>NZ_CP120743.1:4007500-7829052 GCF_029581295.1 Micromonospora sp. WMMD712
AAGGGGCAGGTGGTGCCGGTCGGGAAGGACAACGCGGCACACGTCGAGGTGACCCGGGAGATCGCCCGCCGGTTCAACCACCTCTACGGGGAGGTCTTCCCCGTACCGGAGACGATCGTCGCCGAGACGCCGTCGCTGGTCGGCACGGACGGGCAGCGCAAGATGAGCAAGAGCCTGGGCAACGCGATCTCGCTCTCCGCCGACGCGGCCACCGTCCGCCGGGCGGTCATGGGGATGTACACCGACCCGAACCGGGTGCGCGCGGACGTGCCGGGCACGGTGGAGGGGAACCCGGTGTTCGCGTACCACGACGTGTTCAACGCCGACCGGGCGCAGGTGGCGGACCTGAAGGAGCGGTACCGGGCCGGGCGGGTCGGCG
The DNA here is from genome assembly GCF_029581295.1 of Micromonospora sp. WMMD712. NCBI lineage: Bacteria > Bacillati > Actinomycetota > Actinomycetes > Micromonosporales > Micromonosporaceae > Micromonospora > Micromonospora sp. WMMD712. The sequence continues at coordinate 4,007,880 of NZ_CP120743.1, forward strand.
ACGTCGAGGTCAAGGAGCAGCTCGCGGTGGCGCTGAACCGGTTCCTCGACCCGATCCGCGAGCGGCGGGCCCGGATCGAGGCCGAGCCCGGCCTGGTCGACCAGCTCATCGTCGACGGCACGGAACGGACCAGGGCCGAGGTGCGGCGCACGCTGGTCGAGGTCCGCCGGGCGATGGGACTGACGGGGGCGTACCAGCAGGTGCGGCGGCGGGCCGAGCGCGCCCGCCGGGCCGCGGGCACCCGGACCTGACCCACGGGGTACGACGGGAGCGGCGGGGAGCGCGGGGCTCAGTCCTCCGGGTCGGGGTTGTCCCTGAGGATGCCGTTGAGGTAGAGCGACTCGCGGCAGGTGGTGGCCCGGGGGGCGTTGGCCGGGGTGCCGGGGCGGCGGCAGACGACCGTGAGGGTCACCCGGCCCCGGGCGGGAACGCGGATCGGGGTGACGGAGTGGTAGTCCTGGTTGCGGAAGTTCTCCAGGGCGTAGGTGACGACCCGCACCTGGTTCGCGGTGACCGTCAGCGTGCCCTCGTCGCCCTGCACGTTGTCGACCAGGAAGTCGGTGAGCAGGAACGTCTTCCCGGCCGGGACGGTGTAGCCGCGCTCCGCCGAGCCGTTGGGGCTGGTGCGGAAGGTGATGGCGACGGAGAACTGCTCCCCGCCGAGGCCACCGGCACCGGCGGGGCCGCCCACCCCGCTGCCGTCGGTGCTGCCGTCGCCGGGGGTGCCGCCGCCCGGCGTGTCCGCGCCGGGCGGGGCCGTCGTCGGGGCCGGGTTCGGTGCGGCGCTGGGCACCGGCTCGCCCTGCGCGACCTGCCGGGCCTGCTCCGCCTCCACCGCCTCCCGGGCGGCGGTCTCCACCTGCGGGCGCAGCAACCCGAACCAGAGGGCCAGCAACGCCAGGAGCAGGGCCAGCAGCGCCGCCAGCAGCTTCAGCAGGCCCGCCGAGATGACCGGGCGCTGGACGAAGACGGCGTCGAGGCCGCGGGCCCGGCCGTCCGAGGCGCGCAGCTCGACGACGAACGGGTACTCCTTCGGTGCGCCCCACCACAGCAGCCGGCGGGCGCGTACCCGCAGCGGGGTCTCGGCGCGGGTGCCGTTGGGCACGGTGACCGGCTCGGCGGGCAGCGCGAACGTCACCTGGTCGGTGCCCTCGGCGGCGACGAGGCCGACCTGCTCGGTCAGGTTGCCGAGGTTGTCGGTGTCGATGCGGTAGCGGGCCCCGCGCAGCCCGCTGCGCGACGGCGGCTGCACCTGCGCGGCCAGCTCGGTGAACGGCTCGACGGTGAGGACGCCCTCCTCCACCACGGCGGAGTCGGGGTATTCGGCGGGGATGACCCGGACGCCGAAGGGCCGGTCGCCGGCGTCCACCCGGGCGGAGCGGGGCGGGCGGAAGGTGACGGTGACGGTGTCCGAGCCCGCCGGGTAGAGGTTGAGGGTGGGCGGCTGCACGGTCACCCACTCGTCCGGCACGCCGAGGACCTCGAACCGGTACGCCTCGACCGTGTCACCGGCGTTCCGCACGGTGACCGGGACCTCGACCTCGCCGCCGGGGGCGACGCTCACGGAGGTGCTGGCCAGATTCGCCGATGCGCGCATCTGCTGGAGCGTAGGAGCGCCACTGGGGCCTGTCAGGGGCCATCGGGGTACGACGACGGGCAGAGGTCGCTGCCCGCCGGGCGACGTTAAGTACACGCAAAGACAGCGCACCCATACTCGCCGTGCCGGCGGCGCGCGGACCGTCGGCACGGGGAGAGGAGGCGAGGATGCAGCGGATACCGGTCTACGTGCACGCGACCGATCCGATCTCGTGGACGGGGGTGACGGGCCAGCTCACCGGTCGTCCCGAGGTCAGGGTCCTGGCCCAGGCGGAGGCCGCCGACGCGGCGGTGACCCTGGTCGTCGTGGACAGCCTGACCCCGCCGGTGGCGCAGGTCCTGCGGCGGCTGCGCCGGGAGCAGAACCGGCTGGTGCTGGTGCCGGCCACCATCGACGACGCCCAACTGTCGGCCGCCGTCGAGTGCGGGGTGGTGGGGGTGGTACGCCGCGGCGAGGCGTCCGCCGGCCGCCTGGTCGAGGTGATCCTGTCGGCGGCGCGGGGCGAGGGGAGCGTCCCCGCCGACCTGCTCGGCCGGCTGCTGAACCAGATGCGCCGGCTCCAGCGGGAGGTCCTCGACCCGCGCGGGTTGAGCCTGGGCGGGCTCAGCTCGCGGGAGGTGGACGTGCTGCGGCTGGTCGCCGACGGGTTCGAGACGCGGGAGATCGCGGCGAAGCTGTCGTACTCGGAGCGGACGGTGAAGAACGTGGTGCACGGCATGACGACCCGGCTGCACCTGCGCAACCGGGCGCACGCGGTGGCGTACGCGCTGCGGCACGACCTGATCTGAGCGCGCCGGGGCCGGGCCGTGTCGGGGCCGGCCGGGCGGGGGACCGGGGCCGCCGGTGCGGCGGGCGTTGCCCGTACCGGCGGAGGTTCTGCCCCGGTCCCTGGCCGGCGGTCCCTGTGCCGGGCGGTGGCGGGCGGCCACGATGGCCCTCTGGGCCGTGCGCGACGTGGCCGCCCGCCGTCTCCCGTCGAGGTGTCGATTGCGTCCCACCCGAAGGTCCCCCCTCGTCGCCGCCGCGACGGCGGTCGCCGCCTTGCTGGGCGCGTGGGCGCTGGCCGTCCCGCCCGACCGGGCGTCGTACGCCGAGCCGGCCGACCTGCCGCCGGTCACCGACCTGCGGGTGGCCTACCTGGGCACCGGGCACCGCAGCATCGGCGTGGTCTCCGGCACCGGGGCGGAGGCGACCACGCCGCCGCTGTTCGGCGGCGGTCCGGCGCACTTCGACGACGAGGTCTCCGCCACGGGCGACGTGGTCGTCTGGGTCAGCCGGCGCGCGTCGGAGCTGGCCCAGCTCTGGGTGCGCCGCGGCGCGGAGGAGCCGACCTGCCTGGTCGACGACCCGGCGCAGGTGGCCGGCTCGCCGACGGTGTCGCCGGACGGCACCCGGGTCGCGTTCGAGCAGACCCGGGAGGGCGTGGGGAGCTGGCACGACATCTTCGTGGTCGGCGTCGACGGCACCGGGCTGCGGCAGGTCACCGACGGCACCAACGACAACCGCCGGCCCACCTGGTCACCCGACGGCACGACGCTGGCGTTCGAGCGGCGCGACGACGCGGGCGTGCCGCAGGTGCACCGGGCGTCGGTCGACGGCGGGCCGGTGACCGCGCTGACCGCCCGGCCGGAGGGGGCCGGGGAGCCGGCGTGGGACCCGGACCCGACGCACGACCGGATCGCGTACACGGCCGCGCCGCAGGACCCGGCCGCCCGGCAGATCCACCTGATCAACACCGTCGGGGGCGACGACCGGCTGCTGCTCGCCCCGTCGTGGGACAGCCACCAGCCGAGCTGGTCGCCGGACGGGACGACCCTGGCGTTCCTGAGCCGCACCACCGCCGACGGCACGCGGGGGGCGGCCGACCTGGTCTACACGGGGGTGCCGCGCCCCGACTGGTGCCCGTGCGAGGCGGTGCTCCGCCTCGCCGAGGACCGCCTCGTCGGCGACCCCGCCTGGTACGTCCCGCCGGGTGCGGGCACGCCGGTGCTGGTGGTCAGCCGCACGAGCGCGCCGGACCGGTACACGGTGACGTTGCAGGACGTCCGCCCCGACGCCACCGACCCCCGTGACCTCGGGCTGACCGTGCTGCGGGAGGACCCGGGGGCGGCGACGGACCCGGACCTGCTGTGGCGGCCCGTCGACGGCGACCCGTGGACGGCCCGCCCCGACTACTCGCCGGACGGCCGGCGGATCGTGGTGAACCGGTTCGAGACCGTGGGCGGCAACCGGGTGTCCCGCCTCTGGATCGTCGACGCCGACGGCGGCGATCCCCGGTTGCTTCCCCTCGCCGATCGCGGGGACACCGACATCGAGACCGACCCGGTGTGGTCGCCGGACGGCACCCGCGTCGCGTACGCGCTCGCCGGGCCGGGCGGGCCCAGCCGGGTGGTGGTGGCGAACGTGACCACCGGGGAGCACCTGCTCACCGTCGGGTCGGGCGGCGACCCGGACCGCTCCGACAGCCAGCCGGCCTGGTCGCCGGACGGGTCGAGGCTGGCCCTGGTGCGGGGCCAGCCGGACGGGGCGGCGGCCGACAGTCACGTCTGGACGGTCGACGCCCGCGACGGCAGCGGGCAGCGGGACCTGACCGACGCCGGCTGCCCCGGGTGTGTCGGGGCGGACTACGGCCCGAGCTTCTCCCCGGACGGCGGCCGGATCGCGTTCGGCCGGGGCCCCGACGGGCTGGTCGTCACCGGCACCGACGGCGACGACTGCCAGGTGCTCGCGCCGCAGACCCCGGGGGTGGGCTGCGCCGGCCCGCTGGTCGCCCCGCCGGACGGGCCGCACCGGCCGCGCGACGTCGCCTGGTCGCCGGACGGGCACCGGCTCGCCTTCAACTCGCGCCGGTACACCGAGCCGGCCAGCCCCGAGTACGTCAAGACGTACGACTTCGACACCGCCGTCTTCGACGGGCTGACCTGGGAGTTCCCCGGCCGGCACCGCAAGCCGACCTGGCAGCGGTCGGTGGACCTGGCCACGGCCGTCGAGCAGCCGCCGGCACCGGTGCGGATCGGCGAACGCACCACGCTGACGCTGACGGTGACCGACCGGGGGCCGACCCCGGCGGCGAACGTCCGCCTCGACCTGCGGGTGCCCGCCGGGGTCCGGGTCACCGCGCTGACGCCGGAGGTGGGCTCCTGCCAGCTCGCCCCGCCGGGCTGCGACCTGGGGCCGGTCGGGCTGGGCAACACGGTGCGGGTCCGCGTGGAGCTGACCGGGGTGACCGCCGGGACGTACCCGCTGGAGTGGACGGTGGGGGGCTGGACGGCCGACGCCCGGCCCTCGGACAACACGACGTCGGTGCCGGTGACGGTCGTCCCGGTCCCGCCGCCGACGACCACCCCGCCCCCGGCCACCCCGACGGCCACGCCGACCCCGACGGCCACGCCGACGCCGACGGGCCCGCCGCCCACCGGCCCCCCGCCGGCGGGCCTCGACATCACGGTCACGGTCGACCCCGTCCCGGCGTACGTGGGTGGGACGGTCACGGTGACCTACACGGTCCGCAACACCGGCGGCCGGCCGGCGACCGGGGTCCGGATCACCCCCGCCCTGCCGGCCGGGGTGCCGGTGCGCACCCGGCCGGCGGGGTGCACCGCGACCTCCTGCCCGGTCCCCGACCTCGCCCCGGGCGCCGGCCGGTCCCTGGAGTTCGTGCTGGCCCCGGACGAGGCGACGGCGACGACGGTGCGCGGCACGGTGGCCGCCGACGGCGGTCTCGACGACACCACCCAGGCGCCGCTGCGGGTGCTGCAACCCCGGATCGTCGCCGTGCCGGCCATCGGGCCGCCCGGCTTCGTCACCTCCGTGCGGGGCATCGACTTCCCGCCCGGCGTGGCGGTGCGGCTGGCCTGGGACGTCGGCCTGACCTCGGCGGCGAACCCGGCCGTGCCGGCGGCCGACGGCACGTTCGCCGCGCAGCTGCTGGTGGTGCCGCGCGACCAGCTCGGGCCCCGCCGGATCCTGGCCACCGGCCCGGGTTTCGGCACCGTCCGCGCCGACTTCCGGGTGGTCCTGCCCGCCCAGCAGCCGCCCGGCCTGCTGTTCCGCGGCTGGTGAGGGGACGACGATGATCCACGAGGTGGACGAGGCGCTGCACGCGCTGCTGACCGACGAGATGCTCGCCGGCACCGACGTGCAGCTCGCCTTCGACGCGCCGACCCGGGAGTGGGAGGCCCGGCGCAACGCCCCGACGGTGAACCTGTTCCTCTACGACGTCCGCGAGGAGCTGACCCACCGCCGGGAGGGCCGGGTCGAGGAGTACGACTCCGACGGCGCGGTCGTCGCGGAGCACCGCCCGCCCCGGTACTTCGCCCTGTCGTACCTGGTGACGGCCTGGACGGCGCAGCCGCAGGACGAGCACCGGCTGCTGTCGGTGCTGCTGGCCGGGCTGGTCGTGCACGACGTGCTGCCGCCGTCCCGGCTGGTCGGCGGGCTGGCCGCGCTGGGCCTGACCGTGCCGATGAGCGTCGCGGTGCCGCCGTCGCGGGACCGGGGGCTGGCCGACATCTGGTCGGCCCTCGGGGGTTCGCTGAAGCCGTCGCTGGACCTGGTGGTGACCACGCCGATCGCGGCGTCCGCGACCTTCGCCGCCCAGCCCGTCACCGACGGGCTCCGGCTGCGCGCCGGGGACCGGACCGGCGGCGGGCCGGCGGTGGAGGTGGAGGCCCGGCGGCTGCGCCACCCGGATCCCGCCGACGGCGTCGCCCCCGTCGGGATACGCCGGGCGCGGGGCACCGCCGCCGAGCGGCAGCGCCGGCAGGGCACCGGCGGGCCGATCCGGGGCGACCGCCGGTGACCGCCACCGTCGACGCGGATGCCCGACGTGCCGCCGAGGGCTCCGTGAACGGCACGGATGCCCGCCCCGGCCCCGGTGGCCCGGCGAGTGAGACGCCGACCGGCGGCCCCTCGGTCGCCGGCCCGGCGGCGGGACGCGCCGAGCCGCCCGGCACCGCGTACCTGCGGGCCCGGTTGTTCCTGGTGGAGCAGCGGGTCCGGCGGGCCGTGCTGGCCGCGCGGGCGGCCGACCCGGCCCCGGACGACCCGCTGCGCGGGCTACGGGTCTCCGACGACGACGCCTGGCGGCTCGTGGACGGTCCCGCCCCGCCCGCCCCCGACGAGATCGCCGCCGAGGCGGTCGCGGCCGCCGACCGGTGGGCCGGTCAGGCCCGGGCGGCGGGCGCACGGGTGCCGCTGGCGGAGCTGGCGGCGGACTTCGCGTTGACCCCGCTGGACGTCGAGCTGCTGCTGATCGGGCTCCTGCCCGACCTGGACCGGCGCTACGAGAAGCTCTACGGCTACCTCAACGACGACGTGACCCGCCCCCGGGCCACGACCGGGCTGGCCCTGTCGCTCTGCGGCGTGGCCCCCGTCGCCGGGCCGGGGCGGGCGCGGCTCACCCCCGACGGGCCGCTGGTGGCCGGGGGCCTGCTCCTGGTCGAGGAGGCCGACCGGCCCTTCCTGACCCGCACCCTGCGGGTCCCCGACCGGGTCACCGGTCACCTGCTCGGCTCGGACGCCGCCGACGGGCGGGCCGACGGCCTGCTCCGCCGGCCGCCCGGGGTCGCGCCCGACGGGCCGGGCCCGGAGCCGGAACGGGGTCGGTCGGCGGTCGGCGGGTTGGCGGCGGCGATCCGCGCCGGTGACCGGCTGGCCTACCTGCGGGAGGAGCCCGGCGGGACGGCCGAGGGGCTGGCCTGCGCCGCCCTCGCCGCCGCCGGCTGGTCGGTCCTGCTCCTCGACCTCGACGCGCTCGGCGGCGACCCGACGCCGCCGGAGTCCCTCGCCGCCGTGGTCCGGGAGGCCCGGCTGCGCCGGGCGGGGCTCGTCGCCGGCCCGGTCGACGCCCTGGACCCGGCGGCGGGCCCGGCCCACGCCCGGCTCCTGCGCCGGCTCACGGCGCTGCCCGTGCCGGTGCTGCTCACGGGCCGGTTGCGCTGGGATCCGGACTGGGCCGAGGAGTCCCCGCTGCTGGTGACCGCCGCCCCGGTCGGCGCGCCGCACCGGGCCCGGCTGTGGCGGGACGCGCTGGCCGGACGGCCGGTGGGGCTGGCCGCCGACGTCGACCCGGAGCGGGAGCTGGCCGCGTACGTGCTGACGCCCGGCCAGGTGCGGCGGGCGGCGGTCGCGGCGGCGCAGCACGCGGTCCTCGACGGCGTCGACCGGGTCGCCCCGCGGCACGTACGGGCGGGGGTGCGCTCGCAGAACGCGGCGGCGCTGGAGCGGCTGGCCCGGCGGGTGGAGCCCGCCGTCGGCTGGGACGACCTGGTCCTGCCCGCCCCGGTCCGGGAGCAGCTCGCCGAACTGGCGCTGCGGGTGCGGCACCGCGAACAGGTGCTGGGCGGGTGGCGGCTGCGCCCCGGCGGGGGCCGGGGGCGCGGGGTGACCGCCCTGTTCGCCGGGGACTCCGGCACGGGCAAGACGATGTCGGCCGAGGTGGTCGCCGCCGACCTGGGGCTCGACCTCTACGTGGTGGACCTGTCCACGGTGGTCGACAAGTACGTCGGCCAGACCGAGAAGAACCTGGAGCGGATCTTCACCGAGGCGGCCGGGGTCAACGGGGTGCTGCTGTTCGACGAGGCGGACGCGATCTTCGGCAAACGTTCCGAGGTCGGCGACGCACACGACCGGTACGCCAACCTGGAGAGCGCGTACCTGTTGCAGCGGATGGAGTCGTTCGACGGGGTGGCCGTGCTGACCACGAACCTGCGGGCCAACCTGGACGAGGCGTTCCTGCGCCGGCTCGACGTGATCGTCGACTTCCCGGTGCCGGACGTGGCGCAGCGCCGGGCGCTGTGGGACCGGTGCCTCGGCACCGAGCTGCCCCGGGCCGCCGACGTCGACCTGGACCGGTGCGCCCTGGACTTCGAGCTGAGCGGGGGCGGCATCCGGGCCTGCGCGGTCAGCGCCGGCTACCTGGCCGCCGCGGCGGGCGGCCCGGTGACCATGGCGATGGTGACGGCCGCCGCCCGGCGCGAGTATCGCAAGCTGGGCCGGCTGGTCCTGCCGGCCGGGCCGGCGAACGGCGGGCGGGTCGCGCCGGGCGGCGGGGCGGGGGCCCGGCGCGCCTGACGGGAAGCGGGCGGGCCGGCTCGTCGGCTCCGGCAGGCTCGTCGGCTCCGGCCGGTGTCGCCGGCCGGGCCGTCAGCCCTCGTCCATCGGGGACCCGGTGCGCGGGGGCGTGCCCGTCGCGGAGCCGCCCGACAGCGAGGCGCTGTCGGAGACGACGAAGTCGCGGTCGCTGCTGCGCTCCGACGAGTATGCCGCCCCGCCGTCCCGGAACGAGCCCTGCGAGTTGCGCTCGAAGTCGTGGCTGCGGTTGCAGGTGGCGCACTCGATCTGGAGGTTGTCCAGGTCGTTGTACGCCGCCCGGGCCTCGGCCAGGTTCAGCACGCCCTTCGTGTGCAGGTAGGCCCGCCAGTCGACCTTGTGTCCGAGGTCGACGCCCGCGTAGCCGACGCCGTTCCTGCAGGACGCGCACTGCCACATCTGAATGATCTGGTCGGTCCACGGATCGGTGGTGGTGCGGCTGGGGCTGGCGTCCATCAGGGCCTGCCGGGTGCCGGGGATGCTGTCGGTGTCCTCGTACCAGCCGAGCTGGTTGCGGGTCAGGCCGTTGACGAAGTCGGCGACGGCGGCCTGGGTGGTCGCGTCCCTGACGCGCTCGTCGTAGGCCGGGCTCCGGTTGCCGGCCAGGCGGGCGTGGTCCTCGCCGGTGTACCACCGCTGGATCGGGCCGGCCGCATCTGCGGAGCGGGACACCGTGGCCGGCCCGCCGGCGGCGACCGCACCGGTGGCCGCCGCGCCGCCCAGGTGGACGGCGTCGCCGGCCATCACCCGGGACGCCGTCGCCTCGGCCTCCCGCTCGAACCGGTCGTCGGGGTCGCTGACCCGCAGCCCGCTGCCGTCGTCGGTGCCCGCGACCGGGCCGAGGCGCTGCTGGACGACGTGGGTCAGCTCGTGCGCCAGGGTGCGCCGGTCGCCGCCGCCCTCGCCGAGCACCACGTGGCTGCCGGAGGTGTACGCCCGTGCGCCCAGTTCCGCCGCCGACGTGCGGGCCGCCGCGTCGTCGTGCACCCGCACGTCGGAGAAGTCCGCCCCGAGCCGCGCCTCCATGTCGGCGCGGACCGCCTCGTCGAGGGGGCGGCCGCCGCCGCGCAGCACCTCGGGCGCGGTGGAGCGTTGCACGGCGGGCACGTCGTGGCCGCAGCCCGCGCCGTGCGTGTGCCGCTCCTGCTCGATCAGCCGGGCGGTCTCCCGGTTGCCCACCGTCCGTTGCAGGCTGAGCGCCTCCCCCGGGCCGGTGCCGCCGGCCGGTGCGGGCCCGGCGACGCGCCGGGCGGCGGGCGGGGCGGGGCGCACCTGCTGCTGCCGCTCCCGCTCGGAGTCGTCGCGGGAGCCGGAGTGCTGGCCGGACCGTGGGGGACGCATGTCGGGGCCTCCTCGTGCCACGCGGGCATCGGATCCCGGGCGGGCATCGGCGTCTCACGGTAGCCCCGGCGGGACGCCCGGTCGAGGTGCGCGCGGCCAGGCCCAGGGCCCGCTGCCTGCCCGGTGCCCGCCGGACGGCGCACGTCCGGCGGGCACCCGCGCCCCTGCCCCTGCGGGGCGGGAGTCTGCCCCCGCGCGGCCCGTAGGGACCTTCCCGCCGGCTCCCCGGCCGAGCAGGCTGGCCAGCGTCCGCCGACCTGGCAGAGGAGCTTGCATGCCGACGTACCTGTCCCCGGGCGTGTACGTGGAGGAGGTGCAGAGCGGTTCGCGTCCCATCGAGGGCGTCGGGACCGCGGTCACCGCCTTCCTGGGGTTCGCCGAGAAGGGGCCCTTCCACGCGCCGACCCTGGTCACCAACTGGAGCCAGTACGTCCAGCTCTTCGGCGGGATGGTCGAGGGCGCCTACCTGGCGCACGCGGTGTACGGGTACTTCGCCAACGGCGGGGGCGTCTGCTACGTCGTGCGGATCGGCGACCCGTCGACCGGCCGGACGACCGGCGGCCGGGGCGGGCAGAAGGCGCTGCCCGCCGGGGAGCCGTCAGCGCTCGGCACGTTCCGGGTCGCCGCCCTCCCGACCGGCGGCGGCGGCGGTGAGATCACCGTGGAGGTCGCCGACGTCGAGGGCGAGGGGGCCGGCGAGGACCGGTTCCGGCTCGTCGTGCACCGGGACGGCCAGGCGGTCGAGGAGTACGACGGCTCGTTCCGGCGCAACAGCAAGACCTCGGTGGTCAGCCAGGTCCGCGAGCGGTCCAACCTGATCACCATGGAGGAGGTCGGCCCGGCCAACGCGCTGGCCCGGCCCGCCAACCAGACCGTCGCCCTGGCCCCGGCCACCGCCCCCGGCGACGCCGTGCCGGCCGCCCTCACCGCCGGCGAGTTCGCCGGGGATGTCGACTCCCGCACCGGCCTGGCCGGGCTGGAGGCCATCGACGAGATCACCATGGTCGCCGCGCCGGACCTGATGGGTGCGTACCAGCAGGGGGTCGTCGACCTGGAGGCGGTGAAGGCCGCCCAGCTCGCCCTGATCTCGCACTGCGAGCAGATGGGCGACCGGATGGCCCTGCTCGACCCGCCGCCGGAGCTGACCGCCCAGCAGGTGCGCGCCTGGCGGCAGGACGAGGCCGGCTACGACTCCCGGTACGCGGCCCTCTACTACCCCTGGGTGAAGGTGTTCGACCCGAGCACCGGCCGGGCCGTGTTCCTGCCGCCGAGCGGGCACCTCGCCGGCCTCTGGTCGCGCAACGACACCGAGCGGGGCGTGCACAAGGCCCCCGCCAACGAGGTGGTCCGGGGCGTGGTCGACCTCCAGAACAACGTCACCAAGGGCGAGCAGGACCTGCTCAACCCGATCGGGGTCAACTGCATCCGGGCGTTCCCCGGGCGCGGCGTCCGGGTCTGGGGCGCGCGCACGCTCTCCTCCGACCCGGCGTGGCGCTACATCAACGTCCGGCGGCTGTTCAACTACGTCGAGGAGTCCATCCTCCTCGGCACGCAGTGGGTGGTGTTCGAGCCGAACGACCAGCGGCTGTGGGGCACGATCCGGCGCAACATCACCGCCTTCCTCACCGAGGAGTGGCGGCGGGGCGCCCTGTTCGGGGCGACGGCCGCCGAGGCCTTCTACGTCAAGTGCGACCAGGAGACCAACCCCCCGGAGGTGATCGACCGGGGCCAGGTGGTGTGCGAGATCGGCATCTGCCCGGTCAAGCCCGCCGAGTTCGTCGTCTTCCGGCTGGCGCAGTTCTCCGACAGCACCAGCCTGGTCAGCGACTGACCGGGCCAACCCTGACGAAAGGCGGCCACGATGGCCAGTGGTGACACCCTTATCGTGCACAGCTTCCAGGTGGAGCTGGGCGGCATCCAGGTGGAGCTGGTGCAGGAGGTCAGCGGCCTGACCGTCGAGCTGGACTCGATCGAGGTCAAGTCGGTCACCGCCACCGGCGAGCTGATCATCCGGAAGATCCCGGGGGCCCGGAAGGCCGGCGAGGTCACCATCACCCGGGGGCTCGACAAGAGCAGCGCCTTCACCGACTGGATCAAGGAGACGTTCCTGAAGGGCGCGGTGGAGGCGGCCCGGCAGAACATCAGCATCATCCTCAACAACGCCGACAAGTCCGAGACGCGGCGCTTCGACCTGTCCAACGCCTGGGTGAGCAAGTGGGAGGGGCCGGGGCTTAAGGCCGGCGACCCGACGGCGGCGACCGAGAAGGTCACCGTGGTCTACGAGGAGATCAGCGCGCAATGAGACGCCGTGGTGTCTCGGCCGGGGGCCTCGACACCCTCGTCGACCCGGCCGCCGGCCCGCAGGAGGCCGCCGCGCCGGTGGTCGCGCCGGCCGCGCCTGTCCGGCTCCAGACGGAGTTCACCTTCCAACTGCCCCGGGGGTACGTCGACGAGGACGGCACCGTGCACCGGGACGGCAGCATGCGGCTGGCGACCGCCCGCGACGAGCTGGCGCCCCTGGTGGACCTGCGGGTCAAGCAGAACCCGGCGTACCTGTCGATCGTGCTGCTCAGCCTGGTGGTCACCCGGCTGGGCACGATCACCCAGGTGCGGGCGGAGGTCGTCGAACGCCTCTTCGCCTCCGACCTGGCGTTCCTCCAGGACCTGTACCGGCGGATCAACGCCGAGGGGCACACCCTCGCCGAGGTCACCTGCCCCGCGTGCGAGTCGGTCTTCGAGGTGGACCTGGCCGGTGGTCGCCCGGGGGAATCGTGACGTACGGGGCCGACCGGCTCCACGAGGAGGTCTCGTACGTCGCCTACCACTTCCACTGGCCGCGTACCGAGATCCTCGACCTCACCCACGCCGAGCGGGCCCGGTACGTGGCGGAGATCGCCCGCATCAACACCCGGATGAACGAAGGTCAGTGAGGCGCGATGGGGCTACGCGACAGGATGCGGCGGCTGGCCGCCGGCACCCGCGCCCGGGTGGCGGGCCCCGCCTCCGACGCCCGCCCGTCCTCCGCCCCGGCCGGGCCGACGGGCCCGACGCCGCCGCCCACCACCGCCGCCGATACCGGTGCTGCCGGTGATCCCGGGTGGCGGGCGCTGCCGCCGCTGCGGCGGGCGGTGTCCACGGGGCCGCTCCAGGTCGCCGACCTGCCCCGGTTCACCGACCGGCTCGCCACCTACCGCGACCCGACCCTGCGTACGCCGCTCGACCACCTGGTCAGCGGCCAGGCGCCGCTCGGGGTCGTGCACGACCTGGCCCGGCCCCGCCCGGCCCGGCCGGACGCCGGGCGGCCGGCTCCGCACCTGCCCGCCGTCCAGCGGAGGGTCGCCGGTCTCCCCGCCGGCGACCCGGGTGCGGGCCGCCCGGCCGCCGAGCCGGCCCCCGCCGGCGTGGACGCGCCGACCGTGCCGCCGCGTGCGCCGGTCCCGCCCGTGACGCCGGCACCGCAGCCGGCGACGGCCGCGCCCTCGGTGGCCCGGCCTCCGGTGCCGGCCTCGGCGTCGGCCCCGACCTTGGCGGCGGCCCCACCCCTGGCCCCGGCCCCGAAGCCGGCTGCGACGCCGGGGGGCGCTGCGGCACCGGCGGGCCCTGCGGCACCGGCGGGCGCTGCGGGCCTGCCGCTGGCGGCGGCCCCGAAGCCGTCCACGACCGCGTCGGCGGCACGGGCGGGGGCGCTGGTCACCGCGCCGTCGCCGGGCCCGCTCCGCAGGCTGGCCGGCTCGCCGCGCCCCGCCGTACCGGCCCGTCCGCCGGTCACGATCCAGCGGGCCGCGCCGCCCGCGCCGGCGACCGCCGTCCCCCCTCCGACAGACGGTGGCCCATCGGCCGCCGCGCCGCGCCCCGCCGGCCCCGCCGCACCGACCGGCGGCCGGACCCGCACCGTTCCGGCCGCCCCCGACCCCGCACCCGCCGACGCCGCCCAGCGCACCGGCCCGCCGCCCGGCGGTGCCGCCGGCAGCGCGCCGTCCAGCCGACCGGGTGCCACGGCTCCACCCGCCGGCGACCTACCGTCGGACCCCCCGGGCGGCGGGCCGGTGCCGCCCGCCGTCCCCGGTGGAGCTCCTCGGGGACACGGCGGGCCGCCGCCGGTGCGCCGTGCCGGCCGGCTGGGCCTCGGCGAACCGCTGCCCGCGCTGCCCGAGACCGCCCGGCCCGGCGCGGCCGGGCGGCCGGCCGTCCCCGGTGCCACCGCCGGCAGCCGGACGGGCCGGGAGCCCTCCGGCCTCCCGCCGACGGTGCAGCGCACGCCGGCCGCCCGGGAGCCGGCCGCCCCGAGCGCCGGCCCGGACGCCCCGTCGGGCGGCGATCCGCGTCGGTCGGCCGGCCCCGGAGAGCGTCGGCCCGTTCGCGCGGGCCTGGGACCGTCGCTGCCCGCAGACGGTCCACCCCCGGTGGTACGCCCGACCCCGCCGGCCCGCCCCGGCGCGCTCCCGCCCGACGCCGCCCGGGGCGGGGCCTCCCCGCCCGACGCCCCATCGGTCGTGGCCCCCGGGGGCGGTGCCGCTCGACCGCACCCCGCCCCGGCCGGCGGCCCCCCTCCGCCCGTGCTCCCGGCCCCGGCCAGCACGCCGACCACCCCGGCGGAGGGCACCCGGCCGTCGCCGGCCCCGACGGCCGGCCCGCGTCGCGCCGCGGGGGACGACCCGGGCCGCGCCCTGCCCCGACCGCCGCGTGCGCCGGTCCGGCCCGCGCTCGCCGGCGCGGTCGGGGGTGCCGCCGGGGCCTCGTCGCGGCCGGTGGTGCAGCGGCTCCGGTGGCGGCCCGCGCACCTGCCCGGGGCCGCAGCCGGCCCGCCGACGGCGGTCGCCCCGGCCGGCAGCTCCGGCCCGGGTGCCGCCGCCCGCGCCGTGCTGCCGCCCACCCCGCCACCGCAGGACGTGTCGCCGGCCGGCATCGCACCGCCCGCCGGGTTCGCCCCGCAGGACGCACCGCCGCCCGCGCCGGCCCTGCCCCGCGCCGCGCCGACGGCCCGGGCTCCACAGGACCCACCGCCCGCTCCCGCTGCCCAGGACGCGCCGCCCGCCTCCCCTGCACGGGGCGCGCCGGCCGGTGCCCGGGTCCCGTTGCTGGCCGAACGCGAGCTGTCCCTGGTGACCGGGGCACCGGAGCCAGCCGTTGCGGCCCCGGCCGGCGCGCGGGCCGGGGTGCCGGTGACCTGGCGGACGCGCGGGGCGGACGACCCCGGCCCGGCCTCCGCAGCGCCGTCCGGCGGGGCGGGACCGTCGTCCGGCGGCCCGGTCGCCGTCCAGCGGTCCCCCCGGGCCGGCACGGGCGGCACGCCCCGTCCGGCGGTCACGGCCGACGGACGGCACGGCGGGGGGAACCCGGCCCGAGCCGGTCGGCACCGGCCGGGACCGGCCGGCGGGGGCGGGTCGGCCGGGGCCGGGGGCGGTCGGACACCGGGCGGGCCCGGCCCGGTCGGGTCCGGCGGGACCGGGCCCGACGACCGGGCCAGGCCGGGAGGGCCGGGCGAACGGGCGGGCGGTGGATCGAGCGCCGGGCGGGGCTCGGCTCCCGTGCTCCTCCTCGCCGGGCCGGCCACCCCGGCACCGCACGGGTCGCCGGGCACGTCGCGGCGGCAGGCCGGCTTCGCGGGCGTACCGCTGCCGACGCGGCGGGCGGTGGGCCCGGCGGCGGCCGGCGGACCGGACGACGCCACTGGCCCGGCGCGGCGGACGACCACGGCGACCGGCCCCTCCGGCGGCGCACCGGCGGTCCTCCAGCGGGCCACGGCCCGACCGGACGCGGCGACCGGCACCGGGACGACGCCCGGCACCGGGAGCCGGGCGGAGGACGGCGGGCCCACGTGGCGGGCCGCCCCACCGGCGGCCGGGGTCGTCCAGCGGCGGACCGCCACCGGGACCACGGGAACCACCGGGGCCACCGCGACCACCGGGACCGGGACCGCCCCGGAGCGGGACCCCGGGCTGGACCCGGAGGCCCTGCTGCGGGGCTTCGACCGGCGGCACCTGGACGCCCTGGCCCACCGCCTCGTCGAGCCGGTGGGCCGACTGGTCCGGGCCGACCTGCGGGCCGCCCGGGAACGGACCGGCCGGTGGCGGGACGGCACCCGATGAGCCGGCGTACGGATCAGCACGAGAGGGGGGACGGCGATGGCCGGTGACGACCCGGGGACGAGCGTCCACTTCCGGCTCCAGATCGACGGCATCGACCTGGGCGACTGGAGCGGCTGCGACGGGCTCGGCTGCGAGGTCGAGCTGGAGCAGTACCAGGAGGGCGGCAACAACGAGTTCGTCTGGCAGCTGCCGTCGCGGCTGCGCTACTCCAACGTCACCCTGACCCGCCCGCTGACCCGGGACACCGCCAAGGTCTCCAGCTATCTCGCGCAACTGCCCAGCGGGGTGCGCCGGGGCACCGCGCAGATCGCGGCGCTCCGGCCCGACCTGGCGATGCTGGTGCAGTGGGGCCTGGCCGACGTGGTGCTGGTGCGGTGGTCCGGGCCGTCGTTCGACCCGAACCGCTCGGAGGTGGCCAGCGAGAGCATCGAGCTGGCGTACCACGGCTTCCTGGAGGTCGGCGGATGAGATCACGGGCCGGGAAGGTGGCGGCGCACCTCCAGCGGTACCAGCCGCCCACGTCGGGCGGGAACCAGCCGGGCGGGGCCCTCGGCGGGCCGATCACCTTCATGTTCAACCCGCAGCAGCTCGCGCTGACCAAGTCGGCGAGCTGGATCCCGCACGTGGTACGGGGGGCGGCGGACGTCGGGGTCGCCGAGTTCAGCGGCTCCGGGCCCCGGACGCTGAGCCTGGAGGTCTTCCTCGACGCCACGGACACCCACTCCCGCACCGTCCAGGACCGGGTCGACGCCCTGCTCACCTGCTGCGTGCCGACCAAGGCGAGCATCGCGGCGAAGGCGCCGTCCCCGCCGTGGGTGAAGTTCGCCTGGGGGCAGTTCCAGACGGTGTCGTTCTACTCGTACGTCAGCCAGGTCAACGCCACCTACAGCCTGTTCGACCCGGACGGCACCCCGCTGCGGGCGACCTGCTCGCTGACGCTCAACGAGGTCAGCGGCTCCACCCCGGGGCAGAACCCGACGTCGGGCAGCCGCACCGCCCGGCGGGTGCACCGGCTGGTCGCCGGGGACTCCCTGGAGCTGCTGGCCCACCGCGAGTACGGCGACCCGACCGCGTGGCGGGTCATCGCGGAGGCCAACGACATCGACGACCCGGTGCGGCTGCGCCCCGGCCGCCAGCTCCTGCTGCCCGCGCCGGAGGAACTGCGTACCGGGGAGGGCTTCGATGTCCAGCGGTGACCACACCAACAACCTGGTGGTGGGCCTGCCCGGCGCGCTGCCCCGGGCCTGGGCCGACCGGCTGGTGTCGGCGGTGGTGGAGGACAGCACGAACCTGGCCGCCACCGCGACCCTGCGCTTCCGCGACCAGCAGAGCCGGTTCCTGCGGGACAACGGGGTGACCATCGGCACGGACCTGACCGTCCGGGTCCGCACCGGCCGCGACGCCGCCCCGCTGCCGCTGTTCGCCGGGGAGGTGGTGACGCTGGAGTCGGAGTACGACGGGGTCGGCACCTTCACCACCGTCCGGGCCCTGGACCTGTCGCACCGGCTGATGCGGGGGCAGCGGGTGCGCAGCTTCGTCAACCGCAAGGCCTCCGACATCGCCCGGGAGGTCGCCGCCGCCGCCGGGATCCCGGTGGGCCGGGTCGACCCCACCCCCACGGTGTACGAGACGGTCACCCAGCCGAACGTCGACGACTGGGAGTTCCTCAAGATGCTCGCGGTCGACAACGACGCCGAGGTGGTGGTGGTCGACGGCCGGTTCTTCTTCCGCCGGTCGGTGCGGGCCGCCGCCGCGCCGGGGGCGGGGGTCACCGCCGAGCAGAGCCCGTTCGTGGTGGAGATGAACGAGAACCTGCTGTCGGTGCGCTCCACCGTCACCTCCGTCGGTCAGGTGGCCGGGGTGACGGTGCGCGGCTGGGACGTGCGGGCGAAGCGGCCGGTGCGCACGGAGGTCGCCACCGACGCCAGCGACGAGGTGCAGATCGGCACCACCCCGGCGAAGGTCGCCCAGCCGTTCGGCACCGCCCGGCTCTGCGTGGCGGACGTGCCCTACCGGACGGCGGCCGAGACGCGGGCGGTGGCCGGGGCGGTGGCGGCCGACGTGACGGCGGCCTTCGCGGAGCTGGAGGTGGGGATCCGGGGCAACCCCCGGCTGCGGGCCGGGGTGCCGCTGTCGTTGCAGCAGGTGGGCGCCCCGTTCGAGGGGAAGTACACGATCACGGCGAGCCGGCACGTCTTCGGCCCCGCCCAGCTCTACGAGACGTGGCTGACGGTCAGCGGCCGGCAGGACCGGTCGACGTGGGGCCTGGCCACGGGGGCCACCGCCCCCGCGCGGGCGGCCCGGATCCCGGGGCTGGCCGTCGCGATCGTCACCAACACCAAGGCCGACGTGGACCGCCGGCACCCCGAGCGCGTCGGCCAGGGCTGGGTGCGGCTGCGCTTCCCGTGGCTGACCGACGCGCCGGACTACGAGACGGACTGGGTGCGTACGGTGCAGCTCGGCGGCGTCGGCGGGGGCGGGGTGTTCTGCCCGGAGGTCAACGACGAGGTCCTCGTGGGCTTCGAGCAGGGGCTGCTGGACCGCCCGTACGTCATCGGGGGGCTCTACAACGGGGTGGACAAGCCGTCGGTGCACGAGGGCGCGCTGGTGGACGGCTCGTCGGGGCGGATAAACCGGCGCTCGCTGGCCTCGCGTCGCGGGGACCGGATCGAGTTCCTGGAGTCGGCGCTGCCCTCCGGCCCGCGCGGGATCCGGCTGACCACGGCCCGGGACCGGCTGACCGTGCACCTCGACGACCGGCGTACGGCCGTGGTGGTGCACAGCGACGGCAGCGTGGAGATCGAGGCCCGGCAGCAGGTCACGGTGAAGGGGCGGGGCATCACCCTCGACGCCGGGGCGGGCGAGCTGACCCTGAAGGGCCGGTCGGTGAGCATCGACGGCGGCACCCAGGTCGACATCCAGGCACCACTCGTGAAGCTCAACTGACCGGAGGGACGCTCATGCCGCCGGCCGCGCGCATCGGTGACAAGATCAGCCACCTGGCCACCGGGGTCACCCCGGGGCCGCCCACGGGGACCATCGGGCCGCCGGGCGGGCAGGCCCTGCCGCCGGGCACGCCCGGCGCCCCGCTGCTCGGGGTGTCCAGCGTGCTCATCGCCGGCAGGCCGGCCGCCGTGGTCGGCACGGTCTGCGTCTGCGAGAAGCCGCCGCAGCACGCCGTGCTGCTGCTGACCAACCGGATCGTGCCGGCGGTGCCGCCGCCGCTGCGCCGGGTGCTGATCGGCGGGCACCAGGCGGCCCGGCGCGGCGACGCCACCACCTGCAAGGCCGTGGTGAGCACCGGGGCGACGACCGTGCTGATCGGCGGGTGAGGCGGCGGTGGCCGAGCAGTTCATCGGGGCGGGCTGGGCGTTCCCGCTGCGCACCGACGCCACCGGCGGGATCGCCCTGGTGGACCGGGAACGGGAGATCGTCGAGGCGATCGGGCTCATCCTCGGCACCGCGCCGGGCGAGCGGCCGATGCGGCCGGAGTTCGGCTGCGGGGTGCACGACTACGTCTTCGCCCCGGCCGACGAGAACACCGCCGGGCGGATCGCCTTCGAGGTGCGCCGGGCGCTGGACCGGTGGGAGCCGCGCATCGACGTCACCGACGTGGTGATCAACTTCGACGCCGAGGACGCCGGCCTGCTCTACATCGACGTCCGCTACTCGATCCGGGGCACCAACGACCCACGCAACCTGGTCTTCCCGTTCTATGTCATCCCCTCCCACGAGGAGAGCGCCCTCTCGCGCGGGGGAAGCAACCACGAGGAAAGCACCGCCTGATGCCGCTGCCCGCGCCCAACCTGGACGACCGCCGCTTCCAGCAGCTCGTCGACGAGGCGAAACGCTTCATCCAGCAGCGCTGCCCGGAGTGGAGCGACCACAACGTCTCCGACCCCGGGGTGACCCTCGTCGAGACGTTCGCCCACATGGTCGACCAGTTGCTCTACCGGCTCAACCGGGTGCCGGAGAAGAACTACCTGGCGTTCCTCGACCTGATCGGGGTGCGGCCGTTCCCGCCCACCGCCGCCCGGGGCGACGTCACGTTCTGGCTGTCGGGCCCGCAGACGCAGCCGGTGGTGCTGCGCGCCGGCACGGAGGTCGGCACCGAACGCACCCAGACCGACGAGGCCGTCGTCTTCACCACCGCAGCGGACCTGGCGGTGGTGCCCTGCGAGCTGGCCCGGCTGCGCAGCCACCCCGCCGAGGGCCCGCCGGCGGACCGGACGGAGGAACTGCTCGACGGCCGGGACGTGTCCTGCTTCCCCGCCGTCCCGTCGGTGGGCGACGCCATGCTCGTCGGCCTCTCGGCCGCCGTGCCGTCCTGCGCGGTGCTGCTGCGGATGGACAGCCGGGTGGAGGGCGTGGGCGTCGACCCGCGCCAGCCGCCGCTGGTGTGGGAGGCGTGGACGGGTGAGGGCTGGTCGCCGTGCGTCGTCGACCACGACGACACCGGCGGGCTGAACCGGCCCGGCGAGGTGGTGCTGCACGTGCCCGCCGCCCACGTCACCTCCGTGGTGGCCGGGCAGCGGGCCGGCTGGCTGCGGTGCCGGCTGGTGGCGGCCCGCCCCGGCCAGCCGTTCTACGCCGCGTCGCCGACGGTGCGTTCCGTGGAGGCGGCCACGATCGGCGGCACGGTCGGCGCCGTGCACGCCGAGACGGTCCTCGGCGAGCAGGTCGGCGAGGCGGAGGGGGTGCCCGGCCAGCGGCTGACGGTGGCCCGGCCGCCCATCGTCCCCGACGAGCACCCGCTGGTGGTGGAGAGCAGCGACGGCACCGGGTGGCTGGAGTGGACGGAGGTGGAGACCTTCGGCGGCTCCGGGCCGGGCGACCGGCACGTCGTCGTCGACCGCACCGCCGGGGAGATCCTGTTCGGTCCGGCTGTCCGGCAGCCCGACGGCACCCTGCGCCGCTACGGTGCCGTGCCGACGGCCGGTTCCCGGATCCGGGTGCGGCGCTACCGCACCGGGGGCGGGCACGGCGGCAACGTCGCCCGGGGCGCCCTGGCCGTGCTGCGCAGCTCGATGCCGTACGTGTCGCGGGTGGAGAACCGGGCCCCCGCCACCGGCGGCGTCGACGGGGAGACCGTCGCGGAGGCCCGGCTGCGCGGGCCGGTGCAGCTGCGGGCCCAGGACCGGGCGGTCACCGCCCGCGACTACGAGCTGCTGGCCCGGCAGGCGTGCCCGGCCGCCGCCCGGGTCCGGTGCCTGCCCGCCGGTGACGGCAGCGCGGCCGGCGGCGTACGCCTGCTGGTGGTGCCGGAGGCCGTCGCCGACGAGGAGGGCCGCCTCCACTTCGAGGACCTCGTCCCCCCGGACGGGATGCTCGCCACCATCGCCGAGCACCTGGACGCCCGCCGCCCGATCGGGGCCCGGCTGGTCGTGGAGCCGCCCTTCTACCAGGGCGTCACGGTCGTCGCCCGGCTCGTCCCCCGCCCCGACACCGCCGTCGCCCAGCTCCGGGCCGAGGCGACGGCCACCCTCTACCGCTATCTCGACCCCGTGCACGGCGGGCCGGAGGGGACCGGCTGGCCGTTCGGGCGGCAGGTGCACTCCGGCGAGGTCTTCGGGGTCCTGCAACGGCTGCCGGGGGTCGAGGTCGTCGAGGAGGTACGCATGTTCCCCGCCGACCCGCTGACGGGCCGCCGGGGCGAGCAGGTGACCCGGATCGAGCTGGACCGGCACGCCCTCGTCTTCTCCCACCAGCACCAGGTCCGCGTCGACGAGCACCGGTCGGGTGCCTGAGCAGGAGGGGGCACGCATGCGCGCCGCCGTCGAGGGGCTGGCCACGCCCGATCCGCTGGGCCGGCGGCTGCCCGCCGTCTACGCCGCCGACGACCTGGCCCAGCGCCTGACCGGCGCGTACGACCAGGTGATCGCGCCGGTGCAGGTCACCCTGGACAGCCTGTGGGCGTACTTCGACCCGGCGCTGGCCCCGCCCGACTTCGTGGACTGGCTGGGCGGCTGGGTCGCCGCCGGTGGCCCGCCCGACGGGGCCGGCGACGACCGTCGGCGGGTGGTCGCCGGGGCGGTCGCCCGGCACCGCGTACGCGGCACGGCCGCCGCGCTCGCCGAGGAGGTGCGGCTCGCCACGGGACTCGCCGCGGAGATCGTCGAGAGCGGCGGCACCGCCTGGTCGGCCACCCCCGGCGGCGAGCTGCCCGGCTCCCCCGAGCCGGCCCTGACGGTGCGGATCCGCGTCGCCGAGCCGGGCCCGGCCCTGGCGGCGCGGCTGCGGGCGGTCATTGAGGCGAACCGGCCGGCGCACGTGCCGTACACGGTGGAGGTGCTGCCGCCCGACGGCGGCGCGGCGACGGGCGGGGCGCGATGAGGACCTGCGACAACTGCGGCGCCGAGGTGACGCCCGGCGACGGTTTCTGCGGCAACTGCGGCGCGTTCCTCGCCTGGAACGACCCCGTGCCGCCGCCCGCACCGGCGGCCACGGCCACCGCCGTCGGGGCGCCTGCGGCGCGGGACACCGGGGCCGCGACCGACGCCGCCCGGGACACCGGGGCCGGGGACACCGGGGCCCGGGACGCCGGGGAGAGCGGGGCCGGGGACACCGCCGGGCCCGGCGCGGACACCGCCGCCGAGCCCGTCACCGCCGCCGAGGACACCGCCGCACGGCGGGCCGCCGCGCTCGTCGTGCCGGTGCGTCCCGTCGACGACGACGGGCCCGACCGGCCCGACCCGGTGCCCGCGGCGGCCCCCGCCGAGCCGCCGCCCGCCGCCGACCAGCCCGGCGCGGTGCGGCCCGGGCTGCCCGTGGCCCCCGCGCCGGTGGTCCGCGACTTCGCCGGGGACGCCGCCGGCGCGCCCGACGACCTGGTCTGCCCGGCCTGCGGCACCGGCAACCCGGCCGGCCGGTCGTTCTGCCGCCGCTGCGGCGGGCCGCTGGCCGCGCCGGCGGGCCCGGCGGCGGCCGTGCCGTGGTGGCGTCGCCTGCGCTGGCCCCGGCGGCGGCCCGGCCGGGGCGGGCTGCGCCGGCTGCTCGCGGTGCTCCTCGTCCTGGCCCTGCTCGCCGCGGCCGCCTGGGCGGCGGTCCGGTTCGGCCCCCGGGCCGTCGACGCGGTCCGCGACCGCACGACGACGCCCGAGGCCGTCCTGCCCAGCGCCGTGGTGGCCTCCAGCGAGGCGCGCGGGCATCCCGCCCGGTCCCTGGTGGACGGCCTGAACAACCGGTACTGGGCGCCCGCCGCCGACCGGCCCGCCACCGGGCAGTACGTGGAGCTGACCTTCGACCCGCCGATCCGGCTGATGGACCTGATCGTGCACACCGGGGCGTCGCCGCAGCAGGACGTCTTCGTGCGGCAGGCGCGGCCGGCCGAGCTGACGCTGACCCTGTGGACCGGGGACGGCCCGAGCAGCACCCGGCAGCTGCGCCTGAGCGACCGGCCTGGGCCGCAGACCTTCCACCACGTCGTCGGCGGGGTGACCCGGCTCCGGTTGACCATCGACGCCAGCTACGGCGCGCAGCGGGGACGGGAGGTGGCGCTGGCCGAGGTGGAGGTGTTCAGGCGGCCGTGACGTGCACGGGCCGCACGCCCGCCGGGCGGGGCACGCCCAGCGACCGGAGCACCCGCTCGTACGTCTGCTGGCTGCGCCGGGACGCGGCCACGTCGCCGGCCCGGCGCTGCGCGGCCACGAGCAGCCGCCAGCCGTCGTCGTGGTAGCCGTCCAGCTCCAGCGCCCGCCGGGCGGCCAGCGCCGCCGCCCGCGCCCGCCCCTGGTCCAGTTCCACCCGCGCGAGCAGCGCCGCCGCCTCCGTCGCCCGCGCGCGGTACCGCTCCCGGTCCGCGACCACCCATTCGGCGGTCCCGTCCTCCGGCAACAGGTCACCGGTGTAGTGGTCGAGTGCGCCGCGCAGCGCCCCGGTGACCGCCGTGGCGTCGCCGGTCGGCCCCGCGCGCCGGGCGACGGCCAGCGCCGCCTCGAAGGCCAGCACGTCGCTGCCGCCGCCCGGCCCGGGGTCCAGCAGGTAGGAGGCCCCGTCCCGCACGACGAACCGGGACGCGCCCCGGGCCACCCCGGGCTCCAGGAAGGTGCGCAGGGTCGACACGCTCACGTGCAGGTTGTTGACGGCGGCCCGCTCCGGCAGCTCCGGCCAGAGCGCTGCCATGATCCGCTCCCGGTGCACGGGCCGGCCGGCCTCGGCCGCCAGGTAGCGCATCAGCGTCCGGACCCGGGGCCGGACGCCCGACCAGCCGACCGGGATGCCGTCCAGCTCCAGCCGGAACCCGCCGAAGCATCGCAGCCACAGGCCCGGATGTGCCGCCGGATCGATCGGGCGCTCCCTCGAAGTCATGTGATCCGTCTCCCTTGTCGCCACGGCGACGCCGACCGCGCGCCGGTCCGCGTCGGACGCCGGCACCGGGCCGCGCAGGCGACGACGCCGGGACGGCGCGGGCGGGACGGCCGGAATGGGAGGTGGCGACGTCGACGCCACGGGGGGACAGTGTGCGCGGCGCGCGGGGGACATGGACAGCCGTCATTTTGGGGACTTCTCCGGCATCTACCATCGGTAGCGCTCGGTACCCGCCGGGGTCCGGGCGTCCCTCCTTCCCGGGAGCAACCTGATGCCGACCGTCGATCCGCCCGACGCCGGCCCCGCGCCGGTCGTCGTCCGGTGGGACCGCCTGAGCGGCGAACGCTGGCCGGAACTGGCCGCGCTCACCGCCGACGGGCTGGTGCTGCTCGTGCTGCCCCGCGCCACGACGGTCGACCCGCTGGCGTTGCTCGCCGCCGGGGCCCGGGCCGTCCTGCGCGACGGCGACGGCGTCGACGAGCTGGAGCTGGCCCGCTCGGCGGTGCTCACCGGCGGGTCGTACCTGTCGCGGAGCGTGGCGACGCTGGTCGGCGGCCGGACCGACGGCGGCGGGCGGGCGGCCCCGGGCGCGCCGGAG
The DNA here is from genome assembly GCF_029581295.1 of Micromonospora sp. WMMD712. Classification (NCBI taxonomy): domain Bacteria; kingdom Bacillati; phylum Actinomycetota; class Actinomycetes; order Micromonosporales; family Micromonosporaceae; genus Micromonospora; species Micromonospora sp. WMMD712. The sequence goes on from NZ_CP120743.1 coordinate 4,032,904, forward strand.
GTGTCGCTGGGCCCCCGGGAGGTGGAGACGCTGCGGTGCATCGCGCAGGGCCTCACCCACCGGCAGGTCGCCCACCGCCTCGGCGTCACGGAGCAGACCGTCAACACGTACGCCAAGCGGCTGCGCCGCAAGCTCGGGGCCGCCAACAAGGCGGAGCTGACCCGGCGGGCGGTGGAACTCGGCTACCTGTCGGCGTGACGGGCGTTCTTGCCGGTCGTCTTGCCTCGCCCCGCCACCCGCAGCGTAGTTGACTGCTCACCGAGAGGTGGGCGATGTTCGACGTGTGTGTGGTGGTGGCCGAGCCGCTGGCCCGGCGCGGGGTGCGCCAGCTCATCGACGGCAACGACCGGGTGCGGAGCCTGCGCACCGTCGACGCGGTGAGCGAGGTGGCCGCCGGGGCGGGGACGGTCGTCGTCCTGGTCGACCCGTCGGAGCAGGTGCTCCGCTGGTCCTGTGCCCGGCACCCCACGCTGGTGATGGTGCCGGAGTCCGCAAAGGGCGCGACGCTGGACGCGATCCGGGCCGGCGCGCGGTCGGTGGTGAGCACCGCGACCGAGCGTACCCAGTTGGGAATCGCCCTCGACGTGGCGGCGGCCGGCGGGTTCTACCTGTGCCCGACGCTGTCCGCCCGGCTCCGGGCCTGCGCGGCCGGCCCGGACCCGGCGCGGCCGGCGGCCGGCGGCGCTCGGGGCCCGGCCGGCGGGGGCCCGGCCTGCGCGCCGGGGCCGGGCCTCGGTCGCGACCGGGCACGTCTCCGGCCGCCCGGCCGGCCCGCGCTCGCTCCCCGCGAGGCCGCGACGCTGACGCTGATCGCCCAGGGGCTGACGCACGCGCAGGCCGCCCGCCGGCTCGGCATCTCCGAGGCGACGGTGAACACCTACCTCACCCGGATCAGGTCCAAGCTCGACGTCGGCAACAAGGCCGAACTGACCCGCGAGGCGATCACCCTCGGCCTGGTGCGGCGTCGACCGGGCAGCGCCGACCCGGTCAGCTGAGGGGGTCGGCCCCCTCGGCCGGCGCGCCCCGGCTGCGCAGGTGGGCCGCCAGCCGGCACCGGGCCGCCTCCCGCTCCCCGGTGGCCTCGTCACCGGCGAGCCGCTCGGCGGCGAAGAGCGCCAGCAACGGATGCAGGACGTAGCGGCCGGGTGCGGTGCCGACACCGAGCAGCCCCGCGTCGACCAGCCTGTCGAGCCGGTCCTCGGCGACCGGCACCGGCTCGCCGGACAGCGCCGCGGCCACCGGCGCGGTGCACTGCGCCAGCGGGGCCACGCCCAGCAGCCGGAACGTGCGCCGGACGGCCGGGTCGAGCAGCCGGTACGACCGTTCGAACGCGCCGCGTACCTGGATGTCGCCGGCCCGCAGCAGGTCGAGCCGGCGGCGCTCGTCGCGGAGCCGCTCCACGAAGCACTGCGCGCTCCACTCGGGCCGGACCGCGAGCCGGTTCACGGCCGCCCGGAGGGCGAGCGGCAGCCCGCCGCAGAGCCGGCCCAGTTCCGCCGCCGCCTGGCTGTCGACGGCGATCCGCCCGCCGCCCACCGACGCGGCGAGCAGGGCGCGCGTCTCGGCGTCGGACAGCACGCCCAGCGGCATCCGGTCCGCCCCGACCAGCCCGGCCAGCGCGTTGCGGCTGGACACCAGCACCAGCCAGCCCGGTCCGCCCGGCAGCAGGGGCCGCACCTGCGCCTCGTCCCGCGCGTCGTCCAGCACCAGCAGGCCGCGCCGGTCGGCCGCGAGCGTGCGCCAGAGGGTCAGCCCGGCATCCGTGGAGGGCGGTGCGGCGGTCACCCCGAGGGCGGTCAGCAACTGGTCGAGGGCCTGCGCCAGGGTCGTCGGCTCGTCGTCCATGCCCCGCAGGTCCACGAACAGGGGCCCACCCGGGAAGCGGTGCGCCTGCTCGTGGGCGGCGTGCACCACCAGGCTGGACTTGCCGACCCCGGGCACGCCGCTGACGACCACGACCCGGCTGACCCCGGCCCGCCCGGCCGCCTCGGCCGCGCCGGCCAGCCGGCGCAGTTCCCCGGCCCGGCCGGCGAAGTCGGCCAGGTCACCGGGAAGGGAGCCCGCCCCGTCGTCCCACCCGCCCCCACGGGCGGCGGTGAGCAGCCGGGAACGGTCCGGCTCGGAGAGGCGGAGCCGGTCGGCCAGTTCCTGCACGGTGCGACGCTGCGGCCGGGCGACGCGGCCGAGCTCCAGGTTGCGCACCGTCCGCACGGCGACGCCCGCGAGGTCGGCCAGTTCCTCCTGGGTCAGGCCGGCGGCCGCGCGGTGCCGCCGCAGCAGGGCCCCCAGCCGACCGGTCATCCCGGCGCCCCCGGGACGCCGACCTCATCCGTGAACGTCACCCCACGGATAGTTACAGAAACCGCGGGCCGCTGCCCAACCCCGGCCTCGCTGAACGACCGGAAAGATCGACCACGACTTATAGTGTGGCCATGGCCTGGCAACCGGTGATGGCGATCGACGAGGCGCGGGCGTGGCTCGCCGAGATCCTGGCCGGCACCGACCGGCTCCGGGTGGAGGCGGTCGACGGCGGCCGGGTGGTCTGCGCCGCCGGGCCCGACGGGCTCGAACGCCGCATCGACGGGGCGCTGTCCGGGCCGGCGATGTTCTGGGCGATCGACCTGGCCGGCTTCGTCGCGGTGAACGTGCTGGTCGGGCCGACGCCCGCGATGGCGCTGGCCAACAGCAGCATCAGCTTCCTGGAGCCGGCCGAGCCCGGCGTGCTGCGGGTCGCCGCGGAGGTGGTCAGCCTCGCCAGCCGCTCGGCGGTCGTGGACGCGCGGGCCACGGACCACCGTGGCCGGCTGGTCGCCCTGGCCACGCTGCACTTCGCGCTGCCGTCGCGGGCCGCCCGGGCGGCCACGCTCGCCGCCCGGGCCGGGGCGTAGCCGCCCACCGGCGGCGGCCACGTGGCCGGCGAGGCCGGAGCGAGGCTGACCGGGCCCGAGCCGGGCGGAGGTGCCGGCTGGGGCGGTCAGGCCGGCGCGGAGAGGTAGGTGCCGCGCTGCCACGGGTAGCCGGGCAGCGAGACGACCGCCCGGCCGGGCGGGACCGGCACCGGCTCGTCCGCGCCGAGCGCCCGCACGGCCGGGTGGGTCTCGCCTGCGGCCAGGGCCGCCAGCGCCGTCGCCGCGCCGCCCGGGTCCGCCGCCTCGACCCACACCGCGTGCTTGAGCCGGGTACGGCCGCCGGTGGCGGTCGACGCGAACGCCGGGTAGTCCGCCCCGGGCAGGGCGGCCAGGTGTGCCGCGTACCGGCCGGCGAGCTCGGCGAGCGCGCCCGGGGTGGCGGCCGACACGGGGAAGCCGCGCGGGGCGGGCACGGCGGCGGCCGGCTCGGGCGGCGGTGCCGGGGACAGCACCGCGAAGGCGTTGGTGCCGCTCATCCCGTACGAGCTCGTGGACGCGCAGGGGCCCAGCCGGTCGTCCCACGGCACCGCTGACCCCGGGATCTCGATGCCGGTGCCCGACAGGTCGGCGCGCGGGTTGAGCGCCCGGTAGTTGGCCTGCGGGGCGATCGTGCGGTGGTGCAGGCACAGCACGGCCTTCACCAGCCCGAGCACCCCGGCGGCCGACTCGGTGTGCCCGAGGTTGCCCTTGACCGAGCCCACGTACAGCGGGCGGCCGTCGCGGCGGCCGAGCGCGGACACGACCGCCTCCAGCTCGGCGGGGTCGCCCAGCGGGGTGCCCGTGCCGTGCGCCTCGTGGTAGCCGACGTCCCGCGCGGACACGCCGGCCGCCGCGAGGACGGTGTCGATGAGCCCCGCCTGCGCCGACACGTTCGGCGTCGTGAACGTCGCCGTGCGCCCGTCGTGGTTGATGCCGGTGCCGCCGATCACGGCGAGGACGCGGTCGCGGTCCCGGCGGGCGTCGGCGAGCCGCTTGAGCAGCAGCAGGCCGCAGCCCTCGCCCCGGACGAACCCGTTCGCGTCGGCGTCGAACGGGCGGGAGCGGCCCTGCGGCGACAGCGCGCCGGTCTGCGCCACCGCCCGGGTGGTGCCCGGGGCGAGGACCAGGTTGACGCCGCCCGCGAGGGCCACGTCGCAGTCACCGGCGGCCAGCGCCCGGCACGCGGTGTGCACCGACACCAGCGACGACGAGCACGCCGTGTCCAGCGCGAACACCGGACCCCCCAACCCCAGGGTGTACGCGACGCGGCCGGCGGCGAAGGCGTGGCCGTTGCCGATGGTCCAGTAGGAGTTGGGGTCGCCGGAGAGCCACTGCCAGTAGTCCCGGCCGGTGATGCCGACGAACACGCCGGTGGACGCGGCGACGGCGGCGACGGGGATCGCCGCGTGCTCGAACGCCTCCCAGGCGACCTCCAGCAGCAGCCGGTGCTGCGGGTCGAGCACCCGGGCCTCCTTCGGCGCGATGCCGAAGAACTTCGGGTCGAAGTCGAACGCCGCGTCGAGGTAACCGCCCCGGGTGACCATGCCGTCCCACGCCGCGCCGAACGCGTCGCGCCGGTCGGCCGGCAGGTCCCCGGTGAGGTCGCGGGCGTGCAGGATGGCCGACCAGTACGCGTCGAGGTCGGCGATGCCGCCCGGCGCGCGGACGGCCATCCCGACCACCGCGATCGGTGTGCCCACTACAGGACCCGGTGCATCCAGCCGTGGGTGTCCTCGGCCCGGCCGTACTGGATGTCGAGCAGGTGGGTGCGGAACTGGCGGGTGTACTTGCCGGGGGTGCCGTCGCCGACCTCGGCGGCGAACTCCTCGCTCTTGAACCCGATGATCGGGGTGATCACGGCGGCGGTGCCGGCCGCGAACGCCTCCGTGACCGTGCCGTCGGCGAGCCCGTCGCGGATCTCGTCCATGCCGATCGACCGCTCCACCGGGTCGAGGCCGTGCTCGGCGGCCAGCGTCAGCACGCTGTCGCGGGTCACCCCGTCGAGGATCGTGCCGAGGCTCGGGGTGACGAGCTGCTGGTCGCGGGTCACGAAGAAGACGTTCATGGTGCCCGACTCGTCGATGTCGCGGCGCTGCTCGCCGCCCAGGTAGAGCACCTGCTCGCAGCCGTGCCCCAGCGCCTCGCGCTGCGGGGCGAGGCTCGCGGCGTAGTTGCCGCCGCACTTGGCCGCCCCGGTGCCGCCGATCGACGCCCGGCTGTACTTCGTGGAGATCCACAGCGTCACGCCGGTGACCCCGTTGGGGAAGTACGACCCGGCCGGGCAGGCGATCACGCAGTAGGTGACCTGCTGCGCCGGCCGCACCCCGAGGAACGCCTCCGAGGCGAACATGAACGGGCGCAGGTAGAGGCTCTGCTCCCCGCCGTACGGCGGCACCCACGCCTCGTCGGCGCGGACCAGCGCGGCGACGCTCTCGACGAAGGTCTCCTCGTCCAGCTCGGGCAGGACCATCCGGTCGGCGGACGCGGCGAACCGGCGCGCGTTGAGGCCGGGCCGGAACAGCCAGATGCTGCCGTCGGCGCGGCGGAACGCCTTGAGCCCTTCGAGGATCTCCTGCGCGTAGTGCAGGACGGCCGCGCCGGGGTGCAGGGTGAACGGGGCCAGCGCGGTGACCTGGTGGTCGTGCCAGCCGGCGTCGGGCGTCCACGTCACGGTGACCATGTGGTCGGTGAAGTGCCGGCCGAACCCGGGGTCGGCGAGGATCTCCTCCCGCGCCTGCGGGGAAGTCGGGTGGTCGGTTCGCCGCAACCGGAACTCGGCGGTCATCTGGGCTCTCCTCGGGACGGTGGCGCGGTGAAGACGGCGACGCAGTTCTGCCCGCCGAAGCCGAAGGCGTTGGTGAGCGCGGCCCGCACGGGCATCTCCCTGGCCTGGTGCGGCACGTAGTCCAGGTCGCACTCCGGGTCGGGCTCGTGCAGGTTGATCGTGGGCGGCACGACCTGCTCGCGGATCGCCATGGCGCACACCATCGCGCCGAGCGCCCCGGCCGCGCCGATCAGGTGGCCGAGCATCGACTTGGGCGCGCTGACCGCCACCCGGTCGGCGGCGTCGCCGAGCGCGGCGCGGATCGCCACGGTCTCCGTGCGGTCGTTGGCCTTCGTCGAGGTGCCGTGGGCGCAGATGTAGTCGACGTCGTCGGGGCGCAGCCCGGAGCGGGCCACGGCCTGCCGGATCGCGGCGGCGGCGTGCACGCCGCCCGGGGCGGGGGCGCTCACGTGGAACGCGTCGCTGGTCAGCGCGCCACCGGCGAGGGTGGCGTAGGGGGTGGCGCCCCGGCGGCGGGCGTGTCCGGCCGATTCCAGGACCAGCACCACCGCGCCCTCGCCGAAGACGAAGCCGTCGCGGTCGGCGGCGAACGGCCGGCTGGCGCCGGCCGGGTCGGCGTTGCGCTCGGACATCGCGCCCATGCTCACCAGACCGGCGAACATGGCCGGGGTGATCGCCGCGTCGGTGCCGCCGCAGACGACCACGTCCGCCTCGCCAGCGAGAATCAGGCGGCGGGCGTCGAGCAGCGCGTACGCGCCGCTGGCGCAGGCCAGGGCGCTGGCGTTGACGGGCCCGTGCGCGCCCAGGTCGATGGCTATCTCGCAGGCCGGCATGTTGGTCAGCGAGGACGGCACGAACTGGGCGCTGGGCGCGGACGGCACGGGCGCGAGGAGCCCCCGGGTGGCCGCCTCGACGGTGTCGAAGCCGGCGACTGCCGCGTTGACCACCACGCCCACCCGGTCGGCGTGCTCGGGGTCGACGGTCAGCCGCGCGTCGGCGACCGCCTCCCGCGCGGCGACGACCGCGAACTGGCTGAACCGCGCCATCCGGCGGGCCCGCTTCGGGGTGAAGTGCGCCGCCGGGTCGAAGCCCCGCACCTCGGCGGCGATGCGGGTGGGCAGGTCACCGGCGTCGAACGCGCTGATCGCGCCGACGCCGGACTTGCCGGCCAGCAGGCCGTGCCAGGTGCTCTCCCGGTCGAGGCCGAGCGGCGTGACGGCGCCGATGCCGGTGATGACGACGTCGCCCCCTACCATCGCGCCACGGCCCCACTTCTCAGGCATCGAACGACCCACCGCAGACTATCAATCGCCGTGTCCGCGCGGCAGTTGTCCGCACGGCGGTCGCCACCTACGCCGCCCCTCCCGCCGGTCGCGCCAGCCCTCCCGCCGGCCGCCCGGACGGCCCCGCCGATCATGCCGGCCGCCCCGGGCCGCGCGCCACGACGGGCACGCCCCGCCAGGCGTCGGGCCCGGCCCCGGCGGGCGGGGCCGCCGCGCAGGCGACGTACCCGTCGGGCGCGGCCACGCCCGTGCGGCCCGGCAGCAGGGCGAGCACGCGCCGGTGCAACTCCTCCGGTACGGCCGACGCGTCGGCGACGTACGCCGTCAGCCCGGTCCCCGGCTCGGGCCCGGCGGCGAGGACGGCGACCTCGACGCCCCCGGCCGCCTCGCGGACCAGCTCCGCCACGTCGGCGGGGCGCACCCAGCCGGCGGGGGTACGCACCCAGTCCGCGCCCCGCACGGCGGGGGCGAGGCCGATCCGGCCGGGGATCTCCGCGACGCCGACCTCCTCGGCGACCGCGTCGCACAGCAGCGTCTCGATGCCCCGCACGATGGTCTCGCCGAGCGCGCCCGGCAGGTACGTCGTGTCCACCAGCAGGCCGAGGCGGCAGACGCCCTCGCCGCCGTTGCTGGCGGCGACCATGAACTTCATGTCGCTGCGCGGCAACGGGTCCAGCCGCGTGTAGCGGGATCCGGCGCGCAGCTCGGCGAGCCGGTCCGGCCCCGGTTCCGGGCCGGTGACCGCCCAGTCGTTGCCCCGGTGGCCGTTGTTGAAGTAGGTGGACAGGTCGAACGACACGCCCCGCCGCCGGCCCGTCTCCTCGACCACCGTCGCGACGGCGCGCGGGTCGCACTGCGCCCGGCGGTACGCGTCGAACGCGGGGCGGTGCGTCTGCCGGATGGCGGTGAGCAGGTCCACGTCGCGCGGCACGGTGAACGCCAGCAGCGCGTCCAGGGTGTTCAGCGCGATCAGGTCGCGGCTGCGCCGGTCGAGCCGGTTGCCCGTGATCAGCTTGAGCACGGCGGTGTCGTGGCCGTTGTAGGCGGTCAGCACGAGCGTGGTGAGGCAGAGCAGCACGGTCGAGAACGACGTGCGGGTGCGCGCCGCGAGGGTGGCCGCCGCCGCGGCGACCGCCGCCGAGTCGAGCAGGTGCCGCTCGATGGGCTGGTCGCCGGTGGCCGCGCGCGGCAGGTCGAACATGGAGGCCGGCGCGGTCGACAGGCCCTGTTCCCAGTGCCGCAGCCCGAGCCGGCTCTGCTGCTGACCGGCGGGTGAGCCCTCGAAGGCGGCCTGCTCCAGCGCCTGCGGCACGCCGACGCCGGCCGACGGCTCGACACCGGCGGGCGGCTCGAAAGCGGCGGCCGCCGCCGGCTCCGGCTGCCCGCGCTGCTCGGAGTCGCCGCTGAGCCCGGCGCGCAGGAGGTCGACGAGTGTGTTGAACGCCCAGCCGTCGAACGCCAGGTGCGACCCGACGAGCGCCACGGCGGTGACCCGGCGTTCCCCGTCGACGACGCAGCCGACCCGCAGCGGCCACTCGGCCTCGTGGTCGAACGCGGTCTCCGCCAGCCGCCCGGCCAGCTCCCCCGCGACGCGCGCCGGGTCGTCGTGCCCGTCGGCCACCGCCACGTCGTACGACCCCGAGGCGTGGACCTCCTGGCGGGGCTGGCCCGACCTGGCCACGTACCGGGTCCGCAGCGTCTGGTGCGCCTCGACCAGGCCGCGCAGGGAAGCGAGCAGCCGGGCCTGCCCGACGGGCTCGGCGAGCACGAGGGGCTGGCCGATGTTGAACTGGTTCGCCTCCTTGCCGAACCACTGCATCGCGTCCCACATCACGCTCTGCGCCCAGGTCAGCGGCCCCGACGCGGCCTCGCCCGCGGCGAACGGCAGGTCGAGCACGGCCGTCTCCGGCGGGCCGCCGGTGGTCGCGTCACGCACGGTGCCCCCCGTTCACCGGCGCGGCGGCCGGGCGACCGCCCTTCGGGGTGAGGCGCAGCGGCAGGTGGTCGAGCCCCCGGAACGCCGGGCTGGGGATCTTGACCAACTCGCCGATCAGCTCGATGTCGTCGGTGCGCTCGATGAGCAGGCGCAGGAACGTCGCCGCCTGGAGGCGGGCCAGGTGCATGCCGACGCAGGTGTGGATGCCCGCCCCGAAGCCCAGGTGCCCGTCGGTGCGGCGGTCGATCCGGTAGGCGTCGGGGTCGGGGAACTTACGCGGGTCGCGGTTGGCCGCCGCGAACGACAGCTCGACCCGGGCGTCCCTCGGGATGGTGGTGTTGCCGACGACGACGTCGGTCGTGGCGGTGCGGAAGACGTTCTGCACGGGCGGGTAGAAGCGGGCCGTCTCCTCGATCGTCGCCGGGATCAGCTCGGGCCGGTCGCGCACCAGGCGGAACTGGTCGGGGTGGTTCAGCAGCGCGTCCAGCATGTTGCCCAGGAAGTGCGTCATGGTCTCCTGGCCGCCGACGAGCAGGGTGAGGCAGAGCCAGAGGATCTCGTTCTCGGTCACCCCGCCCTTCTCGGCGGCGGCGAACAGCTTCGACACCACGTCGCTGCGGGGCGGCTGCGTCCGGCGCTCCTCCAGCAGCCCGCCGAGGAACGTGGACAGGCCGGCGACGGAGGAGAGCGCGGACTTGGCGGCCCGCAGCCGCAGCGCGTTCTCGTCGGGGTCGTCCGGGGCGTCCTCGCCGACCTTGGCGTTGGCGATGAAGCTCTCCAGCACCCCGGCGGTCAGCTTGAGCTTGGCCAGGTTGTCGCTGGGCACCCCGACGATCGTGGTGACCACCTTGACGGGCAGCAGGATGATCGCCTGCTGGACGAGGTCGATGTCGCCGGTGGCCACGGCCTCGTCGAGCAGCTCGCCGCAGACCTGCTCGATGAACGGCCGCCAGAACTGCACGCCACGGGGCGAGAAGTCGTGCCGGATCAGCCCGCGCATCCGGGTGTGGTCGGGCTGGTCGAGCCCGAACAGCACGGGCAGCGTGGACCGGTGGTAGGCGATCCCCTCGGCGGAGGACAGCCCGCCGTGGTCCTTCGCCGCCGCGCGCACGTGGTCGTAGCGGATGACCAGCCACATGTCGCGGTCGGCCAGGTACAGCGGCTCCTCGTGGCGCAGCAGCTCGGCGTACGCGGGATAGGGGTCGTCCATGGCGCTCGGGGAGAAGGGGTCGAACTCTGCGGTGTGCGTCGCGCTGGTCACTGACGGGTCCTCCGGACTTCGCTGTGGCTGGTGGGCCGGACCTCGGCGTCCGCCCCGGTCACCGGTACGCCCTCGCCTGTAGCTCGAACATCTCCGCGTAGAGGCCGTCGGCGGCGATCAGGTCGGCGTGGCAGCCCAGCTCGGCGACCCGGCCGTCGGCGAGCACCACGATCAGGTCGGCGAGCTGGACGGTGGAGAAGCGGTGCGACACGAACACGCTGACCGCGCCGGTGGCGGCGGCGACCCGGGCGGCCTGGAGCCGGTACCGCTCGAACATGGCGTGCTCGGCCTCGGCGTCGAGGGCGGCGGCGGGCTCGTCGAGGACGACCAGCAGGGGGTCGTCGCGCATGAACGCCCGGCCGAGGGCGAGCTTCTGCCACTGACCGCCGGAGAGCTCGGCCCCGTCGGCGTACTCGCGGCCGAGCGGGGTGTCCAGGCCGGCTTCGAGCTGCCCGACGAGGTCGTCCGCGCCGGCACGCCCCAACGCGGCACGCACCGCCGGCTCGTCGTCGAGCCGGGGCAGGTCGCCGACGCCGACGGTCCGCCGGGCCGGCAGTTCGAGGCGTACGAAGTCCTGGAAGCCGGCCGCGATCCGGGCCCGCCACCCGGGCAGCGACAGGTCGGTCAGGTCGACGCCGTCGACGAGCACCCGGCCGGCGGTCGGGCGCAGCAGCCCGCAGACGAGCTTGACGAGGGTGGTCTTGCCGGCGCCGTTGTCGCCGACGATCGCCACGGTCGCGCCCGCCGGCAGGTGCAGGTCGAGCCCGGCGAGCACCGGCTGCTCCCCGCCGGGATAGCGCAGCTCGACGCCGACGAGCCGGATGCCGTGGCGCAGCCGCACCGGCGCCGGCGCGGCCGAACCGGCGGCGCCGGTCGGGTCGCCGGGACCGGCGGGCAGGGCACCGGGCCGGTCGGCGCGCTCCCCGGCCCGGACCAGCCCGTGCACCTCGTCGAGCCGCTGGTAGACGCTGCGCAGCCGCTGGAGGTCCTGGAGGACGCCGACCGCGGCGGCCACCTGCTGATTGACCTGCGCCGCGATGGTGATGACCAGGATGACGTCGCCCACGCCCCGGCGGCCGGCGACGGCGTCGCGCAGGATCAGGAGCACGGCGGCGATGTAGCCGCCCGCGAACGCCAGTTGCCCGAGCATGCGGACGAGGCTCGCCACGGCCTGCGTGCGCCACAGCCGTCGGGTGGCGTCCTGCCGGAACGCCCCGTGCCGGCGGCGCACCTCCTGCTCCAGGCCGAAGACCCGCAGCTCCTTGCCGGACGCGGCGTGGGTGGCGAGGCGGAACAGGCCCAGGGCCCGGCGGGTGGACTCGGCGCTGGCCTCCCGCGACCGGTCGACCATGCGCTCCGCCCACCGGCCGGCCAGCAGCGGCGGCACGGCGACCAGCGGCAGCAACAGCAGCAGCGGGTGCAGCGAGGCGAGCACCGCCGTCGTCAGCGTCATGGCGACGGCCAGGCCGACGCCGGTCAGCACGGCCTGGAGGCCGACGCGGAGCTGCTCGACGTCCTCCTCCAGGATCCTGACCTTGTCGGCGAACTCGGGCTGCTCGAAGTGGGCCATCCCGGCCGAGCCGTTGGTGGCGTCCATCAGCTCCTGGTGCAGGTGCAGGACGTCCAGCTCCGACAGCTCGAAGTAGGCGATGTGCGCGAAGTGGCCGAGGGTCAGGCCGGCGATCAGCAGCACCGCCACGGCGACCCCGGCGAGGCTCGCGGCGACCGGCCGCCCGGCGTTCGCGGCCTCGAACAGGACGCGCAGCATGATCGCCACCAGGGGCCACGCCGCCGCGCCGGCGACGACGAGGACCAGCGCCGTGACGGCCTTACGCCGGTCCTGACGCAGCGAGGTCCGCCACAGCGACCAGGCGGCCGACAGCAGTCCACGACTCATCCGGGGCTCCGTTCCTGTCCGATCTCCACCGGCCCGCCGTCCCGGCCGGCTGCGGCTGCCGGGGCGTCGCCGTCCCGGCCGTCCGGGTCGCCGCCGTCCGGGCCGTCCGGGTCGCCGCCGCCCGGGCCGTCCGGGTCGCCGCCGCCCGGGCGGTCGTCGAGGAACCGGGCCGCCTGCAACTCGAACAGCCGGGCGTACCGGCCGCCGTGGCGCAGCAGCTCGTCGTGCGAGCCCTGCTCGACGACCCGCCCCTCGGCCAGCACGACGATGTGGTCGGCGCGGCGCACGGTGGCGAACCGGTGCGAGATGAGGACCGTGGTGACGCCCGCCGTGGCGGCGATGATCTCGTCGAAGAACCGCGCCTCGGCGCGGACGTCCAGGCTGGCCGTCGGCTCGTCGAGGACGAGCACCGACGCGCCGTGGCGGACGGCGAACAACGCCCGGGCGATGGCGAGCCGCTGCCACTGGCCGCCGGAGAGGTCCACCCCGCCGCGTAGCTGCCCGGACAGCGGGGTGTCCAGTCCCTGCGGCAGCGCGTCGAGCGTGTCCAGGATGCCCGCCGCCTCGGCCGCCGCCCGGATGCCGGCGAGGTCACCGGCGTGTCCGGCGGCACCGAGCGCGATGTTGTCGGCGGCGCTGGCCTCGTACCGCAGGTAGTCCTGGAAGATCACGGCGAGGTTGCCGCGCCACCGCGCCACGGGTAGGGCGTCGACGGGCTGCCCGCCCGCGGTGATCCGGCCCGATGTCGGGGTCGCCAGCCGGGCGAGCAGCTTGACCAGGGTGGTCTTGCCGGCGCCGTTGAGCCCCACGATCGCGGTGCACCTGCCCGGGGGCAGGGTGAGGTCCAGGTCGGTGAACACGGGCGCGGACCGGTGCGGGTAGCGGTAGGACACCGCCTCGAAGCGGATCGGCCCGGCGGCGGGCGGCGGGCCCGGCTCCCCGGCCGGGCGCGGCGCGGGCGGGAGCGCGGGTGCCGGGATGGGGTCCGTAACGAGGGCGGGGTCGGGAACGAGCGCCGGGGCGGCGTCGGGAGCAAGGGCGGGGGCGGATCGGGCCCGCATGCCGGCGCGGAACTCGTCGACCGCGCGGTAGGCGTTCATGCCGAACTGGGTCTGCACGTCCGCCTCGGGATAGAACTCGCCGAGCTGGATCGCCGCCAGGACCGCCTGGACGACCAGCGCCAGCCGGGTGAGGTCGACGTCCCGCTGCCCGCCGGCCACGCCCAGCGCGGCGAGGACCGCGACGAGCACCACCAGCCCGAGGGCCGTGTAGCCGAAGTAGGGCCGCAGGTAGACGCGGCGGCGCTCGGCCCAGACCGGGCGCATCCAGTCCAGGTAGGCCGCCGCGTACTGCTCGCGCAGCCACGGCAGGAGGCCGAAGACGCGGATCTCCTTGGCCGCCGGCCTGCCGGTGGCGACGGAGCGGAAGTACGTCAGCCGGCGCACCCGGGCCACGATCGTGCCGTAGATCGCCGCGTACTTGCGCAGGCCGCCGCGTTGCCCGTGGCGGAACGCCAGGACGGCGGCGAGCAGGCCCACGCCCGCGAGCCAGGAGAACACCACGCCGACGACCACCGCGTACCCGGTGAGCTGGCCGTAGCGGGCGAGCAGCGCCAGCATCCCGGCGCAGGCGGCCCCGGGGCTCTGGATGCCCTGCTCCACCTCGCGGGACGCCTCGCTGAGCCGGTCGGTCAGCGCCCGGTCGTCGAGCGGTTCCATACCCGGGCTGCTCAGCGCGGCGGCCATCAGCTCGTCGGCGACCCACCCGTCGACGCGGCGCTGGACCAGCAGCCCGGTGGTGAGCTGGAGCTGGGCCAGCAGTTGCTGCGCGCTGAGCGCGGCGGCGGCGACGACGAACGCGGTCACCAGCCGCCCGAACGCGGGCGAGTCCACCCCGTCGCGGACGGCGGCGGGCAGCCGCCCGACGAGCAGGCTCGTCATCACGATGAACAGCACCGGCGCGGCGGCCAGCAGCACGTTGTTGACGACGGCGGCGGTCACCGCCGCCCAGCCCGCGCGCGGCAGCAGCCGCACGATGCGCCACCGGTCCACGGCGGTGCGCCGCAGCACGCCGAGCGCGGGAAAGCGTTCCGGCCCGTCGACGGTCATACCCGTTCCTCGATCCCCGCGAGTTGGCCGGCACGGTCCTGTGCGCGCCGGAACGCCTCCACCGCCACCGCGCCCTCGGCGAAGGCCCGCACCGCGTCCAGCCCGGCGGTGTCCCGCGCGCCGCCGACGACGTGGTGCCAGACGCCGGCCGCGCGCACCGTCGCCACGAGGCCGTCGTCGGGCACCTGCCCGGCGGCGATCACCACCGTGTCGGCGGGCACGACGCGCGGCCGCCCCTCGGCGTCGGCGAAACGCACCCCGGCCGGGCTGATCCGTAGGTCACGCACGCCGGGCACGACGTCGACCCGCTGCCGGCGCAGCTCGGCGAGCACCGCCCACCGGGTCGAGCGCCCCAGCCGGGCCCCGAGCCGGCGGCCCCGGTGCAGCACCGTGACCCGCCGCGCCGGACCGGCCGGGTCGCTGGCCAGGTGCGCCACGTCCACGGCGACGCCGCCCCCGCCGATGACGACGACGCGTTCCCCCAGCGCGCCGTCGGCGAAGGCGGCCGGGTAGCCGAGCACGTGCGGCAGGTCGCCGCCGGGGATCGGCACGGGCCGGGGCAGCACGCCGGTGGCCACGACCACCCCGTCGTAGCCGCCGAGCAGGCCCCGGTCGGCGGCGGTGATCCGGCGGCCGGTGTACAGCTCGACGTCGAGCCGGGACAGCTCGGCGACGAGGAACCCGGTCGCGGCGAGGTAGTCGGACTTGCCGGGCACCCGGCCCGCCAGCCGGAACTGGCCGCCGGGCTCGTCGTCGGCCTCGTACACGGTGACCCGGTGCCCGGCCAGCGCAAGCCCGTGGGCGGCCCTGAGGCCCGCCGGGCCGGCTCCGACGACGGCGACCCGGCGGGGCGACGCGGCGGGCGTCGCCGCCGGCTCGTGCTCGCGACCGACGCGGGGGTTGACCATGCAGGACACCGGCTCGTCGGCCAGCGACCGGTCGATGCAGGCCTGGTTGCAGGCCACGCAGACGTTCACCGGCCGGCCGGCGCGGGCGTTGGCGACCAGCGCCGGGTCGGCGAGGAACGGCCGCGCCATGGACACCAGGTCCAGCGGCGTGCCGGCGAGGACGGCCTCGGCCTGCGACAGCCGGTTGATCCGGTTGCTGGCCAGCACGGGGAGCGCGCCGACGGCCGCCTTGACCGCCGCCGCCACCGGCACCCAGTGTCCGGGCGGCACCACGGCCTGCACGGTGGGGACCGGGGACTCGTGCCAGCCGACCCCGACGTTGAGGGCGTCCGCGCCGGCGGCGGCGAGCGCGCGGGCGTACGCCAGGACGTCGTCGCGGGTGGTGCCGCCGACCAGCAGGTCGTCGCCGGTCATCCGCATGATCACCGGGAAGTCCGTGCCGACGGCCGCGCGCACGGCGTGGAGCACCGCCACCGGGAAGCGGGACCGCCGCTGCGGGTCGCCGCCCCACTCGTCGTCGCGGAGGTTGGTCAGCGGGGAGAGGAACTGGTCGAGCAGGTAGCCCTCGGAGCCCATGATCTCCACGGCGGAGAAGCCGAGGTCGCGGGCGTGGGCGGCCCCCCGGGCGAAGTCCGCGACCGTGCGCGCGATGCCGGCGGCGTCGAGCGCGGTCGGGGTGTGCCGGGAGAACGCGCTGTAGACGGCGGACGGGGCGACCGGGTGGGGGCCGCCCGCCGCCGGCCGGGCGTACCGGCCGGCGTGGAACAGTTGCAGGGCGAGCAGCCCTCCGGCGGCGCGTACCTCGGCGGCGACGCGCCGCAGCCGGGCGCGGAAGCGGGCGTCGTCGAGCACCCCGTAGCCCGGCCCCCCGGCACCCTCCGGGCTGACGGCCGCGCCGCCGGTGACCATCAGCCCGGCCCCGCCCCGGGCCCGCTCGACATAGAACGCCGCCAGCGCCGCGCCGCCGTCGTCGCGGGCCTCCCAGCCCAGGTGCATGGCCCCGGTGACGACGCGGTGCGGCAGCGCCAGCCGGCCGATCCGGCCGGGACGCAGCACGTGCTCCAAGCCGGTCGTCATGTCAGGGGGGCGGTCAGGTCCTGGACGAACGGCGGCGAGACGATCGACAGGCCGCCGTCGGCGACGATGGTCTGCCCGGTGATGTACTCGGCCGCCGGGGAGAGCAGGAACGCGACGACGTCGGCGATCTCCTGGGCGGTGCCCATCCGCCCCTTGGGGATCTTGGGCAGCACCGTGGACAAGGGGGCCATGCCGGGCACGTCGTAGAAGTACTGCGACGACTCCGTCTCGATGATGCCGCCGTTGACGGCGTTGACGTTGATGCCGCGCCCGCCGAACTCCAGGGCCATGTAGCGCACCCACGCCTCGATGGCGGCCTTGGCCGCGCCGAGGTTCGCGTACGTGGGGTAGGCACGGATGCTGCCGTAGCTGGACAGGGCCACGATCCGGCCGCCGTCGGGCATCAGCCGCACCGCGTGCTGGCAGCCGAGCACGAACGCGCGCAGGTTCATCGCGTACGAGCGGTCGAGGTGGTGGACCTTCAGGTCCATGATGTTCTTGAACGAGCTGGCCGCCGCGTTGCAGACGAAGTAGTCGATGGTGCCGAACTCCTGCTCGGCGGCGGCGAACAGCCTGTCGATCTCCTCGGGCTGCTCGACGTCGGCGGCCACGGTGAGCGCCCGGCCGCCGAGCTGCTCGACCTCCTTGCGGACCTGGTCGGCCAGCTCCGCGTTCTTCTTGTAGTTGACGACGACCGAGCCGCCGCCCCGGGCCAGGGTGAGCGCGAGGGCCCGCCCGATGCCCCGGGAGCTGCCGGTGATCAGTGCGGTCTTGCCGTGGTAGCTCGTCACCGTTGCCCCGCCAGGATCTCTCGTGCGATGACCGTCTTCTGGATCTCGTTGGTGCCTTCCTCGAAGCGCTGGGCGCGGGCGTCGCGGTAGACGCGCTCGATGGGGCTGCCCTCCCAGTAGCCGATGCCGCCGTGCGCCTGCAACGCCTTGTCGGTGACCCGGGTCAGCATGTCGACGGCGACCAGCTTGGCCATCGAGGACAGCGCGTCCGCGTCGGCGGCCCCCGCCTCCCACCGCCGCGCCGCGTGCAGGGTGAGCTGCCGGGCGGCCTCGATGTCGGCGGCGTTCTCGGCGAGCGCGAAGGCGATGGCCTGGCGGGCGGTCAGCGGCTTGCCGAAGGTGACCCGGCGGCGCGCGTGGGCGACCGCGAGCTCCTGGGCGCGGCGGGCCAGGCCGACGCAGGTCATGGCGACGCCGATGCGGCTGGGGGTGAGGAAGCCGCCGAGGGCGACCGCGAGGCCCGCGCCCTCCTCGCCGAGCCGGTTGGCCACCGGCACCGGTGCCCCGTCGAAGAACAAATGGGCGTGGTCGGTGCCGCGCACCCCCATGGTGTCGGCCATCGGCTCGACCCGGACGCCCGGGACGTGCCGGTCCACCATGAGCGCGACGGTGCCGTCCTTGCCGGTGGTACCGGCGAGCCGGGCGAACAGCAGCCAGTAGTCGCAGCTCACCCCGAAGGTGATCAGGTGCTTCTCGCCGGAGAGGAGATAGCTGTCGCCGTCGCGGACCACGCTGGCGCGCAGGTCGGCCCCGGTGCCGGCGGTGGGTTCGGTGAGGGTGAACGCCACCCGCAGGTCGCCGGCCACCAGCGGGAGCACGAACCGCTTGCGCTGCTCGTCGGTGGCGAACTGGTCCATCGCCCGCCAGACGCCGTTGCAGACGTGCACGATCATCCGCAGCGACGCGTGGGACATGGAGAACAGTTCGAGCAGCCGCAGGTACTGCGTGAAGGAGAGCCCGGCCCCGCCGTACTCGGCCGGGACGGCCAGCCGCAGGTAGCCACGGTCGCGCAGGTCGTCCCAGAGCTGCGGCGGCACCGCCCGGGTGCGCTCGATGGTCTCGGCGTATTCTTCGCCGGGCCCGCGGACGAACGCCTCGACCTCGCGGGCGAGCGTCGCGAACGCCTCGCCGTCGTCGTCGGTCACGTGGCCTCCTCGCTGATGATCTGCTTGAGCTGGTCTCGCAGCACGAACTTCTGCACCTTGCCGACCACGTTGCGGGGCAGCTCGGGCACGGTCTCCAGCCGCTCGGGCCAGTACTGCTTGGCGACCTTGCGCCCGTCCAGGAACCGCCGCATCCCGTCGAGCGTGAGCGGTTCCGGCGCACTCCCCGGTCCGGCCACCGGTCCGGTCGCCGCCGCCGGTCCGGCCGCCGGTCCCGCCGCCGCCGGTCCGGTTGCCTCCGGTGCCGGCTGCGGCACGACGAAGGCGCAGGCCCGCTCGCCCAGGCGCGGGTCCGGCATCGCGACGATCGCCACGTCGCGGACGGCCGGGTGGGTGTGCAGGAGCTGCTCCACCTCGGCCACCGGGATCTTCTCCCCGCCCCGGTTGATGACGTCGCGCACCCGGCCGGTGATCCGCACGAACCCGGCCTCGTCGATGACCGCCAGGTCCCCGCTGCGGTACCAGCCGTCGGGCGTCAGGGCGGCGGCCGTCCACTCGGGATGGTCGAGGTAGCCGGCGAAGAGGCAGTCCCCGCCCACCTCGAAGTTGCCCTCGGTGCCGGCGGGCAGGACGGTGCCGTCGTCGTCGGTGACCCGGATCCGCACGCCGCGCAGCGGGCGGCCGTCCGTGCCCCAGGCGCGGGCCGGCTCGTCGGTCGGCGCGGCGAGCGTGCCGAGGCAGGACTCGGTGGAGCCCCACGCGCCGCAGACCGCCGCCCCCAGGGTGCGGGTGGCCCGCTCGGCGAGGGCGCGGGGCACCGCCGCGCCGGTGGCGACGAAGACACGCAGCGCCCCGGGCGGCCCGCCGCCGGCCTCGACGGCGTCCACCAGGTCGGCGAGGAACGGCGTGGCGGCCTGGACGAAGGTCGCGCCGGTGCGGTGCAGCGTGGCCAGGGCGGCGGGCCCGCTCCAGATCGGCTCCAGCACGACCGGCGCGCCGAGGACGAAGCCGACCCACATGCCGTAGAGGAAGCCGGTCTGGTGCGCCAGGGGCGACGGCACGTACAACCGGTCGGCCGCCGTGAGCCCGAGGTGGCGGGCCTGCATGGCCGCCGCGCGGGTCAGCGTGTCGGCGCGGTGCAGCACGCCCTTGGGCTGGCCGGACGTGCCCGAGGTGAACATGAGCTGGGCGAGGGCGTCGGGGGCGGGCCGGCGGGCGGAAAGGGCCGCCGCGTCGGGGCGCTGCCGGGCGAGGGCCGCGTCGAACCGCTGCCACCGCGCGGCCGGGCCGGCCTCCGGTGCCGCACCGGGCGACGCCGGGCCCGCCGGCTCCGGCCCCGGGGACGCCGCACCCGGGGACAGCGCGCCCCCCGCCGGCAGCGGGCCGTCGCCGCCGACGACGAGCACGTGCGCCACGGCCGGCGCGCCGGGCACGGCCAGCACCGCCGCGGTCTCGGCGACGTGGTCGCGCCCCCGGAAGGCGGCGGGCACCACGAACACCCGCGCCCGCGAGCGGCGCAGCAGGTCGTCGACCTCCCGCTCGCGGAAGAACGGCATCATCGGGCAGCAGACGGCGCCGACGCGCAGGGTGGCGAGGGAGAGCACCACGAACTCGTGCCAGTTGGGCAGCTGCCAGGCGACCACCTCGCCCGGGGCGACGCCCAGCTCCAGCAGCAGCGCCGCCGCGGCGTCCGCGCGCCGGTCCAGCTCCCCCCAGGTGAGTACGCCGCCCGGCCGCCCCGGCGAGGCGGCCTCGATCACGGCGGCGGTGCCCGGGTGGGCGCGGGCATGCCGGCGCACCAGGTCGGCGGGGCCGGTGGCGGCCAGCCGGGCCGGGGACGGCAGCGCCGCCGGGCGGGCCGGCTCCCGGTCGGCCGGCGGCCTGTCGACCGGGGCCCGGTCGACGGACATGTTCAGGCCGACCGCGTTCATCTGGTCGAGGAACTGCGGGTAGGAGATCCGGTGGGCGTTGGGGTAGGTGAGCCGGCTCTCGCCGGAGGCCCGGGACGCGGCCACGGCCAGGGCCATCAGCACCCGGTGGTCGTTGAACGACGACAGGTCGGCCTCCCGCAGCCGGTCCACGCCGTCGCAGACGAGCCGGTCGGCGTCCAGCCGCACCCGCCCGCCCATCCGGTTGAGCTGGAGCATCGCGGCCACCCGGTCGGACTCCTTGAGCCGGACGTGCGCCACGTTCTCCAGGACGGTGCTGCCCCGGGCGTGCGCCCCCAGCACGCTGAGCACCGGGAGCATGTCGGGCACGGCGCGGCAGTCGACGCGTACGCCGGTCAGCCGGGACCCGTCGTGCCGCACCCGGGTCCAGCCGGTGGCCGGGTCGCGCAGCAGCGGCAGGCCCATCTCGCGCAGGTGGTCCAGCAGGTCGGCCTCGGGGTGGTCGACCTCGCCCGACGGGCCGGCCGGCAGCCCCCGGAAGAGGACGTCGGACGGGTGCAGGGCCGCCGCCGCCAGGCCGAAGGCCGCCGCGCCGACGTCGGGCGGCAGGTGGATCTCGGCGGGGGTGGCCCGCTGCCCCGGCTCGATCTCGAACCGCCGCCCGTCCGCGCCGACGCTCACGTGCAGGCCGAACCGCCGCATCATCGCGATGGTCAGGTCGACGTAGGAGCGCTCGTTGAACGGGCCCACGACGTCGACCACGGTCGGGCCCGTGGCGAACGGGCCGACCAGCAGCAGGCTGGAGATCCACTGCGAGAGGGTGCCCGGGATCTCCACCCGGCCCCCGGTCGGCGGGCGGGCCGGCACCCGGATCGGCAGGAGCCCGCCGGTGGACCCGATCTCCACGCCGATGCCGGCCAGCGCGTCGAGCAGCGGGCCGATGGGCCGCCGCCGGAAGTACTTCTGGCCGGTGATGGTGACCGGCGACCCGGCCAGCGCGGCGAGCCCGGTCAGGAAGTAGAGCGTCGTGCCGGAGCTGCCGACCGAGACCTCCCGGCGGACCGGCCGGTAGGGGCCGCCCCGCACCACGAACGTGTCGTCGTCGACGGTGATCGAGGTGCCGAGGTCCCGCAGGGCGGCGATGGTGTGGCGCACGTGGCCGGCGCCGCAGGCGCCGTGGATGCGGCTCGTGCCGTCGGCGAGCGACGCCAGCATCAGCGCGCGGTGGGCATGGTATTTCGATGCCGGTATGTCGAGTTCCCCCACGAGGGGTTCGCTGGTCCCCTTGATGACAAGACGCACGGTCGCTCCCCGCAGTGTGTGTCAGCCGGTCGCGGTCTCGCCGCGCGACGCCGTCGTCCCGCCGGCCGGTGCCGTCACGGTGGGGGGCACGCCGGTGCCCGCCGCCGGCGACACGCCGACCCCGCCGAAGACGGCGTGCATGCCGCCGTCGGCGTGCACCACCTGCCCCGTGGTGTGCCGGGACAGGTCCGACAGGAGGAACAGGACCGCGCCGACGACGCGCGCCGGGTCGGCGCGGTCCCAGCCCAGCGGGGCCCACCGCTCGTACTGGTCGGCCAGCTCGGCGAAGGTGCGCACCCCGCGCGCCGACACGGTCTCGACCGGGCCGGCGGCGACGAGGTTGACCCGGATGCCGGACGGCCCGAGGTGCAGCGCGAGGTAGCGGGCGACGGCCTCCAGCGCCGACTTGTAGACCCCCATCCAGCCGTAGCCGGGCAGCGCGCGGGTGGAGTCGACGGTCAGGCCGACCGCCGCGCCGCCGCCCGGCGCGCGCGCGAGCAGCGGCGCGAGCGCGGTGGTGAGCTGCTGGAAGGAGTACGCCGACGCCCGGAACCCGTCGAGCACGCCGCTGGCCGGCGCGCTGACGAAGCCCGGGCCCAGCGCGTCGGGCGGCGCGGCGGCGATGCTGTGCAGCACGCCGTCGAGCTGCCCCCACCGGCTCTCGATCTGCTCGGCCAGGGACGCGACGCTCCCGTCGGACATGACGTCCAGGTCGAGCACCTCGGCCGGGGACGGCAGCAGGTCGGCCACCTTGCGGGTGATGCGGGCCACCCGACCGAACGAGGTCAGGACGACCTCGCAGCCCTCCCGTTGCAGGGCCGCCGCCACGTGCCAGGCGATCGACTCGTTGTTGAGGACGCCGGTGACGAGGTAGCGGCGCTTGTCCAGGCTGAGCAGGGAGGTCAATGTGACGCGCCCGCGACGATCCGCGTGACGAGTTGCCCGATGGTGACGTCGGCCAGCTCGCTGCGCGGGATCTCCACCTTGAACTCCTTGACGACCATGGCCATCAGGTCGGCGACGTCCAGCGAGTCGATGTCGAGCTGGTCGAACTTGGCGTCCGGGGTGATCGCCTCCTCGTCGACGCCGAGGTCGATCAGCTCGACGCGGAGCCGGTCGGCGACGACGGACTCGGTGATCGGGGCAGAGGGGGAAGACATGCGGGGCACTCCTTCGGTCGGGATGGTCGGCTACGCGGCCAGCGGCGCGCGGCGGGCGAAGTTGGCGTGGTGCCGCTGCGCCCAGTACCACTGCCGCCAGTAGCTCTCCGCCAGGTCGAGCCAGGTCTCCAGCCGGCCGACGTCGTCGAGGAACCGGTTGGCGCTGACCAGGAGCCAGCTGTAGACGCCCTGGCTGTCGCGGCAGTCGGCGCAGTTGCCGGACGTGCAGCAGAACTGGAGGGTCTGGTAGTCGGCGCCGTAGACGGCGAAGCCGTCCAGGACGGGGTTGCCGTTGGCGATCCGGTCGGCGTGGTCGGGGTGCTCGACGCTGATGCTCGGGCAGACGTCGTAGCCGAACTGGCCGCCCCAGTGGCTGCGCCCGGTGATCAGCGTCTCGATGAAGTACGGGTGGCTGACCACCGTCTCCGGGTACTTCTCCTTGATCCGCAGCGCCTCGGCGAGGGTGCGCTGCTCGTTGTCGATCCGCAGGGCGTGGTCGCTGCCGTGGTCGGAGTAGAAGTTGAAGGTGACCTGGTTGCCGTTGTCCTGGATGGCCCGCACCGTCGGCTCGACGTACTGCAGGCCCTCCTCCGACAGCGCGTACACGAAGATGACGCGCGGGTCGTTGCGGTAGTGCCCGAGGGCGGTCTCGAAGAGCCCGGTGAACGCCGACCCGTTCGGGCGGTAGCCGCGCAGGGAGTCGTCGAGCGGGCCGCCGCCGAACAGGCTGATCGCCACCGCGACGTCCTCGAACCCGGCGCGCGGCAGCGGCCGGATCCCGTTGGTGGAGATCGTGACGTACGGGAGCCGCTCGACGAACGGCACGACCCGGTTGAGCACGAGCGTGGGCTCGCCGCCGATGAGCGTCGCCTGGGTGACGCCCCGGGCGACGAGCGAGTCGACGAAGTCGGAGATGACGACGGGGTCGGACGTCTCCGGGACGGCCGCGTCGAAGCCTCCCTCGAAGTACCAGCAGCCCTTGCACCGGATGTTGCACGTGGTGGTCAGGTGGACCTCGGACGCGGTGACCCGCAGGCCCATGTCCCGGACGGCGGCGAGCCGCGCGGCCAGGTCGGGGCGGCCGGCGAGCAGCGCCTGGAGCCGGGCCTTGGCCTCCTTGCGGGAGGGCGGGCGTGGATTGATGGCGACAGGGGTGGGCATGACGCGGTCGTCCCTTCCGTCAGTCCGGTACGACGAGCCCGAGGGAGTGGATGCGGGGCGTGACCGTCTGCAACCACTTCTCCAGGGCCTCGCGGTTGGTCGTCCGGCGCAGGCCGAACCGGACCGCCCGCTTGGAGCGCTCGGAGTCCGGCGTGCCGAAGAGGCCCTGGAACACCGGCCACAGGCGGTTGAGGCCCGCCTGGAGCTGCTCGCGGCCCTCGTCGGTGGTGGCCAGGTTGCGGCAGACGCGCGCGCCGTGGGCGATGTGGATCTTCTCGTCGAGGATGATCGTGCGGACGGCGTCGGCCCAGGGCTTGTAGCTGCTCTCGGCGAACTCCCTGATCATCAGCAGGGCGCTCTCCTCGCCGATGTAGGAGTAGATCCCGCGCTCGGCCCACGTGGTGCACTGGTGCAGGCGCTTGTCGGAGAAGAGCCGCCGCTCCTCGATCGTCTGCTCCTCCATGTAGGTCGTGTCGATGCCGATCTCGGCGAGGACCCGCTTGCCGATCTTGTAGTGGTCGTACTCCTCCGCCGCCCGCTCGGCGCACACCTGGCGCTCCTCGGCGTTGGGGGCCAGCGGGATGAACATCATGGTGTAGTCGTCGCCACCGGAGAGCTCACCCTCCGTATTGATCATGACCTGACTGATGAGCGCCTTCTGGTACGCCCGCGGCATGCGCTTGAACTCTTCGGGGGTGCGCACCACGACTTCCTCGTCGTCGAGGATCTCGACTGACATGACAAACCACCTCCTGTCGACTAAAGCCCGAATGGTGCCGGCCGGAAAGAATGGGATCTGCCGCACCGTTACGGCATTCCCGCCGAATCGCGTGGAGTTCTGGTGGCCCGAATCAGGTCCGGATCGGTGCGAGGCTGTCGACCGCCAGCCGCTGCACTTCCGGCCGCTGGATCTTCCCGAGCGGGGTACGCGGAAAGGCGTCGACGCCGATCTCCTTGAGCGCGACGAACCTGCGCGGCACCTTGAACGGGCTCAGGAACCGCAGCAGCGTCGCGCGCCAGGCGTCGTCGTCGGCGACGGCGCCGGGCAGCAGCGTGTAGACGAGGATCAGCTCCACGCCCGTGACCGGGTGCGGCAGCGCCGCGACGACGGCGTCCTCGACGCCCGCCAGGTGGGGCACGGCGTTCTCGATCTCGGCGGGGTAGACGTTCTCGCCGCTGACGATGACCATGCTGTCGATCCGGTCGACGATGGACAGCTCGCCGCGCTCGTCGAGGTGCCCCAGGTCGCCGCTGCGCACCCAGCCGTCGTCGAGCCGCTTCGCGGTGAGCTCCGGCGCGGCCTCGTAGCGGGTGAAGATGCTCGGGCCGCTGAGCAGGACCTCGCCGTTCTCGCCCGGCGGGGCGTCCCGCCCGTCCGGGCCGACCACGCGCACCCGGGCGAACGGCACCGGCAGCCCGGCGCTGCGGCGCTCCCCCGGCCGGCGGTCGCGCGGCTCCACCGTCGTCAGGGAGGTCATCTCCGTCATGCCGTAGACCTGGTGGACGCGGATGCCGAAGGTGTCCTCGAAGCGGTGGATCAGCTCCGGGCCGAGCGCCGAGCCACCGGCGAGGACGCCCTTGAGGCTGCCGGTCGCCGGCCGCTCCGGCCGCTCCACCAGGTTGGCCAGGTAGGCGTTGACGACCAGCGTCCACGTCGGGCGGTGCCGGTCGACGTAGTGCCAGAACCGCACCAGCGCCGTCTCGGACCGCACGCAGACCGACCGGCCGCCGCTCCACAGCGGGGTGAGCGTCGGGAACCCCTGCCCACCGGCGTGGAACAGCGGGACGACGTTGAGGAAGACGTCGTCGGGGCCCGCATCGGCCCACTTCACCATGGCCAGGGAGTTGGCGAGCAGGCTGCGGTGCGACAGCACGACGCCCTTGGGTACCCCGGTCGAGCCGGAGGTGTAGACGATCTCCGCGTCGCCCGACCCGCCGTCGCGGGGCGCGGCCAGCTCCCCCCGGTACGCCGCGCCGCGCGCCAGCACGTCGGCCAGGAGCGCCTCGGCGTCGTCCACGGCGACCCGGCGCGGCCCCGGGCCGATCTTCGCGAGGACCGGCGTGGGGGCGAGCACCAGCGCGGGCGCGCAGTGCGCGAGCAACGCGTCCAGCTCTCCCGGCCCCGACTTCGGGTTGAGCGGCACGAGCACGCGCTGCGCGGCGATGACGCCGATGAACAGCAGCGCCGTCAGCGAGGTGTTGTGCATGACGACCGCCACCCGGCCGCCCGGCGGCACGCCGTGCTCGTCGAGCAGGGCGGCGCAGCCCCGGGTGAAGGTCAGGACGTCGGCGAAGCTCGCCGTCCGGCCGCCCGGCTCGGCGGGGACCAGGTAGGGGCGGTCGCCGTGCCGCTCGGCGGCGGCGCGGACGAGGTCGAGCAGGTTCGTGGTGACCGCGAGATCCGGCTCGTCGAGCGGACTAGGCATGTGTGCTGTCGCTGCCGGCGGCGGCCCCCACCAGGTCACAGAGGCGGTTCACCGTGGGGTTGTCGAAGATGACGTCGACGACGTCGACCCCGTAGGCCGTCTCGACGCGGGTCACGATCTCCACCGCCGCGACCGAATCCATGCCCAGCGCGACGAGGTCCTCGTCCGGGCCGAGGGTGGAACGGTTCAGCACGTCGGCGCAGATGGATGTCATCTTCAGTTGCAAATCGGTCATAGTCACTGAAGCGGCCTCCATGTCAATGTGATTCCACGGGCCACCGCGACCTTGCAGCAGCGAGCGAATCCCACGCTTGGGAACTCGTCGGGACCATACCCAGGGGGGCTGACGCTGTCCAGAAGGGACATCGATTCGTCCCACCACCTGCGACGTCCGGATATCTGCGCCACAAATTCGTTTACATATATGTACGATCGGCCGCATGGGGGGAAGAGGCCGGCCGAAGGCCGAGCTGATGCTGAGCGACGAGGAGCGGGCACGGCTGGCGCGGGGCGCCCGGGCGGCCCGCTCGACGCAGGCGTACGCGCTGCGCTGCCGGATCGTGCTGGCCTGCGCCGACGGGGCGAGCAACGCGGAGGTCGCGGCCCGGTTCGGCGTGTCACCGCCGACCGTGGGCAAGTGGCGGTCCCGGTTCGTGGCGCGCGGGCTGCCGGGCCTCGCCGACGCGCCGCGCGCCGGCCGGCCCCCGACGATCGGGCCGGGCCGGGTGGAGCAGGTGGTGGCCGCCACCCTGGGCGCGCAGCCGGAGCGGGCGGCCCGCTGGTCCCGGGCGTCGATGGCCGCGCACAGCGGGCTGTCCGCCTCGACGGTGGGGCGCATCTGGCGACGGTTCGAGCTGCGGCCGCACGTCCAGGACGGACACCGGCAAGCCGCCGACCCACGGTTCGCGGGGCGGGTCGGCGGCCCCTGTCGGCATCCGCCGGGACCGTGAACGAACTTCCGGCGCGTGGCTGCGCCGGACGGGCTCAGAGCTTGCGGGCCACCCCACCGACGATGGTGTGGTAGGTGGCGGTCTGCTGGCGGTCCTCCTCGCCGTCCGGACGCCACTCCGCCAGCGGGACCAGCCCGGGCGGCAGCAGCTCCAGGTCGCCGAAGAAGCCCATGATCTCCGCCCGGGTGCGCCACCGGCCGGTGCCGAGGGTCTCGTTGAACACCTTCTCCACCGCCCGCGCCCGCTCCGAGACCTCCGGCTGGGCCTCGCCCGGGTCGTGGAAGTGGGAGATGGCCAGGTAGCTGCCGGGAGGCAGGGCGGCGACGAGCCGCCGGGCGACGCCGGCCGGGTCGTCATCGTCGTTGAGGTGGTGCAGGATCGCCAGCAGCAGCAGGCCGACCGGCTGGTCGAAGTCGATCAGCTTGCGTTCGGTGAGCTGCGCCAGCAGCTCGTCGGGCCGGCGGGCGTCACCCCCGAGCACGGTGGTGGTCCGGGCGTCGGCGAGCAGGGCCCGGCCGTGGGCGAGGGCCATCGGGTCGTTGTCCACGTAGACCACCCGGGCGTCCGGGTCGACCTCGTGGGCGATCTCGTGCACGTTGCCCTGGGTGGGCAGCCCGGAGCCGATGTCGAGGAACTGCCGGATGCCGGCCTCGGCCGCCAGGAATCTGACCGAACGTCGGAGGAAGGCCCGGCAGGCCCGCCCCGCCTCGGGACCGTCCGGCGTGACCTGCATGGCCATCTGGGCGGCCTGCCGGTCGACCGCGAAGTTGTCCTTGCCGCCGAGGTAGTAGTCGTATACCCGGGCGATGCTGGGCCGGGTGGTGTCGACGCCCGGAGGCGCCACCTTTTCGCTGGTCAACGCTTCGACCCCTCCGTACACGGCCATGGTCGCTCACACACTGGCGGGGAGACCACACACGACACCCATGGCTGCCGAACCGACGCCGGCCCACGAAAGATGGGACCGGATGTGCCCTGAGGGTAGATGAGCAACCCCGAAACGTCGATTCCACCCACGACAGTCCGGACGGCCGGGGCACAGAAGTTGCCCACCTCGGCGGCGGTCCATTGAAGCGTGGCGATGTTACCGGGTCATTTCGCCGAACTCAAGCGCCGCGGCCCACCCCGCCCCACATGGGAAGTTGGCGGCAACCAAATCATGCAGATCGATGGATTAGGACTTATGCTGCCCGATGTCCCCATCGCGCCCGACGGGCCCGCCCGCCACCACCCGAGCCAGCCGGCGGATCCGTCGCCGCGCCACCCCGCGCCCGCCAACGGCGGCGGGCCCTCGCCGATCGGAGTCCCCGATGGTCCCGACTCCCACACTCGCCGCGCTGGCCAGCCTCTGCCTCGCCCTGCCCGCCGCCGTCCCGGCGGGTGCCGCCGCCGCGCCGCCGCAGCTTCTTCGCGCCGGCCATGTGAGCGCTCACACCGCGACCGCGCTGGCCGGGCCACCCGGGGCGCCGCCCGGTGTCTGCCCGGCCGACGCCAGCTACGGCCCGCCGCTGCCGACGACCTCGGTCACGGCGGCGAAGATCCGGGGCGGCTTCTCGTTCCTCGAAGGGCCGGTCTGGCTCGCCGACCGGGGCTACCTGCTGGTGTCCGACATGGGCGCGGCCACCGGGCCGGAACGGGTCCAGCCGTCGACCATCCGCCGGTTCACCCCGCCGGCGACCTTCGACACGTTCCTGGCCAACTCCGGCAGCAACGGGCTCGCGCTCAGCCCCGACGGGCGGCAGCTCGTCGCCGCGACGCACGACCAGCGCAGCGTCTCGTCGTACCGGATCGACGACCTGACCCGCGGCGTGGTCGCCGCCAACTACCAGGGCCGGGCGTTCAACTCCCCGAACGACGTGGCGGTCCGCTCCGACGGCGTCGTCTACTTCACCGACCCCAACTTCCAGCGCGGGGCCCGCGCCGACCAGATGGGCGGACGCACCAGCGTCTTCCGCGTCTCGGGCGGGCAGGTGTCGCTGGTCGACGACGCGCTGCGCCAGCCCAACGGCATCGCGCTCTCCCCGGACGGCGCGACGCTCTACGTGGGCGCCTACGGCGAGAACAAGATCTACAAGTACGCCGTCGCGCCCGACGGCAGCACCGGCCCCCGCAGCGTCTTCGTCAACTACGTCGGCGGCCCGGACGGCGCGACCGTCGACTGCGCCGGCAACGTGTACTGGGCGTCGGGCTTCGACGGCCTGGTCCACGTCTACTCGCCCACGGGCGTCCAGCTCGGCACCGTCCGCTCCGGCGCCTCGGGCACCACCAACGTGGCGTTCGGCGGCTCCGACCGGCGGACCCTCTACGTCACCTCGGGCCCGACCAACGACTCCGGGCTCTACAGCGTGCGGCTCAACGTGCCCGGCTACCCGTACTGACCGCCAGGCTCCACCCCCCGGAAGGGACGAACAACGTGCCAACCCGCTCCCGCGCCACCCTCGCCCTGCTGGCCGGCGCCTGCGCCGTCCTGGCCGCCGCGCCCGCCGCCGCCGCGCCACCGCCGGCCGGCGGGTCGACGGCCGCAGCCGTCCGGCCCGCCGCCGACACCAGGCCGCCCACCCCGCCGACCAACCTGCGCAGCAGCAGGCTGACCTGCCAGTCCGTCACGCTCACCTGGTCCGCGTCCCGTGACGACGTCGGCGTCACGAACTACGACGTCTACCACGACGGTCAGCTCGTCACCTCCGTCGGCGGCAGCACGCTGACCGCCACGCTCACCGTCGCGCAGGGCGTCACCTGGGGCTGGTACGTCAACGCCCGGGACGCCGCCGGCAACGTGTCGCAGGCCAGCGCCACCCTCACCGTCACGCCGCCGTTCTGCCAGGTCGACACCCAGCGGCCCAGCACGCCGACCAACCTCGCCGCCACCGTCAACGGCACCGACGTGCGCCTGACCTGGTCGGCCGCCACCGACAACGTCGCCGTCACCCGGTACGACGTCCTGCGCGGCGGCACGACGGTCGGCTCCGTCACCGGCACGGCCGCCAACCCGCCCGCCACCACGTTCACCGACACCGGGCTGGCGGCGAACACCCAGTTCAGCTACACGGTCGTCGCCCGCGACGCGCAGGGTAACGCCTCGGCGGCCAGCGCCGCGGTGAGCGTACGCACCGGCTCGGCCTGCACGAGCGCGGTCTGCGGCACGACGGTGGTCACCACCGAGCGGGACCTGCCGTGGGGGCTGGTGCAGCTCTCCGACGGCACCGTCCTGTACGGGCGACGCGACCTGTTCGACGTCGTCGCCATGAACCCCGACGGCACCAACAAGCGCAGCATCGGCACGGTGCCGAACGCCGCCGGCACCAACGGCGAGGGCGGCGTCCTCGGGCTGGCCGTGGCGTCGACCTTCGCCACCGACCGGTGGCTGTACATCTACCACACCACGGCGACCGACAACCGGATCGTCCGGATGCGCTACGACGGCACGCTCCAGACGAGCAGCCTCCAGGTGCTCGTGACCGGCATCCCGCGCAACAAGTACCACAACGGCGGCCGGCTGCGCTTCGGCCCCGACGGGATGCTCTACGCCGCCACCGGCGACGGGCAGACCCCGGACCGCGCCCAGGACGTCAACGACCTGGCCGGCAAGGTGCTGCGGATCCGCCCCGACGGCACCGTGCCGACGGACAACCCGTTCGGCAACCAGGTGTGGAGCTACGGCCACCGCAACCCGCAGGGGCTGGCCTTCGACTCCCGGGGCCGCCTCTTCGAGCAGGAGTTCGGCAACAACGTCATGGACGAGACCAACATCATCGTCCGGGGCGGCAACTACGGGTGGCCGGCCTGCGAGGGCACGGTCGGCGACTGCGCCAACCCCAACTACCTCGCGCCGGTACGCACCTACCCGGTCGCCGACGCCTCGTGCAGCGGCCTCGCCATCGTCCGCGACGTGGTGTACCTCGCCTGCCTGCGCGGCAACCGGATGTACCGGGAGGTGATCAGCGGCGACACCCTCACCGACGTGCAGCAGTACTTCGTCGGCACCTACAGCCGCCTGCGCACCGTCGAGCCGACCATCGACGGGAACCTGTGGCTGACCACGAGCACCGGCGGCGACAAGGACAGCGTCCCGAACAACAGCAACGAGCGGATCCTCAAGGTGACCCTCGGCAGCTAGCCCCACCCACCACCATCCCCGTCCCACCAGATCGGAGCCCATGTCCGTGAAACGTCTTCTCAGGGCGGTGGCGGCCCTCGCGGCCGTGCCGCTGCTCGCCATGACGGTGCTGATGGCCGCGCAGCCGGCCTCGGCGGCGGCCCTGACCCAGGTCACCAACTTCGGCAACAACCCCAGCGGCCTCAACATGTACCTCTACGTGCCCGACAACGTCGCGCCCAGGCCGGCGCTGCTGGTGCTGATCCACTACTGCGGCGGCTCCGGGCCGGCGATCTTCAACGGCAACGGCCGCGACTACGTCACCGCCGCCGACCGGTACGGCTACATCATCGTGCTGCCCGAGGTCACGCGCAGCAGCAAGTGCTTCGACGTCTACTCCCCGCAGGGGCTGCGGCGCGGGGGCGGGAGCGACTCCGACGGCATCATCTCCATGGTCAACTACGCCAAGCAGCGGCACAACGTCGACCCCGCCCGGGTGGTCGTCAGCGGCTTCTCCTCCGGGGCGATGATGACCAACGTGATGGCCGCCGAGTATCCGGACGTGTTCGCCGCCGGGTCGGCGTTCAGCGGCGTGCCCGCCACCTGCTTCGCGACCGGCAGCAGCACCAACACCTGGAACAGCCAGTGCGCCGGTGGGCAGATCACCAAGACCGCCCAGCAGTGGGGCGACGCCGCCCGCGCCATGTACCCCGGCTACACCGGCCGGTACCCCCGGATGCAGTTCCTGCACGGGACCACCGACACCACCCTGTCGTACGTCAACTTCGGTGAAGAGATCAAGCAGTGGACCAACCTGCACGGGTTGAGCCAGACGCCGGCGTTCACCGACCGCCCCCAGTCGAACTGGACCCGCACCCGGTACGGCGACACCGGCACCCGGGCGACGGTCGAGGGCATCAGCATCAGCGGCGTCGGGCACGAGCTGCCGCAGGCCGGTCAGATCGCGTACTCGATCGCCTTCCTCGGCCTCGACGGCACCACCACCACGCCGACCCCGACCCCGACGACCCTGCCGCCTACGACCCCGCCGCCCACGACCCCGCCGCCGGCGGCCGGGGTGATGGTCGTCGGCACCCAGTCGGGCCGCTGCCTGGACGTGCCGACCAACGGCGGCAACGGCGTCCAGATCCAGCTGTGGGACTGCCACGGCGCCGCCCAGCAGCGCTGGACCTACACGGCGGGCCGGCAGCTCCAGGTGAACGGCACCAAGTGCCTCGACGCCAGCGGCGGCGGCACCAGCAACGGCACCCCGGTGATCATCTGGGACTGCCACGGCGGCGCCAACCAGCAGTGGAACGTCAACGCCGACGGCACCGTCACCAACGCCCAGTCCGGGCTCTGCCTGGACGCCAGCGGGTTGGGCACCGCCAACGGCACGAAGATCATTCTCTGGTCCTGCAGCGGCCAGGCCAACCAGCGCTGGACGCTGCGGGCCTGATCCACGCGCCTCGGGGAGTCGGCCGGACGGCCGGACGACTCCCCCGGAGCGGCCCGGGCGGAGCGGGGTCGCGTCGACTCCGCCCCGCTAGCCCGGCCGCAGGCACGGATCGGTGACCCGGTAGGACGGGCTCTGCGCGGTGCGGCCGTCGGCGGCGGTCGCCCGCACCGTCCAGGTCAGGGCCGACGCGCGGAGCTGGCCCACGCTCGCCCGCGCCGCCGACCCGTCCACGGTCATGGCCCGGCTCGACGCGGTCCCGTCGGACGCGGTCCAACGCACCTGGGCCGCCTCGATCGCGGCGCTGCCGGTGGCCTGCACGACCAGCGTGTAGGTGTCCGCCCCGCAGCGCACGTGCGCGCTCGCCCGCAGCGTGAACGCCGTGGCCAGCTTCGGCGTGCCCGTCGGCCGCGGCGCGACCGGCGATCCGGTCGGCGAAGCCGTCGGTCCGGGCCCGGAGACCGGACCGGAGACCGGACCGGTCGCGCCGGGCGGCGGCGCACCGGGCGGGACCGCACCGGTGGGCATGCCGCCGGTGCCGTCCGGCCCGGGTCCCGGCCCCGCCGGGGCCCCGGAACCGCCGGGCGCGGCGGCGTCGGTCGGGCCCGCCGAGCCCACCGGCCCCGACCGGGGCGTCGCCGGTCCGTCGGCACCCGCGCCGGAGGTCGCCGCCACCCGGTCGGCTGCCGGGCGACCGGGCCCCAGCGCCCAGGTGCCGGCCGCGGCGAGCAGCACCAGCAGCCCGGCGCTCGCCGCCAGCCGACGCCGCCGCCGGGACCGCGACGCCGTACGCGGAGACTCCGACCCGGCCCGCGGAGCCGCCGCGCCGCCCCCGGCCAGCGCGGTGGCGGGCCGGGCGGCGGGCCGCTCCGTCGACCTCGCGGTGTGCGCGCCCTCCGCCGACGCCGCGCCCTCCGCCGGCCCGGCCGGCTGCGGCCCACCGTCCGGCCCGGCCGGCTGCGACGGGCCGGCGGGCTCGACCGGTGCCGGCGGCGATGCGGTCGCCGCGTCGGCGGACGCCCCGGACCCGCCGTCGGCCGCCCCGGTCACCCCGCCGTCGGCCGCCTCCGCCGGCCCGCCGTCGACCGAACCCGGCCACGCCGAGTCGGCCAGTCTCGGCCACACCGTGTCGGCGACGACCAGGAACCCCGGAGCCGTGTACGCGGAGAGCAGCGCCGCCGGGTTGAGCTGCTCGCGCCGGAGCAGCCCGCAGGCGGCGCAGCCGTCGATGTGCCGGGCGACCCGCTTGCGCAGGGTCGGGGTGAGCCGCCCCTGCCAGCCGTCGAGCAACCCGGCGAGCGCCGCGCAGTCCCGGGAGCCGCTGCGCGCGACGAGCAGCGCGCCGAGCGCCCGTTCGAGCTGCGACCGGGCCCGGGACAGCCGGGCGTGGGCGTGGTTGGCGGGCACCCCGAGCGCCGCGCCGATGTCGACGGGGGACAGGTCGTGCCGGATCGCCAGGTGCACCACCTCGCGGTCGCCCGGGTTGAGCGCCGCCGTCGCGCTGTGCACGAGCTCCCGCACCTGGTCGGCGTTGACCCCGGCGCCCGGGTCGACGGTGTCGGCCACCGGGTCGCCCGCCTCCTCCAGCGCCGAGGAGCGGGACCGCTCCCGCAGCTGCCGCAGGCATTCGTTGCGCACGATCGCGTACAGCCAGGGGCGCAGCCGGTCGGGGTCACGGAGCTGGTCGATGCGCTGGCTGGCGGTGAGGAACGCGTCGTGGACGACGTCCGCGGCGGCCTCCGGCTCGCGCACCAGCACCCGCGCGTACGTGTAGAGCCGGTCGGCGTACCGCCGGTACATGCCCTCCAGGCCGGCCCGGTCGCCCCGGCGCACCGCCTCGACGAGCGCCCTGTCGTCCTGTGCCGCCGTGTCCATCCGTGCTCCCACCGTTCTCCGACCGGTCCAGTAGAACGGAAAAGATAAATCCCGGTGCGTTTCTGTTGGCATGCCGACCCGCCCGTGCTCCCACCGGTGTCAGCGCACCGCAGCCACCGAGGAGACGCTCATGACACCGACGCCACCCGTCCGCCGCCCCGCCGGCGGCCCGCGCCGGACCCTGGCCACCGTCGTGGCGGCGGCGCTCGCCGCCGGCATCGTCACGACCACCGGGCCCGCCGCCGTCGCCGCGCCGACGGCGGCCGGACCCACCGCCCCGGGGTCAGCCGGCCCGACCGCGTCGACGCCCGCCGGCCCGGCCGCGACGCCCGCCGGCACCCGTGGCGAGCCGCTGGCCGTCCGGATCGACCCGGGGCTGCCCGCTCCCCGGCTGCCGATCGACCCCGTGGGCCGGCTCGGCACCGACCGGGAGCTCGGGGTGGTGGCCGGACCCGACGGTTCGCCCGCCGGCCTGGTGCTCGACGAGGTGATGGTGCGGGTCGCCGACCAGGCCGAGTTGGACGCCTTCCTGACCCGGTGGGGCGGTCAGGTGCTCGACTCGTTCGCACCCGACGAGCAGGGGCAGGACCACCTGGTCCGGGTGGACGCCGACCGCGCCGACCCGGCCAAGCTGGTGGACGACCTGCGGGCCGCCGAGCCGGGCCAGTCCGGCACCTACCGCGTCGGCGACGAGCGGGCGCTGCGGCTGCTCGCGCTCGCCGCCGCCGAGTGGCGGGCGGGGACCGAGCTGGTCCTCGACTGGCTGGTGGAGCCGACCGGCATCGTCGACGGCGAGGTCTACGAGGCCCCCGACATCACCAACAACGTCTTCGACTGGATGTTCATGGAGTACGGCGGCGCGATGGACATCGGGGTCGCGCCCGCCTGGCAGCTGCTGGAGGCCAAGGGCAAGCTGACCAAGCAGGTGAAGTACCTGGTGCAGGACGGCGGGTTCCAGTCCAACCCCGACTTCCCGACCAAGGTGTCCCTGCACTCGGTGGAGTGGGGCAAGACCAACACCAACGACTGCACGGGCGGCAATCCCTGCCCGTGGCACGCCACGGACGTGGTGCTCGCCGCGATGGGCCGGGTCGACAACGGCTACGGCACCGCCGGGCCGGCCGGGCCGGTGGTCGACGAGCTGGTCGCCGTGCGCAACGGCATCGACTACTGGACGGTGCTGCGCCGGCTGGAGAAGGCCGCCGAGGCGAGCCACCCGGACGTGGTCAACCTGAGCTTCACCCGCGACGTGAACCTCGGCAAGTCCCACGCCAGCACGTGGACCGACCGGCGGATGAAGCACGTCCGCGACACCGGAGCGCTGATCGTCTCGTCCGCCGGCAACGACGCCGCGAACATCGACGGAGACACCCTCTACGTGCCGTGCGAGAGCACCCACGTCATGTGCGTGGGCGGCATGAGGACGGACGCGACGCTGGCGAACAAGTCGAACTTCGGCACCAGCGACCTGACCACCTCGGTGGAGATCTACGGCCCCTACTGCGTCATGGGGCTCAAGGACCCCGGCAAGCCGGCCGTCAACGAGACCCGGTCCGACGCCTGCGGCACGAGCGTCGCCGCGCCGTTCGTGGGCGGCGTCGCCGCGCTGGTGATGGCCGCCGACCCGAGCCTGACCGCCGCGCAGGTCCGGGACATCCTCAACGACACCGCGCACGTCGGCGGGCTCGGCGCCAAGGTGACGGGCAGCCAGCGCCGGGTCGACGCCCTGGCCGCCGTGGCCAAGGCGCTGGGCGTCGAGGTCGACGAGCCCGCGGTGAGCATCAGCGCGCCGACGACCGGACAGCACGTCGGGGTGGGCCAGTCGGTCGACCTGTGGGGCAAGGCGACCGACTTCCTCGGCAAGCAGCTCCCGATCACCTGGATCAGCAGCCTCGACGGTGTGCTGGGCCACGAGTCGCAGACGTTCGTGTCGTCGCTGTCGCCCGGCACCCACGTCATCACCGCCAAGGCCACCGACGGCCTCGGGCGCACCGGCTCGGCGACCGTCTCCGTCACGGTGGTGGACAGCCCGACGACCGCGGCCATCGTCTCGCCTCCGGTCGGGCTGACGCTCGCCCCGGGCCAGTCGGTCAGCCTGGTGGGCACCTCCAACGACCCGGACGCCTTCGGGCCGGTGCCCGACGCCAAGGCGTCCTGGACGGTCCGGCGGGGCGGGACGGTGGTCCACCAGCAGACCGGGCACCTGGCGCTCCTGCCGGCGGGCAAGGTCACGGCGGGGTCGTACACGGCGACGTTCACGGCCGGCGGCGCGAGCGCGCAGCGCAGCTTCACGGTCACCGCGCTGCTACCCGGGCAGCACCGGCCGACCGCCACGATCAGCAAGCCGGCGGCGGCGCAGGACCTGACGGCGATCGACGGCAAGCCGAAGCTCGTCGCGTTCGCCGGCACGGCCACCGACGTGGAGGACGGGACGGTCGCGGGGACCCGCTACCGGTGGACCGCGTACGGCGACGGCGGCGTCAAGAAGGTGCTCTGCCAGGGCAGCGCGGTGCCCACCGGCGGCCCGGTCGACGACATCGTCCTGCCGAAGAGCTGCGCCGGCTTCAGCGCGGAGCTGGGCCTGGGCACGGGCAACGTCACCACCTGGTCGGTGTGGCTGGAGGTCTTCGACTCGGCCGGGCTGGTCGGCGTGGACTCCGTGCCGGTGCGGATCCAGGTGGCCACGCCCTGACCCGGGTGTCCGTCGGCCACCGGGGCCCGGCCGAACGGCCGGGCCCTCCCGGCTGGGCGG
Source organism: Micromonospora sp. WMMD712 (assembly GCF_029581295.1). NCBI lineage: Bacteria > Bacillati > Actinomycetota > Actinomycetes > Micromonosporales > Micromonosporaceae > Micromonospora > Micromonospora sp. WMMD712. Next base: position 4,070,008 of record NZ_CP120743.1, read on the forward strand.
CCCCGGTGGGCCGCGGAACCCGGCAGACCTCGGGCACTCCCCGTGATGATCGCGGAGCCGCACCCTGCGGCCGTCGACCTGACTCTTCGTGATTCTCCTCCGGCCCCCACCGACGCCCTCGACTGCTTTGCTCTGCACCCATCGGCGCAGCACCTCGCCCGACCAGCGCTCACACCAGAGCACGGACGATCAAGGCCGCGACGGCCGATGACGCTACGTGGCTGTTGCGCAGGTGGGTGCAGAGCAAAGGGAGTCCGGTGGGGTGGGCCGTCCAGCGAGACAGCCACTCTACGTCACCGATCGACGCTGGGAGGCAGCGACCGCAGGAGATGACGGTGCCCACGCCAGGGTCTTTCGTCGCGGTGCGGGCGGGGTGGCATGATCCCGGGGGTGACCAGCGGTGCCGCCGAAGCCCAGCGCCTGCGTGACCTCGCGCGGCTGCGGCGGGTCCGCGACCGGATCGACCGGGACTACGCCCAGCCGCTGGACGTGGAAGCGCTCGCCCGGGGGGCGAACATGTCGGCCGGGCACCTCAGCCGCCAGTTCCGCCTCGCCTACGGCGAGTCGCCGTACTCCTACCTGATGACGCGGCGCATCGAGCGCGCGATGGCCCTGTTGCGCCGCGGCGATCTCAGCGTCACCGAGGTCTGTTTCGCGGTCGGCTGCGCGTCGCTGGGCACCTTCAGCACCCGCTTCGCGGAGCTGGTGGGGATGCCGCCCAGCAGCTACCGGCAGCGCGCGGCACTCAGCACGGTGGGTCTGCCGGCCTGCGTGTCGAAGCAGGTGACCAGGCCCGTCCGGGATGCTCCCCGGTCACCCCGCAACCAGGCGACCTGACCGGGGAGCTCCGACGGCTTCCGGTGGGCGACACGCCGACGCGGTTCCCCCGCGACCGCGACACCGGCCGCCCCACCGGGCCGGGTCAGCGCCCGGTGTCGGCGAGCAGGCCGTCGATCTGGCCCAGGGCCTCGCGGAGCCCCTCCTCCATGCCCATGTTCACCATCCGCTCAAGCTGGTCGGCGTCGGCGAACCGGGTGACCAGCGTCAGCCGGGTGCGCGCGCCGTCGGCCGTCAGCGTGGCGACGGCGCGGGTCGGCCGGTCGGCGTCGGTCGGGTTGCCGTGCTCGTCCGAGAAGCCGTCGTCGAACTCCAGCCGGTGCGGCGCGTCGAGCGCGGTGATCCGCCACCAGCCGCGCGCCTTCTCCCCCTCCGGGCCGGTCATGTAGTAGTGGGACCAGCCGCCCACCACGAAGTCGTGCTGCTCGAACGTGGCCGGCCAGGTCGGCGGCCCCCACCACCGCTCCAGCTGGCGGGCGTCCGCCCACACCTGCCACACGCGCTCGACCCCGGCGTCGAACTCGGCGACGAAGGTCAGGGTCAACGCCTCGACGTCCTTCTGGATGCTCGTCACGGGCATGTTCGGTTCCCTCTCTCAGTCTTCGGCGATCAGCTGGTCGATGCGGGCCACACGTTCCCGCCAGATCTCCTCGTACGCGTCGAGGAGCCGGGCGGCCCGGCGGAGCACGGTCATGTCCGCGTGCACGATCTGCTCCCTCCCCCGCCTCTCCTTCGTCACGAGCGAGGCCCGTTCGAGCACCGCGACGTGCTTCTGCACGGCCGCGAAGCTCATCGGGTAGTGCCGGGCGAGCGCCGAGACGGACTCCGCGTGGCGGATGACCCGGGCGACGATGTCGCGCCGGGTGGCGTCCGCGAGGGCGTGGAAGATGCGGTCGGCATGCTCCCCGGTCACCACTTCTACAACCATATGGTTGTACGTTAGTGGCGGTGGACGCCCGACGCAAGCGACCCGGCGGCACCGGCGTGACCGGCGGCGGACCCGCGCCGGTCCAGCACGGACGGGGGCCGATCACGGCTCTGTTAGGGTCGATTCGTGGTAAGCCCCGACGTCATCACCGACCGGTCGGATCCGGCCGTGCAGCGGATCGCCGACGTCACCAAGCACTCGCGATCCGTCGTCCGCACCGTGCTCATCGAGGACGCCGAGCCGCTCGTGGAGTGCATCCGCGCCGGGCTGGAGTTCATCGAGGTCTACGGGGTGGAGACCGCCCCCGTCCCTGGCGAGGTGCTCGCGGCCTGCCGGCAGCGGGACATCCCGGTCCGTCTGGTCGGGGCCCCGATCATGAACGACCTGTTCAAGACGGACAAGAAGCCCAAGGCGTTCGGGATCGCCCGGGTGCCGAGGCCGTGGAGCTTCGACGAGCTGGCCCGCACGACGGGCGACATCGTCGTCCTCGACGGCGTGAAGATCGTCGGCAACATCGGCGCCATCGTGCGCACGTCCTTCGCGCTCGGCGCCGGCGGCATCGTGCTCGTGGACAGCGATCTCACCACCATCGCGGACCGACGCCTGGTCCGGGCCAGCCGGGGCTACGTCTTCTCGCTCCCGATCGTGCTCGCGTCTCGCGCCGACGCGATCGACCACTTCCGACGCACCGGTGTGCCGCTGATCGCCTTCGACACCGAGGGCGACCTCGCGGTCGGCGACCTGCGCGACGCCGACGAGCAGCTCGGCCTCCTGCTCGGCAGCGAGAAGACCGGCACGTCGAGCTCCTTCGAGAGCATCGCCAGCCACACGGTGTCGATCCCCATCAACCCGGCCGCGGAGTCGCTGAACGTCTCCGTCTGCGCCGGGATCGCGCTCTACGAGCGTTCGCACTGGAACCTCGTCGACCGACGGCGCGCCCCGCAGCCGCCCCAGGCCCCGCAGCCGCCCCGGGCTTCGCGGCCGGCCGCGGGGCGCGGCGCCGGGCGGCCCAGCCGACCGGCCTTCCCGGGCCGCCGGAGCCGCTGACCGCGCCCCGTCCGCGCTACCTCCCGGCGGGCACCTGGTCCTTGACCTCGTCGTAGCCGACCTTCCCGGGCGTCGTGGTCGGGGCGTAGATCACCCGGAGCACGCCGGTCGGATACGCCTCCGTCGCCGTCACCCTCAGGTGGTACGGCGCGTCGCCCTCGTCGAACAGCCTGCGCCCCTTGCGCGCCGCCACCGGATGCACCAGCAGTCGCAGCTCGTCGACCAGCCCCGCGGCGAGCAGCTGCTGCACCACGGAGATCGACCCGGGGATGAGGATGCCCCGGACGCCGGCGTCGGCCCTGAGGGCGGCGACCGCGTCGACGAGATCGCCGTCGACCAGCTCCGAGTTGCGCCAGGAGAACTCCAGCGGCTGACGGGAGACGACCACCTTGCGCATGTCCCCGAGCTGCTTGGCGAACGGCGCGTCGTCACCGCCTGCGGCCTCGCGGTCGGGCCAGGCACCGGCGAAGCTGTCGTAGGTCTCGCGGCCGATGAGCAGCACGTCGGCGGCGTCGTAGTCCTCGCCGACGGCGCGGCCCATGTTCTCGTCGAAATACGGCATGTGCCAGTCGGGATCGATCTCGGCCACCCCGTCGGCGGAGATGAAGAGCGTGGAGATGACCTTTGCCATCGGATGCCCCCTTCAGATCAGGTGATTCGGCAGGCAGACCGGCGCATCATCCCAAACTCATCGGCCGGCCACCGGCAATCTCGTGCAGGTGGGACCGGGCGACGCCGGCCGGGCCGGACACCTCGGCGTCGTCCAGCGCCCCGCAGTCGAGCCCGCGCAGCAGGAATCCGGCGAGCGCCCGGGCGGTGGCCGGCTCGTCGAGGATGCCGCTGTCGACCCGGTCGAGGTACGCCCGCAGCCGGGCGGCGGCCGCGGGCAGCCCGTCCCGATAGAAGGCGAAGGTCGCCGCGAATCGGGTGGGCAGTTGCCCGGGGTGCAGGTCCCAGCCCTGGTAGAGGCCGCGTTCCAGGGACCGGCGGACCAGCCGCAGGTGCAGCGCCCAGCCGGCGTGCACCGCCGCGCGGTCGCCGGTCGGCAGCACGTTGGTCGACCCGTCGCTGACCGCGACCCCGGTGCCGGCCGCCGCCACCTGGAGCACCGCCTTGGCGTGGTCGGCCACCGGATGCTCCAGGCTCTGCTGGCCGGCGGCGACACCCAGCGCGGCCGAGTAGTCGTAGGTGCCGTAGTGCAGCCCCACGCAGCGTCCGGCGGCGGCGTGCACCATCCGGGCGACGGTCGCGGTGCCGTCGGCGCCGAGCACGGCCTGCGGGGTCTCCACCTGGATCTCGAAGCGCAGGAGCGACAGCCCGTGGGCGGCCTCCAGCTCGGTGCAGAGCTGCACCATCGCCTCGACCTGGGGCAGCGACGTCACCTTCGGCAGGGTCACCCGGAAGCCGTCGGGCAGGGGCCGGTGGCGCAGCAGCGCGTCGAGGAAGAGGTCGAGGGTGCGTACCGCCCGGCGGCGCGTCGCCGGCTCCAGCGACTTGATCCGCAGCCCGACGTGGCGGGTGACCGGCCCCCGGGCGAGCGCGGTGGCGGCGGCCCGGACGGCGGCGTCCTCCTCGGCGTCACCCCGGACGCCGTACCCGTCCTCGAAGTCGATCCGCAGGTCCTCGATCGGCTCGGCGGCGAGCTTGGCGCGGACCCGGGCGGCCAGCGCGTCGGCGACGCCGGGCAACGGGCCGTGCCCGTCCAGTGCCGCGAGCGCGGCGGTCCGCCACTCGTCGACGGTGTGCGGACCGTACCGGTCGGCCGGCACGTAGACGGTGTGCACGGGCTGGCCAGCCGGAGGGAGACCCGGATAGCGCGCGGCCCGCTGTTGGTCGTCGGCGGCGAGGAGGGCGTCGAGCCGGCGCAGGACTGCGGGGTCCAACATCCATCGATCATCCCGCATGCGGGCAGGGTGAGGAAGCCCGGCGACGCGGTCGCCGTGGACCACCACGACGATGCGGCGGGCCCGGCCTGTGCCGGACCCGCCGCTCGATCGAACTCACGCCGTCAGCGTCGGTTCACGCGGTCAGCGTTGCAGGGTCAGCAGACCCGGCCGGTACGGCAGGAGGCCGTAGTCGCCGCTCGAGCTGGGGGAACGACCCTGGTAGAGCAGCTGCAGGTTGCACGGGTCGATCGTGTTCGTCTGATCCGCGCTGGTGCGCAGCAGCTCGCCGTGGCTGATGTCGTTGGTCCAGGTGGCGCCGCTGTTGGCCTTGCCCGCGAACGGGTTGTTGTAGGTCGTCGCGTTCGGCGTCCAGGTGCCGCTCAGGCTGGTCGCCGTGAACGAGCGGAAGTAGCGCTCCCAGGAACTGGTCCTGGCCTCGATGATCATCAGGTACTGGTTGCGGCCCTGCACCTTGTAGACCTGCGGCGCCTCGAAGATGTTCTCCGAGGTGTCGCTCATGATGGTCGTGTAGCTGGAGCCGAAGCTGCCCGGGAAGTTCCCGATCGGCATGATCTGACGGTAGATCTTGCCGTTGTCACCGGCGAAGAACAGGTACATGTTCTGGTCGTCGCCGATGATCGTCTGGTCGATCACACCGGTGCTGGAACCGGTGATCGTCGCGGTCGACAGGGGCTGCGGGGCCGACCAGCCGTTGGCGTTGGCCGGGTTGGTCGACGTGCGGTACGAGAACGACGTCGGACCCCACTGGTGGGCGAGGACCCAGATGTTCTTCGGCGCGAAGTAGAACAGCGACGGTGCCACGGTGCTCTGGCTCATGGTGTTCTGGGGGGCCGAGCCGAGCTGGTTGAGGTTGTCGACCAGGCCGAAGTTCATCGAACCCCAGCCGCCGGTGGCGCTGCTGCTGTGGGTGGTGGCGTACACCAACTGCTTGCCCTGGTAGGGGGCGATGGTGAAGTCCTTCAGCGACGCCCAGCCGGCCTTCGGCTGCGCCAGCGGGCCGGTCGACGACCACCGGTAGGACGTCGGCAGCGCGCAGGAGGCCGGCGGGGTGGTCGGCGGGGGCGTCGTGGGCGGCGGGGTCGTCGGCGGGTTGGTCGGCGGCGTCGTCGGCGGGGTCGTGGGGGTCGTGCCGCCGTTGCACGCCACGCCGTTCAGGGCGAAGCTCGTCGGCGCCGGGTTGCTGCCCGACCAGGACCCGTTGAAGCCGAACGACACCGAGGCGTTGGTCGCGATCGACCCGTTGTAGCTCACGTTCTTCGCGGTGACCGCGGCGCCACTCTGGGTGACCGTCGCGTTCCACGCCTGCGTGACCGTCTGGCCCGCGCCATAGGACCACGTCAGCGTCCAACTGCTCACCGGGTCGCCCAGGTTCGTGATCGACACGTTGGCGCCGAAGCCCTCCCCCCACTGGGACGACACGGCATAGGTCACCGAACAGCCGGCGGCTGCGGCGTTGGCCGGCAAGGCCACGGCGACCGTCGCCGAAGCCAGCAACGCGACGCCGGCGGACAACACGCCGACATTGGTCGCTTTGGATCTTGCCATAAGGCATCCTCCTGATGGGACGGCGGCTCGAAATTGGTGGTGGCCCGAGTATGTGACCGTTAACAGCCGCGTCAGGTATGTTACGGGAGCGCTCCCATCGCCTCAAGACATTGATGCGTCTGCCATCCGCGCAGACGCGCCACCCTGATCCTCGACTCAGCCCGGGGTGGTCGCGCGCCCGGGTCCGGCCACGCGGCGGCACCGGCACCGCTCCGGCCCGAGGCGTTCGGGTCGGAGCGGTACCGGTGCCGCCGGTCGTGCCGATCAGACGAAGTTCACGTCACTGCACCACATGTAGGCCTGGTCGAGGTGCGACGCCTGCCAGATGACGAACACGATGTGGCGGCCGGTGTAACCGGACGTCGAGACGTTGAACGTGATGTTCTGCGCCGGCGCGTAGCGCCCGGTCTGCGTGATGAAGTCGAGGTTCCCCCAGCCGAGGCTCTGGGTGGTGGGGTTGAACCCCTGCTTGCTCACGTAGACCCGGAAGTAGTCGGCGCCGTGGCTGGCCTGGTCGTAGAGCTGGACCGAGAAGTTGCGACTGATGTTGCTCGCCTTCCACGCACCGGGCCGGTTCAGGCTGTCGTTCCGGCTGAGGGCGTTGCTGCACAGCTGCCCGTCGGGAGTCTTGGCCTGGAACTGGCCACCGAGGCCGTCCCGGAGCGCGCTCATCCAGTTCCACATGGTGTCCGGGTTGGCCTGGAACGCCTGGTAGCACATCGGGTCCTGCTGCTGCATGGCCGGGTCGGTGTGATGACTTCCCCAGGCCTGCCAACACTGGTAGGCGCGGGTTGCCGGGCTGACGATGGTGCCGTGCGCCTGGGCCGCGCCGGCCCAGGTCAGCGTGCCGGCCAGCATGGCGAACACCATGACGAGCGCCTGTACGGACCGACGGACCGCCGACCGGGAGGGGCGACCGGATCGATCGGACTGGTGTGGAAACACTGCACATCCTCCTTCTCCGGCGCTCAATATCGGGTTAAGAGCGCTTTACACCAGCATCGCACCGATAGGTCACTATATCAATGATCATCTATTGATAACTCACGATGAATTATTCCGCCGAGTTTGCTGAGAAATTTCGATCACGCCACAGGGAGATCGAAAGGGAAACCGACCTCCGACGCGATTCCCATCCTCGGCACGACCTCGGCGCGGGCATCCCGGCAGGAACCCGCTCCGTCCGCCGCGACCGCCGTGGCGCGTCGCGGCGGACGGGTCACCGCTCCTGGAGCAGTCCGCGCGCGGCCATGAAGGCGCGCAGCGTCTCGGCGTCCTCGGCGGACATCAGGCCCCGGGGGATCACGGTCGCCGGCATCCGGCCGACGTACACGATCCAGAACTCCGGGGTGACCCGCACCTGGTCGACCCCGTCCCACGCGATGCCGCCGGACTCCGAGCCGCTCCGCATCATGATGTTGTCGTCGGTGATGTCGTAGCCGCCCTCGACGGCGTAGCGGCCGGACCGCCGCCGGGCCCGCCACCGCACCCACGGCGCGTACAGCATCGACAGCAGGCCGCCCACGAGCAGCGACAGCCACAGCGACGAGAACTGCTCGCCCCGCGCGGACCCGCGCGAGACGGCGAACCCGACCGCGCCGACCACCAGCAGCACCGCGCCGACCTGCCCGTACCTCCGCAGCCGGACGCTGCTGAGCGCGGCGGCCACGCGGCCCGGGTAGCCGGGGTCGGCAGGTACGTCAAAGCGGATGTGCACGCCAGAACGATAGTGCCCCCACTCGCCTCAGCAGCCGAGCCGGTTGGTGGAGAGGGCGATGTCGTCGATCCAGAGGTCGAACTCGCCCGGCGTGGTGCCGCCCTGGTAGAGCTGCCAGCCGATCTTCACCGTGTCGACCGCCGGCAGGACGAAGGGCACGTCGTTGCCGCCGTGGTCGTTCGTGGAGGCGGTCAGCTCCGGGTTCGCCACGCCGTCGATCCACACCGCGACGCGGTTGTCGGCCGGGTCGAGCTCCCACTCGAAGCACTGCCAGGTGTCCTCGGTGACCGGGGCGGACTCCCGCCAGTTGGTCCAGTCGCCGGTCGGGCCGCCGTCGGCGCCCACCCCCCAGAAGGTGCCGGGCACCGTGGGCGCGTACTGGCCGCCGACCGGGCGCACGACCTCCGAGCTGCCCGCGCCGGTCGCCTCCACCAGCGTGAAGTGCGCCCAGTCGGGGGCCGTGGGGAAGGCGTCGACGCGCAGGCGCATCCGGCCGAAGAAGCGGTTGCCCGGTGCGGCGAAGTCGTCGACGCGCAGGAAGGCGCGCCCGTTGTCGACGGTGCGGACGTGCAGCACCTGGTTGCCGTGGCGGGCCCGCTCGACGGTGAGCGTGCCGTTGCGGGTGTCGACGCCCCACTTCAGGGTGCTGGGACCGCCGGGGGGCAGCCGCTCGAAGTCTTCGCAGAAGAGCAGGCCGCGGTCGCACGCCCGCGGGGAGGCGGTCGACGCGCCGGCCGGGACGCTGCCGGCCGCGCTGCCGAGGATCAGGGCGGCGGTGAGCACCGCGAGGTAACTGCGCATGGTCATCCTCCATGACGTCCGCAGCTCGGCCGCCCGTGGCGGGTCGGAGGCCGGACGTCTCGGTCGTGGCGGGACAGGGCACCGACGACGGGGCTCCTGCCCGTCGTCGCGGAATCGGCCCGGCGAGGCGGCGCGCGCCCGCCGAAGCGGCGCGTTCCCGGCGCTGCGATGCTCCCGTGCTCACCGTTTCCCAGCGCGGTTGCCCCCGTGCTGCGGCGATGTGATCCATTCCAGCACGCCGCACGCGTTCCGGCAACATCGACGACGATCGACGCCCTCCCGGCCCGGCGGCGCGACCGGCAGGGCCACGGCACGCCCGCAGGCGGTGGGGCCGGCGCGGCCGTCGGCCGGCCCCACCGGGCTCACCCGGCGGTCACCCGCACGTCGGCCGGGCGGAAGCCGCCCGCGCCGGCCCGGACCGGCAGCACGTCGCCCGACCGGGCCGGCACGTCGAACGACACGGTGCCGTCGGTGGCCGTCGTCGCGGTGACCCCGGCGACCTCGACGACGGCGCCGGCGACCGGGCGGTACGCCGCGTCGGCCAGCACGCGGCTGTCGACCGTCGCCCGGATCCGCGCGGTGCCGGCCGTGACCGCGGTGGCGGTGGCGGTGAGGCGCAGATCGGGCTGGTGTACGCCGGGGCACGTCGCCTGCGTGGGCACGCCGCTGAGCCGCCTGCCGTCGACCTCGCTTTCGATGCTGCCCCGGTAGCGGTCCTGCCCCAGCACGGTGAGGTCGGCCCGGAGGTAGCCGTGCCGGCTGCCGGTGAGGCGCAGGTCGGCCTGGTAGACGCCGAGGACGACCGGGCTGGGGGTGGCCATGCTCTCCGAGCCGTCGAGGAAGGTGACGCCGTCCTCGGAGTAGTGGTCGTAGTCGACGGTCCACGACCCGGCGGCGAACGTGCCGAGATACCGGACGCGGGCGGTGCCGGCCGCGCTGCCCGCGATCGTCCGGTCGGTCACCGCGTGGGCCCCCATCCCGACGTAGCGGTCGTACGGGATCGCCCAGCCGGCCATGTCGACCGTGTCGAGATCGACGACCGGCTCAGGGACGGTCGGCTTCCGGTTCGGGAAGGACAGGATCTGGAGCCGGACCCGCTCGGCGGGGTCAACCGGGGTGGCCTCGGCCGGATCCCGGAACTCGGTGACCAGTGCCTTCGTGCCGTCGGCGAACCAGCTCCAGCCACGGATGTGCCAGTTGTCCTCGGGGACGACGGGCTGCCCGCCGTAGGTGCCGGACTGGGTCCCCCGGGGCATGAGCCACATCTCGTTCATGCACAGCCGGTTGTTCCACAGCGCGATCCGGCCGAGCTGGGAGAAGCTCATCAGGTCGATCAGCGGCGGCCGGGTCACCTGCGAGAAGACGGTCATCCGGTCGAGGCCGCGACCGGAGCTGTAGGCGAGGCTCGCGCCGTCGGGCGAGGCGGCGTACAGCTCGTTGTAGTCGAGGTCCGTCGTGACGCGGGTGCGTCGCCCGGTCGCCAGGTCCAGCTCGTAGATGTCGTAGTTGAGCGCCGTGCCCTCCGTGCCGTACTTGAGGGTCCGGCCGCCGTCGGCGAAGGCGCCGGTCTCGTAGTAGCGGCTGCCGTCGGACCACGCGGCCACGTCCGAGTCGAGACGGTACGGCGGGTTCAGCACGAGCGGGTCCCGCACGGTGTACTTCGCGCCGTCGGAGTGGAGCCGGCCGATGACCATCACCGACCCCTGGAGCGTCCGGATCTCCGCCCACTTGACGTACCTGCCGTCCGGCGAGACGGACACCGTCCGGTTCTGCGCCCCCTCAAGGAGGGAGTTGCGGGGGAACTCCAGCGGTTGCCTGCGCAGGGTGCGGCAGTCGTAGATGCTCGGCAGGCACTCGACGATCGCGTAGCTCTGGTCGCCGGTGCCGGCGGAGAGCGGGTTGAGCCCGTCCGGCAGGGCGTCCGTCAACCTGTCGATCGGGCTGGGGACCTGCACCAGCATCCGCCGTTGGTCGGGGAAGACGTCGGGGCCCCAGGCCGACTTCATCCTGCCGCAGGTGATGCAGCGGAAGTCGGTCCCGTCGAGGTCCATCACCCCGACCTGCTTCTCCCCTTCGGTGGGCGCGAAGGTGGTGACGATGTGCCGGCCGTCGGGGGCCAGGTCGGCGCTGAAGTTGGTGCCGCCGGTCTTGGGGTCCTGGGGAACCACCCCGCCGGGGAAGGGGATCGTCGCGACGACCTCGATCGGTTCGTGGCTCGGGCCGTGGGCGGTCGACGGTCGCGGCTGTGCGCTCGCCGGCGGTACGACCGCGGTCACGGCCAAAACGACGAACGCCGTCAGGAGGCGACTGCGCATGCTGCTCCTCGGAGTGTGCTGGGCGGCGGGCCGGGTGGCCCGGGTGCTCGCCGCCACGGTCGCAGCGGCACCTCGGAGCCGGGCCGGACGACGATGAGAGCCCGGCATGAGTCCGGCACGCCAGCGGGAGGCGCATCACGCGGGCAGGCGCACCGCGCCCGACGGGTCGACGCCGTACGGCACCGGCGCGGAGCACGGCCGGCCGGTGGTCACCCGGCGGTCGGCCGGGCCGCGCTCCGGGCCCGGGTGTCGGCCCGTCGGTACAGGTGCATCTGGAGCAGCACCCAGCCCAGCGAGACGAGGCCGACGAGCACGTACGCGAGCTGGCTGGCGAAGGTGTCCCAGCAGGCGTGCAACGCCACCGCGGCGACGAACGTCGCCCCGAACACGAGCACCCGGCGCGCGCCGGGCGCGGCGGCGAGGGCGAACAGCGCGCCTGCGGTCAGGCCGGTCCAGGACAGGTGGGCGGCGGGGGCGGTCAGCCCGCGCACGAGCAGCGTCTGCTCGACGTCGCCGAGGTTGCCCTGGGACTGGACGAGGGCGGTGAAGGCGTATCCCATGGTTTCCAGGGCGGCGAAGCCGGCACCGCTGGCCACGCCGATGACCAGGCCGTTGCCGGCCGAGCGGTGCGGCCACCAGAGCAGCAGGATCAGCACGGGGACGACCAGCTTGGCGGTCTCCTCGATCAGCCCCACGAACAGCATCGGCAGGACGCCGAGGCTGCGCAGGGTGTCGTACTCCAGCCACCCGGCGGCGACCACCCCGATGATGCCGCCGAAGAACGCCGCCGCCGCGATCACCGACCCGGGCACCTGCCACTGGCCCGTGCGCCCCTGCGCGAACGTCAGGAACGTCGCGGGGGCGATGGAGGCGCCGAGCATGATGAGCGCCGGGATGAAGTTGATGTTCCGGGTGTCGACGAGCGTCGCCAGCACCAGCAGGTAGAGGGCTACGCCGAGCACGAGGACCGCTACCCACGCCCACCGGCGTCCGAACTTGGCCATGTCGGGAGTATTCCAAGGTCAGGGGCGGGGCGGGAAGGCGCGCCGGCGTTCCGGTGCGGTCACTCCCGCCCCGGCGACGGCGCGCCCGGCCCGGCCGGTCGTCAGACTGCCGCGCGCGACCACTGCTGGTTGGCGCCGGTGTTGCACGGATACTGCTTGAGGACCACACCGTCCGCCGTCGACGCGGCCGGCACGTCCACGCACTTGCCGCTGTGCCGCGCCCGGAGCTGGAAGTAGCTGCCGTTCGTGACCAGCTGGAACTGCTGGTTGGTGCCGCTGCCGCAGGTGTACTGGATGAGTTCGGCGCCGTCGGCGCTGGAGGCGCCCACCACGTCGAGGCACCTGCCGCTGTGCCGGCTGACGATGCGCCAGTAGCCGCTGCCGGCGTCCTGGAACTGCCACTGCTGCCACGCGTTGCCGCCGTACGTGTACTGGCCGACGCGCGCGCCGTTGTCGGTGTTCGGTTGCTGGACGTCCATCGCCTTGCCGCTGTGCCGCACGGTGACCCGGTAGAACGTCCCCGTCGGCGGCGGCGTCGTGGGGTCGCTGCCGATGGCGTCGCCCCAGCCGTACCGGATCCGGTCGGCCCCGGAGGGGTTGCGGACGGTCAGGTTGAGGTCGGTGCCGCTCCCGCTGAGCGAGTACATCGAGTACCAATCGTAGCCGATGCTGCCGGGCTTGCCACCGAGGGCGGGCCAGTAGGTGCCGCCCATCTGGTTGTCGCGCATGACCTGGGCCATGGCGCGGATGTAGCGCACGAAATTGTCGGTGCTGTTGGCGTCGGCGTAGTTGCGGCCGTCGTTCATGGGCGCGCCGAACTCGGTGGCGACCGCGCGGGAGGCGCAGTTGCCGAGGCGGGCCTGGATGTGGCTCCGGAAGGCGTCGTAGGTCATCTCGCCGTAGAAGAAGGCGTAGTAGTGAAAGGACAGCAGCGTCGCGTTGAAGCGGCTGTCGGTGCAGATGTCGCGCAGGTCCTGGCTGAAGCCGGTGCCGCCGATGAGCACCCGGCCGGGCACCGCCGAGTAGTGGTAGCTGAGCCAGTTGGCCGCGACGTTGCGCCACTCCGCCGAGCTGTAGCCGTGCGGCTCGTTCATCGGCTCGAAGTAGACGTTGGGGTTCGTGCCGTAGGTGTTGGTCACCGTGGACCACATCGCGTTCCAGGCGGCGAGGTTGGTGATCCTGCCGCCGGAGGCGGCACCGTCCTCCCAGTAGGCCAGGATGACCTTGAACCCGCGGGCGGTGGCGGCGTCGATGGCCCCCCGGTAGGCCTCCCACCAGGCCGTCCCGACGGTGTGGGTGTTGATCGGCAGCCGGACGGTGTTGACCCCCATGGTGGCGGCCATGTCGTCGTAGAGGGCGTTCGCCTTGGCCCGTACCGTCGCGTTGCTGTCGGACGCGCTCAGGCCCTGCACCACGAGGGGGCCGGTGCTGAAGTTGTCGCCCAGGACGGCCCAGTTCATGCCCCGGAACTGGTTGGTGGCGGCAACGGCCGGGCCCGAGGTGACGACGACGCCGACCATCGCCGCCACGGCGGTCGTCAGCGTGGTCAGAGCGGCCAGCAACCGACGTGCCGGCCGGCGACGCCGTGGCGGGGCCGGCTCGTGACCGTCGGGCGGTGTGAGCCCGGTCGGGAATTGGCCGGTCGTCCGCGCCGCGCGCCGTGGAACCAGGGTCACGACGTCCTCCCGGGACGCTGGGGGCAGCATGTTATCTGCCTGTTAAGTCCGCGTTGCAGCTCAGTGTTAGCGATCTCATCCGGGGTGTCAAGGCATCGAGGATGCTCGCTCGATGCGTCGCCAGCTCCTTCGACCGACGGGCACAGGGACCCGACGCCCCGAGATCGACAGAATGAACAGCCTCGATGGACGCGACCCGCCAACGGGGCGGCGATCCCGGTCGAGGACATTGATCTTCGATGATGACATTCCTGTTTCCAGAAATCGTTTCAGCTCTAGGCGCGACTTTCCGAAATGGGTAAAGTGAGCGCACCGCCGGGCAGCCGACGTATCGGGCCAGCGGCGCATGTCCCGGGACTGGTCGGGGGAGGGCCGCCGCACACCGGGGCGATTTTCCGATGACTGCGCGGCAGAGACCGGCTGCGACCACCCACCCGACCGGGCAAAGCGCCCCCGCGTGCGGATGGTGGACGCCCAGCGGGAGGCAGCAGACCTCTCGGCCGCCTTCGACGTGCAGTGGCGAGGCAGAGGAGGCGACAGGCCATGGAGGACAACCCGTTACGTACCCGACGCGGCTTTCTGGGAATGGGGGTGGGACTGCTCGGCGCGGCCGGCCTGGCCGCATGCGGGGACACCGGGCCGTCGACGCCCCGGGTGCAGGCCGCGGTCCCGCAGGAGCTGATCGACGCCGCGGCGGAGTTGCGCGGTTCCTCGATGGGGATGCTGTCGCAGAAGCTGTACTCGGAAGCGGCCAACGCGGCGCTCGACAGCTCGATCAAGAACTTCGCCGACGTCACCGGCACGAAGATCGGAAACAGCCTGGTACAGGCCGACGCCGGCGACGCGGTGGCCAAGATCCACGCCGAGGTCGAGGGTGGCGTGGCGCGTGACCTCGCGTTCATGACCGACTCGCGGTTCGTCGCGCAGTTCCAGGCGCTGGGCGACCTGGAGGACGTGACGGACGTCGTCCAGGCGCTGACGGCGAAGTACGGCGAGCCCACCGCCGAGTCCAAGAACTACTGCGTCTTCGACGGCAAGTGGTTCGCGATCCCCTACCACTTCATCGGGATCGGGTCGTTCCTGCGCAAGGACTGGATGCAGGACAAGGGCATCTCCCCCAGGGACGTCTACACCTGGGAGGAGCTGCGGGACCTGTGCCTGGCGATCTCCGATCCGGGCAAGCGGCGGTTCGGCTGGGGCATGACCGTGAACCGGTCCGGTGACGCCAACGGCATGATCGAGGCGGTGATCAACGCGTACGGCGGGGCGATCGCCTCCAACGACGGCCGGAAGGTCACGTTCGACTCGCCCGAGACGGTGCAGGCGGTGACCTTCCTCGGGGACATCTACACCAACCCGAGGTTCAAGCCGATGCTGCCGCCGGGCGTGGCCGCCTGGACCGACTCCAGCAACAACGAGAACTGGCTCGCCGGGATCCTCGGCTACACCCGCAACCAGTTCAGCGTCTACGCGGACGCCAAGACGAAGAAGAACCCCGTCTACGCCAACACCCACGTCTTCGCCGACTGCACCGGGCCGGCCACCGACAACTCCCTGCTGCTCGGCCAGTCCCAGTGCTTCGTGATCTTCAGGGGGGCCAAGAACTCCGCACTCGCCAAGCTCCTGGCGCAGTACCTGGTCACCGCGCCCGCGCTGCTCGGGGTGGCGAAGGAGGCGCCCGGCCTGGCGCTGCCCGCCTGGGACAAGGTCTGGGACGCCGACCCGTTCTTCACCAGCGGTGACCCGGCGTTCCCCGTCATGCGCAAGATCACCCAGCTGAAGCTTCCGCTGGTCACGAAGAACGGCCTGAGCTTCCCGCAGAAGGCCAGCGCGGGCCAGCAGGCCGCCGTCGGCGCCTACGTCCTCACCGACATGATGCAGCAGGTCATCCAGGGCACGCCGGCGGCGCAGGCCGTGCAGGCCGCCCACGCCAAGATGGTGCAGATCTTCACCCAGCAGGGGCTGCCGCAGTGACGTCGACCCGATCGGCACCGGCCCCGGCGGCGGCCCCGCCGCCGGGGGCCGGCTCCCTCACCGCCACCCAGCGACGGCTGGGTCGTGACTGGCGGCTGGCGGCGCTGTTCCTGGCGCCCATGGCCGTGCTGGTCGGCAGCCTCATCCTCGCGCCGATCGCCTGGTCGGTCGTCACCAGCACCACGGAACGGCACGGGCAGGACAGCGTGTTCGTCGGCCTGGCCAACTACGCCGCGCTGGCCGACGATGAGCAGTTCCGCACGGGCGTGCTGAACTCGTTCGTCTTCACCGCCTACGCCGAGGTCTTCAAGGTGGTGCTGGGGCTGTCCGCAGCCCTGTTGCTGCACCGACTGCGCCGTGGACGGGCCGTGCTGGCCGGGCTGCTCCTGTTGCCGTGGGTGGTGCCGACGGTGGTCACGGCGTTCAGTTGGCGCGCGCTGCTCGACCCGATCTTCGGCAGCGTCAACACGCTGCTCACCGACTCGGGGATCGGGCCGCTGCTGGCCAGTGCGCACCTGGTCGACGCCTGGCCGGCGGGCTGGCTGTCCGAGGCGTCGCTGGCCATGCCGTCGGTGATCCTGGTCAACGTGTGGAAGGGCGTGCCGTTCTTCACCGTCGCGTTCCTCGCGGGGTTGAAGGCCATCCCGGCGGACCTCTACGAGGCGGCGACCGTCGACGGCGCGTCGCCGTGGCAGCGGTTCGCCCACGTGACGCTGCCCGGGCTGCGTCACGTGATCACCGTGACGGTGACCCTGTCGTCGATCTGGACGTTCAACAACTTCGACCTCATCTGGTTGCTGACGCAGGGCGGCCCCGGCAACGCGACGGCGCCCTACGTGCTGGTCGCCTACTCGAAGGCGATCCTGCAACTCCAGTACGGTGCCGGGGCGGCGGTCACGCTCGTGATGCTGCCGGTCATCGGCGGACTGGTGTTCGTGCTGGTCCGGCTGTTGCGCCGGGACATCGGCATCGAGCCGCCCCGCCGGGTCCGCGCGGCGCGGACCACCCCACGGGCCCGTACCCTGCCCAAGGCCCTGCCGTGGGCGGTCGCCACGGCGGTCGTCGGCCTGCTGGTCTGGGCGTCGCCACACATCGCCTGGAAGGCGGCCGTGGTCCTCGGGGCGTTCCTGCTGGTCGCGGCGGCGGTCGGCCGGGTGGTCTCGGCGCTCGGGGCCCGGGGGAGCCGGCGGTCGTCGTCGCTGGTGTCCGCCCTGGCGTCCGGCGTCGCCCTGGCCGTGTTGCTCGCCTTCGTCCTGGCCCCGCTGTACTGGATCGCCGTCACGGCGTTCAAGTCCGAGGGGCAGATCGTCATGCGCGTCCACGACCTGTGGCCGACGCCGTGGACCCTCCAGCAGTTCACCGACCTCTTCGCCACCAAGCCCTTCGGCCGCTGGTACCTCAACACGGTGCTCGTGTCCGTGGCGTCCACCGTGGTGGCGCTGGTCTGCGCCGCCCTCGCGGGCTACGCGCTGGCCCGGCTGCGGTTCCGCGGGGCGCAGAGCTTCACCGTCACGGTGCTGATCACCTACGTCATGCCGGGCGCGCTGCTGTTCATCCCGCTCTACCAGCTGCTCATCGGGGTGCGGCTCACCGACTCGTTGTGGTCGCTGGTGGTGACGTACCCGACGTTCACGCTTCCGTTCGCCACCTGGCTGCTGACGGGATACTTCGCGTCGATCCCCGTCGAGTTGGAGGAGGCCGCGCTGGTCGACGGCTGCACCCGGCTCCAGGCGTTCGGCCGGGTGGTGCTGCCCCTGGCCAAGCCGGGACTGCTGGCGGTCGCGCTGTTCACCCTGACCAACGCGTGGAACGAGTTCCTCTTCGCCTTCGTGTTCATCACGAAGGACGAGTACAAGACCCTCCCGGTCGGGATGCAGTCGATGATCACCGGGGACGTGGTGCCGCAGGGGCAGCTCGCCGCGGCGTCGCTGCTCGTCAGCCTCCCCGTGGTGATCATCTATGCCTTCGGGCAGCGCTTCCTGACGGAGGGGCTCACGGCGGGCGCGGTGAAGGGCTGAACCCCGGTGGCGTCGCCGTCGCAGGTGAGGCGGGGCACCGCCCTGGTCAGGCGACCACGGCCACCCCCGACTGGGACTCGCCGAACTCCCAGCCCGCCAGCAGCTTGCGTCGACCGTCGAGGGCCGAGGTGCCGGTCGGCCACTCGTTCGCGCCCAGGTAGCAGGCCCCCGCCGCCCGCGACGAGAACGGCTCCAGGCAGTGCAGGCTCAGGTGGTCACGCAGCTCCGGCGGCTCGATTGCGGCCAGCGCCTCCGCCCAGCCCGGCTCGACCCGCCGCCACCCCTCGTCGCCGAACGGGACCAGCGCCGGCAGGCGGTGCGTGAACGTCGCCATCCGCACGGCGTCGTGGAGGGTGCCGTCCGTGGCCAGGCGCAGCAGCGGCGAGATGCGGTAGCTCAGCCGCCCCGCCGACTCGGCCGTCAGGTCGACGCCGTGGCGGGCGAGCAGCACGCCCAGGTCGGCGCCGCGGACGAGCAGGTCGGGGTCGGCCGCCCGCGCGTCGGCGAGGAACGCCGCCGGCAGCACGTCTTCGGCCCACTCGATCGCGAACAGCGAGCCGGCCAGGTCGAACTCCCAGGCCAGATCCGCGTGGTCGTCGTCGAGGAAGCAGGCGTCGACGTCCGGCAGCGCGACCGGGGCGGACGACGCGAGGGCAGCCGGCGTGAGCCAGGAGGCCGGGAGCAGGAACTCGTCGAGGGTGTCGCCGCCGTAGTAGGCGTCGTAGGAGCCGGCGGGAAAGTCGGACCGCCCGAGCAGGGCGGCGAACGCGAGCGTCAGGTCCACGCCACGCAGTCTGCACCAGGGGTACGACTCCGGCGCGGCGGCCACCTGCCGGCCCGGACCGCCCCGGGCGGCGGGCGGACCGACACCTCCGCCGGCCCCGGTCCGCCGCCACCGGTCGGCCCCGGACAGGGCGGGCCGGTGGCGGCGACTGATCAGAAGTCGCTGTCGGTGTCGTTCCGGCCCCCGTTGGGGATGTCGTCGATGGTCTTCGACGAACCGCCGGCGTCCCGCCTCGGCAGGCCGCCCAGCATCCGGGCGAGCTGCTCGTCGGCCAGCTCCACGCCGTCGGCCGGGATGGTGTCGATCCGCACGGTCCTACGCCTCATGTCGTACCCCTTCTCACCCTGACTGACCGTCCGGCCGCACGACCGGACGCCTAGCAGTGTGTGCCGTCGGGTGCCGCGTACGGACCGGGGTTCTCCCTGGTCCGGGACCCCAGTCTTGGCCGGCGGCCGGGCGGCTCCCGACCAGGGGACGCGCCGGGCGGGCGCGGCACCGGCGACCATTTTTGCGTGACACGCATTATTGCGTTCCACGCAACTAGTGCTAGGGTGGGGGCATGACGGGGTTGCGGGAGCGCAAGAAGGCCGAGACGCGGGCGGCGCTCGGCTGGGCAGCGATCCACCTCACCGCCGAGCGCGGCTACGACAACGTCCGCGTCGAGGACATCGCCGAGGCGGCCGGTGTCTCCCCGCGCACCTTCAACAACTACTTCTCCAGCAAGGCGGAGGCGATCGCCTCCCGCCACCTCGACCGCAGCCTGCGCACCGCCGCCGCGCTACGCGAACGCCCCGCCGACGAGCCGCTCTGGGCGGCGCTCACCGCGGCGGCGCTGGAACAGTTCACGCCCGGCCCCGAGGTCGAGGCGATGCCGTCCCCCGCCCATGCGCAGTGGGTGGCCGGCGTACGGACCATGCTCGCCGAGCCCGCGCTCCAGGGCGAGCGGCTGCGCGCCGCCGCGATCGCCGAGGCCGGGCTGGCCGCCGCGGTCGCCGAGCGCACCGGCACCGACCTCACCACCGACATGTACCCACGGCTCGTCGCGGCCGCCGCCAGCGCCGCCGTCGCCGTCGCCATGCAGCACTACCTCGACAGCGCCGACCCGCCCGCCCCGATCGAGCGCCTCATCACCGACGCCTTCGCCCAGGTCGCCGCCGGCCTCCCGACGCCGCCCCGCTGAAGCCCGGCCCCGCCCGAGCCACAGTCCCACCCCGTCCCACCCACGCCTGCGCCGCGTCACACCTCCGCGGCGGGCCGGCACTGCGCCGCGCCCGTCGTGGCGACGACGCGCACCCCCGAAGGGACCACGATCATGATTGACGTCCTCATCGCCGGAGCCGGCCCCAACGGCCTCATGCTCGCCTGCGAACTGGCCCTCGCCGGCCTCCGCCCCGTCGTCCTCGAACGCCGTGACACGCTCGGGGGCGAGCCCCGCGCCAACGGCCTCGTCGGCCAGGTCGTCCGCCTGCTCGACCGGCGTGGCCTCTACGCCCGGCTCACCGGCGGGAACACCCCGCCGGCCCCGCAGCCGGCCTTCACCTTCGGCGCGTTCCCGCTGGACCTCACGGTGCTCGCCGACAACCCGCACTACGTGCTCGGCGTGCCGCAGGCCCAGCTCCAGGCCACCCTGGCCGCCCGGGCCGCCGAGCTCGGGGTCGAACTGCGCCACGGCCACGACGTCGTCGACCTCCGCCAACGGCCCGACGCGGTCGAGGTCCACCTTGCCGACGGTACGCAGCTCACCGCCCGGTTCCTCGTCGGCGCCGACGGCGGCCGCAGCACGGTGCGCCGTCTCGTCGGCATCGACTTCCCCGGCGTCACCGACGACCGGTCGACCTCCCGCACCGCGACCGTGGCCGTCCCCGCGTCCTTTCTCGACCCCGCGACCGGCGGCCTGCGTGTCCCCGGCTACGGCGTCGTGCCGCCGTTCCAGCACACCCGCACCCCGCGCGGCCTGATCGCCTGGGCCCCGTTCCCCGACCGCCCGGCGCTCCTGACCACGACGGAGTGGCCCGACGCGCCGACGGACGACGAGACCCCGATGGACCTGGCGGAGCTGCGCGCCAGCGTCGCCCGGGTGCTCGGCGCGGACGTCCCCTTCGGCCCTGCCGAGGGCCCCGGCCTGCTGCGGCGGCTGACCGGTCGCAACACCCGGATCGCCGCCCGCTACCGCGCCGACCGGGTGCTCCTGCTCGGCGACGCCGCGCACGTGCACCCCGCCATCGGCGGTCCCGGCCTCAACCTGGGCCTCCAGGACGCCGTCAACCTGGGCTGGAAGCTCGCCGCCACGGTCCTCGGCTGGGCACCGCCGGGCCTGCTCGACACGTACGAGACCGAGCGTCGGCCGGTCGCCGAGCGGGTCGTCATGTCCACCCAGGCGCAGTCGGCGCTCACCGGCCCCGGCGACGAGATCACCGGCCTGCGGCAACTCTTCGCCGAGCTGCTCCGCATGCCGGAGGTGACCGGGCACATCGCGGCGCTGATGTCCGGCGCGGACACCCGCTACCCCGCCGACCCGGCCGACCCGCTGGCCGGCCGCTACGCCCCCGACGTGGTCGTGCTCGGCGCGCACGGGCCGACCCGCCTCGCCGAGCTGACCCACGCCGCCCGGCCGCTGCTGCTGGACTCCACGGGGGCCTACGCGGAGACCGCCGCCGGGTGGCGCGACCGGGTCGACGTGGTCACCGGCCCGCTTAGGGGCACGACCGCGACCGCGCTGCTCGTGCGCCCCGACTGCTTCGTCGCCTGGTCCGCCGGCGACGCCGGCACGCTGCGCGCCGCGCTCGCCCGGCACTTCGGCCCGCCACGATGACCATCGCCGCCCGGGTCGCCCGGGAAGAGGCTCTGCGGCAGGCCCGCGCCGACCGTCACCACGGCTTCCGCGGCTGCACGACCATCGGCAGGCGCTCAAGATGAACGATGCTGCTCACCACCGTCCTCGCCCGGAAGCCGTCGGGCAACGCGAGGCGGCATCCGCCCACGATCGCGGCGAGGGTGGTCTTCATCTGGTTCCAGGCGAACCTGTCGCCGAGGCACTGCCGGTTGCCCAGGCTGAAGGGCACGAACGCCCGCCGCATGGCCGGGGTCGCCGCCCCGTCGAGCCACCGACGCGGGTCGAACCGCAACGGGTCGGGGAACACGGTGGGGTCCCGGTGCATGGCCGCCGGACTGTAGATCACCTCACCGCCCGCCGGGATGTCGACGCCCCCGACGGTCACGGGACGGACGGCCCGCCGCATCAGCATCCACAACGGATGGTGGAGGCGGAGAGCCTCGTGGACCACGGCGTCGGTGAGGCGCAGCCGGGGCAGGTCGTCGACCTCGATGACGCGCCCCTGCGCGCCGAGGACCTCGGCGACCTCCCGCTCCAGCCCGTCGCGCAGCTCGGGATTCCGGGCGACCTCGTACAACGCCCAGGCGAGCACGGTGGCCGGGGTCTCGATCGCGGAGATCAACAGGGTCATGACGTGGTCCCGGATCTCGGTGTCCGACATCGTGACCCCGGTCCGGGCGTCCCGGGCGCGGACGAGCATCGACACGAAGTCGCCGAGGTCACCGTGGATCTCGCGGTGGGCCGCCACGAGCCGGTCGCACGCGCCGCGCACCCGGGCGCAGGCCGCGTCGTAGCGGCGGTTCACCGGGACGGGCACGCGGGCGAAGGCGTCGGGCATGAGGGTACGCACGCCGAGCCCCCGTACGAGAGTGGGCAGTTCGTCGCGGGCGGCCTGGACCACCTGCCGGGCCTGCGGCGCGCGGAACATCGTCCGGCCGATGATCTCGCTGTGCAGATCGTGCATCGCGCGCTCGATGTTGACGGTGCCGTGGGTCGGCCAGGCGGCGATCTGCTCCCGGGTCACGTCGTGGATGACCGCGGTGTACCGCCCGACCTCGGCGGAGCCGAAGGCCGGCTGCACCATGCGACGCTGCCGGTGGTGTTCGGCGCCCTCCGCGGTGTACAGCCCCTCGCCGACGTACGGCCGGGCCTTGTCGAAGATACGGCCCCGGTCGAAGTGCCTGCCCTGCTCCACCAGGACGGCGTGCACCAACTCCGGCGCGTTGAGCACCAGGAACCGGCGGGCGCCGAATCGGACCCAGCACGCGTCGCCGACCGCCCGCAGGCCCGTGACGTAGCCGAGGCGGTCACGTCGCAGCAGCGACAGGGAGTGCCCGAGCAGCGGCAGCCCGCCGGGAGCGTCGGGGGCCTCGCGGGACAACGGCATGGCCATGGGGGTCCAATCGTCGGTGGGTGTGGTGTGCCACGCGCTCGTCCACGACGGGTGGACGCGTCGCGTGGGTGCCGGCGGGCCGGCTCGCGGTCCGCCTACGTGTCGGGGAGGAGGTCCTCGACGTAGGGGGCGACCCGGCCCGCGCCGGGGGACCCGGCGTCGGCGAAGCGGATGGTGTCGGTGCGGTCCCAGGTCTCCATGCTCGCGGCCCAGGACTGCTGGTCCCGCACGCAACGCATGACGGCCCCCTGGTCCGCTGCGGGGACGCCCAGCTCGTCCATGGCCGCCGGAAGGCTCCTGGTCGCGGCGAGGAGGTCGGCCACCCGGCCGGCGACCCGGGCCGCTACCGCGTCGACGGCCCGCTGCGTGCCGAGCCCCAGGTGACGGTCCAGGACCGTGACGAGGTTCATCGGGTCGCCCCTCTCCATGTGCCACGAGTGGATGTCGTTGACCCAGCACATGACGTCCGCGGTGCCGAGCACCAACGTCTGGTACTGCGGCGAGAGGTAGAGCCGCTCCGGCACCTCGGCGCCCTCCACCAGCTCCACGAGATCGAGGGTGGGCAGCACGGTCGACGCGTCCCGCCGCAGCAGGACGTACTCGTCCGGGCCGGGCACGGTGCCGCCGGTGCGGTGGGCGTTCTCCCGCAGGTGGCCGTCGAGCCACCGTTCGAGGTGCCGCCGGAACCGGGCGACCCAGTGGCCGGGACGGCCCGGCAGCGAGCGGCGCAGGAGGTCGCGCAGCGCGACCACGAGGGGATGGCGGTCGTGTGCCGTGGGCCGGACGTCGCCGCCGACGATCCGCCGCATGCTGGCCACGAGTTCCTCGTACCGGTCGGCCCGGCCGGTCGCGCACGCGACGTTCTGCTGGTCGTCGGTGACGAAGAAGAGGCTGTTCCAGTCGGTGACCAGGGACAGCCCGTCGAACGGGGCGTACGGGCAGAGCGTCGACATGAGCCGGCCGTAGCCCAGCGCGCGGAACGCGGCGACCGCCTCCGGCGAGCGCAGCAGACCACAGCGGCGCGCCCACGACTCCGTCGACTCCTGCGCCCGGCCCGACCAGGGATGGACGGCCCGCGCGAAGGGCAGGCTCAGGTCCGCGGTGCGGTAGGTGTTCATCGCGGCCCGGCCGGGGTGGGCCGTTCGCCGCCGCCCCGCAGGTGGACGGTCATCGGCAGCTCGCTGGGACGCACGAGGGCGCTGGCGACCTCACGCACGGCTGCGCCCGGCACCGGTCGCAGCGTCCAGCGACTGAAGATCACCGCCGTGATCATGACGAGTTCGGAGATCGCGAACTGCCGGCCGATGCACTGGAAGGAGCCGGCCGCGAACGGGATGTAGGCCCCCTTGGGGATCTGCCGCGCGTTCGCCGGGAGCCACCTGTCCGGATCGAACCGGGCCGGGTCGGGAAACCAGCGGTCGTCGTGGTGCAGCAGGTACGGGCTGTAGACGAGTTCCGCGCCGGGCGGGATGGTCGACCGGCCCACCCTGGCCGTGGTCACCGTGCGGCGGGAGAAGAGCAGGGGCGTGTGCAGCCGCAGCACCTCGTCGACGACCCGGCCGGTGTACTCCAGCGCGGGCAGGTCGTCGTGCTCCGGCGTCCGGCCGCCGAGCACCTCGTCGAGTTCGGCGCAGACCCGGCCGGTGACCTCGGCGCTGCGGCCGATCTCGTACAGCAGCCAGGCCAGCGTCGCTCCGGGAGCCTCCACGCCGGTCAACGCCAGCGTCGCCACCTGGGCGTGCACCTCCTGGTCGGACAGGCCGACGCCGCCCTCGTCACGTGTCATGAGCAGCGCGGAAAGCACATCGCCCCGGTCCTCGCCGGCCTCGCGGTAGGCGGTGACGACCTGGCCGACGGCCCGGTTCATCCGGGCCATCGCACGCCGGAACCGGATGTTGCCGAAGGTGGGTACCCGCTCCCACGCCGCAGGCAGCACGATGCGCCGGAGCAGACCGTGGGTGAGCATCCGCATGCCGTGCTTGACGGCCTCGGCGGTCTCGGCGTCCGGGGTGAACCTGAACAGGCTCCGGGTGAGCGCGGCCAGCGCCAGGTCGTCCATGACCTCGTCGGCGGCCAGCTCCTGGCCGTCACGCCAGGCCGCGGTCGTCTCCTCGGCCACGGTCCGCGTGATCGACGAGTATCCGGCGAGGCGTTCCCGGCTGAACACGGGCTGGAGCAGCCGGCGCAGCCGGCGGTGCTCGACGCCGGACGCCGTCGCGATCCCCTGGCCGAGCCCGGGCTCCAGCCGGTCGAAACAGAGCCCGCGCTCGAAGTCGACGTCCCCCGGCACCAGCACGTCGCGTACGGCGTCGGGGTGGGTGACGACGTAGACGGGGAGCCGGCCGAAGCGCACCCGGACGACGTCCCCGTGCCTGGCCAGGCCGGGCAGGAAGCCCAGCGGTTGCCGGAGCATGGGCACGATGTGGCCGAGGAGCGGCCAGGCTCCGGGCGCCTCCGGGACGTCCTGCGGTGGCGGGGGGTGCTGCGCGCCGACGGGCGCGCCACCGTTGCCGACCATCGTGGTCGCGTCCACCCGGACCGGTGCGGCGCTGTCCCGCAGCAGCCCCTCCCCCGCGTTCTCGACCAGCTCACAGGCGTTCACCCGCCCCGACGAGCCGGCGGTGAACCAGACCCCCGGCCCGCCGCTGTGGTGCACCCGGCTGCGCAGCAGGGTCAGGTGCGCCCCGGGCTGCACCAGGATGCCGGCGCCGCGGGTGGCGCCGACGTCCGACCCGGTCACCGTCGCCGCGCCGTCGAGCTGGAACCCGAGTCCGCAGTCCCGCACCGTCGACTGGTCCACGGTGAGCGTCGCCCCGGCTTCGACCAGGAACCCACCGGTCACGCACCGCTGCACCCGGGTCCCGTGGACCACGGGCCGGGCCTGATCGAGCAGTTGCACGCCGTACTCGCCGGCCCCCTCCACCACGCAGTCCTCGATCAGCGGCGCGGCCGACCCGCCGACCACGATCCCGGCGGGCCCGCCGCGCACGGTCAACCGGCGCAGCACCCCCGTCGCCTCGCCCTGGAACAACAGCGCCCCACCCGGCCCGCCGGCGACCTCGCCCCCGTCGATCAGCGGCGCGGCCGAGCCGGTGACCACGACGGCAGCCGTCCCGGCGTCGACGATCGTGCCGTCGGCGAAGGTGGCGGTGGCCTGCTCGCTCAGCAGCAGGCCGTAGCCGGCGGCGCCACGCACCGCGCAGCGGCGGAACAGCGGGTCGGCGGTCCCGGAGACGACGATCGCGTGCCCACCGACCGCGCGGATCTCGCAGTCCTCCAGCGTGCCCCGTCCGCCGCCGGTCGACAGCACGCCCACGCCGCGGAGATCGACGAGGGCACAGCCGCGCAGGACCGGGTCCGCGCCGTCGGCGATCACCACCCCGTTGCGCGCGCCCCGGACGGTGGTGGCGCTGACCGTGCCGCCACCGCCGTGCTCGAACCGGAAACCGTCGCCGCCCGGGTTGCCCACCTGGCAGTCGCGCAGGTCCACCTGCCCGCCCGGCACGTGGACCGCGACGGAGCCCCGGCCGGTGATCGCGCACCCGGTCGCCCGCAGCGTGCCGCCGACGACCTGCACCGCCGGCCGGGTGGCGGAACCGCCGCGCACCGTGAGCCCGCGAAGCGTCGGCTCTCCCCCGCCGACCAGGACCGCCACCCCGTCCGCACCGTCGATGGTCACCGTTCCCGGGCCGTCCTCGGCCACCACCGTGACGTCTCCGGTGAGGCGCACCTGCTCCCGGTACGTGCCCGGCCGAACAACGATCGTGGCGGTGCGGCCGGCCGCCGCCAGCGCCGCCGAGATGCTCGGCAGGCACCCCGGCTCGGTCCCGGAGACCGACAGCATGTTGGTCACGCTCGTCCATCCTCGTCAGCGGTGGGCACCGGCACCTGCCGGCACGCGGCAGGGGCGCTCCGCGTCGGCCCGTACGGTGGCGGCCCGACGGTGTCCGGGCGCACGACGCCGTCCCTCCCGCTCGGGCCACCCATGCGGTCGGGACCGGACACCCCTGACGACGGCTGCGGTCGCGGATCCTTCAAACGTCCCGGCCGGAACACGCCCGCCGTCGGTGCGCGACGGTCACCGGGCCCGTGCGCACGGACCCCCGTCGATCAATCGCCGAGCCGGGCCCGGACCTCGGCCAGGACGGCGGCGTGCACCGGGTGCATCGCCTGCTGCTCGGACTCCGAGGGCAGGTCACCGGCGGCGGCCCGGCGCAGGGCCGCCACGAGTGGCACCATGTCCGGCACGCCGGCCAGCCCGGCGAGGGTCGCCTCGACGGCCGCCCGGTCCCCCTCCCCTCCGGTGGCCGCCGCGACCACCACGGCGATCTCGTCCTCCAGGTCGGCCACCAGCCGGTCGAACGCGAACAGCTCGGTCAACGGGATGGCGTACGCCGCCCGCACCGCCGCGGCCAGCCGGTCGGTCGCACCGTCCGGCGTGCCGATCACCCGGGTGACCAGGTGCCCGAACCGTACGCCGGGAACGCGTTCGACCTCGGCCACGAGCATCGGCAGGGTGACCGCGAGCCGGGTGCCGTCCGCCTGGTAGAGGTGCAGCGCGGCGTGGCGGAGCGTCAGGGCGGCCGTGTCCCGGTCGCCGACGAGCGCGCAGATGAGCGCCGCCGCGAGCAGGTGGGCCGCCTCCCCGGCCGGCTCGCCCTCCTGGCCGAGCCGCTGGCTGAGCACGACGTGCTGCCGCGCGACCAGCCTCGGGTCGAGGCCGCCGCCGGACAACCGCCGGTACGCCTCGGCCAGCGCCTCGGCAGCCTTCGTCGTCCCGCCGGCCAGCGTCGCGTCGTACGACGCGACCTCGACCGCCAGCGCCGGATCGTCCCCACGCAGCAGCGGCCGGATCTCGTCGAGCTGCGAGCGCGCCTCCGCCGTCCGCCCGAGACCGATCAGGCACCTGACCCGGTCCAGCCGGAGCTCCGCCAGCTCGGCGGCGTCCGCCCCGCGCAGCTCCGCGCTGGCCGCCCGGTCCTCGTGGAAGCCCAGCGCCAGCTCCCAGCGCCCCAGGGCCAGGGCGGCCTGCTGGCCGAGCGTCAGCAGGTTCTCCCGCACGACCGACGGGTTGGCCGGATCCGCCGGGGTGGGCAGGTCCGGCTCCCCCCGCAAGTGCGGCCGCAGCGGTTCCAACGCCGCGAGGACCTCTTCCGGGCGTCCCAGGTCCGCGACGAGTTGCAGCCGGCGGCCGAGGTTGAACCGCTGCCGCCACGGCCCGAATCCGACCCGCCGTTCGTGGGCGATGGCGTCGTCCGCGTACCGCAGGGCGGCCGTGAACTCCTGCCGCACGCGAAGCAGCCCGCTGAGTTCGGCTGCGCGCGTACCGGCCCGCAGCCGGTCCCCCTCGTCGGTCGCCGCCCGCAGATCCCCCTCGGTCAACGCGAACCGCTCGGCCTCCGTGGCGGCCCCGGTCACCTTCGCGTGCCAGGCGATCGTCGCGAGCGCCCGACGGACCACGGCGGCGTCGGCCGGGTTCAGGCCGCTGACGAGGGAGCTCTCGTCGCGTTGGCCGGCGATGATCCGCCGGAACGCGGCGGGCAGCCCCCACCCGTCGGTCCCCCGCTCAAGCGACTGGAGCGTCAGCGCCATCGGGCGGGTCGCGCGCTCCTCGCCGGCCGCCGCCGCGGCGATCAGCGGCATCCGGCTCTCCCACCGCATCAGGTAGCCGGTGGCGTCGTACCCGGCCTCCTCGACGGACGCCTGGGTGTCGGCGAGGAGGCCACGGAACTCCGCCTCGGCGTCGGCGCCGGGGGCGAGCAACGACCGGACGACGTCGAGGAACCGCACGCCGGGCACGCGCTCCACCCTGGCGGCCAGCGCGGCCAGGTCGTCCGGCAGCCAGCTCCGACCGTAGACGTCCAGGTCGCCGGCGACCATCCGCAGCCGGTGGCGCAACGTCTCCGAGCCGACCAGCCGGGTCAGCAGGGCGGCGGCGAGGTGGTGCCCGATTTGCCCTGCCGGATCGACGCCGAGGCCGGCCAAATGGTTGCCGAGCATGCCGTGACCCGCGGCGAGGTCCTCCGCGAGCGGGTGGCGGTAGCCCAGCCGCAGCGCGGTCCGCTCCAGCTCGACCGCTTCACCCAGGTCGCCCTGCTCCGACGCGAGGAGCGCCCGGGTGCCGAAGACCCGGGACAGTCTCAGCTCGTCGCCCTGCTCGTCGAAGACCCGTTGGCAGTAGTCCAGCACCTGCCGTGCCTCGTCGAAGCGTC
The DNA here is from genome assembly GCF_029581295.1 of Micromonospora sp. WMMD712. Classification (NCBI taxonomy): domain Bacteria; kingdom Bacillati; phylum Actinomycetota; class Actinomycetes; order Micromonosporales; family Micromonosporaceae; genus Micromonospora; species Micromonospora sp. WMMD712. The sequence goes on from NZ_CP120743.1 coordinate 4,098,999, forward strand.
CGAGCCGGATCAGCGCGCCCGCGTCGTTGAACCAGGCGAAGGCGATCTCCGCCTCGGCCGCGCCGCGCCGCTGGACGCTGTCGAGCTGTTCGCCGTTGTGGTCCAGCGCTACCTGCCAGCGCTCAAGGCTCAGAGCGGCGCTCACCGCGAGGCCCAACGCGGCCTCGCGGACCGCCCAGGGCACGACGCTCTCCGTCGCCCCGGACCCGTCGGGCGGCAACGCACGGATCTCGTCGAGCAGGCCGGTGACCTCGGCCAGGGCCGCCTCGGACCGGCCGGTCTCGTGCAGCACCTGCAACTCGCGCAGCCGGGAACTGGCCTGGGTCCAGGGGCCGTAGCGCTCGCCGAGCCGACGGGCCTGCCCCGCCAGCGCCGCCGCCTCGGTGAGCCGTCCCTGCTGGTGCAGCTGGTTGGCGAGCGCGCCGGCGGCGGCCCCGGCCACGTCGTCGTCCCCGCTCGCCAGCGCCGCGCGCAGCAGCCGTTCCGCCTCGTCCGGATCGAGCGGCTGGTAGGCGAACCCGAGCAGCAGCTCCCGCACCGGTGCGTCGGGGGCGAGCGCCCTGACCAGGGGCAACGCCATCCGCGCGGTACGCGGGCCGGCATCCCGGGCCAGGGCCGCGCTGAGGTTGGCGGCCGCCCTGGCCTGCTGGTCCAACCGAAGCAGGTACGGCACCGCCGAGAGGTGGGCGCCGACCACGACGGAGGTGTCCGCCTCGCCCTGCGCCAGGGCGATCCGCTCCCATGCCTGCGCCAGCACCGTGTCCACCGTGGCGGCGACCTCGGCGTCGGCTCCCGCCCGGGCCACCTGGGCCACCACCGGATGCAGCTCGTAGCGGTCTCCCCGCAGGTGCGTCAGCGCGGCCTGGGCGAGCGCGGCGACGGGTGGCGGCGTCTCGGGCCGCCCCAGCGCGGCGCGCACCTCGGGCCAGGCGTGGTCGAGCACGCTGGGAAAGCGGTGCGCCGGCTCCGCGACGGCGAGGATCTGGAGCAGCAGCCGGGCGTCCGGGTCGAGCCGTTCGATCGCCTGCCGGGTCCACCCGTCCAGGGTCTCGTCGATGCCGGTCCGGAGCAGGTCGGGCAGCGTCGCCGGGTCGCCGGCCGCGGCGTCGGCGAGTTCCAGCAGTCGGGGGTGGCCGCCGGCCGCGGCCTGCACCGCGGCCACCAGGGCCCGGTCCCGCCTGTCGTCCGCCGCGGCCGGCCCGTCGATGTGCAGCAGGCGGCGCAGGCGCGGAAGCTGTCGGACGAGGGCGTCGGCCTCACCGCCGCTGAGCAGGCCGACCTCCAGGTGCCGCAGCCGCGGGCCGGCGGGCGCGGCCGGCGGGACCCGGCTGGTCACCACCAGCCGGGTGGGGCCGGTCCGGGCCGCGACCGCGGCCAGCAGGTCCGCCCAGCGCGGGTCGTGCCACTGGCCCTCCTCGCTCAGCAGCGACTCGGCGTTGTCGAGCACCAGCAGGGTGGACCGGCGGTCGGCCCGGTCGAGCAGCGCGCCGAGATCGGCGCCGCCTTCGGGCACGTCCCCGAGCGCACGTTCGACCGCCTCGACGAACGCGGCCGGGCCGTCCGAGAGGCCCGCGTCCCGTTCCGGGGCGGCCCAGAAGGCCATCGCCCCGAACTCGTCCCGGTGCCGGTGCGCCAGCTCCACCGCGCAGGTGGTCTTGCCGACGGCCGCCATCCCGGTCAGGACCAGGATCGGCACGCCGCTGCCGGGCCGCAGCACCTCGGCGGCGGCCGTCATCAGCCCGTCCCGACCGACGAACCGCTCCGGCTCGGGCGGGATCAGGCCGGTGCTCGCCGGGCGCGACGGACCGGCCGGCGGCAGGTCCAGGACCATGTCGTCCGGGCCGATCAGCACCGGCGCTGCCAGGGACAGGGCCGGTCGGGACGCCGCCGCGTCCGGGCCCGCCGCCGCCCGCACGGCACGCGCCGCCGCGGCCCCCGCCTCCAGCCCCTCGTCGATCAACCCCTGGTAGAAGGCGGCGGCCAGGTCGCCGGCGAAGTCGTCGGTGACCGGGTAGCGCATCGCCAGCACGGTGCATTCGAGTTCCTGCGCCAGCAGCGCCCCCAGGCCGGCGGGGCCGAAGGAATCAGCGGGGCCGGCGGGGCCGGCGGAGTCGGACGGCGGGTCGGACGGCGGGTCGGGCAACGCGTCGGGCGGCGCGTCGGGCGGCGCCAGCGCCGACTCGCACGCCGAGAGGAAGGCCAGCCGGAGCCGGTCCCGGGCCGGGCGCGCCAGCTCCACCAGCTCCCCGGCGCCGATCTCGTCGGGCCGGCCGTCCGGCCCCTCCAGCAGGATCCGGCCCTGACGACCGTGCCCGGAGAGGTGCAGCAGGTCGGGACCGCCGTCGCGGGCCATGGCGTCGGCCAGCGCGGCGCGGGTCACGCCCCACTGCATGACCTCCAGCTCGATCGAGCGGTCCAGCCCACGGATCAGGCTGGTGAGACGCTGCCGCTCGGAGCGCAGCCGCAGCGCGGTCGTCCCGGTGGGAAGGCTGAACACGGCGAGCATCCGGACCGGACCGGTGGGCGGCGTCCTGCGCCGGGCCCCGGTGGTCACGAAGGAGACCCGAAGCCGTTCGTGCCAGGCCAGTGGGACACCGTCCAGCTCGGCCAGCTCCAGCGGCAGGGCGGTCAGGAACGGCGCGTCGCCCACGTGGATCCGCAGCCGCGCCGGGTCGACGCCGCGCAGCGCCGCGAGCACGTCGACGCCGAGCACCTCCCGCCCGACGAACTCGCCGAGCCGGGCCACCAGCTCGGCCTCGCTGGCCACCCGCCGGTCCGGCTCGGCGCGCCAGGACAGGTACGCGTCCAGGTCGGTGAGCGCCGTCACCTCCCACCGGTCCGGGTTCAGCCGCACGGTGTGCTCGGCGAGGCGGGTTCCGGTCGCGGCGTCGGTCAGCACCCACCGCCACCGCCAGCGGCCGGTCACCTCGGTGGCGGTCAGGGCGAGGTCTCGGATCGGCATGAGCGGTGCCTCCCGTCGGCGCGCCGGTTGTCTGCCGCACCGGGCGTGTCCACAATGGCATGATGAGCAGCAGGGAGCCCACCCGCGAATGGCCTCCGGAGCAGGACGAACGGTGCCCGATCTGCAAGGTCGCGCCGGAGGCCGAGCACCTGTCCCGGTGCCGCTTCACCGGCGTCTGGCGGGAGCGTCCGGAGTCAGGCCCCCGGCGCGCCACCCGCTGACGGGGGCGGCGGCACCGGCGGGTCGGGCGGTGCCACCCGGCGGGCCAGGGCGGCGGGCCAGCGCGCGTACCAGGGGCGGCCGGGCTCGACCAGCCACCAGCGCGTCAGCCAGAGGGGCCGCCACCAGCCGAGCAGGATCGCCAGGGCCTCGGCGGCGCAGCCGAGCCCGAGCACGCCGATCGCCAGCCAGCGGACCGGGGTCAGGGCCGTCGCCTTGGCCGGCACCAGAAGCACCATCGTGCCGAGCAGCAGCAGCAGGACGCCGAGGTTGTACTGCCGGCGGGCGCTCCCGATCCAGAACCGCCAGGCCGCCCGGTGCCGCTCCAACTCCCGGAACACTGCCTGCCGCCGCTGCGGGTCGTCGGCGTCCGGGTACCACGCCAGCGCGTCGCCCGGGGTGACGGCGTAGCCGCGCGCCCGGGCGTTGCACTGGACCACCCGCAGCATCAGGACGGTGGCCGCGCCGAGAAGCAGGAGCGAGAGGCTCGGCCAGCGCAGGGCCGCCTCGATCTGGAGGACCAGGCCGAGCAGGGTGACGGCTGCGGCGGCCAGCAGCGGCGCGGCGATCCCACCGAGCCCCTCGGCCGCGGTGTAGGCCCCGTACGGGTTGGGGGGAGTCGCGCTCTCCGGATCCATGACGGCCATGGTGGCAGCCGGGCGCTCCCGTGGCCGGACGGGCCGCGCGAGCCCGCGCCCCGGGTTCACCGGACCCGGGCGGTGGAGGATCCACGACCGAAGCGCTAGACGTACGCCTGCTGGAAGGCGCGGCAGAAGCCCTCTTCGGTCACCATGCCGTTGCCGCCACCACCGACGGAGTAGCCCTGCTGCGACAGGGTCCGGATCGGATCGAGCACCTCCCTCATGAAGTGCCGGGTCCACTCGCTGACCTCCTGTCTGTCGTGCAGGGAGAGCGGGGCCAGGATGGCCAGGCTCCCGCCGGGCCACCTGAGCGCGCCCCAGAAGACGCGGTAGAGCCCCACGCGGCTCACGATCAGGCCGTCGGCTCTGACCTCGTGGTCCTCGGCGAGGCGGGGCGCGACCGTCACCAGGTCGCCGACGATCCGCCCGAGATCGCCGGAGCCCTGCACGGTGATCACGAGGCCGACCGCCCCGACGATGCGGTGCAGGGTCTCCACGGGCGTGCCCTTGGCCTGCTGCGACAGTTCGAGTGGAAACATGGGGTGGTCCTCCGTGGTCTAGTCGGCATCCGGGCCCGTGCTGCCCGGCGCCCGGTCGGTCCATCCGGGTCCTTCCTCCTCCGGGTGGCGGCTCAGCAGCGGGATCAGCGACACCGCTCCCCGGCGCAGGGGAAGGGTCGTCGCTCCGGCGACGGCGACGATCTCCTCGGCGCGGGCGACGGCGTCGACCAGCGTGGGCGGCCAGCCGCAGTCGATCCACGGTGGCGCGTCGCAGGGCGCCTCGTCGGCGGCCGACGACGCCGCCCAGGGCACGACCGGCCCGGCGGAGAGGGTCATCGACGGCAGCGGCTCGACGAACGGCGAGTCCCGGTCGGCCTCCTCCTGACCCGCCGGAGTCAGGGACGTCGGTGACTGGGAGCTCGGAGACAGGGAGCTCGGAGACAGGGGCGTCGGCGCGACGCGGCGCAGCGTGCCGGCGATTCGCAGCGACTCGAGGAGCTCGGCGAACTGCCGGTCGCGGCCGCCGAGCCGAGCCGTCTCCAGGACCTCGTCGTTGGCGTGGTCGAGGGCGGCGCGCCATGCCGCCCGCTCGCTGACGTGCGCCAGCCGCCACGACATCGACTGCATCGCCGCCCACGCGCCGGCCAGCAGGTCGAACCTCCGGTCGCTGTCACCCGGATGGGTCAGCCCCTCGTTGAACGCGGCCTGGGCGTAGGCCAGCCACTGCCCCGTCCTGCGGTAGTGCTCCTGTGCCTGCCGGAAGTTCGACCGGGCTGCGCGCACATCGCCCCGGTGGCGGGCGACGGTCCCCAGGCCGAGCCTGGCGTCGGCCGCCTCGTGCTCGTTGCCGACCGTGTGGAAGTGCTCCAGCGCGCGGGCGTACCTGAGCTGCGCCTCCGGCAGGTCGCCCGCGCGGAACGCGACGAGCCCGAGGTTGTGGTTGGCGCGGGCGGCCCGCTCCGCCGACGGTTCGTCGCTCTGCCAGTGCCGCAGGGCGGAGAGCAGGTGGGCGCGGGCGCGCTCGAAGGACTTCGCCCCGGCCAGCGCCAACCCGGTGTTCTGGTCGAGTTCGGCGAGCTTGCCGCCCAGTTCGCTCTCGTCACACGTCTCCCGGTAGAGGGCACCTGCCTGGTCGAGGTGTCCGAGGGCGACGTGCGGGCGGCCGAGTTCGATCAGGACGGCGCCCAGGTTCACCAGCGTGTCCGCCGCATGACGCCGGAAGTCGCCCCTGAGCAGGGCTTCGGCGGCGGCCCGGTACTGCTCCGCGGCGACATCGAGCTCCCCGCGCTGGAACGACACGTTGCCCAGGTTCTGCCCGACGACGGCCACCTGCCGATCGAGGCCGAGGTCCCGGTACAGCGGCAGCGCCGCCCGGTACCGGTCGGCGGCCTCCTCCAGGTCGCCCAGGAAGTAGGCCGTGTTGCCGACGTTGGTCGTGGCGTCGGCGACGCCCTTCAGGTCGCCGCAGGCGGTGAAGGCGGCGAGGGCGACGAGGTAGTGCTCGCGCGCCTCCTGCCAGTCGGCGCGGCCGAACGCCGCCACGCCGGCCGCCAGGCTGGCCTTCGCGACCTCGGCGGCGTCGCCGGCGGGCGGCACCCGGAGGGCGTCGTGACGTGGCGCCCCGGGCGCCGGACGCCGCGCGACGGGCTGGTCGTCGGCCCCCGGGATCGCGCTGACCGCAGCGTCGGGAATGTCGTACGTGACCAACGCCGACCACACCAGCGGTGCGTGCAGGCGGCGGGCGGCGTCGCTGCGCGCGGAACGCCAGCAGGCGAGCCGGTCACGTTGCCACTCGCCGATGGCCCCGACGGGATCGGTCGTGCCCAGCGCCGCGTCGACGGCCAGGGCGAGCGCGGTCGTGGCCGAGCCGATCGGCGCCCCGCCGGCCACAAGGCGCTCCGAACCGTCGCTCGGCAGGCTCCAGCGGGTCGCGACCACGGTACGCGCGCCCGCGTTCAACGCCGCGAGGGTGAGGCCGATCTGCTCGGTGTAGCCGGCGTCGTCGGACTGGCAGGCGACGAAGCCCACCCGACGGGGGGCGGGCCACCGGGTGGGATCCCTGAGCCACTGCCCGGCGGTGAGCCGTGAGTCCCCGGTCTCCCCGTCGCCGGCCAGCTCGAGCCCGGCCGAGGTCGGCATCGCCGGGTCCGTGGCCGAGGCGTGGCCGACGAACACCAGGCGGGACCACTCCTGCGACTGGAGGGCGGCGGACAGTTCCGCGGGCGAGCAGCCGCCCGCCGCGCCCGCGCCGAGCAGCGCGTCGCCGTCGCCGGTGCGGCTGCGCCACGCCTCGGGCACCCCGTCGGGGTAGATGCGCCCGCCCCCGGTGCGGCTCCCGGCCGCGGTGGGGTCGACGACCCGTACGGCCCGGCCGCCCCCGGCCCGGGACGCCGGCCTGGCCAGGTTGACCAGCATCGCCGGGCTGACCCCACCGAGCACGGTGGCGCGCTCGACGAGACGGACGTCGTGGTCGTCGTCGACGACGAGAAGCTCCCACGGCACGCCCGACAGGCCGGGACCGGGGGCCACGACGAGCGTCGTGTCGGCTGCGTGCGCCGTCCTGAGCCGGTCGCGGAGCTCCTGCGGCAGCAGGATGCCGCCCAGCTCGCGGAACAGCGCGAGGTTGCCGGCCGGGTCGACCATCGCGCCGGTCCAGGCGCGGCGTGCGGCGGCACCGAGCACCACGGCCCGGTCACCGAGCAGCTCGATGCGGGTCGCGATGGCGGACGCCGTCGAGGCGGGGTCGTCGCCCCGGGGAACCGTGTCGGCGATGCGGCGGTCGACGTCGACGAGGGCCGCCCGTTCCGTCGCGACGAGGCCCGGGAGCGCGGCCGCCAGAGCGGCCAGGGGCTCGGTCAGCCGGTCGAGCTCGATGGAGCCCACGGCCAGGGGGTCGGCGCGGTCGGGCAGGCGCACGTCCGCGCTGAGCCACCAGTGGGCGTGCCTGGCGGTCTGCCAGAAACCGAGCCACCACACGCTCCCGGATCCGAGGCCACCCCCCACCCGGTCCTCCCTACGATCACGGTGCGCGGATCTGCCAGCATGTGCGCATGACGCAGCTGATCGTTCCGCTGGATGACGGTTCCTCCCTGGTGCTGGACGGGGTCGCCAAGGAGGAACTGTCCGGGGCGGCCCACACGCTCGACGTCGCCGATTTCCTCCGGGACGCCGTCCTGGCTGGCGTGACCGGCAACTTCACCTACGACGTGCTGAAGGCCGTGGCGCTCCAGCTGCGCGCACGCGGATTCCTGGCGAAGCGTCCCCCGGCGAGCGCTGTCAGCATCGCCTCGGCGATAACGGTCCACCTCACCTCGGTCGGATACCGGACGATCGAGATCCGACAGGTCGCGCAGCTGGTGGACAGGTCGTGGTCTGCGGAGGGAATCGCCGACCAGCGCCCGTTCGAGGTCCGCACCGACCCCGAGGGGCAGGTCATGCAGATGCGGGTGCGGTAGCGGATCCTCACCCGTTGCCGCAGTGCGGGCACTTGCGCACCCGGTCCGACTTGGGCTGCCCGCAGTAGGCGCACTCCACCGTCTCCGCGATCATGGTGTTCCTCCCGACGTCGCCTGAACCGAGGTCACCGCTCCGAAACCGTACGCTACACGCCCGCGTCACGGCGGGCGTCGATCGATGGGGCGAGGTTCCGGAGACGGTCCTGATACATCGGACAGGAACTCTCCCACCCCGAGCACAACAAGACGCACGTCGATTGTTCGAGTGCCTTCCTGCGTGGAAACCTGCCCGATGTCCGCTGGGAGAACCCATGGGAGGGCTGGGAGATGAAACTCCACTGGCACACGATCTTCGGGCGCGCGCATCGGGCCGGCGCGGCCACGCTCGGCGCCGCGGTCATGCTCCTGGCCATGGCGGCCGGCCCCGCCGCGGCGGCACCCGTCGCCGACCTGGCGGCGGGGACGACCGGCGTGCTCCTCGACGCCGGCCACGCGGTGCGCGTGCCCGGCAGCTACGTGGTCGTCCTCAAGGAGGGCGCGGGTTCGGCCGCCGATCGGCGCACGGGCGTGACCCGCCTCGCCGAGCGGTACGGCCTCCGGCCGGACCAGATCTGGCGCGACGCGCTCAACGGCTTCTCCGTGCGGACCACCGAGCCGGTGGCCCGCCGGCTGGCCGCCGACCCGGCGGTGGCGCTCGTGGAGCAGGACCGGTTGACCAGCCTGGCCACCACCCAGCCGAACGCCCCGTGGAACCTCGACCGGATCGACGCCCCGCTGGGGCTCACCGGCACCTACAACTTCACCAGCGTCGGGACGGGCGTCCGCGCGTACATCGTGGACACCGGGATCCAGATCGGCCACGCCGACTTCGGCGGCCAGGCGGTGTACGGCTACGACGCCGTCGACGGCACGCTCCCGGCGAACGACTGCACCGGACACGGCACGCACGCCGCCGGCACCGTCGGCGGGACGACGTTCGGGGTGGCCAAGAACGTCGTGCTGGTCGCGGTCAAGGTGTTCGACTGCGCCCTGCCGAGCACCCTGTCGATGTTGATCAACGGAATCAACTGGATGGTCGCCAACCACCCCGCCGGGCAGCCGGCCGTGGCGAACATCGGCGTGCTGACCAGTCCCACCGCCGCGCTCGACGCCGCCGTGGCGAACGCGGTCGCCGACGGCATCACGGTGACGGCCCCGGCCGGAAACTCGAACGCCAGCGCCTGCAACGTCTCGCCCGCGTCGGCGCCGACCGCGCTGACGGTGGGCGCGACGCTGACCAACGACAACCGGGCGAGCTGGTCGAACTACGGCACCTGCCTGGACATCTTCGCCCCCGGCGAGCGCATCACGTCGGCCTGGTGGAGCTCGCCCACCGCGACCCAGACGCTCAGCGGCACCTCACACGCCGCGCCGCTCGTCGCCGGCGTCGCCGCCCGGGTGCTCGGCAACAACCCGACCTGGACGCCGGCGCAGGTGTCCAGCTACCTGTTCAGCGTCGCCAATCCGGCGGTGCTCAACCCGGGCGCCGGCTCGCCCAACCGTCTCCTGTACCTGTCCCCGGCGCTCTGACCTCTCCGGCCGCCGGCCGCGCCCGGCCGGCGGCCCAGCCCCGGATTAAGTTGACAGACATCGATGGATTGCCGCATCTTTGACGCATGGTAGGCGTCCACTCGCACCCGCGGCGTCGCCGCGTACGGTCCGGCCTGCTGGCCGCCGTCGTCTCGTCGGTCACGATGCTCGGCGTCGGGCTGGTCACCGCGCCGGCGGCCGATGCCGGCACCGCAACGCGCACCGCGGCGGCACCCGTCGGCCGCCCCGCCCCCGCGCCCGGCGCGGCCTCGGCGTCGATCACGGGGGCCGCCGCGACCACGTCCCCGGCGCCGACCGGGCCCACCGCGCCGAACCCCTCGCCGTTTCCGCCGAGTACGCCCACGAACGTCACCGCCACCGACGTCCGGACAGGGTCGGTCACCCTCACCTGGACGGCGTCGACACCCGGCTGCTGCGCCGTCACCGGCTACGACATCACCTACTACATGGCCTTCGACGACGTCGTCTTCTCCGCCAGCGTCGGCAACGTCACCACCACCACGATCAGCAACTACATCGGGCCGGGCAGGCAGTACCAGTTCCGGGTCTCCGCCAAGGACGGCCTCGGGCACCGCTCCAACTCGTCGGAGCCCGTGACCGTGGTCACTCCGGTGACCGACACCGGCCCCGACACCACCCCGCCGAGCGCGCCGCAGAACCTGACCATGGGCGACGTGACCGAGTCGACCGCCACCCTGTCCTGGTCGCCGTCGACGGACGACGTCGGCGTGCGCGGCTACAACGTCTACCGCTTCGACGGCTGGTTCACCTCCGTCGTGATCGCCACCGTCACGACGACGACGCACACGATTGCGCTCCCGTCGTCCACGCCTCCGCTGCGCAACCTCTACTACGTGCGGGCCCGGGACGCGGTGGGCAACCTGTCGATCGCGTCCAACACCGTCACCGCACCCACCGTGCCGACCCCGCCCACCCCACCACCGTCGACCTGCCGCGTGACCTACCAGAACCAGTCCGAGTGGCAGGACGGATTCGTCGCCGCGGTGACCGTCCAGAACACCGGCGCGGCCCCGATCGACGGCTGGGTGCTGACCTTCAGCTTCCGGGGCGACCAGCAGGTCACCTCCGCCTGGAACGCCACGGTCAGCCAGAGCGACACCACGGTGACGGCGCGTAACGTCGACTGGAACCGCGCGCTGGCGGCGAACGGCTCCGCGACCTTCGGCATGCAGGGGAGGTGGGGCGTCAGCAACGCGCCGCCGACCGGCTTCGCCCTCAACGGCGTCCCCTGCGCCACGGCCTGAGGCGCGGCAGGGAGAGCTGGGGGCGGCAAGAAGAGTGACGTCACACGCTGTGGTCACGCCGGTGGACGGCTCGGGGTGTACGTCAGCCGGAAACGCTCTTGCCCTTCTCCTTCTGGCGCTTGACCGCGTCTTTGCGGAACTCGACGAGGGTCGCTACCACCGTCTCGGCAGCCACCAGCCATCCGTGCCCTTGGTCGTAGGCGGGTGAGGCGTTGATGGGCACGCCGTCGACCTCGACCATGCCGTTGTCGTAGGCGGTGACAGTCACAGTAAGGGTCAGTCCCTTGTCCTTCTTGGTGGACTGCACCTTCCAGTTGTCTCGGATGCGCTTGATCGAGGCGGGCAAGTGGGACTCCTTCCGGGCGTCGGGTCGATGATCGTGCCTGCGCTCGTTGCCGGCTGTCAGGTTGCCGACTCGGGACGCAGGCGCGCTGCCCGTGCTGGTCAAGGTACGTGCGAGGCCACGCTGCACCGGTGGCGGCGTCAGCGCCACCGCACCGGACGCTCCGGCCGCACGACGGCGTCGCCTGGCACGGCGTCGCGGTGCTGCTGGGCCACGATCCCGGCGGTGATCTCGTCGGGCGGCACCGGACGGCCGAAGTGCCAGCCCTGCCCGTTGTCGCACCCGGTCGCGGCCAGTCGGTCGGCCTGCTGGGCGGTCTCGATGCCCTCCGCGGTCACGACGAGGCCGAGCTTGTGCCCGAGCGACACGACGGTGCTGAGGAACTCGTCGTCCGTGCCGGGGCGGCGGGCCCCCGGCCGCCTTACCGGCTGCGCCGACGAACGGGTCAGGCTCGCGTCGAGTTTGAGGCCGTGCAGGGGGAGCGAGCGGAGGTTGGCCAGGTTGGCATAGCCGATGCCGAAGTCGTCGATGACGATCCGGACCCCGATCTTCATCAGCGCCGCCAGGGTCTCCGTCACCACGCCGGTCAGATCGATCACGGCCTGCTCGGTGACTTCGAGCTGGAGCAGGTGCGGCGGCAGCCCCGTCCGGTCGAGGATCTGGGCCACCGCCCCGGCCAGGCCGTTCTGGCGGAGCTGGCGCACCGACACGTTCACGCTCACGTACAGGCCGGGTTGGATCCGCTGCCAACGGCTGGCCTGTCGGCACGCCTGCTCCAGCAGCTGGGCACCGAGCGCCACCACGACGCCGGTGCGTTCGGCGAGCTCGATGAACCGGGCGGCGCTCAGCAGGCCGAGCTGGGGATGCTGCCAACGGGCCAGGGCTTCCACCCCGGCCAGCCGCCCGGATCGCAGGGCGGAGATGGGCTGGTAGGCGGCGACGAACTCGCCCCGGCGCAGCGCCGCCGGCATGGCCGCCGACAGGCGGTAACGCGCGGCGTCGGCGTTGCTGCGATCCTGGTCGAACTGGCGCAGGGTGGCCTTCCCGTCGGCCTTGGCCCAGTGCAGCGCGATCTCGCTGGCGCGCATCAGGGCCGCGGCGCCACCGTCGGCGACGGCGCCCTCGGCCACTCCCGCACTCGCCGTCAGGGGCACCTCGGTGCCGTCGACGCGGAACGGGGCGGCGAGCGCGGCGAGCGCCTGATCGGCGATCTTGACGGTGTCCTCGGCGCAGGTGGTGTCGCGGACCAGGATCGCGAACCGGTCGCTGTCCAGGCGCGCCACCAGGTCGATCCGCCGGTCGGTGAGCACGCCGAGCCGACCGGCGATCTCGCGGAGCAGCAGGTCGCCCACCTGATGACCGAGCACGTCGTTGACCGCCGCGAAGTCGTCGACGTCGAGGCAGCAGACACCGACCCGGTCGATCGGCTCGTCGGCGGCGGACAGCCGGCCCAACCGCTCGGTGAACAGCGTCAGGTTGGGCAGCCCGGTCAACTGGTCGTGGGTGGCGAAGCGGCGGAACCTGGCCTCGCTCACCCTGAGCGCCTCCTCGGCCTGGTTGCGGGCCGCCAGCGCGGCCAGCCGGACCGTGTCCTGGGCTCTCAGTATGCGGTCGTGCGCGGCCGACGCGAAGCCCGCCGCGAGTTCGGCCAGCAGGCCGGTCAGCCGGGCGGCGCGGGTGGGATCGGCGGCGAGGCCCAGCTCGCCCAGGAGCCGCGAGCCGACGAGCGCGATCGTTCGACCGAGCGCTTCCGGCGACCCGAAGCCGGCCGCCACCAGATCCTCGCCGATCCGCCGGCCGTCGCCGGGCTCGGCCGGATCGGCGAGCACCGCACTGACCAGACGGTCCGCCAGCCCGGCCACGATGCGACGCCGCCGCCCGGCGCTGATCGGCACGTAGTGGGCCCGGTGCAGGGCTGCAGTCCACGCCGTGACGAACTCCTCGACGCCGGGGCGACGCCCGTCGTCGAGTCCGTCGGCGGCGGACGGACCGCTCACCCGCGGCGTCCGACTCCGACGTAGAAACTCATCCGCTCCGGGTGCTCCCCGACATCCGTCCGCGACTCTGGACGCCACAGCGGGGACCACACCACGCCGGGTTCCACCAGTTCCAGGCCGGCGAAGAAGTCTTCCACCTGAGCGCGGGTGCGGGCGGTGACCGGCGTGTTCGTCCGGCCGCTGAGCCGGGTGCCCTCGCCCATCTCGTCCGGCCGGCTGTCGGTGGTGACGTGGCTGATCGCCACGCAGCTCCCCGGGGCCAGCGCCGTCCACAGCCGCTTGATCAGCCCGTACGGGTCGTCGTGGTCGGGGACGGCGTGCACGACCGAGACGAGCAGCAGGCCGACCGGCCGGTCGAGATCCAGCAGCCGGCGGACCTCCGGGTGGCCCAGGATGGCCTCCGGGCGGCGCAGGTCTTCGAGCAGCGCGATCGCGTTGGGCTGGCCGGCGAGGATGTGCGTGCTGTGCGTCACCGCCACCGGATCGATGTCCACATAGACCACCCGGGTGTCCGGATCGACCTCCTGGGCGATCTCGTGCACGTTGCCCACCGTCGGGATGCCGGACCCGATGTCCAGGAACTGCCGGATCCCCTCGTCGAGCATGAACCGCACCGCGCGATGCAGGAACTCGCGGTTGGCGCGCGCGACCAGGCGAAGGTCCGGCACCGCCGCGAGCGCCTGGCGGGCGAACTCCCGGTCGACCTCGAAGTTGTGCGAGCCGCCGAGCCAGTAGTCGTAGGCTCGCGCCACGCTCGGCCGGCTGAGATCGACATCTGCTGGCGCCCACTCCGGCCGTTCCATCGCCGCCCTTCCTCACCACCACGGTCACGTGGCCGCCGCCACTGTAATCGGAGTTTACCGATTCGTTTGATCGCACCGAAATCACGCCGCCGGCACACCGCCCGACCTGGGACCGCCGGGGCGGCACCGCGCCGCGCCACTGCGCGCCGCCACGGTGCCGGCACGCGGGGGCCAGCCGGCCCCGGGATCCGCCCGGACCGGCCCGGCGTGGCCGTCACCCGGGGTACGCTGCCGTGGTGGACCGGCGTGCTCAGTACCGGGCCGAGCTGCGCAGGTTCGATCCGGCGCGCTGGCCGGACTTCCTCCGGGAGCACTCGGGGCTGCCCGGCCCACGCGCCAACATCGCGCTCGCCGAGGCCGTCGCCGACGAGGGCGACCCGGCCTCGTTCGATCGGTTGATCTCCACGGACGACGAGTACCTGGTGTTCTGCGGGGTGCTCGGTCTCGGCCGGCTGTTGGCCACCGCCGCGGACGCGCGGACCCGCGCGGCCGTCGAGGCGCGCCTACGCGACCACGCCACCGACGCCCGTTGGCGGGTGCGCGAGGCGGTGGCCATGGCGTTGCAGCGTCTCGGCGACGCCGACCTGCCGCGCCTGCTCACACTCGCGACGGCCTGGGCCACGCGGCCGCACCCGTTGCTCCGGCGGGCGGCGGTCGCGGGCGTGTGCGAGCCGCGCCTGCTGACCGCCCCGGACGCCGCCGCCCGCGCCGTCGCGCTGTGCGAACGGGCGACCAGGGGGTTGGCCGACCTCTCGGCCGAGCAGCGGCGTGCCGACGGCGTCCGCGCGCTGCGTCAGGCGTTGGGCTACTGCTGGAGTGTCGCGGTGGCCGCCGATCCGGCGGCCGGCCTGCCGCGCTTCCGGGCGCTGGCCGCCGTCGACGACCGCGACGTGGCCTGGGTCGTCCGGGAGAACACGAAGAAGAACCGACTCGCGCGGCTGCTCTGACCGTCGCCGGGGGCGGCCCCGGGCCGCTGCCGGCGTCGTCGCGCACCGGCACGACGCATGTCGCGTCCGGTCGGACGACGCCCTGTTCCGGCGGTACGGCCACGCCGCCCCGATACCGCGGCGTCGGCACGGCCGCGGCTGTTGCCATGGGCACGCCGGTTGTGCGACGGTGGTCGCCTGCCTGCCGGTCCGGCCGTCGTGCCGCCCGCCGGCAGGGCCGGTTGGAGAGGCGCTGCGACGGACCCGGTCCGCCACGCTCCACCTCGGTGTCGAAGCAAGGGCGCCTCCGATCCGGGAGGTGGTCATGGCGTTTCCCCGTCCAGCATCGGACAGGCCGTTCGGCGAGAATGCGCGGCTGGTGGGCCGGGTGGCGGCGCTGTGGCGTTATCCGGTCAAGTCCATGGCCGCAGAGGAACTGCGTGCGGTCGACGTCTCCTGGCACGGCCTGGCCGGCGATCGTCGTTGGGCGTTCATCCGCGACGGCCAGGCGCGCAGCGGGACGCCCTGGCTGTCGATCTCGCGGCGGCCGGACATGGTCCACTATCGCCCCTGGTTCGCGGAGCCCGACCGGCCCGACGCGTCCCGCACCATGGTGTGCTCCCCGTCGGGTCAGGCGTTCGACGTCGTCGATCCCGCTCTGGCCGGCGAGTTGGGCGGGGGACTACGGGTGATCAAGCTGGATCGCGGGATCTTCGACGCCATGCCGTTGTCGGTGATCACGACGCAGAGCGTCGCCGGCATCGGCGAACTGATCGGCGCGGAACTCGACGCCCGACGCTTTCGTCCCAACCTTCTGATCGAGGCGGTCGGCCCGGCTGCCTTTCCCGAGGACGCCTGGGTGGGCCACGTCCTGCGGGTGGGCCGGATGCGGATGCGCGTCGACGCGCGCGACAAGCGGTGCGGCGTGGTCAACGTCGACCCCACGACCGCATTGCGCGATCCGGCCGTCCTGCGCGCCGTCGCCCGCCACCGCACGGTGTGCCTCGGCGTCTACGGCTCGACCGTCGAGCCCGGCCATGTCGACGTCGGCGACCCCGTCTTCGTCGACACGTGAGGCGTGGGGCGCAGCCGGCGGGCGGTGCCCGCTCCCGGACACTGCGACCGCCCGAGGCGGGCCGTCCTCGGACCGGTACGGGCGCGTCGCGGTCGTCGGCTAGCCGCGCGCTTCCGGCTTCGGGGTGGCGCGGACGTGTGCGCGTTCGCCCTGTCTGCCGACCAGGCTGAGGAACTCGACGGGCCCGGAGCTGGTGGCGCCGAACCAGTGCGGGGTACGGGTGTCGAACTCGGCGGCCTCCCCGGGTCGCAGGATGAGGTCCTCGTCGCCGAGAACCAGACGAAGGGTGCCGTTGAGGACGTAGACCCAGTCGTAGCCCTCATGGGTGCGCAGGTCGGGTACGCGTTCGTCGTCGCCGGTCGGCAGGACGAACTTGTAGGCCTGGATACCTCCGGGCCTGCGGGTCAGGGGCAGGATGGTCGCTCCGTCACCGGCGGCGATGGGGCGCAGGTTGATGCGGGGGTCGCCGGTCAGCGGCGCGTCGACGAGTTCGTCGACGGTGACGCCGTGGGCGCGGGCCAGCGGGAGCATCTGCTCGAGCGTGGGGCGTCGTAGGCCGGCCTCGAGGCGCGACAGTGTGCTGGCGGAGATGCCGGTCTCCTCGGCCAGGTCGGTGAGGGTGATGTTGCGGCGCAGCCGCAGCTGCTTCAGCCGCGGGCCCACCGCGTCGAGGGTGCGGTCCAGGTCTTCGTCCATGCCGCCATTTTGCCATTCGGCAAGAATCTTTGCGCATCTCGGCGGGGGTGCTCAGGATCGTGCCATGACCGGCGAAGACGGGAAGGGCAGGTCCGATGGCGAAGCAGGCGGAGATCGTGCGGGACGTGGTCGTGGTGGGTGGCGGCGCGGCCGGGTTGAGCGCGGCGCTGATCCTGGCGCGTTCGCGGCGGCGGGTGACGGTCGTGGACGCGGGCACGCCGCGCAACGCGCCGGCGCAGGCGGTACACGGTCTGCTGGCGCTCGACGGGGTGAGCCCGTTGGAGTTGCTCGAGCGGGGCCGGGCCGAGGTCGTCCGCTACGGCGGCGAGATCATCTCCGCGGAGGTGAGCGACGTGTCGTGCACGTCGCTGGGCTTCGCGGTGATGACCCGCGACGCGGCCGTGCTGCACGCGCGCCGGCTGCTCATCGCCACCGGCCTGGTCGACGACCTACCGGAGATCGACGGGCTGCGGCAGCGGTGGGGCCGCGACGTGCTGCACTGCCCGTACTGCCACGGGTGGGAGGCCCGCGACCGGGCGATCGGCGTGCTGGCCACCGGGCCGATGTCGGTGCATCAGGCGCTGCTGTTCCGGCAGTTGAGCGATGACGTGCGGTACTTCAGCCACGACCAGGACCTCGGCGAGCAGGACCGGCGGAAACTCGACGCGCTCGGCATCCCGGTGGTCGCCGGCCGCGTCTCCCGCCTGGAGATCGTCGAGGACCGGTTGGCCGGGGTCCGCCTCGACGACGACCGGGTCGTGCCGGTCGAGACCGTGGCGGTGGCACCGCGGATGGTCGCCCGCGCCGAGGCGTTCGACGGCATCGGGATCACCACGACGCGGCACCCGGCGGGCTCCTTCATCGCCGCCGACGAGACCGGCCGGACCCCGGTGCCCGGGGTGTGGGTGGCCGGCAACTCCACCGACCTGTCCGCCCAGGTCGGCGCGGCCGCCGCAGGCGGCGCCCGCGCTGCGGCCCACCTCAACGCCGACCTCGTCGCCGAGGACACCGACCGGGCGGTCGCCCGGTCGACCGACGCGCAGACCGCCCGGTGACGTACGCCCGCCTGGCCGCCTGCTGATCGGCGGGCCCCTGCGCTCCCCGCGATCCGACCTGGTCGCGCCTGCCCTCTGCCAGCCCTGAACCCATCCTCTCCGCGACGCCGGACCCGAGGCCCAACCCCGGCGCCGTACCCCATCGCGCCCCTTGGAAGGAACCCGCACATGCCTGCCCCGAACAGCTCACCGAAGCTGAGCGTCCCCGACGCGACGATCCAGGACCCACGTCAGCGCCGCGCGATCCTGATCGCGGTGTGCATCGCCCTGATGGCGGTCATCGCCTCGGTCTCCGGGCTCAACGTCGCCCAGCCGCAGGTAGCCGTCGCGCTCGACGCCTCCCAGAGCACCGTTCTCTGGATGATCAACATCTACACCCTCAGCCTGGCGGCGCTGCTGCTCCCGCTCGGCGCCCTCGGCGACCGGGTGGGCCGCAAGCCGATCCTGCTCGCCGGCCTGGCCATCTTCGGCGTGGCCAGCGCGGCGGCGGGCCTGGCCACCTCGACCGAGATGATGATCGCCGCCCGGCTGCTCGCCGGTGTCGGCGCCGCCATGATCATGCCGGTCACCCTGGCCGTCATCACCTCGACCTTCCCCGACGGGGAACGCTCCAAGGCGATCGGCGTCTGGACCGGCGTCGCCGGCGGCGGCGGCATCCTCGGCATGTACCTGTCCGCGGTCCTCGTCGACTGGGCGAGCTGGCGGTGGCTGTTCCTGCTGCCGGTCGTGCTCGTGGCCGCGGCCACCGTCATGGCCCTGCGGGCCGTCCCGAACTCCCGCGAGAGGTCCCCGCACGGCTTCGACCTCCTCGGGTCGCTGACGTCGGTGATCGCCGTGGTCGCGCTCATCTACGTCCTGCACGAAGGCCCGGTCCACGGCTGGACCGCACCCGGCACCCTGGCCAGCCTGCTCGTCGGCGTCATCGCCGCCATCGGCTTCGTGGCCTGGGAGCTGCGCCGGGCGGCGCCCCTGCTCGACGTGCGCCTGTTCCGGGACCGACGCCTCGCCAGCGGCTCGCTGGCGCTGCTGGCACTCTTCGGCGTCCAGGCCGGGATCTTCGTCGTCCTGTTCCCCTACTTCCAGGCCGTCCTCGGCTGGTCCGGGCTGCGCTCCACCCTCGCGCTCATGCCCATGGCAGCGATGATGATGCTCGCCTCGGGCCTCGCCCCACGCGTGGCCGCCCGCGCCGGAGCCCGCGCGACGATGGCGGTCGGGATCCTGCTCGGCGGCGCCGGCCTGGCACTGATGGCCACCCTCGTCTCCGTCGACGGCGGCTACCTGGCGATCCTGCCC
This sequence comes from Micromonospora sp. WMMD712, assembly GCF_029581295.1. Classification (NCBI taxonomy): domain Bacteria; kingdom Bacillati; phylum Actinomycetota; class Actinomycetes; order Micromonosporales; family Micromonosporaceae; genus Micromonospora; species Micromonospora sp. WMMD712. The sequence goes on from NZ_CP120743.1 coordinate 4,117,819, forward strand.
GGCATGCTCGCCATGGGACTCGGCATGGGGCTGACCCAGACTCCCTCCACCGAGGCCATCACCTCCGCCCTGCCCCGCGAACGCCAAGGCGTCGCGTCCGCTCTCAACGACGTCACCCGGGAGTTCGGCACCGCCCTCGGCGTCGCGCTGCTCGGAGCGGTCCTGACCGCGGGCTACCGCAACGCCATCGGCCCCCGGCTCACCACGGTCCCCGGCGACGCCGCCGACACCGCCCGCGAGGGCATCGCCAACGCCATCGCCACCGCCGACGACGCCGGCGCCCAGGCGCCCGCCCTCGTCCGCGCCGCCCAGGAGTCGTTCGTCGACGGCTGGCAACAGGCCATGTGGGCGGGGGTCGCCGTCATGACCGTCCTCCTCGGCTACGTCCTGGCCCGGGGCCCGCGCCGCACCAGGCCCACCCCACCGGCGACCGCACCGGAGTCGACCAGTGACGTCGCCGCCGGGTGACGCCGGCCCGGCGCGCCCGCGGCTTGCGGCGGCGCGGCACGCACGCCCGGCCCCGCCCGGCCCCGGACAGCGCGAGCCGCCGCACCGGGAGGGAAGGACGGCCTAGCAGGCCGTGTCCTGCTCCGGCAGGCGCCCCTGCACCAGGTAGGCGGTGACCAGGCCGGTCAGGCAGGCATTGGCCTGACCGCCGAGCAGCGGCACGTGTGTCTGCTCGTCCACGGTGACCAGCCGGGAGCCGGTGATGGCCCGGGCGGTCGCGGCCGAGTTGGCCGGCGGCACCGATGCGTCGCGCAGTGCGGCGACGACGAGTGCCGCCGGCGCGCGGTTGCCGGCGAGCGGCGGGGTGTTGTCCTGGCTGACCGGCCAGAAGGCGCACGGGTTGAGGTTGGCGATCGACGGGCCGAAGACGGGATAGCGGGTGCCGAGGCGGGTCAGGTCGCGCCGGTAGGTGGCCAGGTCGCGGGGCCAGGCGTCGTCGCCGCAGCGGAAGGCCATGTTGACCGCGGTGTGGTTGTCCGCCGGCACGCCCGGGGTCCCGGGCAGGGGAGCCGGCCGCAGGTCGAGCGGGATCGGCGGCGGGGTGCGGGCGAGGATGGCGGCCAGGTCGGTCGCGACCACCGGCCACAACTGCTCGAAGTACGTCGCGATGACCGTCAGGGAGCCGAGCTCGCCGGTGGTCCAGGCGTGGTCCCCGGCCACGATCGGCTCGACCGCCGCCTCGGCGAACGCCCGACTCAGGGTCTCCGCGACCTCGACCGGCGTTGCGCCGAGCCCGAACGCCGCGTCGTTGTCGGCGAGGTAGCCGGTGAAGGCGGCGTAGTTCTCCTCGAACGCCGGGAGCCGCCGCAGCTCGTAGGGACGCCAGGCGAGGTCGTAGTTGACCGGGCTGTCCAGCACGAACCGGTCCACCCGGTGCGGGAAGAGCGTGCCGTACGCGACGCCGAGCATCGCCGCGTACGAGCCGCCGAGGAAGGACAGCTTCCGCTCGCCGAGGCCCGCCCGGATGGCGTCCATGTCGCGGGCGGCCTGCGCGGTCGTGGCGAACGGCAGCGCCCAGCCGGCGTGCCGGGCGCAGGCGCGGGCGTACTCGCGGGCCTCGGCGGCGGTGTCCTTCAGGGGCTGATAGGTAGCGGTACGCACCCAGTAGCCGCCCGGTTCCTCCTCCGGCTGGCCACAGGTGATCGGGGTGCTGCGTTCGACGAAGCGCATGTCGAACCCGACGATGTCGTAGCGGGCGAGCACCGCGGGGTCGACGACGGTGGCGAGGTTCAGCGGCTCGGGGACGCCCGCGCCGCCCGGCCCGCCGCCCGTGGTGACCAGCACGCCGCGACGAAGCGCCGGGTCGGTCGCGGGGAGCCGGGAGATCATGATGTCGATCGTGGGGCCGGCCGGTCGCGCGTGGTCGAGCGGCACCCGGACGGTGGCGCAGCGCAGGCGCGGGTCGTCGACGCCTGGGCAGTCCCGCCAGGCGAGGGTCGCCCCGCTGGCCGCCCCGGCCGGGGCGACGACCAAGGTGAGGCAGGCGACAACGACAGCGGCCACCACGCGCATGACGCCCTCCGGACATCGACTCGCGTACATCTGCACCGCACACGCTAGGGCGCACGTACCCACCACGCAACGGTGGGGCGCGGGCCTGATGGCCTGCGCCCCACCGTCGTCGGTCCGGTCCGGTCCGGTCCGGCCGGACACCGGACATCTCCGGGCCGGAGGAACCGGGTGACACGCCGTCACGTGTCACCCGGCATCGGCCTTACCGGGGCACCCAGGCGCTCTCGGGCGCGAACCCCCCGAAGTCCGACAGGGAGCTGTTGCCCGGGACCTCGAAGGCCCCGCCGACACAGTCGTCGTTCATGAACATCGCCGCGCTCCGGCTGTTGGTGTTGATCGCGGAACGCGCGCGGTCTCCCCAGCCGGCGTCCACCAGACTCACGCAGGTGCCGGGCGACACCAGAGAGCTCAGGGTGAGCCGCGCGCCGGTGAAGTTGGCGCCCTCGAACAGGCAGAGCGTGTTGACGAACGGGCAGTCGGCGGCGGCCGTGCTAAGCGCGGCGGGGCCTGGGCTCGCCGCGGCCGGAGCCGGGGCCGTGCCCAGAACCGCTGCCAGGAGGCCGACCGCCACCAGGGCGCGTGGCACCCGCCGAACGGTCGGTGGAACGGGCTGATTCAGCATCCCAGTACCTTCCTCTGCTCGCGATCGGTCTCGATGCCGCGCCTTCGGCTGCGGTGGCGCGGACGGATGACGAACCCGGGTCGGGCGGGTTCAAGCTGAGCGAAGATGTCGGAAAGTGAGGACTTGCACCAATTGCTCCACTGTCATCGAGGGTAGTCGATGCTTTGGTGGGTCGCAACTTCTGTGGCTGTTCTCCGGCCGCGCCCAGCGTCCGCCGGAAAGTCCGTCGCCACGTCGCGCAGGCCGGGGCGACAATGCCCGCACGGGAAGGCGGGTCGACGGTTGGTCGAGAGGATACGGCTGGAGTGACTCAACGGCTGGGCGGCCGCAGATGGCCGGTGACGATCAGCACGGTGCAGCTCGGACACCACCGGTACCGGGTGCTGCGGCCCGTCAGGCCGCCGAGGTTCGCCGGCCTCTACGAGGCCCGCCTCGGCGCGCAGTTCTGCCTCGACAAGGAGACCGCGGCGACGTTCGCCCTGGCATGGGGCCTGGCCGCCCGGTCACCACGAACGATCGTCTACCTCCCACTGCGTCGCGCGGAGCTGCCGACCGACCACGCCTGGGGACGCCCGCTCGACATGGTGCTGCTGCACCACCGGCTCGCGTTCCCGCCGTCACGCTGGAAACAGGTCCGCTCCCGGCTCGGCACCGGCAGGCCGCACACCGTCGTGCTACCCGGCCGAGCCTGGCCGGCACGGCCTGCCGGCGACCACCGCAAAGCCTGGCACCGGGAGTTCCGCGACCACCTGCGGTGGGACGTCGCCGCCGACACGCTGGTGCTCACCGGCAGCCGCGAGGCGTTCGAGCGGCAGGCCGACGAGGTCCGTGCCCTGGCCGAGGAGTGCCCGGCACACCGCGCCCACGAGCCTGAGACGCACTGCTGCGCCGAGGTCAGCATGGGCAGGATCCGACGCCACCCCGACCACCGCCGCCCCTACGCCGAACTGCACGCCGAGTACACCCGGTAGGGCCGGGGCGACCGTGACGGCCCGAAGCGCGTCCGGGTAACGGAGCAGACGGCTTCCGGCATCATCGCCGGGGGGACGGACCCCGGGCAGTGCCGCTGCGACCCCGGCCGCACACATGTCCGAGCGGCAGGGCCGCCGTTACCGTTGACCGGTGATCGGCAACCTTGAGACGTTCCAGGACGAGTTGGCCGCCTGCGGGTTTCCGCCGCTGGTCAACAAGCTGGCCGGGGCCGGCTTCCGGGGCCGGATCGCCACCCGTGACCTCGGGCCGCTGCGGTTGGTCTCCCTCGACACGCCCGCGAGCGCCTGCGTCGGGCGGAAGCGCGACGCCTCCGCCGGCGACCACCTCGCGGTCAAGGTGATGACCCGGGGCCGGACGCGGATCGAGCAGGGGCGCGGCGACGCCGAACTCGGGCCGACCGACCTGGTGCTGCTCGACCCCACGCGTCCTCTCCGCTTCGAGAGCACCGCGGCGACGCACGTCACCGTCCTGGTTCCGCGCCGGGAGCTCCGGATGCGGCCCGCGCAGATCGACCGGCTCATCGGCGTACGCATCGACGGCAGCCGCGGTCCGGGCGCTCTCGTCTCCGTGCTGGCCCGGGAGTCGGCGCGGTCGGCGGCCGAGTTCCGCGAGGCGGAGGCGCTGCGGTCGGCGGCGGCCGTCATCGAGTTGATCGCGGTCGCGCTGGAGGCCAGGCTGGGCGACGAACAACCGGCCCCCGACGAGCGGCTGCGGAACCGGATCGCCGGCTACATCGAGGCCCGGCTGGCCGATCCCGGTCTGTCCCCACCCGGCATCGCCGCCGCCCACCACATCTCCGTACGCCGGCTGCACAAGCTGTTCGAGGACCAGCCGCTCACCGTCGCGGCCCTGATCCGTCGTCGCCGCCTGGAGCGCTGCCGGGCAGAGCTGACCGGAGGCGGACGTACGGTCACCGCCGTGGCCGCCCGGTGGGGATTCTCCGATCCCGCCCATTTCAGCAAGCTCTTCAAGGCGACGTACGGCCACAACGCCCGTGCGCTGACAGCCAACAACCGGGCACGGACGACCAAGACGCGCGCAGCCGGCCCGGAACAGGATGGTGGTCACCAAGGCCGGCAATAGATTGGGAGAACGTCGTGGCGAAGGTGAACATCGTCCGCCCCGGTGAGGGCGAGATCCTCGGCAGCGGGGCGCAGCAGATCCGCATCCTGGAGAACGGCGAGCACACCGACCACCGGCTGGGGTTCGCCGAGGTCACCATCCCACCGGGCACCCCGAGCCCGTTGCAGCACCGCCACGCCCAGCACGACGAGGGCTTCTACGTGCTGGCGGGAACGTTCCGGTTCACCGTCGGCGAGGACCAGTACGACGCCGGGCCGGGCACCTGGGTCATCGTGCCGACCGGCGCGCCGCACACGTTCGCCAACATCGGCGACGAGAACGCGGTCATGCTGAACACGTTCACGCCGGACCTGTACGTGCAGTACTTCCGCGACTTCAAGGCCATGATCGATTCCGGGCAGCCCGTCAACGCCGAAACCATGACACCGCTGTGGAAGAACTACGCCACCGAGATCTCGGACGAATACGCCTCGTGAAGCGCATTCAGGCTGAAGCCCGGCGGACGACCCGGCACCGGGGTGACGGCCTCTGGCCTGGGAGACAATCGCGTCATGCAGATCCGGCCATCCGGCGACGACTACGCGTGGCGGCTGCTCGTGCTGCTGTCCGCGACCGTCCTTCCGCCCGGGACGTTGGCCCTGCTCGTGGCCATGGCGCTCAGCGGGGCGGACCCGGTGCAGCCCGTGGCGGTGGGAGTGGCGGCGACGGTGCTGCACATCACGGCGTGGCGGGCGACTCCGCAGCCTGTCAGGGCGTTCGTGGCGGCGGCTCTTGCCATGGTGGTCCTGGCGCTCGTGCCGATGCCGGGCTGGTCCAGCGGGGTGCTCACCCCGTCGTCCCTGTGCTTCCTGCTCGTCCTGTGGCGGCTGGTAGCGGTGGGGCCGGACCGGTGGGTGGTCCCGGCGCTGGCGACCGCGGTGGCGGGCGTGGCGCTCACCGAGACGGCCTCGACGCTCCGTGAGCCGGCCGACGCGCGGCCGCCGGTGTGGATGCCGGTGCTGGAGGCGACCCTGCTCCTGGCCATGGTCGTCGGAGTGTGGGTTTTCGCCCGCGCCGTCCGGGCGCAACGGCAACGCGCGGTGATCCAGGCGGCCCAGCGACTTGCCGCCGCCCGGCGCACCGAGCGCGCGGAGATCCGGCGGGACCTGCACGACGTCATCGCGCACTCGCTCACCCTGGTCGTGGCACAGGCGGAGGCAGCGCGGGTCGGCACTGCCGAGCGCGAAACCGAGCGGGCTCTGGCTCAGGTGGCGGACACGGCTCGCGCGGCGCTGTTGGGGCTGCGCGGGATGCTGCGGGTGCTCGACGCTGCGCCCAGCGCGGCCGGTGACGTCGTCCCGTCCCTCGACGGGCTGCCGGCGCTCGTCGCGGCGGCGACGACGCCGATGCACCGGGTGACGCTGACCCAACGCGGGGACCGGCGCGCCATGCCGGCCGATGCCGAGTCGGCGCTGGTGCGGCTGGTGCAGGAGGGCATCACCAACGCGCTGCGGCACGTCGAACCGCCGCTGAGCGTGGCGGTGGACGTGGACTGGGATGTCGAGCTGGACGAGGGCGGGGGTCGCGACGTGGTGCAGGTGCGCGTGCAGGACGACGGCGGTTCGGGACCACGCGCGGCAGGCGACCCAGGGGGGTCTCCGGGCACCGGCTCCGGGCTGGCGGGGGCGGCGAGGCGGGTCGAGGCCGCGGGCGGCGAGTTCGCAGTCGTGCGCGGGCGGGGCTGGACGCTCAGCGCGCGGCTGCCGACGGTGGGTGCGGCGTGACGCCGCCGGTGCGGGTGCTGCTCGCCGACGACCAAGCCCTGTTGCGCGTGTCGCTCGCCACGGTGCTGGGAGCCGACGAACGGATCGAGGTGGTTGGCACGGTCGCCGACGGCCGTGCCGCCGTCACGGCGGTGCAGCAACGCTCAGTCGACGTGGTGCTGATGGACATCCGCATGCCGGTGCTGGACGGCATCGCCGCCACCGCGCAGGTCGTGCGCCTCAGCCCGCGCACCCGCGTGCTGGCCCTGACGACGTTCGACCTGGACGAGCTGGTCCTGGCCGCGCTGCGCGCCGGGGCCAGCGGATACCTGACGAAGGATGCCCGCCCTGCGGTGCTCATCGACGCGATCTGCGACGTGGCCGCCGGCAACTCAGCCCTGGCGCCCGCGGCGGCGGCTTCCCTGGTGGAGCACGTGCGGCGGACGGCGGAGCCCCGGCCCCAGGCGGTCGCGCAGCTGTCCCCCCGCGAACGGGAGGTGTTCGACCTGATCGCTGCGGGACGGTCGAACGGCGAGATCGGCGCGCAGCTGCACCTGACGCAGAACACCGTCAAGACACACGTGCGTGCGGTCCTGACCAAGCTCGACCTGCGTGACCGGGTACACGTCGTGATCTTCGCCTACGAGAACGGTCTAGCCGGTCCCCCTCACCCCACGGGGTGAGGGCCACCCGCCAGCCGGGGTGAGGCGGCGGACGGTTGCCCGCTGCGAGGCTCGACGGCGAGGGTCACCGTGACCCGGCGAGGAGACCAGCACCATGACCGCACCGCGGAGCCGCACCTCCGGGGACGCCGTCCCCGGCACGACCGAGGCGACCTCGTCCACGGCCCGCGACCCGCGACGGGTCCTGGCGTGGTTCGCCGGGACGTTGACCGTCGTCACGGCGGTCGTCCTCGTGCCGCTGTTCGCCGGCGGCGCGGACGCCGACACCTTCAATGCCACCGTCCCCCTCCTGTCCTGGGCGCCGGCCTTGTCGGCGTTCGTGGCGCACCTGGGCACCGGTCGCCGCACGTCCTTCCTGAACTGGTCGGCGGTCCGTCCGCTGCGCACCGGACGCGTGCTGCGCACCGGAGCGCTGATGCTCGCGGTGTTCGTGGCCATCCCGGCGGTGGTCACCCTGCTGGCCCTGGCGCTGGGCGTCGTCGCCTGGCAGCCGAGCGGGCAGGCGCTGCGCCTGGTGCCCCTGGTGCTGCCGTTGGCCCTGGTGGGCATGCTGACGGTCACGGGTGAGGAGATCGGATGGCGCGGCGCGCTGCACACGAGCCTGGCTCGGTACGGGCTGGTTCGCGCGAGCGTCTCGATCGGCGGCCTGTGGGCGCTGTGGCACCTGCCGTTGCTGCTCGGATACCACCTCGACGGAGCGATGGCGGGGCGGGAGGTCGTCGCCACCACGGTCAACCTGCTGTTCGCAGCGCTCGTGCTGAGCGCGGCGCGGGCGTTGTCGGCATCGGTCTGGCCGGCAGCGTGGGCCCACGCGCTGATGAACACCACTCTGGTGTTCACCTCCTCCAATCTCGTCACTCCGGCCACCGAGCTGGCCGACGGCGCGTTCTGGACGCTCCAGTTGGTGACCTGGGTCGTCATCGGCTGCGCGGGCGCGTTGCTGCTCCGGGCGGCTGCCAGGACCACCGGGCCGAGCCGGTGCTCAGGAGGCGTCGCGGGCGAGTAGGCCGTCGACGAGGAGTTGCAGCATCCGGCTGGCCTGGTCGATGTCGGCGGCGGTCAGCATGATGCCGGCCATGCTGGCGGACACGTCGGCCGGTTGGACGTCGGCACGCAGGCTGCCGTCGGTCCGGCCGGCGTCGAGGATGGTGGCGATGGCACCGTCGAGGTGTTCGCGGGTCTGGCCGGAGCTGATCGCACCGCTGGCGATCACCGCGCGTAGGGCCTCGGCCATGCCGTGTTTGGTGGCGACGAAGTCCTGGTAGCAGCGCATCCATTCGCGCATGGCATCGGCTGGCGGGTGGTCGGCCACCAGTTGCGTGGCGACGGCGCAGAGGTGGGTGAGTTCGCTGCGGTAGACCTCCTCGACCAGGGCCTCGCGGGACGGGAAGTTGCGGTAGAGCGTCCCGACGCCGACTCCCGCCTCACGGGCGATGGTCTCGATCTTGACAGGGTCCGGACCGGTGGTGAGGGCGCGCTTGGCGGCCTCGATGATGCGCTGCCGGTTGCGCTGGGCGTCCCTGCGCGCGCCGGGGCGTCGCTCGATCTCGGAAACCATGATCACCTCTTAAGCGGAACCGCTTCCGCTTCTGCTAGGGTCGAGCTGAGATAAGCGGAACCGGTTCCGCTTGCGGTCATCGTATCCGGAGGTCCACGACCATGACCACATCGCAGGGGTACGCGCACGGAAAGCTGGGCGAGCACGAGGTCCTGCGGGTCGGCTTCGGCGCCATGCAGCTGGAACACGCCGAACCCGCGGATGCCGTCGCGGTGCTGCGCCGCGCGGTCGAACTCGGCGTCGACCACATCGACACGGCCCAGTTCTACGGCACGGTCAACGAACTGGTCAGGACCGCTCTGCATCCGTACGCCGACGGCCTGCGGATCGTCACCAAGGTCGGCGCGGTGTCCCACCCGACCGAGCGACTGGTCGCCGCCCAGAAGCCGGCGCAGCTACGGGCGTCGGTCGAGGAGAACCTGCGCACCCTCGGCACCGAACACCTCGCCGTGGTCAATCTTCGCCGGGCCGACGTGCCGCCGGGCATCACCGTCACCGGCGACCAGGTGGTCGACCTGGACAGCCAGCTCGCCGAGCTGATCGCCCTACGCGACGAGGGCAAGATCGGCGGCATCGGCCTGAGCCACGTCAGCCTCGCACAACTGCGGCAGGCCCTTCCGGCCGGCATCGTCTGCGTGCAGAACCTGTACAACGTCCTCACCCGTGGCCAGGAGGACGTGCTGACCGAATGCGCCGAGCAGGGCGTCGCCTGGGTGCCGTACTGCCCGCTCGGATCGGCCTTCGACTGGCTGCCCAACGTCACCGACAACCCGGTCGTCACCGCGCACGCCCGACGCCTCGCCATCACCCCGGCTCAGGCCGGCCTGGCGTGGCTGCTCGGGCACAGCTCGGCCACACTGCTGATCCCCGGCACCCGCAACCTCGCGCACCTGGCCGACAACATGGCGGTCGCCCGGATCGAGCTGGACCGGGAAGCCACGACGGCCTTCGACGCACTGGCCCAGGACACGACCGCCTGAGCGGAAGGCGCGAGGAGAGCGGTTCGAGAAGGCGAGTCGGAAAGCCTGTCGGATGAGCGTGCTCGTTGATGCGGAATCCGGGTGGAACGGTCGGATGACGTACCGCTGCGGCTGGGCCACCAAACCGGGCCAGAAGGCGTCGGCGCTCGGGAGAACCCCGAGCGGCAACACCAGCATTGACAGGCCAGGCAGCAAGAAGGGTCCTACCCGCGTCTCCTCGGTCCAGACCCCTCATGATCTGGTGCCGGGCAACGAGGGCCCTAAATGGTTTGCCGGTGCTCGGCGGGCGCTGGGATGCTGCGGCCGACCGGGAGCGGGGAGGCGCCAGCATGCAGTCGGAGTCCGAGCCGGAAGTGCGTACCGTGGCCGGTGTTCTGCGTGGCGGCCGGGAGGCGGGCCTCGCGGTGTTCCGCGGCATCCCGTACGCCGAGCCTCCGGTCGGCGGCCTCCGGCTCGCCGCGCCGCGGCCGGGGCGCGGCTGGGAGGGCGTGCGTCCGGCGGTCGCCTACGGTCCGCCGCCCCCGCAGCCGGGCGCGTTCGGGATGTCCCCGCAGGGCGTCGGCGACGACTGGCTGACGCTCAACGTCTGGACGCCGGACCCGGACCCGGCGGCGCGGTTGCCGGTCATGGTGTGGATCCCCGGTGGTGGTTACCTCGTCGGCTGTTCCGGCCTACCGGAATACGACGGCGGGCAGCTCGCCCGCAGCGGAACCGTGGTGGTGACGCTCAACTACCGCCTCGGTTTCGAGGGTTTCGGGATGATCGACGGGGCCCCGGCCAACCGGGGGCTGCTCGACCAGGTCGCGGCCCTGGAGTGGGTGCGGGACAACATCCGTGCCTTCGGTGCTGACCCGGATCGGGTGACGGTCTTCGGGCAGTCGGCCGGCGGTGGCTCGGTCGCGGCGCTGCTGGCCATGCCGCGCGCCGCCGGACTGTTCCGGCGCGCGGTCGCGCAGAGCATCCCGGGTACGTTCTTCTCGCCCGAGCTGGCCGCCGACGTCACCGCCGCCTGCGCCGCCGAGCTGGGGGTACGACCGGCCCTGGCCGACCTGTCGACGGTGGCTCCGGACCGGCTGCCGGCCGTGGGTCAGGCGATCTCGGCCAGGATCGTCCAGTGGCGGGAGCGTTGGGGGCGGATCACCCACCGGCCGATCCCGTTCGCGCCGGTCGTCGACGGCGACGTGCTGCCGGCGACCCCCTGGCGGGCGCTTGCCGACGGCGCCGCGCGGGACGTCGCACTGCTCGTCGGACACACCCGGGACGAGCACCGGCTGTTCAGCCTGCTCGACGGCGTACTCGGCCAGGTCACGCCGGAGCAGGCCGAGACCGCGCTGCGGATGTTGGCACCGGGCCCGGACGGCTCCAGCCGATACCGGGAGGCGTTCCCCGATGCGACCGATGAGCAGCTTTACGAGCTGGTCAACGCGGACTGGCTGTTCCGGATGCCGAGCCTGCACCTGGCCGACGCGCAACTCGCCGGGGGCGGCCGGGCCTACCTCTACGAGCTGACCTGGCCGGCACCGGGCCTGGGCGGCGCCCTGGGCGCCTGTCACGGCCTGGACGTGCCGTTGGTCTTCGGCAACCTGACCAGCGGGCAACCCGCGATGCTGATCGGTGATCCGCCCACCCCGGCGGCGCAGGAACTGTCCGGACAGATTCGCGGGGCGTGGACGGCGTTCGCCGCGAACGGCGACCCCGGCTGGCCGTCGTACGACGCCGGTCGCAGCACGCGGATCTTCGACGAGCGGCCGGTGGTCGTCGCGTACCCGGAGGAAACCTCGCGGCGGCTGTGGCAGGACCACACCTTCGCCGCGCTCCCGCTGCTGGTCCGGTAGCCCCGGGGCGGCGTCCACGACACCGCACAGTGGACGACGGTGGCTCCAACCGCCGGCCACTCCCACACCTGTGACGGCTGCTGGACGACCCGGCCCGCGGGCCGTCCACAACCGGCGGATCCGTTGTGTGGGCAGGGTTTGCGTGCCCCTGCCACCCTCACCGCGTGTCATCCAAACTGATTCGCGGCCTCGCCGCGTTCGCGCTGGCCCTGGGGCCAGTCGCCGTGATCACGGAACCCGCCGTGGCGGCGCCCGTGTGTGACGTCCCCGAGCCGCCTCCGGTGTGCGGCGGGGACGTCGACGACGACAACGCCTGGGTCAACCTCACCTCGGCCAGCCGGGTACCGACCGGCGTGCAGGTCAAGGGGAGCGCCGGTGACCCGGACGCCACCACGTCGGTCCAGGTCATCGCCAAGATCTCCGGTGTGGAGGTGGGCCGGTTCAGTGTCGCCTCCGGCTCGGCCTTCACCCGGACCCTCCCCGCCCGGTACGGGGACACCGTCTGTCTCACCGTCGTCAACCAGGGAACCGGGGTCGGCGAGACCGCCTGCCGGGCGCTCGCCGTCCGGTTCGACCCGTTCGGCTCGTTCGACGAACTCTCCCCCGGACCGTCCGGCCTGCGGGTACGCGGCTGGGTCATCGACCCGGACACCGCCTCGCCGCTGACCGTGTCGGTGCGGGTGAACGGCCGGCTGCACACCGCGCTGGTCGCCTCGACGACCCGCACCGACGTGGCCGCCAACTACCCCGCCTACGGCGGCGGCCACGGCTTCGACCTGCTGGTGCCGGCGGCCCGGGGCGACCACACGGTCTGCGTCACCGCGATCAACGCCGGCGCGGGGGCCGACACCGCGCTGCCCTGCCGCACGGTCACCCAGGGCGGCGCACCGGTGATCGACCACTTCCTGGTCCGGGCCCCCGACTACCCGACCCCCCGGATGGAGGTCGACGTACGGGTGGGTACCCAGGACGCCACCCAGGTCAGCGTGTGGCGCGGCCCCACACCGAACGGGCCGTGGACCGACTGGCCCACCCCGCACAGCACCTGGAGCAACCCGGCCGGGTACTGGGAGATGGACCTGACCGTGGACTGGGGGCGCACCTACTGCTACCTCGCCACCGCGTACAACGCGTACGGCTCGCACACCCCGCCGGCGGTCTGCGCGACCACCTGGGCCGGGGCCTACCCCCAGCCGGCCCGGGTGGGGGTGACCGGAGTCTCGGACACCTCGATGATGCTGAGCTGGGACGACGTCGCCACGGGCGAGGCCGAGTGGCGGCTGGTCCGGTCCGGGGTGCCCGACGTGGTGCTGGCCGGCACCCCGGGCACCGGACGGATGAGTCACCTGGTCACCGGGTTGCAGCCCGGCACCCAGTACTGCTTCCTGCTCGGGGCCCGCTCGCCGGGCTGGGCGGGCAACCCGTACTTCTTCTGCCAGTGGACCGCGAAGGCGGCTGCCGACCCGACCACCTTGCAGGGCGTGGCGGCCATGAACCTGTGGAACTGCGACCCGCGCGGCCGGGCCGGCACGGTGTGGTCGACCGACGCCAACGGCCGCTGGGTGCGGCAGGGCCCGCTGCCCAACAGCCTGGTGGCGGGGGCCTGCGGCCCGGCGACCAGCGCACCGGCGGCCCGGGTGACCCTGCCCAGCGGGCGGACCACCACGCTGGCGGTGGTGGTGGTCGACAGCCGGTACTGCGTCGCCGACGACCCGTACGACGCCAACTGCCGGGTCTGGCAGACACCGCCCACCCTCGGCGACCCGAAGGGCATCACCGAGAACCGGCTCCTGCTGGGTTGACCATGCTGTCCGGGGGTGGGCGCGACGTTGTCGGCCCACCCCTGCGCGGCTCCGGCGCTCACCCCGCCCGGAATCTCCTGACGACCTTGCCGGGCCCTGACGGGTACAGCCAGCGCTACCTCGATCGGCCCGCTGCCTGGATTGTTGTCGGCGACTCCCAAAAATAGGGTTTCTTCGCATAGAAGAAGTCAATAGAAAATGGGAGTCCGGCGATGTCGGCGAGTAATGCACGACTCAGATTCATCTCGGCAGTCGACAAAGAGACGCCAGTGTCGGCCGTGCGGGTCCAGCAGCTGCGGAAAGTCTACGGCGGGGACCGGCAGGCGGTAACCGCGCTCGCCGGTGTCGACGCAACCTTTCAGCGGGGGACCTTCACCGCGGTAATGGGCCCCTCCGGCTCGGGCAAGAGCACGTTACTGCAGACCGCAGCAGGGCTGGACCGCCCGACCAGCGGCCTGGTGTGGGTCGGCGAGACGGAACTGTCGCAGCTTTCGGAGACAAAGCTGACCAAGCTGCGGCGGTCGGAGATCGGATTCGTCTTTCAGGCGTTCAACCTCGTCGGAGCGTTGACGGTGCAGGAGAACATCACGCTGCCGTTGCGGTTGTCCGGAAAGCGGGCGGACCCCATTTGGATACGGCAGATCGTCGACCGGGTCGGGCTCACCGAGCGTCTGTCCCACCGCCCTTCGGAACTGTCCGGCGGGCAGCAGCAACGCGTCGCGATCGCCCGGGCACTGGCCACCCGGCCGAAGGTCATCTTCTGTGACGAACCGACCGGCGCGCTGGACACCCAGACCGCCGGCGAGGTGCTGGCCCTGCTGCGCTCGGTGGTGGACGAGGCGGGACAGACGGTCATCATGGTGACGCACGACCCGGTGGCGGCGTCCTACGCCGACCGGGTGATGGTGCTGGCCGACGGACGCATCGTGCACGACATGCCGCAGCCGGGCGCGGCGCGGATCGCCGAGCATCTCGCGACGCTCGGGCGCCGCCCGCACCTGACGCAGGGGGCTGACCCGTGCTGAAACTGGCCGGACAGATGCTGCGTCACCGCAAGGGCAGCGCGGTCGCCACCCTCCTGGCGATGACCGCCGGAGTGCTGATCCTGATGTCGCTGGGCGTCCTCGTGGAGTCCGGCCTACGCTTCACCGCCGCCCCACAGCGTTACGCGGCCGCCGACGTCGTCGTCGCCAACCGCGACATCACGCTCACCTCCACGATGATGGGCGAAAAGGAGACGACCACCGTCGCGCTGCCCGAGGGCGGAACCGTCCCGGCCTCGATGGTCGACCGGATCCGGCAACTGCCGGGGGTGGCCGCCGTCATCGCCGACCGGACGGTGCCGGCGATCCTGCCGAACGGCACCGCCACCGGCCACGGGTGGAGCAGCACCGCCATCACCCCGTACCAGCTGACCGCGGGTGCCCGGCCCACCCGCGACACCGAGGTCGCGCTGGACGAACGTCTGGCCGCCTCGGTGTCGCCCGGCGACGAGGTGTCGATCCTGGTGAACGGCAGCGCGCGGACGTACCGGGTCAGCGGCCTCGTCCGCCACGCGGGGCCCCGGCCCGCCCCACACGCAGCGCCCGCGGTGTTCTTCACCGACGCGCACGCGGTGGCCGTCCACCCACGGCAGGGACGGGTCGACGCGGTGGCCGTCCTGGCCGAAGCCGGTGCCTCCGCGGCAGTGGTGGCCGACGTGCGCCGGCTGGCCGCCGAGGCCGGCGTCAAGGCCTACGCGGGCGACGAGCGAGGGCTGCTGGAACAGTCCGCGGACCAGGCGGCCTCCACCATGCTGGTCCAGCTGGGCAGCGTGTTCGGCGGCTACGTGGCGCTGCTGGTCATGTTCGTGGTGGCGGGCACCATCGGTCTCGCGGTCCGGCACCGCCGCCGTGATCTCGCCCTGCTGCGCGCCGTCGCCGCCACCCCTGGCCAGGTCGCTCGCCTGATCCTCGCCGAGGTGGGACTGCTCAGCCTGTTGTCGGTCGTCATCGGTGTGCCCGCCGGTTGGCTCGTCAGCCGCTGGCTGCATCAGGAACTGGTGGACCGGGCGTTCATACCGGAGACCTTCCCGGTTCGCGGTGGCGGCTTGGCAGCGGTCGCCGTGGCGGTGGCAACAGTCACGGTGGCGGCAGGTGCCGCGTTGATCGCCGCCCGCCGGACGGTGCGGATCCGGCCGACGGAGGCGCTCGGTGAGATCGCCGTGGAATCCGAACGCAACGGCGTACTTCGTCTGATCTCCGGTCTGGCCGCCCTGGCCGGCGGCTTCCTCCTGATCGCTCTCACCAGCGCGGCGAAGGGGACCGCTGCCCTCGGGCCCGCGATGGGTCTGCTGTGCCTGTTCGTCCTCGCGGTCGCCCTGCTCGGGCCGTGGATCAACCGGGCGGCCGCCCGTCTGCTCGCCCCGGTGCTGCGGCGGGTGTGGGGCGACAGCGGCTACCTCGCCGCGGCGAATCTGCGCGCCAATGCCCAGGGCATGGTCACGGTGCTGACCGCACTGGTGCTGTCCGTCGGCTTCGGTGGCTCGGTCTGGTTCCTCCAGGACAACCTGGACCAGCAGATCGTCGCCGAGAACCGTGGTGGGATGCTGGCCCAGCAGACCGTGGTTTCCGTCACCGGACTGCCCGACACCGCGCTGACGCAGATCCGCGGCATCCCCGGCGTGCTCGCGGCCACCGGCGTACGAAACACCTCGATCATCCCGGACGGAGCCGCCGAGGGCGCGGATGCGCAGGCGATCGACCCGGAGGGCGCCGACCTCACCATGGACCTCAAGGTCCGCAGCGGTAGCCTGGCGGACCTGCGCGGGCCGGCCATGGCGGTGTCGACCCTGCAGGCCGAGTCGAACGGGTGGCGGGTGGGCGAGCAGGTCACGGTGCGGCTCGGCGACGGCACACCCGCCGACCTGCGCGTCGTTGCGATCTATGACCGGGGCTTCGCGTTCGGCGACGTCACCGTCGTCACCGACGTCGTCGCCGGGCACACCGCCGTCGCCGGCTACGAGCGAATCCTGGTGCGCACCGAGCCCGGCAAGGACGTCACCGCCGCGCTGGGCGAGGTCATCGGCCAGTACCCCGGCAGCGCGGTGACCAGCACGGCTGACATCAGCGGCCAGCTCGCCGACGACCTCGCGCTGAGCGCCTGGCTGAACAAGCTCCTGATCGGCATCATGGTCGGCTACGCCGCTCTCGCCGCGGCGAACACCATGGTCATGGCTGCACTCGCCCGAAGCCGCGAGCTGGCCCTGCTACGCCTGGTCGGTGTCACCAGCAAGCAGGTCAAGCGCATGGTCCACGCGGAACAGACCGGCCTGCTCAGCGTTTCGCTGCTCATCGGCGGAGCCATCGCAGCCGTCACCCTGGTGGCGATCGTGCACACGCTCACCGGGCAGATGGTGCCCTACGTGCCACCGCTGGGCTGGGCGTCCATCATCGGCGGCACGACACTGCTGGCGCTGTTCACCACGATCCTGCCGGTTGCACGATTGCTCCGCGTCCCTCCGGTCGCCGGCATCGGCATCAAGGAGTAACCGGCCACGAACAGCCGGTTTCGCTGATCGGCCGAACACTCTCGAGGGGCGGGCCCATCACGGGCCCGCCCCTCGACGGCACGTGTCACGACGCAGCCGATGATCGTGCCGACGCTCACGCCTGCCGCTGGGTGTCCTCGAGGTAGCGCAGCACCGCGCTCACCCGGCGGTCCACCTGGTCCGTCGGGGCGAGGCCCAGCCTGGCGAAGATGCTGCGGATGTTCTTGTGCACCGCGCCCTCGGTGACGAACAGCCGCTCCGAGATGGCGGTGTTGCCGAGCCCTTCGGCCATCAGTGACAGCACGTCACGCTCACGCGGGGTGAGCCGGTCCAGGGCGGTGTCCGGCTGGCTGCGAGCAGCCACAGCAGCGCCCCGATCGCCAGCACGGCAGTGGTGAGGCCACCGGCCAGGTGTTCCAGGGCGTCGACGGCGGCGCGTATCCGCTCGCCCGCGTACCGCCGCAGGCCTACCTCCCGCGAGCCCCGTCGCCCAGTGACCCTAGGGCACCGGCCACCGGCAAGGCAGTACAGCAGGCTGTACCGCCTGTCGTCGCGGTGGCGGGATCGTTTCCGACCAGCGGCTCTTCTAGCTTGTGATGATGGCTGAACACATCTCGTCGAACGGCCGCCGCCAGCTGCGGCCCATCCTGTGGCTGCTGCTCTTCGTGAGCATCACCGCCAACGCGATCGCGTCGTCCGTCGGCACCACCGCCAGTACCGTCATCAGCGTCCTCTTCGGCGTCGTTGCCCTCGTCTGCGCCGGCTCCTTGGTGGTTGATCATTACCGCCACCGCGCACAGTGACCCCGTCCGCCATGGCCGGCGACTGCGCCGCACATCGTCGGTGCCGGTGCGTAGGCGGACCGATGCGACGGGCGGACCGCTGCGGCACAACGCCGCCGAGGCGCGAGACAGGGAGGCGATTCCAGGCATGACGGGCGACAGGAACACGGGCCGCCGGGGGTGGATCGTCGCTGCGATAGCCGTCCTCGCGGTGGCCGTCGTGACGGAGGAACTGCTGCGCTCCGGCACGCTGGCCGACGGTTTGCTGGACCACTGGTGGGGTCACGTCGGCAGCACCGCACTGCTGCTCGCCGGTGTGGGCGCCGGGGTGTACTTCCTGCACCGCGCGTACCGCAACTGAGCCACCCTCGATCCAGGTGTTCCTTGACCACAAGGTGGTCAGGCATGTTCTGCCGGTATGGCAGCGGCGAGGGTGAGGACGCCGGGAATCGCCGCGAACGCGGCGCGGGTGTCGGTGGCCAGTCGGTCGGCGGAAGCAGCGTGTGGCCGGGTGGTCCAGGTTTCGAGTCCGCGGTGGAACGCGGCGACGAGGACGTCCAGCGCCAGCCGGGGGCGGAGGTCGTCAGACGCGAGGCCGAACCTGCGGTGCAGGACGCCGAGCGCGGCGCGGACGGTGACGTCGCAGAAGTACAGGCAGTGAGCTTCGATCGCGGGGGTCTTGCTGGCCAGCTGCGTGCAGAGCAGGAGCCGGCGTGCCCAGTCACCGGAGTCCATGATCTGCATGGCGGCCAGCACGCTGTCCTGCAGCGCCGCCAGGACCGGCTGGCCCGGAGAAGCCGGCCGCAGTGCCAGGTCGTCGAGGAACGCCCGCCAGAGGTCCTCGTAGGGCGCCATCGCCACCTCCTCCTTGCTGGCGAAGGTGCGAAAGAACGTGCGCTTGGAGACCTCGACGCGGTCGCACAGCTCATCGAGCGTCACGCCGTCGAAGCCGCGCTGGGTGAACAGGTCCAGGGCTGTGTCCGTCAGCGCTTCACGGGTGCGCTGCTTCTTGCGTTCCCGCAGCGACGGCCGCGGCTGGGAAGAGTGCGACGACGCGGTGGCCATGAGGCGATACTACCGAGCGGCGTACGCCACTTGCAGGCTAATGCTACTCAGTGGCACTATGCTTCGAGAGCAAGTCGAACCTGAGAGGCGGCGTCATGCAAGCACTGCTCGTTGATCGCACCGCGCCCGGCAACCTCCGGCTCGGCTCAGCACCCGACCCGCTGCCCGCCGCCAACGAGTCCCTGATCCGTGTCGTCGCCAGCTCCATCAATCCGGGCGACCTGTACCTGGACAACGCCCCGGACGGAGCCGTGCCCGGCTACGACGCCGCCGGGGTGGTGGTGCAGGCGGCTGCGGACGGTTCCGGCCCGGCCGTCGGCACGCCGGTGGTGACGCTGGGCTTCGCCGGCGGCTGGGCGGAGCTACGCGCAGTGCGAACCGACTGGATCGGCGTGGCACCGGCAAACGCCGACCTGGGAGCCCTGAGCACGGTGCCGGTGGCCGGCGCGACCGCGCTCCGCGCCCTGCACAGAGTCGGCCCGATCATCGGGCGCCGAGTGCTCGTAACCGGTGCCACCGGTGCGGTGGGCCGGTACGCCGTGCAACTGGCCCGGCTCGGCGGTGCGCACGTCACGGCTTCGACCAGCGACCCCGACGGCCACGGCGACGAACTACGGGAACTGGGCGCCCATGAGGTGATCCGGTCCCCCGGGCAGCTCGACCAGGCGGTGGCCGGCGTCATCGACGT
Organism: Micromonospora sp. WMMD712; assembly: GCF_029581295.1. Lineage (NCBI taxonomy): Bacteria > Bacillati > Actinomycetota > Actinomycetes > Micromonosporales > Micromonosporaceae > Micromonospora > Micromonospora sp. WMMD712. The sequence continues at coordinate 4,137,200 of NZ_CP120743.1, forward strand.
GGTGGGCGGCGAGACCCTCGTGCAGGCGTACGACAAACTCGCCGAAGGCGGGACTCTGGTGTCGGTCGGCAACGTCGCCAGCACGGGTGAACGCTTCCCCGCCCTGGCGTTCTCCGGCCACGACGGGCGCAACGACCGCTCCGTCACGTCCTTCTTCCTGGGCGCCCATGCCGGGCTGTCCGCGGACCTGGCATGGTTGGCCGCGCGGGTCGCGGACAATACGCTGACCCCTCCCGTCGCCAGACGCGACAGCTGGAGGGACGCCGGCACCACGATCCAGGCGCTGCACGAGGGACGGGTGCGCGGCAAGATCGTCCTCGACATCGGCCAGTAGCCGCAGGGAGTAAGGCGAGGAATGGCACGACCACGTAGGGCCGTCCCCGGCGACGCGGCTGCGCTGGTGCGCCTTCGCGTCACCATGCTGGAGGCGATGGGGGCACCCGTCGGCGACGCCACCGCGCCATGGCGGGCCGCCGCCCTGGACTGGTTCACCCGTTCGCTGAGCGACCCGCAGACGTTCGCCGCATTCGTGATCGAAGACGCCGAACACGGCATCGTCAGCAACGCCGCCGGCCTCTGCGACCGCCACGCGCCAGGTCCCGGCAATCCAGGCGGCCTGCGCGGTCACGTCTTCAACATCAGCACCCTGCCCCACGCCCGCGGACGCGGCCACGCCCGAGACTGCCTGACCTCCCTCCTCCACTGGTTCGCCGACCACACCACGGTCAGCGTGGTCGACCTCAACACCACCCCGGGCGGCGAACGCCTCTACCGCACCCTCGGATTCACCCCACCACGCCACCCCGCCCTGCAACTGCGCCGCGACCAGATGTAGACCGTGGTCTCGCGGTGGACCACGGCCTGACCATCGCGCTCGACAGCGAGCGAGTTCCCCGTTCCCACTTGGTGGGACGCCGACCGGGCGGCAAAGCCGCCGGTCGCGCCGGTGGTCGGCTGGCGGCAGACCGCCCGTTCGCCCCGGCGGGCAGCGCGGTGATGGCGGCGCGTTCGGCCTCGCCGATCGACCAACCGAGGGAGTACGCCACCCGCCGGCCTCCAGAACCGACGGGACGGCCGGGCCGGGAGGAAACGGCCGGCGACGTATGATCGCGGTGAGGACGAAGCGCCAAGCCGAGACCCGGCACCGGTGTGCGGGAGGAGGCAGGGTGTTCGGTTCGAAGAAGAAGCTCAACGATCTGATGGCGCAGCTCAGGCCCGATCTGAGTCGGGAATCGCTCGGCGTCGGGCCCGCCTTCCCGGGCGTCGCCCCGAACCCGCTCCTGAGCAGTGATGCCCGGAAGCGCAACGCGGAACTGCGCACGGGGGCGCTCGCGCTCGGCGTTCTCGTCGGCTGGCGGGAGGTGAACAGCAACCCTCGCGTGGTCCTGATGTTCGACGTGGAGACCGCCGACGGCATCTCGTTCCGCGGTATCGCAGACGAAGACCTCACGATCACCGAGCTGACGCGACTCACCCCAGGACAGACGTTGCCCGTGCGCTACCGGCCGGCCGTCATGGACCACTACGTCGCCCTCGCCCGGGACGCGGACCCTGCCCGTGTGCAGCAGCTCTCCGACGAGATCGCGAGGCGCAAGCGGGCCTGACCGAAGCCATTGGCCGGATGCGGCCGGTGTCCTGGTTCGCTATCGACCGCCGGGGTTCTGCGCCCTTTCGTTGCAGGTCTGTGTCCACTCGACCGACGATCGCCCGCGACCCTACGGTGCTCAGCCTGTTACCCGGAAAGCCCTCATCGAGCCACCGGCAGCCTGTGCGCAGGGCTTCCTCCAGTGGTCCCGGGCGGGACGCCGTCCCACCGGATCCCGACTGCCACCGAAGGCGGTGCGGCATTGTACCGCGTAGCGCTCGACCTTCCCATGATTCGATAGATCCCGGCCAATGGGTTGGCGACCCAACCCCCCGTTTGTAGCGTCGGGTAGTCATCGAAGCACTTTCCGCCCACAAGGGAGGTTGTGCGTGGCCGCCATCGAGCCCGCGTTGCTGGACAAGCCCACGACCATCAAGATGCTTCACGACGCTTGCGAGCTGGAACACATGCTCTGCGTGCAGTACCTGTACGCGGCGGCGACCCTGGCCCACGGCGGTGATCCCGGGATCACCGCGGTCCGGGCTGCCCTGACCGAGCAGTGGAGCCATCAGCTCACCCGCATCGCGGTGCAGGAGATGTACCACCTCACCCTGGCCAACAACATCCTGATCGCGCTGGGTGCCCCGCCGTTGCTGTGGCGGCCCAACTTCCCGCAGCCGGCCAGCCGATACTCCGACATAAACCTGCCGTCCACGTTGACACCGTTCGACCGCGACACCCTCAACCGGTTCCTGTGCTGGGAGAAACCGGAGCCGGACGGCTGGTGGGACGCCTTCTGCGCCGAGTGCGGGCGGCAGGCGCACGCCCGGCTGAACCTGGCGATGCCCCCCAGCCAGGCGCGGCCGTACGGCTCGATCGCCGAACTCTACGACCAGATCAAGAAGGCGATCCTGGGTCATCCGGAGTGGATCGACCGGGCGTCCGCGACCCGGCAGGTCACCAGCGCCCTCATTCCGCTGACCCCGACGCTGGAAGCGATAACCACCGCCGAGCAGGCCGCCCGGTACATCGACCTCATCGTGCTGGAGGGCGAGGGCGTGCCGGACTGGCAGTCGAACTCGCACTTCGCGTACTTCCACCAGATCGCCGACCAGTTGGACGGGCTCAACCGCACGCAGCCGGACTTCGTCCCGGGCTGGCCGACCGTGGAGAACCCGGCCTACGACGCGACGAGCACCGGCGGCACCCTGATCACCGACCCGGCGGCGCGGTCGGTCGGCGTCGCCTTCAACGATCTGTACCTGCTCTTCGTGGACATGCTGACCCGGCTGTTCACGCCGGACGGCGAGAGCGCCGCCCAGCGGCGGGGCCTGGCGCGCGTGATCACCGCTCTGATGCCGCTGGGCATCAAGCCGCTCGCGGCGCTGCTGACCCGGCTGCCGGCCGGCGCGGACCACCCGGGCCGGTACGCCGGACCCAGCTTCGAGCTACCGCAACCCCAGCCGACCGGCCCGCCGGCCACGATCGACGCGCTGGCCGGACGGCTGCTCGCGGTCGCCGGACGGTGCCGGGTGCTCGGCCTCACCGGCTCCGGGATCGGCGCTGAGGCGCAGGACGCGCTGGCCACCGTCGCCGCCCGGCTGGAAACGCTGGTCCCGCTCTTCACCCCGTCGTCCGTGGAGTTGTCCGCATGAGCTATCTGGCCCGGCCCAGAATCGGGTTCTTCGGCACCGACGCGATGGTCAACCCGTCCACCGCCAACAACGAGAACATCGTCCATCTGCTGGACTACGACCGGGTCCAGGTGTTGAATCCGCCGGTGGTGGAGGGCGCGAGCCTGCCGGCGATGGACGACGCCGCGTACCGGGAATGGATGACCAGCCTGGTGGTGTACGCGGACCCGGACACGGCGGCCACGCCCAACCCCAACTGGCAGTCCGGCATGCCGGGCTACTGGAACTACTGGGGTGACCACCTCGCCACGTTCGGCAACGCGCAGGCGACAAGCGTGTGGGTGGACGACCAGCCGGTGACCAGAGCCGCCCGGGATCCGCTGCTCAACGCGTATGTCGCGTTCAACGCCCGGATCGTCGACGTGAACCCGGCCGACAGCTACGGCACCCAGTTCGTGGCGGCCGGCTTCCGGATCATCGGCCCGGACCGCGACGGCGAGCTGACCGAGCTGGTGCGGGGGGTGCCGACCACCTCGTTCACCAGGTGGCTGAACTTCTTCCGCCCCGGCGGTGCCGGCTCCTTCCAGGCCGTCATCCCGAACTCCACCCTGGCCTTCGTCGACCCGGAGCGAGCGCCGGACTCGGACGGCCTGCGCGCTCTGCGCGAGGGCGCTGCCGACGGCGGTGGTCTGCTGCTGCGCTGGTGCTTCTACGGGATGCGGACCAGCTTCGACCAGATGACCATGTACGACAAGTTCCAACGGGGCGAGCGGGCGATGAACCCGAAGATCGGTCGGGTGGTCGGCACCGTCGGCGTGTGGAACGGCACCGACATGATCTCCGCACCGGTCGGCCGGGCCCTGCACCAGCCCGGCCCGCCCTACTTCCCGGCCGACGGGGGCGCCCCCCGGGCGGTGACCCGGATGCGGGTCAAGACCCACGAGGACGTGGAACGCGTCGAGATCCCCGGCACCACCCTGAACGCGCTGAGCGCGTCGAGCGCGGACGCGGAGCTGGTCGGCCCGGCCATGGCGTACGTCGACGAGAACCGGGTGGTGCTCGACCTGGGCACCACGTTCCCTGAGGTCGGCGGCGGCGACTTCAGCAAGATCGATTTCGACGGGGGCGTGTTCCTGGAGCTGCTCTACGAGGCCGGGGGCCAGCAGCGGCGCACGATGATCGGCGTGGTGGACTACGAGCAGGGCCCCTACGAGACGTACGGCGGAGTGGTCGAGTTCGACTTCAGTCCGCGCAGCGAGATCGGGCAGCACATCCACGACGGCGTGCTGCAACTGAGGGCCTGGGTCGACCACCGTCCCGTGCTGCTGCTGCGGGAGATCGGGACGGTCCAGGTCGCCACCGACGACCAGGCGGTGTACCTGGACATGGCGCCGGACGGCCCCGGCCAGCGGGCGAAGGGGACAGCCGCGCTGCGGCTGTTCCGCAAGGGCGAGCCGATCACCGAGCCGGAGACCCTGACCGTGCAGGTCTGGCGGGACGTGCAGACACCCGGCCGGGTGAACTCGGTGAACCCGCTGGTGCTGACCGCGACCTCACTCGGAGAGGAGAAGGTCGGCGAGTTCACCGTGCGGGTGCCGGCCGGCGGCCGGGTGGACGTGCCGATCGAGGTCGACGCGCCGGCCTGCTACAAGCTGCGGTACCTGCCGCCGGACACCCACGCCGACCCGGACAACCCGGCCTGGGCGGTGGAGTACTTCTCCACGGTCCGGGCCCTGCCGTACGACGACTACAGCGACGTACCGGACGACCAGCTCACCTTCGACCTGGTGTACCGGGAGGTGTTCAGCTACTACGCGCTGCTCTACCCGATCATGGGGACGATCATTCCGTGGGGGCCGGCGAACACCCCCCACGATCCGAACCGGGTGACCCACTTCGCGGGACTGATGCTGGACGTGATCGACGAGAGCCGTCGGGGCACCGCCCTGGAGATGCCGATCACCCGGGAGCTGTCCGCGGGCAAACGTGCCCTGGTGCGACGCTGGTGCCGTAAGGAGTTGAGGATCTGACCTGAGGGCCGCCACCCCGTCGGTTCCGCCACCGCCGACGTGACAGCTCCGGACGACGACCCGCCACCGGTTTCCGGCCTGGTGGCGGGTTGGCCCGATGGCCCGGTGGCGACGGAGCCCAGTGGACCGCCGACGACAGCGTGACTCCTCCGAATCCCTACAGCGCCTACCAGTCCGCTGACGACTCGGGCGGGCGAATCCCGTCTCATCGATCCGCTGCTCGGCGCGCCGGCCGGACTGCGCGGGCCTCGAATGGTTGATTCCGGCAGCGAATGCCCGGCACCAAACGCCACCGACCCCTGACTTTCCGTAGGACCCCAGGGGTTCCGGGTGAGCCCGATGATGGAGGGATGCTGGAGCAGATCGCCGTCAGCGACACCGGCTCGTCGGCGAGGCTCGCCGCCCGAATCCTGTGTAGACGACTGAGGCACCCGTATGTCCGCAACGTCGCTGCGGTGGCCCGGCTGATGGCGGGGGCGCGAGACGAGCGGGTCGCGGCGATGGCCGAGGAGGCCCTGGCCCTGGCCTGGGGCAGCGACCAAGAGGTGACCAACCACGTATGGGACGCCCTGACCGCCACGCCGGGGCCGGCGTTGCGGTTCCTGCTCGCGCCCGCGCCGGACTGCCCGCACGAACCACGGGTACGACTGGTCACCGCACCACCGGACGGCAGGCGGGTGCTTGCGGCAGCCCTCAAGTCCGCCGATCCCGAGTTGCGCGGGGCGATGGCCGACCTCCTGCGCGTCACCGACCACCCGGTCCTCCTCGGTGACTTCGAGGGCGCGCTGAACAGCTGGCCGATGCCGCGCCGTCCCGGGGACGTGGAGCTGGAGACCCGCGCGGTGCTCGATCTCGCGCTGACCAACACCCATCTGTGCCAGCCCGCGCCGGTCGGCAGGAGGCGCGTGGGGCTCGCCGTCGTGGCGATCCTCAAGGGGCGGTTCGACCTGTTCGACAGCTACGACCCGGCATCCCTGGTGGCACAGTTGGTGCGCCTCGACCACAGGGCGCTCCCGGCACCAGCGACCGAGGGGTACCGCCGGTGGCTACGTGCCCTGGGCCCCGGCCCGGGCCGCGAGCAACTGTGCGAGCTCGTCATCGATGGTTACTTCGAGGCGCTGACTGCCGTCGCGGACAGCGGCCAGGAGCCGGACTCGCCGTACCTGTTGCCGGCCTTCCTCTTCTGCACCGAGCAGTGGGAGCGGTACGACGCCCTGGACCCCGACGGCACCCTGCTCGAGAACTACATCATCAAGGAGTGCGACGACGTCGGAATGTACTTGTGGACGGTCGCGGAGCGCAACGGACGCCAGTTGCCGGCCCCGAGGGGCCTCGCCGCCGACCCCGGGTTCTGACGGTGGGCAGTTGTCCCCTGCCACCGTGGATCAGCCACCAACATTGGCGTTCTCGGGCAGGGGTGCCAGACCCAGCTCGCGCTGGATCGCAGCGAAGAACTCCAGTTCGGCCGCAGTCAGCTTTTCGAGGGCCGCCGACGAAACATCCACTGCGGCGATGGTGGCCCGCGCAGCGGCGATCTGGCGAACGGCTATGACCACGGCAATTGCCGCCGGCACCGTTTCCGGCAGCTCGGACCGGACCCGTCCCGGACTGCCGCTCCTGCTTACGGACCCAGTTCCGCAGCGTCTCGTGACTCATCCCCAACTCACGAGCCCACCAGCGCCGCCCACCAACGGCGCGGACGCCGAATCAGTCAGCCACGGCGGAAGGCCAGAGGTCGGGGTAGGTCAGTGCGGGCGCGGTGGGGTCGGCTCCCTGGCCGGAGGGTAGCTCGGGACAGAGACGCCGGTAGGGCTCCGACCCGACGTGGTAGGCCCATTCGCCGTCGGTCAGGTTCCGTCCCGCTCGGCGGCAGAGCTCGGCGGGCCAGGTGTCCGGGGTGGGGGTGAGGCGGGCGGTGTGGTCCCAGGAGGTGGTGGCCAGCGTCCTGCCGTCCGGGCTGAAGGCCACCGCCGTGACCCAGCCGACGTGACCGGTGAGACCGACGATCGTCCGGCCACGGTCGCGGTCCCACAGACGGGTGGTGCCGTCCCGACTGCTGGTGGCGATGGTCTGCCCGTCCGGGCTGAACGCGACCGCGTTCACGTCTGCGGTGTGTCCGGTCAGGACGGACGCCACTCGACGGGCGGCAATGTCCCACAGCTGGGTGGTGCCGTCGGCGGGGGCGATGGCGAGGGTACGGCCGTCCGGGCTGAACGCCACCGCGTTCAGATGGCCGGTCCTGGGCGTGAGGGTAACGATCGTGCTGCCGGCGTCAGAGTCCCAGAGCCGGACCGTGCCGTCGGTCGAGGCGGTCGAGGCGGTGCTGCCATCGGGGCTGAAGTCCACGGCGTCCACCCAGCCGGTGTGGCCGGTCAGCACGGCGGACGTACGTCGGGTGGCCAGGTCCCACAACCGGGCCGTTCCGTCGGTGGACGCGCTGGCCAGGAGTTGGCCGTCAGGGCTGAAGGCGACGGAGGCGACGCCGTCGGTGTGCCCGGTGAGGGTGGCCCTCTGGTGGCGGGTGCTGGTGTCCCAGAGTCGGATCCGGCCGTCCTTGTGACCGGTGGCAAGGGTCGTTCCGTCCGGGCTGAACGCCACGGTGAAGACGAAGCCGGCCCTGGCGTCGAGGACGGCGAGCTGACCGTGCCGGGCGGTGTCCCACAGGCGGACGGTGCCGTCCCTGCTTCCCGTGGCGACGGTCCGGCCGTCCGGGCTGAACGCCACCGCGTCGACGTAGCCGGTGTGGCCCCCGAGCGTGGCGACGGACCGGCTCGTCCTCGTGTCCCACCTGCGGGCGGTGCCGTCCCGGCTGCCGGTCACGACGGTCGTACCGTCGGGACTCGTCCCCACGGCCAGCACCTCGTCGGTGTGGCCGGCGAGGGTGGCCAGGGGCTGGTGCGTGGTGGTGTCCCAGATCCGCGCGGTGCCGTCCCAGCTTCCGGTCACCACGGTGCGGCCGTCGGCCCCGAACGCCACGGCCCGCACGACGCGGGTGTGCCCGACGAGACTGGCCCGGGACTCGTGGGTCGTGGCGTCCCAGATCCGCGCGGTGCCGTCTGCGGAACCCGTGACGAGGGTCGTGCCGTCCGGGCTCAGCGCGACCGCGAAGACCTCGCCCGTGTGGCCGGAGAGGATCGTCGTCCGACCGGTCGCCGTGTTCCACAGCCGGGCGGTGTTGTCGTCCCCACCGGTGGCCAGGATCAGCCCGGTGCGGTCGAAGGTCACCGCGTTCACCGGGCCGTCGTGGCCGACCGGCACGGGCCGGGAGAGGCTGGTGCGGGTGTCCCAGAGCCGGACGGCACCGTCGGCGTGCCCGGTCGCGATGGCCGTACCGTCCGGATGGAAGGCCACCGCGTTGACTGCGGCGCGACCCGTCAACGTGCCGAGGGGCTGGTAGGTGGTCGCGTCCCATAGTCGCACGGTGCCGTCGACTCCCCCGGTCGCCAGCAGGCGTCCGTCCCGGGTGAAGGCGATCGCCGTCACGGCACTGCCCTGGGTGAGCGCGGCGGTCGGGCCGGCGGTCCACAGCCGTACGGTGCCGTCGTCGCCGCCGGTGGCGATGGTGCCGCCGTCGGGGCTGTACCCGACGGCGGTCACCGCGCCGGAGTGCCCGATCAGTGGCCGCGCGACGTGCACCGGGGCCGAGAGTGCCGCCTGCGCGCTGGCCACGGTCTGCGCCGTCACGGAGTGGCCGAGCCCGGCCAGCGCCAACAGGTTCGCCAGGTCAGGCTGGGTCGCCAGCACCGCGCGCGACTGGGCGGCCAGACTGCTGGCGACGGCGAGGTCGCGTTGGGCATTCGCCGTGACGGTCTGCACCCCGGCGAGGACGGCCAGCAGGCTGACCGTGACCAGGCCCGTGACCAGGCTGCCGATGGTGACCCGCAGCCGCCGCCGGCGGCGGGCGTGGTCGCGGTTCTGCCGGACCAGGCTGGCGGCGAGGAAATCGCGTTCGGTCCCGTTGAGGGATTCGGTGTCCCGGTCGGCCCAGCCCGCGAGCAGACTGCCCCGGTACAGGAACGCGTCGTCCTCGCCGTGCGTCGCCCAGTCGGTGGCGGCACCGGTGAGGCGGCGGTGGGCGCGTAGCGACTCGCGGTCGGCGGCGAGCCAGTCCCGAAGCGTCGGCCAGCCCCGGATGAGCGCCTCGTGGGCGATCTCCACGGTCTCCTCGCCGATCGTCACCAACCGGGCCGCCGCGAGGCGTTCCAGGACGTGCGCGGTGACGGCGTCGTCGCCGAGCTCCGCGCGGGGGACTCGCCGGCGGGTGTCTTCGGTGCCGTCGCCCAGCGCGGTCAGCCGTAGCAGGATCCGCCGGACCGCCCGGCGGTGCTCCTCGTCCAGCTCCCCGAACACCCGATCGGCCGACTGCGCGAGCGCGCCGTCCAGGCCGCCGGCCGCCTCGTAGCCGGCCAGGAACAGCCCGGCGCCGCGCCGCCGCCGCCAGGTCTCCCACAGGGCGTGGGAGACGAACGGCAACACCGCCGGCCGGGACGCCGCCTCGGCGATGATCGTGGCGACGAGGGTCTTCTCCACCATCAGCCCGGCCCGGGCCGCCGGTTCGGTGACGGCGACCGACAGCTCCTCGGGCGTCATCGGGCCGACCAGCAGCTGCGCGTCCTGCAGCGCCGCCACCAGCTCGGGCACGCGGGCGCAGTGCGCGTAGAAATCGGCCCGCAACCCGATCACCACCCAGGTGCGGCCGCCCACCTCGCCCGCCACCGCGAGCAACGCGCGGATGAAGGTCTCCCGCTCGGACTCGTCCACGCAGAGGGAGAACACCTCCTCGAACTGGTCGACGATCAGCAGACTGTCGGCGCCCGGGGCCACCGGGTTGTCCGCCAGCTCCCGCACCGGGTGGGCACCGGGGGTGATCACCACGGCCCGCAGCTCCTCGTTCGCGCACCAGGCCGGCAGTAGCCCGGCCCGCAGCAGGGACGACTTACCCGAGCCCGACGGCCCGACCACCGCGACGAACCGGTGTCGGGCCAGCCGGTCCGTGAGGTCGGCGACGAGGCGGTCCCGACCGCAGAACAGGTCCGCGTCGTCGGGTCCGTAGGCGGCCAGGCCCAGGTACGGCGGCCGGTCCCCGACCTGATCGGGGGCACCGGTCGCCGGTGGCGCCGCAGCATCCAGTTCCGCGACCGCACTCCGCCAGCGGGCCGTCCACTCTTCGGGGTCGCCATCGCAGGCGCGGGCGTACGCCACCGCCACCGCCAGGGTCGGCAGCCGGTCGCCCGCAGCGGCCTGCGCCAGGGTGGTCGCCGAGAAGTGCGCCCGCTTGGCCAACGCGCGGTACGTCGGATTGCCCGCTGACTGCCGCAGCTCCCGTAAGGCGACGGCGAACCGCTGCGCCGGCCCCTCGCCCGGATCCACCGGACGCTCCGGACGCGGCATTTCCCACCTCCAACGACAGGTGCGAATGCTATCAGCGGCCGTCGTCGGAAGTCCTGGTCGACGGTTGTTCAGTTCCCACATCCGGAAACCGGACAACCTCGAACCACAGGAACGGCCGAATCGGTTGTCCACTGTTGTTTGTCCATACCGCATTCCCGAAGCCGGACAACCCGCCGCCCACTAGACACAGATTCGCAAGCCGCGTCACCGCGTCCGAAGGGAATGTGATGTCGTTGCCCGTCACGACCGCCACGCCACCACCGAGCGAGCCACCCGAGCCGTCGTCGCCAGCCTCGTCGTCGCCCGAGTCCGGGCCGCCCGGATCCACGCCCGCGCCACGGCCCGGAGCGGCGATCACCGCCACCGCGGGCGCCGCGATCGTGGCGGCCGTCGCGCTGTCGTGGGACCGGCCGGGCATCGGGTGGCTGTTGACCGCTCTCGCCGTCGCCGCCGCGGTAGTGGTCTCGGCCGGCAGCGGTTTTGCGTGGTCCGGTCGTACGGCGGTCCGGGCCGGCGAGGCCGTGGCCGTGGTGGCGCTGACCGCCGTGGGCGCGGTGCGCGCGGCGGAGTGGCTGTTCGTCCTGTGCATGCTTGCCGCCGGGGTGGTCGGCTGCGTGGCCCTGGCCGATCGCTGGTCGGCTGGCAGCCTGGTTGCCGCCCCGCTGCGGGTGGTCGGTTCGGTGCCGGCCGCGCTGCGATGGCTGCTCAGGGACGCGATCAGGATCCGCGTACAGGATCGGGGCGCGGCCCGGCGGACCACCATCGCCGGGCTGGTAGCGGTGGCGTTGCTGGCCGTGTTCGGGTTCCTGCTGGCCGAGGCGGACGCGGCGTTCGCCGAGGTGTTGTCCGTGCTGATCCCATCGGTCGACGGCAGCACCGTGGTGCAGTGGCTGGGGTCGGCGGCGGCCGCCGTCGTGGTGACGGCGGTCGCGGCCTACGGTCTGCTGACCGGCACGACCGTGCCTGAACCGGAGTCGCGGCTGGGGCTGGTCCGCCGGATCGAGTGGGCCCTTCCGGTCGGCGGACTGGTCGCGCTGTTCGCGGGCTTCGTCGCGGTCCAAGCGACGGTCCTGTTCGGCGGCGGTGAGCACGTGGCGAAGACCGCCGGGCTGACGTACGCGGAATACGCCCGGGCCGGCTTCTGGCAGCTACTGGTGGTCACCGGGCTCACCGTGATCGTGGTGGGCGTAGCGGCCCAGATCGCGCCCCGGGCCACAGTGTCCGACCGGGTGCTGCTGCGCACGCTGCTGGGACTGCTGTCGGCCCTGACCCTGGTCATCGTCGCCTCGGCCCTCTCCCGGATGGCGGCCTACGAGCAGGCGTACGGGTTCACCCGGCAACGGTTGCTGGTGACCGTCGGCGAACTGTGGCTGGGAGTGCTGTTCCTGCTCATCCTGGTGGCCGGGATCAAGCTGCGGGGACGATGGGTGCCCCGGGCCGCCCTCGCCGCGGCCGTCGGCGCGCTGATCGGCCTAGCCGTGCTCAATCCCGACGCGTTCATCGCCCGGCAGAACGTGAACCGGTTCGAGAAGCACGGGATCGATGTGTACTACCTCAGCACCCTGTCCGCCGACGCCGTTCCGGCGCTGCGGAAGCTGCCGGAGCCGTACCGCTCCTGCGCGCTGGCCGCAATCACCAACGAACTGACCGGCGGTTCGGCGCCCTCGTCGGGGTCCAACCGGCGCGACGCGTGGCAGGAGTGGAACCTGGGCCGCGCCACCGCCCGGGCCCACCTCGACGATGACGCCCTGGGTCCGTGTCCGGCGGCGTACCGGCGGTACGACCTGCCTGACGCTGACTGAGCTCCCAGTCGAGCGCCCGCTCAGGGGTACGTGGGCGCGATCGGCCCCTGAGGACGGTTGGGAGCGTGGCTCCCGGCCAGGGTCGGGTAGGACCCTGGCCGGGAGCATCCGGTCAGCCGGTGCGGCCGGCGCGGTGCCGGCGGCGGGTCAGCACGACGAGGACGGTGCCGAGGAGCGCGAGCACCACCCCGACGGTCAGCGGCGCGGTGAGGGCGTCACCGGTCACCGGCAGGATCCCCCCGACGTAGCGGAAGGTGATTCCGTTGGAGGTGCCGCCGCCGGTGCTCACCGTGATCGTGGTGTTCCCGGCCGCGCACCGCGGTGTGCGGAAGGTCAGCGAGCGGCCGTCCAGCGCCACGGTGACCTGGTCGGCCGGGATGGTCGTGCCGCAGATGGTTACCGTGGTGCCGCCCGGTACGAACCCGGAGCCACCGACCGTCACGGTCGTGCCGCCACCGGTCGGCCCCTGTCCGGGGTCGACGGTGTCGATGCGCGGCGGGGCGGGTTCGTAGGTGAATCCGTCCGGTGCGGTGACGTCGTCACCGGGCAGCAGGACGGTGACGTCCACCGTCCCGGGCGAGCCGGGCGGGGTGACCACGGTCAGCGAGGTGCCGTCCGGGTTCACGACCAGGTTGGTGCCGGGTGTGTTGCCGAAGTTCACGCCGGTGGCACCAGTGAGACCGGTGCCGGTGATGGTCACCGTGGTGCCACCGGTGGTCGGTCCGGTGTCCGGCACGATGGAGGTGATCGTCGGTGCGACGTACGTGAAGACGGGCGCGGTGGCGGTGCCGGCGGGGAACACCAGTCGGACGTCTGCCGGCCCGGCCGCGTTCGGCGGGGTCACCACGGTGATCGTGGTGCCGGCCGGGTTGACGGTGAATCCGGTGCCGGGCACCCCGTCGAAGTTCACGCCGGTGGCGCCGGTGAACCCGGTCCCGGTGACGGTGACCGTGGTGCCGCCGGAGGTCGGCCCGCTCGTCGGGGTCAGCCCGGTCACGGTCGCGGCGCTGCCGTCGGCGAGGTAGGTGTAGTCCAACGGTGCCGCCGTACCGCCGCCGGTGCTCACCACCACGACGGCTGGTCCGACCGCGCCGGGCGGGGTGACCGCCGTCAGGGAGGTGCCCCCCTGGGCGACCGTGACGTTGGTGGCCGGTGCCCCGTCGAAGGTGACGGTCGTGTCACCGGGGACGAAACCGGTGCCGGTGATCGTCACGGTCTGTCCGCCCGACTGGGGACCCGCGTTCGGGGTGATCGACGCGACGGTCGGTGGCGCTGCCACGTAGGTGAAACCGTCCGGGGCGGTCGCGTCCGCGCCCGGCAGGAGCACGGTGACGTCCACCGGGCCGACCTGACCGGGCGGGGTGACCACGGTCAGTGAGGTTCCGCCCGGGTTGACCGTGACGTTGGTGCCCGGGGTGTCGCCGAAGGTCACTCCGGTCGCCCCGGTGAAGCCGGTGCCGGTGATGGTCACCGTGGTGCCGCCGGCGGTCGGTCCGGTGCCCGGGACGATCGAGGTGATCGTCGGCCCGAGGTAGGTGAACGTCGGCGCGGTCACCCGACCGGCCGGGAAGACCAGCTCGACCAGGGCCGGGCCCGCCGGGTTCGGCGGGGTCACCACGGTGATCGTGGTGCCGGCCGGGTTGACGGTGAACCCGGTTCCGGGCAGGCCGTTGAAGTCCACGCCGGCCGCTCCGGTGAAGCCGGTGCCGGTGATGGTCACGGTGGTGCCGCCGATGGTCGGCCCGGAGGTCGGTGTGAGGCCGGTGATGGTGGCCGCGCTGCCGTCGGCCAGGTACGTGTAGCCCAGCGGGGCGGCCGTGCCGTTCACCGTGCCGACCACGACCTCGGCGGGTCCGACCGCGCCGGGCGGGGTGACCGCCGTCAGGGAGGTGCCGCCCGGTGCGACCGTGACGTCGGTCGCGGGTACGCCGTCGAAGGTGACCGTGGTGCCGCCCGGGATGAAGCCGGTGCCGGTGATCGTCACGGTCTGGCCGCCCGACTGCGGGCCCTCGTCCGGGGCGATCGTCGCGGTGGTCGGTGCCGCCGGCGGACGCTCGCAGAGTGCCTCGGCGACCATGACGGTTCCGACGGGGATGGTGGTCGGGACACCGAGGATGCTGCCTGACAGGGTCAGCACGGCCCGCACGGTGATTGCGGTGGCACCGGTGGCGGTGGTCGTCTCGACGCGGGTCAACGAGGCGTTCAGGCTCGCGTCCAGCAGCCCCGGCACCACCACCGCCGCGCTACCCACGACGGCGGGGGTGTTCGCCGTCAGCGTCACCGCCGAGCCGAACAGTTCCAGCCCGACGAGTGTGGTGTCCGCGCTGGTCGCGCCGACCTGCGGACAGACCGCGGTGGCGGTGACCTCCGTGGCGTTCAGCACGTCGATGCCGAGCACGGCCAGGTTGAGCCCGTTGACGCTGGAGGACGCCGACGACCCGTCGGCTGCCCGGGTGGCGGTGACCTCCTCGACGGTGCCGCTGGCGGTCACGCCAACCGCCCCCGGTATCGAGATCGCCAGCAGCGTCTCGGTGTCGGTGCCCCCTCCGGCGGGCGCGGTGGCGGTGCCGACGGTCGCGTCGGCGCTGATCACGGCTATCCCGGCCACCTCGGCCGAGAGGTCGACGACGACCCCGCGGGCGCTCGCGTCGCCCGGTGCCGCCAGGGCCGGCATACCCAGGGTCAGGGTTGCCAGGCTGGTGACCAGCAGCGCCGTGGCGGCGCTCGTGGTTCTTCGCAGGACGGTCCTCACCACTTTCCCCCGTTCAGATGGATGACGGGCCTGCGTGATGTGGCGGCAGCCGTCACCGAGTGAACGAGAGCAAATCGGGCAAGTTACGCATTTCGCATCCTTAGGGTCTGGCGACCGTGGGGCTGTCGGCGTGGCACCCGACGCCCCGACCGGCCAGACATGGTGGACGCACCCGCGCCCGACCACCCCGGACGGAGGGCTTGATCTGGAGTGCGCTCCAGGTGTCAGGGTCGACGTCATGGCAGGGGACAGGGCAGCGGCCCGGCTGGTGCTGGGGACGATGAACTACGGCACGATGGTGGACCAGGAACGCGCGTTCGCGCTGCTGGACAGGTTCGTGGAGGTGGGCGGGGTGAGGTTCCCCCGGTAGCTCGGAGGCTTTCGATCATGCTCTGATGGAGCTGAAGGGAGTCATCCGTGGCAGCACCGAAGAAGTACCCCGATGAGCTGCGTGAACGTGCGGTGCGGTTGTATCGGGAGTCGGACCCGAAGCCCGTGATCCGTCAGCTTGCCCGGCAGCTCGGGGTGCATCACGAGGCGTTGCGCAACTGGATCCGCCAGGACGAAGCCGACCGCGGCCAGCGCGACGATCGGCCCACGACCTCCGAGCTTGAGGAGCTGCGCCGGCTGCGGCGGGAGAACGCCGAACTGAAGCGTGCCAATGAGATCCTGAAGGCCGCCTCGGCTTTTTTCGCCTCGGAACTCGACCCGACCCGGCGACGGTCGTGACGCTCATCAACGAGCTGCGCGATCGCTTCGGGGTCGAGCCCGTCCTCCGGGTCATCGGCGTGGCCGTCTCCACCTACTACGGCTGGCTCACCCAAGCCGCCAACCCGTCCCCCAGGCGACGCGAGGACGCCGAGCTGGCGGTGGAGATCGCCGAGATCCACGACGTGTCCGGCGGCACCTACGGAAGTCCGAGGGTGCACGCCATGCTGCGCCGGCAGGGTCGGCAGGTGGGCCGCAAGCGGGTCGAGCGGTTGATGCGGACCGCCGGCCTGCAGGGCGCGTTCCTGCGCAAGAAGTGGCGCATTCCGTCCACCCGGGCGAACCCGAAGGCAACACCGGCTCCGGACCTGGTCAACCGGCAGTTCACCGCTGCGGCACCAAACCGGCTGTGGGTTGCCGACGCGACCCGCATCCCCTGCGGTGAGGGCGTGTTCTGGCTGGCCGCGGTGCGGGATGTGTTCTCCAACCGCATCGTGGGCTGGCGGTGCTCAGACCGATGCGACACCGACCTGATCCTCGGCGCTCTCGAATACGGCATCTGGTCCCGCGACGTCCGCGACGGGCAACTGATCCACCACTCGGACAGGGGCTCGAACTACACGTCGTTCCGCTTCGCGCAACGCCTGGCTGACAACGGGATCCTGCCCTCGATGGGGTCGGTCGGCGACTCGTTCGACAACGCTCTGATGGAGAACTTCTGGTCGACGCTGAAGATCGAACTGGTCTACCGCAACTCCTGGCGGACCCGCGACGAGGCCGAGAACGCGATCTTCGCCTACATAGATGGGTGGTACAACACCCGCCGCATCCAGAAAGACCTCGGCTGGCGATCCCCAGACGAGTACGAAGCCGCCTGGCACGCCCACCAGGCCCGACCCGACGAGACGGCTATCGTTCAGAGGGTGGTTCGGGAGGCTTTGTCCGATGCGGGTTTGACGGTTCGTTAGCGGCCCTGGTGGTGGGGGTTACGCGGACGCCGTCGGCGGGGCCAGGGTGAACAGTCCGGCCTCGGGTTCGGTGAGGATCTGGCGGGCGACGAGGCGTTTGAGCTTCGCGCGGAGATTCTCGGTGTCCTTCGCGGTGGTGCCGGCGGCGAGGGCCTGGCAGATGTCCTTGGCGCGCATCGGTGCGTTGGCGCCGTGGAACACGGCGAGGATCTGTTGGTAGGCGGGGCTGGCGACGGTCGGGTCAGCAGGTGCCGCCGGATCGAGTGGGCCGCCCAGGCTCAGGAGCGTCTTGCGGGTGATGGCGAGTTCGGCGACCTCGGTCTCGGCCGCGGTGAGCTGCTCGTCGAGGGAAGCGATCTGGGCGCGGAGCCGCTCGACGGCCAGGCCGGCGGCGTTCTCGCGTTCGGTGAGCAGGGCCAGCAGCGTCGGCTGCGTCACCGTTGGTCGCGCCAGGACGTGGTGGCGGTGCCGGTCAACCGGCGGATGAGGTTCGCCGTCGAGGCCCACCAGGTGCGTGACACCGCGGAGGCGGGTCGGCTCTCGTACTCGCGGACCAGACGGCGGTGCAGCATCAACGTGCCGTTGGTCTGCTCCACCACCCACCGGCGCTTCACCGGCACGAACCCGGCCGTCGTGTCGGACCGCAGGACCTGCTCGACATCGATACCTCGGACCGCGCCGTGGATCTGCACGTCGTCTTTGAACCCGGCATCGACCCACGCCTTGGTCACCGTCGGCGTGTGCGCGAGGACGTTGTCCAGCAGCCTCACACCGATCGCATTGTCGGTGACCGACGCCGCGGTGACCACCACCGCGATGATCAACCCCAGCGCGTCCACCGCCAGGCCCCGCTTACGGCCCGGCACCTTCTTCGCCGCGTCCTTGCCGGTCGTCGCCGCCGGGACGTGGTTGGCCGCCCGAATCGACTGAGTGTCCAGCACCACCGCGGTCGGATCCTCCCGACGGCCGGCCTTCTCCCGCGCCTGACACCGCAGCAGATCATGAATCACCTGGTCAGTGCCGTCGTCACGCCACTGGGCGAAGTAGTAATACGTCGCGGACTTCGGCGGCAGATCGTGCGGCAGGTACGCCCACTGACAACCCGTCCGGTTCTGGTAGAAGATCGAATTCACGATCTCCCGCAGCTCGTAGCGACCCTGATGCCCCGACACCGACGGATGCCGGTCCTTCCACGCCTGCAGGAACGGACCCACCACCGCCCACTGCTCATCGGTCAGGTCACTCGGATACGCCGCACGCTCACCCATGATCAGCCCAACGCCGGCCGGACCTACCGGTTACGACCACGGCTCACATTCACATGCCAGCCCAAACCCATATTGGACGAAAGCTACCGAACCACCCTCTGAGCCGAATCTGAGCCGAGCACACCTTTCGCGCACCCTGGCACCCACCCGCGACGGTCTGCCATCCGTGCCGTCGCGGATGCCAGGCTCAGACCGCGGCACCGCCCGCACGGAAACCCGAGCCCGCGCAGGAATCCCTATGCCCCAGGGCTTGGGCGCGTCACGGCGCGGAGACCGACTCTCCGCAATCAGCAAGGATCGGAGGACTCACCATGTCGCTCGACCTGTACAGCATGCCCCTCGACGGCGTGACGCTGCGGAACCGCTGCGGTGGCAACCTCGGCAGCGAGAACCAGCAGTGCGTCGAGTACGGCGAGATCCCCGGCACCACCGACGGCTTCGTCGTGGGCGACAGCAAGAACCCCGACGCCGGTCAGCTCCGCTTCACCAAGGACGAGCTGACCACCTTCGCCCGCGGGTTCCTCACCGAGCAGGGGCTCACCGCCTGATCGCAGCACCATCGTCAACGCGGCGGGCCGCCCCACCCGAGGGCGGCCCGCCAACCACCGCTCTAGCCAGAAGCGGGTGTAGCGACTACGGGCACTCCCAACCCCGTGCTTGATCCACCCGTAGCCGCCGCTCGACTTCACTTCGCCCACGCCCTCCTGCCATCAACCGCCATCGCGGAAGGAATAGCATGTCGCTCACTCTCCTGCTCCCCGAGGCCGGCGTCAGGAACCTGATGACCAACTGGCCTGATCAGATCCACGTCTACGACAGCGTCCCCGCCGCGCTGGACCGCGAGATCAACGCGACCACCCTCTACGAATGGATCGACACCGGCTGCGTTCCCGCCGCCGAGATCGCCGTCGTCAAGGCTCCCAACCCATCCCTCAACGCCGCCTCGTTCAGCACCAACGGCCGCACCGACGGTCCCCGACTACGGAACCTCCTCGACAACGGCTTCACCGTCCGCTTCGGCCACATGGAACGCATCAGCCCGGCCATGCACCGCCTCGCCCACGGCGTCCAGCAGGAAACCGGCTACAGCACCTTCGTCCACGCCTTCGTCACCCCACCCGGCGAGCAGGGACTACGTCACCACTGGGACCAGCAGATGACGCTCGCCATCCAACTCGCCGGCACGAAACGCTGGGACTGCTGGAAACCCCTCTACCCTGCACCGACACGCGACTACCACGACTCCTCCAAGATCTGGCAGGAGAAGTGGCGCCAGCAATGGACCGCCGCCGGCCCGGACTTCACCCACGATCTGAAGGCCGGCGAGGTACTTGTGCTGCCCCGCGGGTGGGTCCACAACCCCCGCAACATCTCCAACACCGAAACCAGCATCCATCTCACCGTCGCCATCGGCGAACGCACCCCGTACTGGATCGCCGAGGAAATGGTCAAGACCGCCATCCACGACCCCACGTTTCGGGCCATCATTCCGCCCAGCGGCACGACCGTCGACGGCCTCCGCACGATAGCCGAGCAAACTCGCGACGACCTCATCAACCACCTGCAGAATCTCGACGCGACGAAGTTCGCCGACACCCTCCACCACCTGTCCCGCACCACCCTGGAGTACACACACTGACCCAACCGAAGCAGGCGTCGCGCCCACAGCTCACGGCACAGCGCATCACCTGCGAGCCCCAGCCCCGATCACATGTACGACCCATCGCGCTCCCTGCCACCTGTCGGCGATCGGATAGCGGATGGCGTCTGACCAAACCGGACACACCTGGGACTTTGAGAGCGGCCAGGTGTTGGGCGACCTTGGTGTTGTCGTCTGGGCACGAGACTCCTTCAAACCCGCGTTCGTCCAACTTGGCCAGTGCCTGAGTTCCCATCGACAGCTGGATAAGCCACACTTAGAAAGTGATGGTTCTGCGCCTACTCCGGGCTACGGCGATGGCAGTAGCTGCTGCGGTGGTGACGCTCGCCCAGCTGAATCTGCCTAGCAGAAGCTTCTGGGATGAAAGGCCGGCCCTGCAGTGGGCGAGCGTTGTCGCTTTGGCGGCCTTTGTCCTTTATGACGGCATTAAAGAGGTTAACCATGCAGTGCAATCCGCCCGAATTCGAGAGTGGGACAATGACCTCCGAGCGATCTTTAGCGCGACAGTGTCGTCGATCGTCGAGATTACCGCGGCACCGTGGGACGAGATCGACGTAAAATACTACCGTCGGCGAGGGGTGTCGAAATGGCTACGACTTGGCCTAGTTTCCGGGCTACGCGCAGGCGTCAGCATTGCAGATACCGACCGCCTAGTCAGACCCGGAGTTGGCATTGCGGGAACGGCATTCTCCGAGCAAGTAGTCTTAGCGGAAGACTGGCGCATGTTCGTTCGACTAGCCACTCAAGAGGGGCCAAAAGCATGGGAGCGCCGTTCAGCAAGGCAACGCTACGGTCTAAGTTGGGGGCAGCTGCGCCGATCTTCGCTTCCGGAAGGAGTTGTGGCTAGTCCAACCTTCGCAGTAGATGGAAGGCCCAATGGTTGCATTCTCGTAAGTGGCCCCCTGAAGTCACCGGATCTTCTGGCTGAAAGAATGCAAGACATACTTGATGATTTGGCTGCGACGCTTGAACAACTAGGGCCGCCGCCAACAGGTTGGTGGGGAAGCCATGGACGATAACAACGATTCCGGAGTTCGAGTTCACCCGAGGCGCTCAGGACTGGTCTCGGCGCGCTTCCACTCGCTCCTTCGGAAGCATGGAGCATCACCCCGTTTACTGCGCTCGATCAAGGAATCCGCTGCAAGCTCTCCTAGCGAAGTCGACGACCCGCGCCCAGGTGTCGAAGCCAGCAATGCGGGGCAGGGCGTCTCGATCGTCAACCCTAGCTTGCCTGGCCTCAGTTCAGAGGAACCATCGCTGGATCCGGCGCTGATGTTCCGACACTCGGCAATCCCGTCCCACTCACTAGAAGAAGATCAACTCACACGTATACGAAAGGTAGTAGCAGCGCTAGATCGACTTAGCGCTTCGTATACGCAAGGCGTAGCGCCACTTCGCCGAGCGTTGGCGCCGGGAGGAGAGCGCCGATATGAGGAAGACGCCGCCAAGCGGACAGAAGCATCAGGAATCCTGGGGCGGCCCAGTGGCGAGCGAGTAAACCAAAGCCCCCGGAAATTCGTGCTATCCGACGTCTCATTCTTTGATCCCGTTTCGCCACAGACATCAGCCGATGATACTCAGCCATGGTGGGAAAAGTCGTCCAAGGCTCCATCCGATCCATCACAGGGCCAGCACTGGGTCACGATCCGAAATCGAGCAATCCATACCCTGGGGTCCTTAGATTCTCATCTACAGACAGAGGCAGTCGGGATCCTAGAGCAACTCCGAGACTCGCAGTTCCTGTTGGCTGAATTGGTGGGGCTCCTCGGGGCTGAGCATGTCGCAGTCCTCGCCGCTCGCCGTATCGTCGCACAGTGGCGGGGCGCTGCCGGCGACGCCGTTGGGGCAGTTCGAGATCTTGAGCGTCTATCGGTAGACGCGGGCGTTATCCTCGGTGAGTTACACAAGGAGACAATGGCGGCGCAGAGAAGTCTCGCTATTTGGAAAGATCGGCTGCACAGGTAAGCCGCCCCTGGTCTGAGCGCTAAGAGGACGTCTGATTCACGTATTTTGTGTGTGTTGTGGTTGTAGGGGTTCTCGCCAGGTTGGGGTGGTTTCGGTGGTGAGGCGTTTGGCGAGGTTGTCGATCATGGCGAGGGTGATCATGCTGGCGGAGTTGTCGGGGCGGGCTTCGTAGTCGCGGACGAGTCGGCGGTGGTGCATGAGCCAGCCGATGGTGCGTTCGACGACCCATCTGCGCTTGACCACGCTCAAGCCCTTGGCCTGCGGGTCTTGGTGACAATCTCGACGTCAACGCCGAGTGTGGCGCCGTGTTCGACGACGCGGTTCTTGAAGCCGGCGTCGACCCAGGTCTTGGTCAGGGTGGGGTAGGTGGTGGTGGCCTGGTCGAGGAGGTTCATGCCGATGGTGTTGTCGCTGGCGCTTGCGGCGCAGACGGTGACGGCGAGGAGGAGGCCGAGGTGTCGGTGATGATGCCGCGTTTGCGGCCGACGATCTTCTTGCCGGCGCCGGTGCCCTGTGTGGACAGTGTGAGGGCGTTCCTCGGCAGAGGAAAGCAGTGCGCGCCAGGGCTGTACCCTACCCGCGCCGGGGGCGAAGGGCCACTTACGGCATATCGATAGACAGGTCAATCCTCTGACGATCTTGTTCGCTTCAAGGATCCGAGCCCCTACGACAGGTCGCCGCCGGCCGACTCGGCGGCTGGCGCACGGCACTCACGGAGGTAGCCTGCCGCCGCACCGACCCGTTGACTGGCTGCTGTCCGGTCTGCGCGCCGTGCTCCGTACAGCAATCCCACGCCGCCAACGTCTATCCACTTGCCCGACCGTTGTACGCGGTAACGCGACATCGCCGACGACCGGCGGAGCGGCGACTTTGAGCGATCCCCTTCCGCATCGTACGAACGTTCGACAGTATAGGCGTGTAGGGAGGTGATTCGGTGGCGGACCACAGTCCCATCGAGTGGACAGAGGCGACGTGGAACCCCACCACCGGGTGCGATCGCGTTTCCCGGGGCTGCGACAACTGCTACGCCCTCACTCTGTCGAAGCGGCTGAAGGCTATGGGTTCAGCCAAGTATCAGACCGACGGTGATCCACGAACCTCCGGTCCCGGCTTCGGGGTCGCAGTACACGAAGACGCCCTAGACGTCCCCAGACGCTGGCGCGATCCCCGGATCGTGTTCGTAAACTCGATGTCGGATCTCTTCCACGCTCGAGTACCGCTGCCGTTCGTGCAGCGGGTGTTCGAGGTGATGCACGAAACGCCGCAGCATACCTACCAGCTACTCACCAAACGAGCAGGCAGGCTGGCTAAGGTGGCCCCGCAGTTGGACTGGGCACCGAACATCTGGATGGGCGTCAGCGTGGAGGGCCCCACGGAACTCTCCCGCGTGGACGACTTGCGGCGGGTTCCGGCCGCTGTCCGCTTCCTCTCCGCAGAACCCCTGCTCGGCCCGTTGGCCGACTTGAACCTAGACGGTATCGACTGGCTCATCGCTGGGGGCGAGTCCGGGCCGGCCCACCGACCAGTGGACCCGCTGTGGGTTCGGCAGTTGCGGGACAAGTGTGGTGAGGCGGGGACCGCCTTCTTCTTCAAGCAGTGGGGGGGTCGCACGCCGAAGGCTGGCGGCCGTGAGCTAGACGGACGCGAACACTCGGCCATGCCCACGCGCATATTCGCTGCTGTCTCGCCAAAGGCATGACCGCCGTAGTCGCTTCGCGCAGGCCGGCCAACGGTCGATGGGTTTCGCCGATGAGGTTGCGATGAGACACTGACGCCTGACACTCGGTAGCCAGGGGGTACGGATGCCGGTCAATGGTGAGGTGCCATGGGAATGCGCCCCACACACGGGCGCCAAGCATGACATCTACCAGCGCTACCTTGAGCGCTGGTTCCCCATCCTCCTAGGCCGTGTTTCGTAGCGGTCAACGGCGTGGCGGTGGGGTTGCGTCCACGGGAGTGGTGTACGACTTGCCCGTGATGGGCGTGTTGCGTAGATGAGAGACGGCCATCGCGTCGATCCTTCAAGACGACCAAGTCAGAGAAGGAAGAGAGAGCGCGATGGCCGCTTCAAAGAGTGTGAACCCTGTTGACCTGCTGCGCGAGCAGATTGAGGGCGCGTCGCCGGATGTGTTGCAGGCGATGATCCGCACGTTCGCGCAGGCGGTGATGTCCGCCGAGGCGGATGCCATCTGCGGCGCCGGCTACGGGCAACGCAGCGACGAGCGGGTCAACTCGCGCAACGGCTACCGGCCTCGGGAGTGGGACACCCGCGCCGGAACGATCGACCTGGCGATCCCCAAGCTCCGTCAGGGCAGCTACTTCCCCGACTGGCTGCTGACGCATCGGCGACGGGCCGAGCAGGCCCTGGTCTCGGTGGTGGCCACGAGTTATCTGCTCGGGGTCTCGACGCGGCGGGTGGAGAAGCTGGTCGAGCAGCTCGGGATCCGGCAGCTGTCGAAGTCGCAGGTCTCGGAGATGGCCGCCCACCTCGACGCCCAGGTCGAGGCGTTCCGCAACCGGCCCCTGGACGCCGCGCACTACACGTTTGTGTGGATGGACGCGCTGACCATGAAGGTCCGCGAACACGGCCGGACCGTCAACGTCCACGCCCTGGTCGCGGTCGGGGTCAACGCCGACGGCCAGCGTGAAGTCCTCGGCGTCGACGTCGCCTCGGACGAGGACGGCGCCGGCTGGCTGGCGTTCCTGCGATCCCTGACCGCCCGCGGACTCTCCGGCGTCCAACTGGTCATCTCCGACGCCCACCGCGGCCTCGTCGCCGCGATCGGCGCAGCCCTGCCCGGCACCACCTGGCAACGATGCCGCACCCACTACCTGCGCAACCTGCTCACGAAGGTGCCGAAGTCGGCGCAGCCGTGGATCGCGACCCTTGTGCGCACGATCTTCGACCAGCCTGATGCCGACGCCGTCCGAGCCCAGTTCCAGCGGGTCGTGGCGACGATCGAAGCGAAGTTCCCCACCGCGGCCGAGCACCTCGACGCCGCCCGCGACGACCTCCTGGCGTTCACCAGTTTCCCGCGCGAGATCTGGCGTCAGATCTGGTCGAACAACCCGCAAGAGCGCCTGAACAAAGAGATCCGCCGGCGCACCGACGTCGTCGGGATCTTCCCGAACCGGGCGGCGATCATCCGCCTCGTCGGTGCTGTCCTGGCCGAGCAGACCGATGAATGGACCGAAGGACGCCGCTACATGGGCCTGGAACTACTGGCCAAAGCCCGCCTGATCACCGTCGACACCAGCCAACACGACACCGACCAACCCGACCCCACCCCGATCGCCGCATAGCATCAGACCGGATCACGCGATGGCCGTCTCTTACACCACCAGCGCGGACGTGACCGGCGGTGGTCGCTAATCGAGGAGGTCTCCGGTAGTTGGTTCAGCGACCAAGCTAGAACTTCACACCGGAGACCTCGTGCCGAGCGTAGCGGCAGTGAGGCGACATGACCTGACCGACGTGCAGTGGGCGGTACTCGAGCCGTTGCTGCCTGCGGGAACGGGTCATGCTCGGCCACGCAGATGGACCATGAGACTGATCATCGACGGCATCCGGTGGCGGGTCCGGACCGGATCACCGTGGCGGGACGTGCCCGCGCACTACCCGCCCTGGCAGACCCTGTACCGGTGGTTTCGGCGCTGGCAGCGTGACGGCGTCTGGTCTCGGATTCTCACCTCGTTGCAGGCCAGCGCGGACGCGGCGGGGTTGATCGGCTGGACGGTGAGTGTGGACTCGACCATCAGCCGCGCCCATCACCACGCCGCTGGGGCCCGCCGCGACGGTCAGGCGCAGAAAGAGCCCCCCGGTGGTGTGCAGACCGAGCCGGCAGACCACGGCCTCGGCCGGTCGAGGGGCGGCTGGACCACCAAGACCCATCTGGCCTGCGAACAAGGCCGCAAACTGATGGCCGTGGTGGTGACCGCCGGACAACGCGGCGACAGCCCACAGTTCATCCCCGTACTGGCCAGGATCCGCGTCCCCCGCACCGGTGGCGGCCGGCCACGCACCCGCCCCGACACCGTGCTGGCCGACAAGACATCCCACGCAATTTGGTGTCAAGCTGCGGTGGGTAGCTGTTGTGGTTGAGGTGGGGTGAAGGCGGTTGTCTCCTGGTAGAGCTGTCGGGTTTGCAGGCAGTGGTGAAGGCAGCCAAGGAGCCGGTTGGACAGGTGGCGCAGGGCGGCGGTGTGGCCGTCGCCCGCGGTTCGTCGGCGTTGGTAGTGAGCGTGGGCGCCGGGGGAGGCGGTGAGGGCGGAGAAGGCCCAGAGATGGCTGGCGTGGGCGAGGCGCTGATTTTTGACGATCAGGCTCTTGCCGGAGGCGCGGGTGATCGGGGCGGAACCGGCATACGATTTCAGTGCTCGTGTATCAGCGAAGCGGGATCGGTCATCCCCGATCTCGGCGAGTACCCGGGCGCCGATGAGTCGACCGAGGCCTGCGAAGCTGGTGATGATCTCGGCGTCCGGGTGTTGATCAAAAGACTGTTCTGCGGCCGTGGCCAGGTCTTCGGCGTTGAGGCAGGCGGTGTCCAAGGCGCGCAGTAGGGCCAGGGCTTGTCGTCCCATGGCCTGTTCGACCAGGGGTGGCTGGTGCAGGGTTGCGGTGGCCAGGGCCTGGTGCAGTCGGTCAGCTTCGGCGGTGACGCCTCGTTGCCGGCCGGCTCGTCGTAGGGCGTCGGCGAGGTCGTCTGGGGTCAGGGTCGTTGCCTGGGTGGGGGTGGGCGCTGTGGCGAGTACGGCGCGGGCTTCGGGGCGGGTGATCCCGCCGCGGGCGTCGCGGAAGGCCAGTAGGAACGTCGGGTAGTACTCGCGCAGCAGTGAGCGCAGTTTGTTGTGGGCTTGGGTTCGATCCCATACGGCGTCTTGTTGCGCACGGGCGAGAACTGCGATCGCCTGGACGAGTTCGGAGTCGTTGGGCAGCGGCCGGTGCACGGCCATGTCGGTACGCAGAATGTTGGCCAGGACCACCGCGTCGACATGGTCGGACTTGGTGCGTGAGACGGTGTATCGGTCTCGGTAACGAGCGACCGCGACCGGGTTGATCGCGTAGATCTGCCGGCCGGTCGCCCGTAGGCAAGCCACCAGCAGACCCCGGGAGGTCTCGATCGCCACGGGGATCGGCTGTTGCGGGTTGTCACCGGCGTCGGCGAGCAGTTCGATCAACTGCCGGTAACCGGCCGCGTCATCACCGATTCTCAGCCGTGCGACCAACCCGCCGCTGTCGTTGATGATCGCGACGTCGTGGTGTTCCTCGGCCCAGTCAATTCCGCAGTAAACAGTCATAGGCATCAACCCCTCGTAGGTGATATCTGAGATTCGGGCGGGCCCGCCACGATCACGCCGCGACCTAATGAAAGGACTCTCGGTCCACCATCCCACCAGCGTTGAAGTGACCGTGGACGCCCGCGTGGCCCTCCATCGTTGTCGAAGGATTCGATGATCCAGGCCTGTCCAGAGGTGGCCCACGCGAGCGGCTCAAGCAAGTGACTACCACTGCGCAAGGGCCGGTCCTGCCAGGACCCGCCGTGTCGGATCGGTCTTGTCGAAGCGCTCACCGCGCGGGCTACAACGCGAGATCTCCGAACGAGCACCGGGCAAGACCAGCCCTTGCACGCTCATTAGGCGTACACGTCGAGGGCCAACCGCCGCTACCTGCGTCGACGTGGGATCAGGGCGACGATCCCGTCGAAGGCCGACCAGGACGCGAACCGGCGGAGGAAGGGGTCGAAGGGCGGCCGGCCACCGGCCTTCGATCCGCAGCGGTACAAGCAGCGTCACGCCGTGGAGTGCGGCATCAACCGACTCAAACGCCACCGTGCGGTGGCGACCCGCTTCGACAAACTCGCCGTCCGCTACGAAGCCACCGTGCACATCGCCGCCATCAACGAATGGCTGTGACCGGCTTCGACACAGGCCCTAGCCGGCTCCAACGCCTATCCCTCGGTCACCTACGCCGAGGGCTTCGCCGGCCCGGGGATCTACAAGGGCGACGAGCCGGGTTCGCCAGTGATCGCAATGCGGGCGCTGGTCACCAAGGTGCCCAGGACCAAGGGCGTCGCCCGCTTCGCCTTTGTCGACGACGACCAACGCTGCGTCGACATGCTCCGGGCGACCCTGACGAAGGCGTTCCCTGAACGGCCGCGCACCGACGCCGCCATGCCCGTGAAGATCGTTAAGGGCACCTGCGCCTCCCATCTGGAGGCCACCCTCGACGAGATGCGCGCCTGGGGGCAACCGATCTTCGCCAACCTCGACTCCTGGGGTAACGCGCCAGTGCCATATCGCCTCCTTCGGCGCCTGGCCGCGAACGTCTCCAGCGAGGTCATCGTCACCCTGTTTCCGCAGCACTTCGTGCGCTTCGTCAGCGACCTCGGCGAAGCTGGCGACGCGGTGTTCGGCGGCAACCCCGCATGGCGAACCGTGGCAGACCTGGCACCAGGAGCGAAGAGCCGGCACATTCTCACCTGCTACCGGCAAGCATTGCGCGCAGCAGGCTTCCCGTACCTGTTGGACTTCGAGCTGATCCCCAGGAAGGGACAGCCGCTCTATCTGATCTTCGGCACCCGCCATCGCCTCGGCGTGCAGAAGATGAAGGACAGTCTCTGGGAGGTCGACCGCACCCAGGGCGTCGGCTTCCGCGATCCCCGCGACGAGCAGGCCGAAACGCTGTTCGACGTCGACGAACCACAACTCGGACCGCTGACCCGACTACTCACCCAACAGCTTCGACGCAGCGGACCCGTCCGCGTCGAAGACCTGCGACACTTCGCTCTTCTCGAAACGGTGTACCGACCGGAGCACGTGATCAGGGCGCTGAAGCCCCTCATGGACCACGGCGCGCTCAGCATCGAAGGCGGCGGCACACTGCGGCGCACCTCCGTCGTATCCCTGACTCCAGCCTCCGCCGTCTAGTACCAATGCCCCTCGGAGTAGTGGGAGACCTCACGCAGCGATGTAAGGGCGCACCGACGCATTGTTGAGGAGCTCGGTGCCCGGTTTGGAACATCAGGTGTCCGGCGTGCCGCACCGTCGCCTCTGTCGCACCTGAGTGACATGCTCAAGGCGTGACTCAGGTCCAGCCCGCCTCGACCGGATTCCGCCAGCGCCGAGTCGAGGACACCACCCGTGGCCGCATCCGGTCGTACCTGCGTTCCAAGGACGATTGGAACCCGGCCCGCGGCTTGAAGAACCTGACCGAGCAGGCGGTCCGCGATTACGAGCACCGGGCTGTGGTCGAGCTGGTGCAGAATGCGCACGACGCGCAGGATGGCGGAGAGCGGACCGGACGAATCCTGGTCCGGCTCGATCCCGACGAGGGCGAGCACGGCGTGCTGTACGTGGCGAACACCGGCAACGGCTTCGGCGACAGCAACTTCGACGCGATCAGCGACGTTGCCCGGTCGGACAAGCGGCCCGATGAGGGCATCGGCAACAAGGGCATCGGGTTCAAATCGGTCCTGCAGCTGTCCCGCTCGCCCGAGGTCTATTCGACCGCAGCGGATTCTGACGACGCCTACTCTTTCCGCTTCGCCACAGGACCGGAGCTGCGCGAGCAGCTGATCGGCATCGTCGGCCCCGACATCGCCGGCGACGTAGCCGACATTGAACGCGATGTCTTCCACCTGTGTCTGCCACTCCCTCAGCCGCACCGGCCGGTGGCGGTGACCGGGCTGCTTGCCGAGGGGTACGCCACAGTAGTGCGCCTGCCGCTCAAGAGCGACGATGCCCGCGCGGACGCGATGGCGCAGATGCGCCTGCTTGGCGGGACGCCGCCGACGCTGCTGTTCTTGCGCCGGATCGCCGAGCTGACCGTCGAGATCGGCGGCCTTCAGCCGGTCCGCGAGACCCTGCATCGACGCGAGACGCCGCTGGCCGGCTTCGACGGCGGGGTCTCGGCATCGATCGTGGATCTAGGCCCGGCAGGTCGGTACTTCGTGGCCGACAAGCTGGTCCCCGAGACGACGCTGGCCGAAGCGATCCGGCGGAGCGTCGAGGGCGACCACATTAGCGAGGGCTGGCGGGACTGGCGCGGCGACGCCCACGTGTCGATCGCCGCGACCCTAGGCGACGAGCCCGACGACCACCGCCTCTACACCCACCTACCTATGGGGCGAGACGCTCGGGCGCCGCTGGCCGCGCACGTCAACGCGCCGTTCTTCGCCAAGCTTGCCAGGGTCGGTCTCGAGCAGTCAGTGCCGCTGAACGACACCTTGCTCAACGAGGTCGCGATGTTGTGCGCCCGGCTGCTGCTCGCGGCGCGCAGCGGCGACGTGCCGATCGATGTGGACACCCTGGCTGACCTGCTCTCCTGGACAGCCGAGGACGCCGGGCGGCTGCGGGACGCGTTCGGCGCCCTCGGCCACGACGCCGCTACCGTGCCTGTGGTGCCGATCGAGGGTGACTCGGGCGCGCGATCCTCGCTGTCGCAGGTTTTCACCTGGGATGGCGGCGGGCGCAAGGTGCTGACAACCGAAGGGCTGGCCCGACGCGCGCACGTCCCGTTGCTCCCGGCGGCACTGTCGAAGAGACGCCGGGCCAGCATCGGCGCGACCGCCCGGACGCTCGCCGGCCGGACTCTGACCGCGCCGGATGAGGAGATCGCCAGCTGGGCGGAGCGCATCGCCGAGGGCCTGCCCTCGGCGCCGTTCGACCCAGACGCCTGGATGGCCTTCTACGACGACCTGGCCGGCGCGGTGCGGCAGCGTACGGTCCTGCGCGGCCGTACGATCCTGATCGATGACGACGGCCGGCTGCGCGCCTGCAACAGCGACCGCGGCGGCCCGACCGCGTTCTTCTCCCCGCGCTCGGACGCCGACGCGCCGGATGCCGCCGGCGACGACCTCAAGCCGCCGGAGTCGCTGCGCCACCGGCTGTTCTACGTCTCGTCGGCGCTGCCCTGGAACACCCGCACCGGAAGCGTCATCACCAAGCGACCCGGCCGCACGCTGCTGGAAGCCGGTCTGGTCCGGGAGTACCGGGCCGCCACGCTGCTCCGGACCATCGGGGAAGAGCTGAAGCGCAGGCCGGAGCTGGCCGCCGATGTGCTGCTGTGGACGTACCATTTCGCGACTGGCCTCGCCGATCCACCATGGCGCGAGATCCGCGAGATGGGTCTGCGCGTGCCGTGCCGCGACGGCGATTGGCTCCCCGCGGCTGAGGCCCACCTGTCCAAGGACTGGGGCGGCCCCGAGCCCGCGCTGCTCGACGACCTGCTGCGCCACACCGCTGACGAGTTCCCCGAGATGGCCGCCCTGCGGCGCCGCATCCTCGCCGGGCCGGGCGCTCCGCCGTTCTCCGGCCACCAACGCGAGCGGTGGCGGGAGCTCCTCGCGCACATCGGCGTGCGGGCCGGCCTGGTCCCAGATCCGGTGCCGGATTCGCTGCTGAACGGGCGCGGCGACGCCTTCATGGGCAATTACTTCACCTTCCCGCGCGCCTTGACCGCCGAGACCGGGAAGCTTTGGCGCCGGGCGATCGGGCGCGCTCGGCCGCAGGGACGCCGGCCGCAGACCACATACCTCAGCCGAAGCCCGCTCTATCGCCTGGCCGGCCAGGACGACTACGCGCGCTTTCCCGGTCCCGCCCGGATGGCGTACGCGCGGCTGATCGCCCACGGCCTCGACACCTGGCCTGACGAGACGCTCACGGTGACGGTGCGGCGGCACAACGACGGCACGGACGCCTTCGATCTGCCGACGCCGGCCGCGGCCTTCCTGAGTGAAGCGGACTGGCTGCCGGTTACCGCCCCGCGCGACCGCAGCAACATCACCTATCACAAGGCACGCGAGGCCTGGTCGGATCGGGGGGACGCGCTGCCGTTCGCAGCCGTCATCGCGTCCTGGGTCCGCAGCCTGATCCACGCCCGCCCGGTCGCTGAGGCACGAGCTACCAGCCTTGGCATCCGCACCTGGGACGACCCGGCCACCGCTGCCGACCGGGTCCTCCTGCTGGCCCAACTGCTCGAGACCGGGCACGTGCCGGACACGGTGGTGCCCCCGTTCCGCAACGCGTACGAGGATGCCTGGACGGATTTCATCCGCCAGCGCTCCGCCGGGACGCCGCTCGATCACCAGAGCCGGGCACCGCTGGTGGTGACCCGCGGCACCACCATCGACGTGATCGATCTCGCCGTCGAGGCGGCCACCGATCCTGTGTTCGTGCAGGACACGGACGAGCGGCAACGACTCCGGATGCTCGAGCAGTGCGGACTCCCGGTGCTGCGCCTGCGCCGCCCGGAGGCGTCTGCCGTCGCCGACCGGCTGGTCGCGGCGCTCGGGTGCAGCGGGTCTCCGGCGTGCACCCGGCGGTGACCGTCGACGGCATCCCGTTCACCCCGTCGGACGCGCCGCCGCTGCTGATGCAGCCGGACCAGGACTGGTTCGCTGACCTGGTTGCCGCGGTGATCGACCTGCGGGGGCGCAGCGTCCGGGCCAGTCGGACGGACGTGCTGCGCCGGGCGAACACCAGGCTCCGCCGGATCCGCGTCGTAGAGGCCGACCGGATCGAGGCGGGCTTCGGCGGTAATGCGATCGAGGCGCGGCACTTGGCCATGCCAGACGACACCCATCCAACTGTCCTGCTGCTGCGCTCGCCCGACCGCCAGCGGCTACTGGAATGCGCCGCCCCAGCCGTCGGCGAACTGCTCGGTCATCCGTCGCTGGACGAGTCCCTCCGGCTCGCCCTGATCGAGCTGGCCCGAGACGGCTACGGACCCGACCAGTCCCCGTCGCCGGCCGCGATCGCCGACGTCCTCGGCGAAACGGTCGCCAGGGTGGAGGAGGTGCGCGCCGCGATCCGCCGGCCCGACGAGGTCACCCTCGTGGTTCTCGTCCCGCTGGTCGCTGCCCTCGACCCGGCCCGCGCGCACGATCTGGACGGCGACGACACGGCGGTCACCCCCGGCGAGATCGCGGCATGGCTGTGCGACCACAGCGACGCCACGGCCACGCCGGACGCCCTGCTCCAGGCCGCAGCCGAGGGCCTGGACGCGGCTCGGCGGTTGCTGGGTATCGAACTGCGCCCGTTGAACGCGGCGATTCGGGCGCTCGGGGCGCCGTACCACCCTCTGACCGACCCGGAGGGGATCGCCCAGCAGTTCCGGGCCTTCGTCGCCGAGCGCACCGGGCCGATCCTCGATGCCCTGCGGGCGGCCTTCCTCGCCGACTTTCGGGCCGGCCGCCCGCTGGACCCATACGTCGCGCAACGGACGCTGGCGACCCTCGGCCCCGATCCGGAATGGGCGCTGGACTACTTCCCCACCGTCCCCGCTGCCCGGATGAGCGAGCGAGTCAACGCCTGGCTGGCCGCGTCCGGCGCCGGTGAGCCAGGCATTAGTTCCGGGCTCGAGCCACTCGACCGGCTGCGGATCGGCAACCGCACCGCAGCACTGAGCTGGGCCGCCGAGACCGCCCGGGTCGTCCGGGCGTACGAAACCCAGCGCGGCCTTACCCCGTCCGGCCTGCCGGGTGAGCCAACCGCGGTCGCCGACGCGGCTAGTAGCGCAGGCATCCTGGACTTCGAGCCAGTCGACGCGGACCGCTTGTTGGCCTGGGCAGCAGACACCAAACGCTGGCCGGCCGACATGCCGCGCTCCACCGACCTGGGCACGCTCGGCCTGCCCGCCGACGCCCTCGACCTGGCCCGAAAGCAACAGCGGGAGATCCACGACCGTCGCGAGCTCGATCGCCGGACCGTCCAGATTGACGGAGTTCGGCTGGTAGCCGACGAGACGAACTACGCACAGATCGCCACGGCCGTTCGGGCGAGCATCACGCCCGAGTTCCGCGCTGCCAACGGTCGCACCTCACTGGAGGCCGCCGCACGCCCGTCGCGCCGTGCACCCGGGTGGGGCGGCCCCGGGACGACCGCCGCCCGCCAGAGCCGGCCGCCAGAGGCCAAATTGGCTGCAATCGGTCTGGCCGGCGAGATCGCGGCGCTGGAGTGGCTCAAGGAGCGCTACCCCGGCCTGAACGAGCTGCAGTGCTGGCATTCCGGCTATCGCAACCAACTGCTCGGCGACGACGGCGGGGACGACACCCTCGGATACGACTTCCTGGTCGAGCAGGGCCACCGGCGTCTGATGTTCGAGGTCAAGGCATCCGAGGGCGGAGCATTCGAGTTCCTGCTCACCCCGGCGGAGATCACCCGAGCACGGGGCCTAAGAAAGAACGAACGCTACACAATCCTCTTCATCACTAACGTTTTCCGAGCCGCCGAGCGGCGGATCCATCTTCTACCCAACCCGTTCGACCCAGCTCACAGCGGCGTCTACCGGCCAGTCGGCGACGGCGTCCGCTACCGGTTCACCATCACCTCACCATGACTTAGGAGGCAAGTCCTTCGCCATCGACACAACCTCCGCCAGGGTCACTCCGGGTGGACACCTGACGTCCCCTACCTCGTCAGCGCACGATGTGGTCGCCGTCGACCGAATCGCTTCACCGCAGAAACTGGTTCGGCACCGCCCCACGCTGCGCCCGTACACCCACGACCGACTCGACGTTCCGGCGCCACCCGGCCGGCCCGCTCATCCGCAACCAGCTCAACGCCCATCTGAGATCGCTCGGCGCGGGCGACAGGTGCACGGCCACGCCTCCGTCGTCGGCTCCGGGGCGGTCGGCGGTCACGACGCCGACTGCCACCCGGTGTTCTTATCAGCCAACCGGCGGACGACGGAATCTGCCCTGACGTGCGCGCCTGGATCCTGAGAGCGGGCGTCGCACTCGCCCAGCTGGATCTCCCGCTCGGGCCGGGCACGACCTCGATGGGCGACACCTGATGGGACCGAGAGGGTCGACTCAACAGCACCCTGAACATGACCGTACGCGGGGGACCGGATCCGGCTCCGCCGACCTGATGGCGGTGGGCCAGCGGCAAATGGACCCAGGTGGAGGACCGTCCGGTCACGGCTGTTCGGATACTCGCCTCCGGTGACCGCGCCGAGATTGTGCCGGAGGGTGACATCCAGGTTCTGTTCCGGCGGCACGGTGATACTCGCGTCCGGATCGCCACCGGTGCTGGCGGTCGCAGCCCCTTCGGCCTAACTTGATCTTTAACCCCTCAGAGTGCGGTTCGAGGATCTTCGAGTTGTGATCTATGCCGTGCGTCCGGTTGAGGGCCTTTGGTCTGGCACGTCATTGATAGCCGCCCCTCGATTCCATGGGATGTCGCGACCTTCGGGGCCGGGGCAGCGTTAGCCCGGTCATGGGTGATCGGAAGCCGTGCCCCAGTGATGCCATCGACGCGTAGTGGGCGCCGACCGGGCCGTTCCTGCGGGCGTGGAAGGCCAAGGCCCATCGATCGGACCCACTGTGCGACACACCCGACCAATACACATTCCAAACACGACCACCGGGCAGCCACGATCGCCAGCGGAGCCAACCGTCGCCGCGACGCTTGGGTTCCATTCCCACGGGCGTCGTGCACGACGACCACCGGCGGGGTCAAGCGGCCGAAGAAATGCAGGTGGAGTGCAACTGCTCACTCGTGGCGGCTGCCCTCCTTGGGTGGATCGCCGATCGATGACCGGACTGGCGAGGCGTCAGCGATAGCGGTCACCCGGGTTCTCCACAGTGAACCACCTGAGTTCGCCTGTCACGGCTTCTTGGCCATAGTGTCGGGCTTTGTACTGCTTGAGGGCGGCGTGCCACTGGCTGAGGATGAGGACCGCATCGCTGTTCTGCGGGAGAGTCTCTTCGTCGAGCATGTCAACGAAGGCGTGGCTGGGATCGCTTTCGATGATCTTGCTGAGCTCGCCGAGGAGCCGGTTCAGCATCTTGATCTTGAGGGTGTTGACAATGCCGTCCTGCTTCTTCTTGGACAGCTCGGTCATCTCGCGGTGGGCGGCCTCCAGCATCGGGACGAGCCGGTCGTAAGTCGCGGCCTGTTCCTCGGTCGGCGACGGCGAGGAAGCATCGTTGGCGGCGGTGCGGCGGGGCATACGGTCTCCTATTTCGGGAGCATGCGGGTGAACTCGACGTACTTCTTACGCAGCGCCTCGATGGGCCGCCGTCCAGAGTCGAGCAGGGCGACCATCAGCTCGAGGTCGGAGTCATTCAGGCACAAGACGGCTCGGCGCTTGGACGAGTGCAGGTCGATGATGTTGCGCTGGACGCTGCTCTTGGGCGGGTGGCGCGCGACGAGGATGCCGAGGCGGCCCATGTCCTCGTCGTCGAGGTAGCGGTAGAGCTGGTTGACGTGTTCGGTGTCGAGCTCGGCGACGTTCTTGAGTTCGAAGACGAGCTGGCGGGCGCCGTACAGGTCTCGCAGGTCGGTCAGGAACGGTGTCTTACCGTCGTTATGGAAGATGACATCGCGGATGTGGGCACCGCTGATGGTGCGCTCCTGCTGGGCTGCGAGGTCGAGTTCGGGGTAGAGCGCGGAGGACAGGACATCGAAGGCCAGGTCTTCGAACTTCTTGTCCGCGCCGCTGACCCGGCCGGTCGGCAGCGCCTTGATCTCCTTGACCTTTTTGGCAATGGTCGTAAGGCGCAGCGGGGCAAAAAGCGGGTCGGGGGCGCACACGTCGGCGGCGGCCTCCCGCTCGGCGACATAGCCGCGGACGGTATCGAAGTGAGCTCGGTTGTATGCGAGCACATCCTGCTTGGCGACGGCCCTGCCCGCGCGCCCCGGCGGCAGCACGAGTGGCGCGTAAGCGGTGCGGTAGTAGTCACCGTAGTTGATCCACGGCAGCCGGCGCAGCAGGTTCAGCGGCGCGAGCAGAACGGGCGAGGCGTCGGATGGGTTGTACGGAAGGTGCGCGTCGAACGGCCGCCAGTCGAGCGCAGCCGGGTCCCAGCCGACCAGCCGGCGGCGTGTCGTCGGGATGCCCCACTGCTGGCAGTGACGCTGGGTGAACTCCGCCAACCACCGTTTGATGACCGAGGCGGTCAGGTCGCTGATGCGATCCTCGGCGATGCCTGGCACGAGCAACGCGAGGATTTCCAAGTGGTCCAAGCCCGCGGTCTGCAACTGGGGTACCTGCTGAAACGTGCGGATAATGCCGCCGATGGTGCCCGGGCCCAGGGCCGATCCCCGCTTAGTCCCGGTGGCGTAGCCCAGGCCGAGCTCGACCGGCTCGCTGACCTCCGCCAGGAGCACAGCCGCCCGGTTGGCCTGCCCGCCGACGGCCTGCCGGCGGACCTCCTCGACGAAGCCGAGCAAGTCGGCGTGAAGCTGCTGGTACTGCGGGTCCTCAGACTTCCAGAGCAAAAAGGGGTCGAGGTAGAGCGGAAGGTCCTCACGTAGGTGAGGGACTACGAAGTCCACCTCGTCTTGCCGGATGACCAGGCCGAAGACGTCACTCAACCGTGGGTTAACGATGCCCGCAGCAGGATCAACCTCGTCGTCATCCGCTGCCACGCTGTTCCGCCCTTCGTCGCTTCTCCGAGCTGCCACGCTAACGGAGAGTCCCGACACCTTTCGGCACCCCCACCCGCGGACGCATCCAGCCCCGCCGGCCTGACTCACGCCAGGATCTCCGGTGTGGAGGTGGGCCGGTTCAGTGTCGCCTCCGGCTCGGCCTTCATCCGGACCCTCCCCGCCCGGTACGGGGACACCGTCTGCCTCACCGTCGTCAACCAGGGCGCCGGGGTCGGCGAGACCGCCTGTCGGGCGCTCGCCGTCCGGTTCGACCCGTTCGGCTCGTTCGACGAACTCTCCCCCGGACCGTCCGGCCTGCGGGTACGCGGCTGGGTCATCGACCCGGACACCGCCTCGCCGCTGACCGTGTCGGTGCGGGTGAACGGCCGGCTGTACACCGCGCTGGTCGCCTCGACGACCCGCACCGACGTGCCTACGGCGGAGAGCACGGCTTCGACCTGGTGGTGTTGCGATCCTCGCTCGACACGGTGGCCGGGCGCAGCATCGGAAGCTCATCACCGACGACGGGGTAACCGTCCTGTTGCGATCCTCACCCGGCGCGGTGGCCGGACGCAGCGACCCTGCTGCAGGCGAACGCGGCGATGTACCGGTCGTTGCGATCCTCGCCTGGCGCGGTGGCCGGGCGCAGTGCTCGGATAGGACGCACCATCGGTGACCCGAACGGCCCGGCCAGGGTGCTGCACGTTGGACCGATCATGATTGAACCGGACTGCTGTCGGTGCGGCCCGGCGAGCTATTTGGCTCACCGGCGATTCACGGAAAGCGGCTGGGTGCCGGAACCGTGCCCGGCGCTGAGCCGCGCCACCACCTCCATGACCGAGGTTCCACTCAGCTCAACGACGAACCCCCACAGACCGAGGGTGAGCCAGGCGGTAAGGTCGCCTTGAAAGGACTGGTTGCCAAGGTACTGCAATTTAAGTCCCACCAGCGCCACAACCAGCACCGAGGCCATGCCGGCGATCGGGCGGGCAGCCCGGAACCAAGGTGCCAGCCCGGGCTCTTCCGCCCGGGGTGCACGTATTCGACGGGAGCGCCGGCTCTTTCCCGGCTCAGCCGTGGTACTCGTCTCGACAGTGCCGGACTGCAAGAACCGGTCGTACTCCTGTGCCGCACTGTCGTACGCGCCGCGTTGTAACATGTCGACCGCGCTGCGCAAGGTCGCTTCGTTCGGAAGCTCGATGTAGGAAGTGATCACCTGCGACGCGGTGATGAAGTTGAGCTGGAGGACGTCGAGGTTTCGAGCGATCTCATCGGCTCGGTCTGGCCACGGGGCATCCTTCGCGAGCTGCAGGCGGCGATGACACTCGTCAACGACGGCGTCAACCCGCGCGAGCACGTTGCGGCTGATCGGCTTGGGGTGCGCGCTGACTGCCTCAGACTGCGCGAACAGCATGTTGTCGAGCACGATGAAACGGTTCGCCATCGACGCGAGCTGTTCACGTTCCTTCTCCAGATCCGTGAACAGCTGTTCGGCACGTCCGTAGTCATGCCGAGCAATTACATCCTGCAGCTCCTCCATCTGCAGTCGGGCCACGACCGGGAGGTTACGGCCGTCCGAACCCCAACCCACAGCCCGCCGCAGTAATGCCAGCCGACGGTAGATCATTGCCTGCGGTGTCAGCCGCTCTGTAATCCATTTGATCAGCAGTCCGGCAGCCGCACCGGCCACCAGGATGAGTACTGCGTAGAGGGCTGACCAGCCGCCCCGCTCATCGACGCGCAAAACGATCGGCACGTCCATCTGGACGTCGTCCTTCGATACCCGGATCAACCCGCGGTAGTCGCCGGACGGGACCTGCTCCGGTGACCAGGGGTCGGCAGAGACCGCGAGGGCCAGGACCCCGGAAGTAATCTCGCTGGCAGCGACGGTCACCTGCTGTGCGGGGAACTGTCGACCGGTGCCGGGATCGGTGAGGTCTGATTCCAGGCGTACCAGGAAGGCACCGGGCGGACGCACGGCGTTTCCCTCGACCGGGGGTCGCACGGTCATGGTGCGGGTAAGTGGCGTCCGTCCAGCGCCGAAAGAGATCATCAGGGCGTCCTTGGGCACCTCCGCTCGGGTTTGGGTCGCTCCGAAGGCGGCGGTCGAGGGCGCATCCAGCAGCGCTGACACTCCGAGTGCCGCGCCGATCAGCAAGAGGGTAAGCAAGGCTCGGCGGACAACATGCAGCCTGCCACGTGCGACCCCCCGTGCACGCCAGCGCTTGTGGCCACGATAGGTCACGGCTCGACGCTCGGATGATCGCGCTTCTCCGGTAGATCGGCCGCCGAAATGCTCTTGCTCGCACTGCGGAGTTCGGTGGCGCGTCGCGAGATCAAGCTGGCGCGGTGGGAGTCGACCAGCAGGCGATCAATGCTCGCGTCAAGTTCGATCCGTTCGCGCAGCACCGCTAGCTCCAGTTCCTTGCGTTCCCGAGCCAACTCCTCGTCAGCGAGAACAAGGTCGCGATGGTTCTCGGCGACAGCAAACTGGGTCTGCACGGCAAGTTCCGAGCGGTAGGCGACGATCCGGTCATAGTCCGTGGTGCCCATGACCAACCGGACGAAGGCAGGAAGGACGTCGATCAGCATGATCAACAGTCTCAGCAACCAGGCTGCCGCGGCGACGCTACTACTCTCGGAACCCAGGCGCTGCAGAGCTGACAGCCGATCGATCAGTCCGATCGGCCCCAGTGCCGCCTCCTGCGAACGAACCAGGCGCCTGATCGCTGCATTGCGTTCCTGCGCTGCAGACTCCTGGACCTCACTGAGTGACGCCTGCCTATCCCGAATCAGCTCTCTGAGATCCGAGAGTCGCGCTGCTTTCTTGGTCTGTTCAGCGCGGAGGCGGTCGGCGTCAGCACGGAGGCGCTTGCAGTTCGGTCCCTCACCTGGACTTCCGCTCAGCCCGGCACCCTGCTCCCCATTGCATTCCTGCCATGCCCGCGTTTCGATTTGATCCAACTCTTTCGCGCCAGCGTCAACCGACTTCTGCATCTCGTCAGCCTGGGCTTGGTATCCGGCCAGCGCCACCAAAGCAGCCCCAGGGTCTGGGACGACAAGCAGGTAGCCTTGACAGGCGGCCGGATCCGGTTGTCTCGCCGCCTCAGATGTCCCGGCCACGGGATTGCAGAGCCGAAGCTTACTCTCGTACTCCTGAAGCGAACGCATCCGGTCGAGCGACACCTCCTGCTCGACTTCGCGCTGAAAAATGGTGAGGACAAGCGGTTCGGCAATCACTACGCCCATCAGCGCGGCCATCAAGATACGAGGCACATAGCTGCCCAGCCGCCCAGCACGACTGGTTGACCCGGAAACCGAGGTCACCAGCCAGCGATCGAGGGTCAGGATCATTGCGCCCCAGAACATGGACACAACGAGGGCTACAACCCACGAATCGGTAACCCACCGCATCGCTGCGAACATGGAGACGACCGCGAGCAGCGAAGCACCGACGACGACGCCGCCGAGAGCGGTGTATCGGGGACGTTCGTTCGGCACGAAGTTCAGCACTTCTTCTTGCACACCGGCAAGCGCCCGAAGATAGCTACCGATCGGCCAGCCGAAATTGCGATCAAGACGTTCAGCCATCCGTGCCCTCCGACGGTCGCGATTGCAGGCTCTTCGTCACAAGACCAGAAGCCCCGTACGGGAGAAAGCTGAGGTAGGGTCGCTGCACAGTCATACCGGGTATCGACGGTGGAGACAGCTCCACTTCCGCCTGCGCCTCCGAGATCAGGACAGCATGGACCGTCTCCAGGTCTGTGACGCGGTGCTTGGCCAGCTCCGCCCGAAGATTGACCAGGCCATACAAATAGGATGTCAGCTGTTCCGCAGCGTGGGTACAGCCATTCCGGAGCAGGGCCACCGCGTCGTTGACGAAACAGGCAAAGCGCGCGGCTACAGTGAACGTCCGATGCGGTTCGGCGGAGTTTAGCTCGACGGTGCAGTAAACGGTGTGGTTAACAGTGGAAACCAGGAAGGCGTCAACCGGGGCATCAGCACGCGCACGGACACCGCGACGTTCGATGCCGGCGAGTTCGAACACACCGTTCATGCCTAGGACCAGAACGGTGCCCTCCACAGGTTCCGGAAGGTCCTCGGTGAGGTAGTAGTGACGAAAGAGCGGTGCGAGGCGGTGCGGCCGGCGTATGCGCAGGTAGGCCATCACAGGGTAGGGATCAGGCGACCTCTGCACAGGAGCGGTCGTGGCCGCACTCGTCACCATGACCTTGGGCTCCGAACTCGACGAAACAGGGGCGACCAAAGATATCGGCGCGAAGGCCGTGATCACAACCACGCCTGTCCAGGCCGACATTGGGCAATCCTAAGCTTGACGATCAGGGCTTTACAGACTCGCGGTAGCCCTACAGCGGTACGCAGGTCAGGCCCTTTCCACGACCTCAACCCCGTTCCACTTAGTCCAAATAGGACATGAAATAGGAGATTTTGGGCAGGATGACACCACCGTAACCAGCATCGATCCCACTGACGGCGTCTCGTGCCGCAGCGGCAGCCCCTCCTCGCCTGCGCAATGGTGACACCTACACCCGACTCGCTGCCGGCTCGCTGCCACTAACCGTCATGAGCGTGGCGTGGCTCTCCAGACGCTGAAGGACGCAGTGGTCGATCAAACGGTAGGACCAATGGCCGGGTTCCATGGCGGTGCAGCCGCCAGCAGGAAGATCGACACCCCAGGTCCGGTCACCGTCCACGATTCCGGTGAAAGCCAGATCGAGCGGGCCGCGATGAACCACCGCAGCACCGTCAAGGCGTGCTCCATACCGTTTGGAGCCGATGACCGGGTACCAAAGTCCGCCGAAGCGCTCCTCGAACCTGATCATCACTTGGATCAACACATCGGGCATCGCCTCGACCCAGGCACCGACGCGCAGGGCCGCCGAGCCGCACGATTCGCGGCATGAGCGCTCTTCCCGTCCAATGCGCGCCTCTTCTACCGTGATGCCATGCAGTGGCACCTCTTGCTCGCTTGCACGGTGCTTGCGACGGGCATCGCGGTCCTGATCTTCAAGCGCAAACGTCGTCGGCCACAGAGCGCAGCGGAGAAGGCGGCAGCCGCGTGGGCCGCCATGCGATCGATACGCCGTAACTCGCCGTGCCCTGATCGCGACATCTTCCAGCGGGGCCGAGGCGTCCCCGACCGCCACTCCGCTGCCATCGCGGAGAACACCGCGTATGGCGACGCGGCGACCTTCGACACCGGCGGTGGCGGAGGAGGCACCGACTGACCCCCACCCGCGCCTGCCCAGCCTGCTTGTGGAACTGCGCAACGCACCCGTCTCAAGGTCAGCCGGTGGCTGCCAGCGCGGCCTGTAGCTGATCCCGGGTGTCTTCGTCGAATGCGACGAGTCGTACCCGTTGAACGTTCGTCGACACGGACCTGATCGTTGCTATGGCGATCCGCGCCGCCCGCTCGGCAGGAAAGCCGTATACGCCGGTCGCGATCGCGGGGAACGCCACGGTCCGGGCGTCGAGCTCATCGGCGACCTGCAGGCTCCTGCGGTAGCAGGAGGCCAGGACCTCGTCCTCACCGTGGCCGCCGCCTTCCCAGACCGGCCCGACCGTGTGGATGATGTGCCGCACCGGTGGGTCGAGGTCGAACGCCGGGGTCGGCATCGCGTCGCCCGGCTCGCAGGGGCCGATTGCACCACCCGCCCGGGCCAGGCGAGGCCCGGCGGCGCGGTGGATCGCGCCGTCGACACCACCGCCGCCCAGAAGCGACTCGTTCGCGGCGGTGACGATGGCGTCCACGTTCTCCCGCGTGATGTCACCCAGGGCGACCTCGATCGCTACCACAGCAGAATCCTGGCACACATCAGACGACGACGTCATGGTCGGCAGAACCCCGTTGGTGAGTAGAAGTAGTCGCTCACGTACCGCGCCCAGTCTTCGATCTTCGGGTCCTTCGCTTGCATAACCACTCGGAAAGATCCACGACATGGTCGGCTGGCTGCGCCGGAACCGTGATGCGCAGATAGTCAACGCCGCATGCTGACGCTCCGAGGCCGACCCGGGCCCACGCAGCGCCGGTCGCAAGAGCCGAAATCAGATGCGTGGACCACGCGACCGTCACCGCCGATGATCGCCTGGATGACATCCCGACCCCTGCGCGCCACCCTGCGCCAGCCCAGGTCAACGGCGACCGACCGACCGGACACCCACCTCGGGAAACAAGATC
Source organism: Micromonospora sp. WMMD712 (assembly GCF_029581295.1). Lineage (NCBI taxonomy): Bacteria > Bacillati > Actinomycetota > Actinomycetes > Micromonosporales > Micromonosporaceae > Micromonospora > Micromonospora sp. WMMD712. The sequence continues at coordinate 4,180,537 of NZ_CP120743.1, forward strand.
CACATCACCGACCACAGCGGACGGTGGCTGACCCCTGAAGTACCGGCACCCCGACCATGATCCAGACCAGCCGACACGCAATCGCACTGGTCAGCACAGGTCGACACGAACCACGGCCGGAACGGCACACCGACAACGGAGCACCATCGGAGCACCAGATTCCAAATCCTGGGAAGATTCGTCCCAACACGCGAAAGCGATCAAGGCCGTAACCCGCGTTTCCGCTGGTCACGGCCTTGATCGTGAAGTGCGCCCGAAGGGACTCGAACCCCTAACCTTCTGATCCGTAGTCAGATGCTCTATCCGTTGAGCTACGGGCGCTTGCTGCTGGGCCAGTCTACACACCGGCTTTCGCGCGGAGACTCCGGGATTCGAACCCGGGAGGGGCTTTAAGACCCCAACCGCATTAGCAGTGCGGCGCCATAGACCAGACTAGGCGAAGTCTCCCAGGTGGCCCGTAGACCACCGCGCCCGAGGATACAGGCCCGCACCCTTCCGGGGCAAAGCGACTACCGCAGCGGGGCGAGGCGACCACCGCAGCGCGGCAGGCCGGGTCGGAAGGAGCTCGGATGCCGGGCGGGACGGGGGCCTCCCGCCCAGGCGTTTCCCTGCTGTGCGGCATCCGGATCGGGACTAGGCTCCATCGACATGGAGGAGCAGTCGCCGAGCGAGCCGGACCGCCGCGAGCCTGGTGAGGGTGCGCGACGCCGCCGTTCACCGAAGGCCACCTTCATGCCACCGGCCGTCCCCGCCCCGGTGCCACCCCCGGCTGAGGATGAGGCCCCGGAAGCCGCGAAAGCCCCGAAAGCCGCGCGGCCTCGCCAACGCCGACCGGGCGCGGCCCCGGGAGTGATCTTCCAGCCGCCTGCGGCCGACCAGTCGGCATCGTCACCGCCACAGCGGAGGCGGGTCTCGACCCCGTCGGCCCCAGTCCCCTCGGCGGCCCCCGAGCCGCCCGAACTCCCCGAGCCGGCCGAGCCGTCCAAGGGCGCCGCTCGGGGAGGTGATCAGCCACACCCGGAGGCCGGGGCGGTGCCGACCGGCCCCACGGAGGCCGAGTCGGCCGCACGGGCCGCTGCGGGCGGCGTGTCCCCACCGGTGTCCGGGGCCGGTGCTGACGTCGAGGCGCCCCCGTCGGGCGCCGACGCCGACGCCGCTGGCGAGATCCCGAAGAGTCCGGCGTCGACACCGGGCACGCGTCCGCCGGACGGGCCTGAGGCGGAGGTCACCGCCGCCGGCCCGGCTCCTCGGCCACGGACTGCCCGGAAGGCACCCGCCCGAAAGGCGACGCCGGCCAAGGCGGCCGCGCCCGCCCAGGCGACGCCGGCCGAGGCGACCACCCCGGGTAGGGCCGCGCCGGGCAGGACAGCCGCGCAGGCGGGTGGGCCGCGACGGGCCGCCCCGGCAGGAAAGCGAACGGAGCAGGCCGCCGTCACCCCGACCGCCGGCCCGCCGCCCCTGGCCGCGCCCGTGTCCGGGCAGTCGACCCGCCCGGGGCCTGGCCCGGAGGCGGACGCCGGGGCCGTTGGCCGGGTGCCGGGGACGGCGTCGGCGCGTACCCCCGAGGATGGCCTGCGGGTGACGGCCGGGTGGGTGCTCGACCACCCGGACCTCGCTCCGGAGCTGTTGGCCCTCGCCGCCGTGCGGACGCTCGGGCCGCGCGCGGCCGACTGGGCCGCGTGGCACCGCGCCGCCTACCCGGGGGCGACGCCGGACGGGTTGGCGCGGCTCGCGGCCCGGCGGTTCGTCCGGCTGGCCGGGGCCGGTGGGGCCGTGGCGGCGCTGGCGGGCCTGTTCGCCCCGGTCGTGGAGCTGACGGCGGTGCTGTGGGCGCAGGCCAACCTGGTGCTGCACCTGGCGGCGGCGCACGGACGGGATCCGGCCGATCCGGAGCGGGCGGTGGAGTTGCTGGTGCTGACCCGGGTGCATCCGGATGCGCGAAGCGCCCGGACCGCGGTGGAGGCGGCGGAGCGGACGACGAGGGAACGGACGACGGCGGTGCGGCCCACGACGGAGGACCGGCCGTCGGCGGGGCAGGTGACGGCGGGGCAGGTGACGGCGGGGGCGCCGCAGGCGGCGCGGGCGGTCTGGCGGTTGGCCGGGCCGTTGACCGGGCGGGCCGGCGGGTGGCTGGGGCTGCGGGTGGCGTCGCGGCTGCTGCCGGGCGCGGCGGTGCTGACCGCCGCGGTGGGCGACTCGGCTGCCGCCGAACGGTTGGCGGCCCGGGCGGTCGCCGCCTACCGTTCGGCCCCGGCCCCGGCTCCGGTTCCGCCGGGGCCGCCCGCAGGGCCGGTCAGAGCCAGCTGAACCAGTCCTTCGGCAGGAGCGCGTAACCGACGAAGGCGACCACGTCGAGCAGGGTGTGCGCGACGATCAGCGGCATCACCCGCTTGGTGCGCAGGTAGAACAGGCCGAACACGACGCCCATCACGGCGTTGCCGACGAACGCGCCGAAGCCCTGGTAGAGGTGGTAGGAGCCGCGCAGCACGGCGCTCGCCGCGAGCACCGCGCCGAGCCGCCACTGAAGCTGGCGCAGCCGGGTGACCAGGTAGCCGACGACGATCACCTCCTCCAGCACGGCGTTCTGCACGGCGGCGAGGATCAGCACCGGGACGGCCCACCAGACGTCCGGCAGGCCGGCGGGCACGAGGGTGGCGTTGACGCCGAGCTGGGCCGCGGCCCAGAAGAGGGCGAGGCCGGGCAGGCCGATGAGCGCCGCGAGGCCGGCGCCACGGGCCAGGTCGGAGCCGGGCCGGCGCAGGTCGACCCCGAGGGTACGGGCGGGGTCGCCGGGGTCACGGGCCAGCAGGTGCACGGCGAGCAGCACCGGCAGCAGCGCGAAGACGATGCCGAGCAGCTGGTAGGTCAGGTCGAGCCAGGGGCGGGCCGACTGGGAGGTGTTCAGCGCGGCGGTCTGCTTCGACAGCGGCCCGTCGGCGGTCAGCTTCGCGATGATCGACACGAGCGCGTAGACGGCCGACTGCCCGAGCGACAGGCCGAGCACCAGCAGCGTCTCCGTGCCGAGGACCCGGCGGGAGACCGGGCGGGTGAGCTCCTCAACGGTCACCGCACCACTGTGCCCGACCGCCCCGCCCGACGGACACGGGTCAACCGGGCGGTGTGAGGCGATCGCACATTCTGTGCGACCGGCCAGCACGCTCCGTGGACATTCTATGGGTGCCCGATCGCCGTCAGCCCGATCCGCCGTCAGGAGGAGCGCCCCCGTGGACCATGTCGCGCGGTTGCTGAAGGAGAGCTGGACCCTGGTCGAGGAGGACCGGGACCGGCTGAGCGGTCACTTCTACGCCCGGCTCTTCCTCCTCGACCCCGCGCTGCGTCCGCTCTTCCCGGTCGAGATGACCGGCCAGGGCGACCGCATCCTCGACGCGATCGTCACCGCGACCCAGGTGGTGGACGATCCGGAGAGCTTCGACGAGTATCTTCGCTCGCTCGGCCGGGACCACCGGAAGTACCACGTCGACGCGACGCACTACGAGACGATGGGCGTCGCGCTGCTCGACGCGCTGCGCAGCACCGCCGGTGACGGCTGGAGCCTGGAGTACGACCAGGCGTGGCGGGACGCGTACGGGGCGATCTCGGCGAAGATGCTGGCCGGGGCGGCGGCGGACGACAACCCGCCGTTCTGGCACGCGGAGGTGCTGACCCACGAGCGGCACGGGCAGGACACCGCCGTGTTGACGGTGCGCGCCCTCCAGCACCCGTTGCGGTGGCGGGCAGGCCAGTACGTCAGCGTCGAGGTGCCCCGGCACCTGCCGAGGGTGTGGCGGACGTACTCGGTGGCGAACGCCCCGAACGACGACAACGTGCTGGAGTTCCACGTCCGTACGCCGCCGGGGGCGGGCTGGGTGTCCGGGGCGCTGGTGCGACGGACGAGACCGGGCGACCTGCTGCGCGTGGCCGCGCCGATGGGCTCGATGGTCCTGGACCGCGACTCCGAGCGGGACGTGCTCTGTGTCGCCGGCGGGGTGGGGCTGGCCCCGATCAAGGCGCTGGTGGAGGAGCTGGCCGGCTGGAACCGGACCCGGTGGGTGCACATCTTCTACGGTGCCCGGCACACCGCCGACCTGTACGGGCTGGCCGGGCTCCGCGAGCTGGTGGAGGCCCACCCGTGGCTGTCGGTGACGCCGGCGTGCAGCGAGGAGCCGGGCTTCGACGGTGAGCGGGGCGACGTCTCCGACGTGATCACCCGCTACGGCCCGTGGACGACCCACGACTGCTACGTCTCGGGCTCGGCGCGGATGGTCCGGTCGACACTACGGGCCCTCGCGGAGGACGAGGTCCCGCCACCGAACATCCGGTACGACACCTTCGGCGACCTGTAGGTCGGCCGCCGTCCGCCGTCCCCCTCCGACCGGCCGCCGGATCGGCCGGCGGTGCCGGCGGCCAGAGAGGCTTTCCTCCCCCCGAAAAGGACCGGGTCGCGTGCCCCCGCCCCCTGGGGCACGCGACCCGGTCCGCCTCTTGCGGCCCGGGACGACACCCGCCCGGGACCGCTCCGGCTCAGTACCGCCAGGGGGTGCCGGTCTCGCGGTACTCCTCCACGGGCACGAGCGGCACGCCGGGCGTCATCCGGTCGACGTACAGGCGGCCTTCCAGGTGGTCGATCTCGTGCGCCACGAGCCGGGCCATGGCGAACTCGAACGAGGTGATGAGGCGGGCCCCGCCCCACTGGGCGTGCTCGACGTCGATGCGCAGCGGCCGCGGCACCAACCCCCGGTGGTCGAAGAAGGAGAGGCAGCCCTCGTACTGCTCGTCGGTCTCGGGGGACGAGTCGACGACCCGGGGGTTGAGCAGCACCACGGGCTCGGCGGCCCGGTCGGGCGGGCGTACGACGGCGGCGGCCCAGGCGAGGCCGAGCTGCGGCGCGGCGATGCCGACCCCCTTGCTGAACGGGTGCAGCTCGTCGAGGCGGACGAGTGCCGAGCCGAGCCGTTCGACGACCTCCCTGGCGACCCCCTCCTCGGCGGGCAGGTCGAACTGGCGGCTGGGCTGGCGGAGCAGGTCCGCGCCGCGCTGGACGATGCCGAGCCCGCGCATCCGGTCGCTGGCCCGCACCCGGGCGACGCCGGCCGGGCCGCCCGGGTCGGAGTCGGGCGGGCGGCTGCGGAACCGCCACTGCAACCGGTACCGGGCGTTGAGCGGCGGGTCCTCCGTCGCCCAGTCGAAGATGGCCCGGTCGGCGCGGTCCTGGCGGACGACGGGGCGGCGCAGCGGGCCCTCCTCCGCCGAGAGCGAGGTCTCCAGCCCCCAGACCTGGGGGTCCAGCGCGGTGGGGAGGTCCAGCCGCACCGCCAGGTGCCGGGTGGGCAGGCGTACGGCGCGCTGGAACCAGGGGCCCCACTTCTCGCGGCCGACCTGGTACGCGTATTCGATGGTGACCCGGTCGCCGGGGTAGAGCGGGAACCGGCCCTCGTCGTTCTCGAACAGCAGCCAGATCTCCTTGAACGCGTCCCGGTCGTGCTTGGCCCGCCAGTGCATCGGCTCGGGCTGCCCGCTGCCGTCGTCCCGGTGTGCCCGCAGTTGCAGCTCGGCGAAGGTGAGCGGATGCTCCCGGTGGTGCCGGTTGGACCGGCCCGGGTCGTTGGGGTAGCGGTCGACGGCGACTCGGACGAGGTAGCGGGTGACGGGTTCGGTGCCGGCGTTGTAGAGCTCCCGGCGGATGAGGCAGTGGTAGGCGTCGTCGGTGTAGGTGAGGACGGCCTGTTCGCGTTCGACGATCAGCCCGGTGCCGGGGGGCATCCACTGCCCGGGGGCGGGGTGGTCCCGGGCGGGCGTGGCGGAGCGGCCGTGCCGCAGCTCGTCGTACTCCCGGAAACGCTGCCAGATCGCGCCGCTGGCCTCCAGGACGGCCTCGGCCCGGCGGGCGAAGTCCTCGGTGGGCCGGTGCCGTCGCCCCTCGACGTGGCTGACGTAGGACGGGTCGAAGCCCATCAGGGTGGCCAGCTGCTTCTTGGACAGCCCCCGCTCGGTCCGATGGCGGGCAAGTTCGGCCGCGAACGACTCGGCGGCCCGCTCGATGGGAGAGGTCGTCATCAGCTTCCTCAACGCCGGGGAGTATCAGTTTCACGTTCCGTGCATGAACCCGGACAGGAATGACATCTTGCCGACATTCATCTTGACAATTCACCCGGTAACGTCAACCAATCCATGACCCGACCCCCGCCACCACCCCCGGAACCCCGACACGGGGTGTTTCCGTCACGCGACGGCGGGTAGTAGCGGCGCACGACCCTCCCGGCCGGCGAGCCACCGGAACGACCGGAGCCTCCCGCCTGCGATCAGGTGAGGCTTTCCTTATCCGACCGGGATGGTTAGGCTAGCCTTAGCTCACTGTCGGGAGCGTCCGGCGGACACCAGAGGCGAGGGGGGATCAGGTGACAGCGGTGCTGCCCACGCGGGAGACCGCGACGCCGCTCGCCCCGGTGACCGCCACCCTGCGCGCCATGTTCGGCACCGACGACCTGCCCGGCCTCGCCCCGGGGCTGCTCGTGACCGACGATCGGTTCGGCTGGGCCCCGGCCAGCACCCTCGTCGACGGCAGCCGGCTGCCCGAGCTGCTGGCCGCCGCCGCGCTGCGCTGGGGCGGCACCCCGCACGCCTGCGCCGCCCTGGCCTGGAAGTCGTACAGCTACTGGGCGGCCCTGCCGGCCGTCCTCGGCTGGGCGGCGGCCCGCCGGGTGCCGCTGCTCGACCCGGCCGACGTGTTGATCCACTTCGAGGACCACCGCCCGCTAGTCACCCTCGGGCTGCGCCGGTCGACCACCGTCGCGGTGCTCCCCGGCGACCCGCTGGCCCTGGCGGGGCTCCCCGAGGTCCGGGTCGTCGCCGACGAGGCCGCGCTGCTGGCCGCGCTCCGCGCCTCGCTGCTCGACGCCCACCTCGTCCCGCTGGTCGCCGCCATCCAGGCCGAGGTCCGCATCGGCGCCCGTACGCTGCTCGGCTCCGTCGCCTCCGGCGTCGCGCACGGCGTCCTGCGGGCGGCCGACGCGCTGCCCGGGCCCGCGGCCCGGCACGTGGAGACGCTGCTCGGCGCGCTCGACCTGGCGGACCTGGTCGAGCTGGTGCCCGGCCCGGCCGGCGAGCCGACGGTCCAGCGCCGCACCTGCTGCCTCGCGTTCACGCTGCCCCGGCCGAAGGTCTGCCAGGGCTGCTGCCTCCGCGCCGCCTGACCCCGCGCCCCGCCCGCGCCCTCCGCCGGGCTTCCGCGCCGCCTCCCCCTCCGGACAACGCCGCCTCTCCCTCCGGACACCCACGCCGCCGCCGGGCTTCAGTTCGTCAGCGGGCGGACGTCCCACACCCAGGCCCCGCCCGTGTACGTGGGACGGATGCCGGTCAGCTCGGTCATGCCCCGGCGCAGGGCGTCGGCGTGCTCGTGCGGGCCGAGCACGACCACCCCCGCCCGCCAGTACCGCAGGTCGTCCACGGCGCTCACCCGGGTCAGCGGGGTGACCGGGGGCACCTGGCCGGTGCGCCGGATGGTGATGAAGAAGCTGCTGGTGGGGCGGGGCGGGGCGGTGAACAGGGCGATCCGGCCCTCCGGCGCCCGGGGGCGGGTGTCCGGCCCGAGGAAGTAGCCGCGCGCCAGCGGCAGGTCCAGCCCGGTCGCCGCCGACCAGCGCAGCGGGTCCGGGTAGTCGGTGTCGGGCAGCGGCAGGGTCACCACGCTGCGCCCCCCGGCCACGTACGGCCGCCAGGCGCCGGAGGTGACGAACTCGGGCACGGGGTCGAGGCGGGCCGAGGGCAGCGGGGTGGGGAACGCGGGGAGCAGCGCCATGGTCAGCACGGTGGCGGTGGCGAAGCGGATCTGCGGCCGGGCGGCGGGGTGCTCCCGGGCGAGCCGGCGGACGCGGTCCGCGCCGAGCGCGAGCAGCACCCCGACGATCGGCACGGTCGCCAGCGCCCACCGGGTCGGCACCACGGAGTGCAGGATCGGCAGGTCCTCCAGCGCGGCCCAGGGGCCGGGGACGCCGGTCGCCCGGCCCTCGAACTGGATCTCGCGGCCGAGCGAGAGGACGGCGAAGAGGAGGCCGACCGCCGCGAGGCCGAGCACCGCCGGGCTGCGCCGCAGCCACCACACGATCGCGCCCACCAGCACGACCAGCGGCCAGCCGAAGAAGCCGTTCTCCTCGGTGGGGTTCTTCACCAGCTTCACGTTGGCCTCCGGGTCGCCCGCCACCGACTCGCGGGCGAACGCGGTGAACGCGGCGAGGTCGGTGCGGTAGCCACGGATCAGCCGGGACAACCCCTCGTACGCGCCGGGGCCGAAGAACTGCACGTAGAGCGGGTAGGCCAGCAGGACGGCGGAGAGCACGGCGGCGACCGCGAGGCCGGCGAGGAACGGCCGGGCCTGCCGACGCACGCCGGCCCGGCCGAGGGCGAGCGCGACGACCACGACGCCGAGCCCGATCGCGGTCATCAGCAGGATCTCCAGGTTGATGAACGCCTGCCAGACGATCACGAGGCCGAGCAGTACGCCGTTGCGCAGCCACCGGCCCCCGTCCGCCAGTCGCAGGGTGCGCCAGACGATGAGCGGCACGACGAACTGGCTGACGATGTTGGGGTGGGCGTTGGCGTGCGACACCATCGCGGGGGCGAAGGCGCAGAAGCCGGCACCGAGCCAGGCCGGCCCGCGCGCCCCGATCAGCACCCGGGAGAGCACGAAATACCAGGCGGTCGCGGTGGCGATCATGCCGCCGGTGAGAAAGACCAGGAATGCGGTACGCGGGCCGAACAGGACGGTGACCGGCGTCATTGGCAATGAAATGGACAATACGGATGTATTGGCCATGAGATTCACGCCGTCCGGCACGTTCATCCGATCCGAGCCGAACGGATATGCGAATTCGGTCACCACGCGCGCGCCGTGCGCCAGCATCCATTCGAAGAGCGCCTGATCGGACCGGTTGTCCCGCACCCCGTGCGCCGGGTTGAGCCAGAACCGCAGCGTCACCCAGAAGGCGATCAGCGCGAAGCTGAGCACGGCGGCGGCATCCGTCCAGCGCCCCCGACCAGCCGCCGCGACGCCGACTTGCCCCTCGTCGGGCGCGCCCCCGGCCGGGGAGCCGGCCGCGCCGCCCCCGGCCCCGCCATCCGGGCGGCCCGATTGATGAGTAGTCATGACAATTCGTAGAGTAGTCAGCGTTTGGCACTGACGTGACATGTTTCTGGGGACTGGCGTACTATGTGCCGGGTTCGCCGACCGCCGATCTCGTGCCCACCCCCGACCGCAATTCGGCCACTTCGGTGCCCCGATTTCCCCGCCGTCCGCTTCGGATGGTTCACTCTGTCGGTCCCGGGGCAGGTCGAGTCACACCGTGAGGAATCGACGCATGGCAGATATCACTGGGGATCAGCGAGTCCAGTCCGAAGTCCTCGAAGGGCTTGCGACGGCGGTCAACCACCGCAGGTGGTTCGTCGAACTGGCCGTCCCGCACCTCGGTGACAACCCTATCGAGATCGGCAGCGGCCTGGGCGACTACGCCCTGGAGTGGTCGGCGCACCTTCCCCGGTTCACGGCCACCGAGGCCGACCCGGACCGGCTGGTCGCCCTGAAGGAGCGCCTCGCCGAGCAGCCGACCATCGAGGTGCGGCAGATGCTGCTGCCGCACTCCGAGCGCGGGGACTACAGCGCCGCCGTCTCGTACAACGTGCTGGAGCACATCGAGGACCACGTGGGCGCGCTGCGCAGCATGCGCGACCTGGTCCGCCCCGGCGGCAACGTGATCATCATCGTGCCGGCGTTCGAGTTCGCGATGAGCCCGGCGGACATCGCCACCGGCCACGTCCGGCGGTACACGAAGAAGACCCTGGCCGCCGCGATGACCGACGCCGGCCTGACCGTGGAGAAGATCCACTACGCGAACGCGCTCGGCCTGATCGGCTACTTCATGGCGACCAAGGTCTTCCGGCTGATGCCGAAGGAGGGCCCCATGGTGAAGGTCTACGACACCCTGGTCCTCCCGGCGACCAAGGCCGCCGAGCAACTGGTCCGCCCCCCGTTCGGCCAGTCCGTCTTCGCCGTAGCCCGAGTCCCCGCCTGACCCGAACCCTCCTCCCCTCCCTCCCCCGCCTCCCTCCCCCGCCTCCCTCCCCGCCCTCCCACCCCCTCCCGCGGCGATCTTGCACTTGCGGCCCACCGTTCACGGCCTTTGTCCGTTCTGCCGGGGCCCTAAGTGCAAGATCGCGGAAGCGGGGTGGGGGCAGGGTCAGGCCTTGACCTGGTACGTCGGGCGGATCACCGCCCGGGCCAGGGTGTGGAAGGCCAGGTTGAAGCCCACGTACGCGCAGCTCGCCCCCGCGCCCACGTCGAGGCGCTCGACGTCGACGGCGTGCACGGCGAAGACGTACCGGTGCGGGCGGTCACCCGCGGGCGGGGCGGCGCCGCCGAACCCGGTGTCGCCGTAGTCGTTGCGGACGCTGAACGCGCCGCCCAGGTCGGCCTCCTTGACGCCCCGGGGCAGCTCGGTCACCGAGGCGGGCACGTCGACCAGCACCCAGTGCCAGAAGCCGCTGCCGGTCGGCGCGTCCGGGTCGAAGCAGGTGACCACGAAACTCTTCGTCTCGGCGGGGAAGCCCGACCAGGCCAGCTGGGGCGAGACGTTCTCGCCGCCGACGCTGCCGTGGGCGTACCGGGCGTCCATCGGCTCGCCGTTGTGCACGTCGTCGCTGTTCAGGGCGAACGACGCGACGGTGGGCAGCAGCTCGTACGGGTCCGGGGCGATCGGTCGTTCCAGGGACATCGGGGATGGTCCTTCCGGTGGGCGTGATTTCCTGCGCCCCTTCTTACCCCGCGACGTCCCGCCTATCGACCACCGGCACGCATCGGGCCCCCGCTCGTCGCACTACCTGCGAAGCCCGTGACGCGTCAAAGGCGTCTGGGCCCGACGTCAGAGGCCGAGTCAGACCAGCCGGGTGATCCCCTCACTGTCAGAGGCGCGGATGACCAGTCCGGGCTTGACGTCTGCGGCGGCCGACAGTTGTCAGTCACCGGCCGGATCTTCCTCTGGGCAGTCTTCCGAACCCTCCTGATGAGATGAGACCGGAATCCTGTCCTGCTTCGGGTCGAGCGCCCAGATCCCGTTGTTCCGGTCCACAGCCCATACGACGCCGTTGCTTGTCGAGACATAGCTGATACCGGTCTGGGAGTTGCAAAGGTATTCGGGAAGGCTTCTCGGCGGCAGGAACGGCTGAATCTTCAGCTCGACATGGGTGACGCCGGGGGCGGGTATCGTGATGCGGAAGATCCCCTGGCTAGCGGGCGCAAGGATCGCACGGTCGCCGATCACGATCCCCTCCGACACCTGCATGGCTGCGCCCTCGAAGTCAAACCCATGCTGATCGACGGGATAGAGCTTTTCGGGATCGATCCGGGTCAGGCTGTATCGGTCCGACCCCAAGGCGCTGTTGTAGGTCGCCCCGAAGGCGACCAGGGTGTCCTCGAGTGCGGCCACGCTGTTGATCCGGCCGGGAAGCTCACCTGGCAGCGAAGGAATGTTGGCGACGAATTCCCCCTCGACAGCGTTACGGCCGGGATCGATCTTGAAGATCTTCCCGTCGGACAGAACGAAGAGGTGACGGGAGTTCGCCACCAGTGAGCCCCCGTTCCCCTCCAGCCGCCTGCCCGACACCGAGATACGGGCAACGATCTCGTTCTTGTTTGAATCGATGCGGACGACTTCCTGACCAGGACCGCCGTTGGCCAGAGTAAGAACCCAGACCGAACCGAAGGCGGCGAGCATGGGAATATCTGTTGAGTTTCCGTGCTCCGATACAGCAGCAGGCGAGAGAGGAATTCGCGCCATCGGCGCGACGCCCGGGTCGGCGACCGCTCTCCGTGAATCGTACCTCCTGACTTCATCCAGTCTCGCCGTCCACAGGTTTCCTGAAACAGCTAGGATGCCGCCTGCCTCGGTCAGCGTCACCTGCTTGGGAAGGGTTGGCCCCGGGGCCACGACAGGATCCCCGCCCCGGGGGAAGACGGAGCTCAGAGGAACGCCGACGACCTTCTCCTCAGGGCCGATCCACCAGATCTCTCGCCCACTGCTGACAACCGCGGAGTTCGCCCCGGACGTAGTGATCAGAGTTATCGGCCCCGGCAGCCGGGCAACCAAACCAGCCTCGTCGGCAGGCCGGCCGGTCACGCCGGAACAGCCGACCGGGAGACCGATGAGAATGGTGACCAATGCCGTCAGCCTGGATGTCTTCACCGCTAGCATCCATCGGACGCGGAGTCGATGATCTGGTCAGCCTGCTCGGTCCAGGTGCAGGTGGCTCCAACGTTCACCGTTCCGGTCGTCCGGAACGGCTTACCGTTGTCGTTGACGACGAGAGTGCCGGTCTTTCCGTCACTCGCCCAGTCGACCTCCAACTCCCAGAGAACGTCGTAGAGATTGACCGACGCGTGGATCGCAAATATCTCAGCGTCTTCCAGGGAGACCTCGTACGGCGTTCGGAGCGGGGTGCCATTCTCACCATCGGCAGGGACCACCGTCGGAGGGTCCTCGTCGAGCCGGATCTCGGAATATCGGTAACCCGTCTCACCACCACAACCGACCTTCACCCATGTTCCGTCAAGGGCTGGTGCCCGGCTCAGCACCTTCGCACGCAATTCGGTGATGATCACCTGAGCGGAGGAGGAACCCTGCACGGTCAGCTCGTACGAGTCTGGGCCCGTCGGCACCGCTCCGACGCTTTTTGCCCAACCATTCCAACCGTCGTCGAGCTGAGGATTAATCTCTCTGGGAGGCTGGGAAACGACCCATCCCGCCAAGCAGTAGTTGCCGATCCGCCTGACGGCGGCAGTGGGCCCGGGCTCATTGGCGGGAACCTCATCGGGAGCATTGATCCGATCGCTAACAAAGGCTAGGAAGGCACCGAAGAGAATGGCGAGCGCCCCTCCGACCACTTTCGCCGCCGTGGGGTGATTCCCGGGCCAGGCGAGCATGCGTTGCGCCTTGGTCCTCACGCCCTCACCACGAGTAGGAGCAGCGGGATCAACATCCTGGGACATCCGTCTCCTCGCGCAACTCGGTCAGGTCGAAAAGGTTTCCGCAACGTATCCGAGTTACACGAACGCAGCTAGACGGCCCTGTGGCAGATCTTGGACAGCTGAGTTCAAGAAGGAGCACTAGCGGTCACTGCGCCGCATTTTCCCAAGTTGTCAACATCTGGCAGCAGCCATGGCGCCTTGGATGCTCGTGCCTGGGTGAAGCGGAGGGTGTGGGATTCGAACCCACGAAGACATCGCTGCCTTACCGGTTTTCAAGACCAGCGCCATCGGCCACTAGGCGAACCCTCCCGGCCCGCGCCCCGCGGGGCGCGACCGCTGCCTAGTCTGCCAGAAGCCGGCCAACCTGTGACTCACCGTCCCACCGGCACCGGACGGCGACGGACCGGGACAGCCCGGACGTGGCGGGCGCGCCGGATCGGGTATGACTGGGACATGCGCGCGATCACGATCCCGGAGCCCGGTGGACCCGACGCACTCGTCTGGGCGGAGGTGCCCGACCCCGAGCCCGGTCCCGGCGAGGTGGTCGTCGACGTGCGGGCCAGCGCCGTCAACCGGGCTGACCTGCTGCAACGGCAGGGGCACTATCCGCCCCCGGCGGGCGCGCCCGCGTACCCCGGGTTGGAGTGCTCGGGGGTGATCAGCGCGATCGGCCCCGACGTGGCCGGGTGGGAGGTCGGCCGGGAGGTCTGCGCGCTGCTGGCCGGCGGCGGGTACGCCGAGCGGGTGGCCGTGCCCGCCGGGCAGTTGCTGCCGGTGCCGGACGGCGTCGACCTGGTCGACGCGGCGGCGCTGCCCGAGGTGGCGTGCACGGTGTGGTCGAACGTCGTGCGGCTCGCCGGGCTGGCTCGGGGCGAGACGCTGCTGGTGCACGGCGGGGGCAGCGGGATCGGCACGTTCGCCGTGCAGCTCGGCGCGGCGCTGGGGGCCACGGTGGTGGTGACCGCCCGGTCGGCGAAGCACGAGCGGCTGCTCGGGCTGGGCGCGGCACACGCGGTCGACTACCGGGAGCAGGACTTCGTCGAGGAGGTCCGCCGGGTCACCGACGGTCGGGGCGCGGACGTGATCCTCGACATCATGGGCGCGTCCTACCTGGCCCGGAACGTGGCGGCGCTGGCCACCGGCGGCCGGCTGGTGGTGATCGGGATGCAGGGCGGCCGGAAGGCGGAGCTGGACCTGGGCGCGCTGCTGGCCAAGCGGGCGTCGGTGGCGGCCACCGCGCTGCGCTCCCGGCCGCTGGCGGAGAAGGCGGAGATCGTGGCGGGCGTACGCGAGCAGGTGTGGCCGTTGGTCGCCGCCGGCAGGGTCCGCCCGGTCGTCGACCGGCGGCTGCCGATGGCCCAGGCCGCCGACGCGCACCGCCTGGTCGAGTCCAACGCCCACGTGGGGAAGGTGCTGCTGACCGTCTAGGCGGGTGCGGGTGCGGGGGCGCAGTCGCCGCAGGCGGAGGTCGCGGGCGCGGGACCGGCGGCGGACTCGGGGCGGGGAAGCATGAGGCGGGCGCCGGGGCCCTCGCCGGACAGCTTGTCGTCGGGGTTGTAGAGGACGCAGCGCTGCAACGACAGGCAGCCGCAGCCGATGCAGCCGTCGAGGTCGTCGCGGAGCTTGCTCATCAGGCGGATCTTCTCGCTGAGCCGGGCCCGCCAGGCGGCGGAGAGTTCGGCCCAGTCGGCCGCCGTGGGCGTGCGGGAGGCGGGCAGGGAGTCCAGCGCCTCGCGGATCTCCTCCAGCGAGACGCCGACCTGCTGGGAAACGCGGATGAACGCGACCCTGCGCAGTTCGGTGCGGGCGTAGCGGCGCTGGTTGCCGCCGGTGCGGTCGGCCCGGATGAGGCCGAGGCGCTCGTAGTAGCGCAGCGCCGAGGGTGCGACCCCGCTGCGCGCGGCGAGCTGGCCGATGGTCAGGGATTCCTGCATCACGTCGCCTTGAATTGAAGTGGACTTCAACTTGTTCAGGCTAACGGCACGGCCCGCATGACCGCCACCGCGGCGGGGGGCGTCGGAATCAGTGCTGCGAGGCGACCAGGGGACGGCGGCGGGTGCGCTCCCGGCCGAGGATCCAGATCGCCTCGACGCCGTCCTTCCAGGTGATCTTCTTGCCCTCCTCGCGGCCGCGCGCGCGGTAGCTGATCGGCACCTCGTACGGGCGGATGCGCCGGCGCAGCAGCTTGCCGGTCACCTCCGCCTCCATGCCGAAGCCCCGCGAGCGGATGTCGAGGGAACGGTAGAGCTCCACCGGCATCAGCTTGAAGCAGGTCTCCAGGTCGCCGATGTACGAGTTGAACAGCACGTTGGCCGCCATGGTGACGCCCTTGTTGCCCATCACGTACCAGAAGCTGTAGGCGCTGTGGCTGCCGAAGGTGCGGTTGCCGTAGACCACCGTGGCGCGACCGTCGAGCACCGGGTCGAGCAGCCTGGGGATGTCCTGCGGGTCGTACTCCAGGTCGGCGTCGAGGATGACCATGTATTCACCCTCGGCGTTGTCGACCGCTGTCTTGATGGCCGCGCCCTTGCCGGCGTTGCGCTGGTGGGTGATCACCCGCAGCCGCGCGTCGTCGGCGCGGCCGAGGACCTCGCCGGTGCCGTCGCGGCTGCCGTCGTCGACCACGACCAGCTCGATCTCGCACGGGTAGTCGACCGCCAGGGCCTGCTTGAGGGCATCCGCGATGCGTTCTTCCTCGTTGTAGACCGGCATGAGGATCGAGAGCTTCACGGGAATCTCCACGGTTGCGACGGCACGTCGGGCTTAGCCTAGCTTGGCAGCTCAGCGCGGCGGGGTGCAGCACGGCCGGGCGTCGGACGCGGCGCATTCAGCCGGATGGTGTTTACTTCGCGCCATGTCGGCAGCCGGCTCCCTGCTCGTGGCGGCCCCGCTCGTCGCCGTCCCGTCCCTCGTCGTGGCGCTGCGCCCCGCCCGGCCGGACACCGTCGCCCCGCTGCGCCTCGCCGTGGTCCGGGCCGCGGTGGTCACCGGCGCGTTCGCGGTGCTGACCGTGGAGCTGCTCGGCGCGCTGCGCCTGTTGACCCTGCCCGCGTTCGCGGTCGCGTGGCTGGCCTTCGTCGCCGTCGCCGTGGCGGCGGCGACCTGGCGACGCCGCCGGGCCGCCGGGCCGGGCGGGGCCCGGGCGTCGGGCGGGCCGGGCGGCGCACCGGGCCCGGCCACCGTCCGCGCCCGGCTGGCCGACCGGTGGCGTACGGCCGGGCGGGGCGAGCGTCTGCTCGCCGGCACGGTCGGCGGGCTCGTCCTGGTGGAGCTGCTGATCGCGCTGCTCGCCGAGCCGAACAACTTCGACTCGCAGACGTACCACCTGCCGAAGGTGGAGCACTGGGTGGCCCAGGGCAGCCTGGAGTTCTGGCCCACCGCCATCCACCGGCAGGTGACGATCCCGCCCGGCGCGGAGTACCTGCTGCTGCACCTGCGCCTGTTCACCGGCGGCGACGCGTTGTACAACCTGGTCCAGTGGGCCGCCGGGGTGGGTTGCCTGCTTGCGGTCGCCCGGATCGCGGCGCAGCTCGGCGGGGGCAGGCGGGCCCAGCTCCTCACCGCGTTCGTGCTGGGCACCACGCCCATGGTGGCGCTCCAGGCGACCAGCACCCAGACCGACCTGGTCTGCGCCGCCTGGGTGGCCTGCGTGGCGACCCTCGCCCTGGACGGGCTGCGCCGCCGGGCGGGGTTCGGCACGCTGCTGCTGCTCGGCGCGGCGACGGGGCTGACCGCGGTGACGAAGACCAGCGGCCTGATCGGCGTCGGCCCGTTGCTGCTGCTCTGGGGGATCGGGCAGCTCCGGCTGGCGTACCTCGGCGGGACCGGGCGGGGCACGGACCGCGACCGGCGGGTCGGGGCCAGGGTCGACGGACCGGCCCGGCCGGCCCTGGTCGGCGCGGGCCGCGTCGGTCTGCCGACCGGCGGGGCCGACCTGGTGGCCCCGGCCGCAGCGGCCGGCGTCACCCGGCCGGGGGCGGGCGGCGGCGCGCCGGAGCCGCCCGGGCCGCCGGAGTCCCGCGCGGGCGGCACGGCCCGGACCGTGGCCGGGTCGGTGCTGGTGGTGCTGGTGGCCCTGCTGGTGGTCGGCCCGTTCCTGGCCCGCGTGCAGGCGGAGTTCGGGCACCCGTTGGGGCCGCCGCGGCTGCGCGAGTCCATCCCGATGGAACGGCACGACCCGCCGTCGGTCCTGGTCAACGCCCTGCGGATCGGGCACACCGCGCTGGACACGCCGCTCGCGCCGGTGCGGGCGGGCACCGCCGAGGCGATCATGGCCGGGGCGCGGGCGATCGGGGTGGACCCGCAGGACCGGGCCATCACCTTCGGCCGGGAGACCTTCCCGGTGCCGTCCTGGTATCCCGACGAGGATCGGGTGGCGTTCCCGCTGGCCGGCACGCTGGCGCTGGTCGGCGCGGCGCTGGCGCTGGCCCGGCCGGCGCGGGTCAGCCCGGCGGCGGCCGCCGCCCTGCGCGGGTACGCGACCGTGGTGGTGGCGGCCGTCGCGCTGCACACCGCAATGATCAAGTGGCAACCGTGGGGGAACCGGCTGCTGCTGTACGCCCTGGTCCTGGCGGCCCCGCTCGCCGGGCTCTGGCTGGACTCGCTCTTCCGTCGCCGGCTGGCGTCGGAGTCGGAGTCCGCGGGCGGCTCCTCCTCCGCCCCGGGCCGCCGGCGGTCGGTGGCGGCCGGGCTGGCGGTCGCGATGCTGGCCGGGTCCGCGCTGGCCGGGGTGCTCGCCCTGTCGTACGGCTTCCCGCGCCGGCTGGTCGGGGCCGGCTCGGTCTTCACCACCTCGGAGTGGGACACCCGCTTCCTGCGCCGGCCGCAGTGGGCCGACGAGTTTCGGGCGGCGGCCGACGCGGTCCGGGCCAGCGGCGCGCGGCGGGTGGGGCTGGTGCAGCAGAACGACAACTGGGAGTACCCGTGGTGGCTCCTGCTGCGCGACGCCGACGGCCGGCCGCCCGAGCTGGTGGCGCTCCAGTCGGTGCTGCCGGACCGGCCGCCGGCCGACCCGGGCTCGACGGATGCGATCGTCTGCACCGGCACCCGGAAGGTCTGCGCCGACCTGGTGCCCGCCGGCTGGACGCTGACCTGGCGGGATTACGTCGGGTACGCCCTGCCGCCGCCGGGCTGACGCGGCGGCGTTGGTTGTTTGCAGGGGCCCCCTGTGCAACAGAATGCGTTAACAAGGGGCCCCTGCTTGCTCACTTGAGCAGGACGAGCCGGGCCTTGGCGGCGTCGCCGTCCTTCGCGCCGGCCACGCCGACCGTCGCGCCGACCCGCACCGCCTCGGGCTGGATCGTCTTGCGTCGCTCGACCACCCGCAGGTCGTCGCCGAAGGTCCACGTCATCGTGAACCCGTCGGTGGACTTCACGGTCATCGAGTCGCCGTCGATCGCGGTGACCTCACCGCGCTGCACGGCGACGGTCCTCGTGCCGCCGTCCTTCGTGCCCACCACGACCTCGCCGTGCAGGGTGTTCTTCTTCCGCAGCAGCACCCGCGCCTGCCGGCGCTTGCGCCACTCCTGCGCCCGCTCGCCCCGCCGCTCCTTCGCGCCGGGCTCGCCGCTGGCCGGCGCGGGCGAACCCGACTGGGTCGGGTCCGCGCCGGCCGGGGCCGGGGCAGCCATCAGGTCGAGGTCGCCCGGGTCGAAGCCCAGCGCGGCGAGCGCCTGCCCCTCCGCGCCCAGCGCGGCGGACACGTCGACCGCGACCTCCCTGGAGGCGTCCTGCGCCACCTGCGCCGGCCCGCAGCCGGTGACGCCCAGGGCGACCGCCGCGAGCAGCGAGGTGGCGGCGACCGCAAATCCGTGACGTGCCATGGGTCTCCCTCTCGTCGGTGAGGGCCCCAGCGTCCCGCCCCGGTGCTCAGGGGGCGTCAGCGCGATGTTCGGGTCAGGTAAGGGCCGGCCGGCAGCCGCACGGTGAACGCCGCCCCGCCCTCGGCGGCGTGACCGGCGGCGATCTCGCCGCCGAGCCGGCGGACCAGCCCGGCGGCGAGCGCCAGCCCGAGGCCGCTGCCGACCTTGCGCACCCCCCGGTAGCGCGCGTGCAGCGCGCCCCGGTCGAACGCCACCGCGAGGTCGTCGTCGGTGAAGCCGGGGCCGCCGTCGCGCACCTCCAGGATCCCGCCGGCCGCCGGGTCGGCCCCGGCGGGCCGGGCCGCGAGCACCACCGGCGCGCCCGGGGGCACGACCCGCAGCGCGTTCTCCAGCAGCCCGTCGACCACCTGCCGGATGCGCCCCGGGTCGGTGTACGCGGGCACCAGGCCGTCGGGGATCTCCAGGCGGAACGTCACCCCCACGGCGGCGCAGCGGTCGGCCCAGGTGTGTTCCGCGTCGGCGGCCAGCCGGGCCAGGTCGACCGGCACCGGTTCGAGGGGGAAGTCGGCGGCCTCCAGCCGGGCCAACGCGAGCAGGTCACGGACCAGCCGGTCCAGGTGCTCGGCCTCGGCCAGCATGGTGCGCCCGGTGCGCGGCGTGTCGTCCGCGTCGATCACCCCGTCGGCCAGCGCCTCGGCGTAGCCGCGGATGGCGGTGAGCGGGGTGCGCAGTTCGTGGGAGACGGAGAGCAGGAACTCCCGCTGCCGGTCCTCGCTGGTGGCCAGCGCGGCGGCGAGCCCGTTCAGGGCCAGGGCCAGCTCGGCGACCTCGTCGGGCGGCTCGACCGGCACCCGGACGGCCCGGTCACCGGCGCTGAGCCGGGCGGCGGCGGTCGCGGCGACGCGGATCGGCCGGGCCAGCCGGCGGGCCAGCAGCATCCCGGCCGCCAGGCCGGCGGCCAGGCCGGCGAGCAGCGGCAGCCAGAGGCCCCGGACGACCCGCCCCCACAGGCCGGGGGTGGCGGGCCGGGTCAGCACCACGCCGTCCCCGCCGGCCAGCGGTCGCCCCTCGACCAGGGCGCGCTCGCCGGCGACCAACCGCCGGCCGGAGACACCGTTGCCGGCGGCGACCCGGTTGACGACCTGCCGGGGCAGGCCGGCGTGGTCGACCGCGCCGGCGCGGATCACGTACACGTCGATGTCCTGGTCCTGGAGTTGGCGGATCAACCGTTCGCCCGCCGCGTCCCGCTGCCTCGGGGCCCGCACCCGCAGCACGTCGGCGGCGAGCCTCGCCTGCGCCGCGAGCGCCTCCTGGTCGCGGCGCTCCTGACCGCGCACCGCCAGCGGGACGGCGACGAGCGCGGTGACCAGCACCGAGACGAGGGCGACCGCGCAGGTGACGAACACCGCGCGGGCCGTGAGGGTACGCCCGGGGCGACGCCGGCGCGGGCCGGCCGGGCGCGGGCCGATCACCGGCAGCGCGACGGTGGGCTGGGCCGGCACGGACTCCCCCGGCGTCGCCGGTCGGTCAGCCATCGGCGGCGTACCCGACGCCCCGGTGGGTGCGGATCACCCCGGCCGCCCCGCCCAGCTTGGCCCGGACCTGCGCCACGTGCACGTCGACGGTGCGGGTGCCGGAGTGGGCCGCGTAGCCCCAGACGCCGGCCAGCAGCTCCTCGCGGGTGAAGACCCGGCCGGGG
Source organism: Micromonospora sp. WMMD712 (assembly GCF_029581295.1). Classification (NCBI taxonomy): domain Bacteria; kingdom Bacillati; phylum Actinomycetota; class Actinomycetes; order Micromonosporales; family Micromonosporaceae; genus Micromonospora; species Micromonospora sp. WMMD712. Next base: position 4,201,067 of record NZ_CP120743.1, read on the forward strand.
CGGGCCATCAGGTGCGCGAGCAGGTCGAACTCGGTGGAGGTGAGCTGCACCGGCGCGCCGGACACGGTCACCGTGCGGCGGGTCGGGTCGAGGGTGACCGGGCCGACCGTCCGGGGCCGCTCGACGCCCTCCGGCACGCCCGCCGTGCGGCGCAGCACCGCCCGCACCCGGGCCACCAGCTCGCGCGGGCTGAACGGCTTCGTCACGTAGTCGTCCGCGCCCAGCTCCAGGCCGATGATCCGGTCCACCTCGTCGTCGCGCGCGGTGAGGAAGAGCACCGGCGTCCAGTCGCCTGCCTCGCGCAGCCGCCGGCAGATCTCGGTGCCGGCGAGCCCGGGCAGGGCGATGTCCAGGACACAGGCGACCGGGCGCAGCCGGCGGGCGGCGGAGAGCCCCGCCGCGCCGTCGCGTTCCAGGTGTACGCCGAAGCCGTCCCGCGTCAGGTAGAGCCGGACCAGCTCGGCGATCGCCGGCTCGTCCTCGACGACGAGGACCAGCCCGCGCTGCGGTGCGTCGACGGTCACCGGACCATGATTGCCGACCACCGCCCGACGGGGCGCGTCAGGACATGTTCGGATCAGGTAAGGAACCGATCAGTGCACCACGACGGGCCGGAACGCGGCGCCCCGGGCGGCGGTCGGCGCGTCGCCGATGGCGGCCACCACCCGCTCCCGCGAGCTGCGCAGCCGGGTGCGGAACGCGTGGTGCAGCAGCGCGTCGAGCTGCCACACCTGCCTCGGGTGCTGGACGCGGATCACGAACCGTTCCCGTACGCCGTCGATGGCCGTGGCGGCCAGCTCGACCGCCGGCTGGTGGGGGTCGGCGCTCCAGGTGACGTCGCTGAGCTCGCCCAGCTCGGCGTTGAGATGCAGGCGGAGCCGGTGCAGCACCCGGGTCTGCCGGGTGACCACGAGCCGGCGGTGGGTGAGCAGCAGCAGGTATTCGCCGGCGGCCCGGTCGGGTCGGCCGCACCGGGCGACCAGGACGGTGGCGTCACCGGCGCCGACGCAGCGGCGGAAGACCGGCACGTGCCGGCTGACGGCCTGCACGGCCAACCCGGTCTCGGCGGCTGCCGGAAGGAACGTGCGGGAGAAGACGTCCATGACGTGCCCAACGAGCCCGCCCCGCGCCTGATATGGGCAACCGCCAATCTACGGAACTTCCACGCGCAAGGAGGGGCCCCTTGTTAACGCATACGGTAGAGAGGGGTCCCCTTCTTACAATCCATCGGCGGCGGGGTCAGAGGCGGTCGGGTTCGAACAGCTCGGCGAGCCAGCCGGGGACCGCCTCGGCGTACTCGGCGCGGGTCGGGTCCGGCGTGCTCAGCGCGCGCCGCCAGGACAGCGCCCGGCTGACCTTGGTCACCGTGACCGCGAGGCCGGCCGCCTCCCGCAGGTCGGCCCGGTCGTGCCGGTCGGTCCACGGTTCGAGGTACGCGTCGCGCAGCCGCACCAGCACCGGGTCGCCATCGGGCAGCTCGAAGGAGTGCGCCACCGAGTTCAGCGTCACCAGCAGCGTCCCGAACGGGTGGGCGACGGAGGCGTCCCCCCAGTCGAAGAAGCGGTGGTCGGCGGCGAAGACGTTGCCGTCGTGCAGGTCGTCGTGCTGCACGCTGTCGGGCACCCCGAACGCGGCGAGCCGGCGGCAGCGCTCGGCGTACTCGGGCAGGAACGCCCGCAGCCGCGCCGACGTCTCGGTGGTGAGGCCGCCCGCCGCGCCGAGGAGCAGGGCATCGGAGTCGTCGAGCAGCCCGGCGAGGAGGGCGGGCAGCGCCCCAGGACGGTGGTCCGGCACCCCGAGGGCCAGCAGCTCGCCGACCCGGGGCGCGGCGGCGCGCTGGAGCGCCGCGTACCGGGGCAGGACGCGTTCCCAGACGGCCGGGTCGCGGTGCCGGGCGAGCGCGTCGCGCAGGGTCTCGCCGCCGTCGGGCAGCAGCGACCACCCCAGGTCGGCGTCGACCGCCACCGGGTCGGGCACCTGGCCGGGGGCGATCCGGGCCAGCGCGCCGAGCAGCCCGGCCTCGAAGCGGGTGCCGGCGTTGTTGGCCTTGAACCAGTACGGGCCGGCGTCGGTGGGCACCCGCCACACCAGCGACCAGGGCCGGACCCGGGGTTCCACCGGCCCGGTGATCCGGCGGCCGGCCCGGTCGAGCTGGCCGGCGACCCAGTCGCGGGCGCGGGCCTGCCAGCCCGGGTCGGCCCAGTCGGCGGACGGCGTCGGCGCACCGGTGGGCGGCGTCGCGGCGTCAGGGGGCGATGTCGCGGCGTCGGCAGGCTGCGTCGGTGCGTCGGTCACGGTGGGCAGGGTAGGCAGCGGCGTGCCCGCCGGCGAGGGGTTTTCCCCGCCCGCCGGCTCAGAGCAGCTCGACGATGGTGGCGTTGGCCATGCCGCCGCCCTCGCACATGGTCTGGAGGCCGTAGCGGATGCCGTTGTCGCGCATGTGCTGGAGCATCGTGGTCATGATCCGGGCCCCGGACGCGCCGAGCGGGTGCCCCAGGGCGATCGCGCCGCCGCGCGGGTTCAGCCGCTCCGGGTCCGCCTCCGTCTCGGCGAGCCAGGCCAGCGGCACCGGGGCGAACGCCTCGTTCACCTCGTACACCCCGATCTCCTCGATGCCCAGCCCCGCGCGGCGCAGGGCCTTCGCGGTGGCCGGGATCGGCGCGGTGAGCATGGCGACCGGGTCGTCGGCGGCGACCACGGCGGTGTGCACCCGGGCCAGCGGGCGCAGGCCGTGCCGGCTGGCCCACTCGGAGGTGGTGACGGCGAGCGCGGCGGCGCCGTCGGAGATCTGGGACGCGGACCCGGCGGTGACGACGCCGTCGGCGCGGAAGGGGGTCTTCAGCCCGCCCAGCTTGGCCAGCGAGGTGTCCCGCCGGATGCCCTCGTCGGCGGCGAACTTGCCGCCGTCGGCCAGCGCCACCGGGGCCAGCTCCGGGTCGAACGCCCCGGCGTCCTGGGCGGCGGCGGCCTTGACGTGGCTGGCGAGGGCGAACTCGTCGAGCTGGGCCCGGGAGAAGTGCCAGCGGGCGGCGATCAGCTCCGCGCCGACACCCTGGTTGAACGGCAGCGGCTCGTCGTCGGCGAAGCCCTCGACGCCCCGGTAGCGGTCGCGGACCTGGGCGCTGAACGGCATGCCGCCGCCGACGCTGGAGCCCATCGGCACCCGGGTCATCGACTCGACGCCGCCCGCGACGACCAGGTCGGCCTGCCCGGACAGGACGGTGGCGGCGGCGAAGTGCAGGGCCTGCTGGCTGGACCCGCACTGCCGGTCCAGGGTGGTGCCGGGCACCGACTCGGGCCAGCCGGCGGCGAGGACGGCGTTGCGGGCGACGTTCCACGACTGCTCGCCGACCTGGGACACACAGCCCCAGATCACGTCGTCGACCTGCCCGGGGTCGATCCCGGTGCGCTCGGCGAGGGCGCGCAGCACGTGCGCCGAGAGGTCGACCGGGTGCACGGCGGCGAGGCTGCCCGCGCGCCGCCCGACCGGGGTGCGCACCGCACCGACGATGACCGCGTCACTCATGTTTACTCCCCGGTAACCTAGCTGCCCCGATAGTACGTCCTCCGCCGCCCGGCCGTCCCCCCGCGGCGGCCGGGCCGGTCGCGGGCGGGCCCTGTCGCGGGCGGGGCTTCCGGCAGGGGCGGGCCCGGCTGGCATCCTGGTGGGATGGAGCCGGCACCGACCCCCGCAGCACCGTCGGCCCGGCAGTGGCGGGTGCCGCCCGCGCTGCCGGCGCTGAAGCTGGTCGGCGCGGCGGCGCTGGTCGGGCTCGGGCTGGTGTTCGGCGACGGCGACCGGGTGCGGCTCGTGCTCGCCGGGGTGGTGGCCGCCGGGCTGGCCGGCTGGGCGCTGCGGGACCTGCTGGCCCCGGTGCGGCTCGCGGTCGACCCGGCGGGGATCACCGTGGTCCGGGGCTTCGCGGGTCGGCGGCACCTCGACTGGGCCGCCGTGGAGGCGATCACCGTGGACCGGCGGCCCCGGCTGGGCCTGTCCGCCGAGGTCCTGGAGATCGACGCGGGCGAGTCGCTGCACCTGTTCGGCCGCTACGACCTGGACGCCCCGCCCGGCGAGGTGGCCGACGCGCTGCGCGCCGCCCACCCCGGGATGCCGGGCTCGGGACAGGGGATCGGGGTCTAGGCGGCCTCTAGGCGGCGCAAGCCTGCCGGTCCGAAGCCGACCACCTTCTCTTGGCCCTTTGCTCTGCACCCGGATACGCAGCGGTCTACGCAGCGCAACCGGGCCGCGCCCCATCGCCCAGCGCCATTTGCGGATACGCAGCTCAGCGAAGGTGTTGCGCGCGTGGGTGCAGAGCAAAGGGGGTACAGGTCGGGTGGCGGGCCGCAGGGCCGTGACAGAGAGCAGCGTCCGCCGGTCACCGCCTCGTGAGGCCGCGACGATTACGGACAGCAGGCAGATGAAGGGTGACGACGGGACGTCGCCGGGACCGTGGACGGGCTAGCCGGTCAGCGTCAGGGTGCGCACGACCGCCAGGGCGAGCAGCGCCACCAGCAGGACGGCCGCGCCGGCGACCTGGAACAGCGTCCGCCGGGACCGGGGCGCGTACGCCAGCACCAGCGCCATGGCCCCGCCGGTCACCAGGCCGCCGAGGTGGCCCGGGATGGAGATGCCCGGCACGGTCAGGGTGAAGACCAGGTTGATCACCAGGACCGGCAGCACCGAGGAGATGTCCCGCCCCATCCGGCGTTCGATCACGATCAGCGCGGCGAAGAGGCCGAAGATCGCCGTCGACGCGCCGGCCGTGGTGGCGTTCTCGGCGCTGAACAGGTAGGCCGCCACGTTCCCGCCGAGGCCGGCGATCAGATAGAGGGCGAGGAAGCGCAGCGGGCCGAGGTTGGCCTCCAGGGACCGCCCGAGCACCCACAGCGCCCACATGTTCAGCAACAGGTGCACGATGCCGTAGTGCAGGAACATCGCGGTGACCAGGCGGTACCACTCGCCCTGGGCGATGCCGTGCACGCTGCCGTCGGGGAAGAGGGCCTGGCCGAGCACCGAACCCCAGTCGGTGAGCGGGGTGCTGCCGCCCATCAGGCCACCGAAGCCGGAGCCGCCGGCCAGCGCGTCCCCGCCCCGGTCGGAGGCGATGGACAGGAGCATGAGCAGGACGTTGAGCGTGATGAGCGCCTTGGTGACGTAGCCGAGGCGGCCGACGGCACCGCCACCGAAGGCGGTGCGCGCCGGCCGCACACTGCGGCGTCCCTCGTCCACGCACTCCGGGCACTGGTGCCCGACCGAGGCGTCCCGCATGCAGTCGGGGCAGATCGGCCGGTCGCAGCGGGTGCAGCGGACGTACGTCTCCCGGCCAGGGTGCCGGTAGCAGACCGGGGTGGTCGGCGGGGACTCACTCACGGCTGCTGCCTCCCGGTGCGGCGGGGCGCTCGGTCATGCGAGCAAAGGTACCTCGCGCGGCCGGTCAGGCCGGGATGCGCTCGATCTCGACGCGCTCGATGACGACGTCCTGGAGCGGGCGGTCGCTCGGGCCCGTGGGGGTGTTGGCGATCGAGTCGACGACCTTCGCCGACGCCTCGTCGGCCACCTGACCGAAGATGGTGTGCCGGTTGTTCAGGTGCGGGGTCGGGCCGACGGTGATGAAGAACTGCGAGCCGTTGGTGCCCGGCCCGGCGTTCGCCATGGCCAGCAGGTAGGGCCGGTCGAAGCGCAGCTCGGGGTGGAACTCGTCACCGAACTTGTAGCCCGGGCCGCCGCGACCGGTGCCGGTCGGGTCACCCATCTGGATCATGAAGCCGCTGATCACCCGGTGCGAGATCGTGCCGTCGTAGTACGGCCCGTTGCCCGGCTGACCCGTGCGCGGGTCGGTGTACTCCTTGTTGCCCTCGGCCAGGTCGACGAAGTTGCGGACCGTCTTCGGCGCGTGGTTGGGAAACAGCTCCAGCCGGATCGGGCCGGCGTTGGTGTGCAAGGTGGCGTAGACAGCCTCGGCCACGGGTACTCCTCAGTCGTTGGTCAGTTCCATGCGGATCCTCCCATGTGCCCGTTCTGGCAGTGCGGAGGCATCCGAAGGTGGAGGATGACGAAGGAACAACTCCCAGGAGGTGGGACCGTGTTTGGAATCGTGCGGCGCAAGACCCAGGGGCAGCTGGCGAGGGCCGAGCTGAACCAGGGCATCGGCCACCTGCGACAGGCCGCGACGTACGCCGCCAAGGGTGCCGGTGCCACGGTCGGCCCGCGGGTCCAGGCGGCCCGGGGAGCCGTCGCGCCGACCGCCCTCGTGGTGCGGGACCGGGCGTCCAGCGGTCTCGCGTCGACGGTCGCGGCCCTCGCGCCGCTCGCCCTGGCCGTCCGTAACGCACAGGCCGAGGCGGCCGGGAAGGCCGTCGCGGGGAAGAAGGCCGCCGCCGCGCGGCAGGCCGCGGTGAGCAGGAAGGTCAAGGCGAAGAGCATGAAGGCGAAGCGGAAGCAGAAGCGCTCGCGGGGCACGATGGTCGGCCTGCTGGCCGCCGGCACGGTCGCCGGCCTGGCCGGCGCCATGGCGCTGCGTCGCCGCCGCGAGCAGCAGGAATGGTCCGAGTACGACCCGACCCGCACCCTGGAGCCGGCCCGCGACGAGGTGGACACCCTGGTCGTGGAGACCCCCTCGGCCGGCGCCTCGGCCCCCCGGCCAGGCGCCCAGCCGGTGATCCACCCGACCGACAAGGTCCCCTCGGTCGCCGAGGGCGCCCGGGACGTCTCCGGCCGCCCGGCCGACAACCTCGACAAGGCCATCGACAAGGCTCTCGACAAGGAGAAGGCGGCCGGCTCCGGCGGCCGCCGCTGACCCACGTGCCACCGCCCGCGGCGCGGCGACGACCCCCGTCGTCCCGCGCCGCAGGCGATGCCGGCACGACCGACCGCGACGACGGAGCCGTCAGAGCCAGCCGCGACGACGGAGCCGTCACAGCCAGCCGTTGCGGCGGAACCAGCGGTAGAGCGCGAGCGAGATGGCCAGCATCAGGGCGAGCACGACCGGATAGCCGTACGTCATCTTGAGCTCCGGCATGTTCTCGAAGTTCATGCCGTAGATGCCGGCGATCGCGGTCCAGACCGCCGCGATGGCGGCCCACGCCGCGATCTTGCGCATGTCGTTGTTCTGGTCGACCGTGACCTGGGCCAGCCGCGCCTGGAGGATCGAGTTGAGCAGGTCGTCGTAGGAGTTGACCTGCTCGACCGTGCGGCTGAGGTGGTCCTGCACGTCCCGGAAGTAGCGCCGCACCTCCTGCGGGATCTCCCGGCTGACCTGCGCGGTGAGGGTCATCAGCGGGCGCTGCAACGGGACGACGGCCCGCTTGAACTCGACCAGTTCCCGCTTCATCTGGTAGATCCGCTGGATCCGGCCGCTGCTCTGCCGGTCGAACACGTCGGCCTCCAGGACGTCCAGGTCGTCCTCCAGCTGGTCGGCCACCTCCAGGTAGAGGTCGACCACCCGGTCGGTGACCGCGTACGCGACGGCCCAGGGGCCGTGCGCCAGCAGGTCGTGCTTGGCCTCCAGGTCGGCGCGGACCGGGGCGAGCCGGCAGGCGTCGCCGTGCCGGACGCTGATCACGAAGTTCGGGCCGATGAAGAGCATCACCTGACCGGTCTCGACGACCTCCGAGTTCTCGGTCAGCTCGTCGTGCTCGCAGTACCGGGCGGTGCGCAGCACCAGGAAGCTCACTTCGCCGAAGCGTTCCAGCTTGGGCCGCTGCTGGGCCTTGACGGCGTCCTCGACGGCCAGCTCGTGCAGGCCGAAGGTGGCGGCGATCGCCGTCATCTCGGCCAGCTCCGGCTCGTGCAGGCCGATCCAGACGAAGCCGCGCTCGCGGCGGGCGGCGGCCAGCGCCTCCGCGTAGTGCCGGTCGCCGGGCTGCCGCCGGCCGTCGACGTAGAGGGCGGAGTCCATGACCGCGCTGCGGCCGGAGTCGACGCCGGGCGGCACGGGCGCGCGCTGGCTGCCGTCGGCGTTGAGGATCCGGGTCATCGCCCGCACCGGGGCCCAGGCCCGGGGTTTGATCGCCCGCGCACCCGTGGGCGACGTGGCCTCGTTCCGCTCCGTCCGGTCCGACATGGCGACCCCCTCCCCGCGCTGCCGCGACCGCCGACGCCGCCGCGGGTTGCAGGGTACGCCCGTCGGAGCCGGGCCGGCCGGCACCGGCCGCCGCAGGCCGGCCCGCCGACGCCGCCGCCGGAGAACGGGCCGGCCGCCGCCACCCGCCGGGGCGGGGCGGGGCCGGGTGGGCCGGGTCGCATCAGGGGGGTGAGGGGCGGCCCGGCCCACCCGACGCCCTTGGGGGCGGGGGTGATGCCTCGCGCGCCGCCGGCCGGGGCCGCCCGGCCCACGTAGGGGCAGGCGGGCTGGCCGGTGTGAACGGCGCTCGCAGCATTGTGGGCCGTGGACCGGGCGGAAGGGAGACCCCACCCGGCCCACACCACCGTGTTGTGACCAAACTGACAGGAAGGTCAGCCCCGAACGGCTGCCATCGCCTCCGCGAGTCGGCGGACGCCCTCGTCGATCCGGTCGGCGGTGACGGCCGAGAAGGCCAGCCGGAGCGCGTGCTGCCCGCCGTCGACCACGAAGTCGCTGCCCTTGACGACCGCCACGCCGCGCTCGGCCGCCGCCGGGGCGAGGCGGTCGACCAGCACGTCCTCGGGCAGTTCGACCCAGAGGAAGTAGCCGCCGTCCGGCTCGACGAAGCGCGCCTCGGGGATGTGCCGGCGCAGCGACTCGGCGAGCACCCGGGCCCGCTCGCCGAGGGCGGCGCTGACCTTCTCGATCGAGCGGGTGATGTCGCCGGAGACGCAGAACTGGTGCACGATCGCCTCGGAGACCATGCCCGGCGAGATGTAGAGGCTGGTGGCCTTCTTCGCGATGTCGCCGATCAGGTCCGCCGGCCCGACCAGGTAGCCGACCCGCACGCCGGGGCAGACCGTCTTGGTGAAGCTGGAGGCGTGCACCACCACGCCCCGGGTGTCCATCGACAGCATCGAGGGCAGCGGCTCGCCCCGGAACCGGATGTCGGCGTACGGGTCGTCCTCGAAGAGGGTGAAGCCGAACTCGGCGGCCAGGTCGAGCAGTTCCCGCCGCTTGTCCAGCGACAGCGTGACGCCCGCCGGGTTCTGGTAGTTGGGGATGACGTGGGCGAGCTTCGGGCGTACCCCGGACTCCAGCAGCTTGCGCAGCTCGGCGGTGTCCAGGCCGTCGGGCTGGACGGTCACGCCGTGGACCTCGCCGCCCATCCGCTGGAGGTTCAGCAGCGTCCGGTCGTAGGTGGGACGCTCCACCACGACCGCGTCGCCGGCCCGGACCAGGTGGTCGAAGAGGAACGCGTCCGCCTGGAGCGAGCCGTTGGTGACGAGCACCTGGTCCGCCTCGACGCCGTGCTTCTCGGCGATCCACTTCCGCAACGGCGGGTAACCGACGGAGGTGCCGTACGCCGTGACCCCGGCGGGGTCGGCGTCGAAGGCGCGGACGGCGGCGGCCTTGAGCCCCTCGACATCGACGATGTCCAGCGAGGGAGCGCCACGGGCGAAGGAGATCAGCTGCTCGGCGGTCATGCGCACGAGCCTAGGGCCTGGCCCGGGCGCTCCGACCGGCATACACGCCAAGTTCAACATGCGGGCAGGACACGGGCGGCGAACGGCCGAAGCGGGAGACACCGAACGTGCGCGACACTCGTTGTCGATTATCGGACCGGTCTCTGGCCGCGCCCGGGCGACCGTCGAAGGATGGCGTCCGCCGGGCGGCGCAGGACGGTCCGGCGGCGGCACTCAAGGAGTGGTGAGGTTCACGTGACCGAGGACGGTACGGGTCGGCTCGACGACCAGGCGTTCGCCGAGTGGCTGGCCGGCGAGGCCGGGGTGGCGCTGACCGCGCTCCGCGCCGAGCAGGGCTTCGCCGACCCGAAGGCGCTCAAGGACGCCGGCGACAAGGTCTCCCACGACCTGATGTCGACGGCCCTGGCCCGGTGGCGTCCGGCCGACGCGGTGCTCTCCGAGGAGCAGGCCGACAGCCGGCGCGCCTGGGTCGACGACCCGTCCGCCGGGGACCGGCCGACCCGGCTCACCGCCGACCGGGTGTGGATCATCGACCCGCTGGACGGCACCCGCGAGTTCTCCGAGTCCGGCCGCGACGACTGGGCGGTGCACGTGGCGCTGTGGCAGCGCTCGGCCGGCCCGGACGGCGCGCTGGTCGCGGGCGCGGTCGGCATGCCGGCCCGGACCGGCCCCGACGGCACCCCGCTGGTGCTCGGCAACCGGGTCCCGGCCGCGCCGGCCGTCGACGGGCCGCTGCGGATCGCGGTGAGCCGCAGCCGTCCGCCCGCGTTCGTCAGCGAGCTCGTCGAGGGCATCGGCGCCCGCGCGGTGCCGATGGGCTCCGCCGGGGTGAAGGTCTGCGCGGTGGTCACCGGCGAGGTCGACGCGTACGTGCACGCCGGCGGCCAGTACGAGTGGGACTCGGCGGCCCCGGTCGCCGTGGCCCTCGGCGCGGGCATGCACGCGTCCCGGATCGACGGCTCGCCGCTGCGCTACAACCGGGACGACCCGCGCCTTCCGGACCTGCTGGTGTGCCGGCCGGAGCACGCGGGGTCCCTGCTCGCGGCCATCGACCGCTACCGTTGACGACGCCCGCTTCCGGCACCGCCGATCCGAGGAGGGTCATGAGTCCCGGCCCCACCGCCGCGCCCGCTCTCGCGCCCGCCCCGCCCGAGCCCGACCCGCCCCGTCGCCGCCGACGGCTGCTGCTCGGCCGCTGGTGGCTGCTGCCGGTGACCGCCGGCGCGCTCGCGCTGGGCACCACGGTCGCCCTCGCCACCAACGGGGACCTGCCCGGCCGGCAGGCCCCGCCGGGCACCGACGCCACCGGCGGCAAGGCTGGTCTCGGCCCGGCCGCCCCCGGCAGCCGCCCCACGCCGGGCGGCAACGAGGGCTTCGGCGCGGGCCCCAGATCGGGCTCGCCGAGCCCGAGCGTCAGCGGCGGGGCCACCTCGGGTGGCTTCCCGGGCGGCCGGAACACGCTGCCGGGGGCGAGCATCTACCTCCAGAACGGGGAGAGCTTCGCCGCCGGGCTCGCCCGGTCCGACCGCAGCTACGGCCCGCTGCGCATGGTCCGGGTCTTCTACCCGGGGCTGCCGCCGTCCTGGTCGGGCAGCCGCGCCGACGTCGCCGACCGGACGGTGGTCGTCTCGTTCAAGGCCCCGCCCGGTGAGGTGGCCGCCGGCAAGCACGACTCGCGGCTGGCCTCCTGGTTCCGCTCCGTGCCCCGGGACCTCGACGTCTACTGGTCCTACTTCCACGAGCCGGAGGACGACATCGAGCGCGGCTCGTACACGGCCGCCCAGTACCGGTCCGCGTGGAAGCGCCTCGCCGGCCTCGCCGACCGGGCCGGCAACGCCCGGCTGCGGTCCACGCTCATCCTGATGTGCTGGACGCTCAACCCGAACTCCCGGCGCAGCTTCGACGACTACTGGCCGGGCGGCGACGCGATCGACGTGCTCGGCTGGGACTGCTACAACAGCGGCGGGAAGTACGACCGGTACACCGACCCGGCGCAGGTCTTCACCCCGATGATCAACAAGTCGAAGGCGCTGGGCAAGCCGTGGGGGCTCGCCGAGACCGGCAGCGTCCGCATCGCCGGCGACAGCAGCGGCACCGGCCGGGCCGCGTGGATCCGGTCGATGAGCCGCTATCTCGACGCGCAGCGCCCGCTGTGGGTGGCGTACTACGACTACGAGGTGGCCGGCGGCGACTTCCGGCTCCTCGACGCGCCGAGCCGGGAGGCGTGGCGGGCCTGGTGCGCCGCCTCCTGACGAGGCTCAGATGCCCCGGCCGCGCTTGTGCAGCGTACGCAGGACGCGGTCGGGGTCGACGGCCCGGCTGGCCACGGCCAGGGCCAGGTAGGCGCGCGGCTCCCGCGGGTTGCGCGACAGCGTGCGCCGGGCCCAGCGCACGGCCTCGCCCCGGTTGCCCAGCGCCGCCTGGGCGAACGCGATCTGCCCGCTGACCCGGGCCTCGCCGGCCGGCACGGTGGCGAACTCCGGATAGCGGCCGAGCAGCCACTGCAACGCCACGGAGATGGTTTCCCAGCGCTGGGCGAAGTAGGACTGCTTGTGCCAGCGCACCGTCACGTACGGCTGCGCCAGGTTGACCAGCGGGGCGTGCCGGGCGGCCCGGAGCAGGAACTCGTAGTCCTCCGCGTAGCTGCCCGGGATCTCCTCGTCGACGAGCCCGATGCCGTCGAGCAGCGCGTCCCGGCGGATCAGGAACGTCGACGGGTGCAGCTCGGTGTGCCGGTCGCGCAGCAGGGCGGCCAGCGGCACCCGGTCGACGGGCAGCACCCGGTCGACCTGGCGGCCGTCGTAGTCGACGCGGATGCCGCAGCTCACGAACGCGCCGTCGCCCGCGGCGGTGAGCGCCGCCACCTGGGCGGCGAGCTTGCCGGGCAGCCACTCGTCGTCGTCGTCGCAGAACGCCACCAGGTCGCCGGTGGCGGCCAGGATGCCCGTGTTGCGGTTGCCGGCCAGGCCGGGGGAGCGCTGGTTGACCAGCACGGTGACCCGGGGGTCGTCGGCCAGCGACCGGTCCGGCTCGGACTGGTCGTAGACGACCACCGCGTCGACCCGGCCCGGGTAGTCCTGGCCGAGGATCGCGTCGAGGGCCTTGCGCAGCAGCTCGGGGCGGTCCCGGGTGGGGACCACGGCGGTCACCGACGGGTACGTCGCGCCCGGCTCGGCCGTCGCGCCTGCGTCGTTCACCGGCTCGGTCATGGTGCCTCCGTGGAACCCGGGCGGCCGAGGCCGACGTATCCGTACCGCAGACGCAGGGGCAGCGTCGCGGCGCTCACCACCACCCGGCTGCGCGACGGCAGGGCCGTGCGCCAGGCGTCGTCCTGCCGGACCCGCAGCGGGCCGGCGTTGAACCGCAGCGGGTTCCCGGCGATGCTGTGCGCCCGGCGCAGCGGCGCGGGCGACGGGTCGAGCACCCGCAGCGCCTCGGGGTCGTCGGGCAGGCCGGCGAAGCGGCGCAGCCGGGCGACCGTGCCGCGCGGGTCGGCGGTGAAGTCCTCGTAGCGCAGCCGGACCACCGGCGCGCGGGTGGCCAGCAGGTGGAACGCCGCGTTCTGCGCCGTCCACAGCTTGCTCACCGTGAACGGCGAGAAGGTCGGCATGTACGCCTCGGTGTCCACCACCTCGGGCCGGCGCACCTGCTTCGCCCACGAGTAGGCCACCGCCCGGCTGTCCCGCACCAGGTGCAGCACCCGCAGGTCGAGGTCGTCGGCCCAGCGCAGCGCGAACGCCGTGGACGCGTGCTTGCTGGAGTCCACCACCAGCAGCGCGCCGGTCACCGCCATCGCGGCGGCGTAGATGCGGGTGTAGAGGTCGGCGTACCGGCGCACCTCGTCGAGCTGCGCGGCGGGCAGCTCGGCGCGGGCCAGCCGGGGGATGTGCCGGGTGCGGTCCACGGCGTCCTTGAGCGCCAGCACCTCGGCGCGGTCGACGGCGGACCAGCCGCCGAACGCGTGCTCGCCGACGCGCTGCCAGAAGTCGCAGGCGGTGAACCGCTCGCCGCAGCCGCACCGCTCGTCGCCGCCGAGCGCCCGCTCCCACAGGTGCACCACCTCGCCGACGGCGCAGACGTCGGGGTGCTGGGCGAGGATCAGCTCCAGCAGGGTGGAGCCGCTGCGCCCCAGCCCGCCGACGAAGAGCACGCGGGCGGTCACCGCCACCACCTGCGCCGCCCCGGCGTCCGGCTGGCGCGGACCAGGTCCTCGACGATCCGGCCGACCTCGGTGGCGGCGGCGACCCGGGGGTCGGGCCGGTCCGGGTCGGCCGCGAGGGCGTACGTCAACGGGTCCGCCACGCCCTTGTCGAGCGCCTCGACCAGGTCGGCCTCGGCCTCGACGAGCCTGACCATGCCCGCCGCGCCGAGCCGGCGGGCGAAGAGCTGCTGGTGGTTGTCGACGTGCTCGTCGCGGGTCGGGTCCCGGGGCACCACGATCGGCAGGTGCCCGTGCCGGCGGGCCTCGGTGATGGTGGCGGGGCCGCCGTGGCAGACCACCAGGTCCGCCTCGGTCATCGCCCGCTGGAGCTCGTCGTGGGCCAGGAACGGCGCCCCGCCCGGCAGCCGGGGCGCGCGGCTGCGGCCGTGCTGCACGACGAGGCGGACCTCCGGCGCGGCGGCGTCGCGGCCGGCGTGCCAGCGTTCCAGCCAGTCGACCAGCCGGTCGAAGCGGTGCACGTCCGTGCCGACCATGGCGAGGATCGTGCGGGGGGCCGGGGAGTTGCCGCGCTGGCGCGGGATCGGCAGGCTCACAGCAGGTTTCCCACCACGGTCGCCTTCGGGTAGAGCCGGCGCTGCTCCTCCCACTGCACGAGCATCGCCGAGAGGAACGGCCGGCACAGCCGGGCCGACAGGGTCGGGGTGTCGATCCGGTCGTACACCTCGATGTAGACCGTGGGGATGCCGCGCAGCCGGGCCACGATCACGAACGGCAGGGCGACCCCGGCGCCGGTGGTGACCACGGCGGCGACGTCCCGCCCCCGGAACACCCGCACGGCCAGCCACAGGTTGCGGGCCAGGTTCTTCAGGTTGCGGGTGGTCGGGTGGTGCGCCCAGACGACGTCCTCGCCGTCGAGCAGCGAACGGGCGTCCGGGGTGTCGAAGGTCACCCAGGAGCGGGCCCGTTCGCGGTACCACGGTGCGAGCGCCACCAGTTGGGCGAGGTGCCCGCCGCTGGAACCGACGAGCATGACTTCACCAGACTCCACGTCCACCCGCCTCCCGAGGGCCCACCGCGCCCCGGGACGCGCCCACCGGGGGCGGTCGACCGGACGGCGCGACGCCGCCACAATGTAGCGGCCTCCGGAACTGAAACATAAGTGGCGTTCACCATCATCCGGCCTGTCGGATGGTTGCCAGCAGGACCTTCCGCCAATGCCGGGCTCCCCCGTTGCGCACCTAGACTGCCGCTGACAGCACCGGGGGCGAGGGGATCGCGGATGACCGACGAGACGGCCGAGGCAGCGCAGGGTGCCGGCGACGGGGTGGCCCCGGTCACCGTCCTCTACGTCTGCGGCATGCCGCGCAGCGGCTCCACGCTGCTCGACCTGATGCTCGGCCAGTTCGTCGGGCACTGCGACGTCGGCGAGCTGTTCTACCTCTGGCAGTCCGGCGTCGAGCGCAACTTCCGGTGCGCCTGCGGCGAGCACTTCGACGCGTGCCCGTTCTGGGGCGAGGTGGGCCGCCGGGCGTACGGCGGGTGGTCGCAGATCGACGTGGCCGACGTGCGGGCGCTACAGGGCCGGGTCGACGCCACCTCCAAGATCCCGCTGATCGTGAACCCGGGGATGTCCACGGCCTTCCGGCGGGACCTGGACCGCTACGTCGAGCTGCTGACCCCGCTCTACCGGGCGGTGGCCGAGGTGTCCGGGGCCCGGGTGGTGGTCGACTCGACCAAGCGCCCCTCGCTGGCGTACATCCTGGCCCGCGCCCCGCAGATCGACCTGCGGCTGGTGCACGTGCTGCGGGACCCGCGCGGGGTGGCGTACTCGTGGAGCCAGGTGGTCGAGCTGCCCGAGGGCACCTCGGCCAAGGGCCGGATGAACCAGCGGTCGGCCCGGCTGACCGCCCGGCGCTGGGTCACCGTCAACGCGATGGTCGCCGCGCTGGGCCGCCGGGGCGTGCCGCGGGTCACCGTCCGGTACGAGGACCTGGTCCGCGACCCGCGCGGGGAGCTGGGCCGGATCGCGGCGCTGACCGCCGACGTGACAGGTGTCGTCGACCCGCTGGAGTTCCTCCGCGACAACGAGTTCGAGCAGGCCGGCTCGCACGCGGTGGCCGGCGGCCGGATCCGGATGCGCAGCGGCCCGATCACGCTGGCGCTGGACGAGAAGTGGCGTCGCGAGTACGCCCCGGGGCCCCGCCGCCTGGTCGGGGCGATGACCTGGCCGCTGCGCCGCCGCTACGGCTACCGCTGAGGGCTACGCGGGCTGCCGGCCCGGCCCGGCCGGCCCCGCGCGTCGGCTGGGGCGCGCCGGCTGACGGTGTGAGGAGGGGGCCCTTCCTCTACCGAAAGCGTTAACAGGGTGCCCTTCCTTACGACCTCGCGAGCTGGGCGTCGAGGGTGTCGAGCAGCTCGGGGGCCCGCTCGTAGTCGAACTTGCGGGCGAAGTGCGCCCCGCTGGCCAGCGCGAGGGGGAGGTCCTCGGCGGTGAGCGACTTGGGGTGGTTGAAGGTGCTGTCGCGGAAGTCGAAGTAGCGCTTGCAGTCCGGCACCAGGTCGAACCGGTCGGCGCTGCACACGATCGTCTGGAAGACCGCCTCGACCGGGGAGAGGCAGTGTCGGAAATATTCCACCACGTCCGGCCGCCGGTCGAAGTAGTCCCGCAGGTAGGCCACCACGGGCCAGCTCAGCGAGGAGAACGCGGACCCGCCGTGCAGCCGCAGGTCGGGGCCGAACGGGGTGCGGGCCCGGCGGCCGACGGCCAGCCCGTAGGACACGTGCACCCGCACCAGCGGCTGCACCCGGTTGACCGCCTGGAGCGGGCGGAGCAGCTTCTTGCCCCGGGGGCTGAGCGGCAGCAGCCGGCGGTGCTGGAAGTGGTAGCGGGAGCGGACGCGGCTGCGCGGCCAGTGGCTCTCCGGCCCGTTGGCGTCCCAGTACTCCATGAACCCGTCGGCGCCCGAGTCGACCAGCTCCGCCTCGCACTCGCCGAGGGGCCGCAGCGGGTAGTCCTGACCGGTGATGTTCACCAGCCAGTCGACCTGCACCCCCTCGTCGTTCAGCCAGTCGACCGCGGCCATGTAGCGGTCGACATGACTGAAGTCACCGTATCCACCCTCGTGCATCTGCACGACGACGTCGGTCATCGAACGCAGCTCGGCGAGGTCCGGCGGGGCACCGTTCACGTCGTGGCTGACGTGCACAATGCTGTCGGGACTGTACTTCTTCACCGCGTGCACCAGCCGGTTCAGTTGCTCCGGCGACCGGTGGCTCTGGATGTGGTAGCAAAACCGCACCCGCCTATCCTCCCCTGCGACGCCGTTGCTGGAAAGCGACGCTTCGTCGGCTTCCCCTGACCGCCCGGATCAGGGAGACTCAGGTTTCCGCCGTGACGCCGCCCGTCACGGACGACTGGCCGGTCCGGTCCAAAGGGAGCGACACACCCCGATGCCCTCGTCTCACCACGCCGATCTGCGCGACTCAGACGGCCCCACGCTGATGACCTACCTCGAGTGGCTACGCCGCCGGTGGTGGATCCTCGTGGTGGCCGCGCTGCTCGGCGCGGGCGCCGGCATGTTGGTCAGCCAGGTGCAGACCCGCACCTACGTGTCGACCACGTCGCTGCTGGTCCGCCAGGTCGGCCCGGACGCCAACCCCGGCGCCAAGGTCAACCTCGACACCGAGGCGCAGGTCGTCCGCTCCCTGGTGGTCGCCGAGCGGGCCCAGGCCCTGCTGAAGACCGACATCCCCGCCGAGGACCTGGTCCGGTCGTTGTCGGTGACGGTGCCGCCGAACAGCCAGGTGCTCCAGATCGCGTTCGAGGCGGCCAGCCCCGAGGCGGCGCAGGCCGGCTCGCACTCCTTCGCCCAGGCGTACCTGGACCTGCGGCTGGCCACGGCCACCCGGTCCCTGGAGAACGAGACCACCGCGCTCAAGCAGCAGATCACCGAGACCAACAAGCAGCTCGCCGCCGTCGCCGGCAAGATCGCCGCCGCGCCGCCGAACTCGGTGGAGCGCGCCCGCGCCGAGGCCGACCGCAACGTGCTGACCAATCAGCTCGCCAGCCTCAACAGCCGGCTGAGCCCGCTGCTGAGCACCGCCCTCGACCCCGGCGAGATCATCTCCGACGCGCCGCTGCCCCGGAAGCCCAGCTCCCCCAACACGACCCTCAACCTGGCCAGCGGCCTCGGCGCGGGTCTGCTCTTCGGCATCGTGGTCGCCCTGGTGCTGGACCGGCTCGACACCCGCGTCCGGCGCGGTCGGGACGTCGCCGACCGGCTCGGCGTGCCGATGCTGCTGGAGCTGCCCACCGGCCAGGCCGGTCTGACCATCCTGCCGGCGGGCCACGAGGTCTCCCGCGAGCTGGGCCGGCTGCGCAACGTGCTGCTGTCGACCATGCCCGAGCCGCAGCCCGGCCGGGGCCGCCAGCTGCTGCTCACCGACACCTCGCCCGGCCCGGCGGCCGGCTTCGTGGTCGGCAACCTCGCGGCCGCCTACGCCCGCACCGGCGCGCAGGTCGCGGTGGTGACGACCAAGCGGGACTCCCCGCTGCCCAAGATGCTGGGCGGGGCCAAGCCCCGGCACACCCTCGCCGACGTGCTGCGCCGCGACGTGTCGGCGCTGACCGCGTTGACCCCGGCCCCCGGCCTCGGCCAGCTCCGGGTGCTGTTCCCCGGCGCCCTCGACACCGAGGTGGAGCTGCCCGTAGCCATGATGCTGGAGGTCCTCGGCGAGCTGGCCGCCCGCTTCGACCACGTGCTGATCGAGACGGCCCAGCCGACGGCGGCGGTGGAGGCACAGGCGCTGGCCCGGCACGTCGACGGCGTGATCCTGGTGATCGAGGGCGGGCAGACCCGCAGCAGCGAGATCACCGCCGCGATCCACCAGTTCGAGCAGGTCGACGCGCCGGTGCTCGGCGCGGTGCTGGCCCCCCGGCTGGCCGAGCGGGCCCCGGCCCCGGCCGCGGCCCCGGCGGCGCGGCGCGACGGTCCGCCGTCGCCCCGTCCCCGGTCCAACCCGGCGGTGCCGTCGCAGGCCGGTCCGCCCAACATCGAGTCCACGATGATCCTCCCCCGCCCGGCCACCAGCAACCGGGACAACCGCTCACCGGGTGGCCGGGACACCCGTCCCTCGGCCGGCGGCCGGGACGTCCCTCCGCCGACCGGGCCGCAGGGGTCCCTCCGGCCGACGCCCGGCCCGGCGGCGCAGACCCCGCCGCCCGTCCCGCAGACCCCGCTTCCGCCGTCGCGGCCGACGACGCAGCCGAAGCCCCCGGGCAAGTCCACCGTCTACCGCTCGGCGCGGGACTCCGACGGTGTCGACCCGGGCCGCTACTCGATGGCCCTCGACCCGGTCGAGGACAGGGAGTGAACCGCCGGCGCGCCCTGGGCAGCACGCTCGCGGTGGCGCTGGTCGCCACGTTCGGCGCGGGTTGCGCCGAGGAACAGCCGCCCGGGGCCACCAACGTGGTCGACCCGGGCTCGCCGGCCCCCCGGCCCACCCCGACCCCGAGCCTGCCGACCGCGCCGCTGTCCGGCAAGCCGGTCGCCGAGGAGGTGGCGGCCCGCCAGGCGGTCGTGGTGCCGGTGCGGGTGACGCCCGGCACGAGCCCCGTCGGGCTGGCCGAGGCCGACGTGGTCTACCAGGAGTTCGCCGAGTCGGAGAGCCTGCACCTGACGGCGGTCTACCAGTCCCGGGACGCCGGGAAGGTGGGCCCGGTCGCGGAGATCCGGCCCGTGGACATCCGGACCGTCGGCGTGTTGCGCCCCTTCGTCGGCTACGCCGGCGGGCCGACCGGTTTCCTCAACCAGTTCGCCGCCGCCGAGCTGAAGGGCGTCACCCCGGGGCAGCGCGAGGCGGCGTTCCCGTCGGGGCAGGCGTCGACCGCAGCGCTGCGGGCGGCGGCCCCGAAGGGCGGCGTCGCGCCGACCCCCGTCCTCGACCACGCCACCCCGGGCGCGCCACTGGCCAGCCAGGGCGTCAACCCGGCCGGCAAGCTGACCGTCGCCGCCCCCGGGCACCCCACCCAGACCTGGACGTACGACGCGGCCAGCGCGTCGTGGCGCGGCAAGGTCGGCAAGGTCACCGTGAGCGTCGCCTCGGTGGTGGTGCTCACGATGGAATACCGCACGCTCACCGTGCGCAAGCCCAGCCCCCGCTCACTGCCCGGGGCGAACGTCTACGGCTCCGGCGCGGCGCTCGTGGTCTCGGGCCCGTCCAGCGCCAAGGCGCAGTGGCGCAAGCCGGGGCAGAAGCTGGTCTGCAACGTCACCGACGAGGGCGGCTTCCAGGTCCGGCCGCAGCCCGGCCCGGCCTGGGTGATCTACGCCCCGAAGACCGCCAAGGTCAGCGTGACATGACCATGGCCGCCCCGCTCCGGCCGGCACCGGGACCGCAGCCGGCGTCGGCGGGACGGCATCCGGCCGGCCCGTCGCAGCACCCCGCGCAGCACCCGCCGGAGGCGCCGACCCGGCGCTGGTCCCTGCGGCTGCCCGTCGCCTGGCCGGTGACCGCGCTCTTCGTGCTCTACCCGGCGTGGTGGGCGCTGGGCCTGCCGTCGTTCATCTTCGCCATCCTCGCCATCCCGATGGCGTTCCAGCTCTACCGGCGCGGCAACGTGAAGGTGCCGCCGGGCTTCGGGATCTGGCTGATCCTGCTGGCCTGGGTGGTCCTCTCGGGGCTGATGCTCGGCATCACCGCGCCCAACACGCTCCCCCCGAGCGGCTCCGGCCGGTACATCGGCTGGGGCATCCGGGTGATGAACTACACCGCCCTGACGGTGACGATGCTCTACGTCCTCAACCTCAGCGAGCGGGAGCTGCCCCGGGGGCGGCTGGTCAAGCTGTTCGGCTTCATGGCCGTGGTCACCGTGATCGGCGGATACGTCGGCGCGTTGTTCCCGCAGCTCAAGTTCGTCGCGCCGCTCAACTACATCCTGCCCGCCGCCATCGCCAAGGAACCGTTCGTCAACCGGCTGATGCACGTCGAGGTCGCCCAGGTGCAGGAGGTGCTCGCCGGGGAAGCCAGTTCGCCCCGCCCGGCCGCCCCCTTCGAATACACCAACACCTGGGGCGAGAACATGGCGATCCTGCTGATCTGGTTCATCGTCGGCTGGGTGGTGCTCGGCCGGGGGCCGCGCCGGCTCACCGGCTACCTGGTCGTGGTCGCCGCCGTCTTCCCGATCGTCTACTCGCTCAACCGGGGGCTGTGGATCGGGCTGGTGGTCGGCGCGGTGTACGTCGCGGTGCGGCTGGCGCTGCGCGGCCGGGTGGTGGTGCTGGTCGGGCTGGCGCTGGCGAGCGGGCTGATGGGCGTGGCGGTGCTGGCGTCGCCGCTGGGCGACCTGCTCAACGAACGGATGGCCAACGGCCACAGCGACGACATCCGGGCCACCCTGTCCAGCGGCGCGGTCGAGGCGGCCAACCATTCCCCGGTGCTCGGCTACGGGGGCAACCGTGCCCTGATCGGCAGCAACCGGTCGATCGCGATCGGCAAGTCGGCCGAGTGCAAGCAGTGCGGCAACCGGGAGCTGGGCAGCAACGGGCAGGTGTGGAACCTGCTGACCGGCCAGGGCTGGGTGGGCGCGTTCTGCTACAGCGCGTTCTTCCTGTGGTGCCTGTGGCGGTTCCGGCACGACAACACCCCGATCGGCATCGCCGGCAGCCTGGTGCTGATCCTGATGCTGTTCTTCCAGTTCCTCTACGGCTCGCTGAACACCACCCTGGCGTACGGGCTGATCAGCGTGGCGCTGCTCGCCCGCAACGACCTGCACCTGCGCGAGGCGCGCCGCGCGGCCCGGCTCGCCGCCGTCGAGGCCGCGTCCGCGCCGGCCGCGCCGGGTGCCCGGCCCGAACGGCGGTTCCGCTGATGCTCACTCCTCCCCCCGGCGCGGACGCGCGCGGCGCGTACCTGCCGGAGCTGGCCGGTCTGGTGTGGCCGGCGCCGGCCCGACCGGCGCTGCGGCGCGGCGGCCGGGCCGGTTTCGCGGT
This sequence comes from Micromonospora sp. WMMD712, assembly GCF_029581295.1. NCBI lineage: Bacteria > Bacillati > Actinomycetota > Actinomycetes > Micromonosporales > Micromonosporaceae > Micromonospora > Micromonospora sp. WMMD712. The sequence continues at coordinate 4,222,770 of NZ_CP120743.1, forward strand.
GGTGCCGTCGGCGGCGCGGCCCCGGCTGCTGGTGCCGGCCGGCTCCCGGCGGGCGGCGGCCGGCGCGGTGCGGCACTCGACGGAGGCGCAGAGCGCGAAGGCCCGGCTGCGCCGCGCGGTGCTGGCCACCGCGTTCCGCACCGGGCTCGGCCGGCTGGCGTTCCGGGACCGGCTGGTCGTCGAGCCGGGAGGCGACGCGGGCGGCGGCGCGCTCGACGCGCACCTGGCCGCCGTGCTGGGCCGTCCGGCGCTGCTGAGCATCCACATCGGGCCGGCGCGGGCCAACCGCAAGCCGGTGGTCCAGCTCCTCGACACCGCCGGCGTCCCGATCGGGTACGCGAAGCTCGGCGTCGACCCGCTGACCCGGGCCCTGGTCGAGGCGGAGGCGGCGGCGCTGGCCCGGCTGGCGACGCTCGACCTGCCGGGCGTGCAGGTGGCCGAGGCGCTGCACCACGGCGTCTGGGGCGCTCACGCGCTGCTGGTGCAGAGCGCCCTGCCGGTGGGGCTGCCCCGGGCCGCGCCCGGGCCGGCCGCCGAGGCGGAGCGGGCCGCCATGGTCACGGTGAGCCGCTGCGCCGGGGTGGACCACCGCCCCTACGCCGGCAGCGCCCACGACCGGCGGCTCGAAGTCGAGCTGGCGGCGCTCGGGGACCGGCCGGAGGCGGCCCGGCTGCGCGCGGTGCTGGCCGGGGTGCGCCGCGTCGACCCGGTGCTGGGCCTGGGCGCCTGGCACGGCGACTGGAACGGCGGCAACAGCGCGGCCCTGGCCGACGGCCGGGTGCTGGTGTGGGACTGGGAGCGGTTCGCCGACGACGTGCCGCTGGGGTTCGACGCCCTGCACCGGCGGGTGCAGACGGCGATCACCCGGGCCGGGGTGGAGCCCCGGTCGGCGGCGGCGCGGCTGATCGCCGCCGCGCCGGACGACCTGGCCCCGTTCGGCCAGCCGGCCGGGGTGGCCGACCTGGTGGCGGTGCTCTACCTGGTCGAGTTGGCGGCGCGCTACCTGCGCGACCGGCAGGCCGAGGCGGGGGCCCGGCTGGGACACGTGGACGCCTGGCTGCTGCCGGCGGTGGAGGAACACCTGGCCGGACGGCCGGGTGCGGGAGGAGTGGCGAAGTGACGCTGGTCAAGGCACAGGCGCGGCGCGCGGTGCGGTCGGTGAGCCGGACGTACGGCCGGTGGACCGCCGGGTCGCGGCTCGCCCCCGACTTCCTGATCGTGGGTGCCCAGCGCTGCGGCACGACCTCGCTGTTCAAGACCCTGTCGCAGCATCCGGCGGTGCTTCCGGCGGTCTACCACAAGGGCGTGCACTACTTCGACACCGGCTACGACCGGGGGATGGACTGGTATCTCGGGCACTTCCCGACGGTGCGCCGGGCCGAGTCGGTGCGGGAGCAGGTCGGGGTGCGCGGGGTGACGGGCGAGTCGAGCCCGTACTACATGTTCCACCCCCTCGCGGGGGAGCGGATCGCGAAGGACCTGCCGGGGGTGCGGCTGCTGGTGCTGCTGCGCGACCCGGTGGAGCGGGCCTACTCGGCGCACACCCACGAGGCGGCGCGGGGCTTCGAGACGGAGGGCTTCGAGCGGGCCCTGGAGCTGGAGCAGGAGCGGATCGCCGGGGAACGGGAACGGCTGCTCGCCGACCCGACGGCGCACAGCCACCACTTCCAGCACAACGCGTACCTGACCCGGGGGCAGTACGTGGAGCAGCTCGAACGCCTGGAGTCGATCTTCGGCCGGGACCGGCTGCACGTGATCGACGCGGACGACTTCTTCGCCGAGCCCCGGCCGGCGTTCGACGCGGTGTGCGACTTCCTCGGCCTGCCGCACTGGGCGGACATCTCGTTCGGCAAGCACAACGCGCGGTCCCGTTCGCCGATGGACGCGGCGCTGCGGGCCCGGCTGGAGGAGCACTTCGCCCCGTACGACGAGCGGTTGAGCGCCTGGTGGGGACGCGTGCCGTCGTGGCGACGGTAGCCCCGGCCCGGTCGGCCGCCGGCGAGCTGGGCGGCGCGGCGCGGCACGGGGTCGCGAACCTGCTCGGGGTGGCGGTCGCGGCGGTCGCCGGCTTCGGCCTGAACATCGTCGTCACCCGCGGCTGGTCCATGTCCGACGCGGGCCTCTTCTTCGCCGCCACCAGCGCCTTCATGATCGCGTACGCGGCGGCGCGGCTGGGCACCGGCGTCGGCTCGGTCTACTTCATCAGCCGCTACCGCACGTTGGGCCAGCCGGAGCGGCTGCGCGCCTCGGTGCTGGTGGGCCTGCTGCCGGTGCTGGCGGTCGGCACCCTGATCGCGGTGGCCGGCTGGTGGGCGGCCCCCCGGATCGTGGCGTTGACGTTCGACGAGCCGGTGCCCGGCGCGGTGCGCGCGCTGCGGGTGCTGCTGGTCTTCGTGCCGGTGGCCGCGCTGTGCGACTTCGTCCTGGCCGCCTGCCGGGGCTTCGGCAAGATGCGCCCGCTGCTGCTGATCGAACGCCTCGGCCGCACGGGGTTGCAGGTGGCCGGGGTGGGGCTCGCCGCCGTCCTCGGCCTGTCGGCGACGACGGCCCTGCCGCTGGCCTGGGTCGCGCCCTACCTGCCGGCGGCGCTGGTCGGCACGGTGTGGCTGGCCCGGTTGGTGCGGCGCGCGGAGCGGGGCGCGCAGGCGCCGGCGGTGTCGCTGCGCGAGGAGTTCTGGCCCTACTGGCGCTACAGCGGACCCCGGGCGCTGAGCGGGCTGGCCCAGATGGCGGTGCAACGGCTCGACATCGTGCTGTTGGGCGCGCTGCGTGGGCTGTCCGAGGCGGCGCTCTACACGGCGGCCACCCGGTTCCTCGCCCTCGGGCAGCTCTCCGGGCAGGCGCTGTCCACCGCCGTGCAGCACCGGCTCGCCGAGCACCTGGTGCGCGACGACCGGGAGGCGGCGGGCCGACTCTACCAGGCCGCGACGGGCTGGCTGGTGCTGCTGGCCTGGCCGGCATACCTGCTGTTCGCGGTGTTCGCCGAGCCGATGCTGCACCTGTTCGGCGAGGGATACGCCGCGGGGGCGCGGGTGACCGTGTTCCTGGCGCTGACGATGCTGGTGGCCACCGGCTGCGGCATGGTCGACACGGTGCTCAACATGGCCGGGCGCACGTCGTGGACGTTCTACAACGCGCTGGCCGGCACCCTGGTCAACGTGGTGCTCAACGTGCTGCTCATCCCGCGCTTCGGCATCATGGGGGCGGCGGTCGCCTGGTCGGCGTCCATCTTCATCACCAACCTGGTGCCGCTGGCGCAGCTGCACCACGCGTACCGGCTGCACCCGTTCGGCCGGGGCACGCTCGCCGCCGCCGGCCTCGCGGTGGCGTGCTTCGGCGTGCCGGCGCTGATCGCCCGCGCGCTGCTCGACGCCGGGCCGGTCACCCTCGCGGTGCTCGCGGTGCTCGGCACCGCCGGCTACCTCGCCGGTGCGTGGCGGCTGCGCCGGGTGCTCCAGCTCGACGCGTTGCGGGCCCTGCGCCGGGGCCGGCGGCGCTGAGGCCGGCTCGGGTCCCACAGCCACGGAAACGACCGCCGCCGGCACGCCGACGGCATGGGAAAGGTGCGGCACACGATGAAGCGGTTCCACAGGGCGGCGGCGCTCCTGCTCGCCTCGGCGCTGGCCGTCACGGCCTGCTCCGAGCAGGCCCCGGACTTCGTGCCGCCCCCGTCCGGTGCCGCGCCGACGGTGTCCCCCCGCGCGACGGACGACCTGGCCACCACGGGCCGGGGCCCGGAGCTGCCCGAGAAGGGCGCGTGGCTGGGCGCGTGGGTGAAGCCGGACTGGCAGACCCCGGAGGGGCGGGTGGAGGCGCTGGCCGCGTTCGCCGCGCAGACCCAGGGCAACGTGAACCTGGCGCACATGTTCCACGAGTGGGAGGACGACTTCCCCGGCCCCACCGAGCACGCCTTCCAGGCCGCCGGGAAGCTCCAGATGATCTCCTGGTCGGGCGCCGACACCCGGTCCATCCGCGACGGCGTCTACGACCAGCTCATCCGGCAGCGGGCCGAGAAGATCAAGCAGTTCGGGGTGCCGCTGATGCTGCGGTGGCGGTGGGAGATGGACCGGCCCAACCTGCAACAGAGCGTCCACTCGCCCGAGGACTACGTGGCCGCCTGGAAGCGCATCCGGGGCATCTTCACCGAGGTCGGCGCGACCAACGCCGCCTTCGTCTGGTGCCCGCACGTGCAGGGGTTCGTCGACTCCTCCCGTAACGCCGCCGCGTACTATCCGGGCGACGACCAGGTCGACTGGCTCTGCACGGACGTCTACCCGGGCAAGGGGTTCGAGGGCTTCGCCCCGCAGATGGACACCTTCATGGCGTTCGCCGCCCAGCACCCGCGTCCGATTGTGATCGGCGAGTTCGGCGTGACCTATCCCGGCTCGCCGGGGCAGCGCGGCGCGTGGCTGCGCGAGGCCGGCGACTACATCAAGCGGCACCCGCAGATCAAGGCGGTCGTCTACTTCGCGGCGAAGCAGACCAAGCCGGCGTACGACAGCACCTTCAACGACGACCCGGACGGGCTGGCCGCATTCCGGGAACTGACGGCCGACCCGTGGTTCTCCGCGCCGCCGCCACCCACCCCGGCGCACGGCCCGCGCACCCAGTGAACTCGTCTCTTCGTACGGCCGGCGCGGCTGTCCCGGCAGTGGCCGGCGCGGTGTCGGCCACAAGACGCAACGCGGGGTAGACGCCGCGCCTTCCGTGCGCGATTGTGTCATCGAGCTCTCCGTCCCCCGGTCGCCGCCTCAGCGCCCGGCGGTCAGCGAACGGGTGCACCCGCTCGCACGGAGGCTTCCTCCCCATCGATCTCCGCTGTTCACCCGGAGTTGCCAGTGGCCCGTTTCCCGGCGCTTGGTCGCCGACCCCTCGCGGTCCTGACCGCCGCCGCGTTGACCGTTTCCGGCCTTCTCGTCGCCGGCCCGGCCCCCGCCGCCCCCGACCACGCCACCATGGTCGGCGCAGTCCCCTCCTCCCTGACCCCGAACATCCTGGACGGCACGGTCTTCGCCATCCACGACGCCGGCGACAAGGTCCTCGTCGGCGGCTCGTTCACCCAGGTGCAGAACCGCAACTCGGACGTCACGCTCACCCGCAACTACGTGCTGGCCTTCGACAAGGCCACCGGCCAGGTCGACACCGCGTTCGCCCCGGTGGTCGACAACGAGGTCTACGACATCCTCGCCGGCCCGACCGCCGGCACCGTCTACCTCGCCGGCAAGTTCAACAGCGTCAACGGCACCAACCGCCGCAAGCTGGCCCTGCTCGACCTGGCCGACGGCAGCCTGGTCACCAGCTTCCCCAACCTGGCCTTCAACGGGCTGGTCAACGACGTCGTCAAGGTCGGCAGCCGGCTGTTCGTCGGCGGCATCTTCACCACCGCCGCCACGAAGCCGCGCGCCGGCCTCGCCTCACTCGACGCCGTCACCGGCGTGGTCGACGACTACCTCACCACCTCGCTCACCGAGCACCACAACTACGACGGGATCAGCGGCGCGAGCGCCGGCGTGGGGCCCGAGAAGCTGGCCGTCTCGCCCGACGGCACCCAGCTCGTGGTGATCGGCAACTTCAAGAAGGCCGACGGGGTGCTGCACGACCAGGTGGTCCGGCTCGACCTGGGGGCGGAGACCGCGACCGTGTCGCCGTGGAACACCAACCGGTTCGAGCCGCGCTGCTCCTACAACTCGTTCGACTCGTACGTGCGCGACGTGAGCTTCTCCCCCGACGGCAGCTACTTCGTCATCGTCAGCACGGGCGCGCCGTACGCGGGGACGCTCTGCGACTCGACGGCCCGCTTCGAGACGTCGTCCACCGGCACGTCGGTCCAGCCGACCTGGGTCGCCTACTCCGGCGGCGACACGTTCCTCTCCGTGGGCGTCACCGAGCAGGCGATCTATGTCGGCGGCCACTTCCGCTGGCTCAACAACACCTCCGCCACCAACTCGGCGTACCCGGGCGCGGTGGCCCGGCCCAGCATCGCCGCGCTCGACCCGCTCAACGGCCTGCCGCTGTCGTGGAACCCGGGGCGGCACCCGCGCGGCTACGGCGTGGCGGCGCTGCTGGCCACCCCGGAGGGCATCTGGCTCGGCTCCGACCAGGAGTACATCGGCAACTTCCAGTACCGCCGGGGACGGATCGCGTTCCTGCCGCTCAACGGCGGGGCCGCCCCGCACTCCACCGCCACCGCCACCCTGCCCGGCAACGTCTACCAGGCCGGGCTGGGCTTCGGCGCGGCCAACGACGTGCAGCGCCGGTCGTACGACGGGACGAGCTCGGTCGGCGCGGCCACGGCCGTCGAGAACACCGACGGCACCACCTGGTCGTCGGCGAAGAGCGCCTTCTGGGTCGGCGGCACCCTGTTCTACGGGATGAACGGCTCGCTGTGGCGGCGCACGTTCGACGGCACCGCCTTCGGCACCCCCACGAAGGTCGACCCCTACCACGACGAGCTGTGGGACACGGTGGAGACCGATTCCGGGCCGGAGGGGCAGACGTACGCCGGCAGCACGGTGAGCTTCTACCCGGAGATCGCCAACGTGACCGGCATGTTCTACACCAACGGCCGGCTCTACTACACCCTCAGCGGGCAGAACGGCCTGTACTGGCGCTGGTTCAACCCGGACAGCGGGACCGTCGGGGCGGACAAGTTCACCGCCGCGACGTCCGGCTTCTCCGACTCCGGCGGGGTGTTCGTCTCCGGTGACCGGATCTACCTGGTCAGCCGCCTCCTGGGCAACCTGTCGTCGGCCACCTGGGTCAACGGCGCGCCGTCGGGCGGCTGGACGCTGCGCAGCAGCCGCCTCCTCAGCGGCATCGACTGGCGGGCGAAGGCGGTCTTCGTCGGCCCGTGAGCCGGGCGCGACGCCAGCGGTGACGAGCCGGGGCCGGACGGGGCATCGCCCTGCCGGCCCCGGCTCGCTACTGTCGTGACGTGCCCACCGAGCCTCTCCGCTGCGCCGGCGCGCTGATCGTCGACGACGACGGCCGCCTCTTCTTCCAGCGCCGGTCCCCGCAGCGGGTCCTCTTCCCCGACACCTGGGACATCGTCGGCGGCCACCTGGAACCGGGCGAGGAGATCGAGGACGCGCTGCGCCGGGAGGTCACCGAGGAGACCGGCTGGACGGTGTCGCACCTGCTCGGCCCGGTCGGCGAATACCGGTGGACCGGCAACGACGGCCTGCCCCGGGTCGAGAGCGACTTCCTCGTCCGGGTCGACGGCGACCTCAGCCGCCCCCGGCTGGAGGAGGGCAAGCACACCGAGTTCCGCTGGCTGACCGAGCGGGACCTGGCCGTGCTGGACGAACACCGCGACGTCAACGACGGGCTGATCCGGCGGATCGCCGAGGACGGCTTCGCGGCGCTGCGCTCGATCGGTCTGTGAGCGACGACGTCGAGCTTCCGCCGCACCGGTTCGCCGGGCTGGTCGCCCCGGCCGTCGACCGGGTCTTCGCCGCCGGCATCCTCGCCGGGCGGGACGGGGGCGGCGCGGAGCTGAGCCAGCGCTACGGCGGGCCGGCGGCCACCGGCTTCCTCGTCGAGTTCCGCACCCGGCTGGCCGCGCCGGGCGGGACGGTCGACCCGGCGGGCTTCGCCGCGGTCACCCGCTACCGGGACCCGGCCTCCTGCAAGCGGGCGCTGGACAAGCAGGTCGCGTACGGGATGCTGCACCGCCGCCCCGACGGCTGCCTCAGCGCCACCGAACGTGGCCTCGCCTTCCTGGAGGAGCTGTTCCAGGTGCACGCCGAGGTGACCGAGGAACTGTGGGCGGGGCACGACGACCGGGTGCTGCGGCTGGTCGAGACCCTCGGCCGGCTGCTGGCGCACGCGCTGGTCGCCGCCGAGGAGGAGACCGACGTGCTGGGCGACGCGTTCGCGGTGACCGCCCCGCCGTACGAGCCGGACGGCACCGCGCCGGGGGTGCTGCTGCTCAACCGGCTGGGCACGCTGCGTTACCACCGGGCCGACGCGCACGCGGCGGCGTGGACGGCGGCGGGGCACACCGCGCTGAGCGTCAGCGAGCTGCCGGCGGGCCCCGAGCGGCTGGCCATCGAGCTGGAGACGGACCGCCGGGCGGCCGGCCCGTACGCGGCGCTGACCGCCGAGGAGCGGCTGACGATGCTGGCGGACCTGGCCGCCCTGCCGGGCTGACGCGCCGGGGCCGGGCTGACCCGCAACCGCCGGGGCCGGGCGCGGCCCTGCCGGGGCCGGCGCGCCGGTTGACGGCGGGCGGGGTCGGCCCCGGCGCTATCCTCCACCGGTGACCCGGAGTCGAACCAGGGAGGCAACTGCATGATCGGGATGGTCCTCGCGGCCGGTGCGGGGCGTCGGCTGCGCCCGTACACCGACACCCTGCCCAAGGCGCTGGTGCCGGTGGACGGTGACACCACCATCCTGGACATCGCGCTGCGCAACCTCGCCGAGGTCGGCCTCACCGACGTGGTCGTCGTCGTCGGGTACGCCGCCGACGCGGTCGTCTCCCGCCAGGCGGAGCTGGAGAAGCGGCACGGCGTCACGCTCACCCTCGTGCACAACGACAAGGCCGAGGAGTGGAACAACGCGTACTCGCTGTGGCTGGCCCGGGAGCACTTCGCCAGGGGCGTGCTGCTGGTCAACGGCGACACCGTGCACCCGGTGAGCGTGGAGCGGACGCTGCTGGCCGAGCGCGGGCCGGGCATCCTGCTCGCCGTGGACACGCTCAAGACGCTGGCCGAGGAGGAGATGAAGACCACCTTCGACGCCGCCGGCCAGCTCACCCGCATCACCAAGCTGATGGACCCGGGCGAGGCGTACGGGGAGTACATCGGCGCGACGCTGATCGAGCCGCAGGTGGCCGAGCCGCTCGCCGACGCGCTGGAGGCGACCTGGCGGCGCGACCCGAACCTCTACTACGAGGACGGCTACCAGGAGTTCGCCGAGCGGGGCGGCGAGGTGCGGGCCGCGCCGATCGGCGACGTCTCCTGGGTGGAGGTCGACAACCACGACGACCTGGCCCGCGCGCGGGAGATCGCGTGCCGCTACTAGCCCGGACGATCCTCACCCCGCTGCACATCGACGTGCGGCGGGGCGCGGTGGCCGACCTGGCGGCGATCCTGGCCGACGGGCGGATCTCCTCCGGCGGGGACGTCGCCGTGGTGGTCGGGCCGGGGCAGGGCGGGCAGATCGCCGAGCTGATCCGCCCGTCGCTGCGCTCGGCCGACGTGTTCACCGTCGCCGGGGGCACTCTGGAGGCCGCCGACGACCTGGGCGGGAAGCTGCGCGCCCGGTCGTACGACGCGGTGGTGGGCATCGGCGGCGGCAAGACGATCGACGTGGCGAAGTACGCGGCCACCCGGCGCGGCCTGCCCATGGTGACCGTGGCGACGAGCCTGGCCAACGACGGCATCGCCTCCCCGGTGGCGTCGCTGATCACCGGCGGGATCAAGGGCTCCTACGGGGTGCACATCCCGATCGCGGTGATCGTGGACCTCGACTTCGTGGAGGCGGGGCCGGAGCGGCACAACCGGGCCGGCATCGGCGACGTGGTGAGCAACATCAGCGCGCTGGCCGACTGGGAGCTGGCCCGCCAGGTGCGCGGGGAGCCCGTCGACGGCCTGGCCGCGTCGCTGGCCCGGATGGGGGCCGAGGCGGTGCTCGCCCACCCCGGCGACATGACCGACGACGCGTTCGTCACCGTGCTCGCCGAGGCGCTGATCTCCAGCGGGCTGGCGATGGCGGTGTGCGGCACGTCCCGCCCGTCCAGCGGCGGCTGCCACGAGATCATGCACGCGGTCGACGCGCTCTTCCCCGGCACCGCCTCGCACGGCGAGCTGGCCGGGCTCGGGGCGCTGTTCTGCACGTTCCTGCGCGGCGACGGGCGGCGCTTCGCGGAGATGTCGGCGTGCCTGTCCCGGCACAACCTGCCCCGGCTGCCGGCCGAGGTGGGGCTCACCGACGACCAGTTCGTCGAGGCGGTGCAGTTCGCGCCGGCCACCCGCCCCGACCGGTACACCATCCTGGAGCACCTGGCGATGTCGGCTACCGAGACGCGGGAGCGGCTGGCAGACTACGCCGGTGCACTCCGCGACCTTGGCTGATCCCGCCCGCCCGTCCGTAGCCGACTTCCACCGGGTCAACCGGGGCGGCGGCCTGTTCAGCGAGTCGGTCAGCCAGTGGCTCGGCGCGGTGTTCGCGCTGTTCGCCCAGCGGCTCGGGCTGCGCCCCACCGCGCTGACCATCACCAACCTGGTGCTGGGGCTGGCCGCCTCGGTGACCGTGGTCGCGCTCGCCGACGAGGTGGCCGCCGGCACCGTCCCGGCCTGGGTGGTCGGGGTGGTCGCCCTGGTCGGCTGGCAGGTGGCCTACTCGCTGGACTGCGCCGACGGGCAGCTCGCCCGGGTCACCGGCACGGGCAGCGCGGCGGGGGCGCGGGTCGACGTGCTCTGCGACGTGGCGGCCCAGATCGCCCTGGTGGCCGCCCTGTCGGCCACGGCGGTGGCGCAGCGCCCGTCGACGCCGACGTGGCTGGTCGCCCTGTTCGCGGGCACCTGGATGGTCAACCTGGTCACGTCGGTGATGCAGTCCGGCCCGAACGCGGCCAGCATGGTCACCTCGACGTCGCTGCCGGTGCGGCTGGTGAAGCTGGTCCGCGACTACGGCGCGGTGATCTTCGTGGCGGGCCTGGTGCTGGCGTTCGCCCCGGCCCTGGTGTTCTGGGTGATCGTGGCGTTCACGGTCGTCAACGGCGGCTTCCTGCTGGCGAGCATCGCCTTCTCCGCCCACGCTTCCCTGCGGTAAGGAAGGGCACCTTGTTAACGCTTTCTGTATAGGAAGGGCCCCTTCCTAACCGCCGCTGGGCAGCAGGGCGCGCGACGGCGGCCCGTCGTCTCGTCGGCACCGCCCGCGGCGACCGCGCCCGCTGCGACCGCGCCCGCCGCGGCGGCGTACGCCGTGAACCTGATCGGCCGCTCGCCCGACTGTCCAGGGTGAGAGGAGGGCGAGATGACCGATGAGCTGCTGGTGGTGCGCGCCCAGCTCGGCGAGCGGGCGGCGCTGGCCGAGATGGTGGCCCGGTGGCGCCTGCCGGTGTGGCGATACGTCCGGCGCATGCTGGACGCCGACCGGGCCGACGACGTCAGTCAGGAGATCTGGCTGGCCGTCGTCCGCGGCCTGCCACGCCTGCGGGAACCGGCCCGGTTCACGCCCTGGCTGTTCGCCATCGCCCGCCGCTCGATCGTCGACCGCCTCCGCACGGAGTACGCCAGGGGGCAGGAGACTCCGCTTCTCCAGGACAGGTGTGTCGAGGATCCGGGGGAGGCGGTGGTGGTCCGGGCGGAACTCGTCGACGCCCTCACGGGCCTGCCGGTGCTGGAACGGGAGATCCTCGTCCTGCACTACCTGGAGGACCTGTCGGTGCAGGACTGCGCGCAGGTCTGCCAGGTGCCGGTCGGCACGGTCAAGTCGAGGCTGCACCGGGCGCGTCGCCTGCTCCGGGAGCACCTGAACGGGAAGGGGTACCGGTCATGACCGACGAGCCACGCCTGTCGGCACGGGAACTGCTCGACCACCTCGACACGACGCTGTCCCGGGGGACACGCATCCGCGCCGTGGCGGCGTTGCTGGCGGGGCTGGCGGGCGCGGTGTTCGTGACCTCGCTGTGGTGGAGCGAGCCGGGGCCGCTGCCGGGTCGTACCCGGCTGTCGTTCGCGCTGCTCACCGTGTTCTGCCTGGCCTGGGCCTGCTACGGGGGCTGGCTGTTGACCCGCCGGGTGCCGCTGTTCGCCACCGAGCAGGTGGTCGCCGGCTGGATCGCCCTGGCGGCTTCCCTGGTCACCACCGGGATCACGGCCTTCGCGGCGGCCCGCGGCGGCGCCGGCCTGTGGGCTGCGCTGACGACGGGGGGCCTGTTCGTCGCGGCGGCGCTGACGCTGACCGTGCGGGCACACCGCCGACGTGCGGCGCTGCTGCGCCGCATGCGGCGGCTGACGCAGCAGGACAGGCCAGGCGGCGACCGCTAGCGCGGGACTGCCCACCCGACCGGCCGAGCGGCCGGGCGACCCGCAGCGCCCCGATGACGGACCCGGACACCGGGTGCGGCTCCTCCGTCGCCGGAGGGGCCGCACCCGGACGTTCGACGTCCCGTGGCCGTCAGACCACCGTGCAGGCGACGCCGTTGAGGGTGAAGGCGGTCGGCTTGGCGGTGCTGCCGCTGGTGTTCGCCTGGAAGCCGATGTTGATGGTGGCCCCGGGGGCGATCGTGCCGTTGTAGTCGACGTTGCGGGCGCTCACCTGGCCGCTGGAGGGCGAGTAGGTGGCGTTCCAGCCCGAGGTGATCGACTGGCCCGAGGGCAGGGTGAACGCCAACGTCCAGCCGTTGATCGCCGAGGTGCCCGTGTTGGTGATGTCGATGCTGGCCGTGAAGCCGGAGCCCCACGAGTTCATCGTGTAGGCGACCCGGGGGCCCGAGCCACTAGGGGGCGTGACGGTGGGCGTGGGGGTCGGGCTGGGCGGCGGGGTGGTGGGCGGCGGCGTGGTCGGCGGCGTGGTGCCGTTCACGCTGGCCACGAAGGTCATGATGCTGCGCGCGGGCAGGTTGACGGTGAGCGAGCCGTTGGACATGGTGAGCGCGCTCTGCGGCGCGACGGTCCGGCTCCCGTCGGTCAGCCAGTTCTGGACGGTGCCGGACGCGCTGGCGCCCGACAGGGTGAACTGCTGGCTCACCGACGAGGTGTTCTTGTTGACGGCGACGATGACGACGGTGTCGCCGCCCCGGTAGGCCGAGACGTAGACGTTCGACGCCGGGTTCGCCGTCGCGTCGATCCGGGTGTAGCCGGGCCGGACGAACCGGGCGAAGTGCGCCATCATCGCGCCCCGCTTGCTGATCTGGCCGTCTTCCCGCATGGGGCCGTAGCTGCGCCGCAGGTACCACCACACGTACGCCTGGAACTCGGCGTCGACCATGGCGCGGTGGATGTGCTCGCCCACGTCGAGCGCCTCGGGCCAGGCGTCACCCGAGTTGGCGTTGCTGTTGGGGTAGTAGACCTCCGTCATCCACAGCTCTTTGCCCGCACCCTTCTGCTTGAACAGGGGGTACGGGAAGTTCGAGTACGACGTGCCGTAGAGGTGGGCCCCGATGATGTCCACGTTGGCCAGCGCGGCGGCGTCGTTGAGGATCGGGTCCGACATGGACTTGACGTACTGGAACGACTCGGGGGCCATGACCCGGGTGCTGATCGACCCGGCGTTCTCCTTCAGGAACCTGACCATCTCGGTGGTGGTCCACCAGGTCCAGTCGTGCGCGTAGTCGGGCTCGTTCTGCACGGAGATGCTGTAGAGGGGCACCCCGTTGTTGCGCATGTAGGTGGTGAAGTCGTTGAGGTGCTGCGCGTAGGCGGCGTACGAGCTGTAGCGGAGCCGCTTCGCGTTGGTCTGGCTGCCCCGGGTGAAGGTCTCGATCATGCTGGCCGGCGGGTTCCACGGCGACGCGAAGACGGTCACCCCCAGCTCGACGGCGCGCTTCGCCGTGGCGAGGTCGCGGCCGAAGTCGGCCGAGCTCTCGCCGACGGGGATGCGCAGGATGGAGAAGCCCAGCCGGCCCTCGCCGGTGCCGAACGCCGTCTCCCGCTGGGCAGCCGTCAGGTCGCCGATCCAGGCCGCGTGGGCCATCGCGCCGTACCCCTTGATGGTCTGCCGCTGTGCCGACACGTTGATGGTCGCGGGCGCGGCCGAGGCTCCGGTGGCCCCCAGCAGTGTCCCGGCCGCGGCGGCGACCGGCACGGCCCCCACCGTCGTCAGGACGGCTCTCCGGCTCAGCACTCGCCGCTCGCCGCTGACCGGCCCGTTCTGGTCTTGCGTCATGTTGCGTCCTCCTGGCTGGTGGTGGTGATACGCGCGTGCCCCGGTCCTGCCCGGACCGGTCGGCACCGCCCTCCAGCGTCGCCATGGGGACTGCCCTTGACCCCCGGCGTCAATGACCCGTCGGCTCTCATCGACTGACGCCACTGTTAGCGATAACAGATCGAAAGTTTAGATTCCATCTATAAGAAGGGTCAAGCATCCAGCGGCCAGGTGAACAGGCGAACCGGCACCAGCTAAGGCGCGCCCAGCGCGATCCCTCGGGGTTACGGGGCCGAACGCGACGCCGCGTCAGGAGCATCCGGCCCACGTCCTCGGCGAGATGGGCATCACGACCCCGTAGGTGGCGGTTCCGATCGGCGGTCTTCGGCGCGTTGCCGGCGGAGTTGTTCGAGGAAGGCGGTGTGGTCTTCGAGGCTGGGGTGGTCGACCTGCCGCTCCAGGTCGACGACGTGTTCGAGCTCCTGGATCGCCTGGTCGAGGTCCCCCTTCGCCCAGTGGACCATCGCAATGTTGAGCCGCGTGACGGCTTCGCCTACCCGGTCGCCCACCTCCCGCCGGATGGGCAGGGCCCGGTGGTAGTGGTCCAGCGCTCGCTGCCGGTCCTCCAACCCGTCGTACACGAGGCCGATGTTGTTGAGGGTGGTGGCTTCGCTGGCCCGGTCGCCGACCTCCCGCAAAATGGGCAGGGCCCGGTGGTAGTGGTCGAGGGCCCGCTGCCGGTCTCCCAAGCTGTCGTGCACGCTGCCGATGTTGTGGAGGGTGGTGGCTTCGCCGGCCCGGTCACCGACCTCCCGCAGGATGGGCAGGGCCCGGTGGAAATGGTCGAGAGCCCGCTGCCGGTCCCCCAACCCGTCGTACACACTGCCGATGTTGTTGAGGGTGGTGGCTTCGCCGGCCCGGTCACCGACCTCCCGCACGACGGGCAGGGCCCGGTGGTAGTGGTCGAGGGCCCGCTGCCGGTCCCCCAACCCGTCGTACGCGAGGCCGATGTTGTTGAGGGTGGCGGCCTCGCCGGCCCGGTAGCCGACCTCCCGCGTGATGGGCAGGGCCCGGTGGTAGTGGTCGAGGGCCCGCTGCCGCTCCCCCAACCTGTCGTGCACGTAGCCGATGTTGTTGAGGGTGGCGGCTTCGTTGCCCCGGTCGCCGGCCTGCTGGTAGATGGCCAGGGCCTGCTGAAAGTCCTCCAGCGCCAGCCAGGGCCGACCGGTCGACGACCGCGCCCAACCCCGCTGGTAAAGGGCGCTGGCGATCGGTCCCAGGGTCAGGGTCGCGGTGGCCATGGCCTCCACGGCGGCGAACCGAGACGTACGCAACCACACCTGGCACACCCGGTCACCGACGTCTCGGGCGATCGCCGCCTGCCGACCGGTGACGGCGAGCCGATGCACCTCCACCCACCGCGGAAGGCCCGCCGATTCAGTGGCCATCGGAGGCGGCGGGGTCGAGGACCCAGAGCTGGTAGAGGGACCGGGCTGCGGCGGCGCACGCATCGGTGTATTCGTCATCGGTGAGCAGGGGGCGGACGAGGGGATGCAGGACGTTGGAGACGTAGTAGCGGGGCTGGCGGGTTTCCGGGTCGGTGCCCTCTTCGAGCAGGCCGAGTTCGACGGCCCGCTGAATGTGTTGGCCGGCGTCGGGGTGCTGGTGCAGGGCGTGGACGGTGGCGGCGGGCACGGGCAGCTCGACGACGTTGACCCTGGCGAGCATGCGGCGAAGGTCGACGGGCTGGGAGTCGAGCAAGTTGTCGGCCAGGACCGTCTCCCGGCGGAACCGGTCGGCCTCGTTCTCGATGGCGGTGAGCAGCCCGTCAACGTCGAGCGCGGGATCGCCGACGATCCGGTCGAGCCAGTCGAGCAGGCGGGGGTTGCCCGCTGCCGCCTCGATCGCCCGGTCGCGGATCGTGAGGTCGATCGTGGACTCGGGGCGCAGGTTGGCCAGGTTCGCGACCTTCTTGTCCTGCTCGACGGGGGTGAGCGTCTCCAGGGCCTCGACGGCGAGGGTGGTGCCGGCCGGGGCGGGGAAGCGGTAGCGGCTGGTGATGATGACGCGGCTCGGGCTACCGGTGTCGCGGATGGCGGTGAGCAGGGCGGGCAGGATCTCGGCCATCGCCGGGGCGAGCACCCGGCTGCCGTCGGCGCGGGTGTCGAGGTTGCCGGCCTCGAAGTCGTCGAACACGAACAGGCAGGGCGTCCGGCCGAGCGGCCCGTCTTCGTCGAGCAGGTGCCGCAGCCGGATCGGAAGCGGGAGCTGCTCGTTGTCGAGGAGCTTGTTGGCCTCGATGGTCTCGTCGACGCTGTCGAAGCGGATCTTGCTGGTCAGCTCGCGGAACTTGATGGCGTCGACCCGGCCGAACCAGACGGCGCGCTGGTGGGTGGGCATGCGCTCCAGGAGCCGGGAGGCGAGGCTGCTCTTGCCGAGCCCGCCCATCCCGGCCAGCAGCAGGCCCTGCGCCGCGCCCGGGGTGTCGGCGGGCTGCCGCAGGACCCGCAGGCAGCGTTGGATGACGCGACGTCGGCCGACGAACTCGGCGCGGGACGCCACCCGGGACAGTTGGGTCTGCGGGTCCAGGAACTGCTGGTCGGCGGGGCGCACCTGCAAGCGTTTGCGACCCTTGGTGTGCAGCGGCGTGACCATGGGTGCCAGCGGGGACCGGTCGGCGTAGACCCGGAGCAGATGCCAGTACCTGCTCTTCTTGTCGTGGAACAGGTGACGGCGGGCCTCGACGACGGCCTGGTCCAGCGGCTGGCCGTCGGCCAGCGCCCGGTAGAGGGCGGCGGCGAAGTCGGTGGCCGAGACGTCCCCGACCGGCAGCGCCCAGCCCAGCACCGCCGGGGCACCGGCCTGCACCAGGCTCTCGCTCATCGACGGGAACACCCCGCCGTCGGGGGCGTCGGCGGTCAGGCAGCCGGAGACGAACACCAGCCTCGGCCAGTGCCCCTGCATCGCCTGGGCGAGCTGGTCGGCCGTCGCCCTGGCGACCCCGCCGAACTCGTCCTCCACCACGAACACCGGCTCCCCACCGGCAGTGGTGGCGTGCCCACTCAGGTGCAGCACGTCGAAGTAATCGGGCCCGTAGTCGCGGGTCAGGAACCGCAGCCCCTCCAGGGTGCCGCTCTCCTCCACCACCAGATCCGTGCCCGTGCGCCGCGTCGCCGCCAGGATCGCGGCCTCCTCGGCCTCGAAGTTGAGCACCGGCTCGACGCCCTCCGGCGACGTCGCCATGAACAGCACCCGCAACGGCCGGTTGCCCGGCGCGACCGCACCGGTCAACGCCGCGTGGGTGCCGACCGCCCGCACCGGCAACAGCGGCGCCCGCCCGGCCACCGTCAGGAACGCGCCCTCCCAGGCGAGCAGCTCCCAGGGCAGGTGCCGCAGCCGCTGCTCAGCGGTGATCCGCAGCACCGACCCGGCGGGATCGGCCAGCATCGGGGCCAGCCACCGCTGGTCACCGTCGAGGAACTCCGCCAGCCGCGCCCCCAGCTCGGCCAGCCGGGTCGCGCCGTACGCCTTCCGCGCGGCAGCGTCGGTGCTGTAGTCGCGCCGCACCAGCGCGATCAGCTCGTCGACCACGGCCCGGTCCAGGCCCCGCGTGCGGGGCGGCCCGCCGTCGGCGGACAGGCGAAGCTCGTAGTAGTTGGAGGTCTGCGCGAAGACCTCCAGCTCGAAGGCGCTCATCTGCCCATCCCCGTCGCGGTGGCCGATTCAGTTCTGCCCGCCGGCACCACGCCCCAGGCCAGGTGATCGACGGCGGACCATGGCGGTCACTGTACGTTTCATTCGGATCCCGGGCCCGGCCGGAGAAGCCGGCTCAGGTGACGAGTTTCCGACTCACCAACCGCGCGCCGGCAGTCGTAGCAAGAGACTTGACGACCGACGCACCCGCCCCACGCCGGTGCTGCCACGGCCCGCAGAACGAAGGGGTGGCCCGGGGCATGGAAGACCCAGAACCCACACGATCACGTCCCCTCGCCCCCGCTGCGACAACGACCATCGCCCGGCACGCGGAGGTGCACCGGCTCGCCGTCGCCGGTCGGGAGTCGGAGATCGCCCGCAGCATCGGCACGCGGGTGTGTCAGGTGTGGCTGGGCATCTCGCGGTTCGCCGCCGTAGAGGCCATGGCGACCGCGACCCTGACCCTGGGCCCGGACGTCAACGCCTTCTACGATCGGGGTTGGGCCCGAGCGGCAACCGGTCGGCCCTGGCTGGCGTTGGAGGACTATCAGCAGGCCCTGGCCCTACACCAGCAGGCCAGCAACCGCGCCGGCGAGGCCGCCACCCTCAACAACATCGGCCACACCTACCACGGGCTGGGCGACCGACAGAAGGCCCTCGACCACTACCACCAGGCCCTCCCCCTGCTGCGGGAAGTCGGCAACCGCGCCGGCGTAGGCGGCACCCTCACCAACATCGGCGCCGTGTACGGCGGGCGGGGAGACTGGCAGAAGGCCCTCGGTCACTACCACCAGGCCCTCCCCATCCAGCGGGAAGTCGGCGACCGCGCCGGCGAAGCCGTAACCCTCACCAACATCGGCAACGTGTACGGCGGGCGGGGAGACCAACAGCGGGCCCTCGACCACTACCACCAGGCCCTTGCCATCCAGCGGAAGGTCGGCGACCGCGCCGGCGAAGCCACCACCCTCAACAGCATCGGCCACGCGTACGACGGGCTGAGAGACTGGCAGCGCGCCCTCGACCACTACCACCAAGCCCTTGCCATCCAGCGGGAGGTCGGCGACCGCGCCGGCGAAGCCGCCACCCTCACCAACATCGGCAACGTGTACGGCGGGCGGGGAGACCAACAGCGGGCCCTCGACCACTACCACCAGGCCCTCCCCATCCGGCGGGAGGTTGGTGACCGGGCCGGCGAAGCCATCACCCTCAACAACATCGGCAACGCATACCACAGGCTAGGGGACCGACAGCGGGCCCTCGACCACTACCACCAGGCCCTCCCCGTCGCACGGGAAGTCGGCGACCGCGCGGGCGAAGCCATCGCCCTCAACAACATCGGCAACGCATACGACGGGCTGGGAGACCGACAGAAGGCGCTCGACCACTACCACCAGGCCCTCCCCATCCGGCGGGAAGTCGGCGACCGCATCGGCGAAGCCATCACCCTCACCAACATCGGCAACGCCTGCCATGCGCTAGGAGATCGGCAGGAAGCCCTCGACCACTACCGCCACGCCCTCCCCATCCATCGGGAAGTCGGCAACAGCGCCGGCGAGATCCACACCCGGTACAACATCGCGATGATCCACCACGCGGGCGGTGACCTCGACCAGGCAGTCCAGGAATTCGAACACATCGTCGAACTCGAACGGCAGGTCGACCACCCCAACCTCGAAGACGACACTGCCATCCTCGAACACTTCCGCAGAGAACACGCGGCGACCCAGGAACCCACCTGAGCCGGGATTCAAGGTAGGGAAAGGCCCAAGACGACCATGGAGCCTTGGCCCTCACCGAACTCCCAGCCGGCGATCACCTTGCTGCCCGGCAAGGCGGCGATCGGCCCGAGATCGGCTGGGCATTCACCGGGGCCGAGATAGTACGCCCCGGCCATCCGTGCCCAGTGAGCATCGAGGCACAGCCCACGGAGATGCCGTCGTAGCGCATCGTCGCCGACCTGGTCCAGGGCCGATTCCCAGCGAGGGTCAACCAGGCCCACCTCGGACGTGACGTATCCATCCCGCACAAGGCTCTCGCCGATGTCGGAGAGGCCGTCCGGAGCGCTCATCGTCCACGTCGCTGCCCGCATCGCGTCTAGGCCGTGTTTCGTAGGGCTCGGAGCCATTGGTTGATGGCGGCGATGGTGAGGGTGGCTTCGTAGCGCACGGCGAGTTTGTCGTACCTGGTGGCTATGGCGCGGTGTTGTTTGAGCTGGTTGATGCCGCACTCCACGGCGTGACGCAGGCGGTAGAGGTCGGGGTCGAAGGCGGGCGGACGTCCGCCTTTGGAGCCTTTGGCTTTGCGGTGCGCGTCCTGGTCGGTCTTGCTCGGGATGCACGCGCGGATGCTGCGGGATCGCAGGTGGGAGCGGTTGGCCTTGGACGTGTATGCCTTGTCGGCCAGCACCATGTCGGGGCGGGTCCGTGGCCGGCCGCCACCGGCGCGGGGGACGCGGAGCCTGGCCAGCACGGGGATGAACTGTGGGCTGTCGCCGCGTTGTCCGGCGGTCACCACCACGGCCATCAGTTTGCGGCCTTGTTCGCAGGCCAGATGGGTCTTGGTGGTCCAGCCGCCCCTCGACCGGCCGAGCCCGTGATCGGACGGCTCGGCCTGCACACCACCGGGGGGCTCTTTCTGCGCCTGACCGTCGCGGCGGGCCCCAGCGGCGTGGTGATGGGCGCGGCTGATGGTCGAGTCCACGCTCACCGTCCAGCCGATCAACCCCGCCGCGTCCGCGCTGGCCTGTAACGAGGTGAGAATCTGAGACCAGACGCCGTCACGCTGCCAGCGTCGAAACCACCGGTACAGGGTCTGCCACGGCGGGTAGGGCAAGGGGACGTCCCGCCACGGTGACCCGGTCCGGACCCGCCACCGGATCCCGTCGATGATCAGTCTCATGGTCCATCTGCGCGGCCGAGCATGACCCGTTCCCGCAGGCAGCAACGGCTCGAGTACCGCCCACTGCACGTCGGTCAGGTCATGTCGCCTCGCTGCCGCTACGCTCGGCACGAGGTCTCCGGTGTGAAGTTCTAGCTTGGTCGCTGAACCAACTACCGGAGACCTCTCCCATTAGCGACCACCGCCACGCCGTCGACCGCTACGAAACACGGCCTAGCAGCGAGCCGTCCGTCCGTGGCCGCAGGAGCAGGTGGGGAAACAGCCGGTAGCCGTCGGGGCTGAGCTCGTCGAGACTCAGCGAGCCGGCCTGTAGCGCCCTGCCGATGTCCCTGCCCCACACCATGGCCCGGTCGTCGTCCGTCGTGACGGTCAGCAGCGGCTGGAGCGCGGCGGGCCGCACCTCCGTGGCGACGAACGCCGACCTGGCCAGGTCGGGCACCCAGCGGTCCGGATAGAGCCCGTCGCCGCCCTGGTCGCCTGACCTCCCGTCGACGGCGGCCACGAGTTCGCCGGGGTCAAGGTCTTCGAGCGCCTCGCCGGCGGTCTCGTCGTCGTAGTAGAAGACCGCGTACGTCTCCGCCGCGTCGAACTCCGCCAACGGCCGGCCGAGCAGCAGCCCGAACGCGTGACCAAGCAGGTCGTCCCAGTCGGACACGACGTCTCCTTCGGATAGCTGTCGCCAGCGTGACCGGCATCCCGGGGCCGCTCGCAGGTGATGATGCCAGCGCCGTATGACAACGCGAGGCAGCTCCACACCTGTCGTTCTCTGGACGGCCCGGACACGCGAGACGCCCAAGCGAAAGCGCCCCGGCTCGGAGGAAGGTGGAAGCCGGGGCGCTTCCCTGCCCCGCTAGTGCGACCAGTGGCGCTAGGCCGTGTTCAGGCAGAACCTCGGTGGAGCGGGCCGGCCACTCGGAGCTGTGTGGGCATCGTTCCCTCGCACAAGGCAATCAGGCCCTGGTCGCCTGGCCCGAAAACGGCAACCCAGGTCTCGACCAGGAGAATCACGCCCCGCTCGTCCATCCCGAGGAGGAACCGACCCTGGTCCAACTCGCCCAACGGGTAGAGCGACCGCCCGGTCTCATCACTCCACTCCAGGAACCGATCCTCCTCACCGACGCAAAGCGACGGATTCAGCTCGAACGGGACGCGCGCCGCCGTCCGTCCCGGTCCATCAACATCGACGACGAGCTCGCCGAACTCGCCGAGGAATGCCTCTGCTGCCGGGTGCATGTCGAGCCCAACCAGTTCCGCTCGCCATCGCGCCGTCTCCACTCGCCGCCCCGAGCGCCACCCGGCGCGCTGCAACGCCCGCTCGACGTCAGGCGGAAATCTCCCGACCATGCACTCTCCTTACCCCGCTGCTGGTGCCATCGCCGAACGCAGCTCCGGAGGTTCGCAACCCCGCCGTGCCAGAACCAACCACGGCTCGCCACACACCGATCAGCTATGACGCGCTGCAAGTCATCCTCGCGTGCGAGATAGGCGTCTCCCGCCTGGCTCACCACGTACACGATCGGGCTATGGATGCCGTCGAGAAACTCCAGGATGGAGAGCGAGTCCACGGCACCCGCGTGCCACCCCTCACTGAAGGGAAGCACCTGAAGCTCGATGTTGGGCCGGTTCAGTTCTGCCCGCCGGCACCATGACCCCGGCCAGGTGATCGACGGCGTGCCATGGCGGTCACTGTACGTTTCATTCGGATCCCGGGCCCGGCCGGAGAAGCCGGCTCAGGTGACGAGTTTCCGACTCACCAGCCGCGCGCCGGCAGTCGTGGCAAGAAACTTGACGACCGGTGCACCCGCCCCACGCCGGTGCTGCCACGGCCCGCAGAACGAAGGGGTGGCTCGGGGCATGGAAGACCCAGAAACCTCACGATCACGTCCTCTCACCCTCGCTGGAACGCCAACCGTCGCCCGATACGTGGAGGTGCATCGGCTCGCTGTCGCCGGCCGGCAGGCGGAGATCGCCCGGCACGTCGGTGACCGGGTGTGCCGGGTGTGGTTGCGTACGTCGCGGTTCGCCGCCGTGGAGGCCATGGCCACCACGACCCTGACCCTGGGACCGATCGCCAGCGCCTTTTACCAGCGGGGTTGGGCGCGGTCGGCGACCGGTCGGCCCTGGCTGGCGCTGGAGGACTACCACGAGGCCCTGACCAGGTATGAGCAGGCCCGCGACCGGGGCAACGAAGCTGCCACCCTCAGCAGCATCGGCAGCGTGCACAACGGGCTAGGCGACCGACAACAGGCCCTCCACCACTTCCACCAAGCCCTCCCCATCACCCGCGAAGTCGGCAACCGCGCCGGCGAAGCCACCACCCTCAACAACATCGGCCACGTGTACAACCGGCTGGGGGATCGACAGCGGGCACTCGACCACTACCACCAATCCCTCCTCATCCAACGGGAAGTCGGCGACCGCGCCGGCGAAGCCACCACCCTCAACAACATCGGCAGCGTGTACGACGGGCTAGGCGACCGACAACAGGCCCTCCACCACTTCCACCAAGCCCTCCCCATCACCCGCGAAGTCGGCAACCGCGCCGGCGAAGCCACCACCCTCAACAACATCGGCCACGTGTACGACAGCCTGGGCGACTGGCAGCGGGCCCTCGACCACTACCACCAAGCCCTCCCCATCACCCGCGAAGTCGGCAACCGCGCCGGCGAAGCCACCACCCTCAACAACATCGGCCACGTGTACAACCGGCTAGGCGACCGACAAAAGGCACTCCACCACTTCCACCAAGCCCTCCCCATCACCCGCGAAGTCGGCAACCGCGCCGGCGAAGCCGCCGCTCTCAACAACATCGGCAGCGTGTACGACAACCTGGGCGACTGGCAGCGGGCCCTCGACCACTACCACCAAGCCCTCCCCATCCGACGAGAAGTCGGCGACCGCGCCGGCGAAGCCACCACCCTCAACAACATCGGCAGCGTGTACGAGGGGCTAGGCGACCGACAAAAGGCACTCCACCACTTCCACCAAGCCCTCCCCATCACCCGCGAAGTCGGCAACCGCGCCGGCGAAGCCGCCGCTCTCAACAACATCGGCAGCGTGTACGACAGCCTGGGCGACTGGCAGCGGGCCCTCGACCACTACCACCAAGCCCTCCCCATCACCCGCGAAGTCGGCAACCGCGCCGGCGAAGCCACCACCCTCAACAACATCGGCCACGTGTACGACAGCCTGGGCGACTGGCAGCGGGCCCTCGACCACTACCACCAAGCCCTCCCCATCACCCGCGAAGTCGGCGACCGCGCCGGCGAAGCCACCACCCTCAACAACATCGGCAGCGTGTACACCAGCCTGGGCGACTGGCAGCGGGCCCTCGACCACTACCACCAATCCCTCCCCATCCGGCGGGACGTCGGCGACCGGGCCGGCGAAGCCGTCACGCGGTACAACATCGCGATGGTCCACCAAGCAGAAGGTGACCTCGACCAGGCGATCCAGCAGCTCGAACACGTCGTCGAACTCGAACGGCAGGTCGGCCACCCCGACCTCGAAGCCGACACCACCGTCCTCGAACAACTCCGCCAACAACGCGCAGAGACCCGGGAACCCACCTGAACCGAGAGGGCGGGAGGGCAGGGGCAGGGGGCATCGGGAGACCCCGTGGTCCGGCGCGGCTCGCGCGATGCCAGCCAGGGCGGCGTTCTGACGCGCCCAGTGTTGCCCCACATGCCCGGCGCCGGGCCTGGTGGCGACTGAGGAAAGGACGTGCCCCGACTCCGGAGAAGGGAGCCGGGGCACGTTGCTGCTTTGCTGGTGCGAGCAGCGGCGCTAGTTGCTCTTGAGGGAGTCGACGAACGCTCGCCAGCCGTGGGCGTCGAAGGCCAGCGTCGGGCCGGACTTGTCCTTGCTGTCGCGGACGGCCACCCCGTCGCGGAGGTCCGCCACCTCGACGCACGCGCCGCCATTGGAGTCGCTGCGGGTGGACTTGCGCCACACCGCGCCGGTGAGGTCCGGGTTCGACATGTCAGCCTCTACTTCATCTCGTCGGCGATCCGCCGGATGAGTTTCCGGGACTCCGCCGGCCCCAGGGCCGCAGCCTGGAGACGGCCCCAGAGCCGATTGTAGGACCGGAGCGCCTCGGGGCTGTCGAGGTAATCCGCGTCCGTGAACGTCTCCAGGTAGACGACGTCCGAGGCGACCTCCTCCCCGAACCGGAGGATGATGAAGTTGTACGAGGATGTCACATACGTCTCGGCATCCAGCGGAAAGACCTGGATCGTCACGTTGGGACGGCTGGCGACAGCGGCAATATGGGACAACTGCTCCCGCATCGCCGCCCGGTCGCCGAGATCTCGCCGCAGCGCCGACTCGCTGAGGATGAAGTTCAGCTCCGGCCCGTCCGGGCGTTCGATGACCTTTTGTCGTTCGAGGCGCACTGCGGTCTGCTGCTCTACGTCGTCCCCTTCGATGATCGCCCGGATGTAGGGCTCGGTCTGGAGGATGCCGGGGATGACCTCGGACTGGTACCAGCGGATCTCCGCCGCGTCCGCCTCCAGGTCGAGATACTGCCGGAACCAGTCCGGCACGACGTTGCGGTAGCCGCTCCACCGACCCCGCTGCCGTCCGGCGCGGGCGAGTTCCCGCAGCGGCTCGGCTTCCTCGCCGGTCACCCCGTAGAAGTCGAGCAGCAGCTTCAGGTCGGTCAGCCGGATGCCGGACTGACCCAACTCCAGCCGGCTCACCTTGCTCGACGCCGAGTCGATGATCTCGGCGGCCTCTTCCTGCGTCTTGCCTGCCGCCTCGCGGGCGCGCTTGAGGGCGTTGCCGAGGCGACGCCGCTGGATCGTCGGGGTGACCATGCGGCGAGTATCCCGCCCCTGCCGCCGCCAATCCGGCGACACGCCGTGAGTTCCCAAATCAGGATCGGATAGCTAGCCTACTTTTCTGGACTCCTAATTTAAGGAACCAGAAGCACTTTCGGGAGGACTCATGGCTCGGCATGCGAAGAACCCGACGCGCCCCGGTCTGCTGCGCCGGCTCTGGCCCTTCGAGCGCC
The DNA here is from genome assembly GCF_029581295.1 of Micromonospora sp. WMMD712. Lineage (NCBI taxonomy): Bacteria > Bacillati > Actinomycetota > Actinomycetes > Micromonosporales > Micromonosporaceae > Micromonospora > Micromonospora sp. WMMD712. The sequence continues at coordinate 4,248,190 of NZ_CP120743.1, forward strand.
GCCGCGCGAACCCGCCCGACTGCCGCTGTCCTCCGAGGACAGCCCCGGACCGGCCGGCGGCGTGCCGGGCCGTCGGCGTGGCGCGGGTGCCCTACCTGCCGGAACGGCCGCTGCCGGCCCTCGCCGGGGGCGACCGCGCGGGGCGCTGGTCGTGACGGCGCGGCGCAAGCCCCAGCACGAGGACCGGGGCGAGCAGATCCAGGCGGCCGAGCGGGAGGCCGCCCGGCAGCGGATCCTCGCCCAGGCCGAGGCGGAGCGGATACCGGCCGAGGAGAGCACCCGGGCGAAGCCGGACCGGCGGTGGCAGCGTGAACAGCCCTGAGCTGCTGCCGGTGGGCCGGCGGGTGGCGTACTGGCGGGGGCGGCGGAGACTGTCGCAGCAGGTGTTCGCCGATCGGCTCGGCAGGTCGAAGTCCTGGGTGGACAAGGTCGAGCGGGGTGTGCGGTCGCTGGACAAGGTGTCGACGTTGCGGGACATCGCCGCCGTGCTGCGGATCGACACCGCCGTGCTGCTCGGCCGGGACGCCCGGCCCGCCGCCACGGCCGAGCGGGTCGAGGGGGTGGAGCGGATCCGGGAGGCCCTGTCGACGTACGAGATCGCTCTGGGTCGGCCGTCGACCCGCGACGGTGCCGTGCCGGCGGACCGGTTGGCCCGGGACGTCGAGCACGCGTGGGTGACGTTTCAGCATGCCCGCTATCCGCAGGCCGTCGCCAGCGTGCCGGGCCTGCTGGCGGGCGTGCAGCGGGCCGCCGCCGACGATCCGGGGTGGGGCCGGCCGCTGGTGGTGGAGGGGTACCGGCTCGCCGCGTCGGTGCTGGTGAAGCTCGGCGAGGTGGAGCTGGGCTGGCTGGCGGCGGACCGGGCGATGGCCGCCGCGACCGGCGATCCCGTGCTGGTGGCCGCCGCCGCGGTGCAGCTCGGCCAGGTGTTCCGCGCGGCGGGGCGGGCGCGGGCGGCGCAGTCGGCGGTGCTGGCTGCGGCGTACCGGATCGCGCCGGACGATCCGGCGGAGGGTGCCCCCGGGGCGTTGTCGTTGTGTGGGACGCTGCTGGTGCAGGGGGCCCTGTCGGCGGCCCGCCGGGGCGACGACCGCGCCGTCGACGAGCTGCTCGACGAGGCCGCCGGCATGGCCGCCCGGGTAGGCGACGGCCACGATCATCACCGTACGGCGTTCGGGCCGACGGCCGTCGACCTGGCCCGCGCCGCCGCAGCCCTCGACCTGGGCGACGCGGGCGAGGCGGTCGCCTGGCACGAGCGGACGACCCGGCGGGACGGCTGGCGGTGGCTGCCGGTGGAGCACCGCGCGGCGCACCTGGTCGACGCGGCCCGCGCCTACGCCTGGGCCGACGACCCGGCCCGCGCGGGTCGGGTGCTGCTCGACGCGGACCGGCTGGCACCCGCAGAGGTACGCCACCGCCCGGCCGCCCGGGAGGTGCTCGCCCAGATCGCCCGCGACCCGCACGCCCCGGCCACGATCGTCCAGCTCGCCGTCGCCGTCGGGGTGACCTGAGGATGACCGGGCCGTTCCTGTCGCTGGCGCAGATCCGCAACCGGCTGATCCTGACCGCCAGGGCGGTGCTGCGGGATCATCGGGCCGGGCCGGACGGCCGCTGCCGGGTGTGCCGGGTGTGCCGGGTGCCGGAGTGTCGGGTGGCGACCGCCGCCCGCAACGTCATCGACGCCGCCTCCGCCACCTGCCGGCCGGCGGAAGGCCGGGCGGCGGAACAAACCCGGGCCCACGACGCCACGCCACGCCCCGCAGGCACCGCCTCCGCCACCGAGCCCCCACTCAGAGCAGCGGACGAGTGGTAGAGGCAGACACAGATCTTGGAATCAGATGGCCCCTCCAGGGGCCGACTTCTTCCAAGATCTACCCACTGATCGGCGGGTCACTGCGCCGGCCGCCCTGGGCGTACGAGATGGCTTGGCCCTGGGAGCGGGGTCGACCCATCTCAGCTCGGGTCGCGCTCGGATCAGGGAGCAAGGTCGTGCTCGATCAGGGAAAGAGTGGTGTCGTCACCGCTTGGAGGCCACTCATTCCACGATCGAGCACGACCTTGCGCTGCTCGCATCGGTCAGCGGCCCTGGTCGGCTGGCGGCTTCCTGAGGAGCAGGCGGACGGCCTTGTCGACCCGGATGCCGGCGTCCATGAGGGGCAGTGCGCGGACAGCGCCGACCAGGAGTTGGATGCTCGCCTCGACGAGCACCGGGACGTTGAACGGTTGTCCCGCGCGAAGCCATTCCACGGTGAGCCGGTCCACTCCGTCGCCGAAGGCCCGTAGCGCCATGGCGACGGCGGGGTTGTCGGGGTCGAGCCCGAGGATCAGGCAGAGGTCGTGGAGGCCCTCGCGGCGGGCGGCTTCGAATTCGGCGGTGCCTTCGGGTGGACCGGAGTCGGACAGGACGAGGTTGAGCGCCAGGTCCGGATGGTCCGCCAGGTAGGTGAAGTGACCTTCCCAGTAGAGGCGGATGCGAGCGCCGGGGGGCAGGTCCGGGCGGGTGGCCGGCAGGCTCCCGAGGTCGCGGCGGGCCGCGCGTAGCGCGGCCAGGTATGCGCCGCACTTGTTGTCGAAGTGGTGAGCGAGCAGCCCTTGGGACACACCGGCGGCGCGGGCGATGTCACCGACCGTCACCTCGACGTAGGGCCGCCGGGAGAACTCCTCCATCGCCGCAGCCAGCAGCCGCTGGCGGGTCTGCTCGGCGGCGGCCTGGCGTTTCGTGGTCGGTCCGGTCACGTGCCTGCGCTCCTCACCCGTCGATTCACCCGTCGATTCACGCGTCGACCTACGCGTCGATCCCACAGCCAGTGTTGCACGCCGTTCATTGAACACTGTTCAGTGATTCCAATCTCATTGACCAGCGTTCAACGAAATTCGTACGGTGAGCCGAGCGGAACCCAGCACAAGGGAGGCACGGCATGTCAGGGGAGTTGGCCGGGCGAACGGCGATCGTCACCGGCGGGGCACAGGGAATCGGTGCGGGGGTGGCACGGGCGCTGCACGCCGCAGGCGCGACAGTGGTGATCGCCGACGTCCACGTCGCCGAGGGAGGCGAGCTCGCAACGGCCCTCGGCGAGCGGGCACGGTTCGTGGAGCTGGACGTGCGGGACGCCGGAGCCTGGTCGCGGGTCGTGGCCCAGGCGCAGCGCGCGTACGGGCGGGTGGACGTGCTCGTCAACAACGCGGGCGTCGCCGCCATCGCGCCGTTCGCGGAGCAGAGCGAGGAGGCGTTCCGGCGGGTGCTGGACGTGAACGTGATGGGGCTGTTCCACGGCATCGCCGCCGTCGCGCCCGCGATGCGGCAGGTCGGCGGAGGTTCGATCATCAACGTCGGCTCGATCGGCGCGTTCCGCGCCTACCCGCTGATGACCGGTTACATCACGAGCAAGTGGGCGGTCCGCGGGCTCACCAGGGCCGCCGCCCTGGAGCTCGGCGCGGACGGTATCCGGGTCAACGCCGTCCACCCCGGGCAGACCGAGACGCCGTTGACCGACGGCGCCGACTTCGACACCGCCCACGTCGCCCTCAAGCGCGTCGGGCAGCCGGCCGACATCGCCGGCGCCGTGCTCTTCCTCGCCGGTGACGGTTCCCGATTCGTCACCGGGGCGGACCTGGTCGTCGACGGTGGCGACCTCGCCGGTGCGGCGAACTGGGCCTCGGTGCCCGACCAGAACGGAAGGGAGGGTGATCGGCATGGATCCGCTCAACTCGCGGCCTGACCGGAGTGACCCGATCTGGACCGCCGCCAACGGCTTCGTGGTACGCGACACCGAAGGCGCGGTCAAGCTGCTCAACGGCGGGCAGGAGATCATGCGCGTCAAGGTCACGGGGAGCCAGACCGATGGCCGGTTGAGCCTGATGGAAGGCCGGATCGCGCCCGGGTTCGGCAACCTTCCGCACGCTCACGGAGCCGAGGACGAGGCCTTCTACGTGGTGTCCGGCGAGTTCCGGTTCATCAACGGTGACCGCACCTTCACCGCCGGTCCGGGCGACTTCGTCTACATCCCGCGTGGCACCCGTCACGGGTTCAGGAACCTCGGCACGGAGGAGGCCAAGCTGCTGGTCTTCTACACCCCGGCGGGGGCCGAGGAGTTCTTTCTCCAGCACGGCGAGGATCCCGACCCGTCCGGCAAGCTGCCGCCCGCGTGGACGGCGGAGAAGTTCGCCGCGCTGGGAGAGTCGCTCGACGCCCACCAGATGATCCTGCTGTCCGACGGCGACGACTGGGCCTGAGCCGCTGCCCGATCCGGACACGAGTCGCGCAAAGCCCGCCGAGCAGGCTGAACGGGCCGATGCCCGGACCATCCGGTCCGGGCATCGGCTGGACCGGAGCAGGGCAGGTCGACTGTTCGGGAGGGTTTGACGGACCGGGGCTGCGACGTCACGGGTGCGGCTGCCCCGGCAGGGTGAGGATCTCGGTGCCGTCGTCAGTGATGGCGATGGTGTGCTCGCTGTGTGCCGTGCGGCAGCCCGTCTTGCTGCGCAGCGTCCAGCCGTCCTCGTCGGTGACCAGCTCGGCGGTGTCCGCCATGATCCACGGCTCCAGGGCCAGCAGCAGCCCGGGGCGCAGCTTGTAGCCCCGGCCGGGCCGCCCGGTGTTGGACACGTGCGGGTCCTGGTGCATCGTCGACCCGACGCCGTGCCCGCCGAACTGCGTGTTGACCGAGTAGCCGGCGGACTGCAACGTCGTGCCGATGGCGTGGGAGATGTCGCCGATGCGGGCCCCGGGCCCGGCGGCGGCGATGCCGGCGGCGAGCGCGCGTTCGGTCGCGGCGATCAGCTCCAGGCTCTGCGCGGGCTTCGAGTCGCCGACGATGAAGCTGATGGCGGAGTCGGCGACGACGCCGCCCACGGAGACGGCGAGGTCGAGGGAGAGCAGGTCGCCGTCGGCGAGCGCGTAGTCGTGGGGCAGCCCGTGCAGCACGGCGTCGTTGACGGAGGTGCAGATGTAGTGGCCGAAGGGCCCGCGCCCGAAGGACGGCGCGTAGTCGACGTAGCAGGACGACGCACCGGCGTCGACGATCATGGCCTGGGCCCACCGGTCGATGTCGAGGAGGTTGGTGCCCACCTCGCAGCGGCCCCGCAGCGTCTGGAGGATGTCGGCGACCAGGGCGCCGGCCTCCCGCGCCCGGGGCAGTTGGGTGGGGCTCAGGATCTCGATCATGCGGCGCCTTCCTCGTGCCTCCAATAACTATCCCGGCCATACTATCCCGGTACTAGAATCGGCCGCATGGTCAGGTTGCCGCTCACCCCCGAGGAGGTCGAGCGCGGGCAGCGCCTCGGCGCGCTGTTGCGCCACGCCCGGGGGGACCGCCCGATGCTCCAGACCGCGCTCGACGCCCGCGTCTCGCCGGAGACCCTCCGCAAGATCGAGTCGGGTCGCGTGGCCACCCCCGCCTTCCCGACCATCGCGGCCATCGCCGACGTCCTCGGCCTCTCCCTCGACGCGCTGTGGGCCGAGATCAACAGGGTCGAGGCCAACCAGGCAGAAATCAACCGGGCAGGGATCAACCACGCAGAAGTCAACCGGGCAGGGATCAACCAGGCCGAGACCGACAGGCCCGTGCGCGCCGTCGAGCCGACCGGCCCCCGCCGCCACGCGCCCGAGCGGCTCGCCTCGTAGCAGCCGGAAGGCCCGGGAGGGCTCAGCGCGCCAGTGAGGCGTACACGTCGATCAGGCGCTTGGTGACCACGTCGGGGTGGAACGTGCGCTCGTAGCGCAACCGCGCCGGGGCGGCCAGCGCCGCCGCGCCCGCGCGGGCGACCGGCAGCGCGGCGGCCAGCGCGGCCGGCTCCGGGGCCACCACCCAGCCCGTCTCGCCCTCCTGCACCCCGTGCGGCAGCGGTACACGGCCCTGCCCGGGGGCGGCCGTGGCGACGGCCGCCGGGCCGGTGCCGGCGGGCTCGCGGGGGGCGTCCGCGCCGACGAGGTACGGGATGCCGCCGAGGGCGGTGCCGAGCACCGGCCGCCCGCTGGCCAGCGCCTCGATGATCACCGTGGGCAGCACGTCGTGCCAGGTGGACGCGGCGATGATCACCGCGCTGGCCTCGATGGCGGCGCGCACCCCGGCGCGGTCCAGCGGCCCGAGGTAGGTGACGTCGGCGCGCTCGGCGGCGGCGGCCTCGGCCAGGTGGCGCAGCTCGCCGTCCCCGGCGATGCGCAGCGGCCCGAGGGAGCCGTCCGGGTGCCGCCGCCAGGCGTCCAGCAGCAGCCCCAGCCCCTTCTCCGGGGAGAGCCGCGCCATGTAGAGGAAGCCGTCGCCCAGCGGCGCGGGGGCGCCCGGGTCGGGGATGCCGTTCGGCTTCACCACGATCCGGTCCGCCGGCACCCCGTAGTCGCGCAGGTGGTCGCCGACCGCGCTGGTGAGGGCGACGAACCGGTCCACCGAGTGCCAGGTGCCCCGGTGCACGGCCAGGGTCGTGGCCATCAGCGCGCTCTGCGCCCGCGACCCCCGGTAGCAGCGGTGCACGATCGCCGGCACGCCCAGCGCCCGGCCCCGGCAGTCCTGGCAGATCACCCCGTCGCGGAAGTAGAGCCCGGAGGAGCAGACCTGCCGGTAGTTGTGCACCGTCTGCACCACCGGCACGCCGTGCTTGTGCGCGGTCCGCACCACCCACGGCGAGAGCAGGGGGTACGGGTTGTGCAGGTGCAGCACGTCCGGCCGGTGCTCGGTGATCAGCCGGCTCAGCTCCTGCTGGGCGCGGGGGGCGTAGATCGGGGAGATCGGCAGCAGCGCCTTCGCCGTCTTCGGCAGGCTCGGGATCTCGTCGGAGCTGCGCAGGAACGGCAGCACCTCCACCCCGGCCGCGCGGAGCTGGGCGATCTCCGCGTCGACGATGGTGTTCTCGCCGGACGGCTGGGCTTCCCGGTACCGGTTGTGCGCCACCACGATTCTCACGGGGATGAAGGCTACCGTTGCAGCATGCCCGAACTTCCCGAGGTGGAAGCGCTCGCCGGCTACCTGCGGGAGCGCGCCGTGTCCCGGCGCGTCGACCGGGTCGAGGTCGCCGCGATCAGCGCCCTGAAGACGTACGACCCGGCACCGGCCGCCGTGTCGGGGCGCACGGTGACCGACGCGCGGCGGCACGGCAAGTTCCTCGACGTCGCCTTCGACGGCGACCTGCACCTGGTGGTGCACCTGGCGCGGGCCGGCTGGCTGCACTACCGGGAGTCGTTCCCGTCCGGCGCGCCGCTGCGCCCCGGCAAGGGGCCGATCGCCCTGCGGGTGCGGCTCGACGACGGCTCCGGCTTCGACCTGACCGAGGCGGGCACCCAGAAGAAGCTGGCCGCCTACCTGGTGGCCGACCCGGCGACGGTGCCGGGGGTGGCGAAGCTCGGCCCCGACGCGCTCGCCGCCGACCTGCCCACGTTCGCCGCGCGCATCCGCAGCCGGCGGGGCCAGGTCAAGGGGGTGCTGACGGACCAGTCGGTGCTGGCCGGGGTCGGCAACGCGTACTCCGACGAGATCCTGCACGCGGCGAAGCTGTCGCCGTTCGCGCTGACCGACCGGCTCACCGACGACCAGGTGGCCGCCCTGCACGCGGCGACCGGGCGGGTGCTGGGCGACGCGGTGTCCCGGTCGCTGGGGCACCGGGCGGCGGAGCTGAAGGGCGAGAAGCGCTCGGGGCTGGCCGTGCACGCCCGCACCGGCCTGCCCTGCCCCGTCTGCGGCGACACGGTGCGGGAGGTCAGCTTCGCCGATTCGAGCCTGCAATACTGCCCGACCTGCCAGACCGGCGGGAAGCCGCTCGCTGACCGACGGTTGTCACGGATCGTACGGTGAGTAACGACACCGGGGGGTTACGGAGGGGAATCGCCTCCGGAGCGCCGATGCTCCCGGTCCGCGCCTCTACCCGGCCCGTCATCCATCGGTATAGTGGCCCGGTCCCCGGCTTTTCGCACCTGAGGTGGAGCCGGCCGGATCCCACGCGGCGCACTGTGCGCGAAGTCCCTCGGGTCGACGTCCGGTGCGGGCCCCGCGTGGGAAACTGAACGGTGGGCGACCCGGGCCCTCACTGCGAGTGAGCGGCGCGCGTCATGCGGGAGGACATGGGTGAGGTGACGACTAGCCTCCAGCGCCCGGTAACCAACACAGGCCGGAGCCAACTCGTGCGGCACGTCGACAGCTTCGAGATCCAGCCGCCGACACCGCCGTCCCACAACGGTGTCCCCCGGTCGGCGTGGGCGCGGGCCCGCCGGCGCGTCTCCCGCTGGCACCGCCCCTACACGGCCGCCCTGCTGCTTGTCGACTTCCTCGCCGTGGTGCTGGCCGACTGGATCGCCCAGGAGGCGTTCGGTCAGGCCCGCGCCGGCTTCTACAACGCCCAGGCGGACCCGACCTGGTTCTACACGGTGGCGTTCCTGCTGCTGCCGCTCGGCTGGCTGGTCATCCTCTGGGGCAACCGGGCCTACGACCGGCGCTACATGGGGCTCGGGCCCGACGAGTTCAAGCGGGTGATCCGCGCCGGGGTGGCGGTGGCCGCCACCGTCTCGTTCATCGCGTTCGCCACCAAGACCGACCTGTCCCGGTGGTCGGTCGGTTTCGCCCTGCTCGGGGCGTTGGTGCTGATCCTGCTGGGCCGCATCCTCGCCCGGTTCACCCTGCACGCGGTGCGCCGCCGGGTCGGCCAGGCCGGGCACCGGATGGTGCTCGTCGGCACCCTCCCGGAGTGCCTGGAGGTCTACACCGCGGTCACCCGCAACCCGAGCGCCGGGCTGGTCCCGGTGGCCATCCACATCACCGACGGCTACGCGGCGGCCCGGGGCATCCAGACCCCCGTCCCGGTCTACGCGGGCCGCGACGTCCTCGCCCTGGTGCGGGAGGTCGGCGGCGACACGATCGCGGTCTGCGGCTCGGCCAGCGCCGAGCCGGGCGAGCTGCGCCGGCTGGCCTGGCAGCTCGAAGGCTCCGGCGTCGACCTGGTGGTGGCCCCGCAGCTCACCGACATCGCCGGCCCCCGGGTGCACATCCGCCCCATCGAGGGGCTGCCGCTGCTGCACGTCGAGGAGCCGACCCTGTCGGGCCCGGCGCTGCTGGCCAAGAATTTGATGGACCGGGTCGCCGCCGGCCTCGGCCTGCTCCTGCTCGTCCCGGTGTTCCTGGCGATCGGGGTGGCGATCCGGCTCTCCGACCGCGGCCCCGTCTTCTTCCGCCAGCCCCGGGTCGGCCACGAGGGCCGCACGTTCCGGGTGTGGAAGTTCCGCACCATGTACGTCGACGCCGAGGACCGCCTCGCCGGCCTCGTCGACCAGAACGAGACCGACGGCATGCTGTTCAAGATGAAGCACGACCCCCGGGTCTTCCCGGTGGGCCGCTTCCTGCGGGCCTCCTCGCTCGACGAGCTGCCCCAGTTGATCAACGTGTTGTGGGGCGAGATGTCGCTGGTGGGGCCACGTCCGCTGCCCGCCGACGACGGCGACTTCCTCGGCGACGTGCGCCGCCGGCTGCTGGTGCGGCCCGGCATGACAGGGCTGTGGCAGGTCTCCGGCCGCTCCGACCTGTCGTGGGACGAGGCCGTCCGGCTCGACCTCTACTACGTCGACAACTGGTCCTTGGCCTACGACCTGAGCATCCTGTGGCGCACGGTGGGCGTGGTGCTGGCCCGCAAGGGCGCGTACTAGCGCGCGGCGGCGACAGCCGTCAGGATCGCGGGGTGGCTGGCAACGTCTCCGCCGTGCTCGGCGTCGTCTCCCTCGGCACCGCGCTGGGCGCCGCCCTCTACGCGGTGGTGCGGCTGCGCGCCCGCCGGGGCATCGCCACCGCCACCCAGCGGGCCACCTACGAGGTGCTGCACACCGCCGGCCTGGCCGCCGAGCCGCTGCGTACGGGCCTGAGCGCGGCGGGCGCGACGAAGGCCGTACGCCACCTGCGGGCCCTCGTCGGCGCGGCCGGGCTGGCCCTGACGGACCGGGGCGCGCTGCTCGCCCTCGACGGGCGCGGCACGCACCACGCCGACCAGCTCGTCGCGGCGGCCCGGCGGGCGGCCGACGGCGGGCGGTCCACGGTGCTGGGGGAGGCGGAGCTGCACTGCGACCGGGTCGACTGCCCGGTGCGGGGCGCGGTGGTCGCGCCGCTGCGCGCCGACGGCCGGGTGGTCGGCGCGTTGATCGCCGTCGCCGACGACCAGCCCGCCCCGGGGCTGGTGCAGGCCACCCTGGAGACGGCGCACTGGGCCGGCAACCAGCTCGCCCTGGCCGAGCTGGACGCCTCCCGGGAGCGGCTGGCCCGCGCCGAGGTACGCGCGCTGCGCGCCCAGATCAGCCCGCACTTCATCTACAACGCGCTGACCGCCATCGGCTCCTTCGTGCGCACCGACCCGGAGCGGGCCCGGGAGCTGATCCTGGAGTTCGCCGAGTTCACCCGCTACTCCTTCCGGGCGCACGGCGAGTTCACCACCCTCGCGGAGGAGCTGCGCTCCATCGACCGCTACCTGACCATCGAGCGGGCCCGCTTCGGTGACCGGTTGCAGGTGCGGTTGCAGATCGCCCCGGAGGTGCTGCCGGTGACCCTGCCGTTCCTCTGCCTCCAGCCGTTGGTGGAGAACGCCGTCCGGCACGGGTTGTCCCGCAAGCCCGGCCCCGGCATGGTGAGCATCGAGGCCCGCGACGCGGGTGCCGAGTGCCACATCACGGTGGAGGACGACGGAGTGGGCATGGACCCGACGACACTGACCGCCGGCATCGCGGAGCTGGCCGGGGCCGGCAGCGACCCCACCGACGATCCGGGCCAGCACGTCGGCCTGTCGAACGTCGACGAGCGGCTCCGCTCGGCCTTCGGGGACCGGTTCGGCCTGGTCGTCGAGACCGGCCTCGGCTCCGGCACGAAGGTGAGCATGCGGGTGCCGAAGTTCCACCCCGGTGTGCGGGTCGCCTCGTGACCACCCCCGGCTTCCTGCGGGTGCTCGCCGTCGACGACGAGCCGCCGGCGCTGGACGAGCTGGCGTACCACCTGCGGGCCGACCCGCGGGTAGCCCGGCTGCACACGGCGGGCGACGCCACCGAGGCGCTGCGGGTGCTCCGCGACGCCGACGTGGACGTGGTCTTCCTCGACATCCGCATGCCCGGCCTCGACGGCATGGAACTGGCCCGGGTGCTGCGCCGGTTCGCCCGGCCCCCGGCGATCGTCTTCGTCACCGCGTACGACGACGGGGCCGTGGACGCCTTCGACCTGGGCGCGACGGACTACGTGCGCAAGCCGGTGCGGGCGGAGCGGCTGGCCGAGTCGCTGCGCCGGGTCATCGGCTCCCGGGTGGTCGCCACGCACCCGGCGGCGCTGGCCCGCGCCGAGGAGGACCCGACGATCCCGATCGAGCTGGCCGGGACGACCCGGATGCTGCCCCGGTCGGCGGTGCGCTGGGTGGAGGCGCAGGGCGACTACGCCCGACTGCACACCGCCGACGGCTCGCACCTGGTGCGGGTGTCGCTGGCCACCCTCGCCGAGCGCTGGGCGGACGCCGGGTTCGTCCGCATCCACCGGTCGTACCTGGTGCAGCTCAAGCTCATCGCCGAGCTGCGGCTGGTCAACTCCGGCTACGTGGTGGTGGTCGACTCGACGGAGCTGCCGGTGAGCCGCCGGCACACCCGGGAGCTGAAGGACAAGCTGGTCCGCGCCGCCAAGCAGGACTGGAACCGCTGACGGAGGCGGGTCGCCGGGGCTTGTCCACGCCGTCGTCCACCGAGTTACCCACAGGGTTATCCACAGGTGTGGAGAGTTCTCCACAGGTTGTGCACAGCGCAGTGTCTTGACATTCCCACCGATCGGGCCAGACTGCCGGGGTGGCCGCACCCGACGACCCCGTACCGTCGCCCCGGGCGACCGCCCGGGACGAGGCACCGGGCGGCACCCCGGGCCAGGCGACAGGCGCAGCGCCGACCGCGCCCGGCCGGACCCGGATCGTGCTGGCCGAGGTGTCCCGCCGGGAACCCGACGCCGACCGGGCCCGCGCCGAGCTGGCCCAGCAGACCCGCGTCGGCGAGGCGCTGGTCCGGGGCCTGGTGCGGGCCCAGCTCGCCCTGGCGCTGCGGCTGAGCCTGGTGGTGCTGATCGGCCTGGGCGGCCTGCCCTGGCTGTTCGCCATCGCGCCCTCGGTCGGCCGGGTCACCGTGTTCGGGATCAACCTGCCGTGGCTGCTGCTGGGGCTGGTCTCCTTCCCGTTCCTCATCGCCGTCGGCTGGGCGTACGTGTGGCTCGCCGAACGCAACGAGCAGGACTTCACCGACCTGGTCCAGCGGCCGGAGCGCTGAGATGGGCAACGGGTACGTCGTCCCCGCGATCGTCGCGGTCACCCTGGTCACGGTCGGCATCGGCTTCTACGGGCTGCGGCTGGCCCGGACCACCTCCGACTTCCTCGTCGCCTCCCGCTCGGTCAGCCCCACCTGGAACGCCGCCGCGATCGGCGGGGAGTACCTGTCGGCGGCGAGCTTCCTCGGCGTAGCTGGGCTGATCCTCAAGTACGGCGTCGACGTGCTCTGGTACCCCGTCGGCTTCGCCGCCGGCTACCTGGCCCTGCTGCTGTTCGTGGCCGCGCCGTTGCGCCGCTCCGGGGCGTTCACCCTGCCGGACTTCTGCGAGGTGCGGCTCGGGTCGCGGCGGCTGCGTACGCTCGCCACCGCTTTCGTGATCTTCATCGGCTGGCTGTACCTGGTGCCGCAGCTCCAGGGGGCGGGGCTGACCCTGGCCACGCTGACCGGGGCGGCGTACCCGGTCGGGGCGCTCGTGGTGGCCGTGGTGGTCACCGCGAACGTGGCGCTGGGCGGGATGCGGGCCATCACCTTCGTCCAGGCGTTCCAGTACTGGTTGAAGCTGACCGCGCTCGCCGTACCCGCGATCTTCCTGGTGTTGCAGTGGCAGGCCGACGCCCGCCCGGCGGTGACCCCGCCCGACGGGCCGACGTTCCGCACCGCGACCACCGTCGTGGTCGAGCACCGCGCGACCCTCACCCTGCCCGACGGCGACATCCGCGAGGTACGCCCCGGCGACCGGCTCGACTTCGCCGCCGGCGACCCGGTGCCGCAGGTCTCCGGCACGGCCACCGACGCGGCGGACTGGCTGCTGCCCAGCACCGCCGGGGACGACGACCGGGGGCTGTTCGCCACCTACTCGCTGATCCTGGCCACGTTCCTGGGCACCATGGGGCTGCCGCACGTGCTGGTGCGGTTCTACACCAACCCCGACGGGGCGGCGGCCCGGCGCACCACGCTGGTGGTGCTGGCCCTGGTCGGCGTGTTCTACCTGCTGCCCACCCTGTACGGGGTGCTGGGCCGCATCTACACCCCGCAGTTGCTGGTGACCGGGCAGACCGACGCGGTGGTGGTGCTGCTGCCCGGCGCGGCGCTCGGCGACGGGTCGACCGGCCGGCTGCTCGCCGCGCTGGTCGCCGCCGGGGCGTTCGCCGCGTTCCTGTCGACGTCGTCCGGGCTGCTCACCAGCGTCGCCGGGGTGATCTCCACGGACGTGCTGGGGCGCGGCTCGGTGCGCGGCTTCCGGCTGGCCACGGTCATCGCGGGCGGGGTGCCGGCGGTGCTCGCGCTCAACGTCTCGGGGATGGACGTCTCCCAGGTCGTCGGGCTGGCCTTCGCGGTCGCCGCGTCCAGCTTCTGCCCGCTGCTGGTGCTCGGCATCTGGTGGCGGGGGCTGACCGACGTGGGGGCCGCCGCCGGGGTGCTGGCCGGCGGCGGGGCGGCGATCGGGGCGGTGCTGGTCACGGTGCTCGGCCCGCCCCTGTCCGGCTGGCCGGCGACGCTCACCGCGCAGCCGGCGGCCTGGACGGTGCCGCTCGCGTTCACGGTGATGATCGCGGTGTCGGTGGCGTCCCGGCGGCGGCTGCCGGCCGACGTGGCCGGCACCATGCTGCGCCTGCACTCCCCCGAGGCGCTCCGCTCCGAAGGAAGGGCCCCTTCTTAACGCATACGGTAGAGAAGGGTTCCCTTCTCACCCGCCGAGGCGGGGTGAGCGAGCGCGGGGCGGGCGGGGGTCGGCGAGGAGGCGGGTCAGAAGAGGCGGGACTGTTGTTCGGCGGCCTCGCGCAGCGCCGCCGAGTATTTCACCGTGCCGCCGGAGGCGCCGTAGTCGAGGCGGCGGGCCCCGCTCGTGCGGCGGAGCATCGTCACGCTGTTCTGCGTCAACTTGTGCGGCTCCAGCAGATTGACCATCTCCAGTTCACCTGGATTGGACTGCTGGAACCGGCGCAGGTAGCGCAGAATCGCCTCGCCCTCGGGATAGGTCATCAGGTAATGCATCAACAACACGCCGCCGTCGGGGTTGATGCGCTCCCAGAAGTGCTCGAAGAAATAGAGGCACTCCCAGGCGTCGACCCAGGCGAAGTCGATGACGTCGTAGTCGGCCGGCAGTTTGTCGCCGCACTTCCGCACATCGGAGTTGACCACGGTGACCAATTCGTCGACGAACAGCTCCCGGAGCACCTCCAGCACCCGGCCGGCGGACGAGAACGGGTTGGACAGGTCGTCGACGGCGACCAGGCGGGGCTCGTAGGGCCGGAGGTGGAAGGCCGGCGCGGCCAGCGCCGGCTCCTCGTTGAGCCACTCGTCGTGCAGCCCGTCCGCGAGGTGCCGCCCGGTCTTCGCCGCGAGCGCGGGAGCCTCGGCGGCGACCTGCTCGCGCACGTCGGCGAGGGCCGCGACGAGGAACGGGGTGGTGTAGCCCATGCCCACCTCGAGGACCCGGGCCGGTCGCAGCAGGTGAACCAGGTTGACCAGCAGCGGGGCGACCACGTCGGTGCCCATCTCCGGCACCCGCAGGCCGGTGACGACGCGCTGGAACTCGGGGCTGACGGTGCGGTCCACGCGCATGGAGGCCCCCGCCGCTCAGCCGGCGGCGACGACGGCGGTGACCTCGATCTCGATCAGCGCGTCGTCGCGGAACAGCTTCGACACCTCGACCGTCGTGCTGGTCGGCAGGTCGCCGGTGAAGTACTTCCCGCGCACCGCCGCGTACTCCGCGCGGTGGGCCATGTCGGTGAGGTACGTCCGGATGTTGATCACGTCGGCAAAGGTCGCGCCGTGCGCGGCCAGCAACTGCCCGATGATCTCCAGGGTGCGCTCGGCCTGCGCCGTCATGTCGCCCGGCCCGACGATCTCGCGGTTGTCGTCGTCGAGGGCGACCTGACCCGAGAGGACGAGCAGCGTGGTGTCACCGAGGCGCACCTCGGCGACCTGGGAGTAGGGCCCCGCCGGGGCGGGCGCTCCGCTCGGGTTCACCAGTCTCATCTGCATTGTCTGCTACCTCGCACCGGGATCCGGAGAAACACCTTCGTCAACCTACGGACGCCGGGGACGTTACCACAATCAGCGGTGGACGCCATTCCCCGACAGAGCCGGTGAGTCACAAGTAGTCGCAATAATTGCGGCGTTGTCGCGTCGTCGGACCGACGGTTACACTTCCGCAATGCAGCTCCGAATCGCATTCCTCGGGCTCGGCCGGATGGGCCTGCCCATGGCGATCCGGCTGGCCCGCGCGGGTCACGACGTCGCCGTCTGGAACCGGACCGCCGGCCGGGCGGCGGAGGCCGTCGCCGCCGGCGCCCACGGTGCTGCCAGCGCCCAGGAGGCGGTCGCCGGGCGACCGCTCGTGATCACGATGCTCAGCGACCCCGACGCGGTGCTCGGCCTCCTCGACGGGCTCGTCCTCGACCCGGGCGCGACCCTGGTCGAGATGTCCACCATCGGGCCGGACGCGGTCGCCGAGCTGCGCAAGCGGCTGCCCGCGGAGGTGGCGTTGGTCGACGCTCCGGTGCTGGGCAGCGTTCCCCAGGCGGAGGGCGGCGCGCTGCACATCTTCGCCGGCGGGACGGCGGAGGACGTGGCCCGTTGCGCGCCGGCGCTGTCCGCGCTGGGCACCGTGGAACACGTCGGCCCCCTGGGCGACGGGGCCGCCGTCAAGCTCGTGGTCAACGTCGCCACCATCAACTCGGCCGTGCTCCTCGGCGAGGCGCTGGGCCTGGCGGCCCGGCTGGGCGTCGCCCGGGAGGCCGCCTTCGACGCGCTCGGCCGCACCACGCTGGGCCCGATCGCCGGGGTGATGCGGCCCCGGGTGGCCGCCTCCCACCAGCCGACGCTCTTCTCGTTGGGGCACGCCGAGAAGGACCTGCGCCTGGCCGTGGCGGCCGGGGCCCGCCCCGACGGGGTGATCGTGGCCGCCCGGCGCGCCCTGGCCGAGGCACACGCCACCGGCCTCGGCGACGAGGACGTGAGCGCGATCGTCCGGGCCCTCGCCGACGGGGGCAGCAGCCAGTCGGGGTGAGGCCGGAGGGCCGCCCCGCGCGGCCGGGCCGAGGCCGGAGGAACGCGTCGAGCGGGAGGAGCGAGGCATGGCGGCGATCGTCGACTTCGAGGTGCGGCTGCCCTCCGGGCAGGCCGACGTGCGGGACATGCAGCAGGCTTCCGGGCTGGCGCTGGCCGAGATCCTGGAGATCACCCACACCGAGCGGTTCCCCGTCCTCGACGAGTACGAGACCGCGTGGGAGCTCGCCACCGAGGCCGCCGGCACGGTGCTCAAGCGCAGCGGCGTCTCGCCGGCCGACGTCGACCTGGTGCTCTACGCCGGCTCCGGCGAGTGGGACCGGCCGTTCTGGTCACCGGCGGCGAAGGTCGCCGCCGAACTGGGCATCGAGCGGGCGCACTGCTTCGAGGTGTCCAACTTCTGCAACGCGGCGATGACGGCGGTGCAGCTCGCCGCCGACAAGATCACCCTCGGTCGCGCCCGGCACGCCCTGGTCCTCGTCGGCGACCGGCTGAGCCAACTGGTCGACTACCACGACCCCGACTCGAAGATGCTGTTCAACTTCGGCGACGCCCCCGCCGCCGTTCTCGTCGGCCGCGACGGGCCGCTCGAACTGCTGCACTCGCAGATGCGCACCGAGCCGGAGTGGGCCGACTACTACTCCGGCGACATCGAGGACGACCGCATTCTCATGCGTCGGCGCGGACACCGCCGAGGGCTCGGCGACGCGTACCTGCGCAACTTCGTGGAGCTGACCAACGACACGCTGTCGACCCTGGACCTGGCCCCGGCGGACGTGCGCTACTTCCTCATCAACCAGGGCGACCGCAACATGCACGAGCGGGTCCTCGGGGCGTTGGGCGTGCCGCCGGAGCGGTCCGTGTTCAACTACCACCGCTACGGGCACATGGGCGGCTCGGACCCGTTCCTCGCCCTCGCCGAGCTGATGGACGGGGGTCGGCTCTCCCCGGGGGACGTGGTGCTGGTGGCGAGCAGCGGGATGGGCTTCTCCTGGGGCGTGACCGCGCTGCGCCGCCGCTGAACGTCGGGGACCAGCCGGCCCGCCCACCGGTCCAGCAGCCGCTGCCAGCTCTGGGCCACCGGCACCGGATGCAGGTGGAACCGGGGGTACGCGCCGAGCCAGGCCCGCACCGCCGGGTGCCCGCGTGCCGTCCGCCCGGTGCAGGCGACGTGCACCTCCCACTCGGGTGGCACGCGCGCGTCGAGCGCGGCGAGGAAGTCGAGCACCTCCCCGACGGCCCCGCCGGGCGTCGGGCCGGCCGGAGCGGGGTCGGTCGGAGCGGGGTCGGTCGGAGCGGGGTCAATCGGGGCGGAGTGAAGCGGGGCCGGACCGGTCGGAACCGGGCCGGTCGAAACCGGGCCGGTCGGAACGAGGCCGGCCGGGGCCACGGAGCGGGGGCCGGAGGGCGGGCCCGGCTGGCCCGGCCCGACCGGCTCCGTCGCCAGCGCCAGGATCCGGTCGCCCGCCGCGCTCCGCAGCCCGGCGACCAGGCGTACCGTCGCCGCGAAGCGCGGATCCTGGAACAGCCGCCAGGTGGCGACCTGGTGGGGCCGCAGGCCCGCCGCCCGCCAGAGCCGGGAGACCGCGGTCTGGTTGAGCCCCACCGCCGCCGCCATGGCGCGGGTCGACCAGAGCCCGGCCCCGGCCGGGGGCGCGGTCTGGAGGGTCCGGGCCAGCACGGCGTCGGCCTGCGCCGCCGTGATCCGCCGGCCGGCCCCCGACCGTGGCCCGTCGAGCAGACCGGCTAGCCGCCGGTCGACGAAGCGGGCCCGCCACTTGCCCGCCGTGTGCGGCCCCACCTCCAGCTTCGTGGCGACGTCCCGGTTGGACAGCCCCTCCGCGCTGGCCAGCACGATCCGGGCCCGCAGGGCGAGGCGGCCACCGCCCGTCCACGCCGCCCACTCCTCCAGCGTGCGGCGCTCGCCCCCGGAGAGGACCAGCTCGGCCTTCGGTCGCCCCCGCGCGGCCATGCCGGTCAGCCGTCGGCGGAGGCGAACCGCAGCCGCAGCTCGTTGAGCTGGTCCAGCCCGGCCAGCACCGTCTTGTCCGGCAGCCCGAAGTCGATCAGGCAGGCCACCTCGTCCACCCCGATCTCCCGCAGCCGGCCCGCCACGCCGTACGCCTTGTCGACGGTGCCCAGCAGGCCACCCTCGTCGAAGTAGCGCTGGAACGACCGCTCGACCAGGAAGTCGAGCTCCTCGGGGGGCAGCCGGGACGGGTCGATGCTGCGCTTGCCGTCCATCCGGGACCCGAGGATCAGGTGCAGCGAGCTGCGGATGTAGTCGCTCAACGCGGGGCGTACGAGGTCCCGCGTCTCGTCCTCGTCGTCGCCGAGGTGGGTGTGCACCATGAGGGCCACGTGCCCCGGCCAGCCGCCGGGCCGGGCCGCGGCGGCCTCCCGGTAGACCGCGATCTTCGCAGCCAGCTCGTCGAGGTCCTGGCCGAGCAGGTGGGTCAGCAGGCCCGCGCCGAGCTCGCCGGCGGTGCGGAAGGTCTCCACCGCGCCGCCGCTGGTCAGCCAGATGGGCAGCTCCGCCTGCACCGGCGGCGGGAAGACGCGTACCTGCCGGGTCTCCCCGACCCCGTCGGTGGCGGTGATCGACTCGCCCCGCCACAGCGCGCGGACCTGCTCGGCGTACTCGGCCAGGAGGGCGCGGCGGTCGGCGTACGTCTCCGGGCGGAGCACGAAGTCGGCGGCGTGCCAGCCGGAGGCGAGGGACACGCCGACCCGCCCGTTGGAGAGGTTGTCCACCATGGCCCACTCCTCCGCGATGCGCAGCGGGTGGTGCAGCGGCGCGACGACGCTGCCCGCGCGGATCGCCACCCGGCTGGTCACCGCCGCGACCGCCGCGCTGGTGACCGACGGGTTCGGGTAGAGGCCGCCGAACGGGTGGAAGTGGCGCTCCGGCGTCCAGACGGCGGCGAAGTCGTTGGCGTCGGCGAACCGCGCGCCCTCCAGCAGCACGCGGTACCGGTCGTGCTGGCCGAGCCGGCTGTCGTTGGCGAAGTAGAAGAGGCTGAAGTCCATCCGGTCAGCTCCTGTCGGTCGAGAGGGGATCACCGGCCGCCTCGTCGCCGGACACCGTCGCCGGCTCGTCCGCCGCCGACTCGTCCGCTGCCGGCCTGGTCTCGGGCACCTTCGCCGGCTCGTCCGGCGCGGAGAAGCCGCTGCGGGTCGGGTCCTTGCGCGCCGCGCGCACCACGACGGGGGCGAGCAGGCCGGCGGCGCACATGACCGCGCCGAAGACGAGCCAGCCGGACCAGCCGAAGCCGATGATGAGCACGGTCGCGGCGAACGGGGTGATGGTGGAGCCGAGCTGCGTGGACATGCCGAACAGCCCCTGGTATTGGCCGTGGCTGCCCTCGGGGGCCAGCCCGTACGCCAGGGACCACGCCCCCGAGCTGTGCAGCATCTCGCCGAGCACGTGCACGAGGGCGCCGGCGAGCAGGGCCGCCACCGCGGCCCAGACGGGCAGGCCACCGGCGAGGGCGAAGAGCACGCAGCACGCGGCGAGCACCAGCCCGGCCCGCTGCCAGGCCCGCGCGCCACCGTCCAGGCGTTCCGCTCCCCGGCTGACGCGTACCTGGAGCAGCACCACGCAGATCGTGTTGATCACGAGGATGACGGGGTAGATCGCGGTGGGGGCCTCGGTGCGTTGCGCGATCCAGATGGGCAGCGCCACGGTCAGCAGCGGCCCGTTCATCACCAGCAGCGCGTTGAGCACGACGAACGCCGCGTACGGCCGGTCCCGCAGCACGACGAGGCTGGGCTGCGCCTCGGTGTTGCGGGTCGGCGGCACGACCGGCACCCGCAGGTAGGCCAGGCCGGCGACCGCGAACAGCGCACCCGCGAGGAGCAGCAGCGCGCGGTAGCCCGCCTGGGAGTCGAAGTAGAGCCCGATCCCGCCGATCACCGCGCCGAGGGTGACGCCCAGGTTGGCCACGGCGCGGAAGTAGGACCAGGCCCGGACCCGTTCCTCCGGCGGCACCACGCCGGCGACCAGCGCCCCCCGGGACGCGTCGGTGGCGGACTCGCCGGCCAGCACGAGGCAGGCGACGGCGGTGAGCCACCAGAAGCTGGTGGCGAAGGCGTAGCCGCAGGTGACCAGCCCGAGCGCGAGCATGGCGAGCACGGTGGCGTTGCGCGGGCCGAAGATGTCGGCGGCGTGACCGGCCGGCACCGCGACCAGCATGCCGACCGCCGCCCCGATGGTCAGCGCCAGGCCGACCCTGGTGGCCGAGATCCCGATCGACGTGGTGAAGTACAGCACGCTCACCGACATGATGATGCCGTGCGCGGCGGTCTTGGCCAGGTTGCTCAGCGACACCACCCGCACCACGCCCGCGGGCGGGACGAGTTCGGCCGTCACGGCACGCAGCCGGGCGGTCGCCGTCACGCCGGGCCCGCCGTCGCCAGTTCCGCCACGGAGTCCCGCAGCACCCCCCGGTCGATCTTGCCGTTGGCGTTCAGCGGCATGGCGGCCAGGTGGTGGAGCACCCGGGGCACCATGTGCAGCGGCACCTGCCGGCGCAGCCAGCGCCGCAACTGCGGCGCCTCCTCGCCCGTGTAGAAGCCGATCAATTCCGTCTCTCCTGTCCGGTTGACCGCGACGACGACGGCCTGGGTCACGCCGTCGTGCCGACGCAGCGCCGCCTCGATCTCACCGAGCTCGATGCGGTACCCGCGCACCTTCACCTGGTTGTCCAACCGGCCGAGGTGGACGAGGTTGCCGTCCTCGATGCGGACCCGGTCCCCGGTGCGGTAGTAGTGCTCGTCGGTGAGGCCGCCGCCTTCGTACGGTTCGGCGCCGTCGGGACCATACGTCAAGAATCGGCCGACATCGTCGCCGGAGTCCAGGTATCCGACGAACCGCTGCACCCCGCGTACGCACAGCTCGCCCTCCTGGGCGGCGTGGCCGTCCGCGCCGACGATCACGTGGTCGAGGAAGTCGTAGACCGGCCCGATCGGCACGGTGTCGTTGGAGGTCACCGGCCACCGCAGCGGGTCGAGGTCCAGCCGGAACTCGGTGCAGGCCACGGTCAGCTCGGTCGGCCCGTACACGTTGGTGACGACGGCCCCCGGGGCGATCTCCTGCCACCGTTCGGCCTGCCGGTAGGTGAGCGGCTCGCCGATGAAGATGCTGTACCGCAGGTCGGTGACCTGCCCGGTGGGCAGGGTGCCCAGCTCGTCGCCGACCGAGACCACCGACGGCACGGAGAACCAGTGCGTGATCCGCCGGTCCCGCAGGTAGTCCACGGGGTTGAGCAGCTCGGCGCGGCGGGGCACGGCCAGGGTCGCGCCGCCGGCCCAGGTCACGAAGAGGTCGAACACCGACGGGTCGAAGGTGAGGTCGAAGGTGTGCGACACCCGCGCCCCCGGGCCCACGGCGAAGCGGTCGACGTTGTGGCGGACGTACGCCACCGCCGCGCGCTGCGGGACCGGCACCCCCTTGGGCCGCCCGGTCGACCCGGAGGTGAACAGGACGTAGGCCACGTCGTCCGGGCCGCCGCGGTAGCCGGCGAGGCCGACGCCGGTGCCGGCGAGCGCGCGGACCCGGTCGTCGTCGAGCGCGAGCACCGTCGGGGCGGCGTCGCCGAGGCCGTCGGCGAGTTGCGGCGCGCCGGACCCGTCGGCGACCAGCACGTCGACGCGGGCGAGGTCGCACACCCGCCGGTTGCGCAGCACCGGGTAGCCCGGGTTGAGGGGGGTCACCGCCGCGCCGAGGCGCTGCGCGGCGAGGTAGCCGGCGAAGGCGGTGACGCTGCGCTGGGCGAGCAGCGCCACCCGGGCCGGCACGCCGCCGTGCCGGGCGACGATCTCCTCGGCCAGCGCGAGGGCGTGCCGGTGCAGATCCGCGTAGGAGACCTCGTCGCCCTCGACCTCCAGCGCGATCGCGTCGGGGTAGCGGTCGACGGAGGCGGCGAACAGCTCGTAGAGGGTCGCCCCGGTCATGCCGGCACCACCTCCGACCAGTCCCGCAGCCCGGTGTCGGCGTCGTCGAGCGCCGGGGCGCGCAGCCGCAGCGAGGTCGGCCCGCAGGTGCGCTCGGGCCGCAGGTGCAGCAGTTGCACCCCCTCCTCGCCCGCCGGGCCCACGTCGGCCAGGCAGTCGCACCCGTCGTCGGCGAAGCCGGCGAACCGGTAGGCGACCTCCATGATCCGGTTGCGGTTCGTCGGCCGGAAGTCCGCGGCGAGGTGCACGCCGGCCCGCGCCGCCTGGTCACCGATCCAGCGCAGGATGATCGCGCCCGCGCCGAAGGACACCACCCGGCAGGAGGTGGCGAGCAGCTTCAGGTGCCACACGCCCGGGTGCCGGGCCAGCAGCGCCACCCCGACCGCGCCGTGCGGGCCGAACCGGTCGGTCATGCTGACCACCAGCACCTCGTGCCGCGGGTCGTCGAGCAGGCCGCGCAGCGTCGCGTCGGAGTAGTGCACGCCGGTGGCGTTCATCTGGCTGGTGCGCAGGGTCAGCTCCTCCAGGCGGGAGATGTCCTCGTCCCGCGCCCGGTCGATGACCATCTCCAGCTCCAGGCTGCGCAGGAACTCCTCGTCCGGGCCCTGGAAGCCCTCCCGCGCGGTGTCCCGGCGGAACTTCGCCTGGTACATCTGCCGGCGGCGGCGGGAGTCCACCGTGACGGCCGCCGGGCTGAACTCGGGCAGGCCGGTCAGCGTCCCGGCCTGGTCGGCCCGGTAGCACCGGACCTCGGGCAGCTGGTGGCCGATCTCGGCCAGCTCGGTCGGCTGGTCGTCGATGAACGCGATCGTGTTCAGGGCGAACTGGAGCTCGTCGGCGATCGCCCGGATCGAGTCCGGCTTGCGCCCCCAGCCGATCTGCGGGACGACGAAGTAGTCGGCCACGCCGAGTTCCACCAGCCGGGCCCACGCGTGCTCGTGGTCGTTGCGGCTGGCGACCGACTGGAGGATCCCCCGGGCGTCCAGGGTGGCGATGGCCTCCCGCACCTCGTCGGGCAGGGTCACCTCGCCGTCCTCCAGCAGCGTGCCCCGCCACAGGGTGTTGTCCAGGTCCCAGACGAGACACTTCACCGTCGGTGGAGTCTGGCTCACGGTCGTTCCCTTCGTCAGATGCGCCACACCGTGGCCGCCCAGGCCGCCACGGGGCTGTTGTTGAGGACCAGGACGTGATCGCCGGGGCCGACGTCGCCACCGGCGAGGAGCCGGTCCAGGTTGAGCACGACGTCCATCGCGCCGAGGTGGCCGTACGCGGCGAGCTGGCGCTGGCAGACCGGGTGGATGGGCAGCCCGAGCAGGGACTGGTAGAAGCCGTACGCGCTCGCCGTCACGTTCTGCATGAGCGTCGCGGCGACGTCGGCCCTGGTGATCCCGGCGTCGGCGAGGACCGTCTCGACCATCCGGCCCAGCCGCTGCCGGCTGTGCAGGGCCAGCTCGAACCGGTAGCGGTCGGGCGACTCGCACTCCTCGCGCCACTCGTACCAGGGGGACTGCTTGTAGTCCACCCGGAACAGGTCGTGGAACGTGCCGTCGCTCTCCTGCCGGTGCGCCACCAGCGCCGGGCTGCCGCCGCGGACGATGGTCATCGCGTACGCACCGTCGCCGATCACCGTCACCGGGAAGCGCACCCGGTCCACGCCGGTGGGGCGGCTGGCGTGCGCGATCAGCACGCTCTGCCGGCCCGGGTCGGCGACCAGGAGGTCCCGGGCCAGCGCCCACGCGGCGCTGGAGCCGGTGCAGCCGAGACCGTCCAGGGTGAAGGCGAACGCGCGGTCGAAGCCGCCGTCGAGTTGCAGCCGCCCCGAGTCGGAGCCGAGCAGGACGTCCGGCGCGCGCGACCCCACCATGATCAGCACGTCCGGGTCCAGCGGCGTCGCCTTGCCCAGCTCCTGACACGCCTGGACGGCGAAGTCCGTGGTCGGGGCGTCCGGGAACACGCCGACGCGGTCGATCCCGCAGGTGCCGACGAACTCGCGTTCCTCGGTCCGCAGCGCGTCGACCTCGGGCAGCCCGGCGACCGGGGTGGACCCCTCCGGCAGGACGCAGTGGATCGCCCCGATGCCGACGGTCATGACCAGGCCGCCAGCGCGTGGTCGGCCAGCATGAGCTGGGACATCTCGTTGCTCCCCTCGATGAGCTCCATGAGCTTGGCGTCCCGGTAGGCGCGGGCCACCGGGTGCCCGTCGCGGCTGCCGGCCGACGCGAGCACCTGCACCGCCGTGCTCGCCCCCTCGGCGGCCCGGGTGGCGGCGAAGTGCTTGGCCAGCACGGCGGCCATGACCAGGTCGGACGTCCGGGCGTCCCAGGCCCGGCTGGCGTGCTCGCACAGCCGGGTCGCGGCCTGCTCGGCGACCGTCAGCTCCGCCAGGTGCCGCCGCACGAGCTGGTGGGAGGCGAGCACGGCCCCGCCCTGGGCCCGGGCGGCGGCGTGCCGGGCGGCCTCGGCCAGGCAACTGCGCAGGATCCCCACGCAGCCCCAGGCCACGGAGACCCGGCCGTACGTCAGCGCCGTGGTGGCGATCAGGCCCAGCGGCATGGCCGCCCCGCCGAGCACCGCGTCCCTGGGCAGGCGTACCCCGTCGAGGTGGACGTCGGCGTGGCCGGCGGCCCGGCAGCCGAGCGGGTCGGCCACCCGCTCGATGCGGACGCCCGGCGCGTCCGTCGGCACCAGCACCGCCGCCGCCTCGTCGCCGAAGCGGCCGAAGACCACCAGCAGGTCGGCGTACGCGCCGACGGTGATCCACACCTTCCGCCCGTCGACCCGCACGCCGGTGCCGTCCTCGCTGATCCGGGTGCTCATCGCGGACAGGTCGCTGCCCGCCCCCGGCTCGCTGAAGGCGACCCCGGCGAGGCTGCCGCTGGACAGCGCGGCCAGGTGGGCACGCCGCTGGGCGGCCGAGCCGAGGCGCAGGATGGTCCACGCCGCCATGCCCTGCGAGGTGAGGACGCTGCGCAGCGAGCTGCACCGGGCCCCGGTGGCGGCGGTCAGCTCGCCGTTGTCCAGGCTGGACAGTCCGAGGCCGCCGTACTCCTGGGGGATCTGCGCGCAGAGCACCCCCTTGGTGCCCAGCTCGCGCAGGGTCTCCAGCGGGATCCGACCGGCGCGGTCCCAGGTCTCCGCGTGATCGCCGACGGCGGCGGCGACCAGCGCCGCCGCCTCCGACCACCGCTCAGCCATCGGAGTCCCCGCGCAGCCGCAGGACCAGCTCGGTCATCCGGTCGACCGTCCGGAAGTTGTCGAGCCGCAGGTCGGGCCCGCCGATGACGACGTCGAACGTCGACTCGATGTGCACCACCAGCTCCAGCGCGAACAGCGACGAGACCAGGCCGGCGGCGAAGATGTCGAGGTCCGGTTCGATGTCCTTCTTGGTCTGCCGCTCCAGGAACGCGGTGAGCTGGCCGCGGATCGATCCCGGGCTGAGGGTGTGCTGGTCGGTGGTGGATGAGCTCACTTGGTCCCCCTGTGCTCGTAGAAGCCCCGCCCGGTCTTGCGCCCGAAGTCGCCGTCGGCGACCTTGGCCAGCAGCAGCGCGGATGGCTCGTAACCCTGGTCGCCCGTGCGGTCGCGGAGCACCCGCAGCGAGTCGACGACGTTGTCCAGGCCGATCAGGTCGGCGGTGGCCAGCGGTCCGGTGCGGTGCCCGAGGCAGCCGGTGAACAGCAGGTCGATCTCCTCCGGCGTGGCGAGCCCCTCGTCCGCGATCCGGGCCGCCTCGTTGATCATTCGTTGCAGCACCCGGTTGATGACGAAGCCCGGCCCGTCCCCGACCACCACGACCTCCCGGCCCATGCCGGTCAGGAAGTCCCGGGCGACGGCCAGCGCGGCCTCGGAGCTGCGCGGCCCCCGGACCACCTCCACCGTCTTGATCAGGTACGGCGGGTTCATGAAGTGGGCGCCGACGGTGCGCTCGGGGTGCGCGACCGAGCCGGCCAGCTCGTCCACCGGGATGGCGGAGGTGTTGGTGAGTACCAGCGCCTCCGGCCCGACGAGCGCGGACACCTCGGCGAGCACCTTCGCCTTGACGTCGGCCAGCTCGGTGACGGCCTCGACGACCACGTCGGCGTCGGCGACGTCGGCCAGGTCCACGGTGGTACGCAGCTCGGCCACGTCCGCCCCGGTCTGCGCCCCCATCAGCCGGGCCAGCCGCAGGTGGCGGGTGACCTCGCCCCGGGCCCGGTCCAGCACGGCCCGGTCGACGTCGACCAGGGTGACCGGCAGGCCGTTGCCGACGGCGAGGGCGGCGATGGCGCTGCCCATCACTCCCGCGCCCAGCACGGCGACATGTCGCTGCTTCATACCCGCTCCTCGATCGCGTTGACGTCATCGCCCCGCCGCCCCACCAGGCCGGGCAGGAGCGCGGCGAACTCCTCGTGGCGTCCGGCCAGGAACTCCAGGCCCCGGCGCAGCTGCTCGGGGGTGACGGCGGCGGAGAGGCCCTGCTTGCGCAGCCAGGGCTGCCAGCCCCGGACCTGCACGTCGTCCTCGGCCAGCTCGTGCCCCTCCAACTCGTAGAGGGCCACGGCCGACATGACCTCGCTGCCGCCGTCCAGCGCCCGCTGGGCCACCCGCCGCTGCCACTGCGGCAGCGGCATCGGCTCGGTCGGCAGCCCGGCCCGGCCGAGCATGTCGAACAGCTCCCGGGTGCTGATCGAACGCTCGTCGGCCAGGTGGTAGACCCGGCCGACCGACGACGGCGACAGCGCCAGCGACACGACCGCCCGGGCGACCACGTCGACCGGGGAGACCGGCTCGGCGCGCTCGTCGGTGGGGTGGGCGCCGATGGCGATGCCGCTGGCGAGCATCCGCCACACCAGGTCCTTGTTGTTGCAGGCCCCGGTGTCCCGGGCCGCCATGATCAGGCCGGGCCGGAACACCCGGCCGCGGATGCCGGCCTCCTCGGCCTTCTCCAGCAGCCGCTCGCCGACCCACTTGCTGACCCCGTAGCCGCCCAGGTCGGAGTGCAGGGGCTGCCTGCGGGTCTCCAGCCGGGTGCCCGCCGTGCCCGACCCCGCGCCCGTCGCGGCCAGCGTCGACACGTAGCTGAAGTCGCGGATGCCGTGCCGGCACATCCAGTTCAGCAGGCCCGCCATCGGCAGGACGTTGTCCTCCCGCAGCGTCCGGTACGGCTCGGTGAAGACCACCCGGGCCGCGCAGTGCAGCACGTGCCCGACCTGGTCGGCGAGTTCGCCGTCGAGGTCCCCGGCGTCCGTGCCGGCGAAGGCCCGCAGGTCCGCCGGGACGACGCGGACCAGCTCGGGGTCCGGCTCCGGCAGGGCCAGGCGCGCGGCGGTCTCCCGCAGCCGCCGCATGCCCGCCTGCTCGTCGGCCGCCCGCACGACGCAGTGGACGCGCCGGCCGGCGCGCTGCAACTCGTGCAGCAGGAACGCGCCGAGGTAGCCCGCCGCGCCGGTGAGCAGCACGTCCCGGCCCGGGGCGCGACGCGGGGCCAGCGGCCCGATCGGCAGCGCCAGGTCCGCGTCGATCAGCTCGCCGTCCCGGTCGGCCGCGCTCTGCCGGTCGGGGGTGACGCCGGCCCGGACGATCCCGGCGAGCCGGCGTACGGTGGCCCGGCTGCCGCCGGCCCGGTGCAGGTTGATCAGCACGCCGTACTGCTGCTGGATCCGCAGCACCATCTGCACGGACAGCAGCGACGTGCCGCCCAGCGCGCCGAACTCGTCGTCCAGCCCGACGTCGCCCCGGTCGAACAGCTCCCGCCAGATGCCGGCGACGCTCTCCTCGATGGAGTCCCCCGCCGCCGCCGGCTCCGCGCCGACGGGCGCGGGCGTCGGTTGCCGGCGGAACACGTCGAGGTGGTCCAGCGGCCAGTACCGCTTGCGCTGGAACGGGTACGTCGGCAGGCGCAGCCGCCGCCCGCAGCCGCCGCTGACCGCCTCCCAGTCGACCGGCACGCCGTGCAGCCAGGCGGTGCTCAGCGCCTCGTCCCAGCCGTCGTCACCGGCGGGCACCAGGACGCCCCGCGAGTCGGCCAGGCCCGCGTCGTCACCGGTCCCGCCCAGCACCACCGCGTACCGGTCCCCGGCGAGGTCGAGCCGGTCGACCACGGCCGCGCCGGGCAGCACTGCCCGCAGCGCGGCCAGCCTCGCGGGCTCCGCCTGCTCCCCCGCCACGATCACGGCGGTGCGGCGGGCGGCCCGCACGGTGCGCACGGCCGGGGGGCGGGGCAGCCGCAGCGCCGCCGCGAGCCGGTCGGCCGGCGCGGTCACCACCCGCCGCTCGTCGAAGACGGCCCGCCCGACCCGCAGCGTGTACGCGACGTCCGCCGCCTGCGCGGGGTCGCTGTCGATCCGGTCGGCCAGCGCCCGGCACAGCTGGTCCAGCTCCACCCGGTTGCGGGCGGAGACGTTCAGCCGGACGACGGGCGCAGCCGGCGCGGGCCGCCGGACCGGCGCGGGCGGCGCGGCCACCACCATCGTGGCGTTGGTGCCGCCCACGCCCATCGAGTTGACCAGCACCAGCCGGTCCGGCTCGGCGCACTCGCGGCGGGTCGTGGTGACGAAGAACGGGCTCTTCTCCAGCTCCGCCGGGTCGCGGGCCACGTCGAACGTCGGGTGCGGGGGCAGCGAGCCGGTGCCGGCCACGTGGATCGCCTTGATCAGCCCGGCGATGCCGGCGGCCGGGCCGAGGTGCCCGATGTTGGACATCACCGAGCCGAGGCCGCAGTAGCCCACCTCGTCGGTGCTGCGCCGGAACGCCTCGGTCAGGGCCAGCAGCTCGATGTGGTCGCCCAGCGGCGTGCCGGTGCCGTGGGCCTCGACGTAGCGGACCGCGTCGGCGGAGACGCCCGCGACCGACAGCGCCGCCGCGATCACGTCGGCCACCCCGTCGAGGTTCGGGGCGGCGTAGCCCAGGCGCGCGCCGCCGTCGTTGCCGACCGCCGAGCCGCGCAGGACGGCCAGCACCGGGTTGCCGTCGGCGAGCGCGTCGGCGAGCCGGCGCAGGGCCACCACCCCGACCCCGGAGCCGTACGTGGTGCCGCTGCTGCTCGCGTCGAAGGAGCGGACGTAGCCGTCCTCGGAGACCCACGCCCCGGGGATCGGCTGGTAGCCGAGCAGCGGCTCCACGACGGTCGCGCCGCCGGCGAGGACCACGTCGCACTCCCCGGCGAGCAGGCTCAGCATGCCG
Organism: Micromonospora sp. WMMD712; assembly: GCF_029581295.1. Taxonomy (NCBI): domain Bacteria; kingdom Bacillati; phylum Actinomycetota; class Actinomycetes; order Micromonosporales; family Micromonosporaceae; genus Micromonospora; species Micromonospora sp. WMMD712. The sequence continues at coordinate 4,277,564 of NZ_CP120743.1, forward strand.
TAGTGCACCGCGTACAGCGACGAGGAGCAGCCCGTCTGGACGCTGACGGACGGCCCGCGCAGGCCGAGCTTGTAGGCCGTCCGCGAGGTCATGAAGTCGGCCTGCCCGCCGACGGTCAGGTCGAGGTCGCCGATCGCGGCGGCGAGCCCGTGGTCACGGACCTTGGCGGCGAAGACCGCCGCCGAGTAGTTGCCGGCGGCGCTGCTGGCGAACACGCCGGTCACCAGGCGGTCCGCGCCGGGCGCCAGGCCCGCCGACTCCAGCGCCTCCCAGCAGGACTCCAGGAAGATGCGCTGCTGCGGGTCGATGGCGTCGACCTCGCGGGGGGTGTAGCCGAAGAAGTCGGCGGCGAAGTCGGCCACCCCCGGCAGGGTCGCGCCGACCCGGACGAAGCCCGGCTGGCGCGTCTCCTCCTCGGTGTGGCCGGCCGCGCGCAGCTGCTCGTCGGTCAGCTCCCGCATCGAGACGACGCCGGTGTCGATGTTGCGCCAGTACTGCTCGGGGTTCCACGCGTCGGGGAAGCGGCAGGCCGTCCCGACGACGGCGATGTCGGTGTCGGAGATCTCGGTCATGACGGTCGGGGCACCTCCGCCGTACGGGCCCGGCCGAGCAGGGCGCGGCGCTGGCTGGCCCCGGTCACCTGCTGCCGGGGCTCCTCACCGCCGCCGGCCAGCAGCCTGGCCTGCGCCCGGATCGTGGCGTGCTGGAACAGGTCGGCCACCCGCAGCGACCGCTCGGTGAGCTCGTGCAGGTCCTCCCAGAGCATGATGAGCAGCAGGGAGCTGCCGCCGGCCTCCAGGAAGTTCTGGTCCGGGTCGAGGCTGCCGGGATCGTCGACGTCGAGCACCTCGGCCCAGGCGGCCCGGACCCGATCGAGCAGTTGGTCCTCCGTCAGGGTGGTCAATGTCCCTCCAGTGGTCGAGCGGTGGGCTGCCGGATGAGGTCGTCCGCCGCGGCGGTGACCGCGTGCAGGACGGCGTGCGCGGTGGCGGGGTCGAAGAGGGCGGCGGAATACAGCAGCTCCCACCGCAGGTCCTGCCGCCGGTCGACGACGGTGAGTTCGAGCTCGTACTTGAGGTGCAGCGGGTCGAGCGGGCGGACCGTGGCGGTGACGTCCGGCCCGAGGTCGGGAGGTTCCAGTTCGCCGTCGGCGGCGCTGAGGTAGACCGGCGTCACCGGCGGGCGGCCGAGGTCACGGTCGGGATGCAACGCGGCGGCGACCGCGTCGAACGGTGCCGCGGAGTGCCGGAAGCTGAGGTTCGCCGCGTCGCGCACCCGGGCCAGCAGCTCCTGCCAGGTCGGCTCGCCGCTGGTGTCGGCGCGCAGCACGAGCGTGTCGATGAACAGGCCCACCGCGTCGGCGCTGCGCGCCCCCGTCCGCTGCGACCACGGGAAGGCGAACAGGAAGTCGCGCTGGCCGCCGACCCGGGCCAGCGCCACCGCCAGCAGCGCGGCCGAGACCATGAACATCGTGCAGCCGGCGTCCGCCGCGACCTTGCGCAGCCGGTCGGCGCGGGTCGGGTCGAGGTCGTACGTCAGCCGGCCCGCCCGGGTCTCCTGGGTGTCGCCGCGGCCCCGGTCGTACGGCAGGGCCACGTCGACCGGCGCGCCGGTGAGCGCCTCCACGACCGCCCGGGTGTCGGCCTGCGCGGCGTCGTCGGGGTCGGTGTGGCCCGTCCCGGCCACCGGCTCGGGCAGGTCCTCGCCCCGGTAGGCCGCCGCGATCTGGCGCAGCAGCAGTTGCCGCGACCAGCCGTCGAAGACGATGTGGTGGACGACGACGACGAGGGTGACGCCCCGCCCGCCCCGGTCCAGCAGGTGCGCCCGGGCGGGGGCGGCGCGGGCCAGGTCGAAGCCGGTCCAGCTCCACTCCGCGACGGCCTCGCGCGCCTGCTCGTCGGTCCAGTCGGCGGCGTCCACCACGGTGACGTCACCGGCCGGGCCGTCCGTGCGGTGGTAGACCCGGCGCTGCCGGCGGTCGAGCTCGAAGCGGGCCCGCAGCGCCGGGTGCCGGGCGAGCACGGTCCCGACGGCGGCGCGCAGCCGCTCCACGTCGACGCCACCGGCGAGGTCCACCACCGTGGGCACCAGGTACGCCTGCCGCAGCCACGGCAGCCGGTCGACGGACCAGAAGCGTTGCTGCGCGGGGCTGGTGGCCTGCCGGCCGTCGCTGCCGGTCGGCGGCGCGGCCGCCACCCGGGGCGGGGCCGCGAGGAGCCGGGCCAGCCCGGCCACCGTCGGGTCGGCCAGGAACTCCCGCGCCGACAGGACGGTGCCGTCCTGGCGTTCGATGCGGCGCAGCATCGTGACGACCAGCAGGGAGTGGCCGCCGAGGGCGAAGAAGTCGGCCGTCGGGGTCAGCCCGGCGGCGACCGCCTCCGGCGGCTCGTCGACGAGGTCGGCCAGCGCCACGGCGAAGCACTCGGCGGCGCGGCGCAGCGCGGCCTCGGGCACCGGGGCGGCCCCGGCCGTGGCGGGCGTCGGGGTCGTCGCGTCCGGCGCGGCCGTCGTCGCCCACGCCGGGTCCGGCCCGTACCGGGCCAGCTCCGCCAGGGGCACGGCGTACCGTTCCGTCACGGCCCCGAGCAGCCCGAGGTACGCCTCGGCCAGCGCCGTCACCACCGGCCGGGGGTAGCGGGCCAGGTCGTGCTCCCAGCGGGCGTACCAGCCGTCGGCCCGCTCCTCGACGGTGAGCATCAGGTCGAACTTGGCGGTGCCGTTGGGCAGCACCTCGGGCAACGCCCAGCGCACCGGCACCTCGGGGCCGGGCACGGGGAAGTTCTGCAACGCGAAGGCGACCTCGACCAGCTCGGCCCGGGCCGCGGCGGTGAGCCGGTGGTACGGCAGGCGCTGGTAGAGCAGCGTGCGGAACGCCTCGCCCCGGGCCTGGGCGCACAACTGCGCGAAGTCGTCCGCGCCGCCCAGCGCCGCCCGCAACGGCACGGTGTTGACGAAGAAGCCGACGACGTCGTCGGCCTCCGGGCCGGGCCGGTTGGCGGCGATCACCCCGTAGCGGAAGGTGTCCCGCCCGGACCAGAGGCTCAGCAGCACCTGGAACGCGGTGCCGAACAGCACGAACGGCGTGACGCGGTGTTCGGCGGCCAGTGCGGTGGCGCGGTCCCAGAGCCCGGCGGGGAGGGCGGTGACGACCTCGCCGCCCGCCCGCTCCACCGCGCGGCCGGGGGCGGCGGGCAGCGCCCCGGCGAGGGTGAGCCCGGGCCCGGCGGCGAGGAGTTCCGCCGCCCGATCCGTCACCGCGGCGCGCGTGTCGGGTCGGCTGCCCGCCTCCCGGTCGCGCCGGGCCAGCTCGGCGAAGCGGACCCCGACGGCGGGCAGCCGGGGCGGCCGGCCGTCGACGCCGGCCGCGTAGGCCGTGGCGAGGTCGGCGCAGAGCCGCCCCATCGACCAGCCGTCGAAGGCGATGTGGTGCAGGACGAGCAGCACCGCGTCCCCGCCGGTGAGGCCGGTGAACGCGACGCAGCGCAGCACCTGGCCGGTGGCGAGGTCGAGGGGCTCGGCGCAGAGCCGGCGTACCTCGTCCTCGACGTCGGCCCAGGAGCCGCCGGGGGCCCGGACCACCCGGACCGGGACGTCGGCCGCCGGGCCGACGAACTGCTCCGGCTCGTCGCCGCGCAACCGGTAGCCGGTGCGCAGGGGCTCGTGCCGGGCCACCACCGCGGTCAGCGCGACGCCGAGCACCGCCGGGTCGACCCGGCCCTGCCAGCGCAGCAGCACGGGGACGAGGTAGGTGGCCGCGCCGGGGGCGGCCGCGTCGATCAGCCACAGCCGTTCCTGCGCGAGGGACAGCGGGGCGCACTCCGGGCTGTCGGCCGCCGGGTGGCCGTTCTGTGGGAAGTCCGCGCGTGGGATTTCGGTCTCCCGCGCCGACCCGGGCGCTCGGGTGTCCATTCGGGTTCCTTCCGTTGGCTGCGCCCGCCGGGGTCGACCCGGCGACCGCTTCACGCGTCGGCGTACTCCGGACGGTCGCTCAGTGCGTGCGGTCGCTCAGTGCGTGCGGTCGAGCGCGACCCTGATCTGGTCGGCCAGGTGGGCGAACGACTCGGCCAGCAGCACGTCGTGCGGCTCGGACCGGACGCCGAGGCGGTCCTGGACCCGCCCGGCGAGCTGGACGGCCATGATCGAGTTGCCGCCCATCTCCAGGAAGTTGCGGGTCGCGGTGGGCTCGCTGCCGACCACGTCCCGCCAGATCCCCCGGAGGGCGGCGGTCACCGGATCGGCCTCAACGCCGCCGTCGGTGGTGCCGGGGGTGGCGGCGGTGTCGGTGTCGGTGTCCGGCGCTGCCGGGCCGGACTCCGCCAGCAGCCGGGCGATCGCGGCCCGGTCGACCTTGCCGGTCGGCCCGGTCGGCGGCCGGTCGAGCGGCACCCACCGCGACGGCACCATGTAGTCGGGGACCCGCTCCGCCAGCCGGCGGGCCAGCTCGGTGCGGTCCCACCGCCCGGCCGCCGGCACGACGGCGACGGCGAGCAGCGCCTGCGGCCCGTCGCCGAGCTTCTCGGCGAACGCCGCGTCGGCCAGGCCGGTGGCGGTGATCGCCAGCTCGATCTCGTCCAGCTCGATGCGGAAGCCCCGCACCTTCACCTGCCGGTCCCGCCGGCCCAGCACCTCGACGAGACCGTCGGGAAGCCGGCGGGCCAGGTCGCCGGAGCGGTAGACCCGCCCGTCGTCGCCCGGCCGGGTGACGAACCGCTCGGCGGTCAGGTCGGGACGGCCCAGGTAGCCCAGGGCGACGCCGGGCCCCCCGATGCACAGCTCGCCGACCTCGCCCGCGGGGACCTCGGCGAGGTCCGGGCCGAGCACGTGCAGGCTGGTGCGCTGGAGGGGACGGCCCACCGGCACCCGTTCCCGGCCCGCCAGGCTCTCCAGGGTGCAGTCGTGGTACGCGGCGAAGGTGGTGGTCTCGGTCGGGCCGTACCCGTTGACCAGCCGCGCGGGGGGCGAGCCGGCGAGCACCCGGCACGCGGCGGACAGGTCGAGCTGCTCGCCGCCGACGAGGACGGTGCCGACGGTCCGCAGCGCGGCCGGCCGTTCCCGGGCGATCATGTGGAACAACGAGGTGGTCAGGAACAGCACGTCGACCGACAGGCCGGCCAGGTGCGCCGTCCACTCGTCGAGGGGCAGGTCGGTCACCGCGGGCAGGGGCACCACGCAGCCACCGGCGGCGAGCGCGCCCCAGACCTCGAAGGTGCTGGCGTCGAACGCCGGATTCGAGGTGTGGGCGACGCGGTCGCCGGGCGCGACGGTGCAGAACAGCGGCTCGACCACCAGTCGGGCCACCGCCCGGTGCGGGACCACGACCCCCTTCGGCTCGCCGGTCGAGCCGGACGTGAACATCACGTAGACCGGATCGTCCGCGTCGACCACCGGGTCCGGGTCGTCGCCGGCCACAGCCGGGCCGATCGGGGCCGGGCCGGACGCGGTCGGGTCGCCGGCCACGGCCGGGTCGACGCGCCGGGCGGTGCCGAGCCACGGCTCGTCCCGATCGGCGATCACCACGGAGACGCCTGCGGTGTCCAGCGTCCGGCGCACCCGGTCCACCGGTGCCGCCGGGTCGACCGGCAGGTACGCCGCGCCGGCACGCGCCACCGCGAGCATCGCCACGATCAGCGACCGGCCGCGTGGCAGGGAAAGGGCCACCACCGCGCCCCGGCCGACGCCCAGCCGGCGCAGGTACGCGGCCAGCGCGCCGGAGGACCGCCACAATTGCGCGTAGCTCGTCGCTTCTTCGCAGGTCGGATCGATAATGGCCGGGCTATCCGGTCGACTCTGGACCCAGCGCTCCACGAGTGACGGAACCGCTCGCGAACAATCTGCTGGCAACACATTCCCCCCTGAATGCGCTAGCGACAACGAGCGGGAACATCATGGATGACAATGGCTTCCCGCGGCAGTCCCGCGTCACGTTACCAAGATGCCACGGAGGGCAATAGTGATCCACCTCACAGCATCTCGCCCGGCGCGAGCGGGCCACCCGGGGGGAAAATGGACCGAATCGCACCGGCTCCGGTGACCCAGCGTGAATGACTGGAGTCGCTTCGCATCGCGCCGACCGCCGGCCGCCGCGCCACAATGCCACCCCAGAACAGCCATGACCAGCAATTTCCCGCTACCGCCGCCGCCCCGACCGGGCACCTAGGAACTCGCCGCCGAGTCACATTACGGAGGGTAACCGGCCTTCGGGACTGGCCGGAGTCCGTTATCATCGCGGACACTTCAATCGTGGAGCGCACCCCGACACCGGCAATTCCGGGCCATCCTCGAATGGTTCGGCGCGCCACCTGCATTAATGCTGGCCAAACCCGGCCTTGCGCCGACGTGTCACATTCACTTCGGCCAACGGGTCGATCGCCCCGTGCCCGCCCCAGGTGATCGCGCGGGCCGGCGGCGACCGGAACGGGAGGACAGGCTCGTGAACCCATCCACGTCAACGATCGATACAGCCCACTTCCGCTACGTACTGGGACATTTCGCCACCGGCGTCACGACGGTGACGGCCCTCGACCCCGCGTCCCGCCGGCCGGTCGGCCTCACCGTGAACTCGTTCGCGTCCGTCTCGTTGCGCCCGCCGCTGGTCTCCTTCTGCGTCAGCCGGGACAGCGGGAGCTGGCCGGTCATGCGCACCGCCGACCGGCTCTGCGTGAACATCCTCGGCGCCGGACAGCGGGCCGTCTGCGAACGCATGGCCGCCCCCCGGGTGGACCGGTTCCAGGGCCTCGACTGGGAGCTGTCCCCCGGCGGCGCGCCGGTGCTGGCCGGCGTGGTGGCCTGGGTGGAGGGCGCGGTGGAGGCCGAACACGACGCCGGCGACCACGTCATCGTGGTGCTGCGGGTGCACCACCTGCACGGCCAGCCGGACGGGCAGCCCCTGCTGTTCCTCGGCGGCCGGTACGGCCGCTTCACCCACTGAGCGCGACGGCACGCGCACCCCGGGCGGCGGAGGCCCGGCCGCCTCCTGCCCGGGGAGGAGGCGCAGGTCGTCCCTGGGCGGGAGCGGCCGCTGGCCGGCGCCGGATACGGTCGGTACATGACTGATGAGCACCCCGCGCTCGCGCTGCGTGGCCTCGCCAAGCGGTTCGACGGCAAGGTGGCGGTGGCCGGCGTCGACCTCGACGTGCCGGCCGGCTCGTTCTACGGGCTGCTCGGCCCGAACGGGGCCGGCAAGACCACCACCCTGTCCATGGCGGTCGGGCTGCTGCGCCCCGACGCGGGGGGCGCCTGGGTGCTCGGGCACGACGTATGGGCCGACCCGGTCCGGGCGAAGCAGCTCCTCGGCGTGATGCCCGACGGCGTGCGCCTGTTCGACCGGCTCAGCGGGGCGGAGCTGCTGGCGTACCACGGTCTGTTGCGCGGCATGGACCCGGCGGTGGTCGACCAGCGCGCGGCGGAGCTGCTCGACGTGCTCGCCCTCGGCGACGCCGGCCGGACCCTGGTCGTGGACTACTCGGCCGGCATGAAGAAGAAGATCGGCCTGGCCTGCGCGCTGCTGCACGGGCCCCGGCTGCTGGTGCTCGACGAGCCGTTCGAGGCGGTCGACCCGGTGTCGGCGGCCCTGATCCGGGACATCCTGCACCGGTACGTCGTCGGCGGCGGGACGGTCATCTTCTCCAGTCACGTCATGGAGGTCGTCGAGCGGCTCTGCTCGCACGTGGCGATCCTCGCCGAGGGGACGATCAAGCGGGTCGGCACGCTCGACGAGGTGCGCGGCGACCGCTCGCTGGAGGACGTGTTCGTCGAGGTGGTCGGTGGGCGCACGGCGACCGGCGAGGAGCTGGCGTGGCTGTCCCGGTGACCGGTCCGCAGCAGCGGGAGGCGGGCCCGGCCATGACGGTGACCGGGCCGGCGGGTCAGCCGGCCGGGCGGGCCCGGCCCGTCTCCGCCCGGCACTTCGTCCGGCTCAAGCTGCGGGTGATGGGCAACAACTTCCGGGGCCAGGGCTGGCGGATCGCCATGTTCGTGGGCGGGGTGGTCGCCGGGCTCTGGTTCGCCACGACCGGCTTCTTCCTGCTGGCCGCGCCGGGGCTGGCCGACGAGCCGACGTACGCGATGATGGCCGCCGCGTTCGGCGGCGGCCTGCTGGTGCTCGGCTGGCTGCTGCTGCCGCTGGTCTTCTTCGGGGTGGACGAGACGCTCGACCCGGCCCGGTTCGCCCTGCTGCCGCTGTCCCGGCGCACCCTGGTCACCGGGCTGTTCGCCGCCGCGCTGGTCAGCGTCCCGGCCGCGGCGGCGCTGATCGCGGCCGGCGGTCTGGTGCTCACCTCCGGCCTGCTCGGCGACGCGGTCGCGGCGCTCGTCGCGGCCGTCGGGGTGGTCGCCGGGCTGCTGCTCTGCGTCGCCGCCAGCCGGGCGATGACCAGCGCGTTCGCGACGATGTTGCGGTCCCGTCGGGTACGCGACCTGGCGGCCGTGCTGCTGGCGGTGCTCGCCGCGCTGCTCGGCCCGTTGCAGATCGTGGTGCTCGCCGCCGTGCAGCAGGCCGACTGGGACCGGCTGGCCGGGGTGGCCCGGATCGTCGGCTGGACCCCGTTCGGCGCGCCGTGGACGGTCGGCGTCGACGTGGCCGAGGGACGGGCCTGGGCCGTTCCGGTGAAGCTGCTGATCACCGCGCTGACGATCGGCGCGCTGCTGTGGTGGTGGTCCCGGTCGCTGGAGTCGGCGATGGTCGGCACGGCCAGCGGCGGCCGGACCGGGGCGCGCGGCGGCGCGGCGAAGACCGGCGACGGTCCGGCGGGGGCCGGAGCCGGTGCGGTCGGGCAGCTCTTTCCGTGGGCGGTCGGTTGGGCGCGCCGGGACCGGTTCGGCGCGCTGGTGGCCCGGGAGTGCCGCTACTGGTGGCGGGACGCCCGCCGGCGGGCCAACCTGATCACGATCGCCGTGGTCGGCATCTTCGTGCCGGTGATGGTCAACTTCGGCGGGGCGAGCTTCTCCACCGGGGAGGGCGTGGAGTTCGCCACCCCCGACTCGTCCCCCGTGCTGGTCAGCATCTCGATGGTGTTCGTCGGCCTGCTCGCCTCGGTGACCCTGGCCAACCAGTTCGGCTTCGACGGCAGCGCGTACGCGGCGAACGTGGTCGCGGGCGTTCCCGGCCGGCTGGAGCTGCGGGCCCGGATGGCCGCCTTCTCGGTGTACGTCCTGCCGATGCTCGCCGTCGTCACGGTGGTCCTGGGGGTGCTGCTGGGTCGGCCGGCGTGGCTGGGCGTGATGGCGGGCAGCCTCCTCGCCACCTACGGGGCGGGGCTGGCGATCAGCGCGTTCGTCTCGGTGCTGGGGGCGTACTCGCTGCCGGAGACGAGCAACCCGTTCGCGATGAACAGCGGGGCGGGCGTCGCGAAGAGCTTCCTCACCCTGCTGTCGATGCTCGGCACGGCGGTGGCGAGCGTGCCGATGGTGGTCGCCGCGGCACTGCTCGGCGACGCCTGGCTCTGGCTGGCCCCGCCGGTGGGGCTGGCGTACGGGCTGGGCGCGGCGCTGCTGGGCGCGTACCTGGCCGGTGACGTGCTGGACCGGCGGGCCTCCGAACTGCTGACGGCCGTGACCCCGCGCCGCTGAGCCCGGTTCAGCGGCGGCGCAGGAACGCGTAGAACAGGGCGCTGTTGCTGGAGGAGCTGACGTTGACCAGTTCCCACCCGTAGTGGCTGAGGTATTCGACGGCCTCCAGGAGCTGGGTTACGCCGCTGGTGCTCAGTCGCGGACGGGCGGCGACGGCGAGGTGCCGGTGGGGATAGCCCCGGAAGTCCACCTCGTTGCGGAGCACGGCGTCGGCGGCCACGACGCGGGCCTGGGCGAGCTGCTGCGGCGTCACGGGACTCATGCCCGGCACGATAGGAGCCCCCCGCACCCGCGCAGGCCCGCGCCTGTGCCGGCCTCGCCCGGGCCGGGGCGGGGCGTGCCGGCGCGGGGCCGGCCTGGTCGGCGGGCGGCACAATGGGGCGATGCCTGTCGTCGAGTCGGTGATCACCGTCCCGGTGCCGCCCGAGCTGGCCTTCGCGGTGTCGCAGACCGTCGCGCCGGTGCGCTACCGCTGGGACCCGTTCGTCCGCGAGCAGCACTTCACCGACGGGGCCACGCGCCCGGGCAAGGGCGTGCGCACCTTCACCCGTTCCCGGCACGGCCTGACGATGGTCAGCGAGTACGTCTCCTTCGCCCCGCCGAGCCACGTCGGGATGAAGATGGTCCGGGGCCCGTGGTTCTTCGAGATGTTCGCGGGCGGATGGCGGTTCGCCCCCGGCCCGGAGCCCGGCACGTCGGTCGCCACCTGGCGGTATCACTTCCGCTGCCGGCCGGCGTTCCTGCGCCCCGTCGCGCACCGGGTCGGCAGGTGGCTGCTCGGCCGGGACATCCGTCACCGGATCACCGGGTACGCCGCCGGCTGCGCCGACCCGGAGGTGCTGGCCGCCGCCCGCCGCACCCTGCGCTCCGACGAGTGACCACAGGGCCCCGCGCGTCGCGCCGACGGGCCACCGCGTCCCGTCGCTCTCCGTGGTCACCCCTCACGGCCCTGCACGCCTTCACCTCCCTTTGCTCTGCACCCACCCGCGCAACACCCTCGTGAGCTGCGCGAGTTCGGGGGCCGACAAAAGCGGGGCTGCAGAGACGGCTCACGCTTGGTGAGCGATGCGTATCCGGGTGCAGAGCAAAGGGGGACACACGGGGGTCACAGTGCCGGTCACGCTCGGCGAGCGATGCCTATGCGGGTGCAGAGCAAAGGGGGACACACGGGGGTCACAGTGCCGGTCACGCTCGGCGAGCGATGCCTATGCGGGTGCAGAGCAAAGGGGGACACACGGGGGTCGCGGTGCCGGAGAGAGCGGGAGGGCTGCGACCGTCGCGGTCCGGCCGCGGGCGGGCGTGAGCGCGGGCCCCGGCGGAAGGTCCCGACCGGCGGTTGGCGGGGGCCGGGTGGGGTCACAATGTTTCACGTGAATCCAGAGCCGGGTGCCGAGATCCACCACGTCGACCCGTTCGCCGTACCGGCGGGACAGCGGTCCCCGGCCCGGCGGCTGCGGGGTCGGCTGGCCGCGCCGGTGACGCTGTGGACCGCGCCGGGCCCCGCCGGCCTGACCGTGTCGTCCACGCTGGTCGCCGAGGGGGAGCCGGACCGGCTGCTGGGCCTGATCGACGCGGAGTCGGACCTGTGGGCGGCGGTCGAGGCGACGGGACGGTTCGTCGTCGCGCCGCTGGGCCCGCCGCACCGGCAGCTCGCCGACCGGTTCGCCGGCCTGTTCCCGTCGCCGGGCGGCCTCTTCGCCACCGACACCTGGACCGAGACCGGGTACGGCCCGGTGCCCGCCGACGCCGCCGGCTGGGCGGGGTGCCGGCTCGACACCGCCCGCGAGTACGGCTGGGCGCTGCTCGTCGAGGCCACCATCGAGCGCATCGACCTGACGGGGGAGAGCGACCCGCTGCTGCACTACCGCGGCCGGTACCACGAGTTGAGCTGACCAGCAGCTACCGGTCACCGGAGTGACCTGAGTCACTCGGCGCAGGCAGGCGACCGCTCGGCGCAGGTGGTGACCGCCGTCGATCCACGTCTTCCCGGGCGGGGCGTGCGGTTCCTACCGTGCGCGAAACCCCCACGCCTGTGAAGGTGGTGATCCACAGATGTCCACGGACACACCCCCGTCGGACGCACCGACCGAGCCGGAGACGCCGGCGTCGGCCGCGTCCACGGCGGACCGGTACCTCGCCGTACAGCGATCGGACGAGTTCGCCGGGTTGCGTCGCGCTCTGCGCGGCTTCATCTTCCCGATGACCGTCGCGTTCTTCCTCTGGTACGCGCTCTACGTGATCCTCTCCGCGTACGCGCGGGACTTCATGGGCACGCGGCTGTTCGGCAGCAACATCAACATCGCCCTGATCTTCGGCCTGCTCCAGTTCGTATCGACGTTCCTGATCGCCTGGCTCTACTCCCGGTTCGCCGACCGGAAGATCGACCCGATCGCCGACCGCATCCGCGCCGAGATGGGGGAGGTGACCCATGGAGACGGTCCTCGCGGCTGAGGCGGGCGGCGGCACCGCCCGCAACCTGACCATCACGCTGTTCCTGGTCTTCGTGGCGGTGACCCTGGCCATCACCATCTGGGCCAGCCGGCAGACCAAGACCGCCACCGACTTCTACGCGGGCGGCCGGTCCTTCTCCGGCTTCCAGAACGGCATGGCGATCGGCGGCGACTACATGTCGGCCGCGTCCTTCCTCGGCATCGCCGGCATCATCGCCCTCTACGGCTACGACGGCTTCCTCTACTCGATCGGCTTCCTGGTCGCCTGGCTGGTGGCGTTGCTGCTCGTCGCCGAGCTGCTGCGCAACTCGGGCCGGTACACGATGGCGGACGTGCTGGCGTTCCGGATGCGTCAGCGGCCGGTGCGCACGGCGGCGGCGGTCTCCACCATCACCGTGTCGATCTTCTATCTGCTGGCCCAGATGGTCGGCGCGGGCGCGCTGGTGGCGCTGCTGCTGGGCATCAAGCCGGGCACCACGTTCCTCGGCATGGACGCCGACACCGCGAAGGTCGCCACGATCATCATGGTCGGCGCCCTGATGATCATCTACGTCACCGTGGGCGGCATGAAGGGCACCACGTACGTCCAGATCGTCAAGGCGTTCCTGCTGATGACCGGCGCGCTGGTGATGACCCTGCTGGTCCTGGCGAAGTACAAGTTCAACCTGTCGTCGCTGCTCGGCGACGCCGCCGCCCGCTCGGGCAAGGGCAGCGCCTTCCTCGAACCCGGCCTGCGCTACGGCGTCGAGGTCGCCGGCAACGCGACGCAGACGTTCTACAACAAGGTCGACCTGCTCTCGCTCGGCATCGCGCTGGTGCTCGGCACGGCCGGCCTGCCGCACATCCTGATCCGCTTCTACACCGTGCCGACCGCCAAGGCGGCCCGCAAGAGCGTGCTCTGGGCGATCGGCATCATCGGCTCGTTCTACCTGCTCACCCTGGCCCTCGGCTTCGGCGCGGCGGCGCTGGTGGGCGGCCCGGCGATCACCGCCCAGGACAAGGCCGGCAACACCGCCGCGCCGCAGCTCGCCGAGAGGCTGGGCATCGACTTCCTCGGCGGCGACCTCGGCGGAGCGACCCTGCTGGCGATCATCGCGGCGGTGGCCTTCGCCACCATCCTGGCGGTGGTCGCCGGGCTCACCCTGGCCTCGTCGTCCAGCCTGGCGCACGACTTCTACGCCAACGTCCTCAAGAACGGGCAGGCGTCGGAGCGCCAGGAGGTCCGGGTGGCCCGGGTCTCGGCGCTGGTCATCGGCGCGGTCTCGATCGCCCTGTCGATCTACGCGCAGAGCCTGAACGTGGCCTTCCTGGTGGCGCTCGCGTTCGCGGTGGCCGCCTCGGGCAACCTGCCGGCGATCCTCTACAGCCTGTTCTGGAAGCGGTTCAACACCTCCGGCGCGGTCTGGGCGATCTACGGCGGCCTGCTCGCCGCCGTGCTGCTGGTGTTCTTCTCGCCGGTGGTCTCCGGGGCGCCGACGTCGATGTTCCCGGACCACGACTGGCACTGGTTCCCGCTGTCCAACCCGGGCATCCTCTCCATCCCGTTCGGCTTCCTGTGCGGGTGGATCGGCACGATGATCTCCAAGGAGAGCGACGAGGACAAGTACGCCGAACTGGAGGTGCGTTCCCTCACCGGCGCGGGCGCGCACTGAGGCCGGTACGCACCGGCCCGGGTGCGTACCGATCCCGCTCGGCCCCGCACCGGCCGAGCTGGTTAAAAGGGGCCCCCTGTACAACGTTTCGCGTTAACAGGGGGCCCTTCCTTCCCTCTCGTACCTGTATAGGCTGGTCGGTATGAAGGTTGCCCCGCGCTTCGGTCCCGGTCACCGCGTCCTCGTCACCGGCGGCGCCGGCTTCGTGCCGTCGCACCTGGTCGACACACTCGTCGCCCGTGGCTGCACGGTGGTGGCGCTGGACAACTTCGTCACCGGCTCCAAGGACAACGTGGCCCACCTGCACGACAAGCCCAACTTCACGCTGGTCGAGGCGGACATCTCCGACGGGCTGCCGACCCACCACCCGGCGCTGGCCGAGCGGTTCGACGCGATCATGCACATGGCGTCCCCGGCCAGCCCCACCGACTTCGCCACCCTGCCGGTGGAGATCCTCCGGGTCGGGTCGGTGGCGACCCTGCACCTGCTGGACCGCGCGGTCGCCGACGGCGCCCGGTTCCTGATGGCCTCCACCTCCGAGGCGTACGGGGACCCGAAGGAGCACCCGCAGCGCGAGACCTACTGGGGCAACGTCAACCCGATCGGCGTACGCAGCGTCTACGACGAGGCGAAGCGGTTCTCCGAGGCGGCCACGATGGCCTACCACCGGTACCGGGGGCTGGACGCCGCGATCGTGCGGATCTTCAACACGTACGGCCCGCGGATGCGGCCGGACGACGGCCGGGCGATCCCGACGTTCATCTCGCAGGCGCTGCGCGGCGAGCCGATCACCGTGCACGGCACCGGCAACCAGACCCGGTCGATCTGCTACGTCGAGGACCTGGTGCGCGGCATCCTGCTGCTGCTCGACTCCACGGAGACCGGCCCGGTCAACTGCGGCACCGAGCACGAGCTGACCATGCGGCAACTGGCCGAGTTGATCGTGTCACTCTCCGGCAGCACGTCCGAGGTGACGTACGTCACCCGGGCGGCCGACGACCCGGAGATGCGCCGCCCCGACCTGACCCTCGCCCGTGAACTGCTCGGATACGAGCCGGCGGTGGCGCCCGAAGACGGCCTCCGCCGCACGATCGAGCACTTCCGCGAGCGGCTAGGGTAGCCGGTCCGCGCGACGCGGCCCGCCGGCCGGCCTGCGATTGAGGGCGGCGCTCGACCGGGCTACGTACCCTCGGGTACATGTCAGCGACCGCTTCCGCCGGTGTTCCGGTCCCGCCCCTGCGTCGCAGCGCGGGGCGTGCCCCGGTGCCCGGCCCCGGCCAGGGCGGCTCGGGGCGCGCCAGCGTGCCCGGGGCCCAGTGGTATCCCACCCACGACGACCGGCCCCGCAGCGGCGGCTTCGGCGGGTCGGACGGCCCGGGTGGCCCCGGCGGGCCGGGCGCTCCCCGGCGGTCCGGCGGGCGCGGGCCGCGCCCGAGGTGGGGCCGGATCGGCCTGGTGGCCGGCGTGGCGGTGCTCGTCCTCGCGCTGCTCGGCGGCGTCGGCGCATGGCTCTACACCCGCAACCTCAATCAGGACCTGGCCCGCACCGACCCGTTCTCGGAGCTGACCGGCGGCCGGCCGCCGAAGGCGGTCGACGGGGCGCTGAACATCCTGCTGGTCGGCAGCGACTCGCGGGACCCGGACGCACCGGTGGACCAGCAGAGCCAGTGGCGGGCCGACACGATCATCGTCATGCACATCCCGGCCGACCACAAGTCCGCCTACCTGGTCTCCATCCCCCGCGACCTCTACGTGCCGATCCCGGAGAACGCCCAGGCCGACTGCGGCTCGGCGCAACGGGCGAAGATCAATGCCGCGTTCGCGTTCGGCGGCCTGCCGCTGGCCGTGAAGACGGTGGAGTGCTTCACCGACGTCCGCATCGACAACGTGATGGCGATCGACTTCGCCGGGTTCAAGCAGGTCACCGACGCACTCGGCGGGGTGGACCTGAAGGTGGAGCGGTCGATCACCTCGATCCACAAGCCGTTCCGCAAGTTCACCAAGGGCACCATGCACATGAACGGCGCTGAGGCGCTGGACTGGATCCGGCAGCGCAAGCAGTTCCCCGACGGCGACTTCGCCCGCATGCGCCACCAGCAGGAGTTCCTCAAGGCCCTGCTGGACAAGGCGGCCAGCACGGGCACCCTGACCAACCCGAAGAAGCTCAACGCGTTCCTCCAGTCGGTGACGGACGCGGTGACCGTGGACCAGGGCTTCTCGCTCGTCGACATGGCGGTGCAGTTCCGCAGCCTGCGCGGGGAGAACCTGATCTTCATCACCAGCCCGAACTCGGGCAGCGACACGATCAACGGCGAGTCGGTGGTCGTCTCGGACCGGGAGAAGGCGCTGGCCATGTACCAGGCGATGACGGCGGACAAGATGGCCGACTGGGTGAAGGCCAACCCGCCGGAGGGCAGCTCGGGGTGACGGGCTTCCGGTAACGGAGACGGATCCCGGATGGTCGTTACTTCGACACACGTCAGCGCCGGTCGGCGGCCGGACCCCGTTCCACCGGGGGCCTTACCGCCGACCGGCCGCATTCCATTGACCGTTCGGGTGAATTCCGCAGGCAACTACGAAGATAACTGCGAATAGCCGGCGGACGAACTCGCCTTGACGGGAAGCGGTACGTACAGTGGTCCCGCCCCCCGATCACGCGAGCTGGAGCACGCATGCCGGTTCATACCAGCCGTCGCCCTCCGTCGCAGGCGCCCGTCGGTGCGGTCGCACGGGTTCCGTCGGCCATCCCGTCGCAGCCCCGCAGCGGCGGCCGACCGCCCATCGACGTCCCCGCCCGCAAGCGGAAGAAGCGCCGCAAGGACCCCCTGTGGGCCCGCCTCACCGTCGTCTTCGGCGCGATCCTGATGCTGACGAGCGGGATCGCCATCGTCGGCAGCAAGGCGTTCATCAGCCAGGCCACCGGCAACATCGCCCAGCGCAACCTGCTCGGCGAGGCCGGCAAGTCCGACGCCGAGGGCGGGGCGAGCCTGGACGGCCCGATCGACATGCTGCTGCTGGGCGTGGACGCCCGCGAGCGCTGGGCCGCCGACGACGTCCGCGCCGACACGATCATCGTGCTGCACATCCCCGCCTCGCACGACCAGGCGTACCTGATCTCCATTCCGCGGGACACCGAGGCGCAGATCCCGGCGTTCAAGAAGAGCGGCTACGGGGGCGGCACCGACAAGATCAACGCGGCCTTCCAGGCGGGCGCCCGCAACGGCGGCGGCTGGGAGGGCGGCGCGCAGCTCATGGCGCAGACGATCAAGCGGATGACGGGGATCAGCTTCGACGGCGCGGCGATCATCAACTTCGGCGGCTTCAAGGGCGTCATCGACGCCCTCGGCACCGTGCGGATCTGCGTCAGCCACGAGGTCAAGTCGCACCACATGTCGTACGTCGACGGCAAGCCGATGTGGAACGCCGACGCGAAGAAGACCGGCAAGCCGATGACCCCGGTGGTGCACAAGAAGGGCTGCCGGGACATGAAGGGCTGGGCCGCCCTCGACTACGCCCGGCAGCGCTACGGCCTGCCGAACAGCGACTACGACCGCCAGCAGAACCAGCAGCAGCTCATCAAGGCGATGGCGAAGAAGGCGACCGAGAACGGCACGCTGACCAACCCGGTGAAGCTCAACGGGCTGATCAAGGCGGCCGGCAAGGCGTTCGTGCTGGACACCGGCGGGGTGCCGATCATCGACTTCATCTACACGATGCGCGGGGTCACCGGCAACGACCTGACCACGCTGCGGACCAACGGCGGCACCTTCCACGCGAACGCCAGCGGGACGAAGGAGTCGCTGAGCCCGCAGACCATGGAGATGTTCCAGGCGGTCAAGAACGACAAGCTGGCCGAGTTCGTCTACGCCAACCCGAACGTGCTGTCGACCCGCAAGTAGCACCCTGATCAGGGGAAACTTGCCCGGCGACCCGACGCCCCCCGTAGCCTGACGTGAGAAACATTCACGTACGGCGGCGGGGGGCGTCACGGCCAGGTCGGGGGGATTCGGACGGGGGCGGCGGGGACCGGCCCGTCGACGCGTACCCCGCTGGAGCCGGATCCTGCTCGGGGTCGGCCTCGCCCTCGCGCTGCTGGCCGCCGGCGCCGTGGTCGGGCTCCGGGCCCTCGGCCACCGCTACGAGCGCACGGTGACGCGGGAGGACCTGCTCGACACCGACGCCCGGCGCGACCGGACGGACCTGGACGGGGCGCTCAACTACCTCCTCGTCGGCTCGGACCGGCGGCCCGGCGCGGCCGGCGACGACCAGCGCTCCGACACCATCCTGGTGGTGCACGTGCCGGCCGACACGAAGAGCGCCTACCTGGTCTCGTTCCCCCGCGACCTGCTGGTCGCCGTCCCGCCCGGCCCGAACGGCTACGGCGGCGGCAGCGACAAGCTCAACGCGGCCTACGAGCACGGCGGCGGCGGCGAGGCCGGCGTCCAGCTCCTCTCGGCCACCCTCACCCGGCTCACCGGGCTGCGCTTCGACGGGGCCGCCCTGATCGACTTCGCCGGGCTGCGGCAGGTGATCGACCTCCTCGGCGGGGTGCGCATGTGCGTCGACACCGAGGTCCGCTCGATCCACACGGGGACCCTGTTCAGCCCCGGCTGTCAGCAGATGGACGGCGCGCGGGCGCTGGACTACGTCCGGCAGCGCTACGACCTGCCCGGCGGCGACTACGACCGGCAGCGCCACCAGCAGCAGCTCCTGCGGGCGATGCTGGACCGGGCCGGCGCGACGAACCTGCGCCGCGACCCGGTGCGGCTCGACCGGCTCATCCGGGCGGTCGGCGCGTCGCTGACCGTCGACACCAACGGGGTGCCCCTGGAGGATCTGCTGCTCACCCTCCGGGACCTCCCCCCGGACGCGCTGACGGGCATCCAGGTGCCCTCCCATCCGCAGACCATCGACGGCATCTCGTACGTCGTGCTCGACGCCGGGGGCAACGCCCTCTTCGACGCGGTCCGGGGCGCCCGCATGCCCGCCTGGGCGCAGGCCAACCCGCGCTGGGTGACCCACCTCTGAGCCCCGCACCCACCCCGCCGCGCCCGCCCGCCGCTGACCTGCGCATTCGTCCCGACCCGCCCGGATTCGCACACCCCCGACGGGGCGGCAGGGCGAGGCTCTAGGCTTGGTGACCGTGTTCGGACCCCAGGTTCCCACCGTGCCCGTGACCGAGATCGCCGACGACACCTACCTGCTCGACGTCCGCGAGGACGACGAGTGGACCGCCGGGCACGCCCCCGGCGCCCACCACCTGCCGATGATGGAGCTGCCCGCCCGGATGGCCGAGGTGCCCACCGACCGGGACGTGGCGGTCATCTGCCGCTCCGGCGGGCGCTCGGCGCAGGTGGTGGCCTACCTGCGGAACAACGGCTGGGACCAGGTGCGCAACGCCGACGGCGGCATGCGCCAGTGGGCTGCCGTCGGCCGACCCGTGGTGACCGGGGACGGCGGGCCGGGCCAGGTCATCTGAGAGCGACGGGCATGGGTGCCCCCCTGGTCTTCGCGCACCGCGGCTCCTCGGCGGACCTGCCGGAGCACACCCTCGCCGCCTACCTGCGGGCCCTCGACGAGGGCGTCGACGGGCTGGAGTGCGACGTCCGGCTGACCCGCGACGGGCACCTGGTCTGCGTCCACGACCGGCGGCTGGAGCGCACCAGCAACGGCACCGGCCTGGTCAGCGTCCGCACGCTGGCGGAGCTGGAGGCGCTGGACTTCGGCTCCTGGCACCCGGGCTGCGGGCCCTCCGACGGCGACGAGCTGCCGGACGAGTCGCGCACCCGGCTGCTCACCCTGGCGCGGCTGCTCGACGCGGTGCTGGCCGCCGGCCGCCCGGTGCGGCTGCTGATCGAGACGAAGCACCCCTCGCGGTACGGCGGGCACGTGGAGCGCCGGCTGGTGGCCCTGTTGCGCCGCTACGGCCTGGCCGAACCGCGCCCCGACGCCCCCGTCCAGGTCACGGTGATGTCCTTCTCGCCGCTGGCCGTGCGGCGCGTCCGCGACCTCGCCCCCGGGCTGCCCACGGTGCTCCTGCTGGAGGTGCTGCCGCGCTGGCTGCGCCTCGGCCGCCTGCCGTTCGGCACCCGCATCGCCGGGCCGGGGGTCGAGCTGGTCCGGGCCCGGCCGCGCCTGGTGCCCGCGCTGCGGGCCGCCGGCCACCAGGTGTACGTCTGGACCGTCAACGAGCCCGCCGAGCTGGACCTGGTGCTCGACGTCGGGGTGGACGGGATCATCACCGACCGGCCGGCGCACGCGCTGGCCCGGCTGGGCCGGTGAACGGGTCGGGCGGCGTCGGCCGCCGAGGCCGCCACCCGGCCGGACGGGGCCGGTGAACCGCCGGGGCGGCGTGGTCCGCTGGCTGGTCAGGCCGGGTTCGCCGGGCGGCGCGGGTGCCGGGGCCGCCCGCGCGGGGGTGTCGGGGAACGGGTCGGCGCGGCACACTCGGGACATGCCGGAGCGTACCGACCTCGCCGCCCTGATAACCGGCCATGGCAGGGTTATCGAGATGATCAACTCTGGTGAAGTCGGCCTGCCCGTCCTCGCCCAGCTGCTCCAGGTGGTCCAGCCGGCGATCGGGGCGGCCAGCACCGCCTTCGTGGAGTTCGCGCCCACCGGCGGCCGGGTGATCGCCGCGACCGGGGGCGCCGAGTGGGCCGTCGGCCGGCCCGTGTCGCCCACCGACCCGGCCACCGTCTGCCTGCTCTCCGGCCCGCGGGTCCGCGACATCCGGGTGGACCGCATCCCCGGCCCGATCGGCGCCGAGCTGGTCGACCGGGGGCTGCGCCGGATGGTGGCCGCCCGCGCCGAGATCGGCGGGCTGACCGTCGGCAGCCTGCACGCGTTCTATCCGGACGACGACGCGTCGACGGCCGCCGGGCAGCACGAGGTGGTGGCGTACATCGCCTCCTGCATCGCCCACATGTACAGCGACCAGAGCGGCCTGCCGGTGCACGGCGACGGCCCGGTGGTCGCGGCGCTGGCCGACGGGCTCGCCGTGGTCGACCGGGAGGGGCGCGTCCGGCTCTGGAACCCGGCCGCCGCCCAGGTGACCGGCCGGACGGTCGCGGAGTCGCTGAACCGGGCGCTGCCGTTCCCCCTCCCCCCGTCCGGGCAGGTCCTCGACCACCGGCTGCCCGACGGCCGCTGGATCAAGATCACCTCAGGCGAGCTGCCGGGCCCCGGGGCGCTGCGCGTGGTCACCTTCCGGGACATCACCGACCAACAGCTCCGCGACCAGGACCGGGACCTCTTCGTCGCGGTGACCAGCCATGAGCTGCGCACGCCGGTCACCGTCATCAAGGGGTACGCGGACACCCTCACCGAGCACTGGGACTCCCTGACCGACGCCGACCGGCGGCAGGCCGCCCGGGTCATCGGGCAGCGCGCCAACGAACTGGCCCGGCTGGTCGACCGGCTGCTCACCTCGGCCACCGAGGGTCGGCCCGGCGAGCCGTCCGTCCCCTTCGACCTGGGCGAGGCGCTCCGGGCCGCCGTCGCCGACCTGCCCACCGACCTGCGCCGCCGGGTCGTCCTCGACGTGCCCGAGGGCCTGCCCCGGGCGCTCGGCACCCGGCAGTCGCTGACGACGGTGCTGACCGAGCTGGGGACCAACGCCGACAAGTACTCCCCGCCCGACACCCCGATCGAGATCACCGCCGAGAGCAACGAGCGGACCGTCTCGTTCCGGGTCGCCGACCGGGGCATCGGCATCCGGCCGGAGCACGTCGAGCGGGCGTTCGACCGGTTCTGGCAGGGCGAGTCCGGCGACCGCCGGGGATACCCGGGTGCCGGGCTCGGCCTCTATCTCGTCCGCCGGATCGTTGAACAGCAGAATGGCTGGGTGTCGCTCCGGCCGAGGCCGGGCGGCGGTACGGTCGCAGAGGTCCGGCTGCCCCGCGGGTGAGCCCGGTCGGCGGGCCGGGGCGTCGTGGGGCGAGAGAGGGCGGCGGTGGCGGGAGAGCCGGTCGAGCGGTCGTGGTGCGTGGTGGTGCCGCACCACCCGACCGGCGCGCGCCTGGCCCGGCACCGGCTCGCCGACGAGCTGGCCGACGTCGTGCCGCCGGTGCTCCTGGCCGACCTGGTGGCGGTCCTGGCCGAGCTGGTCGGCAACGCCGTCCGGCACGCCGACGCGCTTCCCGGCGGGGTGGTGCGGGTGGCCTGGCGGCTGCGCCGGACCCCCGACGGGCCGTTCGTCCAGCTCCGGGTCACCGACGGTGGGGCGGCCGCCGGGCCGCTGGTCCGGGTCGCCGGCCCCGACGCGGTCGACGGCCGTGGCCTGCACATCGTCGCGGGCCTGGCGAGCCGGTGGGGCGTCGACCGGGACGGCCTCGGGCAGAGCGTGTGGGCCGAGTTCGAGCCCGCCGCCACGCCGCGCACCGATCTCGTCGCCGCCGGCTGAGCCGCGCCGGACCATCCGTGCGGGGCGGGTCCTGCCCACCCCGGCCGGCAACGGGCTCTAGGCTGTCTCGCCGTGAGCAAGCGTAGAAGGATCCAGCGGGCCGCCGACGTCGCCGTCACCGGGAAGCGGGAGAAGGTGCGGGACGTCTTCGTGCCCCGACCGTTCGAGGGAATGGCCGACGAGCCGGAGTGGATCGCCCTGCGCGAGCTGGTCCCCGCCGCCTCCGCGCCGCTGCGGCTCGTCCCCGAGCTGGTCGAGGAGCACGGCGACCGGCCGGTCACCCTGGCCACCGTGCTGCCCATGGCGGCGCCGGCGATGACCAAGGCCGACGGTCGCGTCTTCGTCGGGCTCCAGCGCCACCAGCAGTCGGGCGACGTCTCCCGGGACCTGGCCGAGGCGCTGCTCTGCGCGCTGCGCACCGAGCCGGGCCGGACGGTCACGGTGCCGCCGCTGCCCGGCCCCGGCCCCCGCCTCCAGGACATCCTGGTCGACGGGCCGCTGGACGTCAGCATGCACGAGGGCTTCGAGTTCTGGCTCGACCCGGGGGCGGCCGACGACCCGACCGTCCAGGCGTCGCTGGAGCGGGCCAACGCGGCCGTCTACCCGACCGTGCGGCTGGCGGCGGCGCGGGCGGCGTACTGGTGCCGGGTGCCGGAGAAGGCACACGTCCGCTGGGTGCTCCCGGACGACGAGGACGCCGCGCTGGACGCCCTGGCGCGGCTGAGCGCCGCCGGCACGCTGCCCCTGGCCGGGGGCACGAAGTTCGCCGGCATGTTCCGCGCGCACGGGCGTCTCGTGCCGGTCTGGGACCTGCCCGAGGACGTCCCGGCGGCCGACTGGGAGGAGCCGGTGCGGGAGTTCGCCGGGCGCTACGCCGGGGCCCTCGCCGAGAAGGAGCCGCTGGACGCGGCAGGCCGCCGCGCCCGGCACGGCCTGCTCGGCCGGCAGCTCACCCTGCGCTGAGCCAAAGTGTTAGGAAGGGTCCCCTGTACAACGTTTTGCGTTAACAAGGGGCCCTTCCTTACTCCCGGACCAGGGGGCAGGACATGCATCGCGGGCCGCCCCGGCCGGAGCCCAGCTCGGAGCCGGCGATCGGGATCACCTCGATGCCGGCCCGCTCCAGCTGCGCGTTGGTGCCGGTGTTGCGCTCGTAGCCGACGCAGAGCCGGGGGGCGATGGCGAGGGTGTTGTTGCCGTCGTCCCACTGCTCCCGCTCGGCGGTGACCGGGTCGAGGCCGGTGTCGATCACCCGGAGCTGGTCGAGGTCCATCGCGTCGGCGGCGGCCCGCAGGAACGGCGCGGGCCCGTCCACCTGCGGTTCGCCGTCGGGGCCGGCGACCACCGTGTACGCGGCGAGGGTGCTCGCCACGTTCGCGTACATCAGCACGGCGTCGACGTCGACCATCGTGCAGATGGTGTCCAGGTGCATGGTGGCGCGCTCCTGGGCGATCGGCACCACCAGGATGGTGTGCGCCAGCCCGGCGGCGAAGACCTGCCGGGCGAGCCGTTCCGCCCCGGCCGGGGTGGTCCGCTCACCGACCCCGACCGCGAGCACCCCCGGGGCGAGCAGCAGCACGTCGCCGCCCTCCAGGTGCTCCAGCCCGGGGTGGTAGACGAACTCGGTGCCGACGAAGCGCGGGTGGTGCCGGTAGATGGCGTCGGTGATGCTCGTCTCTTTTCGGCGGGCGGGCATCGCCAGGCTGGTGACCCCGACCCGGTCGCCGATCCACAGTGACGAGTCGCGGGTGAACAGCAGGTTGGGCAGGGGGTCGATGACGAAGTCGTGCCGGTCCATCAGGGAGTAGACGAGCCCACCGGGCCGTTCCCTGCTGATCCGCAGCTCCTCGTGGGCGAGCCCGGCGACGAGCACGTCGGCGAGGGCGGCGGGGTCGAGGTAGGCGAGGTGGTCGGCCACCCGGCGGCGCAGGGTGTCGCCCAGCCGGGGCGAGCTGAGCACCTGCTCGGTCAGCTCGGCGCGGGCCTCGGCGACGGCGAGGGTCTCGGCGAGGAGGGTGGCGAGGTAGAGCACCTCCACCCCGCGGGCGCGCAGCTCGGCGGCGAACGCGTCGTGCTCCTCCTGTGCCCGTCCGACCCATGGGATAGCGTCGAACAGCAACGAGTCGTTGTTCCGGGGGGTGAGTCGGGCCAGTTCGGGGCCCGGCCGGTGCAGCAGCACGGTGCCGAGGCGGCCGACTTCACTGTCCACGTAGTGGGTCACCCGGCCAAGGGTAGGGCAGGGTTTGGCGGCATCCGGTAAAACGTCTGTGGATGAATATGGCATTCATCCACACTCACTCCGGCGCTCCGACTTGCCGGGTACCCGGTATGTCAACGTAGGGTAGTGAGGACATAACTTCGAGGGACCTTTTGCCGGAGGTCGCGATGACTGTCTTTCCCGCACGTCGAGCCGCACCCACCGCACGGGCACTGCCGCCCGTCTCGGTGCCACACCCCAGGGCGGATGCCCCCGGGGTGCTCGACCCGACCCGTCCGAGCCCCCTGGAGTGGGCCCGGCGGCGGCGCGCCGAGCGGGGGGCCCGCCGGTTGGAAGCGGCCGGGGCCCGCGCCCTGGGCCGGCTCGACCACCTCGGGCCGGGGTGGCACGTCGTCGAGTGGCCCCGCACGGACACCACGGACCTCCTCCTCGACCCCGCCCAGGACGACCGGGCCGGGTTCCTCGCCATCGGGCCGGGCGGCCTGTTCGCGGTGACCATCGCCGACCACGGCCGCGCCCGAGTGCTGGTGGCCGGCGACGTGGTGCAGATCAACGGCAAGCGCCCGCCCTACGTGGCCGAGGCCCGCCGCGACGCCAAGCGCGCGAGCAAGGTGCTGTCCCAGGCGGTGGGGCTGCCCATCCCGGTGACGCCGGTGCTGACCTTCGTCGGCTCGGGCGTCATCAGCGTGTACGGCCTGCCGAAGGACTGCCTCATGGCCACCCACCGCGAGCTGGACCGCCTGCTCGTGGCGGGCGGCAACCGGATCACCCCGGCCACGGCCGAGAAACTCGCCCGTGTGGCGCAGCACCCGGGGACCTGGATGAACGGCACCTACCGTCCCGCCGGCGACTACCGGTGGTACGACGGCGGCCGAACGGCGGCTGACAAGCCGGCCAACCGCCGGTAACGTCTCCCGCGACGCCACGCGGTCCGGCCCGTACCCGGAGCAACCACCGGCCGCGCCGGCGCCGGACGCCCGGGTGAGGGCAACCGACCCCGGCGGCCCGGCGGCCCCAGCGCGGTCGGCGATGCCCAGACGACCGGTTAGCGTGGACAGACCGTCGGTGTACATAGGAGGCGCGGTGGCCCACGTCGAACTCTCGCTCTCGGAAGTGTTCGCGCCCACCGCCCGGACACCGCTGGAGCAGGGGTCCGACAACTTCGGGCAGTGGTCCGCCACCGTGGCCCGGGCCGACGAGCCCTGCCTCCTGATCGACACCGACACCCGGGTCGTCGCGGTGTCCGCGGCCGGCTGCGAGCTGCTCTGCCTCGGCCGCCCCGACGACGTGATCGGCCTGCCGCTGCTCGACGGCTGTCTGCGGCTGCTCGACTTCACCGCCCACCGGGGCGAGTTGACCGAGCAGGAGACCGACAAGATCCCGCCGCTGCTCGCCCTGCACTCCGGGCGGCTCGCCCGGGGGCTGCTGCGGGTGCAGGCCGCGACGGCAGGCCGGACGGACCCGACGGTCGACGCCATCTCGACGCCGGTGCTGACCGACGGGCAGGTCACCGGGTCGCTGACCTTCTTCTCCGAGGTCTGATCCACCTCCCACCGTCCGGTCCGCGCAGCACCGCCCTGACCTGGGCAGATGTGGCGTCCGCCGCACCCTCGGGGAGCTGTGGCGGGCACCCGCCAGGCCGTAGGGTGCCCTCATGGTCGATGTCGCTCTGCTGCCGGGGGAGTACGCGGTGTGCCGGCTGGCCGCCGGTGCCGTCCTCGGGCCCGCCCTCTGGGGCGAACTGGGCGACGCCGAGGTGGTCAGCGTGAGCTGGGCCGCCGACGGGGTCTCCGTGATCTGCCCGGCCCCCCGCGCGCCGGGCGAGGTGGAGACCGACTGGCGGTGCCTGCGGATCGTCGGCCCGCTCGGGCAGGCGGTGACCGGCACCCTGGCCGCGCTGATCGGCCCGTTGACCGAGGCGCGGGTCGATCCGGTCGCCTTCTCCACGTACGACACCGACCACGTGCTCGTGCCCGCCGTACGGCTGGGCGAGGCGACCGCCGCGCTGCGCCGCGCCGGCCACCGCGTCCTCGACTGACGGCCGCCCTGGACGGTCGCCCCCGCGAGACCGGCCCGGTGGGCCTTCACGGCCGCGCCGATGGCTCCTACGATGAGCTCGGCCATCCCGGCCGCAACGACGTTCTCCGATGCAAGGATCGGCCCGTGCCGCCATCCGCACCGCACCGACCGGTGTCCCGCGCGCCCGGCGCCTCCGGCCCGTCCCGCGCGCCCGGTCGCTCCGGTCCCGCCCGGCTGCCCGGCCGCTCCATCCGGCTGCCCGGCCGCTCCGCCCGCCTGCCCGGCGCGATCGGGCTGCTCGCCCTCCTCGCCGTCACGCTCGCCGGCTGCGGCACGCCGCCGGAGCTGCGCCAGCCCGCCGCCCTGCCCAGCACCGGCCCGACCGGCCCACCCGGTCCCGCCGCGTCGGCCGCCGCCACGCCCACCGGCCCGACGGCGCCGGTCACCCCGCCCGCGGCGGTGCCGCCGACCACCCCGGGTTCCGACCTGGTCGCCGGCCCCTGCCGCGACGGCCCGTCGGTGGACCGGGTCGTCGCGCTGCTGCGCGGCCCGGCCGGGGTGCTGTCCGGCTCGGTCTCGGTGCGGGCGGGCGACGGCCCGTTCTGCGCCGGGGACTGGCAGTACACGGTGCTGCGGGTGACCGGGCACGAGGAGTTGCAGGTGGTGACCCGGGGCCGGCCGGGCGACCTGGAGCTGGTCACCGCCGGCACCGACGTCTGCACCATCGAGGTACGCGTCGCCGGGCCGCCCGGCATCCGGGCACTCGCCTGCGACGCCGTCCCGGGCACCGTGCCGGGTGCGTAGGCTGGCGGCATGCCGGGAACACCGCCCACCCGTTTCGTCTACCTCGGCCCCGAGGGCACCTTCGCCGAGCAGGCGCTGCGCACCGTGCCGGCCGCCGAGCGCGGCACCCGCACGCCCGCCCGCAGCGTCGGCGAGGCGCTGGAGGCCGTCCGCGCCGGGGAGGCCGACGCGGCCCTGGTGCCGCTGGAGAACTCGATCGGCGGCGCGGTCGGGGTGACCCTGGACGAGCTGGCCGAGGGCGACCCGCTGGTGATCACCCGGGAGGTGATCCTGCCGGTCGAGTTCGTGCTCGGCGCCCGGCAGGGGACGTCGCCGGAGGAGATCCGCTCGGTGGCCGCCCATCCCCAGGCGTCCACCCAGTGCCGGGGCTGGCTGCGCACCCACCTGCCGGACGCGGTCGTGGTGGACGTGCTCTCCAACGGGGCCGCCGCGGCCGGCGCGGCGACGGGCGAGTTCGACGCGGCGATCTGCGCCCCGATCGGGGCCGCCCGGCACCGGCTGGCGGTGCTCGCCGACAAGATCGCCGACCATCCCGACGCGGTGACCCGGTTCGCGCTGCTGTCCCGCCCGGGCCCGCCCTCGCCCCCCACCGGGGACGACCTCACGTCGCTGGCCGTCTACATCGCCCACGACCGGGTGGGCGCGCTGCTGTCGGTGCTGATGGAGCTGGCCGTGCGCGGGGTGAACCTGACCCGCATCGAGTCCCGCCCGACGGGCGAGGCGCTGGGTCGGTACGTCTTCTTCCTCGACTGCACCGGCCACGTCGCCGAGCCACGGCTCGGGGAGGCGTTGCAGGGGTTGCGGCGGGTCTGCGCCCAGGTGCGGTTCCTCGGGTCGTACCCCCGGCACCGGTGGGCGCAGCCGGCGGGCGACCGGCCCGTGCCCGCGCCGGCCGGGCTGTCGGACGCCGACTACGCCGACGCGTCGGCCTGGCTGGCCCGGTTGCGTGCCGGCGAGCTGAGCTGAGCGCGGCCTCGCCGGCCCGGCCCGCGTCGGCGGGCTGACACCGGGGCGCCCCGTGTCGGGGCGCCCCCGCCCGGGCCAGTTCGTCGCCTGCGCGGCGACGGGTCAGCTCAGCAGGCCGCCGAGCAGGCCGCCCTGCTGCTCCTGGGCGCCGCTGCCCGCGATCGGCGGCTCCTCGGAGGGCTGCACCACCACGAAGCCCTGCCCGGCGAAGCTCATCGTGAACGCCTCGCCGGTGCTGCGCCCCAGCAGCGTGCCCAGGCCGAGCTGCTCGGCCCGGTGGTAGCCGGTCTGGAGGTTGGCCGACCAGCACACGGCGGCCTGCGGGTCGACGTAGGTCGGCGCGTCGACGTTGAGCACCACCGGGGTGCCCTTCGTGGTGATCGCGATCCGGCCGTGGCCGGTGAAGACGCAGTTGAACAGGCCGGACGAGGACGCCATCCCGGCGCCGCCGACCATGCGGATGTCGTATTGCAGGGTGGAGTCGAAGGCCAGCACGCTGGATCCGTTGATCGACAGCGCGTCGCCGGGCTCCAGGTCGATGATGTGCACGTCCTTGGCCAGCTCGGCGAGGAAGACGTCGCCCCGGCCGCTGAGCTTCATCAGCGGGACGCCCTCGCCGGTGAGCTTCTGCTTGAGGAACTTGCCCAGGCCGCCGGAGCCGAGCGCCTGGAACTGCACCTGACCCTGGTAGGCGACCATCGACCCGACCCGGGCCATCGCCTCGCCGTTCAGCTCGATCTTCAACATCTTGGAGTTCTGCAGCCGCATGCCGGGCTGGGCGGACTCCTTCTCCAGGTTCTCGGCGGAGAACAGCGCGCTGCGCATGGAAAAGCCTCCTGACTCGGGGTGTCTGCCCGGAGGGTAGGTGACCAGCGCAAGCGGTGACATCGGCCGAGCGGGGCCGGCCCGTCGTCGCGCGGCGCGGACCGGACGGATAGGCCAGGAACGCCGGCGCGGACGGGACGGACGGGGACACGAGGACGCCGGCGCGGACCGGACGGAGGGGGCGGTAACGCCGCCCGTCAGCCCCAGCCGAGGTCGTGCAGCCGGTCGTCGTCGATGCCGAAGTGGTGGGCGATCTCGTGCACCACCGTCACCGCCACCTCGTCGACGACGTCCTCCTCGCTGTCGCAGATGCGCAGGATGGGGTGGCGGTAGATGAAGATGCGGTCCGGCAGGACGCCCGCATAGTCCCAGCCCCGCTCGGTGAGGGCGTGGCCCTCGTAGAGGCCGAGCAGGTCACCGTCGCCGGGGGGCGGGTCGTCCTCGACCAGGATCACCACGTTGCTCATCAGCCCCAGCAGCTCCTCGGGAACCTCGTCGAGGGCGTCCCCGACCAGCTCCTCGAAGCGCTCCCGGCTCATCTGGACCGCCACGCACCCATTGTCCCAGAGCCGGCCCGACGCCCGGTGCCCAAGATCCTGCTTGCACGGAAAAGTCCCCATCCGGTGCGGATGAGGACCGTTCCGTGTCAGGTGGGCGCGGAGGGCCTCAGGAGGCGAGCCGGGCCGTGAGGCTGATCTGCGCTCCCGGGGAGAGCAGACGCGAGATCGGGCAGTTCTCCTTGGCGGTCTCGGCCAGCTTGGCGAACTGGGCCTCGTCCAGCCCCGGGGCCTGGCCGACCGTCTCCAGGTCGATCCGGGTCACGGTCATCCCCGCGTCGGTCTTGTCGAAGTGCACCTTCGCGGTGGTCTCCACCGACGTGCCGGTCGCGCCGGCGTCGGCGAGCTGCTTGGAGAACGCCATCGAGAAGCAGGCGGCGTGGGCCGCCCCGATGAGTTCCTCGGGGTTGGTGCCCTCACCCTCCTCGAACCGCGACTTGAAGGAGTAGTTTCCCTGGAGCCCGCCCTTGCCGGTGCGGACCGTGCCGGAGCCCTCGGTGAGGTCACCCTGCCAACGTGCGGAAGCGGTACGGATAGGCATGAGCCGACGCTAACCGAAAGCCGGGCGGCGGGCGACCCGCTGCCCGGGATCCGTCCACGCCGATCGCGGCGGGTCGCGTTCCCGGCCACGCCGTGTCTGCTGTGTCATGATTCGGCTCAGGCCCACGGGGTCCAGGCCCGCGAACGCGGAGAGGTGGCCGATGTCCGAGGAGCTTCCCATCCCCCGGCAGGACAGCCGGTCCGGCGACGCCACCGTCCTGGAGTGGGGTGGGTCCGAGCCCGACCCGCCGGGGCGGGTGGGTCGCCCGCTGTCCCGGCTCGGGCGGGACCGGCGGATCCCGCTGGTGGCGGCCGGCCTCGGCGCGGTGGCCGCGTTCGCCTCGCTGGTCGGGGAGTGGCTGGTGATGACCGTGCCGACCGGGGGCCCCGAGGGCGACACGCTGCGGGTGCCCGGCGGGGTGTCCGACGTGGGTGGCTTCGGCCTGGGTTACCTGGTGGGCCTGTTCGCGCTGGTCACGGCCGCCGCCCTGGCCCTGCGGGGCAGCGCCGCCGTGCGGCACGACGCGCGGGTGGCCGGCCTCGCCCTGTCGACGGCCCTGATCGGCGTCCTGGTCGCCGCCTCGTTGTCGCTGGACGACTCGGGCCGGCAGGCCCTCTACTCCTCCGAGGACGGCTTCCAGGTGGAGTACGGCCGGGGGCTGGTGGCGGCCTTCGCGGCCTGCGTGCTGCTGGCGGCGGCGCTCTACCTCGCCGGCCGGGCCGACGCCGGGCCGCCGGCCGAGGGCTCGCCGCGCGTGGAGCACCCGCCCGCCGAGGAGACCGACGCGCTCCCCGGGCCGGTCGACCTCACCGTGCAGCCGACGGCCCCCTTCGCCCGCCCGGAGTAGCGCCCGGCGCAAGGAAGGGCCCCCTGTTAACGCCCACGGTCGAGAAGGGTCCCCTGCTCACCCGGAGGTCCGGCCCCGGCCGGCGCCGGACCCGGGGGGCCGCCCCGGCCAGGAGCCGCGCAACCTGGGCGTGGTGTCGAGTTGCCGCCCGGTTCGTCGGGAAGCCATGGTCGCGCCCGGTTGCGCGAGGTACGGTGGCTGCCCGCCGTCACTGCCGGTCGAGGCACCGACGACCCAGAGACAGGGCCGGCGCGACGGCGGCGGGCGAAGGAGGAGCCATGACCCGCCCGGGGCTGCCCAAGCTGATCGCCACCGACCTCGACGGGACGCTGGTCCGCAGCGACGAGACCGTCTCCGCGTACACCCACGAGGTGCTCGACCGGGTGCGGGCCGCCGGCATTCCGGTGGTCGGGGCGACCGGCCGGGGGCCGCGGCTCACCGAGCTCACCCGCAACGACATCCGGGCCGCCGACTTCCTGGTGCTGGCCGGCGGGGGCTGGGTGGTCGACCAGAGCGACCCGGCCGGGCCGGAGGTGCTGCGCGAGGAGCGGCTCCCCCGGGAGGTGCTGGCGCGGCTGCTCGCCGAGCTGGAGGCCGAGGTCGGTCCGCTCACCGTGATGGTCGAGGCGTCCGGCGAGGCCGGCGCCCCGCTCTGGGGCGACTACCACCCGAGCTGGCCGTACCCGGACCTGTTCGAGCCGCGCACCCGCGACGAGTGCCTCGCCACCGACGTGATCAAGGCGTTCGCCCGGACCGCCGACCACCAGATCGACGCGCTGCTGGAGACCGCCCGCCGGATCATCGGCCCCGAGGTGGCCGCGCTCACCCAGGCCGGGCTCGGCTTCGTCGAGATCTCCCCGCCCGGGGTCGACAAGGCGTCCGGGCTGCACGTGGTGGCGCAGCGGCTCGGGGTGGACCCGGCCGACGTGCTGGTCTTCGGCGACATGCCCAACGACCTGCCGATGTTCGAGTGGGCCGGGTGGTCCCGGGTGGCCGTCTCCAACGCCCACCCGACCGTCCGCGCCGCCGCCGACGAGGTGACGCTGCGCAACGACGACGACGGAGTCGCGGTCTACCTGGACCGACTACTCTCCCGGTGATGGGAGAGACGCCTCGGCTGGTCGCCACGGACATCGACGGGACCCTGCTCACCGACGAGCGGACGCTCAGCCCCCGCACCCGCGACGCGCTGGCCCGGATGTCCGCGCGGGGCACGCCGGTCGTGCTGGTCACCGGCCGCCCGATCCGCTGGCTCCAACTGGTGTACGAGCAGCTCGCCGAGCCGCTGCCGGCGATCTGCGCCAACGGCGCGGTGGTGTACGACCCGGTGGCCGACGAGGTGCTCCGGGCCGACCCGCTCGCGCCGGAGCTGCTCGCCGAGGTGGCCCGGCGGCTGCGGGCCGAGGTGCCCGGGGTCAGCTTCGCGGTGGAGATCGTGGACAGCCGGGAGATGCGGCACGAGGCCGGCTATCCGCTGCGCTGGGACGCCGACGCGGAGGCGATCCGGGCGATCACCTCGCCGGAGGAGCTGCACTCGGTGCCGGCGGTGAAGCTGCTGGCCCGCGCCAGGGAGCAGGACCCGGACGTGTTCCTGGAGGTGGTCGCCGGGGCGCTGCGCGGGCTGGCCGAGGCGACCCACTCGTCGTACACGGGGCTGGTGGAGATCTCGGCGGCCGGGGTGACCAAGGCGGCGGGCCTGGCCTGGTACTGCGCCCGGCTCGGGATCGACGAGCGGGACGTGCTGGCCTTCGGCGACATGCCCAACGACGTGCCGATGCTGACCTGGGCCGGCCGGGGGGTGGCGGTGGCGAACGCCCACCCCGCCGTCCTGGCGATCGCCGACGAGGTGACGGCGGCGAACTCCGCCGACGGCGTGGCCGCGTACCTGGAGAAGGTCTTCGGGGTGGGGTGAGACGCGCGCCGGGCCCGCGCGGACCCGGCGCGCGACGGTGTCAGAGGTATTGCCCGGTGCTGTGCCCCTCGCCGCCCTGCGGGTGGCCGATGCCCGGCATGCCCGGCATCATCCCGGCGGGCCCGCTGGGCAGCGCCTGCCGGCCGGAACGCATCTGCTCGAGCTGGACGCGGGCGGCCATCTGCTGCGCCACCAGGGCCGCCTGGATGCCGTGGAACAGCCCCTCCAGCCAGCCGACGAGCTGGGCGTGGGCGATCCGCAGCTCGCCCTCGCTGGGTGCCTTGTCCTCGGTGAAGGGCAGCGAGATCCGCTCCAGCTCGTCGCGGAGCTCGGGGGCCAGGCCCTCCTTCAGCTCGACGATCGACCGTTCGTGGATCTCCCGCATCCGGTGTCGGCTCGCGTCGTCGAGCGGGGCGGCCTTGACCTCCTCCAGCAGCTGTTTGATCATGCTGCCGATCCGCATCACCTTGGCGGGTTGCTCGACCAGCCGGGTCGGGTCCTCGCCTGCGGCGTCGTCGGTCTGCACGGTGCCGACCGGGCGGCCGTCCGGGCCGACCACCACCACGGTGCCGGATCGCCCGGTGCCGTCGTGGCCCGGCTCGTCGTCTTGTCCAGCGGAGTGCGCTTCGGTCATGCGTTCCATCTTGACCCAGGCGGTGGGCCGCCCGCTCGTCGGGACCGGCACCTGGTGACGGGTGTCCCCCGGCGGGGCCGTCCGCCGCGCTACCGTCGCCGGCATGCCCGCCGACCCCCGCTCCGTGCTCGACCGCCCCGCCCCCGCGCCGGACGCCACCGTCGCCTACGGCGGACACCCGGACCAGGTCGCCGACCTGCGCCGCCCGGCGGGGGACGGCCCGCCGCTGCCCCTGGTCGTGGTGGTGCACGGCGGCTTCTGGCGGGCCGAGTACGACCGTGGCCACACCGGGCCGCTCGCGGCGGCGCTGGCCGCGCTCGGCTACCCGGTGGCCCAACTGGAGTACCGGCGCACCGGGCAGCCGGGCGGCGGCTGGCCGGGCACCCTCGCCGACGTGCTGGCGGGGGTCGCGGCGTTGCCCGGGCTGGCCGGGCCGGTGCTGGGCGACCGGGTGCGCCCCGGGCCGCCGCTGCTGGTCGGCCACTCGGCCGGCGGCCACCTCGCCCTGTACGCCGCCGCCACCGCGCCGGGGACGGTGGCGGGGGTGCTGGCGCTCGCCCCCGTCGCGGACCTGGCCGAGGCCCACCGGCTGGACCTGGACGGCGGGGCGGTGGCCGCGCTGCTCGGCGGCGGGCCGGCGGAGCGCCCGCTGCGGTACGCCGCCGCCGACCCCCGCCGGCTGGTGCCCACCCCGACACGGACGGTGATCCTGCACGGCCTGCTGGACCGGCAGGTGCCGGTGGAGGTGAGCCGGTCATATGCCGCCGCCGCGCGGGCGGCCGGCAGCCCGGTGCAGCTCGTGGAGCTTCCCGAATGCGAGCATTTCGGGCTCATCGACCCCGAGTCGGCCGCCTGGCCGGAGGTGGCCCGTGGGCTGCGAACCTTGCACTTTGATCACTGAACATTGACGCAGCGTCGCCGAACCGGTAGAACGCCGAGGGGACGGTATCGGCCCAGCTCAGCTCCCGGAAGGAATTCGGTGTCCCAGATGAACCGCAGGCGGGCACTCCAATTGTTGGCCGCCCTCGGTACCACGGGCCTGACCGCCGCCTGCGCCACGGACGGCGACGAAGGGCCGGCGGCCCCCACCGGCAAGCCGGTCAAGATCGGTCTCATCGCACCGCAGACCGGTGGCTTCAAGGCCATCGGCGACGAGATCGTCAACGGCTTCCAGCTCTATCTCACCCTCAACGGCCAGCAGCTCGGCGGGCATCCCGTGACGGTGGTGACCGCCGACGAGGGCGAGACCGCCAAGACCGGCCAGGCGGCCGTCGACAGCCTGCTCAAGCAGGGCGTGCTGGCGCTCACCGGCGTGGTCAACTCGGCCGTCATGGTGGGCATCCGGGACACCGTGGAGAAGGCCCGGGTGCCGCTGATCGGCTCCAACGCCTCGCCGAAGAGCCTCCAGAGCGTCGTCTACATCTGGCGCACCTCCTATGTGCTGGACGAGCCGGGCCGGGCGATCGGCCCCTACATGGCGCAGCGCCTGCCCGCCGGCAGCCGGGTCGCCATCGTCGCCCCCGACAACCTCGGCTCGCGGGACGTGATCCAGGGGCTCCAGGCCCAGTTCAGCACGGCCGGGTCCAGCGACCCCCGGATCGCCGACCCGGTGATCTGGACCGACACCACGAGCACGCCCGGCGGCACCGCGTACGCGGCCGACATCCGCACGGCGTTGGCCCGCCAGCCGGACGCGATCTTCTGCCACTTCGCCGGGCCGGCGGCGGTGCAGTTCATCAAGCAGCTCTACCGCGAGGGATGGACGGGCCCGGTCTACGCGCCCGGGTTCCTCACCGAGGGCACGGTGCTCGACGAGGTGCAGGAGGTGGAGGCGCGCAACATCGTGACCTCGCTCAACTACTCCGCCGACCTCAACAACACCGCCAACCGCACCTTCGCGTCGGCGTACCGCAAGACGCACGGCGCGTCCCCGACCACCTACGCGATGGCGTCGTACGACGCGGCGCAGGTGCTGGACAAGGCGATCCGGCTGGCCGGGGGCGACCCGACCCCGCAGCAGGTCAACCTGGCGCTGGGCAAGATCGGCCAGATCGACAGCCCGCGCGGGGCGTGGCAGTTCAACCAGCCGCGAACACCCCAGCAGAAGTGGTACCTGCGCAAGGTGCAACGCGACGGCCAGGTGCTCTCCAACGTCCTGATCAACGAGCTGGCCACGCTGGGCTGAACGCCCGCCCGACCACACCGCGCGGGCCGGCCTCCCCCCAGGCGGGACCGGCCCGTGCGCGGGCGGGCCGCCCCGGTCAGGCGCGCAGCTCCGCGATGCAGCACTTCACGCTGCCGCCGCCCTTGCGCACCTCGGTCAGCTCGACCGGCACGGGGGTGTAGCCGGCCGCCTTCAGCTTGCCGGCGAGCCGGGACGCCTCGCTGTTCAGGACCACGTTCGCGCCGTCGCTGACCAGGTTCAGGCCGAACGCCAGGGCGTCGATGTCGTCCGCGACGATCGCATCGGGGAAGAGCTGGGCGAGGACCCGCTGGCTGGCCGCCGAGAAGGCACCCGGGTAGTAGACGACGTTCCCGTCGTCGATCGAGGCCAGCGCCACGTCGAGGTGGTAGAAGCGCGGATCGACCAGGTGCAGCGACACCACCGGCCGGCCGAGCGCCTCCTGCGCCTCGGCGTGCGCCGGCAGCTCGGTGCGGAAGCCGTGGCCGGCGAGGACCAGCCCGCCGTACGCGTCCGGCAGGTAGGCGAAGTCGCCCTCGCCCTCGTTGGTCTCGTTCGGGGCGATGAAGTGCCAGCCCCGCTCCTCGTAGAAGGCGCGGTGCGCGGCGGCCTCGGCGGCCCGCTGCTCGTGCTTGAACCGGGCGCCGTAGACCGTCCCGTCGACGACGAATGCGCCGTTGGCCGCGAACACCATGTCGGGCAGGCCGGGCTCGGGGGTGAGCAGGTGCACGTTGTGGCCGAGGCCGAGCAGCGTCTCGCGCAGCCGGTCCCACTGCCTGACCGCCAGCTCCGCGTCGACGGGCGTGGTGACGTCCATCCACGGATTGATCGCGTACGCGACGGCGAAGTGCTCGGGCGAACACATGAGGTATGTCCGCTTTCGAGGGATCCGGTGCTGGTTCACGGACACCAAGAGTAGGTAGCCTCGAACCTTGGTAACAGCCACGACCATTGCTTCCTGAGGGCGGAACGTTGCAGATAGACGCGGTGGATCAGCGAATCATTGCGTTGCTCGTGGCCGACGCCCGCGCCTCGTACGCCGACATCGGCAGCCGGGTCTCGCTCTCCGCCCCGGCCGTCAAGCGCCGGGTGGACCGGCTGCGCGCCGCCGGGGTGATCCGGGGATTCACGGCCGTCGTCGACCCGGCCGCCGTCGGCTGGACCACGGAGGCGTTCGTCGAGCTGTTCTGCGCCGGGCGGACCACCCCGGCCCAGATCGGGGTCGCCGTCCGACGGCATCCGGAGGTGGTCGGGGCGTACACGGTCTCCGGGGAGGCGGACGCGCTGGTGCACCTGCGCGCGGCGGACATCTCGCACCTGGAGGAGGCCCTCGAACGGCTGCGCGCCGAGTCGTTCGTGACCTCCACCCGCAGCACCATCGTGCTCTCCCGCCTCGCCGAGTCCCCCGGCGTCGGCCCCTCCACCTGAGGACGCCGACCTGAGCGGCCCGGCCGGGCGCGGGAACCGGAGTCGGGCACGGGGCGTCGAAGCGGGCATGACCCGGGCAACCTCCGCCGCCGCCGGCCTGCGGGCCGACGACCCGGCCGGCGTCGCCGGGCCGGTCAGGCTCGCCTGGCTCCCCGCGACCTGACCCACCGAACCGGCGGGTGGGGCCCGGCACTCGGGCCGACCGGGCCCCACCCGCCTTCCGTCGTCGCGGCTCCGCGGCCGGCAGAGCTGCCGCCGGCTCGGGGCTGCCGGCGGCCGGCCTCAGAGGTACATGCCGGTGCGGTGCTCGCCCTGGTCCCGCCGGCCGGGCTTGTCGCCCTCGCCGAAGAACCGCTTCCCGCCGAACTCGCCGTGCAGCCGGTCGTCCAGCTCGTCGGCGAGGCCGGTCATCACCTGCACGGCCAGCATCAGGTGGGTGGCCTGGAAGTCGCGGCCGAACACCGGGATGGACGCCCACACCGTGTCGTCGGCGCAGTAGAGCCGCCCGATCGGCATCCGGTTGGTCAGCTCGGACAGCTTCACGTAGAGCCGCTCGGTGGGCTCGACCTCCGTGAGCACCGGCGAGAAGACGTCGACCAGCGGTGGATTGTCGCGGACCCGGACGAAGACCATCGCCGACCCGGCCCGGATGTTGATGTCGCCGTCGGAGTCGACCTGCAACTTGTCGGAGTCGGACTTGAGCATGGCGGAGACCACGGTCCGCACCTGCTCGGCCAGGGCCAGCACGTCGGTGCGCGGCCCCTGGGCGGCGGCCAGCGCCTCGTCGAGGTCCGCCTCGACGTCCTGGTCCGGGCCGAACTCGCTGCGCGCGGTGCCCAGCGGCTCCACCGGCACGGGCCCGCCCTCGGCGTCGTGCACCAGGTAGACCAGGAACGCCGGGTGCGGTGCTCCGTAGACGTCCCGCAGGGTGCGGGAGAGCAGGGCGGCCAGCCGGGTCGCCTCGGCGGTGTCGCCGGTGAGGCCGAAGTTCTCGCCGGAGCCCTCGACCACCCCGGGCGGCGACCAGCCGAGTGCCACCATGTCGGCGACGGCCGCCCGGTCCAGCCGGTAGCCCTGCGGGAGGGTCGCGTTGCCGACGGCCCACGCGGAGAGCCGGCCGTCGTCGGCGAGGTCGATGCTGATGGAGTAGATGGCGTCGCCCGTGCCGGAGGCGGTGGGGTCGAGGGTCAGCTCGACGTGCGTGCCGGCGGGCAGCTCCCGCAGCCGCTCGGCGAGGGCCCGGGCGAACTCGCGCCACGCCTGGGTCACCTTCGCCCGCAGGTCGGCCGTGGTCGGCTCGTCCAGCAGGATCGACTCGTGCTGGTGCTCCGACGGGCCGTCGGACGCCGACGGGCCGCCGTGCTCCGGGGGGCCGCCGGGCGGGTCCGAGGCCGGCGTCGAGGGGTGGCCTACCGTCATGATCGCCTCCGTCCGTTGCGATCACCCTACCCAGGCCGTCCGGAACCCGGATCGGGCCGGACCGGGATCGGACACCGTTGCCCGGGGCAGCCGTCGGCCCGGGACCGGCGGGCCGGGAGCCGGCCGTCAGGCCGGGGCCACCACGGCCGTCAGGCCGGGGGCCGGTCGCCCAGCTCGACCGGCCAGCCGCCGGCCAGCGCGCCGAGCCGGTCGGCCGCCACGGCCGGGTCGGCCCCGCGCCCCACGGCCAACCCCAGCAGGTACGCGGAGACCGGCGCCCCCGGCCGCAGCACCTGGTGCGCGACGTCCCGGGCCAGGTCGAGCACGACCGCCACCGGCACCTCGGCGGGGTCGAGGCCCAGCTCCGCGCAGGCCGCCGTCACCCAGTCCTCCAGCACCGTCATCGTGTCCACTCCTCCGCCCGGCGTACGTCCTCGTCAGTGTCGCAGTCGAACCAGGGCGGCGGGCCCGTCCCGGACCAGGGCACGTCGCGCACCGTCAACCCGGCGAGCAGGGCCCGCACCGCCGCGCCGTCGAGCGAGCCGCCCCGGGCGGCGGCGAGGCGACCGAGCGCGGTCCGCAGCGGCGCGACCCGCCACATCCCGCAGAGCTGCTGCCGCCGGCCGTCGCCGTCGACGAGGCACACCCCGTCCACGGCCGGATCGGCGAGGTGCTCGCGCAGCAGGCGTACCGCGCCCCGGGTGAGC
Organism: Micromonospora sp. WMMD712; assembly: GCF_029581295.1. Classification (NCBI taxonomy): domain Bacteria; kingdom Bacillati; phylum Actinomycetota; class Actinomycetes; order Micromonosporales; family Micromonosporaceae; genus Micromonospora; species Micromonospora sp. WMMD712. The sequence goes on from NZ_CP120743.1 coordinate 4,316,693, forward strand.
AGGGGAAGGTCGGCGGCGAGCAGCGCCACGGCCGTCGTGCCGGCGGGCAGCAGCGACACGCCCGCCGCGGCGGCGGCCACCGGCCCGCCGCCCGGAGGGCGTTCCCGGGTCGACCGGACGCCCGGCGGCACCGGGCCGGCCGGGCCCACCACGATCCGCACGTCGGCGTCGGCGACGGCGTCGAGCACCCGGTCGCGCATCGACCGGCCGCCCACCGGCACGCCGGGCTTGTCCACGCCGCCCATCCGGCGCGCGGCCCCGCCCGCCAGCACGACCGCCGCCCAGTCCCCCACGCGGTCACCGTACCGCCAGGTGGGGCCGTGGGAGCATGTCGCCCAGTCGACAGGCGAAGCGCCGGAGGTCGATCCGGCGGGCCTGTAAATCTTGTTACTTACTTCCTAGAGTGACGACTCAGGAACGTTACGTTCCGATGTCCGCCCCACTCCTCGGTCCGGCCGGTCACGACCGCTCCTTCAGCCGGGCGGGACGTTCTTCGAGGTGGACGGAAGGTGCACATGTCAGCAGGTGACCACCACCCGGAGCTGCCCGTGCTGGTCGGCCGGGACTCCGAGCGTGCGCTGCTGCGCGAGGCGCTGGAGCAGGCCCGTGCGGGTTGCGGCGGAGCGATCTTCCTGGTCGGCGGCGACGGCCTGGGGAAGTCCCGACTGACGTTGGAGGCGACGCACCACGGGCGGCAGGCCGGCATGGCGGTGCTGTTGGGCCGCGCCGGCTCGACCGGCCGGGCAGTGGCGCTGCGCCCCCTGACCGAGGCGCTCGCCCCCCTGTCCCGCACCGGGCCCGTCCTCGAACACGCGAGCCTGCGGCCCTACCGGTCCGCCCTCGGCCGGCTCATCCCCGTGGACCTGGCGGCGGGTGCGGCGGGTTCCCCGTCGCCCGTGCTGCTCGCCGAGGCGGTGCTGCGGCTGCTCTCGGTCACGGGGGCCGGGCGGGGCTGCCTGCTCGCCCTGGAGGATCTGCACGACACCGACCCGGCGACCCTGGCCGTGGTGGAGTACCTGGCCGACAACCTCGCCGACCAGGGCACGCTGCTGCTGGCCACCCTCCGCGCCGAGCCGGGGCCGGCGTGGGACCTGGCGCAGGCCCTGGGCCGACGGTACAGCGGCACGGTCCTGCGCCTCGGACCGCTGGGCCGGCACGCCGTACGCCTGCTGGTGGCGTCCCGGCTGGGCCTCGACGCCGAGCGGATAGCGGAGCCGGTCCTCGACCGGCTCTGCCGCGACAGCGCCGGCAACCCGTTCCTGGCTGCGGAGCTGCTCCGCGCCATGCTGGACAGCGGCAACCTGGTGGTGCAGGCCGACGGGTGCCGGCTGGTCGACGGCGTACGCACCGAGGTGCCGACGACCGTGCGGCGCAGCGTCACCGACCAGGCCGAACGACTCGGCCCCGCCGGGCGGCACCTGCTCACCGCCGCGGCCGTGATCGGCGAGCGGTTCCCGGTCTCCGTGCTCGGCCTGGCGCTGAAGATGGGGCAGGACGACCTGCTCGGGCACCTGCGCGCGGCGGTCACTGCCGGCCTCGTCACCGCCGAGGGCGGCGACCACGACTGGTACGCGTTCCACACCACCACCACCGCCGTCGCCCTGCTCGGCCAGCTCACCCCCACCGACCAGGCCGCTCTCGCGGATCAGGCGGTGGACGCGGTGAACGAGCTGCACCCGGGCCTGCCCGGGGAGTGGTGCCGGTTCACGGCCAGGCTCACCCGGCTGGCGGGCGACGTGCCGGGCGCCGTACGGCTGCTCGCCCTCGCCGGCCGTCGGGACCTCAACGCCGGGCGGCTCGGGTCGGCCGCCGCGACCCTCGACGAAGCGTGGCGGCTGGCGACGGCGGGGGTCGACGTCGCACTGCGCGCCGACGTGCTGCACGAGCTGCTGTGCGCGCTGCTGGAGAGCGGCGAGGCCGGGCGCGGGCTGCGGCTGCTCGACAGCCTCGACGACCTGTGCCACCCGGCGGTCCCGCCCGAGCGGCTGGCGGCCGTGCACGTCCTGTTCGCCAGGCTCGCCCTGCTCGCCGGGCGGCGCGCCGACGCCGCCGCGCAGCTCGAATCCGCCCGGACGCTGCTCGGTCCCGGCGCGTCCGAGCGGCAGACCGCGCCGGTCGACGCCGTCGCCGCACACCTGGGCCTGGACGCCCCGGGGCGGGCCACCCGGCTCGCCACGCGCGCCGCCGCGGCGGCGGAGAGCGCCGGGCTGCCCGGCATCGCCTGCCTCGGCTGGCAGGCGCGGGGCGTGCTGGCCCGCCGGACCGGGCCGGAGGGGGCCCAGCCCTGCTTCACCCGGATGCGCCGGATCGCCGAGCGGCACCACCTGCCGCTGTGGCGCGCCCGGGCCGCCGTCCTGCTCGCCGAGCAGCGGTGGCTGCTGACCGGGGACGCCGACGGGCTGGCCCGCGGCGCGGAACGGGCCCGGCAGCTCGGTGCCCACGCGCTGCGCCACGCGGTCGAGGTCCGGCTCGCCTGGGACCTCGCCCTGCGGGCCGAGTACGCCGGGGCCGAGCGGCTCGTCGGGCAGTGCGTGGCCGAGGCGCAGCGGCTCGGGCTGGGCGAGTCCGGGCCGCTGCTGTCGCTCGTCCGGGCTGTCTGCGCGGGGCACCGCGGGCGACGGCACGAGCTGGACGCGGTGCTGGCGGGCCTGCCGGGCGACGGCGGGGAGGCGGCGGCCCTCGCGTACGGCATGGCCGGGGCGGTGTGCGCGCTGCTGGAGGAGGACCCCGTGCGGGCGCGCCGGGAGCTGGACCGGGCGGCGGCGTACGACGCCGGCTGTCCCGCGCCCTATCCGCTCGCCGGCCAGCACGGGCTGGCCCTGCTGCTGGCCGTGCTGCGCGGCGACGCCGACGGGGTGCGCCGCGGCGACGCCGGTGGCACGCCCGCCGGGCGGCTGCACTGGAACCGGCAGTTCGCCCTGCTGGCGAGGGCGGTGCTGCTGGGTCGGCGGGGCGACCGGGAGGCCGCCGGCGCGACGGTGGCGGCCCTCCGCCGGGCCCCTGCCCACCCGGTCGCGCTCCACCTCGGGCTGCGGCTCGTCGCACCCTGCGCGCACGCCGACCGGTGGGGTGAGCCGGTCGACTGGCTGCGCGGCGCGGAGGAGTACTTCCGGCTGGCGGGGGTGCCGGCGCCGGCCCGCGCCTGCCGGGCCCAGCTACGCGACCTCGGGGTGGTGGTGCCGCACCGGCGCACCGGGAGCCGGGTCCCGCAGCCGCTGCGGATGATCGGCGTGACCGAGCGGGAGTACGAGGTGCTCCAGCTGATGGCGGACTGGTCCGACAACCGGCGCATCGCCAGCGAGCTGTTCATCTCGCCGCGCACCGTGGAAAAGCACGTGGCGAGCCTGATCGCCAAGACCGAGCAGGCCAACCGGGCGGCGCTGAGCCGCTACGCCGCCCGGGTCCGCGAGCAGGTCAGGCCGGACTGACCGTCCGGTAGCGGCCGCCGAGGAAGACGGCGGGGTCGGCGTCGCCCGTGGCCTCGCACCAGTACGGGGCGCCGAGCACCAGCACGTGGTCGGCGGCGGCGATCAGCTGGGTCACCGCGCACACGGCCGCCGCCATCGCCCCGTCGAGCAGCGGCATCCCGTCGAGGGCGCGGTACGCCACCCCGGCGAACCGGTCCTCGACGACGCCGGTGGCGAACCGGTCGGCCAGCGCGCGCTGCCGGCGGCCCAGCAGGTTCACCGCGAAACCGCCCTCGGCGGTGATCGCGGCGAGGGTGCGGCTGGTCCGGGCCAGCGAGACGAGCAGCAGCGGCGGACGCAGCGACACGGACGTGAACGCGTTGACGGTGCAGCCGACGGGGTGCCCGGCCGCGCGACTGGTGACCACCGCCACGCCGGTGGCCCAGTTCCGCATGAACTCCCGCAGCTCCGGCCCACCGACCGGGACGACCCGGTCCGGCCCCGGGCCGACCGGAGCGGCCCGGTCCGGCTCCGGGCCGCCGGCGGGGACGGCCCGGTCCCGTTCGGTCGTCGCGCGGTGGGGGACCGTGGTGGTCATCGCGCGCCGGCCAGGTCCGGCCGCCCGGCCGCCCCGCCGGGCCCGCCGGCGGCGGTCCCGTCGAGTTCCGCCTGGCAGCGGGCGCGCCGGCCGATCAGCTCCGCCCGGTCCGCGCCGGGCAGCTCCAGGGCCCGGTCGTAGTCGGCGACCGCCTCCGCCCACCGGCCGGCCGCCTCGTGGACGAACCCCCGGTTGTAGAGCAGGTCCGGGTTGTCGCCGTCCGCCGCGAGCGCGGTCGTCAGGTCGGCGACGGCCCTGCCGTGGTCCCCGCCGTCGAACGCGAGGGCGGCCCGGCTGGCCAGCGCGGCGACCAGCCCCGGGTCGGCCGCCAGCGCCTCGTCGAGGTAGCGGCGGGCGTCCGCCTCCGCTCCGTCGGCCAGCGCCAGCACGCCCCGCAGGTGCAGCAGCCGGGCCTCGGCGGGGTGCCGCCGCAGCCCCTCCTCGACGTGCGGGCGGGCGGCGTCGACAGCCCCGTCGTCGAGCAGCAGGCTGACCAGGTTCACCCGGGCGTCGAGCTGGTCGGGCTCCAGCTCCACCACGTAGCCGAAGTCGGCGATCGCCCCGGCCGCGTCGCCCAGCTCGGCCTTGAGGTCCGCCCGGTTGTAGTACAGCTCGAAGAACGGCGGCGACAGGCTGATCGCCGTGTCGCAGTCGGCCACCGCGCCGGTGAGGTCGCCGAGCCGCCGCCGCACGTCGGCCCGGTCGAAGTAGTAGTCGGCGTAGTTCGGGTCCAGCTCGATGACCCGGGTCAGGTCGACCAGGGCCTCCTCCAACCGGCCCAGGGCCAGGTACGCCTTGCCCCGGTTGTGCACGAGCACCGAGCGGTGCAGCCGGTGCTTGTCGCCGGGCAGCTCCCGGTCGAGCCGGTCGAGCCCGTCGTCGACCAGCCGCAGCGCCGCCGCCACCCGGCCGAGCCGCATCTCGATCAGCGCCAGCCCGTTGTTCTGGAACACCGAGTGGAAGGCGCGCTTCTGCGGGTCGGGCAGGAGCGAGGCGATCGCGATGGAGTTGTTGATGTAGCCCCGGGCCAGGTGGTGATCCTTCAGCTCCTCGGGATGAAAACGGGTGTAGAGCATGGCCAGCGCGTACCCGGTGGACATCTGCAACTCGGGGTCCGCGTAGCGGCTACGCAGGTCGAGGTAGGTCGGTTCCGCCTCGACGGTGCGGCCGAGCACGACCATGGCCGAGCTCGCCCGCGTGCTGAGCAGCCAGAACCGCTCCATCTGCGTGTCCGGGTCGACGATCGCCCGGCCGCGGGTCCCGTAGTCGATCACCGCGTGGTAGTAGCCCAGCGCGCCGCAGTGCCGTGCCGCCTCGTACAACGCCTCCGCGCCGGCCCCGGCGGGGTCGCTGCCCCGCTCCAGGTGCCAGGGGATCGCGCCGAGCTCCAGGCTCCACTCGCCCCGCGCACGCAGCAGCGCGGCGCGCGCGTCGTGCAGCGCCGTCCGCGCCTGCGGGTCGGCCCGCCGGTACGCGGCCGACTCCGCCGGGTCGGTGGAGGTGCCGTCGGCGTCGACGTACGCCCGCAGCAGCTCCTCCGGCCCGCGCCCGGCCGGGCCGGCGGCCCGGGGCAGCTCCGGCAGCCGGTCGGCGTACCGGTCGAGGGCGCCGGTCAGCTCGGGCTCCAGCGGTGCGCCGTCGGTGCCGACGAGCACCCGCACCACGTCGGGTCGCACCCGTCGCAGGAAGATGGCCAGGAACTCCTGGTCGGTGGGGTCCGCCTGGTCCACCCGGTCGAACGCGAGCCGCAGCGGGAGGCGGCCGGCGCGGGTGGCGTGGCCGGCGAGGAACTCCGTCGCGCCGTGCGCCAGCCGGCGGGTGCGGTTGGCCGGGTAGATCCGGGTCCGCTCCTCGGGCACCGCCAGCGAGGTGAGCGTCTCGGGGGCCGCGTCGATCGTCCCGCGCAGCTCCGGTGCGGCCGACAGGATCTCGGTCAGGTGCCGCTGCACGAGGTCGGGCCAACGTTCGTACGCCTGCGGCACGAGCTGCCGCAGCACGCTGCCCAGCCCGGTGTAGGGGCCGCGCAGGCCCCGATGGCAGTCGACCGCGAGATCGACCTGCTCGCCGTCGACCGACGCCGGCCCGATCCGCCATTGGTGTGCAGTCATGCCGTTGCTCCTCGCTTGGGTGGGGCCTTGGTTCGCGGTGGGGTGTCGGTGGGGAGGCGGCCGGGCGGGGCCGTCAGCCGGCCGGCGTCGGCTCCGCGGCGGGGGCGGCCCGCCGTCGGGTACGCCCGGCGAGCAGCGGCAGCAGCACGATCTCGAACGTGACCAGCAGCAGCGAGCCGACCGAGTCCCAGAAGCCGGGGCCGGTGGGCGAGCCGTGCGCCAGGGCGGTGAAGACCCGGGAGGCGAACTCCAGCACCAGCGGCGCGGTCCACAGCGTGACGGTGATCAGCAGCGCCGCCACTCCCCCGCAGGTAATCAGCGCGAACCAGGGGGCGAGCTGCCGGTCGCGCGGGGACCAGTCGTCGTCGGGCCGCCCGGCGGGGCGCACCCCGGGCAGCCAGGCGAGCCGGTCGCGCAGCCAGGCGCGGCTCACCTCGTCCAGGTTGGTGCAGCCCAGCGCCGTGGTCGCCACGTAGTACAGGTCGGTGCGCAGGAAGACGTAGCACTGCCAGGACATCCGCAGGAGCACCGTGTACGCCACCGCCAGCGCGAGCCGTCCCGGCCAGGACAGGCCGTCGGACAGGCCGGCCCAGGCCACGAGCACCAGCGCGCCGAAGAGCACCGCGTCGGCCAGCAGCCCGGCCAGCATCGGCAGGTAGCGCTGCCGGGCCGGCACGGTGAGCAGGGCGTCCAGTTCGGTTTCAACCACCGCGTAGTAGAGCCGGCGGCCGACCCGCAGCTTCGTCGGCAGGCCGAGCCGGCGGGCGGCGAGCAGGTGGTACCACTCGTGCCACAGGATGGCCGGTGACTGGCAGAGGGCCAGCCCGAGCTGCACGGCCAGCAGCGACGGGACGAAGAAGACGTTCGAGGCGTGCGGCCGCAGCTCCGGCCGGGACACCATGGCCACGGCGGCGGCGACCACGATCAGCGCGTACGCGGCCCAGGCCGGCGGGGAGAAGGCGGCCCGGCCGAGCCGGCGGAAGCGTACCTCCGGCGCGGTGGCCGGCGGTTCCCCGTCGGCGCGGACGAAGCCGAGTTCGCGCAGCGTGTCGACGAAGTCGGCCATGTCGACGGGCTCGCCGAAGGTGTGCCGGTACCACTGCTCGGCCTCACCGACCGGCATCCCGTCGGCGAGCCGGCGCAGCAGCGCGACACCGTCCTCGGGCAGCAGGGCGAAGGACGCGGCGTCGACCCGGCCGACCGTCACCCCGTCCCGCTCCGGCACGTAGGTGAGCGGATGGAACTCCAGGCGGGTGCTTGACATCGCTCCTCCAGCGCGTGGACCGGGCCTTGCGGGTGGGGGCCTCCCAGGGGTGGACCCGGCGACGGCCGTCCCGGCTCGGGGGCCGGGACGGCCGAACCGGTCAGCAGCAGTCGGTGCAGTACAGCGGCGCCGACGTGGTGAGCTTGATGGAGCCCGTCTTGCGGATCGTGATCTTCTTCATTTCCGTTCACCTCCTCGGCCGGCTGGTCGTTGGGGCGGCCGGCTGAGGACGAACCTGCCAGCCGGGCATGCCCGACGGCATGGGGGACGGCCCCCAAACTCCCGTCTGTGGGCGGGGGCGAAGATGGGGCCGTTCCCCCATGTCCCCGGCGTCCCCGCGCCGCGACGCTGTCCGGATGCGAGACGACGCGCTTTCGGTGATCATCTGCGGCTCCAGCGCCGCCATGGCCACCTCCGGTTACCTCTCCTGGCTGCGCCAGGAGATCGACCTGCCGCTGCGGGTGCTGCTCACCGCCAGCGCCGAGCGGTTCGTGCAGCCCCAGGTCGCCGCCTGGTACGCGGACGAGGTGTACGCCAGCGGCGACCCCGAGCTGAACCCGACCGAGTTCGCCAGGCGCTCGCTCGGCATCGTGGTCCTGCCGGCGACCGCCGGCACGATCGCCGCCGCGGCGCTCGGCCTGGCCGGCACCCCCGCGCAGACCGCCCTGCTGGCCAGCGAACGCCCGGCGATCTTCTTCCCGAGCATGAACAGGTCGATGTGGACGAAGAAGACCACCCAGGGGCACGTGGAGACGCTGCGCGACGGGGGCCACACCGTCGTCGAACCGCAGGAGCGGGTGATCTTCGAGCTGTGGCGACGCGAGAACGCGGTCGGCATCGCCATGCCCCCGCCGGACGCGGTCGCCGAACTCGTGGCGAGCTGGCTGGAGAGCGTCCTGGCCGGTGAGGCCGAGGCCCTCTCCGGTGAGGCGGAGGAACCGACCGGCAACCAAAATCATTAGGAAAAGTCAATGTAAAATGCGCGTCCCACCGAAATCGGACGCCCCGCTAGGCTCCAGCCCCAGTTCCATCTCCATCGGAGCCGAGAGGGGATACACATGGGAGTCACCCGGATGGCCGTGCGATCCACGGCCGTGGCAAGCACCGTTCTCGGGCTGAGCCTGGCGACGGCCGGCCCCGCCGCGGCCACGGAAGCCGGCTCCTGGCGTGCCTACGGCAACACCAACCCGATCACCTCCAGCCCCAGCACGTGGCACTGCGCCAGCACCAAGACGGTGGTCACCGACGTGCTCGCGCAGGTCTGCGCGATCAGGTCCTCGGGCGGAGGAGCCGTCCAGGCGGCGGTCATCGTGCGCAACAACCGCTCCAGCCTCTACTCCGTGACAGCGGCGATGGACCTGTACACCTCCTCGGGCGGCTACCTGGGCGACTGGGTCTGCTCGTCGTCGGGGGTCGGGGCGAACTCGTGGTCGGTCTGCTTCGGGCGGACCCTCACCCAGAGCGGTCCGGTCAACTCGGTCGGAGCGGCCAACGGTGTGAGCCTCGGCAAGTCACCGAACGCCTGACCCGAACCCCGAGGTCCGTCGAGGCGCTGGCCGCCGTGCAGGCTGGTGGATCAGCCGCCCACGGTCTGCGCCTCGGCGGTGACGGTGACGCCCTCCGCGAAGCGGACGATCTGGTCGTCGCCGAGGCCCAGCGCCGCCGGGACCTGCACCAGGACCTGCCGTCCCGAGGCGTCCGGGAAGATCAGCCACCGGATGTCCGACAGCTTGCCCTTCGCCTCCCACGGGAAGCCGAGCTGACCCGCCCTGCCGTTGACCTCGACCCGCGTCACGGGCGCGCCCTCGGGAAGCCGGGACAGGCTCTGCAGGGACACCGCGATGCTGCCCTGGAGGCTGACGGCGCGCCCGGGGCCGGGCGGGGCCGTGGGCTGGCCGGGCGGCGTCACCGCGAACATGCTCCGGTCCGACGAGACCACCTGCCAGCCCTGCGGCACGGTGCTCACCTTGAAGCCGACCGGCTGGGCGCCGGTGTAGGCGACGAGTCGCAGCCGGACCGCCTGCGTCCCCGTCGGGGCGGGCCCGTGCGCGGCCGTGGTGGTGGGCGTGGCCCCGCCGAACTGCCCCACGCCCACCACGGCGACGGCGACGGCGGCCACGGCGGCGCCGGACCACGCGAAGCGCTGCCGCCGGCGGCGGGTCAGGGCCCGGTGCCCCCGGGCCACGTCCCCGGCGACCACGTCCGGGTCGGTCCGGTCGGGCGTGACGGCACCCGGCAGGGTCCGCAGGACGTCCATGACGTCTGACATGTCGGTAACTCCTTCGTTCAGTCGGATCAGGGGTCGGATCAGGCGTAGTCGTACGTGTGCGTGGGGAGGAGCCGCCGTAGCCGCTCCAGCCCCCGGGCGCTCTGGCTCTTGACGTTGCCCTCGCTGCACCGCATCGCGTCGGCGGCCTCGGTGACGCTGAGCCCCTCGACGTACCGCAGCACCACCGCTGCCCGCATGCCCGCCGGCAGGGTGGCCAGCAACGCCAGGACCCTCGCCTCGTCGCCGCCCGGCTCTTCGCCGGCGACGACGTCGGGCAGCTGCGCGTGCACCCGCTCCCGCCGGTGGAACAGGCTGCGGCGCTCGTCCGTCGCCGCGTTCACGACACACCGCCGGGCGTACGCGTACGCGGTGTCCGGCCGCACCCTCGGCCACGCCAGATACAGCCGGGTCAGCGCCGTCTGCACCACGTCCTCGGCCTTGGCCAGGTCACCGGAGACCAACAGCGTCGCCACGCGCACCAGTGCGGCGCGCCGGGCTGTCACGAACTCGGTGAACTCGCGATCCCGTTCGGAAGGCCGCTTCACAGGCCACCCACCTCTTCTCGTCCCCGCTTGCCACTCGGACACCCCTGCTACGGGATCGCCGCCGGATCCGTTGCATCCCCGGCGACAAGCCTCGCCGCCACGGCCGGCGGCAGCCAGGGTCCGCGCCTCGCCACGGCGGCCGGTCGGGCAGGATGGCGGGATGGGACGGGCGACTGACCGGCGGAACGTGCTGCGGATCGACCTCGACGCCGCCGAGCCGGCCCGCGTCGCGACCCGGCGGCCGGACAGCCTCTCCGTCGAGGAGCCGTTGGAGATCCGGGTCGGGCCGGGTGGGTCGGGGCGGCGGCGGCCGCTGGCGGTCACCATGCGCACCCCGGGCGACGACCTGGACCTGGCGATCGGCTTCCTGCTCACCGAGGGGCTGATCCGCGGCGACGCGGACGTGCGCACCGCCCAGCTCTGCGCCGGCCCGGATACCCCGAACACGTACAACGTGGTCGACGTGGTGCTCGCCCCCGGCGTGCCCGAGCCGGCCGCCGACCCGACCCGCAACTTCTACACCACCAGCTCCTGCGGGGTCTGCGGCAAGGCCAGCATCGACGCGGTGCGCACCCGTTCCCCGTACGTCGTCGCGGACGACCCGCTCACCGTGCCGGCCGCCCTGCTGGCCGAGCTGCCGGAGCGGCTGCGCGCCGCCCAGCGTCACTTCGACCGCACCGGCGGGCTGCACGCGGCCGGCCTGTTCACCGGCGACGGGGAACTGGTGGTGTTGCGCGAGGACGTCGGCCGGCACAACGCCGTCGACAAGGTCGTCGGGTGGGCCGTCCGGCAGGGCCGCCTGCCGCTGGCCGGGCACCTGCTGCTGGTCTCCGGGCGGGCGAGCTTCGAGCTGACCCAGAAGGCGTGGATGGCCGGGGTGCCGCTGCTCGCGGCGGTCTCCGCCCCCAGCACCCTGGCCGGCGACCTGGCCGAGGAGGCGGGCATGACCCTCGTCGGCTTCCTGCGCGGCCGGACCATGAACGTCTACACGGGCGCCCACCGCATCGGGCCGCCGGGGCAGGCCGACGCCGGCAGGGCCTGACCGGCATCGCCGGCGTCGGCCGGTTACTCACCGGTTGTTATGGCGATGCTCACGCCACTGTGGATACCGCCGCGCCAAAGCACCGTGCCACGATCGACACACGCTCAGTGAGCGCGGACGTGTCAACGGCTGTGGGGGGACATGCGCGTCGGCATGCAACATCGAGCTGGTTTCGGGCAGTGGCTCCGGGCGCTGCGGGGCACCCGCGGCCTGACCCAGGAGGAGCTGGCCGAGGCGTCCGGCTCCAGCGTCCGCACCATCCGGGAGATGGAACGCGGCCGGGTCCGGACGCCCCAGCGTCGTACGGTCGCGCTGCTCGCCGACGCGCTCGGCCTCGCGGGCGTGGACCGCGACCGCTTCGTCGGTCTGGCCCGCGCCGGCCACCGCCCGCCACCCGGCCCCGGGGGCGTCGCCGCGTCCCCGGTGGTCCCCTCGGAGCTGCCCGCCGCCGTGCCGAGCCTCGTCGGCAGGCAGGCCGAGCTCGCCGTGCTGGCCCAACTCACCAGCGGGGTCACCGACGGCAGCGCCACCACCGCCTCCGTCGTCGTGCTGCACGGCCCGCCCGGCACCGGCAAGAGCACCCTCGCCGTCGCCGCCGGGCACCGCCTCGGCGCCGCGTTCACCGACGGCCAGCTCTTCCTCGACCTGCACGGCACCGCGCCCACCCACACCGGGCCCACCAACGGGGCATTCACCGACGGCACATCCGCCGGTGGGGCGTCCGCTGGCGGGGCGTTCACCGGTGCCGCGCTCGCCGGCAGCGTCGACCCGGCCGAGGCGCTGGCCGGGCTGCTGCGCTCGCTCGGCGTGCCCGAGGAGGCCATCCCCGGGCCGCCGGAACAGCGGGGCCGGCTGTTCCGCACCCTCACCCGCGACCGGCGGCTGCTGATCGTGGCGGACGACGCCGCCGACGAGGCACAGGTACGCCCGCTGCTGCCGGCCGCGCGGCACTGCCTGACCCTGGTCACCAGCCGGCGACCGCTCACCGGGCTCACCGGGGCCGTCCGCGTCACCGTCGGGCTGCTCGCCCCGGACGCCGCCTGGCGGCTACTCGCCTCGATCACCGGCGAGGACCGCTTGGCCGCCGACCCGACGGGCACGGCCGAGCTGGTCGAGCTCTGCGGCCGGCTGCCGCTGGCGATCCGGGTCGCCGGAAACCGGCTGGCCAGCCGGCCGGGCTGGCCCGTCGCCCAGCTCGTCGCCCAGCTCGCCGACCCGCGCCGCCGGTTGACCGCGCTGACCGCCGGGGACCTCGACATCCGGGCGGCGTTCGACGTGTCGTACCGCCGGCTCGGCGCGACGGTCGCCGGGGTCTTCCGGCGGGCGTCCCTCGTGCCGGGGACGGAGTTCGACGCCGGCCTGCTCGCCGCCGTCACGCGCGTCGACGTCGAGAGCGCGGCGGCCGCAGCCGAGGATCTGGTCGACGCCGGCCTGCTGCTGCCCCGCGGCGACCGGTACGCCTTCCACGGCCTGACCCGCATCTACGCCCGCGAACTCCTCGCGCTGGAGGAGTAAGGAAGGGCCCCCTGTTAACGCCTGAGGTAGAGAAGGGCCCCCTTCTCACGCCCGGGCGGCCGGGGCGCGCGGGCGGAGGCGGCGCGCGCTGGCGGGGGCGGCGCAGCGGGCGGTTCGGCGCGGACGGGGGCGGCGCGGACGGGGGCGGTTCGGTGCGGAGGGTTCGGCGTGGCCGGCAGAACGGTGGGTCCCACCGGGTGCCCGCCCGGTGGGACCCACCCGTGGTGGGTAGCTGGGGTCAGGAGCAGGTGGCGCCGTTCAGGGTGAACGGGGCCGGGTTGGTGGCGGACCCGCTAGCCGTGAAGCCGAAGCTCACCGATCCACCGGACGGGATCGTCGCGTTGTGGTTCTCGTTGGTGACCGTCACGGACGCGCCCGTCTGCTGGAAGACGCCGTTCCAGTGCCCCTGCACGACCTGGCTCCCGCCGAACGTCCAGCCGACGTTCCAGCCGGTGACCTGCGGGCCGTCGTTGTAGACGGTGACTGCCGCCTCGTACCCGGTGCCCCAGGAGTTGACGACGGTGAAGGACACCCGGCAGGTGGCGGCCGTCCCGGTGACCGGCACGATGTCGCCGAAGTCGTCCCGGGCGGTGGCGAAGTCCTGGAAGCCGAAACCGGGGCCCGCCGAACGGGTCGTGGTGCCGGCGGCCAGGACGGTGCCGTTGGCGTTGACGGCGTACACCGGGCCGCCGCTGTCCCCACTGCGGGCCGACTCGTCGCCGTCGAGCTGGGTGGCCTCGACCAGGTCCTCCCGGTCGTCGTAGTGGAACTGCACCTCAAGGTTGCAGACCGGGACGCCGATCTCCCAGGCCGACGTCGCGCCGGACTGGCAGAGGAGCTGGCCGGGGAACACCTCGGTCCAGCCGACCACCCGGGCCTTCACCTCGTCGTTCGAGCCGCCCACGTAGAGCCAGCCGCCGGCCGACGCGGTGCCGATGAGCATCGTGTCGTGGTCGGCGTTCTTGTGGGTCTGCACGCCGATCGGCTCGCCCTGGCCGTCGCTCCACTGCGACCCCACCGAGCCGCAGTGCCCGGCGCTGAGCAGGTGGTTGGTGCCGGTTGCCACCTCGCGCACACCGAAGCCGACGGTGCAGCCTGCGCCCGAGTCGTTCCAGATCCGGGCCCCGCCGTTCCACGGCGCGGAGTCGTCCTCGCGGGAGCGGGGAACCAGCCGGTCCCGCTCGACGATCGTGGTGCGCACCCCGGTCGCCGGCAGCTTCGGCAGCGCCGCGTCGGCGTCGTCGACGGCGATCTCGATGCCCGAACCGTCGGTACGCAACCGCACGTCGTACGCCGAGTCGCCCGCGTCGCCATCCACCACGGGCGCGACCCGCGCGGCTGCGGCGGCCAGCTCGGTCCTGGCGTACGTCGCCTTGGCGACCTCGACCGGCGCGATCCGGCGGGCGACGGCGACGGCCGAGGCGACGTCGGCCGGGAGGCCACCCTTCCACCAGAGCGTGACGTGGTCGCCGACCAGCCCGATCCCGGCGTACCCGCGTGCCGGGCCCCGCTCCACGGCGGCCCGCAGCCCGGTCGCGGCGTCGACCAGCGGCACCTGCGCGACCATCCTGTCCCGGGTGCCGCCCGGGATCAGGTCGAGGATCGTCGTGCCCTCCGCGCCGGGAGCGGGGGCGGCCTGCGCGGGGGCGGGGGCCGCCCCCGGACCGGCCAGCGCCGTGGCACCGGCGAGGACCCCTGCGGCGAGGACGCGGGAGGTCACCTTCCAGGTTCGTTTCATGACTGAGAGTCAACCCACGGTGGTACGCCCGAACCAGGCAGGACGCCCGGCAGGAGGCTCCTGCCGCCCGTCCTGCCGGCCGCCTCCCCGGCTCACCCGACGAGCACTTTCATGATCGTCTGTCGTTTTCGGACACTCCCGCCGGCGCGTCGTCTCACCTTCCAGCAGACGATCAAGGACCCGTCGCAGGCGACGACACAGTCAGGAGGGACCGGCGCGCCAACTCCACCAGCAGGCCAGCGAACACGACGGGCGGGCCGACCAGCACCCGCCTGAAGGATCAGGGACCACGGCGACGTCGACGGCGACGGAGCACCCCCGGGGGCCGGTTCGCCGGCCAGCCGTCGAGCCGCGACGGCGGCACCCCGCGGCGCAGCAGGTCGTCGAGGAGCAGGCCGAGCGAGTAGCTCGGGTGCGCCTCCAGCACCCGTTCCAGCGCCACCGCCGCGAGCGCCCCCTGCCCCGCCCGCCAGCAGGCGAAGGCGAGCAGCGAGCCCGGGGCGGCGATCAGATCCCGCTCGGCCCGGCGCAGGACGTCCGTCCAGAGGGCGATGTCCCGGTCCCGCCCGTCGGTGCGTTCCCAGGCGTGGTCGCGGACGGGCAGGTGGGTCAGCAGCAGGGTCAACCAGGCCACCTCGTCGTCGGTGAGCCGCTCGCCCCGGCGACTCGCCCGCAGGGCGGCACGGACGGCGTCGATGCCGGCCCGGCGCAACGCCCGGCCGCCGAGCAGGTCGGCCTCGCCGGCTGCGGTGATCAGAGCGTCCAGCTTGCGGTCGGCGCGGTCGACCGCGTGACGCATCGCCACCCGCGCGGGCCCGCCGAACGGGGCCACCTGCGCGGTCAGGGCCGCCCGGTCGGGCAGTGCCACCTGGCCGGCGAAGACGGCCGCCGCGCTGACCTCGCTGGTGCCGGTGTCGTACGGGGTGCCGTCGGGCGGGCAGCAGGCCAGATCGTCGCACAGGTACGACCAGTATCGGCCGCCGGTGACCCGCAGCGCGTCGAGGACGGCCAGCCCCGCCTCGGCCAGCGAGTCGCGTACCGCGTCGACGGCCGGGGTGACCCCCGACGCGTCGCCGTAGCCGAGCACGGTGGCGGACTCGGCCCCCTGCCGGGCGATCACGCCGGCCAGGTGAACGGCGGGGTCCAGCGGGTCGTCGCCGGGACCGGGCAGGTCGGCGCGGGCGGCGAAGACGATCCGCCGGCCCTGCAGGGCGACCACCACCACGCTGTCGGCGGGGTGGAAGCCGAGCAGGTAGGGCACGGCGGCGATGAGGTCGGCGGGGGACCGGACGGTGAGCCGGGCGGGGTCGGTACGGGTCATGCAGGCAGCGTGGGCCGGGCGGGGGCACCTCCGGAGGCCCTGTGGACGACACGCCGCGCCATCCACACTACGCACAGTATTCACCCAGCTCAGCGCACTGCATCGACGACGCACCGAAGGGGCGGCGCGCACGGCAGGGCGGCGTAACGGCTACCTTGCGCACATGGACCTGGCGTACCTGCGGGCGCATCCGGAGCACCTCCCGACGTTCCTCACCCACCAGCGGATCCGGGAGACGCCGGTGGCCGGCGGCGACGTCTGCGCGGCGTCCCGGCTGACCCTGGACGACGGGCACTCGGTCTTCGCGAAGACGTGGCCCGCCCAGCGGGCGGGGCGGCCCGTGCCGGAGGGCTTCTTCGCCGCCGAGGCGGCCGGGTTGCGCTGGCTGCGGGACGCCGGCGCGGTGGCCGTACCGGAGGTGGTGGTGGCGCTGCCGGAGCTGTTGGCGCTCGACTGGGTGGAGCCCGGCGAGCCGACGCCGGAGGCGGCCGAGCGGTTCGGCCGGGAGCTGGCCGCGCTGCACCGTGCCGGGGCCCCCGCGTTCGGCGCGGAGTGGGCCGGCTTCGTCGGCGCGCTCCCCCAGGACAACACGCCTGATGCCGGCCCCTGGCCGGCGTGGTTCGCCCGGCGGCGGCTGCTGCCGTACCTGCGGATGTCGGTCGACTCCGGCGCGCTCACCGCCGTCGAGGCCGCCCTGGTGGAACAGGTCGTCGAGCGGGTCGGCGAGTTCGGCGGCGACGAGCCGCCGGCCCGGGTGCACGGCGACCTGTGGCCGGGCAACGTGCTCTGGGGGGCCGACGAGCGGGCGTGGCTGGTCGACCCGGCCGCGCACGGCGGGCACCGGGAGACCGACCTGGCCCAGTTGGCGCTGTTCGGCGGCCCGCCGCACCACGAGCGGATCATGGCGGCCTACCGGGAGGCGTGGCCGCTGGCCGACGGGTGGCGCGAGCGGGTGCCGCTGCACCAGTTGCACCTGCTGCTGGTGCACACCGCCCTGTTCGGCGCGGCGTACCGCGATGCGGTCGGTGCCGCCGCCCGGGACACCCTGCGCGGAGCGGGGCGCGCTACCGTCGAACGGTGACCGCCGCGCGAGGGACCGACGGCGTCCTCGTCGACCGGTACGGCCGCGTCGCCCGGGACCTGCGCGTCTCGCTGACCGACAAGTGCAACCTGCGCTGCACCTACTGCATGCCCGCCGAGGGGCTGCCCTGGCTGGCGGGGCCGCAGCTGCTGAGCGACGACGAGATCGTCCGGCTGGTGCGGGTGGCGGTGGAGCGGCTGGGGGTGACCGAGGTGCGGTTCACCGGCGGGGAGCCGCTGATCCGTCCCGGCGTGGTGGGCATCGTCGCGGCGGTGGCCGCGCTGACGCCCCGCCCCCGGATCTCGCTGACCACGAACGGGCTCGGGCTCGACCGGCTGGCCCCGGCGCTGCGGGCCGCCGGCCTGGACCGGGTGAACGTGTCGCTGGACACCCTCGACGCCGCTCGGTTCGCCCGGCTGACCCGGCGCGACCGGCTCGCCGACGTCCTCGCCGGGCTGGCCGGGGCCGCCGCCGCCGGGCTCACCCCGGTGAAGATCAACAGTGTGCTGATGCGGGGCGTCAACGACGACGAGGCCCCCGCGCTGCTCCGCTTCGCCCTGGCCCACGGCTACGAGCTGCGGTTCATCGAGCAGATGCCGCTGGACGCCCAGCACGGCTGGGACCGCGCCGCGATGGTCACCGCCGACGAGATCCTCGCCACCCTGCGCGCCGGAACCGACCCGCCCACCGGAGCCGGCGCGCGCGTCGAAGCCGACCCGCACACCGGGGCCGGCCTGCCCCGCACCGGGTTCGACCTGACCCCCGACCCGGCCGAGCGGGGCGCGGCCCCCGCCGAGACGTGGCTGGTCGACGGCGGTCCCGCCCGGGTCGGCGTGATCGGCAGCGTGACCCGGCCGTTCTGCGGCGACTGCGACCGCACCCGGCTCACCGCCGACGGGCAGGTCCGGGCGTGCCTCTTCGCCACCGAGGAGTCGGACCTGCGCGGCGCGCTGCGGGCCGGGGCGGACGACGACGAGCTGGCCCGGCGGTGGCGGGCGGCGATGTGGGGCAAGCGGGCCGGGCACGGCATCGACGACCCGACGTTCCTCCAGCCGGCCCGGCCGATGTCCGCGATCGGCGGGTGACCGGTGCGCCACGACGTGCCCGACCAGCTCACCATCCGCTACTTCGCCGGGGCGCGGGCCGCCGCCGGCACGGCCGAGGAGACCGCATCCGCCGGCCGCGGTCTGGACGAACTCACGGACGAACTGACACGACGGCACGGCGAGCGCCTCGCCGCCGTGCTGAGGGTGGCGAGTTTCCTGGTCGACGGCGTGACCTGTCACGATCGCCGGACACCGCTGCCGGCAGGGGCGACGATCGACGTGCTGCCGCCGTTCGCGGGTGGCTGAGGAGGCTCGGTGTTGGCGGTTGTGGCTCTGGTGGGTTTCGTGCTGATCGTGATCGGCCTCATCCACCTCTACCTGTGGAAGCGCCTGGTCGCCGACACCACCCGGTCGCGGCGGCTGCGCCGGGCCGGAGCGGTCGCGGCGGCGCTGCTCACGCTGCTCGTGCCGGCCACGCTCGCCGGCACCCAGAACGGCCTCTACTGGCTGGCCTGGCCGGGCTACGTGTGGTTGGCCCTGATGTTCTACCTGCTGGTCGTGCTGGTCGTCCTGGAGGTGCCGCTGCTGGTCGCCCGGCTGGCGCTGCGCCGCCGGGCCGTCGCCGCCGAGCCGGCCGCCGCCGCGCCGGAGCCGGTGCTCGTCGGGGCGCCCGGCGTCGCCGACCCGCCGGCCGCCGAGGCCGTCGACCCGCCCGACCACGACCCGGCCCGCCGGTTGCTGCTGGCCCGCAGCGCGGCGATCTTCGCGGGCCTCACGGCCGCGGGGACCGTCGGGTACGGGGTCTCCAACGCCCTCGGCCCGCCCCGGCTGGACCGGGTGCAGATCCCGTTGGCAAAGCTCCCGCGCGGCATGGACGGCCTGCGCATCGCCACCGTCTCCGACATCCACCTCGGCCCGCTGCGCGGCCGGGCGCACACCGAGCGCATCGTCGCGATGATCAACCGGCTGGACGCCGACCTCGTCGCGGTCGTGGGTGACCTGGTCGACGGGTCGGTCGCCGAGCTGGGCGAGGCGGCGGCCCCGCTGGGCGACCTGCGCTCCCGCTACGGCAGCTTCTTCGTCACCGGCAACCACGAGTACTACTCCGGCGTGGAGGAGTGGGTGCGGGAGGTGGACCGGCTCGGCCTGCGGGTGCTCCAGAACGTCCGCCAGGAGATCCGCACCCCGGCGGGGGTGCTCGACCTGGCCGGGGTGAACGACGTCACCGCCGCCGGGACCGGGCTGGCCGGTCCCGCCGACTTCGCCGCCGCGCTCGGCGACCGGGACCCGGTCCGCCCGGTGGTGCTGCTGGCCCACCAGCCGGTGGCCGCCGTCGAGGCCGCGAAGTTCGGCGTGGACCTGCAACTGTCCGGCCACACCCACGGCGGCCAGATGGTGCCGTTCAACCTGGCCGTCCGGCTCCAGCAGCCGGTCGTGTCCGGTCTCGGCGAGGTCGACGGCACGAAGGTGTACGTCACCAACGGCGCCGGCTTCTGGGGCCCGCCGGTGCGGGTGGGGGCGAACCCCCAGGTCACCCTTGTGGAGCTGCGCGCGCCCTGATCGGCGTACCGCGCCCTCGCCCCGGTGTCCAGACAAGGATTGCTCAGGTCACGCGTACGCGTGGCGGCGGGCGGGCGTCGGGGCGGGCGTGACAGGATGCGGCGTGCTCCCGTTCAGCGCCGTACCCCCGGCCGGCCCCTCGCCGTTCGTCGCGGACCTGCACATCCACTCGAAGTACTCGCGCGCGTGCAGCCGCGACCTGACCACCCCGAACCTCGCCTGGTGGGCCCGGCGCAAGGGCGTCGGGGTGCTCGGCACCGGTGACTTCACCCACCCCGCCTGGTACGACCACCTGCGGGAGACGCTGCACCCGGCCGAGCCGGGCCTGTACCGGCTCTCCCCCGAGACGGAGCGGGACGTCGCCCGCCGGCTGCCGCCCCGGCTGGCCAGCGAGGCGGAGGCGGACCCGGTCCGGTTCATGCTCAGCGTGGAGATCTCCACGATCTACAAGCGGGACGACCGTACCCGCAAGGTGCACCACCTGGTCTACCTGCCCGACCTCGACGCGGTGGAGCGGTTCAACACCACCCTCGGGCGGATCGGCAACATCGCCTCCGACGGGCGGCCCATCCTCGGCCTCGACTCCCGGGACCTGCTGGAGATCACCCTGGAGGCCAGCCCGGACGGCTACCTCGTGCCGGCGCACATCTGGACGCCGTGGTTCTCGGCGCTGGGCTCGAAGTCCGGGTTCGACGCGATCGCCGACTGCTACGCCGATCTGGCCGGGCACGTCTTCGCGGTGGAGACCGGGCTGTCGTCGGACCCGGAGATGAACTGGCGGGTCGGCAGCCTCGACCGCTACCAGCTCGTGTCCAACTCGGACGCCCACTCGCCGCCCGCCCTGGCCCGCGAGGCGACGGTCTTCGCCACGGGCCGCGACTACTTCGCGATCCGCGAGGCGCTGCGCACCGGCGACGGGCTCGCCGGCACCATCGAGTTCTTCCCCGAGGAGGGCAAGTACCACGCCGACGGGCACCGGCTGTGCGGCGTCAACTGGTCGCCGGAGCGGACCCGGGCGGCGGGCGGGCGCTGCCCCGAGTGCGGCAAGCCGCTCACCGTCGGCGTGCTCAGCCGCGTCGAGGAGCTGGCCGACCGGCCCGAGGGGCACCGGCCGGCCCACGCCCGGGACGTCACCCACCTGGTGCCGCTGGCCGAGATCCTCGGCGAGCTGAACCGGGTGGGCCCGAAGTCCAAGAAGGTCGAGGGGAAGCTCAACGACCTGGTGGCCGCGCTCGGCCCGGAGCTGGAGATCCTGACCCGCGCCCCGCTCGACGAGATCGGCCGGGTCGGCGGGGAGCTGCTCGCCGAGGGCATCGGCCGGCTGCGCCGGGGCGACGTGCGCCGGGTGCCCGGCTACGACGGCGAATACGGGGTGATCACCCTCTTCGACCCGGCGGAGCTGGGCGGGAAGGGGGCGGGGGCGCAGGCGGAGACGCTGTTCGACGTACCCGTGCCGGCGCAGCGACCGGCCGCGGAGCCGGCGGCGAAGGCGAAGCGCCCGGCCGCCGCGAAGGCCGAGCCGAAGCGGAAGCCCGCGCCGCCGGCCCCGCCGCCGCCGATCCCGCCGCAGCCCTCCCCGCACGAGCCGTTCGAGCCGATGCTCGCCGGGATGGAGGAGGTCGGCACGGGGCTGCTGGACCGGCTGGACGCGATGCAGCGGGTGGCCGCGTCCGCGCCGGGCGGGCCGCTGCTGATCGTCGCCGGCCCGGGCACCGGGAAGACCCGCACGCTGACCCACCGGATCGCCTACCTGTGCGCCGAGCTGAACGTGTTCCCGGAGCGCTGCCTCGCGATCACCTTCACCCGGCGGGCCGCCGAGGAGCTGCGGCACCGCCTCGACGGGCTGCTCGGGCCCGTCGCCGAGGACATCACCGTCGGCACGTTCCACTCGCTGGGCCTGACCGTCCTGCGGGAGAACGCGGGCGCGGCCGGGCTGCCGGCCGACTTCCGCATCGCCGACGACGCCGACCGGGCGGCGGCGAAGGCCGAGGCGGGGGAGGACCAGGCGGCGTACACCGCGTTGCTGCGCAAGCGGGACCTGGTCGACCTGGACGACCTGCTCACCCTGCCGGTGGAGCTGCTGCGCGCCGACCGGAAGCTGGTGCAGCGCTACCGGGACCGCTGGCAGTGGATCTTCGTGGACGAGTACCAGGACGTCGACGCCGTCCAGTACGAGCTGCTGCGGCTGCTCAGCCCCGCCGACGGCAACCTGTGCGCGATCGGCGACCCGGACCAGGCGATCTACTCGTTCCGGGGTGCGGACGTCGGCTACTTCCTGCGCTTCTCGCAGGACTTCACCGACGCCCGCCTGGTGCGGCTCAACCGCAACTACCGCTCCTCCGCGCCGATCCTCGCCGCCGCCGTCCAGGCCATCGCGCCGTCGTCGCTGGTCCGGGGCCGCCGGCTCGACCCGGCCCGGCTCGACCCGGAGGCCCCGCTGGTCGGCCGGTACGCCGCCGCGTCCGTCGCCGACGAGGCCGACTTCGTCGTACGCACCGTCGACGACCTCGTCGGCGGCCTGTCCCACCGGTCGCTGGACTCGGGGCGCATCGACGGCCGGTCCACCTCGCTGTCCTTCTCCGACATCGCCGTGCTGTACCGCACCGACGCGCAGGCCGCCCCCATCGTGGACGCCCTGGCCCGCGCCAACGTGCCCGTGCAGAAGCGCTCGCACGACCGGCTGCGCGACCGGCCCGGGGTGGCCGCGATCGCCCGCGAGCTGCGGCACGCCGACGGCTCCGGCGGCCTGCCCGCCCGGGTGCGGCTCGCTGCGCAGGTGGTCGCCGACCGGTTCGCCGCGCCCACCCTCGACGGCTCCGGCGTGGTACGCCCCGAGGAGGTCCGCGCCGCCGTCGACCTGCTCACCCCGCTGGCCCGCCGCTGCGGCGACGACCTGGAGCTGTTCCTGTCCCAGCTCGCCACCGGCGCGGAGGTCGACGCCCTCGACCCGCGCGCCGAGGCGGTCACCCTGCTCACCCTGCATGCCGCGAAGGGGTTGGAGTTCCCCGTCGTGTTCCTCGTCGGCTGCGAGGACGGGCTGCTCCCGCTGCGCTGGCCCGGCTCGACGCCCGACGAGGACGCGATCGCCGAGGAGCGGCGGCTGTTCTTCGTCGGCCTCACCCGGGCCCAGGACCGGCTCTACGTCAGCCACGCGGCCCGGCGCGCCCGGCACGGAGCGGAGCGGGACTGCCGGCCGACGCCGTTCCTCGACGTGATCGACCCGGGGCTGTTCGAGCGCCTCGGCGAGGCGGAGCCCCGCCGCCCGAAGGACCGCCAGCTCCGCCTGCTGTGAAAGGAAGGGCCCCCTATTAACGCCTGAGGTAGAGAAGGGTCCCCTTCTCGCGGCGGGCACGGTGGGGGCGGCGGCGCGGGCACGGTGAGCGCGGGCACGGCGCGCAGGTGCCGCCAGCACGGGGCGGGCGGTGGCGGGCGGCTCAGGCGGTGAGGGTCGCCAGCCAGGCACCGGTGAGCAGGGCTGGCCCGAGCGGCAGCAGCGTGTCCCGGCGTATCCGGCGGGCGGCCAGCAGGCCGAGCACGGCCAGCCCGTGCAGCACGTGCGGCAGGGCCAGCCCGGTCAGCAGCGCCGGCCAGCCCAGCCAGCCGAGCGGCAGCCCCAGCACGGCGGCCAGCTTCACGTCGCCGAAGCCGAGCCGCGAGCCGGGCAGGAGGGCGAGCAGCGCGTACCCGAGAAACGACAGCCCCGCCCCGGTCAGCGACGCGAGCAGCCGGCCCGGTCGGCCGTCGGCCGCCGCCGCCGCGACCAGCCCGGCCGCCGCGCCGAGCGCCGCCAGGCCGACCAGGGGGTCCGGCAGCCGCAGGCAGGCCAGGTCGACCGCCGCGAGCAGCAGGCCGACCGCCGCCACCGCGAGGAACGCCGGCAGCGCCGGGCCGACGCTGGGCGCGGCACCGAGCCCGGCGAAGACCACGGCGGCCATCGCCGCCCAGGCCACCGCCCTCCCCCGGGCCGCGCCGCGCCGGCCCGCGCCGCGCCGGCCCGCGCCGGATCGACCGGCACTGGATCGACCGGCACTGGGTCGACCGGCACCGACCCGGGCAGGATCGAGCCGGGGTACGCCGGCCCAGCGCCCCGCCAGCCACGGCACGAACGCCCCGAGCACCGCTCCGGTCAGGGCGAGAGCGAGGACTCCGACGGTCGGCCTGCCGGTCAGGGCGAGAGCGAGCACGCCGGTGGTGGGCACCGGCCGGACGCTACCGCCGGGCCGGTCGGGCCGCCGCCCCGGTACGCCGTCCGGGGCGTTCCATGCTGACCACGAGCGCGACCCCGGCGACGATCACCGCGCCGCCGAGCAGCACCTGCGCGGTGACCGGCTCCGCGGCCAGCAGCGCGCCGAGCGCGACCGCGACCACCGGATTCACGTACGCGTAGGTGGACACCAGCGAGATCGGCGCGTGGTGCAGCAGCCAGACGTACGCGGTGAAGGCGACCAGCGAGCCGGCGACCATCAGGTACGCGAGGGCCAGCCAGGACCGTCCGGTGACCTGCCCGGGGTCGAGGTCCCGCAGTTCGCCCCGGGCGGCGGCGAGCACGGTCAGCGCCACGGCACCGGCGACCATCTCGTAGACGGTGGCGACGAACGGGTCCGTGGGCATCCGTAGCCGCCCGGCCAGGAAGGAGCCGACCGACCAGCAGGTGGCCGCAGCGACCACGGTCAGCGCGCCGGCCAGCGGTGCCGCTGCCGATCCGCCGGTCGGCAGCACGAGCAGGACCAGGCCGAGGAAGCCCAGCGTCACCCCGGCGAAGGTCCACACCCGGGGCCGGTCGCCGCCGAGCGTACGGAGCACGACGACCAGCAGCGGGACCGTGGCGACGAGCAGCGCCGCGATGCCGGAGGGCACCGCCGTCCCGGGCGGCCCCGACTCGGCGAGCACCACCAGTCCGTTGCCGCCGGCCAGCAGGAGCACGCCGACGAGCGCGGCGGAGCCGAGCTGCCGCCGGTCGACGCGCAGGGCGCCGGCGCCCCGGCGTACCCGGAGGACGAGGGCGAGCACGACGGCGGCCGCGCCGAACCGGAGGCCGGCCGACGTGAGGGCCGGCAGCGACTCCACCGCGACCCGGATGGCCAGGTAGGTGGAGCCCCAGAGGACGAAGACGACGGCCAGTGCCGCCCAGATCAGCGCCGGTCGGGCCGCCGGCGCGGCGGCCGCGCCGGTCGGATCCGGCACGTTCGGTAGGGGTGGCGTAACCCGCCGGGGTGGTGATGTCATCGGTTCGCCACGCTACGGTGACCACGGCGTCGGCGTCCCTGGTTGGTGGCCGGCCTCACCGCTCGGGGTAGGAGGGTGTGCATGTCGAACTACGGACCACCGGGTGAGGGTCCCGCCGGGGCGAGACCCGGGCGACGACCCGACGACGGGTACGGCACGCCGGCCGAGCCGTGGGCGGAGGACTCCTGGGGGGACGACGCCTGGGCGGACCCGGACGCGCCGCCGCGCCGGCCGGGCGCGCCGGAGCCGGGGTTCCCGGCGCAGGGCGGCCACCGGCCCGGCCCGGCCCAGCAGGGCGGCTACCGGCCCGCCCCGCACCCGGCCCCGCACCCGCAGGGCGGCTACCGGCCCGAGCCGGGCTATCCGCCCGAGCCGGGCCCGCACCCCGGCTATCCGCCCTCGCCCGGCCCGGGCTATGCGCCCGAGCCCGGCCCGCGGTCCGGCTTTCCGCCCCAGGGGGGTCCGCAGTCCGGCTACCGGCCCGAGCCGGGCCCGCAGCGCGGCCGCCCGCCCGAGCCGGGCCAGCATCCGGGTTACCGGCCGGAGCCGGGTCCCGATCCGACGTACGCCGGGTATCCGCCCGAGCCGGGTCCCGCCGGGCGGTACGGTTCCCCGCAGCCCGGGCCCCCGCCGGCCGACCGGGCGCCGTGGCCGGGCGACCCCGGCCGGTTCGCGGCCGGCGGCCCCCGCGAGCCGCAGCCCGGCCCGTGGGGCGGGCCGGGGCCGCACGACCCGGGGCACACCGACGTCTACCGGCCGGTGGGGGCGGGCCCGGCGCACCCCGGGGACCGGTACGTGGACGACCGGCAGGCCCCCGCGCCCTACCCGAGGTCGGGCGGAGTGCCGACCTACCCGGGCGAGCCGGGCCCGCCATATCCGGGCGAGCCGCTGCCGCCCTACCCCGGCGAGGCGGGCCGTAAGCGCGGTCGGGGTCCGCTGATCGCCGTGCTGGCCACCCTGGTCGTGTTCGCGCTCGTCGGCGGCGCGGCCGTGTGGTATCTGCTGCGGCAGGACGATCCGCCGCCCGCTGCGGGTCCCGCCGCGCCCAGCGCCGGTCCGACGCCGGAGGACACCCCGGCGGCGTCCACGAGCGCGCCCACCGCCCCGGCGCCCGAGTCGTCGGCGGATCCCCGGTTCGTCAAGGTGGGCCAGTGCGTGCGCAACGAGGGGCCGTCGGGCGGCAAACCCAAGCTGCTGATCAGCCCGTGCGGCCCGAAGACGTACGAGGTGTTGCGCCGGTTCGACGGGCAGACCAGCGGGGAGAAGGACGCCGAGGCGAAGTGCGCCAAGGTGGCCGGCTACACCAACTGGTACTTCTTCGACAGCCAGTTGGACACCCTGGACTTCGTGCTCTGCCTGAAGCTCCGCTGACCCGCGCCGAAGCTGCGCTGACGCCGCTCGTCCGGTGCCGCGCCCTCCGTCCGCCACACCCCTGGGGGAGAGATGTCATCCTTCGGACCGCCCGGCTCCGGCGCGCCCGACGACCCGTACGCCAGGCCGCCCGCCGGCCCGCCGGTCGACCCGACCCTGCCGCAGTGGGGCCCGCCACCCGGCGGTGACCAGCCGGGGTATCCGCCGGGCCAGGCCGCGTATCCGCCGGGCCCGCCCGGCTATCCGCCGGGCCAGCCGGGCCACCCCACCGAGCAGCCGGGCTACCCGCCGCCGGGGCCCGGGGCCGGCCAGTCGGGCGGGTACCCGCCGCCCGGCCCCTTCCCGCCCGCCGGCCAGCCGGGCGGGTACCCACCCCCCGGGCCCTTCCCGCCCGCCGGCCAGCCGGGCCCGGCCGCGCCGTGGGGCCCGCCGCCACCCCCGGGGTACGGGCCACCGCCCGTCGCCGCGCCCACGCCGGGCCGGGGCCGCCGGATCGGCCTGATCATCGCCCTGGTGGTCGTGCTGCTGCTCTGCCCCTGTCTCGGCCTGGCCGGGTGGGGGATCTGGCAGGCGGCCGACGACGACGGCTCCGCCGCGCCGACGGTGACCGCGTCGGCGGTGCCGACGGGCGAGTCGAGCGACGTGCCGACGGCCGCCCCGACCACGGCCGAGCCGAGCCCCACCGAGGACGACGACGGGGACTTCGCCAGGGGCGACTGCGTGGTCAACGACGGCACGGACGCCAACGCCGACCTGCGGAAGGTCCCGTGCGGACCGGACACGTACGAGGTCCTGCTGCGCATCCCGGGCACCACGAACGGCGACCGGTGCAAGACGGCGTCGCCGGACGCGACCGCCAACTTCGTCAGCGACAACCCGATCAATGCCCTCGACTACGTGCTCTGCCTGAAGCGACGCACGGGCTGAGGGAGCGCGTCCGCTACCCGAAACTAGGGCTGTCTAGCGTGGACGCTAGACAGCCCTAGTTTTGCCTCGACGGCCGGCGACACGCCGGTAGGGTCCTCTACGGATGTCTAGCCTCGCAGCTAGACGGCCCGATACTGTGCGATTCGTGGATCCGGTCCGCAACCCGTACGCGCCGGGCGCCGGCCAGCGCCCGCCCGAGCTCGCGGGGCGGGGGCGGGAGCTGGACGTCTTCGACGTCGTCCTGGAGCGCATCGCCCGGGGCCGCCCCGAGCGCAGCCTGATGCTCACCGGCCTGCGTGGCGTGGGGAAGACCGTCCTGCTCAACACCCTGCGCTCGCAGGCGATCACCCGGCTCTGGGGCACCGGCAAGATCGAGGCGCGACCCGACCAGTCGCTGCGCCGCCCGGTCGCCGCCGCGCTGCACATGGCGGTGCGCGAGCTGGCCCCCCGGCACCGGGCCCCGGACCGGATCGACGCGTTCCTCGGGGTGCTGAAGGCGTTCGCCCAGCGGTCCGCGCCGACGGGTCGGGCGGGCGCGGCCCCGAAGCTGCGCGACCGCTGGCAGCCGGGCATCGACGTGCCGGCCGCGACCGGCCGGGCCGACTCCGGCGACATCGAGATCGACCTGGTGGAGCTGCTCAGCGACGCCGCGGCGGTGGCCGCCGACGTCGGCACCGGCATCGCCGTCTTCATCGACGAGATGCAGGACCTCGGCCCCGAGGACGTCTCGGCGCTCTGCGCCGCCTGCCACGAGCTGTCGCAGCTCGGCGCGCCGCTGATCGTGGTGGGCGCGGGCCTGCCGCACCTGCCGGCCGTGCTCAGCGCCGCCAAGTCGTACTCGGAGCGGCTGTTCCGCTACCAGCGCATCGACCGGCTCGACCGGATCGCCGCCGACCAGGCGCTCTGCGCGCCGGCCGAGCGCGAGGAGGTCGCGTACGAGCCAAAGGCCCTCGACCTGCTCTACGAGAAGTCGGGCGGCTACCCGTACTTCGTCCAGGCGTACGGCAAGGCCACCTGGGACCACGCGCCACGGTCCCCGATCACCGACGCGGACGTCCGGGTGGCCGCCCCCGAGGCGGAGGCCGAGCTGGCGGTGGGCTTCTTCGGCTCCCGGTTCGAGCGGGCCACGCCGGCCGAGCGCGAGTACATGCGCGCGATGGCCACCCTGTCGCTGGTGGAGGGGGACGCTGGCGGTCGGGACGACATGGACGCCGCCGTGCCGACCGCGGAGATCGCCCGGGCGCTCGGGCGCAAGCCGGCGAGCCTCTCCCCGGCGCGGGACGCGTTGATCAAGAAGGGGCTGATCTACTCCGGGGAGCGCGGCACGGTCGCGTTCACCGTCCCGCACTTCGGCCGCTACCTGCGCACCCAGCCGGCCTGAGCGCGCGCCGGGTGGTCGGAGCGCCGGGTGGTCAAAGCGCGGGCGGCCGGAGCGCGGGTGGTCAGACCTTCGACCAGGGTGGCGGGAACAGCACCTCGCCCCGGGGCGCGGGGCCGTCCCCGCTGGTGCTGGGGGGCAGGACCAGCGCCTGCCACGGCTCGCCCAGGCCGGACCACGGGCTGCTCAGCCCCATCCGGTCGGCGCGGGTGAAGCCGAACCGCCGGTAGTAGGCCGGGTCGCCGAGCACCACCACGAGTCGCTCGCCGAGCTCGGTGGCGGCGTCCAGGGCGGCCTGCACCACGGCCGTGCCGTGCCCGACCCGCTGCCGGTGCGGGGCGACCGCCACCGGGCCGAGGGCCAGCGCCGGGGCGCTCCCGCCGTCGCCGCGGACGTGGACCCGGGTGAGCAGGGCGCAGCCGACCACCTCGCCGCCGTACTCGGCGACCATGGCCAGCTCGGGAATCCAGGCGTCGGTGCCGCGCAGGTCCTCGACCAGCCCCACCTCGGGCGGGGTCGACACGTCCGGACGGGCGAACGCGGCGGTCAGCACCCGCCGGACGGGGCCGGTGTCCGCCGGGCCCTCGGGACGCAGCCGCAGAGTCGTCACCCGGGCGAGGTTACCCGCCGGGCCGGGTCCACCACCGACGGTCGCCCCGATCGGCGTGGCGTTCCCGCGTCGCGCGCCTGGGCCGCGTCGGGCGCGCGACGGGTGCTGCCCGCCGCGCCGGCCCGCAGCCGCAGCCGGGGCCGCGACGTCCACGGTCGCCGATCGGATCGGGCCGTTGCAGGGGTGGCGACGCCCGCGACGGGGTATGACTGACCCATGACACCCGTGCGTTCCCTCGCCCGCGTCATGTTGAGCGGCATCTTCGTGGTCAGCGGCGCCCGCAACCTTCAGCACCCGGGGCGGCTGGTGTCGGCGGCGAAGCCGGTCACCGACCGGGTGACCCCGCTGCTCCAGCAGGTCTCCCCCCGCATTCCCACCGACACCGAGACGTTGGTCCGCGCCAACGCAGCCACCCAGCTCGTCGGCGGGCTGATGCTGGCCACCGGGAAGCTCACCCGCCCGGCCGCGCTGCTGCTCGCCGCCACGCTGATCCCGACCACCGCCGCCGGTCATCCCTTCTGGAACAACGCCGACCCGGCCGAGCGCATGCAGAACCAGGTCCACTTCCTGAAGAACCTCGGGCTCTTCGGCGGGCTGCTGCTGGCCGCCGCCGACACCGAGGGCAGGCCCGGCCTGCGGTGGCGGGCCGGTCACCGGATCGGCCACTCGCGACGGTCGGTGGCCCGGGCCGTCCGGACGGCCCGCCGCGAGGCCCGGATCGCCGTACGCTCGGCGGCCACGGCCCGTCGACTGCCCGGCTGACCTGCGGCGCGACCCCTCCTGGCGGCGGCCCGCCCCCACCAACGCCACGAATTACCTGAACCGCCCGGTAGGCGTTAACGCGGTGGAAATGTAAAAAACCAGTGTGGGATCGGACACGGTCGCATAACGCGGGAGGCATCAACGTGAGGCGCCGTTCTAGGCTCCGTGCTGGACCTGGACGGGCAGGACGACCTTGGTATGGGGGTGGCCACGACGTGCCGGCGACCGTCGGACGACGGATGGACCGCCTCGCCCCGGTCCGTCGCGCGACCCGTGGGGTCGACCGCAGGACGGCGGTGCGCGCCGGTGTGATCGCCACCGTCGCGTACGCGGCGTGGCTCGCGATCGGCGCCTTCGGGCGGCCCTACAACTTCTTCGACATGAAGATCTACCACGGCGCGGTGGTGTGGTGGGCGAACGGCAACGAGCTGTACGAGTTCATCGCCCCCTCCACCACGCTCGGCTTCACCTACCCCCCGTTCGGGGCGCTGGTGATGCTCCCCATGGCGCTGGTGCCCGTCGACGTCGCCGGCTGGCTGAACGCGCTGGCCAGCATCGGCGCGCTGGCCCTCGTCCTGGCCGGCCTGCTGCGGCCGGTCGTCGACCGGCTGGGCTGGCCGTTGTGGTACACGGTGGGCATCGCGACGCCGATGGCGATCGCCCTCGAACCGGGGCGCGAGACCCTCGGCTACGGGCAGGTCAACCTGCTGCTGTTCGCCCTGATCATGGCCGACCTGATCGGGCTGCGCTGGCGGGCCCGGCGGGGCACCCGGTTCGACGACGCGGCCGGGCCGCTGCGGCGGTTCGTGTTCAGCGGGGCGTGGGCCGGGGTCGGCATCGGCCTGGCCACCGCCGTCAAGCTGACCCCGGCGCTCTTCGTCGTGTACCTCGTGATCACCCGGCAGTGGCGTGCGGCGGCCACGGCGGTCGGCACCACGATCGGGGTGACCCTCGCCGGCTTCGCGCTGGTCGGCACCGAGTCGCGGGCCTACTTCGGCGGCGTGCTCTGGCAGACCGAGCGGGTCGGCGCGGCCGACATGACCCCCAACCAGTCCCTCGCCGGCCTGCTGGCCCGCCTCTACGACTCGATCGAGACCCCCGGGCTGCTCTGGCTGTCGTTCTCGGTGCTGGTGCTCGCGCTCGGGCTGTCCCGGGCCGTCAGCGCGCGCGCCGACGGCGACGAGCTGACCGCGTTCACCCTGGTCGGCCTCACCGCGAACGTGGTCAGCCCGATCTCCTGGTCGCACCACCTGGTCTGGGTCATCCCGGCGATCGTCGTGCTGGCCGACGCCGCGCTGCGCCGCCGCGAGGCGAGCCGGGGCGTGGCGCAGCGGACCGGCCCGGCGTCGTCCTACGGCGGGCTCCCCGGGGTCAACGGGCTGCGCCCGCCGATCTGGTATCCGACGCTTACCGGCCTGCGGCACGGCGCGGCGGCGGTGGGGCTCTACCTGCTGTTCCTGATCTCGCCCATCTGGCCGTACGAGCACCAGCTCCCCGAGGTGTCGCACTACCAGGACGGCCTGTTCGGCGCGCTGATGGAAAACTCGCTGGCCGTGGCGCTGATCGTCCTGGTCGCCGCGCTGCCGTGGCGGCCGGGCGCCGAGCCCGCCTTCTACGCCGACCGGTTCGGCCGCGCCGCCAGCGCCGTCAGGGGCAGTTGACCCACTCCTCGGTGCCGTCGGCGAACACCTGCCGCTTCCAGATCGGCAGCCGCGCCTTCACCTCGTCGACGAGCCGGGCGCAGGCGGCGAACGCGGCGGCCCGGTGCGCGGTGCTCACCGCCGCCACCAGGGCGGCGTCGCCGATGACGAGCGGGCCGACGCGGTGCGACACGGCGACCGCGTAGACGTCGGGGTCGGCGGCGACCTCGGCGGCGACCTCCCGGAGCACGGCGGCGGCGCTCGGGTGCCCCTCGTACTCCAGGCTGAGCACCGCGCGGCCGTGGTCGTGGTCGCGGACCACGCCCTGGAACGACACCACCGCCCCGGCCCGCCGGTCGGCGACCGCCGCCTCGTGCGCGGCCAGGTCCAGCGGCTCGGTGGTGACCGAGCCGAAGACGGTCGACTCCTCGATCGTCACCGGATGCCCCTCCTCACGGACACGACCGCTCCCCGGGCAGCAGGGGCAGCGGCACGACCGGCACCCGCGCGCCCGGCTCGCCGGTCGTGCCCGGGCGGATGACCGCGAAGCCGTCCGCGCCGGCCAGCCCGCGCAGCATCGCCGACCCGACGTGCCGGACCGGGTGGGCGGTGCCGGCGACGCGGTCCAGCCGGACCAGGGCCAGGTGGGTGTGGTCGCCCCGCCCCGGCACCGCGTCGGCCAGCGTGGCGTGCGGCAGCACCGGCATCGGCCGGCCCTGTAGGCCCGCCAGCAGCGGCGCGACCAGCGAGACGAGCGCGACGATCGCGGACTGCGGGTTGCCGGGCAGGCCGGCGACGAAGCGGACCCGGCCGTCCGGGTCGACCAGCCGGGCCAGCAGCATCGGGAACCCGGGGCGGACGGCGACCGTGTTGACCACGTAGTCCGCGCCGAGCGCCTCCAGGGTGGGGTGCAGGTGGTCGACCGGGCCGTGCATCGTGCCGCCGGTGGTGCAGACCAGGTCGGCGGTGGCCAGCGCCGCGCGCAGGGCCGCCACGTGCGCCGGCAGGGTGTCGGCCACCGGGCCGACGACGTCGGCCGGGCGCACCTGGCAGCCGTACCGGCGCAGCCACGCCGGCACGGCCGGCCCGAGGGCGTCACGCACCCGGCCGGCGGCCGGCGGCCCCGACGTCAGCAGCTCGTCGCCGAAGACCAGCAGCGCGGCGCGGGGCGGCCGGCGCACCCGCAGCGTGTCGTGGCCGCAGGACGCGGCGAGGCCGATCACCGCCGGGTCGACCGGGGTGCCCGCCGGGAGCAGCTCCTCACCGGCGCGGGCCTCCTCGCCGGGCTCGCGCCACTCCGGGGCCGGCCGGGGGGTGCCGGCGACCCGGCCGTCGGCGGTGCGGGTGGACTCCTCGACCCGCAGGATCGCGGTGACCCCATCGGGCACCATCGCGCCGGTGGCGATCTCGACGGTGGTGCCGTCGTCGGTCAGCGGGGCCGGGCTGCCACCGGCCAGCACCCGGCCGACGACCCGCCACGGCCCCTCCCCGCGCACCGCCCAGCCGTCCACGCTGGAGGTGGGGAAGGCGGGCAGGTCGGTGCGGGTGGTCAGCGGTTCGGCGAGGGTGTGCCCGTCGGTCTCGGCGAGCGGCCGGCCGACGGCGGGCAGCGCGGCGGCGAGGCCGACGGCGTACACCCGGGAGCGGGCCTCCTCCCAGCCGGCCGGCGGCGGTACGGCGACCTGCTCCGCGGCGGACGCGGTTTCCGTGCTCACCGGCCGAGCCTATCGTCGGCCGGCGGAACCCACCCGGCCAGTGGCCGCGCCGTCCCGGGTGCCGGTCGCTCAGTGGTCGCCGCCGCGGAGCTGGTCGACGGCGTGGGCGAGGATCGGGCCGAGGACGGCGAGCCCGTCGCGGGCGCCGCCGGTGGAGCCCGGCAGGTTGACGACCAGCATCCGGCCGACGACCCCCGCGACGCCCCGGGACAGCGCCGCCGTCGGCACCCGGTCCCGGCTGTGCGCCCGGATCGCCTCGGCGATGCCGGGGATCTCGTGGTCGAGCAGCGCACGGGTCACGTCGGGGGTGCGGTCGGTCGGGTTGATCCCGGTGCCGCCGCTGGTCAGCACCACGTCGACCCCGTCGGCCCGGGCCGCCCGCAGCGCCGCGCCGACCGGTTCGCCGTCGGGCACCACCACCGGGTCGTCGACCTGGCAGCCCAGCTCGCGCAGGCCGGCGACGAGCAGCGGGCCGCTGGTGTCGGCGTAGACCCCGGCCGACGCGCGGTTGGAGGCGACCACCACCCGGGCGCGGATCACGGCCGGTCCGCCGGCCGCTGCCACAGGCCGGTCTTGCCGCCCTCCTTGCGGAGCACCCGCACCGCGTCGACCGACGCCGCCGGGTCGACCGCCTTGACCATGTCGACCAGGGCGAGGCCGGCGACCGCGACGGCGGTCAGCGCCTCCATCTCCACGCCCGTGCGGTCGGCGGTCCGCGCGGTGGCGGTGATCTCGACGGTGTCGTCGGTGAGCGCGAGGTCGACGGTCACGCCGTGCAGCGCGATCGGGTGGCAGAGCGGGATCAGGTCCGGGGTCCGCTTGGCCCCCATGATGCCGGCGAGCCGGCCGACCGCGAGCGCGTCGCCCTTGGGCAGCCCGTCGCGGCGCAGCAGGTCGACCACCTCGGCGGTGGTCCGCAGCCGGCCGGCGGCCACGGCGAGCCGGCCGGCGACCGCCTTGGCGGAGACGTCGACCATGCGGGCCGCGCCCGCCGCGTCGACGTGGGTGAGCTGGGCGGGATCCGTCACGGTCGCGAGCCTATCCTCCGGTACGCCCGGCCCCGGTCCCACCTTCGGCGGGCGCGCGGTGCGGCACCATATGGACGGGCACCGGGGTGGACGGGCACCCGGGGCCAAAGGAATTGCGTCGGCGGGGCGGCGTTTCCCCGCCCGGGTCAATCCGGGCGGCTGTCGGGAGTCGGTCCGTCCCGGCGCGTCACGGCGTGGCCGCGCACCCCGCCGATTCGGGACCTACCAGGAGAGAAAAACCCGAAGCGGGGATGAACCGGGGGGCGGACCTCACCAGACTGGGTACGGGGACGAGCCGTACTCTTTGCCGACCACGTGGCCGCGCGACACGGAACTGACAAGCGCGACGCAATTACCTGTAGAGCGCTCCGCACAGGTGCCGTAAACACAAAGTGACAAATCATCCCCAGGTTGGCTTATATTGCGCATACCGACATTTATCAGTACAGAATTGGACGTCCACCGCCTTAAGCTTTCGTTCGTCGGACAGGAACGGCAGAAAGGGTGGGGGCTGTGATGAAGTCGCACGAGTGGAGTTGAGGGCACTTCTCGGAGCGGATAAAGGCCAGTACCCTGAGGAACGCATAGCCATCGGTGACAACGCGAGGACGATGGGTGGCCGCTCCGACGAATCGACGGACCGAGACCGATCGGCGACTCCAGTCGCTAGTCGGTCTCGTCGTCGTTTGCGCGTCCGCCGCCCTCGTCGTCTCCACGAACCAGCTCCTGGCGGGGGGCGACCCCGGTAACCTGGCGCTCTGGGCGGCGCTCGTCTCGCTGGTCGCCATCGGCGTCACGGTGAAGGTCCGGGTCCGGATCAGAGCCACCAACCACGACATCGCCTGGACCGAGACCGCCATCCTCATCGGCCTCGCCGTCGCCCCCACCCCCGTGGTGGTCCTCGCCACCGCCCTCGGCATCGCGATCACCACCTGGCTGGACCGGAAGACCACGCTCAAGACGCTGTTCGGCATCGGCAAGAACACGCTCGTCGCCGCCGTCGCGGGGACGGTCCTGCACGCCGCCGGCTGGCGCACCGGCGACGACCTGCTCGTCCACCTCGTCCTGCCGCTCTCCGTCGCCTACCTGGCGGCCGTGGTCCTCGACGAGCTGGTCACCCTCCCGGTCATCGCGATGGCGACCGGCGAGCGGCTGCGCGACCTGTTCCGGGAGGACTGGGGCCTGCGGGCCGCCACCGCCGCCGCCCGGCTCCTGGTGATCGTCGGCACCGTCTTCATCCTCCGGGCCGACAGCCGCCTGCTCCTCGCCGTCCCGCCCCTGGTGCTGAGCCTGCACCTGCTCTACTCCAACCGGGTCCGCACCCGCACCGAGCAGCAGGCGTGGCAACGGCTGGCCCGCACCACCGACGCGCTCAACGTCGTCGACCTCGACAAGGTCCTCACCACCGCCGTCACCCAGGCCGCCGAGCTGTTCTCCGCCGACGAGGTCGAGATCTCCCTGCGCGGGACGGGCCGGACGGTCCGCGGCTCCGCCGGCACCCTCACCTACGACGGGCCGACCGGTCCCGGCGGCCCGACCGAGGGTTCGGTGATCTCCGCCCGCCTTGAGGGGCACGACCGCACCGTCGACGTCGGCACCCTCCGCCTGCGGTTCCGGGGCCCCGTCCGGTTCTCCGAACGCGAGCAGTACACCCTGCGCACCTTCACCTCGGCGCTGTGCACCGCCGTCCGCAACGCCCAGGCGTACGCCGAGCTGGCCCGCGTCGCCAACGAGCACGCGTACGCGGCGACCCACGACACCCTCACCGGCCTGGCCAACCGGCGGCACCTGCTGGACCAGGGCAGCGAGCAGCTCAACGCCCGGCACGCCGACGGGGTGACCGCGCTCGTGCTGATCGACCTCAACCACTTCAAGGAGGTCAACGACACCCTCGGCCACGCCGCCGGCGACCAGGTGCTCCTCCAGGTCGCCGACCGGCTGCGCGGCGCCGCCCAGGGCGGCGACCTGGTGGCCCGCCTCGGCGGCGACGAGTTCGCCGTGCTCCTGCGCGGCCTGCCTGCCCCGGCGGTGGCCGCACACCGCACCGAGGCCCTGCTCGCCGCGCTGCACGAGCCCCTCGACCTCGACGGCATGCGGATCAGCGTGGAGGCCAGCGGCGGCATCGCCATCGCCCCGGCCAGCGGCGGCATGCCCGAGCTGCTGCGCCGCGCCGACGTCGCGATGTACCAGGCGAAGCGCGCCGGCCAGCGCATCGCCACCTACGCGTCGACCCGGGACACCGCCGACCTCGGCCGGCTCACCCTCGGCGGTGAGCTGCCCCGGGCCGTCGCCGACCAGGAGTTCACCGTCAACTTCCAGCCCATCGTCGACCTCGGCACCGGCGAGGTGACCAGCGCGGAGGCGCTGGCGCGCTGGCACCACCCGGTGCACGGCGTGATCGACCCGCTGCGCTTCCTGGAGGCCGTCGAGCGCTCCGGCCTGCTCCCCGCGTTCGCCGAGGCGATCCTCGACCAGGCGCTCATCGCCGCCAACGGCTGGCGCGACGCCGGCTTCGACCTGCCCGTGGCGGTCAACGTGTCGCCGCGCAGCCTCCTCGACGCCCGCTTCCCCAGCTCCGTGCTGGCCCGGCTGCGCGCCCACGACCTGCCGCCGGACCGGCTGGTCCTGGAACTGACCGAGACGCTGACCCTCAGCCAGCTCGACGTGGTCGACCGGGTGCTCAGCCGGCTGCGCGACGAGGGCGTCCGGCTGGCCCTCGACGACTTCGGCACCGGCTACTCATCGCTGTCCCTGCTCTCCCGCATCCCCGTCCACGAGCTCAAGATCGACCGCAGCTTCGTGTCGGCCATGGAGGGGTCCGCCGAGGCCGCCGCCGTCATCCGGTCCACCCTCGACCTCGGTCGCAGCCTCGGGCTCACCGTCGTCGCCGAGGGGGTGGAGAGCGAACCGCAGCGCCGCGCCCTCTGGGAGCTGGGCTGCACCGCCGGGCAGGGCCACCTCTTCGGCCGGCCGGTGCCGGCCGGCACCCTCCTGTCCACCCTGCACCGCGGCTTCGGCGGCCGCACCGGCACCCTCGCCCCGCCGCTGCACGACGCGGGCACCGTGGTCCGGCTCCCCGCCGGGCGGCGGCAGGGCGGACGCAGCCGGGGAGAGCGTCTGCCACACTTGCCCGCGTGACCGCCGCCGCCGACCGGGCCGCCCGTGCCCCCGCACGCTGGCGCAGGGTCGACCGGGCCGCCGGCGGCCTCGCCCTCGACCTCGGCCTCTACGCTGCCTCCGCCGCGTTCGCGGCCGTCACCGCCGCCACCTCCACCCTGCCGCCGCACCGCGCCTGGGGGAGCATCGCCGCGTTCGGCTACCTGGCCGCCGCGCTCGCCGTCGCCGGCCAACTCGCCGCCCGCCGCCGGGACGCCGCCGCGCCGCTCGCCGGCCTGCCGGCCCGCTGGGCGGTCACCGGGCTGGCCTGGGCCACCACCACGCTGCTGCCGCTGCTGGCGCAGAGCGTGCAGCGGGCCGCCGGCCGCACCGACCGGGCGCAGGAGGAGGTGGTCGTCGTCGAGCACAGCGGCAACCGCCTCGCCGAGACCGGCACGCCCTACCTCGGGCACGACGCGATCGCCGCGCTTCCCGCCGACGAGCGGCTGCTCGGCTACACCCCGTACCAGCCGGGCATGGCCCTGTTCGGGCTGCCGCGCGCCGTCGCGGACGGCTGGTGGACCGACGCCCGCGTCTGGTTCGCGGTCGCCACCGCGCTGCTCCTCGCCCTCGCGGTGCGCGTCCTGCGCGCCGGAGCCCCGACCGCCGCCGACACCCCGACCGCCGCCGGGGACCCGGCCGGCGGCGGCGACCGGGCGGCGGCCGTGCTGCGCGGGATCCAGGCGGCGACCGTGCTGCCGGTCTGCGCCCTCACCCTCGCCACCGGCGGCGACGACCTGCCGGTGCTCGCCGCCTGCCTGCTGGCCCTCGCCCTCGCCGCCACCGGCCGGCCGGGCCGCGCCGGCCTCGCCGTCGGCGCGGCGGGCGCGCTGAAGCTCTTCGCCTGGCCGGTCGCCCTCGTGCTGATCGCCTGGGCCGCCACCCACCGCCGCGCCGGGCGGCTCGCCGCCGGCGCGCTCGGCCTGCCGGCGCTCGCCCTGCTGCCCGCCCTGCTCGTCGACCGCGACGCGCTGGTCGAGAACCTGCTGCGCTTCCCGCTCGGGCACGGCCTGGTCACCAGCCCGGCGCAGTCCCCGTTCCCGGGTCACCTGATCGCCACCACCCTGCCCGGCGGCCGGGTCGTCGCCGCCGCGCTGCTCGTCGCCGCCGGGGCCGCCATCGCCGTCCGGCTCCTGCGCCGCCCGCCCCGCACGGCCACCGCCGCCGCCCTGATCTGCGGGTACGGGCTGCTCGCGGCGATCCTGCTGATGCCCACCACCCGCTTCGGCTACCTGCTCTACCCGGTCGCCCTGCTGGCCTGGGCACCCGCCCTGACCCGCCCCGCACCGGCCCCCGCCGCCCCCTGACCGGGGGGCTTCGCCCCCGACGGCCGGCGCGGTCGACCGGCACGGCGTACACCTGAGACATGACGACGACCTTCCGCGACCGGGAAGACGCCGGCCGGGTCCTCGCCGACCGGCTCGCCGGCCTCGTCGGGCGCTCCGACGTCACCGTGCTCGCGCTCGTCCGGGGCGGCGTGCCCGTGGCCCGGGTCGTCGCCGGGCGGCTCGGCGTCCCCCTCGACGTGCTGGTGGTCCGCAAGCTCGGCCTGCCCCTGGCCCCCGAGGTCGCCTTCGGCGCGCTCGGCCCGCACGGCGTGCGGGTGCTCAACGAGACGGTGGCCGCCCGGCTCGACGCCGCGGAGGTCGCCGAGGTGCAGCGGCGTGAGCAGGCGGAACTGGACCGCCGCGAACACCGTTACCGGGCCGGACGGCCCCCGCTCGACCTGACCGGCCGGACCGCCGTCGTCGTCGACGACGGCCTCGCCACCGGAGCCACCGCCCGCGCCGCCGTCCAGGTGGCCCGGCGCCTCGGGGCCCGCCGGGTGGTCGTCGCGGTGCCCGTCGGCTCGCAGCAGGCGTACGAGATGCTCGCCGCCGAGGCCGACGAGGTCGTCTGCGCCGAGCGGCCCGCCGACTTCGGCGCGGTCGGCGCCTACTACTTCGACTTCCACGAGGTGTCCGACGACGAGGTGACCGACGCGCTCGCGGCAATCGGGTGACTTCACCGGGTACCTTCGGGTAATGCAGCTCACCTGTCCCAAGTGTCACGGAGACATGCGCCAGTACGAGCGCAGCGGAGTCGTCATCGACCAGTGCGGCGAGTGTCGGGGGATCTTCCTCGACCGCGGCGAACTGGAGAAACTGTTCGAGGCCGAGGCGAACTGGAACCGGCAGCAGTCGGCGGGCGCCCCGAACCCGGCCCGGCCGGCCCAGGCGCCCGGCGCCTACCCGCCGCCTCCGCCACCCGCGCACCAGCCGCAGCAGCCGGGCTACGGCGCGGTGCCCCCGCCCCCGCCGCCCACGCACGGCTACCCGCCGCCCGCCCCCGCGTACGGCGGGCACGCCCAACCGCACTACGGCTACCACGGCCACTACCGCCGCAAGAAGCACCACGGCGGTTTCCTCGGCGAGCTCTTCGACTGACTGATCCGTTCGGCGGTCGCCAGGTCGGCGACGTGGGGCAGGCCCGGTCCGGGTGACCACCCCACGTCGCCGACATGCCCGGGCGCGTCCGGCGTGCGAGGCTGCGTCCATGACAGCCGTTTCGCAGCCCGAGGCGCTGGCCCAGGCGTACGCGGGGCTCACCGACGTCGTGGCCCCGCTCGACGACGCCGGCCTGCGACGGCCCACCCGGTGTCGGGGCTGGCGCGTCGCCGACCTGCTGTTCCACGTGCTCTGCGACGCGCAGCGGGCGCTGGTCGCGCTCGCCAGCCCCGCCGACGGGCCGGCCGACCGCGACGACGTCTCCTACTGGCGGGGCTTCGCCGCCCCGCCCGACGCCACGGGGACGGGCACCGGCCGGCGGGCGGCCCGCGACGACGGCGACAGCGGTGACAGCAGTGACCGGCACGCCGGGTGGGTCCGGCGCTCGGTCGCCGCCTTCGAGCGCCCGAGCGGGGTGTTCCGGGTCTGGGCCGACACGGCGCCGGCCGCCGTCCGCGCCGCCGCCGCGGCCGACCCGGACGGCTTCGTCACCACGCAGGGCCACGTGCTGCGGGTGCCGGACCTGCTGGCCACGCTCACCACCGAGGCGGTCGTGCACCACCTCGACCTGA
The DNA here is from genome assembly GCF_029581295.1 of Micromonospora sp. WMMD712. Lineage (NCBI taxonomy): Bacteria > Bacillati > Actinomycetota > Actinomycetes > Micromonosporales > Micromonosporaceae > Micromonospora > Micromonospora sp. WMMD712. The sequence goes on from NZ_CP120743.1 coordinate 4,357,058, forward strand.
TCGTCGACCTGCCCGACGCCCCGCCGCCGGCCGCGCTGCCCGCCCGGGTCGCGGTGGCGAGCCTCTGCGGGCTGCTCAGCGACGACGCCGTCCGGCCGGCAGGCTGGGACGACCGGGACTTCCTGCTCAGGGCCACCGGCCGGGTGCCGCTGACCGACCGGGACCGGTGGGAGCTGGGCGAGGCCGCCGGCTGGTTCCCGCTGATCGGCTGAGCGGCCGGGCGCTGGTGGGGGTGGTCCTGCCGGGCTCGGCCCGTCGGCTCAGACGATCGCCATGTCGACGAAGCGGGACAGGTGGAGCTGCGCGGCCACAGTGATCGAGTCGGTCGGCCCGTTCCGGTGCTTAGCGACGATGAAGTCCGCTTCGCCTGCGCGCGGTGACTCCTTGTCATAGTAGTCGTCCCGGTGCAAAAGGATTACTACGTCAGCATCCTGTTCAATTGACCCAGATTCGCGCAAATCGGACAGTTGCGGCCGCTTGTCCGTCCGCTGCTCCGGGCCACGGTTCAGCTGACTCACCGCGATCACCGGGCACTCGACCTCCTTGGCCAGCAGCTTGAGGCCACGGGACAGGTCCGCGACCTCCTGCTGCCGGCTCTCGGTGCGCTTTGGCGACGTCATGAGCTGGAGATAGTCGACGACGATCAGCTTCAGGTCGTGCTTCTGCTTGAGCCGACGCGCCTTCGCCCGGATCTCCATCAGGTTCATGCTCGGCGTGTCGTCGACGAAGAGCGGCGCCTCGCTGATCTCACCCATGCAACGGGCCAGCTTGGTCCAGTCGTCGTCGGAGAGCTGGCCGCTGCGCAGCACGTGCAGCGGGACGCGGGCCTCCGCCGAGAGCAGGCGCATGACGATCTCGACCTTGCTCATCTCCAGCGAGAAGATCGCCGACGCCTGGTTGGCCCGGATGGCCGCGTTCCGGGCGAAGTCCATGCTCGCGGTGCTGTTGTGCGTCGGGATCATGGACCGGCCAGCCAGGTAGAGGTGGTCCGGGTTGTCCACGGTCACGCAGCGCACCGGGACGCTCGGCACCGGCCGCACGTCCACGACGAACCGGACGCCGGCGTCCGGGGCCGTCCGCTGCCGCGCGGCGTGGGCCGCCCGCTTGTCCGCCAGGCGGAAGACGGGGTCGGGCGTCGAGAAGTCCACGGTGTACGCGACGGGCGAGCCCTCCCGCGCCGGCTGCTCGCCGACCGTGCACCGGTAGCCGAGGCCGACCACGAGTTCCCGGACGCAGCCGGCCAGCCGTCGGGAGGTCGAGGCGTACCGGAGGGTCCCGTCGGGGCCCACCGTTCCGGCGGCGTCCATCAGGCCCGCGAGCAGCTCGCGGCGCTGGTCCTCCGACGCGCGGAGGTAGTCCGGAGGGAGGTGCGGCTCGGCGCTGCCCTCGCCGACGCCCACCCCGAGGGTGTACGGCGCGACGGCGAGATCCCGCGCGGGCAGCCGCAGCGGCGCGCAGTTCCCGACGGCATGGCGGGGTTCCCGGTCCGCCGTGTCGGTGTGCAGCGTGGCGGCGATCCGGGCGGTCGTCACCGCCTCCGGGGCGGCGGTGGTCCGCCACAGGTGCTCGGCGTCGGCCACGATGACCGAGCCGTCGGAGAACTCGACCTCGTAGCAGGGGCGGTCGTGCCGCACCTCGAAGGCGGCCGTGACGGTGGTCGGGGTGCCGTCAGCGGCGAGGAGCCGGTCACCGACCGCCACCTGGCCCATCGTGGTCCAGCCGTCGGGGGTGGGCAGCGGGGTGTCCAGCGCCAGTGCCTTGCCCAGACCGGGCCGGCCCGCCACGATGATCAATTGGCCGGGGTGCAGGCCGTTGAGCAGCCGGTCGAGGTCGGTGAAGCCGGTCGGCACGCCGGTCATGACGCCGCCCTGGGCGCCCACCGCCTCGATCTCGTCGAGGGTCGGCTGGAGCATGTCCGCCAGGATGGCGAAGTCCTCGCTGACCCGGCGCTCGGTGATCTCGTAGACGGCCTGCTGGGCGAGGTCGACGATGTCGTCGACGTCGCGGCTGCCGTTGTTGCCGGTGCCGTAGCCCAGTTGCACGATCTTGGTGCCGGCCTCGACGAGGCGGCGGAGCACGGCCCGCTCCCCGACGATGCGGGCGTAGTAGGCGGCGTTGGCGGCGGTCGGGACGGTCGCGATGAGGGTGTGCAGGTAGGGCGCGCCGCCGATGCGGGCGAGGTCGCCCGAGTCGGCCAGGGCGGCGGCCACCGTGATCGCGTCGGCGGGCTCGCCCCGGCCGTAGATGTCGAGGATGGCGTCGAAGATCGTCGCGTGCACCGGCCGGTAGAAGTCGGTGGACTTCAGGATCTCGACGACGTCGGCGATGGCGTCCTTGGAGAGCAGCATGCCGCCGAGGACGCACTGCTCGGCGGCGACGTCCTGGGGTGGGGTCTTCTCGAACTGGCCGTCCCGCTGGGCGGGTGCCGGTGGCTGGCCGCCGCCCCGTGGCTCCGTCCGCATGTCGTCGGTGACCGACACGGGATCCCCCCTCCGCTGCGTCGGCGTTGACTACCGCTGCGCCGCCGGGCACGACGACGTCCGATCGGACCGGTCGGGTCGATCGGGGGGTCATCGCACCGTCGGTCGAGAGGCAACCATACGGAACCCGAGGTCAGCGACTCAACCAGGCCAGTGGATGAGCCTTGGGACAACCTGTGGACGCCGGTGGACAACATGTGTGCAGGGTGTGCACAGGTTGTGGATAAGTGTTGGGGAATTCCGGCCCGAAACGCCGTGACCTGCATAGACACCGTCCCCACCCTGTGGAGGAGAAATTTCTGGTGAGCTTCCTGGGCGCTTCGTCCCGTACTATCTCCTGCAAACGGCTACACCTGGACAGCGGATTGCACTTTCGGTTCAGAAGGGTCACGCTCCGGCCGTGAGACACCGGGACTGGGGACGCGGGGAGGGCAGCCCGCGCGAGCGGCAGGCGAGCCTCCCGTGGGACGCCTCCGGCGACCAGCCCCCGGCCGACTCGCACGGCTCGGCCGTCGAGCGCTACCGCACCCCGAGCCGCCGCCGCGCGGCGCGCCGGGGTCAGCAGGAGCCGGTGGAGACGTACCTGCCTCGGTGGGCGCTGGACTCTGGTGTCGAGCGGGCCGACGGTGGTGGTCGGCACGCGGCTCCCGACGACGAGGACGACGCCCGCCCCCGCTCGGGCTCGGGCTGGCGCACCACCGAGACGACCACGAGTTGGCGGCGCGTCAGCGAGACGACGTGGCGGGACGTGCCCGCGATCGAGGCGGCCCCGGAGCGGGAGCGGCCCGGCGGTTGGCGGGACGTGCCCGCGATCGGCGCGGCCCCGGAGCCCGAGCGGCCCGGCGGCTGGCGCGACGAGGCTCTCCGCGACGACGCTTCCCGCGACGGGGGCTACGTGGGCAGCAGGCGGGCCGACGAGGACGATCCGGTGTCGGGCGCGGCGCGGGCGGCGCGCCCCCGTCGGTCGTCGTCGCGCCGTCCCCAGGTGGTCTGGTCGGGGCTGGAGGACGTGGGCACCGCGACCGGCGCGGACGCGGCCGAGGGCGGGGGGCGGCGGACCCGCCGCAGCCGCCGGGCGGGCGCGGACTCCTGGTCCACCCGCCAGGCCGTGGATCCGTGGGCGCGGGGCGCGGTGGACGCGCCGGAGACCACCGGCGAGGCGGCGTCCTACCAGCCGGCGGTGGACCCGTGGGACGCCTCCGGCGTGCACGCGTGGGACCGTCCGGCGGTCGAGAGCCGGTGGGAGTCACCCGGCGGTGCGGCCCGCTGGGACCAGACGGGTGAGATCGGCGACCTCGGCCGGTGGGACCAGACCGGCGAGATCGGCCGGTGGGACCGCACCGGCGAGTTCGGGCGCTGGGAGGAGGCCGGGGACGTCGGCCGGTGGGACCAGACCGGTGAGATCGGCCGGTGGGACCGCATCGGGGAGACCGGGCGACGGGAGCGGTCGACCGCCGAGACCGGGCAGTGGGGCCGGGTCGACGACGGTCAGCGCTGGGACCGGGCCGTGGAGCCCCGGTCCGGGGACGCTCCGGCCGAGGGGTGGTCCTGGCCGGAGCACGTGGAGGGGTTCTGGTCGGGCACCCGGCTCGCGGGCGACGATCCCCGGTGGATGGACGCCCCGCCGTCCGCGCCGCAGTCGCCGGTGGTGCCCTACACCGCTCCCCGGCCGCGCTCGGCAGCACGCCGCAGGGCGGAGCCGGGCCGGCGGAGGGGCGAGCCGGTCGGCGACGCGCGGGCGGTGGGTGTGCCGTCGCGACGGCGCGCGGAACCGGTGCCCGTCAGGTCCTGGAGCCGCCGCCTCGAAGACGACCTGCTCGATCCGGATCCGGGCGGGCCGTTCCGGCCGTTGGTCTACACCGCGGCGTGTTACCTGCTCCCGGCCGTGCTGGTCTTCGTCTGGCTGCTGACGCTGGACGGTCAGGCGCCGGCCGGCTGCGTCACGGACATCAGCGGTGGCGGCTGCGACTCGCCACGGTCGCACGCCCTCGGCTCGCTGGTGAACGGGGCTCCCCGGTTCGGCCTGGCGCTGGCCAGCAGCCTCGTCGTCGCGCTGCTGCTGCGGCGGGTCGGCACGACGTGGCGGTCGGCGACTGTGGCGTTGGCGGCGGCGGTGGTCGGCGGCGGGCTGTCGACGGTGATGATCAGCGCGGTGACCGGTCAGCCCATCGGTTGACCGCCCCGACCGTCGCCGGGCGCGCGGCGCTCTCCGCCGCGTCGCCGCCGAGCGGGTCGCCGCCCGCGAACCCGGTCGTCGCCGGGTGGGGCTTCCACGCCGGGCGGGCTTCCACACCCGGACGCGGAAGGGCCCGCACCGGCGATCCGGTGCGGGCCCTTCCGGTGCCGCTGTCGGGTGTCAGCCCTGGACGACGTTGAGGTCGAACTTGGCGGTCACCTCGGGGTGCAGCCTGATGCTGACCGGGTACGCGCCGAGCGACTTGATGTGTCCGGGCGTCTCCAGCCGCCGACGGTCGAGGGCCGGGCCGCCGGCCGCCTTGACGGCGTCGACGATCTCGGCCGGGGTGACCGAGCCGAAGAGCCGCCCGCCGTCGCCGGCGCGGGCCTTGAGGCTGACCTTCAGGCCCTCGAGCTGGGCCTTGACCTCGTTGGCGTGGCCGAGGTCGCGGATCTCGCGGGCCGAGCGGGCCCGCTTGATGACCGTGACCTGCTTCTCCGCGCCCTTGGTCCAGGCGATCGCGAAGCCCTGCGGGAGCAGGTAGTTACGGCCGTAGCCGTTCTTGACCTCGACGATGTCGCCCGGGGCACCGAGGCCGGACACCTCCTGAGTCAGGATGATCTTCATATCGGTGCCTCCTCTCAGCGGGCCGTGGCCGTGTACGGCAGGAGCGCCATCTCGCGGGCGTTCTTGACCGCGCGGGCGATCTGCCGCTGCTGCTGCGAGGTCACGCCGGTCACCCGCCGAGCGCGGATCTTGCCGCGGTCGGAGATGAACTTGCGCAGCAGCGCGGTGTCCTTGTAATCGATGTACGTGATCCCGTCCTTGTCGAGCGGGTTCACCTTCTTCTTCGGTTTGCGAAGTGCAGCGGCCTTGGCCATTGCTCGGGCTCCTGGTTTGCGGTCGCGGGCGCTCGGCGCCATTAGAACGGAGGCTCCTCGTCGAAGTTGCCGCCACCCGAACCACCGCGCGAGGGAGCCGGCGCGGCCGAGGCCCAGGGGTCGTCGAAGTTGCCTCCGCCGCCGCCCTGGTTGCCACCACCGCCACCGCCGAAGCCGCCGCCACCGGAGCGGGACATCTTCTGCACCTTCGCCGTGGCGTAGCGCAGGGACGGGCCGATCTCGTCGACCTCCAGCTCGATGACGGTGCGCTTCTCGCCCTCGCGGGTCTCGTAGGACCGCTGACGCAGCCGGCCCGACACGATCACCCGGGCACCGCGCTGCAACGACTCGGCGACGTGCTCGGCGGCCTGCCGCCAGACCGTGCACGCGAGGAACAGCGGCTCGCCGTCCTTCCACTCGCCGGACGCCTTGTCCATGAACCGGGGCGTCGAGGCGACCCGGAACTTGGCGACCGCGGCCCCCGAGGGGGTGAAACGCAACTCGGGGTCATCGGTCAGATTGCCGATGACCGTGATGGTGGTGTCTCCTGCCATGACCATCTCCTCGCGCACTCATCGTTCGCCGTACAGGCTCCCAGGGCCCTACGACAACCTCGATGAGGCTGATCCGGGTGGTGAACCGGGTTGGACTGTTAGCGCATCTCCGGCCGGATGACCTTGGTGCGCAGCACGGACTCGTTGAGCCGCAGCTGACGATCCAGCTCGGCCACCGCCGCAGGCGTGGCCTGCAGGTCGACGACAGCGTAGATGCCCTCGGCCTTCTTGTTGATCTCGTACGCGAGGCGCCGGCGGCCCCATACGTCGGTCTTCTCGACCGAGCCACCCGCGGTCCGGATCACGTTCAGGTACGTGTCGAGCGACGGGGCGACGGTGCGCTCCTCGAGGCTGGGGTCGAGGATCACCATGATCTCGTAATGACGCAAGACGTGCTCACCTCCTGTGGGCTAGGCGGCCACGGTCCTTCCGTGGCAGGAGGTCTGGCGTCGTGGCCGCTCCGGACCGGGGGAACCCGACCGGGCGCGGACAACCGGACCAGGATACCCGGCCCGGACGATCATGCCCGGGCAGGTCGCCGTCGCCGCTCCACGCGTCGTCGTTCACGCGACGCCGGGTCCCACCTCGCCGGTTCACACCTCGCCGGTTCACGGGTCGGCCACGGCCGTCCCGCCGCAGGCGTACGGGAACCGGGGGCCGGGCCGACGACGCGCGTCGGCCTCGGCCCCCGGTCACGAGGCCGCGGGGCGTCCCGTCCGCATTCCTTGGGTGGGACCTGGGGAGGAACGACCACACCGATGAGGTTGGACCGAAACGCCCCGCGGAGCTTCATTGTGTTGTTATCCGACGGTACAACGATTTCGTCACGTGTGGAGAGAATCAGCGCTTTTGCCCGATGATCGGCGTCGGCCAATCGTCGATCCCCGTCCGGACCAACGACCGGCGGGCCGGCCGGGTGACGACCGCCGCCCACGGTGGGACACCACGACCCGGCCCCGCCACCACCCCGCACGTCGGTGCCTCGACGTAGGCTCGCCTGCATGCGTATCGGAGCCCACGTCGATTCCGCCGACCCGCTGTCCGAGGCGACCGCCCGAGCCGCCGACGCCGTGCAGTTCTTCCTCTCCGATCCGCAGGGCTGGAAGGCCCCGAAACCCAGGGAGGACGCCGACCGGTTGCGCGCCGCCGAGGTCGACCTCTACGTCCACGCGCCGTACGTGATCAACGTGGCGACGCTGAACAACCGGATCCGCATCCCGAGCCGGAAGCTGCTGCTCGGCCACGCCACGGCGGCGGCGGAGATCGGCGCGAAGGGCCTGATCGTGCACGGTGGGCACGTCAACGCGGGCGACGACCTGGCGGTCGGGTTCGACAACTGGCGCAAGACCTTCGCGTACGCGGCGGACGCCGGGGGCTTCGCCCTGCCGGTGCTGATCGAGAACACCGCCGGCGGGGACAACGCCTGCGCCCGACGCCTCGACGCGCTGGCCCGGCTCTGGGACGCGCTCGGCGACTACGAGGTGGGCTTCTGCCTCGACACCTGTCACGCCCACGCCGGGGGTGAGGAGCTGCTCGACCTGGTCGACCGTGTGAAGGCGATCACCGGTCGGATCGACCTGGTGCACGCCAACAACTCGAAGGACACGTTCGGTTCGGGGCGGGACAGGCACGACAACCTCGACGGCGGCACCATCGACCCGGAGCTGCTGGTGGCCGTGATCCAGGCGGCGGACGCCCCGGCGATCGTGGAGACCCCGGGTGGCGCGGACGGTCAGGGCGCGGACATCGCCTTCCTCCGCGACCGGCTCGCCGTGGGGAGCCCGGTCGCATGACGACCGAGCAGTCCGGCGTCACGGACGAGGCCGTCCCCGGCGACCCGGCGGCCCGCGGGGACGACGGGGCCGGAAACGACGCCAGCTCCACAAAGGACGCCGACGCCACAGCAGCCGTCGGCACCGCGAAGGCCGACGGCGGCACGAAGGACGCCGGCACCGCGAAGGACATCGACGCCACGAAGGCCGACGGCAGCATGAAGGGCGTCGGCACCGCGAAGGCGGACGACGCCGACGGCGAGACCAAGGACGGCAAGACCAAGGACGGTAAGACCAAGGACAGCGAGGCCGAGGACGGCGACGACGCGCAGGGCGACCGCGACGCCGGGGACGACCGGAAGCCGGACCGCTGGGAGGCGTTCGCCCCCGCCCCGGAGCCGGTGCCCGGGCGACTGCGGCGCGGGCTGCGGGCGGTGGGCCGCTTCGGCGTCCACGAGTGGACCCTGGCCGTGCTGGGCTCGCTGGCGCTGGCCGTCGCGCTCACCTGGCCGACGCTGCGCTACCCGCTGCACACGCTCCCGCAGGACTACTGGGACCCGAGCCTCCAGACCTGGCAGATGGCCTGGTCGGGGCACATCCTGCTGACCAATCCGGCGCAGCTGTGGCACTCCAACACCTTTTTCCCGGAGCCGTGGAGCTTCGCCTTCTCCGACACCCTGCTCGGCTACGCCCCGGCCGGCATGATCGGCACGGGTCCCGAGGCGGCCCTGCTCCGCTACAACATCATGTTCGTGCTGGCCCACGCGCTCGCCACGCTCGGGGCGTACGCGCTGGCGCGGCAGCTCGGCTCGGGGCGCGCGGGCGCGGCGGTGGCCGGGGTCGGCTACGCGTACGCCCCCTGGCTGCTCGCCCAGGCGGGGCACCTGCACATCATCTCCAACGGCGGCATCCCGCTGGCGCTGGCCATGCTGGCCCGGGGGCACGGCTGGTCGCTGCGCCACGGCTACCGCCCCGAGCGGCGGCACGCCGGGTGGGCGTACGCCGGCTGGGTGGTGGCGGCCTGGCAGCTCAGCCTGGGCTTCGGCATCGGGCTGCCGTTCGCGTACGTGCTGGCGGTGGCGACGCTCGTCGCCACCGTGACCTGGTTCGTCCGGCGGCGGTCGGCGCGGCGGCCGTTCGGGGTGCGGCTGCTCGTCGCCGACGTCGTCGGCGCGCTGCTGTTCGCGGGGGTGGGCGCCCTGCTGGCCGTCCCCTACTTCAAGGTCGCCGAGCTGCACCCGAACGCGGCCCGCACCCTCGACGACGTCGGCATCTACTCGCCACCGCTCTCGGGCTTCTTCACCGCCCCGGCCGAGTCCCGCGTCTGGGGCACGCTGCACGAGGGGGCACGCGCCGGGTTGCCCTGGAACTCCCCGGAGATGACCCTGCTGCCCGGCTTCGTGCTCTACGCGCTGGCGGCGGGCGGGCTGTTCTTCTCGGTGTGGCGGCTGCGGCACCGGCTGCTGCTGCTCGCCGGGGTGGTGGTCACGGCGGTCCTGGCCATGGGCACCCGCTTCTTCGGCGGCACCTTCACCTACGGGCTGCTCTTCGAGTATCTGCCGGGCTGGAACGGCCTGCGCACGCCGGGCCGGATGATGCTCTGGACGACGCTGCTGCTCGGGCTGCTCGCCGCCGGGGCGGTCAGCGCCTTCGCGATCCGGGTGCGCGAGTGGGCCGCCGAGCGGGTCCCGCCGTGGCCGGGGCCGTGGCTGCGGCTGGCCACCGTGCTGCCGCTGCTGCTGGTGATCGCCGAGGGCCTCAACGTCACCCCGCACCCGGTGGTGCCGGTCCAGCCCGCGGCGCTGCGGTCGGTGGACGGCCCGCTGCTGGTGCTGCCCAGCGACCAGGGCTCCGACCAGCTGGTGATGCTGTGGTCGACCAGTCGGTTCCAGGACGTGGTCAACGGCGGCAGCGGGTTCATCCCGACGCGGCAGGCCGAGATCCGGAAGGCGACCGAGACCTTCCCGGACCAGGCGAGCGTGACCTACCTGCGCGCGCTGGGCGTGCGCAACGTGGTGGTGCTGCGCGACCGGATCGCCGACACGCCGTGGGCCACCACGATCGACGCCCCGGTCGACGCGCTCGGCATCACCCGCGAGCAGGTGGACAACGCGGTGGTCTTCCGCCTCTGACGACCGGCCGGGCCGAGCTGCCGTGCCGGGCCGCCGTGGGCGGCGCGGCCCGGCACGGGGGCCTCGGCCCCGACCGGGTCGCGCCGAGGGCCGTCAGGCCGCCGTCGGGGCCGGCACGGTGGTGGGCTCGGCGGGGGCGGGTCGCCGCCGCCACCGGTCCACCCAGGGCGCGTCCGGCGCGCCGTCGAGCACCCCGCCGTCGGGGTCGTCGGCGTAGGTGTCGCGTACCGCGTCGCGCTCGGGGTGCAGGATCTCCTTCACCACCAGCACGCAGAGCAGCACGACGGTGCCCAGCCGCAGCGACGCCGCCAGCACGAAGACGCCCTCGGGGAAGACGGGTCGGCTGGTCGCCGAGCCGAGCAGCTCCCCGTAGAAGGCGGCGAAGTAGCCGATCTCGGCGACCTGCCAGGCGATGAACGCGCCCCACTTGGGGCGGGCGAGGACGACCAGCGGCAGCAGCCAGAGGACGAACTGCTGCGACCAGACCTTGCTGAAGATGAGGAACGCGGCGACGACGAGGAAGGCGAGCTGGGCCAGCCGGGGCCGCTTCGGCGCGCGCAGGGCCAGCACCGCGACGCCGAGGCAGGCCAGCCCGAACAGGGCGTACGAGAGCCAGTTCAGGGTGGGGATGTTGGCGTTGAGCCACTCGAACGGCCCCATCGAGCCGGGGCCGCCGGTGTTGACCTTGCCGTCGAGGTAGCGCCCGATGTACCAGAGCGTGCCCCAGTCGATCGGCCGGGTGGTGTTCAGCTCGAAGAAGCGGTCCCAGTTGTCGCGGTAGGCCACGGCCGCCGGCAGGTTGACGGCGACGAGGGCCACGAGCGCCGTGCCGACGGCGGTGAGGCCGGCGCGGATCCGGTTGGCGCGCAGCGCGAGCACGAGGATCGGCCCGAGGACGAACAGCGGCCACATCTTCGCCGCGCCGGCCAGGCCGAGCAGCACCCCGGCCAGCGCCGGCCGGCTGCGCGCCCAGGCGAGGAAGCCGAACGCGGCCAGCCCGATGGCGAGCAGGTCCCAGTTGACGGTGGCGGTGAGGAACAGGGCGGGGGCCAGCGCGAAGAGGGCGGCGTCCCAGGGTCGTCGGCGGCGCAGGGCGAGGATGACGGCGACGGTCGCCACGGCGAGGGCGCTGAGCACCAGGGCATTGGCGTTGTACGCCCACCGCCCCTGGTTGATCTCCGGGTTGTCGACGCCGAGGGCGTGCACCGGCAGCCCGAGGGCGCCCATGAAGTAGCCGGTCAGCACCGGGTACTCGACGGGGTGGTCCCGGTAGGGCACCTTGCCCTCGTTGAGCCCTTCGGCGTAGTAGAGCGCCAGCACGTCGGTGTAGCACATCCGCGTGTACTGGATGTTGTTCTGCCACGCGCCGTCCTGGCAGGGGGACTTCTGCACCCAGTGCAGGGCGAGGGTCAGGCAGGCCAGGGCCAGCACGATCCGGGCGGCCGTCCAGAACCGGCTCTCCCGGTCGGCGGGCCGGTCCAGCGCCACCGCGTGGTCGCCCAGCGGGCCACCGATCAGCTCGGAGGCCCCCCGGACGAGGCCGTCCGACCGGGACGGGTGGTCGCCGGGACCGGCGTCGTCCATGTCTGCCGTCGACTGGGTGCTCATGGACAGGAATCATCCCGTACCGATGGCCCTCACGTCCCGCCCCCACGCAAAACATTCCGATGGACGAAACGCCGTCGGCGGCCGGACGTGGTGTCCGGCCGCCGACGGCGGGTGTTCAGTGCGGTGGGTTCACTCCCTGGTGCGGGGGGTGATCGTCGGTAGCAGGCCGCCGCCGGTGCCCCCCTCGTTGTCGTTCCCGGGGTTCGTCGGCGTGTCGGGGCCGCCGCCGCCCGGGTTGTTGGGGGTCCCGCCGCCCGGGTTGTTCGGGGTGTTGGGGTTGTTCGGGGTGTTCGGGGTGTTCGGGTTCTGGCAGAAGATGTCCAGCGGGTTGCACGCCGGCGGGTCCGGGGCGGGCGGCGGGGGCGGCGGGTCGCCGTTGCCCGCCTCCGGGTCGCCGATGTTCGCGGCCGGCGGGAACGTCTCCTTCGGCTTGCCCTTGAGGGCGTCGTTCATGAACCGTTCCCAGATGCCGCCGGGTAGGTTCGCGCCGCTGACCTTGCGGCCGTCGTTCAGCTTCAGCGGCAGCCGCTTCTGCACGTTGCCCACCCAGACGGCCGTGGCGAGCTGCGGCGTGTAGCCGATCATCCAGGCGTCGCCGTTGTCCGGGCTGTCGGACTTGAGCTCCCAGGTGCCGGTCTTGGCGGTCGCCTCACGGCCGTCGGCGAGCCGGTGGTTGACCTGGCCCGGGTATTCCTTCAGCACCGAGGTCACGTCGGCCACGACGTCCTTGTCGATCCGCCGCTTGGGGTCGAGCTTCTCGCTGCTGACCTTCTCCCACTTGCCGGTGGTCTCGTTCTGCTTCTCCACCGAGTAGAGGAAGTGGGCCTTGTTGTAGACGCCCCCGTTGGCGAAGGTGGCCACTCCGTTGGCGTGGTCGAGGACGGTGATCGGGTACTGGCCGTAGCCGACGACGTGGAAGAACGGCGACGGCGCGATGTCCTTCGGGTCGGTCTTGGTCAGGTCGTACGCCTTGGCGGGGTCGGTGTCCGTGCGCCACATGGTGGTGACGCCGGCCTGCTTGGCCATGTCGATGACCTTGTCCGGCCCGATCTCCTGCGTGACGTGGTAGAACGGCACGTTCAGCGACTTGAGGGTGGAGACCTTCAGGGTGCAGGAGTTGCCGCAGGACGGGTTGTCCACGCCCGCGTTGCTGACCTTGAACTTCGTGCCCTCGGGGGTGAAGCCCCGGCCCTTCCAGCGCGACTCCAGCGCCTTGCCGGCCTTCAGCGCGGCGGCCAGGGTATAGATCTTGAAGCTCGACCCCGGGGAGTGGCCGCCGGTGACGGTGCCGTTGGAGTCGGTGTTCTTGCCGGCGTAGTCGGTGCCGGTGCCGTTGTCGCCGCCGTAGTAGGCGACGACGCGCCCGGTATCCGGCTCGATGGCGACGACCGCCGCCATCAGGTTCTTGGGCTGGCCGGCGAGCTCCGAGCCCTTCGTCTTGCGCTGGGCGGCCTCGACCGCCGCCTTCTGGATCTTGGTGTCGATCGTGGTGCGGATGCGGTAGCCGCCGGCCATCAGCGCCTGCGAGCAGAGCGGCTTCTTGTCGGTGACCTCGGCCTCCTTGTCGACGCAGAGGCCCTTCTCCCGCATCTCGACCTTGACGTAGTTGATGACGTTGCCGTACGGCGTGTTCACGCCGAAGTCGATGCCGGCGCCGCCGTTCTTGGGGCTCTTGATGTTCTTCGGGTATTCGGTCGGGCGCTCCGGCCGGCCGGGGGCGTTCAGCCAGCCCTCCTCGACCATGCCGTTGATGACGTAGTCCCAGCGGGACTTGGCGTCGACCGGGTTGACGGCCGGGTCGAACCCCTTGTGGGTCTCGCTGGCGACCGGCTGCTTGATCAGCGCCGCGAGCACCGCGCCCTCGGCGACGGTCAGGCTCTTCGCCGGCTTGCCGAAGTAGGTCTGCGCCGCCGCCTCGATACCGTACGCGCCCCGGCCGAAGTAGATCACGTTGAGGTAGTGCTGCATGATCTGCGGCTTGCCATACTTGTCGTTCAGCTTGGAGGCGAGGATCGCCTCCTTGACCTTCCGGGCGTAGGTGTCGTCCTTCAGGTTGTCGTACGCGTTGCGGGCGTACTGCTGCGTGATGGTCGACGCGCCCTGCTTGTCGCCGCCGGAGACGTTGTTCCACGCGGCGCGGGCGATGCCCTTGTAGTCCACACCGGAGTGCCGGTAGAAGTTGCGGTCCTCGGCTGCGGCCACCGCGTCCTGCACGTGCTGCGGGATCTGGTCGATGGTGACCAGGGTGCGGTTCTGCTCGCCCACCTTGGCGATGATGGTCTTGTTGTCCATCGCGTAGAGCGTCGTCGCCTGCGGCGGCGTGGTGTCCTCGGGCAGCACGACGTTGGTCGAGTAGTACGTGAAGCCGACGACGCCGATGCCGGCGAGCATGATGAAGACCGCGAAGCTGGCGATGAGGATGTTCGCCCGCCGGCGCTTGCGGGCCCGCGCCGACTTCGCCCGGCCGTCGGGGCCCCGGCCGCCGGGGCCGCCGCGGTCACCCCCGCCGGGTGGCGCGCCGATGCCCGAGGTCGGGGAGACGCTCGCGCGGGCCACGGAGGCTCGGCCGGCGGGGCCGCCGAAGGCGGCGCCCACGGACGCGGCGCCCACGCTCGCTCGTCCGGCGGAGCCGACACCGACCGAGGCCCGGCCCGCCGGGGAGACGGGCGCCGGGGAGACCGGCACCGAGGCGCGGCCCGCGCCGGCCCGGCCGGCTGTCGACCCGCCCGGGGCGGGGGAGACGGGCACCGAGGCCCGGCCGGGCACCGCGCGCCCGACCGACGCCGAGCCCACCGAGGCGGAGCCGGAGGCGGCTGTGCCGCGCGGCGGCACCGACGCCGAACCGGCGCGTGGCGGCACCGCCGCGGAGCCGGCGCGCGGCGGCACGGCCGCCGAGCCACCCACCGGGGCGCGGCCTCCCGCGGCCTGGCCGCGGGGCGGCACGGAGGCGCGGCCCGGCTGTGCCGTACCCTCTGACCAGCTGCCGCGGGCGTCGTCGCCGCGACGGTACGCGTCGGCCGGGCCCGCACCGGGGTCGCCGTTGGCGCCCGGTATCTGGGCGCGCCCGCGCGAGGAGCTGGGATCGCCGTACGAGTTCATTCCTCACACCCTGCCGGTCGCGGTGGGACGCGATCGCGCCGCCACCGGTTTGCCGTGAGCTGAAACACAGGACGCCGCCGCCCGAACGAGTCGGGCCGAGGGCATCACTTCCGGATCAATCGGACCTATCGGTCCTAAAAGCTGTCGGTCGTCCCGCCTCCTCCACACCGGGCCAACCGAGTCAGCTGGGTTCACCGTTGCGCCTCTCGCCTCCGCGGAACGGCCGGGCCGGCACCCGGGGCCGTGGCGGCCGAAGCACCGGCCGCGCCCTGGTCGGACCCGTCCTCCACGCCGCCGGCCAGCCCGTCCCGGCCCAGCAGGAACTGCTCGACGAGGTGGTTCCAGCCGCAGCCGAGGCACACCTCCACCACGAACACCTGGAACTCACGCAGCGTCATCGCCAGGACGGGCAACTCGGCAAGGGTACGCGCCTGCCCGGCGGACTGCTTGAGTTCGTCCCCGTAAATGTAGTGGACGTGGGTGAGGTTCTCGCTGCGGCAGATCGGGCAGCGCTCCTCGGTGGCCTCACCGTGGAAGCGGGCGGCGTTCTTCAGGTACGGCGACGCGTCGCAGACGTCGTAGGTGCCCACCCGGCCGGCGAGGAGTTCACGCAGCACCGCTCGCTTCCGGAGCGAGTAGTCGACGACCTGGCGCTGCGTACGCATGCGGAGAAGGGTACGCGGTCCGGCGCGGCGAGGCGACCGCCGTCACAATCGGTGACCCCGAGAATTCGGCGTGGGGGTTTGCCCTGATCCTGGGTGAGCCGCTAACGTGCGATGTATCGGTCCGATACATCGCGGTGGTTGAGTCTCCGCGTCGGGGGTAAGGAAGGGTGGCCCGTGCTCGATCTCGCCATCCTCGGCCTCCTCCAGGAATCCCCGATGCACGGCTACGAGCTCCGCAAGGAGCTCACGGCCAAGTTGGGCGCGATCCGTGCGGCGATCAGCTACGGCTCGCTCTACCCCACCCTGCGCCGACTGCAGGCGGCTGGGTGGATCACCGAGGCCGACGAGACGCCCGCCACCGCCGAGGAGGTCCCCGCACTGACCAGCCGCAGGGGGCGGGTGGTCTACAAGATCACTGCGGAGGGCAAGGAACGCTTCGCCCAGCTCATCGCGCAGGCCGGCCCCGAGACGTACGACGACACGGGCTTCGGCGTGCACTTCGCGTTCTTCGCCCGCACCGACCAGGCGACCCGGCTGCGCATCCTGGAGGGCCGCCGCCGCAAGATCGAGGAACGCCGCGAAGGGCTTCGCGACGTGCTGGGCCGGGCGGCCGAGCGCCTCGACGCGTACACCCTGGAACTTCAGCGCCACGGCCTCGACGCCTGTGAACGCGAGGTCCGCTGGCTGGAGGAGCTCATCGCCAACGAGCGCTCCGGCCGTGCCCCGACGGTCCCGGACACCGGGACGGCCGGCGGCCGACGAGATAACGACAGCCCGCCTCCGCCTGGAGAGTCCAGGAAAGAGCGGCCGTGATGAAGAAGAAGGAGGCAGACGCTATGGGCTCCGTCCGCGTCGCCATCGTCGGTGTGGGTAACTGCGCCTCGTCCCTCGTGCAGGGCGTGGAGTACTACCGCAACGCCGACCCGAACGACCGCGTCCCGGGTCTCATGCACGTCACCTTCGGCGACTACCACGTCTCGGACGTGGAGTTCGTCGCGGCGTTCGACGTCGACGCCAAGAAGGTGGGCATGGACCTCGCGGAGGCGATCGTCGCCAGCGAGAACAACACGATCAAGCTCTGCGACGTGCCGCCGACCGGCGTCAGCGTGCAGCGCGGCCCGACCTTCGACGGCCTGGGCCAGTACTACCGCGAGATCGTCGAGGAGTCGGACGCCGAGCCGGTCGACGTGGCCAAGGCGCTGCGCGACGCGCAGGTCGACGTCGTCGTCTCCTACCTGCCGGTCGGCTCCGAGCAGGCCGACAAGTTCTACGCCCAGGCCGCGATCGACGCCGGCTGCGCGTTCGTCAACGCCCTGCCGGTCTTCATCGCCTCCGACCCCGAGTGGGCCAAGAAGTTCGAGGACGCGGGCCTGCCGATCGTCGGCGACGACATCAAGAGCCAGGTCGGCGCGACCATCGTGCACCGGGCCCTGGCGAAGCTGTTCGAGGACCGCGGGGTGGAGCTGCTGCGCACCTACCAGCTCAACTTCGGCGGCAACATGGACTTCATGAACATGCTGGAGCGCAACCGGCTGGTCTCGAAGAAGATCTCGAAGACCCAGTCGGTCACGTCCCAGATCCCGCACGAGATGATCAAGAGCGACGTGCACATCGGCCCGTCGGACCACGTGCCGTGGCTCGACGACCGCAAGTGGGCCTACATCCGCCTGGAGGGCCGCTCCTTCGGCGACACCCCGCTCAACGCGGAGCTGAAGCTTGAGGTGTGGGACTCGCCGAACTCAGCCGGCGTCATCATCGACGCCGTCCGGGCCGCGAAGATCGCCCTGGACCGCAAGATCGGCGGCCCGATCCTGTCGGCCTCGTCGTACTTCATGAAGTCCCCGCCGGTGCAGTACGCCGACCACGACGCGCACGCCGCCGTCGAGTCCTTCATCAAGGGCGAGGTCGAGCGCTGACGCGCTGACCCCAGCACGATCACGGAGGGCCGGGTCCGTCGGGACCCGGCCCTCCGTGGTTCGTTCAGGCCGGCATCCCCAGGTACGGCGACAGCCGCAGCGCGATCTCGTCGACCGAGTCGACCTCGCCGCTGGCCATCGCATCGGTCAACGCCATCCGCTCCTTGGCCGGCATGTTGAGCACGAAGCCAGAACGCGCGATGAGGACCCGCATCGCCGCCCAGGCGAGCCCGGCGTTCCACATGTCGAGTGGTCGCCACATCATCACTCCGTGCAGAAGCGCAGCCGACCTGTCCAACACGGTGGGGTAGACGGCACGCCCCAGCATCCGGGCATGCGGACGGGCTGCGGCAGCCACGAGGATGCCGGGGTCCCGCACCCGACTCTGCGGACCGGTGTGCTCCGACAGGAGAATCAGTAGGTCTTCCGGCTCGGGCCAGGGCTGAGTCACCGGTCTCCCAGCATCTCGAAGAACTCGGCGTCCTCCTCGAGGACCCGCCGGGCGGCCTGGCGAGTCCACTCGTCGCGCTCCTGGCGATCCAGGTACGCCTCGATGGCCACCTCGACGGTCTTGTGCATCGAGCGGTGCTCGGCCTCGGCGAGCTCACGGAGCCGCTGTTCCACTTCGGGCTTGAGCGTCAGAGTGAAGGCCATACCAGATTTGTATAGCTTGTCAGGGGTCACGTCAACCAAGCTGGGCACTGCTTCTCCTTACGTCGCGCATACCCGGCCAACGGCCGACGGGGAAGTCTGATGCGGCCGCACCGGCAGCGGGATGTGTAACAGTCGTCACGTATTCATCGCGCCTCGCCGGAGCCCGTCCGGCCGCACGAAGATCGTCCGGCGCTCGACCGCCTCGCCCCTCGCGTCGAGCTGGTAGACGTCGAGCCAGCACCAGCCGTGATAGGTGACCAGGTCGTCCCGCACCCGGATCACCCGGGCCACGATCGGCCGGCTGACGAACTGGACGCTGGCGGCCCCGGTCACGTGGACCACGTCGCCGGCCCTGGCCCCGGCGCTCACGACCCGTACCGCCGCCACGCCCTGATCCGGGACCGCGCCACCTCGACGGCGGGACAGCCATCCCCGTCGCGGCACGCCCGGCACCGGCGGTGCCGGTGGTGCTCCAACACCAACCAGGCGGCCCGCACCAGCACCGGGAGCTTCCGCCCGGTCACGACCCCGGCCAGTTCTCGTGCAGCCCCATTCGTGCGTACCCCTCGCCGGAAGGGGCGGGCGCGCGGTCCGACGCCGCCGCGAGGGGGATTCGCGGCGAGGTCCGCGCGCCCGCCCGGCTCGACGCCGGGGATGCGCTGTCGGGTCAGCGCACCCCCCGGCCGACAACCGAAGCGGTACGCACAATGCACGCGCGCCGGTGCCCGCTCGTGGCGGGCGCGGCGTGGTAGACAGTCGGGGAGTCGTACCCCCGGGACGCCGTCCAGCGCGATGTGTCTCCCGTTCGGCTCGTTCCCGGACCGGGGTGGGCATGCCGCCAAGCCGACCCACCCCGGTCCGCCCTACCTCGGACCGTCGATCACCTTCGGTAACCACAGCCGCACGCAGAATGCATGGCGAATCGCGATTACGCAAGATTGCGAATCCGCGTTTCTCGGACCATGCTTTCCTGCATGGCGGCGAAGGCTCAATGGGGCAAGGAGCGCGGGATGGTCAACGAGCAGGCGGCGACGCTCCGGGCACAGTGGATCGGCCAGCAGCTCCGGGCGATGCGGGAGAGCGCCGGGCTGACGCTCAAGGACATGGGCGACTACATCAACCGGAACGCATCCACCGTGAGCCGGATGGAGTCCGGGACGATCCCGCCCCGGGTGCCTGAGGTCCTCGCCTACCTCGACCTGTGCGGCGTCGACGACTCGCGCCGGCGCGAGGACCTGAAGACCATGGCCCAGGATGCCTGGCAGAAGGGCTGGTGGGACGGGTTCAGCGCCAACCTCGCCGGGTCGCTGATCGACTGGATCTGGCTGGAGAGCCGCGCGACCGAGATCAGATCCTTCGAAATGGCCGTCGTCCCCGGCCTGTTGCAGACCCGCGCCTACGCCGAGGCCCTGATCCGAGCCTGGGACGACTCCGCCGACGACGAGCAGATCGCCCGTTTCGTTGAGGTGCGGATGCAGCGTCAGCAGCGGCTGGAGGAGCCCGAGCCGGTCCGGCTCTCCACGGTGATCGACGAGGGCGCCCTCCGGCGGGTCGTCGGCGGCCCCGCGGTGATGCGCGCCCAACTGGCCCACCTGCGAAAGGTGGCCGGCTGGCCGAACGTCGAGGTCATGATCCTGCCGGCTGGCGCGGGAGCCCATGCCTGCCCGGACGGCACCTTCGACGTCTTCCGGATGCGCCGCCCCTACCCGCCGGCCGGTTGCATCTCCACCGCCGTCGGGACTGTGGTCGTGGAAGGCGAGAAGGCCGAATCGCTGCACCAGCGCTACGATCGGCTGCGCCGGGCGGCGCTGCGCAACGGTGCCGCACAGCGGATCCTGTTCGATCTGGAAGCGCGTCTGGAGTGAGCACATGGCGAGCATCGGCGGATCGACCAGCACCGGGTTGCCGGTGGCCTGGCACGTCAGCACCCGCAGCGGCAGCGGCGGCGGCAACTGCGTCGAGGCCGGGCCGGTGCGTGACGGCAGCGGCCGGTTCGCCGTACGCGACAGCAAGGACCGCACCGGCCCGACGCTGCTCTTCCCCGCCGCCGACTGGACCGCCTTCCTCACCGGCCTCCGCGCCGGACGATTCGCCTGATCCCCGGCGACCCGGCCCGTTCTTGGCCGGTCAAGATCGTGCTCGATCAGTGATTCAGTGGCCTCGCCCCAAGCCTGACGCCACTCAATCCACGATTGAGCACGATCTTCCACGCTGTTCCGGCCCAACTGGCCCCTCTAGGCCCCGAAGAGCTCGGCAGCTCGGCAATCTTGGTACGAAACGGCCCCCAGAGGGGCCGAAATCTACCAAGATCTACTAGATGTTGCTCAATCCGGTCAGGACCAGGCGCGGCGCAGGGCGACGCCCGCCTCCAGCTCCAGTAGCTTCACCTTGCGCGGCAGGCCGCCGCCGAACCCGACCAGCTTCGCCCCCGCGCCCACGATCCGGTGGCAGGGGACGATCACGGGGATCGGATTGCGGTTGCAGGCCACCCCGACGGCCCGCGCCGCCCCCGGGTCGCCGTCGCCGACCAGCCGGGCCACCTCGCCGTAGGTAGACGTCTCCCCGTACGGGATGCGGGTCATCTCCCGCCACACCGCGCGCTCGAACTCGGAGCCCCGGCGCGCCGCCACGGGCACGGTGAACTCGGTCAGCTCCCCGGCGAAGTACGCCCGCAGCTCGGCCACGGCCCGGCCGGACAGCTCGTCGCCGGGGACGTCGACGGCGCTCTCCACCCGCCCGAAGTGCGCGCCGCACACGGCGGCGTCGTCGGTGGCCACGGAGAACTCGCCGATCGGGGAGTCGAGCACGGTCCAGCGCACACCCCATTCTCCCCCGCCAGCGCGACGCGCCCCGACCCCGCCAGCGCGACGCGCCCCGACCCCGCCCACCCGGCCCACCAGCTCCGGCCCGATCCGCCCGCCGGGTGAGGCAAACTTCCGGTCCCGGCCGGCGTCTTGACCATCGGAGGTGGACGGTGGCTGAGGTGACCGACGGGGAGTTCACCGCGTTCGTCAACGACCGCGGCGAGGCCCTGCTGCGTGTCGCGTACGCCCTGGCCGGCAGCCAGCACGGCGCGGAGGACCTGCTCCAGAACGCGCTGGCCAAGGCGTACACGCGCTGGCCGCAGATCCGGGGCGACGCCGAGCCGTACGTGCGTCGGATCCTCTACCACGACCAGGTCTCCGGCTGGCGTCGGCGGGCCCGACGGCCCGAGGTGCCGCTCGACGCGTTGCCCGAGGTGCCGGCGGAGCGGGACAGCGGCCACGACGCCGACCTGCGGATGCTGCTGCGGGATGCCCTGCTGACGCTGCCGCCCCGGCAACGGGCGGTGCTGACCCTGCGCTACCTGGAGGACCTGAGCGTCGAGCAGACCGCCGCGCTGCTGGGCTGCCGGACGGGGACGGTGGCCAGCCAGGCGTCCCGGGCCCTGGCCAAGTTGCGCCGGCTCGTGCCGGCCTTCGCCGAGTACGCCGATCGCCCGGAGGTGTCCCGATGAGTTCCCCGGCCGAGGAGGCGCTGAAGGCGGCCGTACGTGATCTCGCCCGCCAGGCGCGACCGGTGCCGGACCTGGCGGCCGGGGCGATACGGCGCGGCCGGCGGCTGCGGGCCCGGCGGCGGGCGGCGGCGGCAGCGGGTGCCGCCCTGGTCGCCGTCGCCGCCGTGGCGCTGCCGTTCGTGCTGCTGAGGCCGGATTCGCCGGTCCGGCCGGCGGTGCCCGAGCCGACGGCCTCGGTCACTGCGACCCCGGAGCTGCTGCCCACCCCCGGGCCGAGCTGGAGCACGTCGCCGCTGGCCCTGCCCGGCGGCTGGGTGGTCACCGGCGCCGGTCGGGGCGGCTCCAACCAGGGCGGCTCAGGCTGGGTGCTCGACCGCAGCCAGGGCCGCTACCTCCCCGTCCAGGGATACACCGGGGTGTGGCCCGCGCCGGAGGGCACGCTCACCGCCCTGGCCGACGAGGACCGGCCCGGGGAGATCGGCCTGGCCGACGCGGCCCGACGGCGCACGACCTGGTTCCGGACCGGAGTGTGGCTCGTGCAGCCGCAGTGGTCGCCGGACGGCCGCCGCCTCCTGCTGACCCTCCGGGCGGAGGGCGATCCGATGCGCATCGGTGTGCTCGACCCCGCCGGTGGGCTCGACGGCAAGGGCGCGCTCGACTCGTTCCCCGTCGACACCGACCGCTACTTCTGCACCGACTCCTGCTTCTTCACCTGGACCCGCGACGGCCGGGAGGTGGTGCTCCAGCAGACCGGATCGGGTGGGCCGCAGTCGGAGTCCGCCCGGCATCCCCGGCGGGGCGTGCAGCTCTTCTCCGCCGACGACGGCAGGCCGACCCGGTTCGTCGCCGTGCCCGGCGACCCGGCCGGCCCGTGGGCCTGGTCGCCCGACGGGCGGCTCGTGGTGGTGCAGGGCCAGCACGAGCCGCTGCTCGTCGAGACCGCCGACGGCCGGGTCGTCCGGGCCCTGCCGGCCGCCGATGCCGCCTTCGTCACCGACGACCGCCTGCTCTACCGCCGCCCGTACGGCGACCGGGACTTCGTGCTCGCCGACCCGACCGGGCGGGAGCTGGTGCGGCAGCCGCTCCCGCCCGAGCTGGTCGACCGGGCCGTCACCGTCGCGCCCGGTTGACGGGGCGGGCGCTCGGCACCGTGCCCGGCCGGCCGTCAGTTCCCGTAGGAGATGTTCCACTCCTTGCCGTCGAAGACGGCCTTGGCGCTGGTCATGCCGACGGGGTACACCAACTTGGCCGGTTGGGTGAGCTCGGAGATGTCCATCACCTCGCTGCTCGCGAAGCTTCCGAAGGCGAGCCAGTAGGTCGGTTTGGGGTCGAACTCGACCCCGAGGTTCGGCACCGTCGGCACCACGAACGTGCCGGCTCCCGACATTCCGATTCCCACGCTTCCCTGGTCGTCGTTGCCCGGCCCCGGAACGCTGTCGTCCTGCTTGATTATCAGGCTCCCGTTCTTACCCGACGGGCCGGTCGGGCCGAATTCGAAACCACCGTCGACGTAGGAGAGGCCGACCTGATTGTTCTGGGTCAGGTCGGCCGCCAGGATCTGGCCCGCCACGAACTGCGTCCCGGGGACGAGCGTGCCGACCTGCCCCCAGACGAAGTTGTAGTCGATGGTCCACTTGTATTCGATCGTCGTCGACGGGTGGCACATCTTCGACATCCAGGCGAGCGTGACCGCGTCGCTCGGAAGCACGGGGTTCTCCTGGAAGAGGATGGCATTCATGCCGTCCAGCGCGGAAGCGTTCGAAATCGTGACGCTGTAGCCGACGGCGTCCTTCTTCGCCCGGCTGTCGTGCGACGGGGCCCCGCGCGACGCCGCCCTCGCCTGGTCCGTGCGGCTGGTGCCGAGCAGGGCGGCGCCCAGGCCCGCGCCCAGCGCGGCGAGCCCTCCCCGGCGGCTGATCCTGATCTCTCTCATCGCTCCTCCTCGCGCACGACAAATTCCCCTGACGGCATCTCAAGAAAAGGAGAGGGGGCGTCAGGGTTTCGAATCAGAAGAATCTCTCTTGATCGATTAAATTCGAGAGTGTCAATATGTTAAGTAGGAACTCCCAGCGATGGCAAGGGTTTACCCGCAGCACCATATGGTCAACTCCCGGCACCGCCGGGAATTGCAGATCCAGGAAGGCTGGTTTACGCGGTATCGCAGCGGAAGGTGCTTTGGGTGTGATTGGCCTCGGCGTCTCCGACGCCGCCGGACACCGCCGCCGGTTCCGGCCGGACCGGTGGGCCGGAAGAGCGCCGTCGCACCGGTTCACCGGGCCCCGGCACGCCGGATGACCTTGCACAGGGCGGCTACCGTGCAGGTCGTGGCCACCGGAACGCTCATTTTCCTGATCATCGGCGGGGCGGGCGTCGGCGTGCTGGCGCTGGCCCTGCTCGGCACCGAGCTGTTCCACTTCGCCCATCCCGGCGCCGACGGGCCGGTGTCCCTGGAGGCGGTCGCCGGGTTCGCCGGCGCGTTCGGTTTCGGCGCGGCGATCGTCAACGAGCTGCTCGGTGCGCGTACCCCCGGGATGGTCGCGGCGGCGGCGGCCGGCGGCGCGGTCGCGGCGGTGCCCACGGCGTGGGTCGCGGCCCGACTGAGCCGGGCGGCCCGCACCATGCGCACCGACCCCACGCCCACCCGCCACCACCTCGTCGGCGCGCTCGGCCTCGTCGTGACCCCGATCCCCGTGGACGGCTACGGCGAGGTCCGGGTCCGGGTCGCCGGCCAGCCGGTCAAGCTCAACGCCCGTGCCGACCGGCCGATCGGGATGGGCGAGCAGATCTTCGTGGTCGAAGCCCTGAGCGAGACCAGCGTGCACGTCGAAACCTACTGACCCCACCACCCTCCCCTGTCGCAGAGCGGAAGTCGCATGCCCCTTCTCATCGCCATCGGCGGCGCGGTACTCCTCGTCGTCGTGCTCATCCTGTTCGTGCTGTCCCGGATCAAGGTCGCCGGGCCCAACGAGGCGTTCATCGTCACCGGCCGCAAGGGCCGGACCACGCAGACCGCCGACGGCGGCCGGTCCACCGACAACTCCGGGCAGAAGGTCGTCCTCGGCGCGTCGGTGTTCGTGCTGCCCGTGGTGCAGAAGATCCAGTCGCTGGACCTGTCCAGCCGTCGCATCGACGTCGGCATCAAGGGCGCGGTCAGCAAGCAGGGCATCCGGGCAGACCTGCACGGCGTCGCCATCGTCAAGGTCGGCGGCACCGAGGACGCGATCCGCGCCGCCGCCCAGCGCTTCCTGCACCAGCAGGACGAGATCGACAACTTCACCCGTGAGGTGCTGGCCGGCGCGCTGCGCTCGATCGTCGGCCGGCTCACCGTCGAGGAGGTCATCCGGGACCGGGCCGCGTTCGCCAGCGCGGTCGCCGAGGAGGCCGAGCACTCGATGACCAACCAGGGGTTGGTGCTGGACACCTTCCAGCTCCAGGACATCGTGGCGGAGGGCTCGTACCTCCAGGACCTGGGGCGGCCGGAGGCGGCCCGGGTGCTCAAGGACGCGGCGATCGCCGAGGCCCGGGCCCGGCAGCAGGCCGAGCAGGAGCGGCTGCTCGCCGAGGAGGCCATCGCCGAGGCCAACCGGAACCTGTCGCTCAAGCAGGCCGCCATCCAGGCGGAGATCGACGCGGCGAAGGCGAAGTCGGCGGCGGCTGGGCCGCTCGCCCAGGCCGAGCGGGACCAGGCGATCCTCTCCGAGCAGCAGAAGGTGGCCGAGCGCAACGCCGAGCTGAAGCAGCGCCAGCTCGACACCGAGGTGCGCAAGCCGGCCGACGCCGCCCGGTACAAGGTGGAGCAGGAGGCCGAGGCGGCCCGTAACGCGGCGGTGCTCAACGCCGACGCGCAGCGCCAGGCCACCATCGCCGCCGCGCAGGCCGCCGCCGAGCAGTCCCGGCTCACCGGTGAGGGCGAGCGGGCCCGCCGGGCCGCGCTGGCCGAGGCGAACGCCATCGAGGGCGCCAAGGAGGGCGAGGCCGAGCAGCGCCGGCGGTCCGCGATCGCCGAGGCCGTCGAGCGGGAGGGCCAGGCGGAGGCTGCGGCCATCCTGGCCAAGGGCCAGGCCGAGGCCGACGCGATGGCCCGCAAGGCCGAGGCGTTCGCCGCGTACGGGGAGGCTGCCGTGCTGGACCTGCTCGTCCGGGTGCTGCCGCAGGTGGTCGAGGCCGCCAGCGCGCCGATCGGCGCGATCGACAAGATGACCGTCATCTCCACCGACGGGGCGTCGACGCTGACGAAGTCGGTGGCGAGCAACGTGGCGCAGGGCCTCCAGCTCGGCACCGACCTGACGGGCATCGACCTGGCCGGCCTGCTCGCCAAGCTCGGCGCGGCGCGCAACGGCTCCGAGGCGGCCACCGTGGACGGCACCGCCGTCGACCGCTGACCCTCTCGTCCGGCGACCCGTTGCCGGCCGGGCCCGTCGTGGGCCCGGCCGGCTTCGCTTTCGGGTACGGGCACCCGGCGGGTTCCGGCATCCGGAGGGGTACGGGTGTCCGGCTCGCGGGGCAACGGCCGACGCCCGCCGGACCACCCCGGTGGGGGCGGTGCCGACGGGCGTCGGATGTGGTGCGGGGCCGGTCAGGCGAGGCCGATGGTGAACTGCTCCCACGAGCCGACCGAGGTGCTCTTGGCGATCAGCGGCTTGCTGCCGCCGCTGTCGGCCTTGACGATCTTGCTGTTCGCGTTCGCGTACAGGTGGACGGTGCCGTCCGGGTGGTGCCACCCGACGAAGAACGCCTCCCAGTCGCTGATCGAGCCGGCCTTCGCCAGCAGCGGCTGGGAGCCGCCGCTCTGCGCCGTCACGTACTTGTTGTTGACCAGCGCGCGGAAGGCGACCCAGCCGTAGCCGAGGTCGACCAGCTCGTACTTCTCCCAGGAGCCGACCGAGGTGCTGCGGGCCAGCAGCGGCTTGCTGCCGCCGCCGTCGGCCGCCACGAACTTGCCGTTCGCCTTGGCCTTCACGCTGACGATCGGGTTGGGCGCCTCGAAGTCGAACTTCTCCCAGGCGCCGATGCTGGCGCTCTTGGCAAGCAGCGGCTTGCTGCCCGCGCCGTCGGCGGCCACGTACTTGCCGTTGACCTGCGCCTTGAGGCTGATGCTGCCGTCGGTGTTGTTGACGAGCGCGAACTTCTCCCACGCGCCGATCGCGGTGCTCTTGGCGATCAGCGGCTTGCTGCCGCTGCCGTCGGCCGCGACGTACTTGCCGTTGGCCTTCGACTTGAGGGCGACCACCCCGCTGCTGACGGAGACGACGTCGAACTTCTCCCACCCGCCGAGCTGCCAGCTACGGGCGATGAGCGGCTTGGAGCCGCCGCTCTCGGCCACGACGAGGGAGTCGTTGACCCGGGCCCGCAGGCCGACGTTGGTGCGCGCCACCGGGGCCGCGCCCACGTGCGCGAGCCGGTCGATGCTGCCCGCCGGGCCGAGCACCGCGCCGGAGACGCCGTTGGTGACGACGGCGTTGCGCACCTGCTGCGGGCTCCAGCCCGGGTTCTGCGCGAGCAGCTGGGCGGCGATGCCGGCCACGTGCGGCGCGGCCATCGACGTCCCGTTGATGGTCTGCGTCGCGGTGGTGCCGCCGATCCACGCCGAGGTGATGCCGACGCCGGGGGCGAACGTGTCCAGGCAGGTCCCGTAGTTGGAGAAGCCGGCCATCATGTCGACCCGGTCGGTGGCGCCGACGGTGATGGCGGCCGGCGCGCGGGCCGGCGAGTGCAAGCAGGCGTCGTCGGCCTCGTTGCCGGCGGCGACGACGTAGGTGATGCCCTCGCCGATGGAGGTGGCGATCGCGTCGTCCAGCACCAGGTCGACGTCACCGCCGAGGCTCATGTTCGCCACCGCCGGCTTCTGGGCGTTGGTGGTCACCCAGTCGATCCCGGCGACGACCCCCTCGGTCGTGCCGTAGCCCGAGCAGTCGAGCACGCGCACCGCGACCAGGTCGACGTCCTTGGCGACGCCGTAGGTCGTGCCGCCCACGGTGCCCGCCACGTGCGTGCCGTGGCCGTTGCAGTCGGCGGCGTCGCCGCCGTCGACCGCGTCGAACCCGGAGCTGGCCCGGCCGCCGAAGTCCTGGTGGTTGACGTTGATGCCGCTGTCGATGATGTACGCGGTGACGCCGCTCGACGACGGGTACGTGTAGGACTTGCTCAGCGCCGGGGTGGTCTGGTCGATCCGGTCCAGGCCCCACGAGGGCGGGTTGGTCTGGGTGCCGCTCGCCGAGACCTTGCGCACCGGCTCGACGTAGGCGACGTCCGGGTCGGCCGCCAGCCGCTTCGCCTGGGCGGGGGTGAGCTGCGCGGAGTAGCCGCGCAGGGCCCCGGTGAAGACCTTGCGCACCGTGCCGCCGTTGGCCTTGGACAGGGCCTTGACGGTGCTGCGGGTGGCGCTCGCGCTGGCCTTGCCGTTCTTGAGCTTCACGATGTAGCGGCCTGGCACGACGCCCTTGGTCGAGGCGTCACGCGCCTGCGACCGCTTCGGCGCGGTCAGGTTCGGCCGCACCGGGTTGCCGGCGGCGTCCAGGCTGGACGCCGCCACGCCGGCCGCATCCGGGCCGGGCTGGGGGGTCGGGTCGGCCATCGCCGCGCCGGTAGTGGTGGCGAGGGCGATGGAGGTCGCGGAGGCGAGGGCGAGCCCGGCCACCGCAGAGCGGCGCATTACGCCACGACGTGTCAAAGAGATCTCCCCGTTGCAGCATCGACCGTCCGCCTCGGACGGCCGAGAACAATGAATCCGGCCTCACACTGAAATGGACAGGAGGCCGCGATGATGTTGCATCATCATGGACGTTGGTCGAACGGAATTACCTCAGCCGATCGGTCGATACGCTACCGTCGCGTCGTCAGTTTCCCGACAGGCCACGCCGGCGGGCCCCGGGTCCGCAGGCCCTGTGATCAGCCGCCGATGCCCTGTTCGCGGGCCCAGCGCAGCAGCTCCGCCTCGGCCTCGTCGCGGTCCAGCGGGCCGCGCTCCAGACGCAGCTCCTTGAGGTGCTTCCAGGCCCGGCCCACGACCGGCCCCGGCGGCACGCCGAGCAGCTCCATGATGGCGTTCCCGTCGAGGTCGGGGCGGACCCGGGCGAGGTCCTCCTCGGCGGCGATCCGGGCGATCCGCTCCTCCAGCGCGTCGTAGTCGGCCGCGAGGGCCGCCGCCTTGCGCCGGTTGCGGGTGGTGCAGTCCGAACGGGTCAGCTTGTGCAGGCGGGCCAGCAGGTCACCGGCGTCGGTGGCGTAGCGGCGCACCGCCGAGTCCGTCCACTCGCCCCGGCCGTACCCGTAGAAGCGCAGGTGCAGGCCCACCAGCTTGACCACCTGGGCGGTGACGTCCTTCGGGTAGCGCATGGCCTTCATCCGGGCCTTGGTCAGCCGGGCGCCGACGACCTCGTGGTGGTGGAAGCTGACCCGGCCGTCCGACCCGACGGCCTTGGTGGCCGGCTTGCCGACGTCGTGCATCAGCGCGGCCATCCGCAGGACGAAGTCGCACCCGTCGGTCTCGTACGACACGGCGTTGGCGACCACGGTGAGCGTGTGCTCGTAGACGTCCTTGTGCTGGGCGTGCTCGTCGATCTCCAGCTTCAGCCCGGTCAGCTCGGGCAGGAAGCGGTCGGCCAGACCGGTGTCGACCAGCAGCCGCAGGCCGGTTATCGGGTCCGCGCCGCAGAGCAGCTTGGTGAACTCGTCGCGGATCCGCTCGGCGGTGATCCGGTCCAGGTCGGTGGCCATCCTGCTCATCGCGGCCCGCACGTCGGGGTGCACCGCGAAGCGGAGCTGGGCGGCGAACCGGGCGGCGCGCAGCATCCGCAGCGGGTCGTCGCCGAAGGACTCGGCGGGGGTGCCGGGGGTGCGGATCACCCGGGCGGCGAGGTCGTCGAGGCCGCCGTGCGGGTCGGTGAACCGGTGTGCGGGCAGGCTCACCGCCATCGCGTTGATGGTGAAGTCGCGCCGCCTGAGGTCCTCGGTGAGGCTGGTGCCGTACTCCACGACGGGGTTGCGGCTGACCTGGTCGTACGCCTCGGCGCGGAACGTCGTGATCTCCAGCCGCAGCCCGTCGCGCTGGCAGCCGATGGTGCCGAACTCGCGCCCGGTCTCCCAGATCGACTCGGCCCAGCCCTTGACGACCCGCAGGGTCTGGTCGGGGTGGGCGTCGGTGCAGAAGTCGAGGTCGTCGCCGAGGCGGCCGAGCAGGGCGTCGCGCACCGAGCCGCCCACCAGGTGCAGCTCGTGGCCGGCGTCGGCGAACCGGCGGCCCAACTCGTCGGCGACCGGCGAGACGCGGAGCAGTTCGGCGACGGCGTTGCGCTGCGCGGCGGTGAGTTCGCGGCGGTCGGCGGCGTGGGGTGCGGAGGCTTCGGACATGGGATCGCCAGCCTATCGGTCGGGTCGGGGGCCTGATCCGCCGGGCGCGGGTAGGCAGCAGGTGTTGACTATGGTCATGGTGTGCGGGCCGGTGCCCGGCTCCGACGTACCCTGGGAGGCTGGAGATGAGCGGCGGTCTCTACCGCAGCGCGAACGCCGCGCAGGGCGGCGGCCGGCCCCCCGGCGACGACGCCACCTTCATCTCGGCGGAGCCGCTGAACCAGCCCGCGATCGAGTCGACCGCGCCGCCGCAGGAGCAGGTCGCCGAGGCCAGCGCCGCGACGAACAGCGCGGTGATGGCGATCGGCAGCCTGGTCAGCCGGGGCACGGGCTTCCTGCGCACGCTGGCGCTGACCGCCGCGCTGGGCGGGGCGCTGGTCGGCGACGCGTACACCACGGCGCAGATCCTGCCCGGGATGGTCTACGAGTTCCTGCTCGGCGGCATCCTCACCAGCGTCCTGATCCCGGTGCTGGTGCGCCGCCGCAAGGCCGACGCGGACCAGGGACAGGCGTACTCGCAACGGCTGCTGACGCTCGCGGTGCTCACCCTGGCCGTCGCGGCGCTGCTGGCCGTCCTGGGCGCGGGGCTGCTGACCTCGCTGTACGCGAGCGACAAGTCCAGCGGCGCCTACCAGTCGCTGGTCACCGACCTGTCGTACCTGATGCTGCCGATGATCTTCTTCACCGGCCTCAGCGCGCTGATCAGCGCGGTGCTCAACACCCGGGGGCACTTCGCCGCCCCGATGTGGGCGCCGATCCTGAACAACATCGTGGTGATCGCCACCGCCGGCCTCTACATCGCCATCTTCGGCGCGGAGATCGTCGAGCCGGAGCAGATGACCACCGGGCGGATCCTGCTGATCGGCGGCGGCACCCTGCTCGGGGTGGCGATCCAGGCGGCCGGGCTGCTGCCGGCCCTGCGCAAGGTCGGGTTCCGCTGGCGGCTGCGGTTCGACTTCCGGGCGCTGGGCCTGGGCGAGCTGGGCCGGCTCGGCGCGTGGATGTTCTGCTACGTGGCGGTCAGCCAGATCGGCCTGATCGTCCTGTTCAACCTGCTCAACCGCGCCGGCCGGGAGAACGCCGCCGGCCCGCTGATCTACAACAACGTCTTCCTGCTGCTGATGATGGCGCACGGCATCATCGCGGTGTCGATCATCACGGCGCTGATGCCCCGGATGAGCGCCGCCGCCGCCGACGGCCGATACTCCGACCTCGCCGCCGACCTGTCCCGGGGCACCCGCACGGTCACGGCGGTGCTGGCCCCCATCGCGGTCTGCTACGCGGTGCTCGCCGGCCCGCTGTCGGTGACGCTGTTCCGCTACGGGGCGTTCAGCGACGAGAACGCCACCGCCACCTCGCTGGTGCTGCTGGTGGCGGCGCTGGCGCTGGTCCCGTTCGCGGTCAGCCAGTTGTTCACCTTCGCCTTCTACGCGCTCCCGGACACCCGCACCCCGGCCCTGATCAACATCCCGGTGGTGGCGCTGCGGATCGGCGTGCAGATCGGGCTGTTCGCCGCCTTCTCCGCCACCTTCGCCGCGGCGGGGATGATGATCGGCAACGCGGTCTCCTACCTGGCCGCCGCCGTGTTCTCCGCGCTGCTGCTGCGGCCCCGGGTCGGCCGGATCGGGCTGGGCGCGATCATGCGTACGCTCGGCAAGGTCGTGGTGGCCGCGCTCGGCGCCGCGCTGGTCGGCCTGCTGGTGGTGAACCTGCTGCCCGGCGGCGACACGCTGAGCTGGCCGCAGGCCGTGTTCCGGCTGGTCCTCGGCGGGGCGGTGATCGTCGGGACGTACCTCGGGCTGGCCATGGTCCTGCGGATCGGCGAGATCACCGAGGTGGTCGGGATGGTCCGCCGCCGCCTCGGCCGCTGACCGCCGGCCCGCCGACCGACCCGGCCGACCCGGGCCTCTCCGACCGGCCGACGCCCCCGGCCGCACCGGGCGCTCCGACCGGCAGACACGGAGCGTGATCGAGGATCACCAGGCTGGGGACAGCCCTGTGGATAACTCAGCGATTCGCCGGTCAGCAGCCATAAGTCCCTGTGGACAACCAACCGTAAGGCTGAGCATGGCGGGCCGTTCGGCGGGGAATCCCCCGTCGCCACCCGGACGCCACACCGGCGTGGCCCCTGCAACGACTACTTGCCGTCAACCTCTAGATTGGCTAGTACATGTGCCAGCAACGCGGCCGACAACGGTCGTAACCGGACAGGCGCGGCCACTCCCGGCACCTCAGCCGGGTACGCCGGGAAGATGACATGTCGGGGAGGCCGGCAACCCGGGTAAGGTCGCTCTCGACGGGTACGGCTGACCCCCGGCGCTCCGCGTCGAGACCGTCGGCCGGTTCCTCAACAGGCAGAGCGGGAAGCCAGATGCCCAGCAGCGCGGGTCCATCGATCGACACGATCACCGAGGGAGGACGGGTGACCCAGGTCGGCGAGGGTCAGCAGGCGGAGGAGAGCGCTCCGCCGATCATGACCTTCGGTGCTCCCACGGCCGGTGAGATCCTCGCCGAGCGGTACGAGCTGGTCGAGCACATCAACAACGACAGCGCGGGCCGGTTGGTCTGGCGCGGGGTCGACGTGGTGCTGCGCCGCCCGGTCGCGGTCGTGCTGCGTTACCCGGGCGGCGACTCGGCCACCGAGATGCTCCAGGCGGCCGTCGCGGCCAGCCGGGTGATCCACCCCAACCTGGTCGGCGTGTACGACGCGATCGACGAGGCCGAGCGGGCGTACGTGGTCCGCGAGTGGGTCGACGGGCGGTCCCTGCGGGAGATGGTGGCCGACGGCCCCCTCGACCCGGGCCGGACGACCGCGGTCGGCAACGCCGTGGCCAGCGCCCTGGCGGCCGTGCACGCCACCGGCATGGTGCACGGCAACGTGCACCCCGGCACCGTCATGATCAGCGACGAGGGCCGCGTGGTCCTGGCCGACGCCCGCACCGACGGCGCGGACAGCCAGGAGAACGACGTCCGCGCGATCGGCGGCATCCTCTACTTCGCCCTCACCGGGCACTGGCCGCACGCCGAGGCCCCGCTGCACGGCGCCACCGCCGGCCACGGCCGGGCCGCGATCCCCGACGCCGTCCGCGACGCCAGCGGCGCGATCGCCGCGCCCCGCCAGGTCCGGGCCGGCGTGCCGGCCTACCTCGACGACCTCACCATGGACCTGCTCGACGCCGGCATCGCCCCGCCGCCGTCGGACGTGCTCTCGGCCGAGCTGGCCCGCCTGGACATCCCGGTCGAGGACGACACCTACCTGGAGCCCACCGGCCCGCTGCGGTTCGCCGCCGACAACGGCGAGGAGCCGTCGCCGCTGGCCTCGGTCGCCGGGCGGAAGGTCGCCGTCGGCATCGCCGGCCTCCTGGCGGTCGCCCTCGTCGGCCTACTCATCGGCATCAGCGTCCTCGGCAACGACGAGGACACGCCGCAGACCGAGCCGGTGGCCCGGCCGTCCAGCAGCGCCCCGGCCACCGAGGCCACCCCCGCCGCCGCCGTCCGCAAGCTGTCGGTGACCGAGGTCCGCATCGTCGACCCGGACAGCAAGCTCCGCGACGAGCTGGGCGGCGCCGAGAAGGTGATCGACGGCGATGCGGACAAGGGCTGGGACACCGACACCTACACGCGGTCGAACTTCGGCAACACCAAGAGCGGCATGGGCGTCTGGATCGACCTCGGCGAGGAGCGCACCGTCAAGTCGGTGCAGGTGAGCCTCTCCGCGACCGGCGCCTCCGCCCAGCTCTTCGCGGGCACCGTCGACCCGCCGCCCACCTCGTCGGGCGACAAGGAGCTCTTCAACAACTACAAGAAGAACCCGATCGGGCAGCCCTTCGAGCAGCACGACGGCACCACGATGACCTTCAACGGTTTCGACGCCGACGCGAAGTACCGCTACCTGCTGTTCTGGATCACCGAGCTGCCCCCGAACGACCGGGGTTACCAGATCGGCGTCCAGGAGATCACGGTCCAGGGGTCGTGAACCGGGGCCCGGTGACGGGGCACCGCAGCGATCGGGCGCGGTGATGGACGGTCACGACGAGCGCGCCAGCGACGCCGACCTGCTGCGCGCCCACGTCGCCGGTGACCGGGACGCCTTCACCGAGCTGTTCCACCGGCACCGGGACCGGCTCTGGGCCGTGGCCCTGCGGACCCTGGGCGACCGCGAGGAGGCCGCCGACGCCCTCCAGGACGCGCTGCTGTCCGCCCACCGGGCGGCGGCCCGGTTCCGGGGCGACTCGGCGGTGACCACCTGGCTGCACCGGATCGTGGTGAACGCCTGCCTCGACCGGATCCGCCGCCGGCAGGCGCACCCGACCGTCCCGCTGCCCGACGGCACGCACGGCGTCGACGGCGGCCCGTCGACCGGCGGCGCGGAGCCCGCCGCCCCCGTCCAGGACCACGACACCGCCCTGGTGGTCCGGCAGGCGCTCGCCGAGCTGCCCGTCGAGCAACGGGCGGCGCTGATCCTCGTGGACGTGCAGGGCTACCCGGTGGCCGAGGTGGCCCGCATCCTCGACGTCGCCGAGGGCACCGTCAAGAGCCGCTGCGCCCGGGGCCGGGCCCGGCTCGCCGTGGCGCTCGGGCACCTGCGTACGGGCGCGCTGCCCGACGGCCCGGCCGGCGACGCCGCAGGGGCGGGCCGACAGCCCGACGCCGTGCGGCTGGCCTCGCCGCGCGCCGGCGTCGACGGCTCCCATGGCCCGGACGTGCCCGCCGTCACCCAGGGGAACCCCCGGCCGACCGACGGCGTCCGATCAGGGTCGGGACGCTCCCGGCGCGTCGCCAACCAGGAGGACTCGTGACTGCCGGGGGGTTCAGGGAGGTCGACCTCGACCTGCTCGCCGACTACCTCGGCGGCGCGTTGGACGGCACCCCCGACGAGGCGGTCGTGGCGCGACTCGTCGCGGAGGACCCGGCCTGGGCCGGGGCCCACGACGCGCTGGCGGCGGCCCTGGCCCCGGTCGGCGACGCCCTCGCGGCCTGGGCCGGGCCGGCACCGCAGATGCCGCCGGTCGTCGCCGACCGGATCACCGCCGCGCTGGCCGGCGCCGGCCCCGGCACGCCCGCCGGTGCCACCGACCAGCCCGACCGGGCGGGCCTCGCCGACCAGGCCCGGCTCGGCCGGGTGCCCGCCCAGCCCACCGGGGGCACGCGGCGGCCCGCCGGCGGTCCCGGCCCGACGACCGGCCGCCCCGGCGGTCGCGGGCGACGCTGGGCGCGGCTCGCCGGGCCGGTGGCCCTGGCCGCGGCCTCGGTCGTCGCCGTCGGATTCGGGCTCAACCAGGTGGTCGGCGGCAGCGACCAGAGCGGCGGCGCGGCCGACCGGCCGGTCAACGCGCAGGCGGAGTCGGGCGGCGGCGGGTTCACCCTCGCCGGCACGCCACGACGCTCGGGCACCGACTGGACGCCGGAGTCCCTGGCCGCCGGCGGCCGGTTGTCTCCCGCCAGCGAGCCGCCGAGGTCGTTCGGGGCGGGGCCGGACGCGCCGGCCGGAGGCGACGACGACGGACGGCTGCCGGCCGTCGGCGGCCTGGGCCGGCTCACCGGCACCGGCGCCCTGGCCGACTGCCTCACCGCGGTCAGCGCCGAGCACGGTGCCGGTCCGCTCACCGTCGACCTCGTCGACTATGCGCGCTTCCAGGGCGCGCCGGCGCTGGTCGTGCGCTTCGTCGACCCGTCCGGGGAGCGCTGGGCGTGGGTGAGCGGCCCCGAGTGCGGGGTGCCCGGGTCCGGTGCCGACACCCGCTACCGGACGCGGGTAGGGTGAGGCCGCCGCCGGCCCGGCGGGCCTCCACCGGCTGCGCCTGATTCACCTCTGCCGTTCTTCCACGTGACGTGACCCACCGGATGACCGGCTCGGGAATCCCCACTTCGTACGATGACGTTCTGCAAGTCAGTAGTCGGCGTCCGCGCGGCGTCGACGCTCCGACCGGCATCGGTGCGCGTGCCGATGGCGACCACACACATCGGGAGACGGCAGTGGACGAGGTCCGCAACCTGATCATCATCGGCTCCGGGCCGGCCGGTTACACGGCGGCGGTCTATGCCGCGCGCGCCAACCTCAAGCCCCTGGTCATCGAGGGCGTGCAGTCCGGCGGCGCGCTGATGACGACCACCGAGGTGGAGAACTTCCCCGGTTTCGCCGACGGCATCCTCGGCCCCGAGCTGATGGACAACATGCGCAAGCAGGCCGAGCGGTTCGGCGCCGAGTTCCTCACCGACGACGTGACCCGGGTCGAGCTGACCGACACCGGCAAGATCGGCTCCGCCGCGGTGAGCACCGTGTGGGTCGGCGAGACGGCCTACCGGGCGAAGGCGGTCATCCTCTCCACCGGCTCCGCCTGGCGTCCGCTGGGCGTGCCGGGCGAGCAGGAATACCTCGGCCACGGCGTGTCGTCCTGCGCCACGTGTGACGGCTTCTTCTTCCGCAACCAGCACATCGTGGTCGTCGGCGGCGGCGACTCGGCGATGGAGGAGGCCAGCTTCCTCACCCGGTTCGCCGAGTCGGTCACCATCATCCACCGGCGCGACTCGTTCCGCGCCAGCAAGATCATGGCCGAGCGGGCGCTGGGCAACGAGAAGATCAAGGTCGAGTGGAACAGCGTGGTCGAGGAGGTCCTCGGCGACGACGGCAAGGTCACCGGCGTCCGCGTCCGCAACGTGCACACCGGGGAGAGCAAGGTCCTCGACGTCACCGGCGTCTTCGTGGCGATCGGCCACGACCCGCGCAGCGAGCTCTTCCGGGGCCAGGTGGAGCTGGACGACGAGGGCTACGTGAAGGTGCAGGCCCCCAGCACCCGCACCAGCGTCCCGGGCGTGTTCGCCGCCGGTGACGTGGTGGACCACACCTACCGGCAGGCCATCACCGCGGCCGGCACCGGCTGCGCCGCCGCCCTCGACGCCGAGCGCTTCATCGCCACGCTCGAAGGCTGAGCGCCGTGCCCCCGGCTTCCCGGGCGGCGCACCGAAACGACTGAAGGAACACATCGCAAGACCGTAGGAGGGTCATAGTGGGAGCGACAAAGGCGGTCACCGACGCGAGTTTCGCCGTCGACGTGCTCAAGTCCGACAAGCCGGTGCTCGTCGACTTCTGGGCGGAGTGGTGCGGCCCGTGCCGCAAGGTCTCGCCGCTGCTCGAGGAGATCGCCGGCGAGATGGGCGACCAGGTCAGCATCGTCAAGCTCAACATCGACGAGAACCCGGAGACCGCGCGCGCGTACCGGGTGATGTCGGTGCCGACCCTGACCGTGTTCAAGAACGGCGAGCCGGTCCAGTCGATCGCCGGCGCCAAGCCGAAGGGCGAGCTGGTCAAGCTGATCCAGTCCGCGCTCTGACAGCCGCCGTGCGAAACCCCGCGTCCGTTGGGCGCGGGGTTTCGCGTTTCCCGGCCGTGACCTGCGCGGACACCGCCACCTCGGCCCGCCCGACCGCATAGCCTCAACCCGGGAGCCGCCGGCCGGCGACCCTGCGAAGGGGGCGAGCGTGCGTCCGATCCGACCCGGTGACCGCGGACCGGCGGTGCGCGAGATCCGCGCCGTCCTGACCGGTCTCGACCTGCTCGCGGCCGGGCCCCCGGCCGGCGACGAGTTCGACGCCGACACCGAACGCGCCGTGCGGGCGTTCCAGCAGTCCCGGGGGCTCAGCGTCGACGGGCGGGTCGGCGCGGAGACCTGGCGCGCCCTGGACGCCGCCCGCTGGCGGCTCGGCGCGCGCACCCTCTACCACGCCGTGCCGGAGCCGCTGACCGGCGAGGACGTCCGGTCGCTCCAGGAACGCCTGCTGGAGATGGGGTACGACGTGGGACGCGCCGACGCCGTCTACGGCGTACGCACCTCGCGGGCGGTGGCCCAGTTCCAGCGCGAGATGGGGCTCAAGCCGGACGGCTCCTGCGGCCCGCAGACCATGGGGACGCTGCGCAGGCTGGGGCGCAAGGTGGTGGGCGGGCGGCCGCAGTGGCTGCGCGAGTCCGACGCGATCCGGCAGGCCGGCCCGACCCTCGTCGGCCGGACCGTGGTCGTCGACCCGGGGCACGGCGGCACCGATCCCGGGGTGGTGGTGCCGGACGGCCCGCTGCGCTGGACCGAGGCCGACCTGGTGCACGACCTGGCCAGCCGGCTGGAGGGGCGGCTCGCGGCAGCGGGCGTGCGGGTGCAGCTCACCCGGGGCCCGACGCCGCAGAGCTGCCTGCCGGACGCCGAGCGGGCGCACCTGGCCAACTCCCTCGGCGCCGACGTGTTCATCTCGCTGCACACCGACGGGCACGCCAACCCGGAGGCGGAGGGGGTCGCCACCTACCACTACGGCACCGGCAACGGGGTCACCTCCGCGACCGGCGAGCGGCTGGCCGGGCTGGTGCAGCGGGAGATCGTGGCGCGCACCGGCCTGCGGGACTGCCGTACGCACGCCAAGACGTGGGAACTGCTGCGGCTGACCCGGATGCCGGCGGTGCGGGTGGAGGTGGGCTACCTGACGTCGCCCACCGACCGGGGACGGCTGGTCGACCCCCGGTTCCGGGACCGGCTGGTCGAGGCGATCGTCGCCGCCGTCCAGCGCATGTACTTCCCGATCGAACGGGACGTGCCCACCGGTTCGATCGACGTCGGCGCGCTGCGCGCGGCGGTCGCCGCCGGCCGCCGGGTGGGCGCGAACTGAGCCGCCCGCCACGGCGGCAGCCGGCACCGTGCGGGGCCGCCGCCCGCAGGGCCGGTCGACACCCGGCCGGTCAGCCGCCGGTGGAGCGGGTCGCCGGGGCGGGCCGGACCGGCCGGAGCAGGGTCTCCGGGCTCATCGACCCGAGCAGCTTCTCCAGGGCGTACTCGACGTCGGACTTCCAGCTCAGCGCGGTGCGCAGCTCCAGCCGCAGCCGAGGGAAGCGGGGATGCTGACGGACCGTCTTGAAGCCCACCGACAGGAAGAAGTCGGCGGGGGCCACGCAGCCGCCCGCCGGGTCGCCCTCGTCGCCGAACTTCGCGTCGCCGAACGCCTCGATCGCCTTGATGCCCCGCTTCGTGAGGTCCCGGGCGACGCCCTGCACCAGCATCCGGCCGAGCCCGCCGCCCGCGAAGGGCGCGACCACGTGCGCGGTCATCAGCAGCGCCGCGTCGGCGGAGACCGGGGAGGTGGGGAACGCCATCGACCGGGGCACGTAGGCCGGCGGGGCGTACATCACGAACCCGGCGGGCATGCCGTCGACGTACGCGAGCTTGCCGCAGGAGCCCCACTCCAGCAGTGTCTGCGAGACCCAGGCCTCCTTCTCCAGCCCCGGGTCGCCGGCGGCGCACGCCCGGTCGGCCGAAACCGGATCAAGCTCCCAGTGGACGCACTGCCGGCACGGCCGGGGCAGGTCCTCCAGGGTGTCGAGGGTCAAACTGACCAGACGTCGCGACATCGGCGCATCCCCACAATAGGCTCGGAGGCGAGATCGACGCCGCCGCCTTCGGTACCTCCGACGAGCGATCGTACGCCGCCGGACGACGGTACGGGAGGGGATGCGCGAAACACCCCGCACCGCCCATCCGGGCCTGCCGTTCCGCCGCGCGGCCGGTCCGGGATGTGGACGGCCGGCAAATGGACCGGCCCGGCCGGGCGGGGAGGGACTACCATCGGTGGTCTGCGTCCCGTGCCGCCATGGTCTGCGGTGTCCCGGGTACCCCCGGGGGGCGGGAGCCGCCCGACACGCGATCGAGGTGATGTCATGACCGGCACGACGCTCGACGACTACACCGACCGGTACGCCCGGCGCGTCCGGGGCATGACCGCCTCGGAGATCCGCGCACTGTTCGCGGTGGCCAGCCGGCCCGAGGTGGTCTCCCTCGCCGGCGGCGCGCCGTACATCGCCGCGCTGCCGCTGGACGCGGTGGGCGAGATGCTCGGCCGGCTCGGCTCCGAGCACGGCGTCACCACCCTCCAGTACGGCATCGGGCAGGGCTCCCTGGAGCTGCGCGAGCGGATCTGCGAGGTGATGGCCCTCTCCGGCATCGACGCGTCGTGCGGGGCCTCCCCGGAGGACGTGGTGGTGACCGTCGGTGGGCAGCAGGCGCTCGACCTGGTGGCCCGCCTCTTCCTGGACCCGGGCGACGTGGTGCTCGCCGAGGGGCCGACCTACGTCGGCGCGCTCGGGGTGTTCCAGGCCGCCCAGGCCCAGGTCGTGCACGTGCCGATGGACGACGACGGGCTGATCCCGGAGGCGCTGGAGACGGCGGTCGCCGACCTGGCCCGGGCCGGGCGGCGGGTGAAGTTCCTCTACACCATCCCGACCTACCAGAACCCGATGGGCGTGACGCTCAGCGAGGAACGGCGCGAACGGGTCCTCGACATCTGCGAGCGCGCGGGCCTGCTGGTGATCGAGGACGACCCGTACGGGCAGCTCGGTTTCGAGGGTGACGCCCCGCGGCCGCTGCGGGCCCGGCGGCGCGACGGCGTCTTCTACCTCAGCACCTTCTCCAAGACCTTCGCCCCGGGGCTGCGGGTCGGCTGGATCCTGGCTCCGCACGCGGTCCGCGACAAGCTGGTCATCGCCAGCGAGGCCAACATCCTCTGCCCCAGCGGGTTCGCCCAGGCCGCCGTCTCGACCTACCTGGGGACGATGCCGTGGCGCGAGCAGCTCAAGACCTACCGGGAGGTCTACCGGGAGCGCCGCGACGCCCTGCTGACCGCGCTGGAGGACCTGATGCCGGCCGGCACCACCTGGACCAGGCCCACCGGCGGCCTCTTCGTCTGGGCGAGCCTGCCCGACGGCCTGGACGCCAAG
The DNA here is from genome assembly GCF_029581295.1 of Micromonospora sp. WMMD712. Classification (NCBI taxonomy): domain Bacteria; kingdom Bacillati; phylum Actinomycetota; class Actinomycetes; order Micromonosporales; family Micromonosporaceae; genus Micromonospora; species Micromonospora sp. WMMD712. The sequence continues at coordinate 4,397,587 of NZ_CP120743.1, forward strand.
GCGATGGTGCCGCGCTCGATCGCGGCCCGGGTCGCGTACGTGCCGGGCACCGGCTTCTACGCCGACGGCACCGGCACCGGCAACATGCGGCTCAACTACTCCTTCCCCACGCCCGAGCGGATCCGGGAGGGGGTGCGCCGGTTGGCCGGCGTGATGGAGCAGGAGATCGCCATGCGCCGGGTCTTCGGGAACACCGTCGGGCGTCCCGGTTCGCGGCGGGGGCAGGCCGGCGCGGACACCCCGGGACCCGACTTGGCATGATTCCGGCATGGCTGCGATCCCTGCCGAGCGAATCACCGTGACCGACCCCGCCAGCACCACCGACCTGCACGTTCTGGTGCTCGCCGGTGGACTCTCCTACGAGCGGGACGTCTCGCTCCGTTCCGGTCGCCGGGTGCTGGACGCGCTCCGCGCCGTCGGGGTGGAGGCGGAGCTGCGGGACGCCGACGTGGCCCTGCTGCCGGCCCTGGTCGCCGACCCGCCGGACGCCGTGGTGATCGCGCTGCACGGCGCGACCGGCGAGGACGGTTCGCTGCGCGGCGTGCTCGACCTGTGCGACGTCCCGTACGTCGGCTGCGACGCCCGGGCGTCCCGCGTCGCCTGGGACAAGCCGTCGGCGAAGGCGGTGCTCCGCGAGGCCGGCCTGCCCACCCCGGACTGGGTGGCCCTGCCGCACGACCGCTTCTCCGAGCTGGGCGCGGTGGCGGTGCTGGACCGCATCGTCGACCGCCTCGGGCTGCCGCTGATGGTGAAGCCGGCGCAGGGCGGTTCCGGCCTGGGCGCCGCCGTGGTCCGGGACGCCGCGGCGCTGCCGGCTGCGATGGTCGGTTGTTTCGCGTACGACTCGACGGCGCTGGTCGAGCGGTACGTCTCCGGCATGGACGTGGCGGTGTCGGTGGTCGACCTCGGAGAGGGCCCGCAGGCGCTGCCCGCCGTGGAGATCGTCCCCCGCAACGGCGTGTACGACTACGCCGCCCGGTACACGGCGGGCCGGACCACCTGGCACACCCCCGCGCGGCTCGACCCGGAGGTCGCCGCCACCGTGGCCCAGGTGGCCGTGGCGGCCCACACGGCGCTGGGACTGCGCGACCTGTCCCGGGTCGACCTGATCGTGGACACCGAGGGCCGGCCGCACGTGCTGGAGGTCAACGTCTCGCCGGGCATGACGGAGACGTCGCTGCTGCCGCTCGCCGTCCAGGCCGCCGGGCTGGACTTCGGCCGGTTGATCGGCTCCCTGGTCACCCGGGCCGCCGCCCGGCGCGGTTGACCGGTCTCCGCCTCCGACGCCGCCCGCCCCTGCTGTCTCCGGGCTACCGGGCGGCGTCGGTCGGCCCGTCCACCGGCTCCGGGATCTCCTCGGCGGCCTCGATCACGCCGACGCCGTCGTCCTCGCCCACCGGGTCGGGGGACGCCTGGGTGCCGATGCTCGACGGCGCCTGCCACTGGATGCGCGGCGGCTCGGCCAGCGGCCGGCCACCGAACTCCGCCAGCCAGGCGGCCACCATGGCCAGGTTCTCCCGCCACTGCTGCTCGGAGATGGGCGGGAGGATGGAGTCCCACAGCGACAGGAACGTGCCCCGCAACTGGAGCCGCCCGTACGGCCGGGCAAGGAACCACAGGTGCAGGTGGGCCGAGCCGTCGCCCCACCGGTTCACGTGGACGCGGGCGACGCCGTCGAGTGAGCGGATGGCCTTCTCCAGCCGCACCGTCATCACGCCCAGCTCGGCGGCGAGCAGGTTGGGCAGGTCGCCCAGGTCCAGGTGGGAGCGGGACTCCAGGATCAGCACCATCGGCAGCCCGGTGGGCCGGTCCATGGCGCGGACACGCCACCGCTCGCCGACCCAGATGTACGCGTCGTCGGGCGCGGCGCAGGCCGTGCACTCCCGGTTCCCCTCGCCCTTGCGCGGAGGTTCCACCGGGACGGGGTCGTCAAGGTGCTTGACCCGGAGGTCGCCCTCGAAGGGGAAGGAGGGCCAGGAGGTGAAGTCGGGGACTGCGGGAGGGGTGTCGTGCACGACGCTGACCCTAACCGAGCAGACGGGCCCTGTCCCTACCTGATTCGTCCAGCGTCCAGGGGCGGCCCGGCCCCTCGTCGGACCCGGTGGCAACCGCCGGGCGAGGCAGCCGCCGCGGCCCCGCGCAGGTCCGTCCCGGGCGCGTCCCCCACCGTTGTCCACACGTTATCCACAGGCCGCCAAGGCGGTCGCCACTACCCGTCGTCCACAGGCTGACAACGCGTTTCACGCGGGGTTTCACGTGAAACGGGGTGGGGCTGTGGAAAACCGCTGTGGATAACTCCACGCCGTTCGGCGAGAGTTGTGCACAGCCTCTTGTCTCCCTCGTTCCTAACGAGCCGGCGGCCTGCGGGTCGCTGCCTGAGCGCCCGAACATGATCCCGATCGCCGGCGTCTTCCGGGCCGGACGACGCCGTCCTTTCGCCGCCGCAGGGGTGCCGGGCCGCGTCGTCTGGTGCGCCGGCCGACCCGCCGGACGCCGCGAGGGCCACGGAGAGCCGGCCGGTCGTCCGGCGGTGTTGACGGCCCCGGCTCTCCGTGGGTGTCCGGCCGAACAGGTGGCAGGCGACGGTGCCGGTGCCCGATCTGGGTGCTCGACCTTCCTTCAGTGGTCGTCGGTCAGTGGGAACTCGTCATCGTCGGGTGCGGCGGGACCGCCGGGGACCGGCCGAGGGCGGGCGGAGAGAGCGCCGTCGGTGCGGCGGCGAACGACCCGGCGCGGCGCGATCGCATGGGAGAGATCGGGCCAGCCGGCTGAGAGGGCCGTGCGGGTCCGAACCGACCAGTCGGGTGCCCTGGGGGTGGGGACGCAGTCCGCGACGGCGTGCGGACCGTCTGGGGTCTGCCGCCTCACGGGTGCGGGCCTTGGCCCGTCCCTGTCCCTCGGGTCGCGCTGGTACGGGCGCAGGTGCGCCTGCCAGCAGGGGCTGCGGGGGCATCGAGGCCGGGATGCCGAGCCCAGCTCTCCTCGGGGCCGCCGGACGGACACGAGGGCCGCCGCCGCTGTCGTCCTGGGGACCCGCCTTCTCGGCCCCAGGCCATCAGGCGAATGTCCCCGAGGGCATCCTTCCGTCCTGTGCCCGGCGCGCTGCCCTCCGCTCTACGCCCTGCGCTCTACGCCCTGCGCGCTGCCCCTCCGCGCCCCCGGCCCCGCGGCACCTCTCTGTTCTGGCACTCCGCGCCCCCGCCGCCTGTGTGCCTGCGGATCGGAGGGTCCGGACCCGTGGGCTCCGGTGGGCGGACAGTGCGGGCCGGAGTCGACCTCGGGGCGCGACCCTGGGTCTGGCGTGCTGCGCGTCGGCGATCTCTGCGGTGAAGTCTTCCGGCTCTCGGTTCCACGTGAAACGGAGGCAGAGCTTCGCCCCGCACGGCCGGGATCGCCGCCCCTGCGTCGCCTTCCGGCGCTGGACGAGTCGGACGGCTCACCCGCGCAGAGGGTGCCCGGAGCCAGGCGCCGTCACGGGTCACCACCGTCGACGTTCTCCGTGCGCCTGCGGCGACCGTAGGCTCCACCTGCGGCACCGAGTCCCCGGAGCGGCGGAGGCCCGTTTCACGTGGAACCAGCGGGCGGCAGGACCGAGGCAAACGGGTGCGCACGTCGACTGGGCGGCCATCCGGAGTCCACCGGCGGGGCAGAGCCGGGACGCCGCGCCCGGGAGGCGGTGGTCCGGCCTGGGGGCCCGCCCGGACCCGGTACCTGGCTCCGGGACCCGGCGGGGCGGCGCTGCGGGTGGCGTCCGGTGCCGGCTGGGCGAGCGCGCTGCGGGTGGCCTCCGGGATCGTCCGGCGGCCCGCCGCCCTGTCGGCGACGTTGCGGTGTCGGGGCCTCGGGGCACCCCCATGTCGCCGACAGGGCGATCCAGGGCCGGCCGAGCAGCGAACCGGCTCGCCCTGTCGCCAACGACCGTCGCCAACGCTGTGGCCGTACCCCAGAGCCTGGAGCCGATCGCCGGGCGGGCCTGTCCCGTCTCCTGGCATCGTGGGACCGAGCCCGCCCGCCAACGGCCGGAAGGTTTCACGTGGAACGTGCCGGCAACCGCGGCGCGCGGTCCTCGCCGCACCGCAGGAAGGGCCGGGGCGCGAGGGTGGGCGAACCCTTCACCGCCCCAGCAAGCAAGATGCCCGGGTCGCCTGGCGTCGGCCGGTGCGGAGGATACCGCGCCGGGAGGCGGCGCTCCGCAGGACGGCCGGGGCGTTCCGCACCGCCGCCGCCTACGCGCTCATCGCGGCGGTGCCCCGCAGCGCGGCCCGGCGGCCCGCCCGCCCCGACGGCAGCCCTGCCCGACGGCGGCCCTGCCCGACGCAGTCGCCCGGGACGCGTCGGCCGCGTCGCCCCGGGTGGGACGGCGCGGCCGACGGGGGCGGGCAGGGGCGGCTCAGTCCTCGGGGGTCTCCTCCTCCTGGCCGACCCCGATGATGCCGACGATTCGCTCCAGGTCGTCGACCGTGGCGAACTCGATGGTGATCTTGCCCTTGCTCCGGCCGATGTCCACCTTCACCCGGGTGTCGAACCGGTCGGAGAGCCGGTCCGCGAGGTCCGTGAGGGCCGGGGCGTGCGCCGTGGTCCGCCGCTTCGCGGCCGGGGCCTTCGCCGGCCCGTCCGCCAGGGCCAGCGCGACGATCTCCTCGGTCGAGCGGACGGAGAGCCCTTCGGCGACGATGCGCGCCGCGAGTTGCTCCTGCGCCTGCGCCTCGTCCAGGCTCAGCAGCGCGCGGGCGTGGCCGGCGGAGAGCAGCCCGGCGGCGACGCGCCGCTGCACCTGCGCGGGCAGGTTCAGCAGCCGGATGGTGTTGGAGATCTGCGGGCGGCTCCGGCCGATCCGGCGGGCCAGCTCCTCGTGGGTCGCGCCGAACTCCTCCAGCAGTTGCTGGTATGCGGCGGCCTCCTCCAGCGGGTTGAGGTTGGCCCGGTGGATGTTCTCCAGCAGCGCGTCCCGGAGCATGGCGTCGTCACGGGTGTCCCGGACGATGGCGGGAATGTTCTCCCGGCCGACCGCCTGCGCGGCCCGCCACCGGCGCTCGCCCATGACGAGCTCGTACTTCTCGCCGTCCAGGGCCCGCACCACGATCGGCTGGAGGAAGCCGACCTCCTGGATGGAGGTCTTCAGCTCCTCCAGGGCGTCCTCGTCGAAGACCTGGCGGGGTTGCTTCGGGTTGGGGACGATCGCGTCGACCGGCACTTCGGCGAACCGGGCACCGGGCACCGGGCTGAGTTGCGGTTCGGACAGCGGCACGGCCGCGGCGACCTCGACGTCGGCCGGCGTCATCACCGGGGCCGGTGCCGAGGCCGGGACGAATGCCTCGTCGTCTTCGGGCATCGCCGTCGTCGTCTCGACGGGCTGGACCGGGCCGGTGGGGATCAGCGCCCCGAGCCCTCGACCCAGACCGCCCCGAGGACGGTTCTTCATACGATGCCTCCCAGCGACTTGTCCGCACCACTACGCATTCCGGCTCACCGGCTCCTTGACCCCACGCTCGGCGATCTCCTGGGCGGCTTCGAAGTAACTCGTCGCCCCCCGTGATCCGGGATCGTAGGTCATGACCGACTGGCCGTAGCTCGGTGCCTCGGAGACCCTGACGTTGCGGGGAATCACCGCCTGGAGGACCTTGTCGCCGAAGTGGTTGCGGACGTCCTGCTCCACCGCGTCGGCCAGCCGCGTCCGCCGGTCGTACATGGTGAGCAGGATGGTGGAGACGTCGAGCCTGGGGTTGAGGTGCTTCCGGACCAGGTTGATGTTGTTGATCAGCTGGTTCAGCCCTTCCAGCGCGTAGTACTCGCACTGGATGGGGATGAGCACCTCCTGCGCGGCCACCAGCGCGTTGACGGTGAGCAGACCCAGCGACGGCGGGCAGTCGATGAAGACGTAGTCGAAGTGGCCGGGGTACGCCTCGATCGCCCGGGACAGCCGCGACTCCCGGGCGACGACCGACACCAGCTCGATCTCCGCGCCCGCCAGGTCGATCGTGGCCGGCACGCACCACAGGTTGGGGATGCCCTCGACGCCCTGGGCCACCTCCTCCAGGGGAACGCTGTTGATGAGGCAGTCGTAGACGTCCGGCACCCCGGTGTGGTGCGGGACGTTCAGCCCGGTCGACGCGTTGCCCTGCGGATCGAGGTCGACCACGAGGACCCGGTTGCCGTGCAGGGCGAGCGCCACCGCCAGGTTCACCGTGGTCGTGGTCTTCCCCACGCCGCCCTTCTGGTTGGCGACGCACATCACCCGGGTCCGCTCCGGACGCGGCATGGTCACCTCGCCACTCGGATTAAGGATCTGCACGGCGCGCATTGCCTCCATAGCCAACGGTGGGTCATCCTCTTCGCGCGTCGGGGTTTCACGTGAAACGTACGCGGCATCGGCCGGTTCGGCGCCATAGGCTCCGCCCGGCGACGCCGGCGTGTCGACTGGAACGGCGGCCCTCGGGGTCGCGCCGGGCACCACGTGCGGTGCGGACTGTTGGGGCAGGACGGCGGCAGGCCGGGGTGTCGACCCGACGTGAGCGGAGAACCCGGGATCGGGACGGTCAGCCTCCGGGGCGTCGCCGGGTTGACCGGCCCTGCCGTAGACCGTCCCGGTCGCCTCCGCCTGCGAGGCGGCACCGCCTCCCGCGCCGGGGCCGGCTGGCGGGGCGTCGCCGCGGGGAACGGGGTCGCTGCCGTGCGGGTACGCCGCAGCCCCGTACGGGTCACCGGGCCAGCCGGGCGCGCCTGTTTCACGTGAAACAGGGCCAACTGCGGCCCCTTCCCCGCGCCCGTTCACCCGTGGATCGTCGTACCTGCCGTCGTCATGCACCTGTCATCCCTACCCGCTCCGGATGGTCGGTCCGCACCCCGTCGTCTTGGCCACGCTCATTCGCATCACGGAGCCTACGGCCCGGCGGGAGCGGCCGGGACCCCCTGGCGGCCAGATGCCGTCCGCTCCACACTATCGACGCGCGGTCAGCCTACGGCGGACGGGCGCGGCCGGTCCACGCCGGGTTTTCCCGGCCGCGCGTACCCGCACCCGGATCAACGACCCGAGCTGCGGTGGGAAGCCGACCGAGGGGAGGAAGCGGGCTCAGCGGCCCCGGCGACGCCCGCCGCGCGAGCGCTTCGCCGCCGACTTGACGCGGGGCTGGTTCACCACCCGCTCACGCACGATCTCCACCACCGTCGCCGGCGGCTCGATCACGCCGGCCCCGCAGAGCTGCACGCTCGGCTCGCCGCCGCCCAGCTTCGCGACGGCCTCGGCGTGTTCCGCGATCTCCTCGGCGGCCGACACACCCTTCATGGCCACCAGCCGCCCCCCGCGCACGGTCAGCGGCAGGCACCACGCGGCGAGGCGGTCGAGCGGGGCGACGGCGCGGGCGGTCACGACGTCCGCGCTGAAGGGACCGACCCCGGTGGAGCCGGTCGCCGCCTCCTCGGCCCGCCCCCGGAAGACGCGGACCGTCTTCGCCAGCCCCAACTCCTCGACCACCTCGACGAGGAACGAGGTGCGGCGGGCCAGCGGCTCGACCAGGGTGACCGTCAGGTCGGGCCGCGCGATGGCCAACACCAGCCCGGGCAGGCCCGCACCCGAGCCGACGTCGAGCACCGACGCGTCCGGCGGGATCCGTTCCGCCACCGCGGCGCAGTTGAGCAGGTGCCGGTCCCAGATCCGCGGCGCCTCCCGGGGCCCGATCAGGCCACGGACCACCCCGTCGGTGGCGAGCACCTCCGCGTACGCGGCGGCGAGGTCGAGCCGGTCGCCGAAGAGGGCACGGGCGGCTTCCGCCAGCTCCGGCGGCAGCGTCGCGGCTGCCGGATCCGGCGCCTCTCCGGTCGGGTGGGGCGAATCGTCCCCGGGGACCGGTGCGGTCACGCCGGACGGCGCGGCCCCGGCGCGGGGCACCTCGTCGGCCGACCCGGGCCGGGCAGGCGACGGCCCGGGCGGCGTGCCGCCCGGGCCGGACACGGTGTCAGCCGTGGTGTCGTCGTGGGTCACCCGGTCAGTCCGCGGGCCGGACGACGATGCGACGGTTCGGCTCGACGCCCTCGGACTCGCTCTCCACGCCGCTCATCGCGTTGACGACGTCGTGGACGCACTTGCGCTCGAAGGCGGACATCGGTTCGAGGCGCACCGGCTCCCCGTACTCCTTGACCTTCTCCACTGCGTTCTTGGCGACGGCGGCGAGCTCCTTGCGCCGGGTGGCGCGGTATCCGCCGACGTCGAGCAGCAGCCGGCTCGGGGTCCCGGTCTGCCGGAACACCGCCAGCCGGGCCAGCTCCTGGAGCGCCTCCAGGGTGGCCCCGCGCTGCCCGACCAGATTCTGCAGCCGGCCGCCCACGACCTCGACCACCGGACGCCCACCGGACACCAGCTCGTCGATGTCCCCGTCGTAGTCGAGGATGTCGAGCAGCCCCTCGACGTAGTCGGCGGCGATCTCGCTCTGCCGGAACAGCTCGCTCTCGGCCGGCGCCTTCTTCTCCCGGGGGGCGGCCCCGGTCTCGGCCTCCTCCTCGGTGTCGTCGGTGGCCTCGATCGGCGCGCTCTCCTCGTCCACTGACTTGTCAGCGCTGGGGATGCTGGTCTCGGTCACGGTCTCATCTCCGTACTCGCTCGGCCGGACCGTCGGGTCCGCTGGTTCCCCGGGGCCGGCGGGAGGTCGCCGGTGCCCACGGGCACGTCTGTACGGGCGGCTGTCGCCCGCGGCCGCGCTGCGCGCGGTGGGTCCGGGCCCGGCGCTGCCCCACGGACGGCGGCCAGGGCCCGGTCCCGTCCGCGCCGGGCGGCCGGCGCGGACGGGGGAGGCGTCAGCCCTGGCGCTTGGCCGGGCCGCTCTTCTTCGGGTTGACCGGCTTGGCGCCCGGCTTCGGGCCGGCGACCTTCGGCGTCGCCGGGGCCTGCTTGACCGGGGCGGGGGCGGCCTTGCGACCGAACAGGCCGGCGGTCTTGGCCGGCTGGACCGGGCTGGTGGACTTGACGCCGGTGCGGCCCGGGGTGGGCGGCGGCGGGTACTTGCGCAGCACCCACTGCTGCTGGCCGAGGGTGAAGAGGTTGTTCGTGACCCAGTAGATGATCACACCGATCGGGAAGATCGCGCCGGAGACGAGCAGCGACAGCGGGATGCCGTAGAGCATCAGGCGCTGCACCATCTTCTGCTGCGGGTCCTCCGCCCAGCCGGTCTTGAGGATCATCTGGCGGCTGGTGAGGTAGGTGGTGCCCATCATCACCAGGACCAGGATGCCGGCGATCACCTTCACGGTGGTGCCGTTGGCCCCGAGGCGGGCCAGCTCGTTGGCCGTCGAGCCGAACTTGCCGGCGATCGGCGCGGTGAAGAGCTTGGCGCTGGAGGCGCTGTCGAACTGCTCGACCGTCCAGCCATAGAGCGTCTTGTTGACCTTGGCCGGGTCGAGGCGGCGCAGCACGTGGAAGAGGCCGAGGAAGACCGGGATCTGGAGGAACATCGGAAGGCAGCCCATGAGCGGGTTGGCCTTTTCCTTCCGGTAGAGCTCCATCATCTCCTTCTGGAGCGTCTCCCGGTCACCCTTGTGCTTCTCCTGGAGCTCCTTCACCTTGGGCTGGAGCGCCTGCATGGCCCGCTGGGACTTGATCTGCTTGACGAAGACCGGGAACAGGATCACCCGTACGGTGACCACCAGGAAGACGATGGCCAGGATCCAGGCCCAGTTCGTCCCGATCACCGCGTCGACCGGCACTCCGATGGCGTCCCAGGCCGAGTGCCAGGTCAGCAGGATCCACGAGATCGCGTAGTAGATCCAGTCCAGACTGAACAATTCTCAGGCTCCAGTCACTTCGGCACGGCGGCGACCGCCCGGCTCGGGCACCGGGTCGTGTCCACCAGGGTGAAAGGGGTGGCAGCGCAACAACCGTCGGACCGTCAGGCCGACCCCCCGGATCGCCCCGTGCCGGGCCACGGCCTCAAGGGCGTACGCACTGCACGACGGGTAGAACCGACAGCGGGCCGGCAGCGCCGGGCTTATCCAACGACGGTACGCGACGATGGGGCCGGTCAGCACCCGGGCACCCAAGCCCGTCGGCCGCGAAGCGGTGGAATCGCTGCTCATCGGGGCCGCCGCCCTCGGGGGGCGCGGGCTGCGGCGATCGCCGCGTCGAGGTCGGCCCCGAGCCGGGGGTAGGACGCCTCGGCTGCGGCCGGGAGTGCCCGTACGACCAGGGTGCTGCCCTCGGGCAGGGCCGCGAGCCGCTCGCGGACCAGGTGCCGCAACCGACGCCGGACCGCGTTACGGACCACGGCCGGGCCGACGGCCTTGGACACGACGAAGCCGGCGCGGGTCGCTGCGGCGGTGTGCTCCGCAGCGGTGGTCCGCGCCGGCTCCGGCGAGACGTCCGTCGGTGTCCCCGATGTGCCGGGCAGGGTCAGGTGGACGACGAGCACGCCACGGCCCGCCCGGCGACCAGCCCGGACCGCTGCGGCGAAGTCACTGCTGCGCCGCAGTCGTTGCGCGGCGGCCAGCACGACTGCCCACGTCCCCCGGACCGGCCTCGGTCGGCCTCAGGCCGACAGGCGGGCGCGGCCCTTGGCGCGACGGGTCGAGATGATGGCGCGGCCGGCCCGGGTGCGCATGCGCAGCCGGAAGCCGTGGGTCTTCGCGCGCCGGCGGTTGTTCGGCTGGTAGGTGCGCTTGCTCACGTCAGGCTCTCCGTTTTCGTACGCCCCGGGCGCAGGACCGCCGGGGTCGTGTGGTGGTCCAGGCCACCTCGGCGGTGGCCCCCGATCGGTGCTGCCCGGCGGCGCGGGACCTCGACGATGCGGGGCAGGCGACCGCGGACAGCAAGCACGCACCACCCTAGCAGAGGGCGGCAGAGCAGCCGTTCCAGCCTACGCAGCGGGGTAGTGAGCGTCAAACGTCCCGCAACGCCCCTGACCACGACCGAAGCGCTGCTTTTCACTGATGTCGCCAAGGGCGCCACCGCGTCGACGGTTGATGGCCCCGGCCCCGCGCTGTTAGCGTGCGCGTTTGCGGTCGGCGTCGTCGCCCCGTTCCCGTCGTCGGGCGAGACGGTCGTCGTCGAGCAGGACCGGACTCGGGCAAGACCCGACCAGGCAGTGAATCGTTCGGCACGGTGAAACCCGCTTCAGCGCCCGTTCAGACAGGGGGCAGGTCCCACCCGCTTCGGGCGGGGGGCCACAATCGGTCAGTACACACAGGCTGTGGATAACTTGTGGACGACGGCCGGTGAGTCGTCCGGCTGGACCACCGCGGCGGTCGGGAGCAGAAGCGAGGGGGGTGGCACGACGGTGGCCGGTACGACCGACCTAGCCGCGGTGTGGACGGCGACCACGGACGAACTCGCCGACGAGATCATCTCCGCGCAGCAACGCGCGTACCTGCGGCTCACCCGGCTCCGCGCGATCGTCGAGGACACCGCCCTGCTCTCCGTGCCCGACGCCTTCACCCGCGACGTGATCGAGTCCCGGCTGCGCCCGGCCATCACCGAGGCGCTGACCCGGCGGCTGGGCCGCCCGATCCAGGTGGCGGTGACCGTCCGGGTCGCCGAGGACCCCTCGGGCCGCCCCGCCGGCACCGTGTACCGCAGCACCCCGGACGCCGGTCCGGGCGAACAGCCCGCCCTCGACGGGTCCGTCGGCTTCGCCGCCCCGCCGGCGTTCGACCCCCGGGGCTACGACGAGCCCGGCGCGGGCCGGGGTGGGCCGGCGCTCGGCTTTCCCGCCCCGGCCCACCCCGGTCACGACGAGTCGGGCGTCGACCACGCGCGGCCACCCCGCCCGGGTCAGGGCGACGCCCCCGGGCATCCCGGGCACGGGGACGCGGAGCCCGGGCAGGCGGGGCCGGTCCCCGCCGACGAGGGGCACCGCCCCGGGCTCGTCCCCACCGCCCGCGACGCCCAGGAGCCCCTGTTCGGCGACGCCTTCGCCGAACCGCTGCTGCCCGGCGCCGACCGCCGCGCCTTCGAGGAGCGGCCCCGGCTCGACGTCGGCGGCGGGGCCCGGCCCTACGAGGTGCGGTACCCGGCGGCCGCCGGGCCGGGGCCCCAGCGGCTGCCGCGCGACGGCGGCACCGACAGCGGACCGGGTCGCAGTGGCATGGATCACCGTCCGGGCGGCCGGGACGACCGGCGGCTGCCCGGCGGGGCGGAGACCGGGGGGAACCGGCTCAACCCGAAGTACATGTTCGAGACGTTCGTCATCGGCTCGTCCAACCGGTTCGCGCACGCCGCGTCCGTCGCGGTCGCCGAGTCGCCGGCGAAGGCGTACAACCCGCTGTTCATCTACGGCAGCTCGGGGCTGGGCAAGACACACCTGCTGCACGCCATCGGCCACTACGCCACGACGCTCGGCAACGCCCGCTCGGTCCGGTACGTCTCGACCGAGGAGTTCACCAACGACTTCATCAACTCGGTCCGCGACGACAAGACGAGCGCGTTCCAGCGCCGCTACCGCGACGTCGACATCCTGCTGATCGACGACATCCAGTTCCTGGAGAACCGCGAGCGGACCCAGGAGGAGTTCTTCCACACCTTCAACACGCTGCACAACGCCAACAAGCAGATCGTCGTCACCTCCGACCGCTCGCCGAAGCAGCTCGCGACGCTGGAGGACCGGCTGCGCACCCGGTTCGAGTGGGGGCTGCTGGCCGACATCCAGCCGCCCGACCTGGAGACCCGGATCGCGATCCTGCAGAAGAAGGCGGCCCAGGAGCGGCTCTACGCGCCGCCGGACGTGCTGGAGTTCATCGCGTCCCGGGTGTCGAACTCGATCCGGGAGCTGGAGGGGGCGCTGATCCGGGTCACCGCGTTCGCCAGCCTCACCCGGTCCACCGTCGAGCTGTCGCTGGCCGAGGAGGTGCTGCGGGACTTCATCCCCGACGGCGCCGGCCCCGAGATCACCGCCGACCAGATCATGGTCTCCACCGCCGACTACTTCGGGGTCAGCCTGGAGGACCTGCGCGGGCACTCCCGCTCCCGGGTGCTGGTCAACGCCCGCCAGGTCGCCATGTACCTGTGCCGGGAGCTGACCGACCTGTCGCTGCCCCGGATCGGGCAGGCGTTCGGCGGTCGGGACCACACGACCGTCATGCACGCCGACCGCAAGATCCGTCAGCAGATGGCGGAGCGCCGCTCGCTCTACAACCAGATCGCCGAGCTGACCAACCGGATCAAGCAGACCACCTGAGGCGTACGCCCACCACGCCCTCGCCCGCAGCGGCGACCGACGCCCGGCCGACCACGGCCGGGCGTTCTCGCATTCCGGGGCGGCGTCGACCCCCGCGCCCGACCACCCGGGTCGACGTGACGCCGGTCACTTCCCGCCCCCGGAGCCGTCGTCCACAGGCGTGCCGGGACGCCTCGTGTTGACCCTCGACCCGGTTCAGGCCCCAGGATCGGCGCATGCCCGTCCACAGTTTCCACACGCTGTCCACAGGCGGTTGTCCACCGGCGGTGGAAAACTACGCACGGTCCGACCCCGGTTACCCACAGGCTGTGGACAAACCCTGGGGACGGTCCTGTGGACGGCTGTGGACGGCTGTGGACGACGACGCCCGTCGCCCACAGGCGGGCGGAGGGCTGTGGGCTTCCTGTTGAAGGTTCTGGGGACAACGACGTGAAGACCGTTACGGCCCGTCCACAGGACTGGGGAGAAAGTCGGTGGATAACCGGTGGATAACCGGTGGACGGCGGTGGACAACTCGGTGGATCGGCGGGCCTGTGGACGACCGGCCGGGTTTCCCCCCGGGTTCTCCACAGGCTAACCACCGGTGGATAACGTGTCTGACCTGCGCAGACGCGGGTTTTCCACAGTTTGCACAGGTGCTACGAAGACGATGAGTTTGTTCTTCTAAGAGAACAAAAACCAATCATCACCGTTGGACTTCCTGTGGATGGGGCCGGAACGGCCGGAGACGGTCGCTCCGGCACCGGCCCGATCCACGGGGTCGGGCGCACAGCCGATGCCCGCGCGCCCTAAGGTGCGATGGGAACCCGCACAGTCGGGCGGGACGGTGGGCAGCGGTCGGCATGAGAGAGTTGTCGCTGACGTCGACGCGGAGGCATTGATGAAGTTCCGAGTGGAGCGCGACGCGCTCGCCGAGGCCGTGGCGTGGACCGCGAAGAGCCTGCCCAACCGGCCGTCCGTGCCAGTCCTGGCCGGCGTGATGCTCCGGGTGACCGACGGCAACCTGCAGGTCTCCGGCTTCGACTACGAGGTCTCCAGCCAGGTGACCGTCGAGGTGCAGGGCGACGCCGACGGGGCCGCCCTGGTCTCCGGCCGGCTGCTCGCCGAGATCACCAAGGCGCTCCCGGCGAAGCCGGTGGACATCGCCGCGGTCGGCGCGCACCTCGAACTGGTCTGCGGCAGCGCCCGGTTCACCCTGCCCACCATGCCGGTGGAGGACTATCCCGCCCTGCCCGAGATGCCGGAGAGCACCGGCACGGTCGACGCGGTCGCGTTCGCCGCCGCCGTCGCCCAGGTCGCCGTCGCCGCCGGTCGGGACGAGACGCTACCGATGATGACCGGCGTCCGCATCGAGCTCTCCGGTGGCAACCTGGCCATGCTCGCCACCGACCGCTACCGCCTCGCCCTGCGCGAGATGGAATGGCACCCGGACGACCCCGGCGTGAGCGTCAACGCCCTGGTGCCGGCGCGCACCCTGCACGACACCGCCAAGGCCCTCGGCCCGCTCGGCGGCCACGTGACGATGGCCCTCTCCCAGGGGTCCGCCGGCGAGGGCATGATCGGCTTCTCGGGCGGCACCCGGCGCACCACCAGCCGGCTGCTCGACGGCGCCAACTACCCGCCGGTGCGGTCGCTTTTTCCCGCCAGCCACAACGCCGAGGCCCGCCTCGCCGTGAGCACCCTCATCGAGGTCGTCAAGCGGGTCGCGCTGGTCGCCGAGCGCACCACCCCCGTGCTGCTCAGCTTCAGCAGCGACGGCCTCGTGGTGGAGGCGGGCGGCACCGAGGAGGCGCGGGCCAGCGAGGCCATGGAGGCCACCTTCACCGGCGACCCGCTGACCATCGGCTTCAATCCGCAGTACCTCATCGACGGGCTCGCCAACCTGGGCGCCCAGTTCGCGCAGCTCGCGTTCGTCGACGCCTTCAAGCCGGCGGTGATTTCCCCCGCAGGTGAGGATGGCGAGGTCATCCCCGGGTACCGGTACCTCATCATGCCGATCCGCGTCTCCCGCTGATCGCGCACACCCGACCCGGACGCAGCGGAGGTAGGAACACATGCAGCTCGGCCTCGTAGGACTCGGCCGCATGGGCGGCAACATGCGCGAGCGGCTGCGCGCCGCCGGTCACGAGGTGGTCGGCTACGACCGCAACGCCGACCGCAGCGACGTCACGAGCCTGGCCGAGCTGGCCGAGAAGCTCGACGGCCCCCGGGCCGTCTGGGTGATGGTCCCCGCCGGCGTCACCGACACCACCATCGACGCCGTCGCCGAGCACCTCGGCGACGGCGACATCGTCATCGACGGCGGCAACTCCCGGTTCAGCGACGACGCCCCCCGGGCCGAGCGCCTCGCCACCCGCGGCATCGGATACCTCGACGTCGGCGTCTCCGGCGGGGTCTGGGGCAAGGAGAACGGCTACGCCCTGATGGTCGGCGGCGCGCAGGAGCACGTGCACCGGCTGATGCCGATCTTCGAGGCGCTCAAGCCGGCCGGCGAGCACGGCTTCGTGCACGCCGGCCCCGTCGGCGCCGGCCACTACGCCAAGATGGTGCACAACGGCATCGAGTACGGCCTCATGCACGCCTACGCCGAGGGCTACGAGCTGCTGACCAAGTCCGAGCTGGTCACCAACGTGCCGGGCGTGTTCAAGTCCTGGCGCGAGGGCACCGTCGTCCAGTCCTGGCTGCTCGACCTGCTCGACCGGGCCCTCGACGAGGACCCGGACCTGTCCGACCTCAGCGGCTACACGGAGGACACCGGCGAGGGCCGGTGGACGGTCGACGAGGCCATCCGCCTGGCCGTGCCGCTGAACGTCATCGCCGCCTCGCTGTTCGCCCGGTTCACCTCCCGGCAGGAGGACTCCCCCGCCATGAAGGCGGTCGCCGCCCTGCGCCAGCAGTTCGGCGGCCACGCCGTCCACAAGCGCTGAGCGGCGTCCACCACCCGTGTACGTCCGCCGGCTCGAACTGGTCGACTTCCGCTCCTACGAGCGGGTCGCCGTCGACCTCGAACCCGGCCCCAACGTCCTGGTCGGCGCCAACGGCACCGGCAAGACCAACCTCGTCGAGGCGCTCGGCTACGTGGCGACCCTGGGCTCGCACCGGGTCGCCACGGACGCCCCGCTGGTGCGGCTGGGGGCCACCTCGGCCGTGATCCGCTGCGCGGTGGCGCACGACGGGCGGGAGCTGCTGGTCGAGCTGGAGATCGTCCCCGGCAAGGCCAACCGGGCGCGGTTGGGCCGTTCACCGGCCCGGCGGGCCCGCGACGTCCTCGGCGCGCTGCGACTGGTGCTGTTCGCCCCGGAGGACCTGGAACTCGTCCGCGGCGACCCGGGGGAACGCCGCCGCTACCTCGACGACCTGCTGGTCAGCCGCCAACCCCGGTACGCCGGGGTGCGCGCCGACTACGAGCGGGTCGTCAAGCAGCGCAACGCCCTGCTGCGCACCGCGTACCTGGCCCGCAAGACCGGCGGGTCGCGCGGCGGCGACCTGTCCACCCTCGCCGTCTGGGACACCCACCTCGCCCGGCACGGTGCCGAACTGCTCGCCGGCAGGCTGGAACTCGTCGCCGCGCTCGGCCCGCACGTCACCAAGGCCTACGACGCGGTCGCCGCCGGCAAGGGCGCGGCGGGGATCGCGTACCGGCCGTCGGTGGAGCTGGCCGACCCGGTGGCGGACCGGGCGGCGCTGGCCGAGGCGCTGCTCGCGGCGCTGGCCGAGTCCCGGTCCGCCGAGGTGGAGCGCGGCACCACGCTCGTCGGCCCGCACCGCGACGACCTGGCCCTCACCCTCGGCCCGCTGCCCGCCAAGGGGTACGCCAGCCACGGCGAGTCCTGGTCGTTCGCCCTGGCCCTGCGACTGGCCGGATACGACCTGCTCCGGTCCGACGGCATCGAGCCCGTGCTGGTGCTCGACGACGTCTTCGCCGAACTCGACGCGGGCCGCCGCGAGCGGCTGGCGGGGCTGGTCGGCGGGGCGAGCCAACTGCTGGTGACCTGCGCCGTCGACGACGACGTGCCGGCCGGCCTGCACGGCGTCCGCTACCAGGTCGGCGAGGGGGAGGTGCGCCGTGCCGGATGAGCAGGGGCTGCCGCCGGCCCGGCTCGGGCCGCGTACCCCCGCTGTCGGGCCGGGTGGTCGGGAGGCCGCCGCCCGGGGCGGCGGCGCACGCGGCGCAGGCCGGGCGGCCGACGGGGCGGGACCGCCCGCCGACCCGGCCGCCGAGGGCGGCGGCGACGCGGCCGGCGGGCCGGCGGGACCGGAGCTGGCCCGGGCGGTCCTGGACGCCGCGCGGGCCCGCCGCGAGGCGGCGGCCAAGACCCGCCGGCGCAGCGTCGTCTCCGGCGACGGCGATGGCGGCCGGCGGCTACGCGGCTACTCCGGGCCCGGTCCGGACCCCCGCGACCCGCAGCCGCTGGGCGTCGTGCTGGGCCGGCTGATGAAGGCGCGCGGCTGGGAACAGCCGGCCGCCGAGGCGACCGTGTTCGGCGCGTGGGAGCGGGTCGTCGGCCCCGAGGTGGCCCAGAACAGCCGCCCGGTCAAGCTGGAGGACGGCGAGCTGACCGTCGAGGCCCGGTCCACCGCGTGGGCGACCCAGCTGCGGCTGCTCGCCGCCTCCCTGCTGCGGCAGATCGCCAGCGAGGTGGGCCACAACGTGGTGCGCAAGCTGCACATCCACGGGCCGGCCGCACCGTCGTGGTCCCGAGGGCCGCGCCGCGTGCGGGGCCGGGGCCCCCGCGACACGTACGGCTGACGCCCCGGGCCGCCTCGGGCCGCCGCGCCCGCGCCGGGCTGCGCGATGTCGGCGACATGGCGGTGTCCCGTCGCCCGGATACCGCCATGTCGCCGACCCGGAGTCGATCACCACGCGTGGGACGGCCCGGCGCGTTGCCCGGTCAGGCGTCGGCGTAGACCGCGAAGCCCCGGTCGGCGCAACGGCGGTAGAAGGCCGCGAGCACGCCCAGCTCGGCACAGGTGAAGTCCCACTGCGGCGGGTCGCCGTTCTCGTCACGCAGGGCGTCGAGGCGGGTGTCGAGCCAGCGCAACTGCTGCTCGGCGAGGCGGCCGTCGCCGAGCAGCCCGCGCAGCACGGTGCTGACCGAGTCGAAGGTGACCGTCTCCCCGTGCGGCCGGTGCCCGGCCACGAAGCGCTCGATCCCGCCCGCGATCCAGGCGCAGCCGTCCGGGTCGATCACCGGGTCCTCGTCCTCGGCGGCGGCCTCCGTGGCGTAGAGCACATTCTCCAGCCCGAGCAGCAGGTCGACCAGCTCCGTGTACGCGGTCGCCCGGACCGTGCCGGTCTTGGCGATGTGTTCGGCGAGGGCCGCCGTCGGCGCGGAGATCCGCGGCAGGTCGACGATCTCGCCGAAGTCGACGAACTCGGCCGGTGCGACCGGATCGTAGAAGCGGCCGGTCCGCGGCCAGTGCACCGCGACGTTGTCCAGCCCCATCTGGCGTCACCCCTTGAGAGCACGTGTCGAAGCGTTCGGGTCGATCGTCCGGTTCCGACCGGAAAAGATCAAGACCAGCCACGCTGGGCGCCGCAAACCTACGCCCACCGTCCCTCCCGCCGCGACCCCGACCCCCCGCGTCCCGGCGGCGGCGCCGCCACCCGATCCGGGGCTCGCGTGTAGGGGGAGTCGCGGGTGGCGCGGATCGGCCGGCTACGGAGTTCTCAGCCGCCGCGAAGGGGTGCCGAGTGGCGGTTCTGTCGTCTGCGCACAGTAAGATTGAGAGCGAGACGAAGACCCGACACGGTGCGACGGACACGGGCCCACCGGGCCCGAGATCAATTGTCCCACGTCGGGTCGAGCCGATCGCGATCCGCGGGCATCCGCGGCGACCGGCGCTCCGGCCCGTGCCCCGGTTCACGCCCGGTGCCGGTCCGCGCGCCGACGTCGCGTCCTGTCCGCCGAACCCGCGCCCGACTCGCCGCTTGCGGCGCGGCGGCGCGAGAAAGTGGCCGAGGGTGGCAGCGCAGGACAAGCAGGAGTACGGCGCCGAGTCGATCACCGTCCTCGAAGGGCTGGAGGCGGTTCGCAAGCGGCCGGGCATGTACATCGGGTCGACCGGCGAGCGTGGTCTGCACCACCTGGTGTGGGAGGTCGTCGACAACGCGGTCGACGAGGCGCTCGCCGGCCACTGCGACACCATCGACGTGGTGCTGCTGGCCGACGGCGGGGTCCGGGTCACCGACAACGGGCGTGGCTTCCCGGTCGACCTGCACCCCAAGTTGAAGAAGCCCGGCGTCGAGGTCGCGCTCACCGTGCTGCACGCCGGCGGCAAGTTCGACGGCAAGGCGTACGCGGTCTCCGGCGGTCTGCACGGCGTCGGCGTGTCCGTCGTCAACGCCCTCTCCACGAAGATGGCGGTGGAGATCCACAAGTCCGGTTTCGTCTGGCGGCAGCAGTACGCCAACTCCAAGCCGTCGCCGCTGGAGAAGGGCGAGACCACCGACCGCACCGGCTCGGCCGTCGCCTTCTGGCCCGACGCCGACGTCTTCGAGACCGTCGACTTCGACTTCCAGACCATCTACCGCCGCCTCCAGGAGATGGCCTTCCTCAACCGGGGCCTCACCATCCACCTGCTCGACGAGCGGGTCCCCGAGGGCGAGGAGGGCAAGACCCGCGAGGTCACCTTCTGCTACAAGGGCGGCATCGCCGACTTCGTCCGGCACCTCAACGCCTCGAAGAACCCGATCCACAAGACGGTGGTCGAGTTCGGGGCCGAGGAGGAGGGCATGTCGGTCGAGATCGCGATGCAGTGGAACGAGTCGTACGGCGAGTCGGTCTACACCTTCGCCAACACGATCAACACGCACGAGGGCGGCACCCACGAGGAGGGCTTCCGCGCGGCGCTGACCAGCGTGGTCAACCGCTACGGAGCGGACAAGAAGCTGCTCAAGGGCGACGAGAAGCTCTCCGGGGAGGACATCCGCGAGGGCCTCGCCGCGATCATCTCGGTCAAGCTGGCCAACCCGCAGTTCGAGGGCCAGACCAAGACCAAGCTCGGCAACACCCCGGTGAAGAGCTTCGTGCAGCGGGTCTGCAACGAGTGGCTGGTCGACTGGTTCGACCGGAACCCCGCCGAGGCGAAGATCATCATCACCAAGGCGTCCCAGGCCGCCCGCGCCCGCATCGCCGCCCAGCAGGCGCGCAAGCTGGCCCGCCGCAAGTCGCTGCTGGAGTCCGGCTCGATGCCGGGCAAGCTCGCCGACTGCCAGTCCACCGACCCGCGCGAGTCCGAGGTCTTCATCGTCGAGGGCGACTCGGCCGGCGGCTCGGCCAAGCAGGGCCGCGACCCGCGCACCCAGGCGATCCTGCCGATCCGCGGGAAGATCCTCAACGTGGAGAAGGCCCGGATCGACCGGGTGCTGAAGAACAACGAGGTCCAGGCGCTGATCACCGCGCTGGGCACCGGCATCCACGACGACTTCGACATGGAGAAGCTGCGCTACCACAAGGTGGTGCTGATGGCCGACGCCGACGTCGACGGCCAGCACATCCAGACGCTGCTGCTCACCCTGCTGTTCCGCTTCATGCGGCCCCTGGTCGAGCTGGGCCACGTCTACCTGGCCGCCCCGCCGCTCTACAAGATCAAGTGGAACAAGAAGGGCGACGACGCGCAGTACGCGTACTCCGACCGCGAACGCGACGGGCTGATCGCGCTGCGCCAGCAGAAGAAGCCCAACGCCAAGCCGGACGACATCCAGCGCTTCAAGGGCCTCGGCGAGATGAACTACCCCGAGCTCTGGGAGACCACGATGAACCCGGCGACCCGCACCCTGCGTCAGGTCACGCTCGACGACGCGGCGGTGGCCGACGAACTGTTCAGCGTGCTGATGGGTGAGGACGTCGAGGCACGCCGCTCGTTCATCCAGCGCAACGCCAAGGACGTCCGCTTCCTGGACATCTGACGGAGCCGGCGGGCCCGCCCGGCCGTCCGCCGGCGGCCCGCCGATCCACAGAGTTATCCACAGCTCGGCCGGTTTCCACAGCGGTTATCCACAGCACGAAACCGACTCTGATTCTGATAAGGGTTAACAGTGACCGATTCCCCCGAGTCCACCCCGAGCGAGCCCGAGGTCCCCGAGACCCCCGCCGCCGCAGTCGTGGCGCACGACCGGATCGAGCCGGTCGGCCTTGAGGTGGAGATGCAGCGCTCCTACCTCGACTACGCCATGAGCGTCATCGTCGGGCGGGCGCTGCCGGACGTCCGGGACGGGCTCAAGCCGGTCCACCGCAAGATCCTCTACGCCATGTTCGACTCCGGCTACCGGCCGGACCGCGGCTACGTGAAGTGCTCCCGCGTCGTCGGCGACGTGATGGGTCAGTTCCACCCGCACGGCGACTCGGCGATCTACGACGCGCTCGTCCGGATGGCGCAGCCCTGGTCGCTGCGCTACCCGCTGGTCGACGGCAACGGCAACTTCGGTTCGCCCGGAAACGACCCGGCTGCGGCGATGAGATACTGCATCACCGCAAATGTCCGTATTCGTACCGCCGATGGCGCGGTCCGGATCGGCGACGTCGTTCCCGACGCCGCGCCGAGCAGCGAGACCGACATCGAGCTGAAGGTCCGCGACCGCAACGGCGACCTGGTCCGCGCCAGCAAGTTCTTCCACTCCGGCGAGCACCCGACGCTGCGGCTGCGCACCCGCGAGGGGTACGAGCTGACCGGCACCCACAACCACCCGGTCCTCTGCCTGGTCGACGTGGCCGGCGTGCCGACCCTGCTGTGGAAGCTGCTCGCCGAGATCGGCCCCGGCGACCGGGTGGTCATCCAGCGGACGGTGCCGGACGAGATCGGCTACCCGATGCTGGAGCACGTCGAGGCGGCCGTCCTCGCCGGCGCGTTCGTCAGCGAGGGCTGGGTGTCCGAGGGCCGGGCCGGCTTCAACAACACCGACCGCGAGTTCTTCGTCCGGGTTCTCGCGGCCTACGACCTCGCCGTCGGCGGCCCGCGCTACGTCAGCCAGCGCACCATCGCCTCCGGCAGCCTGCTGCACGAGCTCGATGTCCAGGACCTCTCCGCGCTGCGGGAGAGCATCCTCGGCGAGCTGGTCGGGGCGCGGAGTGCCGCGAAGTTCGTGCCGGAGTTCGTCTGGCGGGGGCCGGCGGCGATCAAGCGGGCCTTCCTCCAGGCGCTCTTCGAGGGCGACGGCTCGTCGTCGCTGCTGCCCCGCAACACCATCCAGATCTCGTACTCGACCCGCAGCGAGCGGCTGGCCCGTGAGGTGCAGCAGCTCCTGCTGGAGTTCGGTGTCATCAGCCGGCAGTGCCGGTACGACAACGGCGAGATCAAGGTCGTGGTGACCAACCGCCGCGACGCCCGGATCTTCGCCCAGCAGGTCGGCTTCCTCGGCCGCAAGCAGGCCAAGCTGGAGTCGGAGCTGGCCCAGGTGCCGGCGAGCAGCACCGCCCTCTCCGGCGACTACGTGCCGCTGGTCGGCGACTTCGTCCGCGAGCACGGCGCCACCCGGTGGACCGAGCGGGACTGGCTGCGCCGGCACAACGTGGACCGGATCGAGCGCTGGGAGCGGGATCGCGACGAGATCGTGGCCCGGATCACCGAGCGCGAGGTGCTCGACGTGGTCGAGCCGCTGGTCGACGGCCGGTTCTACTACGCCGAGGTGGCCAGCGTCACGGACGCCGGGGTGCAGCCGGTCTACAGCATCCGGGTGGACACGGACGACCACTCGTTCGTCTCCGACGGTTTCGTCAGCCACAACACGGAGTGCAAGCTCGACCCGCTGGCGATGGAGATGCTGCGGGACATCGACGAGGACACCGTCGATCTCCAGGACAACTACGACGGCCGGGCCAAGGAGCCCACCATCCTGCCGTCGCGGATCCCGAACCTGCTGATCAACGGCTCCGAGGGCATCGCGGTCGGCATGGCCACGAAGATCCCGCCGCACAACCTGCGCGAGATCGGCGCGGCGGTGCAGTGGTGCCTGGAGAACCCGGACGTCGACGAGGCGACGACCCTCGACGCGCTCATCGAGATCGTCAAGGGTCCGGACTTCCCCACCCACGGTCTGATCGTGGGCACCCAGGCGATCCGGGACGCGTACCGCACGGGTCGTGGGTCGATCCGGATGCGGGCCGTGGTGGAGGTCGAGGAGGACAAGCGGGGCCGCCCGGCGCTGGTGGTCAGCGAGCTGCCGTACCAGGTGAACCCGGACAACCTGGCCGAGCGGATCGCCGAGCTGATCAAGGAGGGCAAGCTCGGGGGCATCGCCGACATCCGGGACGAGTCCTCGGGGCGTACGGGCATGCGGATCGTGCTCGTGCTCAAGCGCGACGCGGTCGCGAAGGTGGTGCTGAACAACCTCTACAAGCACACCCAGCTCCAGGAGACGTTCGGCGCGAACATGCTGGCGCTGGTCGACGGGGTGCCGCGCACGCTCAACCTGGCCCAGTTCATCCGCTACTACGTCGAGCATCAGATCGAGGTGATCCGGCGGCGGACGGCGTTCCGGCTGCGCAAGGCCGAGGAGCGGGCGCACATCCTGCGCGGTCTGAGCAAGGCGCTGGACGCCCTGGACGAGGTGATCGCCCTGATCCGGCGGTCGCCGACGGTGGAGGACGCCCGGCAGGGCCTGATCCGGCTGCTGGAGATCGACGAGATCCAGGCGACCGCGATCCTGGACATGCAGCTGCGTCGGCTGGCGGCCCTGGAGCGGCAGCGGATCCTCGACGACCTGGCGAAGCTGGAGCTGGAGATCGCCGACCTGAAGGACATCCTGGCCAAGCCGGAGCGGCAGCGGCGGATCGTCTCGGAGGAGCTGGGCGAGATCGTCGCGAAGTGGGGCGACGAGCGGCGTACGAAGATCGTGCCGTTCGACGGCGAGGTCTCGATGGAGGACCTGATCGCCCGCGAGGACGTGGTGGTCACGATCACCCGGACGGGATACGCGAAGCGGACGAAGGTCGACCTGTACCGCTCGCAGCGGCGCGGCGGCAAGGGCGTCAGCGGGGCCACGCTGCGGCAGGACGACATCGTCAGCCACTTCTTCGTGTGCTCGACGCACGACTGGATCCTGTTCTTCACGAACAAGGGCCGGGTGTACCGGGCCAAGGCGTACGAGCTTCCGGAAGCCAGTAGGGTAGCCAAGGGCCAACACGTGGCCAATCTGCTCGCGTTCCAAGCGGACGAGCAGATCGCGCAGATCATCGAAATCCCGAACTACCAGGTGGCCCCCTACCTGGTACTGGCCACGAAGAACGGCCTGGTGAAGAAGACGCGGCTCGAGGAGTTCGACTCCAACCGTTCCGGCGGAGTCATCGCGATCAACCTGCGCGATGAGGACGAGCTGGTCGGTGCTGCCCTCGTCGCCCCGTCCGACGATCTGCTGCTGGTGTCGAAGAACGCGCAGGCGATCCGCTTCAACGCCACGGACGAGGCGCTGCGGCCGATGGGCCGGGCCACGTCGGGCGTGATCGGCATGCGGTTCAGCGACGACGACGTCCTGCTGGCCATGGAGGTGGTCCGCGAGGGGCTGGACGTCCTGGTGGCCACGAACGGGGGATACGCGAAACGTACCCCGATCGAGGAATACCCGGTGCAGGGCCGGGGAGGTAAGGGCGTGCTGACTGCGAAGATCACCGAGCGCCGCGGTGGTCTGGTCGGCGCTGTGGTGATCCACCCGGACGACGAGCTGTTCGCGATCACGAGCAACGGTGGCGTCATCCGGACTCCGGTGAAGCCTGTACGCCGTACGCGTGACCGGAACACAATGGGGGTCAAGCTGATGGACCTCCCGGACGGCGTGACTATCGTGGCGATTGCTCGCAATGCCGACGAGCCTGACGAACAGGACTAGTTGATGACGGAGACACAGGCGAAGTCGGGGAACAAGGGGACCTCGGCCAACCCGGTCGACGAGGAGGCCGCCGCGAAGGGCGGCGCACCAGCGACCGGCCGCGCGGCCGTGGGCCGGGCAACCGTCCCCGCCGACGCGCCTGCCCCGAAGTTCACCCGGGCGCCCGGTATGGCGCCGCCGCCGGACTCACCCGGCGACGATTCGGGGGCGAGCGACAAGACCGAGACATCCGGCATCGACGCGCCCACCTCCGCGGCGGCTCCGGCCGTGGCGGCGGGCAGTGCGGCCCGCCCGGCGACGACCCAGCCGATCAGGACCGGCGGCGGGCAGCCGGCGGCCGGCAGCAGCGCCGTCACGGGCACCCTGCCGCGCATCGGGGGCGGCACCACCACCACGAAGCCGCAGCCGGACGGTGCCCGGCCGGCCGGCCTCGGTCGTCCCGCCACCGGGGGCGGGCTGCCGCCGGGGGTGGCCGGTGCGTCGGCCGTCGGGGCCGCCCGCGTGGGTGACGCGGTGCGCGCGGCGCGTACGTCGGTCAGCTCGGCCGCGTCGCGCGGGCCCCGCCGGGCCCGGCTGAACCTCAAGCGGATCGACCCGTGGTCCGTGATGAAGTTCGCGTTCGCCGTCTCCGTCGTGCTGTTCATCGTGGTGGTCGTGGCCACGTCGGTGCTCTACCTGGCGCTCGACGCGATGGGCGTGTTCCAGAGCGTCAACGACAGCCTGACCGACCTGGTGGCCGCAGGCGGGCAGGGCAGCAGCACCTTCCAGATCACCGCCAAGGGCGTGATCCTGAGTTCCGCCCTGATCGGCCTGGTCAACGTCGTGTTGTTCACCGCGCTGGCGACTCTCGGCGCGTTCGTCTACAACGTCTGCGCCGACTTGGTCGGCGGGATCGAGCTGACGCTCGCCGAGCGGGACTGACCGCGTCCGACGCCGGGGCGCGCCGCGTAAAGCGGTCGCCCCGGCGTCGTCTCGTGTTTTGACCGTTCTGTGGGCAGGGTGGTCTGGCGGTGTGGTGTGGGTGTGTTCGTGGTGGTGTGGTTGAGGGCTGTCATTTGCCCTTGTGGACGGCGTTCTTGCGGATGACCGGATAGCGAGTGCGGCGTTTGCGGCGTCTTCCGGCAGGGCGTCCGGGTCCGGGGTGCCCGGGTTTCGCGTGTCCTGGTGGTTGCCAGGCGTTGCGCAGAGCGGGCGAAACCTGTCGGCGTGTCTGGCCGGGGGTCGGGGTTGTGGTGGTGGCGGGTTCCCAGGGCAGCCGGTGGTGGGTGATGTGGTTGCGGGCGCAGAACAGGTGCAGGTAGGCGTAGGCGTGCAGGCGGAGCCAGGTGGTCAGGGTGCCGGGCTGGCGGGGGTGGAAGTCCGGGGCCTGGGCGGTGGTTTTCAAGTAGCGGAAGTAGTGCTCGACGTCGAAGCGGGCCAGGTAGGTCATGACCAGGGTGAGCAGGTCGCGGCGGTGGCCGGAGTACCAGAGTGCGAGGTCGCCGGCGCGGCGGCTGGGGCGCAGGTGCTGGACCCGGGCGAGTAGCACGGTGCCCTCGACGATCGGGAGGGTACCCGGGTCGGTGAATCCGCGGCTGGCGCGGGTGAGTTTGGGGTGGACCTGATGCCAGGCCCGAACGGTGACGATGCCGTAGATGTCGAGTGGTCCGCTGACACCGGCGTCCGGGGTCAGGTCGGGTTCGCGTAGGGCCAGCCGGAACCCGTGCCGGCGGGGCCGGCCTCCGAGTGGGTGAGCGGCCCGGCGTTCGGGTCGGGTCCACATGGTCTGCGAGGTCGCCAGCCTGACCAGGACGTCCGCGGGAATCCCGCGCTCGCGCAGCAGATGGGTGATCCGGGCCGCGGGATAGCCGGAATCCAGCAGGAACAGCGACGGATCGGCCGGGCGGGCCCCGTCCTGGGCGCAGACCCGGGCGATGTGGTCCACGGTGACCTCCACCAGGTCGTCGCCGGAGGCGATCCGGTCGGTCAGGACCGGCACGACCCACGAGTCCGGGGTCAGCGTCAACCGGACGACGTGCTGATACCGCCACCCGGTCCTGATCAGCGCCGCGCCACGCGGGCCGCCCGGGGTGTACTGCGGCTGCCGGTCCGGGCTGGTGGCCGCGTTCGGCCGTGGCCACGCGGTGGTGTCGACGGCATACACCCGGGGCAGGCCGGACCGAGCGGCGATCCGACACGCCGCCCGCAACGCCCGGCCGGTGTCCACCTCACCGTCGCGCAACGCCCTGTACGCCGCGGCGTGCCCGGTGACGGCGCCCAGCGACAGATGCGCCGGACAGCCACACCGGCCCTGATCGGCGGCCAGCTCGTCGACCAGCGTGAACAACGTCCGTGACCGGGACACCAGGACGCCCTCGTACAACTCCCGCCGCCACGCATCCAACAAGATCCGGCCCAGCTCGCCGTCACCAGCACCAGTAGCCGTTACTCTCCTCATCGAGGACCCTGCCCATTGATGATCTTTGTGTGAGAACTCAGATCATGGACAGGGTCCTCCCCATTCCGCTAGACCTCGACCACCACAAATCCCCCCGATGGTCAAAACACGAGTCCGACGCCGGGGCGCGCCGCGTAAAGCGGTCGCCCCGGCGTCGTGCGTCCGGGTAGTTTCGGGGGTACGGCGGGGCGCGTGCTGCTCGGCGGCCCCCGATTTGGGGCGCGGCGGGCGGATGCGTTAACCTTGGCCGTCGCCACGCGGGGCTATAGCTCAGTCGGTTAGAGCGCAGAGCTGATAACTCTGAGGTCGCTGGTTCGATTCCAGCTAGCCCCACCGCACATCGTTCCGACGGCTGTCGAGCGCAAGGGGTCGCCCCATGTTCAAGAAGCTTCTGATTCTGGCCGGCGTCGTCGGTGTGGCTGCCCTGGTCGCTCGCAAGGTCAAGGCCTCCAACGACGAGCGGGCCCTGTGGCACGAGGCGACCACCGCGCCCGACCTGCGCTGACCGTCTCTTCGACTGCCAGCTCCGGGCGGTTCCGCCCGCCCTCGGGGCCCTAGCTCAACTGGCAGAGCACTGCCTTTGCAAGGCAGGGGTTAGGGGTTCGAGTCCCCTGGGCTCCACCAGCACTTTCCTTGGTTGATCTCGGCCCCGAGCGCAGCCATCCGTACAGCCCAGCGTTTCAAGCTGTCCAGCGGCGAGCCCTCGCCCCGTGGTGACGAGGCGTGTCGGCGTCTTCAACGAGGGCGGTCATTCGGCCGTTCGGTGACCTCGCAAGCGCGGAGCAGGGCGAGCAGGCCGTGGCCGTCCTCGACAACGGCGTCCGGGGCGAGCTCGGGCAGGGGCTCCTCGCGGTCGGTGCGCGGTGAGCGCATCAGCACCGCCGCCCCGGCTCCGGCGCGGCGGGCGCAGGCGACGTCGCGGTGCCGGCTGTCGCCGACGAACCAGCAGTCGGCGACCGGCACGCCGAGCGCCCGGGCGGCGAGCCGGGCCAGCTCCGGGTTCGGCTTACGCATCCCCGCCTCGTCGCTGTAGAGCTGCGCGGTGAACAGCGGGCCGAGGCCGGCGGCGGCCAGGAAGTCGCGGGGGGCGGCACCGCAGGTGGTGTTGCTGACGACCGCGAGCGGGAGGCCGGCGCGCGTGGCGGCGGCGAGGGCCGCGGGGATGCCGGGGCGCACGTCCCACTCGGGGTGCCACGTCCAGGCGTACGCCAGCGGGGTCGCCTCCCGGTCGACGGCGGCCCGGGCCGGTGCCGGCCAGCCGCCGGTGACGAACCTGGCCCACACCTGCCGGTGGCTCAGCTCGACGGGGTGCTCCCCGGCGCTCTCCTCGTCGCGCCACCGCCCGTACGCGTGGGCGCCGGCCGTCAGGTCGCGGGCGATCTGCTCGGCGGGGACCGCGCCGTCGACGAGCCGGAACAGCCGTTGCACCAGCTCGGGCGGGTCCGGTGGCGGTGACGGCGCGTCCGCGAGGACCCCACCGAAGTCGAGCAGGAGCGCACGCGGTGTCCGGAGCATGCCCGCATCCTTTCGTACCGGCGGGGAGAGGAGAAGGGGCGAGCCGCCGCCCCCGGGGCGGGCAGGTTAGCGTCGGGGGGTGAGCACCGGATCCCCGCGCGTCCTGCCCGTCGAGAGCGGCATCGCCGAGGCGGCCTCGGTCCTGCGGGCCGGGGGGCTGGTGGCATTTCCCACCGAGACCGTCTACGGGCTGGGCGCGAACGCCCTCGACGCCCGCGCGGCGGCCCGGATCTTCGAGGCGAAGCAGCGGCCGAGCTTCGATCCGCTGATCACCCACCTCGCCGACGCGGCCGACCTGGCCGGGCTGGTGGGGCCGGTGCCCGGGGCCGTGGCGGCGCTGGCCGAGCGGTTCTGGCCGGGGCCGCTGACGCTGATCGTGGACCGTCCCGCCGCGATCCCGCCGATCGTCACCTCGGGGCTGGAGTCGATGGCCGTGCGGGTGCCGGACGAGGCGTCCGCACGGGCGCTGATCGCGGCGGCGGGAGTGCCGGTGGCCGCGCCGAGCGCCAACCGGTTCGGGCAGCTCAGCCCCACCCGCGCCGAGCACGTGGTGGCCGGGCTGGGCGGCGCGGTCGACGTGGTGCTCGACGGCGGGCCGACGCGCTGTGGCATCGAGTCGACCATCGTGGACGCCCGGGGCGGGCGGCCGGTGGTGCTGCGTCTCGGCGCGCTGCCGGTGGAGACCCTGGTCGAGGCGGTGGGCCCGGTGGCCGTACGCCCGGGCAGTTCCGGCAAGCCGGTGGCACCCGGGACGCTGGCCGCGCACTACGCCCCGCGTACCCCGTTGCGGGTGGTGGACGGCACGGAGCCGGCGGCCGGCGACGGTGCCCGGCGGGGTCTGCTGGCCTTCCGGGAGCGGCCGGCGGGCGGCGACTGGGCGGCGGTCGAGGTGCTGTCGCCCGGGGGTGACCTGACGGTGGCGGCGGCCCGGCTCTTCGACGCGTTGCACCGGCTCGACGCGGCCGGGGTGGCGGAGATCGTCGCGGAGCGGGTGCCGGACGTCGGGGTGGGGCGGGCGGTCAACGACCGGTTGGGTCGGGCGGCGGCGACCTGGCGGTCGGACGGCTGACGGGGGCGGTCGGGCGGGCCCTTCGCGGCGGTCGGGTCGCGCATGGGCGGGCGGGGCGGTCGGGTCGCGCATGGGCCGGCGGGGCGGTCGGGTCGCGCATGGGCCGGCGGGGCCGGGGTAGGAGAAGCGGCGGCGACCCCTGGACACCCTCCCGGAAGTGAGGTGCGTGCCGATGCCGACCGCACGCGACATCATGACCAGCGACGTGACCTGCGTCAGCGAGCAGGACGACCTCCGGACGGCCGCCCGGCAGATGGCCCGGTTGGGCGTGGGCGCGCTGCCGATCCGCGGCGACGACAACCGGCTCACGGGCATGCTGACCGATCGGGACATCGTGGTGAAGGTGCTGGCCGAGGGCCGGGACCCGGCCATGGTGACGGCGGGCGAGCTGGCCCAGGGCGAGGCGGTGACGATCGACGCCGACGACGACGCCGCGGAGGTGCTGCGCACGATGGGTCGGCACCGGGTGCGCCGGCTGCCGGTCGTCGACGGTCAGGACCTCGTCGGCATCGTCGCCGTCGCCGACGTGGCCCGGGCGCTGCCCGAGGGGGCGGTGGGCGATCTGATCGAGGCCATCTCCGAGCGCACGCTGTGATCAGGTGTGAGAAGGGGACCCTTCTCGACCGGAGGCGTTAACAAGGGGCCCTTCCTTACCCAGGAGGCGGGTGAGGGTGCCGTTGGCCAGGGTCGCGCCGAGCGCCGAGCCCGCCGCGATGCTCCAGCCGACCGGCCCGAGCGGGGTGCAGCCGAAGAACTGGCTGACCCCCGGCGTCTGCACCACGAGCACCAGCGCCCCGACGGAGGCGGCGGTCGACACGAGCACCGTGGGGCTGGTGCCGCCGGCCAACACGGTCTGCCCGAGCTGGGTGCCGACGAGCGAGGCGAGCGCGACCGTGCCGGCCCGCCGTCGTCGCCCCGTGTACCGGGCGAGCGTCCAGCCCACCGTCGCGCCCAGCGTGGTGGACGCCGCCCGCAGCGCGATCTCCCGGGTCAGCGTCTCGCCGAGCGAGCTGTCCGGGCCCTCCCGCAGCAGGTGGTCGGCGTGGCCGTCGGCGGGTGGCCGGACCGCGATGGCCAGCGCCGGCGCCAGGTCGGTGAGCAGGTTGACCAGGAGCAACTGCCGACCGTTGAGCGCGGACCGGCCGGTGCTGGCCGCGCTCAGCACGCTGAACGCGATCTCGCCGAGGTTGCCGCCGACGAGGATGCTCAGCGCGTGCCGGACGGAGGACCACATGGCCCGTCCCTCGACGAGGGTGGCGATGATGGTCTCCAGCCGGTCGTCGGTGACCACCAGGTCGGCGGCGGCGCGGGCGGCGGGGGTGCCCCGCTGGCCGAGGGCGATGCCGACGTCGGCGAGCCGGATCGCCGGGGCGTCGTTGGCCCCGTCGCCGGTCATCGCCACGGTCCGGCCGTTGCGCTGCAACGCCTGGATGATGCGTACCTTGTGGGCGGGGGTGCAGCGGGCCACCACGTCGACGCGGGTCAGTCGTTCGGCGAGCGCGTCGTCGTCGAGCCGGTCCAGGTCGGTGGCGGTGGCCACCCGCTGCTCGCCGTGGTCGGGGCTGATGGTGGCGGCGATCGCCTCGGCCGTCGCCGGGTGGTCCCCGGTGATCATGATGGTGTGCACGCCGGCCTGCCGGATCCGGCGGACGGCGGGCGCGGCGGACTCGCGTACCCCGTCGGCGATCGCCAGCAGGCCGACGAAGACGAGGCCGGTCACGTCGTCGTCGGTCACCGCCTCGGCGGTGACGGGACGCTCGGCGACGGCCAGGACGCGGTGCCCGGCGCCGGCCCGCTCGGCGAGCATCCGGTGCAGCTCGGCCCGGCCGGCGTCGTCCAGCGGCCGGTCGTGCCCGTCGGCGGCGCGCCGGGCGGCGCACCGGGGCACCACCGTCTCCGGGGCGCCCTTGACGCTGAGCAGCAGCCCGCCGCCGGTCCGCCCGACGGTGGCGTGGTAGCCGCGCGACGGCTCGAACGGCAGGCCCCCCGCCGCCTGCCAGCCGTCGGCGCCGGTCCGCTCGTCGACGCCGGCCGCCGCCGCGCCCCGGCGTACCGCCCGGTCGGTCTGCTGGGGCAGCTCGTCGGGGTCGCCGGCCGGGGTGGCGCGCAGCGCGGCGGCCAGGGTCGTCCGCAGCGGCCCGTCCAGCGCCTCCGGCGCGGCGTACCGGGTGCCGCTGCCGTCGCCGACGCCGGCGAGCAGCAGCTTGCCCTCGGTGAGGGTGCCGGTCTTGTCGAAGCACAGCACGTCGACGCGGCCCAGCGCCTCGATGGTGCGGGGGTTGCGGACCAGCGCCCCGTGCTCGGCCAGCCGCCGGGCGGCGGCGAGCTGGGCGGCGCTGACCAGGAACGGCAGGCCCTCCGGCACCGACGCCACCGCCAGGTTCGCGGCGGTCGCCGCCGTCTCCGCCAGGGGTACGCCGCGCAGCAGTCCCGCCCCGGCCACCGCCACCGCCGATCCGGCGGCCAACGGGACGGCCGACTTGGTGAGGTTGCCGAGCCGGGCCTCCACCCCGCTGGCCGGGGGCGACTGCCGGGCCAGCGCGAGGCTGCGTCCCGCCTCGGTGTCCGCGCCGGTGGCGACGACGACGGCGGTGCCGTGGCCGGTGGCGACGGTGGTGCCCTCGTACAGCATGGAACGCCGGTCGGCGACGGCGGCGGCGACCACCGGGTCGGTGGACTTGCCCACCGGCAGCGACTCGCCGGTCAGCGACGACTCGTCGGCCTCCAGCCCGTCCGTGGCGAGCAGCCGGCAGTCGGCCGGCACGGCGTCGCCGGGCCCGAGGACGATCACGTCACCGGGGACCAGTTCCTCGGCGGCGACGGTCCGTTCCGTGCCGCCCCGGCGGACCATGGCGGTGACCGCCGAACGGGACAGCAGCTCGGCCAGCGACCGTTCGGTGTTGCGCTGGTGGACGGCCCCGACCAGGGCGGACCCGCCGACCACCCCGCCGACGAGGGCCGCGTCGACCAGCGAACCGAAGCTCGCGGAGAGCACCGCGCCGGCGGCGAGCACGGGGGTGAGCGGGTTGGCCAGCTCGTCGACGAACGCGCGCAGCAGCCCGGACGGGCCCGGCGTGTCCCCGGTGCGGCTGGCCAGGCGGCGTTGCGCCTCGGCGTCGTCGAGGCCGGCGGGGCCGGTGCCGAGCTGGTGGAGCACCGCGTCGGCCGGCATCAGGTGCCACGCGGTCGGGGCCGGCGGCGCGCTGTCGGCCCGGTCCGGCAGCCGGCCCGCCCGCCACACGCCGTTGAGGAAGGCCAGGGCGGCGGCCCCGTTCACGGCGGCCAGCGTCCGGCCCGGGAGCTGCCGGGGGTCGGCGGTGAACGCGCCGAGCGCGCCGAGCCCGGTGCCGGCCAGGGACAGCCGGATGTTCTGCGCGGTCATCCGGTGGGCCACCCCCGCCGCCTCGATGATCAGTGCGGCGACCCGCAGGTCGGTGCCCACCAGCAGGTGCGCCCCCCACGGCGGCAGGTCGTCGGGCCCGGCCACCCCGAGCCCGCAGTCCGACGCACCCAGCGCCGCCCGGTCGGCCGAGAGCAGCAGCACCACCGCGCCGTCGCGCTGCAACTGGCGCACGGTGTCGACGGTCCGCAGGCCGCCGGGCAGGACGGCGTCGGCGAAGGCGTACCGGCCGTCGTCGTCACCGGCGACCACCAGCCGTAGGCCGGCCTGCCGGGCGGCGGTGGGCAGGGCGTCCACGCCGGGGGCGGGCTCCGGTTCCACCCGGAGCAGCGCGACGAGGCGGTCCGCCTCGGCGAGGCCGAGCAGCGTGCCGCCACCGGAGCGCAGCCGCCGGCTGTCGTCGGTGTCGCCCGGGTCGGTCGCGTCGACGGCGTCCAGGGGGCCGAGCCGCCACCCGTCGGCCCGCTGCACCTGGCCGGGGGCGGCCGGGTCGAACAGCGCGAAGGCGCGGGCGGCCACCTGCCCGGTGTCCGCCCCGGACAGCGGGGCGAGGTCGGCGAGGACGGCCCGCTGCGACCCGAGCACGGCGGCGTCCAGCACCACCGTGTCGATCCGGTCGAGTTCCCGCAGCACGCTGCGGTCCATGGCGATCACGCCGCGCCGGGCGAGCATGCGGCCGAGTTGGGCGGCGTACCCCTCGCGGCCGCTGCCCGGGGCCTTGGGCAGGCTGGAGAGCCCGAGCGCGGCGGCCCGTTTGCCCCCGAGCACCGGCGCCGCCGCCGCCCCGGCCGCCGTGCCCGCCGCCAGCATCCGGGCGACGAATCGCTCGGCGGGCCCGTCCGGCTTCGCGTTCGGGCGTTCGGCCGTCGGGACGCGGGCGACGGCCCGGTCCGGGTCGCCGGTGAGCCGGGGCTCCGCCTTCGCCCAGGCCCTGAGCTGCGCGTGGGCCTCGCCCCACTGCACGACGCGCTGCGCGCCGTCCAGCACGATCCCGGCCCAGCCGCCGGTGAGGCCCTGCACGACCGCCTCGGCGAGCGGGAAGAGGATGTCGGCGCGCGGGTCGGCGCGCAGTCCCCGCCCGGCGAGGGCGTGCAGCTTGGGGTGCAGATCGACGGCGGTGAGCAGGCCGGACACCTCGCCCGGGACCGGGGTGAACGGCAGGATCCGGGTGGCCGCCGAGATGGTCAGGCCGAGCGCGTCCGAGGCGAGCGCGCCGAGGGTGCGGGGGGTGCGCGGCCCGTCCTCGGGCGGGTGCGGGGGCGGGATCTCCGGGTCGGGCTCGTGGTCGCAGGTGCGTTCGCAGCGGGCGATCGTGGTGATGAGGTCGCGCAGCTTCGGTTCCGGTTCCTCGACGGCCACGACCACCCGGCCGGAGGGCGAGTTCACCCGGGCCCAGGCGACCCCGGGCAGCCGTTCCAGCGTGCGTTCCACCTGGCGGGCGAGCCGGTCCCCGCCGTCCTGGCCGACGCCGTGCACCTCGATGTGGTGGCGGCCCGGCCGGGACCAGACCCGGCGACTGGTCAGGCCGGCCGCCCGGGCCAGCCGGGTCGCGGCGCCGCCGACGCTGCGGGACGCGTCGCCCACCAGGTGCGGCACCGTCCGGGTCGCGTCGCCGACCAGGGGCATCGTCACCGACGGCAGGAGGCGGCCGGCGAGCCGGCCCAGCGAGGTCATCGAGCGGTACGGCCGGAGCGCCGCCGGCCGGCTCTCCCGGTGCCGCCGCTGCTCCCGCCGTACGCCATCTCGCCTCCCACGCTCGGTCCCGGCGGGCTGACTTCCCGCCCGCCCGGGCGTCATGCCCCCTTCGTCCGGGAATTTCTCGGCGGTTGCCGGAGAAGTTCCTCCGTCGCTGGCATGGATGCGGCCGACGGTGGAACGCGGCTCGGGTCATGGCCAGCGCGGACGACACAGGGGAGGCCGGGATGAGCACGATCACGCGACACCTCAGCGGGGCGCACGAGATGGTGCGGACGTACAGCCGCCGGGTGGAGGTGCCGATGCTGGGCGAGGTGGCCGTGCCGCCGCCCGACAAGATCGCCTACTACGCCGGCCTCGGGGTGCTCGCCGCGCTCCAGGTCATCGAGTGGCCGCTCGCGCTGGTCATCACCGCCGGGCACCTGCTCGCCGACCAGCACCTGTCCGGGCTGGCGAAGGGGGTCGGGGAGGCGCTGGAGTCCGCCTGACGGTGGACCGTTCGCGGGGTGTGAGAGCCCGGTCACGTCCGGCTTGACCTGAATCCGGGTTGAGGTCGCAGGCTGGGCGCATGCTCATCGAACTGCTGAGGATCGAGGCGAACCGGGAACGACCGGCCGGCGATCGGCGGCGGAAGCCTCCGGTCGCGCCACCGGCGTGGGTCTTCCGCACGGCCGGCCGGCGGTGACCGCCCTCGCGCCCCCGGCCGCCCCGGAGCACCTGTTCGCCCCCGCGCTGCGCGCCATGACGGTGGGCGTGGTGGCCCTGGTGTCGCTGCTGGCCTTCGAGGCGCTGGCCGTCGGCACCGCCATGCCGACCGTCGCCCGCAGCCTCGACGGGCTGTCCCTCTACGGGCTCGCGTTCGGCGGCGCGTTCGCCTCCGGCGTGGTGGGGATGGTGGTCTCCGGGGTGTGGTGCGACGCGCGCGGCCCCCGGGCACCGGTGTGGCACGGGGTGGCCTGGTTCGTGGCCGGGCTGCTCATCGCCGGCACCACGTCGACGATGGGCGTGCTCGTGGCGGGCCGGATGGTGCAGGGCTTCGGCTCGGGCCTGCTGTCGGTGGCCCTCTACGTGGTGGTGGGGC
Source organism: Micromonospora sp. WMMD712 (assembly GCF_029581295.1). Classification (NCBI taxonomy): domain Bacteria; kingdom Bacillati; phylum Actinomycetota; class Actinomycetes; order Micromonosporales; family Micromonosporaceae; genus Micromonospora; species Micromonospora sp. WMMD712. The sequence goes on from NZ_CP120743.1 coordinate 4,433,762, forward strand.
GGGCGTACCCGGAGGCGCTGCACCGGCGCATCTTCGCCGCGTTCGCGGCCGCGTGGGTGGTTCCGTCGCTGGTCGGGCCGGCGATCGCCGGGCTCGTCGTCGAGCACCTCGGCTGGCGATGGGTCTTCCTGGCGGTGCCGGCGGTGGCGGTGCCGGCGCTGCTGCTCGTCCAGCCGGGCCTGCGCAGCCTCGCACCGTCCGCCGTCACCCGCCCGTCGACGGTCGACAGCCCCTCCTCCGCCGCCGTCGCCCGCCCGTCGACCGGCGCGGGGGCCCGGGTCGGCTGGGCCCTCGGGGCGGGGGCGAGCGCCGCACTGCTGCACTACGGGGGGCAGCAGCGCGGCGTGCTCGCGGTCGGCCTGGTCGGTGCCGCGCTGGCGGGCCTGCTCTGCTGCGCCCCACGCCTGCTGCCGGCCGGTTTCCTGCGGGCCGGGCGGGGCCTGCCCACGGTGGTGGGGCTGCGCGGGCTGGCCTCGGCCGCGTTCGCCGGCGCGGAGGTGGTGATCCCGCTGATGCTCTCCCGGGAGCGCGGGCTCACGCCGACCGGCGCGGGCCTGGTCCTGACCGTGGGCGCGCTCTCCTGGTCGGCCGGCTCCTGGTTGCAGGGCCGGCTGCCCGCGCCCGGCTCCGCAGCGCCTGTCACGGCACCGGTCTCCCGGCGCGGTCTCCTGCCCGGGCTGCGGGACCGGCTCGCGCCCCGGTCGCCCGCCACGCTGGTGCGCGCCGGGCTGGCGTGCATCACCGGCGGGACCGCCACGGTGGCGCTCGCGGTGTGGCCGGCGGTGCCGCTGGCGGTGTGCGTGCTCGGCTGGGCCGCCGCCGGGCTCGGGATGGGGCTGCTCTACCCGTCGTTGTCGGTGCTCACCCTGGAGCTGTCCGCCCCGGGCGAGCAGGGCCGCAACAGCTCCTCCCTGCAACTGGGCGACTCGCTGTTCGCGGCGACCGTGCTGGCGCTGACCGGTGCCGTGCTCGCGGCGAGCGCCCATCCCGGCCGGTCGAGCTACGCGGCGACCCTGGTCCTGGCGGCGGCCCTGGCGGGGCTGGGCGTCCTGCTCGCCGGCCGGGTCGTTCCGGCGGGGCCAGCGGCGCGCTCCCTGCCGTGAGCCCCGGGCGGCGAGCCGCCCGGCGGGCGGGCGGCCCCGCCACCGCCGCGAACCCGACGGGCACCCGGAACCTGGGCGGACCACCTCGCCGCCACGTACGGGGGAACCGACCGTAGATGAGAAGTCCCCCCGTTCGACGTCTGCCTACCGTGTCGCCATGTTGGTCCTCGTCTCCACCGTGATCCTCTACGTCGCCGGCTTCGTCTTCCTCTACGGGGTGATCCGGCTCGCCGTACGGCACGCCCTCGAAGACCTGGAGGCCCGCCGGCCCGGCCTGCTGCGCTCCCAGGAGGTCGCCGCCGCGCAGGACCGGACGTTCGTCCGGGAGAACCCGTTCGTCGCGAACGGCTGACCCGGCACCGGTCCCCACGGGGGCGGGGCCGGACGACTCCCCCGGCGGGGCGGGGGGACGCACCGCGGGGCCGGTCCGGGCACGGGGCTGGACCGGGCCCGCGGTGCCATCACCTGTGGTGGGCGTCCCACGGGCGGGCGGGGTCCGGGGGTGCGAGGATCACAGCCGTGATGGGAACGCTGAAGACCGAGCCCGCCCGGAACCGATCGGACCTGCTGGCGTCGCCGGTGGCCGCCGCGCTCGGGCAGTGGCCCGCCGACGCGCCGGTGGACGTCGATCAGGTGCTGGTCGCGCCGATCGACGCGGACCTCGCCGACACCGCCGCGTTCTGCGCCGCGTACGGGGTGGGGCTGGAGGTGTCGGCCAACTGCGTCGTGATCGCCGGGAAACGCGGGAGCGAGACCCGGTACGCCGCCTGTGTCGTCCTCGCCACCACCCGCGCCGACATCAACGGGGTGGCCCGCAGGGCACTGGACGTGCGCAAGGCGAGCTTCGCCCCGATGGCCGAGGCGGTGGAGCTGACGGGCATGGAGTACGGCGGGATCACCCCGATCGGGCTGCCCGGGGACTGGCCGATCCTGGTCGACGCGCGGGTGGTCGCCGCACCGCACGTGATCGTCGGCTCCGGCGTGCGGCACAGCAAGATCGCCCTGCCCGGGCCGGCGCTCGGCGCGCTCCCCGGTGCCCGGGTGGTGGAGGGGCTGGCCAGGCCCGCCCAGCCCACGGCGTAGCTCGATGTCGTTTCACGTGGAACGAGGTCGACGCTGATCGTTGGCCGCCCGGGTCGTGACCCTGCGCGTCAGGCTTCGCGCTGCTCGACCTCGCGCAGGGCGGCGAGCAGGGTCTCCGGCTCCTGCGCGCCGGTGACGGCGTACTTCCCGGCCAGCACGAAGGTCGGCACGCTGGAGACGCCGAGCTCGCGCGCGGCGGCCAGGTCGGCGGCCACCTCGCGGCGGTCGAGGTTCGACTCCAGATGTTCCCGGGCCTCGGTCTCGTCCAGGCCCACCGCGGTGGCCAGCTTCACCAGGGCGTCCCGCGAGCCGATGTCGACACCGTCGGCGAAGTGCGCCCGGTAGAGCGCCTCGACCAGCTCGGCGGAGCGGCCCCGCTCGGCGGCGAACCGGATCAGCCGGTGCGCCTCGAAGGTGTTGGCGTGCACCGCCCGGTCGAAGCGCATGTCGAGCCCCACGCCGGCGGCTACCCGGGTCACCTGGGCGAACATGCCCTCGGCCCGCTCCCGGCCACCGAACTTCGCGGCCAGTGCCTCCACCAGCGGCTTCGGCTCGGAAACCGGCGACGGGTCGAGCTGGAACGGCCGGTACCGGACGGTCACCTCACCGTCGTAGGACTCCAGTGCCTGTTCCAGCCGGCGCTTGCCGATCCAGCACCAGGGGCAGACGACGTCGGCGTAGATCTCGATCTCCATGACCAGCGACAACCCGTCGATCAGGAGATCTGTTCCCGGACCTGGCGCTTGAGCCGGGCCAGGATGGCCGTGCCGCCCCGGACCCGCAGCGGGCTGATCGCCTGCGCCAGCCCCATCCGCTGGTAGAGGTCGTCCGGCACGGCGAGCACCTCGTCGGCGCTCGCCCCGGCCAGCCCCTCGGCGAGGATGCCGGCGAAGGCGCGCGTCGTCGGCGCCTCCGGCGGGCAGTCGAACCAGGTGGTCACCGTCCGGTCCGGGTTGACCTCGGCGCGCAGGAAGAACGCGGTCTGGCACTCGGGGACCTGCTCCATGCCCTCCCGGCCGGCGAGTTCCTCGGGCAGCGGCGGGATGACGTCGGAGTATTCCAGCAGCATCTCCAGCACCACGTCGCGGGGGGCTGCGGCGAACTCGTCGACGATCTCGGCCAGCTTGGTCGGCATCTCGGGCATCCGTTCAGGCTACCGACGGTCGGGCGGCGGCAGCCCGACGGTGGTGCCGGCGGCAGCCCGACGGTGGTGCCGGCGGCAGCCCGACGGTGGTTAAGAAGGGGCCCCTGCTCTACCGGAGGCGTTAACAGGGGGCCCCTCCTTTCACACGGTCGGGGCCTGCTCGCTGATCTCGCTCAGCGCCGAGTTGGGGTCGAGCTGCATGGCGAGGTCGCCGAGGGAGACGATGCCGACGAGCTTGCGTTCGCCGTCGCACACCAGGATGCGCCGGATGCCGCGTTCCCGCATCAGCGCCGCCGCCTCCCCGGCGGTCGCGTGCTGCTCGATCATCACCACCTCCCGGGTGATGACGGAACCGATCGTGGTGGTGGCCGGGTCGCTGCGCTCGGCCACCGCCCGGACCACGATGTCGCGGTCGGTCAGCATGCCGGCGAGGCTCGCGCCGTCGGTGACCACCACGTCGCCGATGTCCGCCTCCTTCATCACCCTGGCCGCCTCGTCCAGGGTGGTCTCCGCGGGCAGGTAGACCACCTGCCTGGTCATCACGTCGCTGACCCGGTAACCGGTCATCTGCGCCTCCGAATACACACCTGTGCCGATCGGTAACCGGTACCCAGTGCGCCGCCCGCTACACCAGCTCGCCCCGGGCGCGTAGCGCGTCGTCGCGCAGCCGGTCGACCAGCCCCGCCAGCGGCAGCTCGGTCCGCTCGCCGGTGGCCCGGTCACGCAGCTCGACGTACCCGTCGGCGAGGCGGCGGCCGACCACGACGGCACGCGGGACGCCGACCAGCTCGGCGTCGGTGAACTTCACCCCGGCGGAGACGTGCGTGCGGTCGTCGACCAGCACCCGCAGGCCGGCGGCGGCGAGGCGTCCGCCCAGCTCCAGCGCCGCGTCGAGCTGCGGCCCCTTCCCCGCCGCCACCAGGTGTACGTCGCACGGGGCGACCGCCGCCGGCCACACCAGGCCCCGGTCGTCGTGGTGCTGCTCGGCGATCGCGGCGACCGCCCGGGACACCCCGATGCCGTAGCAGCCCATGGTGGGGCGGACCGGCTTGCCGGCCGGGCCGAGCACGTCGACGGCGAACGCATCCGTGTAGCGCCGGCCGAGCTGGAAGATGTGCCCGATCTCGATCCCGCGCCGCATGGTGACGGTGCCGGAGCCGCAGGCGGGGCAGGGGTCGCCCGCGCGTACCTCGGCCGCCTCGACGGTCCCGTCCGGGGTGAAGTCCCGGCCGCAGACCACGTCGGTGGCGTGCCGGCCCGGCTCGTTGGCCCCGGTCAGCCAGGCCGTCCCGGGGACCACCCGGGGATCGACGAGATAGCGGACGCCGAGCTTGGCCAGCCGCTGCGGCCCGATGTACCCGCGTACCAGCTCCGGGTGGGCGGCCCAGTCGTCGAAGACCGCCACGGTGGCCGGGGCGAGCGCCGCCCCGACCCGCTTCAGGTCCACCTCGCGGTCCCCGGGCAGGCCCACCACCAGCAGCTCGGTCTCGGCCGCGCCCGGCCGGCGTACGGTCAGCACGACGTTCTTCAGGGTGTCGGCGGCCGTCCAGTCGGCGCGGCCGGCGAGCCGGCGGGTGTTCGCCAGGTCCACCAGCGCGGCGATGGTCGGCGTCTCGGGGGTGTCGTGCACGGCCGACGCCGGGTGCGCGTCGGGGTCGCCGGCCGCCGGGGGCCGGGTGACGACCGCCTCGGTGTTGGCGGCGTGGTCGCAGGCGGTGCAGCCGACGAAGGTGTCCTCGCCGACGTCCGTGGCGGCCAGGAACTCCTCCGACGCCGACCCGCCCATCGCCCCGGACGTCGCGCGGACCACCGTGTACTCCAGCCCGAGCCGGTCGAAGATCCGCCGGTACGCCGCCCGGTGCCGGCCGTAGGCGGCCTGGAGCCCGGCGTCGTCCAGGTCGAACGAGTACGCGTCCTTCATCAGGAACTCGCGCCCGCGCAGCAGCCCGGCGCGGGGGCGGGCCTCGTCGCGGAACTTCGTCTGCACCTGGAACAGCGTCACCGGGAAGTCCCGGTAGGAGGTGAACAGGTCCTTCACCAGCAGCGCGGCCAGCTCCTCGTGGGTCGGGGCGAGCAGGTGCTCGGCGCCCCGGCGGTCGGCGAGGGTGAAGATGTCGTCGCCGTACTCGGTCCACCGGCCGCTGGCGCGGTAGGGCTCGGCCGGCAGCAGCGCCGGGAAGTGCACCTCCTGGTCGCCGATGGCCGTCATCTCGCCGCGGACGATCTCGGTGACCCGGTCCAGCACCAGCTTGCCCAGCGGCAGCCAGGTGTAGCCGCCCGGGGCGGCGCGACGGACGTAGCCGGCGCGCAGCAGGAGCCGGTGGCTCGGCACCTCCGCGTCCGCCGGGTCCTCGCGCAGGGTCCGGAGCAGCAGGGTCGACATGCGCAACAACATCAGCGCAGCGTACGGCCGCGGTGACCGGCCGGGCGACGCGGTTTACCGGCGTGGCCGACCGGAGGCGTCCTCGCCGTCGATGAACTCCCTCACGTTCCCGGTGCCGGGACGATGTGCGCGGGTGGCCGGTGCCAGACTGTCTGACGTTGAGCAGGGGCCCCTGCACGACCGGATGCGTTGACAGGGGGCCCTTCCTTGCTGGCGAGGCGGAGGGTTCGGTGGGCTGGCGCAGTTTCGTGGCGGTGGGGGACAGCTTCACCGAGGGCATGGACGACGCGTACCCGGACGGCACCTACCGGGGCTGGGCGGACCTGGTGGCCACCCGGCTCGCCGCCGAGGCCGGCCCCGACTTCCGGTACGCGAACCTGGCGATCCGGGGCCGGCTCTTCCCCAACGTGGTGGCCGAGCAGGTGCCGGCGGCGCTGGAGATGAAGCCCGACCTGATCAGCTTCGCGGCCGGCGGCAACGACGTGCTGCGCCGCACCTTCGACCCCGACGCGCTGATCGCCCGCTTCGACGACGTGGTCCGGCAGCTCCGTTCCGGGGGCGCGGACGTGGTGCTGTTCCGGTTCGCCGACCTGATGGCCCGGCTGCCCGGGCAGCGGCTCGTCGCGCCCCGGGTGAACGTGCTCAACCGGGCCGTCGGGGAGACCGCCGAGCGGCACGGCGCGATCATGGTCGACCTCTACGCCGACGACGCCTTCGGAAACCCGCTGCTGTGGAGCGCCGACCGGCTGCACCTGTCGGCGGCGGGGCACCGGCGGGTCGCCGCGCACGTGCTGAGCGCCCTCGGCGTCGGCTGCGACGAGGACTGGCTGCTGGTCCCGCCGCACCCCGCGCCGACGCCGTGGCTGGCCGCCCGCGCCGCCGACCTGCGCTGGGCGGGCCAGCATCTGGCCCCGTGGGTCAAGCGCCGGCTCACCGGCCGCTCGTCCGGCGACTCCGTCACCGCGAAGCGGCCCGTGCTCGGCCCGGTCGCCGACTGACGTGCGGACCATCCACGCCGCGCCGCTGCTGCGGCGCACCCTCGACGACCGGCCGGTCGTCGAGGGCGCGGTGCTGGTGACGGGGGACCGGATCGAGGCGGTGGCGTCGGCGGGCGAGCTGACGGCCGCGTACCCGGGGGCGCGGGTGCGGCGGTGGGCCGGCGTGCTCGGGCCGGCGCTGGTGCACGACGGGCCGCTGCCGCCCGCACCGACCCCGCGCGAACGGGTGCACGCCCTGTTCCGGCTCGGGGCCGCCGCGGCGCTCGCCGACCAGGTGACCGACCCCGGGGTGCGGGCCGCCGCCGCCCGCAACGGGGTCGCGCTGCTCGCGTCCGCCCGCCCGCCCGAGCTGGCCGTCGGCGGCCGGGCCGACCTGGCCGTCTTCGCCGACGACGGGAGCTGCCTCGCCACGGTGGTCGCCGGCCGCCTCGTGCACCGCCGCGCCTGACCGCGACCATCACCCTGGGGCGGGGGAACCGGCGTAGGTTGGGCTCATGCCTGTGCCGAGTGATCCGAATCCCCGCCTCCAGTCGTACGCCGACCCGCAGCGGCTCGTCACCACCGACTGGCTCGCCGAGCACCTCGGCGACGAGGGCCTCGTCGTGGTCGAGTCCGACGAGGACGTGCTGCTCTACGACACCGGGCACATCCCGGGCGCCGTGAAGGTCGACTGGCACACCGAGCTCAACGACCAGGTGACCCGGGACTACCTGCACGCGGCCGCCTTCGCCGAGCTGTGCGCCGCCAAGGGCATCGGCCGCGACGACACGGTCGTCTTCTACGGCGACAACTTCAACTGGTGGGCGGCGTACGCGCTCTGGGTCTTCTCCCTCTTCGGCCACGCCGACGTGCGGCTGCTCGACGGCGGCCGGCAGAAGTGGGTCGCCGAGGGGCGGGAGCTGACCCGGGAGAAGGCCACCCGGCCGCGCGCCGCGTACCCGGTGCCGGAGCGCAACGACGCGCCGATCCGGGCGTACCGGGAGCAGGTGATGGCGCACGTCGCCGCCGGCCGGCCGCTGGTGGACGTGCGCTCGCCGGGCGAGTACACGGGCGAGATGCTGCACATGCCGGACTACCCGCAGGAGGGCGCGCTGCGCGGCGGGCACATCCCGGGCGCGGTGAGCAAGCCGTGGAAGTCGGCGGCGAACGACGACGGCACCTTCAAGTCGGCCGACGAGCTGCGGGCGATCTACGCCGACCAGCTCGGGCTGAGCCCGTCCGACGACGTGGTGGCGTACTGCCGGATCGGCGAGCGGTCCAGCCACACCTGGTTCGTGCTGCACCACCTGCTCGGCTACCCGCAGGTGCGCAACTACGACGGCTCGTGGACCGAGTGGGGCAACCTGGTGCGGGCCCCCGTCGTGAAGGGCGACCAGCCGGGCGGCCTGGCCGGCTGACCTGCCGTCGGGGCGCGACCCGCCGTCCCGTCCCGGCCACGACCAGCGGCCCGGGCCGGGCCGTCGCCGTCCCGGTCGGGTCCTGCGGTGGGCAATGTGCCGGATGCGCCGCCACCGGGCCCGCCACCGGTGGAACCTGCGAGAGGAGCAGGATCCGCGACGGTGGCGAGGAGGCCGGGTTGACCCTGGATCGCAGGCTCGTCACGCTGCTCGTGCTGACCGCCGTGTTCCCGGCGGTCGAGGCCACCGTCCTGGTCGCCATGGGCTTCGTGGCGGCCGAGGGGATCGCGCCCCAGGTGAGTGCGGTCTGGCCGTACGACACGTACCACGACCTGCGGTGGCTGTTCGTCTACCACCAGTGGTGGCCGGAGTTCGTCCTCTGGCTGGTCTACGTGGCGCTCACCCGGGGCGCGCTGACCACCGTCCTCGTCGCGCTGGCCTGGCCGGTCGAGGTGCCCCGGCCGCCCGTACGCCAGCTTTTGAAGCGCAACGTCGGCATCTCCGTGGCGGTCACGGTCCTCGTCGTGCCGTGGGCGGTGATCTCGGTGGCCGCGTCGGTGGTGGCGCTGTCCTGGGTGCTGCTCGCGTCCCTGCTGCCGATGTTCCTGCTCGCGCCGTTCCTGCAACGGGCCGCCGCCGTCGGGCCGTGGTGGCGGGGGTTGCCCTCGCTGTCCCTGGTGGGGTGGACGCTGCTGAACTTCGTGGTGCTCACGATGGCCGGGGCGGTGGCGTGGAGCGTGCCCGGCTGGTGGACGGTGCCGGTGGCAGCGGCGGCGGGCGTGCTCAACGGCGTGCTGTGGAACCGGACGGTACGGGCGGCGGTGCTCGCGCCCCGGCTGCGGTGGGCCCGGGTGCCGGTGGCCCCGATCGCGGCGCTGCTGGCGCTCGTCGTGCCGCTGCTGATCCCGTCGCTGGTCAGCACGGTGCCCGGCAACCAGTTGCGCACCGAGGACGTGCTGCTCACCCGGCCGCTGCCGGCGGGGGTCACCGAGGCGGTGGTGGTGCTGGCCGGCTACGGCTCCGCGTACGGGGGCGAGCCGCCGCGCGACCCGAGGGTGGAACGGTTCTCCTACCGGGGGCTGGGCCCCGACGGCCGTCCCCTGCCCTACCGGCCGCAGGACACCACCATCTCGGTGGCGGACAGCGTCGGGCTGCTCGCCGCGCAGGTGGAGCGGCTGCACCGGCGTACCGGCCGGAAGGTGGCCCTGGTCGGGGAGAGCGAGGGGGCGATCGTGGCCCGCACCTACCTCGCCCGGCGGCCCCATCCGGCGGTGGACGCGCTTGTCATGTTCAGCCCGCTGATCAACGCCGGCCGGGCCTACTACCCGCCGCAGGGGCGGGAGCACGGGTGGGGCGTGGTCACCGGCTGGACGCTGCGGGCCATGTTCAAGCTGGGACGGCTGGCCGGCGCGCCCGGCAACGGGCCGGACGAGCCGTTCATCCGGTCGCTGCTCGACGACGCGCCGTTCTACCGCAACCAGCTCATGTGCCCGGTGCCCGGCGTGCGGATGGTCGCCTTCCTGCCGTACACGACGGCCGCCGAGGCGCCGCCGGGCGACTACACCGGCATCCCGGTCTTCCAGACGCCGGGCGTGCACGGCGGCCTGCTCAACCGGTCCCTCGTCCAGGACCGGCTGGTCAACTTCCTCAGCGGCGAGCCGGTCCAGCGGACCCGGCGGGAGTATTCCCTGTTCCAGCGGCTCGGGGCCGCCTGGCAGGCGCCCCCGCTGGCGATCTCGGCCAACCCGGTGTGGGAGGAGAGCGAGCAGCCGGACCCGGCGCTGACCGGCAAGGTCTGCCAGCCGACCCGGGAACCCGGGTAGCGCCGGTGTTCGGGCCCGACCGGCCCTGCTCGGGCCCGACCGGCCCTGCTCGGGCCCGACCGGCCCTGCTCGGGCCCGACCGGCCCTGCTCGGGCCCGACCGGCCCTGCTCGGGCCCGACCGGCCCGATGAGCCGGTGCGGTGGTCAGGCGCGCGTCGGCGAGCGCCGGTGCCGCAGCACCAGGCGGGCGGCGGCCAGGGCCAGCCCGAGGACGATCAGCACCCGGAGCGGGTGGTAGGTCAGGATCAGCAGGTGCGTCGCGCCGGCTGCGGCGACGGCGAACAACGCGAGCCGGGCGGACCAGCGCCGGCCCAGCGGGACGAGCGCCCCCGCCACCACCAGCAGCACCCCGGCGGCGAGGCTCGCCCAGGCCCAGCCGGTGACGTCGTAGTGGTATATCGCGCCGCCCTCGATGGAGACGTACGGGTCGCCGACGAGGTCGCCGACGCCGGCCAGCACGTCGAAGACGCCCGCCCCGCCGAGCAGGATCCCCGCCAGCACCAGCGGGCGCTCGTTCGTGCCGCCGTCGACCACCGTGCCCCCCGTCCGGCCGTTCCCGAGGGCCCCCGGCCCGGCCGTCGGCTCCGCCCCCTCTGGGCTTCAGGCTAGGGGCCGCCCGGCCGGGTGTCCGCCGATCACCGGGGGGAGCCGGGGTCGACTCCCCGCAGGCGACGGGCGGCCGATCGCCAGATTCGTCAGTGCGGCGATCCCGACGACCCACCCGAGACAGGATCCCTACCACCCACCGCACCCCCACCAAAGCCTCCTGCGCGATCTTGCACTTGCGGCCCCTCTTGCGCCCGGCTTGCGGGGATTCGCCGGGGCCGGAAGTGCAAGATCGCCGCTTGGGGGTGGGCGGCGAACCCGGCAGGCGGAGGAGCAGGAGGGTGGAGAGGGCGAAGGGGAGCGGTACGGGTCACCGGGTCGAGGGTCAAGTTCCGGGCGAACGGGGGCAGCCGGGCGTCAGTGATCACCGGTACGGTGGGCGCCGGCATCGGACCGGGGAGCAGCAGCGTTGGACCGCACCTTCCAGGTCGACCTCCGGGGTGTGGTCGACCTGCTCAGTCATCACCTGTACGGCAGCCCACGGGTCTACGTCCGTGAGCTGATGCAGAACGCCGTCGACGCGATCACCGCGCGCCGGGCGGGCGAGCCCGACGCCCCGGCGCTGGTGCGGATCTTCCCGCCCGAGCTGACCGGCGACGGGACGCTGCGGGTGCACGACACCGGCATCGGCCTCACCGAGGCGCAGGTGCACGAGCTGCTGGCCACCATCGGCCGCAGCTCCAAGCGCGACGAGCTGGGCTTCTCCCGGCACGAGTTCCTCGGCCAGTTCGGCATCGGGCTGCTCTCCTGCTTCCTGGTGGCCGACGAGATCCGGGTGGTCACCCGGCACGCCGACGAGCCGACGGTGCTCTGGACGGGCTACGCCGACGGCCGGTACGCCGTCGAGGTCGCCCCGGCGGCTCAGCAGCGCCCGGAGACCGGGACGACGGTGACGCTGGTCCCGCGCCGCGACGCCGACCAGTGGTTCGCCACCGCGACCGTCACCGAGCTGGCCCGGCTCTACGGGTCGCTGCTGCCGGTCACCGTGCGGGTCGGCGACACGGTCACCACCACCGGCGGGCCGCCCTGGCCGACCGCGCCGGGCACGGGCGTCGACCGGCCGGCCCTGACCCGCTACGCCCGGCAGCTCCTCGGCGTCGACCCGTTCGACGTGGTGCCGCTGTCGGTGCCCGAGGCCGGCCTGACCGGCGTCGCGTTCATCCTGCCGACCCCGGTGAACCCGGCGGCCCGCGCCGGCCACCGGGTCTACCTCAAGCGGATGCTGCTCACCGAGCACGCCGACGGGCTGCTGCCCGACTGGGCGTTCTTCGCCCACTGCGTGATCGACGCCGGGGAGCTGCGGCCCACCGCCAGCCGCGAGGCGCTCTACGAGGACGCCCTGCTCACCGCCACCCGGGAGGCCCTCGGCGAGCAGGTGCGCGGCTGGCTGGTCCGGCTGGCCCGGCACGACCCGCGCCGGCTCGGCGAGTTCCTCCAGGTGCACCACCTCGGCGTGAAGGCGCTCGCCGTGCACGACGACGAGATGCTCCGCCTGGTCGACCGGTGGTGGCCGATGGAGACCAACGTCGGCACCCTCACCCTGGCCGAGTTCCGGCAACGCCACGGCGTGCTCCGGTACGCGGCCAGCCTGGACGAGTTCCGCCAGCTCGCCGCGGTCGCCGCCGCGCAGGACCTGGCGGTGGTCAACGCGGGCTACACCTACGACACGGAGCTGATCGAGCGGCTGCCGACGGTGGACCGGTCGGTGCTCATCGAGCGGCTGGAACCGAGCGACCTGACCACCCGCTTCGACGCCGTCGACCCGGCCGTCGAGTTGGCGCTGCGGCCGTTCCTCGCCGCGGCGCAGCGGGCCCTGGAGCGGCTCGGCTGCGAGGTGGTGGTGCGGGCGTACGACCCGGTGTCGCTGCCCGCGCTCTACCTGGTCAGCCGGTCGGCGGCGTTCAACGACCAGCTCGCCGCGACCCGGGACGCCGCCGACGAGCTGTGGGGCGGGGTGCTCGACGCGCTCGCCGCGTCCGCCCCGCCGGACCGCCCGCAGCTCGTGCTCAACCACCGCAACCCACTGGTCCGCCGGGTCACCACCCTCGACGACCCGGAGCTGGTCGGGCTCGCCGTCGAGGCGCTGTACGGGCAGGCCCTGCTGCTCGGGCACCACCCGATCCGCGCGGCCGACGCCGCGCTGCTGAACAGTTCCTTCCTCGGCCTGCTCGGCCGGGCCGTACCGGGACGGGAGTGAGTGGCATCGATGAGTGACGACGAGCTGTGGCGGATGCTGCACGACAGCAGCGACATGCCGTACGGCGCCGGGCGCACGGCCGCCCTGGAGCAGCTGCTGCGCCGCGCCGACACCGGCGACGACCGGCACCTGGCGTTCGCGGTGCGGATGCACGCCACCACCGCGTACGTCTACGGCGGCGAGCCGGCGAAGTCCTTCGTCACCTTCTCCTGGTGCCTGGCCGAGTTCGACCGGGACCCGCAGCCCTACCACGAGCGCTACGCCCACCAGCTCCTCTGGCACTTCAAGTACATGGTCAACGCGATGCTGAAGTTCCCCGAGCTGCCGCTGGACCGCACGTACGCGGTGCTCGACGACATGCAGCGCCGGTACGCCAGCGCGGGGCACAGCCTCCAGGCCGTGCACAAGCACCGCTACCTGGTCGCCGACCACGTGGGCGACGCCGAGGCCGCGCAGCGGTGGTACCAGGAGTGGCTGACCGCCCCGCGCGACGAGCTGTCCGACTGCGCCGGCTGCGATCCCACCACCCAGGTCGCCCACCTGGCCCACGCGGGCCGGCACGACGAGGCGGTGGCGGTGGCCGAGCCGGTCCTCGCCGGCCGGCTGACCTGCACGGAGCAGCCGCAGGCGATCCTCACCGCGCTGCTGCTGCCCTACCTCCGTTCGGGGCGGGGCGACGCGGCGCGGGACGCGCACCGGGAGGCGTACCGGCGGCTGCGCGGCAACCTGTCGGACCTGTGGGACATCGGCGACCACGTCGAGTTCTGCACGCTGACCGGCAACGAGGCGCGGGCCGTGGAGATCGTCGAGCGGCACCTCGACTGGCTGGACCGCGCGCCCACCCCGGCCGCCGCGATGCACTTCGCGGCCACCGCTGCCGCCGCGCTGCGCCGCGCCGCCGCAGCCGGGGACGTCACCCTGCACCGGCGGGCGGCCGGCGACCGGCCGGCGGGCGAGGTGTCCGCCGCCGCGCTTGCCGCCGAGCTGACCGACACGGCGACCGCGCTGGCCGCGCGGTTCGACGCCCGCAACGGCACGACCCACCAGTCGGAGTGGATCGCCCGGCGGCTGGCCGCCGCCCCCGACGGCGAGCACCTGCCGCTGTCGGCCAGCCTCCGCCGCCGCCCGAGCCGCCGGCCCGAGCCGCCGGCGACGCCGGCCCCGGCGGCCACCGTGCCGGCCGGGGCCACCGCCGACGAGCTGCTCGACCTGGCCGACGAGCGCTGGCGTACGCACGACCGGGCGGGCTTCGCCGCCGCGCTGGCCGCCTACGACGAGCGGTTCGGGGCGACCGGGCAGCCGCCCCGGACGGCGGCGCGACGGCTGGAGCTGCGGGCCGGCGAGCTGACCGACGCCGACGGCCCGCAGGCGGCGCAGGAGGCGAACCGGGCGGCGCTGGCCGCGTACCGGGAACTGCCGGACCCGGTGCGGGAGCAGGTGGTCGCCGGCCGGCTCGGCGCGCTGCTCTGCCTCACCGGCGACGGCGAGGAGGGGCTGGCGCTGGCGCGGGACGCCGCCGACTTCCTCGCCGGGCACGGCGACGCCCGGGAGCGGGCCGCCGCGCACGACCGGCTCGCCCTCGCCCTGGCGCACCTCCAGCGCTGGGAGGAGGCGCTGGCCGCCGCCGACCGGGCGGCGGCCGAGGCCGACGTCGACCCGTGGCTGGCCGCCCGGGTGGCGCTGCACCGCGCGCACGTGCTGGAGGAGCTGGAGCGGCCGGAGGAGTTCCGGGCGGCGGCCGAGCTGGCCCGCCGGCTCACCCGCGAGGTGGGCGTGGGCGAGCTGGTCACCGCCGCCACCCTGGCGTACGCGCGGGCGACGGACGACCCGGCCGAGCGGGTGGCCGCCTGCGACGAGGCGCTGGAGACGGCCCCGGCGCAGGCCCGGCTGCCGGTGCGGGTGTTCCGGGCGCGGGCCCTGCTGGGCGCGGACCGGGCGGCCGAGGCGGTGGAGGACTTCGCCGAGGCGGTGACCCTCTGCGTGGAGCAGGGCGCCGACGGGGACGCCTTCCTGCGCTGGGAGCTGGCGAACGCCTACCGGGCGGCCGGGCGGCCGGCGGAGGCGGCCGAGGTGGCGGAGGAGGCGGTGCTCGGGCTGGACCGGCTCGGGGCGCAGGCCGAGGCGGACCGCTGCCGGCACCTGCTGGCCGGGATCTACGTCGACCTCGGTGAGCTGGAGCCGGCGCTGGCCCTGCTGGACCAGCTCGCCCGCAACCTCGACGGCCCCGACAACCTGCCGCACCGGGCGCAGGTGCTGGAGGAGGCCGGGGGCCTGCTCTACGACGCCGACCGGGACGCGCTGGCCGCGCAGCGGTTCGCCGAGGCGGCCACCGCCTACCGGCTGGCCGGCGCGCCGGTCGACGAGCTGCGCGCCCGCCGCCGAGAGGCCGACGCCCTGAACTGGTCCGGGGACGTGCCGGCGGCGGTGCGTGCCGTCGGGGTGGTGGACGGGCTCGCCGCCGCGCTGACCGGTCGGCCGGAGGTGCCGCCGGTGGTGACGTACGAGGCGGCGCTCGCGGCGGAGGTCGGTGCCCGGGTGCTGGCCGCCGACGACCGGCCGGACGACGGGCTGGACCGGCTGGCCGGGGTGCCGGCCCGGCTGCGGTCGATCGAGGCGTTCGGCGAGGCGGCCCGGGTGGAGCTGCTCGGTGGCGAGCTGCTGATGCGCGCGGGCCGGCCGGGCGAGGCGGAGCCGCGCCTGCGGGAGGTGCTCGGCGGCCTGCCCCCGGGCTCCCGGCCGGCGTCCCAGGCGGCGTGGCTGCTCGCCCGGGTGCTCGACGAGCTGGGCCGCCCGGACGAGGCGGAGGCGGTCCGGGCGGAGCACGGCCTGGGCGACGACGACTGACGGGGCCGACGGCACGACTGACGGGGCCTGACGGCACGGGTGACGGGCGACGACGACTGACGGGCCGACGACGGCTGCGGCTGCCTGGGCGACGACGATTGACGAGTCGACGACGACTGATGGTGCGACCACGGCTGGCGGGGGCCGACCGGCGGGTAACCTAGGCGTCCGGGCGGGTCTAGGCTTGCCGGGTGACGGTGGAACAGCGGGCACGGGGAGCGGCGAGCGGCGTGGCGGGCACTGGCAGGAGACGGTCGCGGCGGGACGAGATCCTGGAGATCGCGGTCGGGCTCTTCGCCGCCCGGGGCTACCACGGCGTGTCGATGGACGACATCGGCGCGGCGGCGGGCGTCACCGGCCCTGCCCTCTACCACCACTTCGCCGGCAAGGAGGCGATGCTGGCCGCCGCGCTGATCCCGGTCAGCGAGGGGCTGCTCGACGGCGGGCGGGAACGGGTCACCGGCCATTCCGCCGATCCGCGCGCGGCGCTGGAGTCGCTGATCGACTTCCACGTCGAGTTCGCGCTGGCCAACCCGGCCGTGATCGCCCTGCACCTGCACGAGCTGGACCGGCTGCCCGACGAGCCGCGCCGCCGCATCCGCCGCCTCCAGCGGCTCTACGTGGAGCAGTGGGTGACGGTGCTGACCGCGCTGCACCCGGGCCTGCCCGACGGCGAGGCGCGGGTGCTGGCGCACGCGGCGTTCGGCCTGATGAACTCGACGCCGTTCCTCGGCGGCGAGGTGGATCGGCAGCGGCGGGCCGCGCTGCTGCGCGCCGCCACGCTGGCCGCCCTCCTCGCCGAGGCCGACGCCGACGCCTGAGCCCCTGCCCCACCCGGGCTCGACCGGGACAAGTCGCTCCGCGCCGGGCTCGACCGGGACAAGATCGTGCTCGATCAGGGAAACAGTGATGTCGTTCCCCGGCGGATGCCACTCTTTCCAGGATCGAGCACGATCTTCTGCCTGCGTCGCCCGGTATGTCGAGTATGTCGACACCAGCCCTGGCCTCATCGCCCCGGACGGTCAGTGGCGCTCGGTCCGGTGAGGGCGGGTCGGGGAGAGCCAGCCGAGGAAGCGGGCGTGCATCGTCGCCCTGTCGGGCCGGCCGCCGAGCCGGTACGTGTCGTCCATGGCGTCCCGCATCGCGGCGGCCAGGTAGAACGCGAGCGCGACGCTGTGGCCGTGGAACTCGACGGGCAGGTCGAGCCGCGCGGCCGGGCAGGGCCACTGAGCGGCGCAGACCCGGCAGAGCCAGGCGGGGCGCATCGGTAGGTGCCGGCGGGGCATCACGGCACGAGCGCGGGGCACCGGGGGACCCGGGCGGGACATCAGCGCACCCGGGCCGGGCTCGTGCCCCGGGCGGGCGCGGCCTGCCGCAGGGCCGGGTTAGTGCCCCGGGCCGGCGGGGCCTGCCGCGGGGTCCCGGCGAGTCGGTGCAACCCCTCGCGCAGCACGAACAGCTCGCGCTTGGCGACGGCGTCGCCCCGGGCGTCCAGCTCGTACGCCTCGATCCACGTCCAGCCGTGGTAGGTGTGCCGGTCCGGCACCTCGCGGATGACCCGCACCGTGATCGGCTCGACGAACTGCGGGCTCGCGGCGCGGGTCAGGCGCAGCACGTCGCCCGGAGCGATCGACCGGCCGGTCACCGCCGCCTCCCGGCCCCGCCGCCTGCCGGTCACCGCCGTCTCCCGGCCCCGGCGGTCGTCGGCGCGGTGGGTCCTGCTCGGTTCGGCATCTGCTTCCCCTGTCCGTGGCCGGTGGAGAGGGGGCCGCCCGCGCCTGGTGCGCAGGACCGGCCGGGCGGCCCCCTCGACGAACGCGGGCGGGGGCTTCTCCGCCCTCCCGACCTACGCCGTCCCGATGACAGCCTGCCCAGGGTTGCGGTGCAATCACACAGCGTTAGATGATTTCCTTCGGACGTTCCGTCGGTTCCTGAAGGGACTCAGGCATGAATCATGCGTTCGTCACGGCGCTCGCCGAGGCGTCGGAGACCGCCGAGAGCTTGGCAGGTCGCATAGGGCTCCACCCGAAGACCGTCGCCCGCTGGGCCAATCCCGGGCGCATTCCGCAGACCCGGCATCGTGGCGAGGTCGCGAGGATCCTCGGCAAGGATGTGGCAGACCTCTGGCCGGATGCCCTGCGCCGCGAGCCGGTGTGGTTCCGGCCGTGGGTCGACATCGAGCGCGAGGCGGTCGCTATGCGCGCCTTCGAACTGGCCTGGGTGCCGGGCCTGGTGCAGACCGAAGCGTACGCCCGCGCCACGTTCCACGGGCAGCCCCTTTCGCCGGCCGAGGTCGACGACCTGGTGGTGGCCCGCATCGCCCGGCAGGCGATCCTCACCTGCGACCGGGCACCCATGACCGTCGTCGTCATCGACGAGCAGGTGATCCGCCGGGTGCCGGCCGGCGGGCGGGCGATCATGGCCGCCCAGCTCGCCCGCCTGGTGACCTGCGCGGAGCTGCCGGCCGTCCAACTGCACATCGTCCCCCGCGACGCCCCGACCTATCCGGGGCTCGACGGCCCCTTCACGATCGCCGAGCTTCCCGGCGGGACGCGGGTGGCCCACGTGGACAGTCAGGCCCAGGCGCAGATCATCGATCAGGCCGCCCAACTTGCTACGCTCGAACGACGGTGGGAGCGGATCCGGGGCGAGGCCCTGTCACGGTCGCAGTCCCTGGATCTCCTGAGGGAGGCGGCAGCAGCATGGACATGACCGGCGCGCAGTGGCGCAAGAGCACCCGCAGCGGCGGCAACGGCGGCAACTGCGTCGAGGTTGCCGACAACCTGCCCGGCGTCGTCCTGGTCCGCGACACGAAGGACCGCGACGGCGGCACCCTCTCCTTCTCGCCGGCCTCCTGGCGCGGCTTCCTCACGCTGGCGAAGCGCGTCGCCTGACCCGCTCACCCGGCGGCCCTTCGCCCCACAGCCCTCCCGCCTACAGCACCTCCACCCGCAGTCCTTCCGCCCGCAACCCCGTCGACCCGCAGGCCCTCGCACCCGCCGGGGCCTGTGCTGTGTCCGCAGCAGCTCGACACGGGCGGCTGAACCCGCCCCGCCGCCACGCGCTTGACTCGTGGACGCTCCGTCACCCATGGTTCCCTGGCATCGTCCCCACCCCTGGACGCTGGAGGAGAACATGATCGAATCGCTGCTGGTGGCCAACCGCGGCGAGATCGCCCGTCGGATCATCCGAACCGCGAACCGGCTCGGCATCCGCGCGATCGCTGTCCACTCGGAGGCCGACGCCGGCCTGCCGTTCGTGACCGAGGCCGACGAGGCCGTCTGCGTGGGACCGGCGAACCCGGCCCAGAGCTACCGCAACGTCGAGGCCATCCTCGCCGCCGCCAAGTCGACCGGCGCGCAGGCGATCCACCCCGGTTACGGCTTCCTGTCGGAGAACGCCGACTTCGCCCGTACCGTCGAGAGCAGTGGGCTGATCTGGGTCGGGCCCGGCGCGGACGCGATCTCCGCGATGGGCGACAAGATCAACGCCCGGAACCTGATGGCGGCGGCCGGGGTGCCGGTCGCCCCCGGCACCACCGAACCGGCCGCCGACCTGGACGCGGCGGTCGCCGCCGCCGCGGAGATCGGCTACCCGGTGATGGTCAAGGCCGCGGCGGGCGGCGGCGGCATGGGCATGGGCGTGGCCGCCGACGAGGCGGCGCTGCGCAGCGAGTACGACAAGGTGCGCGCGTTCGCCGAGCGGATGTTCGGCGACGGGTCGGTGCTGATCGAGCGCTACTTCCCCCGGGTACGCCACGTCGAGGTGCAGATCCTCGGCCTGGCCGACGGCCGGGTGGTGGCGCTCGGCGAGCGGGAGTGCTCGGTGCAGCGCCGCAACCAGAAGCTCGTCGAGGAGTCCCCGTCCCCGGCGGTCTCGCCGGAGCTGCGCGCCCGCCTCCTGGCCGCCGCCGTGCGGGCCGGCGAGGCGGTCGGCTACCGCAACGCGGGCACGGTGGAGTGCCTCTTCGACCCCGCCACGCAGGAGTTCTTCTTCCTGGAGATGAACACCCGGCTCCAGGTCGAGCATCCCGTCACCGAGCTGGTCTACGGCGTGGACCTGGTGGAGGAGCAGCTCCGGGTCGCCGCCGGCCTCGCGCCGACGTTCGACCCGGACGCGCTCGCCCCGCGCGGCCACGCCATCGAGCTGCGGATCAACGCCGAGGACCCGAAGCGCTTCCTGCCCGGCCCCGGCGTGATCACGACGTGGCGCGAGCCGGCCGGCGAGGGCGTGCGGGTCGACTCCGGCTACGTCGACGGAAACACGGTCACCCCGTTCTACGACAGCCTGCTGGCCAAGCTGATCGTCGACGGCCGCGACCGGGCGGAGGCGATCGAGCGGGCCCGCGCGGCGGTCGCCGCGTTCGAGGTGGCCGGCCCCAAGTGCAACCTGCCGTTCTTCGCCGAGCTGCTGGAGAACGACGAGTTCCTCTCCGGCGACTACGACACGGGCATCGTCTCCCGCATGCGCTGACCGCCGCTGTTGATCGCCGCTGTTGACCGCCCCGCCCCGCCGTCCGGCCAGGGGCGGGGCGGCCTGGCGGCGGGTCCCGGCGTTCTGGTTGTCTGGAGGGACCCATTGGCCGTCCGGCTTCGCCCCGTCGGCCGCCCTCACGAGGGGCGGCGGCGCGTGCGGCACCACCGGCGGCCCGACGTCACAGCGAGGTGACCATGAGCCAGATGCCAGCGGCGGTCTCGATCCGGGAGGTCGGGCCGCGCGACGGGCTCCAGAACGAGGAGCCCATCCCGACCGATGCCAAGGTGCGGCTGCTCGACGCGCTCTCCGGCACCGGCGTGCGCCGCATCGAGGCGGTGTCGTTCGTGCACCCCAGGGCGATCCCGCAGATGGCCGACGCGGACGAGGTGTGGCGGCGGGCGGCGAAGGTCGACGGGGTGCGCTACTCGGCGCTGGTGCCGAACACCCGGGGCGCGCAGCGGGCCCTGGCGGCCGGGTTCACCGAGATCGAGGTGGTGGTCTCGGCCAGCGACACGCACAACCGGCGCAACGTCAACCGGTCCACCGCCGAGTCGCTCGACGACATCGCCGAGCTGATCGACCTGCTGCACGGCGCCGGGGCCACCGCCGAGGTGATCGTGGCGACCAGCTTCGGCTGCCCGTACGAGGGGGACGTCGACCCGGCGCGGGTCGCCGCCATCGTCGACCGGGTGGTCCGCGACGGCGCGGACCGGGTCGCGTTCGGCGACACCACGGGCATGGGCACGCCGCGCCGGGTCCGCGAGCTGATCAGCGCGGTACGCGACCGCGACGCGCACGTCCCCGTGCTGCTGCACTTCCACAACACCCGGGGCACGGCGCTGGCCAACCTGCTGACGGCGCTGGAGCTGGGGGTGACCGAGTTCGACGCCAGCGTCGGCGGCCTCGGCGGCTGCCCGTACGCGCCGGGGGCCAGCGGCAACCTGGCCACCGAGGAGGCGGTGCACATGCTGCACGACATGGGCATCGACACCGGCATCGACCTGGCGGCCCTGGTCGAGGTGGCGGAGCTGGCCGAGGAGCTGCTCGGCAAGAAGCTGCCCTCCGGCGTCCTGCGGGCGGGCCCGCGCACCCGGCTGACGCCCCTGCCGGCCTGACGCCCCTGCCCGCCCGACCGGGCGAAGGGGCCGGGAGACGCGGCGGAGGACCGGGAGACGCGGCGGAGGGGCCGGGAGACGCGGCGGAGGGGCCGGGAGACGCGGCGGAGGGGCCGGCGGTGCGCCGGCCCCTCCGGTGTTCCCGCTCGGTCAGCTCACCGGGGCGAGCGCGGCCGGCCAGCTGTCCTGGAAGACGGTCGCCCCGCTGTCCGTGCCCCGCTCGGTGCTGCGGGTGCCGGCGAACAGGCTGGTCACCCGGCTCGCCTCGGCGCTGCTCGGGTACGGGTTGGTGCAGCTCGTGCCGGCGCTGCCGCCGGACATGAGGATCGCGCAGTTGCCGTTGTAGTTGTCGGGCAGGCCGAGGATGTGCCCGATCTCGTGGGTCATGATCCGCAGCGGGCTGTACTGGGCGGCCTGCTGGGTGTCGATGTAGACCCGCCCGTTGCCGAGGCTGGTCCGCACGGCGTACGAGCCGCCGCCGGTGATCTGGTAGATCCGGAGGTTGGTGCCGCAGTTCGCGGTCAGCGTCAGGTTCGACGTGGCGTTGTTCCAGATCGTGGCGGCCTGGTTGGCGATGCTGGCGTAGCTCGGGGCCTGGCTGGTGTTGTAGCAGATGGTCATGGCAGCGGACGCGGGCGACGGGTTGGCGAGGGTGACGCCGAGGGTCGCACCGGCCGTGGCGAGCATCGCGACCAGGGTCCGGCTGATTCGTGAGGCCATCGCTGACTCCAATCCGGGAGGGGGTGACGGGAGCCTAACGAGAATCATCTACGCATTTCAATATTTGGATCACGATCGGTCGATTCGTGGCGCGCCGGCGTCGGGTGTGCCCCGGGGTCGCCGATCGGGCGGCGGATGAGCTAACCTAACGATCGTTCAGGGTGGCCGGCGTGCCCGTGCGGCGGCCGGCGCGGTGGCGGCGATGGGGAGTCGGCGTGACGCTCGACGGTGAGGCACTGGAGCAGCTGCGCAAGCGCGCGAGGGCCGGCGGTGCGGACAAATACCACGCGGCCAACTCGGCCAAGGGCAAGCTCTTCGCCCGCGAGCGGGTGGCGCTCCTGGTCGACGAGGGCTCGTTCGTCGAGGACGGCCTCTACGCGAACGCCCTGGCCGACGGCCTGCCCGCCGACGGCGTCGTCACCGGCACCGCCGCCATCGACGGCCGGCCGGTCTGCCTGATGGCCAACGACTCCACGGTCAAGGCGGGCAGCTGGGGCGCGCGTACCGTCGAGAAGATCATCCGGATCATCGAGCGCGCCTACTCGACCGGCGTGCCGATGGTCTACCTGGTCGACTCGGCCGGCGCGCGCATCACCGACCAGGTCGACCTGTTCCCCGGCCGGCGCGGCGCCGGGAAGATCTTCTGGAACCAGGTCCGCGCCTCCGGCTCCATCCCCCAGGTCTGCGCGCTGTTCGGCCCGAGCGCGGCCGGCGGGGCCTACATCCCGGCCTTCTGCGACGTGGTGGCGATGGTCGAGGGCAACGCCAGCATGTATCTCGGCTCCGACCGGATGGTCGAGATGGTGACCGGCGAGAAGACCACCCTGGAGGCGATGGGTGGGGCGCGGGTGCACTGCGCCGAGTCCGGCGTCGGGCACTTCCTCTGCAAGACCGAGGCCGAGGCGCTCGACGTGGTCCGCCGCTACCTGTCCTACCTCCCGGCCAACTGGACCCAGCCGCCGCCGGCCGCCGAGGCGGCCCCCGCGCCGGCCAAGGCCGACCTGGCCGCGCTCGTGCCGGCCAGCGAGCGGCAGGCGTTCGACATGCGCCGGTACGTCAAGGGCCTGCTCGACGACGGCAGCTTCTTCGAGATCCAGGCGCTCTGGGCCCGGGAGCTGACCATCGGCTTCGGCCGGCTCGACGGCGAGGTCGTCGGCGTCGTCGGCAACAACTCGATGTTCAAGGGCGGCGTGCTCTTCGTCGACTCGGCCGACAAGGCGACCCGGTTCGTGCAGCTCTGCGACGCGTTCAACGTCCCGCTGCTGTTCCTGTCCGACGTGCCCGGGTTCATGGTGGGCAGCGCGGTGGAGAAGCAGGGCATCATCCGGCACGGGGCCAAGATGATCACGGCGATCTCCGAGGCGACGGTGCCGAAGATCTGCGTGGTGGTCCGCAAGGCGTACGGCGCGGGCCTCTACGCGATGGCCGGCCCCGGGTTCGAGCCCGACGCGACGATCGCCCTGCCCACCGCGAAGATCGCGGTGATGGGGGCGGAGGCCGCCGTCAACGCCGTCTACGCCAACAAGATCGCGGCCATCGCCGACGAGGCGGAACGGGCCGCCTTCGTCGTCGCCAGGCGCGCCGAGTACGAGCGCGACATCGACGTCGTCCGCCTGGCCAGCGAGCTGGTGGTCGACGCGATCGTCGAGCCGCACGACCTGCGCGCCGAGCTGGTCCGCCGCTACGCCGCCGCCCGCACCAAGGACCGGAGCTTCTCCCGCCGCCGGCACGGCGTCACCCCGGTCTGACCCGCCGCGCCCCGGCCGGCGCCGCCACCGCGACCCAGGGCCACCCCACCCCGTCGGCGTCACGAGCGCCCGGCGGAGGACTGCGTACAGGAGGAACCGATGGACTTCCGGCTCACCGAGGAGCAAGAGGCGCTGCGGT
This sequence comes from Micromonospora sp. WMMD712, assembly GCF_029581295.1. Lineage (NCBI taxonomy): Bacteria > Bacillati > Actinomycetota > Actinomycetes > Micromonosporales > Micromonosporaceae > Micromonospora > Micromonospora sp. WMMD712. The sequence goes on from NZ_CP120743.1 coordinate 4,457,538, forward strand.
CCAGCGTGCGGGACTTCGCCCGCGAGGTGGTCGCCCCGGTCATCGCCGAGCACTACGAGGAGCACACCTTCCCGTACGAGGTGATCCGGCAGATGGGCAAGATGGGCCTGTTCGGTCTGCCCTTCCCCGAGGAGCACGGCGGCATGGGCGGCGACTACTTCGCGCTCTGCCTGGCCCTGGAGGAGCTGGCCCGGGTCGACTCCAGCGTGGCGATCACCCTGGAGGCGGCCGTCTCCCTCGGCGCGATGCCGATCTTCCGCTTCGGCACGGCCGAGCAGCGGGAGCGGTGGCTGCCGAGGCTGCTCAGCGGCGAGGCGCTCGCCGGCTTCGGCCTCACCGAGCCCGGCACCGGCTCGGACGCGGGCGGCACCCGGACCCGGGCCGTCCTCGACGAGTCCACCGGCGAGTGGGTGATCAACGGCTCGAAGGCGTTCATCACCAACTCGGGCACCGACATCACCGCGCTGGTCACGGTCACCGCCGTCACCGGCACCCGGCCGGACGGCAGCAAGGAGCTGTCCACGATCATCGTCCCGTCCGGCACCCCCGGCTTCACGGTCGCCCCGGGCTACTCGAAGGTCGGCTGGACCGCCTCGGACACCCACGAGCTGACCTTCGACGACTGCCGGGTGCCGGCGGCCAACCTGCTCGGCGAGCGCGGCCGGGGCTTCGCCCAGTTCCTGCGCATCCTCGACGAGGGCCGCATCGCCATCGCCGCCCTGGCCGTCGGCCTCGCCCAGGGCTGCGTGGACGAGTCGATCAAGTATGCGAAGGAGCGCCAGGCGTTCGGCCAGCCGATCGGCAACTACCAGGCCATCCAGTTCAAGATCGCCGACATGGAGCTGAAGGCGCACACCGCCCGCCTGGCCTACTACGACGCCGCCGCCCGGATGCTGGCCGGCGAGCCGTTCAAGCGGCAGGCGGCGATCGCCAAGCTGCACGCCAGCACGGTCGCCGTCGACAACGCCCGGGAGGCGACCCAGATCCACGGCGGCTACGGCTTCATGAACGAGTACCCGGTGGCCCGGTTCTGGCGCGACTCGAAGATCCTGGAGATCGGCGAGGGCACCAGCGAGGTCCAGCGCATGATCATCGCCCGCGACCTCGGCCTGTGAAAGGAAGGGCCCCCTGTTAAGCAGGTTGCCGTAAGTCCAGTCGGTAAGCCGGTGGGTTGAGGCTCGTCGTGCGGTGTGGACCTCGCTGGGTTTGCATGGAGTTTGCAGACAACGTGCAAACACCAGCGAGGCCACGATCAGTATGCGACCGCCACAGACCTACGCCAACCCGACTGACGCCGAGTACCAGGACCTACTCACCGTGCTGCACCACCAGTGGCGCGTTGCCCTGCGGGCGGTGGTGATCCTGCTCTCCGCCGACGGCATGTCCCCGGCCGAGATCGCCGAACTCCTGCACTACGACGATCCGGTCACTGTGCGCCGATGGATCCGGCGACACCACGCCGAGGGCCTGCCCGGCCTGCCCGACCGGCCCCGATCGGGTCGCCCCCGCCACGGCAGCGCACGCCTGGGCGAACGCATCCGCGCCCTCCTGGCCACCCCGAAAGCGTGGACCACCATCCGCATCTGGCGGGCTCTGGGACGCCCCGCGATCAGCCTGCACACCACCTACCGGCGCATCCGCGAACAGGCCCGATGGCGCCGGCCCCGCCTGATCGCCCGGACCGACCCCGACCACGACACCATCTGCACCCGCATCCGCGCCCACCTGCGGACCCTGCCCGCCGGCACGGTCCTCCTGGCCGAGGACGAAACCTACCTCGAACTCCTGGCCAAGGTCCGCGCCTGCTGGCAGCCCCACGGCCTACGCCACCGCATCCTCACCCCCGGACGCAACCAACGCCGCAGCATCTACGGCGCGGTCAACCTCACCACCGGCACCTTCCACCACCACCCCAGCGTCAAAGCCGTCTCCGAGGTGTTCTGCCACTTCCTGCAACACCTCCTCGACACCTACCCCCACGCCCCCGCCGTCGTCGTCCTCTGCGACAACGACACCACCCACACCAGCCGCCACACCCGAACATGGCTCGACCAGCATCCCCGCCTCCACCTGATCACCGGCGCCCGCTACAGCCCCCAGGACAACCCCGTCGAACGCATCTGGGCCGCCCTGAAACACCACATCGCCAACACCGCCGTCACCACCCTCAACGACCGACTCCGACAAGCCCACACCTTCTTCCACCACCGCACACCCGACCAGAACCTCACCACCGCCGCACCCTGGACCAGCCCATGGCTACCCCACAATTACCGACAGAACTTCTGGCCAGGCGCTTAACGCCTGAGGTAGAGAAGGGTCCCCTTCTCACGCCGGTAAGCTCCCGCGCGGGGCGCTGTCGGATATTTGTGCCGGTCAGCGTCGGCAGGGCGACGGTTGGCTGACGACAGTCACACCCGATCCGTACCCTTCCTGCCCATGGCTCCCGATCATGGCCGTCCGCCGGGCGCGGACGGTCGTACCGGACTGTCCGCCCTGCTGCGCGCGCACCGGCACGCCGCCGGCCTCACCCAGTCCGACCTGGCCGCCCGCGCGGGGGTCGGGGTGCGGACGGTCCGCGACCTGGAGCGGGGCCGGTCCGCGCGGCCGCAGCGGACCACCGTCGACCTGCTGGCCGGCGCACTCGGCCTCGCCGGGCCCGCCCGGGCGGCGTTCGTCGCCGCCGCCCGGGGGACGGCCCCGGCCGACCCCGCCCGCGCGGCCGACGAGCCACCCGCCGCCCCGCCGCCGTCGGTCACCCACCCGGTCGGCGTCGGGCCGTCGTCGGCCGCCCACCCCGGGGGTACGCCGATCGCGCTCCCGCCGCCCGTCGCGCTGATCGGCCGGGAGCGGGACGTCGCCGAGCTCGTCGAGCTGCTCACCACCGACCACGGCCCGCCGGTGGTCAGCCTCGTCGGGCTGGCCGGCGTGGGCAAGACGGCGCTGGCCCTGGCGGTCGCCCACGCCGTCGCCGGGCGGGCTCCCCGCGAGGTCGCCGGGGTGCTCGTCGGGGAGGGCTCGGACCCGGCCGACGTGCTCTCCGCAGCGGCGGCGGCCTTCGGCGCGGCCCGCGCCTCCGACCTCGCGGTGCAACTGGCGGCCCGCCCGGCGCTGCTGCTGATCGACGCGGTGGAGCGGGCGCCCGACCCGGTGGCCGGGGCGCTGCACCGGCTCGCGGGGGCGGTGCCGACGCTGCGGGTGCTGGTCACCGGGCGGCACCCGGTCGGCGTGCCCGGCGAGCGGGTCTGGCCCGTTCCGCCGCTGGACGTGCCGCCGCCCGAGCTCGACCCGGCCGGGCCGGACGTGCTGGCCGGCTACCCGGCGGTGGCGCTGTTCACGGCGCGGCTGGCCCGGGTGCGGCGGGAGCCGCCGGACCCGGACGAGCTGCCGGCCCTCGCCGCGCTGGCCCGCCGGCTGGGTGGGCTGCCCCTCGCCATCGAGCTGATGGCCGCCCGGGGGCGCATCCTCGACCTCAACGAGCTGCTCGACCGGTACGGCGACCGCGTCCTCGACCTCGCCACCTCGCCGGCCCAGCGGCCCGACCCGGGGTGGACGCCGGGAGGCGGGGCGACGGTCACCCTGCGGGACGCCGTGGCGGCCAGCTACCGCCTCCTCGCCCCGGACGAGCGGGCCGCCCTGCGTCGGCTCTCCGTGTTCCGCAACCGTTGGTCGGTGGAGCTGGCCGAGGAGATGCTGGCCGACGACGCCGACCCGGAGGGCACGGTCTCGATCGATCCGGTGCCGCTGCTGGACCGGTTTCTCCAGCTCGGCCTGCTGAGTGTGCGGGGGACCGGCCCGTTCCGGTTCCGGCTGCTCGACGCGGTCCGGGAGTTCGCCACCGAGCGGAAGATCGGTGCCGGGGAACGGCACGACGTCCGGCGGCGGCACGCCGAGGTCTTCGCGCGGCTGGTGGCCCGGACCGCTCCCGACCTGGCCGGCCCGCTGCTGACCTCGGCCGTGCGCCGCCTCGACGAGGCGACCGGCGACATCACCGCCGCGCTGGCCCACGCCGCCGTCGACGACCCGACGACGGCGCTCCGGCTGGCCGTCGGGCTGGCCCGCTGGTGGCGGTTCCGGGGCCGGGACGTCGTCGGGCGGCAGTGGCTGCGCCGGCTGCTGGCCGACCCGCGTACCGCCGCCGCCGATCCCGGGTTGCGCGCCCGGGCGGTGCTGGGCGCGGCCCGGCTCGCCGTCGAGCACGGCGCGGCGGAGCAGGAGCTGCCGGCGGCGCGTGACGCGTGGGCCATCCTGCACCGGGCCGGCGACGTGGCCGGGGAGCTGGAGGCGCGGGCGGTGCTCTGCGCCTTGCTGGGCGCGACCGGTGGGCACGACGAGGCGCGCGACCAGGCCGCCGCCGTCCTCGCCCTGGCCACCCGGCACGGGCGGCTGCGCGACATGGCCGTGGCGCAGCACAGCCTCGCCTGGCACGACATCCGGGTGGGCGACCTGGCCGGGGCGCGGCGTCGCCTGGCGGCCATGGACCGGTTGGCCGCCCAGTCCGGCGACCGGCGGTTGCGCCTGCTGGCGCGGGCCGACCTGGCCGAGGTCACCCGCCTGGAGGGCCGGTACGCCGACGCCGTGGAGCAGGGCCACCGGGTGGCCGCCGGGCTGGTGGAGGTCGGCGACCCGGGGCACCGGCGGCGGGCCCTCGGCACGATCGGCCTGGCGCTGGCCCAGGACGGGCGGCCCGACGAGGCGGCCGAGGTGCTGGCGGGGCTGCGCACCTGCGCGGCGGGTGACGCGGCGCTGGGCACCGAGCTGCTGGGCGGCCGGCCGGGCGAGTCCCGGTTCGAGGACGGGATCTGCGCGCTCATCGAGGCGAACATCGCCCTGCACCGGGCCGATCGTGAGCTGGCCGCCGAGTGGTTCGCCGCCGCGGCGGAGGGCACCGGCACCGGCCAGGACCGGCGGGACCTGGTGGAGGCGCTCGTCGGGCTGGCGGCGAGCACCCGGGACGCGGCCGTGCTCGACCGTCTCGACGCCGCCTGTCGGCGGAGCGGGATCAGCCTGCTGCCCCGGGAGGCCGAGGTGCTGGCTCCACTGCGGCGGCCCGGTCGGCCGGAGCCGACCGGGCCCGCCCGGAGATGTTGACGCGGGGGCGGCGCGAGCGAAGAAGCCCCCTGGTTTTACCCCTCGCTCATCGCCCGCGCCGGCACCCCCCGGTGCGCCCCCGCTGAGAGAACAGTAGCCACTCCCGGCGGGGAGATTTGCCCGCTTAATGCCGTTTGTTGCCGCTGGTGGGGCGGTTCTGCCGGTCTTTCTGCCGGTGCCCCTCCCGCGCGGTGCGGCCGGGCTCGTCGACGTGCAGGTCCCGCTCGCCGGGGCGTCAGGAGGGGGCGGCCTCCGGCGGGACCGGATCGGTGCTGCCGGCGGTCGCGCCGGGATGCACCGCGTCGCGTACGCGCCGGAGGCCGTGGAGGAGGGCGCGCAGCTCCTCCGGCTCCAGTTGGCCGGTGAACCACTCCTCGATGATCTTCAGGTGCCCGGGGAGGGTCTGGTCCAGGCGCTGCAACCCGGCGGCGGTGACCACCGCGTACGAGCTGCGTCGGTCCGACGGGCAGGCCCGGCGGCAGAGCAGGCCGTCGCGTTCCATCCGGTCGACCACCCGGGTCACGCCGCTGGTGGAGAGCGAGGTCTGCGCGGCGAGGTCGGTCATGCGCAGCTGGTTGCCGGGCGAGCGGGCGAGGCGGGTGAGCACCTCGAACTCGACCGGAGAGAGCCCGTGCTCCTCGAACTGGGCGGCGAACCGGGCCGACAGCCCGGCGTGCGCCTCGACGAGGAGACCGACGGCGGTGATCCGGGGGTCGTCGAACACGTTCTGGTCCACGAGTTCATCATAGCAATACTTGACACACGGAATATTGCTCTGTCTATAGTTGCTCCGTCAGTCGTTGGGGCACTTAACGAACTCTCTCCTGGAGGACAGCACCATGACCAGCAGCAACGGATCGGTTACCCGCGAGTGGGAGGGCCTCACGATCCCGGCGGCCGGCACCTACCTGCTGGACGTCGCCCACAAGCGGGTCGGCTTCGTCGCCCGGCACATGATGGTCAGCAAGGTGCGCGGCGAGTTCGCCGACGCGAGCGCCACCATCACGATCGCCGAGGACCCGATGCAGTCGTCGGTCTCCGCGACCATCCAGGCCGCCAGCATCAGCACCGCCCAGGCCGACCGGGACGCCCACCTGCGCAGCCCCGAGTTCCTGGACGTCGAGGCCTTCCCGACCCTGGAGTACCGCAGCACGGGCGTCAAGTCCCGCGACGGCAACGAGTTCGTCCTCACCGGTGAGCTGACCATCAAGGGCGTGACGCGCGCGGTGGAGCTGGAGGTCGAGTTCGAGGGCGTCGGCCGCAGCCCGTTCGGCCAGGACATCTTCGGCTTCTCCGCCAGCACCGAGATCGACCGCGAGGACTTCGGCCTGACCTGGAACGTCGCCCTGGAGACGGGCGGCGTGCTGGTCGGCAAGAAGATCAAGATCGAGATCGAGGGCGAGGGCGTCCGCCAGGGCTGACCGCCCCGCTCCCCGAGACCCGGGCCCGCGTCGCACCAGTCGACGCGGGCCCGCAGTCGTCCCGCCGCGGTCCTCCCAATGGGAGCGTGCGAATTGTCACGGTCGGCCCCTCGGCGGGGGCGGTGGCGCGTGCCGTCACCTGGGTAGAGAGGCGTCGGGAGCGCGTTCCGGGCCGGTCGCGGTCGCCGCCGGGGTGACCGTCCGGCGTCGACCTCTGGCCCGGCGCGGGGGGTGCTTTTACCGTAGAAGGTTCACAATGTGCGCTGCGGGCGGCATGCCCCGCCGCGCCTCGCGCCGGGAGGACACATGGGCAGGGACGTCGAGCAGGGCGCCTTCTCCCGAGAGGACAGGCTCCACTACCGGCAGAAGGTCCGGAGGTGCCTGGACGTCTTCGCGTTGATGCTGGACGACTTCGGCTTCGACGCCGACCGGCCGATGACGGGGCTGGAGATCGAGCTCAACCTGGTGGACCCGGCCGCCGAGCCGGCGATGCGCAACGACGAGATCCTCGCGGACATCGCCGACCCGCTCTTCCAGACCGAGCTGGGGCGGTTCAACCTGGAGCTGAACGCCGAGCCCCGGCTCATCGGGGGCAGCGGCTTCGCCGACTACGAGCGAGACCTGCGCAGCAGCCTGGACCGGGCCGACGCGCGGGCGGCCGCGTCCGACGCGCGGATCGTCCTCGTCGGCATCCTGCCCACGCTGACCGAGCGGCACCTGGTGGCCGACAACCTCTCCACCGCCGCCCGGTACCGGGTGCTCAACGACCAGATCGTCGGCGCGCGGGGCGAGGCCATCGAGCTGGACATCCGGGGCGTCGAGCGGCTCCAGACGCACACCGACTCCATCGCGCCGGAGGCCGCCTGCACGAGCCTCCAGTTCCACCTCCAGGTCGCCCCGGACAGCTTCGCCGACTACTGGAACGCCTCCCAGGCCATCGCGGGGGTGCAGGTCGCCGTCGGGGCGAACTCCCCCTACCTGTACGGCCGGCAGCTCTGGGCCGAGACCCGGATCGCCCTGTTCCAGCAGGCCACCGACACCCGCCCCGACGAGCTGAAGGCCCAGGGCGTACGCCCCCGGGTCTGGTTCGGCGAGCGCTGGATCACCTCGATCTTCGACCTGTTCGAGGAGAACGTCCGCTACTTCCCGCCGCTGCTGCCGATCTGCGGGGACGAGGACCCGGTCGAGGTCCTGCACGCCGGTGGCGTGCCCGAGCTGGCGGAGCTCCGGTTGCACAACGGCACGGTCTACCGCTGGAACCGGCCCGTCTACGACATCATGGACGGTCGGCCGCACCTGCGCGTGGAGAACCGGGTGCTGCCCGCCGGCCCGACCGTGGTCGACATGCTCGCGAACGCCGCCTTCTACTTCGGCCTGGCCCGGGGCCTGGCCGAGGCGGACCGGCCGATCTGGAGCCAGCTCACCTTCAGCTCGGCCGAGGAGAACTTCCACGCCGCCGCCCGGCGCGGGATGGACGCGGTCCTGCACTGGCCGCGCCTCGGGGACGTGCCGGTGACCAAGCTGGTGCTCGACACCCTGCTGCCGACGGCGGCCACCGGGCTGGACCGCTTCGGCGTCGCGCCCGCCGAGCGCGACCGCCTGCTCGGCATCATCGAGCAGCGCTGCCGCACCGGCCGCAACGGCGCGGTCTGGCAGACCGAGACGGTCTGGGCGGCCGAACGCCACCGGGGCATGGACCGCGACACGGCCCTGCACCACATGGTGCAGCGCTACGCGGAGTTGCAGCGGAAGAACGAACCGGTGCACACCTGGCCGGTCGACTGACGGGTCCCACCCCGGCGGGCGGCCCGGAGCACGACGCCGGGCCGCCGCACCGGGTCGGTCGGCTGGTCGGCCGCCGCGCCGGGTCGGTCACGCCGGCTGGTCGGCCGCCGCGCCGGCCGGCCGGGCCGGCCCGGGAGCGGTCGTCGGCGTCGCCTCTCCGGTCGTCGCTGTCGGCTCCCCGGTCGTCGCCGTCGGCTCCCCGGCCGCTGCGGAACGCTGCCGGGGCAGCGCCGCCGGCCCGGCGGAGCCGCGTCCGCCCGCCGTCGGCCGCGCGGGACCGTCCGCCGGCCCGCCACGGTCGCGGCGGGCGCTGCGGCGGTTCGCGGAGCGCTGGGCGAGCGCCGCCGTCAGCACCGAGCCGGCCAGGCCCAGCACCACGGCGTACGGGGCGACGAGGTGCGCCGACACCTGCTCCCGGCCGAGCGTGCCCAGGCCGGGCACGACCAGCAGGTACGCCAGCGCGACGAGGATCGGACCGGCCCCGCCGGAGGCCGCCGCCCCGAGCCGCTGCTCCACCGACCGGGCCGCGCGCCGCGCGGCCAGCGCCCCGATCAGCAGCGCCGAGCCGAGCGCCAGCGCCGCGCCGGGCCAGTAGAACCAGTCCCGGATCCAGAAGCCGGGCCGGTCGGCGCTGAGCTGCCAGATCCCGAGCTGGGCGGTGGTCAGCCCGCGTCCGGCGAGCACCCCGTCCACCACGGCGACCACGGCGAGGAGCCAGAGCCAGCCGACCGTGGCGATCACGTTGGCCGCCGCAGCGGGCGAGCGCAGCGCCCAGACCGCCACCAGCAGCCCGAGGAACAGGCCCATCCCGGCGTACCCGGCGGCCATGGCCTGCGGCGCGGCGACGCCGGGCACCTCCGCCATCCGCGCCGGCACGGCGACCAGCAGCACGGTGACCAGCGCGCCGACCGCGGCGGCCAGCGCCAGCGCGACCGCTCCCGCCGGGCGGGGCGGGTCGGTCGGCTCCGGGCCGGCGGCCCGGTCGGCGGCGTCGGCCACGTCCGGCCCCGGGGCCGCCGGATCCGGCTCGGCGGCGGGCCCCGCGTCGATCGTGGGGTCGCCAGTTGCGGGGTCGTCGGTGGGGGCGTCGTCGGTGGTCGTGGGGTCGGTGGTCGTGGGGTCGGTGGCCGTGGGGTCGCCGGTCGGGGCCGCGTCGGTCGGGGCGTCGGCCGGGCCGGTCGCGGCCGGGTCCTCGCCCCGGGCGACGGGACGCCGCAGCCGCTGGGCGCAGACCGCCCCCGTGATCGTCGAGGTGGCCGAGATCCAGGTCGCCCAGGCGAGGCTCGCCACCCACGCCGCCTCGCCCGCGCCGACGCCCGACGCCGACCAGTTGATGATGCCCAGCCCGTAGCCGAAGCCCAGTTGGGCGGCGCCCGCGCCGGCAGCGACACCGATCGCGGTGGCGATCGATCCTCCCCAGCCCCGTCTGGCCATGCCGGGCAGCGTAACCTCCCGTGGTCGGACCGGCGAGTCGTGGCACCGAACTCGGGCCTGGGCACCCGGCGCGACGCGGGTACGGTCGCCGGTGATGAGGTGGTGGACGCTATGACGGACGGGAACACCGCAGGGGAGGCGTACCCCGACGAGGCCGACCCGCCGCGCTCCGGCCGGTCGGCCAAGGTGCTGGGCGGCAGCCTGGCTGTCGCGCTCCTCGCGCTGGTCGGCGCGGCCGGTGGCTGGTTGCTGGCCGGGGAGGACGACGCCTCGCCCGGCCCGTCGGCCGCGCAGCCCGGCGTCTCGGCCACGGCGTCCCCGTCCGACGCCCCGGCGTCGCCGGCCCGGACGACCGCGCCGGCGACCCGGACCACCGCGCCCACCCGCTCCACCGGGCTGACCGTCCCGCCGGTGGTCGGCACGGACTTCGAGGACGCGCGGGACGAGCTGCGGGACCTGCGGCTGGGCTGGCGGCTGGTCTTCGGCACCGGGTCGGGGCGGGACGTGCGGAGCGCCGACCCGCCCGTCGGCTCCCCCGTGTCGCGGGGCACGACCGTCGCGTTGTACGTCGCCGGGCCCGCACCCGAGGTCAGCGTCCCTGACCTGGTCGGCGACGACTGCGACGACGCGGCCGAGGACCTGGTCGAGGAGGGCCTCTACCCCGGCTATCCGACGGGCCGGACCGGCGTCGTCACGGCCCAGGCGCCGGCGGCCGACAGCACGGCGCACTGGAACGACAAGGTGGCCCTGACCTGCGGCGCGGAGCCCGGTGAGCCGAGTGTGGAGCCGCCGCCCACCCCGTGACGGCGGCTCGCCGTGCCGGTACCGGCCGCGCTGGCCCACAGCGGTTAGCGTGGATGGGAGGGCCAGCCACCCGCCCGGTGTGGGAGAGGACGTGCCATGAGCGACGACCGCCAGGACCCGCCCCCCGACGACGCCGGTGACCAGACCCGGCCGCTGCCGCAGCCCGGTGACGACGCCCGGCCGAAGCCGGCCGGCGGGGAGGTGTGGTCCGGTCGGGCCGGGGTGCCGCCGCCCCGACCGGCGGACTACGGGCCCCCGACCGGCGAGTGGTACGCCGAGGAGCAGCCCGGCCGGCGCTGGTGGACGCCGATCCTGCTGGGTGTCGTGGCGCTGCTGCTGCTCGGCCTGCTGGGCGTCGGCTTCTGGCTGACCCTGTCGACCGGCGGCGACACCGACCCCGGGCAGACGCCGTCGGCGGGCCCGACCTCGGCGCCGCCGACGACCGGGGCGCCGACGACCGAGGCGACGACGGGTGGGCCGTCCTCCGCCCCGGCCACGACGCCACCGGCGACGACCCCGGCCGGGGTGCCGATGCCGCCGCTGGTGGGGCTGCCCCGGGCGACGGCCGAGCGGATCCTGGACCGGATCGGGGTCGACCACCGGGTCGAGACCCGCGAGTCGGACCGCCCGGCCGGCACGGTGCTGGAGACGGACCCGGCGGCGGGCGAGCTGGTGCCGGCCGGCGCGCAGGTCACCCTGGTGGTCGCCGCGACACCGACGCCGACGAGCAGCGCGACGGCCCCGACGGCCACGGCGACCCCGACCCCCTGACGGCGACGCCGGTCACCACCTGCGGCGTCTCGTGCCGACCAGTCCCAGGCCGGCCAGGGAGATGGCGAGCCCGAGGAGGCCGGACCAGAACAGCGAGCGGCTCGTCTCGTCCCGCAGGGAAGTGGGCCCGGCGGGGGCCCGCCCGGCCTCGACCACCGGGTCCGTTCCGACGCCGGCCCCCGCGCCGGCCGGTGGACCGGTCGGCACGCCCGGCGCGCCCGCTTCCGCGCCGATCGGGCCCGGCACGGCAGGTGGATCCACGGGGTCGGCCCAGTCCGGCTCGGGCTCCCCGTCGACGACGGTGATCTCCGGCGCCGGGACCGGCGTGGCCAGCTCGGTGGCCGACAGGGCCGGGTAGCGGACCACCACCCCGAGGGTGGTGGCGGCGCCGAGGAGCGCCAGCAGCCCGAAGGCGTAGACGGTACGGGACCTGTGGTGCCGCCGCGCGGCGGGCAATATGACCATGACCATCCCAGGTTCAGGGTCCGGGACGCGCGGGGTGGAGACGATCGCCGGGGTGGGCGTACCGATTCTATGGCGGCGGCACGCCCACCGGGACGGGTTTCGGCTGGTCAGCCGACCCGGGCCGGGGTACGCACCACGGGCCGGCGCGGCCGGACGGGGACGGTGCGCTGCCGGGGTTGGGCGGCGACCCGGAGCTGGCGCAGCCCCTCGGCCTGCACGTAGATCGAGCGCCTGCTGACCGCGTCCCCCGCCGCGTTCAGCTCGTAGCCGTCGAGCCACATCCATCCGTCGTAGGTGGGCCAGTCGAGCACCCGGATCACGCGGAACATGATCGGTTTGAGGAACTGGACACTCGCCGCGCGCGTCACGTGCAGCACGTCACCTGAGCGGGGAAGCACAGAGGTCTCCTGGGAGATCGGCCGGCGGGCATGCCGGTGGCTGGTGTTTCGGGGGATGTCTCGCCTGGTGACGGGGTTGTGCCTCGTGAACCGGCGGCGCTGGTGGTGCTGGTCGGGCCGGGCGCGTTGGTGGCGTGCCACGACCCGACCAGCACCCCGCCGCTCCCGGTCGCCGCGCCCGCCGTCGCAGTCAACCTGACGTGCGGCAGCGGGGCTCTCGCCCGGAGCGGACCTGTCGTGCGGTGCCGGGCTGGTATCCCTCGACCGGACGCCCCACCCGTCGGTGGGTCGTCCCGCCCCGGCGGCCGACCGGAACGCTGAGTGATTCGAGCCCTACGGACAGATTGCATGAGTGGCGTGCCTCATGCAAGTTGCATGTCGACTTTTGCCGATACGTGAGCGGCTCGCGGAAATAGACGCTTGATGCCGCTGTCCCCGGACCGGCACACTGGACGCCGGTTTCGCCCGTCGCGGCCGGTCGACGACCGGCACCATCACCCCTGCCGCGAACGCTCGCCCGCCGTTTCGACGGTCGCGCCCCCGGCGGGCGTCGACCCCTGGCGCGATCGACCGGAGGTAACCGGGTGAGGGCGAGCAGCGAGCGATTCGACCCGACGGGTCGCCGGGGGGCGTCGTGAGCGAGCGGCGCAGCCCGACCATCCGCCGTCGCCGGCTCGGAGCCGAACTGCGCCGGCACCGCGACGCCGCGCGCATCACCATCGAGGTGGTGGCCGAGCGGCTGGAGTGCTCGGCGTCGAAGATCTCCAGGATCGAGACCGGCCACACCACGGCCACCCCGCGCGACGTCCGCGACATGCTGCTGATCTACGGGGTGTCCGGCGCGGAGAGCGACGAGCTGGTGCAGATCGCCCGGGAGGCCCGGCAGAAGGGGTGGTGGCACCCCTACAGCACGGTGCTGGTGGGCGCGTACGTCGGCCTGGAGTCGGCGGCCAGCTCCATCCGGCAGTACGAGCAGCAGGTCGTCCCGGGCCTGCTGGAGACCGAGGAGTACGCCTCGGCGATGATCCGGGCCGCCCGCCCGGACTTCACCACCGAACAGGTTCAGCAACGGGTGCGTGTCCGATTGGATCGTCAGTCGTTGTTGACCCAGGACGATCCGGTCGATCTGTGGGTGGTGCTCGATGAGGCGGTGCTGAGCCGGCCGGTGGGCGGCGACGCAGTGATGCGTGCTCAGCTCAAGCGGCTGGTGGAGGTGGCGGAGTTGCCGAACGTGACGCTTCAGATCCTGCCGTTCTCGGTCGGGGCGCACGCCGGCATGGACGGCACCTTCACCATCCTCAGCTTCCCAGAAGCCAATGATCCGGATGTCGTGTACGCGGAGAACGCCACGGGTGGGCTCTTCCTGGAGAAGAGCGACGAGCTACAGAAGTACAGCTTCATCTTCGATCATGTTCGAGCAGCGGCCATTCGCCCGGAGGAATCCATCGCACAAATCGCAAAACTGGCAGAGGAGCCGTTGTGGAAATGGCGACCAAGGGGTTCCGTGGGGACCTGACGCGGGCGACGTGGTTCAAGAGCTCGAAGAGCGGGCCGAACTGTGACAACTGCGTGGAGGTGGCGTACGTGACCGGGGCGGTCGGGGTACGGGACTCGAAGGACAAGAGCGGTCCCAACCTGGTCTTCGCTCCGGCGGGCTGGCACGCCTTCGTCGCCGGGGCCAGGGACGGCGCGTTCCTCCGGGACTGATCGCTGACCCCTAGACACGACGGGCGCGACCCTTCTTCCGGCAACGTGGCCGGGGCGGGGTCGCGCCCGTCGCGTTTCCACCGTCGGCCCTGGTCGTTGAACCCGTCGGGACGGCGCTGGTCGACGACCCCGGACCAGCTACCGGATCGGCAACGGCCACCCGGATCGGCACCCGAGCGAGGCAGGGCGAGACGATGACGACGATCGGTTCAGAGAACCTCACCAACGGTCCGGGCAAGCCGGAGCGGTTCGGCGGGAAATACCGCGGGGCCCGCCGGGACACCGTCCTGACGGAGGTGGTCTCCACCGATTCCGAGATCGGCGCCCGGGACGACGGCTCGACCGCCCTCGACCAGGTCGGCCCGCCGCTGTCGCTGCCGTCGCTGGACCCGAACCCGCTGACCGAGCCGTCGTTCCCGCCGTCGGGCTGGTCGACCGGCTCCTCGGGCACCGACTCCCTGGTCGACCACCCGCTGCTGCGCGGGCTGCTGCTGGAGCTGCCCCCCCGGGGCAGCGTGCCGCCGCCCGGCTGGCTCGACCGCTGGTTCGAGGCCACCCGGTCGATTCTGGAGCTGCTATACGTGCAGGGCAGCGCTGGCCGCTCGCGCTGACCCGGGGCGGCGGGTCAGCGACCGCTCGGCGAGGCGGCTGTGGCGCAGCGCGTGGCGTACCCCGATCGCGGCGACGCCCAGCGCGGCCACGGTGACGGCGGCGCCGGTGGCGCCGGGCCCGGCGAAGAGGTCGAGGCCGCTGGCCGACAGCACCGCCGGCACGGTGGCCAGGCCGGTGACCTGGAGCGGCAGGCCGATCAGCGGGTGCGCCGCGGCGGCGCGCAGCCCGTGCGGGGCCGGCGTCTCCGGCGCGGCGGCGAGCGCCCCCGCGGCGGCCCAGAGCCGGCGCACCCGGCGGGCGGTGACGGCCGCCACCAGCAGTGCGGGGGTGGCCGCCAGGGCCAGGCCGGCTGCGGCCCGGTCGACCGTGCCGGTGCCGGCGCTGGTCAGCCCGGCGGCGAGCACGGCCGCCGTCAGGCCGAGGCCGGTCGCCGTCAGGGCGAGCAACCATCCGGTACGCCGGCGCAGCGGGCGGGCGCGGTGCGGCCGGGGCAGCCGCTCCGCGAGGAGACCCGCGGCCAGCCACACGCCGGCGATCGGCAACAGCACGATGAGATGCCCGTCCATGCCGTCAGCCTTGCCCAGTTCGACGCCCGCCGAATCCGGGTCGGCCCCCTGTTCGTCCCGCAGCCCCGCCCCGTAGGGGTGGCGCGGTGCGGTCTAGACGGCGAAGGTGGCGGGGCGCTCGGTGGCCGGAGTGGGCGGCTTCGCCTTCCACAGGCCGGTCTTCTGCGCCGCCAGCCGGGCCAGGTACGCCGGGTTGAGGACGACGTACCGCCGCCACAGGCGCTTCGGCTCCAGGCCGAGCCGCCAGAACCACTCCAGGCCGGCCCGCTGCATCCACGGCGGCGGGTTGCGCAGCAGCCCCGCGTGGTAGTCGAAGGCCGCCCCGACGGCCATCATCGGCATGTCCAGCAGCGGACGCATCGCGTAGGTGAAGACCTCCTGCCGGGGGCAGCCGAGCCCGACCAGGACGAGCCTGGCCCCGCTGGACCGGATCCGGTCGGCGATCTCGGCGTCCTCGCCGGGCTGCACGGCGCGGAACTTCGACGGCTCCACCCCGGCGATCTTCAGCGCCGGGAACATCCGCTCCAGGGCGGGGATCAGCCGCGCCAGCGTCTCCTCCGTCGAGCCGTACAGGTAGACCGGAAGGCCCTCCTCGGCGAAGCGGCGCAGCACGTGCAGGGTCAGCAGCGGGCCGTAGACCCGGTCGGCCAGGTTGGCGTGGTGCAGCAGGTTGAGCGCCCAGCGCACCGGCTGCCCGTCCGGGGTGACCACGTCGAACGAGTTGAGCCGGGCGTTGTGGGCCGGGTCGAGCACCCCGGTCATCACCCCGTGCACGGCGAGCGCGGTGAGCGCCAGCGGACGCCGCTCGTGCGCCGCCGCCACCACCCGCTCGGTCGCGGTGGCGTAGTCGGTGGCGTCGACGAGGACGCCGAGAACGTTGCGCTTGCTGCCGTCGGTCATGCCCCGGGCACCCACTTGTCCACGTTGGCCTCGTAGATCTCACGCATGATCATCGGCACGTCGTAGACCTGCTTCCAGCCCGGGTAGTCGGCCTGGAACGCCTCGTTGGAGCCGATCCACCACTTGTGGTCGCCGATCCGGTTCGCCTCGACGTACTCGGTGATCATCTCCTGGCCGGTGATCTGCTCGGCCAGGGCGAACGCCTCCCGGTTGGAGGTGTTGGAGTGCCGGCCGCCGCCCAGGTTGTAGACGGCCGCCGAGCGCGGGTCGCGGAAGAACGCCTCGAAGGCCGACA
The DNA here is from genome assembly GCF_029581295.1 of Micromonospora sp. WMMD712. Taxonomy (NCBI): domain Bacteria; kingdom Bacillati; phylum Actinomycetota; class Actinomycetes; order Micromonosporales; family Micromonosporaceae; genus Micromonospora; species Micromonospora sp. WMMD712. Next base: position 4,473,787 of record NZ_CP120743.1, read on the forward strand.
CCACGTCCGAGCTGTGGATCGCGTCCCGGACCTGCTTGCCCTGGTAGCCGAAGATCTTGTAGGTGCGGCGCTCCATGTTGGCGCGCATCACGTACCCGAGGAAGCCGTGCAGCTCGGTCGCCGAGTGCGCCGGGCCGGTCAGCGTGCCGCCCCGGAAGCAGGCGGTGCGCATGCCGAAGTAGCGGCCGTATTCCTGCACCATCACGTCGGCGGCGACCTTCGACGCGCCGAAGACCGAGTGCAGGCAGGCGTCGATCGACATGTCCTCGCGGATGCCCTGCGCGTACGGGTGCCCCGGCTCGATCTCCCAGCGGGACTCCAGCTCGACAAGCGGGAGGCTGTTGGGGCGGTCGCCGTAGACCTTGTTGGTCGAGCAGTGGATCACCGGCGCCTCGATGCAGTGCTCGCGCACGTTCTGCAACACGTTGAGGGTGCCGCCGGCGTTGACGTCGAAGTCGGTGAACGGGTCCCGCACCGCCCAGTCGTGCGACGGCTGCGCGGCGGTGTGGATCACCACGGCGATGTCGCGGCCGTACCGGGTGAAGAGCTTCGCCAGCGAGTCGCGGTCGCGGATGTCGATGCTGTGGTGCGCGTACGCCCCGCCGAGCTCCTCGGCCAGCCGCCGGACGTTCCACGCGGTCGACGCCTCGGCGCCGAAGAACTCCTGCCGCATGTCGTTGTCGATGCCGACGACGTCGAGACCGAGGCCGGCGAAGTGCCGGACCGCCTCGGAACCGATCAGGCCGCCCGACCCGGTCACCAACGCGACACTCACACGCCACTCCTGGTCCATCAGAGGCAGGGAAACGATCGGAGCATAGCGTGACGTCCGGCACCCGCCGGATGGGACGCCGGGCCCATGGAACGGCGAAAGGGCCCCGCGTCGTGCGGAGCCCTCGCTCTGGTGGGGAAGGGGGGAGTTGAACCCCCACGCCCTTTCGGGCACACGGACCTGAACCGTGCGCGTCTGCCATTCCGCCACTTCCCCGTGGCTTGACCGGGAACACTTTAGCCTGCCCCGGACCCGCTGTCCCCAGCGGCCCGGCACATCCTACGGTGTCTCTGGCCTGCGCCGCGACCGGTTACCGTTCGTGGCGGACGAAACTGTAGCACGCGGGAAAGAGCCCGTTCGAACGGGCCGGCGACGGCCGGCCGAGCGGCGTGTGAGCTGCGCGCGCGCCGGCCGGATACCATCATGTCCTCGGGACCCGAGGAGGAGCCGGTGAGCGTGCTGCAACGCTTCGAGAAGCGTCTGGAAGGCCTGGTGGAGGGAGCCTTCGCCAAGGTCTTCAAAGGGGTGGTGCACCCCGTGGAGATCCTCAACGCCATGCAGCGGGAGGCCGAGGCGCACAAGGCGATCCTGGCCGGCGGGCGCACGTTGGTGCCCAACCGCTACGTGATCGATCTCTCGCCCTACGACCACAACCGCCTGGCGCCCTACGCCGCCGCGCTGGCCCAGGAGCTGGCCCAGTCGCAGGCGGAGTTCATCGGCGAGCAGGCCTGGACGGTCTACGGCGACGTGATCGTCGAGATCGAGCGCGGCGAGGGCCTCGACACCGGCATGTTCCGGGTCACCGCCGAGGTCTACACCGGCGGCGACGTGGCGCCGGTCTCCGCGCCGGGCTACGACCAGGGCGGCTACGACGCCGGCCCCGCCTACCCGGCGTACGACCAGGGCGGCGGCTACGGCCCCCCGCCGGGGCACGGCGGCGGGCGCAACGTCCGGCTGGTCTCCGGCGACGGCCGCACCTACCCGCTCCAGATGGGCTCGACCGTGATCGGCCGGGGCGACCAGGCCAACCTGCGCCTGCCCGACGTCGGGATCTCCCGCCGACACGCCCGGCTGGACTTCGACGGTGGTCAGGTCGTGCTGACCGACCTCGGCTCGACGAACGGCACGATGGTCAACGGCCAGCGGGTCTCCGCCGTCGCGCTCAACCCCGGCGACATGATCCAGCTCGGCACGACCACCCTGACCTTCCGCGTGGACGGCTGATCCGCCTTGCCGGAACTCGTCATCACCGTCGCCCGGTTCGGGTTCCTGATCCTGCTGTGGATCTTCGTGTTCACGGTGGTCGGCGTCATCCGCCGGGACCTGTTCGCCGGCGCCCGGTCGGGCCGGCTGGTGGCCGCGCCCCGGGCCGTGGGCGCCTCGACCGGCCAGCCGCAGGCCAAGCCGGCCAAGGCGAAGCGGGGCAGGGCCGCGCACCAGCTGGTGGTGACCGCCGGTCAGCTCGCCGGCACCCGGATCACCCTGGGCGAGGCGCAGATCACCATCGGCCGGGCCGAGGATTCGACCCTCGTCATCACCGACGACTACGCCTCGGCGCGACACGCCCGGCTCGTGCCCCGCGACGGGCAGTGGTTCGTCGAGGACCTCGGATCGACTAACGGCACCTACCTCGATCGCGCTAAGGTCACCGGACCGACCCCCGTCCCCCTCGGCGTGCCGATCCGCATCGGGCGCACCTCTCTCGAATTACGGCCATGACTCTGACCCTGCGCTATGCGGCCCACAGCGACCGCGGTCTGATCCGAGACGGTAACCAGGATTCCGTCTACGCCGGGCCGCGGCTTCTCGCCGTAGCCGACGGCATGGGCGGCATGGCCGCCGGTGACGTCGCCAGCAACATCGTCATCGGTGCCATGGCGCCGCTCGACGAGGACGTCCCCGGTGACGCCCTGGTCGACGCGCTGCGTTCGGCCGTGGGCACCGCCAACCAGCAGCTCCGCGACACCGTGGACGCCAACCCGCAGCTGGAGGGGATGGGCACCACGCTGACCGCGACCCTCTTCTCCGGCACCAAGCTCGGCATGGTCCACATCGGCGACTCGCGGGCCTATCTCCTGCGCAACGGCGAGTTCGCGCAGATCACCAAAGACGACACCTACGTCCAGATGCTCGTCGACGAGGGCCGGATCAGCGCCGAGGAGGCGAGCAGCCACCCCCAGCGCTCGCTGCTCACCCGGGCGCTCGACGGCCGCGACATCGACCCGGAATACAGCGTCCGGCAGGTGCTCCCCGGCGACCGCTACCTGATCTGTAGCGACGGCCTCTCCGGCGTGGTGAGCGCCGAGACCATCGCCGACACCATGCGGGAATACACCGACCCGCAGCAGTGCGTCGAGCGGCTCGTCCAGCTCGCGCTGCGCGGCGGCGGCCCGGACAACATCACGGTGATCATCGCCGACGCCACCGACCGGGACATCGTCGAGGCGAGCCCGATCGTCGGCGGCGCCGCCGCCCGGGACCGGGGCATGGCCACCTCCGCCGACGTCTCCACCCCCGCCGCGCGCGCCTCCGCGCTCTCCGCCCCCCGGCCGCCCGCCCCCGAGGAGCCGGCCGACGACGACGGCGACGACGACCGCCCGAAGCGCCGCCCGCTGCGCACCGTGGCGATGACCCTCGCCCTGCTGGTCATCCTCGGCGGCGCGCTCGTCGGCGGCTGGACGTACACGCAGCGGCAGTACTACGTCGGCGCGACCGAGGACGGCCGGGTGGCCGTGTTCCGGGGCGTGCAGGGGCAGATCGCCGGGCTCGACCTCTCCGCCGAGCACTCCGTCAGCCCCGCCCGGCTCGACGACCTCACCCTCGCCGCGCAGGAGCAGGTCAAGCAGGGCATCCCGGCCCGCGACGAACCCGACGCCGAGCGCCGGCTGGCCGAGCTGACCAGCGACGACCCGCTGAACCCCAACCTCAAGCCGATCTGCCAGCCGACCCCGACGCCGACGCCGACGCCGACCCTGACGCCGACGCCGGAGCCCACGAGGTCCCCGGACCGGCCGGGGGCGACCCGCACGGCCTCCGGCAGCCCTCGGCCCGTCGCCACCCCGACCCCCTCGCCCACCGAGACGCCCGACGTGCTGCCCTCCGACACGGTTCCGCCGGCCGACCCGGCCGGGTGCCGGTCGCCGGAGTGAGCGTCGACTGAGAAAACCGAGGACATCTCCGTGACCGCAGCCGCCGCACCGGCCGCCTCGCCCGCGACGACGGGCGAGCAGCCCGGCGTACGCCTGGCCCGGTCGCGGCGCAACGCCGAACTGTCGTTGCTGCTGCTGGCCCTGGTGATCGTCGCCGCGTACGGCGCGACGGTGGAGGCGACCGTGCTCGACACGGTCACCCCGGACTTCTGGGTCCCCACCGCCGTGCTGGCGGGCGTCTTCCTCGCCCTGCACGTCGTCATCCGGTTCCTGGCCCCCTACGCCGACCCGGCCCTGCTGCCGGCGGTGGCGCTGCTCAACGGCATCGGGGTGGGCTTCCTGCGCCGGCTCGACCTGGCCCGGGCCGCCCCCGCCGACCGGGAGTCGCTGGCGATCTTCGCCGGCAACGGCGGCCGGCAGTTCGCCTGGACGCTGGCGTCGGTGATGCTCGCCGCCGGCCTGCTGGCGCTCATGCGCGACCACCGGTCGGTCTCCCGCTACGCGTACACCCTGGGCCTCGCCGGCATCGTGCTGGTGATGATCCCGGCGGTGCTGCCGGCGAGATACTCGGAGATCTACGGCGCGAAGCTCTGGATCATCGTGCCCGGGGTGGGGCAGATCCAGCCGGGTGAGTTCGCCAAGCTCGCGCTGCTCGCCTTCTTCGCCTACTACCTGGTCCGCAAGCGCGAGGTGCTGTCGCTGGCCAGCCACCGGTTCCTCGGCATCGACTTCCCGCGCGGGCGGGACCTGGGGCCGGTGCTCGCGGTCTGGGCGCTGAGCGTGCTGGTCCTCGTCTTCGAGAAGGACCTGGGCACCTCGCTGCTCTACTTCGGCATGTTCGTGGTGACGCTCTACATCGCCACCGAACGGGTGAGCTGGCTGCTCATCGGCCTGATCCTGTTCTTCGGCGGCGCCTACCTCGCGTACGTGCTGGGCGGCGTCGTCGGCGGGCCGTTCGCCAACTTCCACCTGCGGGCGCAGATCTGGCTGGACCCGTTCGCCGACCCCTACCAGGACGGCTACCAGCTCGTCCAGGGCCTGCTGGCGCTGGGCAGCGGCGGCCTGTTCGGCGCGGGGCCGGGCGGCGGCGAGCCGCTGGAGATCCCCGAGGTGCAGAACGACTTCATCTTCGCCGGCATCGGCGAGGAGATCGGGCTGTTCGGCCTCTCCGCGCTGCTGGTGGTCTACCTGCTCATCGTGGAGCGGGGCCTGCGGGCCGCGCTCGCCGTGCGGGACTCGTTCGGCAAGCTGCTCGCCGGCGGCCTCGCCTTCACCCTCGGCCTCCAGGTCTTCGTGATCGTCGGCGGGATCAGCAAGCTCATCCCGCTGACCGGTCAGACCACCCCGTTCCTCTCCGCCGGTGGCTCGTCGCTGATGGCGAACTGGCTGCTCATCGCGGTGCTGCTGCGGGTCTCCGACGCGGCCCGCCGCCCGGTGACCGGTGGCGGCGGCCCGGCGGCCCGACCCGGGGGCGGCCCACCCGAGCAGTTGCACGGTGCCCCCACGGAGGTGATCCGGCCGTGAACGCACCCCTGCGCCGCGTCGGTGTCGTCGCGATGGTCCTGTTCGGCCTGCTCTTCGCGAACCTGAACTGGATCCAGGCCTACAAGGCCGACGAATACCGCAACAGCGACTACAACGGCCGGGTCCAGGTGGCCGAGTACGAGCGCAAGCGCGGCAACATCGAGGCCGGCGGCACGGCGCTCGCCACCAGCAAGGAGACCGGCGGCAAGCTGCGGTTCCTGCGCACCTACCCCGGCGGGGAGAAATACGCGCACGTCCTCGGCTACAAGCCGGTCAACCTCGGCGACACCGGCATCGAGCGGGTCGAGAACGACTTCCTCGCCGGCACCAGCGACGCGCTGATCGCCAACCGGATCAAGGACATGTTCACCGGCGACGAGACCGGCGGCGGCAACGTGCTGCTGACCCTCTCCAAGCGGGCCCAGGACGCCGCGTTCAACGGCCTGTCCAACAACCAGGTCGGGGCGAAGAAGGGCGCGGCGATCGCGTTCGACCCGCGTACCGGGGCGGTGCAGGCGCTGGTCTCCATGCCCAGCTTCGACCCGAACCCGCTGGCCAGCCACGACACGGACGAGGCGACGGCGGCGTACAACAAGCTGGAGAGCGCGGAGGGCGGCCCGCTGAAGAACCGGGCGCTGTCGGAGGTGCTGCCCCCGGGCTCCACCTTCAAGATCGTGGTGGCCGCCGCCGCGCTGGAGAACGGCATCGGCAAGAACACCCAGATCCCGGCCGGCCCCAGCTACACCCCGCCGACGTCGGGCACCCCGATCCGCAACGCGGTGCCGTCGATCTGCCCCGAGTCCGAGGTGACCCTGATCAGCGCGGTCACCGAGTCCTGCAACACGGGCTTCGCCAAGCTCGGCGTGGAGCTCGGCGCGGACAAGGTGAAGGAGAAGGCCCGGCAGTTCGGGTTCGAGCAGGACGACCTGACCGTCGGCCAGCTCGGCGAGGACGGGCTGCCGGTGGCGGCCAGCCGCACCGGGGCCATGCAGGGCCCCGACGGCAGCACCGACCCGGCCGCGCTGGCCCAGTCCTCCATCGGCCAGCGCGACGTCAAGATGACCCCGCTCCAGGGGGCCCTGATCGCCGGGGCGGTCGCCAACGGCGGCAGCCAGATGCGCCCCTACCTGGTGCGGCAGCTCCTCGCGCCGGACCGCACCACCAGCTACTACACGGCCAAGCCGCGCGAGCTGCGCCAGCCGGTCAGCGGGCAGGTCTCGTCGGACCTGCGCGACATGATGGTGAGCGTGGTGGACAACGGCACCGGCCGCAACGCGAAGTTCAACGGCTACACCGTCGGCGGCAAGACCGGCACGGCCCAGTCGGGCCCGCAGACCCCCGACCACGGCTGGTTCATCGGCTTCGCCCTGGATTCGAAGGGCACCCCGGTCTCCGCCGTGTGTGTGGTGCTGGAGGAGGCGGGCAGCGGCGGCAGCGCCGAGGCGGCCCGGATCGCCGGCAAGATCATGCAGGCGGCGGCCGCCGACTCCGGGGGGCGCTGACATGCTCAGCCCCGGGGTCCAGCTCGGCAACCGCTACCGACTCGACGAGCGGATCGCCAGCGGCGGCATGGGCGACGTGTGGCGCGGCACCGACCAGGTGCTCGGTCGCACGGTCGCCGTGAAGAGCCTGCTCCCTGCGCTGCTCGACGACCCCGACTTCGCCGAGCGCTTCCGCGGCGAGGCCCGCACCATGGCCACGATCAACCACCCCGGCGTGGTCGACGTCTACGACTTCGGCCACGACCAGCAGATCGCCTTCCTGGTGATGGAATACATCGAGGGCGACGCGCTCTCCTCGACGCTGGGGCGGGTCGGCCGGCTCACCCCGGCGCGCACCATGGCCCTGCTCGCCCAGGCCGCCGACGCGCTGCACGCGGCGCACTGCAAGGGCATCGTGCACCGCGACGTGAAGCCCGGAAACCTGCTGGTCCGGCCCAACGGCACCCTCGTGCTGACCGACTTCGGCATCGCCCGGTCGGAGCTGGTCGCCCAGCTCACCGCCGCCGGCTCGGTGCTCGGCACCGCCTCCTACATCTCCCCCGAGCAGGCCACCGGCGCGGTGGCCACGCCCGCCTCCGACGTCTACGCCCTGGGCGTGGTCGCCTACCAGTGCCTCGCCGGGCGGCGGCCGTTCGAGGGCGACAACCCGCTGGAGATCGCCATGAAGCACGTCCGGGACACCCCCCGGCCGTTGCCGGCGGACATCCCGCCCCCGGTCCGGGCGATCGTCGAGCGGGCCATGGCGAAGGACCCGGCCGCCCGCTGGCCCAGCGCCGCCGCGCTCGCCGGGGTGGCCCGGCAGGCGAAGCTCGCGCTCGGGCAGCAGTCCCGGGGCGGCGGCCACGTCGGGCAGGTCTCCGCCGCACCGGCGTCCCCGGCCGGCCCGCAGGCGCGCGCCCAGGTGCCCCCCGCCTCCCGGCAGCAGCCCCGGCCGCCCGCGGTGGCGCAGCGCCCGGTGCCGACCTCCGGCCCGCCGCAGCAGCGTCCGGTCCCGGCGTCGGCCCCGCCGCAGCAGCGGCCCCCCGTGGCGGCGCCCCGACCCCCGGTCACCCACCAGCCCCGCCCGCCGGTGGTGCACCAGCCGCCCCACCCGCCGGTGGCCAACCCGCCGGCCTACCCGCGCGGCGCGGCGACCGTGCCGCCGCCGGTCCCGGTCCGCCAGGCCAACCCCCTCGCGTACGCCCGCCCGCCCGGCCCGCCCCCGGCCCCGCCGCAGCAGTCCAGGGCAGGGGCGGTCTGGCTGTTCATCCTGGTGGCCACCCTGGTCCTGCTCTGCTCCGGCGTGATTTCCTACAACCTGCGGAAGAACGCTGCCGCCGGGGACCCCGGCGGGTCCGGCACCCGGGTCGTGGCGTCCGGCGCGGTGCAGGCCGGTGGGGGCGACGATCCGTCCGGGACGCCGTACCGTCGGGTGGAACGACCACTCCTGCCGGGCGGCGGCGAGACGACCACGAGCGAAGGACGACAGACGCGATGACAGCGCAGGCCCGCCTGCTCGGTGGCAGGTATCAGGTCGGCGAGCTGCTCGGCTACGGCGGCATGGCCGAGGTGCACCGCGGCCGTGACCTCCGGCTCGGTCGGGACGTCGCGATCAAGATGCTCCGGGCCGACCTGGCCCGCGACGCCACCTTCCAGATGCGGTTCCGCCGCGAGGCGCAGAACGCCGCCTCGCTCAACCACCCGGCCATCGTCGCGGTCTACGACACCGGCGAGGAGACGGGGCCCACCGGCGAGACGCTGCCGTTCATCGTGATGGAGTTCGTCAACGGGCGGACCCTCAAGGAGGTGCTCGGCGTCGAGGGGCGGCTCCAGCCGCGCCGGGCGCTGGAGATCTGCGCCGACATGTGCGCCGCGCTGGAGTTCAGCCACCGGCACGGGATCATCCACCGCGACATCAAGCCCGGCAACGTGATGCTCACCCAGACAGGCCAGGTCAAGGTGATGGACTTCGGCATCGCGCGGGCCCTGGCGTCCGGCGCGACCACGATGACGCAGACCAGCGCGGTCATCGGCACGGCGCAATACCTCTCACCCGAGCAGGCGCGCGGCGAGGCGGTCGACGCCCGCTCCGACGTGTACGCCGGCGGCTGCGTGCTGTTCGAGCTGCTCTGCGGCCACCCGCCGTTCGTCGGGGACAGCCCGGTCAGCGTGGCGTACCAGCACGTGCGGGAGGCCCCGCCGACGCCGAGCGACATCAACCCCGACGTCAACCCCGCGGTCGACGCGATCGTGCTCAAGGCGCTGTCGAAGAACCCCCTCAACCGCTACCAGAGCGCCGGCGAGATGCGGGCCGACCTGCTCCGCGCGGCGGCGGGCCGGCCGGTGCTCGCCACCCCGGTGATGCGGGAGGCCGAGACCGCGCCGATGTCGGCCGCCGGGTCGGGCTACCCGACCCAGGTCGTCGGTGGCGCGGCCACCCGGCAGCAGCCGCCCGCCCGGGTCGGCGACCCGCGCCAGCGCCGCGCCTCCTCCTGGGTGATCGCCACCTTCGCCGCGCTCGGCGTGCTCGCGATCATCGCCCTGATCACCGCCTTCCTGATGAACGGGAGCGGCACCGAGAAGATCGCCGTCCCCGACCTGACGGGGCAGACCCAGGCGGCGGCGGTGGCCCAGCTCGAACAGGCCGGCCTCGTCCCCGCCGTCGGCGACCCGGTCGCCAACAGCACCTGCAAGAAGGACACCGTCGCGGCGCAGCAGCCGCCGCCGACCACCCAGCTGGAGAAGGGCCGGGGCGTCACCATCCAGATCTGCTCCGGCAAGCCGGAGGTGACGATCCCCAACGGGCTGGTCGGCTCCCAGTTCGACAACGTCGAGCCGCAGCTCAAGGCCCTCAACCTGAAGGTGGTCAAGAAGGAGGTCAGCAGCTCCTCGCCGGAGGGGATCGTCACGAGCGTCTCCCCGAAGTCCGGCACCAAGGTCGCGGAGGAGAGCACCGTGACCCTGGAGGTCTCCCGGGGCAACGTCCGGCAGGTGCCGAACGTCGTCGGCTCCTCGGCCAACGACGCCAAGCGCGAGCTGGAGCAGGCCGGTTACGTGGTGCAGATCGTCGACGGCGACGAGGTCCCCGCCGACCAGGCCGGCAAGGTGTCCGGCCAGAACCCCCGCGGCGGCACGGAGCTGGAGCGGGGCAAGCGGGTCACCATCGAGGTCGACATCCCCGAGCCCACCCCCGACCCGACCGAGCCGACGGGCGGCCCGCCCACGCCCACGCCCACCCCGACCGAGGACGGCGGTGGCAACGGCGGCGGCTTCCCCTTCCCGACCCCGCCGGTGCGCCCCAACCAGGACTGACGCCGGCCGACGGGTGTCCTACCATCTGGCCGATGGAGATCGGAAGCACACGGAGCGGATCGAGGGCGCGCACCTGGGTGACGCCCACCCGGGTCGCGTGGCTCGGGGCGGCAGCGGTGGCGCTCCTGCTGATCGTGCCGATCCGCATCCTCGGCCCGGGTGACCACGAGCGGCAGAGCTGCGGCAACACGCTACAGACCGACCTGGACCGCTGGCGGGGCCCCTCGGACGGGGACTACTGGGAGAAGGCGTACCGGGCCTGCAACTCGGAGCGCATCGACCGGATCGGCCAGGCCGTCGGCGTCGTCTCGTTGACGGTCCTGGCCGTCACCCTGTTGACCGCCCGTGCCCGTCGGCGGGGCGACGAGCACTGACGGCACGACCCACGAGGCCCGTCACACCGGGGCGAAGGCGGCTCGGCGGCGCGCGTCCACCTCGGCGGCCAGCGCCGGGGCGCGTTCCAGCGCCGCCGGGTGGCCACACGCGGCGAGCCAGTTCGCCAGCATCAGGTGACCGCCCTCGGTCAGCACCGACTCCGGGTGGAACTGGACGCCCTCGATCGGCAGGGTGCGGTGCCGCATCGCCATGACCACCCCGGAGCCCGTCCAGCCGGTGACCTCCAGCTCCTCGGGCAGGGTCTCGGGCAGCACGGCGAGGGAGTGGTAGCGGGTGGCGGTGAACGGGTCCGGCAGGCCGGCGAGCACCCCGACGCCGTGGTGGCTGACCTCGGAGGTCTTGCCGTGCAGCAGCTCGGGGGCGCGGGTCACGGTGGCCCCGAACGCCTCGCCGATGGCCTGGTGGCCCAGGCAGACGCCGAAGATCGGCAGCTCGCCCCCGTACCGGCGGATGACGTCGAGGCAGATGCCGGCGCGGTCGGGGCTGCCCGGCCCCGGGGAGAGCAGGACGCCGGCCGCGCCGACCCGCCCCACGTCCGCGACGTCGATCTCGTCGTTGCGCCGCACCTCGCAGTCCACCCCGAGCTGACCCAGGTACTGCACCAGGTTGAACACGAACGAGTCGTAGTTGTCGATCACCAGGACGCGCATCGTCACCTGCTCGGAGAGGGGGGCGGGGTGTTGTTCTGCTCGGTGTCGTACGGCAGGTCGTGCTCGTCGCCGGCCGGCGGGGCGTCGCCGTCCACGCCCGAGCCGCCGCCCGGCACCCCGGAGTCCTGGGTGACCTGGACGTCGTCGAAGGGGAGCAGCGGCTCCGCCCACGGGAAGACCACGTACCAGAGCAGGGCCACCGTGGCGGTGGCGAGCAGCAGCGAGCCGATCAGCTTGCCGGGCACGCCCAGCGGCAGCTTGCGCCAGATCCAGGCATACATCGTCAGCCCCCCAGCTCCGCCGGTCGGCCCGCCGACTTGGGCTGCGTACGGGTCAGCTCGGCGTGCACGATCAGGCGCTGGTAGTTGTCGAACTTCGGATTGCAGGTGGTCAGGGTGAGCACCTTCTTCGTCGGCTTCGCGTCCGGCTCCATCGGCACCGGGGCGACGACCTCGACCTGGTTGGGCTTGACGATGCGCGACTTGTAGACCTGGTAGACGTACCACTCGGTCTTGCCCTCGACGACGATCGCGTCGCCGGGGTCGAGCTCGTCGAGCCGCCAGAAGGTCGCCCGGTTGCGGTGGCCGGCGACGGAGAAGTTGCCCACCTCGCCGGGCATCGCGCTGTCCGGGTAGTGGCCCGGGGCGTACCGGATGTCCTGCTGGGTGACCCCCTCGACCACGACCCAGTTCTTGTCGAGCTTCGGGATGTAGAGCCCGGCGAGCGGCTTGCCGTGCGCCGGCGGCTTGGCCTTCGTCGACGCGCTGGCGCTGGGTGCCACGGTCGGATCGCCGGTGGGGCCCCACGCCTGGGCGAGCTGGTTGCTGAGGTCGTTCTGGTGGGCGTCGACGATGGCCGACTTGCCCCACACCTCGTAGCCGGCGAAGAGGAGCACCACCAGGCCGAAGGTGATCAGCAGCTCGCCGGTGAACCGGACCCCGGTGCGCAGCCGGCTCCAGAACGTCGGCCGGGTCAGGTCGGAGTAGACGCTCTTGTAGCCCTCGTCGGTCTGCTCGGCCCGGAGCTGGACCACCCGCTCGCCCCGGCGTGGGCGGGGCGGCTCGGCCGGCTCCGCGCCGGTGGCGGCCTCGTCGCCGCTGTCGGGTAGGCGCGGCACCGCGCCCATCAGCGCGGTCGCGTCGGGGGCCGGGGGCCGAGGGGGCACGGCCGGGATGACGGCGGTGGCCGCCGGGTCGGCGGGGTGACCGGTGCCGCCCGGCGGGACCGGACGTCCCGCGCCGGGGGGCACCGGAGCGGGCGACACCGGGCCGGGCCGGTCGGCCGGGCCGGTCGGCGGAACGCCGGGGCGGGGGCCCGTGGGCGGGGTGCCGGGGTGGCCCGTGGCGGTCGGCACCGGGCCGGGGCGACGGTCGGCAGGGGTGCGGTGGACCGCGTCGGGCGGCACGGTGCCCGGGAAGCCGGCCACACGGGGTGCCCCGGACCGGTCGGCGGCGCGTGCCTCGACGGGGGGGAGGAAGGCCGTCGGACCGTCGGCGTCGTGCGCCGGGCGGGGTGGCGGCCCGAACTCGGCCGGCCGGCGGGCCGGGACGTCCACGGGTGGCCGGGCGGGCGTGGCCTGCGGGGGCGTGCCGATCGGGGGAGGTGCCGGGGCCGGTGGCCCGGACGCGGGTCGTTGCGGGGTGCTGGCGAACCAGTCGGGGGCGGGCCCGGGGTCCGCTGCCGGCGCGGGCCGCTCCTGGGCGGTGCGGGGCCCGGCCAGGGGCGGAGCCGCCTCGGTGGGCACCCGGTCGGCCGTCGCCGGCTGGTGGGCATGGGGCGTCGGCCGGTGGGCGTGGGGCGTCGCCGGGCGGGGCGTCAGCACCGGGGTGGGCCAGGGGCCGGTCGGGCCGGGCCGCTCCGCGTGGACCGGGCCCGCAGGATCGGCGGTCGCCGGGCCGGGGGTCGCCGGGCCGGGGGCGGCCTGGTGACGGATGGCGGCGCCCGGGTCGGCCGGACCGGCGCGGTCGAGCCTGGGGAGGAAGGCGGTGTCATCCCCCTGCCGGTCCTGGTGCCGGCCGTCCCAGCCGTCGTCCGGCCTACGGGTCACCGGGGCACCGTCGCCGAGCGTAGGGCTGTCGAGTCCTCGAACGCCGGCACCGTGACCGTCGAGACGGTCTCCCGGTAGCCCAGCTGGAAGTCGTTGACCGCGCCCTTGAACATCTGCACTCCCTCAGACGCGGCGAGGGCCTGCCGGAGCGCAGCGGGGTCGCCGATTGCAACGATCTTGAATGGAGGGGAGTACACCCGCCCATGGAGCAGCAGGGTGTTACCTACGCAGCGTACCGCGCTGGTGGCGAGGACGCGGACGTTCATGATTGACATCGCCTCCGCGCCGCCGGCCCAGAGCGCGTTCACGACGGCCTGCACGTCCTGCTGGTGGACGACCAGGTCGTCGTTGGTGGCCCCGTCGGGCAGCTCCTGGTCCGCCCGCCGGACGGCGTCGTTCAGCTCGACCGTGACGCCCACGCCGGTGAGCGCGGTGAACCCGGCGTCCTGCCGGCTGGCGGCGGCGCGGTCCCGCTGCTCCCTGATCGGGCCGTCGGAATCGGCCAGGGTGGCCGTCTCGTCCTCGACCTCGGCCCGGAGCTGGGCGGCCCGGCGCTCGCTCGCGGCGACCTGCGTGCGGCGGTCCTCGATGAGCTGGGTGAGCTGGGGCCGGCGGTCCTCACGCAGCGCGGTGCCGCCGGCGGTCGTCGCGGTGGTGGTGAACAGCAGCCCGGCCGCGGCGGCGATCAGCGGCACGCCGATCGACCAGCCCGGCCGCCGCTGCCGGGGACGCCGGGGCAGGAGGCCGGCGACCGCCCGGCGGAGGACCTTCTGCCAGGAGGCCGCGCCTGACGTGTACTCCACCGAGCGCTCCTTCCGCGTCGTCTCGTGTCGGCCCGCGACGACGCGGGCCGGTGCGGCGACCCGAACAGTCCCGCCTTTTTCGGTCACTCCGTGCATCGGCCTGACCCCATTCATGGCCTGAACGGGTCATCCGGACTACGCTAGCTGTCGAACATTATTGGCCATGGACCGTCGCCCCCGCGCCCGGTTGTCAGGCCGGACGAGGTCGTCACCCCTCTGGAGAGCGTCGTGCCCAAGTCTCAGGTCCGCAAGAAGAAGGTGTACACCCCGCCGACGGACGTGCGTCCGACGGCGACGGCGGCGACGCGCAAGCCTAGCCCGGTCTGGCTGCCGGTCACGGCGGTCGCGCTGATCGTGAGCGGCATCGCCTGGCTGGTGGTCTACTACCTCTCCGAGCAGGAATACCCGGTGATGTCGTGGGGTTACTGGAACCTCGCGGTGGGCTTCGGCGCGATGGTCGCCTCCCTGGTCCTGCTCTCCCGCTGGCGCTGACCGGCCGTCACCTGCCGGCCGGGCGGCGTTCGAGCCGCCCGGCCTGCCCTTGTGGCGCGCTCCACGTCACCCCGCCGAGCCCCTGCCCGGCGTTTCGGCGTCGGGCACCCTATGGTGTCCGCAGGGCGGCGCGGCTCGGCTGCGAGATGACTCACGTTACTGCTGGGTAACTCTCGCGTAGGCTGCACTGCATGACCGAGCGGAGCGAGGTCATCGACCGGTCCGGTCGGGGTGCGACGAAGGCGCAGCGCCGGTCGCGTCCCTGACCCGGCCCGGCCGCCGAGCCGCTCGACAGGCAGCAGACCGGGAGGCCAACTCGATGGGCAGCGTCCAGATCGTCACCACGATCCTCGCGGCCGCCATCACCGCCGTGGCGGTGTGGCTCGCGGTACGCGCGGTCATGAAGATCGTGGCAGTCGTCCGGCTGGGTCAGCCCGACCCGGAACGGTTCGGCGACCGGGGCACCCGCACGAAGACGATGCTGGCCGAGACCGCCGGTCACACCAGGATGCTGCGCTGGAGCGTGGTCGGCGCGGCGCACTGGTTCGTCATGGTCGGCTTCATCGTGCTGTCGCTGCTGGTCCTGGAGGCGTACTTCGAGGTCGTCTCCCCGACCGGCGGCCTGCCGCTGATCGGCGGCCTGGCGGTCTACGGCCTGGTCACCGAGCTGATCGCGGTGCTCGGCACGGTCGGCATCGTGGTGCTGATCGCGATCCGGGTCCGCAACCGGCCCACCCGGCCGGGCGGCCGGTCCCGGTTCACCGGCTCGACCATGTGGCAGGGCTACTTCGTCGAGGCCGTCGTCCTCGCCGTGCTGATCATGGGCTTCGTGATCCGGGGCTTCAAGGTGGCCACCGACCACTTCGAGTACCCGGCGTGGGCCACCCCGGTCAGTCACGCCGTCGGCGCGCTGCTGCCCGACTGGTCGGCCGGCGTCAGCATCGCCGCCCTCATCAAGATCGCCATCTCGATGACCTGGCTGATCGTCATCGCGCTCAACGTGACCATGGGCGTCGCCTGGCACCGGTTCCTCGCCTTCTTCAACATCTTCTTCAAGCGCGACCCGGGCCGGGCCGGCTCCGGGCTCGGCGCGCTGCGGCCCATGATGAGCCAGGGCAAGCCCCTCGACTTCGAGGAGGCCGACCCCGAGAAGGACCAGTTCGGTGTCGCCCAGGTCGAGCAGTTCACCTGGAAGGGCCTGCTCGACTTCAGCACCTGCACCGAGTGCGGGCGGTGCCAGTCGCAGTGCCCGGCCTGGAACACCGGCAAGCCGCTGTCGCCGAAGCTGCTCGTGCTCAGCCTGCGCGACCACGCGTACGCCAAGGCCCCGTACCTGCTGGCCGGCGGCGGCAAGGACCTCACCGGCGAGGAGAAGGCCACCGCCGC
Source organism: Micromonospora sp. WMMD712 (assembly GCF_029581295.1). Taxonomy (NCBI): domain Bacteria; kingdom Bacillati; phylum Actinomycetota; class Actinomycetes; order Micromonosporales; family Micromonosporaceae; genus Micromonospora; species Micromonospora sp. WMMD712. The sequence goes on from NZ_CP120743.1 coordinate 4,489,799, forward strand.
CCAGCTCGCCCACATGGACGTGCTGGCGCTCGCCGAGGCCGAGAAGCCGCTGATCGGCGGTGCCTCCGACGGCGGCGTCATCGACCCGGACGTGCTCTGGTCCTGCACCACCTGCGGCGCGTGCGTCGAGCAGTGCCCCGTCGACATCGAGCACGTCGACCACATCGTCGACATGCGCCGCTACCAGGTGCTGATCGAGTCGAGCTTCCCGTCCGAGGCCGGCGTCATGCTGCGCAACCTGGAGAACAAGGGCAACCCCTGGGGTGCCCCGCAGAACACCCGCGAGGACTGGACCAAGGGCCTCGGCTTCGAGGTGCCGCGCGTCGGCGAGGTCGACGACTTCGAATACCTCTTCTGGGTCGGCTGTGCCGGCGCGTTCGAGGACCGGGCCAAGAAGACCACCCGGGCGGTCGCCACGCTGCTCAACGAGGCCGGCGTCTCCTTCGCCATCCTCGGCGAGGGCGAGACCTGCACCGGCGACCCGGCCCGCCGGATCGGCAACGAGTTCGTCTTCCAGATGCTCGCCCAGCAGAACGTCGAGACGCTGAACGAGGCGTTCGACGGCCGGGAGCAGAGCAAGCGCAAGATCGTCGCGACCTGCCCGCACTGCTTCAACACCCTCGGCAACGAATACGGGCAGCTCGGCGGAGAGTTCGAGGTGGTCCACCACACGCAGCTCCTGGCCCACCTGGTCAGCACCGGCAGGCTCACCCCGGTGCAGCCGGTCGACGGCGGCCTCACCTACCACGACCCGTGCTACCTGGGCCGGCACAACCGGGTCTTCGCCGCCCCACGCGAGGTGCTCGGCGAGTCCGTCGCGGGCGGGATCACCGAGATGCCGCGCAACAGCGAGCGCTCCTTCTGCTGCGGCGCCGGCGGTGCCCGGATGTGGATGGAGGAGAAGATCGGCAAGCGGATCAACGTGGACCGGGTCGAGGAGGCCATGTCCACCGGGGCGCGGACCATCGCCGTCGGCTGCCCGTTCTGCTCGACGATGCTCAACGACGGGGTCAACGGCAAGGGGGCCGGCGAGCAGGTCGAGGTGGTCGACGTCGCCAGCGTGCTGCTCCGCTCGCTCAAGCCGGCCGACGCCGCCGGCGAGAAGGAGACCGCCACCTCCGGCAGCTGACCCGACGAGGCCGGTGCCGCGCGTAGTGATGTGCGGCCCGGCCCGTCGTGGAACAATCCTGCCGAGGTGAACCGATCATCGACAGTCTTCTGGTTGCCACGGTGTTGCCCCTGGCCGGCTTCGTGCTGCTGACCGCGGGCAACGCGTTCTTCGTAGCGGCCGAGTTCGCCCTGGTCACGGTGGACCGGCCGGAGATCGACCGACGGGCCGCCGCCGGCGACGGCGCGGCCAGGACGGTCCGCCGCGCACTGCACGAGCTGTCCTTCCAGCTCTCCGGCGCGCAGCTCGGCATCACCATCACCGCCCTGCTCACCGGATACCTGGCCGAGCCGGCGCTGGCCCGGCTGTTCGCCCCGGCGCTGCACCCGCTGGGGCCGGCGGCTGACCGGTTCACCCCGTTCCTCGCCCTGGCCCTGGCGACCCTGCTGTCCATGCTCTTCGGCGAGCTGGTGCCGAAGAACCTGGCGCTGGCCCGGCCGATGCCCGCCGCGCTGGCCACCGCCCGGGGCATGCGCGGCTTCTCCCGGGCCTTCGGGTGGCTGATCCGGGGGCTGAACAACTCGGCGAACACGCTGGTCCGCCGGCTCGGGGTGGAACCGCAGGAGGAGCTGGCCAGCGCCCGGTCCCCCGAGGAACTGGGCCTGCTGGCGGCGATCTCGGCCCGTGCCGGCGCGCTCCCGCCGGACACCGCGATGCTGCTGCGGCGCACCATCCGCTTCGGCGACAAGCGGGCGGCCGAGGCGATGACCCCCCGGGTGGACGTGATCGCGCTGCGCGCCACGGCGAGCGTCGCCGAGCTGCTGACCCTCGCCCAGCACACCGGCCGGACCAGGTTCCCCGTCTTCGAGGAGACCCTCGACCTGGTCACCGGCGTCGCGGCGGTGCCGGACGCGCTGGGCGTGCCGCTGGCCAACCGGGCCAGGACGACCGTCGCGTCGGTCGCCCGCGAGCCCGTGTACGTGCCGGAGAGCCTGGACCTCGACGGCGTCCTGGCCGCCCTCAAGGCGGCCGGCGCGGACCTGGCCATCGTCGTCGACGAGTACGGCGGCACCGACGGCGTGGTGACCGTGGAGGACCTGGTGGAGGAGCTGGTCGGGGAGATCGCCGACGAGTTCGACCCGGACGCGGTCGACGACGGCGGGCCGGTCGAGCTGACCGTGCCCGGCGGCGAGCGGACCGTCCTGGTCGACGGCGTGCTCCGCGAGGACGAGCTGGTCGAGCAGACGGGCTTCCGGCTGCCCGAGGGCCCCTACGAGACGCTCGGCGGCTTCCTGATGGCCCGGCTCGGGCACATCCCGGTGGCCGGCGAGACGGTCGAGGAGGGCGGGTACGAGTTCACCGTGGTCGAGGTGGAACGGCACCGGATCGAACAGGTGCGGGTGCTGCGCCCGGAGGAGCCCGGGGACGATGCCTGAACTGCTGGTCACCGTGCTGCTGCTGCTCGGCAACGCGTTCTTCGTCGGCAGCGAGTTCGCGCTGATCGCCTCCCGGCGGACGGTGATCGAACCGCTGGCGGCCGGCTCGAAGCGGGCCCGCTGGGCGCTGTCGGCGATGAACCAGATCCCGCTGATGATCGCCGGGGCGCAGCTCGGCATCACCATCTGCTCGCTGGGCCTCGGCGCGATCGCCGAACCGGCGCTGGCCCACCTGATCGAGCCGCTGTTCCACGCGCTGGGCCTGCCCGACGGCGCCGTGCACCCGGTGGCGTTCCTGATCGCCCTCGGCGTGGTGGTCTTCCTGCACACCGTGGTCGGCGAGATGGTGCCGAAGAACATCACCCTGGCCGGGCCGGAGCCGTCGGCGCTCTGGCTGGGGCCGGCGATGCTGGCGTTCTGCACGGCGACCAAACCGCTGCTGCTGGCGATGAAGTGGGCGTCGCGGCAGGTGCTGCGGATCTGGCGGGTCGAGGCGACGGACGCGGTCAAGACGGTGTTCACCGCCGAGGAACTGGCCGGTCTCGTGTCGCAGGCGCGGACGGAGGGCCTGCTCGACGCCGAGGAGCACGCCCGGATCACCGGGGCGCTCGCGCTGCACACCCGCACGGCGGCGGACGCCCTGCAACCCTGGTCGACGGTGACCACAGTGGCCGAGGACGTCTCACCGGCCTCGCTGGAGGTGCTGGCGACCCGCACCGGCCGGTCCCGGTTCCCGGTGGTGCAGCGGGCCACCCGCCGGGTGCTCGGCTTCGTGCACGTCAAGGACGTCCTCGGGTACGCGGGCGCGGAGCGCCGCGCCCCCGTGCCGGCCGGGGTCTACCATCCGCTGGCCGTGGTGCCGCCGGACCGTACGCTGGCCGACCTGCTGCTGTCGATGCGCCGCGAGCGGCGGCACATGGTGCTGGTGAGCGACGGCCGCCGCCCGCTCGGGGTGGTGACCCTCGACGACGTGCTGACCGCCATCGTCGGCTGACGGCCGGGCCGCCACCGTGCCCGTCGTCTCCGTCGCCGCAGTGCGGCCCACACCCGTTGTGCAGGAACGGTTTGCGGGGCGTCACGGTGTGCGGACCCGCCTTGATTCCTCGCGCGGGACTCCCCTAATGTGAGGCGCTGACCGCTGTGGGTCGTCTGCCTCGATCTTCCCTCTCGCGAGGCGCCCGGCGGTCGGTTGCGAAGGAGTCGGTGCCGGTGGCAACCATGCCCCCTCATCGTCATGCCCCGGAACGGTCACCCGCTCGCCCGGGTGGTGCCCGCCGTTTCGCACGCCGCCTGCTCACCCTGGTCGCGGCGGTCGCCGTCGGCGCCGGGACACTGACCGCGCCCGCGTACGCCGAGCCGTCGGTGGACGAGATCGAGGCGCAGATCGACAAGCAGTGGGAGCAGCTTGAGCCCACCATCGAGCAGTACAACAAGGTGTCTGTGCAGCTGAAGACGAATCGGGAGAAGGCGAAGGCGCTGGAGAAGAAGATCCAGCCGCTGGCGCTTGAGACCGAGCTGGCGATGGACCGTGTCGGCGACCTCGCCTCCCGCTACTACATCTCCGGCCCCTCGCAGGACATCGGCGCGCTGCTGGTCAGCACCAAGCCGGGCACCCTCGCCGAGCAGCTGACCATCCTGGACCGGCTGGCCGCGCAGGAGCGCAAGCAGGTCGAGGGCGTGCTCGCCGTCCGGGCGAAGTACGACACCGAGAAGCAGAAGCTCGACACGCTCATTGCCACCCAGGAAAAGCAGACCAAGGAACTGGCGGCGAAGAAGAAGCAGATCAACGCCGAGATCAAGCGGCTCCAGGCGTCGATGCCGAAGACCGTGGTGTCCGTCCAGGGATGCCCGACCATCACCGGCGTGATGAATTCGGATGCCCGCACCGCCATCAAGACCGCCTGCGCCCAGGTCGGCGACCCGTACGTCTTCAACACCGCCGGACCGGACACGTTCGACTGCTCCGGCCTGACCCAGTACGCCTACAAGGCCGCCGGGATCTATCTGCCGCACTTCACCGGCGACCAGTGGAAGAAGGGCAAGCTGGTTTCGCGCTCCGAGGCCCAGCCCGGTGACCTGGTCTTTTTCTTCAGCGACCTGCACCACGTCGGCCTCTACATCGGCAACGGCATGATGGTGCACGCGCCCCGGGCCGGCAAGCCGGTCAACGTGAGCAGCATCAACACCATGCCGATCGCCGGCTTCCGCCGAATCGCCTGATCACCGAGCCCGGCCCCCGCGAAGGCCGCGCCGCGCAGCACCGCCCGAAGGCCCCCGGTCTCACCAGACCGGGGGCCTTCGACGCGCGGCGGACATCGACGCCGGCCACGGGCCTGTACGGTGTGTCACGGCCGGTCGGGTTGCGGATCGACGGCGATCGTCTCTACTCTGGCCAATTGTCGGCCGGTAGCTGCACCGCCCAGCCGGGTGGTGACGGTGCGACACCGCCGAGTCGCCTCCGGGCGAGCCGGGGACCCAGGTACGCCGGGGTGAATCCGCAGCGGCGCTGCGGTAGGGCGCTCTCCCTTCCCGCCCGAACCCGTCAGCTAACCCGGTAGGCGGTAGAGGAAGAAGGAGAACGGAGCCCGGTGGCACACCATGCTCCGCGGCGCCCGTCACGCCGGTCGGCCGACGCCGACCGGACGCCGGCCGCGCCGCGTCCCCGCTGGTCACGCTGCACCACCGTCCTCGCCGCACTGGTCGGCGTCGCCGTCGTCCTGACCGGCGCACCGACCGTGGCCCACGCCGACCCCTCGGTCGCCGAGATCGAGCGGCAGATCGACGAGGACTGGAACAAGCTCGAACCGATCATCGAGCGGCACAACGCCACCCGGCAGGACCTCGCCGCCAAGCGCAAGCAGGCCGACGCGCTCGCCGCGCAGATCGGGCCCCTCCAGCGCCAGGTGGACGAGGCGTTGAAGAAGGTCGGCGGCCTCGCCGCCGAGGCGTACAAGGGCGACAACCTGTCGGTGGTCAACGCCCTGCTCGGCAGCCGCACGCCCAGTCAGATGATGGGGCAACTGGAGCTGCTCGACCGGTTCGCCCAGCGCCAGCAGCACGACGTCCAGGCGGTCGTCGACCTCCGCGACGAACTGGCCGCGAAGAAGCAGCCCCTCGACGAGATGGTCGTTCAGCTCACCCGCACCGAGGCCCAGCTCGCCGCGAAGAAGAAGCAGATCAACGCCGAGATCGACCGCCTGCAGAAGCTGCGGCTGAAGGTCTACGGCAACGGAGGCGGCGGCCCCCTGAAGCCCGCCCCCTGCCCGGCGTCCTACCCGGGCGGCGGCGCGGGGACGGCGGTGAAGTTCGCCTGCGCCCAGATCGGCAAGCCCTACGTCTGGGGTGCCGAGGGCCCGAACTCGTACGACTGCTCGGGGCTGATGCTGGCCTCGTGGGCGAAGGCCGGCGTCTCGCTGCCGCACAACGCGGCCCAGCAGCGGTCGGTGACCGCCCGCGTCAGCCGCGCCGACCTGCGCCCCGGCGACCTGGTCTTCTACTACTCCGACCTGCACCACGTCGGCATGTACGTGGGCGGGGGCTGGGTGGTGCACGCCTCCCGGGCCGGCGTCCCGGTGAAGATGAAGCGCGTCGACGACGGCCCGATCCACAGCTACGGCCGCCCCTCCTGAGGAGGCAAGGAAGGGCCCCTTCTTAACGCATACGGTCGAGAAGGGGCCCCTTCTCACACCCTGGCGAGGGCGGCGTGGCGCGCCGCCGCCCGCAGCCGCAGCCGCAGCGGGAGGGTCGGCGGGGCGGCGTCAGCGGGGCGGCCAGGTGCGCCAGTTGCGCCAGGAGCGGCTCGGGGTCGGGCCGCGCTGGCCCTGGTAGCGCGAGCCGTAGACCGCCGAACCGTACGGGTGCTCGGCCGGCGACGACAGCCGGAAGATGCAGAGCTGGCCGATCTTCATGCCCGGCCAGAGCGTGATCGGCAGGTTCGCCACGTTGGACAGCTCCAGCGTGACGTGGCCGGTGAAGCCCGGGTCGATGAAGCCGGCCGTGGAGTGGGTGAGCAGCCCCAGCCGGCCCAGCGAGCTCTTGCCCTCCAGCCGGCCGGCGAGCTGATCGCCGAGCGAGATCACCTCCAGCGTGGAGGCGAGCACGAACTCGCCGGGGTGCAGCACGAACGGCTCGCCGTCGGGCACCTCGATCATGGAGGTCAGGTCGTCCTGCTGCACGGACGGGTCGATGTGCGTGTAGAGGTGGTTGTTGAAGACCCGGAAGAGCTTGTCGAGGCGTACGTCGATGCTCGACGGCTGCACCAGGGTCGGCTCGAACGGCTCCAGCGCGAGCGTGCCGGCCTTCAGCTCGGCGACGAGGTCGCGGTCGGAAAGCAGCATCGCAACACCATAGCGAGGTGCGTGGGTAGGACCGGTCAGCGGGGCTGGTCAGCGGGCCTGCGAATCGGGCGCCCGACCCGCGCGTCGCGCTTCGCGTGTCGTACAGGTGTTCGATAGAATGCGGGCATGGCTTCCTGGTCCGAATTCGCCGCTGACGAGCCACGACTCGCCGACGGGATCCGTCATCTCATGCAGCAGTACGGGCCGGGCTTCGGCTACCTGGCCACCGTCCGCGCCGACGGCGGGCCCCGGGTGCACCCGGTCTCCCCGGTGATCACCGACGAGGGGCTCTTCTGCTTCGTCGTCGACTCGCCGAAGCGGCGCGACCTCGAACGCGACGGCCGCTACGCGCTGCACTCCTTCCCGCCGGAGGACAGCGACGACGAGGCGTACGTGGCCGGGCACGCCCGGCCGGTGACCGACCAGGCCCGGGTTGCCCGGCTCGCCGAGATCGGGCGGGCCGCGCCGCAGGTGGACTGGCGGCTCTTCGAGTTCACCGTCGACGTGGCGATGCTGGCCCGGCGCGGCGACGTCGGCGCCGTCCGCCCCGGCGAGGCGACCGACCGGCCCGCCGTGCAGGTCTGGCTCGACCCCGGAGCCGCCGGAGCTGCGAGCGCCGGCACTACCACCACCACCGACGCCGCGAGCGCCGCCCCGGGCGGGGGCGCGGTCGGCGTACCGGATCGGCGGTCGGCCCTCGACGGGCGCGGTGCCCATCGTGCGGCGGCCTGACCCCCACAGACGCCGGCGCCGGCCCGTCGGGAGACGGAGCCGGCACCGGGGCGATCAGCAGCAGGGGTACGTCAGGCCGCGCGGTACGCGTTCCACGCGGTCAGCATCCGCTCCGCCTGGCCGGCGGTGAACTGGTACATGCACGTGTCGTAGGTGTAGTCCATGAAGTTGGTGATCGGGTCCAGCCCGGCCGCGGTGCAGGTGTCCCGCCCGGTCGGGCACTGGTACGCCGGCTCGGCCTCGGCCGGGGTGTCGCTCACGCCGTCGCCGGAGCCCCGGCAGCCGCCCTGGAAGGTGTGGTAGAGGTTCAGCCAGTGGCCGACCTCGTGGGTGCCGGTGTCGCCCTGGTTGTAGTTGGTGGCGGTGCCGCCCGGCAGCGACTCGGTCAGCACGACGACGCCGTCCATGCTGTCCAGCCGGCGCTTCGGGAAGGTGGCCCAGCCGAGCAGGTCGTCGCTCAGCTCGCCGAGGTAGACGTTGAGCGTGTTCTTGCCGCCCTCGCGCAGCGAGGTCTTCATCGAACGCTCGGCCGAGGAGCCCTGCACGATCGGGTACCACGCCGGGTTGGTGACCCGGTTGATCTTCTGGAGCTGGAAGCTGAAGGCGGTGGCCGCGCCGCCGGTGCCACCGCTGTAGGCCTCGTTCAACACGCTGATCTGCGAGTTGATCATCGAGTCGGGGATGTTGCCGCCGGCCCGGGTGCCGTCCTCCTGGATGACGTGCACGACGACCGGGATGGTCACGGCGGCGAGCGCGGCGGCACCGGCACCGGTCCGGAAGTTGGCCCGCTCACGCAGGGCGGCGGCGAGGTCGGCCTCCCGCTCGCGGGTCTCCTTGGCGGTCAGTTCGTTCGGCTCCTGCTTGGCGTGCGCGCCGGCCTTCACCCGGGCGTCCGAGTGGACGTCGGCCGGCTCGGCGCACGCGTCGGCCGGTGCGGCGGAGAACGCCGAAGCGGCCGGGACGACACCCACGGCGGCGGTGCTGAGCAGGAGCGCGAGGGTCGTCGACGCGACGCCGGCGGTGCGCCGGGTCAGCAGGTTGGGACGGAGTCCCATGGGCCCACCTCTTTCTGGCGGCGCGGCAGGGGGTGTGTCGCGCCGTGGCTTGAACGTGCGGGAGACGTTACAACCGATCGAGAGATTTGAGAATGGGCATATGTTGCGGCGATGAAAATCCTGCGCACCGTCGATGGCCTGCGGATCTTGGTCGCCGGGGTGTCGGCGTGGTCGGGATGGTGGAGCACGTGAGGGGGTGCCTGGGTGCAGGCGGCGACGGCGTCGGGTACAGTGGGTCCGCCTGCGGGTGTAGTTCAATGGCAGAACATCAGCTTCCCAAGCTGACAGTGCGGGTTCGATTCCCGTCACCCGCTCCACGCACGAAGGCCCTGGTCAGGACGTAAGTCCCGAGCCGGGGCCTTCGAGGTTTCAAGGTCAACGATCATGCGGCGTGCCATCGGCGTGCCATTACCGTCAGACGAAGGGCTGTACGTGGAGGTCAAGCTCAAGCTCGATGACGTATCCATCGGGCTGGGGAACAAAGGCATACTCCTCAAGATCTCGGACAATCAGGGCAAGCATGTGGGTGACCTCCGGATCGGGAAGGCGACCGTCGAGTGGATGAAGGGGCGCACGCGCGACGGTAACGGCATCAAGATCAAGCTTGAAGATCTGATCAAGTGCATTGAGGGCCTCTGACCTAGCCCTACGGTCGAGTGACGGTGATCTGAGCATCCAGCGCTTGGGCAATGGCTTGGTCTGCCTCCGACGTCGCGTGCTGGTAGATCAGCGCGGCCTGCGGCGAGTCGTGACCCATCCGAGCCATCAGGTCGCGGGTGCTCGCCCCGGTCCGGGCGGCGAGGGTGTTCCCGGTGTGTCGCAGATCGTGGAAGTGCAGGTTCGGCTGTCCGATCTGGGACACGCTCCCCTTCCAAGCGATGATCTTGTTGAGGTTGCCCCGCCAGATCGGACGCCCGCTCTCGGTGGTGAAGGCCGCCGCAAACACGGAGTTGGCGAAGCTGTTCAACGTGGAGGTCGGGACAGAACTGATCGAGTACCAGACCATTGCGCGAATCGGCGACAGGGTCGATTCCGTTACGAGGTGCTATCGACTGAAGGCAGCATCCGTGGGGCCTGAATAATCATTTAGCCAAGACAAGGTTGGCTGAATGGTCGGAAGCTCGTCGCAAAGCGGAGTCGTCTTAGAGTTTCGCCCTTCAGCCGATAGTCAGGCGTTCCTCTTCGCGAAGTCTCTGAATGTGGACCAAGGCCAACTCGACGCTGGCGGGCATGACGCTTCGCGCTACAGCTAGCGCCTGTGCGGATTCCGCCAATCCCTCAACATCCTTCACTTCCTCATGCCAGAATTGCGTAAACACCTGCAGGATGGTGCCGTAGTAAAATAGCGCCACCCCTAGCTCCATCGAAATCCGGCCACCCCTGCCGGTTTCTCCTTCTTCGACGAGATCAGAAGCGGCTCGCAGTACGGAAAACGCATCCCTTTCGGGCCACTCTGGGTCGGCTAGCATCTTCAGTAAACCGAAAGCCTCCAAGCCGGTCAGCTCGTTATTGACACGTCCGATCAAGCCGGACTTAAGGCGTCTGACTTCTTGAAGTACAATCTCATATAGCAAAAACAACAAGTCGTTCTGCTTATTTGTGCGCCGGATATCGATGAGCGCACGGGCGGTGCGAATCAACTCGCGGGGGATCCCGCCGCTGAGCGAATGGCATAGGGCTATGAATGCTTGGGGAAATCCCACAAGCCGCCGCGCCAGCATCTCTTTGGCCTGATCAAAGTCTAGAACTGAAAGTCTGACCACCTCGTCAAACGTACTGTCGAGGACGGGGCGAATTCCTACCATTCTTCTCTCAAATTGGGAGAGGGCATCCTCCGAGACCGTAACTAGGTAAGTGCAGTGCGGGATTCCGAATATTCCTTTAATATCGTTTATGAATCGCTCGGCTGCTTCAACCTCAGTCACTCGATCCAATTCGTCGATAATAACGACAAGGTGGCCCGAGGGCCAGAACTGACGCCACCATGATAGGGAATAATCGACAAACGACCTATATGAATGAACGAGGTCGGGGAGCGAGGCCGGCTGTTCCATCAGCTGTCTAGTCCGCTTCCGGCCCAGCTCAAGACCTACCTTCGCCTTGATTCCTCCGCTACGCTCGATCGCCACGTTCTGTAAGAAGCGGAGACGTTCCTCGTCTCGTACAGCGCGGTCAACTATTCCACCTGCGCCCGGCACGCGTTTATAGGGCCGCAGCGCCCCGAGCAAGACGTAGAGCACAGCAAGCAAAGCTAGGTAGCTGCCAGCCTGCCAGATATTCAGTGGGATCAGACGGGCGCCCCCGTAGGATTCAATAACTGCCCTTGCTGGCCGCCACTGCGTGAGAGCGACTAGCGCAGCGGACAGAATAATTATAGCTCTGAGGGTCGTGAGAATGACTCTCGCCGCCCTTTTGGGCCGCGAAGCAGTCATTACGGAGACTCTTCTGATAACGTATTCACACAACTGGCGATACAAGGTTATAACGAATTCCTTTGGCTCATATGAAGCTGGAGCTGCCAGCGAGATGCAAAGGCTAGAACTCAATCTATGGCTTGTAGCGATGCTGTGGAGCAATGTGCTCTTGCCGGCCCCGCGTGGTCCGCTAATTGCCACAGCTGAAGCGCCTAGCTCGTGGATCAGAGTAGCAATTCTATCCACTTCCACTCTGTCGATAACATATAGGCGATCCGTTGTAGAGCTTAAGGCTGGGGCTCTGTCGAATCTGAGATCAGTCGGAGACTGCTCTTCTGACATCTCATTAAAAGCTACACGCACGTAAGGGAGCATTTCCTCCTTAGCCTTCAGCTTCAATTGAACATAATCGCGATAGTGCTTTCGAACCTCTATCCAAATCCCGTAAACAGCAGCTGCCATCAAGCCGGATAACACGATTCCTAGCGCAACAGAGCCTTCACGTCCTAGCGGTGCTAGAGTCTCATGCATCCACTTTGTAGACGGAAACTCCGAAAGACGCTTTGAATCATTGTCACGCCATTTGTTCGGGATGCCATTAACTATTAACAAGAGAAGGTATGCGACTGCGGCCACGATCACAGCCGCAAGCTGCGTCCGGTCCTTAAGGCCCTTCCTTAACTTTATGAATCTTCGAACGATCCACTCTTCGTTATCTTTAAGGTGTGCCAGGACAAACGTGATGGATCCAGAGATTCTCGCCGAATGAGAGAACTCTGGCTCGGAAAGGATGGCGGCAATAACGTTTCTCGTCCACCTCTCACTGCTATTTGAGCGACGCTTCTCGTTCTCGGCTTCCAGATGTCGTGCCAGTTCAATGGCTGATCGTGCCAGCCATTGGATTGATATGATGAGAATATAGATGGCAGCTAGACTCGCTATCTTTAGTTGGTCTGAGCGTTTCGCGCCATCTCTTGAAGGTCCGTCATCTTCTGGCGACAATTCCTCGGTTCGATCTTCCGAAAGTTTGTTTGGGTGATCGCTAGGCATTGACTTTGCCTACAGCATCAGACCCCAGCCCCGAGCGTTCAGTCAACAAGCTGACACGCTGCCGACAGCCGCCAGGAATGAGGACAGTTGCTTCCCGAAGCCACTGCCGATTTCTTCTGTTCTGGATCAAGGCACCGCGCTGCGCGCGGTGCGGGCGCGGTGGCCCCGTCCGGCGGCAAGCCGCCCCGGTCGTCTGCGACGCCGGGGCGGGAAGCCGCCGACAGCCGACGGGCTGCCGCGCCCGCAGCGTCCCGAATCCGGATGACGACCACGACCAGGCCGTGACGATCGCCAGCGTGGCCGGTCGCCGTCGAGCTTCTGGCGATCGGCTGCCGCGCCGGCTTCGCCGGCTTGCCCTCGGCCCTCTCTGGTCACCCGCGTCGCGCTGGAGCCGACCACACCGGGTCCGCCTACGCTGGCGCGGTGGACGCGGGCAGGGTGTGGCGGTTGTATCACCGGGGCGAGCTGGTCGGCGAGATCGACGAGCAGAGTCACGACTTCCCATGGACGTACGGCCGGTTCCGTCTCCTGTCGGGGTTCGAGCCACTACGCCCGCTCTTCGTCGCCCGGAGCGCCGCCCTCGACGCGAACGACGACGAGGCCATGATCCGGATCGACGACGAGATCCGGGCCGCCCTCACGATGACCCACCCGGACGGCCGTCCGGTGGCCGAGTTCCTGCTGAGCATTGAAGACGACGAGGCCGGGTTCCGGTGGCATGACGAGCCGTTCGAGGACGGGTAGCCCGTGCCATTCGCGTGCCATTAAGGCAGGACAGCCGGGGTCAACCCAGGCCACCCGGGACCGCCGCGACCAGGCCGCCGGCCCCACGACCTGCCGCCCATCGTCAATTCCCAAGCTGACAGTGCGGGTTCGATTCCCGTCACCCGCTCCACGCACGAAGGCCCTGGTCAGGACGCAAGTCCCGAGCCGGGGCCTTCGACGTTCCGGCGGCAACATCGACTTCATGTCGGCGACATCGCTGTGTCCGGGCCACCGGGACACCGCCACATCGCCGACATGAAGTCGATCATGGTTGCCGGACGAACGTGAACAGCGTCGCTGCGGCGGCCAGCGGTCGGGGCGTGCCCGTGAACCGGTGCACGCCGACCGAGAAGAGCACCCCGTCCGGCGCGTGGAACGCCCGCTCGGCGAAACCGGAGTCCCGCAGCCAGCCCCGCAGCGCCGGGGTCAGGTCGGGGGCGCGCCGGGTCCGCGTCCAGATCACCGTGGCACCGGCCGCGCAGAGCTGCGGCAGGGCGGCCACGGTTCGGCGTACGTCATGGTCGTCGATGTTGCCGAAGACGCCCGCCATCAGCACCAGGTCGGCGGGCACCGAGCCCGCGTACGACGAGAGTCGGCCCGCGTCCGCCCGCCGGACGGTGACGTTTGCGAGGCCGGCCCGGGCGACGGCTGCCCGGGCGACGGCGACGTTGCCCGGGTCGTACTCCAGGAGCGTGGCGCGGACGCGGCCCGCATCGGCCCGGCCAGCCAGCGCACCGACCAGGTCGTGTCCCTGGCCCGCACAGGCGCTGACGACCCTCAGCGACTCGCCGGGCCGCTCGTCCAGCCATGAGGTGATCGCCCCGCGCACCAGCCGCAGCCGGCGGGACAGCGGCGAGTCCTCGTCGGCGTACGGCTCGTGCCACGCCCGCCAGTCGGTCCCGGTCGTCATGCCGTCGAGCCTGCCAGCCTGCCGCCCGGTCGGCAGCAGGCGCTCGCCGGGGCGCGACGTCCGCGGCCGGTCGGGTCGTACGCTGACGTTCATGCGGATTGGCATCGTGATCCTTCCGGACCAGCGTTGGGCGCAGTCGCAGCGTCGCTGGCGGCAGGCGGAGGAGTGGGGCTTCGACCACGCCTGGACGTACGACCACCTGGGCTGGCGGGACCTGGTCGACGGGCCCTGGTTCGACTCGATGACCACGCTGACCGCCGCCGCATGCGTGACCTCCCGGATCGGGCTCGGCACCCTCGTGGCCTCGCCGAACTTCCGCCACCCGGCGGCCTTCGCCCGGCAGGTCACCGCCCTCGACGACGTCTCCGGCGGCCGGCTCCTGCTCGGCGTCGGCGCGGGCGGAGTCGGTTTCGACTCGGCCGTGCTGGGCGGGGAGACGCTGCCGCCCCGCCAGCGCGTCGACCGGCTCGCCGAGTTCGTCGAGCTGCTCGACCTGATCCTGCGCGAGGACGGCACCACCTGGCGTGGCGACTGGTTCGCCGCCGTGGACGCCCGCAACAACCCCGGCTGCGTGCAGTCTCCCCGGGTGCCGTTCGTGATGGCCGCCAACGGCCCCCGCTCGATGCGGCTGGTGGCCCGGTTCGGGCAGGGCTGGGTCACCACCGGCACGGGCGGCGACGACGTGGAGCAGTGGTGGGGCACGGTGGCCGACCTCGCCGCCCGGATGGACCGGGCGCTGGTCGAGGCCGGCCGCGACCCGGCCACTCTGGACCGCTACCTGTCGCTCGACTCCGCCCCGGCGTTCTCGCTGCGCAGCGCGGACTTCTTCGCCGAGCAGGTCGGGCGGGCCGCCGCGCTCGGCTTCACCGACGTGGTGACGCACTGGCCCCGGGCCAGCAGCTGGTACGCCGGGGACGAGGCCGTCCTGGTGGACGCGGCCACCCGCCTCCTGCCGGAGCTGCGCCGCCTGACGCCGGCTGGCCGCTAACCCGTCGCCGGGGTGTGAGGGTGTGAGAAGGGGACCCTTCTCGACCGTATGCGTTAACAGGGGGCCCTTCCTTACCCGAGGCGGAAGCGCACGCAGACGATCCGGCTGTCGTCGGTGACGGGGGTGCCGACCCGCGCCCAGTAGGCGGCGTGCCCGGCCCTCCACTCCTCGATCGACCGGTCGCCCTCCCCTTCGGCGCGGGCGAAGTCCCACGGCACGTCGGCGAAGCGCACCACGTCGACGCCGGTCACCTCGACGGTTCCGACGGGCGCGTCGTGGTCGTCGACGAGGGCGAGCCGCTCGCCGACGTGCTCCAGTTCCTCGCCCTCCTCGGCGTACTCGTCGGTCAGGCCGGCGGTCGCCGTCTTGGCCCCGGCCAGCACCAGGGAGTTGAGTCTCGCCCGCAGCTCGCCGGGGGTGCCGAGGGCGAGGCTGCGCAGTCCGTCGATCCGGGGCCACATCCCGCCGAGGCTACGCGGCCCGGCCGCGTCCCGCCGCCGGATTCGGGCGCGGGGCGCGCGGCACCGGCGACCTGCCCCGCCCCGGCGCACCCCGCCCGTCCGCGTGCGGCCCGCCCGTCCGCGTGCGGCCCGCCCTGTCCCGCTCCGGCCCGGCCCGCCCTGCCCCGCTCCGGCCCGTTCGCGCCCGCTCCGGCCCGCCCGGCGCATCCGTGTCGGAGCGGTGCGACTGCCCGGCGTGTCCGGGGCGTTACGGTGGCGGGCAGGTGGGCTGGCGAAGGGATCGGGTGATGGCGGACCGGCGTGCGGTGCTGATTCCGGGGCAGGGCTACGACACCCGGGGGCCACTGTTCGCGTACGGCGGTGAGGCCCTGCGCCGGATCGGCTTCGACGTCGACGAGATCAGCTGGCGGCCACCGGCGGACCTGGATCTGGACCGGGCGGGGGCCTGGGTGGCCGAGCAGGTCGCCCCGGCGCTGGCGGAGCCGGCGAACCTGCTGGTCGGCAAGTCGCTGGGCAGCTTCGCCGCCCCGTTCGCGGCCGACCTGGGGCTGCCGGCGGTGTGGCTCACCCCGCTGCTGCGTCGCGCCGACGTGACCGAGGCACTGGCCCGCGCGACCGCGCCGTTCCTGCTGGTCGGCGGCACCGCCGATGCCATGTGGGACGGCACCCAGGCCCGCCGGCTCAGCCCGCACGTGCTGGAGGTCGACGGGGCCGACCACTCGTTGCTGGTGCCCGGCCCGCTGGCCCGCTCGGCGGAGGTGCTGGGCATGGTCTGCACCGCCGTGGAGGAGTTCCTCGGCGGAGCCGGCTCCGGCGACTGAGCCGCCCCGTTCAGATGAGCTGCGCCGCGTAGCCGGCCGCGGCGAGCACCCGCTCGTCCCCCGTCGCCGCGTGGGCGTCCAGCACCGCGTCGGCGAGCTTCACCACGTGCTCGTCGCCGTGCCGGGCCGCGCGGGCGAAGACCTCCGCCGGGGTGCCGGTGGCGACGGCCGGTGGGGCGACGCCGGTCGGGGAGGCGTAGACGGCGGTGACGGCCGCCGTCGCGGACCAGGCCGCGGCGAGGCTCGGCGCCCAGAGCCCGGGGTCCAGCTCCGGCAGCGTACGCAGCACCGCCGTCGGCGCGGTCACCGCGTGCACCAGCATGACGGGTTCCGCCTGCCCGTACCGGAGGTAGTCGAGGCTCGCCCGGTGCACCAGCTCGGCGAGCCCTCGCTGCGCCTCCGCCGGGGTCCGCGCGGGGCGCAGCGCCGCGAGCGACGACCCCCATTCGGGTACGTCCGGCAACCGGCCCAGCCGCTCGCGGATGCCGCCGGTGCGGTCGGCGATGCGGGGCAGCCCGGCCAGCGCGGCGGCCACCCCGGTCTCGCCGTTCTCCCCGCTCTGCCCGCTCTTCCCGACGGGAGGTGCCGCCGGCGGCAGGGATGCGCCCGGTACCGGCTGCCAGCGCGCGGCCCAGTAGGCGAGGGCCTGGCCGAGTTCGGTGCGCCGGTCCGGGCTGGTCTCGTCGGCCCGCAGCGCCCGCACCGCGTGCCCGACCCGGATGACGCCGTGGGTGGCCCCGGCGGCGATGCCCGGCAGCAGCCGGGGCCACCAGGTGCCGAGGATGTCCCGCCAGGGCCGTTCGCGCAGCTCCCGGTCGAAGTGGGCGAGCCAGTCGCCGGCCCGCTTCGGGTCGCCGAGGGCGGCCCGCCAGTCGTCGATCGGCCGGAGGCCGCGCGGCAGCTCGTCGAGCCGCCGCAGGTAGGCGTCCAGCCAGCGGTGCACCTTGGCGTCGTGCCCGTGCCGGGCCAGCGCCTCGACCGCCATCGGGCCGTGGTTGGAGAGCCAGCCCTCGAACTCCGGGCCGGTGCGGTGCAACCGCCGGTACGCCTCGTCCAGGATTCCGTCGTCCATGCCTCCGATCGTGCGACTTGAAGCATGCTTGAGGTCAACCCTCGGCTGGGGTCAGCCGGTCGCCCTCGACCAGGCCGTGTATCCGCAGCTCGGCGGCGAGCGTGGGCGGGCAGTCGAGCACCACGGCGGAGGTGCCGAGGACCTCGGCGCCCCGGGCGGCGCAGATCGCGTACAGGGCGTGCAGTTGGGCGGCGGTGGCCACCCAGTCGTCGACGACCAGCACCCGGTCGCCGGGGCCGAGGTGCCGGTCCCGGACGCCCAGGTCGACCCGGCGGCCCCGGAAGTCCGGCGGGCTCTGCGCCCAGGTCGTCGCCCCGGCGGGCAGCCTCCCGTCCCCCGCCTTGTGCGCGGGCGCGAAGCCGACCCCGAGGGCGGTCGCGGCGAGCGGGCCGAGCAGCAGCCCGGTCACGGCGGGGGCGAGCACCACGGTCGGTCGGGCGTCCCGGAACGGGGCGGCCAGGGCGGGCCCGAGCTCCGCCAGCACCGCCGGGTCGCGCCACCAGCCGGAGACGTCGCTGACCAGGTGGGTGCTCTGTGGGCCGGGGTCGATCCACCGGAACAGCTCGACGAGGCGTTCGCTCAGCTCAGCGGGCATGCCGACCATCCTGCGTCAGATCGACGCCCGGTGTCGTCCGGCCCACCCGGGGCCGAGCGGGCCACGCCGCCTCGGATGATCGGCCACACGTATGCGCTCAAATGCCACCATAGCGCCATGATCACGTTGACTTCGGAAGTGCTTCTCTCGTTACGGTCCGGGCCGGTTTGTTCTCCAGGACTTCGTTCTGAACAACGACTTCGTTAGCCACGACGAAAGGACCGGGCCCGTGGTTGGTAGGCACTCCCGTACCCGATTGTTCTCCTCGCCGGCCGGGATCGCGGCCACCGCGGCGGTCGGCGTCGCGCTCGCCGTCGGTGGCACCGTCGGCGCGGTGAGCCTGACCTCCGGCGAGGCGGCCCCGCAGCCGACCGTCGCCGACGTCCCGGCGAGCGCCCCCACCACCGCGGCCACGCCCTCGGCGTCGCCCAGCCCGAGCGCCAGCGTCCCGCCCAGCCCCAGCCCGTCGCCGACGGTCACGGCCAGCCCGAAGGCCACCCGGAGTCAGGCCGCCTCGCGGAGCAGGCCGCGCACCGCCGCGCCGAAGCCGGCCGCCACGAAGGCGACCGCCACCAAGAAGCCCACCCCGACCAGCAACGTCGTCGACAGCGGCTCGTGCGGGGCGTCCTTCTACGACGAGGGTCAGCTCACCGCCAACGGGGAGAGCTTCGACCCGAGCGCCATGACCGCCGCCCACAAGACCCTGCCGTTCGACACCATGGTCCGGGTGACCAACCCGGCCAACGGCAAGTCGGTCACCGTCCGGATCAACGACCGGGGACCCTTCATCGACGGCCGCTGCCTCGACCTGTCCCGGGCCGCGTTCGCGGCCGTCGCCTCCGTCGACGTCGGGGCGCTGACCGTGCGGTACGAGGTCCTGGGCTGAGCCGATGACCTCGGGCGGGGGGCGGCGCGACCGGGGCCGGACCGGCCGCCGCACCGACCCGGCCGGGCAGAACATCCTCGGCCGACGGGCCAGGCTCATTCACCGGTTCACGTCCATCAGGCATGCTGTCCCACGTACGCATGCATGCCTTCCAGTCGGGCCGTGGCCCGCTGAGCCCCGGATCCCGCGCCGGCCTCGGCGCGGCCCTCGTCCTGCTCGCGATCATCTCCGGCGTCGAGCTGGCGGACGGCCGCTGGGCGCACTACGTGGCGCTGATGGTCGCCGCCCCGTTCCTCGCCGCGGCGCTCGCCTCCTGGCGGGTGGTGCTGGGGGTGGGCGCCGCCGCGACCGCGATCGGGTCCGCCTTCGCCCTCGCCGAGCCGAGGACGTCGCTGGTCACCGCCGTCAACGTGGCCGGCATCGCGCTCGCCACCGGCATCGCGGCGGCGGTGGCCGCCGTGCGGCAGCGGCAGGCCGAGCAGATCGCCGAGCTGTCCAAGCTGGCGGCGGTGGCCCAGCAGGCGGTGCTGCGTCCGCTCGGCCCGCAGGTGGGGACCCTGGCGGTGGCGGGGCGCTACATCTCCTCGACGGCGACGGCCGAGATCGGCGGCGACCTGTACGAGGCGATCGACACCCCGTACGGCGTCCGCATGATCATCGGTGACGTGCGCGGCAAGGGGCTGGACGCCGTGCGGCTGGCGAGCATCGTGCTGGGCTCGTACCGGCACGTCGCGTACGAGCGGGCCGACCTGCGGGCGGTGGTCGCCGACCTGGACCGGGCGGTGGCCCGCAACGTCGGCGACGAGGACTTCGTCACCGCCGCCCTGGTCGAGGAGCGGGGCGGCACCCTCACCATCGTCAACTGCGGCCACCCGTCGCCGCTGCTGCTGCGCCGGGGCGCGGTGATCCCCCTCGAACCGCCCGCGCCCGCGCCGCCGCTGGGCTTCATGCCGGTCGTGCGGCCCCGGGTCGAGCGCCTGGAGCCGGGCGACCGGCTGCTGCTGTTCACCGACGGCCTCGGCGAGGCGCGCCGGGACGGCGAGTTCTTCCCGACGGCCGACCGGGCCTGGCGGCTGCTCGGCCACGGCACGGTCGGCGACGGGCTGGCCTCGCTGGAGACCGCCCTGGTCGAGTGGGTGCACGGCCGGCTCGACGACGACATCGCCCTGGTCCTGATGGAGTACGCCGGCCACAGCGGCGGAGTGACCGCCCCCGTGCCGAGCTGGGAGGTCGGCGCGGCCGAGGGCTGAGCCGACCTCCCCGCCGCTCCGTACCGCCCGCGCCCCGCCGCTTCCGGCCCGCTCCCGCCGAAGGCCCGGGACGGCCGAAGCGCGGGTGTGTAATCGCCGTCACTTCCATGTTGAGCTTGTCGCTGCCTACCCGCGAGTAATACAGTCGGGGTTACTGATCGGTAACACCTGTCCGGGAAGCGGGGCCAGCGAGCATGACCCACTACAAGAGCAACCTCCGGGACCTTGAGTTCAACCTCTTCGAGGTCTTCGGGGCGGACCGGGCGTTCGGCCAGGAGCCGTACTCGGATCTTGACGTCGACACCGCGCGCAGCTTCCTCGTCGAGGTGGACCGCCTCGCCCGCCAGGACCTCGCGGCGAGCTACTCGGACAGCGACCGCAACCCCCCGGTCTTCGACCCGGCCACGCACACCGCGCCGCTGCCGGAGCCGTTCAAGAAGTCGTACCGGGCGTTCATGGAGTCCGAGTTCTGGCGGCTCGACCTCCCGCCGGCGCTCGACGGCACCAACGCCCCGCGCGCCCTCTGGTGGTCCCTCGCCGAGCTGGTGCTCGGCGCGAACGCCCCCGTCTGGATGTACGCCTCCGGCCCGTCCTTCGCGCACGTGCTGCACGTCGAGGGCACCGAGAGCCAGAAGAAGTGGGCCAAGCTCTTCATCGACAAGCAGTGGGGCTCCACGATGGTGCTCACCGAGCCCGACGCGGGCTCCGACGTGGGCGCCGGCCGCACCCGGGCGATCCCGCAGCCGGACGGCTCGTGGCACATCGAGGGCGTGAAGCGCTTCATCACCTCCGGCGAGCACGACCTCAGCGACAACATCGTGCACTACGTGCTGGCCCGCCCGGTCGGCGTCGAGGGCGTCGGCGGCCCCGGCACCAAGGGCCTGTCGCTCTTCGTCGTGCCGAAGTTCCACTTCGACCCGGAGACCGGCGAGCTGGGCGAGCGCAACGGCGTCTACGCCACCAACGTCGAGCACAAGATGGGCATCAAGGTCTCCAACACCTGCGAGATGACCTTCGGCGAGCACGGCGTGCCGGCGAAGGGCTGGCTGCTCGGCGACAAGCACGACGGCATCCGGCAGATGTTCATGATCATTGAGTACGCCCGGATGATGGTCGGCACCAAGGCCATCGCCACCCTCTCCACCGGCTACCTCAACGCCCTCGAATACGCCAAGAACCGCGTCCAGGGCGCCGACCTCGTCCAGCAGGCCGACAAGACCGCGCCCCGGGTCACCATCACCCACCACCCCGACGTGCGCCGCTCGCTGATGCTCCAGAAGTCGTACGCCGAGGGCCTGCGCGCCCTGGTCTGCTACACCGCCTCCTGGCAGGACCAGGTCGCCATCGCCGAGGCGGCCGGCGACGAGCAGGCGACGAAGATCGCCAAGCGGGTCAACGACCTGCTGCTGCCGCTGGTCAAGGGCGTCGGCTCCGAGCGGGCGTACGAGATGCTGGGTCACGAGGCGCTACAGACCTTCGGCGGCTCCGGCTTCCTTCAGGACTACCCGCTGGAGCAGTACGTCCGGGACGCCAAGATCGACACCCTGTACGAGGGCACCACCGCGATCCAGAGCCTCGACCTGATCTTCCGCAAGATCGTCCGGGACAACGGCAAGGCCCTCATGACGGTCGCCGGCGAGATCCAGGAGTTCATCACCTCCGAGGGCGGCAACGGCCAGCTCAAGCAGGAACGGCAGGCGCTCGGCAAGGCGCTCGCCGAGGTGCAGACCATCCTCGGCGTGCTGACCGGCTGGCTGGGCGAGGCGCAGGGCGGCGACGCCCGGGCGCTCTACAAGGTGGGCCTCGGCAGCCGCCGGTTCCTGCTGGCGATCGGCGACCTGGTCGTCGGCTGGCTGCTCCAGCGGCAGGCCGACGTCGCCCTGCGCGCCCTCGCCGGCGAGGTCTCCGCCGCCGACAAGGCGTTCTACACCGGCAAGGTGGCCGCCGCGAAGTTCTTCGCCCGCGAGGTGCTGCCCCGCCTCGGCGCCGACCGGCGGATCATCGAGAACACCGACCTGGAGCTGATGGACCTCCCGGAGGAGGCGTTCTGAGCCGCTGACGCACCACAGCGGCCTCCAGACGGCCGGCGAGTCCCCCAACTCGCCGGCCGTCGCCGTTCCGCCCCGTCTCGCCGGCCGTCGCCGCCCCGCCCCGCCCCGTCCCGTCCCGCCCCGCCGGCCGTCGCCGTCCTGCCCCGCTTCGGTGACCCGTGCCGAACGGTCCCGTGTGTCCCCTATCGCCGGTCGCATCCCGGGTACTTGCCGGGCCGGGCGGGTAACCGAGGCCCGGACGTCGTCAGTGAACGCCCAGAGCCACCGCACGTGGGGGTGCAGCGCACATGGGCATTGGTAGTGGAATCTTCCTCATCGCCATCGGCGCGATCCTGACCTTCGCCATCCGGGCCAACGTCTGGTGGGTGGATCTGCGCGCGGTCGGCTGGGTCTTCATCCTGGCCGGGTTGGCCGTGCTGCTCACCACGCTCTGGTTCTGGCAGGACCGGCGCAAGCGGGCGCGCACCCTGATCGTGGAGGAGAACAGGCTGTCGCATCCGACCGCCATGATGCCGCCTCCGCCCGATCCACCGCCGCCCACGGCACCGCCCTCCTGAGGCCCGCCGCCCGCCCGCCCACGCCGGCCCGCCCGCCCGGGCCGGCCGGCGTGGGCGGTCGCACCTCGGGCGTTCGCAGGTGTTAACAGGGGTCCCCTGTACAACGGAATGCGTTAACAGGGGGCCCTTCCTTGCGCCTCAGGCGCGGGCGGTGTGGCGGGCCACGATGTCCGCGCGGCGCAGCTCGGCCCACGGGACCGGTGCGCGGTGCACCACCAGGTCGGTGGTGCGCAGCCCCTCCTGGTCCGCGCGTTCCGGGTCGAGCAGCGCCGAGAGCAGCGAGATGCCCGGGTTGTGGGCGACCAGCAGCACCGTCGCCGCCTCCGCCGGTGCCGACCGGACCAGCGCCAGCAGCTCCGCCGGGCGTGCCTCGTACGCGCCCGGCTCGTAGCGCACCTGCGGCGCGGGGCCGGCCGGCCCCGCCTCGTCCGCCGAGCCGGTCATGCCCAGCTGCACGCCGTGCCAGGTCTGCCGGGTGCGCCGCGCGGCCGAGCAGAGCACTACGTCGGGCAGCAGGTCGTGCCGGGCCAGCCAGGCTCCGGCGGCGGCCGAGTCGGCGTGCCCCCGCGCGGTCAGCGGTCGCTGGACGTCCGGGCCGTTCGCCGGCGCCTCCGCCTTGGCGTGCCGCAGCAGCACCAGTGTCCGTTCCGTCCCTCCGGCGTCCGTCATGGGCCCAGCTTGCCCGATTGACGATCGGAGCGCCTGGGTATGTCGATGGGTGCCGCAACCTCATCCATGGCCGCGGCGGGTAGCAGCGCCAGCTGACAGCCAAGGAGGCGACGAAAATGGGCATTGGTGCCAGTATCTTCCTCATCGCGCTGGGTGCGATCTTCGCGTTCGCCGTGCAGGCCGACCTGGGGTGGCTGAACCTCGGCGTCGTCGGCTGGGTGCTGATGCTCGCCGGGGTCGTCAGCCTGCTCACGACGCTCTACTTCTGGAACCGGGGCCGCCGGACGGTGGTCGCCGCCCCGGTGCGGCAGAGCCGCGTGGTCGCCGACCGGGTCGTGCCGGTGCAGGGCGAGCCCGTGGTCCAGGAGTACCGCGAGGTGCGCCGCCCGGGTCGCACGGTCTGACCGGTCGCCGGCCCGCACGGGCCGCGAACGCCAAGGACTCCGGGGGCCCCGCAACGGCGCGGGGCCCCCGGCGCATGCCCGGGGCAGGGGACCAGGTGGAACCAGGGTGCGGGCTCAGGCGAACAGGGCGAAGTAGATCGCGATGTGGTGGCAGATCGCCGCCACCAGCGTGCAGGCGTGGAAGAACTCGTGGTGACCGAAGACGGTGGGCCACGGGTTGGGCCGGCGCAACGCGTAGAAGACGGCGCCGACGCTGTAGATCGCGCCGCCGACGGCGAGCAGCACCAGCGCGGTCACGCCGCCGGAGTGCAGGATCTGCGGCAGCATCGCCACCGACACCCAGCCGAGCGCCAGGTAGAGCGGTGCGGAGACCCAGCGCGGCGCGTGCGGCCAGACCAGTTTCACGGCCACCCCGCCGAGCGCGCCGCCCCAGACCAGGGCGAGCATGGTGGTCGCCTGCCGGGCGTCCAGCAGCAGGACGCAGAACGGGGTGTACGTGCCGGCGATGAACACGAAGATCATCGAATGGTCCATCCGGCGCATGATCTGGTAGCCGCGCTCGGACCACACCCGACGGTGGTAGAGCGCGCTGGTGCCGAAGAGGCCGCAGACCGTCAGGCTGTAGACGAGGCAACTGGCCAGGGGGGACCAGCCGGGGCGGCCGGCGGCGATGGCGCAGAGCACGATGCCGCAGACGAGCGCGGCGAAGAACGCGTAGGTGTGCAGCCAGCCGCGCATCCGCGGCTTCCCGATGTCGACCGGCTTGAGTCGAAGCGGTGCGGAGGTCGTCACGCACCCAGGTTACGGCACCGTAGGTTACCGTCAAGTAGTGCCGATCGTCACCGGATCCAGGGGTCCGGTGGCCCTGCCGGAGCCACCCGTCGGGAATCATGGCGGGATGCGGATCCGGCCCGTCGGCGCGCACGCCCTGCTGCTCGACTGCGACGACACCGACCAGGTGGAGGCGTGGCGCGCCGAGCTGACGCGCCGCCGCGTCGCCGGCGAGCTGACCGCGGTCGAGATCGTCCCGGCGGCCCGTACGGTGCTGCTCGACGGGGTGCCCGACCCCGACCGGGCCGCCACGCTCGTGGCCCACTGGACGCCCTACCCCGCCGACCCGGCGGGACCCGCCGGCGCCACCCCCGCCGCCGGCACGACGCCGACCGGCGGCACCCCGCCCGCCGAGGTCGAGGTCCCCGTCACGTACGACGGAGCGGACCTGCCCGTCGTCGCCGGCCACTGGGGCGTGGACGTGCCCGAGGTGATCGCCCGCCTCACCGGCACCCCGTTCCGGGTGGCCTTCTGCGGGTTCGCGCCCGGTTTCGCGTACCTGACCGGGCTGCCGCCGGAGTGGGCGGTGCCCCGGCTCGCCACCCCCCGCCCCCGGGTCCCCGCCGGCTCGGTCGCGCTCGCCGGCCCGTACGCCGGAATCTACCCCGGCGCGTCGCCCGGCGGCTGGCTGCTCGTCGGGCGCACCGGGCTCACCCTGTTCGACGTGACCGTCGACCCGCCGGCCCGGCTCGTCCCCGGCACCCGGGTACGCCTGGCGGCGACCGCGTGACCCGCCCGCCCGGTCCCGGCCCGGCGCGCCGGCTGGAGGTGCTCCGGGCCGGGGCGCTCACCACCGTGCAGGACCAGGGCCGGCCCGGCTGGGCGCACCTCGGCGTCCCCCGGTCGGGGGCGCTCGACCCGGCCGCCCTGCGGCTGGCCAACCGCCTCGTCGGCAACCCGGAGGACGCCGCCGGCCTGGAGATCACCCTCACCGGCTGCACGCTGCGCCTCACCCGGGCCGGCACGGTCGCGCTCACCGGCGCGGACGCCGACGTGTGGATCGGCCGCGGACGGCTGGTCGATGGACGGCTGGGCGGCGGGCACACCGGCGACCCGAACACCGGCGACGCGCGGCGGACCGGCCCGCGCCCCGGCGACCGGCCCGGAGACGTCGGCCGCCCCCTGGCCGTGCCCGCCGGGGCGACCGTGCGGATCGGCCCGGCCCGCACCGGACTGCGCACCTGGCTCGCCGTCGCGGGCGGGATCGCCGTGCCACCGGTGCTCGGCAGCCGGTCCACCGACACCCTCTCCGGCCTCGGCCCGCCCCCACTGCGCGACGGCGACGTGCTGCCCCTCGGCGACCCGGCCGGCGACCCCGCCCCCGTCGACGTGACCGTCGGGCGGCCCGCCCCGCCGCTGCTGCGGCTCCCGCTGCGCCTCGGGCCCCGCGACGACTGGTTCACCCCCGCCGCGCTCGACCGGCTGCTCGGCACGCCTTACACGGTGAGCCCGGTCAGCAACCGGGTCGGCGCGCGACTGACCGGCGCGCCGCTGCCCCGCGCGATCGCCGGGGAGCTGCCCAGCGAGGGCCTCGTGCTCGGCGCGGTGCAGGTGCCCGCCGACGGCCAGCCGCTGATCTTCCTCGCCGACCATCCCACCACCGGCGGCTACCCCGTCGTCGGGGTGGTGGACGACGTGACGCCGCTCGCGCAGGCCCGCCCGGGGACTACGGTGACGTTCCATGGACCTCAACGCTGACCTCGGCGAGGGATTCGGCATCTGGCGGCTCGGCGACGACGAGGCGCTGCTCGACCTGATCACCTCGGCCAACGTCGCCTGCGGCTTCCACGGCGGCGACCCGTCCACCATGCGCCGGGTCTGCGCCGCCGCCGCCGAGCGCGGGGTCGCCGTCGGGGCGCAGGTCGGCTACCGCGACCTCGCCGGCTTCGGCCGCCGACACATCGCGTACGCGTTCGGGGACCTGCGCGACGAGACCACCTACCAGCTCGGCGCGCTCGACGCGTTCTGCCGGGTCTACCGCACCCGGGTCCGCTACCTCAAGCCGCACGGGGCGCTCTACCACGCCGTGTCGGCCGACGAGTCGCAGGCCGCCGCCCTGATCGCCGCCGTCGACGACTACGACCGCGACCTGCCGGTGCTCTGCGCCCCCGGCTCGGTGCTCGCCCAGCTCGCCACCGGCGCCGGCCTGCGGGTGGTCGCCGAGGGCTTCGCCGACCGGGGCTACCTGCCCAACGGCACGCTGGTGCCCCGCACCGCCCCCGGCGCGCTGGTCACCGACCCCGAGCAGGTGGCCGCCCGGGCCGTCCGGATGGCCACCGAGCAGACGGTGGTGGCCGTCGACGGCACCGTCGTGCCCTGCCCCGTCGAGTCCATCTGCCTGCACGGCGACACGCCGGGCGCGGTGGCGTCCGCCGAGCTGGTGCGGGCCGCGCTCCTCGACGCGGGGGTCACGCTCACTCCGTTCGCGTGAAAGGAGGGGCACCTTGTTAACGCCTTCTGTATAGGAAGGGCCCCTTCCTAACGCACCCAGCGCCGGCGCGCGGGCGGCCGGCGGGGCGCAGGCTGTCAGGCGTCCAGGCCGCGCAGGACCAGCGGGAGCCGCGCCGGGCCGCCCTCGACGACCCGCACCGGCACCCCCCAGTCCTGCCGGGTCAGGTGGCAGGCCGCGTGCTCCACGTCGGCGTCGCACGTCGCCGCCTGCGCGGTCACCTGGAGCACCCCGCCGGCCACCGACCCGTCGACCACCAACCGGCGGGACAGCTCCGTGCCGGTGCCCGCCCCCGCCACCAGCAGCTCCGGCGGCGACGCCGAGACCACCAGCCGCGTCGACGGCCCGTACGTCTCGTCCAGCTTCTGCCCCGGTGCCGGGGTGAAGACCACCTCAAGCGTCACCTCGCCCGCCGCCACCTCCATCGGCTTCCGCTCCGTGCGGTGCCGCGGGCCGTCGACCGTGCTCGCCCCCACGGCCGACAACGCGCCCGGGGCCAGCCGGGTCAGCCGGTGCGCCGCCGACTCGACCACCAGCACCCCGCCGTCGGCGGTCAGCACCACGTCGCTCGGCTCGGCGAGCCCGTCGGCGACCGTCGACACCTGACCCGTGGCCGGGTCGAAGCGGCGGACCGCCCCGTTGTAGGTGTCGGCGACCAGCACCGAGCCGTCCGGCAGCGCGCACACCCCCAGCGGGTGCTGGAGCAGCGCCCGGTCGGCCGGGCCGTCGACGTGGCCGAAGTCGAACAGGCCCTGCCCGACGGCGGTGCCCAGGACGCCGTTCTCGACGTACCGGATGGCGCTGGTCTCGCTGTCGGCGACCCAGAGCCGGCTGCCGTCGGCCGAGACCGAGAGGCCGGACGGCTGGGCCAGCCACGCCTCGGCCAGCGGCCCGTCCCGCAGCGCCTCGACCGTCGTGCCGGCGTACATGCCCGCCGTGCGGCGGACCGGGTCGAACCACCAGAGCTGGTGGATGCCCGCCATCGCGACGATCACCCGGTCGTCGTACCAGGCCAGGTCCCAGGGGGAGGAGAGGTCGACCGAGAGCGAGTCGTGCGCGTGGTCGTCCACCGTGGAGCGCCACTGCCGGCCGGTGCCGGCGACGGTCACCACCTCGCCGGTGGCCAGCCGCACCCCGCGCAGCAGGTGGTTGACGGTGTCGGCGATGACCACGTCGTAACCGGCCACCTCGGCCACGTGCTCCGGCAGCCGGCAGAGCCCCTGCGGCTCGGAGAAGGTGGCGACGCCGGGCGGCCCGTCCGCGCGCCCCCGGACGCCCGCGCCGATCCGGCGCACCAGCGTCTCGCCGTCGGGGGCCAGCTCGACCAGGGAGTGCCGGGCCGAGTCCGACACGAGCAGGTTCCCGCCGTCGACCGCGAGGGCCTTGCCGGGAAAGCGCAGGGCCGTCTCCGGCTCGGCGGGTGGCACGTACGGGCCGTCGCCCCGGTGCAGGGTGCCCTTCGCCTCGTGGGTGGCGACCAACTCGTCGACCAGCCGCGCCAGCCCCTCGGCGTGGCCCTCGCCGGCCATGGTGGCCACCACGTACCCCTCGGGATCGATCACGGCGAGGGTCGGCCAGGCGCGGGCCGCGTACTGCTGCCACATGTCCAGCTCGGGGTCGTCGAGGACGGGGTGGTGCACGCCGTACCGCTCGACGGCGGCGGCGACGGCGGCCGGGTCCTTCTCGTGCTCGAACTTCGGCGAGTGGATGCCGACGACGACCAGCACGTCGGCGTACTTCTCCTCCAGGGGGCGCAACTCGTCGAGCACGTGCAGGCAGTTGATGCAGCAGAAGGTCCAGAAATCTAAGACGGTTATACGACCTCGCAGATCCTCCAAGCGGAGGACCTTGCCGCCCGTGTTCAGCCACTGCCGGCCCCGCAGTTCGGGCGCGCGCACGCGTGCACTCATGGGCCCATCCTGCCTCACCAGGGGCGACCAGCCAGCGCGACGGGGCGGCGGGAGAGGCGTACGCGATAGCGCCTCGCCGAAGGTCAACACGGCGGACGCCGTCCGGTAACGGCCGTCCCGCAGGCGGTAGACCTCGGGCGGGCCAACGGGCCGCGACAGGTTACCGGCTGCAACTAGGGCGGTGTGGTCTTGGTTCCGGCGAGCCTCGCCGGACTCGACACGGCGGACGGTTACGGCCGTGAGACTGGCCCTGACCACAACCGCCGGGTACGCGTCGTCGCCGACGACGATCGTCGCGGGGGAGCCGACAACGGGGCGCGAGTGCGTCGGGGCGGAAACCTGAACCGCGAAAGGCATAGGCGACAAGGTAGCCAGCGTGGACGACAATCGCCCGGCGGCGCGAGCGTGTGAACGCAAGAACGCTCCGACCCAGGCGCGGACCGGGTCGGGGCGCCTTCTGTCGTGCGGGGTCAGGCGGCCGGGCCGCCGAGGGCGCGGGTCAACCGCAAAGGAGGGCGTTCACGCCTACGGTGCCGTTCGCGAAGACGGCGCCGTTGTTCATCATCTTGTGAAAGATCCGCTGACGGCGAGCACGTTCACCGCCGTCGAGCCAGGCGCCGCTCTGGCCGACGATCGCGTGTGTAGGGGTGAACGGCGCGGTGTGCAGGAACGTGGCGAGGCCGCTCGCGTTGGTGGTCATGGTGGAGGTCTGCCAGTGGACGCGGCTACCTGTGCCGGTGGCAACGCTTCGCCCCGCGCCGGTCCCCGCGGCGTCGACCGTGAGCGGGCCGACGATCTCGATGCCGCCGGTCGGGGCCAGCCGGACGCGGGACGTCGCCGCGCCCGCGCCACGCGCCTCGATGGTCACGGCCACTTCGCCGAGGCGGACGGTGGTAAACCCGGCGGGGCTGTTACCGCCGCGGAGGTACACATTGCGCTCTGCATCGGTGCTCCCGCCCACGACGAGGGGGTTATCCGCGTCCGCGCCTCAGAGGACCCAGCGGACCGCGGGTTCGCCCGTCGGCGTGTAGATGGCTTCGCCGATCTCTAGCCGGTTTCCGGTCGCTGCGGTGCGGATCGTGCCGCCGATGATCGTCGCGCCGGTGATGTCCTGGCCGTCGATCGCGCCGGCCTCGATCGCGCCGGCGGTGACCGCACCCGCCGCGATCGGCGCGGCCGGCGCCTGACTGACGAGGAATCTGACTAGCTAGCCGCCGTCGCGGTAGGGTCTGGACGTGGACGCCTTCGAGGCGCAGGCCGCCGCGATCAAAGCCAACCCGGACCAGTACCGGGAGCTTGATCGGTTGAGCTGTGATTGTTCTCGGCCGCACACCACCATCGCCGTCCTATACGCCGGGGAGGGCGGCCAGGTCTGGCTCTGGACGCCTAGCGGCCGAGGGCCCGTGAACCGTCCCGGCCAGCCCTCTAGCGGCCCGATCGAGCCGGGGCGGCGCCCTCCCCGCGCCGTTCCTCTCCCGCGCCGTCCGGGCGACGTTGCCTATTCGGCAGTAGCCGTTTGCTCGCGCTGCCGCACGGGCCTTTTGCTGTTGCCCGACATCGGCGTCATTCGCCAGGTTCCCCTCGGCGCTCCGACCTGGGCGCGCGTCGCCGAGTAGGTTGCCGTGCTGCGGTACTCTGACCGCAAAACATGATGCCTGACCGGGATCGGCGAACCTGACTCGCGCGCCTTGGCCGCCGCGAGGATGACCCCGAGGGGGGTTGCTTCGCCGTGCCCGCACTAGAGCTCTTCACCAACGCTGGACCATGGGCCCTAATCGCTGTCCTGGTCGCCTACGCAGTGCCTCGCCTTATCGTCGCCTTGGTCGCGTTGTTCAAGGTCCCGCCAGAAAGGTTGCCGGCTGTCCTGCGGGCGCTGGCCGACCTGTTCCGAATTCGGAGCTAACCGATCGCAGACGCGCGGGAGCGCCCGTCCCCTCATCGGGCGGGCGCTTTGCTGTCGGCGCACATACGACGCACTGCGCTCAGTGCGCCCGAATGCGCACAGTCTGCGTGGTGAACGGCTGGGCTGACGCCTCCCCCGAATGGATAGATCAACTGCACTACTGCGAATAGTTCTGCATAGCTTCCCGGCGGCGATGACGGAGCGCGGTGATCCGCAGACGAAGCGCAACGCACAGCGCAAAAGGGCTGCGGGACACTAACCCCGAAGCGTCCTACCTTCGACAGCGTGACGACCGAAGAGCAGACAGGCAGCGCGCCGCGCGACCGGCACGGCCTGATCCTCGAATACCTGCGGACTGCCCCGGGCTTCCTCTCGAGCCTGAGCGCCCTTCTCGCGGCGGTGACGGGCCTTGTCGTTGCGCTGGCGGCCCGATGACCGCCCCGC
The DNA here is from genome assembly GCF_029581295.1 of Micromonospora sp. WMMD712. NCBI lineage: Bacteria > Bacillati > Actinomycetota > Actinomycetes > Micromonosporales > Micromonosporaceae > Micromonospora > Micromonospora sp. WMMD712. Next base: position 4,520,897 of record NZ_CP120743.1, read on the forward strand.
GGGCTGCGGGACCCAGCCCAAGGGCCGACCCCAGGGGCAGCGGCCAGGCGTCCGCCAACGCGGGCACCGTCGCACCCTGGCGGCGCCTCGTCGGCAGGCAGGTAGCGCCGGGCGGTGCGGTCGCGGACGCCCGAAGAGCGCCCGCCGCCGGCGTAGGGATGGGCGCCCTTCGCCTTGTCCGCCGGGCGTGACCCGGGCGGGCGCCGAGCAGAGCTGGGCGTGTGGCGGGCGTACGTCGGGCGGGTAGCTCGGGCGGTGCCGGGCGTCTCGCCGGGAGACGCCCCGCACCCGCCCGCGCGTCAGGCGGACCCGAGAGCGTCCGCGAGAGTGACGACCGGGACGCCGTACTCGGCGGCGTAGGCGGGTTCCCAGAGGTCGTCAGCGCCGGGCAGCGTGACGACCAGAGCGGCGCGCTCGACAGTGTCCTAATCGGCGGCGACCGCCGCGAGGAGGTCGTCTACCAGAGCCGAACGGCGTCGCGGTGGCGACCTCGAAGCCGAGGCCCAGCAGGGCGGCAGCGAGCGCGGCGATAGAGCGCGCGGGGGCGGCGACGTAGGCGAGGGGGTGGATAGTGTTGAGCATTAGCGGAACCTTTGATGTTCCGTTAGGGCCCTGGTCAGCGGCGGAATCGCTCGGCTGGGGCCTGCCTTTTGGCTGTTGATGCGTGGTGAGGTCTCAGGCGGCGGGCCGCGAGGTCGTACCGTCCGCCCAGGTGATCACCAGTCGCTCGGCGGGCTTGAACCGTACGCCGCGGGTGCCCGCGCGGGTAGCGGTGACCTTGGCAATGGCGAGGCTGAGGAGTCCCCGGCGCTCGAGCTCGGGCAGATCGAAGAACGCGGGCACGCTCTGCGCCAGGTCGAGGAGGGGCGAAATATCGGCCTCGGAGATCGGGATAAGGGCTAAGGTGTCCTCGGCGGCCTTGACCTTCGCGCGCAGCTCGGGCATGACCTCGGCCGCGTCCTCCTCAGTGAACGCCCCCGAGGCGGCGAGGCGGCGCACGCGGGCGAGGTCGGCGCGGGCGGCGTCTAGGGCGTCCTGAGCGGCATTACGGGCGGCGATGTCGTCGGGGGCGACGCGGGCGACCCATGCATCGGCGACGGCCTCTAGCAACGGGTCGCCAGGCTCCAGAGCGGCGAGGCGGCCAAGGAAGGCGAGCGACACGGCGTCCTCGGTCTCGGCGGTAGGGGCGGTGAACCCGGCGCAGTCTCGGCCGTTGCCGTACCGACCGCAGCGATAGACCTTCTTACCGACCGCCCCGCTCTGTGCCGTCCGGCCGTCGCACTCGGCGCAGCGCAGGATGTCGGCCAGCAGCGCGGCCGAGCGCCGGTCGCCGCGCCGGACGAACCGCCCGCCCTCGGCGAGGGTTGCCGAGCGACCATCGAGGGCGTTCAGAATGCGGGCACGCTCGCCCGGGGTGATGACGCCTTCGCCGACGCTGACGGTCTGGCCGTGCTCGTCGCGAAACGGCTCGGCGATCGTCGCCCAGCGGCCCGAGGCCGAGCGCTCGCGGATGCTCTGAAGGCCCGCCCAGCCGGGCGAGCGGACCATGCTGGATACGGTGCCAATGCCCCAGGACTTTCCGCGCGGCGAGGGCACGCCGTTGTCGTTGAGGCCCTTTACGGTCTGCCAGATCGTCCGCCCGGCGAGCAGTTCGTCAGCGATGCGCCGGGCGACCGGGTAGGAGTCGGGATCGCGGGCGAGTTGGCCGTCCGCGACGCGCAGACCGAACGGGGCGGGGCCGCCCAGCCAGCGACCCTCGGCGCGGCGGAACTTCTTCGCGCGGCTGACCCGGCGCGATAGGTTCTCGACCTCCTCACAGGCGATTTCGGCGCGGATGATGAGTTCCAGCCGGCGGCGTGGGTCGCCTGTGTCGGTGCCGTCCGCGCCGACGATCCGCCGAGAGCCGTCGGCGTGCTCGTCCAGCAGTTTGCCGATCTCGACCGCGCCTCGGCGGTCGGCGCGGTCCAGCGACCACGCAAGGAGGGTCCGGAAGCGATCACCGACGCGCAGGCACTCTAGGCCCTTCGTCCACTCGGGGCGGGCCTTCAGTGAGAACCGGGACGCGCCGGTTCCCTCGCGTTCGATGAAGACGTATACGACGATGAGGCCGAGGCGGGCCGCGAGGTCGCGTAACTCGGATTCCTGTTCGGCTAGCGACCGGCCGTTACGGGCGTCGCCTTCGGCGTGGCGGTGCGACCGTCGCAGGTAGAGGGCGCAGCAGCGTGAGGGGTCTAGTGGTTCGTGGGGGCGGGTCATGCGGCGAGCGTAGGGCCGAGATCGTTAGACCGGCAAGGATGTCCAGAAGTCGGCAATGGTGATCTTGCCGCGCAGGTCGGCCAGCTTCAGGTCCCGCCCGCCGGTGTTCAGCCAGCCCCGTCCGCGCAGCTCGGGAGCCCGTACTCGTGCGCTCATGCCCCCAGTCTGCCCGACCGCGAGGCCCCGACCGGCCGGCACCCCGCGCGGCCCGGTCACACCCCCGGGCGTACGACGGGGGCGGGGCCACGACGGTCCGTGGCCCCGCCCCCGGGGGTCGCTACTTGGCGGCCGGCTTGAGGCAGAGCACCTTCTTCGGCACGTCGCCACGGAGGACGACGTGCGGCTGGGCCGGGTCGGCGCACTTCTCCTTGGCCTCGACCTTGGACACGATCGTGAACGATCCGGCCTCGCCGCAGGTGGCCGCCGTGGCGTTGCCGCCCGACTGCTTGACGCAGGAGCCGACGGCCGGGTCGAACGCCTTCGTGTTGTCGCCGCCCACCTTGCCGAGCAGCATGAGCAGCCCCAGCGGCACCGCGAGGATCAGCACGGCGGCCACCAGCACAGCCGCCAGCACCCGGCCGTTGCGGACCTTCGGTGGCGGAGCCTCGGCCTTCGGCGCGTCCGCCTCCGGCTTGAACGCGTCGAACCGGCCCTGCTCCTCGGGCTCCTGGCCCCAGGCGGGGCCGGACTGCGCCCCCTGCGCCGGGAAACCGACCTGGGTCGGCTCGCCGTACGGGGCGGGACCGTGGCCGGGCATCGTGCCCTGCCCGGCGGTGGCCCCACCCATCGGGCCGCCGAACTGGTCGCCCGGTCGGTCGCCCTCGTGGGGGCGGACGCCGTTGACGGGCCGGTTGCTGGCCGGCGGGTCCACGAAGGACGGCACCCCGGGCGGGAAGGTCGGCGGGGCCGCCGCGCCGGCCACCCCGGCCGCCGGGCCGTCGCCGAAGCCGTGGGGCTGGCCGGCCTGCCGGTCCGGGGCGTCGAAGCGCTGCCCCGCCTGTGGCCCCCGGTCGTCGAAGCGCTGCGGCGGACCGACATCGTCGAACCCGCGGTGCTGGTCGCGCCCGTCGAAGCCGCCCGGGTGGTCGTGTTCGGGGGAGCGCCGTTGCGGGCCCGGCTCGTCGAACCGACCCGGCTCCTCGAAGCGCCCCGGGGCATCGTCGAACCGGCCCGGCTCGTCGAACCGGCCCGGGGCATCGTCGAAGCGACCCTGCGGGCCCGGCTCGTCGAACCGCGACGGTGGCGGGTTGTGCTCGGGGCGGAACGGGCTCTCGTCGGCCGGCTCCGGCTCGTCGGCCGGCTCCGGGCGGGCCGGCCGGCCGTACACCCGGGGCTGCGGCGCGGGCGCGCCGCCGGGGTGCAGCGCCTGGTCGGTGGGGGGCACCACCCGGCTGGCCATGGGCACGGAGGCGCTCGCCGAGACGCTGCCCACCGCGCCGGCTCCGATCTCCCCGGCCTCCGCCGGGGGTACGGCGGCCCGGGCGGCCGCCCCGGACTCGGGCGAGACCCGGGGGGCGGGCACGAACGGGGTGCCCTGCGGGTGCGGCTCCTCGGCGCGGCCCCAGCCGGCACCCGAGTCGGGCGCGTACGGCGGCGGGGCGCCCTCCCGACCCGACGGATCGCCGGCCGCCGGAGGTTCGATCGCCGGTGGGAACTGGGCCGGCGGGGCGTAGTCGGCCGGCGGCAGGGCGGCCAGGCTGGCACCGGGCACGCGCTGCTCCTGCGGCGGCAGCGGCACGGCGTTGGCCGGTGAGATCCCCGGCCCGGGGGCGGGCTGGTAGAGCGGACGGTCCTCGGACCGCTCGGGCTCCCAGCCGTTGCCGGCCTGCTGCGGCGGCGCGGCGGTCTCCGCCTCGGTACGCCCCCACGCCTCGCCCGGTGCCCACGGCTCGACATCCGGCATGACCGGCCGGTCGGCCCGGTCGGCACCGGGCCGCTGCGGGCTCTCGCCGGGCGTCGCCCAGGCGGGTGGCCCGTCCGTGCCGACGGTGGCGGTGGCCCGCGCCGGTGGGACGGAGGTCGGCTCGGCCGCCGCCCAGTCGGGAACCTCCGGCCGGTCGTCCTGCCGCTGCGGCACCGCTGCCGCGCCCCACGCGCCGGGCTGTCCCGACTCGTCGGCTGCGGCGGGCCAGGCGTTCGGCTGCGGCTGATCGTCGGCGTGGACCGCCGTGGCCGCCCACCCACCGGAGCGGGCGGGGTCGTCCTGCGCGGCGGCCCAGTCCGGGGGCGGGGTCGCCTGGCCGGGCACGCGGGCGGCTCCCCGGGCGCCGGACTCGGCCTGGCCCCACGGGGCCGGCGGCTGCTGCTCGACCGGCCCGCCGAATCCGGGCTGCCCGGACGCGCCGTCGAACGTGGGTTGCGCGGCCGGGCCGCCGAATCCGGGCTGCCCGGACGGGGTGGCCTGGCCCGCCTGGCCGGGGGCGTCGGGTTGCTCGGCCCGTGGCCAGCCACCGGAGCGGGCGGGGTCGTCGGCCTGCTGCGGCGTGGTGTTCCAGCCTTCTCCGCTGGCGGGGCCGTCGGCCTGTTGGCCGCCGTTCCAGCCGCCGGAGCGGGCGGGGTCGTCCTGCGCGGCGGCCCAGTCCGGGGGCGGGGTCGCCTGGCCGGGCACGCGGGCGGCGCCCCGGGCACCGGACTCGGCCTGGCCCCACGGGGCCGGCGGCTGCTCGGCCGCGCCCGCCCAGGCCGGGGCCGACTGCTCGGGCTGCGTGGCCCAGGCCGGCTGGGCCGGCTCGCCGTTCGGCGCGCTCACGGCGGCCCGGCCGGGGCTGGCCGGCTCGTTCTGCTGCCAGCCCGGTGCCTGCTCGTTCTGCTGCCAGCCTGGGCCGGACTGCTCGTTCTGCTCCCAGGAGGGCTGCGTCGCGGCGGCCGGCGGCCCCCAGGCGGCCGGGCGGTTCGGCTCCGGCTGCTGCGCCGGCACCTGGGCGGCACCCCAGGCGGCGGTCGGTGGCTGCTCGCCCTGCGGGGGCGTGCCCCAAGCGGCGGTCGGCGGTTGGTCGCCCGGTGCCGCGCCCCAGTGGGGAGTGGCCGGCTGGTCGCCCTGCGGCCCGGCACCCCAGGCAGCCGGCGGCGGTTGCTCGCCGTGGGGAGGCGCGCCCCAGGCGGCGGTCGGCGGCTGCTCGCCCTGCGGGGGCGCGCCCCAAGCGGCGGTCGGCGGCTGGTCGTTCTGGGTAGCCCAGGCGGGGGCGGGCGGGTTCGGCCGGGCCGTGGGGGGCGGGGGCGCCCAGCCCAGGTCCGGGTTGGCGACGCCGTACGGCGCCGGTGCGCCGGTGCCCGGCGACACCTCGTCCGGCTCCTGGCCGGGGTGGTGCGGGCCCTCGGACGTCATCGGTGCGCCTCCTCCATCACATGTCGGCCGCCGATGCCGACGGTGCGTCGGCGTGGGTGCCGGTGTGGCCGGCGGTGCCGGCCGTGGGGACTCCCCGCACCGTATCCGGTGGCCGCCCGCGGCCTCCGGGGAGCACCGGCCGTCACTCCGCGTCGCCGGACGGTGTCGAGCAGCTTCTATCGGCGCGACGGGGTCCGGGCGGGCGGTTGACGACCGAGCCCCACCGTACCGGGCGGTGCGGCGAGGCGGAATCCCGGTGTCAATAGGCCCGAAACGCCGACGACCCGCCCGGGCGAACCGGGCGGGTCGTCGAACTGGAGGAGGGTGAGAAAAGTGTGGGGCGTCAGCTCATGTGACGCTGGGCGATGGCGAGAAGCTCCTCGCGGACCGCGGGCGAGTTGGCGGACCGCAGCGCGTGCTCGATGGCACGGGCCCGGCGGTTGGCGTCGCGGCGGTTGCGGATTCGCTCGATCATGCTCATCTGGGTTCTCCTCCTGGCTATTCGGTTGTCGACCCCTTGATGACTCAATTGAACCGCATCCAGCCCGGAACTTCCAACGATTAGTAGGTGAGCTGAGACACCTGCCTAAGGATCGTAGGTCAACGGGGTGATGTGGCGGCGCTTTCTTCTTCCAACGGCCACGGCCGGTGTGCCGGGCGTTCACCCGTGGCACACCGGCCGTGGCTGCGGTGTCGTGATCCGTCAGGTCCAGGCGAGCAGCGCCGCCTCCGGGTCGGTCAGGAAGTCCCCGATGTCGCGGAGGAACTTCGAGCCGAGTTCGCCGTCGATGATCCGGTGGTCGAAGGAGAGCCCCAGCGTGGTCACCTGGCGTGGGCGGACCTTGCCCTTGTGCACCCAGGGCATCTCGCGGACCGCGCCGAAGGCCAGGATCGCCGACTCGCCCGGGGGCAGGATCGGCGTGCCGGTGTCCACCCCGAACACCCCGACGTTGGTGATCGTCAGGGTGCCGCCGGACATGTCGGCCGGCGACGTCCGCCCGGCCTTCGCCGTCTGCACCAGGTCGGTCAGCGCGTCCGCCAGCTCACGCAGCGTGAGCCGGCCGGCGTCCTTGACGTTCGGCACGATCAGGCCGCGCTCCGTGGCCGCCGCGATGCCCAGGTTGACGTACTCCTTGACGACGATCTCGTCGCCGGCCCACGTCGAGTTGACCATCGGGTGCCGCCGCACCGCCAGCAGCACCGCCTTGGCGACCAGCAGCAGCGGCGAGACCCGCACGTCGCGCCACTCCCGCCGGCCGCGAAGCCGGTCCAGGGCCTTCATCGCCCGGGTCACGTCGACGGTCAGGAACTCCGTCACGTGCGGCGCGGTGAAGGCCGAGCGGGACATGTTCTCGGCGGTGAGCCGGCGTACCCCCTTGACGGGGATGCGCCGCTCGCGGTCCGCGCCGAACGACGCGGCCGACGCGGCCGGCGCCGCGACCGTCGGCGGCCCGGCCGCCGTCGCGGTGCCGCTCGCCGCCCGCTGTACGTCCTCCCGGGTGATCGAGCCCAGCGGCCCCGACCCGGTCAGCGCGCCGAGGTCGACGCCGAGATCCTTGGCGAGCTTGCGCACCGGCGGCTTGGCCAGCACCAGCCCGCCGGGTCGCCCGTTGCCGTTCACGGTCGCCGGTGCCGGTGCGACGGGTGCCGGCGCCGCAGCGACCGGGGCCGCCGCAGTGACAGGAGCCGCCGCCGGGGCGGACGCGGCCGGAGCGGTGGCGGGCCGCTCCGGCGGCGTGCCCTTGCGCGGGCGGCGCTTGGCCGGCGCGTTGCGCGGGCCGTAGCCGACCAGCACGGCGGTGCGCCCGCCCGGCGCCACGCCGCCGATCAGCCCCGGCTCGACCATGCCCTCCGCGGGCGCGATCTCGACGGCGGCCAGGGACGCCGCCGACGGGGTCGGCAGGTCGGCGGCCGGCGCGCCCGTCGTCGACGCCTCGACCGGGCCCGCGCCCGGGTCGGTGTCGATCGCGATGATCGGCGTGCCGACCTCGACCGTGCTCCCCTCCGGGTGGAAGATCGACCGCACCTGGCCGGCCCACTTGGCGGGGATCTCGACGGCCGCCTTCGCCGTCTCCACCTCCACGATCGGCTGGTTCAGCTCGATCGTGTCGCCCTCTTTGACCAGCCAGGCGAGGATCTCGCCCTCGGTCAGCCCCTCGCCCAGGTCGGGCAGGTTGAACTCCTTGATCCGCGACACCCCGCTCACCACCCGAAGGCGCGGTCGACGGCGTCGAGCACCCGGTCGAGGTCCGGAAGGTATTCCTCCTCCACCCGGGACGCCGGGTAGGGGGTGTCGAAGCCGGTCACCCGCAACACCGGGGCCTCCAGCGAGTAGAAGCACTCCTCGGTGACCCGGGCGGCGATCTCCGCGCCCAGGCCCAGGTTGCCCGGGGCCTCGTGCACCACCACGCACCGGCCGGTGCGCCGCACCGACTCGTAGACGGCGGTCAGGTCCAGCGGGGAGAGCGTGCGCAGGTCGACGACCTCCAGCTCCCGGCCGTCCTCGGCCGCGGCGGCCGCCGCGTCCAGGCAGGTCCGCACCATCGGCCCGTACGCCAGGACGGTGGCGTCCGTCCCGGCCCGCGCCACCCGGGCCGAGTGCAGCGGGTACGCCGCCGACAGCGGGGCCTCCAGGTCGACCGGGCCCTTCTCCCAGTAGCGCCGCTTCGGCTCCAGGAAGACGATCGGGTCGTCCGAGGCGACCGCCTGCTGGATCATCCAGTAGGCGTCTTGGGGGTTGGCGCAGGTCACGACCTTCAGACCGGCGGTGTGCGCGAAGTACGCCTCCGGCGACTCCGAGTGGTGCTCGACCGCGCCGATGCCGCCCCCGTACGGGATCCGGATGACCATCGGGATGCGGACCTTGCCCTGCGAGCGGTAGTGCATCTTCGCCACCTGCGACACGATCTGGTCGTACGCGGGGTAGACGAAGCCGTCGAACTGGATCTCGCAGACCGGGCGGAAGCCGCGGATGGCCAGGCCGACCGCGGTGCCGATGATGCCGGACTCGGCGAGCGGGGTGTCGATCACCCGCTGGTCGCCGAAGTCCTTCTGGAGGCCGTCGGTGATCCGGAACACGCCGCCGAGCTTGCCGACGTCCTCGCCCATGATGACGACCTTCTGGTCGTGCTCCAGGGCCCGGCGCAGGCCGGCGTTGAGGGCCTTGCCGAGGGTGAGCGTCTCCGTGGCCATCAGTGGGCGCTCCCTTCGAACGACTCCAGGTAGCGGCTGAACTGCGCCCGCTGCTCGTCGAGCTCCGGGGACCCGTGCGGGTAGACGTGGTCGAACATCGTCACCGGCTCGGGGTCGGGCATGGCGAGCACCCGCTCGCGCAGGTGCACCGACTCGGCGCGGGCCTGCTCGTCGACCTCGGCGAAGAACGCCCCGTCGGCGATCTTCTGCTTCTCCAGGAACGTCTTCATCCGGGCGATCGGGTCCTTGGCCTGCCAGGCCTCGACCTCGCTGGCGATCCGGTAGCGGGTCGGATCGTCGGAGGTGGTGTGCGCCCCCATCCGGTAGGTGTACGCCTCGATCAGGCTCGGGCCCTGGCCGTGCCGCGCGTTGTCCAGCGCGTGCCGGGTCACCGCGTACGAGGCGAGGACGTCGTTGCCGTCCACCCGTACGCCGGGGAAGCCGAAGCCGCGCGCCCGCTGGTAGAGCGGGACGCGGGTCTGCCGCTCCAGGGGCTCGGAGATGGCGTACTGGTTGTTCTGGCAGAAGAACACCAGCGGGGCGTTGAAGACGCTGGCCCAGACGAACGCCTCGTTCACGTCGCCCTGGCTGGTCGCGCCGTCGCCGAAGTAGGCGATCACCGCCTCGCCGTCGTCGCCGCCGGTCTTGCCGTCCATGTGGACGCCCATCGCGTACCCGGTCGCGTGGAGGGTCTGCGCCCCGATCACGATCGTGTACATGTTGAACTTGAACTCGTTCGGGTCCCAGCCGCCCTGGTCGACGCCCCGGAACAGGCCGAGCGGCATGATCGGGTCGATGCCCCGGCAATAGAGCACGCCGTGCTCGCGGTAGGTCGGGAAGGCCATGTCCTGCCGGCGCAGCGCCCGCCCGGAGCCGACCTGCGCCGCCTCCTGGCCGAGCAGGCTGGCCCACAGCCCCAGCTCGCCCTGCCGTTGCAGGGCGGTGGCCTCGGCGTCGAGCTTGCGGACCAGCACGAGGTCGCGGTAGAGCCCGCGGTACTCCTCGTCGGTGAAGTCGGCGCGGTACTCCGTGCCGTCCGGCCCGAACGCGCTCTCGATGCGCTCGCCGGCGGGCGTGAGCAGCTGCACGAGTTCCGGGTCGCCGCCAGCCGTCGCGGCCGTTCGCTTGGCACGGGGTGCGGCTCGCCGGCCGCGGGTGGTGGTGACCCCGGGGTCGCCCTTTGCCATCCGTCTCTCCCTGTCGTGGTCTGCGCCGGCACCGGGGGTGACCCGCTCCGCGCAGTGCGTGCACCCGCCCGGCTGGTGCCGGGCTGGTTCCTGGCGGCCGCGCCTAGCCCCGGTGAGGGTTGCCGCGCGGCGTGAGCCGGATTCCGTGCGAACCCGGTTCGGGAGCGCCGGCGTCGTACCGCGCCTGCCGCAGGGTGCGCGGAGGTCGCGGCTGCGTTGCCGTCGTGCCACAAATCATGGCAGAGGAGGTGAGCGCGCCCACAGTACGCCCGCCCCGGATTCCGGGGGCTGTCGGGTTTGTGGCTGGTGGGGCCCTCTGTCCGGCGAGGACCGTGAGTCGCCGGGGCGGGCCGGACAATTTGTGTGTCGACACGCGGTGGCTCCTGGTGAACTGGCCGTCACTGAGTCAAGCTGATGGAGTCGGTGGGTGTTTCATGGGTTTATGCCCGTTTCGACCCTTGGTGGTTCACCGGCCTGCATCGATGACCGACGACGGACGAGGAGTGCGCGTGTCCCAGCCAGGCGAGGGTCCCACCGTGCCGCTGCTCGGCCGGCACCGTGCGGCCGGGGGCGGCTACCGTCGGGTCGTGGGAGTCCACCGCGCCCCCGGCTCCGGCGGCCCCGGGCGCGGATACCTCTTCACCGTCGCCCTGCTCGCCGGCACCGCCTCGATGCCGATCCTCGCCGCCATCAGCACCGGGTCGGCCACGGTGGGCAGCACCGCCCTCCCCGACAGCAGCACCCCGTTCATCCCCACGCGCTCGGTCGGGCCGGTGATCGTGCCGGCGACCGGTCCACCCGCGGTCGCCCCCGCCACCCCGAAGGGCCCGGTGGCGACGCCGCAGACCGGGCTGCCGGGCCCGGGTCTCCCGCCGCCCGCGCCCGCGCCGATCGTGCCGGCCGCTCCCGACCGGTCGGACCCCGAGGTGGTCCACCGCCCGCCGCCGCTGCGGGTGCCGACCCTGCCCCCGCCGCCGACGGTCACCCCCAGCCCCACCCCGACGCCGCGCCCCTCCCCGGCGCCGGCCCCGAGCGGGGAACCGACCCCGCCGACCGGGCCGACGGCGACCCTCTCCGCCTCGGCCCAGGTGCCGGAACCGTCCTCGGGCACCGAGCCGACCGCGAGCGCGGACCCGACGGCCGGCCCCGGCCCGACGGCCGGCCCCGGCCCGACGGCCGGCCCCGGCCCGACGGCGACCGGGGAACCCGCCCCGGACCCCGGGCCGACGACGGGTGGCGGACCTGCCCCGGCCGCGCTCAGGGCGGTGCCCGGCCCGCCCCCGCAGCGTCGCCCGACGGCCGCCGCGCCCGGCCGCCGCCCCAGCCCGGCTCCGCAGGCTCCGGCGGTCCCGCCCCGGCCCACCGCCACCGGGGAGCGACAGGGCTGAGCGGACCGGATCGCCCCCCGGCGGGACAGGAGCGCCGCCACGTCACGCCCGGCCCGGGGCTGCGCGTCGCCCGCCTGGTCACCGAGCTGACCGCGCCCGCCGTCCTGGTGACCACGCTGACCATGCTGGTTGGCTGGTTCGGCGGCGACGGCGGCGCGCACGGGCTGGCCTGGGGGCTGCTCGCCACCGTCTTCGCCAGCGGGATCCCGTTCGCGTACATCGTCGGCGGGGTACGTCGTGGGCGGCTCACCGACCACCACGTCGGCGTACGCGAACAGCGCCGGACGCCGCTGCTGTTCGGGCTCGCCTCGGCGGCGGCCGGCTGGGTCCTGCTGGCCGCGTTCGGCGCGCCCCGCCCGCTGCTGGCGCTGGTGGCGGCCGGCGTCGTGGGGCTCGTGGTGGCGGTGACCGTCAGCCACCGGTGGAAGATGTCGATCCACACGGCGGTGGCCGCCGGCGCGGTGGTGGTGCTGGTGCTCACCTTCGGCCCCCCGCTGGTGGCCGCCGCACCGGTGCCGGTGCTGGCCGGCTGGTCGCGGGTGCGGCTGCGGGCCCACACCCTGCCGCAGGTCCTGGTGGGCGGGACCGTCGGCGGGCTGGTGGCCGGAGCCGTCTACGGCGCGCTGGCCTGACCACCCCCGCGCGGCCCCGGCCGGGCCCCCGACCGGGGCCGGGCCCGGCCAGGGCGCTGCGACCGGGGCCGCGCCGCGTCGGGTCAGGCCCCGTCGGGCCCGGGCCGCGTCGGGTCAGGCCCCGTCGTCGGCGAGCCGGTGCCGGTTCGCCTCGATCCAGGCGTCGAGGGCGGCCGGGTCGTCCGGGTCCACCCCGTCGGCCATCAGCTGAGCGACCGCCGCCGTGGCGGGGCTGCGGCGCTCACCGGTGGAGTAGAGCCGGGCGAACTCGGGGATCATCTCCTCGACCGCCGTGTCGGTGCGCTCCGCCGCCGCCTGCGGCAGCCCCTTGCGCCGGGCCGCGTACGCCGCCCAGCCGCGCAGCACCCGGGGCAGCATCGCGGCGTCGTCCATGTCGAGCACGGCCCGCCGGTGGACCCAGTCGAGCAGGAACAGCTCGGCGACCGTGGGGCTCCAGCGCAGCGCGTCGGCGTCGGGGAAGCTCGCCGCGTGGTCGAGCAGCAGGCTGAGGCAGAAGTGCAGCGAGGCCAACCCCGCGTCGTCGGACGGGTCGAGGTCGTAGCGGGCGGCCTCGGGCGAGGCGAGGAACGCCCGGACCAGCTCCGTGCGCTGGTCGCCGGAGAGGGGCTCGGCGTCCCGGGTGGACCCGGGGGCCGGCGGGGGCAGCAACGCCAGCCGGGCACCGGCAAGCGCCCGGTCGGTGGCGAGGGACCCCTCGGCGGGCAGCTCGCCCAGGTCGTCGGTGACGGCCAGGTGCCGGCCGACCTCGCCGTGCATCCGGGCCGGGTCCTCCTCCCGGAACCACGTCAGCTCGTCGCCGTCGACCATCTCCCGGACCTGCTCGACGATGCGCCCCGCAGGGCCGCCCACGAAGACGTCCTTGGTGATGCCGATGTTGTGGTCGACCAGGGCCACCAGCGCGTGCTCGGGGCCGCCGGCAGCGTCGTCGTAGGCGAACGTGGCGAGGTAGGAGGTCTGGTCGCCGTACACGTCGCCGTAGCTCCAGGTGCCGGTGAGGCGCACCCGCCCGAGGTGCGCGGCCCAGGCCGGGGCCTGGGTGCCGGGGTTGACCTTCGCCGCGCCCTCGGCGTCGGGCACCAGGGCGGCGAAGACGGAGCGGATGGTCCTCGCCGCGGCCGTGCGGCGGCGGGAGGTGGCGGCGAGGAAGCCCGTGACGAACTCCCGGACGGCCGTTTCCCGGTCGGTCTCCGCGACCGAGTAGACGCTGCCGAGCAGCGCCGCGCCGAGCATCTCGGCATCGAGGGCGGTGTCGAGCCTGGTCACGTCGCGTGCGGCGTGCAGCACCGCGTCGTAGGGGGTCTGAGGCGTGGCCATGCGTCGACCCTACGCCCGCCGACGGTCCCCGAACAGCGAAGAAAGACGCCGGTCGTCAGCGGCCGGCGGCGTCGTGCAACGCCTGCCACGCCTGCCCGTGACGGGCCAGCACCGCCCGCACCGGCTCCACCACGTGCTCCTGCCCGACCGCGCCGACGGCGAGGGCGAGCCGCTTCTCGGCCCGGCCGCGCGCCCGGCGGGCCGCCCACCGCACCACGGGCCTGGTCGAGGCTGCCACCAGCAGCCCGGCGAGCAGGCCGCCGAGCAGCAGCACGGTGGGCAGCGGCACCTCGCCGACGCGGGGATTGTCCAGGGCGGGCAGGCCGAGGGCGCGCAGCGCGTAGCCGAGCGCGAGCCAGCCGAGGCCGGCCACGGCCGCGAGGGTGACCAGCCACTGCACCCCGCCGACGATCCGCCACCAGGCGGGCCGCCGGTCCAGCCCGAGGTCGGTCTGCGCCACCGCGCGGTCCAGGGCGTCCGGCAGGTCGCCGAGCCGGGACCGGGCGGCGGTGGTCACGGCGGTCGCCCACGCGTCGGGCAGGTCGGCCCCGGCGCGGTCGGCCACCGCCCGCACGGCCAGGCCCAGCGCCGAGCGCTGTGCGGCGGTCGGATCGGGTACGGAGGTCGCGGCGACCAGGCTCTCCGCCGGGTCGCCGGCGTCGCCGCCGCCGGTCGGGCCGGGCAGGTGCAGCCGGCGCAGCGGGTCGGGGCGCAGCCGCCGCCAGCCGCGCACCAGCGGCCAGCCGGTGCTCGCGGCGGCCCGGTGCCGGTAGGCGCCCTCGACCGCCTCGGCCACCGCCGGCACCCCGGCCGCCCCGGCCAGCGCCCGGTTCAGCCCGGAGGCGGGCCCGGCGTCCGGCACGTCGGCCGGGGGCTCGGCGGCGACCAGCTCCGCCAGCCCGGCGACGACCGTGTCCACGTCGCCGGCGAGGCGGAGCAGGGCGGCCTGCCGCTCGGCGACCGTGCGTTCCAGCGTGGCCCGCAGCTCGGTGATCCCGCCCGGGTCGACGGCGGTGGTGGCCAGCAGCGGCACCCCGTCCAGGCCGTCGGCGTCGAGCAGCCGGCGCAGGTCGGCCAGGACGCGGGGCAGCTCGGCCGGGGGCAGCCGGTCGGCCTGGTTCAGCACGACCAGCGTCACGTCCCGGTGCCGGTGGAACTCGCGCAGGTAGCTGGAGTGGACGACCCGGTCGGCGTACTTCTGCGGGTCGACGACCCAGATCACCAGGTCGACCAGGCCGAGCAGCCGGTCGACCTCCAGCCGGTGCGACCGCTGCACCGAGTCGAAGTCGGGCAGGTCGAGCAGGACCAGCCCGTGCAGGGCCGACTCGTCGTCGCCGTCGAGCGCGCTCTCCCGGACGAACCGGTGCCGGGGCAGCACGCCGGTCCAGTCGAGCAGCCGGGTCGCGCCGTCGAGCGGGCCCCAGACGCAGGCGTGGGCCACGCCGGTGGTGGGGCGGCGTACCCCGACGGGGGACAACTCGAACCGGGCGAGCGCGTTGAACAGGCTCGACTTGCCGCTGCCGGTGGCGCCGGCGAGGGCGACGACGGTGTGGTCGCGGGAGAGCGAGAGTCGGGTGCCGGCGCGCTCGACGAGGGTGTGCGCGGGCACGAGCTGGGTGTCGGGAAGCTGGCCGTCGGCCGCTTCGAGGAACCGCCGGACGGCGGCGAGGCGGGCGATCAGCGCGTCCGGGTCGACCCGCTGGCCGCCGCGCAGCGCCTCGCGTACGCGGCCGACGATGTTCGGGCTCACCGCGCCCCACCCTCCGGGGCCAGGGCCGGGGGCAGGGCGGCCGCGCCGGCCGCCGCGAGGCCGCTGCGGTGCCGGGCCTGCTCCACCCGCTCGGCCGCCGCCCGCAGGGCGTCCCCCGCGTCCGCCGCCGGCCGGGCCGTCGCCGTGCGGGACAGGAACCGGGTGGCCTCGGCGTCGAGCAGCTCGCGGACCCGCGCCAGCAGGTCGCCCCGGGCCTTCGCGGCCAGCGTACGCACGGCCTGGTCGCCGAAGATCGCCTGGAGCACGGCCTGCCCGGCGACCGTCGTGCCGGCCCCCGTGGCGACCTCCAGCCCGGTCGGGATGAACGCGGTCGAGGCGAACACGGCGATCATCACGGCGAGCCCGGTGGCGTTGACCGCGTACGCGGCGGTGCGGGCGACGAACCGCCGGTCGGCGCCCTCGGACCGGACCAGCTCCAGCACCCCGCGTTGCCAGTCGCGGACCAGCCGTTCGGCGCGGTCGGGGAAGTCGGCGCCCGGATGGGCCAGCGGCGGTTCGAGCAGGGCCGCCCCGGCGGGGTGCGCCCGCCACCCGGTGTAGGTGTTCTCGGCCGCCTCGGCGGCGACCCCGCGCAGCAGGGTGACGAGCTGCGACTCGATGGCGTCGCGCAGCTCGGTGGCGGGGGCGGGCCGGCCGGTCACCGCCGCCAGGAGCCGGTCGCGCAGCCGGCCGATCCGGGCCTCCAGGGTGCGGAAGAACTCGCCGGTGCCGACGAACTCCTGCCACCGGGCGAGCACCTCGCCGCGCAGCAGCCGGCCGTCGCGCAGCCCCTGCTCCACGGTGCGCTCGGCCCCCTGGTAGGCGGCGGTGACCCGGTCGTCGAGGGCGTCGGCGGCGTCCCCCTGCTCGTCGGCGGCGTCGGCCAGGCCCACGACGGCCGGGACGAGCGCGGCGAGCGCGCCGTCGAGGGTCTGCCGGACGACGGCGGCGCGTGCCTCGGCGTCGGCGGCGAGCCGGGAGAACCAGCCGCCCAGCGGGTCGGTGACCTTGTCGGGCAGCAGGCCCTGGCCGTCGACCCAGGTCTCCGGGAGGACGAACAGGGGCGCCGCGCCGAGGCCCTGTTCGGCGAGCATCTCGGCCAGGTGGGCGGCGACCTCGTCGGTGGCCTCCGCCGGCACCCGGTCGAGCACCATGGCGATCACCACCCCCCGGGCCCGGGCCGTGTGCAGCAGCTCCCAGGGCACCGCGTCGGCGTAGCGGGCGGCGGTGGTGACGAAGAGCCAGAGGTCGGCGGCGGCGAGGAGCTGGCCGGCGAGCGCGCGGTTGGCGTCGACCACGGAGTCGATGTCGGGGGCGTCGAGGAAGGCCAGCCCGGCGGGGAGCGCCGGGGCGGTGACGAGCTGGAGGGTGCCCGGGTCCTCGCTCGGCTCGTTGGTGCGGGTGAGGCCGGGCAGCAGCTCGCCCTGGCGGAACCAGCCGGAGTCGGCGGGGTTGCAGACGAGCACCGGCGAGCGGGTGGTCGGCCGGAGCACCCCGGCGGCGCTGACCCGGGCCTGGACGAGGCTGTTGACCAGTGTCGACTTGCCGGCCCCGGTGGAGCCGCCGACGACCACGAGCAGTGGCGCGTCGAGCCGGGCGAGCCGGGGCAGGAGGTAGTCGTCGAGCTGCGCGGTGAGGCTCGCGCCGAGCTGTCGGGCGGCCTCGGCCGAGGGCAGGGCGAGCGGGAACCGGGCCGCGCCGATCGCGGCCCGCAGGGCGGTGAGCGCGGCGGGCAGGCCGTCCGCGGAAGGGCCGGACGGGTCCTCCCCGGCATCCCCCGTGCCGGTACGGGCGGCGACGGCGGGCGAACCGGGATCGATGGCGGGCTCGCCGTGCGTCGTCACCGCTAAAGCGTGCCCGACCGACGCAAGGTAAGACAACCGGGCTCCCCCGAACGCGAGGTTGCGTCGGGTCGGCTCAACTCGACTTGACGATCGCCGTACGCGTGGCACTATTGAGTCAAGTTCACTCAACTTGTGGCGAGCGAGCGACGGGAGAGCCCCCGTCACCTGCTCCGACGCGAGAAGCCTCCAACGTAAGAAGCGAGGAAGCGAAGATGGCACGTGCGGTCGGTATCGACCTCGGCACGACGAACTCCTGCGTCAGCGTTCTCGAGGGCGGTGAGCCCACCGTCATCGCGAACGCTGAGGGCTCGCGGACGACCCCGTCGATCGTCGCGTTCGCCCGCAACGGGGAGGTCCTCGTCGGCGAGGTCGCCAAGCGCCAGGCGGTGACGAACCCGGACCGGACCATCCGGTCGGTCAAGCGGGAGATCGGCACCAACTGGACCGTCGACATCGACGGCAAGAAGTACACCCCGCAGGAGATCTCGGCCCGGACGCTGATGAAGCTCAAGCGGGACGCCGAGGCGTACCTGGGCGAGCAGATCACCGACGCGGTGATCACCGTCCCGGCCTACTTCAACGACGGCCAGCGTCAGGCCACCAAGGAGGCCGGCGAGATCGCCGGCTTCAACGTGCTGCGGATCGTGAACGAGCCGACCGCGGCGGCCCTGGCGTACGGGCTGGACAAGGGCTCCAAGGAGCAGACCGTCCTGGTCTTCGACCTCGGCGGCGGCACCTTCGACGTGTCGCTGCTGGAGCTGGCCGAGGGCGTCGTCGAGGTCAAGTCGACCAGCGGCGACAACCAGCTCGGCGGCGACGACTGGGACCAGCGGATCATCGACCACCTGGTGAAGACCTTCCGGGGCGAGCACGGCATCGACCTGGCCCAGGACAAGATGGCCCTCCAGCGGCTGCGCGAGGCGGCCGAGAAGGCCAAGATCGAGCTGTCGGCGGCCACCACCACCAACATCAACCTGCCGTACATCACGGCCGGCTCCGCCGGCCCGCTGCACCTGGACGTGACGCTCAGCCGCGCCGAGTTCCAGCGGATGACGCAGGACCTGCTGGACCGCTGCAAGGGCCCGTTCGAGCAGGCCGTCAAGGACGCCGGGATCAAGGTCGCCGACGTCGACCACGTCATCCTCGTCGGCGGCTCCACCCGGATGCCGGCCGTCACCGACCTGGTCAAGCAGCTCACCGGCAAGGAGCCCAACAAGGGCGTCAACCCCGACGAGGTCGTCGCCGTCGGCGCCGCCCTCCAGGCCGGCGTGCTCAAGGGCGAGGTCAAGGACGTCCTGCTGCTCGACGTGACCCCGCTGAGCCTGGGCATCGAGACCAAGGGCGGCATCTTCACCAAGCTCATCGAGCGCAACACCACCATCCCGACCAAGCGCTCCGAGGTCTTCACCACGGCCGACGACAACCAGCCGTCGGTGCTGATCCAGGTGTTCCAGGGCGAGCGGGAGATCGCGGCCTACAACAAGAAGCTCGGCACCTTCGAGCTGACCGGCCTCCCGCCCGCGCCGCGCGGCGTGCCCCAGATCGAGGTCACGTTCGACATCGACGCCAACGGCATCGTGAACGTGCACGCGAAGGACCTGGGCACCGGCAAGGAGCAGAAGATGACGATCACCGGCGGCTCCTCGCTGCCGAAGGACGACATCGAGCGGATGCGCCGCGACGCCGAGGAGCACGCCGAGGACGACAAGCGTCGCCGCGAGGAGGCGGAGACCCGCAACCTCGCCGAGGCGCTCCAGTGGCAGACCGAGAAGTTCCTCGCCGAGAGCGGCGACAAGCTGCCGGGCGAGAACCGGGAGCAGCTCAACGAGGCGCTCGGCGAGCTGCGCGGCGCGCTCGGCGGCCAGGACATCGACAAGATCAAGGCGGCCCACGAGAAGCTCGCGCAGGTCTCCCAGCAGGCCGGCTCGCTGCTCTACGCGTCGCAGCAGGCCGAGCAGGGCGAGCAGCCGGGGGCGGCCGGCCCGGGCGCCGGCGCAACCGGCGGCGCGAAGGCCGGCGGCGCCGACGACGTGGTCGACGCGGAGATCGTGGACGAGGACAAGAAGTGACGATGCGCCTCGGACATGTATCGACGGCCAAGGGATGAGGTAACCGCATGACGGAGAAGCCACGAGCCGCCGACCCGGTGGAGTCCGGGTCGACGCCGGGTGGCTCCGCGACCGCCGGCCAGTCCGCCGGTGAGCAGCCGCGGGTCGTCATCCGTGACAATCGCAAGATCAGCAAGTCCGAGGTGCCCGCCGCGGCCGACGCCGGGGCCGACACCCCGGCGGAGGGCCTGGTCGAGGACGCCGAGATCGTGGTCGACGAGATCGAGGTCGAGGCCGCGTCGGTCGACGGGCCGCCCGTCGTCGACGCCCCGGCCCAGCCCGTCGAGGGCGGCGCGCCGCCCGCCGCGGCACCGCTCGGCGCCGAGCTGGAGGCGCTGCGGGCCGAGCTGGACGAGCGGACCCGGGACCTGCAACGGGTGACGGCGGAGTACGCCAACTACCGCAAGCGGGTCGACCGGGACCGCAGCCTCGTCCAGGAGCAGGCGACCGGCTCGGTGCTCGCCGCGCTGCTGCCGATCCTCGACGACCTGGACCGCGCCCGCGAGCACGGCGACCTGGTGGGCCCGTTCGGCACCGTCGCCGAGCAGCTCACCACCGCGCTGGGCAAGTTCGGCCTGTCGGCGTTCGGCGAGCAGGGCGACCCGTTCGACCCGACCCGGCACGAGGCGGTGGCCCACCAGACGTCCGCCGACGTGACCGAGCCGACCTGCGTGCAGGTCATGCGCCGGGGCTACCAGCTCGGCGAGCGGCTGCTGCGGCCGGCCATGGTCGCGGTCGCCGACCCGGAGTAGTGCCGACCCGTGTCGTCCCGTCCGCCCGCACCGGGCGGGCGGGACGTCCGGGGTACGTCCCGTGGAAGGGGGTGGACCGGTGAGTACCAAGGACTGGATCGAGAAGGACTACTACGCCACGCTGGGCGTGCAGAAGTCCGCCTCCTCGGACGAGATCAAGAAGTCGTACCGGAAACTGGCCCGGGAGTCGCACCCGGACCACAACCCGGGCGACACCGGGGCCGAGGAGCGGTTCAAGGCCGTCTCCGAGGCGTACGCCGTGCTCGGCGACGAGGCCAAGCGCCGCGAGTACGACGAGATGCGCTCGCTGTTCGGCTCCGGCCAGTTCCGGCGCAACGCCCGGGGCGCGGGCGGCCCCGGCGGGCAGCCGTTCGACGTGTCCGACCTGTTCGGCGGCGCGGCGGGCGGCGGTGACCGGCGCTTCGGCGGGGCCGGCTTCCAGGACCTGTTCAGCTCGATCTTCTCCGGCGGCGGCGGTGCCGGCGGCCCGGCCCGCCCGCGCGGCCCGGCGAAGGGCCGGGACATCGAGACCGAGGTGGCGCTCGACTTCGGCGACGCGGTACGCGGGGTCACCCTCCCGCTGACCCTGCGCGCGCCCGGGGTCTGCGACACGTGCTCCGGTAGCGGGGCGAAGCCGGGCACCTCGCCGGTGACCTGCCAGGTCTGCCACGGCGCCGGGGTGACCAACCGCAACCAGGGTTCGTTCAGCTTCTCCGAGCCGTGCCGCAACTGTCAGGGCGTGGGGACGGTCGTCGAGGAGAAGTGCCCGGAGTGCCACGGCACCGGCGGGGTCACCAAGACCCGCACGCTGAACGTCCGCTTCCCCGCCGGGGTGGCCGACGGCCAGCGGATCCGGCTGAACGGGCGCGGCGAGCCGGGCGAGCGCGGCGGCCCGGCCGGCGACCTGTACGTGCACGTCAAGGTGCGGCCGGACGAGCTGTTCGGGCGCACCGGGGACGACCTGACCCTGACCGTGCCGATCACCTTCCCGGAGGCCGTGCTCGGCACGGACCTGCGGGTGCCCACGCTCGACGGCACGGTGACCCTGCGGGTCCCGCCGGGCACGCCGAGCGGCCGGGTGCTGCGTGCCCGGGGCAAGGGCGTCGTGCGCCGCGACGGAAAGGCCGGTGACCTGCTGGTCACCCTCGACGTGGTGGTGCCGGCCGGGGTGTCCGACGAGGCGCGGGCGGCGCTGGAGGCGTTCGCCGAGCAGACCCCGCCGGCCGCCCGGGAACATCTCGACGCCCGGGTGCGTCGGTTCAGTTGAGCCTGCTGGAGTGTGTGCGGAGGTGAGCGGGGATGGCGGGAGAGCACGTCGGCTCGGGTGACCCTGCCTACGAGGCCAAGGTGCTGATGATCTCGGTCGCGGCGCGGATGGCGGGGATGCATCCCCAGACCCTGCGCCAGTACGACCGGCTCGGCCTGGTGCAGGCCGGCCGGGCGGCCGGTGGCGGGCGTCGCTACAGCGTCCGGGACGTGGTGCTGCTG
Source organism: Micromonospora sp. WMMD712 (assembly GCF_029581295.1). NCBI lineage: Bacteria > Bacillati > Actinomycetota > Actinomycetes > Micromonosporales > Micromonosporaceae > Micromonospora > Micromonospora sp. WMMD712. The sequence continues at coordinate 4,542,154 of NZ_CP120743.1, forward strand.
CGCGAGGTGCAGCGGCTCAGCCAGGACGAGGGGGTCAACCTCGCCGGCGTCAAGCGGATCATCGGGCTGGAACGCCTGCTGGAGCAGGCCCAGCAGCGGATCGCGCGGCTGGAGGCCGAGCTGGACGCCGCGTACCGGCGGGTGGTGGAGCTGGAGTCCCTCGCCCGGTTCCCGGGCAGCGACCTGGTGCCGACCAACCGCACCTCCACCGCCCTGGTGGTCTGGCGTCCCCGGCGCGACCGCTGACCCGCCGCTCGCCCCGCCGGAGCCCCGACGGCCCGGTCCGCTTCCCGGAACCCCGGCGCGGGCCGGGCCGGCTCCACTAACCTGCGAATCAGGCCGGCCCGCGCGATCCGGGCCCACCGCGCTGGCGAGGGGGAGCCATGTCGAAACAGGCCAAGAAGGTGGCGCAGCAGGCGGAGGAGCGGCTCGACCGGGTCGCCAGGTCCGCCCGACAGCAGTTCGACAAGATCACCGAGGGGCGGTTCACCGACAAGGTCCGGGAGGGCCGGTTCGCCGACCGGGGCGACGGCACCGACCGGGATCGGGGCGAGGGGCGCGGCGGCTCGGCCGCCTGAGGCGGCCCCGGCGTCAGCCGATCCGGCGGTTCTCGCGGACCAGGCCGCCCTCGCACCAGTCGCGGTAGACGAACAGGTGCGGGCGGGCCAGCAGCACGCGGCTGTTGTGCGCCCACGTCCGCATCATCTCGTCGCCGGTCCGCTCCGACTGCTCGACCAGCTTGCGGAAGCGGCGCTTCGGGTGGGCGCGGAAGTTCGTCCGGATGCCGTCGGCGGCGTAGATGTAGAGGCAGTGCAGCGCGAACCGGCGGGCCGGGCAGGCCGGGTCCATGGCCAGCTCGAAGAGGGTCTGCACCAGGTGGTCGCCGGAGACCAGCAGGTCCCAGTCCGGCGGCATCGACGTCAACGGCACCGAGTCGGGGTGGTACGCCCACGCCCGCAACTCCGCCGGGGACGGGTCGACGGGGTTGGCGAAGCCGTGGAACGTCGAGTCCTGCACGCTCACCGGCCAACCTTCCGCTCGCGCCCGGGGCGACCGACCGGCCACCCACGGACCCTTGCTGCTGGGGCGAAACGGTAACCCGCTGCGCCGACCAGGGGGAAGGGGCTCCCAGCACAATTCGGCATCCGATGGACGCGGGGCGGGGCCGACCGTACGGCCGACCCCGCCCCGGCGGACGGAAACTGAGTGACTGCTCAGTCGGTGGTGACCAGCGGCTCGGCGCGCTGGGTGACGGCCCGCTGCCGCAGCCACAGCTTGAACCAGGCGAAGTCGGGCAGCCGTGCCAGCATCGGCCCGGTCACCACGGTGATCAGCACGTACGCGGTGGCCAGCGCCGCCAGCTTCGGCTCGACGCTGCCGGCGGCCACGGCGAGCCCGGCGATGACGATGGAGAACTCGCCGCGCGGCACCAGGGCCAGCCCGGCCCGCCACCGGCCGGGTTCCTTGATCCCCACCCGCCGGGCGGCCAGGTATCCGGTCAGCGTCTTCGTCCCCATCGTCACCACGGCCAGCGCGAGCGCCGGCAGCAGCACGGGCGGGATGTCCCGGGGGTCGGTGACCAGGCCGAAGAAGACGAAGAACACCGCGGCGAACAGGTCCCGCAGGGGGGAGAGCATCTCGGTGGCGTGGTGCGCCACCGGGCCGGACAGGGCGATGCCGACGAGGAACGCGCCGACCGCCGCCGACACCTGGAGCTTCGCCGCGACGCCCGCGACCAGCAGGGTGAGCCCGAGCACGCCGAGCAGCAGCGCCTCCGGGTCCTTCGCCGACATCGCGGAGGAGATCAGGTGGCCGTACCGGATCGCCACCACGAGCACCAGCATGACGGTGCCGACGGCGACGCCCAGCGCGATGCCGCCGCCGAGCAGGCCGGTGCCGGCCAGCACGGCGGTGAGCAACGGCAGGTAGAGCGCCATCGCCAGGTCCTCGATGACCAGCACCGACAGCACCACCGGCGTCTCCCGGTTACCGAGCCGGCCCAGGTCGGCCAGCACCTTGGCGATCACGCCGGAGGAGGAGACCCAGGTGATGCCGGCCAGCACGATCGCGGCCACCCAGTCCCAGCCGAGCAGGAAGGCGAAGGCCGCGCCGGGCAGCGCGTTGAACACCCCGTCGATCAGGCCGGCTGGCGCCGCCGAGCGCAGGTTGCCGACGAGTTCGCCCGCCGAGTATTCCAGGCCGAGCATGACCAGCAGCAGGATCACGCCGATCTCCGCCCCGACGGCGAAGAACTCCTCGCTGGCGGTCAGCGGCAGCACGCCGCCGTGGCCGAAGACGAGCCCGGCGAGCAGGTAGAGGGGAATGGGGGAGAGGCCGATCCGCCGCCCGAGCCGCCCCAGCAGCCCGAGCAGGAACAGCAGCGCACCGACCTCGATGAGCAGAATCGTGGTTTCCTCGTGCATCCGCGCCTCAGCCGTCCGGGTCGCTGTCGGCGAGGATGGCGGTCACGCCGTCGAGCCCCTTGCGGGTGCCGACCACGACCACCACGTCACCGGCGTCGAATCGGAAGGCCGGGTCGGGCGAGACGATCACCTCGCCCTGGCGCAGCACCGCGACGATCGAGGCGCTGGTCCGGGTGCGGGCCTTCGTGTCGCCGAGCCGCCTGTTGACGTACTTGGAGCTGGCCGGGATGGCGATCTGCTCGGTGAGCAGCCCGGCGGCCTGCTCGCGCAGCCCGGAGAGCTGGCCGAGCATCAGCGACGCGCCCAGGATGTCCGCCAGCGCCTCCGCCTCGTCGTCCGTCAGCGGTATGTCGTGCTGGCAGGAATCGGGATCATCGGGGTCGTAGAGGACAAGGTCGCGGCGGCCATTGCGGTGGGAAACCACACCGAGCCGGCGTCCGGATTCCGTCAACAGGTCGTGACGCATTCCGATCCCGGGTAGGGCAGTCTGTTCGACACGTACTCGCACGGCGTCAGGCTACCGGTTGGGGGGTAGGCCGATGACTCGTCGGTTCGGCCGCAGAATGGTCGCGCTGCTGCTCACGCCCCTGCTGACCGGCTGCTCGATCGGCGACGTCCGTCGCCCGCCGCCGGACCGCGCCGCCCCGTCGCCCCGGCCGCCCGCGACCGCACCGACGCCGTCGCCCCCGGCCCCCGAGGTCGAGTTGCGCGAGGTCCGGGTCCCGGTCGGCAAGGGGTACGACCTTCCGTACGTCGAGTTCGTCACCGCCGAGCAGGCGTACGCCCTCTTCTCCAGCTGCCCGACGCGGGACTGCCCGGCGGTGCTCTACGCCACGGTCGACGGCGGCCGGTCCTGGCGGCGGCTCGTCCTCCCCCGCCTCGTTGCCGAGAACCCGCAGCTCTACGCCGCCCCGGAGGTGCTGGCGCTGCTCGCCGAGCCGCACGGCTGGTACACCTCCACCGACGGCGGGCGCACCTTCGCGCACACCACCGGAGGGCAGGAGCCCGTCGCCTGGCGCGCCGCCCAGGGTCGGTTCCAGATCGACGAGGCCACCGGCCGGGTGGTCCGCTGGGCGGGGCTGCGGGCGACGCCCCTGCCCGCCCAGCCGCCCGTGCGGCCCCTGCACGGCGTCGTCGAGGCCCGTGGCCTGCTGGTGGTGGCCGGCGTCGACGGCGGCAGGCCGTACGCGGCGGTCTCGACGGACCGGGGACGCACCTGGCAGCAGACCCCGGTGCCCGCGCCCGGCGGCGAGGTCGGGGTGCTGCGGCCGGTGGTCGGGCCGGACGGCGAGGCACGCCTGGTCGGCTGGCCGCCGGACCGGACGGGTTTCCCGGCGCTCTGGCGGTACCTGGGCCGGTGGGTGCCGGTGTTCGCCACAGGGCATCCCGCGCGGGCGGATTCCGTGGTCCCGCTGACCACCGGCCGCTTCGCCGTCAACGGTCCGGACGGCGCGGGCGTGGTGGCCGACGGCCGGTACGACCGGCTCGACTGGCCGGTCGCCCCCAAGCACCACCTGACCCTGCTGGCCGACGGCACGCTGGTGGGCCGCGCCCCCGACGAGGTGCTGCTGGCCGCCGGGCCGGTCGGCAACCGTCGCTGGGTGCGCGTGGTGCTGGACCCGGCCTGAGCGGGCGTGCCGCGCGCCTGCGGGCCGGGCGGTCCGTGCCGCACCGCCGTCCCGACCGAACCAGGGTGGAAGTGACTCGGGTCACACTGGCAAGGTTGAGCGGAATAGGCTCAACTCTGGTTGTGTCCTTCCTAGTGGACACGCCGATCCGGGGGAGCCCATGAACACGGAACGTCTCACCACCAAGAGCCGCGAGACCATCACCGGTGCCGTCGCGCTGGCGAACCAGCGCGGTCACGCCACCGTGGAGCCCTGGCACCTGCTGCTGTCGCTGCTGGACACCGAGGGGTCGACCGCCGCCGGCCTGCTGCGCGCCGCCGGGGCCGACCCCGCCGAGCTGCGCCGGGCCGCCCAGCGCGCCGTCGACGCCCTGCCGGCCGCCCGGGGCTCCAGCATCGCCGAGCCCACGCTGGCCCGCGAGTTCGTCAACGCCATCGGCGCCGCCGAGCAGATCGCCCGGCCGCTCGGCGACGAGTACACCTCGACCGAGCACCTGCTCGCCGGCCTGGCCCGGGTCGGCGGCGCGGTCGCCACCGCGCTGCGCAACGCCGGTGCGACCGAGGAGAGCCTGGTCGCCGCGTTCCCGACCGTCCGGGGCGGGGACCGGCGGGTCACCACCGCCGACCCGGAGCAGACCTATCAGGCCCTGGCCAAGTACGGCGTCGACCTGACCGCCAGCGCCCGCGACGGGAAGATCGACCCGGTGATCGGCCGGGACTCCGAGATCCGCCGCGTCATCCAGGTGCTGTCCCGGCGTACCAAGAACAACCCGGTGCTGATCGGCGAGCCCGGCGTCGGCAAGACCGCGATCGTCGAGGGCCTCGCCCAGCGGATCGTGGCCGGTGACGTGCCCGAGTCGCTGCGCGACAAGAAGCTGGTCTCGCTCGACCTCGGCGCAATGGTGGCCGGGGCGCAATACCGGGGCCAGTTCGAGGAGCGCCTCAAGTCCGTGCTGGAGGAGATCAAGAACTCCGACGGCCAGGTCATCACGTTCCTCGACGAGCTGCACACCGTCGTCGGCGCGGGCAAGGGCGAGGGCTCGATGGACGCCGGCAACATGCTCAAGCCGATGCTCGCGCGCGGCGAGCTGCGGATGGTCGGCGCGACCACCCTCGACGAATACCGCGAGCACATCGAGAAGGACCCGGCCCTGGAGCGCCGCTTCCAGCCGGTGCTGGTCGGCGAGCCGACCATCGAGGACACCATCGGCATCCTGCGCGGGCTCAAGGAGCGCTACGAGGTGCACCACGGCGTACGCATCACCGACGCCGCCCTGGTCGCCGCCGCCGCCCTGTCCGACCGCTACATCACCGACCGGTTCCTGCCGGACAAGGCGATCGACCTGGTCGACGAGTCCGCGTCCCGGCTGCGCATGGAGATCGACTCCCGGCCGGTCGAGGTCGACGAGATCGAGCGGGCCGTGCGCCGGTTGGAGATCGAGGAGATGGCGCTGGCCAAGGAGCCCGACGCCGCCTCCGCCGAGCGCCTCGACCGGCTGCGCAAGGAGCTGGCCGACAAGCGCGAGCAGCTCACCGCCCTCTCCGAGCGCTGGCAGACGGAGAAGAGCCACATCACCAAGCTGTCCACCGCCAAGGAGGAGCTGGAGCGGCTCGGTGGCGAGGCCGAGCGGGCCGAGCGCGACGGCGAGCTGGAGCGGGCCGCCGAGCTGCGCTACGGCCGTATCCCCGCCCTCAAGGCCGACCTCGCGAAGGCCGAGGAGGAGCTGGCCCGGCTCCAGGCCGACGGCGCGATGCTCAAGGAGGAGGTCGGCGCGGACGACATCGCCGCCGTCGTCGCCTCCTGGACGGGCATCCCCGCCGGCCGGCTCCTCGAAGGCGAGACCGCCAAGCTGCTGCGGATGGAGGAGTCGCTGGGCGCGCGCGTGGTCGGCCAGGCCGAGGCCGTCTCGGCCGTCTCCGACGCGGTGCGCCGCGCCCGGGCCGGCGTCGCCGACCCGGACCGCCCCACCGGCAGCTTCCTCTTCCTCGGCCCGACCGGCGTCGGCAAGACCGAGCTGGCCAAGGCGCTCGCCGAGTTCCTCTTCGACGACGAGCGGGCCATGGTCCGCATCGACATGAGCGAGTACGGCGAGAAGCACTCCGTCGCCCGGCTCGTCGGCGCCCCGCCCGGGTACGTCGGCTACGAGGAGGGCGGCCAGCTCACCGAGGCGGTGCGCCGTCGGCCGTACTCGGTGATCCTGCTCGACGAGGTCGAGAAGGCCCACCCCGACGTCTTCGACGTGCTGCTCCAGGTGCTCGACGACGGCCGGCTCACCGACGGCCAGGGCCGCACGGTGGACTTCCGCAACGCGATCCTGATCCTCACCTCCAACCTCGGGTCGTCGGTGATCAGCGACCTGACGCTGGCCGAGGAGCAGCGCCGGGAGGGCGTCCTCGCGGTGGTCCGGTCGCACTTCAAGCCGGAGTTCCTCAACCGGCTCGACGACATCGTGGTCTTCGCCGCGCTGCTGGGCGACGACCTGCGGGCCATCGTCGACATCCAGCTCGACCGGATGCGGAAGCGGCTCGCCGACCGCCGGCTGACGCTGGACGTCAGCGAGGCCGCGCGGGGCTGGCTCGCCGAGCACGGGTACGACCCGATCTACGGTGCCCGCCCGCTGCGCCGGCTGGTGCAGTCCGCCATCGGCGACCAGCTCGCCCGGGCGCTGCTGTCCGGCGCGATCCGCGACGGCGACACGGTCCAGGTCGACCTGGCCGACGGCAAGGACGGCCTGACGGTCGCCGCGGCCTGACCCGCTGGCGTGAATGTTAATAGGGGCCCCCTGTACAACGTTTTGCGTTAACAGGGGGCCCTTCCTTCCAAGGGGGTTCGGGATGGGCGATCGGCTCGACGCGGCCGTGCGGAAGCTGGCGGACACCGACACGCTCGCCTTCGGCGGGGTCGGCTTCGCCGGCACGGTGCTGCCGGAGACCGAGGCGTACTTCGAGGTCGAGCGGCAGCTCGACGCGCACCCGGGGCGGGCCCGGCGGAAGGTCGACTGGCTGCTCGCGCACGGCTCGCCGGCCGGTCGGGCGTACGCGGCGACCCTGCTGGGGCGGGTCGACCCGGCCGCCGCCCGTGCCGCCTGGGAGGCGCTGCGCGGCTTCGAGGCCGAGTTCGTCACCTTCGCCGGCTGCATCATGGGCCGGACCCGGCTCGGTGACTACGCCGCCGCCCAGCTCAACAGCGCCGACGACGGCTCGTAACTGAGTAGTTACTCAGTCGTGCTCGGGTTTCCCCACGTGCGCGGGGTTGTTACCGTCTCCGCCGACGCGACTGGGGGAGGCGATCGGGTTGAACGGTTCGGTGGCGTATCTGGTGACGGGATTGGGCTGCCTCATCGCGGTGGCCGGCATCGTCGTCGCCGTGGTGGCGATGCAGCGCTCCCGCAGGGGCACGGGCGGGCGGCCCGGCCCGGTGGACCCGTTCCGGGACCGCGACGCCGACGCGCTGCGGGGCGACCCGCGCCGGCTGAGCCCCGGCGACATCGTCGAGATCCGCGGCACCTCGTACGGGGTGCGCGGCTCCGTGCTGCTCAAGGAGGGCAGCTGGACCTGGTCGGAGCACCTGCTCGACGACGCGGCCGGCGGTCAGCTCTGGCTCTCCGTCGAGGAGGACCCCGACGTGATCATGGTGCTCTGGACGACCGACCCGGCGCTCACCATCACCCCGGGCGCGCCGAGCATCGACCTCGACGGCCACCGGTACGTCAGCAAGGAGGCCGGGCACGCGCGGTTCACCGCCACCGGCAGCACGGGCCTCGACCCGTCCGGCGCGATGCGCTACCACGACTACCGGGGGCCGGGGAAGCTGCGGCTCTCCTTCGAGGCGTACGGCAACGCCGCGTGGGAGGTGGCCCGGGGCGACGAGCTGCACCGCTCCGACGTGATGATCTACCCGCAGTCCGGCCCGGCGAAGGTGGGCTGACCCCGTGCTGGTCACCCTCGACGCCCCGTACGTCGACACCAGCGCCGCCGACCTCAGCCTCGCCCTCGGCGACGGCGAACGCCCCGCGCTGCACGTGCTCGACCTCGACCTGCCCGCCGGGATCCGGCTGCGGCTGCGGCTGCTCGGCGCGTCACACCAGGTGGTGCTGCGCGCGGCCGGCACCGAGCTGACCGAGACCGTCGCCTGCCTCCCCGGCCGCCCGCCCGAGCTGCCCGCGACCCGGCTGGACGAGGCGAACGGCTACCGGTTCACCGCCACCGTGCTGCGCCCGGCCGGGGCGGAGCTGAGCACCCGGGTCGCCGCGCTCCGCGCCGAGCTGGCCGGCGACCCGTACGCGCTGGTCGGGGTGTTCCCCGGCGACGCCGACGCGGTGACGGCCCTCGCCGTGCGCACCGACCCGCCGGACGGGGCGGTCGGCTGGCGCACCTGGCACGCGTACCCCCAGACCAACGAGCTGGTCCTGACCGAGACGGTGGTGTCCCTATGACGTACCGACGCTGGTTCGTGGTGGGAGCGGCGGTCGCCGTGGTCGGCGCGCTGCTCGCCGCCTTCGCGATCTTCTACGGCAACTTCTCCCCGCGCGGCTACGTGCAGGACCGGTACACCCGGGCCGCCAGCCGCGACATCGGCCGGGACGCCGTGGCGTACACCTCGTCGAAGACGCCCAGCCAGGTCGCCAAGGAGGTCACCGACGCCTGGCAGCCGGCCGACCAGTACGTCGACGGCAGCGGCGTCTACCTGCGCTACGACGACGACTCGGTGGTGATCCTGCCGATCGCCGCCGGCTCGGTGATCCTGCTCGAACGCATGACCACCGCCTACCCCCGTTACCACTCGACCGTCGGGTCGCACTGGGGCTGGGGACGCGGCAGCACCGTCCGGGGCGGCGGCCCCGGCGCCGGCAAGTAGCCCGACGAACGCCCCTCACCCTGGAGTGTCCCCCTTGCAGAACCTCGTCACCGATCTGCTGGTCACCCTCGCCTACGGCGTGGTCGGCGTCGTCCTGATGGGCGTCGGCTACGGGCTGGTCGACGTGGCCACCCCCGGCAAGCTGCACGAGCTGATCTGGACCGAGCGCAACCGCAACGCCGCCCTGCTGCTGTCGTCCAACCTGCTCGGCGTCGGCACCATCGTGGTCGCCGCGATCGTCGCCAGCGAGGACGACTTCGTGCTCGGCCTCGTCGGGGCGGCGGCGTACGGGATCGTCGGCCTGGTCATCATGGCCGCCGCGTTCCTGCTGCTCGACGCCGTGACCCCGGGGCGGCTCGGCGAGCTGCTGGTCGACCCGGAGCCGCACCCCGCCGTGTGGGTGTCCGCCGTCGTGCACCTTGCCACCGGCGCGATCATCGCCGCCGCGATCAGCTGATGGCCGCAGGCAAGCACCCGGGCGGCGGGCGGCCCGGCCAGCCGGCGGCGGCGAAGAAGTCGTCGGCCGCCAGCGGCTGGGTCGTCGCGCTGGTGACCGTCGTCCTCGTCGGCGGCTGCGTCGGCATCAGCGTGGTCAACGGCGACTCCGGCGGCACCACCGTCCCCGCCCCGGCGGCCGACGAGCGGGCCGACACCGTGCCGATCCTCGCCCAGGCCGCCACCAGCCAGGGCATCTGCTACGGCTGGCGGCTGGAGAGCTGGTACGCCTCCGACCCGGTCAGCGTCGGCTCCAACCTCGGCGACGGGGTCCCCGTGGTCGACGACCCGGCCTGCCCGCGCTGGGTCGAGGTGACCGCCGACGTCCGCTACACGTCGGAGAGCAGCGAGAGCAGCGACTACGCGCTCATCGACGTGAACGGCTCGCCCGACATCGACCGCGCCGACCTGTACGCCGTCGAGACCGGGCTCGCCCGCTTCGGCCTCGTGGAGGACGTGTTCGTCGACGACCCCGGCTGGGCGGTCTGCCGGGCCGCCGTGGCGCTGCCGCTGCTGCTCGCCGAGACCGGCGTGGTGCCGCCGGCCGCCGCCCCCACCGCGCAGCCCGGCGCGACCGCCGCCCCGCTGCCCGACGCCGGCAGCGACTTCTGGCGGGACCGCTGGGGCTGGCTGCTCGCCACCGGCGGGCTGCTGCTGGTCACCGCGCTGCTGTTCACCGTCGGCTTCGTGCAGCGGGGCCGGCAGCGGGCGGCGGCGTCCGTCGGGCGTACCCCGGGGAAGGCGTGACCACCGAGACGCCGGCGGCGGCGGTCGACGGCGGTGCCCCCGCCGCCGCCCGGCCGCGCTGGCGGTTGGCCCGCTCGGCGGTGCTGGTCGCGGTCTTCGTCTGCGCCGCCTGCGGCCTGGTCTACGAGCTGGCCCTGGTCGCGCTCGGCAGCTACCTGATCGGCGACGCCGTCGGGCAGGCGTCGATCGTGCTCGGCGTGATGGTCTTCGCGATGGGCGTCGGCGCGCTCGCCGCGAAGCCGTTGCAGTCCCGGGCCGCCGCCGCGTTCGCCCTGGTCGAGCTGGTCCTCGCCCTGCTCGGCGGGCTGTCGGTGCTCGGCCTCTACGCCGCGTTCGCCTGGCTCGACCTGTACGGCCCGGCGCTGGTCGGCACCGCGTTCGTGCTCGGGCTGCTCATCGGCGCGGAGATCCCGCTGCTGATGGTCATGCTGCAACGCATCCGCCAGCAGTCCGCCGGCAGCGCCGTGGCCGACCTGTTCGCCGCCGACTACGTCGGCGCGCTGCTCGGCGGGCTGGCCTTCCCGTTCCTGCTGATCCCGGTCTTCGGGCAGCTCAAGGGCGCCCTGGTGGTCGGCGCGGTGAACGCGGTGGCCGGCGTGGCGCTGGTCTGCACCGTGTTCCGGGCGGAGCTGAGCCGCCGGGCGCGCGTCGCCGTCGGCGCCGGCTCCGTCGTGGTCGCGCTCTGCCTCGGGTACGCCTGGATCACCGCCGCCGACTTCGAGGTGACCGCCCGCCAGCAGCTCTACCGCGACCCGGTGGTGCACGCCGAGCGCAGCCGCTACCAGGAGATCGTGCTGACCCGCTCGGTGCGGGAGGTCGGCCACGCCGACACCGACCTGCGGCTGTTCCTCAACGGCGACCTCCAGTTCAGCTCCGTCGACGAGTACCGCTACCACGAGGCGCTCGTGCATCCCGTGCTGAACGGCCCGCGCGGCGAGGTGCTGGTGCTCGGCGCCGGCGACGGGCTCGCGGTGCGGGAGATCCTGCGCTACCCCGACGTGCGGCGGGTGACCGTCGTCGACCTCGACCCGGCCGTGGTGGCGCTGGCCCGCAGCGAACCGCAGCTGCGCGAGCTGAACGGCGACGCGTTCGCCGACCCCCGGGTGCGGGTGGTCAACGTCGACGCGTTCGGCTGGCTGCGCTCCGCCACCGACCGGTTCGACGTGGTCGTCGCCGACCTGCCCGACCCCGACGAGACGGCCACCGCCAAGCTCTACACCGTGGAGTTCTACGCGCTGGTCCGGGCCGTGCTCGCCGACGGCGGGCGGCTCGTCGTGCAGTCCGGCTCGCCGTACTTCGCGCCCCGGTCGTACTGGTCGATCGAGGCGTCGGTACGCGAGGCCGGCTTCGCCACCGTGCCGTACCACGTCGACGTGCCCAGCTTCGGCGACTGGGGCTTCGTGCTCGCCGCGCCCGGGGCCGCCCCGCCGCCGCTGGCGCTGCCGGCCGACGCGCCCCGGCTGCGCTTCCTCACCGCCGGCACGCTGGCGTCGGCCGCGAACTTCCCCGCCGACCGGGGCCGGCTCGACGTGCCCGCCTCCACGCTGCTGCGACCCCGTGTGCTGGAGTACGCCCGCGTCGAGTGGCGCGGCTACTAGCGTCGGGACCATGGTGCGCGGACCGTCGCGTCGTCACTGGATGCCGCCCCGGGCGCTGGCCGCGGCGGCGTACCTCCAGGCGTTCGTGCTGTCCGGGGTGGCCGCCGTGCTGCTGACCCGGGTGCTCCTGCGGGCCACCGGCTACCCCCAGCTCGGCGGCGGCGGCCTGCACATCGCGCACGTGCTCTGGGGCGGCCTGCTGCTGGCCGCCGGCCTCGGCGTGGCGCTGGTCTTCCTCGGCGGCGCGGCCCGGATGACCGGCGCGATCCTCGGCGGGATCGGGTTCGGCCTGTTCATCGACGAGGTGGGCAAGTTCGTCACGGCCCGCACCGACTACTTCTACGCCCCCGCCGCCGGCATCATCTACGCCGTCTTCGCGGTGCTCGTGGTCATCACCCAGGCGGTCCGGGAGCGGACCCGGCTGATCCCCGAGGAACGCACCGCGAACGCCCTGGACGCCGTGGCCGGCGGCCTCATCGACGGGCTCACCGACCGGCGGCGGGCGCAGGTGCTGCGGCTGGCCCGGGGCTCCGGCGCGGGCACCGAGGCCGCCGTGGCCGCGCTGCTCGACGCGGTGCCCCGCCGGGAACCGCCGCCGCCCAGGTTCTGGCAGCCCTGGCTGGCCCGCGCCCGGCGGGTCGCCGTCGGGCTGACCGACCAGCGGTGGGTGGTCCGCTTCGTGGTGCTCTACCTCGTGGTGGAGCCGGCGCTGACCGTGGTCGGGGTGGCGGTCGACGGCGTCACCGGGGCGCTGGACGAACAGCGGGAGTGGGGCGCGGTGCTCGGCGTGTCGGCGTCGGCGCTGGCCACGGCGGTGCTCAGCGTCACGGCGGCGGTCCGGCTGCGGCGGGACCGGATCGGCGCGTTCCGGCTGTTCAAGCTGGCGATCCTGGTCGACCTGCTGTTCGGGCAGATCTTCAACTTCACCGTCAACCAGTTCGGGGCGGTCGCCGCGCTGGTCTTCGACCTGTTCCTGCTCGCCGTGGTGACGGCCGAGCACCGCCGGCTGTCCCGGGCCGGCTGACCCCCGCCGCGCCCGTTCGGGCGGGCCGTCGACACGACGGGCGGCCCGGCGCGGTTCGCCGACGGGCGGCACGGGACTGCGGACGATACCGTGACGTCGTGATCTAGAAGGGAGAAGTCATGGTCGATACCCACAGCACGCCGTCGCGGGCCCGTCCGGGCATCGTGACGATCTCCACCTACCTGCTCATGTTCTTCGCGCTGCTCCAGCTGTTCAACCTCGTCACGACGATCGCCGTGAGCGGCAAGCTCCGGCAGGGCTTCGAGGACGCCTTCGAGGGCACCACGGGCGGGGCCGAGGGGCTGGGCACCTTCGTCGTCGGCTTCGCCATCGGCAGCGCCGTGCTGATGCTGGTCCTCGCCCTGGTCCTGGTCGTCCTGGGGATCTTCAACAACCGCGGCAGCAACGGCAGCCGCATCACCACCTGGGTGCTCGGCGGCATCCTGCTCTGCTGCGTCGGCGGCAGCCTGCTCAACGGCGCGGCCGGCTCGATGGGCGGGCCGTCGGCCGGCGGCGACGCGCCGAGCGCCGAGGAGATCGAGCGCAGCCTGAACGCGGCGCTGCCCTCCTGGTACACCCCGGTCAGCATGCTGCTCGGGGTCGTGGGCCTGCTCGCCGTGCTGGCCGCGCTGATCCTGCTGGCCCTGCCGAAGGCGAACGAGTTCTTCCGCAAGCCGAAGCAGGGCTGGGAGCCGCCGGTCCCGGGCGCCGCCTACCCGGCGTACCCGCAGCAGCCCGGCTACCCGCCGGCCCCGGGCTACCCGGGCGCCCCCGGCCACGCGACGTACCCGCACGGCACCCACGGCTCGTCCACCCCGGACCAGCCGCCGTACCCGGACCAGCCGGGGCCGTCCGCGTCCGACCGGCCGGACCCGTACGGGCCCGGCCAGGGCGGCGACCCCGGACCGTCGCCCTCCGCCGGCTCGTCGGACTCGGGCTGGTCGTCCGGTGGCTCCTCGGACTCCGGCTCCTCGTCCGGCGGCTCGTCGGACTCCGGCTCGTCCTCGTCCTCTTCGTCGGACTGAGCGCCGGCGTCGCCCCGCCCGTGACCGCCGGGCGGGGCGACGCCGGATATCGGCGACACCGACGGTCCCTCCGAGTAGGTTCCAACCGGACGCCTACCGGAGGGACCTCGTCGTGTCGTACCCCGATCAGGCGCCGGCCCGCCGCCCCGCAGCCGTCGGGCTGGCGGCGACGGTGCTGGTGCTGATGGCCGCCGGTGCCGTGGCCTCGGCGGTCGCCGCGCTGCTCGTCCTCGGCGGCACCGTCGAGCGGTTCCGGTCGGCGGCGGCCGGCACGTCGGCCGCCGCGACGCAGGTCGACGACGTGGTCCTCCTGCTGCGGGGCGCGACGGTCGCCTCGGCGGTGGTGACGGTCCTGGTGGGCGTCGTGCTGGTCGGCCTGGCGGCCGGGCTGCGCGCCGGCCGGCCCGGGGCCCGGGTGGCGACCTGGGCGGTCTGCGGGCTGGGCGCGCTGTTCGGCTGCTGCGCGGTGACGGCGCTGGTCGGCCAGCGGGCCGTGCCGCTGCGGCTGTCCGCCGACGGCCGGTCCGCCGCCGAGCTGCTGGGCCTCGTCGGCGACGCCTACCCGGGCTTCTGGCTCGCGGTCAACGCCGCGCTTTCGGTCGGCCAGGCGCTCGGTTACCTTGGGGTAGCCGCGTTGCTGGTCTCGCCGAGCGCCAGCGCGTGGTTCCGTCGGCGGCCCCCCGCGCCGGCGCCGCCCGCCACCGCCCACCACCCGTTCCGCTGAGGACCGTCCGTGACGTCAGAGCAGGTTCCCGCCGTGCGCCGGGCGCTGGTCACCGGCGCGACGGCCGGCATCGGCGCGGAGTTCGCCCGCCGGCTCGCCGCCGACGGCTGGGCCCTGGTGCTGGTGGCACGCGACGCCGCCCGGCTCGCGGAGAAGGCCGCCGAGCTGACGGGCCGGTACGGCCACCCCGTCGAGGTGATCCCGGCGGACCTGTCCACCGCCGACGGCTGCGCCGAAGTGGAACGGCGGCTGACCGGCGACGGGCAGGTCGACCTGCTCGTCAACAACGCCGGGATCAGCCTCAACCAGCCGTTCCTGCGGTCCTCGCCGGACGACGAGTCCCGCCTGCTGGGGCTCAACGTGCACGCGGTGCTGCGGCTGACCCGCGCGGCGATCGGCCCGATGATCCGACGGGGCGACGGGGCAGTGATAAATGTCTCTTCGGTCGCCGGCTTCGGCCCCGTGATGCCGGGATCGACGTATCCGGCGAGCAAGGCGTGGGTGACGGCCTTCAGCGAGTCCATCGACCTCACCACCCGCCCGCGCGGCGTACGCGTGATGGCCCTCTGCCCTGGTTACACCCGCACCGGCGCGCACGAGCGGATCGGCATCGACATGTCCGGCACGCCCCGCCTGATGTGGCTGCGCGCCGAGCAGGTCGTCGACGAAGCCCTGCGTGACCTGCGGAAAGGGCGCTCGGTCAGCGTCCCGTCACGGCGTTACAAGCTGGCCGTCGCGGCGGTGCGGCACGCCCCACGCGGGCTGCTGCGCCGGTTCGCCCGGGACACCCGGGGCCGCGACGACCGGCACCCCGGCTGACCTGCGGCGCAGCGCCGGCAGGCCGGCTCGGCGGCGGCCCGGCCGACCCGGCCCGGCAAATCGATCGCACAGAGTAGCGGAATATCGCCAACCATCGGTCGCCCGTGGGGCTGACCGGGGTGGACCCCACACACACCTCCCAGACTTGCGCAGTACCCTCTATCGCCATGGGGGACCACGACGACCTGCGTAAATTCATCATCGACCTGGCTGTGGTCCATGGGCGGGTGGTGCTCTCCTCCGGTCGGGAGGCGGACTGGTACGTCGATCTGCGACGTGTCACGCTCCATCACCAGGCCGCTCCGTTGGTCGGTCGGGTGCTGCTCGACCTGACCGCCGACTGGGAGTACGACGCCGTCGGTGGCCTGACCCTGGGCGCCGATCCGGTGGCCCTCTCCATGTTGCACGCCGCGTCGGCGACCGACCGGTCGCTCGATGCGTTCGTCGTCCGTAAGGCGGGTAAGGCCCACGGTCTGCAACGCCGCATCGAGGGGCCGGACGTGGCCGGACGACGGGTACTGGCGGTCGAGGACACGTCGACGACGGGTGGCAGCGTGCTGACCGCAGTTGAGGCGCTGCGCGAGGCCGGAGCCGATGTAGTGGGTGTGGCGGTTATTGTTGATCGTGGCGCCGGCGACGCGGTGGAAGCCGCCGGACTGCCGTATCGGGCGGCCTATACGTTGGCTGACCTCGGCCTTGTGGCCTAAAAGTTTGCCGATTCGGATCTGCTGATATGCAGGCGGATCGATGCTGCTGGTGGAAGGATGGAATACGTGGGAACTGCGTTGGCTGAAATGACCATGCCTCAGATCTCGCCGCTTGCCGGCGAGCCGATCGAACGCGCCGACGCCGAGCGGCTGGCGGGGGTCCTCAAGGCCCTTGCCGACCCCGCCCGGCTGCGGCTGCTCAGCCTGATCCAGTCGGCCCCCGAGGGCGAAGCGTGCGTGTGCGACCTGACCGCGCCGCTCGGCCTCTCCCAGCCGACGGTCAGCCACCACCTGCGTATCCTCACCGAGGCCGGCTTGCTGGAGCGGGAGAAGCGCGGGGTCTGGGCGTACTACCGGTTGGTGCCGACCGCGATCGCCACGATCGCGGATCTGCTGACCCCGCCGCGTAAGCGGGCCACCAAGAAGGCCCGCTGACGAGGTTTCCGTTCCGGCCGTCCCGCCTCAGGACGGCATCTGGTGGCGTGCCAGGGGTGGCGTCACCATCGGACGGTGCCGGCTGCCCGGGTGACCGGCAGTCGCCTCGTTTCTTCATTGCGGCTTGAACCGATGGCCGGTCCCGTCTCGACGGGGCCGGCCATCGACGCACGCCTTCTTCCTCAGCGGCCCTCGCCGTGCTCCGGCCACCGACCGCCGCCCTGTTGCTGCGGCGGCTGCTGCCCCTGCTCGCCGCCGTGCGGGGTCTGGGCGTGGTGGTCGTGGTGGTGCTCGACCGCGTCCCGGACGGCCTCCACGGCACCGGCCGCGCTGGCGGCGGCGATCACCGTCATGACCTCGCCCCGCTTGCGGGCCCGCCGGTCGCGGAGGAACTCGAAGAAGATCGGCAGCACCGAGATCAGGATGATCAGCGCGACCACCGGCAGGATGTACCGGTCGATCTTGTCGCCGATCGCGTTGTAGATCTGCTCGGCGAGCAGGTAGCCGATCAGCAGGATGCCGTCCACCCACAGGATCGCCCCGACGACGTTCCACAGGAAGAACTGCTTCGCCGGCATGCCGAGCACCCCGGCGACCGGGTTGAGGAACGTGCGGACGATCGGGATGAACCGGGCCAGCACCACGGCCTTGGCCGGGCCGAACTTCCGGAAGTAGTGCTCGGCCTTCTCCACGTACTCCCGCTTGAACAGCCGCGAGTTGGGGCGCTCGAACATGCGCCGGCCGTACCGCGCGCCGAGCCAGTGCCCGAGCTGGGCGCCGACGATCGCGCAGATCGGACCCCCGATCAGCAGCCCGACCAGGGAGAGCCGGGTGCCGTCGCCGAAGATCGCGTCCGCCACCGGCGAGGCGGCGACGCCGGCCAGGAACAGCAGCGAGTCGCCGGGGAAGAAGAAGCCGACGAGCAGCCCGGTCTCGGCGAACAGGATCACCCAGACGCCGATCAGCCCGAAGGTCTGGAGTAGATCCTTCGGATCGAGCGGGTTCAGGGCGACGGTCTCGGAGACCGCCCGTGCCTTCTCTGCTGTGTCCACGGCCACACAGGGTACCGAACCCGGAACCGGCCGCGTCCCCCGCCGCCCCGGACCGGGACGGCCGCCGCCCCGCGTCGCCGCGGGCCGACCGCCCCGGTCCCGCCTCACAGCCGGGGGTCGACCGGCTCCGACTCGCAGGCCAGGACGGCGAAGACCAGCTCGTGCCGACGCCACAACGGAGCGCCGTCCGCCAGCGCGGCCAGGGCCGCCAGGCCGAGCGCGTGCTCGCGCAGGGCCAGCCCCCGCTTGCGCCCCAGCGACCGGCGGCGCAGCGCGGCCAACTGCTCCGGCTCGGTGTAACCAGGGCCGTAGATGATCCGCAGGTACTCCCGGCCCCGGCACTTGATGCCCGGCTGGAGCAGCGACCCCTTCGGCGACCGGGCGGCCGGCCCCGCGTACGGCTTGACGACCATGCCCTCCCCGCCGGCGGCGGTCAGCGCCAGCCACCAGTCGGTCGCGTCCGCCTCGGCCGCGGCGTCGGCCAGGTCGACGACCCGCCGCCGGGTGCCGGTGAACAGCTCCGGGTCGGCCGCGCACAACCGGTCGGCCAGGTCCAGGTGCCAGCCGTGGTCCCGCTCGACGTGGCTCGCCCCGGCCGAGGCGAGCACCGCGAACGGGGCGAGGGTCACCCCGGTCAGCCCGTCCGTCGGCCCCACGTACGCCCGGTACGCCGCCGAGTACGCCTCGACGTCGGCCCGGCGCGCCGCCATCCGCGCCCGCAGGTCGCCCACCGGCAGCCCCCGCCCGGCCGCCGCGTCCAGGGTGGCCAGCACCGCCGGCAGGGCCGCGCGACCCGCCGCGCCCACGCTCGCGTACTGCTCGCGGATCAGCCCGCCCGCCTTCGCCGACCAGGGCAGCAGCTCGCAGTCGAGCAGCAGCCAGTCGGTGTCCAGCTCGGTCCACAGCCCCGCCGCGCCGACCGCCGCCCGGACCCGGCCGAGCAGCTCGCCGTCCAGCGGCGGGCCGAAGAACGGCCGGCCCGTGCGGGTGTGCACCACCCCGCCGCCCGGCCCGAACGGGCCGCCGCCGGGGTCGCGGCAGACCAGCACCACGGCCCGCGAGCCCATGTGCTTCTCCTCGCACACCACCCGGTCGACGCCGGCCGCCCGGTAGTCGGCGAACGCCTGCGCCGGGTGCTCCAGGAACCCGTCGGCCGTCGCCGTCGAGCAGGGCGCCATCGTCGGCGGCAGCCAGGTCAGCCAGCGCGGGTCCACGGCGAAGCGGCTCATCACCTCCAGCGCGGCGGCGGCGTTCTCCGCCGGCACGGTCAGCGTCCCGTACGCGTGCTCGACGTGCCGCCGCCCGGTCACGTCGCGCAGGTCCAGCACCGCGTCGGGGCGGGCCGGGGCGGGCGCGACCAGCGGGCGGGCCGGCGCGTACCACTCCTTGACCGCCGGGACGGAGACCAGCTCCTTCTCCGGGTACCGCAGCGCCGTCAGCCTTCCGCCGAACACGCAGCCGGTGTCGACGCAGATCGTGTTGTTCACCCACTCCGGCGTCGGGGTGGGCGTGTGCCCGTACACGACCATGGCCGAGCCCCGGTAGTCGCGCGCCCACGGGTAGCGCACCGGCAGGCCGTACTCGTCGGTCTCGCCCGTGGTCTCCCCGTACAGCGCGAACGCGCGGACCCGGCCCGACGCGCGGCCGTGGTATTCCTCCTTGAGCCCGGCGTGCGCGACCACCAGCCGGCCGCCGTCGAGCACGAAGTGGCTGACCAGGCCGTCCACGAACGTCGCGACCTCGGCCACGAACGCCGGGTCCTCCGCGTCGAGCTGGGCCATCGTCTCGGCCAGGCCGTGCGTGAGCCGCACGTCCCGGCCGCGCAGCCGGCGCAGCAACTTCTGCTCGTGGTTGCCCGGCACGCAGATCGCGTGACCGGCCGCCACCATGCCCATCCCCAGGCGGAGCACCCCGGGGGAGTCCGGGCCGCGGTCCACCAGGTCACCCACGAAGACCGCGGTACGCCCGGCCGGGTGCGCCGCGTCCACCGGGCGGCCCGCGTCGTCGCGGCGCAGCACCCAGCCCAGCCGGAGCAGCAGCGCCTCCAGCTCCTCGCGGCAGCCGTGGACGTCGCCGACGACGTCGAACGGGCCGGTCAGCTCCCGCCGGTCGTTGAACAGCTTCGCGTAGCGGATCCGCGCCGCGTCGATCTCGTCGACGCCACGCAGCACGTGCACCTTCCGGAAGCCCTCCCGGGCCAGCCGCCCGTACGACTGCCGCAGGTCCCGCTGCATCCGGGTCAGCACCTGCCGGCCGTGGGTGCGGTCGGCCCGCCCCTGCGTGCGCTCCCACGCCACCGCCTCCGGGACGTCCAGCACGATCGCCACCGGCAGCACGTCGTGCTCCCGGGCCACCCGCACCAGCCCGGCGCGGGCGTGCGGCTGGAGGTTGGTGGCGTCCACGACGGTGAGCAGGCCCCGCCGCAGCCGGATCCCCGCCACGTGGTGCAGGGCGTCGAACGCGTCGGCGGAGGCCGACTGGTCGTTCTCGTCGTCGGCGACCATGCCCCGGAACGCGTCGGAGGAGAGCACCTGGCTCGGCGCGAAGTGCCGCCGGGCGAAGGTGGACTTGCCGGAGCCGGAGACGCCGACCAGCGCCACCAGGGCCAGCTCGGGAATCTCGATCATGCGGCCCTCCCCTTCGTGCCCGTTCCTGCGGTTGTCGTCGTTGCGCCGGTCGTCGTCCCGGCGGTGCGGAACACGGCGAGCTGGGTGGGCGGGCCCACCTCCGGGTCGTCGTCGCCGACGCCCCGGACCTCCGCCGTGTAGCCGTACGTCGCCGCGACCCGGTCCACCCAGGCCGCGAACTCGGCCCGGGTCCACTCGAAACGGTGGTCGGCGTGCCGGAACCGGCCCGCGCCCAGCCCCTCGTAGCGGACGTTGTGCTCGACGTTCGGCGTGGTCACCACGACCGTCGCCGGCCGGGCGTGGCCGAACACGGCGTCCTCCAGCGCCGGCAGGCGCGGCGGGTCGACGTGCTCGATCACCTCCATCAGGACCGCCGCGTCGTAACCGCGCAGCCGGTCGTCCCGGTAGGTCAGGGCGGACTGCCACAGCCGGATCCGGTCCCGCTGCCGCTCCGGCAGCCGGTCCAGCCGCAGCCGGCGGGCCGCCAGCGTCAGCGCGTGGGCGGACACGTCGGTGCCGACGACCTCCGTGAACCGCCGGTCACCCACCAGGGCGGACAGCAGCGCGCCGGGGCCGCAGCCGAGGTCCAGCACCCGGGTCGCCCCGCTTTCCGCGAGCGCGGCGAGCACCGCCTCCCGGCGGCGCAGCGCCAGCGCCGGCCGGCGCGGGACCTCCGCGCGGTCCTCCTCGGCCACGCTGTCGACCGGCGGCTCCTCGGCCAGCCGCTGCTCGGCGAGCCGGGCCATCGCCTCCCCCGCCAGCGCGCGGCGGTGGGCCAGGTAGCGGCGGGTGATGGTGGCCCGCTCCGGGTGGTCGGCGAGCCAGCCCGCACCGGCCCGGAGCAGCTTGTCGATCTCGTCCGGGGCGACCCAGTAGTGCTTCGCGTCGTCGAGGACGGGCAGCAGCACGTACAGGTGGTTGAGGGCGTCGGCGAGCCGCAGCGTGCCGGTGAGCGTCAGGTCGACGTACCGGCTGTCGCCCCACTGCGGGTGCGTCTCGTCGAGCGGGATCGGGGCGGCCGTCACGGCCCAGCCCAGCGGGGCGAACACCCGGGCCGCCAGGTCGCCGCCGCCCCGGCAGCGCAGCACGGGGACCCGCACCTGGAGCGGGATCGGCGCGGCGGCCAGCTCCGGCCGGTCCCGGGACTCGCCGCGCAGGGCCGAGCGGAACACCTTGGCCAGCGCCGAGGCCAGCAGGCTCGACGCGGCGTACGGCCGGTCGTTGACGTACTGGCCGAGGGTGAAGGTGTCCGGGGTGGCCGCCTGCCGGCGGCCCCGGCCCTGCCCGCCGGCCAGCCGCAGCGGGTCGACGTCGACGATCAGGGCGGCCGTGCAGCGCTGCTCGTCGGCCTCGGGGTAGAGCACGTGCGCCGCGCCGACGGGCAGCTCGAAGGAGTGCATCCGGTCCGGATGCTTGACGAGCAGGTAGCCGAGGTCGGTGGCGGGGCGGTGCGTCGTGGTGAGGGTGAGCAGCACGGTCCCATGGTGTCAGGCGTGTCGATCTTGCGTCGTCCGCTTTTCGGTGCCTGGTGGGTTGCGGTGGGGGTTTCCGGGGAGCCCCGCCCGCTCCGGGCGGTCAGGCTTGATCCCTGCGCGGGCGGGGCTCCCCGGAAACCCTTCGTGGTGTCGGCCCGTACGCCGCCGCCGGCTGGGCGGGCGGCCCGGTCAGCGGTAGTCGTCCTCGTCGCCGGCGACGATCCGGGCCTGTTCCATGGCGTCCCAGTCGCCGACCTCCAGGCCCCGGCTCGGCTCGCCCTCGCCGTCGGCCGGGTCGGTGGAGGTGGCCTGCTCCACGGCGTCGGCCGCCGGGGCCTCCGGGTCCCGCTCCTCCGGCGCGAGGTGGTCGCTCGGGGTGAAGTCCTCGTCGGGCTGACCCATCGTCCCTCCCTGAATCGGCGGAAAGCTACCCACACCGTACGGGCTGATCAGGGCCGCCGCTCGGCGGCGGGTGGCCGAGTCGGTGGATTCCCCCCTCCGGACCGGGCCGGCGGTGCCAGGATGGTGCCGTGGGCTTCCTGATCCGGCTGGCGATCACCGCGATCGCGTTGTGGATCACCACGTTGATCGTGCCCGGCGTCGAGGTGGGCGGGCGCACCGGTGGCAACACCGCGCTGACCCTGGTGGCGGTGGCGTTGATCTTCGGCGTGGTAAACGCCGTGCTCAAGCCCGTGATCAAGGTGGTGGGCTGCGTCTTCTACCTGCTGACCCTGGGGCTGTTCGCGCTGGTGGTCAACGCGCTGCTGTTCCTGTTGACCGACTGGATCGCCCGCCAGCTGGACCTGCCGTTCCGGGTGGAGGGTTTCTGGCCCGCGTTCTGGGGGGCCATCGTCATGGCGGTGGTGAGCTGGCTGATCAGCGTCGCGGTGCCCGACAGCCTGGCGGAACGGTGAGGCTCCGACCGCCGTCCCGGGCCCGGCGGGCGGCCCGCGGAGGGGTCGGCCCCGGGCCGGTTTCGCTCGTGGCCACCTCCTGCGGGATACTTCCGGCGGAGGACAGCGCGGTCCGGCGCACCCACGGAAGACAGCGGCCGGTGACGGCCGACAGCGGTAAGTAAGGAGCGTTCGACATGCCCATCGCTTCCCCCGAGGTCTACGCGGAGATGCTGGACCGCGCCAAGGCGGGCCGGTACGCGTACCCCGCGATCAACGTGACGTCCTCGCAGACGCTGAACGCGGCGCTCAAGGGCTTCGCCGACGCGGAGAGCGACGGCATCATCCAGGTCTCCACCGGCGGCGCGGAGTACCTCTCCGGTCCGTCCGTGAAGGACATGGTCACCGGCGCGGTGGCGTTCGCCGCCTACGCGCACGAGGTCGCCAAGAAGTACCCGGTCAACGTCGCGCTGCACACCGACCACTGCCCGAAGGACAAGCTGGACAAGTTCGTCCGGCCCCTGATGCAGATCTCCAAGGAGCGGGTCGCCGCCGGCCAGGAGCCGCTGTTCCAGTCGCACATGTGGGACGGCTCCGCCGTGCCCGTGGCGGAGAACCTGGAGATCGCCGCCGAGCTGCTCGACCGCGCCGCCGAGGCCAAGATCGTTTTGGAGATCGAGGTCGGCGTCGTCGGTGGCGAGGAGGACGGCGTCGAGAACGCCATCAACGACAAGCTCTACACCACCGTCGAGGACGGCCTGGCCATGGTCGAGGCGCTCGGCCTGGGCGAGAAGGGCCGCTACATGGCGGCGCTGACCTTCGGCAACGTGCACGGCGTCTACAAGCCGGGCAACGTGAAGCTCCGCCCGGAGATCCTGAACAACATCCAGGAGGCCGTCGCCGCCAAGTACGGCAAGGAGAAGCCGCTCAGCCTGGTCTTCCACGGCGGCTCCGGCTCGCTGCTGTCCGAGATCCGCGAGGCGCTGGACTACGGCGTGGTGAAGATGAACATCGACACCGACACCCAGTACGCCTTCACCCGGCCCGTCGCCGACCACATGTTCCGCAACTACGACGGCGTGCTGAAGATCGACGGCGAGGTCGGCAACAAGAAGCAGTACGACCCGCGCACCTGGGGCAAGCTCGCCGAGGCCGGGCTCGCCGCCCGCGTCGTCGAGGCCTGCGAGCACCTGCGTAGCACCGGCACCAAGCTCAAGTGATGTAAGGAAGGGCCCCTTGTTATCGCCAAAGCGATAACAAGGGGCCCTTCCTTGCACCTAGCCCGCCGTCAGAGGGTGGTTCGGTAGCTTCCGTCCATTGTGGGTTTGGGCCGGCATGTGAATGTGAGGCGTGGTCGTAACCGGTAGGGCTCCGGCCGCGTTGGGCCGATCATGGGTGAGCGTGCGGCGTATCCGAGCGACCTGAACGATGATCAGTGGGCGGTGGTCGGGCCGTTCCTGCAGGCGTGGAAGGACCGGCACCCGTCGGTGTCGGGGCATCAGGGTCGGTACGAGTTGCGGGAGATCGTGAACGCGATCTTCTACCAGAACCGGACCGGGTGTCAGTGGGCGTACCTGCCGCACGACCTGCCGCCGAAGTCGGCCACCTACTACTACTTTGCCCTGTGGCGTGATGACGGCACCGACCAGGTGATTCATGATCTGCTGCGGTGTCAGGCGCGGGAGAAGGCCGGCCGTCGGGAGGATCCGACCGCGGTGGTGTTGGATACCCAGTCGATCCGGGCGGCGAACCACGTCCCGGCCGCGACGACCGGCAAGGACGCCGCGAAGAAGGTCCCAGGCCGGAAGCGGGGCCTCGCGGTCGACGCCCTCGGGTTGATCATCGCCGTGGTGGTCACGGCGGCGTCGGTCACCGACAACGCGATCGGCATCCGGCTGCTGGACAACGTCCTCGCGCACACCCCGACGGTGACCAAGGCGTGGGTCGACGCCGGGTTCAAGGACGACGTGCAGATCCACGGCGCGATTAACGGTATCGACGTCGAGCAGGTCCTTCGGTCCGACACGACCGCCGGGTTCGTGCCGGTGAAGCGCCGGTGGGTGGTCGAGCAGACCCACGGCACGCTGATGCTGCACCGCCGCCTGGTCCGCGAGTACGAAAGCCGACCGGCCTCGGCGGTGTCCCGCACCTGGTGGGCCTCGACGGCGAACCTGGTGCGTCGGTTGACCGGCACCGCCACCACGTCTTGGCGCTACCAACGGTGACCCAGCCGACGCTGCTGACCCTGCTCACCGAACGCGAAACCGCCGCCGTCCTCGCCGTTGAGCGGCTCCGCACCCAGATCGCCTCCCTCGACGAGCAACTCACCGCAGCCGAGACCGAGGTCGCCGAACTCGCCATCACCCGCAAGACGCTCCTGAGCCTGGGCGGCCCACTCGACACGACGGCACCTGCTGATCCGACCGTCGCCAGCCCCGCCTACCAACAGATCCTTGCCGTATTCCACGCCGGGACCGCGCCGATGCGCGCCAAGGACATCTGCCAGGCCCTCGGCACCGGCGCCACCGCCAAGGACACCGAGAATCTCCGCGCCAAGCTCAAACGCCTCGTCGCCCGCCAGATCCTCACCGAACCCGAGGCCGGACTGTTCACCCTGGCCCCGCCGACGACCTCGGCGTAACCCCACCAGCAGGGCCTCCAACGAACCGCCAAGCCCACACCAGACAAAGGCTCCCAAACCACCCTCTCAGGACGCGGACCGCCTCGTGCACGTCGTCGGTGAGGTGCACCGTGCCCGACAGGTCGCCGAACGGCGAGGCGGCCAGCAGCGGGCGCAGCAGCGACTCCACCGGCAGCTCCGCCGTCCAGTACGCCCGGTCGAGGAAGACGTACGCGCCGCTCGCCCCGTCCGTGCCGTAGTACGTCTTCGTCGCCGCCTGGAACACCTCCTGCACCGTGCCGGCGCGGCCCGGCGCGAAGACGATCCCGCCCCGGGCCAGCCGCAGGATCGTGTCCTCCCGGATGGCGTTCGAGAAGTACTTCGCGATCCGCCCCGCGAACAGGTTCGCCGGCTCGTGCCCGTACAGCCAGGTGGGGATGGCCAGCCCGCCGGCCCGCGCCCAGCCCAGGTCCAGGTTGAGGTCCGGGTCGCGCTGCCGGGGCACCGCCGGGGCGTACCGCACCCGGACCTCCAGGGCGGCGGACGTGTACCGGTCGTGGTCGGTGAAGTCCGGCGCGGTCGCGAGCAGGTCGATCGCCGCCGTCAGCTCCCCGGCCGGGCGGGTCGACAGGTACGCGCCCAGGTTGGCCGCCTCCATCACGCCCGGCCCGCCGCCGGTCACCACCAGCCGGTCGGCCCGCGCCAGCTCCCAGCCCAGCACCGCGGCCATCCGGTACGGCACGCTGCCCCGGCGCACCGCGTGCCCGCCCATCACGCCCACCACGGACTGCGGCCCGTGCGTGGCCAGCCAGGCGCGGGTGGCGTCGACCAGCGCGTTGTCCACGCCGTGATCGTGCAGCCGCTGACCGAGCGCCTCCCGGACGTCCGGCAGCGCACCGCCGTGCGCCCGGAAGTGCTCGTACACCCGGGTGTCGTACATGCCGGCGAAGCCGCCCTCGGCGAACCCGGCGGCCAGGTCCTCGGGGGTGTAGAGGTGCGAGGGCTGGGTCGGGTACGGCAGCCCGGAGAAGGGCGGCACCACGTTCGCGCCGCGCCGGACCAGGTCCGCGCCCACCTCGCGGGAGGCGAACCGGCAGCCGACGAAGAGGGTGCCCGTCACCTCCGTCCCGCTCAGGTCGGGGATCGGGTCCACGTCGAGGCGCAGGCCCTGCACGGTGAGCCCGGCCAGGCTTCCGCCGGACAGCCGCTGTTCGAACGCGCTGCGGGTCTCGATCTCGGTGGCGCTGGTGTCGTGCGGGGAGATGACGTCCGCGGGAGGTGGGGTCGGCACGACGCCATCCTGCCCACCCCGGTCAACCCCGCAAACCATCGCGTACGCACAGGAGCCCGGTGGCGAGGCCACCGGGCTCCTGCTCCAACCGGGTCCTGGGGAGGCTCCGGACCAATAGTTGTAGTGGAAAACACCACCCGCCGGCATGGGCCGCAGGTCCGGCCCCGGGAACCGCAGGTCCGGCCGGGGCGGACCGCAGGTCCGGCCATCGTGGACCGCAGGGTCGGCGTCACGACCACAGGCGTGACGAAAGCCTCAACCGTTCAGGTGGCCGGGTCTGCGGACCCCCTCGCGCGGCGCAGAGCGAAGCGGGTTGAATGGGACGATGCAGAACCTGTTGCCTGAGCCGCCGGCCACCCTCCTGCCGGCCCACGACGAGGCCGACACCGCCTTGGCCGCCGCCAAGGAGGCCGGCACCGACGAGGCGTACGCCGAGGTCGCGGCCCGCTTCCCGACCTACAGTGCGGGCTGGGGTGCGCTCGCGAGCCGGGCCCTGGCCGACGGCCAGGTCGTCCCCGCGTACGCCTACGCCCGGACCGGATACCACCGGGGCCTCGACCAGTTGCGCCGCAGCGGCTGGAAGGGCCACGGCCCGGTGCCCTGGTCGCACGCGCCGAACCGGGGCTTCCTGCGCTGCCTCTACGTGCTCTCCCGGGCCGCCGGCGAGATCGGCGAGGCGGACGAGGCCGCGCGCTGCGCCCAGTTCCTGCGCGACTGCGACCCGGCCGCCGGGGACGCCCTGGCCAGCGCCTGACCTCTCCCGAGCAGGTGCGGCGGCCGGTCCGACACCCGTCGGACCGGCCGCCGCGCTGGCCAGGGCCGCCGCGCCGGTCGGAACCGGGTGCCGGTCAGAGGCCCTCGGCCACCGATGCGGCGATCTTCAGCCAGGCGTCGCGGGTGGCCGACGAGAGCTGCCCGTACCGGATCGGCTCCCCGGTGTCGATCAACCGCTCGTACGGGGCGAGCAGCACCGCCCGGGTCCGGGCCGCGAAGTGCTCCTGGATGGCGGGCAGGTCGATCTCCTTGCGCGACGGCGGCATGGACACCACCGTCACCGCCTGCCGGACCAGCCGGTGCCGGCCGCTCTGCTCCAGGTGGTCGAGCATCCGGGCGGCCGTCTCCGCCGAGTCGTTACGGGCCGACATGGTCACCACGAGCTGGTCGGTGGCGTCCATCGCGGCCTGCCAGTTCTGCGCCCGGACGTTGTTTCCGGTGTCCACGAAGATCAGCTTGTAGAACCGGCTGACCACCTCCCGGATCTCGGCGAACGCCGACGCGGTGAGCATCTCCCCGCCGGTGGCCGACTCGTCCGAGGCGAGCACGTCGAACATGCCCTCGCCCTGCGAGCGGACGTACTGCGACAGGTCGCCGACCCGCCCGTGCGCGCCCTGGAACTGGCCGAGATCACGCAGCATGTCGCGCACCGTGCGGGAGTGGAAGTCCTGCTGGGCGCGCATCCCCAGGGTGCCCTGAGTCTCGTTGTTGTCCCAGGCCAGCACGTACCCGCCGCGCTTCTGGCCGAAGGTCATGGCGAGCAGCAGGATGGCCACGGTCTTGCCCGCGCCGCCCTTCGGGTTGACCACGGTCACCTGGCGCAGCCCACCGAAGTTGCGGCGCACCATCTCGATGTCGCGGCGCATCTCCTGCTCGTGCCGCCCCGGCGCGAGCTTGATCAGCCCCGTCTTGTTCACCACCGCCCGTACGCCCATCGTGGCCACCGGGTCGGCCGGGCGCACCTGTCGGCGGCGGGCGAAGTCCTCGGCGGTCGGCGCGACCCCGGTGTCCGGCGTCCACGCCGGCTCCGGGTACCCCGGCGGCACCCGGGTCACCCCGTCGGCCTCCCGGTACGGCGGCTGCGGCACCGGTGCCACCGGCTGCCGGGCCGGCGTGGGCTGCTGCGGCGTCGGCTGCGGCGGCCAGCCCGGCGGGTACCACCCCGTCGTGGCCGGCTGCCCGATCCCGGGTTGCCCCGCAACCGGGTGGGCCTGGTCGGGGTGCCCCTGGCCGGGCCGCCTCGGGCCGGGCGGGGCCGCGTCGGGCCGGGCCGGGCCGGGCGGCTGCTGCTGCGGCCCGGGACCCCACCCCGCCGACGCCTCGCCGGCCGTGGCCGGATAGCCCTCCGCGTACGGCTCGACCGGCCCGGCGACGGCCGGCGGGTACGGGCTGGGGGCCAACGGCCCGGGCGGGTTCATCACCGGCGGGAACGGCCCGGGCGGCTGCGGCGGCGCTGCCTCGACCGTGCGCGGCACCCCGTCGGCCGGCTGCGGCGGCACCGCCTCGACCGGGCGCGGCACCCCGTCGGCAGGACCCGGCGGTGCGGGACGGGCCGCGGTTACGGTCGGCTGCGGCGGTGCCGGGCGCGCCTCCGCCCCGGTCGCCCGCGACGGTGCGGGCCGCTGCGGCGGCAGCGCCCACGGCGACTCGGCCACCCGCCCCCCGCCCGGCCCCTCCGCGCCGCCGGCCGCACCGTTGCTGTTCGTGGCGGTGGCCCCGGCCGCCGGCGCGCCCGGTGCCGCAGTCGGCCCGGCCGCCGGCACGCCCGGTGCCGCCATCGGCCCGACCGCCGTCACGCCGGGTGCCACCGGGATCGGCCCGGCGGCCGTCGTCCCGTCGGTGGCGACAGGACCCCCGGCGGCCGTGGGCTGCTCCGGCAGCGCGGTGTCGCCCGGCGGCCCGCCCAAGTCGCCCGGGAGCGGGCCCGGCGCTGCCTGCGGGTCCAGGGTGAAGGGCAGGTGCAGGTCGACCGGACCGGGCGTCGGCTGCCCCGCCCGGGGAGCCGGCACCCCGCCCACGGCGGGCGGTGCCCAGGCCGTCTCCGCCGGCACCGGCGCATGACCGCCCGTGCCGGGCGCGGCCCAGGTATCGGGCCTGTCCATGCCGTGTGCCGTCCAGGCGTCGCGCCCGTCCGTGCCGGGTGCGGCCCAGGTATCGGGCCCGTCCGTGCCGGGCGCGGCCCAGGCGTCCGGCCCCGGCCCGCCCTGCTCCGGGCCCGTCGCCGCGAACCCCTCGCCCGGCGACCCGACTCCCTGGTCGGAGGGCGGCGCGTAGGCGCCCGGCGTGGCCCCCAGCGACGGGTAGGCGTCGGAGGCGACGAACGACGGCTCGGCCTCCTCCCGGTACGGCACGGGACCCGCCGCGGTTGTCGTGGCCCACGCCGGAGCGGCGCCGGCCCACCCGGGGCCGGTCGCTTCCGGCGGCCAGAGCGGCTCGATGTCCCGCTCCGGCACCGGCTGCTGGCCGGGCACGTGGACCCGGTCGGCGTTGTCGTCCACGCGGTTCCTCCCAATTCCTCCTGCCGAGGATAGGCCCCGGAGCCGAGCCGCCAGGATCGACGCCGGTCTCCGCCGGCGTACCCGGTGTGGTGCGGACGGCCGACCCGGAGGCGCGCCGGGTCAGGCCGTGTAGACCGCCCAGGCCGCGGGCTCGACCCACCAGGACCGCTTCCGGCTCAGTTCGCCCTCGACCCCGTCGTCGAGGTACGGCACCCGCTCGTCACGCGGCACGACGGCCACCGCGCGCCCCCGCGCGCGGCGTACCTCGAACCGCACCCGTTTCCTACCCAACGTCGAGCGGGTCACCACGGGAACGGCCACCGCCACCTCGACCAGCCCGTCCGTCGGGTCGCCGGCGGTGAGCAGCGGCAGCGCGTCGAGCCGGGCGTACCCGGCCGCGTTGCCGATCGCGCAGGCCAGCAGCGGGTCGTCGCCGGCCGAGAGCACGGCGTCGTCCACCTCGACGCGTCCCCGCCAGTGCAGCGGCCGGCCGGCGTCGTCGGCGGCACCGATCAGCGCGCCGTCCAGGGTCACCGAGCCGCCGTCGTTGCGCAGCAGGTCCAGCCGCCGGACGGTGCCGTCCAGCACCGCGGCGGCCACCCCCGCCGGGTCGCGCGGCAGGCCGAGCTGCGCGGCCAGGTCCCGCTGCCCGCCGCCCCGGGCCGGGTCGAGCGGGAGTACGCCCACCGGCGGCAGGTCCGGCACCGTGCGGTTGCCGGGCAGGTCGGCCGGGCGGCGGCTGGGCGGTGGGGCGTACCGCCGGACGAGCCGGCGCACGACGGCGCGCAACTGGCCGTCGCTGGCCGTGGCGACGACCAGCCGGGTCTTCGAGTCCGGGTCGGGCCAGGTGAGCCCGTCGGGCCGGGGCGGGCCGTCGAGCCGGGCGAGCACCTCGTCGATCTCCGCATCCGAGCGGGCGGTGACCGTCTCCACCCGGGCGCCCCGGGCGGTCAGGGCGTCCGCGCAGGCCAGCACCGGCACCCGGGGGGTCTCGCAGTGCTGTCCGGCCGGGGCGTGACCGTCGTCACCGGTCGCCCGGCCGTCGGTCGTCGCGTCACCGCCGTCGCCTCCGCAGCAGGCCCCGCCGCTGCCGCAGGCCCCGCCGGGAGCGTCCCGCCCCGAGCCGAGGGTGAGCAGCACCACG
Organism: Micromonospora sp. WMMD712; assembly: GCF_029581295.1. Lineage (NCBI taxonomy): Bacteria > Bacillati > Actinomycetota > Actinomycetes > Micromonosporales > Micromonosporaceae > Micromonospora > Micromonospora sp. WMMD712. The sequence goes on from NZ_CP120743.1 coordinate 4,573,010, forward strand.
TCGTACACGAAGGAGCCTCCTGCCTCTCGACGAACCCCTGCCGGTCCCGCCGTGACCTCTTGTTAGCCTGACACCCCGGGCTCGCTTACCGGTCGCCACCTGGCACCCGAGCCTTCTGGAGGCGGAGAAGATGCCAGCGATCGTGCTCATCGGCGCTCAGTGGGGCGACGAGGGCAAGGGCAAGGTTACCGACCTGCTGGGTGAGCGGGTCGACTACGTCGTGCGCTACTCCGGCGGCAACAACGCCGGCCACACGGTGATCACCCCGGACGGGCAGAAGTACGCGCTGCACCTGATGCCGTCGGGCGCGCTCTCGCCGAGCGCGATGATCATCATCGGCAACGGCGTGGTGGTCGACCCGAAGGTGCTGCTCACCGAGATCGACGGCCTCGCCGAGCGCGGCGTGGACGTCTCCCGGCTGCGCATCTCCGGCGACGCGCACCTGATCATGCCGCACCACCGGGCTTTGGACCGGGTGGTCGAGCGCTACCTGGGCAGCGCCCGGATCGGCACCACCGGCCGGGGCATCGGCCCGGCGTACGGCGACAAGGTCGCCCGGATGGGCATCCGGCTCCAGGACCTGCTCGACCCGGGCATCCTGCGCAAGAAGCTGGAGCTCGCCCTGCGCGAGAAGAACCAGATCCTGTTCAAGGTCTACAACCGCAAGGCGATCGACGTCGACGCGACCGTCGAGGAATACCTGGCGTACGCCGAGCGGCTCAAGCCGTACATCGCCGAGACCCGGGTGATGCTCTGGGACGCCCTGGACCGGGGCGAGACGGTGCTGCTGGAGGGTGCCCAGGCCACCATGCTCGACATGGACCACGGCACGTACCCCTTCGTGACCTCGTCGAACCCGACGGCGGGCGGGGCGTGCGTGGGCGCGGGGATCCCGCCGACCGCGATCAACAAGGTCATCGCGGTGAGCAAGGCGTACACGACGCGGGTGGGCTCCGGCCCGTTCCCCACCGAGCTGTTCGACGACAACGGGCAGCACCTGCGCAAGGTCGGCCACGAGTACGGCACGACCACCGGCCGCGAGCGGCGCTGCGGCTGGTTCGACGCCGTCGTCGCCCGGTACGCCTGCCGCCTCAACGGCGTCACCGACCTGGTGATCACCAAGCTGGACGTGCTCACCGGCCTGCCGAAGGTCCCGCTCTGCGTCGGCTACGAGATCAACGGCGAGCGCTTCGACGACATGCCGATGACGCAGACCGACTTCCACCACGCGACTCCGATCTACGAGGAGCACGACGGCTGGTGGGAGGACATCACCAAGGCGCGGACCGAGGACGAGCTGCCGGAGAACGCCCGCCGCTACATCGCGCGCATCGAGGAGCTCTGCGGCACCCGCGTCAGCGTGGTGGGCGTGGGCCCGGGCCGCGAGGAGAACGTCACCCGCCACCCCCTCCTCCCCTGAGGGGCGGGGAAGGGGCGGACGAGGGGTCGGTAGAGTCCGTGGGCGTGCGCGTACTTCTTCTGGGTGGTGGCGGGCGGGAGCATGCGCTCGCCCTGGGGCTCGCAGCCGATCCGGCCGTCGAGGTGTTGATCGCGGCGCCGGGTAATCCGGGGATCGCCGAGGTCGCCGAGCTGCGGCCGGTGGACGCCGCCGACCCCGCCGCCGTCGCCGCGCTCGCCGTGGAGACCGGCGTCGACCTGGTGGTGATCGGCCCCGAGGCGCCGCTGGTGGCCGGGGTCGCCGACGCCGTACGCGCCAAGGGCATCGCCGCGTTCGGGCCGTCCGCCGAGGCCGCCCGGCTGGAGGGCTCGAAGGCGTTCGCCAAGGACGTGATGACCGCCGCCGGGGTGCCCACCGCGCGCGCGTACACCTGCACCGACCCGGAGGGCACGGCGCGGGCGCTTGACGAGTTCGGCCCGCCGTACGTGGTGAAGAACGACGGGCTGGCCGCCGGCAAGGGCGTCGTCGTCACCGACGACCGGGCCGCCGCGCTGGCGCACGCCGCCGAGTGCGGCCGGGTCGTCGTCGAGGAACACCTGGCGGGCCCCGAGGTCTCCCTCTTCGTGGTCACCGACGGCGAGGCGGCGCTGCCGCTGCTGCCCGCGCAGGACTTCAAGCGCGTCGGCGACGGCGACGCCGGGCCGAACACCGGCGGCATGGGGGCGTACGCGCCGCTGCCCTGGGCCCCGCCCGGCCTCGTCGACGAGGTCATGGCCGACGTCGTCCACCCCACGCTGGCCGAGATGCGCCGTCGGGGCACCCCGTTCGCCGGCCTGCTCTACGTCGGCCTGGCGATGACCGCCGCCGGCCCCCGGGTGATCGAGTTCAACGCCCGCTTCGGCGACCCGGAGACGCAGGTCGTGCTGGCGCTGCTGGAGACGCCGCTTGGCGGCCTGCTGCACGCCGCCGCCACCGGCGCCCTGGCCGACCACCCGCCGCTGCGTTGGCGCGACGGCGCGGCGGTGACCGTGGTCGTGGCCGCCGGCAACTACCCGGGCACCCCGCGCACCGGCGACGTGATCACCGGTGCCGACCGCCCGGGAGTCATCCACGCGGGCACCGCCCGCCGGGCCGCCGACGGCGCGTTGCTCTCCGCCGGGGGCCGGGTCCTCTGCGGTACGGCCACCGGCCCCACCCTCGCCGCCGCGCGCGACGCCGCGTACGAGCTGGTGGGCGGCATCGGGTTGGCGGGTTCGCACCACCGCACCGACATCGCCGCCGCAGCCATCGACGGCAGGATCACGATCCCCGGCTGACCGGGGACCGGTCGGTCACTGGTCAACCCGAATGTCGGGAATCTGCGCGAACGTTCGCGTATGCGTGTGGCGACGTTCTGCCGCAGTAACCTTTGTCGATGGCCTTCATCGGGAGCGCGTCTCGCGGGCTGAGTGGCTACGATCTCGCGGTCCGCTGTCCCGGCGCCCCTGCGGCACCGAACGGCGTGAAGACGGTCGACCTCCGGCTCGGCGACGGTTGGGACGACGATCCGGTCGGTCGGGCGGTCGAGGCGTTGGAGCGGAGCAGCCTGGGACGCGCGGACTTCAAGTCCCGGGTGGTCCTCCTCGCGAACGACGACACTGGCGGCGCGCGGGAGACGCTCGTGCTCTATGCGGCGCTGTACGGGCTCGCGGGTCGGCATGTCGACGTCTACGCGGGCGGCACGGTGCTCGAACTCTCCAGGCCGGACTGGGCGACCGGTGACCTGCCTGATGCGGGCCGCCCACCCAGGTGGCTTCCGTGGGCCCAGGCGGGCGGTCCGCCGCCGGAGGGCATCCCCTGGGTCCCGTTGGAAGGGAACGACCCCGACCAGGTGACGGTGATCAGGCACGCCAACCGGTTGCGGTTCGTGCCGCCCGCTGGGACCCGACCGGCGGTGGAGGCGTTCGTCCGGGTGGCGGCGATCCGGAGGCGTCCCAAGGGCGAGCGCTTCCCGCACCTGTCGACCGGCCACGAGCCCGTGCCGACCAGGAAGGACGATCCATTTCAGGGTATCGACCTGTACGCGGTCGTCGACGCCGCCCGACGGTACCAGGAGGAGCAGCGTCGGTCGGCGGCCGACGCGGCGACGGTCGTGGCACCGCGAGAGGTCTCGCCACGGCTACGGCGGATCGCCGAGGCCAACCGGGTGGATGTCGCGTCCGTTCTCCAGCGGCTCGGATTCTCCCAGGGCGAGTCCGGGAAGTGGCGCTGCCCCTGGTCGGGCGCGCATCCGGACAGCACCCTGGCGGACACGGTGCACGTCACCGACGACAACCGAGCCAGGTGCAAAAGTTGTCCCCAGTGGGAGTTGGCACCCGTCGCGTTGGTGGCCGAGACGCGCGAGTTGGCCCCGGACGAGGCGGTCAGCTTCGTCCTCGACGACGACGCGGCGGTGGAGGTCGGCGCGACGGTCACCGCACGCGTCACCGGAGGTAAGGCGGCCGGCTACACCTGCACGGTCGACGATGGCGGCCGCAGCCGATCCGCTCTGTTGTTCCGTCCGCGCCACGGTGACCTGCCCGAGGGGATCCAACCGGTCACATGGTCGGTTGGCGACCGGGTTACCGCCATGGTCACCGATGTGCGGCCGGGACCAGACGGTCGGCTGATGCTGTCCGCCACGGCACCCGAGTTGGTGACCCGGATCCTGGGGGTCTTCGTCAACGAACTGTGCTCGGGACGAGTCGTGATCATGAAGGTCGCGCGGGTCGTCGGCACCCGGACGAAGGTCGCCGTCGCCCGGACCACGGAGAGTGGTTCGGACGCGCGGGGGGCCGTCATCGGCCACGGGGTGGCCCGGTTGCGGGGTGCGCAGCGGATGCTCGACCGGGCCTTCGGCCGCGAGCGCCTGGAGATCATCGACTATGCGCGGGACCCTCGGACCTATCTCGTCAACGCCATGAAGCCGACCCGAGTCGAGGACCTGCTCATCCGGGACGGTCACGCGGTGGTGGCCGTCGAGCGGCACCTCTACCGTGGCGGCATCGGTCAGGGCGGCCTCAACGCGCAACTCGCCGGCGCACTGACCGGCCTCTACGTCCGCATCGTGCCGACCGGCACCGACCTCACCGCGGCCCTGGACGAACTCATCGCCGAGCGGTCGCCCGGTCAGGCGAAGTAGCGGCGCAGCTCGCGGGTGAGCACCTTGCCGGTGGCGTTGCGCGGCAGGTACTTCACGAAGACCACGTCGCGGGGGACGCTGAACCGGGCCAGGTAGTGCCGGACGTACTCGCGGACCGCCTCCGGGTCCAGGGTCTCGCCGGGATGCAGGGCGAGGAACGCGGCGAGCCGCTGGCCGTACTCGTCGTCGGGCACGCCGATGACGGCCACCTCGCGCACCTGGGGCAGCCGGGCGACCAGGTCCTCCACCTCGGACGGGAAGACGTTCTCCCCGCCGGAGACGATCATGTCGTCGGCCCGCCCGTCGACGAAGAGCAGCCCGTCGGCGTCGACCCGGCCGAGGTCGCCGGTGTCCAGCAGCCCGTCCCGGCTCTCCCGGGCGGCACCCGAGGTGTAGCCCTCGAAGAGCATCTCGTTGCCGACGAAGATCCGCCCGACCCGGCCGGCGGGGACCGGTCGGCCCTCGTCGTCGAGGATGCGCAGCCGGGTGCCGTGCGGCGGGCGGCCGGCGGTGGTCGGTGCGGCCCGCAGCTCGGCGGGCCCGGCGATGGACGCCCAGGACACCTCGGTCGAGCCGTACAGGTTGTAGAGGACGTCGCCGTAGGTGTCCATGAAGCGCAGCGCGAGCCCGCCGGGCAGCGCCGACCCGCTGAGGGCGACCACCTTCAGGGGCGGCCTCGGGTCGGGCGGTGGCACCTCCATCAGGCGCTGCACCATCACCGGCACGGCGAACATGGCGTCGCAGCGGCGCGCCACGAGCGCGTCGAGCGTGGCGGCCGGGTCGAAGCGGCGGTGCAGCACGATCGTGGCCCGCAGGGCGAAGCAGACCTGGAGGGCCGCGTACCCCCAGGTGTGGAACAGCGGCGCGGCGATCAGCACGGTGTCCCGGACGCGCAGCGGGATGCGGTCGATGATGGAGACCAGCGGGCCGAAGCCGTGCGGGGTGGGCCGGCGTGCCCCCTTGGGCGCGCCGGTGGTGCCGGAGGTCAGCACGATGGTGCGGCCCTCGCGCGGCGGCGGCTGGAGGTCGCCGGGCAGCGCCGCCGCGATCAGCTCCGCCAGCCGGGCCTCGTCGACGCGGTGCAGGTCGGCGGGGAGGCCGAGGGTCCGCTCGGCGAACTCGGCGTCGTGCACGAGGACCCTGAGCCGTTGCTCCTCGGCGACGGTGGCGAGCTGCGCGGGCGAGAGCCCGGTGTTGACCAGCACCGCGTCCGCGCCGAGCAGGGTGGCCGCGACCATGGCTTCGATCAGCCCGTGGTGGTTGCGGCAGAGCAGCCCGATGCGGTCCCCGCTGTGCACGCCGAGCCCGCCGCGCAGCGACTTCGCCAGCCGTTCGGCGCGGTCGAGCAGGGTGCCGTACGTCAGCTCGGCGCCCTGCTCGTCGACGACGGCGGCGCGGCCCGGGTCCCGGGCGGCGGCCTGGCGCAGCTCGCCGGCGAGGCTCCAGCCCCACCGGCGCAGCGCGTTGAGCTGGGCGGCGACCCGGATCGGCTGGCCCGGGGTGAGCAGCCCGCGCCGGGTCAGCGTGGCGACGGTGAACGGCAGATCCATCCGCGGGCCTCCCTCGGGCGAGCGGGACCCACCCGGCGACCGTGCGGCGCGGACCGGGTCGGGTCTGGGTGGGGTCGAGCCGGCGCGGCCCGGGTGGGGTCGGCCGGCCCGGGTCAGCGGACGTGGACGCCGGAGATGGCGCGGGAGATCACCAGGCGTTGGATCTCCGACGTGCCCTCGAAGATGGTGTAGATCTTGGCGTCCCGGTACCAGCGCTCGACCGGGTGGTCCCGCAGGAAGCCGGCCCCGCCGAGCAGCTGCACGGCCTTCTCGGTGACCGACACGGCCACCTCGCCGGCCTTGAGCTTGGACATCGAGCCCTCGCCGGCGGTGAACGGGCGGTTGTTGCGCCCCATCCAGGAGGCCCGCCAGACCAGCAGCCGGGCGGCGTCGATCTCCATCTTCATGTCGGCCAGCGCGAACGCGACCGCCTGGTTCTCGATGATCGGCCGACCGAACTGCACCCGGTCCTTGGCGTAGTCGAGCGCGTACTCGTAGGCGGCGCGGGCCACGCCGAGCGCCTGCGCGCCGACGGTCGGCCGGGACAGCTCGAACGTGCGCATGGCGGCCTGGCCGGAGGCCCGTTGGCCGGATCGGGCGCGGGCCAGCCGCTCGTCGAGGGCCTCCTTGCCGCCGAGCAGGCAGCGGCCGGGGACCCGGACGTCGTCGAGGAAGACGTCCGCCGTGTGCGAGGCGCGCAGCCCCAGCTTGCGCAGCTTCCGGGTCGCGCTCAACCCGGCGGTGCCCGGGGGTACGACGAACGCGGCCTGCCCGCGCGAGCCGAGCGTCGGGTCGACCGAGGCGGTGACGACGTGCACCCCGGCGATCCCGCCGTTGGTGGCGTACGCCTTCTGCCCGCGCAGCACCCACTCGTCGGTGGCCTCGTCGTAGACGGCCCGGGTGCGCATCGCGCCGACGTCGGAGCCGGCCTCCGGCTCGGTGGTGCAGAACGCCGCGACGGCCGGGGAGTCGGCGTCGCCGAAGCACTGGGGGACCCACTCGACGAGCTGGTCGGGGGTGCCCGCGCCGTAGATGGCGGCGACGGCCAGCGAGGTGCCGAAGATGCCCAGACCGATGCCGGCGTCGCCCCAGAAGAGCTCCTCGCTGGCGATCGGCAGGGACAGGCCGGTGGGGTCGGCCCAGCAGGTGGCGAGGAACTCGAAGCCGTAGAGCCCGACCTTCGCCGCCTCGGCGATCACGGGCCAGGGGGTCTCCTCGCGCTCGTCCCACTCGGCGGCGGCCGGGCGCACGACCTCGGCGGCGAAGCCGTGCACCCAGTCCCGCAGGTCCCGCTGTTCCTCGTTCAGGTCGAGCGAGAACTCGGCCATCGTCAGCCCTTGGGGATGTCGAACAGGTTGGCGATGTTGGCCGCGAGGCCGAGGTCGCCCTTGGCCTTCAGCTTGCCGGTCATGAACATCATCACCGGGTTCGCGCCACCGGAGACGATCTTCAGGAACTCCAGGGGACCCATGGTGAGGCTCAGCTTGGGGTCGTGCTGCGGGGTCTCGTTGACCGTGCACGCGCCGTCGGCGACGACGATCTCGTAGGTGTCGGTGCCGCCGTCGGGGCGGCCGGTGATGCCCCAGTGGATCACCGCGCTGGTCGAGCCGGCCCGGTCGGCGCGGAACAGCGTGGGCATCCGGCCGAAGACCTCGCTCAGGACCTTGCCGCGCAGCTCGCCGGACATCACCTCGACGATCTTGTCGTCGGGGGTGGACTTGACCAGCTGGGCGAACTCCTTGGGGCCGTAGTTGGCGAAGTTTGCCGGGTCGAAGTCAGTCATGGAAAGGAACCTCTCGCGCGGTGACTGTGGTTACTCTAGCGTAACCTTACGCACGAGTAGGTATGCTCGCAAGGTGCCCGGCACCCCCACGTTCAAGCGCCTCCCCCGGGCCGTACGCGAGCAGCAGATGCTCGACGCGGCCGTCCGGGTCTTCTCCCGACGCGGCTTCCACGCGGCCAGCATGGACGAGATCGCCGAGGACGCCGGCATTTCCAAACCCATGGTGTACGCGTACCTGGGCAGCAAGGAGGAGCTCTTCGTCGCCTGCCTGCACCGCGAGGGCACCCGCATGATGGAGGCCATCGCCGGGGCCGCCGCCCCCGACCTCGACGCCGACGAGCGGCTCTGGCGCGGGCTGCGCGCGTTCTTCGGATTCGTCGGGGCGCACCGCGACGGCTGGGCGGTGCTCTACCGGCAGGCCCGCGGCTCCCAGCCGTTCGCCGGGGAACTCGCCGCCATGCGGGCCCGGCTCGTCGAGGTGGTCGCCGGCATGCTCGACCACGCGCTGCGCGCCCGGGGCCGCGAGGTGAGCGCCACCGACCTGGAGGTCGTCGCGTACGCCCTGGTCGGCGCGAGCGAGTCGCTGGGCGACTGGCTCGCCGACCATCCGGACGCCGACCCGGAGAAGACCGCCACCCGGATGATGAACGTCGCCTGGCTCGGCGCCGACCAGCTCCTGCGCGGCCTCACCTGGCACCCCGAGGGGTAAGGAAGGGCACCTTGTTAACGCTTTCCGTATAGGAAGGGCCCCCTGTTAACCCGCCGGACCGGGGAATGTCGGTGGGGTTCGCGAGGATGGGCGCGTGTTCGACGGAATCGACGACATCGACTGGCGGCGGCTCGGCCACGCCTACGGCTCGGCCGGGGACGTGCCCGGCCAACTCCGCGCCCTGCGCTCGCCCGCCGAGGATGAGCGGCAGGCCGCCTTCGGCGCGCTCTACGCCAACATCTTCCACCAGGGCTCCCGCTACGAGGCGTCGGCGTACGCCGTGCCGTTCCTGCTGGAGCTGCTCGCCGACCCGGCCACCCCCGACCGGGAGCTGGTGCTCTACCTGGTGACGGCGCTCGCGGTGGGCTACGACGAGCGGTGGCTGCCCGAGGGCGTCCCGGTGGCCGAGTTCCGCCGGGCCGCCGCCGGCGGGCGGGAGCTGCTCGCCGCCAAGCCGCCGCCGTGGCACGGCGACGACGAGACCCAGAAGGAGCACGTCGAGTACGCGTACGTGGAGTCGCTCGACGAGGCGGACCAGCAGCGGCTGTGGGCCTACGTCGAGCTGGCCGTCTACGACGCCGTGCGGGCCGGCGTGCCCCTGTTCCGCGACCTGCTCACCGACGACGACCCGGGGCTGCGCGCCGGGGCGGCGTACGCGCTCGCCTGGTTCCCGGAGGACGCGGCCGGCAGCCTCCCGGCGGTCGTCGCGGCGGCCGAAGCCGCGGCACAGGTGGACGAGGACGAGGCAGCGACCGCCCTGGTGGCGGCCGGGTTGCTCGGCGCCGCGCCCGACGCCGGCCTGTTGACCGACCCGCGCCCGGTGATCCGCTGGGCCGCCGCGGTCGGCCGGGCCCGGGTGCTCGGCGTCGACGCCGACCAGGCGACGGTCGACGAGCTGCTCGCCTGGACGGCCGCCGGTCCGGGAAACCGGTTGGCGGCCGACGGGGCCGAGGTGCCGTTCCTCGACGGCGACCTCCACGGGTACGCGGGGCTGTCCCTGCGCCTGCTCGGCCCCCGGCACACCGATCGGGCGTTCGACGCGCTGCTCGACCGGCTGCCCGCCGTCACCGGCGAGCAGACGTTGCCGGTGACGGCCGAGGCCCTGCGCCTGGCGTTTCCCGAGGGCAGGTTGGCCAGGGGTGTGCCGTGTGCGGCGCTGGCTCCCCGGCAGCGTCGGCTCGTCGAGGTGCTGGCCCGGTCGCCCGAGGTGTGGCTGATCGGTGGCTCGACGTTCGGCAACTTCAGCCTGCTCGTCGGCGACTACGGCCTGCCGCGCAGCCGGGAGGCGATGCTGGCCTACCTGGAAGGCACTCCGACCTGACCCTCGACGGCCCCGGCCTCCGACCCGCCGGGGCCGTAGGCCGGTCAGCGCCCGGCCAGCCGGGTGGGTCGCTCAGCGCCGGTCGGCGGCGCGGCGGCGGGCGCGGAGCCGACACCAGCGGGCGGCCTCCAGCAGGCCGGTGATCGCGACCGACAGCCCGATCCCGGCCAGGATGCCCAGCACGGGCTCCCGCTCGAAGGCCAGCCCGCCGAAGTAGCCGAGCAGCCCGCAGTACGCCGCCCAGGTGCCGGCGGCCAGCGCGTCGAAGAGCACGAACGACCGCAGCGGATAGCGGACCGCGCCCATCGTCAGGGTCACCGCCGTGCGCCCGCCGGGGACGTAGCGGGCGGTGGTGAGCATCATGCCGCCGCGCCGGTCGACCGCCCGGCGGGCCCACTCCGACCCGGCGCGCCGCCGGCTGTCCGCCGGCAACCGGGCCAGCCGGTGCGCGCCGCCGCGGCGGCCGATGGCGTACGACAGGTGGTCGCCGGCCAGCGCGCCGCCCGCGGCGAGCACGATCACCATGGTCAGGTCCGGCTTCCCGCCGACCGCGAAGACCCCGGCGGTCACCACGATCGTCTCGCCGGGCACCGCCGGGAAGACGGCGTCGACGGCGGTGACCGCGAAGATCACCAGGTACACCCACGGCGAGGTGACCGTGTCGTGGAGCAGGCCGAGGACCGACTGCATGCCCTCATGCTCTGCCGTCGCGGCGTTAGGAAGGGGCCCTTCCTATACAAAAGGCGTTAACAAGGTGCCCTTCCTTACCCGCTTGCCCTCGGCGGTGGGGGAGTGGGAGGTGAGCGTCACCGGCGCGCCCAGCGCCTCCTCGACCGCCGCCGGCCAGTCGGCCGGCGGGCCGTCGTCGTAGTCGGGGCGGGCCGCGAGCAGGCGGGCGGTGAGGGCGGCCTGGCGGTCCAGGTCGCCGGGCGGGCCGGGCTCAAGGCGGTCCATGCCGTCGTAGCGGCGGCAGATCCGCAGGCCCCGGTGGGCCAGGTCGAGGTGGGTGAGGGCGAGCCCGTCGACGCCGCCGGCCGCGGCGAGGGCGTACCGGTGGGCGACCGCGTCGAAGTGGCCGAACCGGAACCGGCCCTGCCACGGGTTGGTCGCGTTGTGCGCGTCGGCCAGCGGCAGCGTCGCATCCTCGGTGACCAACGGGCCGGGGCCGTGCCGGGTGGTGGTGATCCGCAGCACGCCCAGCCGCTCGGCGGTGCCGGCGAGCCCCGCCTCGGCGAGCAGCCCCTCGGCGTTGGCGAACGTGGTGGTGCTCCACGTCGTGTACGGGTGGAAGCCGTGCCACTCGTCGAGCAGCACCCCCTGCGCGCCTTCGAAGACGCAGGTCCCGGCGCGCAGCACCCCGGCGAGGTGGGACCGGTCGACGATCGCCACCCGGTCGGCGAACGCGGTGAACGCGGGCAGGCAGTCGTCGACGGGCGGGGCGTCCAGCGGGCCGAGTTCGGCGGTGAGCCGGTCGCGCAGGGCGGCCAGCCGGCGGCGCAGCACGGCCGGGGTGCGGCAGTCCGCCACCCGGGGCGCGGAGTCGGGGTGGGCGAGCCCGTACGCGACGGCCTCGCCCACCCCCAGCCCGCAGGAGCCGTGCCGGTCGGCCCCGCGGGCCAGCTCGCGGGCCCGGTTGGCGGCCCGGTGGTACGGGGTGGCCAGCAGCGCCTCCCCGTCGACGGTGAGTCGGTCGAGCGCGTCGGGCACGCCCACCGTGGCGAGGTGGTCGGCCTCGGCGGCCAGGGCGAGCGGGTCCACCACCACGTGCCGGGACAGGTGGGTCCGCACGCCGGGGCGGAAGGTGCCCGCCCCGAACTGCGCGAACGTGTGGTGCCGCCCGTCGCGCAGGACGACGTTGTGCGCCGCCTGCGCGCCCCCGTTGAAGCGGATCACCGTGTGGACGGGCCGGGTGGCGCAGAGCCAGTCCACGACGGTGCCCTTGCCTGCGTCGCCGTAGCCGAGGTCGACCACCAGCACGTGGTTCACAGCCGGGTCACCCCACGGGTGGGCGGGGTCGACGGGGCGGGCAGCGTGGCCACCTGGTCGCGGGCGCCCCGGCCGAGGCGGGCCAGCGCCTTCGACACGGTGCCGGTGGCCTTCGAGCCGGCCTTCCTGAGGTCGGCGATGCCCTGGTCGAGGTCGACGGCCTGCTCCCCGAGGCCGACGGTGAGCGCGATGGTCTCGCAGACCGCGTCGAGGTCGTCGAGCACGACGGCGTTCTGCCCGAGCAGGTCGCGCCAGAAGTCCAGCACCTTCGTGTTGCCCGCGTAGCTGCTGCCGGCGGGGAGCAGGTAGTAGGTGTCCCAGCGCCGGGTCACCTCGTCGACGATCTGCGCCAGCGGCACGTCCTCGCGGAGGTCGTCGCCGATGAGCCGGCTCACCTGCCGCCGGTCGACCCGGGGGTAGGCCAGCTCGTCGCCGATGATGAACAGGTAGCCGCGCCGGCCGCGCTTCTCCCAGCAGTCGGTGACGGTGTGCCGGGCCATGAAGTACATGGCCAGCTCGTACGACTCGGTCATCTGGCCGCCGCCGCCGCCCTCCAGCACGATCCGGCCGAGGTCGTCGTCCATCCGGTTGTCCGACTCGAACTGCCCGACCTGCAACGGCACCCGGTCGCAGGTGGCGTCGCCGATCGCGCCGAACATGATCTGCGGGTCGCGGGCGTACCCCTGGCGGAGCAGGAGCCCGAGCAGCTGCGGCAGCTTGGCCTGGAGGGTGCGGGGCACGTTCCGCATGGAGCCGGTGACGTCGAACAGCACCGTGATGGCCGTCGACTGCGGGTGCTCGGCCGAGTCGCGGCTCTCCCGCATCGCGTCGCGCGGGTCGAGCGCGGGGTGCACCTCGCGCGCCCCGCTGTCGCTGTAGGCGAAGGCGCTCTTGCCGGTGGCCCGGCGGTACCGGTCGGCGGCGTCGTACACGTCGGTGGACCACATTCCACTGCCCATGGCAGCCTCCTTAGGGGTTGAGGGTGAAGGGTCGGAAGGTGCGCGGCCCGTAGAGCCGTTCGAGCACCTCGTCCAGTTCGCGCAGCAGTCGCCACGCGTCGTCGGGTCGGGACGCCAGCGCCGGGCGGCGGCAGCCGTGGGCGAAGGCGCGCAGCTCGCGTGGGGCCCGGTCGCCCATCAGCCACGCCATGCACGTGGCGGCCATCGCCAGGTCGGTGCCGGGCCCGCAGGGCCGCCGGGCGGCGACCTCCGGCGGGTACCAGTCCTCGTGGCCGGGCACCAGCGCGGGGACCGTGCCCCCGGTGGCGGCGGAGAAGCACCAGTCGACGAGCACCACGCCGTGCCCGTCGGGCTCGATCAGCACGTGCCGGGGCAGCACCGCGCCGTGCACGATGCCGGCCCGGTGGGCCAGGCCGAGGGCGACCAGCAGCCGCCGCCACATCCAGGCCGCGTCCCGTCCGTCGAGCCCGTCGGGGTACGCGCGGCGCACCTCGTCGAGGCTGTGCAGGCCGGGCGCGGTGGCCAGCACGCTGATCCGCCGTTCCGCCCCGGTGGCCGGGTCCCGGTGCCGGAGGGTGTCGACGAGCCGGGGCACGTACGGCAGGTAGCGGGGGTCGCCGCGTTCGGCGATGGTGCGCAGCGCGTGCTGCTCGCGGGCGACGAGGTCGTTGTCGGCGGGGTCGCGGGGCAGCTTGAGCAGCCGGTCCGACCCGACGTCGTAGAGGTCGGCGAGGTCGCCGGTGTGGGCGAGCGGGCCGAGCCGGTGGCCGCCGAGGACGATCGGGTCGGCGCTGGCCCGCCCGGCCCGCCACCGGTTGGTGACCTGCACGAACGCGTCGGTGGCGGCGGCGCGTACGGCCGGGTCGAGCGCGCCCAGCCGGTCGGGGTGCAGGGCCGCGACCAGCTCGCGGTAGCGGTGGGCCGACGGGTCGACGCCGAACAGGTCGGCGTCGGTGCGGGCGGCGGTGACCAGCCGGATCGCCTCGTGGGTGTTCACCGCACCGTCTCCTCCCGGGCGGGGCGCAGCAGCGCCGGGTGCAGCAGCCGGGCGTCGCCGGCCCGGTAGAGCTTGGCGCGGGGGCCGCCGCGCGTGCCGCCGCGTTCGGTGCTCGCGCCGGTGCTGTCGACGAAGCCCGGCACGGAGAGCACCTTGCGGTGGAAGTTGCCGGGGTGCAGCGGGTGCCCCCAGACGGTCTCGTAGACGGCCCGCAGCTCGCTGATGGTGAACTCGGTGTCGAGGAAGCGGGTGGCCAGCGGGGTGTATTCCAGCTTGGACCGGGCCCGCTCCAGGCCGTCGTCGATGATCCGGTCGTGGTCGAAGGCGAGCTGCCGGCTGCTCAGCGCGGTCACGGGCAGCCAGATCGCGTCGTCGGCGTCGCTGCCGGCGGCCGGGTCGGGCAGGTCGGGGGCGAACGCGAGGTAGGCCACCGAGACGATCCGCATCCGGGGGTCACGGTCGGGGTCGCCGTAGCTGGCGAGCTGCTCCAGGTGGACCCGGCGCAGCCGCTCGCCGCCGAGGCCGGTCTCCTCGGCCAGCTCCCGTCGCGCCCCGGTCGTCAGGTCCTCGTCGGGGCGGACGAACCCGCCGGGCAGGGCCCAGTGGCCCTCGAACGGGGGCACGCCCCGGCGGACGAGCAGCAGGTGCAGCGCGTCGGACCGGACGGTCAGGGCGACCACGTCGACGGTGACGGCGACCGCCGGGTAGGCCCGGGGGTCGTAGGCGGCGAGGAACTCCTGCTCGTTCACGGCGTCTCTCTCACTCTGAGAACATCTCAACGTGAGAACAACTTAGCGCACGAAAGAGTGAATGCCAAGCCCTCGCGCCGGGACACCAGCCTGAGTCGCCGATCAGCGCAAGAAACCCCGGTCAGCGCACGGAGCCCGCCAGGTGCGGCCTGCCGCTGCGCGCGTCGTGCAGGGCGAACTCCCAGGCCGGGCCGTCGGCGGTGGCGGTGAAGGCCACCGTGGACGGCAGCGGCACCGGCAGCTTGAACGCCACCTCGACCGCGTACGCCTCCGGCAGCCGGCTCTCCAGCGCGGCCAGGCAGCGCGCCTTGCTCCACATGCCGTGCGCGATGGGGCGGGGGAAGCCGAACAGCCGCGCCCCCAGCCGGGACGTGTGGATCGGGTTATGGTCGCCGGAGACCCGCGCGTAGTCCGTGCCCACCCTCGGCGGCACCCGCCAGGAGGCGGTGGCGGCCGGCGCGGCGGGCCGCTCGCCCCGGTCGCGCCGCGCGCCGCCGCCGGCCGTGCGCTCCCTGCCCAGGTACGTCGACACGCCGCGCCACACCTCCGCGCCGCCGACCGCCCCGACCAGCACCACGTCGACCTGCCGACCCCGCTCGTGCGGGCGCAGGTGCTCGGCGTACGCGCGGAAGTCCAGCGTCTCGCCGGCCTCGACCGGCCGGCGCACGGTGATCCGGTTGGCCACGTGCACCAGCCCGACCAGCGGCAGCGGGAACTGCGGCGCGGTCATCAGCCGCAGCGCCAGCGGAAACCCCAGCACGTGCGGGTACGTCCCCGGGAGCCGGTCGGCCAGCCGGAACCCGCAGACCCGGTCGTAGTCGGCCAGGTGCGCCCGGTCGACGGTGACCCCGGCGACGGCCAGCTCGACCTGCGGCAGCGCGTCGCCGCGCCGGCGCCCCGGGCCGGGCAGCGCCCCGAGCAGCGCCCGCCGGTAGAGCGGGCCGGCCTGCGGCAGCCGGGGCAGCTCCAGCAGGGTCCGGCCCTGCGTGTCCGCGTCGGTCATCACGCCCCCAGCAGGCTCTGGCCGCAGACCCGCACGACGTTGCCGCTGACCGCCCCGCTCGCCGGCCAGGCCAGCCAGCCGATCGTCTCGGCGACGTCCACGGGCAGGCCGCCCTGGGCCATGCTGTTCATCCGCCGGCCCGCCTCCCGCACGACGAGCGGGATGCGGGCGGTCAGCCGGGTCTCGATGAACCCGGGGGCGACCGCGTTGACGCTGATCCCGCGCTCGCGCAGGGCCGGGGCGAGCGACTGCACCAGCCCGATCACGCCCGCCTTCGAGGTGGCGTAGTTGGTCTGGCCCCGGTTGCCGGCGATCCCGGCGATCGAGGAGACCGAGACGATCCGCCCGCCGGCCGGGATCAGCCCGCGCTCCAGCAGCACGTCGTTGATGCGTTCCTGGCTGGACAGGTTGACGTCGATGACGCTGTCCCACCGGTCGGCGTCCATCCGGCCCAGCGTCCGGTCCCGGGTGATGCCGGCGTTGTGCACCACCACGTCGACCCGGCCGTGCCGGGACGCGAGATGCCCGGCGAGCCGGGTGGGCGCGTCCGGGGCGGTCAGGTCGAGCTGCACGGCGGTGCCGCCGATCTCGTTGGCGACGGCGGCCAGTTCGTCCCCGGCAGCCGGGACGTCGAGCGCGACGACCTGCGCGCCGTCGCGGGCCAGCACCCGGGCCAGGGCCGCGCCGATGCCCCGGGCCGCCCCGGTCACCAGGACGACCTGGCCGTCGAGCGGCCGGTCCCAGTCGGCCGGCGGCTCGGCCGCGCCGGCGCCGACCCGGACCACCTGCCCCGAGACGTACGCCGAGCGGCCCGAGAGCAGGAACCGCAGGGTGGCCTCCAGGCCGGTGGCCGTGCCGGCGTCGCCGTGCGCCGTGACGTGCACGAGCTGGGCGGTGACGCCCCGGCCGAACTCCTTGCCGATGCTGCGGGTCAGCCCTTCCAGGGCCCGCTGGGCGGTCGCCTCGCGCGGCGTGCCGCACTCGTCGGGCGGGGTGCCGAGCACGATCACCCGGCCGCCGGGCAGCACCGCGCGGGCCCGCGGGTGGAAGAAGTCGTAGAGCTGGCGCAGCCCGGTGGAGTCGGTGATGCCCGTGGCGTCGTACACCAGCGCGCCGAAGCGCTCCTGGGCGTCGGCGGTGGCCGGGTCGCGCAGCTCCACCCCGGCGGCGGTCAGGATCGTGCCGACCGGCCCGGCGAGCCGGCCGCCGGTGGCCGCGCCGAGCAGGGCCGGCCCGGTGAGCAGCGGATCCCCCGGGGCGTGCCGGCGCAGCCGTGGCGGGTCGGGCAGCCCGAGGCGCTTGACCAGCGCGCGGCCGGCCCCCGATCGGACGAAGCTCGCGTACCTGTCGGTCATAGGCGTAGCCTACTGGCCAGTAGGTTGTGGGCAAGCCCTGAAACGGAGGCGGGATCGTGCAGAGCATCCGGCGGGTCGCGGTCATCGGCGGCAACCGCATCCCCTTCGCCCGGTCCAACTCGCGGTATGCCAGCGCCTCGAACTCCGACAT
Source organism: Micromonospora sp. WMMD712 (assembly GCF_029581295.1). NCBI lineage: Bacteria > Bacillati > Actinomycetota > Actinomycetes > Micromonosporales > Micromonosporaceae > Micromonospora > Micromonospora sp. WMMD712. The sequence continues at coordinate 4,590,132 of NZ_CP120743.1, forward strand.
GCTCGGCGCGGCCCTCGACGGGCTCGTCGCGCGGTTCGGGCTTGCCGGGCAGCGGGTCGGCGAGGTCGTCGCCGGGGCGGTGCTCAAGCACTCCCGGGACTTCAACCTCACCCGCGAGGTGGTGCTCGGCTCGAAGCTCGACCCGCACACCCCGGCGTACGACATCCAGCAGGCCTGCGGCACCGGCCTGGAGGCGGCGATCCTCGTCGCCAACAAGATCGCCCTCGGGCAGATCGAGGCCGGCATCGCCGGCGGCGTCGACACCACCTCCGACGCCCCGCTGGCCGTCAACGAGGAAATGCGGCGCACCCTGCTCCGGCTCAACTCCGCCCGCACCCTCGGCGAACGGCTGAAGACCGCGGCGAAGCTGCGTCCGCTCCAGCCGTTCCAGCCGGAGATCCCGCGCAACGCCGAGCCGCGCACCGGGCTGTCGATGGGCGAGCACGCCGCCCGCACCGCCCTGCGCTGGCACGTCGACCGGCAGGCCCAGGACGAGCTGGCGCTCCGCTCGCACCAGCGGCTCGCCGCCGCGTACGAGCGGGGGTTCTTCGACGACCTGTTGACCCCCTACCTGGGGCTGACCCGGGACCAGAACCTCCGCCCCGACACCACCGCAGAGAAGCTGGGCTCGCTCAAGCCCGTCTTCGGCCACCGGGGCCCGGACGCCGAACAGGCGACCATGACCGCCGGCAACTCCTCCCCGCTCACCGACGGCGCGTCCACGGTGCTGCTCGCCTCCGAGCAGTGGGCGGCCGAGCGCAACCTGCCGGTGCTCGCCTGGTTCTCCTGGTCGGAGACGGCGGCCGTCGATTTCGTGCACGGCGACGAGGGGCTGCTGATGGCCCCGGCCTACGCCGTGCCCCGGATGCTGGCCCGCGCCGGGCTGACGTTGCAGGACTTCGACTACTACGAGATCCACGAGGCGTTCGCCTCGCAGGTGCTGGCCACCCTCGCCGCCTGGGAGTCGCCGGAGTTCTGCAAGGACCGGCTCGGCCTGGACGCCCCGCTCGGGTCGATCGACCGGGACAAACTCAACGTCAACGGCTCGTCCCTGGCCGCCGGCCACCCGTTCGCCGCCACCGGCGGGCGGATCGTCGCCACGCTGGCCAAGCTGCTCGCCGAGTCGGGTTCCGGGCGGGGGCTGATCTCGATCTGCGCGGCCGGCGGCCAGGGGGTCACCGCGATCCTGGAACGCTGACGCCCGGCCCCGCTGCCTCGCCCCGCTGCCTCGCCCCGCCTCGCCGGGCCGCGCCGCAGCTCGCCGCGCTGACCCGCCGCCGTGCGGCCGTCCGGTGCCGGGCGGCCGACGTTCACCGGGCGTTCAACTCGGTGTGTGGCTGTGGTGGCCTCGGGCCGGCAGGGTGGCCGGCGATGGACATCAGCGCAGCCGGGGCGACACCGGACCTGTCCGTGGTCGTCCCCATGTACAACGAGCAGGACGTCGTCGCGGTGTTCGTCGAGCGGCTCCGGCCGGTGCTCGACCGCACCGACGCCACCTACGAGGTGGTCGCCGTCGACGACGGCAGCCGCGACGCCACGGCCCGGCTGCTGCTCGACCACGCCCGGTCCTGGCCCCAGCTCCGGCTGGTCCGGCTGCGCCGCAACAGCGGCCACCAGGCCGCGCTCACCGCCGGGCTGCACCGGGCCCGGGGCCGCTGGGTGGTCAGCATCGACGCCGACCTCCAGGACCCGCCCGAGGTCATCCCCGAGATGCTGGCCGCCGCCCGCGACCGGGGCGTCGACGTCGTGTACGGGGTGCGCGCCGACCGCAGCACCGACACGCCGTTCAAGCGCGGCACCGCCGGCCTGTACTACCGGCTGATGCGGCGCATCGTCGGCGCGGACCTGCCCGCGCAGGCGGGCGACTTCCGGCTGGTCAGCCGCGACGTGGTGGAGGTGCTGCGCCGGCTGCCCGAGCGCACCCCGGTCTACCGGCTGCTGGTGCCCTCGCTCGGCTTCGCCGCCGCCGAGGTGCGCTACTCCCGCGCGGCGCGGGCCGCCGGGGAGACGAAGTACCCGCTGCGCCGGATGATCGCGCTGGCCTGGGACAGCACGGCGAACTTCACCGCCGCCCCGCTGCGGCTGGCCACCTGGCTCGGCGTGGTCAGCTTCGCGGCCTGCCTGGTGCTGGCCGTCCTCGGCCTGGTCGCGTACGCCGACGGCGCGACCATCCCGGGCTGGACCTCGCTGTTCGTGGCGGTGCTGCTGTTCAGCGCCGTCCAGTTGATCTGCCTCGGGCTGCTCGGCGAGTACGTCGGCCGGATCTACCGCACCGTGCAGGACCGGCCCACCCACCTCGTCGGCTTCGACTCCGCCGAAGCCCGCTTCGACGCCGCCGGGGAACCCTTCCTCCCCGGCGGGGTGCCCGCCGGCCCGGCGTCCGACGCGCCGGCCGTGGCGGTGGCGGCTGGCCGGACCGGTGACTGAACCGGCGGTGCTGACGCAGGACCCGCCGACGGCGTCGGACGCGCCCGCCCCACGCGACGCGCCTGCCGGTCGGGGCGGCCCGGCGGCCCGCCGGGTCGCGGCGGCCCTCGCCTGGTCGACGGTCCTCGGCGCGCTGGTCGCCGGCTGGTGGTGGACGGGCACCCCGGGCGGCGACGTCGCCCGGTACGTCGCCTATTGGGCTCTCGCCCTGGTGCTGCCGGGCACGCTCGCGCACCGGGCGCTGCGGGGCAGCCGGGGCAACCTGCCGGAGGACCTGGGCCACGGTGCCGCCGTCGGCCTGCTGCTGGAACTCGCCGCCTGGGCGCTCGCCACGGCCACCGGCGCCCAGCCGGCGCTGCGCTGGTGGCCGGTGCCGGTGCTGACGCTGTTCGTCGCGGTGCCCCGGCTGCGCCGGCACTGGCGGATCGCCAGCCCCCGGCCGTTGCCGCTGCGCTGGACGCTCGCGGTCGCCGGGGTGCTGGTCCTCGTCGTGGCCTGGGCGGCCGTGGGCTGGCGGGCGAACCCGCTGCCGCCGGTGGACCACGTCTACTACCAGGACCTGCTCTACCACCTGGGGCTGGTGCACGAGCTGACCCGGACGATGCCGTTCGAGCTGCCGCAACTGGCCGGGGAACCGCTGCGCTACCACTACCTGGTCGACGCGCACCTGGCCAGCGCCAGCATGATCACCGGTACGGAACCGGCGACGGTCCTGCTCCGGCTGTGGCTGGTGCCGGTCGCCGCGACGGCGGTCGTCGTCACCGCCGGGCTGGCCCGGGACCTCAGCGGGCGCTGGTGGGCCGGGCCGGTCGCCGCCGCGACCGCGTACCTCGGGGTGTCGCTCTCCCTCGGCTCCGCCGCGACGGCCAGCGGCACCCTCCCGCTGTCCGTGGAGAGCCCCTCGCAGACGTACCTGCTGCCCCTGCTCCTGCTGCTCACCGGCGTCTGTGCGGACGTGGTGCGCGGCCGGCGGCCCGGGTGGGGCTGGGCGCTGGTGCCGGCGGCGGGCCTGGCCGTCGCCGGGGCCAAGTCCAGCGGCCTGCCCCCGCTGATCGCCGGCGTGGCGCTGGCCGGGGTGGTCGTCGCCCGGCGGGCCCGCCGGGTGCCGTGGGCGGTCGTGACGCTGCTCGCGGTGCTGGTCGCGGCGATGGCCGTCGGATACCGGCTGTTCGCCGGGGGCGGCGCGGGGGTGCTCTCCCCGCAGGTGTTCGGGGTGCTGCGGTTCCTCGCGCCGTGGCGGGAGACCGTCGGCGCGGGCGGGGGCATCGCGGCGGGCGGCCTGCTGCCGCCGGGCCTCGCGGCGGCCGGCGTGTCCGGATGGATCTTCGCGCTCGCCGTGCTGGGCTGGTGGTCGGCGCTCCAGGCGCCCCGGTTCGTCGGCGTGCTGCTCCTGGCCCGCCGGGGCACCCGGGGTGACCCGGCGGCGTGGCTGCTGGCCGGGGCGCTGCTGGCCGGGGCGGGCGGCGCCTGGTCCTTCTTCCACCCGTCGGTCAGCCAGCTCTACTTCTTCCTGGCGGTGGTCCCGCTCGGGGCGCTGCTGACCGCGTGGCTGCTGGCCGAGGCGCGCCCGTGGTGGCCGGTCGTGGCGGTCGCCGCGACCGTGGGCGCGGCGGCCCAGTGGCTGCTCGACCCGCCGGCCCCGCCCGAGCGGACCGGGTGGGCCTGGCTGTGGGCGATGGCCGTGCCGGCGGGCCGGGTGCTGGCGCTGGCCGGCGTCGCCGCGCTGCTCGCCGTCCTGCTCGTCGCGCTGCGCGCCCGACGCGCCCGGGGCCCGGCGTCGCCCGGGGGTCGGCTCCCGGCGGTCCTGCTGCTCCGAACGGCGGTGGCCGGGGTGGTCGCCGCGCTGTGCGGGGCGAGCGTGGCCGGCGGCCTAGAGTGGACCGCGCGCCGGATCGGGGACCCGCCCCGGGTGCTCACCGCCGCCGAACGTCCCTGGGCGCTCACCCGGGACGAGGCGCGGGCGGCCCTCTGGCTGGACGCCCACGCCGGCCCGGCGGACGTGGTGGCCACCAACGTGCACTGCCGGCCGGTGCGGACCGTCGCGCACTGCGACGCGCGGGCCTTCTGGGTGAGCGGGCTGGGCGGCCGGCGCACGCTCGTGGAGAGCTGGGGCTACACCGACGCGGCCCTGGCCGGGCACGCCCGGGACGGCTTCTCCTACCCCCGGCAGCCCGCCCCCGACCCGGAGCTGTTCGCCCGCAACGAGCGGCTGTTCACCGCGCCGACCGCCGGGGAGCTGGACCGGGCGCGTCGCGAGGACGGCGTGCGGTGGCTGCTCGCCGACCCGGCCGCCGGCCCGGTGTCGCCGGAGCTGGCCCGGCTCGCCGAACCGGCGTTCGTCGCCGGCCCGGTGACCGTCTACCGGCTGCGCTGACCAACCCCTTACCGGTATAAACAGCACGAAAACTCACATCCCAGGTCCGATCTCCAGAAGATGAGGGCAGCTCCGGTCCTTTTCCTGGAGGTTCGACGTGAAAATACGTCGTTGGGCCCTGGCCGCGCTCTCCGGCGCGGCCCTGGCCCTGCTTCCCGCCGTGGCGGCCCAGGCCGCCCCGACCGACGCCGACGGCACGCGGCTCGTCGCCGACCGGTCCGCCGCCGGGGGCCTCTGGGGCCCGGGGCCGGGCCGCCAGGGCTCGCCCCGATCCGGCGCGGCGGCGTCCCGGCCGTCTGCTGACGATGAATCGGATGAACGGAGGTCGGGTGTGGACCGGCACCACGTACGCGCCGCGCTGCTGGCGGCCGGGTTGTCCCCGGACGCCTTCGAGATCGAGGGCGTGCACGAGCACGTGCCGGTCCCGCCCGACTTCTGGTTCCTGCGCCGCTCGCCCGACGGACGCTGGGAGATCGGCCTGTACGAGCGCGGGACGCACGACGTCCGCCAGGCGTACGACTCCGAGCAGGCGGCCGCCGCCGGCCTCTACACGGCGCTGACGGGTCGGCCCGCGCCGTACTGACCTCCGGTTGCCGGGCGTTCCTACTGTGGATCCAGCCCGCCCGGACGTCACCGGCGGCACCCGTCGAGGAGTGGCCATGCCCGGTCGAGTCCTGCTCCGCCCCGCCCCCGTCGTCCCCGTCGCCCTCGGCCTGGCCGTCGTGCTCGCCGCCGCCGGCTGCGCGTCCACCGCCTCGGGTTCCGGGGGATCCACCGCGAAGACGACCGTGACGGAAGCACCCGGCGACGCGCGGGCCTCGGCCGTCACCGCCGGTGGCACGGGTACGGGCACGGGCACCGGCGACGGAGGCAGCGGCACGACCGGCGGCGGCACGACGGGCGGCGGGTCGACGGGCGGCGGCTCCACCGGCGGCGGGTCGACCGGCGGCAGCAGCGGCGGCGGATCCGGCACGAAGTCCAGCGGCCCCACCATCGGATACTTCCGGGTCGCCCAGAAGCCGACCTGCCCGGCCGGGACCAACGTCAACCCGATCGCCGGCACCCCGGTCGTCCTGGAGTGGAAGACCGGCAACGTCGACTCGGTCGCCCTCTCGGTCGACGGCCCCGGCGTGTACGGCGACAACTACCCGCCGGCCGGCAGCGAGACGGTCAACTTCCCCTGCTCCGGCGGCGAGGGCGACGTCCAGGAGCACACCTACACGCTGACCGTCCGCAACGCGCACGGCAAGCAGGCGAAGACCCTCGTGGTGACCGCGAAGGTGCACGACATCCCGCGCGTCTGACCAGCGACGTCACCGCCGGCCCGCCCCGGCCGAAGGGGCGGGCTGGCTCGGGCGGCGGTCCCGGCGTACGGGAGAATGGGGCACGTGACGACGATCCCGAACGTGCTCGCCCACCGGTACGCCTCGCCCGAACTGGTCGCACTCTGGTCGCCGGAGGAGAAGGTGCGGATGGAGCGGCGGCTCTGGCTCGCCGTGCTCCGCGCCCAGCGCGACCTCGGCGTGGCCGTCCCCGACGGCGTGGTCGAGGCGTACGAGCGGGTGCTCGACGACGTCGACCTGGCCTCGATCGCCGAGCGCGAGCGGGTCACCCGGCACGACGTGAAGGCCCGCATCGAGGAGTTCGGCGCGCTCGCCGGGCACGAGCACGTGCACAAGGGGATGACCTCCCGGGACCTCACGGAGAACGTCGAGCAGCTCCAGGTCCGCGCGTCGCTGGAGCTGATCCGGGACCGGGTGGTGGCCACCCTCGCCCGGCTCGCCCGGCTCGCCAACGAGCACTCCGGCCTGGTCATGACCGGCCGGTCGCACAACGTGGCCGCGCAGGCCACCACGCTGGGCAAGCGCTTCGCGTCGGCCGCCGAGGAGCTGCTGATCGCGTACGAGCGGCTGGAGGACCTGATCAACTGGTATCCGCTGCGGGGGATCAAGGGCCCGGTCGGCACCGCCGCCGACCAGCTCGACCTCTTCGACGGCGACGCCGACAAGGTGGCCGAGCTGGAGCGCCGGGTCGCCGAGCACCTCGGCTTCGCCCGGGTGCTGGACAGCGTCGGCCAGGTCTACCCGCGCTCGATCGACCTGGCGGTGCTCGCCGCGCTGGCCCAGGTCGCCGCCGCGCCGTCGTCGCTGGCCACCACGATCCGGCTGATGGTCGGCCAGGAGTTGGCCACCGAGGGCTTCAAGCCCGGCCAGGTGGGCTCCAGCGCGATGCCGCACAAGATGAACACCCGGTCCAGCGAGCGGGTGAACGGCTTCGCGGTGATCATCCGGGGTTACCTGTCGATGGTCGGCGAGCTGGCCGGCGACCAGTGGAACGAGGGCGACGTCTCCTGCTCGGTGGTGCGCCGGGTCGCTCTGCCCGACGCGTTCTTCGCCGCCGACGGGCTGTTCCAGACGTTCCTCACCGTGCTGGACGAGTTCGGGGCGTACCCGGCGGTGGTCAACCGGGAGCTGGAGCGCTTCCTGCCCTTCCTGGCCACGACGAAGATCCTGGTCGCGGCGGTGCGCCGGGGCGTCGGCCGGGAGGCGGCGCACGAGGCGATCAAGGAGCACGCGGTCGGCGTGGCGCTGGCCATGCGGGAGCGGGGCGCCACCGAGAACGACCTGTTCGACCGCCTCGCCGCCGACCCGCGCCTGGGCCTGTCCCGCGCCGACATCGACGCGCTGATCGCCGACCGCACCGCCTTCGTGGGCACCGCCGGCGCCCAGGTCGACCGGGTGACCACCCGCATCGCCAAGATCGCCCTCGCCCACCCCGGGGCGGCCGCCTACACCCCACCCCCCATCCTCTGACCCTCACGGGTTGCGGGTGGGGGTTTCGGCGGCCGAGGAGAGGTTGGGGGCGCTGGCCGGTTCGGCGATGCCGCCCGGGGCCTCGGCGATCGCCGGGTCGTGGGCCGTGTCGGCGGCGATCGTCGGCTGGTCCGGGGGCATGACGTCCGGGGTCTTGGCGGCCACGATGACGGCGGTGCCGTACGCGCAGATCTCCATCCACATCTCGCCGCAGTCCCGGCTGTCGAAGCGCATGCCGATCACGGCGTTCGCGCCGAGGCGGCGGGCCTCCTCGCCGAGGCGGGCCACCGAGTCCGTACGCCAGCGGGTCAGGTTGTCCGGGGCCATGGGGTCGTACGCGCCGCCGCGGAGGTTCTTCACCCCCTCGCGGTACGGGTTGCGCGTCCTGGCCATCGAGGACACCACTTCGCCGAGGATCTGGCGGATCTCGTAGCCGGGCAGTTGATCCGTCGTCACGACCAGCACGTTCTGATGCTGTCGCACCGGCGGGCGGCGGTTCGTCGGCCGTGGTCACCTGATCGGATGCTGCAAAAGGGGTCGGCGCGGACGGTCGGCGCGTGGCCGACCATCCGCGCCGAGGCGGGTGCTAACCGTCAGACACCGGCCACGGAGGTGATCCAGGCCCGGTTGTACGCGACACTGCCGTAATTCTGGATGCTCACGCCGTCGGCGGTGGAGGCGACGCCCACCTGCTGGCCGTTGTAGAACTGCGGGCCGCCCGAGTCGCCCCGCCACGCGTTGCCGTTGATCTCGGTGCTCCGGATCGCCTGGCCGCCGTACGCGTCGGTGACGTTCGTGCTGGTCACCCGCACGCTGGCGGTCTTGAGCTGGCTGGACGCGCCGCAGCCGCTGTAGCAGGTCATGCCCCAGCCGTAGATGGTGTTGGTGGAGTTGACCGGCGGGTTGCTGCTGGCCAGCGAGACGGTGGAGGTGCTGACCGCGCTGGAGAGCCGCAGCAGCGCCAGGTCGTAGCGGGTGTACGAGGCGCTCACGGTGCGGGTGGTGCCGCCGGAGGCGTAGTAGACGCTGCCGATCCGGACGGACATGGTGCCGCTGACGCAGTGCCGGGCGGTGAGCACCCACGTCGAGGCGATCACGCTGCCGGAGCAGGTGAAGGAGCCGTTGCTGAAGACGGCGGCGGCCCACGGTGCGGAGGAGACGGTGCCGCCGCCGATGATGGGCTGGGGGCCGGCCGGTGCGGCGGTGGCGCCGCTGGTGACGCCGAGGACGCCGGCCAGGGCGGCGCCGGCCACGGCGAGCAGGGAACGGATACGCATGGGGACGTACTCCTTGCCTAGGACCCGGGGTCGCCGGGTCGGTCGTGCCGGCGGGCGCGGGGGTCACCCGCCAGGACTTCCATTGACCTGTATCGATGGATACTAGGGGTGGCCGATTCTGGCGGCAAGGCTGCGATCGAGACTAGCCGATGTAACAATTTGGCGACCCCTGGCGTGGTGAACCGCCTGCTCCGGGACGTTTCGCGTGGGATCGGACATGGTACGGCCCCGCGTCCCGGTGGTTATGTTGATCACTGCCTGAACCGCGCCCGGCCGGTGCGGCTGAGGCGGTATCTGCCAGGTAGGCTGGCTGCGCTCGCCCGTTGTGGGTCGGCACCCAACTGCGTACACAGTCAGGAGTGCCCAGTGCCTCGCGTCGTCGTCGACGTCATGCTCAAGCCCGAGATCCTCGATCCTCAGGGCCAGGCCGTCGCAAACGCGCTGCCCCGGCTCGGCGTCAGCGACGTCGCCTCTGTCCGGATCGGCAGGCGGATCGAGATCGACTTCACCGGTGAACCGGACCTGGACCGGGCCCGGGAGATCGCCGACAAGCTGCTCGCCAACCCGGTCATCGAGGACTTCACCGTCCGCCTGGTCGAGACCGACGAGACCGCGGGCGCGCACCCGTGACCGCCCGGGTCGGTGTGGTCACCTTCCCCGGCTCGCTCGACGACGGGGACGCGGCCCGTGCCGTCCGGATCGCCGGCGCCGAGCCGGTCCGGCTCTGGCACGGCGACCCGGACCTGCGCGGGGTGGACGCCGTCGTCCTTCCCGGCGGCTTCTCGTACGGCGACTACCTGCGCTGCGGGGCCATCGCCCGGTTCGCGCCGGTGATGGAGACCCTGGTGGACGCCGCCCGGGGCGGCCTGCCGGTGCTCGGCATCTGCAACGGCTTCCAGATCCTCTGCGAGGCCCACCTGCTGCCCGGCGCGCTGACCCGCAACCAGCACCTGCACTTCCGCAACCGCGACCAGGTCCTGCGGGTCGAGGCGGTCGGCACGGCGTGGACCAACGCCTTCCAGTCCGGCCAGGAGATCCTCATCCCGGTCAAGAACGGCGAGGGCCGCTACGTCGCCGACGCCGCCACGCTGGACCAGTTGGAGGCCGAGGGCCGGGTCGTCGCCCGCTACGTCGGCGGCAACCCCAACGGGTCGCAGCGCGACATCGCCGCCATCACCAACCCCGCCGGCAACGTGGTCGGCATCATGCCGCACCCCGAGCACGCCGTGGAGGCCCTCACCGGCCCCTCCCTGGACGGCCTCGGCTTCTTCACCTCGGTGCTCAAGCACCTGGTGGGGGCGCCGGCGTGACCGTGCGCGGCACCAACGGTCGGCTCCACCGCCCCTGCGGCGGCGAGCGCAGCGAGGAGAGGTCATGACCACCCATCCGGACCCGGCGGTACGGGAGACCCCGGGCGGCCAGCCGGCCGTCCCGGCGGAGCCCTTCGCGGCCACCGTGGCGCCGCAGGCCGGCCCGGTCGACCCGGCCGCCCGTCCCGGCGAGCCGGTCCACCCCGAGTCGTCCCGGCCCGTCCCGGCCGCCGACTGGGCGCACGGCCTGGACACCGTGCCGCGCGCCGCCGAGACCCCCGAGGAGCTCCAGCCGTACGCCGAGCTGGGCCTCCGCGACGACGAGTACGACCGGATCCGGCAGATCCTCGGCCGGCGACCCACCCAGGCCGAGCTGGCCATGTACTCGATCATGTGGAGCGAGCACTGCTCCTACAAGTCGAGCAAGGTGCACCTGCGCCAGTTCGGCGAGAAGGCCCCGCCGAGCGACCGGCTGCTGGCCGGCATCGGCGAGAACGCCGGTGTGGTCCAGGTCTCCGACGAGCTGGCCGTGACCTTCAAGGTCGAGTCGCACAACCACCCGAGCTTCGTCGAGCCGTACCAGGGCGCGGCGACCGGTGTCGGCGGCATCGTCCGGGACATCCTCGCCATGGGCGCCCGCCCGGTCGCCGTCATGGACCCGCTGCGCTTCGGCGCGGCCGAGCACCCCGACACCGCCCGGGTGCTGCCCGGCGTGGTGGCCGGCGTGGGCGGCTACGGCAACTGCCTCGGTCTGCCCAACATCGGCGGTGAGGTCGTCTTCGACCCCTGCTACCAGGGCAACCCGCTGGTCAACGCGCTCTGCCTGGGTGTGCTGCGGGTCGACCGGCTGCAGAAGAAGGAGGCCACCGGCCCCGGCAACGTCGTGGTGCTGATGGGCGCCCGCACGGGCCGCGACGGCATCGGCGGCGTGTCGGTGCTGGCCAGCGCCACCTTCGACGAGGGCAGCGAGCAGCGCCGCCCGTCCGTGCAGGTCGGCGACCCGTTCATGGAGAAGCTGCTGATCGAGGCGTGCCTGGAGCTGTACGACGCCGAGCTGGTCGTCGGCATCCAGGACCTCGGCGGCGCGGGCCTGACCTGCGCGCTCACCGAGACGGCGGCGTCCGCCGGCACCGGCATGCGGGTCTGGCTGGAGCGGGTCCCGCTGCGCGAGGCGTCGATGGAGCCGCAGGAGATCCTGGCCAGCGAGTCCCAGGAGCGGATGCTGCTGGTCGTCGCCCCGGACAAGCTGGAGGCGGTGCTCAAGACCGCCGAGAAGTGGGGCGTCTGGGCCACCGCGATCGGCGAGGTCACCGCGCCGTCGCCGGACGGGCGGCCCGGCCGTCTCGTGATCACCTGGCGCGACCAGCTCGTCGTGGACGTCCCGCCGGGTTCGCTGGTCGACGACGGTCCGGTCTACGCCCGCCCGATGCGCGAGCCGGCCGACCTGATCCTGCTCCAGGCCGACCGCGCCGAGACGCTGCCCCGGCCGTCGACGCCGGAGGCCCTGCGCGAGACCGTGCTGCGCATGATCGCGTCGCCGAACCTCGCCGACAAGACCTGGGTCACCGAGCAGTACGACCGGTACGTGCTGGGCAACACCGTGCTCGCCCAGCCGGAGGACTCCGGCGTGATCCGCATCGACGAGCGCACCGGCCTGGGCGTCGCCCTGTCGCTGGACGGCAACGGCCGGTACGCCCGCCTCGACCCGTACCACGGCACCAAGCTGGCGCTGGCCGAGGCGTACCGGAACGTGGCCGTGACCGGCGCGAAGCCGATCGCCGTGACCAACTGCCTCAACTTCGGCTCGCCCGAGGACCCGGGCGTGATGTGGCAGTTCGCCGAGGCCGTGCGCGGCCTGGCGGACGGCTGCCTGGAGTTGGGCATCCCGGTGACCGGCGGTAACGTCAGCTTCTACAACCAGACCGGCGCGGCGGCGATCCACCCCACCCCGGTGGTGGGCGTGCTCGGCGTGCTGGACGACGTGGCCAGCCGGGTGCCGATGGGCTTCGTCCCGCGCAGCGGCGGCGACCACGACCAGCTCTTCCTGCTCGGCGAGACGCACGTGGAGCTCTCCGGTTCCGAGTGGGCCTGGGTGACCCACGAGCACCTCGGCGGCATCCCGCCGCAGGTCGACCTGGGCCGCGAGCGGCAGTTGGCCGACCTGCTGGCCGAGGCGGCCCGCGTCGGGCACCTCAGCTCCGCGCACGACCTCTCCGACGGTGGTCTCGCGCAGAGCCTGGTCGAGTCCTGCCTGCGGCGCGGGGTGGGCGCGGTGATCGCTGTGCCGGAGCAGTTCGCCGGCGGCTCGATGCCGTTCGTCTTCCTGTTCAGCGAGTCGGCCGGGCGGGTCCTGGTCTCGGTGCCGCGCGGCCACGAGAAGGCGTTCACCGCGCTCTGCGCCGAGCGCGGGGTGCCGTGGGAGTTCATCGGGGTCACCGACCCGGCGGGCGGCGCGCTGGAGGTGCGCGACCAGTTCCGGATCGGCCTGGACGAGCTGTCGGCCGCGCACAGCGCCACGCTGCCCCGCCTTTTCGGCGGGACGGAGCCGGCCGAGCCGGCCGTCCCGGTCGTACGGGCCATCGCTGCGGTGCCGGTCGCCGCTGCGCCGGTGCCGCCCGCCGCCGAGGCACCGGCCCCGCCGGTGACGGCGACGCCGACGGAGCCCGCCGTGGCGGCACCGCCCGCCCCGGTGGCGACGCCGGCGCCGCCCGCCGCGGCGACGCCGGCTGCCGACGCGGCATCGTCGCCCGTCCCGCAGGCTGCCGGGGCACCGGCCGCGCAGGCCGCCCCGGCCGACGCGGAGACGGACCCCGCGCCCGGCGGGCCGGCTCCCGCCACCGCGGCTGCCCCGGTCGCCGACGCGGCGCAGCCGGCCGACGACGGGTCGCCGCAGGCCCGGCCTGAGCCGCAGCGGGCCGACGGCGCAGAGCCGACCGACGGCTCCGGCTTCGCCGCGCCCGATCAGCGCTGAGGTGTGACCGCGACGGTCCACGCCCAGCCCGGCTCGGGTGCCCGGTTCGACTGGGGACTGGCCGGCGCGGCGGAACTCGGCCGGGTCTGCGCCGTCCTGGTGGTGGTGGACGTCCTCTCGTTCACCACCGCCGTGGAGGTGGCGGTCGCCCGGGGCATGCGGGTGCATCCGTTCCCCTGGGGCGAGCAGGCCGCCGAGTACGCCCGCCGGGTCGGCGCGGTCGCCGCCGTGGGCCGCCGGCAGGCGACCCCGGAACAGCCGTGGTCGCTCTCCCCGGCGGCCCTGCGCACCGCGCCGGCCGTCGCCGACCTGGTGCTGCCCTCGCCGAACGGCTCGGCGATCAGCGCCGCCGCCAGCGCCACGGGCCTGCCGGTGGTCGCGGCATGCCTGCGTAACGCCCGCGCCGTCGGGCGCTGGCTGACCGACCAGGGGTACGGCTCGATCGACGCCCCGGTCGGTGTGGTGGCCTCCGGGGAACGCTGGCCGGACGGTTCCCTGCGCCCGTGCGTGGAGGACCAGCTCGGGGCGGCGTGCGTGCTCGATGCGCTCTCCGGTGTCCCCGGCGGGCTGTCGGTGGAGGCGGCGATGGCGCTGGCCGCGCTCGCCGCGACGCCGGACGTCCCGGCTGCCGTGCGCGGCTGCGTCTCCGGCCGGGAACTCGTCGAGGGCGGCTTCGGTAGGGACGTGGAGGTGGCCGTCCAGGTCGGCGTCTCGGGCGTGGTGCCTGTGTTGCGGCGGGGCGTCTTCTCCGCCGCCCGGCTCTGAGCGGAGCCGGCCCGACTCTGGGCGGAGCCGCCTTCCGGTCCTGGGCGGAGCCGACCCGGCTCACGCGTCGCCACGAGGAGGGCGGCTGCCCCGTCCCGGGTAGCCGCCCTCCTCGTCGTCGCGTCGTGCGGGCCGTCGGCCCGCGTCGGTCAGTCGTCCAGCCAGTCCAGCCGACGGCCGCCCCGGTCCTGCTGCTGCGGCGGGCCGTCGGGCCGGGCCCGGCCCGGCTGCTGGTTCTGGTCGCCGTAGTAGCCGCCGGGCTGCTGGTCGTAGCCGCCGGGCTGCTCGTAGCCACGGTCGTCGTAGCCGCCACGCTGGTGGGGGGGCTCCTGACCGTAGCCGCCCTGTTGGCCGTACCCGCCCTGCTGGCCGTAGCCCTCGGAGCCGTATCCGCCACGCTGGTCGTAGCCGCCCTGCTGCTGGCCGGCGTCGTAACCGCCGCCCTGCTGGCTGTGCTGGCCGTAACCGCCGCCGCCGTAGCCGCCGGTGGGCTCGGCCGCGCCGTAGCCGCCGGTGGGCTCGCCGCCGCCCCGGCCGCCGTACTGCGGGGGCTCCGGCTGGCCGTAGCCGCCGTGGCCCTGTTCCGGCTGGTAGGTGCTGGTCGGGTAGGGGTCCGCCGCGGGCGGCGGGTAGGAGGAACCGGTGTCCCCGGTGTACCGCCCGGTCGGCTCGTCGTAGCGCTCGCCGCCGTAGCCGCCACCGCCCTGGCCGGGGTACCCGCCGGCCGGCGCGGGCGCGCCGTAGTCGCGGTTGCCGTAGCCGCCGCCGGAGGAGGTCGGCGCCTCGGCGCCGTACCCGCCGCCGGCGTTGCCGTAGCCGCCACCCGAGGCGGGCGCGCTGCCGTAGCCGCTGCCGGAGGCCGGGGCAGTGCCGTAGCCGCCGCCGGAGGCCGGGGCAGCGCCGTAGCCGCCGCCGGAGGCCGGCGCGTTGCCGTACCCGCCCGAAGCGGAGGCGCTGCCGTAGCCGCCGCCGGAGGCCGGGGCAGCGCCGTAGCTGCCGCCCGAGGCGGGCGCGTCGGCACCGTACCCGCCGCCGGCGTTGCCGTAGCCGCTGCCGGAGGCCGGGGCAGTGCCGTAGCCGCCACCGGAGGCCGGCGCGGCGCCGTACCCGCCGGCCGCGCCGTAGCCGCCGGTCTGGGGCTCGTCGCCGTAACCGCCGCCGCCCCAGCCGCCCTGCTGCTGGCCGCCCGCCCCGTACGGGGCCGGCGGAGCGCCGTAGGGGTCCGGCGGGACGTCGTCGACGACCGGCCGGTGCATCATCGTCGGGGCGTCACTGAGCGAGGTGCCGCCGACCATCGTCGGGTCGGGCCCGGCGCCGACCCGGTTCACCACCCGGGTCTGGTCGTCCGTCCCGCCGTACGCCCCCCGGGCGGCCGGGATCGCGCCGGCCGCGGCGGCGCCC
The DNA here is from genome assembly GCF_029581295.1 of Micromonospora sp. WMMD712. Classification (NCBI taxonomy): domain Bacteria; kingdom Bacillati; phylum Actinomycetota; class Actinomycetes; order Micromonosporales; family Micromonosporaceae; genus Micromonospora; species Micromonospora sp. WMMD712. The sequence continues at coordinate 4,605,470 of NZ_CP120743.1, forward strand.
TTCGGGGCGTCGTCGACGTCGTCGCCGTTCTCCCGGCGCTTCATCCAGAGCAGCACGATGGTGCCGACGCCGACCGCCACGAACAGGCCGCCGAGCAGGATGAGCAGCCACGACATGCCGCTGTCCTCCTCGGTCGAGGCGGCGTTGTTCGCGGCACCGGGGGCGGCCTCCGTCGGCTCCTCGACGGCGTCGTCGGTGGCCTCGTCGGAGGGCAGCGGCTCCTCGCTGGCCGACGGGCTGGGGCTCGGGCTCACCTCGACCTTGATCGCGAGGCTGAGGCGCTGCCCGCTGATGCTCTGCCCGGCGCTGGCGGTGAAGGACTTCGTGACGCGGACCTCGCCCTGGATCGCGCCGATGCTGAGCCGCCCGGGAACGATGGGCTTGTCGGTGCTGCCGGTGAAGCGGAAGTTGCCGCTGCCGTCGCTGGTGGTCTCGAACTTCGCCCCGGTGCTGTCCTGGAGCATCACGACGGCGTTCGGCACCGCCTCGCCGTTGGCCGCCGCGACCACCTTGCCGGAGACCGACTTGACGGTCTGCGTCTGGGCGGGCGTCGTGGGTGCGGTCTTGCCCTTGACGTTGAGCTGGAAGCTGCCGGTCGTGGAGTCCGACTTGTCGGGCTGCACCTGGACCGTCACGTTGATCCCGCCGGCGTCCGGTGCGCTGTCGCTGGCCTTGATCGTCAGGAGCTGGGTCCTCGGGGCCTGGCCGTTGAAGCTGATCTGGCCGCAGCCGCCCGTGCAGCTCACGCCGGCCGGCAGCCCGGTGAGGCTGATCTGGGCGCTCGCGTCGTCGTCGCTGGGCGTCACCTTGACGCTCACGGTGGCGTCGCTGCCCGCGTTCAGGTTGATCGAGCCGGGCGTGACCGTGACCCCGGCGGCCAGGGCCGGTGTGGCGGGGACGGTGAGCAGGGCGCCGATTGCCAGCGCCACGACCACACCCGCCCGCTGCTGCCAGGCACGTCGGTGTGTTGACACGTCCACCGCCTTCCGGTCTGACTTCCCTCCGCCGGCGGGGCGCCGGGCCGGGGATCATCACGGTACGAATACGCCGTCGGCAACTATGCCTTGTCTGACCGGATCGGCGCGACCCAGGGCCAGCGTCGAAAGCGCCGGAGCCGGGTCGTATCGTCCCGTCGTGTCCTCTCCGCACATTAAGTCCGCAGCGGTCGCCGAGGCGCTCGCCGCGCTCGACGAGGGTCGCACCCCCGAACGGCTGGTGTTCCGGGAGGCGGTCCGGGCCTTGTTGACCGCCCTCACGGAGCGTGCCCCCGGCCGATCGGTGGAGGTGCGTGTCCCACCTTACGGTGCAGTTCAGTGCATTCCCGGTCCCCGACACACCCGGGGGACCCCGCCGAACGTCGTCGAGCTGGATCCGACCACCTGGCTGGAGCTGGCGACGGGCCGGCGGAGCTGGGCGGACGCGGTCACCGAGGGTCGTGTGCGGGTCAGCGGGGTCCGCGCCGACCTCTCCGCGCACCTTCCGCTCCACCTGGGCGAATAGTCCGGCCGGGCGGTCACGGAAAGGAGCCGAATCGTGACTTTCTGTATTGACACCGATTCGCGTACACTGTCAGGCGACGACAGTGGTCCCGGCCGGGCAACGCGGACCAGCGCATCCGTCCGGCCCGGCCAGTCCCGACCAGCATGAGGGAGCGGCAGGTGCCCCGAGGCGACGGCCGGCTGAGCCACGATCTCGATCCCCAACGACCCGGCCCCCAGGACGCCTGCGGCGTCTTCGGCGTCTGGGCGCCCGGGGAAGAGGTCGCCAACCTCACCTACTTCGGGCTCTACGCCCTCCAGCACCGTGGCCAGGAGGCCGCCGGGATCGCCGTCAGCGACGGCTCCGGTGTGGTGGTCTACAAGGACCTCGGCCTGGTGGCCCAGGTCTTCGACGAGCCGACCCTGGCGAGCCTGCGCGGGCACCTCGCGATCGGGCACGCGCGCTACTCGACGACGGGCGGCTCGACCTGGGAGAACGCCCAGCCGACCATCCGGTCCACCAGCGCGGGCACCACCATCGCGCTGGCGCACAACGGCAACCTGGTCAACACCGCCGAGTTGCAGCGTGAGGTGGCCGAGCGGGGCCTGGCCGCCGACGGCTCGACCAACGACACCTCGCTGGTCACGATGCTGCTGGCCAGCCGTCCGGATCTCTCGGTCGAGGCCGCCGCGCTGGAGGTGCTGCCCCAGCTGCGCGGGGCGTTCAGCTTCGTCTTCATGGACGAGTCGACGCTCTACGCGGCCCGCGACCCGCACGGCGTGCGCCCGCTGGTCCTCGGCCGGCTGGAGCGCGGCTGGGTGGTGGCGAGCGAGACCGCCGCGCTCGACATCGTGGGCGCGAGCGTCGTCCGCGAGGTGGAGCCGGGCGAGTTGATCGCCATCGACGAGAACGGCCTGCGCTCGGCCCGGTTCGCCGCGCCCGAGCCGAAGGGCTGCCTCTTCGAGTACGTCTACATCGCCCGCCCGGACGCCACCATCGCCGGGCGCAACGTGCACGCCGCCCGGGTGCAGATCGGCCGCCAGCTCGCCAAGGAGCACCCGGTCGAGGCCGACCTGGTCATCCCGGTGCCGGAGTCCGGCACCCCGGCCGCCATCGGCTACGCCGAGGAGTCCGGCATCACCTACGGCGCCGGCCTAATGAAGAACCCCTACGTCGGCCGGACGTTCATCCAGCCGTCGCAGACCCTGCGCCAGCTCGGCATCCGGCTGAAGCTCAACCCGCTGCGGGAGAACGTGCGGGGCAAGCGGCTGGTGGTGGTCGACGACTCGATCGTGCGCGGCAACACCCAGCGGGCTATCGTGCGGATGCTGCGCGAGGCGGGCGCGCTGGAGGTCCACGTGCGGATCTCCTCCCCGCCGGTCAACTGGCCGTGTTTCTACGGCATCGACTTCGCCACCCGGGCCGAGTTGTTGGCCAACGGGCTGGACAACGAGGGCATCCGGCGGTCCATCGGCGCCGACACGCTGGGTTATGTTTCGCTTCCCGGCCTCATCGCCGCGACCGAGCAGCCGAAGACCCGGCTCTGCCGGGCCTGCTTCGACGGGGAATACCCGATCGAGCTGCCGGCCGGGAACCTGATCGGCAAGCACGTGCTCGAAGGGGTGGGACGCCGGGTCGCCGATGCCCCGGACGCCCCCGGGCACACCGTCCCACCGCTCGTCGCCACTTCGGGCGGCGCGACCGTACACCGCCAGTAGCACCGCCCGACGCGGGCCGACCGGCCAACCGCCGGAGCCCGCGAGAACCACAAAAGGGGAGAACCGTGACGCACGTTTCCGAGCGCAGCGGCACAGGAAGCAGCCCGACCGGCGCCGGCGGTGACCGCCAGCCCTGGACGGCCGGCAACGGCCGCCCGGCGCGCAAACGCTCGGTCTCGTACGCGGACGCCGGCGTCTCGATCGAGGCGGGCGACCGCGCGGTCGAGCTGCTCAAGTCCAAGGTCAAGCAGACCCGCCGCCCGGAGGTCATGGGCGACCTGGGCGGCTTCGCCGGCCTGTTCCGGCTGGACACGAAGAAATACAAGAACCCGATCCTGGCGTCCTCCACGGACGGGGTGGGCACCAAGCTGGTGATCGCGCAGCAGCTCGACATCCACGACACGATCGGCATCGACCTGGTCGCCATGGTCGTCGACGACCTGGTGGCCTGCGGGGCCGAGCCGCTGTTCCTGCTCGACTACATCGCCTGCGGCGAGGTCGTCCCCGACAAGGTGGCCGAGATCGGCGCGGGCATCGCCGACGGCTGCCGCTACGCGGGCTGCGCGTTGCTCGGCGGCGAGACGGCCGAGCACCCCGGCGTGCTGCGCCCGGACGAGTACGACGTCTCCGCCACGGGCGTCGGCGTGGTGGAGGAGAGCGAGATCCTCAACCCGGAGCGGGTGGAGACCGGTGACGTGGTCATCGCGATGCGCTCGTCGGGCCTGCACTCCAACGGCTACTCGCTGGTGCGGCACGTGCTGCTGGGCGCGGGCCGGATGCGCCTGGACGTCGTGATCGAGGACTTCGGCCGGCAGCGCACCCTCGGCGAGGAACTGCTCACCCCGACCAAGATCTACGCCCAGGACTGCCTCAAGCTGATCGCCGAGGCCGAGGTGCGGTCGATCGCGCACGTCACCGGCGGCGGCATCCCGGGCAACCTGGTGCGCATCCTGCCGGAGAACGTCGACGCGGTGGTCAACCGCTCCACGTGGAAGCCGCAGCCCATCTTCGACCTGATCCAGTCCAAGGGCCGGATCGACGACAACGAGATGGAGTCGACGTTCAACATGGGCGTCGGCATGTTCGCGATCGTCTCCGCCGAGGACGCCGACCGGGCGCTGGCCACGCTGACCGGGCGGGGCGTGGACGCCTGGCAGGCCGGTGAGATCATCGAGGGCACCGGCAAGGTGCAGATGGTCGGCCAGCACACTCGGGGATAACATCGAGGTTCATTGATTTGCTCGGCGTCTGGTCGGGGGTTCACCCGAGCGGCCGTCGCCGCCTAGCCTGAGGGGCACCCTTCGGGTCGGGAAGGAGGGCGATGGCTGCTCGGGGACGGCCGTTGAGCGGGATGCGGGGGATCTCCCCGGTCCCGTCGTACGTCGTGATGCAGCCGACGACCCTGTGCAACCTCGACTGCGCATACTGCTACCTCCCGATGCGGGCGGCCGACCGGCGGATGCCGGTCCCGGTCGCCGAGGCGGTGGCGGCCTCGGTGAACCGCTGGGCGGAGGCCGACCGCTTCTCGGTGGTGTGGCACGGCGGGGAGCCCCTGGCCGCCGGCCGGGAGCACCTCGCCGCGCTGATCGCCCCGTTCGGCCCGGAGGTCGAACACCACGTGCAGACCAACGCGACCCTCATCGACGACGCCTGGTGCGAGTTCCTCGCCGCGCACCGGGTGCGGGTCAGCGTGAGCGTGGACGGGCCACGCGGGCGCAACGGCGACCGGGTCACCCGGGCCGGCCGGCCGGCGTACGACCGGATCATGCGCGGGGTGGCGGCGCTGCGCCGGCACGGGCTGCCCTTCTCGGCCCTGGCCGTCGTCAACGACCCGGATCCGGGCCGGGCCGCCGAGCTGTACGACTACTTCCTCGGCCTGGGCTGCGAGGTGCTGGGCGTCAACATCGAGGAGACGGAGGGGGTCAACACCCGGAGCAACGCCCACGAGGCGGCCCGGGTGCGCGCGTTCTGGGCGGAACTGGTGGCCGCCTGGCGGCGGGACCCCCGCATCCACCTGCGCGAGGTGGAGTGGTCGCTGCGGTACGCGGCGGCGGTCCTCGACGGCGGCGTCGACGGGCTGCTGCCCCGGCGGCTGGACCCGATCCCCACGGTCGGCCACGACGGCTCCGTGGTCGTGCTCTCCCCGGAGCTGGCCGGCTTCTCCGACCCCCGCTACGGCGACTTCAGCAGCGGCAACGTGCTGACGACCCCGCTGGCCGAGATCGTGGCCGGCGCGGAGCGGACGACCGGCTGGGTGGGTGAGTTCCTGGCCGGCGTGGAGGCGTGCCGGGCGTCCTGCCCGTACTTCGGGTTCTGCGGGGGTGGGCACGCCGCCAACCGTTACTTCGAGCTGGGGCGTTTCGACGGTACGGAGACCGAGCACTGCCGTAACAGCAAGATCCGCTTACTGGAGGGAGTGTTGGACCATGCCCGAGAACACCGGACACCGGCGGTCTGAGCGCGTCGGAGGGGCCACGGAGGGCCCGGTCGTCGACCGGGTGCGGGATGCCGCCGACGGGCTCGCCGCGCTGCTCCAGGAGGCGGAGGACGCGCGCCGGCTGCGGTCGGAGGCGACGGGTGGAGAGGGCGCGGGCGCAGTGTGCGCCTGGAACCACTTCGAGAACATCCCGACGTTCTACAACTGGAACAACCGGCCCCGCTGAGGACACGGCTCCGAGATCAAGGACCTGCCGATCGCCCGGAACGGGGTCCGGTGGACAGATCCTTGATCATCGGTTGGTACGCCGGCCCCGGGACGGGCACAAACGCAAGCACGCGGACTGCCGCGTGCTCAGCTGCTCCCGGGGGTCAACGGGTCGGACGGACCCAGGGGTCCGGGTCCTCGTCCGCGTGATCCTCGTCGTCGTCGTCGACATACTCTTTGTAGTCGTCGTCGAAGTCGTGGTTCGACTTACCAGCACCCGCCAGTTCGCGCTGCAAGGCGGTGAGGTCGGTGTTCGGGGAGTGGTACTTCAACTCCCGGGCCACCTTCGTCTGCTTGGCCTTAGCACGGCCGCGCCCCATGGCTCGACCCCCTCGCACAGAATTCGGGGCAGCCCGAAGGCGGGCCCCGATGACGTCAGGCATCTCTCGTGGCTCTTACGGTACATGGGGATGCCGCCCTTCGGCACCTCGGGTTACCGCAGGCCGGCTCTGCGCGTCGCAGTCATCCGGCCGTCACCGATTGTACTGAGGTAAGGGGTCGCTACCGGATCACTCGTGACATCGGGCAGTTGGGCAGTAATCACCCCGATTTCCAGCTTAACGCCGCCTGCCCCCGGGCCCGGCCCGGTCGCCCGACCCGGGGTCGGGCACGCCCCGGGCCGGACTGTGACCTTCGCCGCAGCTCGCAGGCCGGCGCTCAGCTAGCAAGGCCGGCGCCCAGCTCGCAGGCCCGCGTTCAGCGCCCACCGCAGGGCCAGGCTCAGCGCCGCGCGGTGGCCGTCACCTCAGGTGGATCGTCCGCAGCCGGCCGACCTCCGCCATCCGGCGCTCGGCGAGCCGGTCCGCCGCCACCGCCGGGGGCACCCCCTCGTCGTCGGCGAGCCGCAGGATCTGCCGGGTCGTGTCGTAGATGCGGGTGGCCCGGAGCTTGGCCCGGTCGAAGTTGAAGCCCTCGATCTCGTCGGCCACCTGGATCACCCCGCCCGCGTTCACCACGTAGTCGGGGGCGTAGAGGACGCCCCGGTCGGCGAGCAGCTTCTCGATGCCCGGGTGGGCGAGCTGGTTGTTCGCCGCGCCGGCGACCACCTTCGCCCGCAGCGCCGGCACCGTGTCGTCGTCGAGGGCGCCGCCCAGCGCGCACGGGGCGTACACGTCGATGTCGGCGGCGACGAGCGCGGCGGCGTCGTCGACCAGCTCGACCTGCGGGTGGTTGGCGCGTACCCAGTCGCGCGCCCGGGGGTCGACGTCGGTCGCCACCACCTCGGCGTGGTCGTCGAGCAGGTGCCGGGTCAGGTGCTTGCCGACCTTGCCCAGCCCGGCCACGCCGACCCGCCTGCCGTTGAGGGTGGGCGCGCCCCAGACGTGCTCGGCGGCGGCCCGCATGCCCTGGAAGACGCCCCAGGCGGTCAGCACCGAGGAGTCGCCCGCGCCGCCGTGCTCCACGCTGCGGCCGGTGACGAAGCGGGTCTCCCGGGCGATCACGTCCATGTCTGCCACGTACGTGCCGACGTCGCAGGCGGTGTAGTAGCGGCCGTTGAGCGACTCGACGAAGCGGCCGTAGGCGCGCAGCAGCGGCTCGCTCTTGAGCTGGTCCGGGTCGCCCCAGATGACCGCCTTGCCGCCGCCCAGGTCCAGCCCGGCGAGCGCGTTCTTGTACGCCATGCCGCGCGACAGGTCGAGCACGTCGGCCAGCGCGGCCTCTTCGCTCGGGTACGGGTAGAAGCGGGTGCCGCCGAGCGCGGGGCCCAGCGCGGTGGAGTAGATGCCGATGATCGCGCGGAGGCCGGTCTGTGTGTCCTGGCAGAACACGACCTGCTCGTGGCCGGTGGAGGACGGGTCGTCGAGACTGGTGAAAACGCCCATGGCTGACTCCTGTGCGGTGTGCGTCCTTGTGGGACGTGGACCTGGTGGCGCGCCCGGCGGGATGGTGCCGGTGCTGCCGAGCCTAGTACCGGCCGACGCCGTACCGTCGTGCGCAGCGTGCCCGTCCAGGGGCGTCCGGGCGGGCAGCGCGCCTGATCGGGGGGCGCTGCGGGCGTCCGGGTTCCGTCTCGTGGGAGGATCGCGCCGTGCCGTCGCTCTTCGCTTCGTACCTGCGGGTGTACGAGCCGCTGACCGCCTTCGACCGTGATCGCCAGTCCTTCTGGCGGCGCTACGTGCAACAGGGGCGGGCGGTGGCCCCGTCGGAGGGGCCCCTGCGGCAGCGGACGGCGGTCATCGAGGCGCTCGGCGCGGGCTGGACCCGCCTGCCCGACCTGCCCGAGGAGGCGTACGTCCTGGAGGTCGACGACGCCCTGCTGGTCTGCCCGTGGAACCTGCGGATCCGGGTGGCCGAGGCGGCGCTGAGCGCCCGCGACGGCGTGCCGTCGGTGCTGGCCGACGCGTTCGTCCCGCCGATCCTGGCCGGGCAGGCCAAGGCGGTCGTGGAGGACTGGCGCAGCGGGGCCCGGGTGCTGGAGCACGGCGTGCCGAGGGTGCACGAGCAGATCGCGACGTGGGGCGTGCCGCTGCGCTGGTTCGTCCTGTTCGACTTCGAGGAGCGGGACCTGGTGACCCGGCCCGGGCGGCGGGCGCTGCGCTACCGGACGGAGATCTCCAAGGCCCGCCGCCGGTCGTCGCGGGCGCTGTCGGTGCTGCGCAAGACCGTCGGCGAGGCGCCGATCACGGAGGCGGTCGAGGAGGCCGCGCGGTGGCTGGAGGAGTTCCACCCGCGCTCGGTGGTGGAGCTGGACTACGGCGGCCTGGTCCAGTTGCTCTCCGACGAGACCCTCGCCGAGGACGACTCCCCGGCGCTCGTCGCGGGCGGTCTCGCCGGGCTGTCCAAGGGTGAGGCCGACGAGGCGTCGGCGGCGTACGACCGGCTCGTCGCGCGGTGGCGTGCGGTCCAGTTGCTCGAACGGTGCAACTAGCCGCTGACCTGGGTAAAGAAGGCCGCAAGGGGGCGCAAACCCCCCTTGGAAGCGCTCCCAAGGTGAGATGCTCTCGTAGTTGGAGCATCACGACCAGTGATTATGAGTCCAAATAAGGTGGGTTCTGGCGTGTATTAGTCGTATAAATCGGGCATGGTTCATCCGTCCGTCTAGGGACCTTCGGCCGTTCGGCCCATGTCGGACATCGGGGACTAGCCGGACCATGGGAGACGCGTCGGCCGGCGGGACCCCGGCCGATGTCTATACCTGTGGAGGAGTGACCGATATGGCATCGCGAACGCACGAACCGGAGCCGCTGCTCACACCGGCCGAGGTGGCGTCGATGTTCCGTGTCGACCCGAAGACGGTGACCCGGTGGGCCAAGGCTGGCAAGCTCAGTGCCATCCGCACCCTGGGCGGCCACCGCCGTTACCGCGAGTCGGAGGTTCGCGCCCTGCTGCAGGGGCAGATCCCCCAGCAACGCCAAGGCGACTGAACCAGTTCCTTCAGACGTACGGATCAGGGGTGGCAGAGCGATTCTGCCGCCCCTGATCCATGTCCGGCCCCCTCACCGGGGCCCCTCGTCTCCCGGCCCGGCCCCCTCGGTGAGGACCACCCGGATGCCCACCGTCCCGCCCTCCCCCCGGCGCAGCCGGCTGCCCAGCAGGCTGAGGCGGCCCACCAGCCGGTACTTCTGCTTCAGCAACTCGCGGATCCGGCGGGTCTGCGCCGGGTCGCAGATGGCCGCCCGGCCGGGCACCGCCGCACCGTGCGGGCGGCCCCGCACGTCGCACGGGGCGACCGTCACCTCGCCGCTGCGCCGGATCCGCTTCACCTTGCCCGAGTCGGCGACGGTCCACGCGGCCAGCGCGTCACCGTCGCGGACCACCCACACCGGAGTGGGCACCGCCCGCCCGTCCTTGCGGAACGTGGTCAACAGCACGTACTTCTCGGCGCCCAGCCGGTCCAAGGTGGTCACGCCGCCAGGATACGGCCGCGCGACCCGGGGACAGCGGGGATAGCGTGAACCTTGTGACCGGGGAACCCAGGATCGGCGACGTCTTCGGCGAGCTGCTGCGCGACGCGCTCGCCGTGCAACGCGGAGTCGGTGCCCGGCCGCTGGCCGGAGGGCGACTGCCCCGACCGGTCATCGAGGTCATCGAGCGGGACGACGGCCTGATCAACGGGGCCCCCGCCGCCCACTACCTGGCCGGGCCCGAGGACTGGCAGCCGTACGACCACCGGGCCGTGGACCGGGTGCGCGGCGAGACGCTGGACGTCGGCGTCGGCGCCGGCCGGATCGCGCTGCTGCTCCAGGAGCGCGGCGTGCCCGTGACCGGGCTGGACACCTCGCTCGGCGCGCTGAAGGTGTGCCGGCGGCGCGGCGTACGCGACCTGGTGCACGGCACGGTAGACGAGCACGTCGCCGACGGCCGGCGGTACGACACGTTCCTGCTGCTCGGCAACAACCTCGGACTGATCGAGGGGCGGGACCGGGCGCCGGCGTTCCTCGCCGCGCTGGCCGCGCTCGCCCGGCCCGGAGCGCAGGTCATCGCCCACGGCACCGACCCGTACGGCACCACCGACCCCGTGCACACCGGCTACCACGAGCGCAACCGCCGGCGGGGCCGGCTCGGCGGCCAGCTCCGGCTGCGGCTGCGTTACCGCGAGCTGGGCACCGAGTGGTTCGACTACCTGGTCTGCTCCGTCGCCGAATTGGCCGACCTCGTGCGCGACACCCCGTGGCGGCTGGCCGACGTGGACGACCGGGACGCCCCGTACTACCTGGCGACGCTGACGCTCACGGGCTGAGCTGTTTGCAGGGGCCCCCTGTACAACAGAATGCGTTAACAAGGGGCCCCTCCTTGCACGTCAGACCTGGACGGTCGGAGGGAGCTGCTCCGGCGGGAGGCCGCCGTCGCCGTCGACGACCTCGTCGGGGGTGCCGTCCTCGTCGAGGTCGACCATCGTGATGTCCACCTTGCCGTCGCCGTCCGTGTCGAACTGGAACAGGTCGGCCCGGCCGTCACCGTCGGTGTCGACCACCCAGACGTCGGTCTTCCCGTCGTTGTTGGTGTCCGCGCGGAGCAGGTCGACCCGCTCGTCGCCCCGGGTCTCCACGGTCTCGTTGGTCTCCACACTCTCCGGTGCCTGGCTCATGTCGGGTCCTTCCCTCGGTTGACGGCCGTCCTTACCCGGATCGACGCGCCCCCACGCATCCGCCGGGTGGCGGTGCTGCATAGGGTCGCACCCATGAGCCAGTGCAGCGAGCGCCCCGGCGCGGCGGAGACCCCGCGCGCCGGGCGGAGCGGGGAGACGTCATGAGCGGTCGGTTCGTCGTCGTCGGGGCCGGCACGATGGGCCTCGGCATCGCCTACGTGGCGGCCGGCGCGGGATACCGCGTCGAGCTGGTGGAGGTCGACCCTGGCCGGGCCACCGCCGCCGGGGAGCGGCTGGGCGAGCTGTGGGAGCGGGCGGTGCAGCGCGGGAAGCTCACCGCCGACGCGGTGGCGGCCAACCGGGACCGGTTGACGCTGCGCCCGTCCCTCGGCGGGGTCGCGGCCGAGCCGGACGTGGTGGTGGAGGCCGTCCCCGAGCGGCTCGACCTCAAGCGGGCGGTGCTGCGCGACGCCGCCGCCCTGCGCCCCGCGCTGCTCGGCAGCAACACGTCGAGCATCGCCATCGCCGAGCTGGCCGCCGGGCTGGACCGGCCCGAACGCTTCCTCGGCCTGCACTTCTTCAACCCCGTCTGGGCGATGGCGCTGCTGGAGGTCGTGGTGGGCCCGGCCACCGCCGACGAGACCACCGCGGCGGCCGTCGCGCTCGCCGGCCGGCTGGGCAAGGACCCCGTCGTCGTACGCGACATGCCCGGCTTCGCCACCTCCCGGCTCGGCGTGACCCTGGGCCTGGAGGCGATCCGGATGGTCGCCGACGGGGTGGCCAGCCCCGCCGACATCGACAAGGCCATGGTGCTCGGCTACCGGCACCCGGTCGGCCCGCTGGAGCTGACCGACCTGGTGGGGCTGGACGTCCGGCTCGACATCGCCCGCACCCTCCAGGCCGCGTACGGGGACCGGTTCGCGCCGCCGCCGCTACTGGAGCAGATGGTCGCCGAGGGGAAGCTGGGCCGGAAGTCCGGGCAGGGCTTCTACCACTGGGACGAGGGCGGCAGACGGTGAGCGGCCTGCGCGTCGAGGAGCGCCCCGACCGGCTCGTGGTGACGCTCGACCGGCCGGAGAAGCGCAACGCGATCGACGCCGACCTGGTCGCCGAGCTGCACGCCGTCTGCGCCGAGCTGGAGGCCCGGCCCCGGCTGCTGCTGCTCACCGGCGGCACCGAGGGGATCTTCGCGGGCGGGGCGGACATCGGCCAGCTCCGCGAGCGCGGCCGGCTCGACGCGCTCGCCGCGATCAACTCGGCGGTGTTCGCCCGGGTCCGGGCGCTGCCGATGCCCACCGTCGCCGCCGTCGACGGGCCGGCGCTGGGCGGCGGGGCCGAGCTGGCGTACGCGTGCGACCTGCGGGTGTGCACGGCCCGCGCGGTGTTCGGGCAGCCCGAGGTGCGGCTGGGCATCCTGGCCGGCGCGGGCGCGACCCACCGGCTGCCGGCGCTCGTCGGCGAGGCCCTCGCCAAGGAGCTCCTCTTCACCGGCCGCCGGGTGGACGCCGCCGAGGCGCTGCGGATCGGCCTGGTCAACCGGGTGGTCGACGAGCCGGCCGAGCTGCTGCCCACCGCGCACGGGCTGCTCGACGAGATGGCGAAGGGGTCCGCGCTGGCGCTGCGGCTGACCAAGCTGGCCGTGGACGCGCCCCCGGCCGCCCACCCGCACCTCGACCTGGTCAGCCAGGCGGTGCTGTTCGAGGACGAGGAGAAGCGGCGGCGGATGACCGAGTTCCTGGAGCGCCGCCGGGACCGGTGACCGCCGCTGTGCGACCGGAGCCGCAACCGCGACGGCCGCCCCCGCGATCCTGCGGGGGCGGCCGTCGCGCGAACAGCTCGACCGGGGCCGTCAGTGCCGGATCTGCATCCCGGAGTCGGCCAGCGCCCGGATCACCTGCGCGGACTCGCCGAAGCCGATGACCAGCACGGCATCCGCGCCGTACTCCTTGATCTCGCGGGCCCCGGCGGTGAAGTCCGGCGGCGGGGCCTTCGCGTCGGCCGGCGGCTCGTACGTCAGCAGCTTCACCCGGTCGCCGTCGATGCCGGCCCGCTCCAGCTCGGCGCGGACGTTCTCCTGGAGGCCCTCGCCGTAGGAGTCCTTCCGGGCGACCAGGGCGATCCGGTGCGGCCCGTCGCGCAGGATCACGTCGGCCAGGGCCCGCCCCTGGAGGCTGTCCGGCGGGGCGGTGCGGAAGTAGAGCCCCTTGTCCTCGATCGAGGTCAGCCCGGCATCGGTGTTGGACGGCGAGAAGAGGACCAGGCCGGCGGCCACCACGTCCGGCAGGACGGCCCGGGAGATGCCCGACGCGCCCGCGCCGATGATGACGTGCACGCCGTCGGCGATGTGCTTCTCCACGGTCGCCTTCGCCACGGCCGGGTTCGTGCCGTCGTCCCCGTCGACCCAGCGCACGTCCTCGCCGAGCACGCCGCCCGCGGCGTTGATCTCCTTGAGGGCGAGCTCGGCCCCGGCGGCCAGCGGCGGGTACGCGATGGCCAGGTCGCCGGTGCGCGGCAGCAGACCGCCGAGGACCAGGGGCGCCGAGGGGGCCTTGCCGGTGCGCTGCCGGTGCGGCCGGGGCGGGTTCTTGGTGCTCGCCGCCGACTCGTCGCCTGCGCCGACGAACTCGGTCTTGCCGTCGTCGAGCTTCTCCTCGCCGAAGGTAAGCGTGGCGTAGCTGGCCGTGGCCGGCTCGCCGGCGTCGGTGAAGCCGGCCCGGTTGAGGGAGACGCCCCGGTACTCGATGTCCCGGCCCTCCCGCGCCAGCCGCAGGCAGTCCGCCGCCTTCTCGCACCGCTCGCCGTTGTTGGTGACGCCGACGATCTGCTTGGCGATCGCGGCCGGATCGGTGCTGCCGGCCAGCTGCGCGGCCAGCGCGCTGATCATGACGGCGTCGTACGACTCGGCGGAGTAGAGGTAGTCCGTCAGCTTCGGGTCGACGGCGCGGAGCCGGTTCTTGAAGGCCTCCGGCAACGGCGTGAGCGGGGTCGTGCCCTTCATGCCGTCGAGCAGGTCGGCGCGCTCCTTGAATTCCGCAGCATACGCGTTGGTCATGTTGCCGTCGCTGCCGTAGAGGCGGACCTGTGGGGTGGTGGTCGCCTCCTCGGGCTTGTCGGCGCCGCAGCCGGCGCCGGCGAGGAGCAGCGCCCCGCACGCCGCCAGGGCGGCGACGCGCGAGCCGGGTGATACGAGCATGGTCGTCCTTCCTCCGGGAAAGGTCCGCTGCGCACATTAGCGTGCCTGGCTGATCGGCGGGACCGTGGAGGAGGGTCGAACCCCAGCTAGCCCCAGGGGCGCACGGACCGTCACAGGGTGCGCGCTCTCGGGTGGTCACCGCTTGACCACCGGACGTACAGTTCGGCGGGTGACGGACGTACCGCAGCAGACGCTGGACGACGCGACCGCCGTGCTCCACTCCGCCCTCGCTGGCGACGGCGACGCGGTGGTGGGCACCTTCGACAAGGTGGTCGACCGGGCCGGCCTCGCCGGAGCGTACGGGGTGGCCTGGTGCCTCGCGGCCACCATGGTCGGGGACGTGCCCGCCCCCGGCGGCGCGGCGCTGGACTTCCCCGGCATCGACGAGGCCGGCTACGACACCCGCTGGGTGGCGCGCTTCGTCAGCGCGTACGCCAACGCCGACGCCGACACGGGGGAGGCCCTCTTCGGCGCGGCGGTCGCCGACGGCCTGCTGCCGGACTGCCTGCTCACCCTCGCCGGCTCGACGGTGGCGACCCTGCGCAGCCGGGCCGGCTGACGCCCGACACCCGACAGCGGGCCGGGCGTCGGGCGTCGTCGGTCAGAACGCGTGGTAGGCGACCAGCGGCTCGTACTCGTAGCGCAGGTTCTGGAACCGGACCCGGAAGTTCACCCCGTCGCGGACGTTGGTGGCGATCGTCATCCACCCCGACTTCGCGGGCAGGTAGGTCAGGTAGTTGCAGTTGTTTGTCTTGTCGACGAAGACCACGCACGCCTGGGTGCCGAAGCTGCTGTCGTTGCGGACGTTGACGTCCGCGCAGCGGCTGGTGGTCCGGTAGGTCCCGGCCTCGCCGCCCCAGCTTCCGGTCTGGAAGTACGAGCGCACGGCGCCGCCGTAGCAGGTGGCGTACGTGCCGGCGAGGTTGCCGGCCACCAGCGGCTGGGCGGGGGCGGCGACGGCGGGCGCGGCGACGGCGAGCGCCGACACGGCCGCGGCCGTGGAGGTGGACAGCAGGCGGACGACCGGGGACGACATGGGTGCCTCCAACGGGTTGTTGACCGTCCGGGTGGGACGGCCGACCGACCGGGACGATGATACTGGTCGATCTTCCCGGCGTCGGCCCGGCCGTGGCGGGGCCGGTGTGATAGCTCTGGTGGCATGTCGCAGGCCATGCTCGCCAAGGTGCGCAAGCTGCTGGCGAAGGCCGAGGACCCGGCCTGCACGCCCGAGGAGTCGGCCGCCTTCACCGCCAAGGCGACCGAGCTGATCGCCCGCTACGGCGTGGACCGGGCCCTGCTGGCGGCCCGCGACCCGACCACCGACCCGGTCGGCGACCGGGTGGTCGAGGTCGTCGCCCCGTACGCCCGGGATAAGGCCGGCCTGCTCGCGGCCGTCGCCGATCCGCTGCGCTGCCGCTGCGTGCGCCGCCGGCACGGCGACGGCTTCGCGATGCACCTGTTCGGCTTCGCCAGCGACCTGGAACGGGTCGACCTGCTCTTCACCTCGCTGCTGGTGCAGGCCGCGCACGGGCTGGCCGCCGCCGGGGTCCCGGCGGGCGAGCACCCGGCCGCGTTCCGGCGGTCCTGGCTCGCCGGGTTCGCCCAGGTGGTCGGCGCGCGGCTGGCGGCGGCGGAGGCCGACGCGGTCGCCGACTCGGGCGGCCCTTCCGTCGCGCTCGTGCTGGCCGACCGCTCGGACCGGGTCCAGCGTCGGGTCGCCGAGGTCTATCCCCGGCTGCGCACGGCCGCGCCGAGGCGGCTCGCCGGCACCGGCTTCGGCTCGGGCGCGGCGGCGGGTCGACGTGCGGACCTCGGCGGCCGGGGGGTGACCCCCGCAGCCCGGCCGGCACGGGGCCTCACCGGCTGACGTCAGCTGTCGTGGGGGTGCAGGACGCAGGAGAGATAGCGGGTCAACAGCTCGTGCCAGCCGGCCGTGAGCGCCTCCCGGTAACCCTCGGCGGCCGCGCCGTGCCGGTCGAAGTGCCGGTGCTCGACCTCCACCCGGGTCCACTCCGGGCCCTCGGGGAGGAACAGCACCTCCACCTCGCTGGCCCGCGCCGGGTCGGGGACGGGGACGCGGTCGGGCCCGATCTGCCAGACGAACACCAGGCGGCGGGGCGGATCCCAGGTGAGCACCCGGCCCCAGTCGGCGCGGAAGCCGTGCGGGCCGATCTCGTAGAGCATCCCGCCGGCGTGCGGCTCGACGCCCAACTCGACCAGCTCGGCCGGCCCGGACCAGGTGTATTCCGGCACCCACCAGTCGGTGAGGGCGCCGGTGAAGACCGCGAAGGCCCGTTCGGCGGGGGCGGGAACGAGGAGGCTGCTGCGGAGCGAGTATTGTGCGACGTCCTGCCGGACGGCTGTCGGACCGTCGATCTCCTGTCCCATAGGCCCGGACCATACCGGCTGGTGTCCTGAAGTGCAGCTTGCAAAGTGCCGGCTTGCAGACCCGCTGCGCCCGGATGTCGGACAGTCGCGCCGAGTGGTCGTCAAGCAACGCGCTGCTGCCCCGCGCCGGGGTCGATCTGGCTGCTTGCGGCGACTCCCCTGAGTAGGGCATCGCCCGAAATAACCCGAGTTTGCCATCCCCGTCCAGAACCGCCCGGCCTGGACTCCGCAAGCTATCCCACGGCTTTGATCAGGCCCAAGGTTGCGCCTGAAACTCCCAACCGGGCAAGCATGCTCTGCACCAACTCCCGGAGGTAGGGGTACATGACCCGGTGGCTGTGCGTCTGCCCCAAGGCCAGCGCGCGCTCGTGGTCGGGCACGAGAGGCGATTCAGCCTTGAACTGAACGACGATGGAAGCCTCCACGATCGCGGCCGCATCGTCCGCGTCCTCGTCGCTGCCACCGATGGTGACCTTGGCGTCGTGCTTGAAGGTGAGACCCTCCGCGTCGAAGCGATGCGCCAACATCAGGGTCACGTGCGTAGGCACATCCTGGCCGCTCGGAACATCGAGCGCCGACCGGTTTCTGATCTCACCAGCGGCCCGGTCGAAGGTGACGCTGACCAGCTCCAGTTGACGAATCAGATCGTCGGCCTGTTGGAGCAGCTCTTCGTCGGACCGAGTTTCGCTCATGGTTGCCTATGCCTTCGTGAAGGATGACGAGGAAGACGTGTAGGTGGCACTGGGAGACGCGACCCTGGTCCTGCTCATGGTCAGCATCGCGGATCGCGAGACCGAGCCGTCCGGGCGGAAGGCGCTGTCGCGTAGGCCGGAGAAGCGGCGGACCAGCATCACGTTCAACTCGTCGATCTCCTCACGGGAGAGGAGGTGTTCCTCGTCGTGCCCCGCAATTCCCTCGCGCTTGAGCCACTGGTTCACGCTGGGCCAGTCCCAGACCCGCACGCCGTCGCCGATGACGGTCACCGGCGCGGGAAAGTCCTTCGGCCCTCGCGAGCCCACCACCCAGGCACGCACCGACTCGCGGGGTCGACCCAGGCGGCCGGCTATGTCGCTGATGGAGACGAGGTCCACCTCCACGCGACACACCTTCACGTGGGGGAGCAGTGAATGCGCATGTGTCACGGCGTCGATAACGGCGTCGTAGCTGCTCTCGGCGGACAGGCGGTATGTCAGGGTCGCCTTTTCGGCCACGACGGCCGGATATACCTCGATCTCGCCGGAGACAAGTGCCTCCACGACGTCCTCGTCTGCGAGATCGACCCCGTCTATCGCCAGCGTGAACAGGTACGTCCGGTCGCGGGATGTCCGAATCATCGTTACCACCGCTCCCCTCGCATGGGCTTACGGTACCGGACCGCACTCAGCTGAGTACACATACAAGCCGGACGCGTTTCTCACTCTCGGTGGTCGCGGTGTGGACAGCGCGCCATGCTGCGTCGAAGGATCCTGCTCTGTGCGTCGCCTCGCGGCGTGCTGAGCACCCAGACCGGCTGGCAGAGGCCGCCCGGGCACAGGAGCTTGCCGAAGATGTGCGCTCGTCCGCCCGTGGCGGGCTCGAAGCGCCAGCCGAGTTGCTTCGCGTCCTTCAGGACGGCAGAACCGGTGCGGCGTACAGGAGCGGGGGTGCGGTGCGCGTCAGGGGCAGCCGGCCAGGATTCCGGCCGCAGGGGTACCGCCGGTCACCACCCCGACCCCGGCCCGGCCCGGCTCGACCCCATCCCACTCCACGCACCCCGCCGGGCCGGACAATCCACGCATTCCGGTGGAGGGGTGACGGGATGTCGGGCAGGTGGGGGTATCCCGGCGCGTTGATGCCGCCATGTCGCCGACATGAAGTCGATCAACCCAGCCACGCCCCGCCGGACCGCACGCCCCGGGGGCCGTCGGTCACCCCGGCCCCGCGTTGCGCCCACGCCGGACCCGTCCCACGTCACCGCGAGTCAGCAGTACCTTGTCGCCAGCAACCAGGGCGGCACGGGCGGGGAGGGTCATGGGCGGGCAAGTGAATGAGATCGGTTCTGTTGATCTTTGGCGGTCCAGGCCGGGAAGTGTGTCCACCGCGCATGCGGGGGTTGAACTCGGATCGAAGCGGCCGGCATCACCCTGCATAGCGTGTTCCCTGCGCATGCGGGGGTGAACTTGGCGTGCAACCTACGTGCAACTAGCGGCGGTGATCATGGGTGCCCAGCGGTCAACCACGGACAGCGTTGATCGCTCCGACCCAGGCCACATAAGCAAGATCCCCACCTGCGTTACCGCTGGTGGGGACCTCTGTAGCCCGGCGAAAGGCTATGTGGCCAGGGGCGGGGTCGAACCGCCGACCTTCCGATTTTCAGTCGGACGCTCGTACCAACTGAGCTACCTGGCCGTGCTGCTCGGCTCATCGTACCCAAGTGACGGGATCACCGCCGGCAGGGCACCTGCTCCGATACGCAGAACGCCGCGCATCTTACGCGCGGCGTCAGCGCTTGCGGTCCTGACGGGACTTGAACCCGCGACCTCCGCCTTGACAGGGCGGCGAGCACTCCGACTGCTCCACAGGACCTTGCTGGTGTTACCGGTGTTGCTCCGGCTTGCGCCGGTCGTGCCCCCAACGGGATTCGAACCCGTGCTACCGCCTTGAAAGGGCGGCGTCCTGGGCCGCTAGACGATGAGGGCGGCCCCGCCATCATTGCACACTCGCAACTTCTAGCGGACTTGCTCCCATCCGGCCCCGCCGGAGGCTTCGAAAGCATACGTGACGGTCGGCCCACGAAACAAATCGGTATGGCCGGCGGCACATGAAGCCGGAAACCAGCAGGTCACGGGCGGTCTAGCCGATCCGGGTGAGCCCGTAGCGCCGCTTCAGGTCGCCGATGAGGTGGGCGCAGGCGGCGACCGTGGCGGCCCGGTTCCCGCCCCCGTCGTGCATCAGCACGATCGAGCCCGGCTTCGTCGCGCCCGTGACCCGTTTCCTGATCGTCGGGGCGGTGGGCTTCGCCCAGTCCTGCGGATCGACGGCCCAGTGCAGCGATCGCATGCCGAGCTGCTTCGCCACCGTCACCACCTCGGGGGTCCACCGCCCGCCCGGCTGCCGGTAGAGGGTCACCTTGGCGTCGGGCGCCGCCGCCCGGATGGCGCGGTTGGTGCGGGTCAGGTCGGCGCGGATGTCGGCGACGGGTCGCCGGCCGAGGTCGATGTCGTGCCGCCAGCTGTGGTTGCAGAGCTGGTGTCCCTCGCGGGCGATCCGGGCGACCAACTGCGGGTGCTTGCGCACCTGCGTGCCGACCACGCAGAAGGTGGCCTTCGCCCCGGCTGCCTTGAGCTGGTCGAGGATCTTCGGCGTCCAGGCCGGGTCGGGGCCGTCGTCGAAGGTCAACGCCACGGCCTTGACGCCCGTGGTCCGACGCAACCCGGCCGGGAGCTTGGTGGGGCGCGGGCGCAGCGGGGGCGGGCTGGTGCGGGTGGGCCTGGGGGTGACGGTCGGCTTGGGCGTCGGCTCCGCCGGGGGCGCGGTCGGTGTCGACGGGGAGGCGGCGGCACCCGGACGCCGGTCGGTCGTCCGCTCGCCGCAGCCGGCCAGGAACAATGCAAGGCAGAGGCCGAAAACGAGAACTCTCCGTGCGCTCATCGTCGCTCCGAGGGGTCGGGGGCCGTGGGCCACTCGACCGTAGTGGACGAAACGCGAACGGCGGCAGGGCGGTCAGTCCCCCGTCGACTGGTCCAGGGAGTCCCGCACGGCCAGGGCGAGCGAGACCGCCTCGGCCAGGTCGACCGGCCGGACCACCCCGGCCGGCAGCGACTCGGCCCGCCAGCCGGGGCCGGCGGCCAGCACCAGCAGCGGTCGGCGCGGGCTGGCCAGCAGTGCGGTGAGCTGGGCCGGATCGGCGGTGGCCCGGATGTGCGACCAGACCACCACGGCCGCCGGGCCGGTGCGGTTGACCGCCTCGACCAAGGCCGCCGTCGGCACCCGGGCGCCGAGCATCCGGTACGCGACACCGGCCTCGGCCAGCGCGGCGGCGAGCGCCTCCAGCGGCAGGGTGTGCTGCTCCTCGTCGGCGCAGGAGAGCAGGATGCGGGCCGGGCCGGTGGCCGAGGAGGCGCGGGCGACGGCCGCGAACGCCTCCGAGACGCACCGCGACACCAGGTGCTCCACCTCGATGAGGCCGGCGGTGGCGGCGTGCCGCTCGCCGATGCCGACGAGCACCGGGCGCAGCAGCCCCTCCCAGGTGCCGACGACCCCGTCGGTGGCCAGGGCGTGCGCGATCGTCTCCCCGATCGCCACCGAGTCCAGCCGCATGGCGGCCCGGGCCAGCCCTCGGGCCGCCGGTCCGGCCCGACCGACCGGGATGGTCTGCCCGCCGCCGTCGCGCCCGCCGCCCGGCCGGATCCGGTTGGCGACGACGGCGGACGGCTCGCCGTCCGGCCCCGGGGCGGGCACCTGCCGGGCCCAGCGGGCCGCCTCGGCCGGGGTGACCCCCTCGGCGGTGAGCTTGCGCATGATCTCCAGGCGCGCGAGGTCGGCCGGCGTGTACCGCCGGTGGTGACCCGGCAGGTGCTGGCTGGGGCCCAGGCCGTACCGCTGGTGCCAGGTGCGCAGCGTGGTGACCGCGACGCCCAGGCGGCGCGCCACGGCCCCCGCGCTCAACGCCTCATCGCCCACCCGACCGCTCCGCCGCCTCGTTCACCTCGTCCGCGCAGGGACCGGCCGGGGTCGCGTCGGGGCCGGCGGTGCCCGCTGCCGGGGACGGGCGCAGCAGGCGGTTCACCACCCCGCCCAGCCAGGGGGCGTACGCCCGGGGGTCGACGTCGAGGTCGGCCTCCAGGGTCGCCGGGTCGACCCAGCGCAGCTCGGCCACCTCGGCCGGGTCCGGCCGCACCGGCAGGTCGGCCGGGACGTCGGCGCGCAGCACGTGGTCGTACTCGAACTCGACCCGCCCGGTGGCCGGGTCCTCGGCGTAGTAGACGTACACGCCGGCCTCGGTCAGCTCGACGGGCCCGACGCCCAACTCCTCGCCCAGCCGGCGGTTCGCGGCGGTGACCAGCGACTCGCCCGGCGCGGGATGGCCGCAGCAGGAGTTGGCCCAGCGCAGCGGGAACCGGGTCTTCACGGCGGCCCGGCGCTGGAGCAGCACCCGGCCGTCCGGGGCGACGAGCAGCACGGAGAAGGCCCGGTGCAGCCGGCCGGGTGGCTGGTGGGCGGCGGACACCGTCGCCTCGCCCCGCGCCCGGCCGTCGTCGTCGACCAGCTCGACCAGGTGTTCCTCGCGCACGCTCATCGCACACCTCCCACTACCCGGGCGCTCACCGGTCGCCGCCCGTCACGCGGGCGGCGGCCAGCTTGCCGGAGATCAGGACCATGGGCACGCCGACGCCGGGCTGGGTGCCGGAGCCGACGAACACCACGTTGCCGAGCGTGCGGTGCAGGTTCGACGGGCGGAAGGGGCCGGTCTGGAAGAGGCTGTGCGCGGACGCGAACGGGGTGCCGGCGGCCATGCCCTGCTCGGCCCACTCGGCCGGGGTGACCGCGCGCAGCACCTCGATGCCGGCGCCGAAGCCGACGTACCCGCGTTCCTCCAGCGTGCCGACGAGCTGGTCGGTGTACCGGCGGGTGAGGTCGCCGCGCCACTCGAACGGGGCCCGGTCGAGGTTCGGCACCGGGGCGAGCACGTAGTACGTGTGCCCGCCGGCCGGGGCGACCGCCGGGTCGGTGCGACTGGGGTTGGTGACCAGCAGGGACGGGTCGGTCATCAGCTCCCCCCGCCGGATCACCTCGTCGAACGTGCCCTTCCAGGACCGTCCGAAGTGGATGTTGTGGTGGGCGATCTTCTCATAGCCCTGCCGCGAGCCGACGTGC
Source organism: Micromonospora sp. WMMD712 (assembly GCF_029581295.1). Taxonomy (NCBI): domain Bacteria; kingdom Bacillati; phylum Actinomycetota; class Actinomycetes; order Micromonosporales; family Micromonosporaceae; genus Micromonospora; species Micromonospora sp. WMMD712. Next base: position 4,627,837 of record NZ_CP120743.1, read on the forward strand.
AGCACCACGCACGACGGCGAGTACGTCAACCGGCGTCGCCGGGTCGGCGGGAGCAGGTCCCGGTAGGCGACCGGCAGGTCCGGGTTGAGCACCACCACGTCGGCTCCGACGAACTCGCCGTCGGCGGTGACCACGCCGGTCGCCCGGCCGTTCGCGGTCTCCACCCGGGCCACCGTGGTGCCGTAGCGGATCTGCACGCCGTGCTTCTCGGCCGCGCCGGCCATCCCCCGGGAGACCGCGTGGATGCCGCCGCGCGGGAAGTAGACCCCGGCCACCGAGTCGAGGTACGCGATGACGGCGTAGATGGCCAGCGCGTCGTGCGGGGCGAGCCCGGCGTACATGGCCTGGAAGGAGAAGATCCGCTGGGTACGCGGGTCGCGGAAGAACTGCTCGATCTTCGTCTGGAGCCGGCGGAACGCGCCGCCCGCCAGCAGCTTCAGCAGGTTGCCGGTGAGCAGGTCGGTGGGGGCGTCGAGGTTGCGGTCGATGAAGTCGGCCCGCTCCAGCCGCCACAGCTCGCGGGCGTAGTCGACGAAGCGCAGGTAGCCGTCGGCCTCCCGGGGCCCGCAGACCGAGGCGATCTCGGCGGCCATCCGGGTGGTGTCGGTGATGACGTCCAGCGTCGAGCCGTCCGGGTAGTAGGCCCGGTAGGCCGGGTCCAGCGGCATCAGCTCGACCCAGTCGCCCAGCTCCTCGCCGACCGCGCCGAGCGCCTCGGCGATCAGGTCGGGCATGGTGAGCACGGTGGGGCCGGTGTCGAACTCGTAGCCGTCGACGCCGAGCCGGCCGGCCCGGCCGCCCGGCACCGCCTCGCGTTCGAGCACGGTCACCTGCCGGCCGCTGCCGGCCAAATGCAGCGCGCAGGCCAGCCCGCCGAGTCCCGCCCCGACGACCACCACCCGGTCCGTACGTCCGGTCACGGTGCGCACGCGACCACCTCCCTCACGAAGTTGCCCATCATGCCCGCCGCGCGGTGGCGGCGACGGCGAGGCCCGTCAGCGCGGTGCGCGCGGTCCCGTCGATCGACGCGGTGTCGAGCGCGGCCAGCGCGTCGGCGACCCGGTCGGAGATCATCCGTTCGACCCGGGTGACGGCACCGGTGTCGGCGACCAGCTCGGCGAGCCGGGCCACCTCGCGGGCGGCGGCGACCCGGCCGGCCCGCTCCAGCGCCCGGCGCTGGCTCGCGGTGGCGAGCTGCCGGGCGAGCATCAGCAGGGCGGTCGGCTTGCCGGTGCGCAGGTCGTCGCCGGCCGGCTTGCCGGTGGTCGCCGGGTCGCCGTAGACGCCGAGCAGGTCGTCGCGGAGCTGGAACGCCTCGCCGACGGCCAGGCCGTAGCGGGTGTACGCGGCGGTCAGCGGCCCGTCGGCGTCGGCGCCGGCCAGGGCCGCCCCGAACAGCAGCGGACGCTGGACGGTGTAGCTGGCGGTCTTGTAGCGGGCGACCCGCAGGGCCCGGTCCAGCGACCAGTTGGCCGCGTCGTTCTCGCCCAGGACGTCGAGGTACTGCCCGGCGACCGTTTCGACGCGCATCTGGTCGTAGCACCGCCGGACGTCGAGCAGCCGGGCCGGCGGCACGGCGGCGTGCCCGAGCAGCCGGTCGGCCCAGACCATGCAGAGGTCGCCGACGAGCACGGCGACCGCCTCGCCGAACCGGTCCGGGTCGCCGGTGTGCCCGGCGGCGACGTGCCGGGCGGCGGCGGACCGGTGCGCCGTGGGCCGGCCGCGCCGGGTGTCGGAGGCGTCCATCACGTCGTCGTGCACGAGGGCGAACGTGTGCAGCAGCTCCAGGGCCGCGAACGCCGGCAGCACCGCCGGCAGCGGCTCGTCCCCGCCGGCGACCCCTCGCCAGCCCCAGTACGCGAAGGTGGGGCGCACCCGCTTGCCGCCGGCCAGCACGCAGTCGCGCGCCGTCGCGGCGAATTCGCCCATCGCCGAGTCGATTTCGGCGAGCGTGGAAACCTCGGCGGCGAGGAACTCCGCGAGAGTGTCGTCGACCCCCTTGACCAGGTCCTTCGTGAACGCGGCCAGTACGCCGCGGACCGGATCGTCCGTCGCTTCCGGCTGTGCCGGCGCGACGCGGAGCGCATTACCCGCAACTGCGTCGTTGGCCATGTCGGCGAGCGTACCCTAGGGTTACGAGTTGCGTCGATTGCTGCGTCGAATTCGAGGAGGGCCGGTGGACGTCGACCTCACCGCTGCCTATGACCGCTGCCGCGAGCTGCACAGACGTCACGGCCGCACCTACTATCTCGCCACCCGCCTGCTCCCCGCTTGGAAACGGCGGCACGTGCACGCCCTGTATGGATTCACCCGGTACGCCGACGAGATCGTCGACCGCACCGAGGACCTGCCACCCGCCGAGCGGGCCGCCCGGCTCGACGACTGGTCGACCCGCTTCCTGGCCGGGCTGGGCGGGGCCCCGGTCGACGACCCGCTGCTGCCCGCCGTGCTGCACACCATCGCCGTCTTCGACCTGGACCGGGCCGACTTCGCGTCGTTCCTGCGCAGCATGGCGATGGACCTGACCGTCACCGCCTACCCCACCTACGACGACCTGCTCGACTACATGGAGGGCTCGGCCGCCGTCATCGGCACCATGATGCTGCCGATCCTCGGCAGCTCCGACCCCGCCGCCGCCCGCGAGCCCGCCCGGCAGCTCGGCCTCGCCTTCCAGCTCACCAACTTCATCCGGGACGTCGCCGAGGACCTGGCGCGCGGCCGGACGTACCTGCCCGACGAGGACCTCGCCAAGTTCGACGTCACCCGCGACGACCTGTTCGCCGCCGCCGCCCGGGGCCGGGCCACCCCGAGGATCCGCGACCTCGTCGAATACGAGGTGAGCCGCGCCCAGACGCACTACGAGGCCGCCGCGCCGGGCGTGACCCTGCTCGCGCCCGCCTCCCAGGCGTGCATGCGCACCGCGTACGCCCTCTACGGCGGCATCCTCGACGAGGTCGCCGCCCAGGACTACGACGTGTTCACCCGCCGGGCGCTGGTGCCCCGCCGACGGCGGATGGCGGTGGCCGGGCGGGCCCTGCTCACCCCCGCCGGCACCCCCGTCGTGGTCCCCGGCCCGGCCCTGACGCCCGCCGGCCGATGACGCGTACCGCGATCATGCTGTTCACCCGCGACCTGCGGGTGCACGACCACCCGGCGCTGGCCGCGGCCTGCGCCGCCTTCGACCGCGTCGTCCCCCTCTACGTGCTCGACCCGGCGCTCGCCGGCCGCTCGCCCAACCGGACGCGCTTCCTGCACCAGAGCCTCGCCGCCCTGCGCGACGCGCTGCGGGACCGCGGCGGCGACCTGGTGATCCGGCACGGCGACCCGGTGGCCGAGACGATCCGGCTGGCCGGCGAGGTGGGCGCCGAGGGCGTCGCCCTCTCCGCCGACGTCAGCCGTCACGCCCGCACCCGGGAGCGCCGGCTGCGCGCCGAGTGCGAGCGGCACCGCCTGCACCTGCGCCTCTTCCCCGGCCTCACGATCGTCGACCCGGGCGCGGTGCGTCCGGCCGGCGGCGACCACTACCGGGTCTTCACCCCCTACTTCCGGGCCTGGCAGGGGGCGCTGTGGCGGGAGGAGCTGGCCCCGCCCGACCGGATCCGGCTGCCCGAGCGGCTGAGGCCCGGGGCATCGCCCGACGGGCCGCCGGTCGGGGAGCTGCCCGCCCCGCCGCCGGGAGAGTCCCCGCACGCCGTGCCGGGCGGGGAGGCCGCCGCCCGTCGCCGCCTCGCGCAGTGGCTGCCCACCGTCGACCGGTACGGCGACATCCACGACGACCTGGCCGGCGACGCGACCTCGCGGCTCAGCCCGTACCTGCGGTTCGGCTGCCTGTCGCCGCTGGAGCTGGCGAACCGGGCCGGTGCGCGGGCCGAAGACCCGGGCGGCGCGCGGTTCGGCCCGTTCGTCCGGCAGCTCTGCTGGCGGGACTTCTACCACCAGGTCACCGCCGTCTTCCCCGAGATCGCCACGAAGGCGTACCGGCGGGGGGCCACCGAGGACTGGCGGCACGACCCCGAGGCGCTCGACGCCTGGACGCGGGGGCGCACCGGCATGCCGATCGTCGACGCGGGGATGCGGCAGCTGCGCGCCGAGGGCTGGATGCACAACCGGGCCCGGCTGATCACGGCCGGCTACCTGACCAAGGTGCTCGGGCTGGACTGGCGCGAGGGGGTGGCCGTCTTCTCCCGCTGGCTGCTCGACGGCGACGTGGCCAACAACGCCGGCAACTGGCAGTGGGTGGCGGGCACCGGCAACGACAGCCGGCCGCACCGGGGGTTCAACCCCGTGCGCCAGGCGGCCCGCTTCGACCCCGACGGCACGTACGTCCGCCGCTGGGTGAAAGGAAGGGCCCCTGGTTAACGCATTCTGTTGTACAAGGGACCCCTCCTAACACCCCGGCCCCGGCGCGGGCCGCAGCGCGCGCTCAGAGGCAGGAGTGCAGGGCCTCGACCAGCTCGTCGACGCGGTCGTGGTCGGCCAGCCGCGCGGTCGCGTAAGCGAACACGTAACCCCGGTCTGGATCGGCCCAGGCGCTGCTGCCGCCGATCCCGCCCATGCCCCAGCTCCCGTCCGGCTCCCGCTGCATGCCCAGCGTCCAGCACGCCCGTCGGTCGAGCACCAGGTCCGGCCCGTCGTACTGGGTCCGGGTCGCCTCGGCGACCAGCTCCGGGCTGAACAGCCGCACCCCGTCCAGGGTGCCGCCGGCCAGCAGCCCGGCATAGCAGCGGGCCAGCCCGGCGGCCGTCGCGTGCAGGTTCACCGCCGGCACCTGCGCGCCCCGCCACAGCGCGCTGTTCAGCACCGCCACGTCCAGGCCGCCGGCCGGGTTGCCCAGGGCCGCCGCCCGCAGGGACCCCGGCTCGCCGAGCGTGCGGACCGGCCAGCCCGGATCGGCGTACGACAGGTCGGCGCACCGCCGCCGGTCGGCCGCCCCGAGCCCGAAGCCCAGGTCGAGCCGCCACGGGCCGGCGATCTCCTCGGCCAGGAACCGGCCCACCGGCCGCCCGTCCACCCGGCGCACCAGCTCGCCCACGAGGTGCCCGTACGTCCAGGCGTGCTCGCCCGCGACGGTCCCCGGCGTCCACCGCGGCTCGGCGGCGGCCAGGTCGGCGCAGAGCAGGTCCCAGTCCGCGACCGCCTCGGCCGGGCGGGGCACCGGGAACGCCGGCAGCCCGGCCGTGTGGCTGAGCACCTGGCGGACCGTGGCGGGCGCGCGGAACCCCGGCCAGTGGTCGGCGACCGGATCGTCCAGGTCGAGCCGTCCCCGGTCGACGAGCAGGAGCAGGCAGAGCGCGGCCACCGGCTTGCCGACCGAGTAGACGTCCACCAGCGTGTCCGGCCGCCACGGGTCGCCGCCCCCGGCTGGCGGCACCGACCGGCCCGGTGCGACGGCGGCCCGGGAGCCGGCGACGAGGTCGACGACCGGCGTGCCGTCGTACCAGATGGCGAGGCCGGCCCCGGTCTCCCGGCCGGCGGCGAACAGGTCGTGGAAGCAGTCCCGGACGGGGGCGAAGCGTGCGCGCATCCGGCCACGGTAGGGGCCCGGCGGGCCCGGGGCGCGGAAATTTCCGAGAGCGGAGCGAGGGGAGGCGGGCGAGGGCAGCCGGGCCGGGAATTCGCCCGGCGCGGTGGCCGGCGGTCCGTCGGTGCGGAATGCTGGTCCGATGGCGGAACCGGAACTGGTGGACGTGGTCGTGCTCGGGCTCGGCGTCGGCGGCGAGGAGGTCGCCGGCCGGCTCGCCGAGGCGGGCCTGAGCGTCGTCGGCGTCGAGCGGCGGCTGGTCGGCGGCGAGTGCCCCTACTGGGGGTGCATCCCGAGCAAGATGATGATCCGGGCGGCGAACGCGGTCGCCGAGGCTCGGCGGGTCGCCGAGTTCGCGGGCGAGGCCGACGTCCGCCCCGACTGGGCCCCGGTGGCGAAGCGCATCCGTGAGGAGGCCACCGACACCTGGGACGACCGGGTCGCGGTGGAGCGGTTCACCGGCAAGGGCGGCCGGTTCGTGCGGGGCAGCGGGGCGCTCGACGGCCCCGGCCGGGTCCGCGTCGGCGACCGGGTCTTCCAGGCCCGGCACGGCATCGTGCTCGGCACCGGCACCCGGCCCTTCGTGCCGCCGCTGCCCGGGCTGGCCGACACGCCGTACTGGACGAACCAGCAGGCCATCGAGGTCGAGGAGCTGCCGGGCAGCCTGCTGGTGCTCGGCGGCGGCGCGATCGGGCTGGAGCTGGCCCAGGTCTTCGCCCGGTTCGGCGTCGAGGTGACCGTGCTGGAGGCGTCGGGCCGGGTGCTCGCCGTCGAGGAGCCCGAGTCCTCCGAGGTGGCCGCCGCCGCCCTGCGCGCCGACGGGGTGCGGATCGCCACCGACGTACGCGCGGAGCGGGTCGACCACGACGGGCGGGCGTTCACGCTGCGGGCGGCGGGTGGCGCCGAGTTCACCGCCGAGCGGCTGCTCGTGGTCACCGGCCGCCGGGCGCACCTCGACGAGCTGGGCCTCGACACGGTCGGCCTCGACCCGGGCCAGCGGTTCCTCGCCGTGGACGACCGGATGCGCGCCGCCGCCGGGATCTGGGGCGTCGGCGACCTGACCGGGGAGGGCGCGTTCACCCACATCGCCATGTACCAGGCGGCCATCGTGGTCGCCGACGTGCTCGACCACGTCAGGCGGGCGCAGGCCGGCGCGGACGCCAGCGGCAGCGCCAGCGCGGTCGGCGGCGTGGCGCGCACGGAGGGCGTCGGGATCGCCGGCGGGGTGCCGCACGCCGACTACCGGGCGCTGCCCCGGGTCACCTTCACCGATCCCGAGATCGGCGCGGTCGGGCTCACCGAGCGCCAGGCCCGCGAGCGGGGCATCAACGTGCAGGTCGGGGTGAGCCGGCTCGACTCGTCCACCCGGGGCTGGATCCACCGGGGCGACGGGTTCGTCAAGCTGGTGGCGGACGCCGACCGGGGGGTGCTGGTCGGGGCCACCTCGGCCGGCCCGGCCGGCGGCGAGGTGCTGTCGGGCCTGGTGGTGGCGGTGCACGCCGAGGTGCCGCTGGCCCGGCTCCGGCACATGATCTACGCGTACCCGACGTTCCACCGCGCCATCGAGACCGCCCTGCGCGACCTGGCGTAGCCGGCCGGCCCTCAGGCGGGGGCGCCGTGGCGGCCCGCGCCGGCCGCGAACCGGGCCGCCCCCGCCGTCGCGTCGGCCGCGAGGGACGCCGCGCCGTAGGCCAGCTCCACCGCGAGGGCCTCCGGCTCGGGCAGGTTCGCGCCGGCCAGCACGGCCGCCCGGTCGTTGCGCAGGCACGCCTGCGGGTGCCGGGCGATCTCGGCGGCCAGCCGCTCGGCCTCCACGCGGGCCGCACCCGGCGCGACCAGCCGGTTCACCAACCCCATCGCGTACGCCTCCTCGGCCGGCACCGGCCGGCCCGTGAGGATCAGGTCCATCGCCCGGCTCTCGCCGACCAGCCTCGGCAGCCGGACGGTGCCGCCGTCGACCAGCGGCACGCCCCAGCGCCGGCAGAACACCCCGAGCACCGCGTCGGACTCGGCGACCCGCAGGTCGCACCAGAGCGCCAGCTCCAGCCCGCCGGCCACGGCGTAGCCGGAGATCGCGGCGATCACCGGCTTGGACAGCCGCAGCCGCGTCGGGCCCATCGGGCCGTCGCCGTCCGGCTCGACCCGGTTGCCGCTCGGCGTGCCGATCGCCTTGAGGTCCGCCCCGGCGCAGAACGTGCCGCCGGCCCCCCACAGCACGGCCACCGCCGCCGCCGGGTCGGCCTCGAAGGCGCGGAACGCGTCGGCCAGGGCCCGGGCGGTGGGACCGTCGACGGCGTTGCGGGACGCCGGCCGGTCCAGGATCACCGTGGTCACCGCGGCGGCGTGCTCGACCCGTACCCCCATCGGGACAGCATGCCTGCCCGGGCGGCGGCGCACCAGCGTGGACGGGATCCGGGCGGACGGCCGCGGTGTTCGTACTTCGTACATCGGCTTCGCGCCGCGGACAGCCCGGTCCGTGGCCACTTCTCTCGTCTGCCGTCGACGGACACAATGCCCGCTGGAGGGCCACGGACAGTGGTGAAGCGAGTTCGCGCCGTACGCGTCGCGCCCGTGGTGCGGGTGAGGCGAGGGACGCCGGTCGGCGATGCGGGGAGAGGTCGTGACAGGAGGAACCAGGGCGGGGCTCTCGGCGAGGCAGCAGGTCGACTGCGGCGACGAGGCGCCCGCCGACCCGCCGGGGTCGTGGTCGCGGCTCGTCACGGACGACCCGGACGAGGCGCACCGCTGGCTGCTGGCGGCCTATCCGGAACACCGGCTACGCGCCTTCGACCGTCGCGCGGGGGGCATCTTCCGGGCTGCCCACGCGCGGTTCGGCGCGACCAGCGTCGCCCGAGTGCGCTATCCGATGAACGCGGACAACGACGTGTCCACCCGGGACGTCGTCGGGGTGGCGGAGGTGCTCTCCGGTGGCTGGGGGGTCGACGACGGGGCCGGGGAGGTGATGGCCGGCGCGGGGGGCCTGCTGCTGGTGCCGCCCCGGCGGACCAGGGCGATCCTGCACCGCGACATGGAGGTCGTCGCGGTGGAGCTGCCCCTCGCCGACGTGCGGCGGGTGGCGCAGGAGCGGTGCGGGCTCGCGCCGGTCGACCTGCGGTTCCAGGGGCTGCTGCCGGTGTCCCCGTCCGCCGCGCAGCTCTGGCGCAACACCACGCGCTATCTCACCCAGGTGGCGCTGCCGGGCGCCGCGTTCGGGACGAACGCCCTGGTGCAGGCGGAGGCGACGGGCCTGCTGGTGGCCGTCGCGCTGGCCACGTTCCCCAACACGACGATGACCGAGGCGCCGACGCGCGGCGCGGGGGCCGTCGCGCCGGCCGCGGTCCGTCGCGCGGTCGCCCACATCGAGCAGTACGCGGACCAGGCGCTGACCCTGACCGACGTGGCGGTCGCGGCCGGGCTGGGCGCGCGGGCGCTCCAGCATGCCTTCCGGAAGTACCTCGACACCACGCCGACGCGCTACCTGCGACGGGTGCGCCTGGAACGGGTGCACAGCGACCTCCGGGCCGCCGAGCCCGGCGCGGGCCTCACCGTGGCCGCCGCCGCCGCGCGGTGGGGCTTCGCCCACCTGGGCCGGTTCGCCACCGAGTACCGCCGGGCCTACGGGCAGCCGCCCAGCCAGACCCTGCGGGGCTGACGGACGGCGCGAACCCCGGCCCGTCGGCCGCGCCGGTCGCCGGCGGGGGAGGAACCGCCCCGGCGTGCCGTTGCGCGGCCCGCCCGCGCCGGGTGGCTAGGCTCCCTCGTGACTGAGGGATGTGGATAGGTGACTTGCAGTAATAATGGCCCGCCGGTGCTCACCCGGTTCTCGACCAGCGATCCGGCCGAGGCGGCGCACGTCTTCGAGACCTCGTACGGCCGCAGCGTGCGACTGGCCGCGGTGGCGACCGGGCTTCCGCTGCGCCACGACCGGTGGAGCACCGGCGCGTTCTGCATCGACGACATCAGCATCTCCCTGGACCTGCGGGTGCAGGCGGAACCGCTCGGGTACGTCCTGCTCGCCGCCCCCCGCCGGGGGTGCTTCGGGCACCGGTGCGACGGGGTCGACGAGCTGATCGGGCCCGGCGAGGTCGGCGTGCTCTACCAGCCCGACCTGCCCGGCTCCTCGTGGTCCAGCGACGTGGACGTGACCTCCGTCCTGCTGGACCTCTCGCTGTTCGACCAGGTCGCCCGCGTCGACCCGGACCGCCCGCTGGCCCCCCTGCGGTTCGCCAGCTTCCGGCCGGTCTGCGCCGATGCCCAGTGGCGGTGGCGGCGGACCGTCCGGTACGCGGAGTCCGTCATCGCCGCCGGTGGCGCGCCGGGCGCGTCCCCGCTCGTGCTCGGCGGCCTCGGCCGCCTGCTCGCCGCGGCCACGCTCGCCGCGTTCCCCAGCAACGCCGTCGTGGCGGACCGGTCATGCGACCGGACCGACGCCCACCAGGGGACCCTGCGCCGGGCGATCGCCTTCATCGAATCGGCCGCCGGGACCGACATCGGTCTCGTCGACATCGCCCGCGCCGCCGCCACCACCCCCCGCGCGGTGCAGCTCGCGTTCCGCAGTCAGCTCGGCACGACCCCGCTGGCCTACCTGCGCCGGGTGCGGCTCGATCTGGCCCGCCAGGAACTGACCCGGGCCGTGCCCGGCGACGGCGTCTCCGTGGCCGTGGTCGCCGCCCGCTGGGGATTCGCCGACCCGCGCCGCTTCGCCGCCCGCTATCTCGCCACGTACGGGGAGCTGCCCGGCCGGACGCTGCGCCGCTGACGCGGGTTAGCATCGCCGGCGGCACGATCATGCGAGGTGCCCCGCCTGCGCGGGGAGAATCGGGAAGCCGGTGTGAATCCGGCACGGGCCCGCCGCGGTGACCGGGGAGCCACCGTCCACGCGCGAGGAGCGCAGCCACTGGCCGTGCGGCTGGGAAGGCGGACGGGCAGGCGTCGATCCGGGAGTCCGAAGACCGGCCTCGCGTCGACCGCCCACCCGTCGAGGTGGGCCGAGCGCAGCGGGAGCCTGCCTGTGGAACTCTACGACGCCATCCGCCGCCGCCGGGACGTCCGGGCCCAGTTCACCGGGGAGCCGGTGCCGGCCGACGCCCTGCACCGGATCCTCGTCGCCGCGCACGCGGCGCCCAGCGTCGGCTACTCGCAGCCGTGGGACTTCGTCCTGGTCCGGGATCCCGCCGTCCGCCGCCGGTTCCACCGGCACGTGCAGGCCGAGCGGGCCGCCTTCGCCGCCACCCTGGACGGCGCGGCGGCCGAACGGTTCGCGCGTATCAAGATCGACGGGGTGCTGGAGTCGACGCTGTCGGTCGTCGTCACCTACGACCCGCAGCGCGGCGGCCCGGCCGTGCTCGGTCGGCACGCCATCGCCGACGCCGGCCTCTACTCGGTCTGCCTGGCCATCCAGAACCTCTGGCTCGCCGCCACCGCCGAGGGGCTGGGCGTCGGGTGGGTCTCCTTCTACCGGGAGCCGTTCCTCGCCGAGCTGCTGGGCGTGCCGGCCGGCATCCGGCCGGTGGCCTGGCTCTGCGTCGGGCCGGTGACGCACCTGGAGACCGTGCCCGACCTGGAGCGGCACGGGTGGCGGCGGGGCCGACCCCTCGCCGAGGCGCTGCACCACGACCGCTGGGCGCGACGGTCGGCTGACCGACCGAACAGCTAATTCAGGTACGTCTATGCGGCGGCTAGGCTGACGTCGCCCTGAGTCATCGCTTGGCTACGTCGGGAGGGGTTCCATGCGTACCACCGTCAAGGTCCTGGCCGCATCCGTCCTCGCCACCCTGGGTCTGGCCGCCGCCGCCACCCCGGCCCTCGCCGCCGCCCCGGCGCCCTTCTGCGAGTCCGGCGCGTCGCAGTTCTACTGCGACGCCAGCAGCACCGGCACGACGACGTGGACCGTCACCTGGTACTCCGGCAGCGTCGGCACCTTCACGACCGCCGGGTCGACCCTCTTCGCCACCTGCCCGGCCAGCAACCTCGGCCACCCCGTACGGGCCAGCTACAGCTACTTCGACGGCAGCGCCACCCAGTACAGCGGGACCACCCAGTTCATCTGCCGCAGTGGCCCCTGGCTGTAGCCGGCCCCGTCCGGCGTACGCGCGGACCCGCGTACGTTGGAGACCCGCTGCGGCTGCCCGGTTTGCGACCGCTTCTGCCGGGAAGTCGGACGGAATGCGGGCACTCTTGACGAAACTCGAACAGGCCTCGACGCTGGACCGGACCGGTGACCGGCTGCAACGCGTCGTCCAGGCCACCCTGCGCCCGCAGCGGGTGCGTGACCTGCTGCACGGCGTCTTCATCGGTCATCCGCTGCACCCGGCACTGGTGCAGGTGCCGGTCGGCTCCTGGATCAGCGCGGCCGTGCTCGACCTGATGCCCGGCCAACGCCGGGCGGCCACCGCCCTGGTCGGGCTGGGCACCGTCAGCGCCCTCCCCGCGGCGATCGCCGGCCTCAACGACTGGGCGGCCCTCTCCCGGGAGCAGCGCCGCGTCGGACTGGTGCACGCCGCCGCCAACGCGGTCGGCCTCACCCTGTACGCGGGTTCGCTGGCGGCCCGGCTGCGCGGGCGGCACGGCACGGGGCGGGCGCTGGCGTACCTCGGGCTGGGCGCGGCGAGCGCGGGGGCGTACCTCGGCGGGCACCTCGCGTACAAGCAGGGGGCGCAGGTCAACCAGAGCATCTCCGAGCTGCACCGGATCGGCGAGGGCTGGCACCCGCTGGCGGACATGGCCAACCTGCCGCAACGGAAGCTGGTCACCCGCGAGGTCGACGACGTCTCGGTGATCCTCTACCGGCACGGCGACGAGGTCACGGTGATGCTGGAGCGCTGCCCGCACCAGAGCGGCCCGCTCGGCGAGGGCGACGTCACCGAGATCGACGGGCACGCCTGCGTCGTCTGCCCGTGGCACGGAAGCGCGTTCCGGCTCAACGGTGGCGAGGTCATGCACGGCCCGTCCGGTAACGACCAGCAGATCCTGCCGACCCGGGTGGTCGACGGGGTCCTGGAGGCCCGGCTGCCCTGAGCCCGGGTTCGGTGGCCCGCGCCGCGCTTCGGGCCGGGCCCGGCGGGACCGCCGCCATGTCGGCGACATGGCGGTTTCCCTCGCGCCGGATACCCCCATGTCGGCGACATGAAATCGATCAAGGGACCCGCCTGGGCCACGCCCGGCTCGGCCCGCGCCGGCCCGCGCCGGTCCGCCCGGCCCGCGCCGGCTGGGGTCAGTCCCGGCGGTGCCGTCCGGTGACGAGGGCCCGCGCGCTGTTGGTGGCCCGGACGACCGCCGGCCGGCGGCGCAGGCCGAGAACCGCCCCGATCTGCGCCCCGACGATGCTGGCGACGGCGAGCACCGCCGAGACGGCGAGCGGCCGGTTCACCTGGTCGCCCGCGCCCGCCCGGGACGCTCCGGCGGCCATCGCCGGCTGCGGGCCGGAGGGTGGCTGGGCGACCTGCTGGGTGCCGTGTGACGAGCCGTCCGACGACGAACCGGCGGGCGGCTGGGCGGTGGAGGGGCCGGGGGCGGGGCGGGTGGCCCGTGGCGAGGTGGGCGAGGGCGGGATGGGCGAGGGCTGCGCCGCACCCGGCGCGTCGGCGGCGGGCGGGGTGCCGGGGGCCGACGGCGGCCGGGGGGTGACCGTACCGCCGGGGGTGGGCGTCGTGGGCCGGACCACCAGCTTCCCGGTGGCGTGCCGGCGGGCCCCGGCGTCGTGGACGCCGTCGGGCAGCGTGATCAGCTGCCCGGGGCGGATGCGGTCCGGATCGCCCAGCCGGTTGAGCTTCGCCACGTCCCGGTAGCGGTCGAAGTCGTCGAGGTAGCGCTCGGCGACCTCGCCCAGGTAGTCGCCCTTCGCCACCCGGTACACCGCCGGCTCCGCCTCCTGCCGGAGCCCGGCCGCCGCGGCGGCCGGCGGCGTCGCGGCCCGGGCGTCGACCACCGGCAGCGCGGCGACCGGGCGGGCCGCCGGCACCCCGGCGACGACGGCGGCGGGTGCGGCGGCGGGGTACGGGCCGGACAGCACGGTGGCCGCGCTGGCGGCGGCCGGGCTCGCCGCGATGATCAGGGCCACCGAGCCGACCAACGCCGCCGCGGCGCGCTGCTGCCGGCTCATGCCGGGCAGCCGGGGCGCCGGCCGGCGCAGCGTCTGCGCGCCCAGCTCCACGAGCACGGAGAAGGCGAAGGTGATCCAGCCGAACCAGCCGACCAGGGCCAGCGCCCGCAGGAAGAGCTGGCCGTCGTCGCGGCTGGTCAGCGTGGTGCCGACCTCGGCGAGGGTGGGCAGGTGATCGGGCAGCGGGTTCCCGGCGAACGCGATCAGCGCCACCGGCCCCCCGACCAGCACGGCGATCAGCACGACCAGCGCGCCGAACCCGGTGAGTACCTGCCCGACCCGCCGTGCGGCGGAGCGACCCGGTGCGGCCATGGCGTGCCTTCCCTTCCTAGGGGCCCTCGGTGAGGGCGCGTGCAGTGGCCTCGCCGGAGACGGTGACGTCGGCGCCGAAGCCGAAGAAGCCGAGCAGGTAGCGGTCGTAGGTGACGGTGACCTGTACGCGGATGAGCTTCTCCCCGTCGACGACGGGGAACTCGACGCTGTGGTCGGTGGCGCCGGCCGCGGCGAGGTAACTCGTCACCGCCGCCCTGGCCGCCGCCTCGTCGATCTCCTTGCGGCCGCCCTGGATGGCCTTCGCCCGGTCGATGGACTGGCCGCCGGTGCGGGCCGCCTCGGCGGCCAGGTTGTCGGCCAGCTGCCGGGAGCGCAACTGCCCGGCGCCGTCGAAGGCCAGGCCGATGATCGCCAGGACGCCGATCATCGCCGCCGCCAGGAACAGGCTGACCCGGCCGTCGTCGCCGCGCCACCGACGCCCCGCGCCGTCGACGTGGGCGGAGCCCGCACCCCCGCCCCCGCCGGTGGCGCGGGTGGAGCTCGCACCTTCGCCCCGGTCTTCGGCTGGGGCGGGGTGCGCGGCCGCACCGGGGACGCGGGCGGTCACGACCGGCTCCGGTAGCGGTCCAGCGGGGAGGTGAAGCTGGCCGAGATCGTCCGGCTGGCCGCCATGTCGGGCAGCAGCGCCAGGTCGATGTCGGTGAAGGAGACGGTGCAGGTGACCTGCACCGTCACGGCGGCCGTCGTGCCGGGGCCACTGTCGAACGCCTCGGCGAAGCTGGTCGGCGCGCCGCCCACCGAGCCGCGCAGGGTGAGCGAGGGCTGGCCGGCGCAGTTGGCCCGCTGCCAGTCGAGTTGGCTCTGCGCGGCGGCCAGGGCCTGCTCGCGGGCGGTCTCGGCGTCCCGCGAGATGGACGCGGCGCGGGCGGCGTCGTGCGCCGCCGACTGGACGGCCTCCTGCGCGATCGCGGTACGCCCGGCGACGCCGGCCAGCACCATCAACCCGATGAACGCCGGGGCGAGGACGGCCACCTCGATGGCGACCGAGCCGCGCTCGGCTGCGAAGCGACGGCGGCGGCTCATCCGGTCGTCCACCGTTCGATCGTGCCGTGCGCGGTCTGGCGCACCGGGAAGCTGACGCCGGGAATGACCGACAACGAGTCCCCGCTGACCGTGCAGGTCACCTCGGCGACGCCGGTGACGCAGGCGGGCCCCGGCTGGTCCCAGCCGACCAGCCAGTCCCCGGCGGCGGTGAGGAAGTCGACCGCCCGCGCCTCGCCGGCCCCGGCGGGGGCCTCGTACAGGCGCTGGGCGTTGACCGCGCTCTGCGCGGCGTTGAGCGCGGTGGCGCGGGCGACGAACCAGGCGGCGACCTGGATCGAGGCGAACAGCAGCACGAGGATCGCCGGCATCACCACCGCCAGCTCCACCGGGTTGGCCCCACGGTCCGCCCCGCCGCTGGTGAGCCGCCACCGGACCGCCCGGCCGAGCCGTAGACCGCTGGTGAGCTGCCGCCGGGCCGCCCGGCCGAGCCGTAGACCGCCGGTGAGCCGCCGCCGGGCCGCCCGGCCGAGCCATACGCCGCCGCCGAGCCGCCGCGGGGCCTGCCGGTCGGGACCGGCCCCTGGCCGGGGTGGCCCGTGGCGACGCAGGCCGGCGGGCCGGTCGGCGGGTGCCGACCGGCTCCGGTCCACGAAGGCGGTGCGGTGGGTCATTACGGTGCCGTCGGGGCCTGGTGGTCGGGGATGTTGCTCATCCAGTCGTTGGCCTTGGCCAGGGCGAAGCCGGTGACGGCGATCGCCACGGCGACCAGCCCAAAGATGATCACTGCGGTCGGGACAGGACTGTCGCCCCGCTCGCCGTCGCGGCGCAGTTCGGCCAGCCGTGTGGTGAGCGCAACGTGCAGGTAGGCGATGAGGTGCATGGCGTGCTCCTTCGGAGGGGGAGGGGTTTCACAACCGGGCGAGGAACGGATAGACGGCGAAGCCGAGCAGCACGAAGACCAGCAGGGAGCCCGGAATGTCCAGCCGGCTGGTGACGCCCTCGGCGCGGGCCAGGTTGTCGGTGCGGATCTGGTCGCGCAGGGAGTCGGCCCGGCTGCGCAGCGTCTCGTGCACCTGCGCGCCCTCGCTGCCCGACGAGCGCATGATCGCCCCGACGTCGCCCAGCTCCGGGATGCCGATCCGGTCGGCCAGCTCGCGCAGCTCGTCCCACGGCGAGTGCATCTGCATCTGGGCGATCCGCAGCGACTCCCGGATCCGGTCGAACACCCAGCCGTCGCAGACCGCCGCGGCCCGCTCCAGCGCCTGCACCGGGCCGTGCGCGGCCGAGAGCTGCAACGCCACCAGGTCCAGGTAGGTGCAGACCGCCTGGCGGAACTCGTCCCGGGCGGCGTCCGCGCGGGTCAGCACGCTGCGGTGCGCGATCAGGGCGGCGACGAACGCCATGCCGAGGCTGCCCAGCAGCGGCACGGCCAGCGGCACGGACACGCCGCCGAGGAAGAGCACCGCGCCGAGGAAGGTCGGGGTGACCAGCCCCACCAGGGCGGAGAGCAGCAGGGACAGGGCGTACTGCTCGGGGGTGCGGTCGAGCAGGGCGAGCTGCCGGTGCGGCGGGCGCAGCCAGCGGGCGAACCCGCCGATCCAGTCGGGCCCGCGCCCCGTGGCGGCCCGGCCGGTGCCCGGCGGCTGGTGCAGCCGGCGCAGGGCGGGGCCGAGCGCCGGTGCGGCCGGCAGGGCCTCCCGGACCACCAGGAACAGCCCGAGGCCCACCGCCGCCCCGCCGACGACGGCCAGGGTGAGATGCCAGTTGAGGATCATCCGATCGCCTCCGCCGGGTCGGGGGCGGGCAGGAAACGCGCCGGCCGGGGCGGCTGGCTCATCGACCGCACCCAGGCCAGCAGCCCGACGAACGCCGCGCCGAGCACGAACATCACGACCTGCCCGACCGGCGTCCCGTACGGGCGGACGTAGTCGGTGTTGACCAGCCCGTACGCGACGGTCAGCAGGGTCATCCCGGTGAGGAAGCGCACCGCGAAGCGCGGCTGGGTGCGCTTGGCCTCGATCTCCCGCCGGGTGGCGACCTCGGCGGCGGCGGCACCCGCGATCGAGCCGAGCACGTCGCCGAGCCGCTCGCCCCGGTCGGACAGGTGCAGGATCAGCGCCGCGACGACCTGGTCGCACACCGGGTCGCCGATCTCGTCGGCGAACGCGAGCAGCGCCGACTTCGCCAGCCAGCCGGCCTGGAGGCGGGCGGCGAGCAGGCGTACCTCCTCCTGGATCTCCGCCGGAGCGGTGGCCAGCGTGCCGAGGATGGCCTGCTGGAGGCCCTGACCGGTCGACGAGACGTCCTTGAGCCGGCGGGTCCACTCGCCCACGGCCTCGATCCGGGCGATGGCCCGCTGCTCGGCCCGGCCGACGGTGAACAGCCACGGCGCGCCGGGCACCGCCACGGCGACCAGCAGGCCGACCACCGGCAGCCCGGTGAGCAGGAACGCCAGGGCGCCGGCCAGCACCGCCCCGCCGAGCAGGAGCTGGTGGTTGCGCCGCTGCCGGGGCGTGCCGGAGCCCAGCCAGAGCCGGCTCAGCCCACCGCCGGACCCCGCGCCGGGGGCCGGACCGGCCGGTCGGGTGGTGCCGACCAGCGCCACGACGGCGAGCACCAGGCCGGCCACGCACGCCGCGCCGGAGACCACCGCGATCAGCTCGATGTCGGCGGTCACCGGGCCACCACCCGCGCACCGAGCCGGGTGTGCCGGGGCCGCCGCCACGCGCCCGTGCCGGCGTCGATCCACCGGCCCAGCAGCCGGGCGTCGTAGCCCACCCGCAGCAACTGGTCGCGGACGCGTTCCGGGAGGTGCCGGGGGACCGCCCGGCCGTCCGGGCCCGGACCGAAGACCGTGGTGGTGGTGATCCGGCTGCCCTCGCCGACGCCGATGACCTCCTCGACGTGGGAGACGAAGCGGTGCTTGCGCCCGCCGATCGCGGTCTCGTCCTCGACGGTGACGTAGACGATCAGGTCGAGGGCGTTGCCGGCCATCCGGCGGGCCTGGTCGACGGTCATCTCCCGGCCGTGGGAGAGCGCCAGCTCGACGATCCGCTCGCCCACCCCGCCCGGCGACCGGGCGTGGATGGTGCACATCGACCCCCGGCTGGTGGTCATGGCCTGGAGCATCGGCACGATCTCCCGGGACCGCACCTCGCCGACGATGATCCGCAGCACGCCCATCCGCAGCGAGACGGGGATCAGGTCGGCGATGCTCACCTCGCCGGCCGGGCGGCCGTCCAGCCCGCGTTCGCCGTGCCCCTCGCGGGCCTCGAAGCTCATCACCGCCCGGTGCTTGTGCCCTCGGCGGGTGGGCAGCAGCTCCCGGCTCTCCTCCAGCAGCACGTACGGCTCGTCGGCCGGGATCTCGTCCATCAGCGCCCGGATGACGGTGGTCTTGCCGGCCCCGGCCAGGCCGGCGACCATGATGTTCAGCCCGGCCCGCATGGACGCCCGCAGGAAGTCGCGCAGCAGCGGGTCGATCATCTCGTCCAGGTCGCCCCGGCCGCCGGCGATGTCGTCGAGGCTCACCTCGAGGGTGTTGTGCTTGCGGATCACCGCGTACGGGCGGTGGCTGACCAGGAAGACCGCGGCGAGCCGGCTGCCGTCGGGCAACTGGAGGTCCAGGGTCGGCTTCGAGGTGGACAGCGACCGCTCGGTCGCCCCGGCCCGGCGGGCCGCCGCCTGGAGGATCTCCACCAGCTCGTCGTCGCTGTCGGCGATCGGGTCGGCCCAGTCGACCCCGCCGCCGTGCCGGGTGATGCGCACCTGGTCGCAGCCGAGGATGTGCACCTCCTCGATGCTGTCGTCGACCAGCAGCGTCTGGAGCCGCCCCAGGCCGACCAGCTCGGCGGTCACCTGGTCGAGCAGCAGCCGCTCCTCGCCGGCGGCCATCGGGGTGCCGGCCCGGCGCACCGCGTCGGCGTATTCCGCGACCACCACGACGG
Source organism: Micromonospora sp. WMMD712 (assembly GCF_029581295.1). Classification (NCBI taxonomy): domain Bacteria; kingdom Bacillati; phylum Actinomycetota; class Actinomycetes; order Micromonosporales; family Micromonosporaceae; genus Micromonospora; species Micromonospora sp. WMMD712. The sequence continues at coordinate 4,646,723 of NZ_CP120743.1, forward strand.
CGAGCCGGGCCCGCTCGACGTCCTCGGCGTCGGCGTCGAACTCCCGACCGCGCTGCCACAGGGTGAGCCGCTCGCTGAGCTCGCGGCGCAGCTCGCGTACCACCGCGAAGTCGACCCGGGGCCGGGGCGGTGCCGGCGCGACGGGCGGTGCCCCCGCCGGCGGCGCGGACTGCGGGTGGCTGCCCGGCGGGAGGGTCGGCTGGCCGCCGGCCGGCGCGGGGGCGAGCGGCGGCGCGATGGAGGTCGCGGCGGGCTGCCGCGCCACCCGGGGGTCGTGCGACACCGGCTCAAACCGCACCCGGCACCCCCTGGGTGACGGGCCAGGCCAGCCGCGCCCGGCGGCGGTCCAGCAGCGCCCGGACCGGCACCTCCAGGGCGCCGGCCGCGCGCATCAGCGGCCGCCCGGCCCGCAGGGTCCCGCCGAGGGTCAACACCTCCGCGGTACGCGGGTCGTCCGGCAGCCGCGCGATCACCGGCAGCCGCAGCGCCTTGCTGATCTCGCCCCGGCCGTGGCCGTCGCCGACCGGCAGCAGCCGCAGCGTGCCCGGCGGGACCCGGTGCTCGGTGAAGTCCCGCTCGATCGCCCGCACCATGGCCTGCGTGGCGGAGAGGTCGGGCAGCCGCGCCCGGGTGACCAGGAGGACCACGGCGGCGGCGCGCAGGATCGGCCACGGCGGGCCGGCGACCTGGAGCCGGCCGCAGTCGACGAGCACGTCGTACGGGGGGTCGCCGCGCTCCAGGTCGAGGAAGAAGTCGGTGAACCGCTGCCAGAGCGGGGCGACGCTGCCGGCCTGGGCCGGGTCGACGACGCCGGGCAGCAGCAGCCGCTCCCGACGCGGGGCGTCCAGGTCGACCAGTTGCGACCAGAACGCCGTCTCCAGGCTGCCGTCGCGCAGCTCCCCGACGGCCAGCTCGCCGATGCCCCGGGGCCCGTCCAGCGCGCCGCCGAGATAGCCGGCGAGGATCGAGCCGCCGGCCGGGTCGCACTCGGCGAGGATCAGCCGCCGGTGCCAGGTCAGGGCGCAGGCGAGCGCGGACGCGGTGACGCCCGGCGAGCCCTTGGCCGAGACCAGCGCGATGATCGCCATGCTCAGGCCGCCCGGGTCAGCACGACCGCGATCCGGCTCTGGGCGGCGAGCGCCACCACGGCGGGCACGTCGCGGGCGGTGAGCGCGACGTAGACCACGACGCTGCTGGTGCTCGGGGTGGCCGTGTCGATGACGGTCGCCTCGAACCGGGTGCTGGAGGCGGACTGCCCGCCGGAGCTGCGGTCCGGGGTGCTGACCAGCAGCACCCGGTCGCCGGGGTGCAGCCGTTTCGCCGGCACGCGGCCCGGGGCGAGGTCGAGCGCGAGCTGCTGTTGGCCGGGGCCGAGCAGCGGGTCGTCGGTGAGCTGGCCGAGGGTCAGCAGGGTGCCCGGGGTGAGGGCGACGGCCGCCCGCATGCCGACCACGTCGTCGAGCTGGGAGGCCGGCACCGGCCGCAGCCCCTGGCCGCCGGCCACCTGCACGGTGACCAGGTCGTCCGCGCCCAGCGTGCGGCCCACCTCGACGGCGCGGGCGACCGCCAGGTAGCTGCCGGTGGCCCGCACGGAGGTCACCGCGAACGCCGCGCCGAGGCCGCCGAGGGCGATCAGCAGCACGGCGAGGCCGAGCAGGCCGGGCCGGACGCGCCGCTGCCGGACCACCCGGGGCGGTGCGACGGGAGCGTCCACCGGCTGCCCGGCTGCGTTGCGCGTAGCGAGACTCACCGCGTCACCACCTGAAGTTCGTCGATCTGGATCTGGACGGTGCCGCTGGTGCGGGTCTGCGGGATCTCGCCGCTCTGGCCGCCACCGGTCCAGTGGACGGTCCAGTGGGTCGTGGCGAAGATCCGGTACGTGCCGGCCTTCGCGTAGCCGCCGTCGTAGCCGCAGTCCGGCGAGGGGCCGCCGGCCTTCGGGCCCTGCGGGTCGTACGGGGTGCCGGGGCCGTGGCAGGTGACCTTGTCGCCGTTGCCCATGTCCCACACGATGTCGTCGACCTTCGCGGTGATGCTCACCGTGAGGCCCCGGTCGGAGGCCGAGGCCTCCAGGGTGCCGAAGTAGGCCTTGCCGGGGCTCGCCCACATCCACACCGGCAGGCCGACCAGCCCGGGGCCGATGCTCTTGCGGGGCGCGACGGTCGCCCGGGGCGGCAGCAGCGAGATCGAGGCGAGCGCCCGGCGGGCCAGCTCCTCCGGGTCGGGCGGGGTGCCGTAGCCGGGCGGCGGCGCGTCCAGCAGAACCTCGTGCTGGGTGCCGAGGTCGCCACCGTTGCAGGTGGCCGTGTACCACTGCTTGCCCTCGGGCGTGCCCTCCGGCTGCGGCTGCGACAGCTTGTAGTAGCAGCCGTCGCCGTTGTTGAACCAGCCGAGGACGTCGTCGTAGCAGGCGATGACCCTGCCGTTCCACTGGCACGTGCCGCTGCCGCCGCTCGACCCGTCGCCGTCGCCGGGGTCCCCGCCGCCGGGGTTGCCGGGGGTGCCCGGGTCGTCGTCCCAGACGTCGCAGTCGTTCTGGCCGATGGGGCACTCGATGCCGCCCTCGCGGGCCGCCGCGACGGTGGCGGTCGGCGGGGCCGCCGCGACGGCGAGCGCGAGGACCACGCCGATCGCGGCCAGCAGTCGTGCGAGGTGGGTCGTGGCCAGCAGCCGCCCGGGGCGGGGCGCGGAGGGCAGGCCGGGGCGGGGGGCGGGCGGTCGTGCCGGGCGGGCGGCGGAGTCAGCCACGCGGCGGGCCCACCGGGTCAGCACGGCTGGTCCTCGTGGCCGGCACCGTAGTTGATCAGCCACCGGCCGTGGTACCGGGTGGCCGTCGCGGTGGCCAGGTGCCGACCGCCGCCCGAGCCGGGCACCACCCGTTTGGTCTTGGCATCGACCAGCCGGTAGCCGGTGGTGTCCAGGCAGTCCTGGATCTCCACCGTGGCGGGGACGGAGTCCAGGCTCACCGAGGTGACGGTGGGGTCGGAAACGAAAGTTCCGGTACGCACGGCACCGTGCTCCTTAGCTTCGCGAATTGCCAGTCGGACCCTGGTCAACAACGGGTCGGCCAGGAATTTGGCCAGTTCAGGGTGGCGCGGATCGCTGCGTCGGCTCGCCGCCCGTGATGCCGCGAGATATCCGGAATAGGCGGCGAGCGCCGCCTCGCGGGCCGCCCGTTCCTCCGCCGCGGAATGGGTCGCGGTGGCGCTCGGCCCTGCCGTCGCGTGGGGCCGCGCGGCGGCTTCCGGCTTCGCGCCGCAGGCGGCCACCGGTGCGGCGGTCAGGGCCGTGACCAGTAAGATCATCCATCGGCCGGGGCGCCGTGTTCGCAACGCCGTGCCTCCTCGCTGGCGACCCGGGTCGGGGGGTGCACCGACCGTCTCCGGGGCATGCGGCAGTGCGCCCCGGATCGACTCATCCGGGCCTTTCTGTCCACCGCCGTATTTACCTGTGCTGATCTTCCAAGAGCCGTGCACCGATGTCTTCTGTGGCCTCCGACGCCTCATGCTGGGGTTGCGCCGTACTCAAGGGGCGAGCATAAGCTGGCGTCCGGCATTGCAACAGAGGCAATCTGTTCGAATACTCTGAGTGACGAGCGGCGGTGATCGCGGATGGCGGGAGTCGATGTCCTGTGTCGCGCCCCGTTGCTGTACGGTGGCCGCCGTCACAGTGTCGAGGTGCCGACGGCGGTTGGTCCGTTCGGCGCGAATGGCGGCCCGCTCCAGGTGGGTAGGCCCGAATTGCCCCCCGGCCGACGGGGGAACGCCGCCAGTTGGGTGTCCCATTTGGACGCCGACCCGGTGGGGCGGGCGACCGTCGGATTCCGCACCATCCGCTACACGTCGGCAAGCCGAGAGTTACTCACCGTGTCGCCCCGTCCCGGGGTGTCCCGGTCGTGGAGCCGGGCGTGACCGGGGAACGGCTGCGGCGACCGTCCGTCCCGACCCGCGCGCCGGGCCGGCTCTCCCGCGTACGCCTGACGGCCACCCTGGCCGGCACGCCGCTGCTCCGCCTCGCGGTTGCCCGGTACGCCGTACCATCGGGGGAGCCGGACCGGACGGCCTGCCCGCGCTGCGGCACGCCGCTCGGCCTGGACCGGCCCTGGCCCGCGCTCGGCCCCGCGGCGCGGTGCGGCGGCTGCCGGGCCCGGGTCGGCGCACCGCCCGGGACGGTCGAACTCGCCGCCCTGGCGGCCCTGGCGGTGCTCGTGGCGGTGCCCGGCGCGCCGGTCGAACGGGCGGCCCTCGCCTGGTGGCTCTGCTTCGCGGTGCCCCTGGTCGCAATCGACGTGGCCGTGTACCGGCTGCCCGACCGGCTCACCTGGCCGGCCGCCGCCGGAGTCCTGGCCCTCTACGGCGTGGCTGCCGCGACCTCGGCGGGGGTCGCCCCCTGGCTGCGCGCCGCGGTCGCCGGGGTCGGGCTCGCGCTGGCCTTCGCCGCCACCACCCTGCTGCTGGGGCGGCGCGGCTTCGGCCTCGGCGACGCCAAGCTGGCGCTCGGGGTGGGCGCGCTGCTCGGCTGGTACGGCTGGCCCGTGCTCGTCCTCGGCCTGCTGGTGACGTTCACGCTGTCCGCGCTGACCAGCCTGGCGCTGCTGCTGGCCCGCCGGGTCCGCTGGTCCAGCCACCTGCCGTTCGGCCCGTTCCTCGTTCTCGGCGCGGTCGCCGCCCTGCTGCTGGCCCGCTGACCGACCCGCCCCGGGCTACGCCTGCTGCCCGCCGCGCCGCCCTGCCGCGCCCGCTGCCGGCCGCCCTGCCGTGCCCGCTGCCGCGCCGCCCTGTCGTCGCGCTCGCTCCGGTCGTGAGAAGGGGACCCTTCTCTACCGTATGCGTTAACAGGGGGCCCCTCCTTTCACCGGGCGGGCCAGGCGGCGCAGGAGTTCGGCCGCCGGCCGGGCCAGCAGCGGTGCGCCGACGCCGGTGACGAGCGCGCCGAGCAGCAGGCCGGCGAGCACGTCGTGCGGGTAGTGCACCCCGACGAAGACGCGGGAGAACGCGGCGAGCGCGGCCAGCGGGACCGCGTACCAGCCGAGCCGGGGGGAGAGCAGGACGATCGCGGCCGCCAGCGCCCCGGCGATCGTCGAGTGGTTGCTCGGGAAGGACCAGTCGCCCACGGGCGGACACCGTTCGGCGATGATCAACAGATCGGTCGGTACGCGGCAGGGGCGGTCCTGGTCCACGACGGTCTTGAGCAGCTCGCTGCCGCCGTACGCGAGGACCACGGTGACCGGCGCGGCCACGGCGAGGGCCAGGTTGCGTGGCCCGGCACCCAGCTTGGGCAGGGCGGCCGCGACGAGGAGCAGCCCGAGCAGGACGATCGACCACTCGGTGAAGTGCGCGGCGAACCACTGGACCGGCTCGGGCGTGCCGTCGGCGAAGCGGACGACCTCACGGTACAGACCATCGCTGAAGGGTGGAACAGGTGACAAACCAGCGTTGATCATGACCCAGCCTACCAAAAGTTCATCTGCCGTTTACCGGGCCCCGCGCGAGGAAACTGACCGGACCACCGCAGCGCCGGGAGTTGCCGCCGAGCTGCGGCTGGCCGGGGCGACGTTCCCCTGGCGGACCCTCGGCGGTGGGAGCTTCCCGACCCGGGCCCGGAACCGCCGTCCCCACCCGACCGCCACCCCGCCCGGCGGTAAGGAGGGGCCCCTTGTTAACGCATACGGTAGAGAAGGGTCCCCTCCTTACACCTGAGGCGAGCCCGCTTACGCCGGGGGCGGGGACGCTTACGCCGGGGGTGCGGCCGGGCCGGGGACGGGCTGTTGCACCACGCCGGACATCCGCTCGACGACGGCCTCCAGCGCCTCGAAGGCGTACGCCCAGTTGTGGCACTTGAAGCTGCGCAGCCCGTCGATCGGGGTCCGGCAGTCGACGCAGTGCACCCCGGGGATCGCGTCCGGGACCTCGGTGTTGACGTACCGGCGGTCGCCGAGGATCACCCGGGCGATCATCGCGGGGTCGTGCACCCCGTGCAGGGCCGACGAGACGATGTCCAGCCAGGTCATCCGCCGGCCGCACTTCGGGCAGTCCGGCTCGTCGCCGCTGACCCACAGCGGCGCGCCGATGCTGCGCGCGGGCATGCCGAGCAGCTTCTCGATCCGGCGCACGTCGTGTTCGGGGGTGACCCAGCGGTGCCGGCCGGGCAACGAGGCCGGTGAGTCGTACACGGCGCGGAACAGGACCGGATCGACCTCGACGGTCTCCCGCTGGCGGGTCATGGCGACCTCCTCGACCTTGCGGCGTCGGCCCGGCCGACGTCCGCAGCCCACCGTCGCCCGGGTGGTCGACGGACACAACCGGATCAACGACACGGCGGGTCCGTGGGCAGCCGCGCGGGGTGCTAGACATTCAGGGCGCGCTCATTGCGGGTCGTCACGCGGCGGACCCGGACCACTCTCGTGGAGGACACCGTGACCAGCGAGCCGGCACCGACCGCGGCGAGCCCCGGGCCGGCGAACTCCGCGCCGGCGACCCCACCGCCCGCGGCCCCCTCCGCCGCGGGCGTCGAGAGCAGGCCGAACGTCGCCCGGATGTACGACTACTATCTCGGCGGCTGCCACAACTTCGCCGTCGACCGGGCCGCCGCCCGTCAGGTCCTGGAGATCTTCCCCGACACCGGGGTCGCCGCCCAGACCAACCGGGCGTTCCTGCGCCGCGCCGTGCGGTACGCCGCCGAGCGGGGCGTGCGGCAGTTCCTCGACATCGGCGCGGGGCTGCCCACCCAGGGCAACGTGCACGAGGTGGTGCAGGCGGTGGCCCCCGACTCCCGGGTCGTCTACGTCGACTACGACGAGGTCGCCGTCGCGTACGCCCGGCGGTTGCTCGGGGATGCGGCCCGCACGGTCGTCGTCGAGGGTGACCTGCGGCGGCCCGACGAGCTGCTCGCCCACCCCGACGTGACGGCGTCGATCGACTTCACCCGGCCGGTCGCGGTCCTGTTGGTGGCGGTGCTGCACTTCGTGCCCGACGCGGAGGATCCCTACGCGGCCGTCGCCCGGCTGCGCGACGCCACCGCCCCCGGCAGTCAGCTCCTGCTGTCCCACCTGACCCTCGACGGCGCGCCGCCGGTGCCCGCCCAGCAGGGCCGCGCCGTCTACCAGCAGAGCACCGCGCCGCTGGTGCCCCGCACCCGCGCCGACATCCTGCGCTTCTTCGACGGGTACGAGCTGGTGGAGCCGGGCCTGTCCTGGCTTGCCGACTGGCGTCCGGACGGCGAGCCGCGGGCGGGGGTGTCGCACGGCTTCGGTGGGGTGGGCCTCCGCCGCTGAGCCGCCCGGCCGGGCCGCAGGGCTGCCCCCTCCGGAGGAGGGTGGGGCCCGGCTGGTCGTCGGGCCCCACCCGGGTCCCCTACAGGTCCCCGGGGCAGACGGTGTGGTTGATGGTCGAGTAGGCGGTGCGGATGCCGTACTGGAAGTCGTCGAGACAGTTGCCGTAGACGACCATCCCGACCTGCACGGTCTTGCTGGCGTCGGAGTAGTAGGTGATGGTGATGCTCTCGTTGTCCTTGGGGTACGGGAGGGCGTGGGCGGGGCTGGCCACGACCGCCGTGGTGCCGGCGACCGTCAGCAGGGTGGCCACCACGGCGTTCCGCACGAGCTTCTTCACTGAGGCACCTCTCGATCGAACGAGCTGGATGCGTAGATGATAGTCGCCTGTCGATCAATGGCGAAGGTGTGGCGGCGGTGGCTATCGTGCGACCATGCCGACGACGGACGAGCCGTGACCGGGCGGGCCGTGACCGGGCGGGGCGCCGCCGCGGGCCACGGCGGGGCAGCGGCGGACCAGGTGCCATGAGCGACCCAGACGACGGAGCACGCCTGGCCGGGGCCCTGTCCGACCGGCTCGCCGCCCTCACCTTCGTCGACCTCACCACCGAGCGGGTGACCGAGCTGCTCGTCGACACGATCGCCGACTGGGGCGCGGCGCAGGGGTGGCGGGTCTACCGCCGGGCGGCCAGCGTCATGCCGCTGCCGCCGCCGATGTCCGGGCAACGGTCGGTCGTGGACGTCGCGTGTGCCCGGCCGGCCGCGCCGCCGGTGGTGATCGAGGTCGACCACACCGACCGGCGTCGTACGGTCGAGAAGCTGTGCGCCGAAGCCGCCGCCGGGCGGGTGCCCATCTGGGTGCGCTGGGGTTCCCGTGGCTTCGCCGCACCGCCGGAGCCGGTGCGGATGGTCACCCTCACCGTCGCCGCACGGCGCGCGGAGGCGGGCGTACGCCTGCACTCCCGCCAGCCGGCGAGGCAGCTCCCGCCGCCGGAGCACCACGTCGAGCCGATCACCGCCGGCGCGCCGGATCCCCTCTTCGGCCCCGCGAACGCGAGCTGAGCCGGCCACCTGCCTGAGCCGGTCGCGTCGCCTGGTCGAGGCTGCCCCTGGTCGGGTCGTGTCCCCTGGTCAGGCCGCGCCTCGGTCGACCATGCTGAACGTCGTGCCGACCGGGGCGTCGCCGAGGACCTCCACGTAGATCTTCTTCCGGCTGGGGCTCCACTGCACCACCCCGTACTTCTCGCTGACGATGGCGTAGGAGGTGCGTCCCTTGTCGTCCTTGCCCTCGCGGGAGATCCCGAACAGGGTGGCGTCGGTCGGCTGGCAGTCGGTGCCCACCAGGGACGCGTACCCCGCCGAGTCGATCTTGACGCCGAGGCACGGCTGGTGCGCGATGTCCGGGTTCAGCGACCGGATCAGGTAGTCGACGCCGACCGGTTCGAGCACGAAGAGGGCGTCCCGGCCGGTGCCGTCCCCGACGTGGACCTTGCCGTCGTACGGCAGCGAGAGGTCACGGTCGATCTCCACGACGTGCAGCAGGATGCGTCGCTGCCCGGCCAGCATGGCCCGGGTGCGGTCGGCCTCGGCGGACGACGGCGACCCGCTCGGCGTACCCGAGGCGGGTGTCGGCGTGGTGGAGGCCGGGCCGGTCGTCGCCGGCCCGCCGACCGAGGTCGACCCGGTGGGGCCCGGCTCGGACGGGCCCAGCAGGCGCGGGCCGAACAGGAAGGCGGGCACCAGCACCGCGCTCACCGCCGCGGTCACGCCCAGCCCGGTGAGCCCCCGACGCCGCGTCGAGCCCGTGCGGCCGGTCGTGCCCGCCCCCGACGGCGCGGACCCCTCGCCCCGGTCGCCGCCGGCCGCGTGGGGCGCGCCCGCCGCCGACGCCACGCCCGGGGCGGCCGTGGGCGGCGCGCTCCGGACGCCCGCCCCGCCCCCCTGGCCCGCCGCAGTCAGCAACCCGTCGAGCAGTTCCCGGGCGGTGGGCCGGGCGGCGGGGTCCTTCTCCAGCGCCCGGGAGACCAGCTCCCGCAGCGGCCCGTCGAGGCCCGCCAGGTCCGGGGGCTGGGTGAGGATCCGCATCGCGATGGAGGTGGCGGAGTCGCCCCCGAACGGGTTGCGGCCGGTGGCCGCGTGGGCGACCAGGGCGCCCCAGGCGAAGATGTCGGCGGCCGGGCCGGCCGGCTGGCCGGACGAGGTGTCCAACCGCTCCGGGGCCATGTACGACACCGTCCCGACCATCTGGTTGGTCCGGGTGTGCTGGCTGGTCGCCTCGAACGCGCGGGCGATGCCGAAGTCGATGACCCGGATCCCGCCCGGCGCGACCAGGACGTTCGCCGGCTTCAGGTCGCGGTGGATCACCCCGGCGCCGTGGATCGCGGTGAGCGCCGTGGCCACCCCGACCGCGATGCTGTGCAGTCGCGCCGCGCCCAGCGGCCCGTCCTCCCGGAGCAACTGGGCCAGGCTGGGACCCTCGACGTACTCCACCACCAGGTATGGCGGGTCGTGGTCCGGGTCGGCGTCCAGGACCTCGGCGGTGCAGAACGGCGGGACCTGCCGGGCCCGGTTCACCTCGCTGCGGAACCGGGCCCGGAACTCGTCGTCGTGCGAGAGCTCCGGGCGGACGACCTTGACCGCCACCCGCCGCCCCTGCGGCGAACGGGCGAGGAAGACGCTGCCCATGCCGCCGTCGCCGAGCCGGCCGAGCAGCTCGTACCCACCGAGCCGGGCCGGGTCGCCGGGCCGCAGCCCGTCGTTCACGCCGGATGCCCGCAGGCCGCGACCACTGCGCGAACCATCTTGCCAACCACCCGTTCTCCTCAGGCCGCTCGGACGCCACCCGAAGCCTAGCTGCCGCCCCACCCAGCCCCGCCGATGCCGTCCGGCGGCAGGCGGGCCGCAGGGCTGGGGCGACGGGGGAGCGGCCGGCAGGCGCCGTCCCGCCCGCCGCGCCCCGGCCGGCCGGTGCCCCCGCCCAAGGCGGGCCGCCCGGTGCGCCCGCCGCGCCCCGGCCGTCCGCCGTGCCCGGCGACGCGGTCCGGTGTACGGCGGACCAACGGGCGGCCTGGCCGGGGCGTCTCCGGCCGCGCCCGTGCTCAGGCCCGGCGGCCGCGGTTGGCCTGCTCGAAGATGTCGAGCAGGTCCAGCAGCGTCCTGCGCTGCTGGTCGGTGAAGGCCGGGTCGCGCCGGACCGCCTCGCGGGCGCTCACCCGGGGCCCGCTGTCCTCGTCGGTAGAGGCGACCGGCGGGGCCGGCGTGCGGCCGGCGAGCCGGTGCGCCTCGGTGAGGTCGATGTCGAGGGCCTCCGCGAGGGCGTTGACGACGCGGGCGGTGGGCGGTCGCCTGCCGGCCTGGAGACGGTCGACCGTCGTGCGGGCGACGCCGGTCCGGGCGCGTAGCTCCTCGTCCGTCCAACCGCGTGCGCCCTGCTCGGTGCGCACGCGCCACCAGAAGTCGTACGCTACGCCCCTTTCGGGCCCCTGAGTCACGTGCATGTTGTAGCACGAGTGCATGATCCGGACATAGCCCCGGCGAGGGCAGCCCAGCTCAGCGCCGCATCGCGCCTCCTGCCTCGTGGCGTTTTGCGGCGGGAGTGTGCGTCGGGTAGCATCGCGTAACGCACGGATGCGCTGCTATTCGATGCAAGGTGGTCTCCGATGGCGGAGCTGGACGCCGACCGTTTCCTGACCGTCCAAGAGGTCGCGGACATCCTCCGGGTCTCCCGGTGGAGCGTCGGGCGCTACATCGGGGCCGGAGCGCTGGAGGCGATCAAGAGCGACGGGCCGAATGGCAGCGTCCGCATTCCGCTCCGGAGCCTCCGCGCCTACATCGAGGCCCACACCATCACAATCGCGAAAGGGGGGCGCGGTGAGTCACCCCGTGCCGGCGAGGGCGCCGATCCGGCGCGCCGCCCGGATGCCCCTCACGGCTGACGGCCGTCCCGACCCGCAGTGCAGTGCCGCCCCCGACCGGTCGGGTCGGAGGCGGCACTGCACGATGTGCGATCGGTGGCCGACTATCTTGTGCCCAGTCGGAAGTTTTCGCACTTCAGTGCGTACTTGCAAGAGTGCCGCGTCGTTATTGCACCGTCCTCGTTGGATGCTGAGAATGGTGCGGGACCGGCATGCGCCGGCCCCGCACCAGGAACGGCTACCCCTGATCGTTGAGCTTTGCGAGTGCGGCGATCAGGCGTAGCAGATGGGCGGTGGCCCTGGCTGCGTCAGCAGGGCCACCGTTGCCCCGGGCCTCCAGCACTACTGCTGCAAGCTCGGACACGGCGGCCAGCGCCTCCACTGCCCGGACCGTGTCGCCCCGGGGTGCTGGCTGCCTCCCGGGCCGAGCGGGGATTGTTTCGTCGGGGCCGTCAGGCACCATTTCTTCTTCGGACACCGGTGACCCGAAGGAGTCCACGCACTCCCCTCGCGTTCGACTCAACGCTCAGCAGGGGCGGGAGTGACGGACATGGTGGCGGAAACGCGGGCGCGGTCCCGGGAGCAGCCGGTCACCGTGACTATTGCCTCACCGTATTGCCACACGGCCTGTACGTTGACATTTGGGCCGGACTCTGCGTTCCACCACCACAAAACCCCCCGAATTGCGTGTAGCGGACACGCTTGATGAAATGCAGCGGGAAGCTTCTAGCTGACTGCAATTTGCAGCATGCAAAGTAGTGTGACATTGCCCACGACCGAAGGTGGCGGTAGTCGGGCCCGGGCGAGGCGCACGCGGTGTGCTGCCGTCCGCCTGACCACGATCGATCCCGAATCGGGATTCAAGGTTCCGGTACGTAGGCAGCCCTACATCTGGTCGCGGCGCAGTTGCAGGGCGGGGTGGCGTGGTGGGGCGAATCTGAGGGTGCGGTAGAGGCGTTCGCCGCCCGGGGTGGCGTTGAGGTCGACCACGCTGACGGTGGTGTCGTCGGCGAACCAGTGGAGGAGGGCGGTCAGGCAGTCTCGGGCGTGGCCGCGTCCGCGGGCGTGGGGCAGGGTGCTGATGTTGAAGACGTGACCGCGCAGGCCGCCCGGATTGCCGGGGCCTGGCGCGTGGCGGTCGCAGAGGCCGGCGGCGTTGCTGACGATGCCGTGCTCGGGGTCTTCGATCACGAATGCGGCGAACGTCTGCGGGTCGCTCAGCGAACGGGTGAACCAGTCCAGGGCGGCGGCCCGCCATGGCGCGGTGGCGTCGCCGACGGGTGCCCCCATCGCCTCCAGCATGGTGACGCGAAGTCGCACCAGCGCAGCCGCGTCGCCGGGGACGGCCCTACGTGGTCGTGCCATTCCTCGCCTTACTCCCTCCAGCATCGAGGCCGCTGCAAATCTCCTCGACATCCGAGGGCAGCCGTGGGGCCGGGCAGAACTGTTCGTTCCGGCTGACCGGCCAGGATGGACCACCATCTTCCTCCGACAGCCGCCCGCGTTGCTTCAGCCGGACGAAGGTCGGGCACCCGGTTGCTCCTCCGAGTCCCGGGCCGGGCGCAGTCCTGAAGGCCCCGGCCTCGGAGCACTGCGGCTAGTGGCCGATGTCGAGGACGATCTCGCCGTGCACCCGTTCCTCATTCGGCGCCTGGATGGTGGTGCCGGCATCCTTCCAGTTGTCGCGCCTGGCGATGTGCGGTGTCAGCGTGTGGTCCATGACCCGCGCGGCCAACCACGCCAGGCCGGCGGCGACGCGACGCGCCCATGCTGCTCTCACCGAGCGGGATGCTCGCGGGTGCTCGCAAGCCAAGCCAGTGCCCGACAATACTCGCGCAAAGGGCGGCGGCATGAAGTGATGTCGGGCTGACTTGCCAGCTGAACGGTGGGCCGCCTGGGACTCGAACCCAGAACCTAAGGATTAAAAGTCCTCAGCTCTGCCATTGAGCTAACGGCCCGCTGAGCCACAGGTTACCCGAATGCCTCTCCCGGGTCGGGTCCGCCTGCGGGAAGCTCCTCCGGTCCCGGGGTGTGGCCGGACGCGCTGGAAGCCACATCCGGATGCAGCCCCGATGTGCCGACTGCCCGCAGCGGCTCGCGGGTCGGGCGGCCGTGATGTCGCCGTACGGTCAGCGCTGCGACCAGTTCGACCTGGCCTACGGGGGCCGCTCGTCCCCGGCTGGCGCTCGCGCCGGCCGGGTGGCGCTCCCGGCTGCGCGGCGGTGGGTGGCCCGTCGGCTCCGCTCGTTGCTCGCCCTCGCCGCAGGGGTGCCGCCTTCGGAAACTTTCAAGCCCGGTGCCCGATAGTTTCCGGCTTCCGGAGCGCATCCAATTGACGAACTTCCATGTCAGGGCGTAGCGTCCAGCTAGAAACGTTTCTGGACGAAGCTCTGACCCGGCTCTACATCCCCACGCGAGGAAACAGAGCGATCCGGGACGGCGCGTCACCCGGGCGCGGAACGACACTGCGGTCGTAAGCCGCCGATGGGCGGCCACCGTGCCGGTCCTCGGCGACGACACGATCGTCCCGACCGACGGCAGCGAGGGCTTCACGGCACCTGTTTCGTCGGCAAGCCGGCACCGGCCCGCCCCCAGCGAGCAGCGGTCCACCGGCCGTGCCGGCAGTTTCGTCGACCCCCGAGAAAGGTCCCCATGAGGAACAAACGTCTCGCGATCTGGGCAACGATCGCTCTCCTCGTCTTCGGAGGCGTCGGGACCGGTGCCCTGGTGGCGCCGGTCTACGGTGCGACCACCGTGGCCGGGGACGGTTCACCCGGCCTGGCCGCCGGCGGCTGCGTCGCGGAGCCTGCCCCGAGCGGTGCGACGAGGAGCCCGCTCTACACCGTCACGGCGGACGCCGCGCCGCTGTTCGTCGAGAAGATGACCAAGTACGCCCCCGAGATGCAGGTGCACTATGCGCACTGCTCCATGGCGGGCGCGGGCACGGCCGCGTTCTCGGTCACCGTCGCCGAGGGCTTCAGCTCGTACACCGTCAGCCCCAAGAGCCGGAAGCTCGCCGTCGCCCGCAGCGGCAACACCATCACCTTCAACAGCGGCCCGAACTACCTGATCGTCCAGTTCGACTCCAAGGAACTGCTGTTCGTCCTGATCGACGCACCCGAGACGGACGCGCCCCAGCTGGGGGACGCCGACGTCAAGAACCTCGCCGACTACGGCGTCGACAACACCGGGGCGACGCTGGTCACGGCCAAGATCCAGAGCGCCATCAATGCCGCGTCCGGCGCGACCCGCAACATCCTGTACGTGCCGCCGGGCCGGTACCAGGTCGGTGAGCTGTGGATGAAGAGCAACATGACCCTGTACCTGGCAGCCGGTGCGGTCCTCTACGGCTCGAACCAGAAGGCGGACTTCAACACCGGCAGCGGTGGGGTGAACATCGAGGGCATGCAGCACGCCTCCCTCCGGATGTACCAGGTGAGGAACGCCAAGCTGCTGGGTCGTGGCGTCATCGACGGCAACGGGAAGTACCTGCGGGCCCAGGGCATCAATCTGGCCGTGCTGAAGATCGAGGAGAGTGCCGACATCCTGGTCGACGGCGTCACCGTCCGCGACTCCAGCTACTGGAACACGCTCGTCTACCGCAGTGACAGGGTCACCATCAAGAACTACAAACTGATCAACTGCCGGCCCACGACGGGGTACAACAACACCGACGGTGTGGACTTCGACGAGTCGACCAACAGCCTGCTGTCGAACGCGTTCCTCTACACGGGCGACGACAACATGGCGACCAAGAACGAGTTCGCCAGCGGCACGGTCAACACCAGGAACGTCATCCACGAGCACGTCGTCTGCTACAGCAACTCCGCCTGCGCGAAGATCGGCACCAAGACCGAAGGCACCTCGATGGACGGGATCGTCTTCCGCGACATCGACGTGGTGAAGGCGGGGCGCTCGATGGTGATCGACGCGGTCGACACCGCCGTCGTCTCGAACACCCGGTGGGAGGACGTCAGGGTCGAGCAGACCGACAGCCTGATCGACCTCCAGGAGGATCGGCCGCCGTCCTGGCGGACGGTGAAGAACACCTCGACCATCCGGAACGCCTACTTCACGAACGTGTCCTCCGACGTGAAGAAGGTCGTCAACCTGCACGGGAAGTCGTCGACCGTCAACATCAGCGGCGTGCACTTCAGCAACTTCACCGTCCAGGGCAAGCCGGTCACCAGCCAGACCGACTCGGACGCGACCTGGAACATCAACGCCTACGTCTCGAACATCACCTTCTCCACCGCGCCCCCGACCACCCCGCCGCCCACGACCCCGCCCCCGACCACTCCTCCCCCGACGACCCCGCCTCCGACCACTCCTCCCCCGACGACCCCGCCACCGGGCCAGTCCGGGGCCTGCGAGGTGGGCTACACGATGAACTCCTGGAACGACGGGTTCACCGCCAGCATCCGCATCACCAACCGTGGCAACTCGGCGATCAACGGTTGGACCCTGACGTTCACCCTGCCCAACGGACAGGCCCTCACCAACGGCTGGAACGCCACGTACACCGGTTCCAGCGGTCAGATCTCCGCACGCAACGTCTCGTACAACGGGGCATTGGCGGCGGGCGACTCCACTGAGATCGGCTTCCAGGCCACCCACACCGGCAATACCGGCAAGCCCGGCTCCTTCGCCCTGAACGGCGTCAGCTGCGCCATCTCCTGACGCCGGCATCGAACCGGCCGGTGTGGCCGCGCCTGTCTCGGGCGCGGCCACACCGGCCGACCACGCAGAGCATCCGTCCTCCGGTTCGCCCGTCTGCCCGGCGCGGCCCACCGTCGGGTACGGCGACTCGGTCGGGGTGCTGGTTGGGGACGGGGTCGGGCCGGTCGGTGTGGGACCGCCGGACCCGGTCAGTTTCCCGAGGAGCCGAGCTGTCGCGCCTCGGCGATCGCCGCCTCGACATGCTGCCGGGCGGTGCCGGTGCGCTGGACCACCAGGACCAGAACCTGCCTGATGCCGTCGAGGGACTGGAGCAGCGGACCGGGCTGCCCACCCTGAAGGATCATCGCAACGAGCTGCTGTGCCTCACCGACCTGGGCGATGACGCCGGCCGTGACGTCGCGCGCGCTACCCACCGCGGCCTGAACAGGGCCCAACCCGGCGATCGTCTCCTGCGAGGTGGCCTCGCGCGGCACCGCCGCAGTCGCCTTCGCCGCCTCCCCGATCGAAGCGGAAACACTGCCCAGGCCGCCCTGAACCGCCGCGATGGCGCTGCCGACCCGCGTCAGCCCCGCCGCCACCGCGACGAAACCGGCACCCGCAGCCCGCAACGCCACCTCCTGCGCCTGATCACGGGCAGCAGCCACCAGACCCTGCGCACGCTCGACACCCAGCGAAAGCGCACGCAACTCACCGGCGATCCTCTCGATGTGCGACACGAAGCCGACTCCCCGATCAAAGACAGAAACCGCATTCGACCCGAAACTACCGGCACGCCACCACGACCACCAGCCGCCGCCGGTGGACCGGCAGACGCTCCCCGTCTCCGACGCGAATGGACTCACCGTGCTGGACCGCGATCTCGCCCTGACGGGCGTCGCGTTGATCGTGCCGTAGCGGGGGGTGCAGGCGAAGCGGGAGCGGTTGGAGAGTCCGGCAGCCTCATCAGCAGACCTGCGCAGGCATCCTCCTGGCTGTGGTGCCGGTTGCCGTCGTCGGCAGAGGGACGGCTTCTCTCGGTCGGAACAGGGCCTCGTCTCGCCGTGCTGGCGACAGGACGGGGCGGGTAGCTTCCGGCGGGGTCCGGCTGGCCACGCCTGCCGGAGGGCCGCCAGCGTCCGGAGTATTCCGGGATCGGTGTCTCCGGGCGAGTCGCTGCATCGAGAGCGCTGGAAGGGAGTGTGCGCTGCCGGCCGTGGCCGGCAGCGCACACGTAACGCAATCGCCGTAACTGCGTTAAGTAGTCAAAGCTTTCAGAACGTCATCGAGTTGATCAGCAGGTCCATGACGTGCGCCCCAGTGGAAGCGACCCACTTATACCAGAACGATGAATACACTAGGACTGTCTCCGTCTCGGGCATGTGCAAAGCGAAGTTATGTGCTAACTCCGAGTGAAGTGCCGATAGCTTGGTGGCGATGCCTGCGATGGCCAGCGCTATCAGCGTTGGTTCGATCATGAGGGTGGACGTTATCGCCTCAGGGGGCGGTAAGTCGATCCGTTGGAGGCGGTCGATCGCCTGTCCGAAATGACTGCATGGCCCTGTTTGTGCAGGATGCCTTATTGCTTGATTCGTGGGTCTCTGTTGAGAAATAGATGAGAATCTGCTGCTTTGCGGCGCTTGCTGAGGGCTCGGAGCTGTTGACTGAATGCGTTAGGCTGATCGAAACCTGAAACGCCTAACGTCTATGTGAATCCTGATTCGGGGGGCGCGTGTGGAGGATCAGGTAGTCCTTGCTGTCGCCACGGCGTTGTCGACCAAGGGGGCGGAGGCGCTCGCGGCCGGTGCCCGCAGCGCGATCGGCTCGCTGTTCCAACTGGTCCGCGCCCGGTTCGGGGCGGAAACGCAGGAGTCGGCTGTTCTTGATGCCGCGATCGAGCATCCGCAGGAGCGTTGGCGACAGGCCGCGCTCGCCTCGGCTCTGGCTGACGTGATGGCCCGGGATCCCGACTTCGCCGCTGCCCTCGACGAAGAGTGGCGCAGGCTGTCGCGGGCGGGCGTCGTCGCTGTTCAGGGCCAGGTGGTGAACCACTTCAGCGGGACGGCCGGGAAGGTCGTCCAGGCGCGTGACGTGCAGGGAGACATCATTTTCTAGGCCTGCCCTCAATGGGTCTTCGGCGAGTCGTATGGGGGCGCGGCGATTGGGAACGGAATTCCGCGGGGCCGGGGAAGCGGTAACGTCCGCCACGT
Organism: Micromonospora sp. WMMD712; assembly: GCF_029581295.1. Taxonomy (NCBI): domain Bacteria; kingdom Bacillati; phylum Actinomycetota; class Actinomycetes; order Micromonosporales; family Micromonosporaceae; genus Micromonospora; species Micromonospora sp. WMMD712. The sequence goes on from NZ_CP120743.1 coordinate 4,664,773, forward strand.
CCAACGAGCAGTCGGGTCACGTGTCCGGATCCAGCATCCAGGCCGGCGTGATTCACGGGGGTGTGCATTTCAACGGCGTTCCCGCCGATCGTTTTCCGATTCCCCGGCAACTGCCTGCCCCGTCGCGGAATTTCACCGCCCGGCTGAGTGAGTTGTCAGCACTGGACAGCCTGCTCGCTGAGGGCGCAAACAGCATCGCCGTGCTGTGCGGGCCCGGCGGCGTGGGTAAGTCGGCGCTGGCGAGACAGTGGGCCCACGGCAATCGGGATCGGTTCGTGGATGGTCAGCTCCATGCCGACCTGCGGGGGTTCAGCGGCGACCGGCCGCTGGATCCGGGGGTGGCGCTGGGCGCCTTCCTCCGGGCCCTCGGGGTGGCGCCGGACCGCATCCCCGTGGACCTGGCCGAGCAGGTCGCCCTCTACCGTTCGGTGACCGCGGACAGGTCGCTGCTGGTGCTGCTCGACGACGCGTTCTCGGCGGGCCAGGTCAGGCACCTGCTGCCGGCCTCGACGTCCGCGGTGGTGGTGGTGACCAGCCGGCGTCGGTTGACCGGGTTGCTGCCCGACGGGGCCTGCATGCTCGACGTGGGTCCGTTGCCGGCCGAGCAGGCGGTGGAGCTGCTGGGGCGGGCGGTGGGCCCGGAGCGGATCCTGCGGGAGTCCGGGCCGGCCGGGGAGTTGGCGGGGCTCTGCGGCGGGCTGCCCATCGCGCTCGTCGTGGCGGCCGGCCTGCTTGCCTTCCGTCCCAAGCTGACGGTGCGACGGATTGTCGCCGAGCTGGCCGACGAGGCGCAGCGGCTGGCCCGGCTCTCGACGGTGGACGGTTCGCCGATCAGGGCGATGTTCCAGTGCTCGTACCAGGCGCTGACGCCGGAGGCGTCGGTGTTGTACCGCAGGCTGGCCCTGCACCCGGGGACGGAGTTCGGGGTGGACCTGGTCGCGGCGGTGGCCGGCGCGGGGGCCGGCGGCGCGGCCCGGGCGGCGGCGCTGGTGGGTGAGCTGCTGGACGCGAGCCTGCTGGACGAGGTGTCCGAGGACCGCTTCCGGCTCCACGACATCCTTCGGCTCTGCGCCCGCGAGGTCGCGGAGCAGCACGAACCGGAGGCCGACCGACAGGCGGTGGTACGCACGATGCTGGAGTTCTACCTCGCCGCCGCGCGCCGGGCGGACCTGGTGGTGACCCCCTACCGGCGGCGGCTGCCGTACACCTTCCTGCGGCCCCTGGAGGGGCCGCCCGAGTTCGCCGACCGCGCCGCCGCCCTCGCCTGGCTGGAGCGGGAGCGGGGCAACCTGATGGAGGCGGGCCGGGTCGCCTTCGGCCTGGGGCACCACGAGCTGGCCTGGCAGCTCAGCGACGTGATGTGGCCCCTGCTCCTCTACGTGAAGAACTACCGGGACCGGCTGGAAATCGATGATCTTGGTGTTCGGGCGGCCCGCGCCTGGGGAAACGTGTGGGCCGAGGCGGACATGCTCAAGCGGCTGGCGCGGGCCCGCAGCCGGGTCGGCGCGTACGACGAGGCCGAGCAGCACGGGCGGGCGGCGGTCGACCGGTACCGCCAGGCGGGTGACGCCCAGGGGGTCGTCGACGCCGAGGAGGGCCTGGCCACCCTCTACGCCGACACCGGCCAGGAAGAACAGGCGGCGGAGGCGTACGCCCGGGTGCTCGCCGGGCGGCGGGCGCTGCCGGACGCGCGGAGCGTGGGCCTGTCCTGCCTCAACCTGGGCATGCTGCTCACCCGGACCGGTCGACCCGCCGACGCACTACCGCTGTTGACGGAGGCCGGGGAGATCTTCGCCGGGCTGTCCGACGTCGACCCGTACAACGCCGTGCGGGTGCTGTCCGGGCTGGCCGACGCCCACCTCGGCCTCGGTGACCTGGCCGCCGCAGAGCGCTGCGCCGCCGAGGCGGTGCGCCGGATGGCCGACCTCGGGTCGGACAACGAGCGGGCAGAGGCGGTGGTGCTGCTCGGCCGCATCGCGCGGCGGCGCGGCGACGACGAGGCCGCACGGCAGCACTACCGGGAGGCCGCCGACGTCTTCGAGCGGCTCGCCTCTCCCCGGTTGCCCGCGGTGCTCCGCCTGCTCGACGAGGCGGGCGGCGGCGCGGGCGAGGCGTAGCGCGTCCGGTGCGGTCCGTCGGTGGTGGAGGGTTCCGGCGGCCCAGCGGGTGTGCAGCAGCCGGGCCGCCGCGGCGAGCAGCCCGACGGTCAGCCGGCCGGGCGGGGCCATCCGGCCGAGATCCAGCGGCGGGCCGTTGCGTACGCCGACGGTGACGTCGCCCGCCGGGGTGCCGACGACGGCGAGGGCGATCCCGGGGTAGGCCGTGAGCAGGCTCGCGCCGACCCGGGTCGGATCGCCGCCGGTGACGGTCACCACGACGTCGGCGAGCCGTGCCGCGCGGGGCGGCAGCGGGCCATCCGGCGGCAGCGCGACGACGACGGGCTCGGCTGCGGCGCTCATGCCCGGCCGTCCAGCGGCACCGGCATCGGCACCGGGGCGGTCTGCCGGTGCCGGCCCGGCTCGGCAAGCTCGAGCAGCCGGTACATGGTGCGCCGCAACAGCACGCCGGCCTCCCCCGGCCGGGCGGTCAGCGCGGCCATCACCGCCTGCGGGTCGACCGTCGCGGCCGGGGCGAGCTGGGGTGGCAGCGGCCGGTGCGGGTCCAGGTGGGTCGCGTTGGTGGCGAGCAGATGCTGGGCCGTGCCTGCGGCGGGCATCGACCGGGGTGCGGGCAGCAGCAGGGTCGGGCGTCCGATGGCGGCGGCGTAGGCGGTGACCGAGCCGTGGTCGCCGATGACGTGGTCGGCGGCGACCACCGGGCCGCGCCAGTCGACGGTCGGATCGGGTAGCAGCAGGCCGCCGTCGCGGCAGTCCCGGAGCCAGGCGCGGATCTGACGGTGCCCGTGCGCGTCCCACACCGCCGGGTGCAGGAGAGCGGCGATCCGGTACCGCTGCTCCGGCAGCTGAGTCATCAACTGGGGTAGCAGGTCCGGCCAGCGTCCGAAGACGCCGTCCCGACCCCAGGTGGAGGAGACGACGACGAGTTCCTGCCGGTCGTCCAGCCCCAGTTCCCGGCGGTAGTCCCGGCGGTGGGGGAGGCTGGCGACGAGCCGGTCGACGCAGGGGTCGCCGACGACCACCGCGGCCTCGACCGCCTCGGGGCACTGCCGGCGCAGCACCTCCAGTTCGCCGTCGTGGGAGAGGGCGAGGGCCGTCGGGAGCACCCGCCCGCCATGGGTCAGCCGCTGCGCGTCGAGGCCGTACACGGGCGGCTCCGCGAGCACCGGTCCGCCGAACGGCGCGGGGCGCACCCGTTTGCTGTGCCCCGCCCCGTGGGCCATCACCAGCAGGGGGGCGTGCAACTGGTGCAGCCCGCCGTAGGCGGCGGCGAGGCCGAGGTCGAACCGCTCCCGGACGGCCTGGTGCCAGGGCACCACGAGGGCGCCGAGCCGGTCGAGGAACCGCCGCACGTACGGGTTGAAGACGTCCGGCGCCACCGTGAAGACCAGTTGCACCCGGGGGTCGCTCTCGACGAGCTCGATCACGTCCAGCAGCCGCTGGCAGCTCGTGATGGTGTGGGCGACGACGAGCACCGTACGGCAGCCGGATCGGCTCACCCAGCGACTCGCGTCGATTCCGATCGGGCTGGCCGACCATTCCAATGACGTCATTTGCTTCCCCTCCGGCGCGCTGTCTGGACGGGAATCAGCGTCGAGTGGCCGGTTGCGGATCACCTTGTCGGTCGACTTGCAGTGGGCTTGCAGGAGGCTGGGAAGGGGAATGTCTGATTTTGGACTCTGTGGAGAAAGGCCTGTGGCTTTCGGTCGGCCGGATCAAGAATTGATAGGTGAACGTCGATCAAGATCTAATGGGGGCGAGAGCTGATGGAGTTCACGATTCTGGGTCCCACCGAACTCACGGTCGACGGGCGGGCGATCTCGCTGGGGGCGGCAAAACAGCGCGGCCTGCTCGCCGTCCTTCTCTATCACGCCGGTGATCCCGTGCGGGTCGAGACGATCGTGGAGTTCCTCTGGCAGGACTCCGCAGTCCATGCCCGACGCCCGCTGCTCTACACGCTGGCCAGCAGGTTGCGGTCGACCCTGCGGCTGGTCGGCCTCCAGGATGCCCTGGTGCGGGTGCCCGGCACGGGCGCGTACCGGTTGGCGGTGGATCCGGAGCTGGTCGATTACCACCGGTTCCTGCGATTGACCGCCGAGGCGCGGCAGGCAATTGATCGGCATCAGCATGATCGGGGAATTGCTCTGCTCACCAGGGCAATCGAGATGTGGCGGGACGACCCGCTCGCCGACCTGCGCGGCGCGCGTTGCGAACACCTGCGGCGGGATATGCGGGAGAAGCAATTCAGGGCGGAGAAACTTCTGGCGGAGAGTGAGTTGGCCACCGGCCGGCACGAACGGGCGTTGACCCGGCTCGAACCATTGCTGATCGAGAACCCGCTCGACGAGGGGCTGGCCCGATTGTGGGCCGCCGCACTGCAGGCGGCCGGTCGTACCCAAGATGCGCGGGACTTCGTCGCCGCCTACCGGCGACGCTATCGCCGGGCGATGCGAACCGACCCGGTGCTGGACATGGCGGCCCTCGAAACCGCCGCGCCGGCGCGGAGCCAACCCGCCGCCGCGGACGCAACCGCGCCGATGCCCCGGCAACTGCCGAACGACGTACCCGACTACACCGGGCACGCGGCACTGCTCGACGAACTGGACGCTCTCGCCACCGGCGACGGCATTGCGAAGGCGGTCGTGCTGACCGGGATGCCCGGAGTCGGCAAGACGACCCTCGCCGGGCACTGGGGGCACCGCCGGCGGGGCTGGTTCCCGGACGGGCAGCTCTACCTGAACGCGGAGGCGCACGGACCGGCCCCGCCGGTCCGCCCGCAGGAGGCGCTGCACCGCTTCCTCGTCGCCCTCGGCGTCCCGGCCGAGCGGGTGCCCGCCGAGGCCGAACGACGCCTCGATCTGTACCACCGCCTGATGAGCGGGCGGCGGATGCTCGTCGTGCTCGACAACGTCGTCGACTCCGACCACGCGCGGCAGCTCCTGCCCCGCTCCGAGACCAGCTTCACGGTCGTGATCAGTCGCAACCGGCTCCCCGGGCTGAGCGTCCGGCACGGCATCCGCAGCCTCACCGTCGCGCCGCTGTCGCACCTCGAACGACAGCGCATGCTCGGCCGGATCGTCGGAGCAAGACGCACCGGCGCGGAGCCCGCGGCGCTGGAGACGCTGGCCCGACTGTCGGGCGGACTGCCGCTCGCGCTGCGGGTCATCGGCGAGCACGTGGGTTCCCGGCCCGATGCGCGGCTCGGCGACCTGGCCGACGAACTGGCCGGTCGGCTGCTCGACGTCGAGGGCGACGACACCGACGAGATGACCCTGCGGACCGTCTTCGCCTGGTCGGTCAACGCGCTCGACCCGATGCCCGCGCGGCTGTTCCTCGCGCTCGGCCTCTTCCCGGGCAGCACCATCGGGGTCGAGGCCGCCGCGGCGATGCTGGCGGTGGACGTCGCCGGAGCCGAGCGGGCCCTCGACCGGCTCGCCCGCGCCCACCTCGTCGACCACGACACCGTCCGCCGGTACCGGATGCACGACCTGTTGCGCCAGTACGCCGCCGACCGGGCCAGGGAGGACGTGCCACCCGCGCAGCGCCGCGTGGCGCTCCGTCGGCTGCTGGACTGGTACCTGCACACGGCCGTCACCGCCGTCGGCCTGCTGGCACCGGGCCGGCCGGCCGTTCCCGACCTGCCCGAGCCGGGTGGGGTGACGTCGATGACGTTCGGCTCGGACTGTGCCGCCCTGCGCTGGTGCGAGGTGGAACGGACCAATCTGCTCGCCATGGTCCGTCGCGCGGCGGCCGAGGGCTTCCACCGGCACGCCTGGCAGATCGTCGACACCGTGCACGAGGTTGTCGACCGGTCCGGCGACCAGGAGGACACGCGGGAGATGTTGCGGATCGCCCTCGACAACGCGACTGCCGACGGTCATGACCTGGGTCGGGTCGGCACCCTCGTCAACCTCGGCGCGAGCTACTTCACCACCCACGACTACCACCGCGCCGGCCGCCTCTTCACCGAGGCCCTGCGCCTCGCCGGGGAGCACGGCTGCGCCGAGATGCAGCGGGTCTGTCGGCACAACCTCGCCTCCGTACAACTGCGCACCGGGGCGACCCTCGACGCCATCGACACCCTCCGCGAGGTGCTGACCGACTGCCGCGCGGTCGGGGAGGCTACCGGGGAGGCGTACGCCCTCCATAACCTGGGTGATGCGCACCACCGGCTCGGGCGCCGCGACGAGGCACGCGCGTTGTACCAGCAGGCTCTTGTCGTCTGGGACCGGATCGGCTCGCTGCGTGGACGAAGCCTCACCCACGTCCGGCTCGCCGAACTCAGCCTCGAGGCGGGCCAGCCCGAGGTCGCCCTCGCCCAGGGCCGGATCGCCCTCGGCCTGCACGACCGGGTCACCGACGACACCATCCGGTGCGACGCCCTCATCATCTCGGCGGAGGCGCAGTTGCGCCTCGGCCGGCACCGCGACGCGCTGGCCGATGCCGCCCTGGCCCGGGCCGTCGGCGACGAGCTGGCCGACCCGCTGCGGCAGGCGCGCGCCCTGGTCGTGTCGGCGGAGGCCCTCAGCGCGGCCGGCGACCACGACGGCGCCCTCGTCCGGGGCCGGGAGGCCCTCGGTCTCCTCGACGACACGGACCACCCGCAGCGGCAGGCCGTCCGGGACCGGCTCGCCATGTACCACGACCACCCGGGACGGAGGGAGGAGCGGTCGGCGTGAGCCTCCCGGGCGGCGGCCCGGATGCCGTCGGCCGGGCGCGTCGAACGGGCATGTCGGCCGGATGCCGTCCGCCGGTCCGGCGACGTCGGGGCCGGGGAGCTACGTCGGCGACGGCCGGTGCCGTGCCGGTCGCCTGGTCACCCGCCCGCCGGCGCGGGACCGGTCGGGCGGGGACGGGCGGGCTCGGGGAACACCGCGGGCGTGCCCGTCACCGGGTCGGGCACGACCCGGCAGCGCAGCCCGAACACGTCGGCGACGAGGTCCGGGGTGAGCACCGCCGACGGGTGACCGGTCCTGGCGACGTGGCCGTCGCTCAGCACCACCAGGTCGGTGGCGTAGCGGGCCGCCTGGTTGAGGTCGTGCAGGACGGCGACCACGGTCCGGCCGCCGGCGTGCAGGTCGGCGAGCAGGTCGAGGACCTCGTACTGGTGGGCGATGTCGAGGTAGGTGGTCGGTTCGTCGAGCAGCAGGATCGGGGTGTCCTGCGCCAGCAGCATGGCCAGCCAGGCGCGTTGCCGCTGGCCTCCGGAGAGCTCCGCGAGCGCCCGGTCGCCGAACTCGGCGGTCCCGGTGGCGGCCAGCGCCGCGGTGACCGCCCGCTCGTCCTGCGCCGTCCAGCGGCTCAGCGCCGACCGGTGCGGGTGTCGTCCGCGCAGCACCAGATCGGTGACGGTCATCCCGGCCGGTGCCTCGACGCCCTGGGGGAGCAGCCCGACGGTGCGGGCGTACTGCCGCCGGCTGTAGCCCCGGGCGTCGCGGCCGAGGACGGCGACGCGGCCTCCGCTCGGCCGCAACACGCGGGCGACGGTGCGCAGCAGGGTCGACTTGCCGCACCCGTTCGGTCCGATGAAGACGGTGAAGCTTCCCTCGGCGACCCGCAGGGTGACGTCCCGGCAGACGGTGCGGCGGTCGTAGCCGACGGTGACCGAGTCCAGCTCGATCGCGGGTGGGGCGCTCATGGTTGCCTCCGGGGCGGCGGATGCGGTGCGGGACGGGGGCTTGCTCACCAGGACCGCCCCCGCCAGGTCCAGGTCAGGACGAGGGCCAGGTAGCCGCCGCCGAGGACGCCGGTGACCGCGCCGACGGGCAGTTGTTGCCCGGGAACGAGCCGTTGGGCGAGCTGGTCGGCGGCGAGCAGCAGGGCGGCGCCGAGCGCCGCGCTCGTGGTCACCAGGGGCGCGGCGACGCGGGTGAGCCGGCGGGCCAGGTGGGGGGCGGCCAGGGCGACGAAGCCGACCGGCCCGGCGCCGGCGACGCCGACGGCGGTGAGCGCGACCGCGAGGGCCGTGGCGGTGAGGCGCTGCCGGCGCACGGGTACGCCGAGGCTGAGGGCCTTGTCGCCGCCGTTCTCGACGAGTCGCAGCCCCCGGGCCACCAGCACGGCGGGCGGCAGCAGCACGGCGAGCGCGCCGAGCAGCAGCGGCAGGTGGTGGCCGCTGCCGTTGAGGCTGCCGACGAGCCACACGGCGGCGTTCTGCGCGTCGGTCACCTCGGCGCGGGTCAGCAGGTACGCGTTGACGGAGGTGAGCAGGGCGGACAGGCCGATCCCGACGAGGATGAGGCGCTGCCCGGTCCCGCCGAGCAGCAGCGCCGCCCCGGCCACGGCGGCGCCGCCGAGCACCGCGCCCACCGCCGGGGTGAGCCGGTCGTCGCGCAGGACCAGCAGGACGACGAGCGCGCCGGTGGCCGCGCCGACGGTGAAGCCGACGATGTCGGGGCTGCCGAGGGGGTTTCGGCTGGCGCTCTGGAAGAGGGCGCCGGCCGCGCCGAGGGCCGCCCCGACGACGAGCGCGGTGCCGATCCGGGGCAGTCGCAGCTCGAAGAGGACGAACCGCAGGCCGGGGTTGCCGCCCCCGGTCAGCGCCGGCCACAGTTCGGGCAGTGGGGTGGCGTACCGGCCGCTGGCCAGGGCGGCGACGGCCAGGCCGGCGCTGAGCGCGAGCGCGACGAGGCAGGCGAGGGTGGCGCGGCGGGTCTGCCGACGGAGGGCGCGTCGGCCCGGACCGCTGGCGGGGGTGGTGATCATGGGCGGGGGATCCTCCGGGCGCGGATCAGGGCGATGAACACGGGGGCGCCGATGGCGCCCATGACGATCGCGACCTCGATCTCTCCGGGGCGGGCCAGGAGCCGGCCGAGCACGTCGGCGATGATCAGCAGGATCGGGCCGAGCAGGCTGCTGTAGGCGACGACCCAACCGAGCCGGGGGCCGCAGATCGCGCGGGCGGCGTGGGGGACGGCGAGCCCGAGGAACCCGATGGGACCGGCCACGGCGGTCGCGCCGCCGCAGAGCAGGGTGGTGGCGGCCAGCGCGAGCGCCCGGGTGCGCCCGGGGCTGACGCCCAGGGCCGCGCCGCTGTCGTCGCCGAAGCGCAGCACGTCCAGCGGCCGGATCACGGCCACGGTGACGGCCACGCCGGCGAGCAGCGCGGGTGCCGCCGTGAGCAGGGCGGACAGCGGCTGGTCGGCGAGGCTGCCGACGGCCCAGAACCGGTACCGGTCGAACGCGGTCTGGTTCAGCAGGGTGACCCCGGCGACGATGCCGGTCAGGCAGGCGCCGACGGCCGCGCCGGCCAGGACCAGCCGGCCGTCCTCGGCCGTGCCCGGGCCCCGGGTGCCGCCGACGACGGTGACCAGGCCGGCGGCTACGCCCGCGCCGAGCAGGGCGAGCACGAGGTGGCCGCGTTGGCCGGTCACCCCGGCGAGGATGCCGGCCACCACCGCGGCGGCGGCGCCGGCGTTGACGCCCAGCAACCCGGGGTCGGCGAGGGGGTTGCGGGTCAGCGCCTGCATGAGGACGCCGGCCAGCGCCAGGGCCGCTCCGACGCAGATCGCGATCGCCGTACGGGGTAGCCGGACCTCCCAGACGACGAGGCTCGCCTCGCTGTCGCCGTGGGCGACGAGTTCCCGTAGCACGGTGCCGGGCGTCAGCGGCAGGGCGCCGACGACGAGGCTGGCGACGATCGACGCCAGCAGGGCGAGGGCACAGGCGAGCAGCCCGGCGGCGAGCAGGCGCGGGCGGCGTAAGCCGGTGGGGGTGGCTACCGACACTGTGACTCACTTCATGGTGGAACGTTCCATCGCTGGCTAAGGTAAACCTACCCTAAGCCCCATGGGAATCTCGTTTCGCCGCCCCTCAGAGGATCGAATGCCATGTCACACGCCCGCCCACGCCGGCTGAGAACACTCCTGACCGCCGCCACGCTGGCGCTCGTCACGCTCGTGGCCAGCGGTTGCGCCGGAGAGGAGGCGGGCCCGGCCGACGCGGCGTCCGGATCGGCCGGCGCCGCGTTCCCCACCACGCTCACCCACGCCTTCGGCACGACCACCATCGCCGCCAAGCCCGCGCGGATCGTGGTGGTGGGCCTCAAGGAACAGGACTACTTCCTCGCCCTCGGCGAGGTGCCCGTCGCGATCCGCGACTGGTACGGCAACATGCCGAACGCGACCTGGCCGTGGGCCCGGGAGCGGCTCGGCGGGGCCAAGCCGGAGGTGCTGGCCCGCGCCGAACTCGACTACGAACAGATCGCCGCGCTGCGCCCCGACGTCATCGTCGGACTCTCCTCCGGCATGTCCCGCCAGGAGTACGACCTGCTCGCGAAGATCGCCCCCACCGTCGCCCAGCCGGCGGGGGACGGCAGTTGGGCCGTGACCTGGCAGCAGATGACCCGGGCCGCCGGGCAGATCACCGGCCGCACCGCCGAGGCCGAGACGCTCGTCGCCGACCTGGAGAAGCGGATCGCCTCCGTCGCCGGCGCGCAGCCCCGCCTCAAGGGGGCCAGCACCGTGTTCGCCTCCACGTACGAAGGCCAGTACTACCTGTTCAGCCCCGAGACCACCGCCTCGAAGGTCCTGCTCGACCTCGGGTTGACCATGGCGCCCGAGGTCACCACGCTCACCGACAACGCCAACCAGTCCGCCACCATCAGCCGCGAACGGTTCGACCTGGTGGACGTGGACGTCGCCGTCTGGTCCGAGGCGGCCACCGACCCCGGCGTGACCACCCTGCTCGGCGACCCGCTCTACACCCGGCTGGACGTCCGCGCCCAGCGCCGCGAGGTCTTCCTCGGCACCGAGGCCAACGGCGCGCTGGCGTTCTCCTCCGTGCTGAGCCTGCCCTACGTGCTCGACAAGATCGTCCCCGCGCTCGCCGCCGCGGTCGACGGCGACCCGGCCACCGACTCGGAGTTCAGCGCGAAATGACCGACACGCTCACCCGGCCCGGCTTCTGGACCGCCACCGTGCACGAGGTCCGGCGGCTGACCCCGCACCTGCAACGGGTCGTCCTCGGCGGCCCCGACCTCGCCCGCTTCCCCGCCCTGGGCCTGCCGGACGAGTCGGTGACGCTCTACTTCCCCCGCCCCGGCGAGCCGGCCCCGCCGCCGATGACCCTGCGCGGCGACGTGTGGGGCTACCACGACGAGCCGCACCCGCCCACCGGTCGCAACTACTCCGTCCGGTCCGTCGACCCGGTCGGGGCGCGGCTCACCGTCGACTTCGCCCTGCACGACCACGGCTTCGCGACGTCCTGGGCGCAGCGGGCCGAGACCGGCGTCGGTCTCCTGCTGTGGCGTTGCCGCGCCTGGTTCCGCCCGCCGGCGGACACCCGGTGGCTGGTGCTCGCCGCCGACCTCGCCGGGCTGCCGGCCGCGACCCGCATCGTCGCGGAACGGACCCCCGGCGTACCGGTGCGGGTGCTGGTGGACCTGCCGGACCTGGCCGACGCCCGGGACCTGCTCGCCGCCGCCGGCGGCGACCCCACGGTGCAGATCGACGTGCGGGTCGGGGTCGGCAACGGCCACGGCCCGGGCAGCCTCGTCGACCGGCTGCGGGAGACGAGCCTGCCCGACGGCCCCGGCTACGTCTGGGTCGCGGGGGAGGCCGGCGAGTGCCGCCAGGCCCGGTCCGTGCTGCGCACCGTGCACCGCCTGCCCCGCGACCGCGCCGTCTGCGTCGGCTACTGGCGCACCGACGCGGCCGACTGGGAACACCGGTACGCCCGCTTCCGTCCCCTCCTCGACCAGGTCTACCAGGACGCCCTCGCGGCCGGGCTCAACCCGGTGGAGGCCGGTGACCGGATGGAGGAGGCACTGGAACGGATGACCCGGTGACCGGCTCCGGCCCCCGGGTGGAATCCCGCCACCACAGGCGCACCGGGTGCTCGTAGACCCCACCCGGACCGCCGCCGACCAGGTCGTCGAGCAGGTCGGCGCAGCGGCGTCCGGCGTCCAACGGCGACAGGTCGAGCGCGGTGATCGGCGGTTGCCCCAGCCGCAGGGCGCTCGACTCGGTGGCGCTCGCCAGCAGGACGTCCCGCCCGACCCGGCGGCCCAGCCGGTGCAGCACCTGCACGGCCAGCGGCGCGGTGTCCACCGAGGCGCACACCAGGGCGTCCACCCCCGGCCGGGCGAGCACCTGTTCGACCGCCCGGGACACCTCCGTCGGCGACGGCACCCACGGGTGCTGCGCCGTGACGGCGGCGACGCCGTGCCGGGCGCACCAGTCGCGGTGTCCCGCCGCGAGCTGGGCCGCCCAGTCGCCGGTCTCCGGCGGCACCACCAGGGCGGGGCACCGGGCGCCGGCGGCGGCCATCCGGTCCAGCAGCCCGGTCAGCGCCCGGTGGTGGTCCGCCCAGAGCACGACCTCCGGTCGCATCCCGTCCGGGGGACGTTCGAAGCACACGACCGGCATGCCGCCCCGCATCAGGACCGGCACGAACTCGTCGTCCTGGTGCGGGTCGGCCACGATCACCCCGTCGAGCGCCCGCGGCGACCGGCGTTCGGAGGCGGTCAGGATGGTGACGTCCCGGTCGCGGGCGGCGGCGCGCTCCATGATGCCGAAGACGAACCGCATGTAGAACTCCGAAGTGGACGGCACGCCGGGAACGTAGACCCCGATGGTGCCGGTGCGGCCACCCCGCAACTGCCGGGCCGCGCGGTTCGGGACGTAGCCCAGCTCGTCCATCGCCGCGCGAACCCGATCCCGGGTCGCCTCGGAGACCCGGCCGGAACGCGACAGCACATTGGAGACGGTGGACTTGCCGACACCCGCCCGGCGCGCGACGTCGTGCAGCGTGACCGGACGGGGCATCGGCCCAGTCTAGGGAACCGGGCGCCGGCCGGGACACGGCACCACCACACCCCCCCACGGAAGACGGTGACCCTCATGTCCAAGCACCATCCGGCCCCGCCGCGTGCGACGTCGCCCGTCGGCAACGACCATCGGCAACGACCCGCCGTGCTCGGCGCGGCGGGCGACGGGTGGGTCGAGTTCGACCTGCCCGGCGTCGGGATCGGCACCGCCGAGTATCCCGACGGTCCGACCGGCGTGACCGTCCTGAGCATCCCCGGCGGCGCGCGTACGGCCGTGGACAAGCGGGGCGGGGCCGTCGGCGTCAGCGGCGGGTTCCCGTACCACCATGCGTTGTGCTTCGCCGGCGGGTCGAGCTTCGGTCTCGCCGCCGCCTCCGGCGTCTACGACGAACTGCTCCGCCGCACCGGTTACGCGACCGACTTCGGCAGCCTGCCGGTGGTCTCCGGGGCCGTCGTCTACGACTTCACCCCCCGGGACAACGCCGTCTACCCGGACGCCCAGCTCGGCGCCGCCGGGCTGCGCGCGGTACGCACCGACGGGGTGGCCGTGGGCAGGGTCGGCGCCGGGGTCGGCGCGACCGTCGGCAAGGTCGACAACTCCCGCGCCGAGTGGGGCGGGCAGGGTGCGGCCTTCGCCCGGATCGGCGCGGCCCGGCTGCTGGTGCTGACGGTGGTGAACGCGATGGGCGTGATCGTCGACCGGGACGGCGGCATCGTGCGGGGCAACCTCGACCCGGCGACCGGCCGGCGTCGCCACCCGGCCGAGGACTACGCCGAGCTGCTCGCGGCGGCCACGCCGGACCTCGCGCCGGCCGGCGGCAACACGACCCTGACCGCCGTGGTCACCAACGTCCGGATGAGCGACACCGAGCTCGCCCAGTTCGCCACCCAGGTGCACAGCTCCATGCACCGGGCGATCCAGCCCTTCCACACCATCGCCGACGGCGACACCCTGTTCGCCCTGACGACCGACGAGGTGACGGTGCCCGCCCCGTCGCTGCGGCTGGGCACGGTCGCCGCCGAACTGGCCTGGGACGCCGTCCTCGCCAGCGTCGCCGGCCCGTGACGAGAGTGCCCGCCGCGCCGGCCGGGGCGGCGCCCTCCTCGCGGTGCCGCCGCTCAGCGGGCCAGGGACACCAGCGTGCGCGGTCGCGCGGTGACCCGGGGCCGCCGGCAGTAGTACACGAACGCCGGCGGCACGTTGGCCCACACGGTGCGGCCGGTCACGACCTCCTCGAACCGGTCGCCCAGCGCCTGCCGCAGTCGCCGGGCGGCCGGGGCCCAGCGGGCGAACGTGTAGCCGAACGTGGTGAACGCCCCGTCCGGGGTGAGCGCGTCGGTGACGGCGTGCAGGAGCTCGTCCTGCTGGCCCCCGGCGAAGGCCGCCCACGGCAGCCCGCTCACGATCACGTCCGCCCGGCGGGGTCCCCGCCGCGACAGCACCGCGCCGAGGTCGCGGGCGTCGGCCACGGCGACGTCGACCCCGGGGTACCGGTCGGCCAGCAGGCCCGCGAACCGCCCGTTGACCTCGACCGCGAGGTGGTGACCCCGGCCGGCGAGCCGGCGCTGGATGGCGGCCGTGAACGCGCCGGTGCCGGGGCCGAGTTCGACCACCAGCGGCTCACCGGCGTCGGGCACGGGCGCGGTGACCAGATTGGCCAGCGGCGCGCCGCTGGGGGCGACGGCGGCGACGGTGAGCGGATCGCGGAGGAACTCGCGCAGGAACTCCGCCCGGTGGTTGCCGCTCATCGCCCGGCCTGCTGACCGGCGAGCTGCGGCTGGTCCGACCCGGCGGGGGTGAGGAGCCGGGCGAGCCAGTCGGTGCGGGCGCGGCGGGCCTGGGCCGAGATGCGCGCCTGCGGGTACAGGGCGTCGAAGCCGTGGAAACCGCCGGCCCAGACGTGCAACTCGGCCTGCCCGCCGGCGGCCCAGATGCGGGCGGCGTAGGCGACGGCCTCGTCGCGGAACACCTCGGCGGTGCCGGCGTCGACGTAGGTGTCCGGCAGGCCGGACAGGTCGTCGGCCGTCGCCGGGGAGACGTGCCCGGGCACGTCGTCGTCGGCCAGGTCGCCGAGCACCGACCGCCAGCCGAACTCGTTCATCTCGCGCGTCCACACACCGGGCTCGCCGGAGTACTGGCGGCTGGAGGTGGTGTCGTTGTGGTGGTCGAGCATGGGGCAGATCAGCACCTGGGCGGCGATGCCCGGGCCGCCGCGGTCGCGGGCCAGCAGGGCGACCCCGGCGGTGAGACCGCCACCGGCGCTGACCCCGGCGACGATGATCCGGTCCGGGTCGACGCCCAGCTCGTCGGCGTGCGCGGCCACCCAGAGCAGGCCGTGGTAGCAGTCGTCGATCAGGTTGGTGCCGGTGGCCTCGGGGGCCAGCCGGTAGTCCACGGAGACCACGACGGCGCCGAACAGGTCGAGCCACTCCAGGGGGATGTCGATCTGGGAGAAGCGGTCGCCCATCACCATGCCGCCGCCGTGCATCCAGTAGACGCACGGGGCCGGCCCGGTGCGGTCCCGGCCGGCGGGGCTGAAGACGGACAGCGGGATGTCCGCGCCGTCCGGGCCGGCGATGCGGACCTCGCGCCGGTCGATCGCCCGGCCGTCGAGCAGCGGCTCCACGGGCATCGACGAGAACTGCCGGATCTGCGGGAGCACCTCGCGGTTGAGTTCGGGCACGAGCGGCATGTCGGCGAGGAGGGCGCGCAGTTCGGGGTCGACGGGGGGACGTGTCAGTGCCATGAGGGGTTTCCTGTCGTGTTCGAGGTGGACGAACGGGAGGGGCGGTGGACGGACGGGCGGGTCTCAGATGGCGGCCTTGCCGCCGACCGGCACCTCGTCGAGGTACGTCGACTCGCCGTCGAGCAGCGGCTGGAGCTGGGCCACCAGGGCCTGCGCCGCGTCCGTGGCGAAGAACCGGTGGTGTGCCTCCTCGGTCGTCCAGCCCTCGGTGACGTGGACCACGTCGGCGTCGGCGGCGGACCGGCCGACCAGGAAGACGACGCAGTCGTCGTTGGTGAGCGACGGCGAGGCGAGCAGGAAGTCGACCAGCTCGTCGCCCTTGCCGGGGCGGGCGGTCATGGTGGCGTGGAAGCCGTAGCTGACGGTCATCGGGCACTCTCCTCGGCGGCGGCCGCCGGATCCGGCGGCGACGGTGTTGCCTGGCTGGGCTCCACTCTCGGGGCGGCCCGGCCGGCCCCCATCAGTCATCCGACTTCCCAGTTCGGGCCGCCGCCGGCCGGTGACCTAGCCGGTCGTGCCGGAACCGGGCAGGCCGGCGCCCGGGTGGGACCGGCGTGGGCGGAGACGGCCAGGTCGGCCCGGCCGGCGACGCGGGCGGAGCCGCCGGCCGGGCCGCGCCCCGGTGCATCGGGGCGCGGCTGCGAGGACCCTCCGCCGCCGGCACCTCGTCCCCGGGTTAGGTCATTCGACAGATGCGCGGGTCGAGAGCCCCGTCGCACCATCGACGGCGTGACGCCATCAGGACGGGAAAACCCTGCACCGCCGCCCAGCGTGCTGCGGATGCGCGAGGTCCGCGACCGGGCCCTGTTCGACCTCGACGACGGGCCGGTCACGCCGTCGAACCGGGCCGACCTGACGGCGACCACGCGCCTGCTCAACGTGTTGCTGGCGAGCCTGGTCGTGTCCTCGTTGCAGTACGAGCAGCACGCGCTGGCCGTGCGCGCCCCGTCGGCCCGGCCGCTCGCGGAGCTCCTGTTCGCCGGGGCCGACCGCGACCGGGGCGACGCCCGGCTGGTCGCCACCCGGATCCGGCAGCTCGGTGGCGCCGGCGACTACGACCCGCAGCACCTGAGCGCCCGGTCCCGGGTCGCCTTCCGGGCGTTCCCCGACGGTGACGTCGTCGGCATCGTGACGCAGAACCTCGTCGGGGCGCGGATCCTCGTTCAGACGTTGCAGGAGGCGGTGCGCTGGATCGGCGACGACGACCCCACCACGCGGCGGCTCCTGGAGCGGCTGCTCGAAGCGAAGGAGACGCAGGCCGACGAGCTCAGCGCGCAGCCTGCCCAGCAGCAGGCGGCGACAGCGCGTCCCGGAGCGCGGCCCGGGACGTGACGCCCAGCTTGGGGAAGATCCGGTACAGGTGGGCGCCGACGGTCCGGTGGGACAGGTACAGGCGCTCGGCGATCTGCTTGTTGGTCATGCCGCTGGCCGCCAGCTCCGCGATCTGGAGTTCCTGCGCCGTCAGCGCGGTCAGGTCACCCCGCTGCCGGGGGGCCGGGCGGTGACCGCCGGCGCGCAGTTCCCCTTCCACCCGGTCGAGCCAGGGCTCGGCCGCCAGGGCGGCGAACCCGTCGCGCGCGGCGAGCAGGTGCCGCCGGGCCTCCGTCGCCGAGCGGGTCCGCCGCAGCCGCTCCCCGAGGGCCAACCGCACCCGGGACGCGTCGAACAGCCACCGCCGGGTCGCGGCGTCGGCCAGCAGGGCCTCCAGGCGGGTCACCGACTCGTCGTCGTCGAGGACGAGAGCCTCCGCGCCGGCCTGGAGCAGGGCCATCCGGGGCGACAGGGCGGCCACGTCCGCGTCCCGCATCGCCCGGACGTGCGCCCGGGCCTCGGCCGTGCGCCCGGTGCGTACGGCTGCCTCGACCAGGTCGAACATGACCCAGGTGCAGTGCGGCACGTGGGAGGCGAGCACGCCGGGCGGGCTCATCGCGGCGGCGTGACCGAAGGCGGCGTCGTAGTCGCCCTGCCCCATGGCGGCGAGCACCCGGGGGTGCTGCGCGAACAACGCGGCGGCGGCGACGCCCCGGGGCAGCGCCCAGTGGGTGATCTCGTCGGCGAGCGCGTACGCCTCGTCGAACCGCCCCCGGCCGGCGGCGAGGATCGCCCGGTTGTACCTGAAGTACCACGCGAAGAACGAGAAGCCGCTGGTGTCGCAGGTCCGCTGGCCCTCGGCGGCGAGTTCCCCGGCCTCGTCCCAGCGGCCCGTCAGGAAGTCGTCGAGGCACAGGTGCATCAGGGCACCGAGGTGCCGGCGGGGCGCGCCGCCGTTGCGCCCGTGCTGGACCAGCCGCCAGGACGCCTCCCGCGAGTCGCCGAGACGGTCGAGATACACGGAGGCCGTGCCGATCCGCATGATGCGGGTGGGGTCGGCGTCCTCGGTCAGCGTCCGCAGCACCGCGTCGATCCGGCCCAGCGCCGCCTTCCCGGTGCGCACCGGGTCGGCGAAGCTGTCGCTCGCCAGCGCGAGCACGTCCGGCGGCCGGGGCCGCATCCGGCGCAGCACCGCGAAGAACGGTTCCCAGTACTCCGGGGTGCTGCCGTACCAGCACAGCAGGAGCAGGGTGTGCATGGCCTCGACGAGCGCGGGGTCGTCGGCCCGGTAGCCGTGGTCGCCGGTCTCGATGGCGCCCGCCAGCAGCCGGTGGGCGGTGTTCACGTCGCCGTCGCCGTTGATCATGAGAAAGGCGGTCGCGTTGGCGGCGTGCAGCGAACCGGCCGAGTCGGGAGCCGCCCGACGGGCGTCGGTCAGCAGGATCTTCGCGTCGTCGATGGTGCCGCTGGCCTCCGCGCCGATGTACGCGGCCTCGGCGAGCCGCCGTCCCCGGCCGGCGCTGGTGGCGCTCAGCTCGGCGGCGCGGACCAGGGCCGCCACCGCCGCGAACCCGTCCCCGCGGCGCATCACCCGGTGCGCCGCCTCCTCCAGGAGTTCCGCCACCGCCTCGTCCGGGCCTACGGCGGCCGCCGCGAGGTGCCACGCGCGGCGTTCCCCGTCGTCGGGCAGGGCTCCGGCGAGGGCGACGTGCGCGGTGCGGCGCTCCTCGTGGGTGGACAGGGCCACGACCGCCGACCGGATCAGCGGATGCCGGAACGCGATCCGGGCCGTGGCGTCGTCCACCCGGACGAGCTGCGCCCGCTCGGCGGGGGCCAGGTCGGCCAGGCTGGGCTGGTCGGGCAGGGCGGCGCGGAGCACCCGGACGTCGCCGGTGCCCTCGAAGGTGGCGAGCAGCAACACCCGCCGGGTCGCCTCGGGCAGCCCGGTCAACCGGGCCGCGAAGATCGCCTGCAACCGGTCGCTGAGGGGGACCACCTCGGGTTGCGTCTCCGTGCGTCGCACGGAACCCAGCAGCGTGGCGGGCAGCTCCATCAGCGCGAGGGGATTGCCCTGGGCGAGGTCGAGCAGGCGTCGGCGCACCCGCGCCGGCAACTGCGGGTGGCGGGCGTCGACCAGCCGCCCCGCGGCCTCGTCGTCGAGCGGCCCGACGACGTGCTCGGCCAGCCCCCGCAGGTCGAGGAAGCTCACCGAACCCGTTCTGGTCGACGCCAGCAGCCCGGCCCGGCGACCCGCCAGCCGCCGGGCGACGAAGCCCAGGACGACGGCGCTCGCCCGGTCGAGCCAGTGCACGTCGTCGACCACCAGCACGACCGGGCCGTCGACCGTGAGCTCCGTGACGAGCAGCAGGGCGGCGTTGCAGACCAGGAGGACGTCCGGGGGCGCGCCGACGCCGAAGCCGAGCGCCACCGACAGCGCCTCGCGCGGGCCGGGCGGGAGGCGGTCGAGAGCCGCGTACGCGGGCAGCAGCAGCTCGTGCAGGCCGGAGTAGCTGACGTCGGCCTCGAACTCCGACCCGGACGCCCGCAGCACGCGCATCCCGTCCGCGAGGGCGAACTCCGTCGCGGCGGTCATCAGGGCGGACTTGCCGACCCCCGGCTCGCCGCAGATCAGCCGCGCGCCGCCGCCCTGGCGTACACCGTCGAGGAACTCGGCGAGCTGCGCCAGGTCGGCGCGGCGTCCGAACAGTTCGCTACCGGCCACCCGTACCTCACGTGCCCGTCGTCGTCCGTCGGCCCCGGCCGACCTTGCCTTCCTGTCCGGGCAGGCTACCGGGGACGTTTCGCCATCCGGACGTCCGTCCGGCAGGCGGGCAGGATCGCGCAAGGAAACGCGAGTTCTGGTCAACTGTCGTGGGACGTGACCCGCGGGGCGGTCCGGGCGTGCAGGCGGGCCGCGTCCTGGCGGGGCGGGCCCCCGAACTGCCGGCGGTATTCGCGGCTGAACTGTGCGGGGCTCTCGTAGCCGACGCGGCGGCTGACCCCGGCGATGTCGCCGGGGCTGGCGGCGAGCAGCAGCCTCGCGCGTTGCAGGCGGATCTGCTTCTGGTACTGGATCGGGCTCATCGAGGTGACGGCCTGGAAGTTGCGGTGGAACGCGGAGACGCTCATCCCCGCCTGCTGCGCCACGTCCTCGACCCGGAAGGGCTGCGCAAAGTTGTCGCGGATCCACTGGACGGCCCGGGCGACGTGGCTGAGGCTGCTGTCGGGCAGGCCGAACTGGCGCAGGACGCCGCCCTGCTCGCCGGTGAGCAGCCGCCAGATGATCTCCCGCTTGATCAGGGGCGCGATCATGGGAATGTCGCGGGGCTGGTCGAGCAGGCGCAGCAACCGGACGGCGGCGTCGAGCAGCTCGACGGGGGCCCGGCTGACGACCAGGCCCGCCGGTGTGTCGGCGGCAGGCTCCGGCAGGTCCGCCGGGTCCGCCTGGAGCAGCACCTCGGCGACGGCCGCCGGGTGGAGGGTCAGGCCGAAGCCGAGCGCCGGCTCCTCCGGGCTGGCGCGGGCGAAGTGCGCGGTCACCGGCAGGTCGACCGAGGCGACGAGATAGTCGCCGGCCTGGTACTCGTACACGCGGTCGCCGAGCGCGAACCGCTTCGTGCCCTGGGCGACGAGGGCCAGCACCCTGCCGTAGGTGGTCGGCGTCGGCGGGTTGGGCCGGTCGGCGCGGAAGATACGGACATCGGGGATGCCCGTGCTCAGGTCGGGCCGGGCATGCCGGGCCAGCAGAACGCGCAGCTCGTCGAGTGGCATGCCCACCATTGAAGCACCGTGGCCAGGACCAGGGCCCCGACCGATCCCGCCGCGACCGGCGGATGGATCGCCCCCGAAGGGGAACCGGAGGGCATGCGGATCAGTAGCGCGCCGGCGGTGGCGGCGTCGAGCGAGGAGACCGGCCCCGACGGGGTACGCCGGCCCGGCGGCGAGGTGCACGCCTGGCTGTCCGGGCAGAACCAGACCCTGTGCGGGCTGCCCCTGAGCCGGACGAGGCTGCGCCGCTTCCCGCACGTCCGCTTCGACTACTCCTCGACCGACGTGCTCACCGCCGCCGACGCGGTGGGCCGCGTCTGCTCGCGCTGCCTGGCCGCCACCGGCGGCAGCCGGGACCGCCGGCAGCGGCAGAGCTGGGTACGCACCTCCCCCCGACCCTGACGCTCCGCGCGGTTCGGCCCCCGCACAGCGGGTACGGGGCCAGGTATGCGGATCGTGGTGGTGGGGGCGAGCGGGAACGCCGGGACGGCGCTGCTGCGCCGGCTACGCCGGGAACGGGGCCTGGACCTGGTCGGGGTGGCCCGCCGCCCGCCCGGCCCGGACGCCGGTGAGCCGTACGACGGGCTGGCGTGGCACCCCTGCGACGTCGGGGCACCGGGTGCCGCCGCCCGGCTGGCCGAGGTCTTCGCCGGGGCGGACGCCGTGGTCCACCTGGCCTGGCAGATCCAGCCCAGCCACGACCAGCGGGTGCTGCGCCGGACCAACGTCGACGGCAGCCGGGCCGTGGTCGACGCGGTGCTCCGCGCGCGGGCGCCCGCCCTGGTGTACGCGTCGTCCGTCGGCGCGTACGCGCCCGGCCCGAAGGACCACCCGGTCAGCGAGCGGTGGCCGACGACCGGGGTGCCCGGGTCGTCGTACAGCCGGGACAAGGCCGCCGTGGAGGCGCTGCTCGACGCGGTCGAGCGGGAGCATCCGGGGCTGCGGGTGGTGCGGATGCGCCCCGGGCTGATCTTCCAGCGGGACGCCGGCACCGAGATCACCCGCTACTTCCTCGGGCCGCTGGCCCCGGTGCGGCTGCTGCGGTACGGCCGCCTCCCGCTGGTGCCCACGCACCGCCGCCTGCGGATGCAGGCCGTGCACGCCGACGACGTGGCCGACGCGTACGCCCGGGCGGTGCTGGGCGACGCGCGGGGCGCGTTCAACCTGGCGGCCGACCCGGTGCTCACCCCGGAGCTGGTGGCCCGGCACTTCCACGGCTGGACGGTGCCGGTGGCGGCCCCGCTGCTGCGCGGCGCGGCGGCCCTGACCTGGCGGGCCCGGCTGCAACCGGTGGACGCCGGCTGGGTCGAGCTGGCCTTGAACGCCCCGCTGATGTCCAGCGACCGGGCCGAGGCCGAGCTGGGCTGGCGGCCGAAAATGGACGCGCTGGCCGCCCTGCGGGACCTGTTCGCCGGGATGGCGCACGGCGGGCACACGGCCAGCCCGCCGATGTCCGCCGCCCCGGACCGCCCGGGCCGCCCGGCGGCCCTGCTCCGCGCCCGCCCGCCGGGCCAGACCAACCCCTACTGACCTCGCCCGCGCCCGGGGCGCACTCAGGCGTGGGAGAGCGCGAAGGCGGTCAGGAAGCCGGCGACCGTGATCAGGCCGACCAGCAGGTGCGCGTCCTCGAACGCCTCGGGGACCATGGTGTCGGTGATCATTGCGAGGATCGCGCCGGCCGCCAGCGCGGTGATCGAAGCCAGCACCTCCGGCGGCGCGCCACCCAACAGCGTGTAGCCGGCGAGCGCCGCGAGGCCGCTGACCAGCGCGATCCCGGCCCACAGGGCGAAGACGTACCGGCTGCTCCGGCCCGCCCGGCGCATCCCGGCGGCGCTGGACAGACCCTCCGGCACGTTGCTGAGGAAGACCGCGACGACCGTGACCAGGCTGACCGGGCCGCCGGTGAGCAGACTCGCGCCGATCACCACCGACTCGGGGATCCCGTCGAGCAGCGCGCCCACCGCGATCGCCGACCCGGAGCCGGGCGCGTCCCGTTCCGACGGCTGCGCGCCGGAGCGCTTGCGGTGCCGCGCGCCCCGCCGGGCCAGCAGGACGTTCGCCCCGGTGTACGCGACCGCGCCGCCGGCCGCCCCGACCGCGGTGGGCAACAGGCCGCCCTGCTCGTGCGCCTCGGCGATCAACTCGAAGGAGACGGCGGAGAGCAGCACCCCGGCCCCGAAGGCCATGACCGACGCGATGACCCGGCGCGGTACGGGCACGAACCAGCCCAGCGCCGCCCCGAGCAGCAGCGCCGACCCGGCCAGCAGCCCCCAACCACCCGCTTGCGACCATTCCGGCACCCGCAGGACGCTACCCGCGCCCCCGAGCCGCGAAACAGCACCCGCTCGCCGCGGCCAGGGTCTAGAAGTCCGCGAAGAGGTACGGCAACCGGCGGGGGAAGAGCCGGCGCAGCTCGGCGGCGGCGTCCGCCGGCACCCGGCCCAGGCCCCGGACGTCGACCTCCGCCGGGTCCAGCACCCCGTACGCCAGGGCGGAGAGCCCGGCCGCCGTGAGCGTCGCCGCCGGCACGGACCCGGCGGTGCCGGCGTCGCCGGGCAGCTCCAGCCGGCCGGTCGCGCCGTCGAGCAGGTGGGTGCCGGCGAGCCACCGGTCCCCGGTCAGCTCCACCCGGACCCGGCCCGGCCCGGCGGGGAGCCCGGCCAGCGCGTCGAGCGAGAGCAGCCGGGCCATCGGCGCGGACGATCCGGGCCGGGCGACCCGCGCCTCGACGTGCACGGCCAGGTCGGTCAGCCACAGCTCGGGCAGCTCGTCCGCCGGGACCCGCAGGCGGACCCGCTCCACCTGGTCGACGTGCCGGGCGAGGAACTGCAGGATCAGGGCCCGGGCGTACGGGTCGACGACCAGCAGGTCGTCGCCGATCAGCTCGCCGCCGTGGTCGTCGATCCGGTACGTCAGCACGCCGACCGTCTCGCCGTCGACGCGGGCGGTGAGCTGCCACCGGTCGTCGTCGTCGCGCTGCCGCACCGCCCGCGTCTCGGGGAAGACCGCGAACCCGTGCCGCTCGGCCAGGCAGCGCTCGGTGAAGGCGCGGTGGTCGGCGTATCCGACGCCGCTGCGGCCCCAGGCCAGCTCGCCGGGCAGGTCCGCGCGCAGCAGCGGGGACAGGTCGGCCGGGGCGAAGGCCACCGTACGCGCCCGGGGCAGCCCGACGTAGCCGAAGCGCTCGTAGAACGAAGCGCGGAACGGGTACAGCGTGGTCAGCGGGTGCCCCTCGTCGCGCATCTCGTCGAGGAGCAGGCGCAGCAGGTCCCGGACGTGCCCGCGCCGCCGCGCCAGCGGGTGGGTGGCGACCCCGGCGACGCCGGCCATCGGCAGCACCGCCCCGCGCAGGTTCTGGCGCATCGGGATGGCCGACACGGTGGCCACCGTCTCGCCGCCCTCCTCGGCGACGAGGGTGCGGGTGGCCTCGTGGTAGGGCAGGTAGCTGCGGAACTCCTCGGCCCGCCCGGCCCGCATCGGGGACGCCTCGAAGGCGTACGCCTGGAGCGGGAAGGAGGTGGCCGGCCGTTCGGCGTTGGTCAACCGGCGGATGGTCATGCGAGCGCGCTGACGTCGGAGACGACGACGGTGACGTTGTCGGGCGCGCCGGCCTGGTGGGCGAGCTTCACGAGCTGCTCGCCGCACTGCTGGCGGTCGCCGTACATGGCGAGGGCGGCGGCGATCGCCGCGTCGTCCACGTAGTCGGAGAGCCCGTCGCTGCACAGCAGCAGCCGGTCGCCGCCGAAGACGGTGAGCGTGCCGATCGCCGGGGGCGTGTCGGCGCCCTGCACGGCGCGGGTCACCAGCGACCGCTGCGGGTGGTGCCGCGCCTGGTCCGGGGAGAGGGCGCCCTGGTCGACGAGCGCCTGCACGAACGTGTCGTCCCGGGTGAGCTGGGTCAGCTCGTTGTCCCGCAGCAGGTAGCAGCGGGAGTCGCCGACCTGCGCGAGGACCAGGACGTCCCCGGCGAGCAGGCCGGCCGTGAGCGTCGTACCCATGCCCTCGCGCGCCGGGTCGACGGAGATGGCGGCCCGGATCCGCTGGTTGGCGGTGCTCACCACGGCCCGCAGCGCGTCGGCGGCCCCCTCGGTCGTGGTGGGCGGGTCCAGCTCGTCGAGGATGCGGATGACGATCTCGCTCGCCACCTCACCAGCCGGCAGGCCACCCATCCCGTCGGCGACGGCGACGAGGCGGTCACCGGCGAGGGCGGAATCCTCGTTGTTGGTCCGCACGAGGCCGACGTCGTTGAGGATGGCCGAGCGGAGGATCAGCGTCATACGACAAGCTTGCCAAGAAGACCCGCCCGGCGTCTCTACGCCCTCCGGGGTCGGCCCGAAAAGAATCTTGTGTCGGCGCGGGTGGCCGACCGGCCGGCGGCCCGAACGGTCGACCGGCCCGACGGGTCAGCGGCGGGGGTAGCGCAGCAGCAGGCTCGCCCACACCTCCTCGTCGCCGATCGCCGCGTAGCCGTGCGGCACGTCCGACGTCCAACGCAGGTGGCCGCCGGGACCGGCGGTCAGCGGGGCGTCCACCGGCCCGGCGCGGAGCTGCCCGGCGAAGACGGTGACGTGCTCGGTGACCCCGGGCTGGTGCGCGGGGGAGAGCTGCCCGACGCCGGGGGCGACCCGCATCCGGTACAGCTCGTACGTCGCCCCGGCCTCGGTGAACACCTCCAGCAGGGTGGCGCTCACCGCCGCCCCGCGCACCGTGGGGGTCGCCGCCGGCCCGGAGAGGGCCGCGGTCAGCGGCACCCCGAGCTGGGCGGTCACGGCGTAGAGCGTCTCCAGGGTGGGGTTGCGGGTGCCGTTCTCCAGGCCGGAGAGGGTGGCCTTGCCCACCCCGGCGAGCCGGGCCAGCGTGGACAGTGACAGGCCGCGCTCCTCGCGCAGGGCGCGCACCCGGGCGCCGACCGTGCCGGCGTCCGTGACTGCCTGCTCCCGGGCTGCCTGCTCCCGGGCCGTTCGGGGGGTTGGTGTCGGCGACTCCATCCCGCTATCGTGCTACACGCCATCGTTCCGTAAACGGAACGGCGAAGGGGGAAGACGTGGCCGGCCTGCTGCAACCCGTGCTCGCCGGGGTGGTGACCGCGCTCGTCGGCTTCGCCAGCTCGTTCACCGTCGTGCTCGCCGGGCTGCGCGCCGTCGGCGCCGACGAGCGGCAGGCCGCCTCCGGGCTGCTCGCGGTCAGCGTCGCGTCCGGCCTCTGCGCGGTGTGGCTGGGCCTGCGTCACCGGCTGCCGATGGCGATCGCCTGGTCCACCCCCGGTGCGGCGCTGCTGGTGGCCACCGGCCCGGTCCCCGGCGGCTGGCCGGCGGCCGTCGGCGCGTTCGTCGTCTGCGGTGCGCTGATCGTCGCCGCCGGCCTCTTCCCGGCCCTCGGCCGGGCGGTGGCCGCGATCCCCGGGCCGATCGCCGCCGCGATGCTGGCCGGGGTGCTGCTGCCGCTGTGCACCGCGCCGGTCCGCGCCCTGGTCGAGGTGCCGAAGCTGGCCGCGCCGGTGGTCGTCACCTGGCTCGTCCTGCACCGCTTCGCCCGGCGCTGGGCGGTGCCCGCCGCGCTCGTCGCGGCGGCGGTCGCCATCGCCGCGACCACGCCGGGCGGCATCGGCGCGCACGGCCTGCGGCCGGTGTTCGTGCTCACCGCGCCCGAGTGGACGGTGCCGGCGGTGATCGGTCTGGCCCTGCCGCTGTTCCTGGTCACCATGGCCGCGCAGAACGTCCCCGGCATGGCGGTGCTCACCGGGTACGGCTACCGCCCCCCGCTAGGCTCCGCGCTGCGGGTCACCGGCCTGGCCAGCGCGATCGGTGCGCCCGTCGGCGGGCACGCGGTCAACCTCGCCGCGATCACCGCCGCGCTGGCCGCCGGCCCCGACGCCCACCCGGACCCGGAGCGCCGCTGGGTCGCCTCGGTCACGGCGGGGGTCGGGCTGGCGCTGCTCGGCCTCGGCGCGGGCGTCGCCACCGCCCTCGTGCTGCTCTCCCCGCCCGTGCTGATCGAGGCCGTGGCGGGGCTCGCGCTGCTCGCCGCGCTCGCCGGCGCGGTGTCGGCGGCCGTCGCCGACCCGGCGACCCGGGAGGCGGCCGTGGTGACCTTCGTCGTCACCGCCTCCGGAGTGAGCCTGCTCGGCGTCGGGGGCGCGTTCTGGGGGCTGCTCGCCGGCTGGCTGATGCTGCTGTTGCTGCGTCGCCGCCGCGCGGGCGACCACGCCGCGCCGACTGCGCCCGCCGCGCCGGTCGAGCCGGCTCCGGTCGAGCCGCCCGCGCCCGTCGAGCCCGCGCGGTCGGTTCCGCCGGTCGAGCCGGTAGCGCTCGTCGAGCCCGTCGAGCCGGCGTCGGCTGGGCGGGCGTCGGCTGGGCCGGCGGAGCGCTAGATCGACTCCATGTCGGCGACATGGTGGGGAAAACCGCCCCGGGATACCCCAATGTCGCCGACATGAAGTCGATCAAGGGGCCCGGAGTCGACCAACCGGAGTCGACCAAGTGGCCCGGGGCGGTCAAGGCCGACGGCGATCGAGGCCCGCTGGGGTCACTCCTCGGCGGGGAGGCTCGCCGCGAGGACGCCGAGGCGTACCCGGCCGTCGGCGACGGCGGCGATCTGGTCGGCGAGCACGTAGACCGCGCCGGTCGGGGCGTGGTCGGTGGAGACCTTCAGGTAGCCGGTGCGCAGCAGGCGGGCGGCCAGGTCGGCCGGGACGTCCGGCTCCTCGACCGCCGCGGATTCGATCAACTCGTCCAGGCTGCCGCCCGGGTCGGCGGTGGGGGCGGTCGACGCCTGCACGGTCAGCGCGTTCGGGTCGCCCCGCTGGACGAGGTCCACGGTGCCGACCTCGACGCCGGTCACGTCGACCACGGGCATCCCGGTGGTGACGCGGGAGATGCCCGCCTGCTGATCCGTCCCCTGCTGCTCCATCCCGGGGCGGTTCCCGCCCGGCCACCGGACTAAACGCCGCGCCGGTCAGGCCCACCCGGACGGCGGCCGGGGAGACAGTTCCCGCCACCCGTCCGCCCCGGCGAGCAGCGCGCGGACGGTCTCCTCGGCCTCCTCCGCGCTGGGGTGCTCGTAGAACCGGGAGACCCCCTCCGCGCCCCCGGCGCGCTGCTCGACGTGCCACCGGTCGCCGTCGACCCGGAGGAAGACGTCCCGCCGGGCCAGCCGCCCCCATTTGCCGTTCCACCAGTGCTTACGCTGCTCCATGGCCGGACTCTATCGAACATGTGTACGACAGGGTCCGGCCCCCACGGGATCCCGTGAGGGCCGGATGTGTCGCGGTGGGCGTCAGCGCGCGGCCGGGGGCTCCGGGTTGCGGCCGAGCACGTCGTCCAGGGCGCCCCGCTGCTGGCCGGGGGTGGTGTGGCCGGCGGCCACCAGCGCGTCCCGGATCTCGGTGAGCAGCTTGACCTCCTCGCTGGGAGCGGCCGGCGGCGGCTCCTCGCCGCGCTTGCGCCGCTCGGCCAGCCTGTTCATCGGGTAGACGACCAGGAAGTAGAGCGCCGCCGCGGTGAGCGCGAAGGTGATCGCCGCGTTGACGAAGGCGACCCAGTCGAAGGCGATGCCCCGGAACTCCGGGGCCGTGCCGGCGAGCCCGTCCTTGCTGCCGGTGATCAGCAGCACGAAGACGCGGATCAGCGGTTCCAGGAACGACTTGGTCAGCTGGGTGACCACGCCCGTGAACGCCGCGCCGATGACGACGCCGACCGCGAGGTCGACGACGTTGCCGCGCATGATGAAGTCCTTGAAGCCCTTGAGCATCCGTCACTCCCGTGGTGTCCGGTTCGGTTTCCCGGGCAACCTATTCCCCCGGGGAGGGCTCCAGGAAAGCACCAGCCTCCCGGGCCGCCAAGGCCGGGTCGCCGGCCCGGATCGCGTCCACCAGCCGGGCGTGGTCGACGTACCGCTCGGGCTCCAGCGCGTCGCCGGTCGCCTGGCTGATCGTGCTGCGCAGCGCCGCGCCGACCGACGCGTACAGCTCGGCGAGCATGCGGTTGTGTGCGGCGGCCACCACCGCCGTGTGCAGGGCCGCGTCGGCCTCGACGAACTCGTCGACCCGGCCCGCGCGCCAGGCGGCCTCGCGGGCGGCGAGCGCGCCGTCGAGGGCGGCCAGGTCCGCCGGGGTACGCCGCAGCGCGGCCAGCCGCGCCGCCTCCACCTCGAAGGCGCGGCGCACCTCGACGACCTCGGTCATCCGGTCGTCGGTGAGCCGGCGGGCCACCACGGGGGCCAGCTCGTCGGTCGACACCACGTACGTCCCGGAGCCCTGCCGGCACTCCAGCACCCCGGCGTGCACCAGGGCGCGGACGGCCTCCCGGACGGTGTTGCGCCCCACCCCGAGGGCGGCGACGAGCTGCGGCTCGGTGGGGATGCGGCCGCCCACCGGCCACTCGCCGCCGAGGATACGGGCCCGGAGCTGCTCGGTCGTCTGCCGGACGCGTTGGCCCCGGGGCGGGGGCGCGGCGGCACCGGGCGGGGATGCGGGGTCGGGCGGGGGCGTGGGGCCGGGGCGGGCGGCGGGGTCGGGCGGAGGTGCGGAATCAGCCGACGGTGGCACTGGTTACATCACCTGCCCAGGATTCATCCCATGATTGTAGGTTGAAGACCATGACCCCGCCACCGACCGTCATCGCGGAACCCGTCACCGGGGCAGCCCGGCCCCGACCGACCGTCGACGTGGCCCCGGCCCCCGCGCCCGTCGCGCCGGCCCCCGGCCCGAAGCCCGCGACCGGCGGCCTGCTGGTGCTGGCCGGGATGCTGCTGGTCGCCCTCAACCTGCGCGCCGCCGTGACCAGCCTCGGCGCGCTGCTCGGCGAGGTCCGCACCGGCCTCGGGCTCTCCGGGGCGATGGCCGGTCTCGTCACCACCCTGCCGACGATCGCCTTCGCCGGGCTCGGCGCGCTCACCCCCTGGCTGGTCCGGCGGTACGCCCCGGCCCGGGTGCTCGTGGTCGCCATGACGGCCCTCGCCGTCGGGCAGGTGCTGCGCGTGGTCACCGACTCCGCGCTGGTCTTCGTGGCCACCAGCGCGCTCGCGCTGGCCGGCATCGCGGTGGCGAACATCCTGCTGCCGATGCTGGTGAAGCAGCACTTCCCGCACCGCACCGGGCTGGTCACCGGGGCGTACACGATGGCGTTGACGACGGGCACGACGGTGGCCGCCGCGTCGGCGGTGCCGGTGGCGCACGCCTTCGGCTCCTGGCGGGCCGGGCTCGGGGTCTGGGCCGGGCTGGCCGCGCTGGCCGTACTCCCGTGGGTGCCCCTGGCGCTGCGGGCCCGCGCCGCGCGACGGGCCGCCACCGGCGCGGTGGCCGTCGCCGCCCCGGCCCGGGTGCGGCCGGCGCGGACGCGGCTCGGCTGGGCGATGGCGGTCTACTTCGGCGCGCAGTCGCTGAGCGGGTACGCGATCATGGGCTGGCTGGCCCAGCTCTTCCGCGACGCCGGCTTCCGCCCGGAGACGGCCGGGCTGCTGCTGGCCGGGGTGACCGCGCTCGGCGTGCCGGTGGCGCTGCTGATGCCGACGCTCGCCGGCCGGCTGCGGACGCTGCGCCCGCTGGTGTTCGGGCTGACCGCCTTCTCGGCCGTGTCCTACCTGGGGCTGGCGCTCGCGCCGCGCGGCGGCGCGCTGCTCTGGGTGGCCCTGCTCGCCCTCGGCCAGGGCGCGTTCCCGCTGATCCTCACCACCATCGGGCTGCGCGCCCGCACGGCGGAGGGGACGGTGGCGCTGTCGGCGTTCGCACAGAGCACCGGCTATGTGATCGCGGCGCTCGGGCCGCTGCTGGTCGGCGTCCTCTACGAGGCGACCGGCGGGTGGACCGCGCCGATCGGGTTCCTGCTCGTCGCCCTCGCCGTGCAGACGGGCGCGGGCCTGGTCATCGCCCGCCCCCGCTTCGTCGAGGACGAGCGCTGAGCGGGACGGTCAGGAGGAGGTCGGCGTGGGGTCGCCCGCGACGGCCTGCTCCACCGTCGGGTAGGTGTGCAGCACCTCGACGAGCCCGCTGACCTCCAGGATGCGCAGCACCCCGCGCTGCGGCGCGGCCAGCCGGACCACGCCCCCGGCCTCGTCGCAGCTGTTCTTGGCGCGCACGAACACCGACAGCCCGGTCGAGTCGCAGAACGAAACCTCCGCCAGGTCGAACACGAGACGGCTGCGGCCCTTGTCCAGCAGGTCCGTGATCTGGTCCTGGAGCTGCGGGGCCGTCGCCATGTCCAGCTCGCCCGCGACCGACACGACGACCACGTCGCCGCGCTGTTCCGTCTGCACCGTCAAGGACATTCGCCGACCTCCTGCTGTTATCGGTGGAACCGTATCCCACGAGCGGGGTTCGGCGCAGAACCGGGAGCGCCGGGGTGCCGGTCGTCATGTCGTTGCCGTGGGACAACTACTTCCCGGCTACCCGGTGGTAGAGTCCGGCCGATCCAGGTCCTAGGGAGGATGCCGTGGCGTTGAGCGCGGAGGAAAGCGGTCGCCTGACCGGTCTGCTCGACGAGCACGCCGAGCGGATCACCCAGCGTTGGGCGGAGCTGCTGGCCGCCTCGCTACGCGGCCGGCTCAGCCAGGCGGAGCTGCGTCGCCAGGTGCAGGAGCTGCACCACGCCGTCATCGAGGCCGCCCGCGGCGGCGGGTTCGACCTGGAGTCCGAATCGGCCGGCGAGCTGCGCGCCGTGCTGGCCGAGCTGTCCCGGGGCCGGGCCCGGCAGGGCTTCACCGCCACCGAGACGGCGATCAGCGTGTACGCCCTCAAGGACGTCCTGCTGGAGCTGCTGGAGGCCGACGCCGCCGACACGGCGCTGCGCGACTACGTGGCCTTCTCCGCCCTGGTCGACCAGATGGGGCTGTTCACCTTCGAGAGCTTCGTCCGCACCCGGGAGAGCCTGATCGCCGACCAGGCCGAGCAGCTGCTCGAACTCTCCACCCCGGTCGTCAAGATCTGGGAGGGCGTGGTCGCCGTCCCGCTGGT
The DNA here is from genome assembly GCF_029581295.1 of Micromonospora sp. WMMD712. Classification (NCBI taxonomy): domain Bacteria; kingdom Bacillati; phylum Actinomycetota; class Actinomycetes; order Micromonosporales; family Micromonosporaceae; genus Micromonospora; species Micromonospora sp. WMMD712. Next base: position 4,696,432 of record NZ_CP120743.1, read on the forward strand.
GGGCACGCTCGACTCCGCCCGCGCCCAGGTGGTGATGGAGCGGCTGCTCCAGACCCTCGTCGACACCAGCTCGCCGTACGCGATCATCGACATCACCGGCGTGCCGGCGGTCGACACCCAGGTCGCCCAGCACATCCTCAAGACCGTGGTGGCCGCCCGGCTGATGGGCGCCGACTGCATCATCTCCGGCATCCGTCCGCAGATCGCCCAGACCATCGTCGCCCTCGGCATCGAGTTCGGCGACATCGCCACCAAGGCCAGCCTCGCCGACGCGCTGCGACACGTGCTGCGGCTGACAGGCGTGGAAACGGCGCGCCGCCAGCCGCGCCGGGAGTCCTGATGGAGCGGGTGCCGGTCCTGAAGATCGGCGACATCCTGCTCGTCTCGATCCAGGTCGACATGTCCGACCAGACGGCGGTGCAGCTCCAGGAGGACCTGGCCGAGCGGATCGTCGCCACCGGCTGCCACGGCGTGATCATCGACATCACGGCGCTGGACATCGTCGACTCGTTCGTCGGCCGGATGCTCTCCACCATCGCCTCCATCTCCAAGGTGCTCGACGCCGAGACGGTGGTGGTCGGGATGCGTCCCGCCGTCGCCATCACCCTGGTCGAGCTGGGCCTGTCGCTCAACGGCATCCGCACCGCCCTCAACGTGGAGCGGGGCATGGAGCTGATCGCGGCGACCCGCGACGACCACTACGACGTCGACGAGCCCGGCGACCAGCCCACGGACACGAGGTGACCGCGGGCGTCGACCTGGGCCACCCGCAGGCCCAGGCGATCCGCAGCGACGAGGACGTGGTGCGGGTCCGCCAGCTGGTGCGTACGGTCGCGGTGGCGGTCCGGCTCTCGCTGGTCGACCAGACGAAGCTGGTCACCGCCGCCAGCGAACTCGCGCGCAACACCCTGGTCTACGGCGGCGGCGGCAGCGCCGAGGTGTCCGTCGTGGACAACGGCCTGCGGCGCGGGGTGCGGATCGTCTTCGCCGACGACGGCCCCGGCATCGCCGACCTGGACCTGGCCCTCACCGACGGCTACACCACCGGCGGCGGCCTCGGGCTCGGCCTCAGCGGCGCCCGCCGCCTCGTCGACGAGTTCGCCATCGACACCGGCCCGGGGCGGGGCACCCGGATCACGGTCACCAAGTGGTCCCGATGACCCCGGACGCCGTCTCCGACCACGGCCTCTGGTTCCGGGTCGAGAGCGGCAGCGCGGCCAGCTCGGTCCGGCGGGCCGCCGAACGGCTGGGCGCGCAGCTCGGCATCGGCGACGCCCGCACCGCCGACCTGGCCATCGTCGCCGCCGAGCTGACCAGCAACCTGGTCAAGCACGCCGAGGACGGCGTGCTGCTGCTGCGCCCCGTGCGCGTCGGCGACCGGGCCGGCGTGGAACTCGTCGCCATCGACTCCGGGCCGGGCATGGCCGACCTCACGGTCTCCTCCCGGGACGGCCACTCCACCGCCGGCACGCTCGGCATCGGCCTCGGCGCCATCATGCGCCAGGCGGACTGGTTCGACGGCTACTCCCGCCCCGGCCGGGGCACCGTGCTCGCCGTGCAGATCTGGCCGAAGGGGCCCGCCCCGGAGCAGTCCTGGGCCGGGGCGCTGACCCGGCCGCTGACCGGCGAGCAGGTCAGCGGCGACGGATACGCCGTCCGCGTCGCCGAGGGACGGCACCAGGTGCTGGTCTGCGACGGGCTCGGGCACGGCCCCCTGGCCGCGGCCGCGACCGACGCGGCGCTCGCCGCGTTCCGGGCCGCCCCGGCCGCCCCGCCGGCCGCCGTGGTGCAGCACCTGCACCGGTCGATGTCGCATACCCGGGGGGCCGCGCTGGCCGTCGCCGAGCTGGACGGGGAGGCCCACCTGCTCCGGTACGCCGGACTCGGCAACATCGCGGCGACCGTGCTCGCCGAGGGCGAGCGGCGGCGCGGGCTCGTCTCCCTGCCCGGCATCGCCGGCCACCAGCGACCCGTCGTCCGCGAATACGAGTACGCCTTCCCCGCCGGGGCGACGCTGGTGATGCACAGTGACGGGGTGGCGGACCGCTGGCAGTTCGACGACTATCCCGGCCTGGCCGGGCGCGCCCCGCTGGTGCTGGCCGCGACCGTGCTACGCGACGCCGGGGTGCGGCGGGACGACGCGTGCGTACTCGCCGCGAGGGCACCCTGGTGACGGGCCCGGCGGGCGGCCCGGCGCTGCTCCAGATGGCGCTGCGGGTCGAGCACGACATCTTCCTCGTCCGGCAGCGGGGCCGGGAGGTGGCCGAGGCGGTCGGGCTGGAACACCAGGACCAGGTCCGGCTCGCCACCGCGCTGAGCGAGGTGGCCCGGGACCTGCTGCGCCTCTGCGGCGGTGCGGACGTCACCTTCTCCGCCGTCGTCGAGGTGCAGGGCCCGGTCCACCTGCGCGTCGACCTGGCCCTGGTGCGCCCACTCCCCGGCGGCCGGTACGAGCCGCAGTCCGGCGCGGTGGCACGCCTCGTGGACATGCTGGGCGTGGTGGGCCGCGGGGGCGATACGGTCGTGAGGATGTCCCGACGTGTCCCGGCCAACGCGCAGGCGCTGACCCCGGAGCGCCTCGCCGAGCTGCGCGCCGAACTCGGCAGCTCCGCTCCGGCCAGTGCCCTGGACGAGCTCGCCCTCCAGAACGAGCAGCTCATCGCCGCCCTCGACGAGGTGCGCAGCCAGCGCGGCGAGCTGGCCGTGCTCAACGAGGAGCTCCAGGAGACCAACCGGGGCGTGATGGCGCTCTACAACCAGCTCACCGAGGAGCTGGAGGAGACCAACCGGGGCGTGGTCGCGCTCTACGCCGAGCTGGACGAGAAGTCGGCCCAACTCCGCACCGCCAGCGAGTCCAAGAGCCGGTTCCTGGCCAACGTCAGCCACGAGCTGCGCGCCCCGGTGACCGCGGTCATCGGGCTGAGCCGGCTGCTGGCCGACTCCGCGTCCGACCCGCTCACCGCCGAGCAGGCCCGCCAGGTGGGGCTGATCCGGGACTCCGCCACCGACCTGCTCGGCCTGGTCAACGACCTGCTCGACCTCGCGAAGGCCGAGTCCGGGCGGCTGGAGCCGAACTGGACCGAGGTCGACCTACGGGCGGTCTTCGGCCAGCTCCGCGGCACCCTGCGGGCACTGTCCACCAAGCCCGGCGTCGACCTGGTGGTGGAGGACCCGCCGCCGCCCGGCACGGTCCGCTCCGACGAGGTGCTGCTCGCCCAGGTGCTGCGCAACCTGCTGCACAACGGGCTCAAGTTCACCGAGCGGGGCGAGGTCCGGCTGCGGGCCGAGGTCCGCGACGGGCGGTGGCGGCTGGCCGTCTCCGACACCGGCGCGGGTATCGCCCCCGAGCTGCACGAGCGGATCTTCGAGGAGTTCTATCAGGTGCCCGGGAGCACCCGCATCGGCGGCACCGGCCTCGGCCTGCCGTACGCCCGGCGGGTGACGCACCTGCTCGGCGGCACCCTGGAGCTGGTCAGCAGCCTGGGACAGGGGAGCACCTTCACCGTCGTCCTGCCCGTGGGCGGAGCGTGACGGTGGACGGTGGTCAGGGGACCGTGCTGGTCGTCGACGACAGCCGCACCAAGCGCTACCTCCTGGTGAGCTGGCTGAGCCGGGCCGGCTTCGCGACGCTGGAGGCGGAGAGCGGCGGCGAGGCCCTGGCGCGGGTCGGGGTGGACCCGATCGACCTGGTGGTGCTCGACGTCCGGCTGCCCGACCTGACCGGGTTCGAGGTCTGCGAACGGATCAAGAAGGCCCACCCGGCGATGCCGGTGATCCACGTTTCGGCGCACGCGGTCGACGTCAACGACCGGGCGCAGGGCCTGACCCGGGGCGCGGACGCCTACCTGGCCGAGCCCATCGAGCCGGACGAGCTGGTCGCCACCACCCATGCCGTGCTGCGCTACTACCGGGCCCGGCAGCGCGCCGAGCTGCTCGCCGACCGGCTCAGCCGGCTCGCCGAGACGACCCTCGCCGTCAACTCCGCACCGAGCTTCCCCCGCCTGATGGTCGCCGCGGCGAAGGGCGCGGCGGAGATGCTCGCCACCCCCGTCGTCGTGCTGGCCGAGACCATGGACGGGACCACGCTCGCCGCCGCCACCACCGGCCCCGGCGCGGAGCCCGTGGTCCGGCCCTGGCCGATGCCGGCCGGCGACGTGCCGATCGGGGCGATCCTGCGCGAGCAGGTGGACCCGGCCGAGTGGGCGGTGCACGACTGGGGCGGCGAGCCGGAGCTGGTCGTCGCGGTCGCCCGGCTGCGCCCCGACCGGTCCCCCATCTACGTGGCGGTGCCGCCCCGGGCCCTGCTCCCCGACGCCCCGGTGGTGCGGCAGCTCGCCCAGGCCCTCGCGGCGGCCGTGGAGGCGCAGCGCACCCTCGACGAGGAGCACCGGATCGCGGTGACCCTGCAACGCAGCCTGCTGCCGCGCCGGCTGCCCGAGGTGACCGGGCTGGACCTCGCCGTCCGCTACGAGCCGGCCAGCGCGCAGACCGAGGTGGGCGGGGACTTCTACGAGCTGGTGATGCTCGGCGACGAGCTGCTGGTGGCCATCGGCGACGTGGCCGGCCACTCGCTGCACGCGGCGACGGTGATGGCCGAGCTGCGGCACGCGGTGCGGGCGTACGCGGTCGAGGGGCACCCGCCCGGCGTGGTCCTGACCCGGGTCGACGCGCTGATGCGCGCGCTGCTCCCCGGCGAGCTGGCCACCCTCTGCGTGCTGCTGCTGCACCCCGGCACCGGCCGGATCCGGCTGGCCAGCGCCGGTCACCTGCCGCCGCTGATCAGCCGCGCCGGCCAGGTGGAGTACGTCAACCACTCCGCGCCGCTGCTCGGCGTGCGCGCGGACCGCCCCGCCGACCTGGAGTTCGTGCTGCCGGCCGGGTCGACGCTGGTGCTCTACACCGACGGGCTGATCGAGCGGCGGGACGCCACCATCGACGAGGGGCTGGCCGCCCTGGCCCGCTGCGCCGAGACGGTGGACGACGACCTGGAGGGCTTCTGCCAGCGGCTGGTGGTCGAGCTGGCCCCCACGGAGATCCAGGACGACGTGGCGGTGGTGGCGGTCCGCCGCAGGTAAGGAAGGGCACCTTGTTAACGCTTTCTGTTGTAAAGGGGCCCCTTCCTAACACCCGTCGCGCTGCTCGCCCGCCTTCAGCATCAGCCCGGCGAGGTGGACGGCGAGCGTGACGGGCGCGTCAGCGTACTCGTGCAGGAGCCGGCGGCGGGCAGGCGAGCAGGGCCACGGCCCGCCGCGGACCCGGCAGAGCCGGATCGACCGGACCGGCAGATGCCCCCGGGCCGGCGGGCGTTCGCGAGCCTGCGTCGCGTGTTCGCGGGCCGGGTCCCGGGGCCGTTCATCCACTGTGGCTGTCCCTTCTCGACTGGTGCGGGGACGTGCCGTCGTGCCAGTCGCGCCCCCGCGTGGTTCCGCCCGGGTCGGGGAATCGCGGGGGAAGACGACCGAACGGGCCTACTGGGGTCACATTCCGCTGATGTGACGGTTACTGTATGAATGGTCGCGGCCCGGGCCGTCCGGGCGTCCGGGCCGCGATTCCGCAGGTCCCATGGCAACCTGCCCGGCGTGGTGGTCGTGCGCGACTCGAAGGACCGCACCGGCCCGGTGCTGGCGTTCGCCCCGGCGACGTGGGGAGCCTTCCCACCCGCCTCGCCCCGTCCAACTGACCCGCTTCACCCCCCGTTGGCTGACCCGCTTCACCCCGGCCGGCTGAGCGAGCTTCTCGCCGGCCGGTGGAGCGAGCGGGCGTACGCGGCCGGGGTGAGGCCCGTCTCGGCGGCGAACTCGCGGATCAGGTGGGCCTGGTCGGCGTACCCGAGGTCGGCGGCGACGGCCGCCCAGTCCACCGGCCCACCGCTGGCGGCGTGCTCGATCGCCTCCTGGATGCGGTACCGCCGGATCACCCACTTCGGGCCGACGCCGACGTGGTCGAGGAACAGCCGTTGCAGGCGTCGGGTGGTGGTGCCGTGCCGGCGGGCCAGGTCGTCGACCCGCAACACGCTGCGGTCGGTGCGGATCTCCCCGGCCAGCGCCAGCGCCTCCGCCGTCGGCGGGTCGGCCGCCGGGACACTGGCCGCCGCGACGCCGGCCGCCGACGGGGAGGCCGGCAGCGAGGCGGGGCGGGGGTGCCAGGTGAGCAGGAGGGCGTCGAGGGTGGCGGCGCGCTCGTCGTCCGTACCGTCGCAGGGGTGCCGGCCCCCGACGAGCCCGGCGGGCAGCGGGCGGCGCTCGCCGGTCAGCTCGGCGACCGGCCCCGGCCAGAACGGGCGGAACCCGCCGGGGCGGAACTGCACGCCGCTGACCCGGCCGGTGCCGGCGAGGGTGATCCGGAACAGCCCCCGCCCGACGCCGGCCACCTCGGCGGACCCGGAAGCCGGACCGTCCGCCGGGTCGCGGCGGAAGACGAGGTTGACCGCCGGGTGCGGGAGCACCCGCTGCTCGAACGGCTCATCGAGGTCCCAGTCGATCAGCCAGTAGTGCTCGACGTACGGGAGCAGGGCGGCGGCGGGCAGCCGGCGGCGGAAGCGGACCTCGCGCCGCAGCCGCGCGGGGTCGAGGATGCCCCGGTTGTCGGCGCGCGGGCCGCTGTCGCATTTCTTCAAGCTTGCCCTCCCGGGCTGCATACGCTGCCCCTATGACCACGAAGACTAGTGAACTGCTGGCGGATGCCGCGCCACGCGCCGTGGCGGTGGTCCGGGCGATCTCCGACGACCAGTTCGACCTGCCGACCCCGTGCGCGGACTACACCGTGCGGGACCTGCTCGGGCATCTCTTTCAGGTGGTGGTCAACTTCCAGGCGATGGCCGCCCGGCAGTCGGCGGACTGGGCCGACAAGACCGACCTGCTCACCGACGGCTGGCGGGACCGGTTCGCCGCCGAGACGGAGCGGCTGGTGGCGGCGTGGGCCGATCCGGCCGCGCTGGAGGGCGTGTCGCCGGGGATGGGCCTGCCGCAGGAGACCATCGGCGACATGGCGCTGATCGACCTGACCGTGCACGCGTGGGACCTGGCGCGGGCCACCGGCCAGCCGTACGAGGCCGCGCCGGCCGTGATCGCCACGCTTGACGCGTTCATGGACCGGATGGGCGAGATGGGCCAGCAGCAGGGTGCCTTCGCCGCCCCGGTCACCGCCCCGCCGAACGCCACCGACCTGGAGCGTGCCGTAGCCCGGATGGGCCGCGACCCCAACTGGTCCCCGAACTGACCCCCACCCTCGGCAGGGCAGGATGGGGCCGTGGACCTCGTGACGCTCGACGACATCCGGGCCGCCGCCGCCGACATCGCGCCGACCGTCCTGCGCACGCCGCTGCTGGCCGCGCCGTGGGACGACGGGCTGTGGCTGAAACCGGAGAGCCTGCAACCGGTCGGGTCGTTCAAGCTGCGCGGGGCCACCCACGCGGTCGCCCGGCTCGACCCCGACGCGCGGGCCCGGGGGGTGGTCACCCACTCGTCCGGCAACCACGGCCAGGCCCTCGCGTACGCGGCGCGGGCCGCCGGCGTGCCGTGCACGGTGGTGGTGCCCGAGGGCGCGCCGGAGGTGAAGGTCGCCCGGATGCGGGCGTTCGGGGCGGAGGTGCTGCTCGTCCCGCCGGCCCGGCGGCTGGCGGAGGCCCAGCGGATCGTCGCCGAGACGGGGGCGACCCTGGTGCCGCCGTTCGACGACCGGCGGATCATCGCCGGCCAGGGCACCGTCGGGGCGGAGATCGTCGCCGACCTGCCCGACGTCGACGTGGTGCTGGTGCCCGTCGGCGGGGGTGGCCTCGCCTCCGGGGTCGCCACGGCGGTGAAGGCGCTGCGCCCGTCGACCGCCGTGTACGGCGTCGAGCCGCTGCTCGCCGCCGACGCGCGGGAGTCGCTCGCCGCCGGGCGGGTGGTCACCTGGGACGTGGAGCTGGCCTACCGCACCTGCGCGGACGGGCTGCGTACCAACCTGTCGGAGCTGACGCTGGCCCACCTGCGGGACCGCCTCGACGGCATCGTCACGGTGACCGAGGAGGAGATCCGGGCGGCCGCCGGTCGCCTGATCCGCGAGGCCCGGCTGGTCGTCGAGCCCAGCGGCGCGGTGGCCACGGCCGCCCGGCTGTTCCGCGCGGACGAGCTGCCGCCGGGGCGTACGGCCGCGGTGATCACCGGCGGCAACGCCGACCCGCAGGTGCTGGCCGCCCTTCTCACCACCGCGTGACCAGTGGTGAGAAGGGTGCCCTTCTCGACCGGATGCGTTAACAGGGGGCCCTTCCTTACGCGGCGCCCAGGCGGTCGAGGATCCAGGCGTTGACGAACGCCTCCTCGCGCCACGAGTCGTACCGGCCGCTGGGGCCGCCGTGCCCGGCGCCCATCTCCGTCTTGAGCAGGTAGTCGCCCTGCGGGGCGACCGCCCGCAGCCGGGCGATCCACTTGGCCGGCTCGTGGTAGAGCACCCGGGTGTCGTTGAGGCTGGTCACCGCGAGGATCGCCGGGTAGTCCACCGCCGCCACGTTCTCGTACGGCGCGTACGACTTCATGTACGCGTACACCTCCGGGTCGTCGAGGGGGTTGCCCCACTCCTCCCACTCGGTGACGGTCAGCGGCAGCGACGGGTCGAGGATCGAGGTGAGCGGGTCCACGAAGGGCACCTGCGCGACGATGCCCGCGAACGCGTCCGGCGCGAGGTTGGCCACCGCGCCCATCAGCAGGCCGCCGGCCGACGCGCCCCGGGCCACCAGCCGGTCGGCCGACGTCCAGCCCGACTTGACCAGGTGCCGGGCGCAGGCCACGAAGTCGGTGAACGTGTTCTTCTTGGCCAGCATCTTGCCCTGGTCGTACCAGCGCCGGCCCAGCTCGCCGCCGCCCCGCACGTGCGCGACGGCGAAGACCACGCCCCGGTCCAGCAGGGAGAGCCGGGCGACGGAGAACCACGGGTCCATGCTCGCCTCGTACGAGCCGTAGCCGTAGATGACGCAGCCGGCCGAGCCGTCGCGGGGGGTGCCGGCCCGGCAGACCAGCGAGATCGGCACGCGCGTGCCGTCGTCGGCGAGCGCCCAGTCCCGGTGCTGCTCGTAGTCGGCCGGGTCGTACTCGCGGCCGTCCGGGCCGGGCAGGACCGGCTTGCGGCGGCGCAGGGTCAGCTCCCGGGTGACCAGGTCGTAGTCGTACACCGACTCGGGAGCGACCAGCGAGGCGTAGCGCAGCCGGACCTGCCGGGTGCGGTACTCCGGGTTGCTGTCCAGCCCGACGCTGTAGAGCGGCTCGGGGAAGTCGATGTCGTGACCGTCGCCGCCGCCGACCGGCAGCACCCGCAGCCCGGTCAGCCCGTTGGTGCGCAGCGACACGACCAGGTGGTCGGCGAACGCGTCGACCGACTCCAGCCGGGTGCCGGGGGTGTGCGGGATCAGCGGCACCCAGTCGCCGGGCGCGTCCGCCGAGGTGTACGCGAGCGCGAAGTCCTCGGCGTCGTCGTTGTGCAGGATCAGGAAGCGGTGCCCGTGGTGCTCGACGCTGTATTCCACGCCCTGCCGTCGGGGCGCGACGGACGCCGGCTCGCCGGTGGGGTTGCCGGCGGGGATGACCAGCACCTCGCTGGTGATCTTGCTGTGGATGTCGATCAGGACGAACTTCTCCGACCGGGTCAGCTCGACGCCGACCCAGAACCGCTCGTCGTCCTCCTGGTGGACCACCACGTCCTCGGTGGACGGGGTGCCGATCCGGTGCCGCCACACCCGGTGGGGCCGCCAGGCGTCGTCGACGGTGACGTAGAACAGCACCGAGGCATCGGCGGACCAGGCCGTGCCGTAGAACGTGCCCGGCACCTCGTCGGCCAGCACCTCGCCGGTGGTCAGGTCCTTGACCCGCAGCGTGAACCGCTCGTCGCCGCTGAAGTCCGTCGAGTAGGCCAGCCAGCGCCCGTCGGGGCTCACGTCGAACGCGCCGAGGGAGAAGAAGTCGTGCCCCTCGGCGAGCAGGTTGCCGTCGAGCAGCACCTCCTCGCCGTCGAGCGGCGCGCCGTCCACGCTGACCGGCGGGTCGGTCTCGCCGTCGCGCACCGCGCGGCGGCAGTGCACGCCGTACTGCTGGCCCTCGACCGTGCGCGTGTAGTACCAGTGGTCGCCCTTGCGGGCCGGCACCGACAGGTCGGTCTCCTGGGTGCGCCGGCGCGTCTCCTCGAACAGGGCGGCCCGCAGCTCCGCCAGGTGCGCGGTGCGCGCCTCGGTGTGCGCGTTCTCCGCCGTCAGGTGGGCGATCGTCTCCGGGTCGTCCTTGGCGGCCAGCCAGGCGTACTCGTCGACGACGGTGTCGCCGTGGTGGGTGCGCTCGCTGGGGACCCGCTTGGCGACGGGCACGGGAGTCTCGGTGGTCACGCCGGTCAGGTTACCGTCCGTCGGGACGCCGGCACCCGCCCGGCGAGATCGACGCCCGACGCCGGCCCGGCGGCACGACCGACTGTTCGAACACATGTACGATTGCGGCCATGGCGGCAGCAGCGGGGTCCATCGATCGGTCCGGGGCAGTGGGCATCACCCGTCGGCTGGCGGAGATCTGTGGCCCGCCCTTCGCGCGGTTCGCGGGGGCGGCCGACGAGGTGGCCGGCGCGCAGGCCCGGTGGGTGGCCGTGCCCGGCGCCCCGCAGGCCGCGGCCGAGGTGCTGCGGCTGGCCGCCGCCCACGACCTGACGGTGGTGCCCCGGGGCGCCGGCACGAAGATCGACTGGGGGGTCGCCCCCGCGCACGTCGACATCATGCTCGACACCGGGCGGCTGGCCGGCATCTGCCACCGGCCGGTCGACGGCGGCGTGGCCGAGATCGGCGCGGGCACCCCGCTGCGGGCCGCCCAGGCCGCCCTGGAGCGGGCGGGGCTGCGGCTGGCCCTCGACGCGCCCTCGCCCGGGGCCACCGTCGGCGGGGTGCTGGCCACCGACGAGTCCGGCCCGCTGCGGCACCGCCACGGCGGTCCCTGCGACCAACTGGTCGGCCTGCGCTACCTGGACGCGGCCGGCGAGCTGATCAGTGCCGGCGGCGGCGCGCCCGGCCTGGAGTTGGCCCGGCTGCTGTGCGGGTCGCAGGGCGGCCTCGGCGTGCTCGTCTCGGCCACCCTGCGGGTACAGCCGGTGCCGGCCAGCCAGGCCTGGGTCACCCGCCCGGTGTGGAGCCCACTGGAGGTCGACGACCTGGTCCGGGAGGTGCTCGCCGCCCGGCTCGACCCGGCGGCCGTGGAGCTGGACCTGCCGGCCCGGGCCAACCGGGTGCGCCCGCCGCTGCACCCCGACTCCCCGGAGGCCCTGGCCAGGGCCCGCCACCCCGCCATGTTCCGGCGCACGGTGACCCCGGCCGGGGCGGGCAGCCTGACCGTGCTGCTGGAGGGCGGTCCCGCCGACGTCGCCGAACGCGCCGACGGCCTGCGCGGCCTGCTGGGCGGGGAGGCCAAGATCGAAAGCTCGGCGCCGCAGTGGTGGCGGCGTTATCCGTTCGGTCCCGGCGAGACCGCGCTGCGCATCGAGGTGCCGGTCAGCGATCTGCACGCGGCCGTCTACGCGCTGCGCGACGCGGCCGGCGGCCCGGTGCCGGTGCGGGGCTCCGCCGGGCAGGGGGTGCTGCACGCCGGCCTGCCCGGCACCCTGCCCGCCGAGCGGGTGGCGTCCATCGTCGCCGGGGTGCGGGCCGTCCTGCTCGCCCGGCGGGGCCGGTGCGTGGTGGTCGCCGCGCCGCCGCCGGTGCGGGAGGCTGTCGACCTGTGGGGCGAGCTGGCCTCGCTGCCCCGGCTGCGGGCGGCGAAGGAATACCTGGACCCGCACCAGCGCCTGGCCCCGGGCCGTCTCCCCGGCGGCCTCTGACCGGCCCGCGCAGGCTCGCCGGGGCGGCCGGGCGTGGGGGCGGCTCGCAATGTCGGCGACATCGCGGTATCCCCGGGGCCGGGATACCCTCATGTCGCCGACATTGTGGCGCGGCCCCGTCCGGCGCGGCCCGCCCGGCGCAGGCCCGCTCGGCGCGGACTCGTCCCGCGGAGGCCCGCCCCCGCGTGGACCCCGGCGCAGGTCCGCGCCAGGGCCGGGCGTCAGCGACGGTCGTTGCGCAGCACCAGGATCGCGATGTCGTCGCGGGGCGTCTCGGCCGAGAACCCGATCGCCGTCGTCCGCAGCCGGGCGGCCACCACGTCGGCCGAGTAGCCGGCCAGCGGCGCGGCGGACTCCCGCAGCCGCTCCGTGCCGAACAGCTCCCGGCCGCGCCGACGCTCGGTCACCCCGTCGGTGTAGAAGATCAGCGAGTCGCCGGGGGCCAGGGTCAGCTCGGTGGCCGGGGAGGCGATCGCGTCGAGCAGGCCGAGCGCGGTGCCGCCGGCCCCGACGAACGCGGCCCCGTCGCCGGCCCGCAGCAGCACCGGGCGGTCGTGGCCGGCCAGGTGCAGGGACACGTCGAGCTGGTCGCCCTCGCCCGGCCCGACGGCCGCCAGCGCCAGCGTGCAGTAGCGCCCGCCGCCCCGCTCGACCAGCGTGTTGTTGAGCCGGCCCAGCGCCTCCGGCAGCGGCTTGCCGTCGCTGACCAGCACCCGGATGACGTCGCGGACCAGCCCGGTGACGGCCGCCGCCTCGACCCCCTTGCCGGACACGTCGCCGACCACCACGAGCCAGCGCCCGTCGGGCAGGGGGAGCACGTCGTAGAAGTCGCCACCCACCTCGGCGTCGTCGCCGGTCGGCACGTACTCCGCGGCGAAGCCGATGCCGTCGACGACCGGCAGGACCGGCGGCAGCAGCGACCGCTGGAGCGTCTGCGCCACCCGCCGCCGCTCGGCGTGGATCCGGGCGTTTTCGATGGCCAGGGCCGCCCGCCGGGCCACGTCCTCCAGCACGGCCACCTCGTCGGGGTCGTGCCGGTGCCGCTGGTGGCGGCCCACCGCCAGGGTGCCGAGCCGCTGCCCGCGCGCCACCAGCGGGACGGCGAAGCCCTCCATCGGCCCGCCCAGCGGCACCTGCGACCCGATCCGGGACGCCTCCCGCAGCCGGGACTGCACCGAGTCCGTCCCCGTCTCGCGGAGCACCTTGTGCAGTTGCGGCAGCACCGACTCGTCGGCGTGGGTGGCCGCCGCGAGCCGCAGCCGGCCCCACTCGTCGGCCGTGTGCACCGCGCACCACTGGCCGAGCCGGGGCACGACGAGCTGCGGGATCAGCACCATCGTCAGCTCGACGTCGAGGGACTGGGCGAGCAGCTCGCCCGCCTCGGCCAGGAACGTCAGCCAGGCCTGTCGCCGCACGTCGGCCCGGCGCAGCCGGTCGTTCTCCAGGTGCAGCGAGAGCCGCTCGGCGGTCAGCACGGCGAGCGGCCTCGCGTACGTCGAGGGGGCCGCGTCCAGCTCCAGCTCCCCGGAGTACGGCCGGTGCACCGCCAGCGGCACCCGCAGCAGCTCGTTGCCGGTGCGGGGGGTGCGACCGTAGCGGGCCAGCACCTGCCGGCCCAGCCCGTCGCCCCGGTCGAGTCGGACGAGTCCGCCGGCCGCGCCGACCATCTCGGCGAGCCGGGTGAGCAGGTCGGTGGCGAAGTCGGGCAGCGGGTCGTCGGCGTACTGGTCGGGGGCGGTCTGCATCAGCTCGCTCATCGCCCCGGCGCTGGGCCCCGCGTGCTCCGCGCCGCCGGCCGACGTCGGCGTGCCCCCGGCGGCGCCGGCCTGGGGGCCGGCGGCGACCCGCTGCCCGTCGGCGACGCCGGCCCGGTCCAGCCGGAACCACACCCCCTTGCCGGTGGGCAGGTAGGTCGTGCCCCACCGGCTGGCGAAGTGGTCCACCAGCAGCAGCCCCCGGCCCCGCTCGGACACCTCGTTGATCTCCGAGGTGTCGTTGCGTACGCCGATGGTCAGCTCGTCGACGGACCCGGCGGCGAAGTCGGAGACCGTCACGGTGAGGCCGACGTCGTCGCCGACGACCTCGATGTCCAGCTCGGTGCGGGCGTGTTCGACGGCGTTGGTGGTCAGCTCGGTGGTGAGCAGCAGAGCCTCGTTGAGCAGGTCGTCGAGGCGCGCGGCGGCGAGCACGGAGCGGACCAGGGCGCGGGCGGCGGCCGGTGTGCGCCGGTCCGCGGGCAGCCGGACCCGCCGGACGCGCTCGTCCGGACCGTCGAACGCCGCCGGCCCCGCCTCCGCTGACACCTCCGTATCCTCCACCGCCGCCGGGCCCCGCGCCAAGCTGATCCGGCACTCGGGGCCGTCGCGCCGGACGGGCCGCGGCCCGGCGACGGCGGCGTCGCCGGGCGTGGCGGGCCGGCGGGCGGCGCGTCCGGGGAGCCCAGCCGGGCACAATGAGGGAACGGCCGGTGCGTTCGACGGGCGCCGGCGGCCCCCGGAACTCAGCGAGGAATGCGATGACCACGGCGAAACACCAGGTAGCCGCGGACCCGTCCGCGCCGGACCAGGCCGCGCTGCTCGGCGAACTGGCAGAGGCGCTGCGGCGCGTGCGCGGTGGCGACCTGAAGGTGCGGCTGCGCCCCCGGGCGGGCGCGGCCGGCGAGGTGGCGGACGCGTTCAACGAGGTGGTGGCGCTCCAGGAGCGGCAGCACCGCGACCTGCTGCGGATCAGCCGGGTCGTCGGCCGCGACGGCCGGCTCAACGAGCGCCTGGAGGAGGAGGGGCTGGAGGGCTCCTGGGCGGAGGACCAGCGGGCGGTCAACTCGCTGATCGACGGCCTGGGCCGGCCGACCACCGAGATCGCCCGGGTGATCGTGGCGGTGGCCGACGGCGACCTCTCCCAGCACATGGCGTTGGAGATCGACGGCCGCCCGCTGCGGGGCGAGTACCTGCGGATCGGCCGCACGGTCAACACGATGGTCGACCAGCTCTCGTCGTTCTCCAACGAGGTGACCCGGGTGGCCCGGGAGGTGGGCACCGAGGGCAAGCTCGGCGGCCAGGCCGACGTGCGCGGCGTGGCCGGCACCTGGAAGGACCTCACCGACTCGGTGAACACCATGGCGTGGAACCTGACCGGCCAGGTGCGGTCGATCTCCCAGGTGGCGACGGCCGTGGCGAAGGGCGACCTGTCGCAGAAGATCACGGTCGGGGCGCGCGGCGAGGTCGCCGAGCTGGCCGACACGATGAACTCGCTCACCGACACGCTGCGCCTCTTCGCCGAGCAGGTGACCCGGGTGGCGCGCGAGGTGGGCACGGAGGGCAAACTCGGCGGCCAGGCCGACGTGCCGAACGTCGCCGGCACCTGGAAGGACCTGACCGACAGCGTCAACTCGATGGCGTCGAACCTGACCGCGCAGGTGCGCAACATCGCCCAGGTCTCGACGGCCGTCGCCCGGGGCGACCTGTCGCAGAAGATCACCGTCGCCGCCCAGGGCGAGATCCTGGAGCTGAAGGACACCGTGAACACGATGGTGGACCAGCTCAGTTCGTTCGCCGACGAGGTGACGCGGGTGGCGCGTGAGGTGGGTATCGAGGGCAAGCTGGGCGGGCAGGCCCAGGTGCGCGGGGTCTCCGGCACCTGGCGCGACCTCACCGAGAACGTCAACCAGCTCGCCGGCAATCTGACCAGCCAGGTCCGCAACATCTCGCAGGTCTCGACGGCGGTGGCGAAGGGCGACCTGAGCCAGAAGATCACGGTGGACGCGCAGGGCGAGATCCTGGAGCTGAAGAACACCGTCAACACGATGGTGGACCAGCTCAGCTCGTTCGCCGACGAGGTGACGCGCGTCGCGCGTGAGGTGGGCACCGAGGGCAAGCTGGGCGGTCAGGCCCAGGTCAAGGGCGTTCTGGGTACGTGGCGCGACCTCACGGACAACGTGAACTCGATGGCGTCGAACCTGACGTCGCAGGTGCGCAACATCGCCTCGGTGACCACGGCGGTGGCGAAGGGTGACCTGTCGCAGAAGATCACGGTGGATGCCCGGGGTGAGATCCTGGAGCTGAAGTCGACGGTGAACACGATGGTGGACCAGCTCAGTTCGTTCGCCGACGAGGTGACGCGGGTGGCGCGTGAGGTGGGCACCGAGGGCAAGCTGGGCGGTCAGGCCCAGGTGCGCGGCGTCGCGGGCACCTGGCGCGACCTGACCGACAACGTCAACTCGATGGCGTCGAACCTCACCGCCCAGGTGCGCAACATCGCCCAGGTCTCCACGGCGGTGGCGAAGGGTGACCTGTCGCAGAAGATCACGGTGGATGCCCGGGGTGAGATCCTGGAGCTGAAGTCGACGGTGAACACGATGGTGGACCAGCTCAGTTCGTTCGCCGACGAGGTGACGCGGGTGGCGCGTGAGGTGGGCACCGAGGGCAAGCTGGGCGGTCAGGCGCAGGTGAAGGGCGTCTCCGGCACGTGGCGGGACCTCACGGACAACGTGAACTCGATGGGGTCGAACCTGACGTCGCAGGTGCGCAACATCGCCTCGGTGACCACGGCGGTGGCGAAGGGCGACCTGAGCCAGAAGATCACGGTGGACGCGCAGGGCGAGATCCTGGAGCTGAAGAACACCGTCAACACGATGGTGGACCAGCTCCGGTCGTTCGCCGACGAGGTGACCCGGGTGGGCCGCGAGGTCGGCATCGAGGGCAAGCTGGGCGCGCAGGCCCAGGTGAAGGGCGTCTCCGGCACGTGGCGGGACCTGACGGAGAACGTCAACCAGCTCGCCTCGACGCTCACCACCCAGCTCCGGGCCATCGCCCAGGTGTCGACGTCGGTGACCCGGGGCGACCTGACCCAGCGGATCGCGGTCGAGGCGCAGGGCGAGGTCGCCGACCTGAAGGACAACATCAACCAGATGATCGTCACCCTCCGGGAGACGACGAAGAAGAACGCCGAGCAGGGCTGGCTGGACTCCAACCTGGCCCGCATCGGCGGCCTGCTCCAGGGGCAGCGCGATCTCGGCGAGGTCTGCCGGATGATCATGATGGAGGTGACCCCGCTGGTCGACGCGCAGCTCGGCGCGTTCTTCCTGGCGGACACCTCCGACGGCAGCATGCGGCTGCGGCTGACCGCCTCGTACGGGTACGTGGCGCGGGGGCACGACGTCACGTTCGGGCCGGGCGAGGGACTGGTCGGGCAGGCCGCCCTCTCCCGGCGGACGATCCGGGTGAGCGCCTCGCCGGACGGCCGGCTCACCCTGCGTTCCGGGCTGGCCAACACCCCGCCGGCCGACCTGGTGGTGCTCCCCGTCCTGTTCGAGGGCGAGCTGCTCGGCGTGATCGAGTTCGCCGGTGTGGCGGCCTTCCCCGACCTGCACCTGGCG
Source organism: Micromonospora sp. WMMD712 (assembly GCF_029581295.1). Lineage (NCBI taxonomy): Bacteria > Bacillati > Actinomycetota > Actinomycetes > Micromonosporales > Micromonosporaceae > Micromonospora > Micromonospora sp. WMMD712. The sequence continues at coordinate 4,713,623 of NZ_CP120743.1, forward strand.
TTCCTGGAACGGCTGGTGCTGACCATCGGCGTGGCGGTCAACACCATCCAGGCCAACCGGCGCACCGAGGAGCTGCTGGCGCAGTCGCAGCGGCTGGCCCACGAGCTCCAGGAGCAGTCGGCCGAGTTGCAGCGCACCAACGCCGAGCTGGAGGACAAGGCCCAGCTCCTGTCGGAGCAGAAGGCCAACATCGAGACCCAGAACCGGGAGATCGAGCTGGCCCGGCTGGGCCTGGAGGACAAGGCGCAGCAGCTCACCCGGGCGTCGGCGTACAAGTCGGAGTTCCTGGCCAACATGAGCCACGAGCTGCGTACGCCGCTGAACTCGCTGCTGCTGCTCGCGCGGCTGCTGGTGGAGAACTCGGAGCAGAACCTCACCCCGAAGCAGATCGAGTTCGCCCGGACGATCCACGGCTCCGGCTCGGACCTGCTGCGCCTGATCGACGACATCCTCGACCTGTCGAAGATCGAGGCGGGCCGGATGGACGTCGAGCCGACGGAGGTCCAGTTCGCCGAGATCCGGGGGTACGTCGAGCAGGCGTTCGCCCCGCAGGCGGAGGAGAAGGGCCTCGACTTCCAGGTGCGGCTGGCCAAGGAGCTGCCCCCGGCGCTGGTCACCGACGCGCAGCGGTTGCAGCAGATCCTGCGCAACCTGCTCTCCAACGCGGTGAAGTTCACCGACAACGGCGCGGTGACGCTGCGCATCGCCCCGGCCCCCGAGAACGTCGTGTTCGACGTGCCGGCGCTGACCAACGCCCGTCAGGTGATCGCCTTCACGGTGATCGACACGGGCATCGGCATCTCGGACGACAAGCTGTCGCTGATCTTCGAGGCGTTCCAGCAGGCGGACGGCACGACCAGCCGCCGCTACGGCGGGACGGGGCTGGGCCTGTCGATCAGCCGGGACCTGGCCCGCCTGCTCGGCGGCTCGATCACGGTCAGCTCGGCGCCCGGGGAGGGTTCGACGTTCACCCTCTACGTGCCGGAGGTGCTGGCGCCGGACGCGGTGGTCGCGCCCGCGCCGCCCTCGCCGGCCCGGGCGGGCCTGCCGTCGTCGCTGCTCATGCCCCCGCTGGAGCTTCCGGAGCCGGCCGACACGCCGGGGACCCGCCGGCTGGAGGGCGTGACCGTGCTGATCATCGACGACGATGTGCGAAATGTCTTCGCTCTGACCAGCGCATTGGAGTTGCACGGTATGACCGTGTTGTACTCGGACAACGGGGCGGACGGGGTCCGCCTGCTGGCCGAGCATCCGGAGGTGGACATCGTGCTGATGGACGCGATGATGCCCGACCAGGACGGCTACGAGACGACCCGGCAGATCCGCCGCAACCACCACTTCGCCGACCTCCCGATCGTCTTCCTGACCGCGAAGGCGATGCCGGGGGACCGCGAGTCCGCGCTCGCGGCGGGAGGCAGCGACTACATCACCAAACCGGTCGACCTGGACGAGCTGATCGAGCTGATGTCGTCCTGGGCGAGCGGCAGCCGAGGCGAGGAGAGTTCGTGATTCAGACGGCCAAGGCGCTGCTGGTCGACGACCGGCGGGAGAACCTGATGGCCCTGGAGGCGATCCTCCAGGGACTGCCCGTGCAGTCGGTGGCGGTGGAGAGCGGCGAGGCGGCGCTCAAGCAGTTGCTGGTGGACGACTTCGCGGTCATCCTGCTGGACGCGCAGATGCCCGACATGGACGGCTTCGAGACCGCCAGCCACATCAAGCGGCGGGAACGCACCCGGCACGTGCCGATCATCTTCCTCACCGCCGCCGACAAGGACGCCCAGCTCGCCCTGCGCGGGTACGCGGTGGGCGCGGTGGACTACCTGACCAAGCCCTTCGACCCGTGGGTGCTGCGGGCCAAGGTGTCGGTCTTCGTGGAGCTGTGGGTGAAGACCCGGCAGTTGGCGGCGCAGTCCGACCTGGTCCGCGAACGCGAGACGCAGTGGCGGGCGCTCACCGACGCGGTCGACGAGGCCACGGCGCTGCTGCGCGGCGACGCGCCGGACGGCCGCGCCCGCGCCGTGGAGCTCCTCGAACAGGCCCGCTGGGGCAACAGCCTCTAGACCGCGCGGCACCGGAGTCCTCTGGATCGCGCGGCACCGGAGCCGCTGGAACGCGTGACACCGGGCCGGCCGCGTCGACCGGTGGGGCGGTGGCCGGCGGAGGGGCGGTCGGCAGGCGCGGTGGCCGGTGGAGTGGCGGCCGGCGGGGCGGTCAGCGGCCGGCCGGGTGCCCGTCGTGCCCGGTGGCGGCGCGCCGGGCCCGCCAGCGCTCGCCCAGCGCGTCGATCTCCTCCTGGACGAAGACGAAGAAGTCGCGCATCTCGGAGACCCGCTCGCCGGCCACGGTGCCGCGTCCGTTCAGGGCGTCGACCCCGCCGTCGGCGAGGTCGATGAGGTTCTTGTAGATCCCGGTCTTGGTGAGGGTCCCCTCGTACCAGGGGTTGTCGGGCAGCCGGTAGCGGTCGCGGCGGGAGCCCTTCACCGGCTCGCGGACCAGCATGCCGAACTGGGTCAGGTAGCGGACCGCGCCGGAGACGGCCGCCGCGCTGACGCCGAGCCGCTCGCCGATCTCGGCGGCGGTCAGCGGGTCGTCCGCGCTCATGACCGTGAACAGCACCCGGGCCGCCATCCGGGGGAAGCCGACCTCCGCGAAGGCCATGGCCATCCGTTCGACGAAGTGGTGGACCGCCTCCTCGTTGCGGCGGGGCGGATCGGCGGCGCTCATCGGGTTCTCCTTGGCAGTCGGGTATCAGATCGTGCCTCAGGTTCCACATGCTTCACAACTTTCTGAAATCACTGTAGCTTCGGAATCGTGGAAACTCCGATAGAGATCTCCGGCCTGGTGAAGACCTTCGGCCGGACCAGGGCGCTCGACGGGCTCGACCTGACCGTCCGCGCGGGCGAGGTGCACGGGTTCCTGGGCCCCAACGGGGCCGGCAAGTCCACCGCCATCCGGGTGCTGCTCGGCCTGCTCCGCGCCGACGCGGGAACCGTCCGGCTGCTCGGCGGCGACCCCTGGCGCGACGCCGTCGCCCTGCACCGCCGGCTCGCGTACGTGCCCGGCGACGTGACGCTGTGGCCCAACCTGACCGGCGGCGAGGTGATCGACCTGCTCGGCCGGATGCGCGGCGGCCTCGACCGCGCCCGCCGCGACGAGCTGCTCGCCGCCTTCGAGCTGGACCCGCGCAAGAAGGGCCGGGCCTACTCCAAGGGCAACCGGCAGAAGGTCGGCCTGGTCGCCGCCCTCGCCTCCGACGCGGAGCTGCTGATCCTCGACGAGCCCACCTCCGGGCTCGACCCGCTGATGGAGGAGGTCTTCCAGCACTGGGTCCGCCGGGCCCGCGCCGACGGCCGCACCGTCCTGCTCTCCAGCCACATCCTCGGCGAGGTCGAGGCCCTCTGCGACCGGGTGACGATCATCCGCGCCGGCCGGGCCGCGGAGGCCGGCACCCTGAGCGAGCTGCGCCACCTCCAACGCACCAGCGTCGACGCCGAGCTGGCCGGGCCGCCGCACGGGCTGGCCGGGCTGCCCGGCGTGCACGACCTGCGGGTCGACGGCGACCGCGTCCGCTTCGACGTGGACACCCCGGCCCTCGACGCCGCGCTGCGCCGGCTCACCGAGATCGGCGTACGCAGCCTGGTCAGCCGGCCGCCCACGCTGGAGGAGCTGTTCCTGCGGCACTACGGCACGGCCGCGCCCGACGCCGCCCCGGCCGGGGCGGCGCGATGAGCCGCGCAGTCGCCGCACCGGGCGGCGCGCCGAGCCGTGCAGCCGCCGGGCGGGGCGGGCCGCTCACCGGCACCCGGCACCTGGCCCGGCTGATCCTGCGGCGCGACCGCGTCCTGCTGCCGATCTGGGTGCTGGTGATCGCCGCCCTCCCCGCCAGCTACGCGGCGACCTACGCCGAGCTGTACCCGACCGCCGCCCAGCGCGCCGAATACCTGGCCACCACCGCCGGCAACCCGTCGGTCGAGGCGCTGCTCGGCCCCGCGTACGGCGACAGCGTCGGCGCGCTCGCCGCCCAGCGGGCCGGGCTGCTGCACCTGATCGTGGGCCTGATCAGCCTGCTCGTCGTCGTCCGGCACACCCGCACCGAGGAGGAGGCGGGCCGGCGGGAGCTGCTCGGCGCCACCGTCCTCGGCCGGGCCGCGCCGCTGGCCGCCGCGCTGCTCGTCACGTACGCGGCGGACCTGCTGCTCGGGCTGCTCGTCGCCGGTGGCCTGGTCGCCACCGACCTGCCGGCCGCCGGCTCGGTGGCGTTCGGGCTGTCGGTGACCCTCGCCGGGATGTTCTTCGCCACCGTCGGCGCGCTCGCCGCGCAGCTCACCGAGAGCGCGGGCGCCGCACGGGGGCTGGGCCTCGCGGTCCTCGGCGTGGCCTACCTGGTCCGGCTCGCCGGGGACGCCGGCGGGGTGGAGTGGCTGAGCCGGCTCTCCCCGCTGGGCCTGGCCCAGCGCACCCACCCCTACACCGCCGAGCGGTGGTGGCCCCTGGCGGTGCTGGCCGGGCTGACCGCCCTGGTCGGTGCGCTGGCGTCGCGGCTGGCCGCCCGGCGGGACCTCGGCGCTGGCGTGCTGCCGCAGCGGCTCGGCCCGGCCACCGCCGGTGCCGCCCTCGCCGGCCCGCTGGGGTTGGCCTGGCGGCTCAACCGGGTCGCCCTGATCGGCTGGACCGTGGGCGCGGCGGGGCTGGGCGCGGTGCTCGGCGGCGCGGCGGAGGCGGCGGGGGGCGCGGTGGACGGCAACGAGGCCGTCGCCCGGCTGATGGAGCGGCTGGGCGGCAGCGCGTCGGTCGCGGAGGCGTACCTCGGGGCGACCCTGAGCATCACCGCCCTCGCCGCCGCCGGCTACGGCATCCAGGCCGCGCTGCGGATGCGGGCCGAGGAGACCGCCCAGCGGGCCGAGCCGGTGCTCGCCACCGGGGTCAGCCGGCCCCGCTGGCTGCTCGGCCACCTCGCCTTCGCCCTGCTCGGCCCGGCGGTCGTGCTGGTCGTCACGGGCCTGGCGACGGGCCTGGCGTACGGCCTCAGCACCGGCGACGTCGCCGGGCGGGTGCCCCGGCTGACCGGGGCGGCGCTGGCCCACGTGCCGGCGGTGTGGGTGCTGGTCGGCGTGGCGGTGCTGCTGTTCGGCCTGCTGCCGCGCGTCAGCGTCGGGGTGGCCTGGGCGACGCTCGCGGCCTGCCTGCTGCTCGGCCAGCTCGGCGCGGTGCTGGAGCTGAGCCAGTGGCTGCTGGACCTGTCGCCGTTCACCCACACCCCGCAGGTGCTGGGCGGGCCCGTGCCCCGGACGCCGCTGCTGACGCTCACCGCCGTCGCGGCGGCCCTGTCGGCGGCGGGTCTGCTGGCGTTCCGCCGCCGCGACCTGCCGAGCTGACGCGACCCGGCCGCCGAGCTGACGCGACCCGGCCGCCGAGCTGACGCGACCCGGCCGCCGAGCTGACGCGACCAGCCGCCGAGTGACGCGGCCCGGCCGGCGAGCTGACGCGATCAGCCCGGCCGGTGCCCGGGTCAGTCGGCGGCCGCGCCGTTGCGGATCATCAGGGCCGAGCGCAGGCCCGTGATGTCCAGGACGCGCAGCAGGAAGTCGCCGACGTTGGTCAGGACCAGCAGGCTCTGCGCGTGGCTGGCCTTGCGGCTCAGGACGACCAGGGTGCCCAGGCCCTGCGAGTCGCAGAAGGTGACGCCGCTCAGGTCGAGGACGATGCGCGGCGGCGGGTCGGCCAGCGCCTCGTTGACGGCGGTCGAGAGCTGGGCGGCCGTGAGCATGTCGATCTCACCGGCGAGGCGAAGCACGGCTTCATCGCCCGTCCGGTGTACCGTGATGGACAGTTCGGCACGATCCACCCGGTCAGCCTAGCGCGATCCCGCTCACCCGGCCCGTTGAGGCGACCAGGCGCGGCGGGGCCCGCCGCAGCGACCGTCCCAGCCCCCCGTCGAGCCCCATCGCCGGGGTGAGCCCGGTAACCCCGATCAGGGGTGGCTGCCGATTCGCCGTCCGGCGCTGACACAATGGCCGCATCGTGACCGATGACTTTTCCGCCGGATCCGGCCGCTACCCGGCCGACGCGCCGGCCTCAGAGGCCCTGTTCGACCGCGCCCGCGCCATCGTGCCGGGCGGGGTCAACTCGCCCGTGCGCGCGTTCCAGGCCGTCGGCGGGACGCCGCGCTTCATGGTCCGGGGGGAGGGCCCCTGGCTCTACGACGCGGACGGCCGGCGCTACGTCGACCTGGTCTGCTCCTGGGGCCCGCTGCTGCTCGGGCACGCCCACCCCGAGGTGGTCGACGCCGTCCAGGCCGCCGCCGCCCGGGGCACCAGCTTCGGCACCCCGACCCCCGGCGAGGTCGAGCTGGCCGCCGAGATCGTCGACCGGACCCCGGTCGAGCAGGTCCGCCTGGTCAACTCGGGCACCGAGGCCACCATGTCGGCGATCCGGCTGGCCCGGGGCCACACCGGCCGCTCCAAGATCATCAAGTTCGCCGGCTGCTACCACGGGCACGTCGACGCGCTGCTCGCCGCCGCCGGCTCCGGCGTGGCCACCCTCGGCCTGCCCGACTCGCCCGGCGTCACCGGCGCGGCGGCGGGCGAGACCATCGTGCTGCCGTACAACGACGTCGCCGCCGTCGAGGAGGCGTTCGCCGCGCAGGGGCAGCACATCGCCGCCGTCATCACCGAGGCGGCGGCCGGCAACATGGGCGTGGTCGCCCCGCGCGACGGGTTCAACGCCCAGCTCGCCCGGATCGCCCACGCGCACGGCGCGCTGCTCATCGTCGACGAGGTGATGACCGGGTTCCGGGTGTCCCGCTCCGGCTGGCACGGGCTCGACCCGGTCGACGCCGACCTGTGGACGTACGGGAAGGTCATGGGCGGCGGGCTGCCCGCCGCGGCCTTCGGCGGGCGCGCGGAGATCATGGCGCGGCTCGCCCCGGCCGGGCCGGTCTACCAGGCCGGCACGCTCTCCGGCAACCCTCTCGCGTGCGCCGCCGGCCTGGCCACGCTGCGGCTGGCCGACGACGCCGTCTACCGCCGGCTCGACGACACGGCCGCCGTCGTGGGCAAGCTCGCCTCCGACGCGCTGGCCGCCGCCGGGGTCCCGCACCGCCTGTCGTACGCGGGCAGCATGTTCTCGATCTTCTTCACGGACGCCGACGTGGTCGACTACGACAGCGCGCGGACCCAGCAGGTCCCGGCGTTCCGGGCGTTCTTCCACTCGATGCTCTCCGACGGCGTCTACCTGCCGCCGAGCGCGTTCGAGTCCTGGTTCGTCTCGGCGGCGATCGACGACGCCGCCCTGGAGCGGATCGCCTCGGCCCTGCCGGCGGCGGCGGGCGCGGCGGCAGCGGCAGGCAACGGGGGGTAACCGGTGAGCAAGACGGTGGTCCATGTGCTGCGGCACGGCGAGGTGCACAACCCGGGCCAGATCCTCTACGGCCGGCTGCCCGGCTTCCGCCTGTCGGAGCTGGGCGTGCAGATGGCCAAGGCGGCGGCCCAGGGGCTCGCCGAGCGGCACGTGGTGCACGTGGTGGCCAGCCCGCTCGAACGCGCCCAGCAGACCGCCGAGCCGATCGCCGCCCAGTTCGGCCTGCCCGTCGGGGTGGACGAGCGGCTGATCGAGAGCGCCAACTGGTTCGAGGGAAAGAAGGTCTCCCCGGGCGACGGGTCGTTCCGCGACCCGCGCAACTGGTGGGTGCTGCGCGACCCGGTCACCCCGAGCTGGGGCGAGGCCTACCGGGCGATCGCCGAGCGGATGTTCGCCGCCCTGCACGCCGCCCGCGTCGCCGCCGAGGGCCGGGAGGCCGTGCTGGTCTCCCACCAGCTCCCCATCTGGACCCTGCGCCGGTACGTCGAGCGCAAGCGGCTCTGGCACGACCCGCGCAAGCGGCAGTGCGGGCTGGCCAGCCTCACCTCGTTCCACTTCGACGGCGCGAAGGTGGTGGGCATCGGCTACTCGGAGCCCGCCGCGCACCTCGTCGCCACATCGCCGACCGCCCGGACGGCCAAGGGGGCCTGATGCCAGCCCGAAGGTGGATCGCCGGACTGCTCGCGGCCGTGACGGCCACGGCGGCGCTGGCCGGTTGCTCCGGCGACAGCCAGGAGCGGCGTTGCGCCACCACCGACGGGGTCATCGAGTGCGCCCCCGACCAGCGCTCCGCCGCGCCGAAGCTGACCGGCGAGCTGCTCACCGGCGGCAGCTACGACATCGCGAAGGACCTCGGGCAGGTCGTCGTGGTCAACTTCTGGGGCTCCTGGTGCCCGCCCTGCCGGGCCGAGGCCGACGACCTGGAGGCCACCTACCAGGCGACGAAGGGCTCCGGGGTGACGTTCCTGGGCATCAACGTGCAGGACAACCGGGACAAGGCGCTCGCGTTCGAGGAGGGGCGGGTCACCTACCCGAGCCTGTTCGACCCGCCGAGCCGGCTCGCCCTCGCCTTCGACATCGCGCCGAACACCATCCCCGCCACCGTGATCCTCGACCGGGACGGCCGGGTCGCCGTGGTCATCCGGTCGGCGGTCACCCAGGACCGGCTGCGACCGATCGTCGAGCGGATCGCCGCCGAGCAGCCCGCGTCCGACGGTTCCCGCTGATGGGCGAGACCTTCCACGACATCGCCAGCGGCGGCCCGCTGCTGCTGGCCATCGGCGCGGCGGCGCTCGCCGGGCTGGTCAGCTTCCTCTCCCCGTGCATCCTCCCGTTGGTCCCCGGCTACCTGTCCTACGTCACGGGCCTCGCCGGCACCGACCTGGAGAGCGCAAGGAAGGGCCCCCTGTTAACGCCTTCTGTAGAGCAGGGGCCCCCTGTTAACACCCCCCGGTCGGGGGAGCCGGCCGGTGGCAGGGCGGCGACCGGCCCCGGCGACCCGGCCGGCGGCGGGGTCGCCGTGCAGGAACGGACGGCGGAGCGTACCCGGGAGGGCGGCCGGACCGGCGCGGCCGTCAAGGGGCGGGTGCTCGCCGGGACGCTGCTCTTCATCGCCGGCTTCACCGCCGTCTTCACCGCCACCGCGATCCTCTTCGCCAGCGTCGGCCGGGTCCTCATCCAGTACGAGCGGCAGCTGGAGATCGGCGCGGGGGCGCTGATCGTCGTGCTGGGGCTGGCCTTCGTCGGGGTGCTCCCCGGCCTGCAACGGGAGTTCCGCATCCAGCGGCTGCCCGCCGCCGGTCTGCTCGGGGCCCCCGTCTTCGGCGCGGTCTTCGCGCTGAGCTGGATGCCCTGCACCGGCCCGACCCTCGCGGCGGTGCTCGGCATGGCCACCCCCGGCGGGCAGCTCGACCGGGCCGTGGTGCTCGCCGTGGCGTACTGCCTCGGGCTGGGGGTGCCGTTCGTCGTCTTCGGGCTGGCCTTCCACCGGCTGCTCGGGGTGTTCCGTGCCGTGCGGCGCAACAGCCGCTGGGTCACCCGGGTCGGCGGGGTCCTGCTGATCCTGATCGGCCTGGCGCTGGTCACCGGCGGGTGGACCAACTTCGTGATCTGGTTGCAGACCACCGTCGGCGTGGGCGAGGTGAGCATCTGATGACGGTCGTCGAGGACCGGCCGGCCCCGCCGGCCGACGCCCCCCGCCGCCGGCCCAACCCCGTGCTGGCCCTGCTGCGCAACTCGTGGCGGCAGCTCACCAGCATGCGTACGGCGCTGATCCTGCTCTTCCTGCTCGCGGTCGCCGCCGTCCCCGGCTCGGTGCTGCCGCAGCGCGGGGTCAACCCGGAGAACGTCAACAAGTACTTCGTCGAGCACCCCGACCTGGCCCCGAAGCTGGACCGGATCGGCGCGTTCGAGGTGTTCGGCTCGGTCTGGTTCTCGGCGATCTACCTGCTGCTGTTCACCTCGCTGATCGGCTGCATCGTGCCCCGGCTGCGCGACCACGTGCGCGCCCTGCGGGCGAAGCCGCCGGCCGCGCCGAGGCGGCTGGACCGGCTGCCCCAGCACGCCGTGCTGGCCGGCGTCGCCACCGCCGGTCCCGCAACCGTCGAGGGGACCGCGGCCGTCGAGGCCATCGCCGCCGAGTTGCGCCGCCGCCGCTGGCGGGTCCAGGTGCGCGGCACCGAGGTCTCCGCCGAGAAGGGCTACCTCAAGGAGACCGGCAACCTGCTGTTCCACACCTCGTTGATCGCCGTGCTGCTCGGGGTCGCGCTCGGCTCGTGGTACGGCTGGCACGGCAACAAGCTGCTGGTGGCCGGCGCGGACAACGCATTCTGCAACACCCGGCAGCAGTACGCCGAGGCCAAGCTCGGCCCGCGCGTCGACAGCGCCGACCTGCCGCCGTTCTGCCTGACGCTGAAGAGGTTCGACGCGACGTTCCTGGAGTCGACGCAGCCGGAGTCGTACCGGGCCACGGTCGACGTGGAGGAGGCGGGCCGGGCCACCCGCACCGCGTCCTTCTCGGTGAACGACCCACTGCGCCTCGGCGGCGCCAACGTCTACCTGCTCGGCCACGGCTACGCGCCGGTCCTGCGCTACACCGACCGCTACGGCAAGACGCAGACCAGCAACTTCCCGTTCCTGACCACCGGGGACGCCACCCTCACCAGCGAGGGCGTGGCCGCGTTCCCCGACGTCAACGTCGACCCGGCCACCGGCAAGCGGAACGCCGACCTCCAGGTCGCCTTCGAGGGGCTCTACCTGCCCACCGCGCCGCAGCAGCCCCCGTTCACCCGGTCGGAGTTCCCGACCGAGCGCAACCCGGCGGTGGTGCTTGTCGCCTACCGGGGCAACCTGGGCATGGACGCCGGCATCCCCGGCTCGGTCTACCAGCTCGACCAGCGCCAGGTCAGCAACGGCAAGCTCAAGCAGATCGGCGACCGCAAGCTCGCCGTCGGCGAGAAGTGGACGCTGGACGACGGCAGCGTGCTGGAGTTCGTCGGCACGCAGCCGTACGTCACGATCTCGGTCCGGTACGACCCCGGCTCGGCTCTGCTGCTGGTCAGCTCGACGACGCTGCTGATCGGCCTCATGGGCGCGCTGGTCGGCAAGCGCCGCCGGGTCTGGTTCCGCGTCACGCCGGCCGGGACGCCCCCGGCGACCGGGGCGGCGGAGTCCGCGGCGGACCCCGCCGGTGGATCTCCGACGGCCGGTAGTAGCTTGGTGGAGGCCGGTGGCCTGCCGCGCACCGACTATCCAGGGTTCGCCGACGAGTTCGCGCAGCTCGTCGCCGCCATCCGCGGCGACGGGACGCCGGGCGAGCGGGCCGGCGAGGCGACAGCGCGTGGCCCGGCCGGGACGCGAGAAGGAGCGCAGTGATGTCCGCACTCTCCGACCAGCTGGTCACGTTCGCGACCCTGGCGTACCTGATCGCGATGATCAGCCACGCCGTCGAGTACGCCCTGGGCAACGCCCGCGCCGTCGCCCGGCCCGCCGCGCCCGCGCGCGAGCTGGTCGGGGCGGGGGTGGGTGCCGGGAGCGCCGCCCGCTCCGACGGTCCCGTCGCCAAGGCCGACGCCCCGCCGGCCGGTGTCGACCGTGCGACGGCCCGGGGCCGGCTCGCCGGCCGCGTCGCGGTGTGGATCACCGTGCTCGCCGCGGCACTGCACCTCGGGGCCACGGTCACCCGCGGCATCGCCGCCGACCGGATGCCCTGGGGCAACATGTACGAGTTCGTGCTGACCGTGTCGTTCATCGGCACGGCGGCGTGGCTCGCCGTGCTGTGGAAGCGCCCCTCGCTGCGTCGCCTCGGGTTGTTCCTCACCCTCGTCATGGTGCTGCTGCTGGCGTTCGCCGAGCTGAAGCTCTATGTCGAGGTGGTGCCGCTGACGCCGGCGCTCAACTCCTACTGGTTCGTCGTGCACGTGTCGACGATCAGCTTCTCGTCCGGCATCTTCCTGCTGGGTGTCGTGCCGGCGGTGGCGTTCCTCATGCGCAACGGCTACGAGCAGGGCAAGCGCAGCTTCCCGTACACGCTGGCGAAGCGGCTGCCGGCGGCCGCCGGCCTGGAGCGGCTGACCTTCTCGCTGCACGCCTTCGCGTTCCCGGTCTTCACCTTCGCGGTGATCGCCGGGGCGATCTGGGCGGAGGCCGCGTGGGGCCGGCCGTGGGGCTGGGACCCGAAGGAGACCTGGGCGTTCATCTCCTGGGTGGTCTACGCGGGCTACCTGCACGCCCGGGCCACCCCGAGCGTGCGCCGCAACGTGGCGACCTGGCTCGCCGTCGTCGGCTTCCTCACCGTGCTGATGAACCTGTTCGGCGTCAACTTCTTCTTCACCGGCCTGCACTCGTACGCCGGGGTGAGCTGACCCCCGCCGGGCCCGACCCGCACGCGCGCGCCGGACCCGGACCGGGTCAGTGGCAGGTGCCGGTGCCCGAGTCGGTGAAGGTGGCGCCGGCCACCGGCAGGAACTGCCAGGTGTAGCTGGCCGGGGAGAGCGTCAGCTTGAGCACCCCGAAGGTGCGCCCGTTCTTGACCTCGCTGTTGGCGGCGGGCTCGGGGAACGAACTCTGGAGCGAACGCCCCCCGGTGCCCACCACGAACTCCCGGATGCCCCGGGCCGGGTCGGCGACCCCGGACGGGTCCTGCGGGGCGAACCGTTCGTACTGGTGGTTGTGCCCGTTGATGACGATCTCGGCACCGGCCTCGTAGAGCGCCTGGAACAGGGGCCGGACGTTCGACGACTGCCGGCCGCCGGAGCTGAACAGCGGGTGATGGTAGTGGGCCAGGGTGCAGCGGGTCGGGTGCGCGGCCAGGTCCGCGCGTAGCCACCGTTCCTGCGCCGAGCCGGCCTGGCAGCCGCCCACTTCCGAGCAGTTGGTGTTGAGCACGACGATGTGCCAGCCGGCCTGGTCGAAGGAGTAGTACCCCTTGCCGGGCGGCAGCACCGGGCCGAAGTAGTCGAAGGTGGGCTTGGCGTTGGCGGTCAGATAGTCGTGGTTGCCGAGGATCGGCTTCGTCCGGTCCTTGAACTGGCCCCACGTCGGGCCGTAGCAGTTGGCGAGCTGGTCCGCCGTACCGCTGTCGGTGAGGTCGCCGCCGGCCATCACGGTGCCGGGCTCGCGGGCGACGATCTGCGCGGTCTGCGCCGCCCCGGTGGTGCTGCACGCGGAGATGTCGCCGCCGTTGAGCAGCACGTTGTTGCCGGTGGCCGGCGGCCCGGTCTGGACGATCAGTTGCGGGGACAGATTGGGGACCTCCCGGCTGTCGTAGAAGGCCCCGTTCGGGTTGTCGGACGACAGGGAGAAGGCGACGAAGCCGTTGCCGGTGACGGCCCTGGTGACGTCCAGCTCGTACCAGGTGTTGCTGCGCACCGTGCCGAGCGAGCCGAGCGGTCCGCCGATCGACGGCGGCCGGGTGGCGTACGTCAGCGTGCGCTCCGACCAGTCGGTGCCGACCTCCCGCGCCGTGCCGCCGGCCGGGCTGGGCGCGTTGGCGGTGTTCTGGACGTGCAGCCGGAGGCGGGCGCTGGTGACCGGATCGAACAGCCGGGTGACCGTGAACTGGAGGTACGAGATCCGGGTCGGGGATGCCCCGACCATGAGGGAGTTGGTGTCGTTGAAGTTCGTGTTCGGGCTCGACGAGCTGACGTAGGTGTCCTGGCTGGGGAGGAACGTCACGGTGGTGGTCGCCGCCGCTGCCGGCGGCGCGCCGCCGAGCAGCCCGGCCACGAGGGCGAGGGCTGCCAGCACGCTGTGGGGAGCGCGTCTGCTCATGGTGATCTCCGTCCGGGCCGGCCGACCGCCACGGCTCGCGGCGCTGCCTCCCGGCCCGCCCATGCCCGGCGAGTGGACCCCGGGCCCCGTCACCGTCGTGTCAACGTCCGGTCACCGTCGGGTGATCACCTCGTCGACCCGGCGCGTCACCTGGTAGGCGATCTCCGGAACGTCGGCCAGCTCGATCCGGTCCGACCGCATGGCGAGCTGGGCGTGCAGCTCCCGCGCCACGGCGTCGCGGATGCGGACCAGCAGGGGCGAGAGGCCGTCCGGGTCGCCGGAGACGTACGCGTCGCTCATGCCCCCATCGTGTCGCCGGGTGCTCGTTCCGGCGAGCACGAACCCGCTTCTGCGAGATGTATAACTACACTTCTTAGAACTGTACTTATAAGAAATGTGGTGGCTGCGGTGGTACTGGGCAAGCCTGAAGGCATCTTCGACCGGGACGTCGAGTGGGCCGAGCTGACCCGGTTCGCCGCAGACTCTCGGGAGGGCGCGACCCTCGGAGTCGTCAGCGGCCGGCGACGCCAGGGCAAGACGCTGTTGCTGTATGAGCTGGCGCGGGCGACGGGCGGCTTCTACTTCGGTGCCACCGAGGCCACGGCCACAGAGTCGCTCCGCCGCCTCGGCGCGGCGCTCGGGCAGTTCAGCGGTGCGCCGGGCCCCGTCGAGCTGCCCGACTGGGGCAGCGCCGTGGACGCCCTCCTCGCGCTCGGCCGCGACCGGCCGGTAACCGTGGTGATCGACGAGTTCCCGTACCTGGTGCGGGCTGCGCGGGACCTGCCGTCGATCATCCAGCACGCGCTGACCCCGGGCCGTCCGGAGCGCACCGGCTCCCGTACCCGACTGTTGTTGTGCGGGTCCGCGCTCTCCTTCATGGGCGGGCTGCTCGCCGGCTCGGCACCGCTGCGGGGCCGCGCCGGGCTGGAGCTTCCGGTGCAGCCGCTGGACCATCGGGCAGCGGCGGCCTTCTGGGGGCTCGGCGACCCCGTTCTGGCCGTCGAGGTCTTCTCCATCGTCGGCGGGACGCCCGCCTACCGGCGCGAGTACGTCCAAGACGACGCGCCGACCGGCCCGGACGACTTCGACGACTGGGTGGTGCGCGCGGTGCTGAACCCGGCCCGTCCGCTGTTCCGCGAGGCGCGCTACCTGCTCGCCGAGGACCCCGACCTGCGGGACACCGCGCTCTACCACTCGGTCCTGGCGGCGGTGGCGGAAGGGAACGCGACCAGGGGTGGCATCGCCGGCTACATCGGTCGGAAGGCGACGGACCTGCAACACCCGCTGACCATCCTGGAGGATGCGGGCCTGCTCGCGCGGGAGCCGGATCCGCTGCGTAGCGGGCGGAGCCGGTACCGGATCACCGAGCCTCTCATCGCCTTCTACCAGGCTGTGATGCGACCGGCCTGGACGGCGTTGGAGCAGCGGCGGGGCGCGGACGTCTGGCGGCGCTCCCAGCGTCGGTACGCCAGCGCGGTGCTGGGGCCCACCTTCGAGGAACTCGTGCGCCAGTGGGCCCTCCGCTTCGCCGATCCCGACACGTTCGGCGGGGTCGTGGCCGAGGCGAGCGCGGCTACCCTGACCGATCCGTCCACCCGGACCGCCCACGAACTGGACCTGGTCGCCTACGGTGAGCCGCCCCTCGGTGACGGCGCGCGGCCGCTGTTGGCGATCGGCGAGGTCAAGTGGGGGCGGATCCTGGGTCGCCCCGACCTGGAGCGGCTGGGCCGGGCACGTGACCTGCTGGTGGGGCGCCCCGGGCTCGACGCGGCGGGCGCCCGGCTGCTGTTGGCCAGTGCCGAGGGCTTCACCGACGAGGTGGTCTGGGAGTCCGCGCGCCGGCCGGACGTCGTCCTCGTCGACGCCGCCCGCCTGTACGCGGACTGAGCGGCGCTCAGCCCAGGTCACCCGTTCTTGCCGACGCATCTCGGCCATCGTCGTTCCACAACCTCTCCACAACTTGCCCGCCAAGTGCTGACATTCCGCGCGCGAGTCGCTACGTTCCGGCAGGTCGTGTCCCGCCGTCCACCCGGTGGGTTTCTCTTCTCCAGCGCGGAGTGTCGGATGGGTGAGCAGATGTCTACAGCGGTGGTGATCCGCGCCCAGCTTCGTCGGTTGCGGGGCGCGGCGGGGCTCAACCAGGAGGAGTACGGGCGGCGAGCGCACTACTCGCCGTCGCTGATCTCGGCGGTGGAGTTGGGGCAGGCCACCCCCACGCTCACCTACCTGAAGCGCGCCGACGAGGTGCTCGGCACCGGCGGGCTCTTCGTCGCGCTGCGCGCGCTGGGCCGCCGGGAGCGGGAGCCGATCTGGTTCCGGCCCTGGCTGGAGGCGGAACGGGAGGCCGCCCAGCTCCGTACTTTCGAGCCCATGATGGTGCCCGGCCTGTTGCAGACGGCCGACTACGCGCGGGCGGTCTTCCGGCTGGACTCCGCCCTCACGCCCGATCGCGTCGAGGAGATGGTGGCCGCCCGCCTCGACCGGCAGGGCATCCTCGGCGGGGACGACCCGGCCCACCTGACCGCCGTGATCGACGAGACCGCGCTACGCCGATTCTCCGAGAGCACGGCCGAGATGATGGTCGGCCAGTTGCGCCACCTGCTCGACTGCGCCCGGCGGCCACACATCCGGGTGCACCTGCTGCCGATGGGGCTGGGGCTGCACGCCGGGCTGTTCGGGCCGTTCATCCTCGGCTGGTCGGCCGAAGGCGACTGGACGGGCTTCCTCGACAACCAGATCGGCGGCACGGTGGTGGACGAGGTCGAGGGGATGGCGACGCTGCTGCGAAGGTGGGAGAGTGTGCGCAGCGACGCACTGTCCCGCCAGCAGTCGATCGACCTGATCGAGGAGATCCTCAAGCCATGGACCTGACCGGTGCCCGGTGGCGCAAGTCCGCCCGGAGCGGCAACAACAGCGGCGCGTGCGTCGAGGTGGCCGACAACCTGCCCGGCCGGGTGCTCGTACGCGATTCCAAGGACCGCGACGGCGCGGTGCTGGCCTTCACGCCGAGCGCTTGGCGGTCCTTCGTGGAGCTGGCCACCGCCGGCTGAGCCGGCCTGTGCGCTGTTGCTGCCGGTAGCCTGCGCTGGCTTGTCGTTGGCTGCGCCTACTGCTTCCTGTTCACCTGTTCCGGGTGTTGCCGGTGCGGGCCCCGGTGGTCGGTCAGGTGCCGAACCAGCCCGGGACGTCGAGCCGGAAGAAGTTCGGCTGGGCGACCCGGCGCAGGTCGTCCTCCAGGGCGTTCACCCGCTGCTCGCCCAGCTGACCCAGCTCGCTGGCGGTCGTGCCGGCCGGGCCGACGGCCTGGAGGACGAAGCCGTGCACCGGCCGCAGCTAACGGCTGCCACCTCTGCGTGGCCATGCACATCGCCATCCTGGCCCGACACGCCGGCACCGCGGCACTGATCGAAGCGCTGCGCGTCGGGGCGGCGCTGCCCGAACCGCGACTCGAAGCGCTGCGCCGGTTCACCGCCGCCGTACTCGTCGATCACCTGGGCGACGTCCCCGACGAGGAGCTGGCCGCCTTCCTCGCCGCCGGCTGGCGGCCCCGGCTCGCGTTGGACGCCGTGCTCGGCATCGGCGCGCACACCATCTCCACCTTCGTCAACCGCCTGCTGCATGCCCCCCTCGACCCGGCTCTTCCCGATCCGGGGCGGTGCGGGGCAGGGGTGGGGTCAGTCGTGTAGGAAGGGGAGCAGGAGGGCGGTCAGCTCGGCCGGGCGCTCCTCGAAGAGCCAGTGGCCGCAGTCCTCGACGACGCGGCCCTCGACCGTGCGGGCGTACCGGCGCACCTGGTCGGCCACCTGCCCGCCGAGGCTGGCTGCGGCCCCGACAGCGAGCACCGGCATCGGCAGCGGCCGCTTCCGGTACGCCGCGTTGTCCGCGACGTCCTGCCCGAACGCCCGGAAGTAGGCGAAGCTGGCCCGCAGGTGCGCCGGGTCGGTCAGATGCCGGGCGTACTCCTCGATGTCGCCCGCGTCGATGCTGCCCTTGCGCACCATGAGCGAGTCGGTGAAGCGGTCCACCCAGAGCGCCTCCCGGCCGGCGACCAGCTCCTCCGGCAGGCCGTTGGCGAGGTTGAAGAAGCCGAAGTTCCAGACCGCCGGCCCGGCGGCGGTCAACGCGGGGAACGCGTAGATGCTCTCGTCGGGGATCGGCGCCTCGGTCAGCACCAGCCGGGACACCTGATCGGGGTGCGCGGCGGCGTAGGCGTACGCGACCATGGTGCCGACGTCGTGGCCGACCAGCCGGATGTACTCGGCCAGGCCCAAGCCGGTCAGCAGCCCGTGCAGGTCGGCGGCGAGGGTCTTCTTGTCGTACCCGCCGGGCGGGGCGTCGCTGTCGCCGAAGCCGCGCAGGTCGGGGGCGATCACGTGGTACGAGTCGGCCAGCTCCGGCAGCAGCCCCCGCCACATCCGCCAGCACTGCGGGTAGCCGTGCAGCAGCACCAGGGTCGGCCCCCGGCCGCCCCGGACGTAGTTGATCGCCACCGCGCCGACCCGGGTCCGCTGCTCGGTGAACCCCGCCGGCACCCGTCCGTCGCCCATCGCCGCCCCCATCGCCGCCCCCGTCCCGCCCCCGTCCCGCCCCGTCCCGACCCCGGCGGCCGATCATCCGGCGCGCCGCCACCCGTACCAACGAGCGCCGGTCGACTGGGGAGACGCGCGCCGCCCGGCGACCGGGCTTGTTAACAGGGGGCCCTTCCTCTACAGAAGGCGTTAACAAGGGGCCCTTCCTTGCACCTCAGCGCGGTGCGGGAGACTGGGGGCATGGCGGTTCGTGGGTTTCCGTACACCGATCTGAAGGACTTCCTCGCGGCCCTGGAGCGGGCGGGGGAGCTGCGCCGCGTCCGCGTCCCCGTGGACCCGACGCTGGAGATCAGCGAGATCGTCACCCGGACCGTGCGCGAGGGCGGCCCCGCGCTGCTGTTCGAGCGCCCGACCCGGGGCGAGCTGCCGGTGGCGATCAACCTGTTCGGCACCGAGAAGCGGATGGCGATGGCGCTGGGCGTCGACTCGCTCGACGAGGTCGGCGCGCGGATCGGCGCGCTGATCAAGCCGGAGCTGCCCGTCGGGTGGTCCGGCATCCGCGAGGGCCTCGGCAAGGTCATGCAGCTCAAGTCGGTGCCGCCGCGCAAGGTCAAGACGGCCCCCTGTCAGCAGGTGGTCTACTCCGGCGACGACGTCGACCTGGGCCGGCTGCCCGGCCTCCAGGTCTGGCCCGGCGACGGCGGGATCTTCCACAACTACGGGCTCACCCACACCAAGCACCCCGAGACCGGCAAGCGCAACCTCGGCCTCTACCGGCTCCAGCAGCACTCCCGCAACACCCTCGGCATGCACTGGCAGATACACAAGGACTCCACCGCCCACCACGCGGTCGCCGAGCGGCTCGGCCAGCGTCTGCCCGTCGCGGTCGCGATCGGCTGCGACCCCGTCGTCTCGTACGCGGCCAGCGCGCCGCTGCCCAGCGACATCGACGAATACCTGTTCGCTGGGTTCCTGCGCGGCGAGCGGGTCGAGATGGTCGACTGCCTCACCGTCCCGCTCCAGGTGCCCGCGCACGCCCAGATCGTGCTGGAGGGCTACCTGGAGCCCGGCGAGCGGCTGCCCGAGGGGCCGTTCGGCGACCACACCGGCTTCTACACCCCGGTCGAACCGTTCCCCGTGCTGCACATCGAGACGATGACCATGCAGCGCGACGCCGTCTACCACTCGATCGTCACCTCGAAGCCGCCGCAGGAGGACCACGGCCTCGGCAAGGCCACCGAGCGGATCTTCCAGCCGCTGCTCAAGCTGCTGATCCCCGACATCGTCGACTACGACCTGCCGGCCGCCGGGGTCTTCCACAACTGCGCGATCGTGTCGATCCGCAAGCGCTACCCCAAGCACGCCCAGAAGGTGATGAACGCCATCTGGGGCGCGCACCTGATGTCGCTGACCAAGCTGATCGTGATCGTCGACGAGGACTGCGACGTGCACGACTACCACGAGGTCGCGTTCCGGGCGTTCGGCAACGTCGACTACGCCCGCGACCTGCTGCTCACCGAGGGGCCCGTCGACCACCTCGACCACTCCTCCTACCAGCAGTTCTGGGGCGGCAAGGTCGGCGTCGACGCCACCCGCAAGCTGCCCACCGAGGGCTACACCCGAGGCTGGCCCGAGGAGATGACCATGGCTCCCGAGGTCGTCTCCCTGGTCGACAAGCGCTGGAAGGAGTACGGGATCTGATGGCCACCGCCGCCGCTGCGCCGGCGCGGCCGGGCCGCGTCAAGTCCTTCCTCAAGCTCGTCGCGATCGAGCACTCCGTCTTCGCGCTGCCGTTCGCGTACCTGTCGGCGCTGACCGCGATGCAGGTCGACGGGGGCCGGGTCCGCTGGCTCGACCTGCTGCTGATCACCGTGGCGATGGTCGGGGCGCGGACGTTCGCCATGGCCGCCAACCGCATCCTCGACCGGCGGATCGACGCGCGGAACCCGCGTACCGCCGCCCGGGAGCTGGTCACCGGGGCGGTGAGCGTGCGGACGGCCTGGACCGGCGCGGGCGTCGCGCTCGTGGTGTTCCTCGCCGCCGCCGCCCTGCTCAACCCGCTCTGCCTGGCGCTCGCGCCGCTGGCCGTCGTCCCGCTGGTCGTCTACCCGTACGGCAAGCGGTTCACCAACTGGCCGCACGCGATCCTCGCGGTCGCCCAGGCGGTCGGCCCGGTCGGCGCGTGGCTCGCCGTCACCGGCACCTTCGCCGGCTCCTGGCCGGCGTGGCTGCTCGGCGCGGCCGTCGGCCTGTGGATCGGCGGCTTCGACCTGATCTACGCCTGCCAGGACGCCGAGGTCGACCGCGAGATCGGCGTGCACAGCGTCCCCGCCCGGTACGGGCTGCGGTTCGCCCTGCACGCCTCCACCGTCGCGCACGTGGTGACGTTCGCGCTGTTCGTCTGGTTCGGGGCGCTCGTCGGGTTCGGCTGGCCGTGGTGGATCGGGCTGGCGCTCACCGCCGCCGCGTTCGGCTACCAGCACCTGGTGGTCAGCCCGACAGACCTGAGCAAGGTCAACCGGGCGTTCTTCACGGCGAACGGGTTCGTCGGCATCGCGCTGTTCGTGTTCGCGCTGGTCGACCTCGTGGCCAGGCTGGGCCTGCGCCCCTGAGCGAGCCGAGCCCGCCCCGCCCGCTGCTCCCCCCGCTGCCGCTGCCGCTGCCCAGCGTGGTTAAGAAGGGGCCCCTGCTCTACCGGAAGCGTTAAGAAGGGGCCCCTCCTTACCGTCGTCCCCGTAGCGGGCGCTCTCCAGCGTCCAGTCGATCGTGCCCCGGACGGCGGCGGCGACCCCGTCGAGGTGGTCGGCGACCGCCTCGTCCAGCGCCGGCCCGAACGACGGCACGCCCGCGCGCAGCTCGCCGAAGCGGCGCATCGCCGCCCGCCACCGCTCGGCGGCCGGGCCGAGCGCGGCCGCCACCCCGATGCCCCGCTCGGCGGCCAGCGCCAGCACCAGGTTGTGCCCGCCGGAGGTGACCCGGTCCCGCTCCAGCGAGGCGATGTCGTTGTACCAGGAGAGCAGGTCGTTGCCGAGATCGCCGATCTCGCGCAGCAGCGGGTGGTGGTACACCGCGTCGGGCAGCGGCCGGCCCGTGACGAACTCGATCAGCGGATACGACACGTACGCCGCCGAGGTGGCCCGGCGCAGCTCGACGTACCGGGCGACGTCCGGCGGGCGGCCGGAGGTCTTCCCCACCGCCTCCAGCCACGCGCCGTGCAGGTGCTGGCCGACCGCGTCCGTGAACCGCTCCTGCCAGCGGGCCGGCATCCGGCGGCGCGGCTCCCGCCACGCCCGCACCAGCAGCCGGCGTAGCGGACCCGTGAGGCCCGGATGCCGCCCCCGGGGCCCGTCGCGCAGCAGCCGGAGCGTCCCGTCCCGCAGCGCGAGGATCTCGTCGGGGCACAGCCGGCCCGGCCTGTCGCAGGCGTCGTCGACCAGGAAGAACCAGGTGAACAGGGCGGCGATGACGCGCAGGTCGGGCTCGGTGGCCTGCGGGTAGAGCCGGCCCGCGTACCGGGCGAACCGGGCGCGGGACAACCGGTCCAGGGCAGGGGAGTCCAACGGGAGGCCGACGCCGGGCAGCCGGTCGTCGAGCCAGCGTTGCACCCGGTCGGCGTGCGGCGACAGCCGGGGCGGGATCGGGCAGTCGGCGCGCAGCGACCGGAGGACGTCGTCGGTCATCACCGATTCCCCCTGTGGGATGTGAATCGTTCTCGGCAGCATGGCAGGTCGGCCCCGCGCGGCTGCCCCCGCCCCGTCCCCCGGGGTGGGGGCGGCCGGCGGCCCGCCGCCGTGACCAGGCAGGCTGGAGGGCATGCGGGAACCATGGGTGGTGGGAGTCTCCGGCGCATCGGGCACGCCGTACGCGGCGGCGGTCATCCGGGGGCTGCTCGACGCGGGCGAGCCGGTGGACCTGGTCGTCTCCCGGGCCGCCCGGCTGACCATCCTCGACGAGACCGGGCGGGCGTTCCGCGACGGGCACTGGGCCGAGGACCTCGTGGCCTGGCTCGGGCGCGACCTGGGCGACGCCAACGTGCGGCACTGGCCCGCCGGTGACCTCGCCGCCGGCCCCAGCAGCGGCTCCTACCGGGTACGCGGCATGGCGGTCGTGCCGGCCAGCACGGCGGCCTGCGCCGGCATCGCGATCGGCCTGTCGAAGGACCTGTTGCAGCGGGCCGCCGAGGTCAACCTCAAGGAGCGCCGGCCGGTGGTGGTCGTGCCCCGGGAGACGCCGGTGACCCGCAGCCACCTGGAGCACCTGATCGCCCTGCACGACGCCGGGGCGGTGGTGCTGCCGGCCAGCCCCGGCTTCTACGGGGCCGGGGCGGCCGCCTCGGCGCAGCAGCTCGTCGACTTCGTGGCGGGAAAGGTGCTCGACGCGTTGGGCGTGCCGCACACGCTGTTCCGCCGCTGGTCCGGCGAGCTGGGCACCGCCCGCTCCTGAACCGGGCCCGGGCCGGTCGCTCCCGCCCCACGGTCCGGGGCCGGTCGTCGGCCCCGCCGCCGTGGCACTCCCGACGCCGGGGCCGGTGGCCGGACGCGGGCCGGACTGGCCGGCCCGTGCCCGTCAGCACACCTGCTCAGTACATCCCGGCATTGGCCGGGCCAGGGCCGGTCGACGCGGCGGGGCCGACGTTACGGGCCTTCCCCATCTCGTCCGCCTCGTCCAGCATGCCCTCCCCCTCAAGCAGGGCCCGCACCTCGGATTCCCGAAACCGGCGATGCCCGCCTGGAGTCCGGATGCTGCCTATCCGGCCGGCCGCCGCCCAGCGCGTCACAGTCTTCGGGTCAACCCGAAACAGCGCGGCGACCTCACCCGGTGTCAGCAGGCGATCTCCAGTGTCCACAGCCCCCTCCTCGCGTCGACGAAGCCCCCGGCTGAACACACTGCCCCCGGCCGGTGCGAGCCCAGAGCCGTCATGAGGGACGTATGGCAATTACAGCACCAGCGACCTGGCCTGTCCGCCAAACGCGAAAAACGCACTGAGTGGGAAGTTAGTAAACTGGGGCGGTTCTGCTCTCCCTCGACCGAAGGTCTGCGGACACTCACCTACTGTCATGTGCAACGCATGCCGGGCGACCGGCGTTACGCCCCAACGACTAGGGTCACAGTCCGTGGACGCCATCGACCTCAGCCTCGTGGAGCTGTTGCAGGGCAACGCCCGACTCTCGTACGCCGAGCTGGCCCGCCAGGTCGGCCTCTCCGCCCCGGCCGTGCACGAGCGGGTCGGCAAGC
The DNA here is from genome assembly GCF_029581295.1 of Micromonospora sp. WMMD712. Taxonomy (NCBI): domain Bacteria; kingdom Bacillati; phylum Actinomycetota; class Actinomycetes; order Micromonosporales; family Micromonosporaceae; genus Micromonospora; species Micromonospora sp. WMMD712. The sequence continues at coordinate 4,737,016 of NZ_CP120743.1, forward strand.
TGGAGTCGAGCGGCGTCGTCCGGGCCTACCGGGCGGAGGTCGAGCCCGAGGCCATCGGCCTCGGCGTCACCGCGCTCATCGGCATCGTCGAGGACTCCGGCGGCGACACCGACGACGTGCTGGAGGCGTTCCGGCGGATGCCCGAGATCGAGTCCTGCTACTTCATGGCGGGCGTCGAGTCGTTCCTGCTGAAGGCCCGGGTCGGCACCATCGCCGAGCTGGAGCAGCTGATCGTGCGGCTGAACCGCACCCCCGGGGTGGCCTCGACCCGGACGGGCATCGCGCTGTCCACCAAGTGGGAGAACCGCCCGCAGCCGCTGGCCCGACCCGCGACCTGACGGGCCCGCCCCGAGCCGGGCCGCCCCGCGAACGGCCCTGACCGGCCTTGCCCGACCCGGCCCTGACCGGCCTTGCCCGACCCGGTCCTGACCGGCCCGCGACCAGGGCCGATCCGCTTGCTACGTTTCCGAACATGACTCATCTCGACCGGTGCGACGAGGCCAGCCGGCGCTGGGTGACCGAGGCGATCGCCACGGTGGAGGCCGACGCGAACCGGTCCGCCGACACTCACCTGCTGCCGTTCCCGCTGCCCCGCGAGTGGGGCATCGACCTCTATCTCAAGGACGAGTCGGTGCACCCCACCGGCTCGCTCAAGCACCGGCTCGCCCGCTCGCTGTTCCTGTACGGGCTCTGCAACGGCTGGATCGGCCCGGGGACGACGATCGTCGAGGCGTCCTCCGGCTCGACGGCGGTCTCCGAGGCGTACTTCGCCCGGATGCTGGGGCTGCCGTTCATCGCGGTGATGCCGGCGTCCACCTCGCCCGAGAAGATCACCCAGATCGAGTTCCAGGGCGGGCGCTGCCACCTCGTCGACGACCCGGCGAAGGTGGTCGTCGAGGCGCGCTGGCTCGCCGAGGACTCCGGCGGGCACTTCATGGACCAGTTCACGTACGCCGAGCGGGCCACCGACTGGCGGGGCAACAACAACATCGCCGAGTCGATCTACGCCCAGCTCGCGCTGGAACGGCACCCCGTGCCGGCCTGGATCGTCGTCGGGGCCGGCACCGGCGGCACCAGCGCCACCATCGGCCGCTACACCCGGTTCCGGCGGCTGCCCACCAAGCTCTGCGTGGTAGACCCGGAGAACTCGGCGTTCTACCCCGCCTGGCAGGCCGCCGACTGGGCGGTGTGCACCGGCCGGGGCTCGCGGATCGAGGGCATCGGCCGGCCCAGCGTCGAGGCGTCGTTCCTGCCCGCCGTGGTGGACCGGATGGTCCAGGTGCCCGACGCCGCGTCCCTGGCCGCCATGCGGGCCGGCTCGGCCCTGCTCGGCCGCCGCGTCGGCGGCTCCACCGGCACCAACCTGTGGGGCGCGTTCGGCCTGATCGCCGGGATGCTCGCCGAGGGCCGTACCGGCTCGGTGGTCACCCTGATCTGCGACCCGGGGGACCGGTACGCCGACACCTACTACGCCGACGACTGGGTGGCCGGGCAGGGCCTCGACCTCGCCCCGCACCTGGCGACCGTCGACCGCTTCCTGGCGACCGGCGCCTGGCCCGAGTGAAAGGAAGGGCCCCCTGTTAACGCATTCTGTTGTACAGGGGACCCCTGCTAACGCTCGCGTCAGGCCGGGAGCGTTCAGCGCGGCGCGATGCGGTCGGCCAGGCCCGGATAGTGCAGCACCCAGCCGCCCGGGTCGACGGCCAGTTCCGTGGTGAACGTCTCGCTGGCGAAGCGGACCCGCCCGGGCCCGAGCGCCGCGTAGACCTGCTCGGCGGGCAGCACCAGCAGGCTGGGCACCTGCACCCACGCCACGGTGATCCGGTGCGCCGCCCCCGGCTCCGCCGTAGCCGGAGACGACGTCGTGGTCGGGGAGGCGGCGGTCAGCCCGAGCCGGCGTACCGGAAGGGTGTTGAACAACGGCGAACCGCCCAGGTCGACGTCCACCGCGGCGGCCAGCCGCTCCGGATCGTCGGTGCCCGGCAGACCGGCCGCCGGATGCCCGGCCGCCCGCAAGGCAGCGTCCAGGTCGCCCTGCTCGGCGGCGGTCACGCGCCACCGGCCATCCACCGCTTCCAGGCGTACGCTCCGCTGCCAGCCCGCGCCCTCCACCTCGACCTCCAGCCGGCTGGTCGCCCAGTCCGACCCGGCCGTCAGCCGGTACCGGCAGGTGTAGGGGATCGGGTCGACCGCGAGCACGACGCCCCGCGCGCCGAGCCCGGCGCCGTCGTCGAACACCACGTGCTCGCTGCCGGCGGTGTCCGTCCGGGCCCAGAACAGCGACTTCGGCATTGTCGGCATGAACCGGACGTTACGGCACGCCGGACCCGCCGGCAGCACAAGCGGAAACGCCGCCGCGGAGCGTGGGCTCCGCGGCGGCGTGCCGACCAGTGGCGGCGTTGCGATCAGTGGGTACGCGCCGGCGGCCGCCCGCCGAAGCCACGCCGGTCGTCCCGGGGCCGGTCGTCCCGCCCGCGCCCCTCGGGGCGGAACCCACCCCGTCGGTCGCCGGTACGGGCGTCCCCGCCCCGCTCGCCGAAGGCCCGATCCCCGAAGCGGCGCTCGCCCATGGGCCGGTCGCCGCCGGGCCGGTCGTCGTGGCGGCGGTCGCCGGTGGGCCGGTCGCCGTAGCGGCGGTCGCCACCGGCGCGCTCGTCGAACCGGCGCGGCTCGGCCGGCCGGTCGCCAAAGCGGCGCTCGCCGGTGGCCCGGTCACCGGTCGGCCGGTCGCCGAAGGACCGCTCGCTGGTAGGCCGGTCGCTGTGGCGGCGCTCGCCGGTCGGTCGGTCGCCGTAGCGGCGCTCGCCACCGGCGCGCTCGTCGAACCGCCGGTCGCCGAAGCCCCGCTCGCCCCGGTCCTCGTAGCGGCGCTCACCCGTCGGTCGGTCACCGAACCGGCGATCCCCGCCGCCGCGCTGCTCCCGATCGCCGTACCGCCGCTCGCCGACGGGGCGGTCGCCGCCGGGCCGGTCGCCGTAGCGCCGCTCGCCGGTGGGTCGGTCGCCGAAGGACCGCTCGCCGGTAGGCCTGTCGCTGTGGCGGCGCTCGCCGGTCGGGCCGTCGCCGTAGCGCCGCTCGCCGGTGGGCCGGTCGCCGAAGGAGCGCTCGCCGGTCGGCCGGTCGCCGAAGGACCGCTCGCCGGTGGGTCGGTCGCCGTAGCGGCGCTCGCCGAAGCCGCGCTCGCCCGACGGCCGGTCGCCGAAACGGCGTTCGCCGCCGCCGGGCCGGTCGCCGGTCGGCCGGTCGCCGTAGCGGCGCTCGCCCCGGCCGTCCCGGTCGCCGTGCCGGCGCTCGCCCCGCTCCTCGAATCGGCGCGGACCGGACGGACGGTCGCCGTAGCGGCGCGGGGCGGGCGGCTCGTCGCGGACCGGCACCCCGCTGGGCTCCCGGGCACCGGTCAGCTCGGCCAGGGCCGGGTCGCCGGCCCGGACCCGCGTCTCCGCCGGCTCGACGCCGGCCTTCTGCAACATGGCGAGGGTGGTCCGGCGCTGCTTGGGCAGCACCAGCGTGGCCACCGCGCCCGACTCGCCGGCCCGGGCGGTACGCCCCGCCCGGTGCAGGTAGTCCTTCGGGTCCTTCGGCGGGTCCACGTGCAGCACCAGCGAGACGCCGTCCACGTGGATGCCCCGGGCCGCGACGTCCGTGGCGACCAGCACGCTCATCCGGCCCTCGCGGAACTCGGCGAGGGTCTTGGTGCGCATCCGCTGCGTCTTGCCCCCGTGCAGCCCGCCGGCCCGGACGCCGACGGCGGCGAGCTGCTCGACGAGCCGGTCCACCCCGAGCTGGGTGCGGGCGAAGAGCATCGTCCGGCCGGACCGGGCGGCGATGGACGCCGCCACGGCGAACTTGTCGTGCGGCGGGATCAGCAGCAGGTGATGGTCCATCGTGGACACGGCGGCGGTGGCGGGGGCGGTCGAGTGGGTGACCGGGTCGGTCATGAACCGCTTGACCAGCGAGTCCACGTCACCGTCCAGGGTGGCCGAGAAGAGCAGCCGCTGGCTGCCGGCCGGCGTCTTGGCCAGCAGCTCGGTGACCTCCGGCAGGAAGCCCATGTCGGCCATCTGGTCGGCCTCGTCGAGCACGGTCACCTCGACGTCGTCGAGGTGGCAGACGCCCCGGTTGATCAGGTCGCCCAGCCGGCCGGGGGTGGCCACGACGATCTCCACCCCCCGCCGGAGCGCGTCGATCTGCCGGTCGTACGGCACGCCGCCGACGGCGGTCTTGAGGAAGATCCCGACCGCCTTGCCGAGCGGCACCAGCGCGTCGTTGACCTGCATGGCCAGCTCCCGGGTGGGCACCAGCACCAGGGCCCGGGGGTGCAGCGGGCGGGCCCGGTTGCGCGTGGCGAGCCGGGCGATCACCGGCAGGCCGAAGGCGAGGGTTTTGCCGGAGCCGGTCTGGCCCCGACCGAGGACGTCGCGCCCGGCGAGGGCGTCCGGCACGGTGGCCCGCTGGATCGGGAACGGCGTGGTGATGCCCAGCCGGCCGAGAGCCTGAACCAGCGAGTCGGGCAGGCCGAGCGCGGCGAAGTCGACATCCGCGTCGGCGGCGGTGTCCGCGTCGTCGGCCTCGGCGGCGACGGTTTCGGCGTCGGCCCGGGCGGCAACGGCCCCGGCCTCGGCGGCAACAAGTGCAGCCCCGGCCTCGGCGGCGACAGCCTCGGCGGCGACGGGTGCGGCCCCCGCCTCGGCGGCTACGGGCTCGTCGGCTACGGGCTCGTCGGCGGTGGCGAGCGCGAGTGGCGCGCTGCCGTCGACGGTGTCGCGGGGAGCGGTCGCGGCGACGTCGGGCGCGGCGGCCTCGGCGGCGGCGGTGTCGGCCGGCTCGGCCGAGGTGTCGAAGACGGACGGGAACGTGCTGGGGTCAGCAAACGTGGTCAAGAAATGCCTTTCAAGCGGGGCGCATCTTCGCGATGGCCTGCCGCAGCTGAACGCCGCCGGATCGCCCGCAAGATCGCCCATGGGCGCGCCTCATGCGCGCCGGGTCAGTGATCCCGACAAGTGTACGGCGACATAGCAAACCTGCCACCGTGTCACGAGACCGGAGTGGGCGGGCTCACCCTCCTGGGCTCACCACCCCGGGTCGGCCCCGCCGCGCTCCGGTCCGGCTCGGCCCCTTCTCCCGACCTGTCCGGCTGTTTCTCCCGGCCCGCTCAGTCGCCCCTCCGGCCCGCTCAGCTGTTGAGGAGGCCGCCGACCAGACCGTCCATCGCGTCGCCGGCCAGCAGCACGACGAGCACACCGATCGCGACGAGCAGCCCGAGCGACGCCACCAGGACGATCAACACCTTGGCGGTGCTGGACCGGGCGGTCGGGGCGTCCGTCCAGCCCTGGGCCAGGATGTGCCCGGTCAGCGAGCCGGAATTGTCCAGTTGGTTGCCGGTGGGCAGCGAGACCGTGGCGAAGCCCGGCCCGTCGGTGCCGTACGCGGTGCTGGCCAGGTCGGCCGTGCCCGGTTCCGGCCGGGCGGCGGGGCTGCCGACGGTGGCCCGGCCGCCCTGGGCCCCGCCCAGGGGTGCGGGCGGCCCATCCGGGGGTGCCACCGGCCAGGCGGTGGTCGGGGCTGCGCCGTACAGGCCGGACGTCGGTCGGCCTGCGGCCTGCGGCCCGGCCGCGGGAACACCCGAGGCGGGAGCACCCGACGCCGGAATGCCCGAGGCTGGGATGCCCGAGACGGGAGCGCCCGGTGCGGAGACGCCCGACGCAGGAATGCCCGGAGCCGGGATGCCCGGGGCGGGAGCGCCCGACGCCGGCGCGGCGGGTGCCGGTGTCGTTGCCACGCCGCTGGCGGCGGGCGTGCCGTCCCGCTGGGTGGCCGGGTTGGTCGGCGGCGGCCAGACCGGGAGCGCCGGGGCCGGCACGACCGGGGGCGGCGGGGCGACCGGCGACGGTGGCTCCGCCGGGAACGGCGGTGCGGCGTGGCCCACCGGCCAGCCGGCCGGAGCACCGGATGACGGCCGGGCCTCGGACGACGGCGGTGCCGACGACGGCGGGGTACCGGCCGCCGGGCCGACCGGTGGCCATGCGGGGGCGGCCGGCGGCGGCGCGGTGGTGGCCGGGGCGGTCAGCGGTGGCGGCGGGAACGGCGGTGCCGGCAGCGGGCCGGGCGGCGGCGGGGCCGGCGGGACCGGCGGGCCGGGCGGCGGGACCGGCGGGCCGGGCACGGGCGGCACGGGACCGGGCGCCGGGGGCGGCGGCACGGCCGGGCCGGGCGGCGGCGTCGGGACCGGCGGGTACGGGGCGGGGGCGGGCGGCGTCGGCTCGGGAACCGGCGGGTTCGGCGACGGCGGGGTGGGACCCGGTACGGGCGGTGTGGGTGGGTTCGGCCCGGGAACGGGGGTGGGCGCCGGGGCGGGCTCCGGCTCCGGTGGCGCGGGCGGCCCGGTCGGCGTCGGGGGCTCGGCCGGCGTCGGGGGCTCGGCTGGCCCCGGGGGCCGTGCGGGCTCGGGCGGCTCCGGGCTCACCGGGGCCGACCGGTACACCCTGGCGTTGCCGGGCTTCGCGCCGCCTGCCGCCTCCGCCCCGACGACGCCTGCCGCCTCACCGGCGGAGACCCGGTTCAGGCCGGGCACCGAGGCGCTGGCGCGGGCGGCGCCGGTGCCGCCGCTCCGCTGGCTCGGCACGATGACGCCCTGCCGGGCGTTTCCCGACGCGGCTGCCGCGCCGCCGCCGGGATCCGGCGTGACCCGGGCGTCCGGCCCGGTCGACCCGCCGGTCACGGGCGCGCTGCCCGACGGGCGTGTCGCCGGTGCCGACGCCCCGTCCCCCGGGCCCGGCGTCGATCCGCTGGCGACGCCCCCGGCCGCCCCGGCGGGCGGTGTCGACGGCTGGCCCGGAACGGGATCGATCGCCGGGGCACCCGCGCGGTACGTGGTCCCGCTGCTGCCCGCGACCGGCAACGCGACGCCGTCGGGCGGGGCGGTCACGCCGGTGACGCTCACCCGGGCCCGTGCCGTCGCGGCGGGCACCGCTGCCCGCCCTGCCGACCCGGGCGGCGACCCCTCGGCCGGCGCGGTGCCGACCGGGGTGCGTGTGGAGCCGGCCGGACCACCGCCGGGGGCGGGTGTGGATCCGGGGTCAAGCCGGGATCCGGGGTCGGTCGTTCCCGCCGGAACCTCTTGCTCGCCCATGGTCGTCCTCCGTGCCCACGCTCGCCTCCGGCCCGAGGCGTCGGGCCGGAAGTGTATGGGTGTCACGGTGCCACATTCCCGCCCGGCAGCACAGCCGGAGCGGACGGATGGTCAGCCGGCCACGCTCGCCGAGGCGTCCGGCGAGGCGCTGTCCTCCGGTGCCGGGCTGCTGGCCTGGGTGGTCGGCGCCGGTGACGGGGACGGGGTGTCCGACGGGCTCGGCGTCGGCGTCGGAGTCGGCGTCGGGCTCGCCGTGGTCGGCTTCGGCGTCGGCGTCGTGGGCTTCGGCGTCGGGGTGGTCGGCTTCGGCGTCGGAGTCTTCGTCGGCTTGGGGGTGGCGGTGGGCTTGGGAGTGGTCGGAGCCGGGGTGGGGGTCGGGGTCGGGGCGGGCACCGCGCCGACCACGCGGGTCGCGGCATAGAGCCGGGACCATCCCACCGTGCTGATCTTCACCGTCTGGCCCGTGGTGGGGGACTGCACCATCTTGCCGTTGCCGATGTACATCGCGACGTGGTGGATCGTCGTCCAACTGCTGCCGGAGGCGAAGAAGAGCAGGTCGCCGGGGAGCAGCGCGCTGCGGCTCACCGTGCGGCCCCGGGTCGCGTAGTACTGGTCGCGGGAGACCCGGGGCAGCTGGTTGTAGCCGGCCGACCGGTAGGCGGCCCACATCAGCCCGGAGCAGTCGAAGGCGTCCGGACCCTCGGCGGCCCAGACGTACGGGTCGCCGAGCTGGGCCAGGGCGTAGCGGACGGCGGCCAGCGCGGTCGGGCTCGCGGTGAGGCCGTTGTTGCTCTGCCCGTCGACGTAGCCCGCGCCGAGCTGCTGCTCCAGGGCCTCCTGCTGGCGTTCCAGCTCGATGATCTGCGCCGCGTTGTCCTTGCGCAGCTTGAGCAGCTTCTTCTCCTGCTCGTGGAGGGACTTCTCCACGGCGGCGTACTGGTCCCGGACCGAACGCACCCGGGTGTCGGCGGCGAGCCACGCCTGGTAGGCGACCTGCTCGGCGGCGCGGGCGCGGGTCAGCTCGCCGGCTGCGGCGGTCGTCGCCCCCTCCGCCTCCTCGCCGCGGGTGATCTGCTGGAGCATGTTGAGCCCGTGCAGGTCCTCGGCGAACTCGCCGGGCGGCAGCGCGGCGGCGGCCTTGAGCGCGCCGGCCGCGGCGGCGTCGGCGCCCTCCTGGGCGCGGGCCAGGGCGTCGCGGGCCGTCTTCAGGTCCCGGTCGGCGGTGGCGAGCTGGCCCTCCGCCTCGGTGCGGGTCTGGCGCAGCCCGAGCAGTTGGTCACCGAGGAGGCCGACCTGGGCCTCGGCGGCCGCGATGGCGGCGGCGAGCGGCCCGGTGCCGAGCGGCGTCACCGGCGCGCCGGCGCCGGGGAGGGCCGGGCCGTTCAGGCCGGGCACCGGGAGCCCGCCGACGGCGACGGGGCGGGAACCGGTGTCGGGCACGACGTTGGGCAGCGGCGGTTCGGCGTACGCGGGGGTGGCGAGCGCGGCCGTGGCCACGGCGCTGAGCAGGGCGGACCACAGCGCTGGCCGGAGCACCGGCGAGAACAGGGGCGCCCTCCGTCGCTGCCGTCGCTGTCGTCGCGTGCTCTGCACCATTCCGCTCCCCGTCCGGCGTGGGTGGGCGTCGCGCTCGGGTGGCGCGACGGCGGGGGCGGCCCCGAATGTGGCGCGCCCCACCCTGTCTTACCGCACCCGGGCAGTGATGTCGATGGCGTAACAGGTCACGAGCGGCTGAGAGTCCGGTGAGGTACGTCGCTGGGGCCGACCGGACCGGCGGCGGGTCGACGACCCGACGTAGGCTCGACGGGACCGCAGGTGGAAGGGACGTGGCTTTCGATGGACGCCGGACTCAAGCGCGAGCTCGAAGAGAAGGTGTACGCGGGCGAACGGTTGACCCGAGAGGACGGGATCGCCCTCTACGACAGCGACGACCTGACCTGGCTGGGCCGCCTGGCGCACCACCGGCGCACGGAGCTCAACGGCGACCGGGTGATGTTCAACGTCAACCGGCACCTCAACCTGACCAACGTGTGCAGCGCCTCCTGCGCGTACTGCTCGTTCCAGCGCAAGCCGGGCGAGAAGGACGCGTACACGATGCGCATCGACGAGGCGGTCCGCAAGGCCAAGGAGATGGAGGACGAGCAGCTCACCGAGCTGCACATCGTCAACGGCCTGCACCCGACGCTGCCCTGGCGCTACTACCCGAAGGTGCTGCGCGAGCTGAAGGCGGCGCTGCCGAAGGTCAACCTGAAGGCGTTCACCGCGACCGAGGTGCAGTGGTTCGAGAAGATCAGCGGCCTGGGCGCCGACGAGATCCTCGACGAGCTGATGGACGCCGGCCTGGAGTCGCTGACCGGCGGCGGCGCGGAGATCTTCGACTGGGAGGTCCGCCAGCACATCGTCGACCACGCCTGCCACTGGGAGGACTGGTCGCGGATCCACCGGCTGGCCCACTCGAAGGGCATGAAGACCCCGTCGACGATGCTCTACGGCCACATCGAGGAGCCCCGGCACCGCGTCGACCACGTGCTGCGGCTGCGCGAGTTGCAGGACGAGACGGGCGGCTTCCAGGTCTTCATCCCGCTGCGCTACCAGCACGACTTCGTCGACTCGGCGGACGGCAAGATCCGTAACCGGATCCAGGCCCGGACCACGATGGCCTCGCCGGCCGAGTCGCTGAAGACGTTCGCGGTCTCCCGGCTGCTGTTCGACAACGTCCCGCACGTGAAGTGCTTCTGGGTGATGCACGGCCTGTCGGTGGCCCAGCTCTCGCTGAACTTCGGCGTGGACGACCTGGACGGCTCCGTCGTGGAATACAAGATCACCCACGACGCCGACTCGTACGGCACCCCGAACACCATGCACCGCGACGACCTGCTGCACCTGATCTGGGACGCGGGCTTCCGCCCGGTCGAGCGCAACACCCGCTACGAGATCGTCCGCGAGTACGACGGGCCCCCGTCGCTGGCGGAGCGCCGGTCCGAGCCGCAGCAGGTGTGGGCCTGAGCAGCCCGTACCCTGGTGGGTCATGAGCGAGTCGAGCCGGCAGGGTCAGGGCGGGTTCCCGCGGCGGGACGCCGACGGGCGGATCGTCGCCCTCGGTGACCTGCTGGGCATCAGCCTCGCCGGTCTGGTGATCGGCCTGCTCGCGCTGCTGCTGTTCGACTGGGGCTTCGCCACGGTCGGCGCGGGCGACTTCGGCCGGGCCAACGGCTGGCTGGCGATCATCCTGCCGGCCTGGCTCTACTGGGAGGACTTCCGGGCCTGGGAGTTCGGCGCGGCCCGGGTGGTGGCCGCGCTGGCGGCGGCCGGGCTGGCCGTGGTCGCCGGCCTGGTGGTGGCGGGCCTGGCCGACGGGCTGCCGCCGCTGCTGGGCGGCGGGCTCGGCGCGGCGGCCTTCACCGTGGTCTACGCGGTGGTCTGGTTTCCCGGGGTGCACTGGCTGGCCCGCCGGACGGGCTGAAACCCCCGCCCGGCGGGGTCAGCCGGGGCGAATCCTACGGCCGGCCCCGCCGGCGGAGAACGGAGTGCGACGTGAGCGCGGCGGTCAAGTACACGCTGGGCCGGATCGGTCTGTTCGTGGTGGTCGTCGCGGCGCTCTGGCCGGTCGACCTGAACATCTTCCTGAAGCTCATGCTGGCGTTGGCGTTCTCCGCCGCGCTCTCGTTCTTCCTGCTGCGGGGCTGGCGGGACGAGATGGCCGGGGAGATGGCCGGGGCCGCCGAGCGCCGCCGGGCCGAGAAGGAGCGGCTGCGCTCCGCCCTGGCCGGCGACGACGAGCAGCCCGGCGACAAGAGCTGACGGCTACCAGTTGGTCGAGCCCGGCACCACCGGCCACGGCTGGTCCGCCGGCTTGATCAGGTACGCGATGCCGCCCGAGCCGCTGGCCACCGTCCCGTCGGCGCGGTAGCGCTTGGTGCGCAGCCAGATCTGCTCGAACTGCTCCCGCCGGTAGACGTTGCGTACCTCGGCGTTCGACGACGACGCCGGGTCGTTGACGATCACGTCGCCGTCGGCGGTGAAGCCGACGACCACGAAGAGGTGCCCGGAGGTGCCGTAGTTCGACCCGTCCAGCTCGGTGTCCAGGAAGGACTGCGAGGTGATGACGGGCAGGCCGGCGGCGACGAAGCGTTCCAGCTCGTCGAGGGAGTGCAGCCGGGTCACCCGGGCGTCGATGTCGGGGAAGCTCGCGGCGTACGCGGTGTTGAACGGCCAGTTCCCCGCGCCCTCGTACTCGTAGTCCCAGGTCATCCGGGCGGCGTGGGCGACCTGCGGATCGGTGTAGCCGGGGGTGACCCAGGCCAGGTCCTCGGCCGACGGGCCCCGGCCGTGGTATTCCAGCACCATCGTGGTCGACGTGGGGCTGCACCAGACCTGCCCGCCGCCACCCCACTCGGGGTAGTTGCCCTTGTGGATCATCTGGGAGTGGGCGGGAACGGGCAGCTCCCTCCCCCAGGCGATGCCGCCCCGGCTCGGCGTGACGGTGAACCGGTCCGGCACGTTCGAGCTCATCGCGCCGAGCATCCGGACCAGGGGCGAGGCCGTCTGGCCGGGCTTGCGGTAGAGGCTGAGCCGAAGCTGGTACGACCGCAGCAGCACCCCGGCGTCGGCGTCGTCGATGGCGAACGTGTCCGTCCACACGCTCGACCACGGGTCGCCCTGACCGTCGAGGGTGGCCCGCTTGATGTCGGCGTCGCCGGAGGCCCACCGGCCCATGACGTACCAGGGGGTCCGGTCGCCGGTGTTGTACGTGCCCTGGAGCTCGACCTGGAGCCAGGTGCCCGCCGGGGTGTCGGCGTTCCACGAGGCGACCAGCTCGGTGGCGTCGAAGCCGATCCGGGTGGCCGGCGAGGTCCAGGTGGCGTACTCCCAGGTGCTGGTGGTGCCGGCGTGCTCGTCGGTGAACTCGGTCGTCCCGGCGGGCCGGCCGATGGTGATCCCGGCGCGGTGGCCGGGCACGGCCCGGGTGCCCCGGTGGGTGCCGGTACGCCAGTCGGGGTGGCGGGACCACTCCTGGAACGTGATCTGCTCGTCGTGTTCGACGGGCGGGCGGTGGCGGCCGGCGTGGGCGGGAACGGCCGTGCCGGCGAGGGCGAGCGCGGCGACGCCGGTGAGCGCGAGCGCGCGTAGGGCTGTGCTGGCCATCTGATCTCCGCGGGGTGAGGCGGGTCGGGGCATGCTTGCCGGTCACTATCCCGCCCGTCGGGAAGTTTCGCCAGATGTTCGGGTCAGGAAACTCCTTGCCGGAGTGAGGATGCGGTCGGGATGGATCACATAGTGAAAGATATTGATCTGACCATGTGACAAGTGGTGAAGTGTTGACCACGAGACGGGATATCCCCGTACCCCCAGGAGGTTGTCCATGGCCTTCCGCACCTCGACCCGCCTGCGTCGCGCACTGGTGCTCGCCACCGCCGCCGGCCTGGGCCTCACCGTCGCCACCGGGCCGGTCTCCGCGCGCCCCGCCCCGGAGCCCGCCGCCGAGCCGGTCGCCGCCGAGTACGACGTGCTCGGCGTGCGCACCCTGGCCGCCCGCACCGCCATCGCCCGCACCGGCGCCGCCGTCGACGCCGCCGAGCACGGCATCCTGCACGTCACGGCGACCGACGCCGAGGCGGCGGCGATCAGGCGACTCGGCTACCAGGTGGAGAAGCAGGCGGACCCCGTCCACTCCGACGGCGTCGGCACGACCGGCTTCCCGTCGGCCGACTCCAACTACCACGACTACGCCGAGCTGACCGCCGTGGTGAACAAGGTGGTCGCCGACCACCCGACCATCGCCCGCAAGATCAGCATCGGCAAGTCGTACGAGGGCCGCGACCTGATGGCCGTGAAGATCTCCGACAACGTGGCCACCGACGAGGCCGAGCCGGAGATCCTGTTCAACTCGCAGCAGCACGCCCGCGAGCACCTGACCGTCGAGATGGCGATCTACCTGCTCGACCTGTTCACCGACAGCTACGGCAGCGACTCCCGGATCACCAGCATCGTCAACAGCCGGGAGATCTGGATCGTCCCCACCGTCAACCCCGACGGCAGCGAATACGACATCGCCACCGGCTCGTACCGGTCCTGGCGCAAGAACCGGCAGCCCAACAGCGGCGCGGCCGCGGTCGGCACCGACCTGAACCGCAACTGGGGCTACAACTGGGGCTGCTGCGGCGGGTCGTCCGGCGTGCCGTCGTCGTCGACCTACCGCGGGCCGTCCGCCTTCTCCGCCCCCGAGACGAAGGCGCTGCGTGACTTCGTCAACAGCCGGGTCGTCGGCGGGGTCCAGCAGATCAAGGCCAACATCGACTGGCACACGTACTCGCAGCTCGTGCTCTGGCCCTTCGGCTACACGACGGCGAACACCACCACCGGCATGACGGCGGACCAGTACAACACCTTCGCCACCCTCGGTCAGCGGATGGCCGCCACCAACGGCTACACCCCCGAGCAGTCCAGCGACCTCTACATCACCGACGGCGACAGCCTCGACTGGATGTGGGCGACGCACGGCATCTGGGCGTACACCTTCGAGATGTACCCCGGCTCGTCCGGCGCCGGCGGCGGCTTCTACCCGCCCGACGAGGTCATCCCGGCCCAGACGTCGCGCAACAAGGAGGCGGTCCTGCTGCTCTCCGAGTACGCCGACTGCCCGTACCGGGTCATCAACAAGCAGGCGCAGTACTGCTCCTGATTGCCCGTTGGTGCGGGGCCCCGCCCGGGGCCCCGCACCCGTGTCGGCATCGTCACGCTGAGACGTAGTCCCTAGATCAACGAGGTGCCGGCGGGGCGTGCGCTACGGTGGCACCGACCAAACCGCAGCGAAGCCGGTGCGAATCCGGCGCTGTCCCGCAACTGTGATGCCCCACCCGCGGCGTCGGCCCCCGGCCGCCGTCGACCAGGCGTCGGCCCGCCGGCCGACGCCGACGTGTGTGGGGCGAGCCAGGTCGCCTGCGGCACGGTCGCGACACGCGCTCTCGAGGAAGGGCGCCTCGCGGACGGGCACCCACCGGGCTCCTGTCGGCGAAGCACCACGCTCCTCGACCGACAGGAGGACCAGTGTTCCGACGTACCCCCCGGCTCTTCGCCGCGACCCTCGCGGTGGCCGCGCTCGCGCTCGGTGCGTGCGCCGAGAAGAGCTCCGACGACGCCCCGGCCCCCGGTGGCAGCTCGGCCGCCGCCGCCTTCCCGGCCACCGTCGGCAAGCTCACGCTCGACAAGCGGCCCGAGAAGATCGTCTCGCTCTCGCCGACCGCCACCGAGATGCTCTTCGCCATCGGCGCGGGCAAGCAGGTCACCGCCGTCGACGACCAGTCCAACTACCCGCCGGACGCGCCGAAGACCGACCTGTCCGGCTTCCAGCCCAACGCCGAGGCGATCGCCGGCAAGAGCCCCGACCTGGTGGTGCTCTCCAACGACACCAACAAGATCGTCGACCAGCTCACCACGCTGAAGATCCCGGTGCTGGTCACCCCGGCGGCGACCACCCTGGAGGACTCCTACCGGCAGCTCGCCGACCTCGGCACGCTGACCGGCCACCCGGACGAGGCCGCCGACGTCGTCACCCGGATGAAGGACGACATCGCCAAGCTCACCAAGGACCTGCCGCAGCGGTCGGCGAAGCTGACCTACTACCACGAGCTGGGCCCGGAGCTGTACAGCGCGACCAGCAGGACCTTCATCGGCTCGATCTACGCCCTCGCCGGGCTGGAGAACATCGCCGACGCCGCGGACGCCGACGGCAAGAACGGCGGGTACCCGCAGCTCTCCCAGGAGACCATCGTCAAGGCGAACCCCGACTTCGTCTTCCTGGCCGACACCAAGTGCTGCAAGCAGAGCCCGGAGACGGTCAAGGCGCGCAGCGGCTGGGCCGGCGTCACCGCCGTCAAGAACAACCAGGTCGTCGCGCTCGACGACGACATCGCCTCGCGCTGGGGCCCCCGGGTCGTCGACCTGCTCCGGGCCGTCGTCGACGCCGTCGCCAAGGTGCCGGCGTGACCCTCGGCGTGCGGTGAGGGGCGTTAGGAGGGGGCCCCTGCTATGCAGAAAGCGTTAACAAGGGGCCCCTCCTTCGCGCAGCGGCCGGCCGGGCTGCGGCCCGGCTGGCTGGCTGCGGGGGTGGCCGCCGTGCTGGTCGCGCTCGTCGCCGGGGTGTCGCTCGGCCCGGTCAGCCTGCCCCCCGGCAGCGTCGCCGCCGAACTGCTCAACCTGCTGCCCGGGGTACGCCTCGACAGTGGACTGAGCGAACGCGAGATCGCCATCGTCACCGAGCTGCGGCTGCCCCGGGTCGTGCTCGGGCTGCTCGTCGGCGGCCTGCTCGCCCTGGCCGGCGGCTGCTACCAGGGCGTGTTCCGCAACCCGCTGGCCGACCCGTACCTGCTCGGGGTGGCGGCCGGCGCCGGCCTCGCCGTCACCGCCGTGATCTCCCTCGGAGCCGTGGCGGGCGGTGCGCCGACCGGGCTGCCGCTCACCGTTCCCCTCGCCGCGTTCGTCGGCTCGCTCGGCGCGGTCGCCATGACGTACCTGCTCGGGGTCGCCGGCGGGCGGGGGCGCTCCACGGCCACCCTGATCCTGGCCGGGGTGGCCGTCTCCGCGTTCCTCTCCGCCGGGCAGACCTACCTGCTCCAGCGCAACTCCGACAGCATCCAGCAGGTCTACTCGTGGCTGCTCGGCCGGCTGGCCACCGCCGGCTGGCACGACGTCCGGCTGGTCCTGCCGTACTTCCTGCTCACCACGGTCGTCGTGCTGCTGCACCGGCGCGAGCTGGACGTCCTCTCCGTCGGCGACGACGAGGCCCGCAGCCTCGGCCTGCACCCGCAGCGCTCCCGCTACCTGCTGATCGCCGCCGCCTCGCTCGGCACCGCCGCCGCCGTCTCCGCGTCCGGGCTGATCGGCTTCGTCGGGATCATCGTCCCGCACACCGTGCGGCTGCTCGCCGGCTCCAGCTACCGGGTGATCCTGCCGCTGTCCCTGCTCTTCGGCGGGGCCTTCCTCGCGCTGACCGACGTGGTCGCCCGGACCGCCGCCGCGCCCGCCGAGGTGCCCATCGGCGTGGTCACCGCGCTGCTCGGCGGCCCGTTCTTCGTCCTGGTGCTGCGCACCGCCCGTCGGGTGCTGACGTGACCGCCGCGTCGACCGGGGGCGCGTCGGCCTCCCCGCCCGCCGGTCCGCCACCGGGCGCCCCGCCCGCCGTCGAGGTGCGGGACCTGCGGGTCAGCCTGGACGGCACGCCGATCCTGGCCGGCGTCGACCTGACCGTCGAGCGGGGCGAGTGGGTCACCGTGATCGGCCCGAACGGCGCCGGCAAGTCGACCCTGCTGCGCGCCCTCGGCGGCCTGCTGCCCGCGCCGGGCGCGATCCGCATCTTCGGTACGCCGAGCGAGGCGCTGCGCCGCCGCGACCGGGCCCGGGTGGTGGCCACCGTCGCGCAGTCCCCCGTCGTCCCGGCCGGCATGACCGTCTTCGACTACGTGCTGCTCGGCCGCACCCCGTACGTCCCCCCGCTGGGCCGGGAGTCCGCCGCCGACCTCGCCGCCGTGCGGGACGTGCTGACCCGCCTCGACCTCGACGGCTTCGGCCGCCGCGAGCTGGCCACCCTGTCCGGTGGCGAGCGGCAGCGGGTCTTCCTGGCCCGGGCGCTGGCGCAGGGGGCGACCCTGCTGCTGCTCGACGAGCCGACCAGCGCGCTCGACATCGGCCACCAGCAGGAGGTGCTCGAACTGGTCGACCAGCTCCGCCGCGCGCACGGTCTCACCGTCCTCGCCACCATGCACGACCTCTCCCTGGCAGGCGAGTACGCCGACCGGATGGTCCTGCTCGCGGCGGGCCGGGTCGCCGCCGCCGGCCCGCCGCGCGACGTGCTCACCGAGGACCTGCTGGCGAGGCACTACCGCGCCTCGGTTCGCGTCCTGCCCGGCGAGCACGGCCCCCTGGTGGTCCCGGTCCGCCCCCGCTGAGGCGTAAGGAAGGGCCCCCTGTTAACGCTTTCTGTATAGGAAGGGGCCCCTGCAATCAAAGCCGCCCGCCTTGTGCAGCCGCCCGCCGGAACGGAGCCGCCCGCCGGAACGGAGCCGCCCGCCTTGCGGAGCCGTCGGCCGTCAGCCGCGTGCGGGCCGGGTGATCACGGAGAACAGCGCGCCCTGCGGGTCGCGCAGCGCAGCGAGACGGCCCTGCGGGGTGTCGTGCGGCGGCACCAGGACGGAACCGCCCAGCCCGGTCGCGCGGGCGGCGGCGTCGTCGGCGTCGGCCACGGCGAAGTACACCGTCCAGTACGCCGGCAGGTCGGCCGGGAAGTCGTCGGCCAGCGGCGGCATCATCCCGCCGACGATCCGTTCGCCGCACCGCCAGCCGGTGTAGGAGGGACGGGTGGTCCCGCCCGTCTCCGGCGGGACCGGGCCCGCCGGCTGCTCCTCCGGACGCCAGCCGAAGACCAGCTCGTAGAAGACCTTCGCGCCTTCCGGGTCGGGCGTGACCAGCTCGTTCCAGCTCATCGCCCCGGGGGTGTCGAACAGCTCCGCCCCGGGGTGGGCCATCGGCTGCCAGACGCTGAACACCGCGCCGGCCGGGTCGGCGAAGACCGCCATCCGCCCCTGGTCGAACACGTCGAACGGACTGACCAGCACCTGCCCCCCGGCCGCCTCGACCCGGGTCGTGACGAGGTCCGCGTGGTCGGTCGCCACGTACGTCGACCAGATCGGCACCTGGTCGGGCGCGGCCGGCGGTCCGGCCCCGGCCACCGCGCGCCCGCCGAGCAGGAAGGTGGTGTAGCCGGCGGCCTCCGGCTGCGGGGCGATCCGGGTGGTCCAGCCGAACAGCTCCGGGTAGAAGCGCCGGGCGTCCGCCAGGCCCGGGGTGGCCAGGTCGGCCCAGCACGGCGTGCCCGGCGGCGGGACGCTGCTCACGCTGCCCTCCCTCCACAGGTGGCGGCCCGGCGGGACGCCCTGCCCGCATCCTGGCACCGTCACCCGATGGAACGGGCGGGAACGGGACGAAACGCCCCGGCCGGGCGGCGGGCCCGGTCCCTTGCCGGCGACCGCCGGCCCCGTCCCTTGCCGGGGGCCGCCGGCCCCGACCCGCGCCCACGGGCTCGCCGGACACCTGATCGGGCCGTCTCAGCGGAAGCGGCGGCCCTCGTCGCGCCGGTACGCCCAGCCGGCGAGCGCCGCCAGCGCCACCACCCAGACGCCGAGCATCAGCACCGACACCGGCGCGGGACGCCAGTCGCCGACCGCCGCCCACATCAGCTCGACCGCGCCCCGCGTCGGCAGGTACGGCGCGATCGCCCTGACGAAGGCGGGCGCGGCGTCCGGGGCGGAGAGCAGCCCGCCGCCGAACGCCAGCGGGAAGAAGACGATCTGCGCGACCACGATCGCCGCCTTGCTCGGCAGCGCGTACCCGATGGCGAGCCCCATCAGCGTGAACGGCACGGAGATCAGCCCGACCACGGCCACGGCCAGGCCGAACGCCCCGGGGCTGATCCGGGCGTCGGTGAACAGCGCCGCGATCACCACCACCGGGAGCAGGGAGAGGAAGGTCAGCGCCAGGCCCGCGAGCACCCGTCCGGCGAAGGCCGGCGCCGCCCCGGCCGGCAGGGTCCGGGTGTACGGGTTCCAGGGCTGGTCGCGGTCCTCGGCCACGCCCACGCCGTACTGGAAGATGTTGGCGCTCATCACCGCGAACGTGACCATCGCGGCGGTGGCGTAGGTGGCGCCCGTCGGATCGTCCCCGGCGAACGGGACCACGAAGAAGAGCATCGCCACGGCCGGGAAGAAGGCGCTGCCGAAGACCGCCACCGGGATGCGGAGCGTCTGCAACAGCTGGTAGCGGGCGTGCACGAGGGCGAGTCTCACGGGGGCGGTCTCCTCACGCGGCGGTCGGGGTGGCGGCACCCCGCCCACCCGGGGTGGCTGGCCCGTGTCCTCCGGGGACGGCTGGCCCGTGCCCGCCGGGGGAGGTGATGGCCAGGAACGCCTCCTCCAGCGAGGTGGGGCGAACCTCCAGGTCGCGGAAGGCCACCCCGCTGGTCACCAGTTCCCGGACCAGCCGGTCGGAGTCGCTGGTGAGCAGGTGGGTGCGGTCGTCGACCCGCTCGACCCGGACCACGCCCGGCAGGTCGGGCAGGTCGCCCGCGACCAGGCTGACCCGGCGTACGCCGACCACCGAGCGGATCGCCGCCGTGCTGTCGTCGGCCAGCACCCGCCCCTGCCCGATCACCACCACCCGGTGCGCCAGCGCCTCCACCTCCTCCAGGTAGTGACTGCTCAGCAGCACCGTGCCGCCGTCGGCGTGGAAGCCGCGGATCGCCTCCCACAGGGTGTGCCGGGCCTCGACGTCCAGTCCGGTGGTCGGCTCGTCGAGGAGCACCAGCCGGGGCCGCCCGACGAAGGCGAGCGCCACGGCCAGCCGCCGGCGCTGGCCGCCGGAGAGCCCGCCGGTCTGCCGGCGTACCTGGTCGGCGAGGCCGAACCGGTCGAGCAACTCGCCCCGGGGGACCGGGTCCGGGTAGTGCGCGGCGACGAAGTCGACCACCTCGCCGACCCGGAGGGTGGCCGGCAGGCCGGTCTCCTGCGGGGTGACGCCGACCGCCAGGCGGTGGGCGGGGTCGTGGGGGTCGCCGCCGAACAGCTCGACCCGGCCGGCGGTGGGCCGGCGCAGCCCGACGAGCAGGTTGAGCAGTGTGCTCTTGCCGGCACCGTTCGGCCCGAGCAGGCCGACCAGCTCACCCGCGCGCACGTCGAGGTCGACCCGGTCGAGGGCGAGCACGTCGCCGTACCGGCGGGTGGCCTGGTCGGCGCGGGCGAGGATCATGAACGCTCCTTCTCAGCGGGTCGGTCGGACCAGCGCCGGCGCATCGGTCGGCCGGACCAGCGCGGGCGCATCGGTCGGCCGGACCAGCGCGGGCGCATCGGTCGGTCGGACCGGCCCCGGCTCAGCGGGGCGGCCGGACCAGCGCCGGAGCGGGCCGGACCAGCGCCGGGCCGCCCGGGGTCGGGGTCGGGGTCGGGGTCGCCGGGAGTTCCCCGGTCGCGCCCCGGGACCGGGCGGCGGCCGGGCCGGACAGGGCGGTGACCAGGAACGCGCCGGTGGCGGCCCCGATCGGGTCGGGCTGGCCGGGCACCTGGTAGTGCGTGACGTTCGTGCCGAGCGTCACCTGGCGGGAGCCGTCGGGGGCGTGCAGCGAGATCGTGGCGTGCCCGAAGACCACCCCGTCGTGCCCCCAGAACCGGCCGCCGGGCAGCGCCAGCCACAGCAGGCCGAGGCCGTACCCGCCGGCCTCCGGCTGCGCCGGGTCCAGCGGCACGGTGGTCCGCATCCGGGCCAGCTCGGCCGGGCGCAGCAGCCGGCCCCCGAGCAGCGCGCGGAAGAACCGGTTGAGGTCCTCCGCCGTGGAGACCAGCGCGCCGGCCGTCCACGCCCACGACATGTTCGTCACGCTGAAGTCGCGGAGCTGGCCGTCGTACCAGGGCAGGTACGCCTCGCTGTGCGGCCCGGCGATCCGGGTGCGCCGCCCCGGGAAGTACGTCTGGCGCAGCCCCAGCGGCCGGATGACCCGCCGGTGCACCTCGTCGGCCGCGCTGCGGCCGGTCACCCGCTCGACGACCAGGCCGGCGAGGATGTAGTTGGTGTTCGAATAGGCGAACCCCGCCCCCGGCGCCCCGGTGCGGGGCTCGTCGAGCCCGATCCGGGCGAGCTGGTCCGGGGTGAACGTGGTGAACCGGAGCCGCTCGACGTCGTAGCCGCTGGTGAACAGCACGGTGTCGTAGTCGCCGATGCCGCTGGTGTGGTTGAGCAGCATCGCGACGGTGACCCCGGGCACGGCGTACTGCGGGAGATAGTGGCCGAGCGGGGCGTCCAGCGCCACCCGGCCCTCGCCGGCCAGGCGCAGCAGCGTGGCGGCGACGAACGTCTTCGTGATGCTGCCGACCCGGTGCTGGAAGCCGGGCCGCATCGACCGGCCGGTGTCGAGGTCGGCGACGCCGCTCGCGCCGCGCCACCGGTCCCGGCCGTCGCGGGCCTCGGCGAACGCCCCCACCATTCCGGCGTCGGTGATCGCGCCGATCCCGGCGTCGAGCGCGTCCGCCGGCAGCCGCCCCGCCGCCGCTCCCGACCCGGTGGCCACGCCCGATCCGTCGGGTGCGGCCGGCCCGGCGGGCGTGGCGGCCCCGGCGGGTGCGGCCGTCGCCGGGGCGGCGGCCAGCAGGGGCGTGGCCGCCAGCGCGGTGCCGGCCCCGGCGAGCAGGAGATCGCGGCGTGACAGGTGCATGGTGCCTCCCGAGCGGACGAGGTGCACCCATCATCACCGATCGCCACAACCCGCCTCGCCGATGGTGTTTCGGCGGCAAGAAGGGGACCCTTCTCGACCGTATGCGTTAACAGGGGGCCCTTCCTTACAGCGGGGCGGGGAGCGGGGCGGTGTGCAGCACCGTCAGGCGGGAGACCGCCCGGGTCAGCACCACGTACAGCCGGTGCAGCCCGCGCGGCTCGGCCGCCACGATCGCCGCCGGCTCCACGGTCACCACGTGGTCGTACTCCAGGCCCTTGACCAGCGTCGCCGGGACCACCGTGACCCGCGTCGAGGCCGCCACGTCGTCGGCGGTCGCGGTGTCGATCCCGGCGGCGGCCAGCGCCGCCCGCAGCCCGCCGACCGCGTCGTCGGCGGCGATCACCCCGACCGAGCCGTCGTGGGCCAGCGCCGCCCGCACCTCGTCCACCGTCGCCGCCACCAGGTCATCCACCGTACGCACGTCCAGCTCGCCGTCGCGGCGCAGCGACTCCGCCGGGGGTACGTCCACCGCGAGCGCCGGCAGCAGCCGGTTGGCGAACGCCACCACGGCGGCGGGCACCCGGAAGCCGACGCTCAGCGGCACCACCGTCGCGTCCGGCTTGCCCAGGTGGGCCAGGGACTCCCGCCAGTCGCGGGCGGCCCACGGGGCGGTGCCCTGCGCCAGGTCGCCGAGCAACGTGATCGATCCGTGCTCGCTGCGCCGGGCGATGGCCCGGCACTGCATGGGGGAGAGGTCCTGCGCCTCGTCGACCACCACGTGCCCGAAGCCGGCGGGGCGCTCCAGCAGCCCGGCGGCCTCGTCGACGAGCACCGCGTCGGCGGCCGTCCACTTCGTCGCCTTCGGGGTGCGCGGCGGCTTCGCCCAGGTCAGCAGCGCCTGCTCGGCCCCGGTGAGGACGCCGTCGGCGGCCGCGGCGAGCGCCGCCGGATCGGCGAGCAGCTCGTGCACCAGCCCTTCCGGGGTGAGCGCCGGCCAGACCGCGTCCAGGAAGTCGGCGACGGGACGGCACCTGCCCATCCGGCGCAGCCAGGCGTCGCCGGGCGACTCGGCCCGGCGGGCCTCGGCCTGGCGTTGCAGCAGGCCGACCACGCGGGCCCGGACCCGTTCCCGGCCGGTGGCGTACGGCAGCCCCTCCCGGCGGGTCTCCTCGACGACGCGGTGCAGCGGGTCGAGGCCGATCCGCCAGCGGAACGAGCCGTCGGAGACCATGATCGGCTCGGTGGGGGCGGCGATCCGGGCCTCGACGGCCCGCCGCAGCACCTCGGCCATCCGCGCGTCGTGCTTGAGCGCCGCCTGGGTCGGGTCCTCCACCGCCCGCACCGGCACCCGGGTGATCAGGTCCTCCACGGTCGCCTGCTCGACCTCGACCTCGCCGAGCGCCGGCAGCACCGCCGCGATGTAGGACAGGAACGCCCGGTTCGGCCCCACGATCAGCACCCCGGACCGGCGCAGCCGCTCCCGGTGCAGATAGAGCAGGTACGCCGCCCGGTGCAGGCCGACGGCCGTCTTCCCGGTGCCCGGCGCGCCCTGTACGCAGATCGAGGCGGCCAGGTCGGCGCGGACCAGTTCGTCCTGCTCCGGCTGGATGGTGGCGACGATGTCGCGCATCGGGCCGACGCGGGGGCGCTCGATCTCGGCGGTGAGGATGCGGCTGGCGGTGCCCAGCTCCTCGCCCCGGTCCAGGTGTTCGTCCTCGAAGCTGGTCAGCGCCCCGGCGCTGAAGCCGAAGCGGCGGCGCACGGTCACGCCCTGCGGGTCGCGGGCGCTGGCCCGGTAGAACGACCGGGAGATCGGGGCCCGCCAGTCGAGCACCATGGGCTCGCCGAGATCGTCGGTGACGTGCCGGCGGCCGACGTGGTGCTCCTCGTCGCCGAACGTGAGCCGCCCGAAGAACAGCGGGGTGTCGGGCTGGTCGGCCAGCTCGGCGACGCGGCGGGACAGGGTACGCCCCAGGGTCTCCGCCGTGTACGCGTCACCGGCGACGTTGTGGCCGGTGGCGAAGAGGGCCTCGGTCCGTTCGCGCATGCGGGCCAGCGCGGCCCGGGACGCGTCCAGGTGGGCCCGTTCGGCGGCCAGCTCGGTGTCCAGGGACATGGGGGCGTGCGGGGTCATCCGACCTACTCCTCGGCGCGGGGGACAACACTGCCGCTCGCGTTTCCGGCAAGGAAGGCCGGCGCGGGGACGTCCGCTGCGGTGCTGGACACCTCGGCCGTCGGCGGGGGAAACAGTCTACTCCGCCCCACCCACTCGCTCAGCCGCTTTACCCACCCCACCCCGAGTCCGGTGATCAAGAGAAAAGCGTCAGAGTCGATCTCTGCGATGACGCAAACCTCTTGATCACCGGACTGGGCGGCGGGGGTGGGGGTGGAAGGGCCAGGGGTGGAGCGCCTCCAGGGCGGCGGCCGTGTGGACGAGCAGGTGTTCGTGGCGGTGGCGGGCGACGATCTGGAGGCCGACCGGGGTGCCGTCGGGGGCGAAACCGGCCGGGACGCTGGCGGCGGGGTGTCCACTGAGGTTGAACGCCCAGGTCAGCGCCACACTCATCCGGTCTCCCGGCCCGGCGTGGCCGTGGGCCGGGCCCGGGGTGGTGGGGGTGAGCAGCAGGTCGGCGACGGCGAAGAGCCGGGCCAGGCGCGCGTCGTTGCCGGTCCGCAGGCGCGCGGCGGCGTCCCGGTCGCCGGGCGCTCGCAGGGCTCGCCAGGCCGGCGCGGGATCGGCGAGCGTCAGGTCGTACGCGACCCACCGGAGGTGTCCCGCGTCGGCGAGCCGGTCGGCGGCGGCGCGGGCGGGCCCCGCGACGGCGGGGTCGACCTCGGCGTGGCCGAGCGTGGTGGACCAGACCGCCCGCAGCGGCCCGCCGCCGGCAGGGTCGAGGTCGTGCCGGCCGACGGCTGCGCGGAGGCCGCCGCGAGCCTGGCCGGCGAGGCGGGTACCGAGAAGGGCGTCGAGATAGGCGGCGGCATCGGCGACCGTACGCGCCAGCGGGCCCGGCGCGTTGAGCCCGGCGGCGTCGGAGGCGGGCAGCAGCCCGTTGGTGATCTTGATGCCGACGACGCCGCACCAGGCGGCGGGGATGCGCACCGAGCCGGCCCCGTCGTTGCCGGTGGCGAGGGGGACGAGCCCGGCGGCGACGGCGGCTGCCGACCCGGCCGACGACCCACCGGGCGTACGGTCGGCGCGCCAGGGGTTGACGGTGGGGCCCCGGTCGGTGTGGCCCCACGTCTGCCACGGCGTGCCCCGGGGGACGGCGGTTGCTCCGACCGGGATGCAGCCGGCGGCGACCAGCCGGCGGGCCTGGAGCGAGTCGACGCCCTCGGTGGCCTTGACGCCCAGCGGCACGCCGGCCAACGGCAGCGGGCCGGCGGCGAGGGCGTGCTCCAGCTCGCGGGCGGCGTGCCGGGCCCGCTCCGGCCAGGTCTCGCGGAAGGCCCGCAGGGTGACGTCGGCGGAGCCGATGCGGGCCAGGGCCGCCTCGACGACGTCGACCGGGCGGAGCCGGCCGGCGTTGACCAGCTCGGCGATCTCGACGGCGCTCCGGGGCGCGGCGGGATCGGCGGAGTGGGCCGGGCCGTCCGGTGTGCCGGGATCGGCGGAGGAGGCCGGGCTGCCGGGGGCGCCGGGTGGTGCGGTGTCCATCGTGGGGGCCTCGCTCGTCGCCGTGCCGGCGGTCGCGCTCCGCGCCGCCGTCGAGGTGCCGCCGTCGAGCGTAGCGGCGGGGCCGATGGCGGGCGCGGGTGGCGGGCGGGATCATGGGGGCATGAGCGAGGCGCCGCCGGGCCGGCAGCGGGTGACGATCAGCGATCCGCAGGTGATGCGCGCCCTGGCCCACCCGGCGCGGCTCGCGATCATGGAACATCTCGCCTCGATCGAGTCGGGGGCCACCGCCACCGAGTGCGCGGAGATCGCCGGCCTGTCGCCGAGCGCGACCAGCTACCACCTGCGCGAGCTGGCGAAGTTCGGCCTGATCGAGCAGGCCCCGAGCCGGGGGGACGCCCGGGAGCGGGTGTGGCGGGCGTTCAGCCCGTCGTACAACGTGGAGGCGGGGCAGGCGGCCGGTTCCGAGGCGCGGGCCGCCGAGCTGGCTCTCGTGGAGGCGCACCTCGCCCGGGACGCGCAGCGCACCCGGGAGTGGTTCCGCCGGATGGCCGATGAGCCGCCGGAGTGGTATCGCGCCGGGTCGTTCAGCGACACCGTGCTGTTGCTCACCGCCGAGGAGCTGTCGGCGCTCAACGAGGCGGTCCAGGACCTGATTGCGCCCTACCGGCGTCGGGTGCGGACCGATCCGCCGGCCGGGGCGCGTTCCGTGGCCATCCAGTACCGGTCGGTGCCCGTGGACTGAACGGGCGGCGACGGGGATTGCCCACACCAGGTGTGAAGGATTATTTTCGAAGTATGTCCTTCGCATCTGGTCGGTCGCGCTGGCCCGACGTCTGGCTCGCCACCGCCGCCCGGGGCATCTCCAGCTGCGGCGACTTCCTGGCCGCGAGCACGCTCACCCTCGCCCTCCAGTCCGCCGGGGCCGGCGGCCCGGCCGTGGCGGGGCTGCTGATCGCCGCCAGCCTGCCGCTCGTCGCCCTCGCCCCGCTGACCGGCCGGCTCGCCGACCGGGTGGACTCCCGCACCCTGCTCGTCGCGGCCGGCGTGGTCCAGGCGGCGATCTGCCTCGCCCTCGCGTACGCCGGACACCCGGCCCTGGTGATCGGCCTGGTGGCGCTGCTGGCCGCCGGGCTCGCGGTCACCCAGCCGGTGCTCGCCGCCCTCGTCCCGGCGATGGTCACGCCCGGGGACCTGCCCCGGGCCAGCGCGCTGAACCAGACGGCCGGCACCCTCGGCGCGCTGGCCGGCCCGGCGCTGGCCGGGCTGCTGGTGGGGCAGTTCGGCACCCGCGTGCCGCTGCTGCTGGACGCCGTCAGCTACCTCGCCCTGGTGGCCGCCGGCCTGCTGATCCGCACCCGCCGCGGCGGCGCCCGCCCGGCCACCAAGCCCCGCCCGGCCGTCAAGTCCCGGCCGACCGTCAAGCCGCGCCCGGCCGCCGACGCCCACCCGACCCCGGCTCCCGACGGGCCGACCCGGGGCTGGCGGCTGCGCCCCGACCGGCTGCTGTTCGCCATGGTGGCCTCGCTCGCCGGGGTGGTCGGCGCGGTCGGGGCGATCAACGTGATCGAGGTGTTCTTCATCCGCGAGACGCTGGGCAGCTCCACCACCGTCTACGGGCTCGTCACCGGGGCCTGGCCGCTGGGCATCGTGGCCGGGGCGTGGGCGCTCGCCCCGCTGACCCGCCGGCTCACCGACGACGGTCGGCTGCTCGGCGTGGGGCTGCTCCTGCTCGGCGGGTGCTGCCTCGCGGTGCTGGTCTCCGCCGCCGTGCCGTCCGCCTGGTTGCTGGTGCCGATCTGGCTGCTCGGCGGGCTGCTCAACGGCGGCAACAACGTCGTCAGCAACGTGCTGCTGGCCCGCCGGGTGCCCGAGGCGGCGCGCGGCCGGGCGTACGCCGTGCTCGGCGCGGCCGTGCAGGGCGCGGGCATGGTCGGTCTCGCGGTCGGCGGCCTGCTGCTCGACCTGGCCGACCCCCGGCCGCTGGTGGCGGCGTGCGGCACCGTGGGGTTGCTCGCGGTGGCCGCCTTCGCCGTCCCGGTCCTCCGCGCGGCCCGCGCCGACCGGGCCACCGATCGCGCCACCGGACAGGTCGCCGAACGTGCGGTCGTCCCGGGTGCCGCCGCGACTGGCGGCGGCCCGGGGCAGCGGCGCGGGGCGGCCCGCGCGGCGGGCTCTACGCCGTGAGCGACTGCCGGATCCGCGCGTACTCGGCGGCCATCTCCGGATCGGCCAGGAAGTCGTCGAGCTCGGCCGAGACCCGGTAGTCGACCTCCTCCAGGGAGCGGATGGCGAGCTCGTACAGTTCGCCGCGCCGGTGCTCCTCCAGGTAGGTGGTCCAGTGTTCGAGCGCGGTGAGGACGATCAGCAGGCCGGGGTCCATGTCGCCGTCGGCGAGGGTGCCCTCGTCGATGCGGTCCAGGAGGGCACGCAGTTCGGCCGCGCCGGCGGTGGTGACGGTCTCCAGGGCGGTGGCCAGCGCCGCCTGGGCGTCCTCGTCGAGGTCCTCCTCGTCGGCCTCGTCCACCAGGTCGGCGGTGGTCAGGCGGGTGATGGTCGCCAAGCCGAAGGCGTGCAGTTCGTCCTCGCCGGCGGCGTCGATCAGCTGCTGGATGGCCTTCTCGACCTCTTGGTATCGCATCGCGTCAGGGTAGTGGCCGGCGGCCGACGCCCGGCGGCCGGTGCCGGCGGTGACCACGGCCGCCGGCCCGCCCGGCTCCTGCCGCGCCCCGGCGTCGGCCCACGGAACGGGCCACCCGGAAACCCGGGTGGCCCGCTCCCGCGTCGTCACGGTCAGAGGTTCAGGCTCCAACTGTTGAGGTAACCGGTGTCGAGGCTCGCCGCGTCCTGCACCCGCAGCCGCCAGCTCCCGTTCGCCACCTCCGAGGAGAGGTTCACGGTGTACGTCTGGTCGATGTTGTCGGTGCCGCCGCCGGAGCGGTTGTGCAGCACGTACGCGCTGCCGTCCGGCGCGATCAGGCTGACCACCAGGTCACCGATGTAGGTGTGCACGATGTGCACCTCGACCTTGCTCGCGGTCGAGGGGGTCGCCGCGCAGCCGCTGATCACGATGGCGCTCTCCACCGTCGTGTTGTCGGCGATCGCGACGTCGGTGCCGTTCGTGCCGGAGCAGCCCGGCAGCCCGTTCACCGTGAGGCTCAGCGTGGTGGTCCGGGCGACCGAGGGGGAGGTGCCCACCAGCGTGATCGCCACCGTGCCGCTGCCGGCGGTGGCGGCGGCGGTGACCGTGACCGTGGTCGACCCGCCGGCGGTGACCGACGACGGCGCGAACGACACGCTCACCCCGGCCGGCAGCGGGCCGGTCGAGAAGGTGACCTGCTCGGCGGTGCCCCGGACGACCGTGGTGCCGACCGTGGCGGTGCCCGAGGTGCCCGGGTCCAGGGTCAGCGCCGCCGGGGTGGCCGAGACGGTGAAGTCGTTGGCCGCGCACGACTCGGTGCCGGTGACGTTCACCGACGTCCAGGCGGCCATCACCGCCTTGTACTCGGTGCTGCACAGGCCGTACAGGTCGGTGGCGGCCGACAGGCTGTGCAGGCGCGCGGTGTTGGTCGGCTGCGCGGTGTTCACGTAGCGGGTGTTCGACACGAAGTACGCGTCGAGCGCCCGGAACCAGATCTTCTCCGCCTTCTCCCGGCCGATCCCGGTCACCGGCGGGGCCGACCCGCACAGCGGCGAGGTGCCGTAGGGGGTGACGCCGGAGCCCTCGGCCAGGTTGAAGAAGAAGTGGTTGGCCACGCCCGAGGAGTAGTGCACGTCGAGGCTGTTGGTGCCGGTCGACCAGCAGCCGTGCGACTTGCCGTCCAGCGTCGGGTCGTACATGTAGCGCAGCGGGGTGCCGTTGCCGTTGATGTTGATCTTCTCGCCGACCTGGTAGTCGCCCGGGTCGACCGGGGTGTCGGCGTAGAACTCCACCATGTTGCCGAAGATGTCGCTGGTGGCCTCGTTCAGGCCGCCGGACTCGCCCGAGTAGGTCAGGCCGCCGGGGACCACGTTCTCGGTGACGCCGTGGGACATCTCGTGGCCGGCGACGTCGAGGGCGACCAGCGGCCGGGCGTTGCCCGCGCCGTCGCCGTAGGTCATCTGCGCGCCGTCCCAGAAGGCGTTGACGTACGCGTTGCCGTAGTGCACCCGGCTCGGCACGCCGGTGCCGTTGCCGAAGATGCCGTTGCGGCCGTGCACCTCGGTGAAGTAGTCGAAGGTCGTGGCCGCGCCGAAGTGCGCGTCTACCGCGGCGGACTGCCGGTTCGAGGTCGCGCCGGTGCCCCACACGTTGTCGGCGTCGGTGAAGGTGGTGCAGGTCGAGGTGCCGTTGTTCATGTCGCAGGTGCGCCCGTTGCCCCGGGTCGGGTCGATCATGCTGTACGTCGAACCGGACAGCGTGGTGTCGATCGAGACCGGGCCGGCGTAGATGCTGTTGCCGGTGCCGACGACGGACTCGATCTCGTCGAAGGAGCCGATCCGGGCGCCGGTGAGCGCGTCACTGATCACGTGCAGCCTGGCGGGGGTCTGGCCGTCCGGGGCCCAGCCGGTCACCACCGTCTCCCAGGCGAGCCGCCCGGTTCCGCTGCTGGCGTCGACGAACAGCTCCGCCGGGCCGGTGCCGGTGACCCGGCCGGAGAACCCGGCGACCGCGGCCTTGCGGGCCTTCGCGGCGCTGACCTTCGGGGTGGTGGCGAGGCTCAGCGGGGCGGCCAGGCCGACCGAACTGCCCGCGTAGTCGCCGTCGGCCTCGGTGCGGATGACGACGTCCCCGCCGTAGACGCGGAGCCCGTCGTAGGTGCGGGTGTAGCGGACCACGCCCCGACCCTCGGCGTCCCGCTTGCTGCTGTGCACCGCGAAGCGGTCCTTCGCCGAGGACCTGACGGCTCGGGAGTGCTCCTTCAGGGCGGTGTCGGCGGCGGCGACCAGCGCCGGTCCCGGGGTGGATGGCGGGGCGGCGGACGCGCTCGTGGTGGTGACCACGAGGCCGCTGCCGACCAGCATGGTGACGCCGGCCAGCGCCAGGGCTGATCTCAAGATGACCTCCCCAATACGAGATGCACTCGCATCTGTCGATAGCGAGATCCTCGTCCGCCGGGGACGGACTGGGAATACGGTCATCGATGGATAAACATACCGACTTGTCCATCCCGGCGGTGGTATGACCGGCGGGCCGCCATGGTCGACGGGAGGCGCGCCGGGCGCGACGCCGTGCGGGATTGGCCACTCCGTGGCCCACCCGCTGAGCCCGGCCGGCAGGGCGGGGATACGGTCGCAGCATGGCTGACCGCATCGCCCGTCCCCGGGTCGGACACATCCAGTTCCTGAACTGCCTGCCGATCTACTGGGGCCTGATGCGTTCCGGCGCGCTGATCGACGTCGACCTGCACAAGGACTCGCCGGACCGGCTGAGCGCCGCGCTGGTCGCCGGTGACCTGGACATCGGGCCGATCTCGCACGTCGAATACCTGCGCCACGCCGACGATCTGCTGCTCCTGCCCGACCTGGCGGTCGGCAGCGACGGCCCGGTGCTCTCGGTCAACATGGTGTCCACCAGGCCCCTCGCCGAGCTGGGCGGCGGCCGGGTGGCCCTCGGCTCGACGTCGCGCACCGGCGTGCTGCTCGCCCGGCTGCTGCTCGGCGAGCGGTACGGCGTCCATCCCGACTACTTCCGCTGCCCGCCCGACCTGACGCAGATGCTGCTGGAGGCGGACGCCGGGGTGCTGATCGGGGACGTGGCGCTGCGGGCGCTGTACGAGGCCCCGCAGCGGGGGCTGGAGGTCACCGACCTCGGGCAGGCCTGGCGGGACTGGACCGGCCTGCCGATGGTCTTCGCCGTCTGGGCGGTGCGCCGGGAGTTCGCCGCCGCCCACCCCGGCCTGGTCAAGGAGGTGCACGAGGCGTTCCTGCGCTCCCGCGACCTGTGCCTGGCCGAGCTCGACCAGGTCGCCGAGGCCGCCGCCCGGTGGGAGTCGTTCGACGCCGCCACCCTGGCCACGTACTTCCGGGCGCTGGACTTCTCGCTCGGCGAGCGGCAGGTGGCCGGGCTGCGCGAGTTCGCCCGCCGGGCCGCCGAGATCGGCGAGGCCCCGCCGCTGCCGGCGGACGGCCCCCGGTTCTTCGCCGGCTGAGGCAGTCGACCCGGCGTCCGGCGGGACCGACCGCCGCCGGCGATCCGGCGTACGCCGCGACCGCCGCCGGGAGGAGACGGTCGCGGGGCGCGCGTCAGGTGCCGGAGCGCAGCACCGCCTCGGTGATCTTCTGGCAGTTCTTCATGCCGTACTCGTAGCCCATGTTGATCGGGTAGCGGACCATCACGCCCATCGTCCAGTTGTCGCCGATGGCCAGGCAGTTGATGTGCATCTCCTGCTCGCGGGTCCGGTCGATCCAGCCGTTCTTGATGGCGATCTTCTTCTGCTCGGCCGCCGGGAACGCCTTGCGGATGCCGAAGTCACCGGAGCCGCGCACCAGCCGCATCTCGTTGATCAGCCACTTGGTCCACTCCGGCCCGGCCGCCCGCCCGTCCTTGATGCAGGCGCCGAGGCGCGCGGTGTCCCGGGGCGAGAGGTTCGTCCGGCTCCAGCCGCCGTCGGCGGCGGGGCTGCTGTCGGTGGTCTTGCAGATGGAGATCATCCGTTTGATCGACGCGGACCGGCCCACGGTGTTGTAGAACTGCTCGGCGCGGGTGTTGTCGCTGTCGCGGATGATCCGGGTGGCGTCGGCGAGCTTGGCGTCGCTGGGCTTCTGCCCCTGCTCGTCGGTGCGCCGCAGGTAGTCGGCGACGATCCAGGACTTGATCAGCGACGCGGTGGTGCTGGTCTCGTCCATGTTCTTCGAGCCGATGATCTCGCCGGTGCGGGTGTCCAGGACGCTCCAGGCGTACCAGCCCTCGATGTCGAGGTCGATCTGCTTGTCGGCGAACGGCAGCGGCTCCAGCGTCGGCGAGGGGCTGGGCGAGGCGGTGGGACGCGACTTACGGTCCGAGGCCGTGTCGGCGGCGCGGTCGACGGGCGCGGACGCGTCGCCCCACTGCGCGGCGGCGGTCGACGCCATCGGCGAGCCGGGCAGCAGCCGCAGCGACACCAGCACGAGCCCGATCAGGACGGCCGCGACCGCGATCAGCCGCAGCGGCGACGCCTCGCCCCGCGCCGGGCCCCGGCGAGCCGAGCCCTCCCGCGCCGACTCTCCACCGCCGGCCCGGCGGCGGCTGCCCGCCATCAGAGCTTGCCGATCGGCTGCTGCGGCACCTTCAGGGCGGCGCCGGGCTGGGGGGTGACCAACTGGGTGGTGACGCTGGCACAGACCTTCGCACCGTACGACAGCCCCAACTTCTGCGGGTAGCGCAACATGACGGCGAGGCTCCACTTCTCGGTGACCGCAAGACAGTTCACGTGCCAGTTGCCGTCGTAGTTCAACGGTGTCCAGCCGTTCTTGATGCTGACCGGCCCCTGGGCCTTGATCTCGGCGGGCAGGCCGTCGACGATTCCCCACTTGCCGCCGCCGGAGCGCTGCCGTTGGTCCTTGACGCTGCCCCGCACCTTGCTCATCTCGTCCAGCAGGTAGGGCGTCCACTTCGCGCCGGCGGCCGTGCCGTCGCCGATGCAGTCGCCGAGCCGGACGGCGTCGCGGGGGGACATCTGGGTGAAGGCCCACCACCCGATGTATCCGGGCACGTTACCGGGCTTGGTGTCGGTCAGCCGGCAGATCTTGATCATCCGCTGGATCGAGTTGCCCCTGCCGTTGGCCACGTACAGATAGTTGGCCGCGTCGTCGTTGCTGTCCCGGATGGCGGCGCTGATCGACTTCTTCTGCGCGGCCGTGGGCTCCTTGTCGCCGAGCGACCGGAGGAAGTCGGCCGCGAACCAGGATTTGATCATCGACTCGGTCGAGCTGGTCTTGGTCAGGTTCTTCGAGCCGGAGATGCTGCCGCTCTCGCGGTCCATCAGGGCCCAGGAGAAGAACTCGCCGGTGAAGTTCACCGATACGGGGCCGGCGGCCAGGGTCGGCGGCGGCGGGGCGGTCGGCTCGGGGGCCGCCACGGCTTCCGCTTCGCCCCCGCCGGATCCGCTGTCGTCGCCGGAGAGCTTGGCGTACGCGGCGGGCACCAGCATGGCGCTGCCGACGAGGATCGCCACGACGGCGAGCACCAGGGCCACGCGAGGTCGCATGAGTGGGTGAGCTCCAGATGTCAGGGGCCGGGGGGACCGACTGCTTTCCGAACTGGTTCGTCCTGATCGCTGGGGGCCGGGGGAGTGGCCCGCGTCATACGCCCGACGGTCGTCGCAGCCGGTCGGTGTGACCGGGAAAGTCTACGTCCGGATGGCCGACACGCCAGGAACCGACGCCTGTCAAGTCGCTATGAAGGCGGGATTGTGACCTGTTATGCCGGTCTTGGGGGGATTCATCTCTGCTTAGTGACCCATGTCATACCTGCGCGCTGGCCTGGGTCAATGCGAAAAGGGGTCGACCCGTGACGGAAGGTGTGTTCGGAAACCTGTGACACCCTCTGGTGTCGACGGGCGCGAGCTGTAACACTTGTCATCATGTATGGCAACGACTTCTCCGCCCCGGAGGACGCGCCCGGCGGTGGCCTGCTCGGCGAGGTGGCGGCGGCGGAGGCGGCGCTGCGCGAGGCGGCGGCCCGGCAGCGGGGCGGCGACGCCCCCGGCCCCGACGCCGACCCGGAGGCATACTTCGCCGACGTCATCGACGCCGACCAGAAGATCGAGCCCCGCGACTGGATGCCCGAGGCGTACCGGAAGACGTTGATCCGACAGATCGCCCAGCACGCGCACTCCGAGATCATCGGGATGCAGCCGGAGGGCAACTGGATCAGCCGCGCCCCCTCGCTCAAGCGCAAGGCCATCCTGCTGGCCAAGGTCCAGGACGAGGCCGGGCACGGCCTCTACCTGTACGCCGCCGCCGAGACCCTCGGCGTCAGCCGGGACGAGCTGGTGCAGCTCCTGCTCGACGGGCGGCAGAAATACAGCTCGATCTTCAACTACCCGACCCTGAGCTGGGCCGACGTGGGGGTGATCGGCTGGCTGGTCGACGGCGCGGCGATCGTCAACCAGGTGCCGCTGTGCCGCTGCTCCTACGGCCCGTACGCGCGGGCCATGATCCGGGTCTGCAAGGAGGAGTCGTTCCACCAGCGCCAGGGCTACGAGATCCTGCACACCCTCGCCCACGGCACCCCGGAACAGAAGGCCATGGCCCAGGACGCGGTGGACCGCTGGTGGTATCCGTCGCTGGCCATGTTCGGCCCGCCCGACGGCGACTCCACCCACTCCGCCCGGTCGATGGCATGGAAGATCAAGCGGTTCTCCAACGACGAGCTGCGCCAGCGCTTCGTCGACATGTGCGTGCAGCAGGCGGAGATCCTCGGCCTCACCCTGCCCGACCCCGACCTGCGCTGGAACGAGCAGCGCCAGGCCTACGACTTCACCGAGCCGGACTACGCCGAGCTGATGCGGGTGATCTCCGGCGAGGGCCCGTGCAACCGGGAGCGGATGGAGCACCGCCGTCGCGCCCACGCCGAGGGCGCGTGGGTCCGCGAGGCCGCCGCCGCGTACGCCGCGAAGCGGTCGACTGCGAGAGAGGCGGTGGCGGCATGACCGGGACCGACAGCCCGAGCCCCCTGTGGGAGGTCTTCGTGCGGGCCCGGCGCGGCCTGGCGCACACCCACGTCGGCAGCCTGCACGCCCCCGACGCCGAGCTGGCCCTGCGCAACGCCCGGGACCTCTACACCCGCCGCCAGGAGGGGGTGTCGATCTGGGTGGTGCCGGCCGCCGCGATCACCGCGTCCAGCCCCGACGAGAAGGACGCCTTCTTCGACCCGGCGGCCGACAAGGTCTACCGCCACCCCACCTTCTACGAGGTGCCGGACGGGGTGGCCCACCTGTGAGGCAGCCCTTCGACTTCGCCCTCGCCCTCGGCGACGACGCGCTGGTCGCCGCGCAGCGCCTCGGCGAGTGGACCAGCCGCGCCCCGGAGATGGAGGAGGACGTCGCGCTGGCCAACATCGCCCTCGACCAGCTCGGGGCGGCCCGGCTCCTGCTCACCTACGCGGGCGAGCTGGAGGGGGCGGGCCGCGACGAGGACGCGCTGGCGTACCTGCGCGACGACCGGGAGTTCCGCAACTGCCTGCTGGTCGAGTTGCCCAACGGCGACTTCGCGGTGACCATGGCGAAGCTGCTGCTCCTGTCGGCCTACCAGCTCCCGCTCTATTCCGCGCTGGCCGGCTGCGCCGACGAGCGGCTCGCCGCGATCGGGGCGAAGGCGCGCAAGGAGTCCGCCTACCACCGGGACCACGCCGCGCTGTGGGTGCGCCGGCTCGGCGACGGCACCGCCGAGTCGCACCGCCGCATGCAGGCCGCCGTCGACCACGTCTGGCCGTACGCGCACGAGCTGTTCGCGCCGTGGCCGGGCGCGCCGGTCGACCCGGCCGGCCTGCGCGGCGAGTTCGACGCGTACGTCGGGCCGGTGCTGGCCGAGGCGACCCTGACCCGGCCGGCGGACGGCTGGGCCCCGGCCGGCGGGCGGGCCGGCGTGCACACCGAGCACCTGTCCTACCTCCTGGCGGAGATGCAGGTGCTGCACCGCGCCCACCCGGGGGCGCAGTGGTAGACCCGAGGACGGCCGTGGCGGCGGTGGTGGACCCGGAGATCCGGGTGGTCACCATCGACGAGCTGGGCATCCTGCGGGCGGTCGAGAAGGACCCGGCCACCGGTCGGGTAATCGTGACCATCACCCCCACCTACACCGGCTGCCCGGCGATGGACGTGATCCGGGCCGACATCCGGCGGGCGCTGGCCGCCGCCGGGCACCCCGACGCCGACGTCCGCACGGTCTACAGCCCGGCGTGGAGCACCGACTGGATCTCCGCCGCGGGCCGGGCCAAGCTGGCCGCCGCCGGCATCGCCCCGCCGCCCGCGACCCCGGGCGGGGCCGCCCCGGCCGCCGGGGCCGGCACGGTCGTGCCGCTGACCCTCGCCGTCCGCTGCCCGCTCTGCGGCTCGGCGGAGACCGAGCAGGTCAGCCGGTTCGGCTCCACGGCCTGCAAGGCCCTGTGGCGCTGCCGCGCCTGCCGCGAACCCTTCGACCACCTGAAGGCGCTGTGACTGTCACGATCACCCGCCCGGCCCGCCGCCGGCCGGCCTTCCACCCGCTGCCCGTCGCCGCCGTCGACCGGCTCACCGCCGACGCCGTGGCGATCACCTTCGCCGTGCCGGAGGAGCTGCGGGCGCTCTTCACGTTCACCGCCGGCCAGCACCTCACCGTGCGCCTGCCCGCCAGCGCCCCGGGCGCTACCGGCTCCGGCGCGGCCGGCGGGGCGGACGTGCGGCGGTCGTACTCGATCTGCTCGACGCCCGACGACCTGGCCCGGCACGGTCGGCTGCGGATCGGGGTGCGGGAGGTCCCCGGCGGCGCGTTCTCGGCCTACGCCTGCTCGGTGCTGCGGCACGGCGACACCGTCGAGGTGCTGCCGCCGCTCGGGCACTTCACCACGGCGTTCGACCCGGGCCGGGCCCGCCGCTACGGCGCGGTCGCCGCCGGCTCCGGCATCACCCCGGTGCTCGCGCTGGTCGCCACGGCCCTGGCCGTCGAGCCGGCCAGCACCTTCACCCTGGTGTACGGCAACCGCACGGCCAACTCCGTGATGTTCGCCGAGGAGCTGGCCGACCTGAAGGACCGCTACCCGACGCGGCTGCACCTGGTGCAC
This sequence comes from Micromonospora sp. WMMD712, assembly GCF_029581295.1. Lineage (NCBI taxonomy): Bacteria > Bacillati > Actinomycetota > Actinomycetes > Micromonosporales > Micromonosporaceae > Micromonospora > Micromonospora sp. WMMD712. Next base: position 4,773,734 of record NZ_CP120743.1, read on the forward strand.
GTGCTGTCCCGGGAGCCCGGCGAGTCGCCGCTGCTGTCGGGGCGGATCGACGCCGACCGGCTGGGCCGCCTGCTGGACACGATCGTGCCGGGCGACGCGATCGAGGAGTGGTTCCTCTGCGGCCCGTACGGCATGGTGGTCGACGCGAAGGCGGTGCTCGCCGCGCGGGGCCTGCCGGAGTCGGCGGTGCACGCGGAGCTGTTCCACGTCGCCGAGACGCCCGCGCCGACGCAGCGCCGCCCCGCCGGGCCGACCGGGGACGCCGAGGTGACGATCGTGCTGGACGGCCGGGCGTCGACCTTCCCGATGCGCCGTGAGGAACGGGTCCTCGACGCGGCGCTGCGGGTGCGCGGCGAGCTGCCGTACGCGTGCAAGGGCGGGGTCTGCTCGACCTGCCGGGCGAAGGTGGTCTCCGGCGCGGTGACGATGGCCCGCAACTACGCCCTGGAGCCGGACGAGGTCGCCGCAGGGTACGTGCTGACCTGCCAGTCCACCCCCACCACCGACACCCTCACCGTCGACTACGACGCGTAGCAGGCAGGCGGGGCCGCTGGACACGACGGCGGGGCGCGGCCGCCGTGCTGGTATGAAGGGCGCTGTGGACAGGCGACGGGCCATCGTGGTCGGTAACAGTGACGGCATCGGGCTGGCGGTCACCCGTCGGCTGCTGGCCGACGGCTGGACGGTGGCGGGCCTGTCGCGCAGCAGCAGCCCGCTGACGTCCAGCGGCTACGCCCACCACCTCGCCGACGTCGCCGATGCCGGCTACCGCGAGGTGCTCGCCGGGGCGCTGGACACCCTCGGCGGGGTCGAGGTCTGCATCTACGCCGCCGGGATCGGTGACTTCTTCGACGTGGACGATCTGGCCGCGCAGACCAGGGCGCTGGAGGTCAACCTCGTCGGCGCCGCGCGCACCATGGAGGTGGTGGTGCCGGTCATGGCGCGCGCCGGGGCGGGGCACGTGGTCGGCCTGTCGAGCCTCGCCGACGTGGCACCCTCGGCGGAGGCGCCCGGCTACGCCGCAGGCAAGGCCGGGCTGTCGTCGTACCTGCTGGGGCTGGGTGGGGCCCTGCGGTCCCATGGGGTGCGGGTCAGCGTCGTCCGGTTCGGTTTCGTCGACACCAAGATGGCCAAGGCGCGGGTCAAGCCGATGATGCTGTCGGTGGACCAGGCGGCCGACGTGGTGCTGGACTGCCTGCGTACCCGCGCAGCGGTCGTCTCACGGCCGCGACGGATGGCGGCGCTGGCGCGTACCGCCGGGGTGGTGCTGAACGTGCGGGCGCGCCGGTGAGATCGGCCGCAGCGGTGAAGTCGGCCGCGACGGCGGCTGGCCAGGCTTTGTTACGGTCACGCCAGCAGCGTCGGTCGGACTGGGAGCGATGATGGAGAAGAGGCACGTCGGCACGTTGGTCGTCGTACTGGCTGTCGTGGCGGTCGTCGGAGCGGTCGGCGGCACCTACCTGGCCACCCGGGGCGACAGCGCGACGACGGACCGCACCGTGGACGCCGGCAGCACCATGGACGCGGGCCGGCAGACGGGCGGCCCCGAAGCCGACGGGGGAGCCGCCCCGGCCCAGCCGGCGCGCCCGTCGTCCGGCGCCACCACGGCCTCGCCCGATTCCTCCGACTCCTCGGGCTCATCGGGTTCGTCGGGTGGGGGGACGCGGACGTACCGCCTCGACCGGACCTTCTACAACCAGTCGTCGATGACGGTCACCCTGGTCAGCGCCGAGGTGACCGGGAGCAAGCTGCGGCTGAACGTCCGCTACCGCAACGGCTCGGCGACGGCCCCCTGGGCGCTGGAGTGCTCGCCCGTCGACGAGGACCGCGAGTTGGTGCTGCTCACCCTGGCCGACGGCCGGACCGTGCGCCCGGAGAGCACCTACTGCTCCACCCGGCCCGGCGAGTCGATCGAGCTCGCGCCCGGCCGTGACCTGGCCAGTTGGGCCGTGTTCCCGGTCGCGCCGCAGGCCGGCTCGTCGCTCGACCTGTCCTGGTACGACTTCCCCGCCACCGACCTCACCCTCCGCTGACGCGCTCTGTTGCGAGCCCTTCGGGCCTTGGACAGTTGCTGCACCGCTACCACCGACACCTCACGATCGACTACGGTGCCTGACCCATTGCCTCATCCCAAAGTTCCGGCCGAAGGTAAGCTGTACCTGCCAGGGGCAGTAGCCGCTGGAAGTGGACCCGGCAGCCTTCCGGACGGTGGGTGGGCCGGGTTTCGCGCTTTCGGCCTTGTCAGACCTGCCGCGCTCACTGAGCACGTTGGAGTCGTCAGCGCCGGTAGGGATCGGTGATCTCCCGGGGTCGGAGCGCGGGGGCGGCGAGTTCGCGCAGTGTGGCCGACGCGACGTAGTACCTGCCGCGCGTCTGACCGTGCTGTTGCAGGAATCCCGCTCTCACGAGAGCGCGAAGGTCACGAACTGCCTGGTCGTCGGTAAGGGCCTCGTCGCGCTGGTAGACGGTGCGGCGGACCCGACCGCCGGTCGCCGCGAGTTGCAGAGCGCTAACCACGCGCTCGGGGAGCCCGCCCTGACGGGCCCGGTCGTCGAGCAGTTCCCACAGACGGGCGGCCTGGTCGAGGCGCTGCCGGACCAACTGCGCCTGCTGGTGGTGGGCGCTCAGACAGAACCTGATCCACGGCCCGGCGTCGTTGGCCGGCTGCCAGCTCGGACCACCCACCTCGGCCAGCACGTCGTAGTAGGCGTAGGTGTTCCGCCCGTTGCCCAGCCACTCCTCGATGGAGGAGAACTCGGGGGCCAGGACGCCGTCGCGGGCCAGGACCAGGGTGTGCAGGCACCGCGACATGCGCCCGTTCCCGTCGCGCCACGGATGGATCTTGACCAGGTTCAGGTGCGCCATTGACGCGCGCACCAGAAGCGGGCTGTCGGGCTCTCCGTCGGCGAGCCAGTCGACCAGCTCGGAGACCAGGGCCGGCACCTCGTCGGCGTCGGGCCCCGTGTAGACGCGCCGGCCCGTGTGGGCCTCGTCGACGTAGATGTCACCGGGGCGGTACCGACCCGGCCACTTGGCCAGATCGTTGCGCATCATCATGAAGTGCAGGGCGTTGAGGAGCATGTGATGCCAGGCGAACTCCTGGGAATGCCCCAGTTGCTGCACGTAGGTGAGGGCGTCCCGGTATCCGGTGATGACGTCCCAGGTGCCCGGACTGGTCTCCATCGGGTCTTCCCCGGTCACCGCGGCTACGGCGTCGTCCAGGCCGACCTGATAGCCCTCGATCGAGTTGGACCCCTGGATGGCGTGGGCGATCAGTGACCTGCGCAGGTGCCTGATCCACCGGCGTGGCTCGGCGGCCTGAGAGGGTGGTTCGGTAGCTTTCGTCCAATATGGGTTTGGGCTGGCATGTGAATGTGAGCCGTGGTCGTAACCGGTAGGTCCGGCCGGCGTTGGGCTGATCATGGGTGAGCGTGCGGCGTATCCGAGTGACCTGACCGATGAGCAGTGGGCGGTGGTGGGTCCGTTCCTGCAGGCGTGGAAGGACCGGCATCCGTCGGTGTCGGGGCATCAGGGTCGCTACGAGCTGCGGGAGATCGTGAATTCGATCTTCTACCAGAACCGGACGGGTTGTCAGTGGGCGTACCTGCCGCACGATCTGCCGCCGAAGTCCGCGACGTATTACTACTTCGCCCAGTGGCGTGACGACGGCACTGACCAGGTGATTCATGATCTGCTGCGGTGTCAGGCGCGGGAGAAGGCCGGCCGTCGGGAGGATCCGACCGCGGTGGTGCTGGACACTCAGTCGATTCGGGCGGCCAACCACGTCCCGGCGGCGACGACCGGCAAGGACGCGGCGAAGAAGGTGCCGGGCCGTAAGCGGGGCCTGGCGGTGGACGCGCTGGGGTTGATCATCGCGGTGGTGGTCACCGCGGCGTCGGTCACCGACAATGCGATCGGTGTGAGGCTGCTGGACAACGTCCTCGCGCACACGCCGACGGTGACCAAGGCGTGGGTCGATGCCGGGTTCAAAGACGACGTGCAGATCCACGGCGCGGTCCGAGGTATCGATGTCGAGCAGGTCCTGCGGTCCGACACGACGGCCGGGTTCGTGCCGGTGAAGCGCCGGTGGGTGGTGGAGCAGACCAACGGCACGTTGATGCTGCACCGCCGTCTGGTCCGCGAGTACGAGAGCCGACCCGCCTCCGCGGTGTCACGCACCTGGTGGGCCTCGACGGCGAACCTCATCCGCCGGTTGACCGGCACCGCCACCACGTCCTGGCGCGACCAACGGTGACGCAGCCGACGCTGCTGGCCCTGCTCACCGAACGCGAGAACGCCGCCGGCCTGGCCGTCGAGCGGCTCCGCGCCCAGATCGCTTCCCTCGACGAGCAGCTCACCGCGGCCGAGACCGAGGTCGCCGAACTCGCCATCACCCGCAAGACGCTCCTGAGCCTGGGCGGCCCACTCGATCCGGCGGCACCTGCTGACCCGACCGTCGCCAGCCCCGCCTACCAACAGATCCTCGCCGTGTTCCACGGCGCCAACGCACCGATGCGCGCCAAGGACATCTGCCAGGCCCTCGCCGCCGGCACCACCGCGAAGGACACCGAGAATCTCCGCGCGAAGCTCAAACGCCTCGTCGCCCGCCAGATCCTCACCGAACCCGAGGCCGGACTGTTCACCCTGGCCCCGCCGACGGCGTCCGCGTAACCCCCACCACCAGGGCCGCTAACGAACCGTCAAACCCGCATCGGACAAAGCCTCCCGAACCACCCTCTGATAGCGAAGAGCCTCCCGCATTGTCTCCAGCTCGGCTAGGACGCGGTGGTCCTCGCTGGTCAGCCTCGGCGTCGCGTACAGCATGCAGGAATCATGGAGGCGTTTCAGGCTGCGGGTGGTCAGGCGCCTTCGCGTACGTGTGCCGTCCAGTCGGTGAGGTCGGGGTGGTGCTCCGTGAGGACGACCGGCTCGCCGCTCAAACTGTCCTGGTACGACTTCCCCATCACCGCCCTGACCCTCCGCTGACCCGACGACGGGCGTGGTGGCCCTCCGAATCTCGGACAGTTGCTGCGAGGAGCCGACCGCAAGTGTCCAAGGTCTGGACGGCGCGGCCGGCTCGTGCCGCGCCCCGGGCCGGGTCGGGGTCGGGGTCGGGGTGAATCTTGGAAGATTCCGGCCCCTGGAGGGGCCTCATTCTTCCAAGATCTCCTCTTTGTGAGAGGTGCGACGCGGGCTTCAACCCTTGCGTACGTGTGCGGTCCAGTAGGTGAGGTCGGAGTGGTGCTCCGTGAGGACGACCGGCTCGCCGCAGGCCTCCCCGATCATCTTGGCCGCGTCGTCCAGGTGTGCCGGCTGGTGATCCCAGTCGTCGTCGCAGAACAGGTGCAGGCCGACCTCGCCCCGGTCGTCGCCGAGCGCCTCGGCTGCGTCGGGCGGCACCAGCACCACCGTGTAGCGGGCGGCTTCCCGCTCCGCCTCGGTGGGTGGCTCCGGCTCGTCCCGCCGTCGGCGGCGGAAGCGTTCGACAACGGACGGGATGGGGCCGGGCGAGTCCGCCGGATCGTACGGGCGCAGCCAGGTGGGCTGAATGGTCCGCATCGCAACTCCTCAACTTGTGGCGACGATAGCTGGCAACGTTGCTTGCCATAGTTGCTTTGCGGTCGCCTGGAGTCAATACTCAACGCCACGGCGCGTGTCGTCAGAGTGACGGCCGGCGAGGTGGTGGAGGGGACGGCATGGCCAAGGCGAATCTGCCGACGGTCGTCGGGCGTGGGCTCGGCGGCGAGTTGCGCGAACTGCGGAAGGCGCGTGGGTTGCCGCTGCGGCAGGTGGCGACCCGGCTGGACTGGCAGGCGTCCAAGCTGTCCCGGATGGAAACCGGCATCCAGGGCATCCAGGCCGCCGACGTCGCCTCGCTGCTGGTGATCTACGGCATCACCGGGGAGGAGCGCAAGCGGCTGCTCGCCATGGCCGAGCGGTCGGCCGAGACCGGCTGGTGGGAGGCGATCGGCGGGCTGTCCGACGAGTCGCGCACGCTGATCCGGCTGGAGGCCGAGGCGGTCGGCATCGTGAACTGGGAACCGCTGCTGGTGCCGGGTCTGTTGCAGACGCCGGACTACGCCCACGCCGTGATGGTCGGCTGCGGGGTGCCGCCCGCAGACGCGCAGGGGCGGGTGGCGGCCCGGCTGGGCCGGCAGGCGATCCTGAGCCGCCCCAGCCCGCCCGCGCTCCACGCGTTGCTCGACGAGGCGGTGCTGCGCCGGGCGCTCGGCGGCCCCCGGGTGATGGCCCGGCAGCTCCGGCACCTGGTCGAGGCGGCCGAGCGGCCGACGGTGACGCTGCGGGTGGTGCCGCTGGCGGCCGGCGCGCACACCGGCCTGGACGGCTCGTTCGCGCTCTTCGACTTCCCGCGCAACCGGTCGGTGGTCTATCTCGACCACAAGCTGACCGGGTTGTTCCTGGAGGAGGCCGCGCAGGTGGCGCACTTCCGGCGGGAGGCGGATAGGCTGGCCGAGGCGGCGTTGAGCCCCGTCGATTCGGTGGCGCTCGTCGCGCGTTACGCGGCGGAGCACGAGCGAGAGTGAGCCGAGGATGACCACCCCCGAGCTGTCCGGCGCGACCTGGCGCAAGTCGACCCGCAGCGGATCCAACGCCAACTGCGTGGAGGTGGCGGAGACGGCGTGGGCGGTGGGCGTACGCGACTCGAAGGACCCGACCGGGCCGGTGCTGGCCTTCGACCGGCGGGCCTGGACCGCCTTCGTCGCCGGCCTGCCGGGCCGGGCCTGACCGTCCGCGTGTGGGCCTGGTTCTGCTCTCGGGCAGATCGTCGGGCGGCGACGCTCAGGTCGTGCTCATCGACCCCTCACCTCTTCGCGGAGCGCCTGGAGGGTGCGACGGCTGCGGACGTGGGTCCACTGCCCCCAGCCGTTGATGTCGTGGCCCACGCAGGCCTTGAGCGCGGGTGATGGCTTGGCAAAGGTGGACCCGTCGGGCAGCCTGATCTTCCCGTCCGCCGTGACGACGGCGCGATGAGTCAGACGCTTGCGTGTCTGCACGTGTTCGAGTTCGTCGCCCGGCTTCAGCAGCCCGGCCTTGACAAGGTCGGCGAGGTCGCCGGCACCCCGGGCAGCTGCCGCCACGGTGCCGGCATCGAGCTGCAACAACCTGCGAAGAACGTCGTTCTCGCGGTCGACGAACGGTCGCGCGTGTCGTTGCAGCAGGGCGTACACCTCGTCGTCGATCTCGATCCTGTGCATTGCCACTGCCCGCTCCTCTTGATCGACGGTCATCTGGTGGAGTGGAGGCCGGTGTGTGACATGAGAACGGTCACCAGGCCTGGGACGGAGGTGGAGGGGTTGCGGGCGGTCACCGGCTTCCCCAGGTGCAGGCGATCCAGCATGGCCGCCCTGCTGAATGCCTTCGCACGGCCAGGCCGTAGGGCCTCGAAGTCCACCTGCTTGCCTCGCAGGCTGTATCCGCACGGGTGCTGTTCGAGCCGACGGGACGCCTCGCTGGTGGTCAGGTAGGCGGTGAGCTCCTCGTAGTGCAGGAGCAGGTAGACCTCGAAGCACGGATTCGAGATGGCGCACCTGATGTCGTGGCGTGCCGCCAACGCGAGCGCGGGAGCGAGTCGGGAGTGCGCGCGGGGAGCTTCCACGTCGAAGACACACCACACCTCGTCGTACTCGTCACCGTTGGCTGCGGCCCGGGCCGCTTCGGCCACGGCCTTCTCGACCACGCCGTACGGCTCACCCCGGCCCGAGAAGACCTCGATCCGGATGGTGCTGGCCCGAAGCTCACGCCGTAACCCCTTGAAGTAGAGGGTTTCGGTGTTCTCGCCTTCGCAGCAGATCAGATAGGTTTTCCGCTCGTCGCGGCGACCTGGTCGACGCCGCAGCGGCGTGCCGGCCCGGGTCACTGCCCGGTTGTTCGAAGGCATGGTTCGGTGGACATGCCCCAACTCTACCCACTAAAGCACTGGCCACCAATGCACAACGCTCCAGTGTTTGAAGTTTAAAGGGTCAGGCCGCTCGGGTCGGCGGGACCAGGAGGTCCAGCAGTTCGTGATCCAGGAAGGGCACCGCCCCGTAGCGGCCCTTCAGATACCTGCCCTCGACATCGTCGAGCCCTCCGCGCACCCGGAACTCGCTGAGGGGGTACAGCCGGGTCGCCCCGGAGCCGTCCTTCTCGGTGAGCCACACCTGGTCCCTGGCGAGCCGGATCTCGCGGTGGCGGCCGAGAAGGCCGACGTCGTGGCTGTTGAAGATGAGCTGAGCGCCGTGCGGGTTGGTCTCCGGCTGATGGAACAGGCGGATCAGCGCGGCGGTGAGGAGTGGGTGCAGCTCGGCACCCAGGTCGTCGACGGCCAGTAGTCCGCCGACGTCGAGGGCTCGCACCGCCAGTTGCAGCAGATCGAACCAACTGCGGGTGCCTGCCGACTCCCACTGCCAGGGCAGGGTGGCCCTGCCGTTCTCGGTGGACGCGGAGTGCAGGAACTCGATCTGCGGCTCGAACGGCGCAGGCCCCCTGGTCGCATCGTTCTGGACGACCGCCGCGCCGACGATACCCAGGTCTGCGAAGCGCAGTAGCGCAAGCATCCGCTCGTCCGGCAGGGTGTGCGGCGGGCGCCGAGAAGGCGGCTCGTCTCCCGGCGCGATCATCTGCCGTGGGCTGAACCAGCGGTAGATGCGGCCAAGTTGGGCGTGGTTGTGGGTGGCGGCGGCGGAGAGGAACAGGCTGTTGGGCCGCACCGTCTCCGCGATCAGCTCACGTGGCCCCGTCAGGTGGTTGCCGAAGTGCAGGGAACTGCCCTCGCGTTCGAGGTAGACCTGCCGCCGTCCTTTGGGGAACGCGTACAGCCACTCCTGCTGGATCGCCTCGTCATTCAGTGCGAAGCCGAACTCGTATCTGACGTCGTCGACGACGAGGTCGAAGACGAACTCGCTCGGTCGGGTTCCGCTGTCGTCGTCGAGCCGAAACGGCCATCTGCCCGGGATCGGCTCCTCGGGCAGCCACCGCTGGTGGGAGAGGCGCACCGCGTCGCGGGCGAACCCCAGGGCCTTGATGACGTTGGATTTGCCGGAGGCGTTCGGCCCGAAGATGCCGGCGACGGGCAGCGCATCCAACTTCTCTCGCGGCACCGGGCGGGTGGCGAGGCCTGGATGCGGGTCGCTCGCCACGAGGCTCAACTCGGCCTCGTCCCGCAGCGAGGCGAAGTTGGTCACCCGGAAGCGTAGAAGCATCGCCCGTACTCCAATCCTTTAACAGTGGATACTTTACCTCCTCTCACTCCCCTGAGCGTCAGAAAGTGACGCTCAGGGCCTGCTGGTGGCCCATGGAGCCACGTGTCGTGGCTCACCGGATCGGCTCTGGGTAGGGTGCGGGCGGCTGCCGGCGCGTGCGACGTACGCTCGGAGGCGTGACGGTGAGCCGGGAGATCGACGACATCCTGCAACGCGGCGCGGACGGCGGGCGGATCACGCCCGAGGAGGCCCTGCTGCTCTACACCGAGGCGCCCTTCCACGCCCTCGGTGAGGCGGCCGACGCGGTGCGTCGGCGGCGCTACCCCGACAACATCGTCACCTACCTGATCGACCGCAACATCAACTACACGAACGTCTGCGTGACGGCGTGCAAGTTCTGCGCCTTCTACCGTGCGCCCAAGCACAAGGAGGGGTGGACCCACCCGACCGAGGAGATCCTGCGCCGCTGCGGCGAGGCGGTCGAGCTGGGCGCGACCCAGGTCATGCTCCAGGGCGGCCACCACCCCGACTACGGCGTGGAGTACTACGAGGAGCTGTTCTCCTCGGTCAAGCAGGCCTACCCGCAGCTCGCCATCCACTCCATCGGGCCGAGCGAGATCCTGCACATGGCCAAGGTCTCCGGCGTGAGCCTCGACGAGGCGATCGCGCGGATCAAGGCGGCCGGGCTCGACTCGATCGCCGGGGCCGGCGCGGAGATGCTGCCGGACCGGCCGCGTAGGGCGATCGCCCCGCTCAAGGAGTCCGGCGCGCGCTGGCTGGAGGTCATGGAGCTGGCCCACCGGCAGGGCCTGGAGTCGACCGCCACGATGATGATGGGCACCGGCGAGACGGCCGCCGAGCGGATCGAGCACCTGCGGATGATCCGCGACGTGCAGGACCGCACCGGGGGCTTCCGGGCGTTCATCCCGTGGACGTACCAGCCGGAGAACAACCACCTCAAGGGGCGCACCCAGGCGACGACGCTGGAATACCTGCGCCTGGTCGCGGTCTCCCGGCTCTTCTTCGAGACGGTGCCGCACCTCCAGGCGTCCTGGCTGACCACCGGCAAGGACGTCGGCCAGCTCGCCCTGCACATGGGGGTGGACGACCTCGGCTCGATCATGCTGGAGGAGAACGTGATCTCCTCGGCGGGCGCGCGGCACCGGTCCAACCTGCACGAGCTGATCGGCATGATCCGGTCGGCGGACCGCATCCCCGCCCAGCGGGACACCCTCTACCGCCGGCTCGCGGTGCACCACACCCCGGCCGACGACCCGACCGACGACCGGGTGGTCTCGCACTTCTCCTCGATCGCGCTGCCGGGCGGCGGGGTCGGGAAGACCCTGCCGCTGGTCGACGCCCGCTGACGGGAGGGCGATCCCCGGGCCGCACCCGACCGTGACGCACGGTGTCGACGGCGGTCCGCAACGTGACCGCCCGAAAGTCCCGTGACCGGTCGTCGGGAGGCCATTAGTGGTCGCCGTTCGGGGGACGCGCCCGGTTGCGGGCCCGCCCCACAAGCGGCCAATCCCGACAATCCCTGAAGGTGACCGAACGTATGGTCCGGGCATCGTCGGCGCGGGGGGTGGCGGCGTCGCCCAGCGGCCGATAACGTGCGGCGCGCACCCTCCGACGCAGGTCGGAGCGGGTCGGCCGGGGTGGAACGGCCGGCGGGCCACATCCTCCATCGGCCCATGAGGGCCGTTCACATAACGCACCGCAGCGAGGGCGGGATGGGCGACCATCCCGCCCTCACTGTCGGTACGGGCCGTGGTCGAAGCGGTGAACAACCCGTGCCGCCGCTGGCGCGAACGATCTACCTCGGATAACGTCCGCTCGATTCCGCAACCTCCCTCTTCCAGTCTCGGGGGATCAATGACCTCGTTCCACCGTTCGGCGCTGGCCCGTGTCGGCGCCGCGGCGCTGCTGGCCGCCGGTGGCCTCGCCACCGCCGCCGCCCCGGCGCAGGCGGCCGACCAGGCCGACCTGGCGCTCGTCCCGCTCAGCCAGAACCTGGCCCGGGGCGTGCAGGCGGCCAAGGCCAAGCCCTTCAAGTTCACCGTCGACAACACCCGCAGCTCGGCCGTGGCCCGCGACGTCCGGGTGACCGTGGAGACGAAGGGGCTGACCCAGCGGGTCGGCTTCGTCGTCCCGCAGGGCTGCGACGTCGCCGGCACCACGTTCACCTGTCTGCTCGGCGACCTGGCCGGGGGCACCACCGAGGACTTCGGCATCCCGCTGTTCAGCACGGGCTTCCGGGGCAAGGGCGGTTCGCTGAAGGTGACGATCACCTCGGCGACCGCCGACCCGAACGCCGACGACAACTCCGAGACCGTCGACATCACCGTGACCCGCCCCGGCTACGACCTCACCTCCTGGGTGCAGGACGGGTACGCCAACGTCGTGGTCGACGGCGCGCAGAACAGCGAGCCGGACCTCAAGCCGATCCCGCGCGGCGGCACCGCCCCGCTGGACTGGGCGGTCTACAACGACGGCAGCCGCCGGGCGACGGGCATCTTCTACATGCTCACCCTGCCGGCGAAGGTCAGCTTCGCGAAGCTCCCCGACAACTGCGTCGAGCAGGAGATCGGCGGGCTGGCCCAGGCGCTCTGCGAGGACGCGGGCGCGGTGGTGAAGCCGGGCGAGTACTACACCGACGACGTGCAGGTGAAGGTCGCCGAGGACGCGGCCGAGCCGGTCCTGCGCCCGGGCGAGCTGTTCGCGTACGGGCTGGACGGGGCGGAGGGCGAGCCCGAGGAGGAGCCGCGCGTCGCCTCCTCGGCGCAGCGCCGCGCCTTCGACGAGACGGACGAGGTCGACAACCAGGCCGTCTTCGACGTGTTCGTGGACCTGTCGGCCCAGCCCACCCCCACGCCGACCCCGACCGGTGAGCCGAGCGCCACGCCGACCGCGTCGCCCTCCGGCGGGCCGGGCGTCACCCCCTCGCCGAGCAGCAGCGGTGGCGGCGGCGGGCTGCCGGTGACCGGTGTGCAGGCCGGCCTGATCGGTGGCGTCGGCGCGGCCGTGCTGCTGGCCGGCGGCGTGCTGCTCATGCTGGCCCGCCGTCGCCGGGTGGTGCTGGTCACGCCGGGCGACGAGAAGTCGACCGACTGACCCGGGGCACGACAGCCGGTCAGCGACCGGGCGCGACGGTACGGGCGGGGTGGGCGACCACCCCGCCCGTACCGCGTCCGGGCGGCGGCTGGCAGAGTGGAGGGGTGAGCCGTACCCCGCAGGGCCAGCGCGCCAGCCTGGACAAGCAGCCGCACGAGGTCGCCGCGATGTTCGACGGGGTGGCGGCCCGCTACGACCTGACCAACACGGTCCTCTCCTTCGGGCAGGACCGCTCGTGGCGGCGGGCCACCCGGGCGGCACTGGGGCTCGGCCCCGGCGACCGGGTGCTGGACGTGGGCGCGGGCACCGGCGTCTCCACGGAGGAGCTGTCCCAGCCCGGCGCGTACGCGGTCGGCGTCGACCTCTCCCTCGGCATGCTGCACGCCGGCAAGCGGTCCCGCCCGACGGTGCCGCTGCTGGCCGGTGACGCGCTGCGGCTGCCCTTCGCCGACGCCAGCTTCGACGCGGTGACCATCTCCTTCGCGCTGCGCAACGTGTCGGACACCGACGCCGCGCTGCGCGAGCTGGCCCGGGTCACCCGACCCGGCGGCCGGCTGGTGGTCTGCGAGTTCAGCACGCCGGTCAACCCCGCCTTCCGGACGGTCTACCTGTCGTACCTGATGCGGTCGTTGCCGGCGGTGGCCCGCACGGTGGCGAGCAACCCGGAGGCGTACGTCTACCTGGCCGAGTCGATCCGGGCGTGGCCGGACCAGCCGGCCCTGGCCGGGCGGATCGGCGCGACCGGCTGGGAGCGGGTGGCGTGGCGCAACCTCACGGGCGGCGTCGTGGCGCTGCACCGCGCGACCCGCCGCGCCTGACCCGAGCCGCCCACGCTTTTCCCAATTGTGGGCAAATAGTCCACTTTGCTGCTTAGGCTCGCGGCATGACCGGAGCAGACCAGGCGGGCGGCGCGCCGCCCGACGACGACGCGGCGGAGCTGGTCGCGCAGCTCCGGGACCTCGCCGGGGCCGATCCCGCCGACGTGCGCCGCGTGGTCGCCGAGGTGCTGGCCGCGCTCGACCGGGTGGCCGGCGGCGCGCTGCGCGAACACCTGCCCGAGTCGATCCGGGCCGACGCCGGACTGGACGCCGTGGCCGATGCCGGGCTGAACGCCACCGTTCCCGCCCCGCGCTGACGACCGAAGTGGACCTTGGTGGCCCTCACCTCGGCAAGTTAGGGCCACCTAACCGGGCGCGCGTGTCACGTCGGTCATAGACTCCACCCGACTGGCTTGTGAAGCATTTCACGAGCATGGGGAGGAGGCGCAGATGACCGCGGTGGAGAACGACGCCGACGTGATCGTCGTGGGCGCCGGTCCCGGCGGCTCGGCGACGGCGTACCACCTGGCGCGGCACGGCGTGCGGGTGCTGCTGCTGGAGAAGACCGAGTTCCCCCGGGAGAAGGTCTGCGGCGACGGGCTGACCCCGCGCGCGGTCCGGCAGCTCATCCGGATGGGTGTGGACACCTCGACCGAGGCGGGCTGGCTGCACAACCGGGGCCTGCGGGTGATCGGCGGCGGCGTCCGGCTGGAGCTGGACTGGCCCGACCTGGCCAGCTTCCCCAACTACGGGCTGGTCCGCACCCGGCTCGACTTCGACGACCTGCTCGCCCAGCGCGCCGTCTCGGCCGGGGCGAAGCTGCGCACCAGCGTCAACGTGACCGGCCCGGTGCTCGACGCCGACGACCGGGTGGTCGGCGTGGTGGCCGAGGTCGGCCCGGAGAAGGAGCCCGCCACCTTCCGCGCGCCGCTGGTGGTCGCGGCCGACGGCGTCTCCGGCCGCTTCCCGCTCGCCCTCGGGCTGGCCAAGCGCGAGGACCGGCCGATCGGCGTGGCCGTCCGGCGCTACTACCGCTCGCCCGCCAAGCACGACGACGACTACCTGGAGTCGTGGCTGGAGCTGCGCGGCAAGGGCAATGGCGAGCTGCTGCCCGGCTACGGCTGGATCTTCGGCCTCGGCGACGGGCGGGTCAACGCCGGCCTGGGCATCCTCAACTCCTCCACCGCCTTCGGCAAGACCAACTACCGGCGGCTGCTCACCGACTGGCTGGCCAACACCCCCGAGGAGTGGGGGCTGACCGACGAGACGAACGCCGAGGGGCCGATCCTCGGCGCGGCGTTGCCGATGGGCTTCAACCGGGTGCCGCACTACACCCGGGGCGTCCTGCTGGTCGGCGACTCCGGCGGCATGGTCAACCCGTTCAACGGCGAGGGCATCGCCTACGCGATGGAGTCCGGCGAGCTGGCCGCCGAGGTCGCGGTGCAGGCCCTCGCCCGGCCGGCCGGCGCCAAGCGGGAGCGGGCGCTACAGGCCTACCCGCAGGAGCTGAAGGCCCGCTTCGGCGGCTACTACCGGCTCGGCGGCATCTTCGTGAAGCTGATCGGCCGTCCGGAGATCATGCGGGTCGCCACGAAGCACGGCATGCCGCACCCCGCCCTCATGCGCTTCGTGCTCAAGCTGCTGGCCAACCTGACCGACCCGCGCGGCGGGGACGCGATGGACCGGGTCATCAACGCGATGACGAAGGCGGCACCCGCCGTGTGAGCCGTGGAGGCCGAGGTCGACGAGGACACCGGCCAGGCAGAGATCGACCCCCGCCGACAGTCGTCGTGAGGGACGTGAATAGTGTGATTTTGGCCCACCACCGCCGAGGGCAGGGAAGGACGAGCAGGAGACCACGATGACGCTCTCGCCTTACGCACCCATTATCGGGCTGTTCGCCCTCGCCGCGGCGTTCTCGCTGTTCTCCGTGGCCGCCGCCCGCTTCGCCGGCCCGCGCCGGTACAACAAGGCCAAGCTCGAGGCGTACGAGTGCGGCATCGAGCCCAGCCCGCAGCCCGTCGGGGGCGGCCGGTTCCCGATCAAGTTCTACCTGACGGCGATGCTCTTCATCGTCTTCGACATCGAGATCATCTTCCTCTACCCCTGGGCGGTCTCGTTCGACGCCCTGCCGATCTTCGGCTTCGTGGAGATGGTCCTGTTCATCGTCGCGGTCTTCGTCGCGTACGCCTACGTGTGGCGGCGCGGCGGCCTGGACTGGGACTGAGGGAGGTACGTCAGATGGGTATCGAGGAGAAGCTTCCCGCCGGCGTCCTGCTCACCTCCGTGGAGAAGCTGGTCAACTGGTCGCGGAAGTCGTCCGTCTGGGGCGCCACCTTCGGCCTGGCCTGCTGCGCCATCGAGATGATGGCCGCCGGTGGCCCGCACTACGACATGGGCCGCTGGGGCATGGAGGTGTTCCGCGCCTCGCCCCGCCAGGCGGACCTGATGATCGTCGCCGGCCGGGTGAGCCAGAAGATGGCCCCGGTCCTGCGCCAGATCTACGACCAGATGGCCGAGCCCCGCTGGGTGCTCTCGATGGGCGTCTGCGCCAGCAGCGGCGGCATGTTCAACAACTACGCCATCGTGCAGGGCGTCGACCACATCGTCCCGGTCGACATGTACCTCCCGGGCTGCCCGCCCCGGCCGGAGATGCTCATCGACGCGATCCTCAAGCTCCGCGAGAAGATCATGTATGAGCCGCTGGGCCCGAACGGCCGCAAGATGCTCCAGGCCCGCCAGGAGCGCGGCGACGTCCCCGTCGTGCCGTACGGCTCGATGCCCTCGTCGTACCGCAACGACAAGGCCCGCCGCGCCGAGTGGACCCGGGCGGTCCGCGAGGGGCGCGAGGAGCAGCTGCGGATCGAGAACTGGATGAACGCGCAGAATCACCTCCACCCGCACGGGGGCCCCAAGTGAGCGCGAGGAGTGCAGCGGAGCGGAGCCCCGCAGTCGCGATCGGAGGGCAGGCACAGTGACCGCACCGAACGACAGGAACAGCACCGGCGGTCTGCCCGTGCCGGTGACGCCGGCCGGCGCCAGCAGCGGCGCGCCGGCCGAGCACCCGCCGTCGAGCCCGGCCGGGCGCGGCATGTTCGGCACCCACGGCACCGGCGACGTCTCCGGCTTCGGCGGCCTGGTCCGCCGGCAGCAGCCGATCGAGGAGACCCCCCGGCCGTACGGGGGCTACTTCGACGAGGTCCGCGACGCGCTGGAGGAGGCGTACCCGGACTTCGGCGACGCGATCGAGAAGGTCGTGGTCGACCGGGGCGAGCTGACCCTGCACGTGCGCCCGGAGCGCATCGCCGAGGTCTGCCAGGTGCTGCGCGACGACCTCGCGCTCCGCTTCGAGCTGTGCTCCTCGGTGTCCGGCGTCGACTACCTGGGCGCGGACGAGCGCCGGCTGCACGTGGTCTACCAGCTCACCTCCATGACCTACCGCCGCCGGCTGCGGCTGGAGGCCGCGGTCTCCGCCGAGGCCCCGCACCTGCCGAGCGTCACCGCCGTCTACCCGACCGCCGACTGGCAGGAGCGGGAGGCGTACGACATGTTCGGCATCGTCTTCGACGGCCACCCCAACCTGACCCGGATCCTCATGCCGGACGACTGGGAGGGGCACCCGCAGCGCAAGGACTACCCGCTCGGCGGCGTGCCCGTCGAGTACAAGGGCGCGGAGATCCCGCCGCCGGACCGTAGGAGGTCCTACCAGTGACGACGTCGAACTACGCCACCGAGCGTGAGACGACCGAGGGCAAGGTCTTCACCGTCACCGGTGGGGACTGGGACCAGGTGGTCTCCGGCACGGACCCGATCAACGACGAGCGGATCGTCGTCAACATGGGTCCGCAGCACCCGTCGACCCACGGCGTGCTCCGGCTGATCCTGGAGCTGGAGGGCGAGACCGTCCGGGAGGCCCGGTCGGTCGTCGGCTACCTGCACACGGGCATCGAGAAGAACCTCGAATACCGCAACTGGGTGCAGGGTTCGACGTTCGTGACCCGGATGGACTACCTCTCCCCGATCTTCAACGAGACGGCCTACAGCCTCGCGGTGGAGAAGCTGCTCGGCATCACCGACGACGTGACCGAGCGGGCCACCACGATCCGGGTCCTGATGATGGAGCTCAACCGGATCTCGTCGCACCTGGTCTGGCTGGCCACCACCGGCATGGAGCTGGGCGCGATCTCGATCATGCTGTACGGCTTCCGCGAGCGGGAGTACATCCTCGACATCTTCGAGACGATCACCGGCCTGCGGATGAACCACGCGTACGTCCGGCCGGGCGGCGTGGCGCAGGACGTCCCGGACGACGCGATCCGCAAGATCCGCGACTTCCTGAAGATGATGCCGAAGAAGCTCAAGGAGTACGAGGACCTCCTCTCCGGCCAGCCGATCTGGACCGAGCGCACCAAGCACGTGGCGGTGCTCGACGTGACCGGCTGCCTGGCGCTGGGCGTCACCGGCCCGGTGCTGCGCTCCGCCGGCCTCGCCTGGGACCTGCGCAAGACGATGCCCTACTGCGGCTACGAGTCCTACGAGTTCGACGTGCCCACCCACCCGGACGGCGACGTCTGGGGCCGCTACCTGGTGCGGGTCGCCGAGATCCGGGAGTCGCTGAAGCTCGTCGAGCAGGCGCTCGACCGGCTCAAGCCGGGCCCGGTGATGGTGGCCGACAAGAAGATCGCCTGGCCGGCGCAGCTCGCCATCGGCGTCGACGGCATGGGCAACTCGCTGGAGCACGTCGCCAAGATCATGGGCCAGTCGATGGAGTCCCTGATCCACCACTTCAAGCTCGTCACCGAGGGCTTCCGGGTCCCGCCGGGCCAGGTGTACGTCGGCATCGAGTCGCCCCGGGGCGAGCTGGGCGTGCACGCGGTCTCCGACGGCGGCACCCGGCCCTACCGGGTGCACTACCGGGAGCCGAGCTTCGTCAACCTCCAGGCCCTCCCGGCGATGGCCGAGGGCGGCCTGATCGCCGACGTGATCGCCGGCGGCGCCTCGCTGGACCCCGTGATGGGTGGTTGTGACCGATGAGCGTTTTCACTGACGAGACGCGGGAGCGGGCGCGCGAGATCATCGCCCGCTACCCGGCCGACCGGTCCCGGTCGGCGCTGCTGCCGCTGCTGCACCTGGTGCAGTCGGAGGAGGGGTACGTCTCCCCGGCCGGCGTCGAGTTCTGCGCCGAGGTGCTCGGCCTGAACAAGGCCCAGGTCGGCGCGGTCGCCACCTTCTACACGATGTACAAGCGCCGGCCGACCGGTGACTACCTGGTCAGCGTCTGCACCAACACCATGTGCAACGTGCTGGGCGGGCAGGAGGTCTACGACACCCTCGCCGAGCACCTGGGCGTCGGGCACGACGAGACCACCGCCGACGGCAAGGTCACCCTGGAGCACGCCGAGTGCCTCGCGGCCTGCGACTACGGCCCCGTCATGACGGTCAACTACGACTTCTTCGACGGCGTCGACCCGCAGACCGCGGTCGGGGTGGTCGAGGAACTGCGGGCCGGCGGCCGGCCGATGCCGACCCGGGGCGCGCGGCTCTGCACGCTCAAGGAGATGTCGGTGCAGCTCGCCGGCTTCGCCGACGAGCGCGAGGGCGCGGTCGCCGACGGCGGCCCGGGCGAGCCCACCCTGCGGGGCCTGCGGCTGGCCGAGCAGCACGGCATCTCGG
The DNA here is from genome assembly GCF_029581295.1 of Micromonospora sp. WMMD712. NCBI lineage: Bacteria > Bacillati > Actinomycetota > Actinomycetes > Micromonosporales > Micromonosporaceae > Micromonospora > Micromonospora sp. WMMD712. The sequence continues at coordinate 4,792,542 of NZ_CP120743.1, forward strand.
TGCCGGGCTACGACCCGAACACCCCGATCCGGAGCAAGGCCGAGGCCGACCGGGCCGCCGCCGAGGCGAAGGCGAAGGCGGACGCCGAGAAGGCGAAGGCCGAGGCCGACAAGGCCGCCGCCGAGGCGAAGGCCCAGGCCGCGAAGCCGGCTCCGGCAGCCGAGCCCGAGCCCGCGCCGGCCGCGCCCGGCGTGGCGGTGCCGGTCGACGGGGCGCCCCCGGTCCCGCGCGACGCCCAGCAGGCCCAGGCCGCGGGCGCCGCCGCGAACCCGCCGGCCGGCGACCGCAAGCCCGCCGGCGACGACGCCGAAGCCCAGGAGCGCTCCCTCAAGGAAGCGGAGGCCCAGCAGTGACGACTCCCCGGCCGGAGACCCTGGCCAAGCTCACCCCCGTGCTCACCAAGCGTTGGCTGTCGCCGGACGCCTGGCGGATCGGCACCTACGAGAAGCTCGACGGCTACGCCGCCCTGCGCAAGGCGCTCAAGGCGCACCCGGACGACCTGATCCAGCTCATCAAGGACTCCGGGCTGCGCGGTCGCGGCGGCGCGGGCTTCCCGACCGGCCTGAAGTGGGGCTTCATCCCGCAGGGCGACGGCAAGCCGCACTACCTGGTGGTCAACGCCGACGAGGGCGAGCCGGGCACCTGCAAGGACCTGCCGCTGATGACCCACGACCCGCACTCGCTGGTCGAGGGCGTGATCATCGGGTCGTACGCGATCCGGGCCAGCCGGGCGTACATCTACATCCGGGGCGAGGCGGTGCACGCCGCGCGCCGGCTGCGCAGCGCCGTCCAGGAGGCGTACGCCAAGGGCTACCTCGGGCGCAACATCCTCGGCTCCGGGTTCGACCTGGACCTGGTGGTGCACTCGGGCGCGGGGGCGTACATCTGTGGCGAGGAGACCGCGCTGCTGGACTCGCTGGAGGGCTTCCGGGGCCAGCCCCGGCTGCGCCCGCCGTTCCCGGCGACCCACGGCCTCTACGCCAGCCCCACCGTGGTCAACAACGTCGGCACCATCGCCAGCGTGCCGTACATCGTGCTCGGCGGGGCCGACTGGTGGAAGACCATGGGCACGGAGAAGTCGTCCGGGCCGATGATCTACTCGCTCTCCGGCCGGGTCGCCAACCCCGGCCAGTACGAGTGCACGATGGGCGTCACGCTGCGCGAGCTGCTGGAGCTGGCCGGCGGCATGCAGCCGGGCCACCACCTGCGGTTCTGGACCCCGGGCGGCTCGTCCACCCCGCTGCTCACCGCCGAGCACCTGGACGTGCCGCTGGACTTCGAGGGGGTGGCGGCGGCCGGCTCGATCCTGGGCACCACGGCCACCCAGCTCTTCTCCGACCAGGACTGCCCGGTCTACGCGACGTACCGGTGGCTGGAGTTCTACCACCACGAGTCGTGCGGCAAGTGCACCCCGTGCCGCGAGGGCAACTACTGGATGGTCCGGGTCTACCGGCGGATCCTCGCCGGCCAGGGCACCCACGAGGACCTGGACACCCTGCTCGACACCTGCGACAACATCCTCGGCCGCTCGTTCTGCGGCCTGGGTGACGGTGCGACCAGCTCGGTGACCTCGTCGCTGAAGTACTTCAAGCAGGACTACCTCGACTACATCGAGGGACGTACCGCGCCGAAGCTGTCGGACAAGCAGCTGGTGGGAGCGCACTGATGACCGACGTAGCCAAGCAGACCGAGACCGTCACGCTCACCATCGACGGCGTCGAGGTCACCGCACCCAAGGGCGCGCTGCTGATCCGGGTCGCCGAGCAGTTGGGCACCGAGATCCCGCGCTTCTGCGACCACCCGCTGCTGGCCCCGGCCGGCGCGTGCCGGCAGTGCCTGGTCGAGGTGGAGGGCCAGCGCAAGCCGGTGGCCTCCTGCACCCAGACCGTCGCCGAGGGCATGGTGGTGCGCACCCAGCTCACCTCGCCGGTCGCCAAGAAGGCGCAGGAGGGGGTCATGGAGCTGCTGCTCATGAACCACCCCCTCGACTGCCCGATGTGTGACAAGGGCGGCGAGTGCCCGCTACAGAACCAGGCGATGTCCACCGGCCGCACGGACTCCCGGTTCCACGAGCACAAGCGGGAGTACCCCAAGCCGTTGCCGATCAGCACCCAGGTGCTGCTCGACCGCGAGCGGTGCGTGCTCTGCCAGCGCTGCACCCGGTTCTCCGAGGAGATCGCGGGCGACAAGTTCATCGACCTGATGGGCCGGTCGTCCGCCGAGGAGATCAACATCTACCGGGACGAGGAGTACGGCGCGGAGGCCGGCGAGGACAGCGGCGACGTCCCGTTCAACTCCTACTTCTCCGGCAACACCGTGCAGATCTGCCCGGTGGGCGCGCTGACCGGCGCGCAGTACCGGTTCCGGGCCCGCCCGTTCGACCTGGTCTCCAGCCCCAGCGTCTGCGAGCACTGCTCGGCCGGCTGCGCCCAGCGCACCGACTGGCGGCGCGGCAAGGTGCTGCGCCGGCTGGCCGGCGACGACCCGCAGGTCAACGAGGAGTGGAACTGCGACAAGGGCCGCTGGGGCTTCCAGTACACCCGCGCGTTCGACCGGATCACCAACCCGCTCGTGCGCGACGCCGAGACCGGTGAGCTGCGCGAGGCGTCGTGGAGCGAGGCGCTGACCGTCGCCGCCGAGGGGCTGGCCGCGGCCCGGGACTCCGCCCGGGGCACGGCGGTGCTGACCGGCGGCCGGCTCACCGTCGAGGACGCCTACGCGTACGCGAAGTTCGCCCGGGTCGCCCTGCGCACCAACGACATCGACTTCCGGGCCCGGCCGGTCTCCCGCGAGGAGTCCGACTTCCTGGCCAGCTCGGTCGCCGGCCGCACCGACGTCACCTACGCGGACGTGGAGAACGCCCCCGCCGTGGTGCTCGTCGGCCTGGAGCCGGAGGAGGAGTGCCCGATCCTCTTCCTGCGGCTGCGCAAGGCGTACCTGAAGAAGAAGCTGACGGTGTACGCGATCGCGCCGTTCGCCACCCGCGGCCTGGAGAAGCTCGGGGCCAAGCTGGCCCGGGTGGTGCCGGGCGAGGAGGCGAGCGTGCTCGCCGAGCACGCCACGGTGGCCGAGGCGCTGAGCACCCCCGGCGCGATCCTGATCGTCGGCGAGCGGCTGGGCGAGGTGCCCGGCGGCCTGTCGGCGGCGGCGGACGTGGCCCGGCGTACGGGCGCGAAGCTGGCCTGGGTGCCGCGGCGCGCGGGCGACCGGGGCGCGGTCGACGCGGGCTGCCTGCCCAACCTGCTCCCCGGCGGCCGTCCGGTCACCGAGCCGGCCGCGCGGGCCGAGCTGGGCGAGGCGTGGGACATCCCGGCCGGCGTGATCCCGAGCCAGGCCGGCCGGGACACCGACGCCATCCTCGCGGCGGCGGCGGGCGACCAGCTCGGCGCGCTGGTGGTGGCCGGCGTCGACCCGGCCGACCTGGCCGACCCCCGGCTGGCCGAGCAGGCCCTGGACGCGGTGCCGTTCCTGGTCAGCCTGGAGCTGCGGATGAGCGCGGTGGCCCGCCGGGCCGACGTGGTCCTCCCGGTCGCCCCGGTGGTCGAGAAGGCCGGCAGCTTCCTGGACTGGGAGGGCCGCCTGCGGCCCTTCGAGGCGGTCCTGCACACCGCCGCGATGACCGACGGCCGGGTGCTCGACGCCCTCGCCGCGCTGCTCGACGTGCAGCTCGGCACCGGCGACGTGCTCAGCGTCCGCCGCGAGCTGGGCAGCCTGCCGCCGACCCGGGCCGACCGGCCGTCCACGCCGTCGGTGCAGCCGGCCACGGTGCCGCAGCCCGGCGCCGGGGAGGCCGTGCTGGCCACCTGGCACCAGCTCGTCGACCTGGGCAGCCTGACCGACGGCGACGAGCACCTCGGCGGCACGGCCCGCCCGCCGGTGGCCCGGCTGGGCAAGGGCACCGCGGAGGCCCTCGGCGTCGCCGACGGCGACCCGGTGACGGTGGGCACCGACCGTGGGGCGATCACCCTGCCGGCGGCAATCACCGAGATGCCCGACGGCGTCGTCTGGCTGCCGACCAACTCACCCGGCTCCACCGTCCGGCGTGGCCTCGGCGCGACGTCCGGCACGGTGGTACGGATCAGCGCGCCCGCCGCGACCGCCCCGGTCGCCGCCGACGTCGCCGGCCGCCCGGGTCCCCTCCTCAACTCCGGGGGTGTTTCCCAGTGAACGCGGTCTACCTCGCGCAGGACCCGACGCTGGCCGACTTCGGCAAGGACCCGTGGTGGCTGGTCCTGATCAAGGTCCTGTTCGCCTTCGTCTTCGGCCTGCTGGCCACGCTGCTCGGCGTCTGGTTCGAGCGGCGGGTCGTCGGCTACATGCAGGTGCGGCCCGGCCCCAACCAGGTCGGCCCGTTCGGCCTGCTCCAGACCCTCGCCGACGGCCTGAAGATGGCCTTCAAGGAGGACATCCTCCCGAAGGCCGCCGACAAGGTCGTCTACTTCTTCGCGCCGGTCATCTCGGTGGTCTGCGCGGTCACCGCGCTGTCGGTGATCCCCTTCGGCCCGATGGTGAGCATCTTCGGTCACCGGACGCCGTTGCAGGTCACCGACGTGCCGGTGGCGGTGCTGGTGCTGCTGGCCTGCTCGTCGCTGGCCGTCTACGGCATCGTGCTCGGCGGCTGGGCCTCCGGCTCGACGTACCCGCTGCTCGGCGGCCTGCGCTCCAGCGCCCAGATGATCTCCTACGAGGTCGCGATGGGGCTGAGCATCGTGGCGGTGTTCATGACCGCCGGGACGATGTCGACCAGCGGGATCGTCGCCGCCCAGGGCGACGCCACCCGGTTCACCGTCGCCGGCGTCGAGGTGCCGGCCCCCGGCTGGTACGCGATCCTGCTGCTGCCGAGCTTCATCATCTTCTTCATCGCCACCGTCGGTGAGACCAACCGGGCGCCGTTCGACCTCCCCGAGGCCGAGTCGGAGCTGGTCGCCGGCTTCATGACGGAATACAGCTCGCTGAAGTTCGCGCTCTTCATGCTCAGCGAGTACGTGGCGATGGTGACCATGTCCGCGGTCACCACGACGCTGTTCCTCGGCGGCTGGCGGGCCCCCTGGCCGATCACGCTGTGGGCGGACGCCAACACCGGCTGGTGGCCGATGCTCTGGTTCTTCGGCAAGGTGCTGGCGCTGGTCTTCGTCTTCGTCTGGCTGCGGGGCACCCTGCCCCGGCTCCGCTACGACCAGTTCATGCGGTTCGGCTGGAAGGTGCTGCTGCCGATCAACCTGGTCTGGATCCTGGTCCTGGCCGGCCTGCGCTCGATCGAGGGCTGGCAGACCCGGGACCGGCTGCTCGCCACGGGCCTCGGCGCGGGCGTGCTGCTGCTGGTGACGCTGCTGTGGCCGAGCCGCAAGAAGGAGCCGCAGCCCACGCTCCAGGAGCAGGTCAACAGCCGTCCGCACGGCAGCTTCCCGCTGCCACCGATGGACCTGCAAGTGCCACCGAGCCCGCGCACCAAGCGCGTGGTCGCCGAGCGGGAGCCGGCCAACGTCGCCGCCGGCTCGGACTCCAGGGAGGTGTGACGTGGGCGCGATCACCGGAACGTTCAAGGGCTTCGGGGTCACCTTCTCGCACATGTTCAGGAAGGTCGTCACGACCGACTACCCGTTCAAGCCGCCGGTCTCGGCGCCGCGCTACCACGGGCGGCACATCCTCAACCGGCACCCGGACGGCCTGGAGAAGTGCATCGGCTGCGAGCTGTGCGCCTGGGCCTGCCCGGCCGACGCGATCTACGTCGAGGGCGGGGACAACACCGAGGAGAACCGACTGTCTCCGGGTGAGCGGCACGCGTCGATCTACCAGATCAACTACGCCCGCTGCATCTTCTGCGGGCTCTGCATCGAGGCCTGCCCGACCCGGTCGCTCACCATGAGCAACGAGTACGAGCTGGCCCGGGACAACCGGCAGGACCTGATCTTCACGAAGGAGCAGCTGCTCGCGCCGCTGCTGCCGGGCATGGAGCAGCCGCCGCACCCGATGCGGCTCGGCGACAGCGAGAAGGACTACTACGTCGGCGCGCTCAGCAACCCGGGCACCTCCGCCGGGGCCGAGCACGCGGCGAACAGCCCCGGTCGCTACCAGGTCGAGGAGCACCCCGGGGTGACCTTCCCCGGCGCCGAGCAGCAGGCCCAGCGGGCGGCGGCGGGCAAGGGGGACGAGGCATGACCACGCAGACGGTGCTCGCCGCGGCGGGCGGGGTCTCCGGCGGCGAGGAGGTCACCTTCTGGATCCTCGCCCCGCTGGCGCTGCTCGGCGCGATCGGCATGATCGCGGCCCGCAACGCCGTGCACTCGGCGCTCTGGCTGGTGCTGACGATGCTCTGCCTGGGCGTGTTCTACGTCCTCCAGGCCGGGCCGTTCATCGGCATGGTGCAGATCATCGTCTACACCGGCGCGATCATGATGCTCTTCCTGTTCGTGCTGATGCTGGTCGGCCGGGACTCCTCGGACTCGCTGATCGAGACCCTGCGCGGCCAGCGGGTCGCCGCCGTGGTGCTCGGCCTCGGCTTCGCCGGCCTGGTCGGCGGCGGCCTCTACCGGGGCCTCGGCGGCGTCTCGGCGGTCGGCCTGGAGCAGGCCAACGCCGAGGGCAACGTGCAGGGCATCGCCCGGCTGCTGTTCACCAAGTACGTCTTCGCCTTCGAGCTGACCTCGGCGCTGCTGATCACCGCAGCGGTCGGCGCGATGGTGCTGGCGCACATCGAGCGGCGTCGGGAGGACAAGATGGACCAGATCGCCACCATGAAGGCCCGCTTCGCCCCGGGCAACTACCCCGGCCCGAAGCCCGGCCCGGGTGTCTTCGCCACCTCGTCCTCGGTGGCCACGCCGGCCCGCCTGCCCGACGGCCGGCTGACCGAGCGCAGCATCCCGGAGATCCTGCCGGCCCGGGAGCTGACCGCCGAGGAGACCACGTTGAAGGGGACGGACCGGTGACCCCGGACTACTATCTCGTGCTCGCCGCGGTGCTGTTCACCATCGGTGCGGTGGGGGTGCTCGTCCGCCGGAACGCGATCGTGCTGTTCATGTGCGTCGAGCTGATGCTGAACGCGGCCAACCTGACCCTGGTCACCTTCAGCCGGATCAACGGTGACCTGAACGGCCAGATCATGTCGTTCTTCGTGATGGTGGTGGCCGCGGCGGAGGTCGTGGTCGGCCTCGCGATCATCATGTCCATCTTCCGGACCCGGCGCTCGGCCAGCGTCGACGACGCCAACCTGCTGAAGTACTAAGGGGCCCTGCGGTGGGAACGATTCTGATGAACGCCCCGGCTGAGCCGGCAGGTGAAGTCGCCTACGCTGCGGCGAGCGGCCTGCTGGGCAGCTTCTGGCTGCTGGTGGCGATCCCGCTGGCCAGCGCGGCGGTCCTGCTGCTGCTGGGCCGGCGGGCCGACCGGTGGGGGCACTGGCTCGGGGTGGCCGCGATCGGGGCCGCCTTCGTGCTCGGCCTGACCTACTTCTTCCAGCTCCGCGGCCTGGAGAACAAGTCGGCGGAGCTGAGCCTCTGGGACTTCATCGCCGTCGGTGACCTGCACGTGGACTTCGGCCTGCTGTTCGACCCGCTGGCCGCGGTCTTCGTCCTGCTGATCACCGGGGTGGGCTTCCTGATCCACCTGTACGCGGTCGAGTACATGGCGCACGACGAGGGTCGGCGGCGGTTCTTCGCCTACTTCAACCTCTTCGTCGCCGCGATGCTCCTGCTGGTGCTCGGCAACAACTACGTGATGCTCTACTTCGGCTGGGAGGGCGTCGGCCTGGCGTCGTACCTGCTGATCTCCTTCTGGTACGGCCGGCCGAGCGCGGCCACCGCCGGCAAGAAGGCGTTCCTGATGAACCGGGTCGGCGACGCCGGCCTGGCCATCGGCATCTTCATCATGTTCGCCACCCTCGGCACCACGCAGTACGACGAGGTGTTCAACGGCGTCGGCTCGCTGACCGGCACCACGGTGCTGGTGCTCGGCCTGCTGCTGCTGCTCGGCGCGGCCGGCAAGTCCGGCCAGTTCCCGCTCCAGGCGTGGCTGCCGGACGCGATGGAGGGCCCGACCCCGGTGTCGGCGCTCATCCACGCCGCCACCATGGTCACCGCCGGCGTCTACCTGATCGCCCGGTCGAACCCGGTCTTCTCGGCCAACTCGACGCTCCAGCTCGTGGTGGTCAGCGTGGGCGCGCTGACCCTGCTGCTCGGCTGCATCATCGGCGCGGCCAAGGACGACATCAAGCGGGTGCTCGCCTGGTCGACGGTCAGCCAGATCGGCTACATGTTCCTCGGCGTCGGCCTCGGCGGCGGGGCGTACGCCCTGGCGATCATCCACCTGCTCGCGCACGGCTTCTTCAAGGCCAACATGTTCCTCGGCGCCGGCTCGGTCATGCACGGCATGAACGACCAGGTGGACATCCGCCGCTTCGGCGGGCTGTCGAAGTACATGAAGGTCACCTGGATCACGTTCATGATGGGCTGGCTGGCCATCATCGGCCTGCCGCCGCTGTCCGGCTACTTCTCCAAGGAGCCGATCATCGTCGCCGCCTTCACTCGGGACGACTGGACGGCGTGGCTGTTCGGCGGCGCGGCGCTGCTCGGCGCGGGGCTCACCGCGTTCTACATGACCCGGCTGTTCGTCCTCACCTTCCACGGCCCGAAGCGGTGGACCGAGGACATCGAGCACCCGCACGAGTCGCCGAAGCTGATGACGATCCCGCTGATCCTGCTGGCGATCGGCTCGGTGGTCGCCGGTGGCCTGATGGTGTGGAACGACGGCCTGGCCTCCTGGCTGACGCCGGTGCTCGGCGAGGCCGGCGAGGAGCACCACGCCGTGCTGTCGCACACGGTGATCACGATCCTGTCGCTGGTCGTCACGATCGCCGGGGCCGGGCTCGCCTGGTCGCTGTTCCGCAACGGCACGGCCACCGAGCCGCAGCCGGCGGGTGTGCTGGTCACCGCCGCCCGGCGCAACCTCTACACCGACGCCTTCAACGAGGCGGTCTTCGAGAAGCCGGGGATCTTCCTCACCCGGGCGCTGGTCTTCCTCGACAACCGGGGCGTCGACGGGCTGGTCAACGGCCTCGCCGCCGCCGTGGGCGGGGGCTCCGGCCGACTTCGGCGGCTGCAGACCGGCTTCGTCCGGTCGTACGCGACGTCCATCCTGACCGGTGCGCTGCTGGTGGTGGCGGCGTTCCTGGCCGTGCAGGCGGGGTGGCTGGCGTGATCGACCTCTCTACGGCCGCCCCCGCCGGCGGACCACGCAGTGACGACGGAGGTAAGGCCGCATAATGTCCAACTTCCCGTTCCTCTCGGTGCTGACCGTGGCGCCGCTGGTCGGCGCGCTGGTCGTGGCCGTCCTGCCGCGCCGCCGGCCGGAGCTGGCCAAGCAGGTGGCCTTCGGGTGGTCGCTGCTGGTGCTCGCCCTGTCCGTGGTCATGTGGCTGGCCTTCAAGACCGGCGGTGAGCGGCTCCAGTTCCGCGAGTCGTACACCTGGATCCCGCAGTGGGACGCCCGGTTCACCTTCGCCGCCGACGGCATCGCCCTGGTGATGCTGATGCTGATCGCGGTGCTGGTGCCGCTGGTCATCCTCGCGTCCTGGCACGACGCCGAGTCGTCGAAGCGCTCGATCCCGGTCTACTTCGCCCTGCTGCTCGTCCTCGAATCCACGATGATCGGCGTCTTCGCCGCCGCCGACGTCTTCCTGTTCTACGTGTTCTTCGAGGTCATGCTGGTGCCGATGTACTTCCTGATCGGCAGCTACGGCGGCCACCAGCGGCAGTACGCGGCCGTGAAGTTCTTCCTCTACTCGCTGGTCGGCGGCCTGTTCATGCTGGCCGCCGTGATCGGCCTGTGGGTCGTCGGCGGGAAGACCTTCGACTGGCAGGCGCTCACCCAGATCGACATCTCCACCGGCACCGAGCGCTGGCTGTTCCTCGGCTTCTTCCTCGCCTTCGCGATCAAGGCGCCGTTCTTCCCGTTCCACACCTGGCTGCCGGACGCCGGTGGGGCCGCCCCCGCCGGGGCCGCCGCGCTGCTCGTCGGCGTGCTGGACAAGGTCGGCACGTTCGGGATCCTGCGCTACTGCCTGCCGCTGTTCCCGGAGGCGTCGAAGTGGTTCGCCCCGTACGCGCTCGCGCTCGGGGTGATCGGCATCATCTACGCCGCGCTGCTGGCGGTCGGCCAGAACGACCTGAAGCGGCTGGTGTCGTACACCTCGATCGCGCACTTCGGGTTCATCGGGGTCGGCATCTTCGCCTTCACCACGCAGGCCGGCACGGGCGCGGTGCTCTACATGCTCAACCACGGCCTCGCCACCGGCCTGCTCTTCCTGGTGGTGGGCATGCTGGTGGCCCGGCGCGGCTCGGCCCTGATCAGCGACTTCGGCGGCGCGGGCAAGCTGGTGCCGCTGCTGGCCGGGGTGCTCTTCTTCGCCGGCCTGGCCTCGCTGGCCCTGCCCGGCACCGCGCCGTTCGTCTCCGAGTTCCTGGTGCTGATCGGCACCTTCACGGTGAACAAGCCGGTCGCGGTGATCGCCACGCTCGGCATCATCCTGGCCGCCGCGTACGTGCTGTGGATGGTGCAGCGGACGACCCAGGGCACCCTCAACCCGGCCCTGACCGAGGTCGAGCCGATGCGCCGCGACCTCAACCTGCGCGAGAAGTTCGTGGTCGCGCCGCTGATCGCGCTGATCGTGCTGCTCGGCTTCTATCCCAAGCCGGTCACCGATGTCATCAACCCCGCCGTCCGGGCCACCATGGAGGACGTCGGCAGGACCGATCCGGCCCCTGAGGTCGGCGGTGTCGTGCAGGAGGCCGCAAAGTGACCGAGCTCAAGCTGCCGTCGATCGACTACGCGGCGCTCGCTCCGATCCTGATCATGCTGGGCGCCGCCCTGCTGGGCGTGCTGGTCGAGGCCTTCGTGCCCCGCAAGCGCCGCCACCTCGTCCAGCTCTCGCTGGGGCTGCTCGCGGTGCTCGCCGCGCTGGTGATGGTGATCTTCAACGCCGACGACCGGCTGATCACCGCCGGCGGGGCGCTCGCCGTGGACGGGCCGACCCTGTTCCTCCAGGGCGCGATCCTGGTCCTCGCCGCCATGTCGCTGCTGCTCATGGGCGAGCGCTCGGTGGAGCGGGGCGGGGCGTTCGTCGCCCAGGCCGCCGTCACCGCCGAGTCGGCCGAGGACCGGCGGCAGGCCGAGGGCAGCAACGGGGCCACCGAGGTCTACCCGCTGGCCAGCTTCGCCATCGGCGGCATGCTGATCTTCGTGGCGGCGAACGACCTGCTGACCATGTTCATCGCCCTGGAGGTCTTCTCCCTGCCGCTCTACCTGCTCTGCGCGCTGGCCCGTCGCCGGCGGCTGCTGAGCCAGGAGGCGGCGATGAAGTACTTCTTGCTCGGCGCGTACGCCTCGGCGTTCTTCCTGTTCGGCGTGGCTTTGGTCTACGGCTTCACCTCCGGCATCCCGGGCCGCCCGGCCGGCGTCGACTTCGCCACCATCCACGCGGCGGTCACCGAGTCCCCGGCGAGCCAGGTGCTGCTCTTCGCCGGCATGGCGCTGCTCGCCATCGGCCTGCTGTTCAAGGCCGCCGCCGCCCCGTTCCACGTGTGGACGCCCGACGTCTACCAGGGCGCCCCGACGCCGGTCACCGGCTTCATGGCGGCCTGCACGAAGGTCGCCGCGTTCGGCGCCCTGCTGCGGGTCTTCCACGTGGCGTTCGCCGGGGCGGCGTGGGACTTCACCCCGGTCCTCGGCGCGGTGGCGGTGCTCACCATGCTGGTCGGCGCGGTGCTGGCGGTCACCCAGACCGACATCAAGCGGCTGCTGGCCTACTCGTCGATCGCCAACGCGGGCTACCTGCTGGTCGGGGTGCTCGCACCGAGCCGGGACGGGCTCGCCGGCACGATGTTCTACCTGGCCGCGTACGGCTTCTCGGTGCTGGCCGCCTTCGCGGTGGTGACCCTGGTCCGCGACGCCGACGGGGAGGCCACCCACCTGTCCCGCTGGGCGGGGCTGGGGAAGCGGTCGCCGTTCTTCGCGGCGATCTTCACCTTCATCCTGCTGGCCTTCGCCGGCATCCCGCTCACCAGCGGCTTCATGAGCAAGTTCGCCGTCTTCGCCCCGGCCCTCGACGCCGACCAGGCGTGGCTGGTGGTGGCCGGCGTGCTGACGAGCATGGTGCTCGCGTTCCCGTACCTGCGGGTCGTGGTCATGATGTGGCTGTCCGAGCCGGGGGAGTCCACCCCGACGGTGATGGTGCCGGGCGGGCTGACCTCGGCGGCGCTCATGATCGGCGTGCTGGCCACGCTGGTGCTGGGCGTCGTGCCGGGCCCGCTGCTCGACCTCGCCAACGGCGCCGCCGAATTCGTGCGATGACCGACGTTTCCCCGCGACGGGGCCGGTACGCGACAGCGTGCCGGCCCCGTCGCCGCATCCCCGCCCCGGAGCAGGTCGAACGGGTGTGGCATGGTGGATAGCGTGGTGAATCCGGCTGGCGAGCGTTCAGGTGCCACCGGCTCCGCTCGGCGGGGTCGGGAGAGCACGGGTCAGTTCGGCGCGCTCGGCCTGCACCTGGCCGATGCCCGCGTCGAGGCGTCCGTGTTGGGCCTGCTGGAGTCCGTCGAGGCGGAGCTGCGGGCCACCGTGACGAGCGCCGACCCGCTGGTGACCGAGGCCGCCCGGCACCTGGTGGACGCCGGCGGCAAGCGGTTCCGCCCGCTGCTGGTCGCGCTGGGGGCCCAGTTCGGCGATCCGGCCGACCCGCGGGTCGTCTCCGCCGCCGTGGTGATGGAGCTCACCCACCTGGCGACGCTCTACCACGACGACGTTATGGACGAGGCCGCCGTGCGGCGGGGCGCCCCGAGCGCCAACTCCCGCTGGACGAACTCGGTGGCGATCCTGGTCGGCGACTACCTCTTCGCCCGCGCCGCGGACCTCTCGGCCGATCTGGGGCCGGAGGCGGTGCGGTTGCAGGCGCGCACGTTCGCCCGCCTGGTGCACGGTCAGATCGCCGAGACGGTCGGCCCCCGGGACGGGCAGGACCCGGTGACCCACTACCTCGGCGTGATCGCCGAGAAGACCGGCTCGCTGATCGCCACCTCGGCCCGCTTCGGCGGCCTGTTCTCCGGGGCGTCCGCCGCGCACACCGAGGCCCTGGCAGGCTACGGCGAGACGATCGGCGTCGCCTTCCAGCTCTCCGACGACCTGCTCGACATCGCCAGCGAGTCGGTGCAGTCGGGCAAGACCCCCGGCACCGACCTGCGGGAGGGCGTGCCTACCCTGCCGGTGCTCTACGCGCTCGCCTCCGACGACTCCGACGCCGCCTCGGTGCGGCTGCGGGAGATCCTGGCCACCGGCCCGCTCGTCGACGACGCCCTGCACGCCGAGGCCCTCGGCCTGCTCCGCGAGTCCCCGGCGCTCAAGCGCGCCCGGGAGACCGTCCGCAGCTACGCCGAGGAGGCCCGGGAGCAGCTCGCGCTGCTGCCGGAGACGCCGTCGCGCCGCGCGCTGGAGTCCCTCTGCGACTACATCGCCGACCGCACCGGCTGAGGCCTCCCGAGCCTTCGGTACGGGTTCCGCGAACCCTTCGTGAGTCCGACTCGGACAACTCACCGTGTCGCTCGGCGCACTGACCGTTTAGGATGATCTGGCAGCGTCGACCCGAACAGGCATTTCGCCGGACGCCTGGATTTCATATGGTGTAAGTCCCCCGGCGGCGGAGGTGGTTGTGCGCGACCCCTTGGCGGAACCTTCGGACCTCATCCGGAGTGTCTCCCGCGCGCTACGCGTGCTCGAATCGGTCGGTCGCGCCCCGAAGGGGCTGACCGTCAAGCAGATCGCGCGGCGCTGCGAGCTGACCGTGGCCACCACCTACCACCTGGTCCGCACGCTGGCCTACGAGGGCTACGTGATCCGCCGGGAGGACGGCACGTACATCGTGGGCCTGGAGATCGCCGACCGGTACCGCGAGCTGGTCACCGCGTTCCGCGGGCCCGCAGCGGTCGGCGAGTGCCTGCGCCGCGCCGCCCTGGACACCGGCTACAGCCACTATCTCGGGCGCTTCGTCGGCGGCCAGGTGGCCGTCACCGCCGTGGCCGAGGGGCACCGCTCCCCGCACCTGGAGGACCTGGTCCCCGGGTTCGACGAGGGCGCGCACGCGACCGCGCTCGGCAAGGCGCTGCTGGCCACCCTCACCGCCGAGCAGCGCTTCCGCTACCTGCGGGAATACGGCATGCGCCCGTTCACCAACGCCACCCTCACCACCCCCGAGGCGTTCGAGGCGGACGTGGCGGCCGGCGACCGCCGGGGCATGCAGCTGGAGCTGGGGCAGTTCCGGCAGGGCGTCGCGTGCGCCGCCGTGCTGGTCGTCCCCGACAAGGACATGGAACGCCGGATGGTGCTGGCCTGCTCGTTGCCGGCCAGCGAGATGATGACCTCCGCCCGGGTGGTCCGGGCCAAGCTGCTCACCGCCGCCCGCGCCATCGCCGACGCCGTCGCCGCCGAGAACTGACCCCGCAGCCACCGGGAGCCGAGGCCCGGGGACCGGGAGCCGAGGACCGGCGGCCGGAAGCCGGGGCCGGGGAACCCGGAAGCAGGGACGACGACGGGCCCCCGCCCTGGTGGGGAGGGGGCCCGCCGCGACGCCCAGCGGGTCAGCTGCCGATCGGGCCGCCGTCCAGCCGCCAGGTGACCACCACGCCGGGCTTGGCGTAGTCGCCGTCGGGCCAGGTCGACGCCGGGTTCTCCACGGTCGCCCCGGTGATCTCACCCGGGTGCTGCACCGCCACGAACACCGAGCGGTTGTCGTCGGTGATGAACGGGCCGCAGGTCTCCGCGCCCAGCGGCACCGTGAGGAACTGCTTGAGGTGCCCCCGCTCCGGCCCCTCCACGGCGGTGGCGAACAGGCCGTCGTTGCTGCCCAGCGCGTTGCCGTCGGTGGAGATCCAGAGGTTGCCGGTGGCGTCGAAGGCGACGTTGTCCGGGCAGGAGATCGGGGAGACCTTCGCCTTGTCGTACCCGGCGAAGTGGGTCGACGGGTCCGTCGGGTCGCCGCAGACGATCGGCAGCGACCAGGCGAACGTCTCGGCGGCGTTGTTGTTGCCGTCCTCGACCAGCTCCAGGATCTGCCCGTGCTTGTTGAGGTTGCGCGGGTTGGCCTCGTCGGCGGGGGCCTTGCCCGCCTTGCCGCGGTCGGTGTTGTTGGTCAGCGCCACGTACACCTTGCCGGTCAGCCGGCTCGGCTCGACGTCCTCCGGGCGGTCCATCTTGGTCGCGCCGACCTTGTCGCCGGCCAGCCGGGTGAAGGTGAGCACGTCCGCGGCGGTCATCCCGTCGACGTACGAGCGGGTGCCGCTGACCAGCTTGATCCAGCGGCCCCGGCCGTTGAACGCCCCGTCGGCGGGGAGCTTGCCGGAGCCGTCGATCTCGGCCGCCGAGTTGCCTTCGAGCTGCGCCACGTAGAGGGTGCCCGACTCCAGCAGGGTCAGGTTGTGCTTGCGGGCCACCCACGAGTCGCCGGCCATGAACTTCTTGTCCGAGACGAACTTGTAGAGGTAGTCGAACCGCTCGTCGTCGCCCATGTAGGCCACCACGTGCCCGCTGCGGGCGACGATGACGTTCGCGCCCTCGTGCTTGAACCGGCCGAGCGCCGTGTGCTTGCGCGGCCGGCTCTCCGGGTCGAACGGGTCGATCTCGACGACCCAGCCGAAGCGGTGCGCCTCGTACGGGTTCTTCGCCAGGTCGAAGCGCTCGTCGGCGCGGTCCCACTTGCGGTTGCCGCTCGGGTAGCGCTCGGTGGTGTTGATGCCGTAGCGGGCCAGCTTCGGCTTCAGCTCCTCCGGCGCGGCGTCCCCGCCGACGAAGTACTGGTTGAAGTTCTCCTCGCCGGAGAGCACCGTGCCCCACGGGGTGACGCCGCCCGCGCAGTTGTTCAGTGTGCCGACCACCGTCCGGCCCTTCGGGTCGGCGGCGGTGCGCAGCCACGCCGAGCCGGCGGCCGGGCCGGTCAGCTCGAACTTCGTGGCCAGCGCGGTGACCCGCCGGTTGTACGGCCGCCGGCCGCCGGATACCGGCCGCCACTGCCCGGTGCCGTCGACCCGCTCCAGCTCGACCACGGACATGCCGTGCGCTGCCATGGCGACCTTCACCTGCTCGACGGTGAGCGCGTCGAGGCTGGTGAAGCCGGGGAACATCAGGTCCTCGTTGGTGTACTCGTGGTTGACCACGAGCAGCGCCCGGCGGCCCCGCTTGTCCAGCGGCAGCACGCCGACAAAGTCGTTGTTGTAGCCGAACTGCTTGGCCTGCTTCGCGGCGGTCTGCGCGTGCACGTCGAACTCCGGCGCGCCCGGCACCACCGGGTCGCCCCAGCGGATCACGACACTGTGGTCGTACCCGTTGGGCACGACCAGGGTGTCGAGCTTGTTCGGCGGGATCGGCCGGAAGGTCAGCGCGCCGCTGCCCACCCCGCCGGCCGGGCGGCCGAACCCGGCGGCCTCCGGCACGACCGGCGTGGCCGGCGCGGCGGACGCCGCCCCGGCGCCGGCCAGCGCCCCGGCGGCCGCGCCGCCGAAGCCCAGGACGAGCGCACCGACCGCGCCGGCCCGGACCACGCCGCGCCGGGACACCTCGGCGTCCACGATGTCGCCCAGGTACGGGTTGTCGGAGGTGTTGGGCACCGGGTGGTCGCAGGCGTTGCCGCACCGGTAGAGACAGGTCATGGCGTCACGGCTGCCGTGGCGGGTGGCGCCCAGCAGGGGGAGCAGCCGGGGTCGGTCGCTCATCGGGAGGTGCCTCCAAGGAAGTCGGTGCACGCCGGGGTCGACCCTCCGACGTGCGTACCCGGCGGACGCTAGGAGGGCGCGGTGAGCGCGGGTCGGCCCGAACATGAACCGGATGTGAACACCTGCGCCTGACCTCCCCGTCGACCTGCGGATGAACCGATCGGCGACACCGCACGTACTGTCGGGCGAACGCATCGCTGGACGCGTTCGACAGCGGGAGCCGCTGGACTCCGGCGACAGCGAGGAGGTCGTCATCAGCGACCACGACGCCCAACTGCTGCGCGCGCTGCACGACGAGCATGCCGACGCGCTCTACGCGCACGCCCTGCGGCTGGTCAACGGCGACCGGACCCGGGCCGAGGACCTGGTGCAGGAGACCCTGCTGCGGGCCTGGCGGCACCCGGAGTCGCTCGACCCGACGCGCGGATCGGTGCGGGCGTGGCTGTTCACCACGGCCCGCAACCTGGCCATCGACGCGTGGCGGCGGCGGTCCACGAGGGTCGGCGAGATCTACACCGACGAGCTGCCCGAGCCCCCGGAGACGATCGACGAGGCGGAACGCGCGGTGGAGGCGTGGACGGTCGCCGAGGCGCTGAACCGGCTCAGCCCGACCCACCGCGAGGTGCTCATCGAGTGCTTCTACCAGGGGCGTTCGGTGTCCGAGGCGGCGGCCCGGCTGGGCGTGCCACCGGGCACCGTCAAGTCCCGCACCCACTACGCGCTGCGCTCCCTCCGGTTGGCGCTGGCCGAGATGGGGGTGACGGGATGACCCGCTGCGAGTTCGCGCACGACGACGGCGCCTACGTTCTGGGCGCGCTCGCCCCGGCCGACCGGGCCGCCTACGAGCGGCACCTCGGCGGCTGCGCCTCCTGCCGGGACGCGGTGGCCGAGATCGCCGTGCTCCCCGGGCTGCTCGGCCGGCTCGACCCGGCCGGGCTGGAGCAGTTCCTGGAGCCGCCCGCCGAGGTCTCCCGGGTGCCCGCGCTGCTCGACGCCGCCCGCCGCCGCCGACGCCGCGAGCGGTCCGCCGCCCGCCGCCGGTACGCGCTGACCGCGCTGGCCGCCGCCGTCCTGGCGCTGTTCGCCGGGTTCGGCGCGGCCACCCTCCGGCCGCCCGTCGAGATCACCCCGACGCCCACCCCGCAGATCGCGCTGGCGTCCATGCGGCCGATCGCCGGCACGGTGCCGGTGCACGCCGAGGTGGGGCTGACCGGCACGCCGTGGGGCACCGAGGTCACCATGCGCTGCGGCTACGACCGGCGGGCCGGGCACCGCGAGGCGTACACCTTCCGGCTGGTGGCGCACGGCCCGGACGGCGCGACGGAGCAGATCGGCTCCTGGCTGGCCGCCCCCGGCGACGAGCTGAGCCTGACCGCCACCACCCACTTCACCGACGGCGAGCTGGTCCGGCTGGAGCTGCTGCGCGCCGACGGCACCCCGGTCCTCGCCTACGACGCCCGCTGAGCCCGGCTGGGCTCCGCTGGGCGGGGCGGTGCCCCTGCGGGGGCCGTGATCGTGGGCGGGGCCGTGATCGTGCGCGGGGCTGTGATCGTGGGCGTTGCTCGCCTTGGCGATGTTGCGGCGCGTAGTTGTCCTACCCGACCGGACACCACCCGGATTCACCCCTTTGCTCTGCACCCGGATACGCAACGGTCACGCCACGCAACCGGCCGCCGGGCCGCCCGGGCAAGCGTGATCTCCCGTCGGTGCTGCCTGCGGCGCGTGCTGCGTGGGTGGGTGCAGAGCAAAGGGGGCGCGAGGTCCGTCGTGTGGTCGGACAGTGGTGACCGACGGTCATACCGGTGGGCTGCCGCGCTCGACACCGCACCCCGCCACGGAAAGCGACGGGCCGCGGCTGCGCACTCAGGGGCCCGTCGTCCCCTGTCCCACCGGCGTCGGCGCGAGCGGCCGGGTCGTGGCGGGGCCGCGGGAGCGCCGGGAGTCGCGGGCGTGGCGGAGGGCGTCGGCGGTGAAGGTCAGCAGCGCCAGCCAGACCAGCGCGAAGCCGGCGAGCCGGGCCGGGGGCATCGGCTCGTGGAAGATGAGCACCCCGCAGCCGAGCTGGAGGATCGGGGCGAGGTACTGGAGCATGCCCAGCGCCGTCAGCGACAGCCGGTTCGCGGCACCCGCGAAGAGCAGCAGCGGGGTCGCGGTGGCCGCGCCGGCCAGCACCAGCAGCGCGGTGTGCCCGGCCGAGACGTGGCCGAAGGCCAGGCCACCGTCGGCGGCGAGCCAGCCGAGATAGCCGAGGGCCGGCAGGGCGAGCACCGCCGACTCCACGAAGAGCCCCTCCGCCGCCGGCAGCCCGAGGCGCTTCTTGACCAGCCCGTACGCGGCGAAGCTGACGGCCAGGGTGAGTGCGAGCCAGGGCAGCCGGCCGTAGTCGACGGTGAGCACGGCCACCGCCGCCGTGCCGATGCCCAGCGCCAGCCACTGCCCGGGGCGCAGCCGCTCCCGCAGCACGGTCACCCCGAGCAGCACCGACACCAGCGGGGTGATGAAGTAGCCGAGGGCCGTCTCCACCACCCGCGCCGAGTTCACGCCGTAGATGTAGGTGCCCCAGTTGACCGCGATGAGCGCGGCGGCCACGCCGATGCCGGCCAGCGCCCGGGGGCGACGCGCCAACCGCCGCAGGAAGCCCACGTTGCGCAGCGCGGCGAGCAGCAGCGCGACGAAGAGCACCGACCAGACGATCCGGTGCGCCAGGATCTCCAGCGGGCCGGCCGGCTGGAGCGCCCTGAGGTAGAGCGGGAAGAACCCCCAGAGCAGGTACGCGCCGATGCCGTAGAGGTAGCCGAGGCGCAGCGGGTTCACGCCTGCCCCCGCCCGTCGTACTGCATCCAGCGGTCCGGCTCGACCAGGGCGAAGCCGATCTTCGCGTAGACCCCGTGCGCGTCGGAGGTGGCCAGCACGATCCGGCGTACGCCGAGCGTGGCCAGGTGGTCACGGACCGCGCCGGCCAGCCAGGTGCCCAGCCCGGCCCCCCGGGCCGCCCGGTCCACGTAGACGTCGCAGAGCCAGGCGAACGTCGCGCGGTCGGTCACCACCCGGGCCACCGCCACCTGCCGGCCGTCACCGGGGCGGTACACGCCGTACGGCAGGGAGCCGGCGAACGCCCGCCCGACGGTCTCCCGGTCCCGCCCCAACGCCCAGTACGCGTCGGTGGAGAGCCAGTGGTGCACGAGGTCGAGGTCGAGGCGGGCGGGGTCGGTGCTGAGCTGGTGGCCGTCGTCGCGGGTCAGGGTGAACACCCTGCGACGCTAGCCTGCCCGCCCGGCCCCGCGCGCCGTGAATCCGCCCACCCTGCCCTGGCCGGGCCGCCCCGGCCCGGCCTCAGTCGCGGTCGAGGGCCGCGCCCAGCAGCCAGGTCACGACCCCGACGAACAGCGCGCCGAGCACCGCCTCCGGCCAGAAGCCGTCCACGTGGAACGGCAGCCCGGCCTCGCCCGCGATCCAGCTCGTCAACAGGAAGAGCAGGCCGTTGACCACCAGGGCGATCAGCCCCAGGGTCAGCAGGTAGAAGCCGCAGCCCACGGTCTTGACGATCGGCTGGAGCACCGCGTTGACGACCCCGAAGATGACCGCGACGAGGAGCAGCGTGACGATCGCCTCGACGGCCGAGCCCGTGTCGAGCGTGATGCCCGGAATGAGCAGGGTGGCCAGCCAGAAGGCCACCGCCGTGCTGCCCAGCCGGATCAGAAGACCCTTCAGGAAACCCATGGTCACGGATGGTGCCATGGACCCGCCACCGGCGGAACCCGCCGTCGGTCCCGCCCGACCCGTCAGCCCCGGTCGGGGCGGCCGATCAGTTGCGACTCGATGGGGGTCGGCGACAGCAGCGCCCAGCGCAGCGCCCGGCGGTTCACCACCGCCACCATGTCCTCCCGGATGCGGGTCAGCCACTCGGCCGAGCCGCCGAGGCCGAGCGCGGCGCCGGCCAGGGCGGCCTCGGCGGGGCGCAACGGTTGCAGCACGACCAGGTCGGCCCGGCCCAGCTGGTCGACGTCGGACGCGGTGAGGCCGTCCCGGACCACCAGGGTGGAGCGCCAGGCCGGCCCGGGACCGGCGTCGGCGGGCACCGGGCCCGCGTCCACCACGAGCAGCACCGGCCGCAGCGCCGAGCCGGCCACCGCGTCCGTCGCGCGGCCCGGCGGCAGCACCGGGATCGGCCCGTCGGGCGTGGCGACGCCCCGGACGAACGGCTCCCACGCCCGGGGCCGGGTCGTCTGGACCGCCACCCGGGCGCCCAGCGCCAGCGCCCGCAGGACCAGCAGCTGCGCCGCGCGCGCCCCGCCGACCAGCATCAACCGGGTGCCCTCCGGCCGGAACAGCCGGACCGTCACCGCCGCCCCGCGCCGGTTCGCGCCGATCATCAGCCCCGCGTCGCCGACCGGCAGCTCCAACCCGTCGAGGACCGCCGGGTCGGCCGCCGCGCCCGGAACGGCGAGGGCGAGGGGCAGCGTGCCCGCCAACCCGGGAAGCTGCTGGCCGTCGAGCCGGTCGAGTTCCGCGCCCGCGCCGCCGGCCAGCCGCCGCAACGCCTGCGTCGCCGTCGTCAGCCCGGCCGGGGTCCAGGCGGCCAGGCGTACGGTCAGCTCGGCCGGCACGGTCGCGCCGCCGGCACCGGCGCGCGGCCCCACGCAGAGCGAGACCGTGGTCGCGGCGGCCGGCAGGGTGAGCAGCCGGGGCACCAGCAGCCGCCCCGCGTCGGTGGCCGGGTCCGGCCCGCGCCGCACCCGGAAGATGGTCTGGAGCAGCTCCCCCGTCCGCACGGCCGGCCAGGTCTCCACCAGCGGCCCGCCGCCGTCGTGGTGGGCCAGTTCGGCGAGTACGCGGGGCGCGGCGTGCTCGCCGAGCGGGCGGGCGGTCACCGGCCCCAGCCGGCGCACGATCCGCCGGACCACCCCGGACAGGGCGGCGCGCAGGTCCGCGTCGGTCCACCCGTCCACCCGCAGCACCCGCACCGCCAGCAGCACCGAGTCGCGCCCGGCCAGCAGCCCGTCGGTGAGCTGCCGGTACGACGTCGCCACCGTGCTCCCCCCGACCGCGACGGCCGGGGCGGGCGAGCCGCCGAACAGGAGCTGGAGCCGCACCGGGGGCAGCTCCGGGGAGACCGGCGGCAGCAGCGTCGACGGCGGGGGCAGTGCCCCCGGCCCGTCGCCGAGCAGGTCGCCCGGGTCGCCGACCTCCAGCACGGCGGTCAGGCCCTCCGCGTCGTCGACCACGGCCGCCGGACGGCCAACCAGCTCCGCCGCGCGGATCACCGCGCCGGGGTCGAGCAGCCCCAGCAGCGCGCCCGGGCCGGTGGCCGACGCCAGGGCCCGCCGGCGGGACAGGTGGCCGGCGGCGACGCCCAGCCAGGAGAACAGCCAGCGCCCCCGCGCCCGGACCCAGGTGCCGGCCAGCAGTGCGGCGGCCACCGCGACGGCGGCCACGGTCACGGCCGCGCCCCGGCCGACCCCGGCGGCGGCCAGCGCCACCGCCGCCTGCGTGGCGACCACCTGACCGGCCCGCACCCCGGCCGGACCCCGGCGGTTGGCGGCCGGAATCCAGCGCGGGGGCAACGGCTGCCGGTGCGCCGGCTGGACCGGGGCCGTGGTCGTGCTGGCCGTCACCGCGCCTCCTCAACGCCCGCCCGGAACGCCGCCGTGACCCGGGGCGTGACCGTGGACGGTTCCGCAGCGTCATCGTATGGCTCCGCCCCGCCATCGCGGGAGCCGTGGTTGTCCACAGGGGAGCCAGGCGGGGTAGCAGAACCGCCACCGGGCCGCTACCGTCAGCGACGAGCCGGCTGACCCCATCCCGCCCCGGCGTCGCCGCCGGGACAGGCGGGCGGCGCGTCCGCCGCGGGCGCGCCCGACGGCCAGCCACGATCGAGGAGACGAGGTGACGTCCGGGTGTCCGAGACCCAGGCAGAAGCCGCGGTGTTGCAGCAGACCGCCGCGAAGTTCGAGCAGGTTGACCAGTCCCTCCAGGCCATGCTGACCAGCCTGCTGGCCGAGCTGGAGGTGTTGCAACAGGCCTGGCGGGGGGCCGGCGGGCGCTCGTTCGAGCAGGTGAAGCGGCAGTGGTCGCAGGACCAGGCGGCGTTGCAGCGGGCCCTGCGGGAGACCGCCACCGCCATCCGCACCGCCGGCCAGCAGTACGACGTGTCCGACAACGAAGCCGCCAGCCGGGTCGCCGGCACCAACCGCGGCATCCAACTGCCGCTGTAGCACCTCCCGGAAAGGGGATCATCCGATGGACCATGGGGTTCTGGTCGTCAACTTCGCCGCCCTCCAGCAGGCGGGTGCCGACATCCAGCGGGCGCTGAACACGCTGGACAGCCAGCTCGGCCAGCTCGAACGCGACGCCGCCCCGCTGGTGGCGAGCTGGGACGGCGAGGCCCGGCAGGCCTACGAGCAGCGGCAGGCCCGGTGGCGTTCCGCCTCCCAGGACCTCCAGGCGATGCTGCGCGACATCAAGCTGGCGGTCCACGACTCCGCGTCCGACTACCTCGACACCGAGAAGCGGAACGTCAACCTGTTCCAGTGAGCGGCTGCGGCCCGCGGCGTTCGGCGGCCATGGCGTTCTGGCGTTCGGCAGGGCCGCCGGACGCCGCCACCGCAGGCGGTCAGGCCGCCGGCCGCCAGCGGCGGCGGCCGCCCCGGGGCAGCACCACCGCCAGCAGCGCCGTGCCCGCCACGGCCGCCCCGGCGACGGCCGCGACGACCACCGCCCGGTCCCGGGCCGCCGCCCGCCGGGCCTGGCGGGCGGCCAGCGCCGGATCGGCCTCGCCCGCGGCTAGGGCCACGGCCCGGCGAGCCGGCCCCTGCGGGCCCGCCCCGGTCTCGGTGACCGCCCGGTAGGGGTTGAGCACGCCCGCGCCGTACCCGTCACCGGAGCCGTCGCCGGGCGCGGGGTCGACCGTGGCGAGAATCTGCCGCGTCACCTGCGCGGCCGTCAGCTCCGGCCGATACTGCCGGACGAGAGCGGCGGTGGCCGCCACGAACGGGGCGGCGTAGCTGGTGCCCTCGGCCCGCCGGTGGCCCTGCCCCGGGGCGGCCATCAGCACCTCGCCGCCCGGGGCGACCAGGTCGACGTACGGGCCGGTCTGCGAGAAGTCGGCCCGCCGCCCGTCGGGGCCGATCGCGCCCACCCCCAGCACCCCGTCGTACGCGGCCGGGTACGGTCGCGGGTCGCCGCCGTCGTGCAGGTTGCCGGCGGCGGCCACCACGACCACGTCCCGCGCGACGGCGTAGCCGACCGCCGCCCGGACGGCCGGGTCGTCGGTGTAGAGCACGACGGAGAGGTTCACCACGTCGGCCCCGTGGTCGACCGCCCAGCGGATCGCCCGGGCGAAGTCGACGGCGCTGACCGTGCGCCCCGACTCCCGCCCCTCGACCACCTGCTGCTCGCTGACGCGTACCGGAAGGATGCGGGCGCCCGGCGCGAGGCCCTGGAACGCGACGCCGACGCGGGGCTCGGCCGCGATGATGCTCGCCACACCGGTGCCGTGCCCGGCGCAGTCGCCGCTGCCGTCGCCGCCCGGGTCGAGGAAGTCCGCCCCGGCGTCGACCCGCCCGGCCAGTTGCGGGTGCCGGCGGTCCACCCCCGAGTCGATCACCCCGACGGTGACGCCGGCCCCGCTGGCCAGCGCGGCGAGCCGCTGCGGGGCATACCGCCGCTGCGGCCACGGGGTCTCCGCGACGGGTCGGTCCGGGGCCGGCGGGGTGGCGCAGCCGGGGGCCGCGCGATGCGCGCCGGCCGCCTGCGCCGGGGCGGCGGGGAACGCGGACAGCAGGGCCACGGCCGCTGCGGCGAGGGCCGGACGCGCGGTGGGCCGGGGCATCGCGCCTCCGTATCGTGTCGGCTTCGAAACCGGATGTTATCCGCATCCGGATTGTCCGGCGGGGCGTCCCCGGCCAGCCATTGTGATCTTGTTACCACCTTGTAGGTTGTACGCGATGGCTATGGCCTGATGGCGGGAGGAGAGGTGGCCGTGACCGACTGGGAGCCGGCTACCGAGGCCGAAGCGGCGATGCGGGACGCCCTCCGCGCCAACGACCAGGAGCTCTACTTCCGGATCCTGGCCCGCACCGACCTGCTGCTGCCGGTCTCCGCGGAGGCGCTGGCCGGGCAGGTCCCGATGGGGTGGGGCACCTGGACCACCGGCGGCCGCACGCACGTGCTGGCCTTCACGTCGCCCGCCGCGCTGCGGGCCTGCCTCGGCGGCAGCCCGGCGCCCAGCCGGCGCAGCGCATACGCCGACCTCGCCGCCGAGTGGCCCAACCACGAGTGGTGGCTGGCGGTCAACCCGGGCCTGCCCATCGAGGGTTACCTGCCGGCCTGGTTCGTCTCCCAGCTCTCCCGGGGCGACGTGCGGCTGCCGGGCCGCACCCTCGGCGCCCGCGCCCGCCTGGACCGCGTCGAGTCCGCCGCGAAGGCCCGCGCCACGGCGGTGGTCCCCGGCCGGGACGCGCCCGTGTCGCCCGCGCCCGGCACGGCGGCCGGTGGCCCGCTGCCGGGCGGGCCGGCCACCGTCCCCGCCGACGCCGCCGGCACGCCCACCACCCGGCTCACCGCCTCGGCGGCGGCTCCGGCGGCGGCCCCGCCCCGCCCGCCTGGGGCCGACGCGCCCCCGCCGCCGGCCCCGCCGCGCCCGGACGGGCCGGGCGGTGGCCGCGCCCGTGACGCCGCCGCCTCCGCCGCGACCGGCGGCGAGCCCGCGCCGGGCGGCTCGGCGTGGCTGAACGTTCCCCGGCGGCGGCCGCCGGCGGACGCCCCGCCGAGCGAGGCGACGCCGGCCGGCAACGGCCCGCCCGCCGCCCCGCCAGGGCCACCCGGCCAGCCCACCTCCTTCTTCGAACCGGCTTCCGGCCGCAGCCGGGCGGCGCGGGTGCTCGGCGACCCCCGCCGTCCCGCCGAGCGCCCGGCCCCGCAGTCCCGGGGCTTCGGCGGCGGCCAGGCGTTCCCCCGGCGACGCCCCGCGCCGGACCCGCTCGCCGAGCAACCGACCCAGCCCTTCCGTCCCGCCCCCGCCCCCGCCCCCGAGCCGCCGACGGTGCCGATCTCCCGGGCCGGGGCGGCACCGCCGGCGTCGCCGGCCGAGGCGTCCGGCCCCGCTGCGGCCCACGACGAGCCGACCCGCCTCCTGCGGCCCGGCGGCGCGGTGCCGCCCCGGCCGTCGCCGGCGGAGGAGCCGACCCGGGCCTTCCGGGCCGTGCCGCCGGCCGACGAGCCGACCCGTCCCCTCGCGGCGGCCACCGGTGCGCCGGCCGGCCTCTTCGGCCGGGCGGGTGGCGCGGACGAGCCGACCCGTCCCATCGGCCCGACCGGTGCCGGTGCGGCGCAGGGGCCACCGCGTCGAGGCACCGCGCCGGGGGCCGAGCGGGGGTTCGTGCGTCCCCGCCCCGGGGCGGCCGACGAGGAGCCGACCCGGCCCCTGGCGGAGCGTCCCGGCCCCGCCCCGGTGGACGAACTGGTCGAGGAGGTGACCGCCTCGATCGCGGAGCCGGTCTCCGGGCCGCCCGCGCCCCGCCCGTCCTTCTCGCCGATCGTCATCGAGGGCACGATCATCGAGGCGCGGGACCTGCCCGCCCCGGACCCGGTCGCTGCACCGGACCCGGTCGCCCCGCCGGACGCCACGGTCGCGCTGGACACGACGGTGTCGCCGGACCTGACGGTTCCGCTGGGCACGACCGCTGTGCCGGACGCGACGGTTCCGCTCGGGACGACGGTCTCGCCGGACGCGACCGTCTCGTTGGGCACGACGGTGCCACCGGACGCGACCGTCGCGTTGGGCACGACGGCTCCGCTCGGCTCGACCGGTGCTCCGGACGCGACGGTTCCCCTCGGCACGACCGTTCCGCCCGAACCGACCGTCGCGCTGGGCACGACCGTTCCGACCGAGTCGGTCCCCGATCCGGTCGGCGCGGACCCGTCCGTCGCCGCGCCCCCCGCCGAACCCGTGACCGCGCCCGGCAGCGGCTCCGCAGCCGCCGCGCCCGTCGGCGTCGCCGACGCGGAGGCGACGGTGTCGCTGTTCACCCCGGCGAGGCGACCCGCGTCCGACGCGTCGGACGGGTCCCTCTTCCAGCCGGGAATCCCCGGCGATCCGGCACCGGCCGCGCCTGACCTGCCGACGCCGGCCGACGCGCCCGAGCCGGCGGCCGACGCGCCCGCACCGGCCGACGCGCCCGCACCGGCCGACGCGCCCGCACCGGCCGACGCGCCCGCACCGGCCGACGCGCCCGCACCGGTCGACGTGTCCGAGCCGGCCGGCGGGTCCGTGCTGGCCGGTGATGCCGTCGTCGATCCGCAGCCGGACCCGGACCCGGACCCGGAGCCGGCGCCGGCCGCGCCGCCCGTCCCCGACTTCCAGCCGGCCAACGAGGTCGAGGAGGACCTGCTCGCCGCCGCCGGCACCGGCAGCACCGACACGTTCCTCTCCACCCTGCTGCTGGCCCGTGTGCTGCTCCCGGTGGCACCCGACTCGGCCGACGGCAGCCGACCCGGCGAGCCGGGCTTCGTCTGGCGGACCGAGCGGCTCGACGGCGAGCGGTTCGTCGTCGTCTACACCTCCCCGGAGCGGATGGCCGACCACGCCGACGGTCCGGTGGAGACCGTGTCGGTCAAGTTCGCCCAGCTCATCCGCCGCTGGCCCGACGACGCCTGGTCGTTCGCGGTGAACCCGAACACGCCGGTGGGCGCGAAGCTGCCCGGGGAGCAGATCGTCGCGCTGGCGAACTGGGCGGCCGACGTGGGGCTCGGCGACGACGTCGAGAGCGAACCGGAGCCGCCACCGGCGGCCGAGGCGGCGGCCGGCGCGTCCCGACAGACGCCGCCGCCGGTCGACCCGAACCAGCCGGTGGTGATGCAGAAGGCCGTCGCACCCAGCCAGCTCTCCTACTACCTGGAGCGCGGCTACGACCGGGTCTCCGGCTTCGTGCACCGCGCCAGCGAGCTGGCCCACCTGAACACCCCGGCCAAGCTGCACGACGCGCTCGGCCTGAGCCACCCGGGCTCGCCGTTCTCGCGGGACGCGCAGGAGATCTACGTCCTGCGCTGGCCCGCCCACCGGCCGAGCCTCTACCGCATCCCGTACGGCGGCCAGAACGAGGGCGCCATGCGGGCCATGGAGGGGTGGGTGATCGAGCGCCCGCCGTTCCGGGGCAACGGCTTCGCACCGGGGGACAGCAGCGACGTGGTGGCCGAGTTCAAGGTGGACAGCGCCCGGCTGCCGCACGGCGCGCAGCTCTGGCGGATCGGGGCGGACGGCACCGAACGGGTGGTCGCGACCCTGGACACGGACGCGCTGCTGTGGCGTCGGGCCGGTGACGGCTGATGCGCGACGGCTACGTGGCCCGCTGGCGGGGCCGGGAATACCAGGCCAGCCCCGACGGCGACGACGTGCGGCTCTACCAGCCCGAGCCCGGCGAGGGGTTCGAGGAGATCCGCCCCGGCCGCTACGTGCGGGTGCTGCCGGCGTCCGAGGTGGAGGGACTGGCGTACGTGCGGACCACCTGCACGTGGCAGGGCCAGCCGTTCATCGTCCTCGCCGAGCACGACGGCTGGCTGCGGGTGGAATACACGGGTGGCCGGTGGCCGGTGGCGCAGGCGATGGGGCTGGAGGTCTTCGACTTCGGGGTCTATCAGGGCTGGGCCCCGGCCGGCGCGGTCGCCGACCTGCGGGAGCAGCGGCTCTGACCCGCCGGGCGGCCGGGCCGCGACCCGGGGCAGGGGCGGGACCTCCTCAGGACTTCGCCCAGCGCAGGATCTCGCCGAGCACCACGTCCCGCGCCTCGACGTGCGGGAAGTGGCCCACGTCGTCCAGCAGCCGCCACTCGTAGGGGGCCGTCACGTAGCGGCCGGAGCCCTGGGCGGTGCGCGGCAGGGACGCGACGTCCAGTGCGCCGTGCAGTTGCAGCGTCGGGGTGACCAGGGGCTTCTGCATCAGCCGCACGAACCGGTAGCCGTGCAGCCGCAGCACCGAGCGGAACGCCCAGCGGTAGCCCTCCAGCGCGCAGAACGCGGCCTGCGGGATGCGCATCGCCTCCCGGCAGCGCCGGGCGTACGCGTCGAAGTCGGGGCCGTCGACCCAGCGGGGGCCGCCCCAGCGGCGCAGCATCTCCTCGACCGCGGCCGCGTCGTCGCGGGTGAGCACGTGCTCGTAGCGGGGAAGCTGGAACTTCAGGGCCGGGGTGGCGGCGGCGAACTGGCCGCGCGGGTCGGCGAAGATCGCGGCCCGCAGTCGCAGGGGGTGGGGCGCGCCGAGCACGACGAGCCGGCGGACCAGCGACGGGTGGAACGAGGCGGCGGTCCAGCCGATGAGCCCGCCGGCGCCGGTGCCGACGACGGTGGCGGACCGCTCGCCGAGTCCCCGGATCAGGCCGGCGACGTCGGCGGCGAGGGTGTAGCCGTCGTACCCCCGGGGCGGCTTGTCGCTGGCCCCGTAGCCGCGCAGGTCGACCGCGACGGCCCGGAAGCCGGCGTCGGCGACGGCCGGCAGCACGTCGTGCCAGGCCCACCAGTGCTCGGGGAAGCCGTGCAGGAGGAGCACCATCGGGCCGGTGCCGGCCTCGACGACGTGGAAGCGGCTGCCGTTGGCCCCGACGAACCGGTGCGTCCACGGCCCCTCGGTCAGGACGCAGGACTCGTCGACGGCCCCGCCGCGCTGCTCGGTCATGGCCCCAGCCTAGGACCCCCGGGCACCGGGGCGGAAAGGGCGATGCCCGGGCAGGTGGCCTGCCCGGGCATCGCGGTGGAGCGGTCGATCAGCGCGTGCTGATCAATGGATCAGCGTGTGCTGATCAGCGGATCAGGAGAAGCGGACCTTGATCGAGGTGCCGTTCTGCTCCAGCACCTTGATCTTGGTGCCGGTGGCCGGGACCTTGACGCCGTGGTTCGGCAGCTCCGGGAACCAGTACTGCTTGGTGTCGTCGAACAGCGGCTGCGCGGCCTGACCCCGGACGTACTGGGCCTGCCCGTTGATGTGCAGCGTGAACGAGTCCGCCTTCTTCGTGCTGAACGGCGCGTCGTACACCTGGACGCGGGCCCGCCACGGGTTGCCGGTCAGGTTGTAGAGCGGCTCCGGACGCGAGTCGATGATCATGTTGCGACCCTCGCCCGGGTGCTCGAACGTGTCGTTGTCCGCGAACCGGAGGTTCCAGTACGAGATCAGCAGGCCCTCCTGGTACGCGTAGTGGTCCACGTAGTCCGGGCGGGTGTTGCCGTAGCCGAAGTAGTACGGGCCGGTCTTGAGGTACTGGTCGTACGAGACGTACGACCGGTGGCCGGCGATGTAGTAGTTGTCGAAGAGCCGGGTGTAGGTCGCCTCGACGATGCTCCAGCCCTTGGCCGCCCAGTCGCCGGTGCCGCTCTCGGCGCCGTCGCTGGACAGCGTCTGGCCGTCGGCGGTCACGGTGATGTTGTCACCGAAGAACCCGCCCTCGGCCACGCCACCGTCGGTGATGTAGTGGAACCGGAACTGGATGCTCTTGCCGGTCAGGGCGTTGAGCGGGATGTTGATGTCGGTCCACGCGCCGTTGCTGCTGCCGCTGAGGCCCGGGGTCGGGTCGCTGCCGGACACCGGCGGGATCGGCTTGCCGTTCACGGTGCCGGGCAGCGCGTTCCAGGTGGTGCCGCCGTCGGTCGACGCCTCGAAGAAGAGGTAGTCGTAGCCGGACTCGATGTCGAACCGGCCCTTGAGCGACAGGGCCGCCGAGGTCTTCCCGGTCAGGTCGATCGTCCTGGTCAGGGTGTTGTCCAGGTCGTCGTCGTTACCGGAGAAGAACTGCTTGCTGCCCTCGAACGGCGCGCCGTAGTCGAAGGTGTACTCCCGCTGCGGGAGGACCACCACGGCGGCCTGCGGCTTGGCCGTGTTGTATTCCTGTGGACCGAGCTCCAGGGTCTTCTTCTGGCCGGCCTTGACCACCTCGTAGTCGAGCCAGCCGAGCTGGAGCTTGTTCCAGGCGCCGAGGTCGCCGCCGCGCTCGCCGATGCCGGCGTCGTTCTTGGCGCCGAGCCGGCTCTGGGCCATCAGGGTCCAGTGCTCGTTGTTGTTGTCGCCGCCGTTGAGGTTGTTGTAGTCGTCCGGCAGGCCCAGGTCGTGAGCGTACTCGTGGTAGAAGACGCTCCGGCCGCCGTTCTCCGGCTGGATCGTGTAGTCGCGGATCCAGACGCCGGTGTTGCCGATCTGGGTGCCGCCGATCGGGAAGTTCGCCGGGCCGGTGCGCGAGGTGTTGTACGCCGACCAGCGGTGGCTCCAGATGGCGTCCTCACCCTGGTGCGGGTCGCCGTCGGCCTGGTCGCCGCCGGAGTGGACGATCTGGAAGTGGTCGATGTAGCCGTCCGGCTCGTTGAAGTCGCCGTCGCCGTCGTAGTCGAACCGGTCCCACTGGTCGTAGGACTGCATGTCGGCCTTGATCTGGGCGTCGGTGCGACCCTTGGCCTTCTGGTCGGCGACCCACTGGTTGGCGGCGTCGCGGACCAGGTCCCAGGTGTTCTGGCAGATGTTGTCCGCGCAGACCGCCGGGTCGTTGGCCGGGTTGCTGGTGTCGTCGTCCGCGATCGGGTCGTCGGAGCGGCCGTAGCGGGCCGCGTTGTACTTGACCTTCACCCAGTCGGTGACCATGCCGTCGACGCTGTAGCGCCCGGACGACTGGGCCTCGTAGTACTGCTTGAGCGACTCGTCGCCCTGCCCGGTGCCGAAGTACAGCTTGCGGAAGTAGTCCGCGCTGTAGTCGGCCTGCCAGACGGTCGAGTTGTCCACCGACCGGTTGGGGGCGGGGATCTCGTTGTGCAGCGGCCCCTTGAAGGTGGTCGGCCCGGCGATGTTCGGGTTGATGTCCTTGTCCGGGTACGCGGGGTCCCGCTCGTCGCCGAACTCGGCGAGGATGACGAAGATCTTGTCGGTGCGCTCCCGGGCCAGCTCGACGTACTGGTCCTTCTGGCCCTTCTTGGCGCTGCGCGCGCCGGCCGCGGTGGCCGTGCCGCCGGCGGTCTTGCCGACCTTGACGACGGTGCTGCCGTTGATCTTCTGGGCCTTGGCCCGGCCGGAGAGGACCTCGCTGAGGCCCTCCTGGCGGAGCGCGCGCCGCTTGTCCTCGAACTTGTCCGGCAGATCGTGATCCGCTGGGGCCTTCTCGGCGGCCGACGGGGCGGCCGTCGGGACCTTCGCGGTCGGCGCCGCGTTGGCGGTGGTGGCAACCACCAGGCCCGTCGCCGTCAACGAAAGCCCGAGCAGACCCACTGCGACTTTCCGCACGTGGTACCTCCGGTGTGAGGGAACCGGCCCAACGGGGGTAGGAGCCGGTGAGTCGTCCCGACTGTGGGACCAATGGTGAACATAGAGTCTCCCGGGACGGGTGGGAAGATGCGTGCGTCGATTTGTTGCAAACTTTTGTTGGGAACGCTTTTCACCGTCACACCGATCGCCTCCGCCGGCCGGCTGAGCAGCGCGGACGCCCCATGGTGAATTGCAGCGACGAATTTCGATGGGTGTGGCCCGACAAATGCGGAAGGGGCCGGTGGCGTCGCCGCCGCCGGCCCCTCCGCTGATCTTCCGATCAGTTACCGCCCGTCGTCACGGGGTCGCCGCGGTCACCTTCACCGTGGCGACGGCGTTGTTCCACGCGGTCTTCTTCACCGTCAGCGAGACCCCGTAGGCGGCGCTCGCGTCACCGGGGTTGCCGGTGCCCAGGACGATCGCCCCGCCACCCAGGGTGACCCCGTAGTACGAGGGCGCCGGGGTGCCGTCCGGGTTGACCACCCGGGTGGTGTAGGGCACGTTGCCGCGCGACGGCAGCACCACGGAGGCGTCGCTGTCCCGCGCGTACGGCGAGCCGTCCCGGATCTCGATGCCCGGGTACCAGCCCTTGGAGTCGGTGAACTGCGGCACCGCCGGCTGCGCCGGGAAGCTCGTGCAGTACTCGCTGTACGGCTCGTCCGCCGCCTCCAGGCACTCCTTGAAGGAGTACGTCTTCTTCAGGCCGAACGCCGCGTTCGACGACTGGGGCCGGCTGGGCAGGTTGTCCAGCACCGACGGGTCCTTCTCGGCCGCCGTGCCCTGCCGCCGCAGCGGGTCGAAGTGCGAGTCGACGATCAGCAGGCCACCCTTGGCGCCGTAGCTCGGCAGGGCGGTCAGCTGGCCGGTGACGTGGTTGACGTCGCCCAGCGCCGTGTCGCGGTACCAGACCAGCATGCCCGGGGCGTTGTAGGAGATCCGGTCGACCTTCCACGCCTCGTGCGAGTACACCGTGTCGTACGCGTACTTCAGGCCCTTGTCGAAGCCGTCGAAGTTACGCCACTCGGCCAGGTAGTAGTGCGCCCGGACCTCGGTGCCCGAGTTGGTCTTCCAACCCGCGCCGGTGGTGTCGGTGAAGCTGCCGCCGGTCGCGGTCCAGCCGTTCGCGCCGCCCTCGACGTCGTCGCTCCAGGTGGTCGCGCCGCCGCCGGTGACCGAGAAGTCGTCGGCGAACCAGCCGCGCTCCACGAACGCCTCGTCGGTGGCCTGCCGCAGCCGCAGCTGCACGGTCTGCCCCGCGTACGCCGACAGGTCGACGTAGTCGTGCCGCCAGCCGCCGGACGAGCCGGTCAGGCCGTACTTCTTGCCGCCGAAGTCGGCCATCCGGCCGTTCGGGTCGGCGTAGTTGTCCGGCGTGGTGACGACGGTGCCGTCCGCGGCGTAGACCTTCTGCTCGGACCAGGTCGCCCCGCCGTCGGTGGAGAGCTCGACGAAGCCGTAGTCCCAGTCCTCCTCGATGATGTAGTTGTTCCACATCCAGAACTTGGCGTCGGCGGCCGAGGGGACGCTCACCGAGCGGCTCAGCTTGACGTCCGCCCAGTTCTGGTCGGCCCCGCTGTGCCACATGTTCGACCCGCTGTGCGGGGTGGCCAGGGTGATCACCTTGTCCGGCAGGTCCACCTTGATGCCGTCGGCCGTGCCGACCGGCGTGCGGGAGGTCTGCCCGAGCTTGATGGTGCGCGGGGCGGAACCGGGGGCGACCGTCACCGGGTCGGCCCAACCGAGCACCCACTTGTCCCAGATGCCCATGTGGGTGGGGAGCGCCTGGAAGATCTCGCCGCTGTGCGACCCGGAGGCCATCAGGTCCCAGAAGTCCACGTCGGAGTCGGCGTTGCCGGACGTGTCGTAGAGGTCCGGCAGGCCCAGGTCGTGCCCGTACTCGTGGGCGAAGACGCCGACACCGGCGTCCTCCGGCTGCACGATGTAGTTCGACACCTTGAGCTGCGTGCCGGGGATGGTGTAGCCGCCCGGGACGGTCGAGGAGTGCGCCCACACCGCGTAGGTGCCCTCGGCGCCGCCGCCGCGGGACTTGCCCTGGCCGGCGTGCACCAGCACCAGGTGGTCGATCACGCCGTCGGGCTCGAAGAGGTTGCCGTCGCCGTCGCGGTCGCTCTGGTCCTCGATGTCGTAGTCGGCCCACGGGAAGCTCGGGTCCATGGCGGCCAGCGCGTCGATCGCGTCGGTGGCCAGCCGGCCCGCCCCGGCCGGGTTGTCCGGGTGGCCGTTCATCGCCTGCTCACGCCCGGCGACCCAGTTGCCGTTCTCGTCCTGGAAGCAGCGCGACGCCGCGTACCAGCCCTCCGAGTGCGGCACGGTGATCCACGGGCTGGCCTGCCCGTCCACCGTGTACGCGCCCTTGGACATCTCCAGGTACATGTTGTGCATGGTCCGGCCGGCGAGGCTGATGCCCTTCTTGCCGTCCGGGCCCTTCAGGTCCTTGCGGACCCGCTCGGTGATGCCCGTCTTCGTGTAGAGCATCTTGTTGTAGTGGGCCGGGGAGAAGTCCGGCACCCACATCGAGTTGTTGTCCTTGTGCGGCAGGCTCGCCGGGTTCGGGATGTTGTTGTGCTTCGGCCCGTTCTGCACCGTGCCGGGGACGCACGTCCGGTCCTCGAAGACCGTCTTCGGCACCATGGTGCCGGTGAAGTCGTCGTTGGCCTGGTCGTTGAACTCCACCAGCAGGGTGAGCAGCTTCGCCTTCTGGGTGGTCGGGGCCTTCTTGATCCACCGGGGGCTCTTGCCGGAGCGGATCGACTGGGCCTCCAGCTTCGCCAGCTGCTTGGCGGTCGTCGGGTTGCCCGCGGCGTACTTGCGGTCGTAGGCCCGGGCCTCGTCCGCCGCGGTGGTGTACACGCCGTCGGCGCCCTTGACCTCCTTGCCGGCGGTGTCCGGCTGCACCTCGGGCTCGGCGTAGTTGATGTAGTGCTCGTCCGCCCCGATCGTGGCAGGAGCCGGGCCGGACGTCTGGGCCGACGCAGTCCCCGTCACGGTCAGTGACGTGGCCGCGAGGGCGATGGCGGGCAGCGCGACGAGTAGGCGTCGGCGTGACCGTCGTTGCGGAATCATGTGCATGCCGCTCCGTTTCTCGGGCATGGGCGTGGAGCCGGTCGGCGCGCACGGCAGAGACATCCGTCGAACCGACCGATGCGGCTGAACCTAAAGGAGAAATAACCCTTCCGACAGGGGGTGGCGTCCCCTGTGTCCGTTCAGTTGGTGCCCCCCAACCGACCGACCGACACCCCGCGGTCACGCACCGTCCGCGCGCACAGAAACGGAGGGTGGCGGCCCGCGCGGGGCCCGCCACCCTCCGAGGGTACGCCTGCCGTCAGTCCTCGTCGGACTTGCCGCCGCCCATCCCCGAGGAGATCAGCTCCATCACCGAGGAGTCCTGGAGGGTCGTCACGTCGCCCAGCGACCGGTTCTCCGCGACGTCCCGCAGCAGCCGGCGCATGATCTTGCCGGAGCGGGTCTTCGGCAGCTCCGGCACCAGCATGATCTGCCGCGGCTTGGCGATCGGGCCGAGCGTCCGCGCCACGTGGTTGCGCAGGTCCGCGATGAGCTGCTCACCCGCCTCGCCGGCCGTGTCGACCGAGCCGCGCGGGATGGCGAACGCCACGATCGCCTGCCCCGTCGTCGGGTCGGTCGCCCCCACCACCGCCGCCTCCGCCACCGACGGGTGCGACACCAGCGCCGACTCCACCTCCGTGGTGGAGATGTTGTGGCCCGACACCAGCATCACGTCGTCCACCCGGCCCAGCAGCCAGATGTGCCCGTCGTCGTCCTTCTTCGCCCCGTCCCCGGCGAAGTACATGCCCTCGAACCGCGACCAGTACGTCTCGACGAACCGGTCGTCGTCGCCCCAGATCGTGCGCAGCATCGACGGCCACGGCTCGCGCAGCACCAGGTAACCGCCGCCGCCGTTCGGCACCGACTGGCCCTGGTCGTCCACCACGTCGGCCACGACGCCCGGCAGCGGGGTCATCGCCGAACCCGGCTTCGTCTCGGTGACCCCGGGCAGCGGCGAGATCATGATCGCGCCCGTCTCGGTCTGCCACCAGGTGTCCACGATCGGCAGCTCACCCCGGCCCACGTGCTGCCGATACCACATCCAAGCCTCGGGGTTGATCGGCTCGCCGACGCTGCCCAGCAGCCGCAGCGAGGACAGGTCGTGCCCGGCCGG
This sequence comes from Micromonospora sp. WMMD712, assembly GCF_029581295.1. Classification (NCBI taxonomy): domain Bacteria; kingdom Bacillati; phylum Actinomycetota; class Actinomycetes; order Micromonosporales; family Micromonosporaceae; genus Micromonospora; species Micromonospora sp. WMMD712. The sequence goes on from NZ_CP120743.1 coordinate 4,828,753, forward strand.
GATGTCCTCGCCCCACTTCATCATCGTGCGGATCAGCGTCGGCGCGGTGTAGAGGATGCTCACCTTGTACCGGTCGACGATCTCCCAGAACCGGCCCTTGTGCGGCGTGTCCGGGGTGCCCTCGTACATGACCTGGGTGACGCCGTTGGCCAGCGGCCCGTACACGATGTAGGAGTGCCCCGTCACCCAGCCGATGTCGGCGGTGCACCAGTAGACGTCCGTCTCCGGCTTCAGGTCGAACACCGCGTGCGCCGTGTACGCCGCCTGCGTCAGGTAGCCGCCCGTGGTGTGCAGGATGCCCTTCGGCCGGGCCGTCGTGCCCGACGTGTAGAGGATGAACAGCGGGTGCTCGGCGTCGAACGGCTGCGCGGCGTGCTCCGCCGACGCGGTCTCCACCGTCTCGTGCCACCAGTGGTCCTTCGCCGACCAGGCGACCTCCTCACCGGTGCGGCGGACCACCAGCACATGCTCCACCGACGGGCACTTCGCCACCGCCTCGTCCACCGTCGGCTTCAACGCCGACGGCTTGCCCCGGCGGTACCCGCCGTCGGCGGTGATCACCACCTTGGCGGTGGCGTCCTGGATGCGGTTGCTCAGCGAGTCGGCGGAGAAGCCGCCGAAGACCACGCTGTGCGTCGCCCCGATCCGGGCGCACGCCAGCATCGCCACCGCCGCCTCCGGCACCATCGGCAGGTAGATCGCCACCCGGTCGCCGGCCACCACGCCCAGGTCCGTCAGCGCGTTCGCCGCCTGGCAGGTCATCCGGTGCAGGTCGGCGTACGTGATGGTGCGGGTGTCGCCCGGCTCGCCCTCCCAGTGGATCGCCACCCGGTCGCCGTTGCCCGCCTCCACGTGCCGGTCCAGGCAGTTGTACGCCACGTTCAGCCGGCCGCCGACGAACCACTTCGCGAACGGCGGGTTCGACCAGTCGAGCACCTGCTCCCACTGCTGCGCCCAGGCCAGCCGCCCGGCCTGCCGCTCCCAGAACGCCAGCCGGTCGGCGGCGGCCTCGGCGTACGCGTCGGCGGTCACGTTGGCGTTGGCGGCGAGTGCGGCCGGCGGCGGGAACTGCCGCGTCTCGTTCAGCAAGTTGGCCAGTGCCTCGCTCATGCCGTGACTCCCTCGTCGCTCGCGTGACCTGCGTCTCCTACCCCCGCAGAGGTTAGTCGGGGCGGCCGGAGGCCGCGACAGCTCCCCGAACCCACGCGCGCCGAGCGGCCCCCGCCACGCGCCGAGCTGTAAGGAAGGGCCCCCTGTTAACGCATACGGTAGAGAAGGGTCCCCTTCTTACCCGCTGTCTCCGCAGGTGGCTAGCGTGGCAGCGTGACCGCTGATCCGCTCGCGCCCCTGCTCGCGCTCGCCGACATCGCCCCCGCCGTCGAGCGGGCCCGCGACCGCGTCGACCAGGCGCTGCGGCACCGCGCGCTGCGCCGGCACGGCGGCCAGGTCGCGGCCGAGGTCAGCCTCCGCTGCGCCGTGGCCAGCGCCGCCCTGGAGGGGTACGCCCACGACCGCGAGTCCGTCCGGGCCGGCACGGTCACCGACCCGGTGAGCCAGGGCGCGCTGCGGGTCGCCGGGGCGCTGCCCGGCCTGACCGAGCGCTGGCCGACGTCGCCCCGGCAGGTCCTCGCCCGGCTGCACGTGCTCGCCGCCCGGGACGTCGTACCCGAAAACGAGCTGGGGCGGCCGGTGGCCGACCCGGTGGTCGCCGCCCGACTCGACGGCCTGGCCGGGCTCGTCGCCGGCGGCACCGCCGTGCCCCCGCTGGTGCTCGCCGCCGTTGTGCACGGCGAGCTGCTCAACCTGCGCCCGTTCGCCGGGCCGTCCGGCCTGGTGGCCCGGGGCGCCGCCCGGCTCGTCCTGATGTCCACCGGTTTCGACCCCCGCGGGCTCGTCGGCGTCGACGTCGGCCACCGCGAGCGCGAACCCGAGTACGTCGGCGCGGCCGGGGCGTTCGCCACCGGCACCCCCGACGGGCTGCGCTCCTGGCTGCGGCACTACATGGCCGCCGTCGAGCTCGGCGCCGACCAGCTCACCGCCGTCGGCGACGAGATCCTCGCCGCCGCCTGACCCGGCCGGCTGACCCGGCTGGCCTGGCCGGGGTGCCCCGACAGGCCGCGGGCTGCGCCGGTCAGGCCACCGGGGTGGTGCGCGTGCGGCGGTGCCGGCCGTACCAGGCGATGCCGATCGCCACCCCCACGCCGACGCCCAGCGCGGCCGCGGCGACCGGCACCGCCGGCCGCTCCCGCAGCCGGCGGCCCAGCGGGATCGGGTGCCGGAACTCCAGCACCGGCCAGGCGTTCTCGGTGGCCAGCCTGCGCAGCGCCCGGTCCGGGTTGACCACCGACGGATGCCCCACGCACTCCAGCAGCGGCCGGTCGCTCATCGAATCGGAGTACGCGTACGAGTCGGCCAGGTCGTAGCCGCGCACCCTGGCCAGCTCGGTGACCGCCTCGACCTTGCTCGGACCGGCCGCGTAGAACTCCACCTCGCCGCTGTACCGGCCGTTCGCCACCGCCATCCGGGTGGCGATCACGTCGGTGATCCCGAGCAGCTCGCCGATCGGCCGGACCATCTCCTCCCCGGAGGCGGAAACCAGCACGACGTCCCGGCCGGCGGCCTGGTGCTCCTCGATCAGGGCCGCCGCCTCCGCGTACACGTAGGGGTTGATCAACTCGTGCAGTGTCTCCGCGACGATCTGGCGGACCTGCTCCACCTGCCAGCCCTTGCACAGCGCGGCCAGGTAGTCCCGGGTCTTGGCCATGGTCTGCTCGTCGGTGCCGCCCAGCCGGAACATCAGCTGCGCGTACGCCGACTTCACCACGTCCCGCCGGGTGATCAGCCCATCCCGGTAGAACGGCCGACCAAACGCCAAGGCGCTCGACTTGGCGATGACGGTCTTGTCCAGATCGAAAAAAGCGGCACTTCGGCCCACGGCGCGAAAGTCTAGCCGGATGGTCTATGGTCGGCGGGTGCCCGGGGTACGGACTCGGTCCCGGCCCCAACGGCAACCGTCACCACCCCCTGCCGTCAGTGACGGCGGTCACACTCTCCGGCGATGATTTCGCAGGGAGTGGAGGCGACACCACTCGACGTATACCGGTTTGCTCAGGCATGCTTGTTCTTGCGACGCACATTCGCGTTGTCGTACGACAGCAGGCCCTCGGCGATCGCACCCCCCGTGACCGCCGAGCCGGTTCGGCTCAACCCCCCCGGAGCCGAACCTCCCGACGACCCCCGTCTCCCCCCGACGGGGGTCGTCCCTTTCCCGGCCCCGTTCCGGGCCCGGGTGAAGGCGCGTTTCCCGGGTCGGCCAGTCCGAAGGCCGGACCGTCGGGTGGGAGCTTGCCGGTGCGGACGAGGATCCGTGCCTGCGGGCCCCAGACGGTCGTCCGCGTTGATGGAAGCTAGGAGACGTCGAAGAGGCGAAGGCCGTCGTACTCGGCGAAGTCGGCGTAGTCCTTGCCGTTGAATGTCGCCAACGGCAGCCGGTCGACCAGGCAGCACGCCGCAATCCAGGAGTCATTCGTCGGCCGGGGCCGCCCGCGATGCTGCGCCCGAGCCTGGAGTTGCCCCCAGGTTGTCGCCACCGCCTCATCGAAGGGCAGCAACACGACTCCGGACCGCCACTGGGCGAGATCAGCCAGCTTGCGTGGCCCTCAGCTCCGCAGCGCGGTCCACTTGGTCAGCTCCCCGAGCGTCACGAAGGTGATGCAGAGGGTCTTACCGACCAGACGAGCACGGAGACGGTCATGCAGCCGCCCCCGGAGGATCGCCGACGCTACGTCGGTGTCCAGGACGACCAGGCTCACGCGGCGCCAGCCCGCCGGGAGGCATAAAGGTCGGCGAGGAAGTCATCCAACTCCTCGTCCGACTCGAACAGGCCGGGCCGCGCCAGGTCGTCGACGGAGGCGACCGGCCGGATCCCCTGGCGACGCGCCAGCTCCTCAGCCGGTACATGCTCAGCGGTCGGCCATTCGGGCATCTGCTCAGCGCTACTCGACGTCACAGCTCACCTCCAGCGTCCCGAACCGTCGTCTATTCTCGCACCTCCGAGGTCGAGGCGACGCACATCGTGAGTGCCTCCTGCCGTTTCCGGCGGGCGCAGCCCGTTATCCGAGAGTCAGCCGGCGGCGAGGTGGCAGCCTGTGGCCGTGGCGAGAACCGAGCACTTCCACGACAGGAACGCGCCGAAGGCCAACAGCATCGTCGTGGCCGTCTCCGTCTTCGTTCGAGACGATGATGGTCGGGTGCTGCTCATCCAGCGCACCGACAACGGCCTGTGGTCGCTGCCCGGCGGCGGCCAGGAGATCGGCGAACCGGTCGCGGGGACGGCCGTCCGGGAGACCCGGGAGGAGACCGGCGTACGGGTCGAGGTCACCGGGATGGTCGGCGTCTACTCCGATCCCGGCCACGTCATCGCATACTCGGACGGCGAGGTGCGGCAACAGTTCTCGCTCTGCCTGCGAGCCGTGCCCGTCGGTGGCACTCTGACCCCGAGCGACGAATCAAGTGACGTCCGGTGGGTGGCCCGCGACGAGCTGGGTGCGCTCGACATCCACCCGTCGACCCTGCTCCGCATCACCCACGGCTACGAGGAACGCCCCGAGCCCCACATCGGCTGAGCGACGCTGCCGGAGAGCCGGCGCTGAGTCCGTTGCACAGCGGCGACCATCTCCGGCTCCGTCCGGCAGATGAACCGGGTCACCAGATGCTCCGGCCCGTACCGCGACCGAATCTCGGCGAGCCGCTCCAGCAGCTCGAAGTCCTGACCGTCCGGCCCGGTGGTCATGTCCGAGAAGCAGAGCGCGTCGGTCACCGGCGTCTCCTCCCGAGGGAACTCGGCAGCCAGGACGTCACCAAGTCCGCGTTCTTCCGATTCGCGCAGGCGCAGGAGTGGTGAGTCACCAAGGCGGCGATCCGCTCATTGAATCGCTCGCGCCGAAGCCACCAGCCACCGTCAAGGGAGTGAAAGCCGGTGTCCGTGATGATCGTCGGGTGGCGGACAGGAAGTTCAGCATGCGCGGGACGTCGCCTAGGTTTGCCCTCCGGTGGGGCGCGCGGGCGAGCGGTTGCGTCCACGGGAGTGGTGTACGACTTGCCCGTGATGGGCGTGTTGCGTAGATGAGAGACGGCCATCGCGTCGATCCTTCAAGACGACCAAGTCAGAGAAGGAAGAGAGAGCGCGATGGCCGCTTCAAAGAGTGTGAACCCTGTTGACCTGCTGCGCGAGCAGATTGAGGGCGCGTCGCCGGATGTGTTGCAGGCGATGATCCGCACGTTCGCGCAGGCGGTGATGTCCGCCGAGGCGGATGCCATCTGCGGCGCCGGCTACGGGCAACGCAGCGACGAGCGGGTCAACTCGCGCAACGGCTACCGGCCTCGGGAGTGGGACACCCGCGCCGGAACGATCGACCTGGCGATCCCCAAGCTCCGTCAGGGCAGCTACTTCCCCGACTGGCTGCTGACGCATCGGCGACGGGCCGAGCAGGCCCTGGTCTCGGTGGTGGCCACGAGTTATCTGCTCGGGGTCTCGACGCGGCGGGTGGAGAAGCTGGTCGAGCAGCTCGGGATCCGGCAGCTGTCGAAGTCGCAGGTCTCGGAGATGGCCGCCCACCTCGACGCCCAGGTCGAGGCGTTCCGCAACCGGCCCCTGGACGCCGCGCACTACACGTTTGTGTGGATGGACGCGCTGACCATGAAGGTCCGCGAACACGGCCGGACCGTCAACGTCCACGCCCTGGTCGCGGTCGGGGTCAACGCCGACGGCCAGCGTGAAGTCCTCGGCGTCGACGTCGCCTCGGACGAGGACGGCGCCGGCTGGCTGGCGTTCCTGCGATCCCTGACCGCCCGCGGACTCTCCGGCGTCCAACTGGTCATCTCCGACGCCCACCGCGGCCTCGTCGCCGCGATCGGCGCAGCCCTGCCCGGCACCACCTGGCAACGATGCCGCACCCACTACCTGCGCAACCTGCTCACGAAGGTGCCGAAGTCGGCGCAGCCGTGGATCGCGACCCTTGTGCGCACGATCTTCGACCAGCCTGATGCCGACGCCGTCCGAGCCCAGTTCCAGCGGGTCGTGGCGACGATCGAAGCGAAGTTCCCCACCGCGGCCGAGCACCTCGACGCCGCCCGCGACGACCTCCTGGCGTTCACCAGTTTCCCGCGCGAGATCTGGCGTCAGATCTGGTCGAACAACCCGCAAGAGCGCCTGAACAAAGAGATCCGCCGGCGCACCGACGTCGTCGGGATCTTCCCGAACCGGGCGGCGATCATCCGCCTCGTCGGTGCTGTCCTGGCCGAGCAGACCGATGAATGGACCGAAGGACGCCGCTACATGGGCCTGGAACTACTGGCCAAAGCCCGCCTGATCACCGTCGACACCAGCCAACACGACACCGACCAACCCGACCCCACCCCGATCGCCGCATAGCATCAGACCGGATCACGCGATGGCCGTCTCTTACACCACCAGCGCGGACGTGACCGGGCGAGCCCAATGGTTGGTGAGGGGCGTAGTAGATGCGAGCAGTCATGTCCGACTACGAGGCTCGGGCTTGGTCCGCCCTGCTCGACAGTGAGCGCAAGCGTCGGGACAGCCTAAAGGCACGCGCTACCAGCAAGATCGCGCTTGTCGCCAAGCGTGCCGGCGAGCAGCTCAGGAAGGCTCCCGGCGCGGAGAAGGCCTTGGAACTCGGCGACGAGACCATCGTCAAGGCGTTGCAAGGTGGCTTCAAAGGCCATCTTCTTGCCCGCAGTGCGTTCGGCTTCGCTGGAAAAGCGGGTCGAGAAGTTGCGCCGCAAGCACCAGGATCTGGGCGCGGAATCACCGTTCGAGACGCTCGACCTCAAGGACCTTGACCAGGGCCGGCCCATGTTGACCGTTCCATTCATCGGGGTTCTCCAATCCGGCGTCGCCTCCGTCGCGGTCACCGGAGCGGTGGTCGGCACGACTGTCAGCGGTGGTACGACGGCGGCGGTCGCGGTCGCGGCGGTGGCATCGGATGCCGTGCTCTCGCTGGCCCTACTCGGTCGTGCTGTGGCCGAGGTTGCCGTCCACTACGGCTACGACCCTCGGGAGCCCGAAGAGGAGCTGTTCCTGATGGGGGTCCTGAACTACAGCACAGCGTCATCGTCCACGAGCAAGACGGCCGCTCTCGCCAGCCTGTCCCGCCTCACCCAGCAGATGATGCGCCGTGCAACATGGAAGCAGTTGGGAAAAGAGCCTCTGGTGCCGGTCCTCGTGCAGATCTTCAAGCTGCTTGGACTGCGGCTCACCAAGGCGCGGCTCGCCCAGGTCGTGCCGATCGCTGGCGCTGTCCTCGCTGCGGGGCTCAGCTTCAACATGCTCCGTTCTGCTATCGACGACGCGACCCGGCTCTACCGCGCCCGCTATCTGGCCGAGAAGCACGGGCTGTCGTGGGAGGCATGGATCGCCGAGCCGACATCGGTGGTCGACGCGGCGGCACCCGAACCGGTCGTGGACGCGACGACGGTGGAGATCGACGATCTACTTGATGAGGTGGCCGCCGGTAGGGAGGAGGACGGGGACGGCCCGCCTGCCAAGGGCGACTGACTCTTACCGAATGGGCTGTGGCGGCTGCGCGAATGGCGGGGAACGCCGGCATGTCCTGCCAGGTCGGTCAGCTCACGTCGGTGTCATCGGGCAGCGCGTCGGGACGTCCACCCCCACGGTCCGAAAGCCGACTCTCCGACGTTGCGCAGGCGTCCCGCCGCTGGTGAGAGGGCCTTTCCGTCCCCTGACGCCCTACGTAGCGGGCCCGCAACGGTGTGGCGTCGTCCGAGGCGCGTTCGTACTCTGTCCGGGACGTGCGTCGATGCTGGGGAGGGCCGGACCCTGCTGGTTAACCGGAGCCTCGCCGACGTCCCCTCCGACCGGGTCGTCGCGCTGCCCGACGCGGACACCGACGCGTTGGCCATGCTGATCGCGCGAGACCACGCGGAGTTGGCCGCCGTGGTGCACCGCCCGGCCGCCCGGGTCGCGCTGCCGGTGGACTTCGTGCACGCCGCGTTGGACCGGCTCGAACAGGTCGCCGTCGAGGTGCTGCCCGCCTGGCTGCCCGAGGTTGCGGACGGCGTACGCCCGGACACGTCCGGGCTGGCGGCGGTGCGGGCCGCCGCTGCGGCGCGGTCCCGCCGCGACCGTTATCCCGGTTCCTTCCTGCCGGACCTGGCCGTCTTCGCCGTGACGGCCCGGCGGCCGTCCGGCGCGCAGTTGCCGTTGCGTACCCGGGCGGCGGCGCTGGCGCGGCTCGTCGCGGGGGCGTTCGGCCGGCGTCGGGTGGTGCTGCTCGTCGAGCCGACCGCCGGCACGGGCGCGGTTTCCGCGGCGGGTGCCGCCTGGCTGGTGCAGCACGGCGGCCCGGTCACCTGGCTGCTCGGTGCCGGCGCGGCCGGGCTGGAGGCGGTCCCGGAGTTCTCGGTCGCCCTGCCGCCCGTGCCGCGCGCCGCGTCGCTCACGCCGCCCCGCACAGCGCGCGCCGCGCCACCCACGCCGCCCGACGTGCGATTCGCGCTGCGCGACGTGCCATCCGCGCCGCGCGACGGGTCACCCGTGCCCGGGGCGGTGGTGGGCCGGCCGCATCCGGCGAGCGACGCCGAGAAGAGGCTGGAGGCGGCGCTCGCCGCCGAGAGCTGGGCCGTCGGGCGGCGGTGGAACCAGAGCTACCGGTCGCACGATCTGGCCACGCCGATCCGACTGGATCTAGTGTGGCCCGACGAACGGTGCGTGGTGGAGATCGACGGGCCGGAGCACTGCCGTCCGGTCCACTTCGAGGCCGACCGGCAGCGCGACGTCCAGTTGCAACTGGACGGTTACGCCGTCCTGCGCTTCACCAACGCCCGGGTGACCCACGACGTCGGTGCCGTGGTCCGGCAGATCGGCACGTATCTGCGGGAGCGTCGGCGGGACATGGCGGAAGGACGGCAGCATGGCCGGCGATGATCTGACGGCATCCGAGAGCGCGATCCTCGTCGTGCTCATGGCCGAGGCGCGCGAGGTGCTGAACACCGAGCTGCGCGAGCGTTACCACCTCGACGTACGTAAGCCGCAGCGCGACAAGCTCACCCGCCTGCACTACGTCGCCAGCCGCAAGAGCGGATCGACGTACGCCCTCCAGCTCGACGACAAGGGCTGGGTGCGGATGCAGAGCGACCTCGACTTCGCGCTGCGGGGCGCGTCGGCGCTCGGTGCCGCGTTGACCGCCCTCCAGGCCAACCTGCGCGACCGGGTCCTGGCGCGCAGCGGCTGCGCCACGCTGGCCGAGCTGTTCGCCGTGACCGACGTACGCGCGTCGGCTCCCACGGCCGCCGCCGACCCGGCGGGCGCGCTGGCGGCGCGCGTCGTCAGCGCGTACCGGGCGCTCGCCGACGCGCCGGGAGCCTGGGTGAGCCTGCGCCGCCTCCGCCCGTTCTTCGCCGACGTGCCACGCGAGGACCTGGACGAGGCGCTGCGTCGGCTCAGCCGCTCCGAGGGCGTCGCCCTCGCGCCGGAGTCGAACCAGAAGACGCTCACCGGGGTGGACATCGCGGCCGCGCTGCGCCTCGGCGGGCAGGACAACCATCTGCTGGCGATCGGCGTGTGATGGACGAGGCGGAGCGGACCGCGCTGGCGGCCCTGCGGTTCGACTGGGCGCCGGTCCCCGACGACGTGTGGCGGCCGCTGCCCTTCCACGTCGAGGGCCTGCACGTCCCGGTCGTCCGGGAGGTGCTCGCCGGGGTGGACGAGGCGGCGTCGAACCCGCACGGCAGCCCGCTCGGCCTGGTCGTGCAGGGTCAGCGGGGGTCCGGCAAGACCCACCTGCTGGGCGTGGTCCGCCAGCGGGTGCAGGAGGCGGGCGGCTACTTCTTCCTGGTCGGCCTGCTCGACGCGGGCAGCTTCTGGGACAACGTCCTCGCCGCCCTGCTGGACGGCCTGGCCCGGCCGGTGCCCGGCAGCACCGAGACGCAGCTCAAGCTGCTGCTGCGGCGGCTGTCGGCGCTGGTGGGCGCGCCCCGGACGGCACGCCGGGCCGTGATGGGCGACACCGAGCTGACCCGGCCGGCGCTCGACGCCTTCCTCACCGGGCTCGGCGACTACGACCGGCACGCGGCCCGCACCTGCCAGGAGACCGCCCGCGCCCTCGCGCTGGCCGCCTCGGAGGACATCTCCCACCGCGACCTGGCGGAGAACTACTTCCTCTCCGGCGATGAGGTGGTGGCCGGCGAACGCGCGGCGTGGGGGATGCGGCGCGCGCCGCGACCGGCCCAGCAGATCGTGCAGGACCTGTCCTGGCTGCTGGCGCTCACCGGCCCGTCGGTGGTGGCGATCGACCAGGTCGACACGCTGATCGCCCAGTTGGCGATCCAGAGCGACCCCAGTGTGGTGGGCGCCGCCGCGATGAGCCCGGCCCAGTCGCTCATGCTGGCCCGGATGGCGGACGGCCTGATGTCGCTGCGGCAGGCGACGCGGCGCACGCTGACCGTCCTCGCCTGCATCCCGAACTCGTGGACGATCATCCGGTCCACCGCCGCCGACACCGTCGCCGACCGGTTCCGGGAGACCCCGGTCCTGCGCCGGATCGACGACGCCGATCTCGCCCGGGCGATCATCGAGAAGCGGTTCTCCGTCCGCTACGGCGAGGTCGGGTACGCGCCGCCGTACCCCTCGTGGCCGGTGTCCCCGCGCGCCTTCGCCGAGGCGGGGGCCTTCACCCCGCGCCAGCTGCTGATCGAGATCGACCGGCACATCCGGGGCTGCCTCGCCGCCGGCGAGGTGCGGGAGATGACCACGCTGGGCGAGCCGGCCGCCGCGGAGCCCCGGGCGCCCCGCCCCGCCGCCCCGGTCACGGCCACCGCCGAGGAGATGGACCGCTACGACGCCCGCTTCGCCGAGCTGAGGGCCGCCGCCGACGTCGCCGCCCCGCTCGGGCGGGCGACGGAGGACGAGGCGATGCCGCCGCTGCTCGCCGCCGGGCTCACCGCCTGGATCCTGGAACGCGGCGACGCCGGTGCGGCGTTCAGCGTCGACCCGCCCCCGAGCACCGACCCGCCGCTGCACGCCCGGCTGCGCCTGACGCTCGACGAGCGCACGGAGGACCAGGCGCACTGGTGTTTCCGGGCGATCAGCGACGACCACCACGGCAACGCGGCGCTGGCCCGGCTGCGCAAGGCGAGTGTGGCGGCGGCCCTCGACACCGGCTCGGCCAAGCGCACGTTGTTCCTGCTGCGCAACCGTGGCTGGTCGACCAGCGCCGCCACCCGGAAGGCCGTCGCCGCGTTCACCGCGGCGGGCGGGCAGACCATCGGCGTCGGCGAGGAGGACCTGCGGATCCTCTCGGCGCTGCGGGTCATGCTCGCCGAGGCCACGATGGACTTCCAGGGCTGGCTGGTCGACCGCCGCCCGACCCGCGACCTGAAGTTCCTCCAGCACACGCTGGCCGACGTCGACCGCTGGACGGCGGACGCCGAACCGCCGCTGGGGCCCGCCGCCGGCCCGGCCACGCCGATCCCCAACGGGCCTGTCCCCACCGTGGCGGCACCCACCGCGCCAGCCCAGGCCGCACCGGTCCAGGCCGCACCGGTCCAGGCCGCACCGGTCCAGGCCGCACCGGTCCAGGCCGCTCCGGTCCAGGCCGCTCCGGTCCAGGCCGCTCCGGTCCAGGCCGCTCCGGTCCAGGCCGCTCCGGTCCAGGCCGCTCCGGTCCAAGCCAACCCGGCCCAGGCCACACCGGCTCCGGCGACCGGCGTCCCGGCCGAGCCGGCGTTCGTCGTCGGGTACGGGTACGACGACGACGCGCCCGTGCCGCTGGCCCTGGAGGCGCTCCGGAAGCACACCACGATCTTCGCCGGCTCGGGCTCGGGCAAGACGGTGCTGATCCGCCGCATCGTCGAGGAGTGCGCCCTCGCCGGTGTCTCCGCCATCGTGCTCGACCCGAACAACGACCTCGCCCGCCTCGGGGAGGAGTGGCCCGAGCCGCCCGCGGGCTGGCGGCCGGGCGACGCGGCCCGGGCGAAGGACTACCTGACGTACACCGACGTGGTGGTCTGGACGCCGCGCCGCAACTCGGGCCGCCCGCTGAGCTTCCAGCCGTTGCCCGACTTCACCGGGGTCCGCGACGACCCGGACGAGTTCGGTGAGGCCGTCGAGGCGGCCGTCGCGGCCCTCGCGCCGCGCGCCATGGTCACCGGCCGGGCGACCCGGGCGCACCTGGGGCTGGCGGTGCTGCGCAAGGCCGTCGAGCACTACGGCCGGCGCGGCGGTTCCCGGCTGAAGGGCCTCGTCGACACGCTGGCCGACCTGCCGGACGGGATCATCGACCTCGACGACGCCGACAAGATCGGCCTCAGCCTGGCGCAGAACCTCACGGCGGCCATGGTCAACGATCCGCTCTTCGGCGGCGAGGGCACCCCGATGGATCCCGGGGTGCTGCTCACGCCCGCACCCGGCAGACGGGCCCGGGTGTCGGTGGTCAGCCTGGTGGGCCTGCCCTCCGACGACGTGCGCCAGAGCTTCGTCAACCAGCTCCAGATGGCGCTGTTCGCCTGGATCAAGAGGAACCCGGCCGGCGACCGGCCGCTGCTGGGGCTGCTCGTCATGGACGAGGCGCAGACGTTCGCCCCGTCCGGGGCGATGACGGCCTGCACCCAGAGCACGCTGGCGCTGGCCGCCCAGGCGCGCAAGTACGGGCTGGGGCTGGTCTTCGCCACGCAGGCGCCGAAGGGGCTGCACAACCGCATCCCGGGCAACGCGGCGACGCAGTTGTACGGCCTGATGAACAGCCCGATCCAGATCGAGGCGGCGCGCGAGATGGCCCGGGCCAAGGGCGGGGACGTGCCGGACATCTCCCGGCTGACGGTGGGCGAGTTCTATCTCGCCGCCGAGGGCGCGGCACCGCGGAAGATCCGGACGCCGCTCTCGCTGACCCACCATCCCCGCAGCCCGCTCACCGTCGAGGAGGTGCTGGGCCGGGCTCGCGCGAGGGCCGGTTCCGGAGTGGCGGGCCGATAGCCGAGAGTGACTTTGGGTGATGTGCAAATTGCCCCGATGGGATTGCCACGCCCCCTTCGCGTAGCGTTCCGCCCTCACTACTTTGTGCCGTATGAGCAGGTGAAAGGCTTGATCAAGGATCTTCCGGAACATTGTGGACGCTGAGGCGTCTACATCCGCCGCCCGCCACGGATAGTAGTTGTCACACCGAGACGGGCAGGGGGAACGATGAACGAAGCGCTGGCGGAACCGCTCACCGGATTCCAGGTGATGGCCGTGGCCGTCACGGTCGCGGGGGTGGTGGCCGGCCTGGTGCGCGCCTGCGTCGCGTACCGGGCGCGGATACAGCAGGAACGGGAGCTGACGACACGTACGACAGCCCGGGTCACGTGGCTGGTCAGGCTCGCGGAGGCCGACCACGAGGTCGTGCGGATCGTGGAGCGCGACCGCGACGGGCACCGTGAGGTGGAGCTGGGCGGCCGTGGCGTGCCGAGCTCCGGTGCCGCGGGGGAGGCGGCGTGATCGAGTTCGAGGGCACCGCCGCCCTGACCCCGGAGCAGGTCGACTGCGAGGAGACACGCAAGGCGGAGGCCGCGCGCCTGAAGGCCGCGCACGACCAGGAGTTCGCCGCCTTCACCGAGGCCTCCTACCACCAGGTGGAGCGGATCCTCAGGTCGGCGTGCCGGGACCGCGAGGTGGTCGAGGACGCGCTCAACGAGGCGTACCTGCACGGGCGCGTCCAGTGGTCCAAGCTGCGCGTCCACGACCGGCCGATCGGCTGGATCATCGTCACGGCGCGCCACAAGATCCGCAAGGACCACCAGCGGCACCTGCGGGAGGCCGCGATGGCGCCGGAGGACCTGCCGACGACGCCGCACTCGAACATCGCCGACGTGTGGGAGGCGCAGGAGCTGCTGCGGGGCTGGCTGCACCGGCTCCCGGCGCGGCACGCCGAGGTGTTCCAGATGGCGCAGGAGGGCTTCTCCAACCAGGAGATCGCCCGCATCCTCGGGCTGACCGAGAACAGCGTCCGCTCCTACAAGGTCGCCGCGCGGCGAGGGCTGCGCGAGCTGGCCGAGGAGGCCGGCTACGTCGGCCCGGACGGCCACCGGCGGCAGGGGGCAGGTCGTGGATCTCGATGACATCCTGGCGCTGGCCGAGACCCGGCCGAGCCCGCTGGAGCTCGCCCGCGCGCGCCGCGTCGCGCGCGCCGCGCAGAGCCAGTACGACCTCGCGCTCGCCGAGGGCTACAAGATCATGGTCGACGCCGACCTCGTCGACCCGCTGACCTGGGACGTCGACGAGGCGACCAGGGTTGCGCGCGCCGCCCAGTTGGCGAAGTCGGGCACCGTCACCTGGGTGGCCGGCGGGCGGGACGGCCTCGGCCGGCTCAGCTGGTCCGACGAGATGGCGATGATCTTCGGGCACGCGCCGGGGACGCTGCGCCTCACGCCCGAGACGCTGCTCGGGCTCGTCCATCCGGTCGACGCCGGGCGGGTCCGCGCCGCCGTCCGGACGGCGTGGACGCGGTGCCGGCCGGGTGAGGTCGACTTCCGGGTGGTCCAGCCCGGCGGCAGCATCCGCCACGTGCACTGCCACCTGGAGATCACCACCTGCGGGGGCGAGCCGTCGGGGATCGTCGTGACCGGCGAGGACGTCACCACTCTCGAACTCGCCCGGCAGGAACGCCGGCGGCTCGCCATCCGGAGCCGGATGCTCGGCGCCGACCTGGCCGTGCTGGACGCCCTCACCGGGCTGCCGAACCGCGGGTACGTCATCGACGAGGTCGACCGGGCCCGCCGTACCACCGGGGGTGCCCTGGTCGTGGTGGCGACCGAGCCCGCCACCCGGCTGCCGGACGCCCTCACCGACACCGACCGCGACCGGCTGACGGCGGCGGTCGCCCGGCTCCTGCGCACGGTCGTCGGGCCCGGGGTGACCGCGGGTCTGGTCGGCTCCGGCCTGTGGGGGGTGCTCCTCGCGCCGGCCGACGACCGCGCGGAGGCGGCCGAGAGCCTGGCGGCCCGGATCGTGGAGACGTTCCGCAACCACCTGTTCGGCGTCCGGCAGAACACCCTGCGGCTCACCACCTCGGCCGGCGTGGTGCGCTTCGCCAGCGGCGTGCCCGCCACCGGCTTCGACCTGCTCGTCGACGGCGAGCACGCGGCCCGGGACGCGCGCCGCGACACCGCCGCCGTCGTCGTCCTCGACGAGCCGGTCGCGGACGCCGAACGGACGGCCCGGTGCCGCTCCCGCGTCCGGCACGCGGTCTCGGCCAACAGGTTCGCCCTCTACGCCCAGCCCATCGTCGACCTCAGCCTCAACCAGGTCACCCGCCACGAGATCCTCCTGCGGGTGCGCAGCGACACCGGGGAGCCGGTCGCGCCGGTGGCCTTCCTCGACATGGCCGAACGCGTCGGCGAGATCCTGATGGTCGACAAGTGGGTGGTCGATCACGCCCTGGAGTTCATCGGCCGGGGTGCGCAGACCTCCCACTACCAGGTCAACATCTCGGGGAAGTCCCTCGCCGACCCGGGCCTGCTCACCTTCGTGACGGAGGCGATCGACCGGCACGGGGTCAAGCCGGAGCGCCTGACGTTCGAGATCACCGAGACCGCCCTCATCGAGAACCGGAACGAGGCGCTGGCCTTCGCCCGGGGGATCAGGGCGGCGGGCTGCCACCTGGCGCTCGACGACTTCGGCACCGGGTACGGCGCGCTGGCGCACCTGAAGTACCTCCCGGTGGACCTCGTCAAGATCGATGGGACGTTCATCGTCGACCTCTGCCGGTCGCCGGCCGATCAGGCGGTGGTGTCGAAGCTGGTGGAGCTGTGCCAGACGCTGGGCATCCGCGTCGCGGCCGAGTACGTGCAGGACGACGCGACCGTCGAGCGCCTGAAGAGCTACAGCGTCGACTTCGCCCAGGGCTACTGGACGGGGCGGCCCGAGCCGATCACGGTGAGCCGGGACGAGGTGCAGTCGGTCGAGCTCGAACTGCGGTTCCCGCCGCGACACACCGCCCTCGGCTGAACCGGGGCGCGCCAGTGGCCGAAAGTTTCGGCTCTCGGCGGAGCGGTCGTCAGGCCCGGCGGGGGAGGCCCCCGACCGGGTTCCCGGCGTGCCGTCAGCGTGTGTTGGGCTGGCGACGCCTCCCTGGCCTCGACCGGCAGCATCATCGACGTTGACCGATTGCACAGTTGCCGGTATGTTGCAGTCCAGTTACGGCAGTTTCCGAAAATTTCGGAAACCGGCCCGTGAATCCGCGCTTCCCTCCAACTTTGCGCATCGTCGATGGATATGCAAAGGAGTGTCATGAAACGTCTACTGAGCAACGGCCGCCGTCGCGTGGTGGTGGCCACCGCCGCCAGCGCGCTCGTGCTGGCCGGCGCGGCGCTGGTGGTGCCCAGCCTGGCCCAGGCGGCCACCACGCTGGGGGCCGCCGCGGCGCAATCGGGCCGCTACTTCGGCACCGCCATCGCCGGGGGCCGGTTGAACGACTCCACGTACAGCACGATCGCCGGGCGTGAGTTCAACATGATCACGGCCGAGAACGAGATGAAGCCGGACGCGACGGAGCCGAACCAGGGTCAGTTCAACTTCTCGGCCGGGGACCAGATCTACAACTGGGCGACCCAGCGTGGGCTGAAGGTGCGGGGGCACACCCTGGCCTGGCACGCTCAGCAGCCGTCGTGGATGGAGCGGATGAGCGGCAGTGCGCTGCGCTCGGCCATGATCAACCACATCAACGGTGTGATGGCCCACTACAAGGGCAAGCTCGCTGCGTGGGACGTGGTCAACGAGGCGTTCAACGAGGACGGCAGCCGTCGCCAGTCGAATCTTCAGGGCACCGGCAACGACTGGATCGAGGTGGCGTTCCGCACCGCCCGGGCGGCCGATCCGTCGGTGAAGCTGTGCTACAACGACTACAACATCGAGAACTGGAGCTACGGCAAGACGCAGGGCGTCTACCGGATGATCCAGGACTTCAAGTCCCGGGGCGTGCCGATCGACTGCGTCGGTTTGCAGACCCACTTCACCGGCGGCAGCTCGCTGCCGAGCAACTTCCAGACCACGTTGTCGAGCTTCGCGGCGCTGGGCGTGGACGTGGCGTTGACCGAGGTCGACGTCACCAACGCCTCGACCACCCAGTACGCCGGGCTGACCCAGGCGTGTCTGAACGTGCCCCGTTGCATCGGCATCACCGTCTGGGGCGTCCGCGACAGCGACTCCTGGCGTTCCAACGAGAACCCGCTGCTGTTCGACGGCGGGGGCAACAAGAAGGCCGCGTACACCTCGGTCCTCAACGCCCTCAACGCCGCCGGTCCCGGTCCCACCGGCACCCCGACGGCGACGCCGACCGCCACGCCGACCACGCCGCCGCCCTCCGGCGGCGCCAACCGGATCGTCGGCAACCAGTCGGGCCGGTGCATCGACGTGCCCAACTCGTCGCAGACCAACGGCACCCGGGTGCAGCTCTACGACTGCCACGGCCAGACCAACCAGCAGTGGACGTACACCGCCAGCAAGCAACTGACCGTGTACGGCGGCAGCCGGTGCCTGGACGCCAACGGCTCCGGCAACGGCGCGGCGGTCCAGATCTACAGCTGCAACGGCCAGGCCAACCAGCAGTGGAACGTCAACTCCAACGGCACCATCTCCGGCGTCCAGTCCGGCCGCTGCCTCGACGTGTGGGGCACCGGCAACGGGCAGCAGGTCCAGCTCTACGACTGCCACGGGCAGGCGAACCAGCAGTTCCGCCTCGTCGCCAACTAGCTCGTCGCCAACTAGCGGGGAACGGTGGCTCACCGTCGTGGCATCGGCCACGACGGTGAGCCACCGTCGTCTCAGCGCACCACGGCCCGACGCGGCTCGGGCTCCGGCTGGAAGCAGGCCAGCCCCCACCCCCGGTCGTTCGTGACCACCCACGGGTGCCCGACGTAGGTCTGCTGCCGGTACGACTCGCCCGGCCCCAGCGTCCGGTACTGCCGGCGGCGGCCGTCCCAGTCGAGCCAGTACACGACGACCCGCTCGCGCCGGGCGTTGACGAAGTCGACGTACGTCGAACGCCCGCCGTTGGTCGACCGCAGGCGCGACTCCGCGGACGGCGGAAGCGCCGGAAGCTCCCGCGCACCCGCCTGGGTGGGTTGCGGCCGGGGCCCGGTCGTCGCGGGGGCGGGCCGGCCCGTGGTAGCGCGGGCCGTCGGGGTCGGGCCGATCTCCCGGGGCCGGCCGGTCGACGGGCGGCTCGACGCGGACGCCCGGGCCGGCGCCGACGCCCGGTTCGACAGCGACCCCAGCGCCGGCGAGAGGGTGGGCGTGGGCGTCGCGCTGTCCGTGGGCAGACCCACCCGGATGGGCTCCTCGGCGATCGGCCCCGGCTGGTACGGCTGGTAGGCGTTGAACAGCGGCAGCAGCGTGATGACCAGCGTGGCCACCAGGCCGACCACCACCGAGACCAGCACGAGGGCCAGCTGCGGCCCCTCGCTGCCGAAGGCCCGCCTCGACGGCGCGGCCGCCGGTGGGGCGGCCGCCGCCGCCCCCGGACCCGCCGCGGCCCAGCCGTCCCCGGCGGGAAACGCCTGGTAGGGCTTGGCCGGCAGCGCCGCGCGCTCCACCGACGGCGGCACCCAGCCGCCGATGCGCAGGCGCGCCGCAGTCCCGACGCCTTCCCCGGTGCCCCTGGAGATGTCGAGCCTGCGCCGATCGTCGAACTCTCGTGAGTGGGTCATGGCCCCGATCCGCGCACGGTGCCACTCGAATCAGCGGCACGGAGGAGCGAATTATGCGAAATGGGCTTACCGGAGGTCAATGGTTGCCGGGAGGAATTCTGCCTCGGCCGCCCATCGGGCACCCGGCCGGCCGGGTATTCGGGCGCGGGCCATGCGACGAGGCCCCGGGGCCCGCCGTGGCTGACCCCTCCCACCTGCGCCGCTTCGGCCCGCCTTAGCAGATCCACTCGGCTCGCGGGCGTTGTCCACAGTGCCCCCGACTGTCCACAGGGAAGCCATCGTGGGCGGCCGGACGGGGTCCCACCCGGGCACGCTCTCCGGCAGCACCCCCGAGCCCGACTGCTGGAGGCCGCGATGCCACCACCCCGTACCCCGCTCCCGCCGCGCCGCCGACTGCCCCTGGTGGTGACCTCGGACGACGGCCTGCTCGACGACCTGCTCCGGCTCGCCGCCGCCGGCGGCACCGAGGTCGAGGTGGCCGCGGACCCGGCCGCCGCCCGGTCCCGGTGGATGCCGGCGCCACTGGTGCTGGTGGGCGACGACCAGGCCCAGCCCTGCCTGCGGGCGCGGCTGCCCCGCCGGTCACGGATGGTCCTGGTGGGCCGGACCGGGCAGCTCGATCCCGGCTGGGAGATCGCCGAGCTGATCGGCGCCGAGCACGTCGCCACGCTGCCGGCCGCCGAGCCCTGGCTGGTCGACCGGTTCGCCGAGTGCGCGCCCGACCGGGCCGGCGACGGCGTGGCCCGGGTGGTCGCGGTGCTCGGCGGCCGGGGCGGCGCCGGAGCCAGCATCCTCGCCGGCGGGCTGGCCGTCACCGCCGCCCGGGCCCGGCTGCGCACGCTCCTCGTCGACGCCGACCCGCTCGGCGGCGGGCTCGACCTGGTGCTCGGCTGGGAGCAACTCGACGGGCTGCGCTGGCCGGCGCTGACCGACGCCGACGGCCGGGTGGACCCGCCGGCACTGGTCCGGGCCCTGCCCAGCCGCGGCGACCTGGTGGTGCTCTCGTGGGACCGGGGCGATCCCCTGCCGTTGCCCGCCCCGGCCATGGCGGCCACCCTCGACGCGGCCCGGCGCGGGCGCGACTTCGTCGTGGTCGACGTGCCCCGGCACCTCGACGACCCGGCCGTGCTCGCCTTGCAGGCCGCCGACCAGGCGTTCCTCGTCGTGCCGGCCGAGCTGCGGGCCACCGCCGCGGCCGCCCGGGTGGCGGCGGCCGCCGCGCCGCACTGCGCCCAGCTCTCCGTCGTCGTGCGGGGCCCGGCCCCGGGCCGGCTCAAGGCCGTCGAAGTGGCCCGCGCACTGGGCCTGCCGCTGGCCGGCGCGCTGCGCCCCGAACCGGGACTGTGTCGGGGGCTGGAGCGCGGGGAGGCCCCCGCCGCCGACGGGCGCGGCCCACTCGCCGCGCTCTGCCAGCGGATCGTCGGCGAGCTGACCGGCGTCCCGGTGCCGGGTGCGGCGTGAACGGCCACGCCGACGGCGAGGAGATCGCCAGCAGGGTGCGGCAGCGCTTCGCCGCCACGGCCGCCCCGGTCACGCCGGCGGCGGTGGTCTCCGCCGTCCGCGCCGAGCCGGCGGCGGCGGTCCTCGGCGACACCGCCGTGCTCCGCATCGCCGGCCGGGTGCACGACGACCTGGTCGGCGCGGGCCCGCTGGCACCCCTGCTCGCCGACCCCGAGGTGACCGACGTTCTCGTGAACGCCAACCGGGTGTGGGTGGACCGGGGCCACGGCCTGCACCAGGTCGCGGTGCCCGTCGGCACCGTCGACGACGTGCGTCGCCTGGCGCAGCGCCTCGCCGCCGGAGCAGGCCGTCGCCTCGACGACGGCTCCCCCTGCGTCGACGCCCGGCTGCCGGACGGCACGAGGCTGCACGCCGTGCTGCCCCCGGTGGCCACCGACGGGCCCTACCTGTCCCTGCGCACCTTCCGGCAGCGCCCGTTCACCCTGGACGACCTGGTGCGGCAGGGCACCGTGCCCCGGCCGGTCGCCCCGGTGCTGGCCGCCCTGGTGGCCGCCCGGCTCGCGTACCTGGTGGTGGGCGGCACCGGCTCCGGCAAGACGACCCTGCTCAACACCCTGCTCGGGCTGGTCCCCGGCAACGAGCGGATCGTGCTGGTCGAGGACGCCGCCGAGCTGCGCCCCGTGCACCCGCACGTGGTCGGGTTGCAGGCCCGCACCTCCAACGTGGAGGGCTCCGGCGCGGTCGGGCTCAGCGACCTGGTGCGGCAGGCGCTCCGGATGCGTCCGGACCGGCTCGTCGTCGGGGAGTGCCGGGGCGGGGAGGTCGTGGATCTGCTCGCCGCGTTGAACACCGGCCACGACGGCGGCGCGGGGACGCTGCACGCCAACACGCCCTCGGACGTGCCGGCCCGGCTGGAGGCGCTCGGCATGCTGGGCGGGCTGCCCCGGGCGGCGCTGCACGCCCAGGTCGCCGCCGCGCTCCAGGTGCTGCTCCAGGTCCGCCGGGGCGCGCGCGGCCGGGTGCTGGAGTCGGTCTGCCTGCTGCTCCCGGACGGCCCGGACCGCCTCGTCACGGTCGTCCCCGCCTGGGTGCGCGGTCACGGCGCCGGCCCCGCCGCGCAGGCCCTCGGCGTGCTGCTGCGGGAGCGGGACGTCGCGGTCCCGCCGGTCCTGGGCGCGGGGTGGCCGCAGCGGGAGCGTCCCGACCGGGCCGACCCGGCGGAGGTTCCGGGGGCGGCCCACCGCCGTGGCGGCTCCACGTGACCACGGCGGGCTGGCTGGTGGCCGTGTGCATCGTCGCCGCCGCGGCGATCGTGGTGTGGCCGTTGCGCAACAGCCGGGCCCGGCGGCGGTCCGTCCTCGGGACGCTGTCGCCCGCGTCGCCGCACCCACCAGGCGACCGGAGCGCCGACGACCGGGCCGCCCGGCGGCCTGACCCGTCCGACCTCTCTGAGCTGTCCGACCTCTCTGACCCGTCCGACCTCTCGGACCCGGGTGGCGCACCGGGCCCGGCCGGGCGGCCGGCAGCGGCCGGGCGGCCCGCCGGCCACCTCCGTCCGCCGGGTCGGTCGGCACAGGCCGGCCGGTGCACCGGCCCCGCCACCGCGCCGAGCGGATGGCCCGGCCCGGTCACCCCGCCCAGCGGCGGCCGGCGACCGGGCCCGCCCGGCCGCTGTGACCCGCGCCGGCCCGCCGGCACACCGGACCGCCCCCCGACGGCGGGACACCACCCGGCCCCGCCAGCGGGGCAGCTCGGCTCCCGTCCCGGCGGGGCGTCCGTCGACACCTACCAGGGGGCGTACGACCCGTGGGCGCTGTCCGCCTCCGGTCCCCGTTCGCTGCGGCTGACCGGGTGGTTGGCGGCCTCACCCGGGCGGGCCCTGCTCGTCGCTGGCGCGGTGGGCGCGGGCTCGGGTGGCCTGCTGGCCGGGCCGGTGGCCGCCGTGGTGGTCGGCGCGTACGGGTCGCTCCTCGTGCGGGGGCTGGCCCGGAGACAGCGCTTCCGGCAGGAGGAGCGCGCCCGCCGGCACGGGCTCGACCAGCTCTGCGCCCTCGCCGCAGACCTGCGTGCGGGGGTGCCGGTGCTGACCGCCTCCGCGACCCTCATCCCGGGCGGCCGGTCCGTCCCGGCCCCGGACGCCGGCCTGTTGAGCGGCGCGCCGGGCGGGGCTCCCTACGGTGCTGCGCCGGGTGCCCACGGGCAGCCCGGCCCTCCGGCCGCCCCGCCCGACGGGGCGGATCGGCTCCGCCAGTTGGCCCGGGCCGCCGTGCGGCTCGCCGACCGCACCGGCGCGCCCCTGGCCGACCTGCTGGAACGGATCGAGGCCGACGCCCGGGCCGGCGACCGGGGGCTGGCCGCCGCCGCGGCGCAGGCGGCCGGAGCACGGGCGACCGCCTGGCTGCTCGCCGCCCTGCCGCTCGGCGGCATCGGGCTCGGCTACGGGGTGGGCGTCGACCCGGTCGCGGTCCTGCTGCACACCCCCGTCGGCGGCGGCTGCGCGGTGGCGGCCGTGGTCCTTCAGCTCGCCGGCCTGCTGTGGACGGAACGCCTCGGTGCCGCGCCCGGCGGGAGCAGTCGATGACCCGTCAGGCGGTGGCCGCCGGCTGCCTCGTCGTCGCGGCGGTGCTCGCCCTGTCCGTCGGCACGCGGGCGGGCTCCACCCGCCGGCTGCGCAGCCTGGGCCGGCGGAGCGAGGCGGCCGGTGCGGGGGAGACGGCCCCGCCGGACAGACCGGCCGGCCTCGGCGGGGCGGACGCGCCGCACGCGACGGGGCCGGCCGAGGCGGCCGGCCGGTCCCGGCCGCCGTGGTGGCCGGACCCGATCCGTCTCGGGGCGGGGCTGTTCGGGCTCGCCGTCCTGGTGGTGCTCGGCGGCTGGGCGGGGCTCCTCGGCGGGGTCGTCGCCGCCGTCGCGGCGGACCGGGGCCTGCGGCGGATCGAGCCGCCCGCAGCCCGGGAGAGGCGACTCCGGGAGGCCGCCGACCTGCCCCTCGCCGCGGATCTCCTCGCCGCCACGATGCGGGCCGGTGCGCCGGTGGACCGGTCCGTGCTGGCCGTGGCAGACGCGCTCGGCGGGCCGCTCGCCGACCGCCTGGGCCTGGTCGGCCGGACCCTGCTGCTCGGCGGCCGGCCCCAGGAGGCGTGGGCGCATCTCCTCCCGGTGCCCGGGGCCGAACGGCTGGCCGGTGCCGCGCTGCGTTCGGCCGACAGCGGTGCCGCGCTCGCGGGTGCGCTGACCCGGCTCGCCGACGACCTGCGCGCCGACCGGTCCACCGCCGCCGAGGCCGCCGCCCGGCGGGCCGGCGTGCTCATCGTGCTGCCGCTGGGGCTCTGCTTCCTGCCCGCCTTCATTCTCGCCGGCCTGGTGCCGGTGATCGTCGCCGTCCTCGGCGACGTGCTCTGAACGCCGCCAGCCGACCGGCTGCGCGGCGACCGTCCAGAAGGGAAGAACGCCCATGCGCAAGATCCTCAACCGCCTGCGCGGCGACGCCGGGATGAACACCGCCGAGTACGCCGTCGGCACCCTCGCCGCCGTCGCGTTCGCCGGCATCCTGCTCAAGGTGCTCACCTCGGGCAACGTGCAGTCCGCGCTGACCGCCGTCATCGACCGGGCACTGAAGTGACCGCCCGCCGGCAGGTCCGTCCCGGTCGGGGTGCGCCGGAGCGACAACCGGGGCCGGGCGAGGGCGGCCGGCCGGCCGGGCAGCCGTCCCCGTCGCCCCGGGAGCGCGGGTCGTTCACGGCGGAACTGGCCGCCGGCCTGCCGGCGGTGCTGCTGCTCCTGCTCGCCGGTCTCACCGCCGTGAACGCGGTCGCGACGCAGGCCGGCTGCCTCGGTGCGGCCCGGGAGGCGGCGCTGGCCGCCTCCCGGGGCCAGCCCGGCGTGGCGGCGGGGGAAGCGGCGGCGCCCGCCGGGGCGGAGGTCTCGGTCTCGGTGGGCGACGACCGGGTCACCGCGACGGTACGGGCACCCGTGCGCGCCCTCGGCGCCCGGCTGCCCCTCGTCACCGTCACCGCCACGGCGGTCGCCGCCGTCGAGCCGGGTGCCCCGGGGCCACGGCCGTGACGAAGCGTCCGACCCGTCGGGGCCTGTTCCGCTCGTGTCTCGCCCGGCGTTCGTGTCGCGTTCGGCACCCGTGTCGATCATGTCGCGGCTGGCACGTGTGCGGCTGGCGCTCGTGCGGCCCGCAGGGACCGCGACCGGACGGTGAGCGGGGCGGGGCGACCGTGTGTCTGCTCGCCGTCGGGCTGGCGTTCGTGCTGGTGGGCGTCTTCGGCGCGGCCGTCGGCGCGGCCCGGGTCGCGCGGCAGCGGGCTGCGGTGGCGGCGGACTTCGGCGCGCTCGCCGCAGCGGCTCAGGCGCTGACCGGCGGCGAGGCGGCCTGCGCGTCCGCCGGCGAGATCGCGCGGGCGAACGGGGCGCGGCTGGTCGGCTGCCGGCTCGACGGGCTGGACGCCGTGGTGACGACGGAGGTGATCGTCACGCCGTTGCCCGGTCTCACCCGGGTCGCCACGGCGACCGCCCGCGCCGGGCCGTCCCGGCCCCCGACCCCCGGCCCTGGCTCGACCCCGACCCCCGGCCTCGGCTCGACCCCGATCCCCGATCCTGGCTTGGTTCCCGGGACTGGCCCTGGCTCGGCCCCGGCCCTGGTCGCGGAGCCGGGGCCGGGGCCAGGCCCGGGGCGTCGGCCCGGAGGCGGCCCGGCGGCCCTTCGGGCAGGGGGCCGCCCGCGCCGGCCGAGCCGGAAGCCGAGCGCCACAGGGTTCAGCTCAGCGGCCCTCAGGGTTCAGCGGCCCTCAGGGCTCGGCGGCCGTCGGGCTCAGCGGCCCTGTAGGGCGTCCAGGCCGATCGCCATGGCGATAACGAGTCGCCGGTCGATCTGCGGGTTGTGCACCTCGACGACGTACCGGTCGCGCAGGCCCCACTTCTTGACGACCGAGAACACCGGCTGGCCGCCCGCGGTGAAGTCGAAGTGGTACGGCAGCCAGGACAGCGAGTCGACGAACCGGCGCAGCAGCGCCACCGGCATGCTGCGTTCCTGGCCGGTGATCTGCGGCAGGCCGGCCTGCTCGACGTGCCACGTGGACCGCAGCAGCGACTGGGCGAAGTCCTTGCGGAACAGCCCGATCGGGGTGCCGGCGTGGTCGGTCACGTCGTATGTCGCGCCGAGGTCCAGCCGCTGCCGGGCCTTGAAGCCGAGCAGCGGCTGCTGCTTGCTGTCGTCGGTGTAGATGGTGACCTGTTCCTTGAACGCCAGCCGCTTCTGCTGCGCGAAGGCCAGCAGCCCGCCTTCCGAACCGTCGGGGGCGACGGAGTGGACCTCGTACTGGTTGACCATCATCCGGATGCGCTGCCGGATGTGGAACTGCTGCTGGTGCTGCAAGGTGTCGAGCTGCATGAGTTCTCCTTCAGAGGGTCGCCGGAGTCTCGCACAGCCCGCCGACAACCGCCCGCCCGCCGACAACCGCTGGCCTGCCGACGACCGCGAGCCAGGCCGGCAGTCGTCGTCCGCCCGCCGGCGTCAGCGTCCGCCGTCGACGGTGGCCTTGAGCGCCCACGCGTTGAGCACCTGGTGGATGCCGCGCAGCCGCTCGTTGATCTGTTCCAGCCGCTCCGCCTGAGCGAGCGTGGCCATGGCGGCACCGAGGGCGATCTGCTGGTCGGGGGTGAGGTGTTCCTGGTCGATGGTGTAGAGCAGGTCGACGGTCTCGGCGATGGTGTCGGCCACGACTCCTCCTCCGGCGGCTGGAAACGGCGATCTCAGGGTAGTGGGGCGGGCGCCTGGCATGGAAGCGCTCCCATGTATCAATGCCCACTACGCCTTTCGGTCATGCACGTGTCCCGGAAACCCGGTGGCCGCCGGCTGCCCCAGAGCTCGCCTACCCCGGCACGCCGCCAGCCCCAGTGCGTCGGTCATCCTGCCTCGGCAGCGTGGCCCCCGGGTCGGTCGGCGCGGGCAGGTTGGCCAGCACCACGTCGAGCACCCGGAGCGCGCCCGGCTTGGACAGCGGGTTGTTGCCGTTGCCGCACTTCGGGGACTGGACGCAGGACGGGCAGCCCGCCTCGCAGCCGCATTCGGCGATCGCGTCGCGGGTGGCCCGCAGCCACTGCGCGGCCGTGCCGTACGCCCGCTCGGCGAAGCCCGCCCCGCCCGGGTGCCCGTCGTAGACGAAGACGGTGGGCGCCTCGGTGTCCGGGTGCAGCGCCGTCGACAGCCCGCCGATGTCCCACCGGTCGCAGGTGGCCATCAGCGGCAGCAGCCCGATGGCGGCGTGCTCGGCGGCGTGCAGCGCACCGGGCACGTCCGCCGGCTCGACGCCGGCCGCCGCCAGCGACTCCGGGGAGAGGGTGAACCAGACGGCGACGGTGCGCAGCTCGCGGGCCGGCAGGTCCAGCGGGCGGGTGTCGATGACCTCGCCGGAGGAGATCCGGCGTCGCTGGTACGACACGACCTGGCTGGTCACGTCCACCTCGCCGAGGAAGAGCCCGACGGGCCCGGCGTCGACGTACGAGCGGACCGACGCCACGGTGAGGGAGGTGACGTCCCGGGCGTGGGTGGACCAGTCGGGCTCCTCCGGGTGCACCAGCGCGCACCCGTCGTCGAGGTCCAGCGAGTCGACCACGTAGGACACGCCCTGGTGCAGGTGGACCGCGCCGGCGTGGACGAGGAAGTGGGCCGAGCCGCCGTCGACGGTGCCGAGCAGCCGCCCGGTGGCCGCCTCGACCACGCAGACCGGTGCCCCGCCCTCGCCGCGCAGGTCCACCTCGGGGCGCTCCCGGTGCCGCCAGTACCAGCCGGTCGGCCGCTGCCGCAGCGCGCCCGCCGCGACGAGCGAGTCGACGGCCTCCTTCGCGCCGTCGCCGAAGAGGTCCAGGTCGGCGGGGGTGAGTGGGGCCTCGGCCGCCGCGCAGGCGAGCTGCGGGGCGAGCACGTACGGGTTGGCCGGGTCGAGCACGGTGGCCTCGACGGGGCGGCCGAACAGGGCCTCGGGGTGGTGCACGAGGTAGGTGTCCAGGGGGTCGTCGCGGGCCACCAGCACGGCGAGCGCCTCGTCGCCGGAGCGCCCCGCCCGCCCGGCCTGCTGCCACAGCGACGCCCGGGTGCCCGGCCAGCCGCAGATCAGCACGGCGTCGAGGCCGACCAGGTCGACGCCGAGCTCCAGCGCGTTGGTCGAGGCGAGCCCGAGCAGGTCGCCGTGCAGCAGGGCGCGTTCCAGCTCGCGCCGCTCCTCGCGCAGGTAGCCGGCCCGGTAGGCGGCCACCCGGTCGCCGAGCCCGGGGACGGCCTCGTCGAGGGCGCGGCGCGCGGTGGCGGCCACCACCTCCGCGCCCTTGCGGGACCGGACGAAGGCGAGGGTGCGCACGCCGGCGGCGACCGCGTCGGCGAGCAGGTCGGCGGTCTCCCGCAGCGCCGACCGGCGCACCGGCGCGAGGTCGCCGGCCCCGCCCGCCGGGCCGCCGGCCCCGGGAGCCTGGTCGCCGGGCAGCAGCGGCGGCTCCCACAGGGCGAAGGTCACCCCGCCGCGCGGCGAGGCGTCGTCGGTGACGGCCGCGACGGGCAGGCCGGTGAGCCGCCCGGCCGCCGTCGCCGGGTCACCCGACGTGGCCGAGGCCAGCAGGAACACGGGGGTACGCCCGAAGCGCGCGCACTGGCGGCGCAGCCGGCGCAGCACGTGCGCGACGTGGGAGCCGAACACGCCCCGGTAGGTGTGGCACTCGTCGACGACGACGTACGCCAGCCGGCGCAGGAACCCCGACCAGTGCGCGTGCCCGGGGAGGATGCCGTGGTGCAGCATGTCGGGGTTGGTCAGCACGAACCGGGAGTGCCGGCGGATCCACTCCCGCTCGGCGCGCGGGGTGTCCCCGTCGTAGGTGGCGGGGCGTACCCCGTCGAGGTCCAGGCCGGCGACGGCGCGCAACTGGTCGGCGGCGAGCGCCTTGGTCGGCGCGAGGTAGAGCACGGTGGCCCGGGGGTCGGCGAGCAGGGTGGCCAGTGCGGGAAGCTGGTACGCCAGGGACTTGCCGGACGCCGTGCCGGTGGCGACGACGACGTGTGTGCCCGCGTACGCCAGGTCGGCGGCCTCGGCCTGGTGCCGCCAGGGCGCGACGACGTCGCGGCGGGCGAACGCCGCGCGCAGTTCCTCGGGGGCCCACGGCGGCCACGATGCCTGCTCGCCGGGCCGGGCCGGCACCCGCTCGACGTGGGTGACCGGGTCGGCGTCGCCGCCGGTGCGCGCGCGCAGCCGATGCAGCAGCTCGGCCGGGGCCGCGCCGGGCGGGCGGTCGGGGCCGTGGCCTGCGGCTACGGTGGCTGCGGGGGGCATGTCCTGCACTCTCGCACAAGTGTTCGGAGTTGACCGGCGGGGGTGTGGGTAAGGGGGAGCCCTTCGCCGGTGACCTCGCGGACGGCCCCGGCGGGGATGGTTAGATGCCCAGGAGAGTTTACGACTCTTGCGAGGAGGACCGATGGAGCTGTCGCTGGCGACCCGTGCCGTGGGGGAGCACACGGTGCTCGAGGTCGGCGGTGAGGTCGACGTCTACACGGCCCCTCGGCTGCGGGAACGGCTGCTGGAGCTGATCGACGGCGGGGCCCGGCACGTCGTGGTCGACCTGGGTCGGGTCGACTTCCTGGACTCCACGGGCCTGGGCGTGCTGGTGGGTGCGCTGAAGCGGCTGCGCGCGGCCGGCGGCAGCTTCGCGCTGGTCTGTGGCAAGGAGCCGCTGCTCAAGATCTTCCGGATCACGGCCCTGGATCAGGTCTTCCCGTTGTACCCGACCGTCGACGCGGCGATCGGGGCCGATCCGACCGGCTCCGGCGCCTGATGGCGACGGTCCGGCTCTCCTTCTCGCCGGCCCCGGTGCACGTGCGCACCGCCCGGCTGGTCGGTGTCGCGGTGGCCCGCCGCGCCGGCGTCCGCGAGGACCTGCTCGACGAGGTGCGGTTGGCCATCGGCGAGGCGTGCACCCGGGCGGTGGCCCTGCACCGGCAGTACAACGTGCCGGATCCGGTGCTGGTGGAGATGTCCGACAGCGGGGCGTACGCGGTGCGGGTGGTGGACCGGGCGCCGATCGAGGCGAGCATCGGCCTGGCCGCGCTGGACGCCGACCAGCTCGCCAACGAGTCGCTCAACGAGGACGATCTGACCACCGGCGTGGGCTTCGCGCTGCTGGCCGGTTTCGTCGAGGATCTTCAGGTGCGCCCCGTCGAGGAGGGCGTCGGCACGGAGGTCCGCATGGTATGGCCGGTGCACCGCTGACTCTCTGCTCAACCCTCGCTGATCGCATGATCAGTCGTCCGGGCTGACTCCGCGCTCAACTCACTGATTGCCTGCTCAGGGCCGCACTCCCGACCGGGAGGGCGGCCCGTTCGTCGTGGCCGGGGCTTATATCAGAATTCTTCTCGTAACACAGCGACGAAGATCATCCGAACAGGGTGCCCCTCAATGTGACCTCTGGCACTACGGAGGGCTACAGTACGCGGGTTGTCAGCAAGTGATCCTTCCCGCAGCCAGCGGGTATGGGTGTTCATCGCTGGTCCGCTGGAGTGGGTTGGCGCGCTTGCGAGTCCGCATCCAGGCGTCGGTCCGTGCGTCTCCACCGGCCGGCGCGAGTGTTCGGTACAGGAGGACACAGATGTCCGGGACCATGGCCGCCGACGGCGGCGCACTGTCCCTTACCGGAGCCAACCTGACGTACGTCGTCATCGCCGCGGTCATCGCGCTGGTGGCACTCGTCTTCGCCGCCGCCTTGACCAAGGCCGTGCTGGCAGCCGGTAAGGGCACCACCAACATGCAGGAGATCTCCGGAGCGGTGCAGGAGGGGGCCTCGGCCTACCTGCTCCGGCAGTTCAGGACCCTCGCGATCTTCGTGGTGATCGCCGTGGTGCTGCTCTTCCTGTTGCCGGTGCACGACACCGACGGCAGCGAGCTGGCGGTGAAGATCGGCCGGTCCGCCTTCTTCGTGGTGGGCGCCCTGTTCAGCGCGTTCATCGGCGGGGCCGGCATGTGGCTGGCCACCCGCGCGAACCTGCGGGTCGCCGCCGCGGCCCGGGAGGCGACCGGCGGCCGGGAGGGCGCCATGAAGATCGCCTTCCGCACCGGCGGCGTGGTCGGTTTCCTCACCGTCGGCCTCGGCCTGTTCGGCGCGGCGCTGGTCGTCCTGCTGTTCAAGGGCGACGCGCCGACCGTGCTGGAGGGCTTCGGCTTCGGCGCCGCCCTGCTCGCCATGTTCATGCGGGTCGGCGGCGGCATCTTCACCAAGGCCGCCGACGTCGGCGCCGACCTGGTCGGCAAGGTCGAGCAGGGCATCCCCGAGGACGACCCGCGCAACGCCGCCACCATCGCCGACAACGTGGGCGACAACGTCGGCGACTGCGCCGGCATGGCCGCCGACCTCTTCGAGTCGTACGCGGTCACGCTGGTCGCCGCGCTGATCCTCGGCCGGGCCGCGTTCGGCAACGACGGCCTCGTCCTCCCGCTGATCATCTCCACGATCGGCGTGCTGGTGGCGATCGTCGGCGTCTTCATCACCCGGCTGCGCGCCTCCGACCGCAACGGCCTCACCGCGATCAACCGGGCGTTCTACCTCTCCGCCCTGTTCTCGGCGGTGCTGGTGGCGGTCGCCTCCTTCGTCTACCTCAAGCCGACCTGGGCCGACCTGCTCGGGCCCGAGTGGCGGGCCAGCCTCGGCGTCGACGGCGGCGACCCGCCGCTGGGTCCGCGCGGGGTGACCATCGCCGCCGTGATCATCGGCATCGTGCTGGCCGCCGCGATCCAGGCGCTCACCGGCTACTTCACCGAGACCAACCGCCGCCCGGTGCAGGACATCGGCAAGAGCTCGCAGACCGGCCCGGCGACCGTCATCCTCGCCGGCATCAGCGTCGGCCTGGAGTCGGCCGTCTACTCGGCGCTGCTGATCGGCGCGGGCGTCTTCGGCGCGTTCCTGCTGGGCGGCAGCTCCATCACCCTGTCGCTGTTCGCGGTGGCGCTGGCCGGCACCGGCCTGCTCACCACCGTCGGCGTGATCGTCGCGATGGACACCTTCGGCCCGATCTCCGACAACGCGCAGGGCGTGGCCGAGATGTCCGGCGACATCGACGAGAACGGGGCCCGCATCCTCACCGAGCTGGACGCGGTCGGCAACACCACCAAGGCGATCACCAAGGGCATCGCGATCGCCACCGCCGTCCTGGCGGCGACGGCGCTGTTCGGCTCGTACACCGACACGCTGCGCACGGCGTACTCGGACGCGGGCGTCGGCGACGTCGGCGCGGAGATCCTGAACTCGCTGAACGTGGCGAACCCGCGCAACCTCGTCGGCCTGATCATCGGCGCGGCCGTGGTGTTCCTCTTCTCCGGGCTGGCCATCAACGCGGTGTCCCGCTCGGCGGGCGCGGTGGTGATGGAGGTGCGCCGGCAGTTCCGCGAGCTGCCCGGCATCATGGACCGCACCCAGCGCCCCGAGTACGGCAAGGTCGTCGACATCTGCACCCGGGACGCGCAGCGCGAGCTGATGACCCCCGGCCTGCTCGCCATCCTCGCCCCGATCGCCGTCGGCTTCGGCCTCGGGCCGGGCGCGCTGGCCGCGTACCTGGCCGGGGCGATCGGCGCCGGCACCCTGATGGCGGTGTTCCTGTCCAACTCGGGCGGCGCGTGGGACAACGCCAAGAAGCTCGTCGAGGACGGCGCGTTCGGCGGCAAGGGCTCCGACTCGCACGCCGCCACGGTCATCGGCGACACCGTCGGCGACCCGTTCAAGGACACCGCCGGCCCGGCGATCAACCCGCTGATCAAGGTGATGAACCTGGTCTCGCTGCTGATCGCGCCGGCCGTCGTGGCGTGGAGCGTCGGCGACGACCGCAACGTCGGCCTCCGCGTCGGCATCGCGGTGGTGGCCACGCTGATCGTCGTGGCGGCGGTGGTGTTCAGCAAGCGCAAGGGCATCGCGATGGGCGACTCCGACGACAGCGGCACCGGCGCCGGCAGCGCCGACCAGCGGCCGGAGACGGTCAACGCCTGAGCGGTGACACAGCGGGTTCCCGGCCGGTCGACCACCGCCGGCCGGGAGCCCGCACCCCCGTGGCGGGCCCGGGGCGGCAAACCGACCCGTGGCACGACGGCGCGGAGGCCGTACGCTGCAACGCATGCGCACGTGCCGGGCGGCGACCGCCGGAAAGCTGACGGCGGTCCTCGCCACGCTCGTCCTGGCGCTGGCCGCGTGCGGCGGCGGCCCCAGCCCGCAGGCGTGGGCGGCGTCGGTCTGCGAGGCGCTCAGCCCGTGGCGGGCCGAGATCAACAAGCTGACCAGCAGCACCCAGCAGCAGATGACCGCGCAGACCACCCCGGCGCAGGCGAAGGAGAACCTGGTGCGGCTCTTTGCCGGCGCGGCGGACGCCAGCGAGACCGCCCGTCGCAAGATCGACCAGGCCGGCGTCCCCGAGACCGAGCACGGCGAGGAGATCTCGGCCCGCTTCCAGGCGTCCCTGGGCAAGGTGCGCGACGCGTACGGCCGGGCCCGCGACACCATCGACGGGCTGGGCACCGGCGAGGCCACCGCCTTCTACGACGGGGTGCGCGCGGCCGTGGAGACCCTCGACAAGGAGTACGACGCCAGCGCGCTGGACACCAGC
This sequence comes from Micromonospora sp. WMMD712, assembly GCF_029581295.1. NCBI lineage: Bacteria > Bacillati > Actinomycetota > Actinomycetes > Micromonosporales > Micromonosporaceae > Micromonospora > Micromonospora sp. WMMD712. Next base: position 4,861,559 of record NZ_CP120743.1, read on the forward strand.
CGGCTCGACTCCGAAGAGCTCAGACAGGCCTTCGACGAGGTCCCGGAGTGCCGCTGACGTCCCCCGACCGACCACCCGACCCGGTGCGGCAGCTCTCCCTGTTCGGCGCCGAGGCGGCGGACCCGTCCGTCGCCGACCTGGCCGGGCTGCTCGCCGGGCCCGGCGAGGTGTCGCGGATGGGCGGCACCGCCCGGCTGTCGATCGTGCTGGACGCCGCCTGGCGGGTGCACGTGCTCGTCGCCGAGCTGTCCCGGCGCGGCATCGCCGCGACCTGGGAGGCGACCCCCGACGGCCGGCACCTGGTGCGCACCTCGTACGCGAGCACCCTCGCGCCGCTCGCGCTGGCCTGGCTGCGCGACCCGGCGTCGTCCGTCGAGCCTGCGGGTGAGGTGAAACGGCCGCCCGCCGGGTTCCACCTCAACGGCCGCCGGCTGCGGCTCTGGGTGGCCGCCGCCGGGGCGGCCGACCCGCCCGGGTTCCTGCTCCGCCTCGGCGCGGCGGACGAGCACTGCCGGGAACCGGCCGGCGCGGCCCTGGCCGCCGTCGGCCTGCCGGCGGTGCTGCTCGACGCGCAGGCGGGCGGGCCGGCGTACCGGATCACGGGCCGCCGCCGGCTGGCCCGCCTCGCCGACCTCATCGGCGACCGCCCACCCGCCGCGCCCGCCGCCGACTGGCCCGCCGCCGGTTGAGCCGACTGGCCCGCCGTCGACTGGCCCGCCGCCGGTTGAGCCGACTGGCCTGCCGCCGACTGGCCTGCCGCCGACTGGCCCGCCGCCGACTGGCCCGCCGCCGGCTGAGCCGGGCGGGGCGGCACGCCCCGAGCCGGCCGGGACGTCGCCGGTCGGGCCTCCCCCGGGTGTCCGATCAAGGACACTCCAGCCGTCGGGCGACGGCGGCGGAGCGGCTGGTCGGGCGTCCACCGAGAGGCGGCGTCGTCACAGTGGCCCGCCCGAGGGCCTACCCACGGTGTACGGTGGCGCCGTCCGGCAAGACCGTCGCCGGTGCCCCGGGAAGCGGCGTGGGCGGTTTGCCGCCCGCGAAACCCGGAACCCGGACGGCGCGTTACGTTGGACATCCGGACCGCCGGCGGTTCCGGCGGACCGCGGGTGGTCCGCGCCCCGGATCGGCCGGCCACGAGCAGGAGTGAGGTCGCAGGAGACGTGCCGAGCAACGCCAGGACCACCCGTCTGGTCATCGTCGAGTCACCGGCGAAGGCCAAGACGATCTCGGGCTATCTCGGCCCGGGGTACGTCGTGGAGGCCAGCTTCGGTCACGTCCGCGACCTGCCACGCAACGCCGCCGACGTGCCCGCCAAGTACAAGGGCGAGCCGTGGGCCCGGCTCGGGGTGGACGTCGACAACGGCTTCCACGCCCTCTACGTGGTCTCGCCCGACCGCCGCCAGCAGATCAGCAAGCTGGTCAAGCTGGCCAAGGAGGTCGACGAGATCTTCCTGGCCACCGACGAGGACCGCGAGGGCGAGGCGATCGCCTGGCACCTGGTGGAGACGCTGAAGCCCAAGGTGCCGGTCAAGCGGATGGTCTTCCACGAGATCACCAAGCCGGCGATCCAGGCGGCGGTGGCCAACCCCCGCGAGATCGACCGGGACCTGGTCGACGCCCAGGAGGCCCGGCGCATCCTCGACCGGCTCTACGGCTACGAGGTCTCCCCGGTGCTGTGGAAGAAGGTCATGCCGAAGCTCTCGGCGGGCCGGGTGCAGTCCGTGGCGACCCGGATCGTGGTCGAGCGCGAGCGGCAGCGGATGGCCTTCCGCACCGCCGAATACTGGGACATCCTGGCCACCCTCGCCGTGGCGAGGCCGGGCGAGGGGCCGCGCACCTTCAACGCCACCCTCGTCGCGCTGAACGGCGACCGGATCGCCACCGGCAAGGACTTCGAGCCGACCACCGGCAAGGTGCGGCCCGGCGCGGGCGTCGTGCACCTCGACGAGGGCGGCGCGCGCGGGCTGGCGGCCCGCCTCGCGGGGCGGCCGTTCACGGTCACCCGGGTCGAGGAGAAGCCCTACCGCCGCCGCCCGTACGCGCCGTTCATCACCTCCACCCTCCAGCAGGAGGCGGCCCGCAAGCTGCGGTTCTCGTCGCAGCAGACGATGCGCACCGCGCAGCGGCTCTACGAGAACGGCTACATCACCTACATGCGTACCGACTCGGTGAACCTGTCGGAGACCGCCATCGCGGCGGCCCGCCGGCAGATCGTCGAGCTCTACGGCGAGCGCAGCGTGCCGCCGGAGCCGCGCCGCTACACCGGCAAGGTGAAGAACGCGCAGGAGGCGCACGAGGCGATCCGCCCGGCGGGCGACAACTTCCGCACCCCGGGCGAGGTGGCCCGGGAGCTGTCCGGCGAGGAGTTCAAGCTCTACGAGCTGATCTGGCGGCGCACCATCGCCTCCCAGATGACCGACGCGGTCGGCTCCAGCGTCTCGGTGCGGATCCGGGCCGTCTCCTCCGCGCAGGAGGAGGCCGACTTCGGCGCGACCGGCAAGACGATCACCGACCCGGGCTTCCTGCGCGCGTACGTCGAGTCCTCCGACGACGAGAACGCCGAGGCCGAGGACGCCGAGCGCCGGCTGCCCAACCTGGTCAAGGACCAGCCGCTGACCGCCGACGCGCTGGCCGCCCAGGGCCACCACACCCAGCCGCCGTCGCGGTACACGGAGGCGTCGCTGGTCAAGGCGCTGGAGGAGCTGGGCATCGGCCGCCCCTCCACCTACGCGTCGATCATGCAGACGATCCAGGACCGGGGGTACGTCAGCAAGCGCGGCCAGGCGCTCATCCCGTCGTTCCTGGCGTTCGCGGTGATCGGCCTGCTGGAGCGGCACTACCCCCGGCTGGTCGACTACAACTTCACCGCCAGCATGGAGAACGAGCTGGACGAGATCGCCGGTGGCGACCACGCCGCCGTCGACTTCCTCACCGCGTTCTACTTCGGCAGCGCCAACGGGGCCGGCGACCAGACCATCGCCCACGCCGGCGGGCTGAAGAAGCTGGTCACGGAGAACCTCAGCGAGATCGACGCACGCAGCGTCAACTCGATCCCCCTGCACACCGACGACGAGGGCCGCGAGGTCGTCGTCCGGGTGGGGCGCTACGGGCCGTACCTCCAGCGGGGCGCGCCCGGCGAGGAGCCGGCGGCCCACGGTGAGGGCGAGGAGGGCGGCGGCCAGGGCGACCGGGCGCCGATCCCCGAGGGGCTGGCCCCCGACGAGCTGACCCCGGAGAAGGTGCACGAGCTGTTCCTCGGCGGGGGCGGCGAGCGCAAGCTCGGCGACGACCCGTCGACCGGCGAGCCGATCCTGCTCAAGTCCGGCCGGTTCGGCCCGTACGTGGCCAGCGGCGAGCGCAAGTCGTCGCTGCTGCGCACGCAGTCGCCGGACTCGCTCACCCTCGACGAGGCGTTGAAGCTGCTCAGCCTGCCCCGGCTGGTCGGGGTGGCCCCCGACGGCGCGGAGGTCCTCGCCAACAACGGCCGCTACGGCCCGTACGTCAAGCAGGGCGACGAGTTCCGCTCGCTGGACTCGGAAGACAAGATGTTCACCGTCACGCTGGACGAGGCGCTGGCCCTGCTGGCCGCCCCGAAGACCCGCCAGCGTCGGGCCGCCGCGCCGCCGCTGCGGGAGATGGGCGTCGACCCGCTGACCGAGAAGCCGCTGGTGATCAAGGATGGCCGGTTTGGCCCGTACGTGACCGACGGCGAGTTCAACGCGTCCCTGCGGCGGGGGCAGACCCCGGAGGCGCTGACCGTCGAGGAAGCCTCCGAGATGCTCGCCGAGAAGCGGGCGAAGGGCCCGGCCCCGAAGAAGAAGGCGGCGGCGAAGAAGGCCCCGGCCGCGAAGAAGACGACGGCGAAGAAGACGACGGCGGCTGCGAAGAAGACCACCGCCGCCACGAAGACGACGGCGGCTGCGAAGTCCACGGCGGCCAAGAAGGCGACCCCGGTGAAGAAGGCGACACCCCCCAAGAAGGCCACCACCTGAGCTAGGGCGGCGGCGGGCTCAACCGGGCCAGCCTGCCGCGCGGAGAGCGGCGCGGACCTGTGCCACCACCTCGTCAGGAGTGTGGCGCACCGCCCAGGCCGGGAACCGCAGCACCCGGTCGCCCTCGATCCAGAGGTCGTTCTGTCGTCGCATGTCCGCCCAGGCGGCCCGCGGGTCGAGGTGCTGTCCGCCGTCGATCTCCACGTGCACGCGCCACTCGTCGAACCAGGCGTCCAGGTACCGACGATGCCCGCTGGCGTCGCGTCGCACCGCCTGCCGGGACGGCTCGGGCAGGCCGGCGCGGCGTGTCAGCCTCAGGAAGTCCAGCTCGGGCAGGGAGTGGGAGCCGCCTGCCGCATCGGTGGCTGCCTGGCGGATGAGGCTGCGGCGTCGCGCCCGCGGTAGCCGGTCGAGCACGCGGTGCAGGTCGTCGCCGGCGACGAGCCGCTGCTGGAACCCGGCCGCGATGATCGCCCGCGCGTCCTCGTCGGTGGCTGCCCACTGCGCGGCGTCCACCAGCGAACGTGCTGGCATGGTGCGACACGGCTGACCCACCCGCAGCACGTCCTCCTCGGGCAGGTGGGTGGTGCGGTGCAGCAGGACGCCGGGCGGAAGCGATCGGGTCTGGTGCGCGGCGGGCAGGAGCAGGTGCACGGCTCGGCTGTCGTACCGGCGCAGGCCCCAGGCGCCGGCAGCGGTAGGGCCGGCGAGTACCGCCGCCGGACCTGCGGCCAGCACGGCTATCCAGCGGAGCTGGTCTGCGCTCACGGGGCCGTTGTGGGTGACGAAGACGGCGCGGTGCACCTGTCGCCACCGGTGGACGGTGACCCGGTGCCGGATCGCCTTGGGAGTCAGGAACTGCCGTGCCTGCGCCAGGCTGATCACATCGTCCTGATGGAAAAGCAACCAGGTCAGTTCGTCGGCGTCGTCTCCTGGCAGTGCTCGCGCCAACCGGGCCCAACCCCCACCCTGCCCCAGGCTTTCGCCCCTACTCCCGCCCCTCACCCCACCACTCTCCCCACGCAGGGGTCACCGCTCCACCCCCTGTGGACAACCTCCGGATCTTGGTACGAATCCGCCCCCCTGAGGGCAATTTCGTACCAAGATTCGCGAGGCCCGTTCGCGCGGGGCGCGTCAGGGGCCCAGGAGAGTTGTCAGGTGGGGGTTTACGAAGACTCCCTGCGGGTCCAGGCGGTGGCGGAGGGAGCGGAAGTCGGCAAACTTCGGGTACGCCGGTGCCAGTGACTCCGCGTCGCGCCAGTGCAGCTTGCCCCAGTGGGGGCGGCCGCCCAGCCCGGCGGCGGCCTCCTCGACGGCCCGGAAGTACGGCTCGTACGGCGCGCCGAGGTACTGGTGGACGGCGATGTACGCCGAGTCGCGCCCGTACCCGTGGGAGAGCCAGATGTCGTCGGCGGCGGTGAAGCGCACCTCGACGGGGAACTGCACCTTGAACGGGAGCCTGCCGACGATGCGGCGCACCTCGGCCAGGGCCTCGGGCAGGGCGGCGCGCGGCAGGCCGTACTCCATCTCCATGAAGCGGACCCGGCGCGGGGTGCAGAAGACCGCGTCGGAGCGGCCGGTGTAGGTGCGTTCGCTGAGCGCCCGGGCGGAGGCCGCGTTGATCGCGGGCACCAGGCGCGGCGCGGCGCGGCCGAGCCGGCAGAGGCCGGCGAAGACGGTGTTGGCGAGGAAGTCGTCGTCGAGCCAGGCCCGCCAGTGGGGTAGCGGCCGGTCGTCGGCGGGCACCCGGTCGTTGGTCTTGAGCTGCACCCGGTCGGTGTAGGGGAACCAGAAGAACTCGGCGTGGTCGTGCTTGGCGACCAGCGACGGCAGGTCGGCGAGGACGTCGTCGAGGGCGGCGGGTCGTTCGTGGGCGCGCAGCACGAAGGCGTCCACGACGCGCAGCGTCACCTCGGTGAGCACGCCGAGGGCGCCGAGGGAGACACGGGCGGCGGCGAAGACGTCCGGGTGCTCGCCGGCGGAGCAGCGCAGCACCTCCCCGGTGCCGGTGACCAGGGTGAGCGCCTCGACGAAGGTCGACAGGCAGCCGTACGCCGCGCCGGTGCCGTGGGTGCCGGTGGAGATCGCCCCGGCGACGGTCTGCGCGTCGATGTCGCCGAGGTTGGGCAGCGCCAGCCCGTGCCCGGCGAGCAGGGCGTTGAGTCGGTGCAGGGGCATCCCTGCCGGTACGGTGACCAGGCGTCGGTCGCGGTCGACCCGGGTCTCGGTGTCGAGGTCGGTCAGCTCCATCCGGCGGTCGTCGGCGCACGCCACGGCCGTGAAGGAGTGGCCGCTGCCGACGGGCCGGATCCGCTCGCCGGCAGCGGCGGCGGCCTGGACGGCGGCGGCGACGTCGGCGATCGTACGGGGGCGGAGGATGGTGGTGGCGGTGCTGCGCTGGTTGCCGGCCCAGTTGCGCCAGTGGGGGCTCGGCGGGGTCGTGCTGCCCATGCGCGCTCCTCGACGTGAATGTGAGATGTCTTCATATCAGGAACGTTGTGCCTGGTAAATACCGCAATCCAGGTCCGCTCGTTGTACCGGTAGTCACGTAGTCGTGACGTGCAGATATGTTCATCCGTCGAAGGGGGGTGGCGCCGAGTGTCCACACCAGCCGCCACGACCGGGCCGTTGCGCCGGGTGCCGGTCCAGGGTCGAAGCGTCGCGCGGGTCCAGCGGATGCTGGACGCCTGCGCCGAACTCGTCGACGAGGTGGGGTACGAGGGGCTGACCACGACCCTGCTCGCCGAGCGCGCCGAGGTGGCGATCGGGTCGGTCTACCAGTTCTTCCCGGACAAGCGGGCGATCGTGCAGGCGCTGACCCTGCGCACGATGGAATCCTACCTCCAGCGGCTCGACGAGCGGTTCGCCTCGGACGACCTGACGCACTGGTGGGACGGCGTCGACGCGGGGATCGACGAGTACATCACGATGCACCGCACCGTCCCCGGGTTCCGTACCCTGCACTTCGGCGACGTGGTCGACCTGCACCTGCTGGACGAGCAGCGGGACAACAACGGCGTCATCGCCGACCAGCTCGCCCGGGTGCTCACCGAGCGGTTCGGCATGGTCGACGAGCCGCGCCTGCGGTTCTGCCTGGAGATCGCCGTCGAGGCCGCCGACGCCCTGATCAAGCTGGCGTTCCGGCGCAACGCCGAGGGCGACGAGCGGGTGCTCGCCGAGGCGAAGGCGCTCATCCGCGAATACCTGCACCGGCACGTGGAGGCGTCGGCCGCCGCCGCTGCGGGCGTCACCACCCCGGCCCCCGCCCCCACCGCCTGAACGGGCGGCGGCGGGACTAGAGGAAGGCGTGACCCTCCCCCCGGTAGGTGGGGACGGTCCCGACCATCCGGTCGCCGTCGACCAGGTGCAGCTCGTTGACGCGCTCGCAGAGCTCGCCGGCCTTGGCGTGCCGGAACCACACCCGGTCGCCGACGCGCAGGCCGGCCGCCGCCGGGCCGGTCAGCGGGGTCTGCACCTCGCCGGCGCCCTCCGCGCCGAGCAGCTTCAGGCCGGTCGGCAGCCAGGGGGTGGGCAGCCGGTTGCCGGCGGGCGGGCCGGAGGCGATCCAGCCGCCGCCGAGCACGGTCGCCAGCTCCGGCGTCGGCCGGCGGACCACGGCGCAGGCGAAGAACGCGGCCGGGGTGGGCCGCCAGGCCCGGTACGCGTCGAACAGCGTCGGCCCGTACAGGCCCGATCCCGCGGTGACCTCGGTGACCGCGGGATCGGCGCTGGTCGCCGCCACGCTGCCCGTGCCGCCGCCGTTGACGAACTCCAGGTCGGCGTGCTCGCGTACCGCCGACACCGCCGCGCCCCGGCGGGCCAGCAACTCGCGGTACGACCCGCGCTGGGCGGCCCGGATCGCGGCGGCGAGGGCCGCCCGCCCCGGCGGGGCGTCGCCCAGCCCGGCGATCTGCGCCTCGTACGACATGAGGCCGACCAGCCGGAAGCCCGGCCGGGCGGCGATCGCGGCGGCGAGCGCGCCGGCCGCCCGGGCGCTGTGCACCGGCGAGCGGCGCACCCCGACGTGCACCCGCCTGCCCAGGGGCCGCCAGGACGCGTCGAGGTCGACGCAGACCCGTAGCGCGGGCCGGCGGCCCGGCGGGCACACCGCGTCGACGAGGTCGAGCTGGTCGGTCCCGTCGACCATCAGCGTGACCGCCCCGGCCAGCCCCTCGTCGGCGGCCAGCTCGGCGAGCGCCCCCCGGTCGGCCGTGGGGTACGCCACCAGCGCGTCGTCGGTCACGCCGGCCCGGACGAGCCAGTTCGCCTCGGGCAGGGTGAACGCCATCACCCCGCGCCAGCCGGGGCGGCCCAGCACCCGGCGGAGCAGCTCGCGGGACCGGACGGACTTGCTGGCGACCCGGATCGGCTTGCCGCCGGCCCGGGTGGGCAGCGCCGCCGCGTTGGCGTCGAACGCCGCCAGGTCGACCACCGCGTACGGCGGGTCGAGGTGGGCGGTCGCCCGTTCCAGGCGTTCGCGCAGTTTGTCGCCTTCGCTGGTCACGTGTGCACGCTAACTGTCGATCGGTCAATTGTGAAAGAGCCTCGCGTCTGCCGGGGCGTGCTTCCGCCCGGCGGCCCGGGGACACCGGCGGCGACGGGTGGCGGCTGCGGCCTAGGCTCGGCGAGCAGGCACTGTCACGGGCGGGAAGTCCTCCGACCGGGACTAGAGTGTTGCACCGGGATGCCCAACGTTGGGCCGGCACGTGGAGGTACGGCCATCGAAAGCCAGAACAGCGGCGAGTCGCCCGGCGAGTCGCCGTCGGCCGGCCCGCCCGGCGCCGAGGACACCGGCCGCACCGGCGCCCAGGCGGGCGCCCCGCCGGCCGGGACGCAGCCGGCCGACCGGTCCGGGGCCGCCGCGATCCGCTCCGTGCTGCGCATCCGACCGTTCCGCCGACTCTGGATCGTGCTCGGCGCCGCCTCCTTCGGCGACTGGCTCGGCCTGCTCGCCACCTCGGTCTTCGCCGCCGCCCAGGTCTCCGGCAGCACCGCCCAGGGCGCCGCGTTCGGCACCCTGATCGCGATCCGGCTGCTGCCCGCGCTGATCCTCGGCCCGGTGGCCGGCGTCCTCGCCGACCGGTTCGACCGGCGCTGGACCATGGTCATCTGCGACGTGCTGCGCTTCCTGCTGTTCGCCTCCATCCCGCTGTTCGCGCTCACCGGGGCCAGCGGCGGGCTGGTGGTCGGCTGGGCGGCGGTCGCCACCTTCCTGATCGAGACGATCACCCTGCTCTGGATCCCGGCCAAGGAGGCCGCGGTCCCCAACCTCATCCCGCGCGCCCGGCTGGAGGCGGCCAACCAGCTCACCCTGATCACCACGTACGGGCTGACCCCGATCGCCGCCGCGCTCGGCCTGGCCCTGCTCGACCGCAGCGTCCGGGCGGCCACCGGCGGGGAGATGCCGTCCTGGGCCGAGCCGGCGCAGCTCGCGCTGTGGTTCAACGCGTTCTCCCGGCTCGCCACCGCCCTGGTCGTCGCCTTCGGGATCAAGGAGATCAGCCAGGCGCAGGCCAGCGAGGCCGAGCGCACCGAACAGGGCGTCATGCGCCAGTTCACCGAGGGCTGGAAGTACATCGGCCAGACCCCGCTGGTCCGTGGCCTGGTGCTCGGCATCTTCGGCGCGTTCGCCGGCGGCGGCATCGTGATCGGCACGGCCAAGTTCTTCGCCGCCTCGCTCGGTGCCGGTGACGCCGCCTTCTACCTGCTCTTCGGCGCGATGTTCATCGGCCTCGCCCTGGGCATCGGGCTCGGCCCGATGATCGTGCGGGAGATGTCCCGGCGGCGCTGGTTCGGCATGAGCATCGTGCTGGCCAGCGCGTCGGTGGTGGTGCTCGCGTTCGCCGTGCACCTGTCCATGGCGATGCTCGGCGCGATCCTGGTCGGCGCGGGCGCGGGCATGGCCTTCCTCGCCGGCACCACGCTGCTCGGCGGCGAGGTCGCCGACGAGGTGCGCGGCCGGGTCTTCGCGGTGGTGCAGATCGGCACCCGGCTGGTGCTGATCCTCGCCATCGCGCTGAGCAGCCTCCTCGTCGGGGTCGGCGGCTCCCGCAAGCTGACCATCGCCGACCTCGGCATCTCCGTCTCCTCCACCCGGCTGCTGCTGCTCGCCGCCGGCGCGGCCGGCATCTTCGCCGGGATCAGCGCCTTCGGCCAGATGGACGACAAGAAGGGCGTGCCGGTCCTCGCCGACCTGTGGGGGTCGATCCGGGGCCGCCCGCTGATGCCGGCCGAGCACTTCGTCTCCAGCGGGCTCTTCGTGGTCTTCGAGGGCGGCGAGGGGGCCGGCAAGTCCACCCAGCTCGCCGCGCTCGCCGAGCGGCTGCGCGGGCAGGGGCGCGAGGTGGTGGTAACCCGGGAGCCGGGCGCGACCGAGGTCGGCGCGCGGATCCGCGCGCTGCTGCTCGACGCGACCGCCGAGGGCCCGTCCCCGCGCGCCGAGGCGCTGCTCTACGCCGCCGACCGGGCGCACCACGTCGCCACCGTCGTCCGGCCGGCGCTGGTCCGGGGCGCGGTGGTGATCAGCGACCGGTACGTCGACTCGTCCCTGGCCTACCAGGGGGCCGGGCGGACGCTCCCCGTCGACGAGGTCTCCTGGCTCTCCTCCTGGGCCACCGGCGGCCTCAAGCCCGACCTGGTGGTGCTGCTCGACGTGGACCCGCACACCGGCCTGTCCCGGGTGGCCGCCCGCAACGAGGGGGCCGACCGGCTGGAGGCCGAGTCCGTCGCCTTCCACGAGCGGGTCCGGTACGCCTTCCTCGACCTCGCCGCGAACGACCCGAAGCGCTACCTGGTGCTGGACGCGTCCCGCCCGGTCGAGGAGACCGCCGGGCTGGTCGCCCGCCGGGTGGCGGAGTTCCTGGTCGACCCGGCCGGGATCGTGCACCCCCGGCCCGCCCAGGGGCCCGACACCTCGGTGCAGCCCGAGTTATCCGACTCGGAGCTGGTGACGATGGAGCACCGCACCTGATGCCGGACGTCTCCGCAGCCGCAGCCGCCCCACCGGAAGCCGGCGCCCCGCGGGAAGCCGCCGTCCCGCCGGGCGTCTTCGCCGACCTCGTCGGCCAGGACGAGGCGGTCGCCACGCTGCGCCGGGCCGCCGCGGCGGCCGCCGCCCAGCTCCGGCAGGCCGCCCCCGGCGCGGAGCCCGCCGTCGACCCCGGGGCCGGGATGACCCACGCGTGGATCTTCACCGGTCCGCCCGGCTCGGGCCGCTCGGTGGCCGCCCGCGCCTTCGCCGCGGCCCTCCAGTGCGCCTCCGGCACCGGGTGCGGCACCTGCCCCGGCTGCCACACCACGATGGCCGGCACCCACGCCGACGTGCGGCTCGTCGCGCCCGAGGGGCTCAGCATCGGCGTCGGCGAGATGCGCGCGCTGGTGCTGCGGGCGGCCAGCACCCCGTCCGGCGGGCGCTGGCAGGTGGTGATCATCTCCGACGCCGACCGGCTCACCGAGGCGGCCGGCAACGCGCTGCTCAAGGCCGTCGAGGAGCCGCCGCCGCGCACGGTGTTCCTGCTCTGCGCCCCGTCCACCCACCCCGACGACGTGTCGGTGACCATCCGGTCGCGCTGCCGGGTCGTACCGCTGCGGCAGCCCGCGCCCGAGGCGGTGGCCGAGGTGCTGGTCCGCCGGGACGGGATCGCGCCGGACGTGGCGCGCTGGGCGGCGGCGGCCGCGCAGGGGCACGTGGGCCGGGCCCGGCGGCTCGCCGGCGACCCGCAGGCCCGCAGCCGGCGCGACGCCGTGCTCGCCGTGCCGCGCCGGCTCACCGGGGTGGGCGCCGCCTTCGACGCGGCGTCCGCGCTGATCGAGTCCGCCGAGGCGGAGGCCGCCGCGTCCGTCGCCGAACTCGACGAGGCGGAGAAGGCCGCGTTGCAGACGGCGCTCGGCGCGGGCGGCACCGGCCGGGGCGCGGCCGGCGCGCTGCGCGGCGCCCAGGGCCAGCTCAAGGACCTGGAGAAACGGCAGAAGTCGCGCGCCACGCGCGCCCAGCGTGACGCCCTGGACCGGGCCCTGGTCGACCTCGCCGGCTTCTACCGCGACGCCCTCGTCGCGGCGCTGCGCGCGCCCGTCGCCCCCGTGCACACCGACACCGCCGCGCTGGCCGAGGCGGGCGGGCAGAAGTGGCACGCCGAGGGGGCGCTGCGCCGGCTGGAGGCCGTGCTGGAGTGCCGCGCCGCCATCGAGGCCAACGTCAAGCCGCGCATCGCCGTGGAGGCGATGATGCTCGCCCTCTGGAAGGGCTGACCGCCCACCCCTGCTCCGTCCACAGGGCATCGACAGGCCCGATTGGTGTGCGGTACGGTCCGGTGATGCCGTGGTGACCGTGGCGGCACACTCAGTGAGTGCACTGCCGGGAGGAGTCCGCGATGCCTCGGGGGGAGATCGACGAGGCCTGGATCGAGGAGGCGGTGCGGCGCTACCGCCGCATCGAGGCGTTGCAGGCCGAGTTCGACCAGGCGGTGTCGACCGTGGAGGTCACCGTGCGTTCCCCGGACGGGCTGGTCGAGGTCTTGGTCACCGCCGACGGCCGGATCACCGACGTGCGCTTTCTCGGCCCCCTGCACCAGCGCCACCACCGCGACGTGGCCGCCTCCGTGCGCGCCGCCGTGGCCGCCGCCGCCGACGCGGCCCAGTGGGCCCGGGAGAAGCTGCACAACGAGACGTTCGCCGCCTACCGGCCCCTCGCGGGGGCCTGACGTGGACGAGCTGCGCGCCCTCGCCGCCCGGCTGGACGAGGCGAGCGCCACCCTGGAGACGCTGGCCCGCGCCGTGACCGCCACCGACCCGCCGCACCCGGCGTTCGGCGCGCAGGTCCCCGGCCGGCCCGGCGAGATCGGCCGGGCCCTGCACCGGCGGTGGACCGACGCCACCGGCGACCGGGCCCGCGAGGCGACCGTCGCCGCGTCCCGGCTCGCCGCCGCCGCGTCCGCGGTGCGCAGCGCCGCCGACCGCTACACCGGGGTCGACGACGCCGTCCGTCGCCGGCTCGGCCGGGAGCGGTGATGGACGCCCTCGACCGCCTCGCCGAGCCGGGGCTCGACCTGCTCGACCGCGTCGACACGCTGCTCGCCGGCGGTGCGCCCGAGGGGCACCGGCTCTGGCCGCTGCTGCGCCGCATGCAGGTGCTCCCCGGCGACGCCGTGCGGGGCTTCCTCGACCTGCACCCCGCCCCGCTGACCGGCGCCGGCCACGCGGTGCGCGGGCTCGTCCGGGCGTACGACGAGGTGTGCCGCACCCTCACCGACCCCGCCGCCTGGTCCGGGCCGGCCGCCTCGGCCTACGACCAGGCCCGCGCCGCCCTGCTGCGCCACCTCGACGAGGGGCCGGAGAGCCTGGTGGGCCGGCTGGAGGCCACGGCCGGCTACGCCGACGCCCTCGCCGACTGGGTCGAGGGCAGCCGCCTCGCGCTCGCCCGCGCGCTCGCCGACGTGCTCGGCTCCGCCGAGGCGGTCCGGGTGCGGGCCGCCACCGCCGGCGACACCGGGCCGGGCGCGGCGGGGCTGCTCGCGGCGGCCGACATCGCCCACCGGGTGCTGGCCGTGCTCGGCGTGGCCTACGACGGGGCGGAGACGCTGCTGCGCCAGTGGTCGCCGAGCCTCGCGGAGACCACCTGGCGCGGGTCGACGGTCGGCGGCCCCTACCACGGCTCCCCGCTGCGGGTCCGGTGACCGCGTGGTGACGCGGGGCTGGGTGCCGGGCCGCACCGCGTCGTAGGGTGAAGGCATGGGCATGCTCTGCGCGGTCAGCTTCAACCGGTACGGGCGCCTCTACTACCTCGACCCGGGCGAGTTCCGCCCGCAGGTGGGCGACCGGGTGCTGGTCCCCACCGACGACGGCCCCGAGGTGGCGGAGTGCGTCTGGGCCGCGCAGTGGGTCGGTGAGGACACCGACGGCTTCCCCCGGCTCGCCGGCCTCGCCACCGACGACGACCTGCGCCGCGACGAGCTGCTGCGGCGGCGCAAGGCCGAGGCGAAGGTGGCCGCGAAGCGGCTGATCCGCGAGCACGGCCTGCCGATGAAGGTCGTCGCCGTCGACCACGTGCTCGCCACCGCCGACGGCGGCGGGGACCGCACCACCGTCTACTTCACCGCCCCGCACCGGGTCGACTTCCGGTCCCTCGTGCGCGACCTGGGCGCCACCCTGCACTGCCGGGTCGAGCTGCGCCAGCTCTCCGCCCGCGACTCCGCGCGGGTGCAGGGCGGCATCGGCTCCTGCGGGCGCGACCTGTGCTGCGCCACCTTCCTCACCGACTTCGAGCCGGTGACGATCCGGATGGCGAAGGACCAGGACCTGCCGCTCAACCCGCTGCGCATCTCCGGGGCCTGCGGCAGGCTGATGTGCTGCCTGAAATACGAGCACCCGCTCTACGCCAAGTTCGCCGAGTCCGCCCCGGCGATCGGCACCCGCGTGAGCACCCCGGAGGGGGACGGCCGGGTCGTCGGCCACAGCGTCCCGAGGGACGCGGTGACCGTGCGGCTGGACGCCGACGGCACGCGCTCCATGTGCTCCCGCGCCGCCGTCTGCGGCTCCCGCCAGGCCCACGACCAGCGCTACGACGCCTGAGCCGCTCAGGGCGCCAGCACGACCGGTGGCTCGGCCAGGCGCGGGGTCAGCGGATCCTTCGGGGCCAGCCAGGAGGCGGTCGGGGAGTCGTCGGGGTTCAGCCGCCAGGCGCGGGAGACCCGGTCCACGGCGATCGGATAGATGGTGAGCGTGCCGTCCGGGTCGATGCGCATCCGCAGGAACGCCTTGGCGTCCTCGATGCCCTGACCGGCGAACAGCTCGTTCACGTTCACCCCGAACGCCCCCGCCACCAGCAGGTAGGCCGCCACCAGCTCGGTGGCGAGGAGGCCGATCAGCGGGCCGTACACCACCGCCGCGGCGGCCACCGGCAGTGGCCACGGCCAGTCGTGCAGGGGCACCGCCAGCCAGGCCCAGGTGCCGGCGGCGGCGAGCGCCACCTGCGCCAGCCCGTGCGCGACGCCGAGGATCCAGTGCCGCACCTGCCGCTTGCCGCCGGCGCTCGGCGGCTTCGCGAAGAAGACCGCGCCGAGCATCGTCACCAGCAGCATCGCCACCAGCGGGACGCTCAGCAGCCGCTGCTCGGTGCCACCGGCCCGACCCGCCGCCACCCCGGCCATGGCCAGCATGAGCAGGGTGTGCACCGTGCCGAGCAGGGTGCCGAAACCCGGGTTGCGTCTCGGCAACCGGGCGAAGACGCCCCAGCCGTACCGGCGGGAGCGGGCCCGGTCGGGGAAGGTGGCCGCGAGGTCGTACGGGAGGCTGCGGCTGGCCCGCCGGGACAGGGTGTCGCGCGGGGGCACCTCGATCCGCTCCGGCAGGTGGTGGGTCGGGTACAGGTAGGCCCCGCCGCCGCCGCAGGTGACGAGCTGCCGGTCCGGGCCGGCGTACCGGGCGTAGTGGTGCAGGTCCCCGGAGACCAGCAGCCGCACCCGCGCCCCGGTCGGCGCGACGATGGTGCGGACGAAGTAGTCGATCGAGTCGTACGCCGTGGGGTGGTCGACGGCCTTGACCCACGTCGGCGCGGGCACGGCCAGGATGACCCGGCTGTCCGGCCCCAGCCGCTGCGCGACGGCGTCGAAGTAGGTGAGCTGCGGGTCGTCGAGGTAGGAGCCGGACTGGTCGTCGAGGCCCAGCAGCCACCAGCCGGCGGGCAGCTCGGCGGCGAGGTACGAGCGGGACTGGCCGGTGCCCCAGCCGCCGAAGTGCCGGTCCCGGGAGCGGACGAACAGCCGCAGGAAGGCGGTGAGCCCGTCGTACCAGTCGTGGTTGCCGGGGACCGCGAACAGGGTGGGCCGCTCGGGCGGCGTGACCGGCAGCGCGGCCTGGTACGGCCCCTTGCAGCGGTCCTCGTACGCCTCGTAGGACGCCGACGGGTAGACCTGGTCGCCCCCCATCACCAGGGTCTGCGCCCGGGGCAGCCGGTGCCCGTCGACGGTCAGCTCCGGCTGGGCGAGCAGGTACGCCACCGAGTAGGTCGCGTCGAAGCCGTCGCCCAGGTCGGCCACGTAGTCGAGCCACAGCCCGCCGTCCGGCCCGACCTGGCGCTCGATGCGGGCCTCCAGCGAGTTCTGCAACTCCCGCTTGTCCAGGTACGCCCCGAACAGCATCGCCAGCAGCGTCCGCAGGCCGGTGCTGATCAGCAGGAGCGGCGCGAGCCACGGCACCGGCCGGCGCGGGGTGAAGCCCAGCTCCGGCGGGTCGATGCTGCGCGGCCGGCGGGTCGTGCGGGCGAAGGCGCGCTCGTCGTCGGGGTCATCGAGAGGGGCCGGGCCGTCGACGGGGGTGCGATCGTCGGTCACCAGCCGCAGCGTAGTCCGGGCGGGGCCGATCCGCTGTCGGGTGTGGGCAGGGACGGGCCGGATGTCCGGGATGCCGGTGCCCGGGGCGGGGCCCGGTGCCGTCGCCGTCGCGGGTCCCGTTGCGCCTCCCGTTGCGGGCGGCCGCCCGTTGCGGGCGGCATCCCGCTGTGGCGGCGGCCGGGGCGTGCCGTACACTTGGCGGTCGTTGCCGCCTTAGCTCAGTCGGCTAGAGCGACGCACTCGTAATGCGTAGGTCGACGGTTCGATTCCGTCAGGCGGCTCAGAGAGGCCCTGACCAGCAGGTTCGCTGGTCAGGGCCTCATTTTTATCGATGTAGTTTTGAATCGCCCCCCGAAAACCTCCCGCATGGGGGGCAGGGCGTGACGGGGCCGCCGGGCTCGATGTGGGGTTCGCGCAGGGAGCGGTGATCTGGAAGGTCATCTCGTCCGGGCTCGGCTTGCTCGCGCCGCACGCACCGGGGGCCGGTGCCGGCGTGGCAGCAACGCTGCCTGTCGTTGTCGACGACAACCCTGACCGGCTGGCTCGCGAGCGTCCTTCGTCGCTCTGCCCGGTAACAGTCCGACATTGGGAGGTCTTGTAGCCGGCGGCAGCACCGCCGGCTCGACCGTGGCGAACATCGTCCGGCATGCGCATCGGCCGCCGCCGACGGCTGGTCGGCCCCGGAACCGGGCGGCGGCCCGGGCGTACGCGCCGACCAGTAGCGTCGGGTGCCAAACGTCACCGCTCGATCGGTGCCGTCCGGTCGGACCGCAGCTCCAGCAGGACCACCCCGCCGTCCTGGCCAACAGCCACCCGGTTCCCGGAAACGGCGAGACACCGGACGGTGCCGTCGAGGTCAATGTGGTGCAACCGATCACCGGTCAACGGGTCGATGAGCACGAGTGCGCCGTCGGCGTATCCGGCCACGATCGCACCTGGGGTCTCGCCGGGAACAACCGCGACGGCCTCCACCGAAGCCGGGCGCGGCGCGGCGGACACGACGTGCCCGGTGGTGACGTCCGCTGCCGCGTTCCACCAGTGGAGCGTCCCGTTCCCGGCACCGGCGAGCAGCTTCGGGGTGCCATCGTCGGCCGTGAACGCAGCTAGCGCCCGCACGTACGATCTCAGGGCCAAGGTGCCCTCGGCGGCTGCCCTATACCGGCCGATCAGTCGCCCGTCCACTCCGTCCCAGGTATGCAGGACGCCATCGGCGTCACTGGCAGCCAGCACCGGACGGTGCGATGCCGTCGGCACCGTCACCACCCGCCAGACCCACGCCTGAGCTCCGGTCAGCGGGGCGAGTACCGGACGCCCGGTGGCCGGATCCCAGACCCGGATCGTCCCGTCCATGCCGCTGCTCGCCAGCCGCCACCGCCCATCGGGTACCTGGTAGGCGAGGACACACAGCGCCTCTCCGCGGTGCCGGCCGATTACTGGCCCGATCGCCGCGCCTGTGGCCGCGTCCCACCGGCGCGGGACTCCGTCCCCTCCGCAACTGACCACCGTGGCGGGCCGGCCGGACCGGTCGCCGGGCACCACGGTCAGACTGCGAAGCCGGCCGGGGTGCCGGGCGAACGGGATCGTCGTTCCGTCATCTCGGCAGCGCAGGATTTTCCCGTCCGGGAGACCGGCGAGCAGGACCGGAACCCCGGACGGGTCGTCGGTCCACAGCAGCGCGGTGGCACCGGACACGAGTCCTGGTAGTTCGGTTTCCGGTGGCGGTAGGTCTCCCCACAGCCGGACATCGCCGTCCGAGCAGCCGAGTGCGAGGATCGGTAGCCCGGCGGCGTCTGATAGGACGGCGGCAGCGGTCGTCCAGCCGGGGGAGCCGGTCGGGATGTCGGCCAGCCGTTCCCCGGTGCGGGGGTGCCACAGTTCGGTCCCGGGATTCGCGCTGCAGAGCACCCCGGAGGAGCCTCCGGGTACACCGAAACTGATGAGCGTCGCCGGTGAGATCTCCTTCGGGATCAGCGATCGCCACCCGCCGAGGACGGCCTCCATCCGGCCGAGAATTCCCCTTCCCATGGGTTGCCAGACGTGCACTCCACTGTAGGAGCTGATCGCGACGCTTCCGGGCAGACCAGCAGGGGTGAGGTCAGCCAGGGCCCGTACGTGAGCCGACGCGATCATCGAGCGGCGGGCGAGTTGTCGGCCGTTGCGCGGGTTCCAGACGGCGACCGTGCCGTCCTCGCCGCCACTGGCGACAAGGGTCCGGCCGTCCGGCAGATCGAAGGTGATCAGGGCGGTGACCGTCCGGCCATGGTGTGCGTTCGTCGGCTTGCCGAGCGGTTCCCCTGTCGTCGCGTCGAGGCGGTGCAGCATGCCGGTGGCGTCGCCGACGAACAACACCGGCTGCCCGTCCGGCAGCAGGACGCACGACAGCTGCCGGAGCCCGCCCGCGAGCTCAACCGATGATCTCCGCGCCCCGGTGTTCGGGTCCCACCCGGTGACCGTGCCGCCACCGCTGCCGACGACCAGCAGGTCCCGCCCGTCGCGTAGCCGACACGGGGCGAGTCCGAGGACGAACCCTCGATGTCCGGTAAGGGGTTCACCGGTGGGCAGCCCGGTGGCGGGATCCCACAGCCGCACCGAGCCGTCCTGGGATCCGGCAGCCAGCAGGGTACGACCGTCGGTCAGCGGAACGGCCGCCAGCGCGGTGATCTCGCGGCCGGACCCGGGCAGTCGTCCCCGCGACGGGCGTCGTTCCCGGGCGGCCCAACGCAACCGCCAGGGGCCGGCGACAACCGGTGGTCCGTCCGGTTCGACGGTCACCAACCCCTGCTGCCCGGCGAGCCCGAGCCATCGGTAGAGCCCCCGCTCCGGCACGGGGACCTCCGCCATCGCGGCCCACACGTCGACGATCCCAGCCATCGCGGCGGGCACCGGGCGGCCCTGGAAGGCGGCCTGCACCACGTCGGCGGCCAGGGCCTGCGGGTCCAGCCCGTCGATGACATCCGGCAGGGCCGCCAGGGCCGCCCAACGCTCCCCGGCCCGGACGTACGCGGACAGGTTCCGGCGGAGGTGCCGGTCGAGAGGCCCGGTGGTGCCGGCGACGGCCTTCAGTAGAGCGTCCGCGATCCGGCTGCGGCGGTCGGCCGCGTCCGGCGCGGCCGACAGATGGTCCCGGAAGGTCTGGTGGGACAACCGGTAGACCGCGCTGCCGTCCTCCGAGTCGATCAGCACGTACGGGCTCGCACCGTCTAGCAGCCGGTCGACGTCGTCCTCGCCGACGGGGACATCACCGATCGCGGTGGCGATCGTGGCCCAGACACCACTGCTCCGGGGGACCCCCCGTCCCTGCGTGAAGGCAAGGGCGATCAGCAGCGCGGCACCAGCCGGATGACGGTCGGCGAGCCGCTGCACGGCGGCGGTGAACAGCGCGCCGTGGCTGGACGTGAACAGCCGGTCCGCCTCGGCCGGGGAGCCGAGCAGGCCCGGTGCGCGTAGGATCTCGTACACCGCGAGCCGGGCGAAGAGGAACTGCCGGTCACCGTCGGCGATCTGCCGAGCGGCGTCGGTGATCGTGGCATCAGTGCAGTGGAGCCGGCCTGCTGCGGTCGCCGCCCGCAGCTGACGTTCGACGTAGTCCTCCATCAGGGCGCGACTGCGCTGCACCACCAGCACCGAGGTGTGCTCGTCGGCACTACCGAGGGCATCGAGCAGGTCTCCGGTGACAGCGCCGACGGCGGCCGGACGGTCCGGGCCCTCCGTGGAGGACGCCCTGGTTCCGACGACGACTCGGCACCCGCTGATCGCGGTGACCCGGCGCAGCACCGCAGCGATCGCGGCGGGCTGCCGGGACTCGTCGAGGGCGTCGGCCAGTACGGTGAACCCGGCGGCGCGGCCGGCAAGGCCGGTCAGTAACGCCGCCACCCGGTCGGCCAGCACCGCCTCGGCCGGGGCCGGGTCGAGTCCGGCGGCGATGGTCAGCCGGTCGGTGACCTCGGCGGCCGACATGCCGGTCAGGTGCAGGACCGCGGTGAAGACGTCCGGGTCCGGGCGGTCCCGGAGGATGTCACGGTCGAGGTGACCGCGCTGGATCAGTACGTCGGTGAGCCGTGCGTCTCGCAGCATGAGCAGATTGCCCAGCAGGGCGGACTTTCCGACCCCGGCGGCCCCGGTGACCACCAGCATGCCCTGGTCACGACTACGCAGCCAGCGGAGGATCTCCCGGCGTTCGTCGGCCCGGCCCATGAAGTCCCAGGCCAGCACTGTCGGGTCGGCGCCGAGCGCGCGGGTGGCGAAGTGCGCGCGGATCTCCGGGGTCAGCCCGTCGACCAGCCGGGCCAGTTCCCGGTACTCGTTCAGGGACGCGGTCAGCCCGGCGGGCAGTGCCTGGCAGCGGCGGAGCAGCGGGGCACCGTCGAACAGGCGGACCGGGGCGACGAAGGCGTCGTCCCCGAACCGCCGACCGAGCCGGCCCATCAGGTCGTAGATGTCGACCTCGGTGTCGTTGTCCGTGTAGGAGTCGAGTACCCGGGTGAGCGTCGCGGTGAACTCGCCGAGGAAGGTCGGCCGGGCACCGGCGGGCGACGCGTCACCGACACCGATCAGCAGCAGCCGGCGGGGCTGGTTTCCGCCCTGACCGAGCCGGGATTGGACCAGCTCGACGAACCGGGCCGCGCCGCACGCGACGACGACCATCATGGCCCACGCTTCGGACGGCGGCTGGCCCGTGCGGATCGCGTTGCGTTGGTCCGCCTCGTCTCGCAGGTGTCGCACGATCGAGTCCGGCGATAGCGGGTGGTTGCCTTCTTCGGTGAGCAGGTATGCCTCGGTGTACTGGTGGAGCTCGCCGTGCCCGATCCATATCAAGATCGAGTTTCGCGGTTGCCCGGTGCCGCCGGACCAGGTGCCGAGCTGTGTGGCACTCGGCTGGCGGGTGGCCTGAGTCACCGGTTCAGTACGCATCCCGTCGAAGTGCCGGTCGAGGAGGTCGAGGATCTTCTCCGCCTCGGCATGCCCCCCGGTGATTTCCGGATACCGGCCGCCGGGCCGGTCCACGACGACCGGGTACACGGTGAACCTGGAAGCGGTGGTCATCCCTGTTCGTTTTCCGCGGCGTCCACCAGCACCAGCTCGGTTACGCCGCGGACGGCGACCCGGTGAAGCCCTGGCCGGCACGGTGGCACACTGACCCAGACCTCTCCGTCCCGGAAGTGTGCCGGCAGCGGGAGTGGTCCGGTCCTCCCGTCCACCGGACCGAACCATGCTGCCGCGTCCCGCGGATGCTCCACCCCGGTCACCCGGAAGGCGAACTCGGTTCCAGCGGGCACCACGTCCGGCAGGTCGAGTCCCGGCTCCGGCAGGCCGAGCGGCTGGGTGAGCGGGGTCTCGGAGAGAATGTTCGCGACGTGATGGGCGACCTCGGCCGAGGCGGGCAGGCCGCCGTGTGTCTGCGCCAGGTAGCAGTGCGCTTGCGCGACCGGGGACGCGGCGTCCCGGGCCACCGTGGCGTCACCAGAGCGGTCCACCTCGACCACGGTGCCGTCCCGCCCTCGCCGGAGGGCGCGCACGCTGGTCCGGACCTCTCCCGCCACGATACGCAGGTTCTGTGCGGTCGTCTGTCCGGTTCCGACGACGGTCCGCAGTGCATGGTCGGTCCATCCGGACGCCGGGCGGCGCCGACGGGCGTCCTCTGCCAGGTCTCTGTCCCCGCCGATGTCTACAATATCCACAGCGGACAGCTCACGCATCCGCTCATCGCCGAGCACCACCACCGGCCCGGTGGGCAGCAGATCATACACGCCGGGCATGGTCACCGACACGGAACGTAACGCGGTGCGCAGCCGTCTAGTGCGGAAGCCGGGTACGCCCCGGCCGGCGGCCAGGATCTCGGCCGCCTTGACCGCCCCACCGAAGGGGGTGCCCAGCGTGACCGTTGTCCGGACGTCGTCCGCCCCGCCGAGGACATCGATCCAGTGCCGTGCCACCAGCCCGCCCATGGAATGCCCGACCAGCACCAGCCGAGCCTGAGGATGCCCTCGGCGACGCCAATCCGCGAGATGTCGGGTGGCGTCGTCCGCCAGCAATCGCGCGTTGTGCGCTACCGGGAGCCGCCAGTCGTACGGGAAGACCCTCAGCGCCCCGGGCAGCACCATCTGTCCGATCCGGTCCAGCAGCACACGGTAGGGCTCGAAGCCGCGCAGCATCGGGGCGAAGGCGGGGATCTGCAGCACGTTGGTGGCCCGGACCCGGCCATACGCTCCGGCCCGCTCGTTATCGTCGAGTGCGAGCCGCGACAGCGTCTCTGGGTTCCGCCACGCCTCTCCGTACCACCTCGGGTCTCGGAATCCCCAGATCTGCCGGTCGGCCTGCACGTCGTACAGTTCGCTGCCCATGATGCCGGGCAGCACGATCACCGCATCAAGAGTGAGGTCGTCGAGGGGCTGCATGCTCCCATCTAACACAGTTTCGCAGAGGGCGACTCCGTCCCTTTGGGTTGCCTCTGCTGCCCGCGCGTTGATCGAACGTCACTCTCCGGACATGCTTGCTGCGGACTTGCGGACATGTAGTCGGACCTGACTGGCCACGGTGTATCTAACCGGTGAACCAGCCTGCGGGCACCGTGGACTGGCCGTTCTGGAGCTCGACCGGCTCCGCAGTCAATAGGCCGACACTGCAATAGCCGTCGCTGGATCTGCGTCCCATCCCGCGCTACCGTCCGAACCGGTATGGCTGTTGCCCAATAGAGATGCTAGCGGTCTCCACTACGGACGCGCCCGAGGATGCCGATGTCCCCCGACGAAGTCGTCACGTCCCCGGAGGACGTGCTCACGTCCCTCAACCTCACCCTACTCAACCTTGCCGGCGCACTGACCGTTCTGGACAACGGCGGCGATGCCCTCGTCGACCTGTGCCGTAACGTCGTGCGGCACACCCTCACCGCCGAGACCCTCGGCGGCCGGCACCTGATCGCCGTCGCCGGAACCCAGGGCACCGGTAAGACCACCCTGGTTCGGCAGATCTACGGCCTGGACAACTCCTGGCTGCGCGCCAACCGTTCCCAGGGCGAGCGCATGCCGGTTTTCCTCATCGAGTCCGCCGTCAACGAGCCGCAGGGCTACCTGACCCGCCTCGTTGACGACCCCGAGAAAGGCAAACGCTGGGAGCGGCAGCCCGTCGACCGGGAGCAGTGGATGTACGCGCTGCGCGACGACGGCGGCAACGTGCTGCTGCTCGAGCTGGAGGTGCCGTATCAGCTCTTCCCCGATGCACCGACCGGCACGGCCGGACTGCTGCTGCTGCCCGGGTACGAGAAACGCACCGAGGAGAACCACCGCTGGCAGGAGCTGATGCGGCAGTCGCTGGTCGGCGCCTCCCGGGCCTTGGTGGTCACCCACGAGCAGGACTTGGCCACCGACCGGCCCAATGTGGTCCTCGACGACCTGCACAAACAGTTCCTCGAAGGCACCACGCCGCTGATCGCGATCAGCCACTGCGACACCTCCCGCGACGTGCCCAGCGAGCTGGCGGCACTGCGCGCCCGAGCGACATCCCGCTACGGGGTGCCGGAGAACTCTGTCTTCACCACCTGGGTCCGGCGCGGCACCGACGGCCCCGACCCAGTCGCCGAGCTCCGGTCGGCCCTCAGCGACATGGGTCCCGGCGTCGGCCGCAACCGCTACCACCGAGTACGAGAACTGGAGCGCATCATCTTCGGCGAGCTCGGCGACCTTCTGACCAAGGCCGAACGTGCCCTCAACGAGGCCAACGACCACGCTGACCAGGACGAGCGGGCTGAGGGCAGGGTCATCCTGCGGGCGTTCGATGACGCCGAGGCCGCATTGCGCCCGGTATTCGTCAGGGAGCTTAGCGAACGGATCCGCACCCTCCGTGCTGACGCACTGGAACGGCTGCACGACCTGCACCGGGACCGGTTCGAAGGCTGGAGCCGGGCCATCGAGCGCGGAGCCGCGTTCTTCTCGCTGCGGCCCTCAGAGAACCGGGACGCGCTCGCCGATCTGGTCCGCGATGCGTGGACCGGCGGCAGCAGCGGCACCTCACCCCTGGCGCCGGTCCTACCGCAGGTGTTCGCCGCCGTCGTCCAGCGCAACCTGTCCGAGCTCGGGGTCAAGCTGGACATCGCCTGGACCTCACCAGGTGCGTTGCCGGCGATCGCCGGCCCGGTCCTGCCCGAGCCGGCCGTCGAGGACCGCCGCACCGCCGTCACCGCCGAGATCCTGCGGGAACTGCGGCGGCTCGCCACGATGACGGCCGCCCAGAGCATCCGACCGTCGGAACAACTGCGCAAAGCCGTCAGTCTGCTCCCGGCGCTCACCTTGGAATGGGCCCACCTAGGCAGCCTCCAGCCCGCCCTGGTGGCATTGGAGGACGGCACCCTCCGGCCCGCCCAGCGCTCCACCGCCGAGCACGCCCGCGACCTCACCCGCCAGTGGGAACACTGGGACCAGGCACAACGCGACATGGTCCGGACCTGGGCGTCGATCGCCGGCATCGACGACGGCACCGGCGGCGTCGACACCGTCCAGGGCCTGGCCGCTGCGGCCCGCGGCGGCATCGGCAGCGCGATGGGCCAGGCCGTGGCCACCCTGGTGGCCGGTAGTCTCGCGACGGCGGCCGTCGCCGTGGTGACCGTCGATGTCCTCAACAAACGTCTGATCCGCAAGCTGAACCTCGCCGAGAAGGCCATCGACCGGATTACGGCGATGGAACTCGACAACCGGCTGACCGCTTACGAGGAGCTGATGACGCTGGCCCGGCGGATGCTGGTGCAGCGGCTGCGCGACGGCTACGGCCTTGACCACGACATGGCCCGCCGGGAGTGGCTGCGGATGAGCATTCAGCGGGTGAAGGCCCGCCGGCTCGAACTACTGGACCGGTTGCATGCCAGCCTCGCCCTGGTGGAGTGAACCGGCCGCCCGGATCGAGCAGGACCGGTTCGGCTGGGCATTCGACGTCTACGAGCAGTTCCTGCAGGACCTGGCACCAGAGATCCGTCGGGCGACCGCGACCAGTGCGGGGGAACTCGACGCCGCCCTGTACGGCGAGACCCAGGTCGGCAAGACGACCCTCCTGCTGACCCTGCTCGGCGTCGACCCGGCCCACCACGACGAGATCGCCGCGGTCCTGCGCGCCGGCCGGCAGGTCGGCGAGTCCTCGACCCCGACGGCGTTCCGCTACGCCGCAGCGGCCGGCCCTGACTGGACCTGGCGGGCGTCGGCCGGTGAGCCGCCCCAGACGGTCACCACCGACGAGATCCAGAAACGGATCCAGGGCGTACGGGCCGCAGTCATTGACGGCCGCACCTCAGCCGCCTCGGTGATCGAGATCGGACTGCCTGCCGGCTGTTTCACCCGGCCCGGCGGCGAGGGCGTCCGCATCCTCGACCTGCCGGGTGTCGCCGCCGCAGACCGGGCCGAGGACCGGCATGCCCACCGCCTGCTCGACCGGTGGATCAACGTGTCCGACATGGTGATCCTCATCGCGCTGATCAGCGGACAGGGCGCACTGCAGCCATCCGTCCAGGAGGTCGAATCACTGCGCAACTGGCCTCGGCAACTGCGCCGCTTCCGCGTCGTCCTCACGCACGCCTTCTCCAACGAGCAGACCCTCGACTGGCTCGACGAGACCCCACCCGCCGGCCGTACGATGGCGGCCCTACGGATTTCGATCCTCGACGACATGCCCAACTTCGACGGGCTCCAGATCGTCGGTGCCGAGTGGAACGCTGGCGCCTGGCTCTACCCGCTGGAATTCGGTCGCAGCTGGAACGCCCTGATCCGCGCGGACCCGCAACACCCCGCCATCGCACTGCGCGACGAGTTCCTTGCGGCCCTGCGCGCCGACCTGGCCGGCGCCCGCCGGCCGGAGAACCGAGTCCGGCGCGCCTTCGAGGCCCACGACGTCGCGTGCGAAATCCAGCAGCGGCGCCGCACCGAACTAGACGCCGCCGTCGCCGCCTGCGACCGTGCTGTCCACGGCAGCGAGGCGACCTGCGAACTGCGGGAGAAGGCGATCGCCGGGTTCCGGGAACGGCTGGGCCACCTGGCCAGGGCACGGGAAGCCCTCGAAGCCCTGTCCCCACCGCGACTCGGGACTACCACGGACGCCACGAACATCCGGATCCGCGACCTGTCCACCATCGACCGTGAATTGCTCGACGCCTACCGCGCAGCCTGGGCCACCTGGCGCCAGGACGAGCGGAGAGTGCTGCGCAGCTTCCCCGGCGACGTGCGCGAGCCCCGAGACCCGGCCGTGTCGGACACGGTGGTCCACCGGTGCGCCGACGATATCGTCGAAGAGAGGTTCGGGCGGTACCGTGACAACACCGGTGCCCCCGGTGGCTTTCTCGTCCGCGCCCTGGTCAACCTCAACACCCGTACCGGGCGGGAGATGCTCGCAGCCGCCGTCACCGCCGCCACCGGTGACCTCGCCACGTCCCTGACCGACTTCGCGACCCGCCGCAAGAAGATCAGCATCGACCGCTGCGACACCGACACCGCCGACACGGAGCGGCGGCTCGCCCGTACCGTCACCGCCCTCGACGCCGAACGCCGAGCCCTGGCCGCACATCGGGAGTCCGCTCGCACGATCCGCGAGGAACGTGACCGGGAATTCGCGATCCTCGCCGACCACGTCGACATCGCGAGCCAGTTTCCGCAACGACTGCACCGTGAGTTCGAGAACCGGATGGCCCGCCTGCGACGCGAGGCCGCCGCCGCCCGGGCCGAAGGCCCCGGGCCAGCGCTCGCGGCAGCGGTCGCCCTGCTGTCCTGCGCACGTGACTACGACCTGATCAGACAGAACCGGTGAGGCGCGCGGCGATGGACGACGAGAGTTCCCAGTTCTACGAGATCCTGCACGAGGTGTCCCGGGAACCACTGGCCCGCACCGTGGCCGAACTGGAACGCATTTTGGACGCCCACCGACTCGAACTCGTCAAGATCAAAGCCCGGACCCAGGACGGCCTGCGCCAAGCCGAGGCGACCGACCGGCGGCTCGCCGCAGTGCAGCAGTCCGTGCACGAGACCGCCATCGAGGTCCTCGATGTCACCGGTACCGTCCAGCGGCTCACCGACGGCCTCGCGGAGATCCGCCAGGCCGCCGACACCGGCGGCGCCGACCTTACCCGCCGGCTCACCGAACTGCACCAGGCCGTCGACGCCGCCAACCGCGAGGTCGCCCGCGAACTGGCCGAGATCCGGCAGAGCGCCCACCACCACGCCCGCGACGCTGCCACGGCCCGAGCCGAGGCCGCCCGCAGCGTCGAGAATCTGCTCAGCGAGGTCGCACACGCGGTGACGAATCTCACCGGTCAGCTCAGCGAGACCACCGACCAGGCACGCGAGGCTGAACTCCGCGACCTCGCGGCCCGCACGGCCGGGCGAGCCGAGATCCAGCGGCAGAACGAGCTGCTCGCCGACCTCAACCGCCGGCTCACCGGACACCGCCGCGCCGTCAACGGCTTTCTCGTCATTATCGTCCTCCTCAACATCGCCGCCGTGGCCGCTCTTTACCTCCTCGTCGTCAGATGACCGGCCGCGGACCGGTTGCCATCCGCCGGACGGTCGAAGGCGGGTCGGCGAGGTGCGCGCCGGCCACCGTGAACCGATCGATACGCGGGTAAACAGCGCGTGGACTGGCAGGCTACGACCGGGGTTCCATAGATGATCGGGGTCCTGTGGCACGTCTGCCGGTCCTGTCGCTGGTCAGGGTGCTGCGGTCTAGCGGAAGCGCTGAAATCCCCTAGTGACACGGATCGTGTGATCACCGTTAGTGAGGTGGGGTTTCGTCTTGATGTCCTAGTGGCTTGATCGCTAGGGTCACTGGTCGTGTATGTGAAGCGTTCGACCCGGCGGGTGGCGGACGGTCAGACGGTGGGCTATCTGCAGTTGGCCCACAACGAGTGGGATCCGGTGGCGAAGGTGTCGCGGACGAAGGTGCTGTACTCCTTCGGCCGGGAGGACCAGCTCGACGTCGCGGGGATCCGGCGGCTGGTCGCGGCGCTGTGCCGGCTGTTGGGGCCGGGCGAGGCGCTGGCGTCGACCACTTCGGCGGATCTGCGGTTCACCGACTCCCGGATGTTGGGCGGGGCGTACGCGCTGGGCGGACTGTGGCGCACTCTGGGGATCGACGCGGCGATGCGGCGGCTGCTGGCCGACACGCGGATGGAGCCGCGGGTTGAGCGGATTCTGTTCGCGCTGGTGGCCAACCGCGCGCTGGCTCCGTCGTCCAAGCTGGCCGCGACCCGCTGGATCGCCCACGACGTCGTGATCGACGGTCTGGACCTGCCCGTGGTCGACGAGTCCTGCTACCGGGCGATGGACTGGCTGATCAACGCCGAACCGGAGCTGGGGCGGATCGTGTTCGACAACACCGCCGACCTGCTGAACCTGGAGGTGGACCTGCTGTTCTTCGACACCACCTCCACCTACTTCGAGACCGCCGACGCCGACGAGTCGGTGGCCCGCGACGAGCGGGGCATGCGGGTCGGCGACGGCGACCCGGCGGTGAAGGAGACCGGGTTCCGGACCTGGGGCAAGTCGAAGGACTCCCGGGGCGACCTGCCGCAGATCGTGGTCGGGATGGCCGTCACCCGCACCGGCGTTCCGGTCAGATGTTGGGCCTGGCCTGGGAACACGTCAGACAGCGCCCTGATACGACAAGTCAAGGACGACATGCGGGACTGGTCGCTGTCGCGGATCGTGTGGGTCGCCGACCGTGGTTTCACCTCCGAGCAGAACCGGCGCTACCTGCAGAAGGCCGGCGGGCACTACATCCTCGGTGAGAAGCTGCGCGGCGGCACGCCCGAGGCCGACGCCGCGCTGTCGCGGCAGGGCCGCTACCGACACGTCGCGGACAACCTGCAGGTCAAGGAAGTGCGACTGTCCGGCGACCTGGCCGACGACCGGTTCGTGATCTGCTTCAACCCCGAGGCCGCCGTCCGCGACGCCGCGATCAGGGCCCGCATGGTCACGATCCTGGACGAGATGATCAACGGCTCCGACAAGCTCGGCCGGGACAAGCGCGCCGAGCTACGCGGCGTCATCTCCACCAAGCCCGGCCTGAAACGCTACCTGCGCACCACCCCCGGCGGGCTGCTGCGCATCGACCGCAAGGCCGTCGAAGCCGAGGCCAACCTGGACGGCAAGTTCCTACTGCGCTGCTCCGACCCAAAGCTGTCGGCCGAGGACATCGCCCTGGGCTACAAGCAACTCCTCGAGGTCGAACGCGGCTGGCGGGACATGAAATCGATCATCGACCTACGGCCGGTCTACCACCGCGCCGAGGACCGCATCCGCGCCCACGTCCTGCTCTGCTGGCTCGCACTGCTGCTCATCCGCATCACCGAGACCCGCACCGGACAGACCTGGCCCGCCGTCCGTGACGAACTCCAACGCCTTCACCTGGGCACCTTCACCGGCCCCGCCGGCTCCTTCCGCCAGCGAACCGAACTCACCACCGGCCAGAAGAAGATCCTCACCGCCCTCGGCCTGCCCGAGCCCCGCCGTGTCTTCGAGGCCACCCCCGCAACCTCCTGACCAGCACGAACACCCCGGCCTAGTGACACGCCCCGCCACCGGGCCAACCCACGTTTCCCCAGCTCAACCCACGATTCGCGGACTAGCCAACCACCTGATCTGTGGAACCCGGGTGTTGCGGGCTGTCGTACGGTGGTCCGATGAGACCGACCGTCGAAATCATTGGCAGCCTCGACCTCTTGCTAGATCTCGAGCGGGAGTTGCGTGCCGACGTCGACCTGCGAGGCACCCGTTTCGTCCGGGTCTACGCGCCGCCGCAGCCCGAGCAAATGGGCCCAGCCGTCGAGGCTCTCCAGTGGATTACAGAAAACAATGAGTTGCTCGCGGCGCTGACCGGCGCGGTGGCGGGATGGTTAGCTCGTCAGCGCACGCCGAGCCGGATCAAGGTGAAGTCCGGTGACGTCGAGATCGAACTCGAGTCCGATAAGATCAAGGATCCGGAGGCGGTCGCGGCCGATATGGCGCGGAGGCTTTCCGGCCAGGTCAATGGCTGACGGATTCACCCCGCTTGCCCGGCTGGCGGTTTTCGAGGCAAGAGAAGAGGCTCGTGCGCTCGGCCACCGCGCCGTCGCGCCGGAGCACCTCCTGCTCGCTCTGCTCAAGCAGGATGAGGGCCCCGCCGTGGAGGTCCTGCGGAGCATCGGCTTTCCGCTCGCGTTGGTCGGCCTGCGGCTGCAGCAGAGGCGCCTGGAGTCGCAGGGGTTCAACCTAACTGAAGTACTGCTGCCCACGAGGAAGACCATACCGTTCGCGACGTCGACGGAACGAGTGCTAAAACTCGCGAAGCGGGAGGCATCCCAGCTGGTCGAGCTCCGCGTCGACACTCACCACCTCCTCTCGGGCATCATCGAGGAGGGAGACAACGTCGCCGCGCGTGTGCTGGCGGAGTTCGGGGTCGATCTCCGCCGGGTGCGTCAACCG
The DNA here is from genome assembly GCF_029581295.1 of Micromonospora sp. WMMD712. NCBI lineage: Bacteria > Bacillati > Actinomycetota > Actinomycetes > Micromonosporales > Micromonosporaceae > Micromonospora > Micromonospora sp. WMMD712. Next base: position 4,892,303 of record NZ_CP120743.1, read on the forward strand.
AGTGTAACTGGTTTCATGGAGTCGATATTTGCCAGAATCGAGTCCGAGCGCCGCGACGGCGATCGGCGGGGCCGAGCCGGGCATGCCGCGACCGACACATCGCTCCTGCCGGTCCGGGAGCAGTCCACCGCAATCCTGATCGGAGCAGCTCACTACGCCGATAGCCAGATTTCCGACCTGCCCTCGGTCGTAGCGAACCTCACCGATCTCCGGGACGTCCTGACCGACCCCGGGCAGGGCGCATTCGCCACGGACCGCGTCGACTGCTTTCCTAACCCGGGTCTGAGCGACCTGCCCCGCATCGCGGAGCTGGCGGCCGAGCCGCTGGATACCCTACTGCTTTACTACGCGGGGCACGGCTTTCTGGAGGACGGGCTCTATTTGGGCCTAAAAGGGACCGAGGCGGCGCACATCGATTTCACGGCGCTGCCGTACGCTCAGATTCGCAAGATGGTCCTGCGCAGCCCGAGCCGCCGGAACCTGGTTATCTTGGACTGCTGCTATGCCGGGGCGGCCGTCGAATTCATGTCGGATGGCACGGCGGGCGGCGAACTCGACATCCGAGGGGCATACGTGCTGGCCGCGACGGCGAAGGACGAGAGGGCGCATGCACCGGCGGGCGCCCGCAACTCCGCGTTTACGGCCGCCCTGCTGCGCGTCCTGCGGGACGGCGTGGCCGACGGCGGTCCGCTGATCCGCATGGGCGTCCTTCACTCCGCGATGACCCGGCTGCTGCGCGCGGATGGGCGTCCGCTGCCCCGGCAACGCGCCACCGATACGATTGGAGATCTGGCGATTCACCGCAACCGCGGGTGGCGCGGCGCCGCGACGATCTAGGCAGTGTCTTGTAGATCAGGTTTCGCGGGTGAGGTCACGGAGCCAGATCTTGATGGTGGCGCTGTCGACGGTGGCCAGGTACATGAACTCGCGGTCGGGTAGCTCCGGCGCGTTGCCGCGCCGGAGCCCTCCCAGAGGGAAGTAGGCCGCCGGCGAGGTGCCCGTGGTGTGGGCCCTTTTCCGTCGACCCCTTCCCCAGGGCCGCAGTCATCACCCCTACCGACCTGTCAGCCCGCCCGGTGACCGAGGGTGAACAGACTGGGCTGCTGCAAGTCGGCCTGCTGATAGACAAACTCATCCGCCGCGGCGTCCACGCCTCCGTCCAAGCCCTGGAACGCGACATCCACGCATGGATCCAGACCTGGAACGATGCCACCTCGCCGAATCTGCCGCCGTCGCCGCCGACCGTGGCAGCTCACTCGCCTCCGCAGAGCGTCGTCGTCTCTGACCATCGCGGCCCGGTCAGGGCACGCCGGTCGTACCCGGGTTCCACAGATCAGGTGGTTGGCTAGTCCGCGAATCGTGGGTTGAGCTGGGGAAACGTGGGTTGGCCCGGTGGCGGGGCGTGTCACTAGGCCGGGGTGTTCGTGCTGGTCAGGAGGTTGCGGGGGTGGCCTCGAAGACACGGCGGGGCTCGGGCAGGCCGAGGGCGGTGAGGATCTTCTTCTGGCCGGTGGTGAGTTCGGTTCGCTGGCGGAAGGAGCCGGCGGGGCCGGTGAAGGTGCCCAGGTGAAGGCGTTGGAGTTCGTCACGGACGGCGGGCCAGGTCTGTCCGGTGCGGGTCTCGGTGATGCGGATGAGCAGCAGTGCGAGCCAGCAGAGCAGGACGTGGGCGCGGATGCGGTCCTCGGCGCGGTGGTAGACCGGCCGTAGGTCGATGATCGATTTCATGTCCCGCCAGCCGCGTTCGACCTCGAGGAGTTGCTTGTAGCCCAGGGCGATGTCCTCGGCCGACAGCTTTGGGTCGGAGCAGCGCAGTAGGAACTTGCCGTCCAGGTTGGCCTCGGCTTCGACGGCCTTGCGGTCGATGCGCAGCAGCCCGCCGGGGGTGGTGCGCAGGTAGCGTTTCAGGCCGGGCTTGGTGGAGATGACGCCGCGTAGCTCGGCGCGCTTGTCCCGGCCGAGCTTGTCGGAGCCGTTGATCATCTCGTCCAGGATCGTGACCATGCGGGCCCTGATCGCGGCGTCGCGGACGGCGGCCTCGGGGTTGAAGCAGATCACGAACCGGTCGTCGGCCAGGTCGCCGGACAGTCGCACTTCCTTGACCTGCAGGTTGTCCGCGACGTGTCGGTAGCGGCCCTGCCGCGACAGCGCGGCGTCGGCCTCGGGCGTGCCGCCGCGCAGCTTCTCACCGAGGATGTAGTGCCCGCCGGCCTTCTGCAGGTAGCGCCGGTTCTGCTCGGAGGTGAAACCACGGTCGGCGACCCACACGATCCGCGACAGCGACCAGTCCCGCATGTCGTCCTTGACTTGTCGTATCAGGGCGCTGTCTGACGTGTTCCCAGGCCAGGCCCAACATCTGACCGGAACGCCGGTGCGGGTGACGGCCATCCCGACCACGATCTGCGGCAGGTCGCCCCGGGAGTCCTTCGACTTGCCCCAGGTCCGGAACCCGGTCTCCTTCACCGCCGGGTCGCCGTCGCCGACCCGCATGCCCCGCTCGTCGCGGGCCACCGACTCGTCGGCGTCGGCGGTCTCGAAGTAGGTGGAGGTGGTGTCGAAGAACAGCAGGTCCACCTCCAGGTTCAGCAGGTCGGCGGTGTTGTCGAACACGATCCGCCCCAGCTCCGGTTCGGCGTTGATCAGCCAGTCCATCGCCCGGTAGCAGGACTCGTCGACCACGGGCAGGTCCAGACCGTCGATCACGACGTCGTGGGCGATCCAGCGGGTCGCGGCCAGCTTGGACGACGGAGCCAGCGCGCGGTTGGCCACCAGCGCGAACAGAATCCGCTCAACCCGCGGCTCCATCCGCGTGTCGGCCAGCAGCCGCCGCATCGCCGCGTCGATCCCCAGAGTGCGCCACAGTCCGCCCAGCGCGTACGCCCCGCCCAACATCCGGGAGTCGGTGAACCGCAGATCCGCCGAAGTGGTCGACGCCAGCGCCTCGCCCGGCCCCAACAGCCGGCACAGCGCCGCGACCAGCCGCCGGATCCCCGCGACGTCGAGCTGGTCCTCCCGGCCGAAGGAGTACAGCACCTTCGTCCGCGACACCTTCGCCACCGGATCCCACTCGTTGTGGGCCAACTGCAGATAGCCCACCGTCTGACCGTCCGCCACCCGCCGGGTCGAACGCTTCACATACACGACCAGTGACCCTAGCGATCAAGCCACTAGGACATCAAGACGAAACCCCACCTCACTAACGGTGATCACACGATCCGTGTCACTAGGGGATTTCAGCGCTTCCGCTAGACCGCAGCACCCTGACCAGCGACAGGACCGGCAGACGTGCCACAGGACCCCGATCATCTATGGAACCCCGGCAACACCTACGCCGCGTGGTGCGGCCCCGCCAGCCGATGCGCAACACAACGAGCGGCGGCGCCAGGCGAGACAACGTCGTACCATCGTGAATGGAATGGCCGTTTCCGGAGCGTCTCGCATTTGGTGTGTGGAGGCGTGTCTTTGTATCTGTGGATGAGGTGCTCTTGTGGACGGGACGGAGACGTAGCGCAGCCCGCTGCTGGCCGCCCGTACTGACGGAAGCATGGGTTGAACCGGTTCGACCCATGGCGTCCGGCCGGAACTTGAGCTGCAGTGGTCGGCGCCTTCCGGCTGCCTGCGTAACCTCGGGGCCGGGTGACGCCGACGCTGACTTGGGCGGCTAGTGACTCCATGGCCAACCGCCGCGCTGGCCGGCTGGGGATGTGCGGCAGCGCGATCCCGCTCCTGAGTAAGATCATCGGCGAAGCGGCGGGCGGCGTTCGGCGGTGCGGCCGTCGGCACCGAGGAACGCGGTGGGGCTGGTGCCCCCTCGCTGCGGCGCCGCTGATCTTCTTGAACCCGGACAGCGAAGCGAGCCCGGACGGGGCGCTTGGTGGGGTCGCGGACGTGTCAGCGACGCCCAACGGTGCCCCCGTTTACCCCTCGAAAATCCCTGCTGACGGTTGACTGCCAGTGATAGTCCTTGACAAGTCGACGCTTGCGTCTGTGCAGGTCAGCGACTGGTTTTGACGATCAATGGGAGACCCTGAACCGTAACTTTCGGTAAGCGTAGGTTGTCGACTCTTGTCAACGCTGTGCAAGCTTTGTAGATCGTGCGAAGGTGTCGCTGGACCGGCAGCCGACCGCGTACTTCGCAAGGCCGGCTACGGCTCAAGCGGATTCCGTCGTCGACACTCCCGGAGCTGCCGCAAGAGGAGACCGCCGGCCCGTTTGACCCGTATGCCCGAGCCGGGCACACGCCCACCAGTTGGCGCACAAGGCCGCTGATGGTCGCCGCCACGATTGCCTCCCGCTCCGCGACGAACTGCTCGAGCAGCGGTGACTGGGTCGCTGCGTGCCGTCCTGCCCTCCATGAATTGGATCGTTATCCGGCCGCGTACGCGGTGGAGCCGCAGGCGCAGGAGTTGTTACCTGTCGGCATCCTTGGCAGCATCGCGCTGGGCCCGGCCGAATCCAGGTCGGTCCGCTGATCCCCTGTCGGGTAGGACGGGTGACCGCCCGGGCTACGGGAACGGGATGGGCGCCACCCGCGACCTGAACCGCCGCCTCGTCATCTTGGTCAACACGCTGCAGACGGGAGGCGCACAGCCGTTTCGTGCGCAGCGCATCATCGGCGCCGCCCCTCAGCTCAGGTGAGATCAGCGGGCCCTAAAGGTCGTCCTCCGAGTTGACGACACGCTGTGTGCGCTGCTCGGGAATGACTGGCTTGGCGGTCAGCTCCATGCGGACCGTGTCCACGTCGTCGAACACCGAGAACTGTTGCGGCATGGTTAGGACGGCGACCGGCTCCGGTGGGGACTTCCGCCGGCGGAAGCGTGCGCGGACATACGTGCCGACGTTACGGAAGCGGCTGCCCAGGCCGCGCCGGGCATGTCGCGCTGGCGCCGAATCGGGGCTGTCCTCCGAGCGATAGTGGCCGGGCAGGCCGGGGATTGCGTGCATTCGTTGCCGGATTATCCGCTTCCCGGCCTGCTGCCGCTGTCGTTCCATCTCGCGCATCTCGATCTCGGCGCCGGCCGTGGTCAGTTCCATTTGCGTACGCTCCTGGCGCGTGAACTCCTCGATCTTGACGCGCACCCGGGCCCTGGTGTGGCCGGACACGAGCCGAGCCTGCGCTTTGGCCTTCTCGTCCAGCGCGGCCATGAGCGACGCGTAGCCGCGGCGGGGGAGCAACGCGTTGACAAACTTGATCAGTACTGGAAGTAGTTCGAGCAGCAGGATCCAGATGCGTAGGTTGGTCTGCATGGTGTCCGCCCGGCCCGAGTAGCGCGAAATGCACGCCTCGGCGAAGCTGGCGTCTGCAGCGGCCGGATTGCAGGTGCCCGATGGCTTGCTGGTCAGCAGGTCGAGGGCGCGCATGCGGACCAGCAGCCCGTCGCGGTTCGTCGGCGCGGCGTCCGACCACTCCTCGCGAATCTCCTTCTCGGCTCCGGTCGTGATGTAGGCGCGCTTCGCCACCACGTCGTACCGCTTGTCGATCGCCGCCTGAGCCTTGGTGACACCCTGCTGCGTGCCCGGATATTTGTCCACCACGCTGTCGTACGCGTCGAGTACGTCCTTCACCTCGGTCGGGCACTCTTCCCGATGGCCGACCACGGTCCGGAACCGCTGGCCCCGGCTGTCGATCCGGGTGCCGAAAATCGCGATGCGCCGGCACCGCACGCCGTTTGCCTGGAGCTTGGCGATGGCCTTGTCTTTCGCGTCGCGTGCGGTCTTGATGGCTTTGACCCCGTTGTCGAAGGTCGTCTGCACCTGCTTCTTCTCGGTCGCGGCTGCGGTCAACTGCCGCTTGGGTTCGGCAACCCGGCGGGCTACCTCGGCGGCGACCTGCGCGTCGAACTGGTGCGTGGCCTGCACGCTCATCAGCTTCATCTGTTCCTTGATCTCGTCGTCGAATACGACCAGCAGGATGAAGTCGGCGAACAGCGCGGACGCGAAGAAGACCACGGCCAGCCGGGGCAGGAACTTGAACAGTTCGCTCAGGAAGTTGCCGGTCCACGACAGGCTGCCGCCCAGCCGGTCGCGTGTCTCCGAGGCGTACCCGGCCGTCTGGTCGGATACCAGCCAGCGGTCGATAGAGAAGATCAGGAAGAAGTACACCGCCCCGATCGCGACCATCGCCGCCGAGCCTGGCTTGACACCGAATCCCACCGAGGTGGCGATCAGGAGCGCCACCGTCGAGATCGCCGACGACAGCAGCAGCGACAGGCCCAGGCCCAGGTGGTAGTTGCGGTCCACCGGGAACTCGTGGAGCACCTTCGGCTCCGCGCCGGCCAGCCGGAGCACCAGATCGCCGAGCACGCGGACGAAGTAGACCGAGAAGGCGGCGAGGAGCCCGACGCCAGCGATGATCAGCAGGGTACGTTCGCTCATCCGGCGTTCCCGTCGCTCGAGCCGATCAGGTGCACGACGTGCTGGCCGAAATCGGTCTGCAGGATCGCGTCGTGCCGTGAGTAGAGCGCGCCGGGGCGATGCTGGAAGGACACGCTGCGCACCCGCCAGCCGTCGTCAACGTCCGAGGTGAGCGCGCCGGGCCGAAGATAGACAGTGAAGCCGCTGGTGCGCATCCCACCGGTGAGCGGGCTGCGCGCGGCCGCCTGCGCCGAGGTCACCGCGACGACCTGAGCGGCGGAGCGCGCCTGCAGATCGGTCAGCGCCGTTTCCAGCGAGCTGCCGTTGTCCAGTTTCTCGATCAGCGGCGCGTCGTCGATCAGGAGGATCAGCCGCCCGTCCGGCAGGCAGGCCAGCCCCCGCTCGGCGACGAACTCGCGCCGCTCCGCTGCGGTCAGCAACCGCCCGAGCGCGAACACCTCTTCGGCTCCGAACAGCACTATGTCGTCGCGCGGCGGCTCCTCCACCGGCTTGCCCCGCACCAGCGCGACACGGTGACCGGTGGTGCCCGCGATCTGGTCGGCGATCCCGTGCAGCAGGGTGGATCGCCCGGACCGCGAGCCACCAACGATCAGCAGGTGCTCCTCGGCGAGCGGCACCGTCACCGGCAGCCGGCTGACCTCGTCGACGCCCAATACCACGGCGTCTGGGTCACCTCCACACGCTGCGGTGGTTCGCCAGGTGTCCGACCGCAGGAAGCTCGCCAAGTCCTGGTCGAGGTCGGGCCGGGGTCGCAGGGCGAAGTCCCGGGTGGGATGCAGGATCTGCACCAGGTTGCCGCTCTCGTTGGTGCCGAATCCGGGCAGCCGCTCCTCGGCGGGCGTGCCGGCCTCGTCGTAGTGCTCGTGCAGCGCGATTCGCGAGGCCAGCGCGCCGGTCGCGGTGGCGTCTAGATCGCGCGCGGAGCGGGAGCTCAGCGCGAAATAGATGCCGTGCCGGCGGCCGGCGGTGAGCAGGTCGGTGAGCCGCGCGTACCAGAAGGAAGTGGCCGGCGCGGCCAGCGCCCGCATCAGCACGTCGAAGCCGTCGATCAGCACCAGGATCTCCGCCCGGCCGGTGTATCCGATCGGCACCGCCTGACCCGCGACCCGCGCCATCCGGGATCGCAGGACGAGCCACAGCTGGTCGATCAGCGTGGTGGTCAGATCGACGCGCGCGATGGAGCAGCAGACGACGTCGCCGATCGTTTCGGTGAGGCGATCGCCGCCGTCCAGGCACACCACCGTGAACGGCCGCGCCGGATCGGTCGTCCCGGCCATCGCCTCAGCTACCGTGCGGAGCGCCGTGGTCAGGCCCGAGCCGTTCGGCCCGGTGAAGAGCACCGCGCCGCGACGCAGATCGGCCTCGACCGTCAGCCGGGTCTGCTGGTGCGGCAGGTCGACCACGCCGATCGCCACCCTGGTGCGGCCGTCAGCCTCTGCGTCGCCGTCGGCATGCCGGGGCAGGGCGCGGAGACGAGGGCGTACGCGCACCGGCGCCGCCTCAAGCGGATCCGGCATCACGATCGACTGCTCGGGCGACGGCAGCCGCAGTGCGATCACCTCGCCGATGAGATGACGCAGGTGAGTCTCGGCCCCCGGCAATCCGGCGTCGTCGGGATCCGGGTCCGCCGGCGCGTCCGCGGTACTCGCGATGGTGAGCGGGGTCAGCCGTACCCGGCCGGTGTTCTGCGGCATGTAGCGGGCGCCCGCGTACGCGGTCTGAAACTCCACCAGGCTGCCGCCCTCCAAGGTGACCATGGCGCGGCCCGGCAGCGCGCGCGGGATCCGGGTGGCCTCCGGCCGGTCGATGATTGTCATCGAGTCGTCGGGGCTGAGAGTGCGCAGCGCGATCCGCGCGTTCACGTTGGCCCGCACCTTCGGCACCACCACGTCGCGGGTCGGCTGCTGGGTGGCCAGTACCAGGTGCACGCCCCACGACCGGCCGCGTTGTGCGATGTCGATGACGGCCGGCAGGGTGGTGCGCTCGAACTCCTGCACGATCGTCGCGAACTCGTCGAAGACCACGATCAGCCGCGGGATCGGGTGACCGCCGGTAGTCAGCGTCCGGCTCAGATACTCGTGGTACTCCTTGGCGTGACCGGCCGCCTCGAACGCCCGCTCGCGCCGCCGTAGCTCCGCCCGCAGGAACGCGAGCGACCGGTTGACGTTGCGCTGGTCGAGGTCGCTGACGTAGCCGACGACGTGCGGCACGGCGCGGAACGGCGCGAAGGTGGCGCCGCCCTTGAAGTCGACCAGGAAGAGGTTGACCTCGTTCGGCCCGTAACGGCCGATCAGGCCGCTGAGCAAGGTCTGCAGCAGCTCGCTCTTTCCGGCGCCGGTGGTGCCGCCGATCAGGGCGTGCGGGCCGTCGGCGACCAGGTCGAGCTCGAAGACGCCGTCCTGCGCTACCCCGATCGGCGCCGACAGCGACTTGCCGAGCGAGGGGCGCGGCTGATCGGGGTAGCCGAATCCGGAGAGCGGGCTGATCAGGCCCAGCGGGACTGAGCGGGGGATGCCGGCATTGGCGCCGGAGGCCTGCGGGTCGTAGAGCGGCGCGAGCGCGCGGGCGGTCCGGTCCGGCGCGGGTACGAAGAGGCTGGGCGCGAACTCGATCTCGGCCAGCGCGGGGTCGCCAGAGAGCACCACGCCGGTCGACTCCTCGATGTCCTCCTTGTTCTGGTGCAGCTCGACCAGGCTGGTGACCAGCACCGGAGCGGTGTCCGTCGAACTGCCCACCCAGAGCACCCGGACCAGGCCGTCGGACAGCGCGATCACCTCGCCGAGTAGGGCGGTGTCCACCTCGGACGCCTCGTGCACGAGCAGCACGGCGTAGCTCTCCCGCGTCTCGTTGAGCCGGTATTTCTGCCGCTCGACTAGCACGTCGCGCATGCCGGCCAGCAGCGAGTTCGACCGGGCCCGGCCGGTCATCAGCCGGGTGGCGGGCAGCAGCGTGGAACCGGCTGCGGTGTGCGGCAGCCATTTCAGCCAGTCGAAGTTCTCCACCACCTCCGGCGAGCCGGGCAGCAGCGCGGCCAGGCCGACCGCGCCCGGTGGCTGGCCGCAGACGATCTGCAGCAGCACCGCACGGACATGCCGCAGCACCAGCTCGTCGGGCCCGACCAGGCCGACGTGATGGTCGCGCAGGCTAGTGGTGATCGGCACGTCGAAGAGCTGCGGACGGATCGCGTCAGGTGAGATCTTCCGCCCCTGCACCTCCATCGTCTTGCGGAAATCCTCATCGTCCAGGTCGACACCGTCGGCGAGCTTCACCTCGTAGCGGCTCGGCGTCTGCCCATAACCTAGGGCGATGGCCAGGAAGTCGTCCCGGTTCGGGCCGCGACCCCAAAGACCGGCTTGCCTTCGGTACGCGCGGCGCGCCCACTCGGCGGGCGCCGGGTTCTCCTGCTTCCGGTTGCCCTCCTCGAGACCGGCCATCTCGGTCAGTTCGCGGGTGACCCGCTGCAGCCGCTCCACCCAGCGGGTGCGTGCCTTCTCGTAACGCCGCTGCGCCATGCGCTTCTGCCGCAGCCAGATGACCACTGGGATGACTGCGGCGATCGGGGTGATCAGCAGCGACAGGAGGCTCTGCGTGACGAAGTAGATGACGCCGACGATGGTCAGCGGCACCACGATCTGCTCGGCCGGGAAGGGCTGGTCCTCGGGCGGTTCCGGCTGGGCGTCGATCCGGCGTACGTGCTCGGACAGCTCCCGGTATTGCGGGTCGCCGAGCCGCGCGGCCGGGTCGAAACGTACCTTGCCGATCGGTGACCGGTGCAGCAGCCCTTCCGCCGTGGTGATGATGAAGCTGACCGCGTCCGTGTTGTCCCGGCGGAAGGAAATGGTGCCGCCCGGCTGCGCCTCCCACTTGTCACCCGGTCGGACCGGGTTGCCCGAGATGTGCACGCCGGTGCCGCGCAGCACCGTGCAGGAGACCGTCGCCCCGTTGTAGTTCTTGACGATGACAGCGTCGGCCTCGACCCCATCATCGTCGACGATCAGGTGCGGGACCGAGCTGGGACGCGAACCGAGCATCACCTCGACGCCGCGCGGCAGCCGAGTCACCCGGCCCCGGTGCGTGCCACGCTCATCTACGATGAACAGATCCTCGGGATCACGCATCGTGTCCAGCGGCAGATCGGGCAGCCCGTTGCGCTGACGCAGGGTGAGCGTCACGCCGTCGAAGAGACCACACTCCGCGATGGCGTGCCCGGCCGGCAGGAAACCGACCGCGTGGGGGTCGCTGCGATCCGCCGAACTGACCATCCGCCGGGTGAGGCCTAGGCCAGGGATGCCGCCGAGCTTGAAGTGCCCAGCCACGGCCTCGGTTAGGTCACCCACGGTGGCGTCCGGCGACAGCTCGACCAGCAGATCCCTGGGCAGGTCCTTCGGGCCGGCGACATAGACGCCGCCGGCCTGCTGCCGCACCGGCTCCACCTCGACGGTGATCGCCAGCTTCAGCAGCTGCGCGGACTGCTCCCCCTGACTCACGGAGACTCCACTCGATCGAAGAGGCAATCAGGCCGACTCGGCAGCTCGGCGCATCAGGTGGGCTCGGATGCGCCGCAGCAACTCGCGGGCGGTTGCTCCGACGTCACCCGGACCTCCATCCGCATCCCATTCGACTTCGATGCGGTCAGCGATCTGATCGTCAGTCAGCGGACCGGCGATAAGGTCGTCCAACTCGTCGAGGAGGCGGCGTCCGTCCGGATCGGGTCCCGCCTGACCGAGCAGGTAGGCGTCCACGGCTTCTTCGACGTCGAGCTGGTCGTCCAATGAGTCAGCCATGAAGTACATGAAAAAGAATCGTTGGGCCGGCAGCATCTCGGCACTCGAACGGTAACTTGGGTAAGAAGGTTCACTCATCGCCTTAAGCCTCTACTGATTCTGCCTGAACTTGGGGAACGCCGTCTCGACGATAAAACCTTCCGGGACCTCCGTCGACTTCTGATAGACGATCTTCATATAGCTCGTTACCTGAACAACGCCGTTTTTCCTCGCCAAGCCAACTTCACCGTCTACCTTGACAATGTCGACAAGCGTCGGTTCATTCGAGCGCATCCACTCCTTAAGCGCCAGCAGGTTGCCGCGAATATGGCCCTCAATGAGTTCATTGGCTCGAGCCTCGGAGGCAAAGACCCCTTCGAGATTCCGCGTCTTGGTGGCGAGGAAATCTTCATTCGACAGGGTCGTGGTGTTCACATGCTTCTTGATGATGTGGCCCGTCTTCGTCGCATCCAAGGCGATCGACTTATGTTCCCATCGTCGAATATCGATGCCACTGTCGAGGCGCTCCTCGATGCTCATCGTGACCTTACTGCGCGCCAATGCGCCGTCGAAGGCGATGGCCGCTCCGTCGATTTTCGACGCCGCCTTGACCGCCGTACCGCCCTTCACGGCGGCACTGCCGCCCGCAGTGGCCAAGGTGAGCGCGATGTCCGGCACCCGGCTCCCGGCCCAGTGCGCCGGGTCGGTTTTGAGATCCTCCCAGTCGATGATCGCCTTGCCGACCTCGCGGGTCACTCCGGCCGGGTCGGCCGCGAACGCCTCGCCGAAACGCGTCGCGCCGTCCACGAAGCCCTGGACGTCTTTCAGCGCCGCGCCGGGGTTGAAGAACGGCGACACGGGGCTCATCCGCTGGCTGAACATGCCCAGCCCGTACGCCAGCTCGCCGATCTCCCAGACGCCGTCCCACACTCCACGGGCGAACGACCCGACGATTCTGCCGCCGTCCACCACGCGGTCGCCGACCCACGACGCCCCGGAGCCGAGGGCGTGCAGGAACGCATCCAAGCCGCTGCGGGACTGCTGCCGGTGCCGGGCGGCGCGGGCCGCGCTCTGCTCGATGACCGTCCTGGCTTGCGTCATCACTATCGTCACGTCACGCTCGATGGACCGGCGCTCCTGGGTCAGCCGCAGTATCTCGGCCGCGCGCTGCGGGTCGGAGGTGAGATCGAGCGGGGAGCGTTGCAGGCGCAGCAGGCGCTCCTCGACCTCCTGGTGCCGGCGCCGATGCGTGCCCACCCGGCGGGCCGCCAGGCTGAGCGCGTCGCCGGCGCCGCGCAGCGCGTGGGCGCCGGTTGACAGCTCCTCCGCGATGCCCTCGAGCAGGTGGCGGGCGCGGGTGCTGGAGTTGTCAACCCATAGGCCGGGGCCGATCGCGCCAGCCAGCCGTCGCACATGTGCGGCACGGCCGGCGAGCGCGTCGGCGGCGTTGTGCAGACCGGAGGCGCCGGCTGCCAGTCGGCCCTCATCGGGCAGGCGGGTACCGCCGAACAGATCCACCACGACCGGCACCTCCCTCTTTACTCGAAAGCCTTGGCGCTGGCGGTGTCGGTGTCGCCGTAGAGCTTCGCCAGCTGCTTCATGACGTCCGCGACCGCGCCGACATCGCGGGCAATGCTTTCCAGGTCGGTGCCCCAGGCGTTGCGCAGCTTGCCCAGGGCGCCGGCCAGCCCGCCGTCCGCGCCGTGCCCGCAGCCGCCGGCCGCACCGCCAGCGCCGCTGTCCAGCTCGTGGCGGGCGTGGTCGATGCCGGAGCGCTGCGCGCGGAGCGTCTCGGCCTCGCGGCCGAGGCGCTCTGGGTCTACCTCGATCCGCATGTGCCTGGCTGCCTAGCTGAGCGCGCCGGCACCCTGCCGGTTGACCTCGTCGAAGTTAGTGATGATCTTGTCGACAACTACTCCGAGCTCGCGCAGCGCGTCGATGAGCCGCTGCTCGGCGGCCTTCCACTGGTCGTACTTGTCCTGGTACGCGCGAGACGCCTCACCCTCCCAGACGTTCGCCGGATTGACCTTGGAACCCAGGCTGGCCAGGTCGGAGACCCGAGCCTCGGCATTCTGCTTCAGGTCGGTCGCAATCTGCTTGGCCTGGGCGATGTCGACCTTGAGGTAACTCATTTTCGCGGCTTCCTCTCGTAACGATCGGTTGTTATGGTTCGGTCATGAGCAGCCCGAGCAACTCGTCTATTCATTCGGCATCGAATCTGACGGTGCGGCGGGTAGTGCTGCCCGTTCGAGGCGGCGAGACGACTGGCGATCGCACACGCATCCACGTCGCCTCGGTGATTCATGGGGGTTCGCGGATCGTGCCGGTCTTCTCCTCGGAGGAAAAATTCAATGCCTGGCCGTCCAACGGAGCCGCCGGATTGCTGCTGCACGTCGAACAATTGGTGAGCCTGCTTCGTCCCGACGACGAACTGGCACTGGATCCGGGCACGGCGGGCGCCGTTCGATGCCGCACCACGGAGTTGATTGCCTTGGTCGTGTGGCTGCATCGGGATGGATAGGGCCGATTGCACTCATCGCAATCCTCCTTCCGAATGACAACGAGCCATGGCCGCCTTTCTGAATTGATCAAGCAGTGACCGTCTGCTGTGTACAGGTGACTACAGGTCGCATCCGGACGACATCACCCTTACGTCCCCAGTACGTCCCCGGAAGGAGGGCCGAATGGACACCAACGGCCAGCGGCGACGGGCGGCCGCGACGGGCGAGCTGCTGCAACAGCTGCTGCGCAGCCAGCAGACCTATGTCCGGGCCTGGCGTGTGCACGGCGACCGCCAGCGTGGGGAGATCAACCAGCGGGCCGTCGCGAAGGTTCTCGCCCTCTACCTGTGGGACGAGGGCATCCGCCCGGACAGCGACCGCACGTTGCCGGTCAAGCTGAAAAACGTGGTCTACCGTGCCTTTTCCGGCGAACGGCTCACTGCGACCACTCTGGAGCACTTCATCGGTGCATTCGCGATGGCCGAGGAGGACCAGAAGGAGTTGTGGCAGACCTTCCTCGGCGCCGACGGGGTGGCGCAGACGGTGACTGCACCGCGCGGGATGGCCCGCCAGCAGTGGCACCGCACGATGGCCCTGTTCGAGCGCTACTACGTGGACGACCAACGCAACCTGTCATTACGGCGAACCGTGCAGTGCATCGAGGCCAGGGAGGACGGCGTAGACAGTTACCTGTTCAACCACGAACCGTCGGTGACCGAGATTAGCGTCACGCATGGCGGTCGGATCGGCCGTCACTACGAGTACGGCGGCGGCCTGATTTCGGACGACATCGTGCTCGATCAGACGCTACGCAAGGGCGACCGCGCGGCCCTGGAATACACGAGCCGGTACGAGCCCGGCAACGGCGTTACCGAGGTCCGCCGGCCGGCCCGTGGCCGTACATCGAACGTCACCGTCGCGGTGCACTTCACGCCGCAGGCGCGACCGGCACGCCTGTGGTTCTCAGTCTGGTCGGACCACATGCTGGGTGGCCCGGTGCAGGAGCGGATCGTGCCGCTCGAGCGTTCCGGGCAGGCCTGCATGTGCCTCCCCTACATCGAGCAGACCGTGATCGGTTTCCGATGGGAGTGGGCGGAGACATAGCCGGGACGCCACCCGGTCAGCGTGAAGGACATGATGAGCTTCCTGTCCGAGTGGGCCGATCTCGCCGACTACCTTTCCTGCCTCATGTCCATCGGCCGCGCCGTCTGCCTTGCGGGCCGCGCCCTCCGCAGGCGCTCGCGGCAGCGGCAGGGAAGCCGGGCGCCCGTCGACCTGAAGGCTGCCTCACACACGGGGACCCGTGGATGATCCTGGTCGATCGAGGCGCAGCTGAAGGAGTCCTCAGGAGTACCGGCTCAATCCGTTGCAGCTGCCCGGGCGTGGTGATAGGCCGCGTCTCGTGTTCCGGGTGAGGTTGGATGACGTGTCGGCGGTAAGCCGGTCATGGGCCGGTGCCGGACATGTTGCCCCCGTTTTACCCCCCGAAAACTCCTGCGGAATGTCGACCGTCAGTGACAACCTTTGACCAGTGGCTGACCTAGTTTGAGCAGTTCAGTGCCAACATCTGACCACTCATGACAAGCTTCGGCCCGTGACTTTCGGTAAGCGTAGGTCGACGGTTCGATTCCGTCAGGCGGCTCCAGGAGGCCCTGGCCAGCTCAACGCTGGTCAGGGCCTTGCTTGTCGGGCCTCCCGTGCGTGGGGGGCCCGGTCGGTGCGACGGCGACGAGGTGAGGTCAGCGGCCGCGCGCCATCATCCGCAGCGCGAGCATGGTCATGAATCGTGGCGGCACCATGCGGATCATGAACGCCGTCACCGTGTTGCGCCGCCCGTCGACCACGGCAGGTCCGGTTCCCTCCAGGGCGGCGAGCGCGGTGCGGGCGACCTGGGCCGGCTGGCGCTTCCCGCCGCCCGGCCGGGGGTTCATCGGTGTCCGGGTCGGCCCCGGGCTCACCGCCACCACCCGGACGCCGCTGGCCCTGGTCTCGGCCCACAGTGCCTGGGTGAACGAGAGGACGTAGGCCTTCGACGCCGCGTAGGCGGCCAGGACGGGTGCCGGCGTGTAGGCCCCGGTGCTGGCGACGTTGATGACCGAACCGTGCCCCCGCTGGACCATCCCGGTCACCACGAGCGTGGTCAACTCGGTCAGGGCTCCGACGTTGAGGTCCACCAGTCGACGCAGCGTGGCGGGGTCGCTGTCCGCCACCGTGGCCAGCGAACTCATGCCGGCGTTGTTGACCAGCAGCTCCACCTCGATGCCGGCCTCCTGCACGGTCCTCATGAGGCGGACGGGAGCGTCGTGTTCGTCGAGGGCGAGGGGGACGCTCAGCACGGCGACGCCGTGTCGCTCGCGCAGGCCGGCGGCGGTCTTCGCCAACCGCTCGGCGTCGCGGGCCACCAGCACCAGGTCTGCCCCGTGCCCGGCGAGCTGCTCCGCGATCGCCGCGCCGATGCCGCTCGATCCGCCGGTGATGAGGGCGGAGCGGCCCTTCATGTCGGATGTCGTGGTCATGCGGCTAACCTAGACGTTGACGTCAGCGTGAAGGTCAAGTCGACGTCGGCGGCCGGAGGGGGCGACGAACCGGTGCGTATCGGAGAGCTCAGCCACGCCACCGGGGCCAGCACCCGGGCCCTGCGCTACTACGAGGAGCAGGGGCTCATCCGCAGCGAGCGCCTCCCCAACGGATACCGCGACTACGGGCCCGAGGCGATCGAGAAGGTGGAGTTCATCCAGGACCTCCTCGCCGCGGGGCTCTCCTCGCAGATCCTGCGCGACATCATGCCCTGCGTCACCGCCGACGGCGGCCAGGTCGCCTGTGCCGACGTGCTGCTCCAGGCCCAGCGGGTCCGCGACGACCTGCTGGAACAGGAGCGACGCATTCGCGCCCGCCGGGAGACCCTGGAGCAGTACCTCGCCGGCCGGCGCAGCCCACGGGGCAACCACGGCCACCCCCGCCCGTGAGGGCCGGACTGTGGGAGTCTGGCGCGATGTCGCGTGCGCGCCTGGCCCTGTCGGTCGGGATTCTGCTGCTCCTCGCCGCCTGCCTGCTGCCGTGCCTGCCCCTGCTCCAGGTGGCCGGGATGTCGCTGCCCTACCAGGACCCGACGCCCGAGCTGCTGCGGCAGCACGCGGCGAACGTCGCGGCGGCCGAACGCCGGCTCGCCGTGTGCGTGGCCGTCGCGGGCGCTCTCGCCCTCCTGGGCCTGGTCGCCCTCGCCCTCGCTTACGCCTGGAGGCGGCGGCGTCCGCCGGCGACGTCGGCCTAGGGGCGGCGTCCCGGCCGCCGGGACGACGGCTCCGACGAGATCGTCTACGACAAGGTCTCCAAGCGGGTCCGGCTGATGCCGCCCTGTCGCCGACACGGGCGGTGACCGGGCGTCCGGGCGGTCGGCTTGGGTCGCACTATCCGAAGGTGGGGCGTTTGCCCTGGTGAAAGCGTGATGACCTAGTTACTCTTGGGTCAAATGCCCGCCGTTGTGCACCACTTGGTCGGGCTTGTGCCTAACGGAGGGTATCGCACTCGGTAGTCATCTGGCCCGGCTCCCCATCTCCCGAAGGGAGCGCCCATGACCCGGGCCCCGGCGAACCTGATGGCTGTCCGCAGCCTGCTCCTGGCCCACCTGGACCTCGACCCCACTACCTCACGCCCACAGGATCTGGAACCTGCCGAGGTCGGCATCGTGGGCGACGCCTCCCACCGGGGCGGCTACCACTGCGGCTCCGACCGCGTGGTGCCCGGTGACTATTCCGTGGTGGAGTCCACCCGGGACAGTTCGGGGCTGACCCTCGACGCGTCCGGTCTGGACGTCGGCGGCTTCAGCGTGAAGTCCGGCGGGAGCACCCACGACCTGCGTTCGTTCTCGGTCTGGTGCGTGCGGCAGTGCACCGCCGGCACGGCCGACACGCGGGACCTCAGAGAGATCATCTATTCCCCCGACGGCAAGACGGTCAAGCGGTGGGACCGGCTGGGCAAGCGCAGCACCGGGGACAGTTCCCACCTCTGGCACACCCACTTCAGCTTCTTCCGCGACTCGACCAAGGCGGGCCGGGACCAGACCCCGCTGTTCCGCCGCTACCTGACCGAAATCGGACTGATCACCCCACCTGCACCGGAGGACGACATGAGCGAGAAGGCCGAGAACGAGATCCACCAGGTCTACCTAGGCACGTTCTACGGCGGGAGCAGCATGGGCCGGGTCGTCGACCCCGACGGCGCCGGACCGGCGGCGGCCAGCAACAGCATCGTCGCCAAGCTCGACTACCTGATGGCCCGCCTCGACGGCGTCGTCGCCGGGGTCACCACCCTGCAGGGCAAGGACTGGACGGACGAGCCCGCCATCATCGCCGGGGTGCTCGCCGGCCTGTCCCCGCAGCGGCTCGGCGAGGCGCTGGCGACCGCCGGCCTCACCCCGGCGGCCATCGCGGCGGCGGTGCCGCAGGACATGGCCCGCAAGGTCGTCGACGAGTTGACCGCCCGGCTGTCGAGCTGACGTCGTGTGGACCTGGCGACTCTCGTCCCGCCCGGTGGTCTCGGCGCGGTCGGAGCCGGCGGGTTGCTCGTCATGGTCGTCCTGTACCTCCTCAACGCGAACCGGGCCGACCGCAGGGAGTACCAGGAGGCCATCGACCGGGCCGAGCGGCGCGCCGACGAGGCGGAGGTGCGCCGCTCGGCCGCCGAGGCCCGGCTCGACACCCTCCAGCAGGCCGTGGACGAGGCGCGGTCCGCCCGGCGGGCGGCCGAGGACCATGCCGACTCCCTGCTGCGGGAACTGACGAGACTGCGTCCGCACGAGCCAGGCGGTGATGCGTGACCGACGAGACCCTTCAGCTACGACTACGGATGAACCGCCTCGGCCGCCGCCGCGCGGTGGTCGCCGTGGCGGCCACCGCCCTCATCGCCGCCACGATCGGCTGGTGGGCGGCGTCGATGGGACGGCAGACCGTGCAGCAGCAGCACCGCGCGGCCACCGCCCTGTCCGGCGCCGAGCAACTGTGCCAGCAGGTCCGGCAGCTCGGCGGGACGTGCGTCGTCGACCCGGAGGACCTGAAGGGCGTACCCGGGGATCCCGGCCCGGCCGGTCCGCCGGGGCCACCGGGGGTCCCCGGCCTCGACGGCGCCGGCGGTCCCACCGGCCCGCCGGGGCCACGCGGTGACCAGGGCCCGCCGGGGCCGTCCGGCCCCGCCGGCCCGAGCGGCCCGGTCGGTCCGGCTGGTCCGGCTGGTCCGAGCGGCCCGGGTGGTCCGGGTGGTCCGGCCGGCCCACCGGGGGCGTCCGGCCCGGAGGGGCCCAGGGGCGAGGCGGGCCCGCCGGGGGAGCGGGGGCCGCAGGGCGAGGCCGGGCCGGTCGGCCCGAGCGGCCCGCCGGGGCCCTGGTGCCCCGAGGGTACGACGGTGCAGGTCGTCACAGTCGTCACCGCCGGAGGCGCGCAGCGCATCGTCGCCTGCGTGACCGAATGAACGATCGACACTGTCCGCGACGGAGCCCGCAGGAGGCCCGCCATGCCCGAGTCCGTTCCCGTCCCCGTTCCCGCGCACGCGTCGGCGGCCTCCGAGCCGCTGCTGACCGTCGGCGGGGTCACCGCCGCCGGTGCCGCCGTGCTCAGCCTGCTGGTCGCCTTCGGGCTGCCGGTGTCGGCCGACCAGCAGACCGCGCTGCTCGGCCTGGTCGCGGTGCTCGCCCCGCTGGTCGTGGCGGTGCTCGCCCGTGGCCGGGTGTACTCGCCGGCCACCGTGGCCGACCTGCTGGCCCGCCGCCGGTGACCGCTCCGCCGCCGGTGACCGCTCCGCCGCCGGTGGCCGGACAGGATGTCGGGGCCTACCGCTAGCCTGCGGCCCATGAGTGTTTCGGTGGACGGCGTCGCGAAGCTGCCAGGTGTCGAGGACGAGGCCCGGTTCTGGGCCATGGTGGAGGCCGCGTGGGAGCGGCTGGGCCCCGAGCCGGCGGCGCTGCGCCGGGCCCTGCGGGAGCGGGACCCGGCGGCCGACGACGTCGACCCGGACGCCCTCGACGAGTGGTTGAGCCCGTTCGTCGAACAGCTCTGTGCCCTCGCCACCGACCTGTCGAGCGAGGAGCTGACCGCCCTGGACCGGGTGGTCGAGCGGAAGCTCTACGACCTCGACCGCGCCGACATCCACGCCGTCACCGACGGCTCCGACGACGGCTTCCTCTACGCCCGGGGCCACATCGTCGCCCTCGGCCGCGAGTTCTACGAGGCGGTGCGGGCCAACCCCGCCCTGGCGGTCACCGACGCCGAGTGCGAGAGCCTCTGCTACCTCTTCGCGCACCTGCACGACAAGCGGTTCGGCGACTGGCCGCGCACCGGGTCGGGCATCTCCCGGGAGTCGTTCAACAACCCCGACGGCTGGCGGGAGTAGTCAGAACCCGCAGTACCTGACGTGCGGGCCGACCCGGCCCAGGGCCGGATGCGCGAACGCGCCGGGCACGGTGCGGGGCCACGGCGGCGACACCCTCGGCCACCCACAGCATCGCCGTGGCGGCCGCCGACGCACGGTGGTCAGCGTCGCCAACGCCGAGCCCGTTCCACGCCGAGCCCAACGCCGGCTGGGACCGCCACCACGCGGTGGTAACCAGCCACCACACGGCCGCCACCGACGCGTCCGCCTGCGCGATCATCGTCCGTCCGGCTCGGGGACGAACTGGTCGATGAAGCCGATCATGTCGCGGAAGACCTGCTCCCGGTTCGTCTCGTGGAACAGGTCGTGGTAGGCCCCGCGATATCGCCGCTGGTGCAGCTCCTCGCCGCCGATCAGCTCGATCCCCTGCCGGGTGTCGTCCAGGCGCACCAGAGCATCCTCGTCACCGTGCAACCACAGGGTCGGCAGCGGGCCGAGGGAACCGGCGTCGTTGGCCACCGTCAACGTTCGGGCGATGGCTTCGAGGGTCACCCGGCGGAAGGGGCCGTGCCAGACCAGCAGGTCGTCGTTGAAGTCCGCGCCCACCTGGCCGTCCCTGGACAGCATCGGCCCGATGTCGTGCACCTGTGTCGGGAACTCCTCGAACGAGAGCAGCATCGTCGCGGTCTGCCAGGTGCCGAGGACCGGTGCCACGAGCACGAGAGCCGTCGCGGCGTCCGGGTAACGCTGGGCGTACCGGGCGGCGACGAGGCCACCGACCGAGTGGCCGATGACGATCTGCGGCTTTCCGGGGTGGTCGGCGTGTGCCTGCTCGGCCACGGTGCGCACATCCGTGACGATGTCCTCAAGGTCCTTGACGTAGGCGCGTTCGCCGTCGGACAGCCCGAACCCCATGTGGTCGGGGCCGTACACGGCAGCGCCGTGCGCGACGAGCCGGCTGGCGACGTCGGCGTAACGGCCGGCGTGCTCCGGGTAGCCGTGCACCACGATGGCTACGTAACGGGGATCCTCGTGGTCCCAGGTCCGCACCGAGATCGTCGTCTGCGTGCCGTCGAACTTCCAGAACCGGGGCTGGGGCATGTCGTCCTCCTTCGGTCGGGTCTGCTGGCGGGGCGTCGCCTCCGGAAAGCCTCAGAGCAGCTCGACGCGGTATTCGCGCATCCAGTCGTTGATCCGCAACAGGGACTCGAAACCCAGCCGGAGGAACTGGAGCTGACTCGGCTCCGCCTGCTCGACCAGGGCATAGGCCGCGCGGGCGCTGGACTGTTCCATCAGGGGCCGGACCGGCGCGTTCGAATCCGCCATCAGGTCACCGAGCTTCTGCCGCATCGCCTGGTCGTACGCCGGATCCACGATGGCCGGATACGGGGTCTTCCGGCGGTCCAGCACGAAGCCCGGCACGGTTCCGGCCACCGCAGCGCGGAGCAGACTCTTCTCCCTCCCGTCGAAGGACTTCGTCGACCAGGGCACGTTGAACACGTACTCGACGAGCCGGTGGTCGCAGAACGGCACCCGGACCTCCAACCCGACGGCCATGCTCATCCGGTCCTTGCGTTCCAGCAGCATCGGCATGAACCGGGTGAGGAACAGGTGGGACACCCGGCGCATGCGCGCGTCGAGCTCGTTCTCCCCGTCGAGCGCCGGGACCTCGCGCACCGCCTCGGCGTACCGGTCGGCCCGGTAGTCGTCGAGTGCCAGCCGGCGGGGCAGGTCCGGGTCGAGGAACGACGGCCCGCTGACGTCGATGGGTGCGCTGTGGTGCATCCAGGGGAACGTGTCCGCAGTCGTGGCACCGTGGTCGTGGAACCACGGGTACCCGCCGAAGAGCTCGTCCGCGCCCTCGCCGGACAGGGCGACGGTCGAGTGCCGGCGCACCGTCCGGAACAGCAGGTAGAGCGAGGTGTCCATGTCGGCCAGCCCGAGCGGCAGGTCGCGGGCGCGGAGCACCGCGAGGCGCGCGGCCGGATCGGTCAGGTCGGCGGCATTGAGCGTGATGGTCTCGTGGGCGGTCCCGACGGTGGCGGCGAGCTTGGCGGCGAACGACGCGTCCTCGGCCGGGTCCTGGCCAGGGATGCCGGGGCGGGAGAAGCCGACGGCGAAGGACCGCAGCGGGCCCTCCCCCCGCTCGGCCAGCGCCTCCGCTGCGTACGCGGTGACGGTGCTGGAGTCGAGTCCGCCGGACAGCAGCGAGCAGAGCGGCACGTCGGCCACGGTCTGTCCCGCGACGGCCCGCCTCAGCAACCGCCGTACCGTCTCGACGGTCGTCGCCCGGTCGTCCTGGTGCGCCGTCGCGGGCAGGCGCCAGTAGGCCGTCTCCGACGTGCTCGTCCGGTCGAACCTCAGCACGTGACCGGGCAGGACCGACCGCATCCCCTCGAAGATCGCCTGGCCGGGCGTGTTCACCCAGGTCATGAGTTCCCGTAGCCCGGTGGTGCCGAGCTGGGCGCGGGCCTCGGGATGGGCGAGGATGGCCTTCGGTTCGGAGCCGAAGAGCACTCCCCGGGGCGTGGGGTAGTAGTAGAGCGGCTTGACCCCCAGCCGGTCCCGGACAAGAAGGAGCCGCTGGTCGCGGTTGTCCCAGACGGCGAACGCGAACATGCCGACCAGCCGTTCGGGCAGCCCCTCGCCCCACTCCAGGTAGCCCCGCAGGACGACCTCGGTGTCACTGCGGGTCCGGAAGCGGTGCCCGCGGGCCGCGAGCTCGTCACGTAGCTCCTGGAAGTTGTAGACCTCGCCGCTGTAGGTGATGACGGCCGTCGGGTCGCGGTCCGGGTCGTCGAGCATGGGCTGCGTGCCGTTCTCCAGGTCGATGACGGCGAGCCGCCGGTGCCCGAGCGCGGCGTGCGGGCCGATCCAGGTGCCCTCGGCGTCCGGCCCCCGGCAGGACATCGTGGCGGTCATCGACGCGATCGCGGCGCTCGCGGTGCGTAGGTCGCGCCCGAAGTCGATCCATCCGGTGATTCCACACATGGCGATCTCAACGTCCGTTCGTGGCGGGCCCGGGAAGGGCGTTCGTGGCAGGGGCGGGAACGGAGGGACCGGCCGGGTCTCCCGGCGTCCGGTGCCCGTCCGGCCAGCCCGGCACCGCGTTCAGCGTCTCCTCCGGCAGCTTGCCGGAGCGCGCCAGGAGCAGGAAGTACCGGCCGAGCTCGTGCAGCTGCGCCAGCCCGGTCAGCCCCCGGTCGCAGCAGGCGATCTCCAGGTCGGGGCAGCCCCAGCGGTCCCGGAAGAAGGTTTCGACCAGGTCATGACGGATGTGTTCGACCTGGAATCCGCTGTTGCGCCGCATGGCCGTCTCGTTGAGGGCACCTGCGGCGGCGGCGCAGGTCCGGGCCAGCCGCAGCAGGGCCGGCTGCGCCGCCAGCAGGGACGGGACGCGGTGCCCGGTGCGGACGCCGGGTTCGGTCCGGAAGGAACGCACCAGGGCCCGGACGGCGAGTTCCCGATCGGGGAGGCTGGCCTGTTCCTCCGCCGACAACCATTCGCGCATGCCGGTCGTCGGCCCGTCGTCGGAGCCCAACACCCTGCGGGCCCGGGCCGCCTCGAGTGCCCGCTCGACGAGCGTGGCCCCGGCGTCGCCGCTGCCCTCCGGAGCCCCGTCCCGGGCGATCGCGTCGAGCGTCGCCCGGCGGTGCAGCGAGGGATACGCCGGCAGGAAGAGCCGGAGGAACCCCAGCGCGTGGTAGTCGGTCACGACCCGGCCGCCGAGTTCGGTGCCCTCGTTCTCCCAGCGCCAGTCCGCGAGGTAGACCGTGTCGAGGGTGGCGTAGCGCGCGACGTCGACCGGCGCCGCGTCCACCGGGGTCCCGTCGTGTACCAGGTGCAGGGCCCGCACCGCATCGAGCCGCTTGACGTCCCGCTGGTCCGGGTGCGCGTCGAGCCACCCGCGCATCCGGCGGGCGGCAGCCGCCAGGCCGCCGTGCTCGGCCAGCCGCCAGAGGGCCGACCAGCTTCGGCGGGGGAACGGCAGGTCGCGGACCAGCGCCAGCAGGCCGTCGGCCTCGTCCTGGTCGAGTGCCTCGCCGATGGCCGACAGGAGGCCGTACCGGATCGAGACCAGGGCGTCGGAGAGCTGCGCGTGGCCGTCGTCGGTGTCGAGGTGGGCGACGGCGACCTCGTCGTCCGCGACGACCGTGCCGTCCGCGTACCACTGGAAGACCTGGCCGACGCCGACGACGCCATAGGGGTGCAGTTCGGCGGCGCGCAGCGCGCCCATGCTGCTGGCGCCGACGACCCGCACCCCCTCGCGGACCAGATGCAGGATCTCCTTGTGCCGGACGGCGGGCGCCTGGAAGAAGAGCCCGTCCAGGATCAGGACGGTGTCCGCCGGCCCGGGCCGGAGCCGCAGCAGGTCGCCGTGGCGCACCGGCGGGTGCGGCACCGCGTCGGGCACGATCCGGCGGATGTCGTCGGCGTCGATGGTGGGGCCGGCGAAGACATGGGTCGCCATCGTGATCAGGATTCCTCCGGTCGAACGGGCCTGGGGCATTCGTCGCCGGTGCCGAACCGCAGCCCGGGAGCGATGACCCGGACCACGGACAGCGGCTCGTCGGACGGGGACAACGGCACCTCCAGCACGGGCTGGCCGGTTCGCAGGCGGACCTGCCGCGAGCACCACCGGTACTCCTCGTCGACGGAGCCGAAACGCCGGACTCGCAACGCGGCCAGCGTCTGGTCCCACGAACGGAGCCGGTCGGGTGGGGTGACCGGCCGATGCGTGTCCCAGCGGTGCGAGCGGTAGAGGCTGCCCCGGACGTCGTCCCGGGTGCCGTTGATGACCGTCAACCGGCTCTGCGCGGCCTCGGTGACCGCGCGGGAGAGGGCCGTCGCCGGGTCGGTGTGGCAGCCGGACCCCGAATAGATCGACGGGTCCTCGGGGGACCACAGATAGGCGACGAAGCAGGGGAAGGCGGGGTCGCGGGTGTTGTCGACGAGCTCCAGCCACGCCCCGGCGGAGGTGATCTGCCCGATCAAGCGGTGGCAGTCCGGGTCCGTCACCGTCTCGGGGTCGATGTGCGTCCGGGTGGACACGGGCCGGTCGCCGAGGTCGTACGTGCAGTCCCGCTCGATGAGTTCGAACAGCCCGTGCAGGGCCGCCTCCGCCGGGCAGTTTCCGCTGGCCAGGCCGTTGCTGGAGACCCGCAACAGCGGCACGGACCACGCCGGTGCGGCCAGGGACGAGATGGCCACGCAGGCGAGCGGCACCACCGTCTCCCGCTCCTCGCCGACCACCCGGGCAGGCACCCAGTCCAGCGGGACGTCCGGCGTGAGCAGGCTCCGGGCGGCGCGTTGCAGGGACATGACGTCGTACGGCAGGCGCAGGGACGAGGCGGCCACGCCCACCGGCCCCGGCGTCGTCGCCGGCAGCTCCTCGGCGTGCCACAGCTCGATGGCCTCCATCGCGGCCGAGACCTTGGCGGCCAGGTCGGTGGCGCCCTTGCCCTGGCTGACGCTGAGCGTACGGGCCATCGGCCGGACGGCGACCCACACCGGGATGCCGATGACGTCGAGGCCGGTCACGTCGGCCACCCGGGTCAGGCCGCAGCGCGTGAAGAGCCGCTCGGCGAGCCGCCAGGTGTCCGCCGGATGCCGGGTGCGGTGCGTGCCGGCGAAGTACCTCTTCACGTTCCGGTCCGCGGTGACCGGTTCCACGTCGAGGGTGGACGATTCGTTCATACCCTGCTCCTCCGCCGTGGGGACTGGGACGTCTCGATCACGTACTCCGTCGGGTGTGTCCCGGGATCCGGCGCGGCCGGGTCGGGCAACGGCTCGGCGAAGGTCAGCACGGCGGCGATCCCCTCCGGCCAACACTTCGGCTGGGCGAGGTCCACGTACACGGGCTTGCGCACGGCGCCGCCCGACCGCGACCGGGCCTGGCCCACCCACTCGCTGGACGCGCGGCCCCGGACGACGTCCCACGGGTCGGGCAGCGTGACCGCCCGGACGAAGGACCGCCGGGGCACCCCGGTCTCGGCGCACCACCGGTGCCAGGCCACCATCCTGGCGGCGTCGTCGTCGGCCCCACCGGGGAGCGCCGCCTGCGGCACCTTCCACGTCCGGCGGGCCAGCACGAGCCGGCCGAGGACCAGCCGCGGATAGTGGCGGAGCCCGGGGGCGTCCGCGCCGAGGCTGCCGTCGACATGGTCCCAGAACGCCAGCGTGCTGCCCGTCGCCGGGCCAAGCCTGCGCAGCCACCGGAAGAACGGTGGCGCCAGCGCCGTCAGCGTGGCGTTCTGGGGGACCGGGAGCAGCGCCCGTCCCGGCAGCGCGGGGCTGTGCAACAGAAGCCTGCCGCGCTCCTCGTCGACCCGAACCGTGCAGTCGCCCGGGTCGATCCGGGCCTCCGGGTCGCACTCGAGGGCATGCCCGGGAAAGGCCAGGCTGTACGGCAGCAGCCGGGGCCGCTCGTTGGCGGTCGCGCCGAACCGTGCCGTGACGTCCACCGCCAGCGCGTCCGGCTCCGCGACGTCCGCCGTGCCGGCCCACTCCCGCAGCAGTCCGACCGGTGCGTCGACCAGGCCGGCGGCGATCCGGGCGGCGAACCGACCGTACCCGCAACCGAGGCCGTTGAGCACGATGCGGTCGCCGGCGAGCTGCACCGGCCACGCCGCGCAGGACCAGTCCGGCAGCTCGTCGGGCAGGGCGGCGGCGACGCGGTCGAGCTCCGCGCCGTCGAGTCGGACCTCGTCGGCCTGCGGTGCGCGGGCCACGAGCGTCCGCAGCCGGTCGGTCAGGTCGGCGCGGAGCCCCAGCGCGCGGCGCAGCAGCGGATGAGTCGACTCGGCGATCATCGTGTCCGCCGCGGCGCGGCCGGACTCGACGAACCACCGGTACGCGGTCAGGAGCGGAACGGATCCGGTGCCGAACCGCTCCCGGAAACACAGCATGCCGGCAAGCTGGAAGGGCAGCTCGGGGGCGAGCAGTGGTGCGATCAGCTGGACCCGTCCGAGGTCTGCCAGCACCTCCTTGTCGAGGGGTGGGGCGGGTTCGTCCACGACCCGTACGAGGTCCTCGGTGACCAGCAGGCGGTCCGCTCCCCCGGTGCCGACCCCGCAGGCCGCGGCGAGTCGGTCGAGGCCCACCCGGGCGGGGGCGGTCAGCGCACCCGGCGCGGGAGAGGGGTCCGCCTCGATGTCGCGCAGCAGGCGCAGTGCCGCGCGCAGCTCGCCGGTGCCGCCGTCGGTCGTGGCCGGCAGCGCCGACAGCACGCCGTCGAGGACCTGCCGTCCGTGCCCGGGCGGACGCAGTCCCACCTCGAGGAGCCCACTGCGGAGGAGCGCGGAGAGCTGCCGCGGGACGGTGCCGTCGGGGGAGAGGTCGCAGAGCCGGTGCGGGGAGCGCAGCCGGCGCAGCAGGTGGGCCAGCTGGTCGGGGCAGGCCGCGCTCCGCAGGTCGTCCGCCGGTCCGCCGGTCATCAGCCAGCTCACCCGGCCCGGGGCCGGCTCGTCGACGGTGACGGTGGGATTCGTCGTCACCCACACCTGGTCCGGTGCCACCGACCGCAGGCCCGGGCCACGAACCCAGTGCTGGACCCAGTCGAGTGCCCGCCGGTCGACCCGCACGTGCCGGTCGGGTGGCCGTCGGCCGGCCCCGGCGACGAGCAGCGCGGCCTCGGCGAGCCGGGCGAACGGCGACGGTTTGGTGGCGGCGCGCTGGAGCAGCCGGAACACGGTGAGCAGACGCCGCCGCTCACGGGCCGACCCCGGCCGGTGCCGACGCCCGCTGCGGCGGATCTCCGCCAGCAGACCGGGCACCGAGAGCTCGACCGAGGCGGCGAAGTCCGGTTCGGTGAGGCGGTCGTGGATGGTCGCCCGGGTGGTGCGGTCCAACTCCTCCAGGGCCGTCCGCAGCTCGGCCCGCCGCCGGTCGAGCTCCGAGCGCGCCCGTTCGTACGCGGCGACCGCTCCGACATCGAGCATGTCCCCGGCCAGGGTCGTCAGCACACGACCGTTGTAGGCGTCCCGCCTGGCGCGGAGCAGGCGACGCCGCTCGGCCGGTGCCGCCAGCGGCACGAAGGCACCGATGACGTCCGCCGCCGCCGCGCCCCGCGAGCAGCAGGCGTCCTCGGCCTCGGCGGTCCGCGCCGCCGCCGCCCAGACCCGTTCGTCGGTGAGGTCCCGCAGGAGCTGTGGGCCCATCCGGCAGCGGCGACGGACCATCACCGGCCCGACCCGTACGCCGGTCGGGGCGGGTGCCCGGCCTAACACCATGTCGCCTCCAGAGGTAGCCGCTCCAGACCCCGGTGCAGGAAGTGGGGCGTCCAGCGCGGAGCGCCGGCGACGCGCACCGTGGACCAGCGCCGGGCCAGGACGGTGAGCAGGGCGACCCCCTCCAGCCGGGCGACGTGCGCGCCCAGGCAGACGTGTCGTCCCTCCCCGAACGCGACGCCGGCGAGCGGCCCGGCGGGCTGGTCGGTGGTGACCAGTTCGTGGTTGGCGGCGCCCAGCATCACCCGCAACCGGTCGCCGCGCCTGATCAGTTGGCCGGCCACCTCGACGTCCCGCACCGCCACCCGCGCGGTGAAGGTCAGGGGGGACTCGGTGAGCAGCACCCGTTCCACCTCCGCCTCGGCGGTGAGCCGTCCGTCGCGCAGGCCGTCCAGCAACTCCGGTGCGGTGGCCAGGCGCAGCAGCAGCGCGCTGATCATGTTGCGGGAGGTGTCGTGCCCGGCGAGGTAGAGGCTGAAGACGTTGGCTACCGTCTCGGTCTCGGACAGGGCGAGCGAGGTTCCTGCGGCGGCCCGGATGGCGGCGAGCACCGAGTCCGGGGTGGGCTCGGTGAGCCATTGCCGGACCAGGACGGTCAGCTCGTCGAGCGCGGTGAGGGCGCTGCGGACGGCGCTTTCGGTGGCGGGGCCGTTGACCAGGCCACCACCCTGACTGATCGTCCGGCAGAGCTCGCTCGCGTGGTCCCGCTCCGGCCCCGGCACGCCGACCAGGTCACCGACGACGGCGACGGGCAGCCGGCCGCTGATCGCCGCCACGCCGTCGAGCCGGCCGTCCGGGCCGATGTCGGCGAGCAACCTGTCGATCGTCGCCTCGACCGTCTCCCGCCGGGACCGTACGGCCCGGGGCGAGAAGGCCGGGCCGAGGGTACGGCGCATCCGGTCGTGGTCGGCGCCCTCCGCCGACAACAGCAGGCTCCGGACGAAGTCGCCGTGCCGGGCGCCGGCGCCCCACTCGGAGGTGGGATCCGCCCCGGGCATCCGGAACCGTTCGTCACGCAGCACCATCCGGGCCGGCTCGTAGCCGACGACGAGCCAACATCCGCCGGAGTCGCTCCACACGAGACCGCCCTGCCGGCGCAGCTGTTCGTAGAGCACCGCCGGCCGGCGTAGCACATGGGCCGCCACCGCCGCCCGCTTGTCGGCCGGCGCCGGGTGCTCGGTCGCTGAGGTCACAGCAGGGCCTTCCCTCGGTCGTTGAAGGCGGCCTCGGTCGAGGCCCGGATCAGCACCCGCGCCGGCACCACGGGGCTGGGCAGGCCGGCGCAGGCCGAACGGACCAGTTCCTCGGTGACGTCGCCGACGGCGAGGACCGTGATGCGGTCGACCGGGCCGGAACGGTCCACGGAGACCCGGGCGTCGGTGACGCCCGGGAGGGCCTGCACCGCGGCGGCGACGCTCGCCGGGTACACGGTCACCCCGTCGACCTTGATCAGGTCGTCGACCCGGCCCTCCAGCAGGTAACCGGTGCCATCAGGAGCGGGCCGTACGAGGTCGCCGGCGCTCACCGCGCCATCGGGCCGGGCGCGCAACTCGCCACCGACGGCGGCGAACCGCGTGTCGGGTCCCCGGGTCCAGAGCATGCCGACCCCGTCGGGTCCGACATCCTCCAGCCAGACCTGCTTGCCCGGCAACGGCGCGCCGAGGTTTCCGGTCGCGTCCACCTCGCGGCGCACGGTGAGCAGACCGGTCTCCGTCGAGCCCAGCATCGTCAGGAATCGGCAGCCGGGCAGCCCTACCGAGATCCGTCGGGCCCGGTCCGGGGTGAGGCCACCCCCGGCCGGAACGAACGTGGTCCGGTCGTAGCGCGCCCCGGCCGGGGCGGCACCGGCGGTCAGCGTGGCGAGCGCCGGCGGGGCCAGGCAGATGCCGGGCCGGTCGGCGAGGTGCCGCCCGGCCAGCGCCCACTGATGCGGTCGGAACAGCAGCAGGTCCCGGCCCCGCAGCAGCGCCGGCAACATGACGACGTAGAACGCCGCCGCGAAGTCCAGGCCGGAACACGCGGCGAACACCTCCGCCTGCCCGTACTCGGGCATCCCCTCGACGTAGAGGCGGACCGCCTCGTGCAGCGCGTGCGGGCGGCCGAAGAGCAGCCGGGGCCTGCCGGTGCTCCCCGAGGTGGCCGTGGCGTACGTCGGCCCCCGGACCTCGTCCGGCGGTGCGGAGTGCGCCCCCGCCGCCCAGGCGACATCGTGGAGGGCCCGCCCGACGCCCCATCGGGCCGGGTCACCGAGCACCCAACGGGGCGAGGGCGTGGCCAGCCCGATCGCCAGGAGCCCGACCAGGGAGCGGACCGTGCAGTCGGCGGGCACCACCCAGCCGTGCGCCGTCCGGGGCAGCTCGGCGGCGAGGTCCCTCGCCCGTCCCACGATGTCCCGCCAGGGAACCCGGCCGCTCTCGTCGACCACCCCGTGATCGGACCGGGCGAGCAGCTCGGCGACGGGCCTCAGCCACGGTGCGTCGTCGCCCACGCCAGCCACCCCCTGATCGTCGTAGGAGCGGTGGCGTGGTCGGGAACGGTGTGGCCGTTCTGCTCCAGCGTCGCCGCCGCCATGACCCGCTCGACGGAGCTGAGCGGGCGGTCGAGGTCATGCTCCGCGAGGCTCTCCGTGAGCATCCGGGCCAGATCCGGCTCGGGCTCGGCGGCGGGGCAGCGCACCATCAGCCGCCGCGGCATGTTGAACCTGATGTGCCGGATGCGCTCGATCTCGTCGTCGACGAGCACCGCGCCGGGTGCCGTCCGGTGCAGGGCGTCGAACAGCTCGATGGCCTGGTAGCGGGCCAGCCGGGCACCCAGGCACCGGTAGGCGCCCCAGCCGAAGGAGAGCACCGCCCGCCCCGCTACCCGGTCGTCGGGCCGGTTCGCCTCGGCTACCCGGACACTGATGATCTGACCCGCCCGGACGTGCAGGTCGCCGAACGTGATCGGCGCGTGGGCGACCCGCTCCAGGGTCTTCAGCGGCGGTTCACTGCGCAGGGC
The DNA here is from genome assembly GCF_029581295.1 of Micromonospora sp. WMMD712. Lineage (NCBI taxonomy): Bacteria > Bacillati > Actinomycetota > Actinomycetes > Micromonosporales > Micromonosporaceae > Micromonospora > Micromonospora sp. WMMD712. The sequence continues at coordinate 4,923,527 of NZ_CP120743.1, forward strand.
CTCGTCGAGCATGGCCTCCCGGTGCGCCGGGTCGGACGCTGCGGGGGAGCCGAGGATGAATGTCGCCGCGTTGCCCAGCATGCCGGCCACGGTCTCCAGCGAGGCTTGGACCAGCATGACGATGTTGGCCTCGAAGTCCTCCTCCGCGAGCCCGCCCGTCCAGCCGGCGTTCCAGGCGCCCAGCACGCTCCCGGGTGGTGCCTGGGGTCGGGCCCGGCGGAGCGACCGGCGGATCTCGGCCAGCGCGGCGTGCCCCTCGGTGACCGCCGCCGCCGGGTCCGGCAGCCGCGCGGCGTAGGCGACCAGCGCGAGGCGCTGGCTCAACTTGTGCAGTCGGTGGAACTCCTCGGGCGACAGGCCCAGCAGGTGGGCACCGCATTCGATGGCGTACCGGAAGGCGACCGCCGTCATGAATTCGCCACCGCCCGCGGCGGCGAACCTCCCGACCACCCGGTCGGCCAGGGCGCGCAGGGCCGGCACCATCGCCTCGACGGCGTCGGCGGTGAAGAACCGCCCGAAGGCGCGGCGGAGCCCGGCGTGCCGCTCGGGCGACGCCTGGAGCATGATCCGTTCGGCGAACGCCCCGAGCTCCTCCGCCATCGGGCGTACGTCGTCGGCCAGGCCGTGAGTCAGCGACGCCATCACCGCCGTGGACTCCACCACCCCCAGCCGGTCGTCGCTGAGCAGACCGACTGCGGCCTCCCGGTCCGCGACCACCCAGCCGAGGCCGCCGGGCAGGGGACTGATCCCCGGCGGAGTGGCCGCCTCAGGGGAACGGATGTGGCTCATGCCGGACCTCCTCGCCTGCCGTGAGGGTGGGACCGGCCCCGTTACGGAGCCGGAAGCGTGCGATCGCCGCGTCCGTCGGCATCCGGCGGTGCAGATGCCCGAACGTCATCGGCGCGGCACCCGGGACGACCGCCTTGACGCACCGCAGGCCCGCCCGGTGCAGTTCGCTGGTCGTGTGGTCGACGACGAACACCTCCTGGCCGTCGGCCCGGGCCACGTCGAGCATCGCCGCCAGGTCCGCGGCGACGTCCCCGCGGGGTAGATGCGGCGCCCGTACCGGGGCGGGTCGGTTCGCGGGAGCGAGCAGGAAGTCGAACCGTCCGCGCGCCTCCGGAAGGCCGGCGACCAGCGCGTGGTCGGTCATGTGCCGGACCAGCGCTGGACGGGCCAGGGCCTCCTCGGAGGGCCGCTGCTGCCGGTACAGCACGGTGATCGCCGGTGCCGCCGCCGCCATCTCCTGGACGGCGCCACGCAGGGCGCGGGACACGGTCAGGGCGCAGCCGGCCGTGACCAGGGTGGCCGGCAGGGCGGGGTCGTCGGCCAGCGAGACGAGCAGCACCACCGGCACCCCGAACAGGCCGACGGCCTGGAAGGCACGTAGTTCCCGCCCGGTGTGGTGGCGCAGGCCGCGGAGCGCGGCGGCGTCGGCCTCCGCCACCTGGCCCAGGTCGATCTCGGGCAGCGGGCTACGCGAGTACCAGGCGGTCAGGAACGCGTCCCGCTCGGCGATCTCCAGGAGCGCCGCGAGGAGTGCCTCCTCCACCCCGCTGCCCAGCGCGCAGCCGTTGGAGTTCTCGTAGACGAACGCCGGCCCGGTCTCGGGTCGCTGGGTCGCCCCGTAGTAGGCGACATGGAAGGGCAGGTGGACGGCCCGACCGGTCAGGACGGAGTGGGCAGTCGCCCAGCCGGTCCGGGTGTGCGGGTCGAACCGCGCGTACTCGAACCCGGGCTGGTCGTAGGCGTCGTCCTCGTGCAACAGCAGCGTGCGGGGGTCGACGGCGGCGGTGAGGTCGGCGAAGGCGGCGAACCGGGCCGGGTTCCGTCCACCGCAGTGCCAGCCCGCGTAGCGTTCCAGGCCCTCCAGCACGGCACCGGCCCGCGCCGTGACGTAGTCGTCGGCCCGCCCGATGGCGATCTCCTCGAAACCCCACCTGGTGGGCACCTTGACCTGTGTGGACGGCAGGGCGGCGTCACCCGCGAGGCTCGGGGCCCGGGTGATGCCCGACCACGAGTCGACGTACTCGGACTCCAGCCGGTCGGCGAGCTCGGTGACCGGGAACCGCCGGGTCGAGGTCGGGCCGGTGGCGGGCAGCGCCGTGCCGAGGTCCGGCAGCGGCGGCGGGATCGGGGTCGCCGTCGCCACGCAGTGCGGTGCCCGGCACAGCGTGTGGGCGATGGCCGGATGCCAGTCACCGGCCAGGCCACCGTCGTCGAGCACGAAGGCCGCGTCGCGGCTGAGGGGTGGTTCGCCGGCGGCCAGCCGCTGCGCCTCCGCCCGCAACAGGGCGGCGACGACGTATCCGGTGGTGGCTGGCCAGTCCGGCTCGTCCCGGCGGCCGGACAACGGACGCCACGCGGTCTCCGCGTCGGTCGTCGCCCCCACCGGCTGGTTGGCCATCCGCACCCGCAGCGCGAGGCAGTGCGGGCAGTTCGGCCGGCCGGGCTCCACCAGCGGGCCCACCACCAGTCGTCCCCGGCAGCCGTACACGGGCAGCAGCGGCGCCTGTTGCCGGGGCAGCGTCCGCAGGTCGGCGTCCCAGGAAAGGTCGACCAGCACCGCGAGCCGGGGATCCGACCCGGGCTGCGCAACCGCGCCCGGGCCGACCAGCCGAACGAGATCATCGGCGAGCAGGGTGATGGCGGCCCGCAGGCCCGCAGCCCTGCCCGGCATGGGGTGTTCCGTCATCGTGCTCATGGCCGCCCACCGTCCCTTCCGACCTCGACGCCGACCAGGTGCGTGGAGACCAGGGCCGGCAGGGGAACCGGCCGCGTCCACAGGCCGAGCGCCGCCGTGTGCCGCTGGAGGTGCTCGCCGGTGTACGGCGGTGCGCCGGGCACGATCTCGCCGACCCACCCGGGATGCTGTCGACGGGCGAGCGCCGCCAGCAGCGCCCGCTGCTCGGCCTGCCCGGGGTCGAGAGCGGTCAGGGGCGTCCCGCCGGGAGCCCACGCTCGCCACATCCCGCTGGGGTGCGCCTGGTGCCGCACCGGCGGCAGGTGGCCGGCGAGGCTGCCCAGCCGGTTCCGCGCCGCCGACGGCTGGTCCACGACGCGGTCGGACCAGCCGTCGGTGAGCCGGGTGTCGGCCCAGCGGGTGAGGGCGCGGGCCGTCGCCCGGGTGGTGTCTGCCCCGACGCCGACCGCGGCCCCCGGCGCGGCGGGCAGGTGCCGCTCCACGGCCAGCGACAGCGACTCGGCCCGGGCCTCCGCCATCGTCTCCGCCACCACGAGGGGCCCGTCCCGGCGCACGGTCGGCTCCGCTCGCCCCAACGGGTTGGGCACCAGCCGGAGCGTGGTCAGCGGCAGCTGCGGCAGCCCTTCGGGAGAGCAGGAGGCGAGTGGCCCGAAGCAGCGGGCGGCGTAGACCAGGTCGGGGAACGGTGCGGCACGCGGCGTGAGCGGACCGGCCCGGTGGTGCCGGCCGGCCGCCGGGCAGGTGGGGTCGACGTCCACGGCCGACCGCCAGATCCGGAGCGTGTCCAGGTCGACCACAGCGGCCTCGGTCAGCGGTCGGGTGTCGCCGTCGACGAGGACCCGGGTCATCTCCTGGCCCAGCACCCCGGCGGCCAGTGGTGCGGCGGTGCCGATCCCGTCGCCGGCCGGTAGCGCGACCGACCGGTGGGCCAACCGTCGCCAGGCACACCGGGGGCACGCCGACGGATAGCCGGTCAGGTGGCCCTTGAGCAGCAGGGCGCGGCCCCGGGTCAGCCCCAGCCAGGTGCCGATGCCCTCAGCGGCCACCCGGTCGCCCAGGACCAGTGCCGGGTCCGCCTGCTCGGCGGGAAACAGCCCGACCAGATGGCGACCGGCGAGTTCGGCTGCCGTGGGGCGATCCGGTTCGGCAGGTACCACGACGTCGCGGAACCCGGCCTGTGCCAGCGCGCCGGCCAGGAGGACCGCGTACTCCTCGGGTCCGGCCACCACGATCCCCGCCGCCGCCCGATCGACGTGGTGCCCCTCGGCTCGGGGCCGCCTGGTTTCACCCGGGGTGCCGGCCCGCGCGCCGGGCGGCTCCCTGCGCAGGACCTGCCGCTGCTCCAACAGATCGACCAGGTCGCGGAGGTACCGGGCCTGCGCCGGGGCCAGCGAGTCGAACAGCTGCTCAGGTGCCACCCCACGGTCGAACAGTGGCCCGAGACGGGCCAGCCAGGCGGCGACGCCGCGTCCCCGTAGTACGAACGACCCCTCGGTGGTCCGGAGCCACACCCCGTCGCGCACCGGCAGGTAGTAGACGTCGCCGCGAAGGAGCAACTGCGTTTCGGTCACCTCGTGCCTCCCCTGGACCGGGACGGTCGGTCACGGTCGGTGCGTCGCATCGGCCTTCACGTCGGTCGGGTGGAGCTGCTGCTGGAGGGCGAAGCGGTCCATCAGGTCCCAGTGCTCGACGAACATGCCGTCGCGCACCACGAAGATGTCCAGCACGCTGACCGAGAACTCGCGGCCGCTCGGCGGAATGCCGAGCACCTCGCCCACCTGCCGGCCGCTGAACGTCATCCGGGCCGCGACGCGGTCGCCGTCGACGAGCAGGTCGTCGAGGTCGAGGCGGGTGTTCTCGACGTTGGCCAACCAGTCGGCCACCGCGTCGCGCATGCCCTGCCGACCACGGGCCCGCGCCGGGTTCGGGTGCTGGTAGTCCGGTGCTATGCACTGGTCGAGGCGGCTGAGGTCTCGTTCGTTGAACGCCGCCAGCACATGGCCGACGAGTTCGGTGACGGTGGCCCTGTCCATGTCTGCACGCTGCTTTCTCAGGAGGTCGTCAGAGGGTCGGAGGGGTCGGCCAGCGCCGGCCGGAGGGGCGGGTGCTCCTCGGCGACCTGGATGCCGAGGCAGGTCGCACTGATCAGCTCGTGCGCGTCGGCGTTGCTGTAGGGGTGCATCGTTCCGGCCCGGACATCACGCAGCGCCCGGTCGTAGACGGAACCGGCGCGCAACGCGGCCGAGCCGACGAGTTGGACCACCCGGTCGACGACCGCTACGGCGTGGTTCGTGGCGAGCACCTTGGCCAGGACCACCCGCGACATCCCCTGTTGGATCGTCATCCGGGTCCACAGGTCGTTGCCCATCACCTCCTCGGCGGTCTGCCGCAGGACCGCCCGGGCCGACTCGACGAGCAGCGTGCACTCGGTGATCGTGGTCCGGACGAAGGGCCGTGCCTCCCACCCGCGTCTGCGGACGTCGGCGAGGCAGTGCTCGAAGGCACCCACGGCCACACCGAGGTAGACGGCGCCGAAGGTCGGCATCGACCAACCCCACAGGTTCTGCAGCAGGCTGCCGTCCAGGCTGCCGACGGGGAAGGCCAGGAGGACCGCCTCGTCGGGCACGAAGACATCCCGCAGGGCGATGTTCTCGCTGCGGGTGGCCCGCATGCCGGAGGTGTTCCAGGTGCCGGCGAGGATCTCCACGCCCGCCGCGTCGATGGGTATCCGGAACACCAGCAGCCGTGGCCCCCCGGGATGCTCCTCGTGCACGGCCATCGAGGTCATGTGGGTCATGACGGCAGATCCGGTGCCGAAGGTCTTGAGGCCGGAGACCACGAAGCCACCGTCGACCCGCGACGCCCGGCTGCCCGTGCTGCGGACCAGCGGATGTCCCGGTTCCGCCGTGGCCCCGCCGAGGACGACGTCGCCGACGGCGATGTCGCGCAGCATCCGTTCGGCGGCATCGTTCGGCGTGGTACGCCAGTTGCGCGCGAGCTGTCCGGCCATGGAGAGGTGCATGTTCACCGTGAGGGCGGTGGAGGCGCAGCCGGCCGCCAGCCGTTCCTGGGTGACGACCAGGTCCCGCAGATCCCCGCCCAGACCGCCCAACTCCACGGGCACGGTCAGGCCGAGATATCCGGACTTCCGCAAGGCGTCGAAGCTCTCGTAGGGGAATTCCGCGGACTCGTCGTACTTGGCCGCGCGGCGCGCGCACGACTCGGAGAGGCCCCGAACCATCCCTAGGAATCTTTCGGCGCGAGGCGCGGACTCGGCACTCACGTTCGAACTCCCTCCGGTCGGACGTCGGAATCCCGATCTCTCAGAGTTTCCTTACGGATACGCTCCGCTGTTATCAGCCAGGTTCGGGCGGCTCCCGGCGTCGGTCTCGGCGGGGTCTTCGGAACGCGCCGTCCCGTCGCCTCCGGAAGGTCGGCCGGTTCGCGGACCTGTGGCCGAAAACCGTGCCGGGCCAACCAGGCTTCCGGATCGTCCACTCCCGACTGCCAGGGCCGGCCCTCCCGGCGCATGTCCGCCAGCCACTGCCGCATCCAGGGGGCCCGGTAGAGATCCGTGTTGACGTGTTCCAGGCCCAGGACGCTGCCCTCGGCCGACATCTGTGAAACCGTGCTGATCACGCCCTCGACCTGCTCGTTCGTGAGGTAGTAGAGGAAACCCTCGATCAGCCAGGCCGTCGGTGCGCTCGGGTCGAAGCCGGCGAGGCGCAGCCGGGAGGACCAGTCGCCGGTCACGTCCGCGGCGACGACGTGTCGACGACAGCGGGGACTGGTCAGGCCGAGGTCCGTCAGGAGCGCTTCCTTGCCGGCCTGGAGGTCGGGCAGGTCGATCTCGAACAGCCGCAGATCGGTGGGGAGATCGAGTCGATAGGCCCGGCTGTCCATTCCCGCGGCGACGATCACCGCTTGCCGCAGCCCGTTGCCGACGGCGGCGGACAGGAAGTCGTCGAAGAATCTCGTCCGCACCGCGAGTACGTCGAAACGGGGCGTCGGATTGTCGCGCAGATCGGCCAACAGGGCGGGGTCGGCGCGGGATACGAATTCGACCGCCAAGGAATCGACGAACAGTGGGTCTGGGCGGAGTGTCTCGGCGGCGCGGGCGACAGCTATCCAGTGCGCGGTCATGCTTGTCTGTTTCATCGCTCCCTCGGGCTCAGCTATTCTCCGCTCGGAAACGGCCTTCTTGGAGACGTCAATTCGCCTTCGGTCTCTGCTCGTGCTGCCCGCTCTGCTCGTGCTGCCCGTCGAGAACTCGTTGCAGGCTGCGCGTGAGTGTTTGCTCCAGAATGCGGGTCTGGTGCTTGCGGACCATCGCCCAGTAGAAGTCGCCGCCCCGATTCAAGCTGCGCAGCACGACTCCGAGAATTGCTTTCGAGTCGGTCACGATGAAGGACATCCGGTGGTGGATGAAGCGGTCGCGGTCCCCGATCAGCACCTCGTGTCCATCAACCGCGAGTACCTGGTACGGCCCGAGGCGGTTGCCCACCACCGGGCGTTCCTGGGGCTTCTTGCGGTTCATCGTGTTCGGGCTGACCCCGAAGGGCCGCAGGATGATCCGCTGGACCTTGATCCATGCATCTACCAGCGGCAACAGGGCGTCGGGGGTATCGCTGGGGCGGGTCATCGCGATCCTTGCCAGTTCCTGGGGATCGACCGCCGCGCCTGCGGGAAGCGTCACCGCCACCGCCTCGGCGTTGACATGGGGGGCCTCGTCCCGGAAGGCGGCCAGCGCTGATCCGGCCGGAATCGGAATATGATGGACGCGCATCTGCACCATTCCCCCATGAGCGTGAAATAAAGCCTGTCGACCCCTGGCCATGGGAATGGCAGGAGATGCTGAGCCGGCTTGCTCGGAACTGATGTCAGTCTCAGCGAAGGTGTCTAGATATTGGGGACCGAGGCTCCGCTGGTTGTCGTGCGAAAGCTGACACAATCGACTTGATCCCGCTGTGGAGCCTAGCATGGGATTGATGAGAGTCAAGGCGCGGCTAGGTTCTAAGTGGTGATCTACGAGCGGTTCACGAGGGTTGTCGAGACGATGTAGACACGCCCTGTGATCAGCCTGTAACATCGGTCGAGTCCTCGGGAGGTCGTAGGCGACCGGTACCCCAGTCGACGCGTGACGCCTGATGAGGCGCTATCTCACCCGCCAGGCCGACTGGCATCTCTGCAGAGTCGAGGACAGTTATCAGTCGTGGGCTTCGGATGAATCCCACATTACCGAAGGGTCAATGCCATGAGCATTTCTGTGGACCCCCAGACCGAGCTCGGTGTCGAGGAGCTGACCGGTCTGGACATCGACACGCTGGAGATCAGCGACTACCTGGACGAGTCGATGCTCGACACGCACGACCTGACCGAGACGATGATCGCCTCGGCGTCCTGCACGACCTGCATCTGCACCTGCAGCTGCTCCTCGTGACCTAGTCACTGAGGCCGAGCCCGCCCGCCGGTCCGGTCCGGCAACGGCCGTGCCGCAAGGCCGGGCCGCGGGCGGGCTCGGCGCCCACCTGAAGGGCCCTGGGTGCTGGCGCCTGTCTGATTCGAGACACCTGCGCCGTTCCCCCGTAGTGAGCCGTCGATCCGTGTTCCTGGGAGGACATCCCGATGCGACCTGTCGTGCTGGTGCACGGGCTGCTCGGCACGCCCGAAGCGCATTTCGGCGACTGTGCCCCGTGGTGGGGCCACCCTGTGGTGCCGTTCAACCTCCCCGGGCACGGACCTCGTCACGAGGCGGCCACGGACCAGACGGCCGTCGCCGTCGACGATCTCTGTGCGCTCGTCCACGCCCAGCGGGAACGACCGCTGCTCGTGGGGGTCTCCTACCTGGGAGCAGCCGTCGCGTTCCGGGCCGCCGAGAAGGCGGCCGGGGCGGTGCACGGGCTGGTGATCTCGGGCTACTCGTTCACCATGGCGCCCGACGCGCTCGAACGCTGGTTGACCGCCTTCACCCGGATGGCGCGTGAGCAGCAGCCGAGCCGGGCCTACTTCACCCAGTTGCATGGTGAGAAGTGGCCCCGGCTGATCAGCGCCACCGCTGGGGAACTGCGGCGAGGACTGCTCCGCGTGCCGGACCGGACCGACCTCGAACACCTCGACCTGCCCGTCCTGCTGGTCAACGGTGCGTTGCTGGAGGCCGAGCGGCTCGCCGTCCAGCCGGCGGCGCAGTCCGGGGCCGACGTCGCGGTCGTTGCGGGCGCAGGGCATCTCGTCCCCCGGGACTGTCCCCGTTCGTTCGTTGCCGCTGTCGAGGAGTTCAGCGCCCGGATCGATCAGGAACGCACGGTCTTCCACGAACGCCGCCGCGCGACCGTCCCGACGGCGTCCGCCCCTGCACCCGAGGCCCCGACGGCCGCCGGCGGGGTGCCGGCCGCCGCGCAGAACCGCTCCGACCGGTCGGCGACGACGCCCGACACCGCATTGCCGGCGGCGCTGCCCACGAGCGTCGAGAGATCGCCCGCGGCGCCGCCCGGGAAGGAAACCGCCCCGCCCCGAGCCGCGGCCCGGCACCTGCTCGCGAGCTACGGGGTCGCGCGGGTGTGCTCGCTGCCTGCGGCGGCGATCGCCGGGCTGTCGTCGCACCGGTTGGCGCACCGGATGGACGAGGCCGACGCGTTGGACGCCCGTTGGCGTGCCGAGTCCCGCCAGGTGGCGGAGGCCCTCACCGCGGTGGTGCCCCGCCTCACCGACCGGGAACAGCGCAGACGCACCCTCGACATCCGCCGCCTGTTGCACCGCGGCGCGGACCTCACCGAGGAACAGCTCGCCGAGCTGGCCGCACTTCCCGACGCGACCGGGGAGATCGACGGGGCGCGCCGGCTACGGGCCCTGCACGCCTGCCGAGCCGAGGTGGCCAGCGGACTCGCCGAGGAGTACGAGCAGGCGCGGCGCGCCGAGCAGGCGGTCCTCGCCGAACTCGGCGTGGATCCGGGGATCGTGATGAGCGCCCAGCTCACCGGGGCGAACGTAGCGCAGAACATCCGTCGCTTCGCCCGGGACGTCGCGGCCGGCGACGCCAACGACAAGCGGTCCCGGACCACCGAGGCGACCCTCGTCAACCTGATCTCGCGAAGCGCGCTGAAACCCTCCCCGTTCGGCCGGCTCGTGCACACCCGACCCGTGGTGTTCACCGATGCCCCGGATGCCGACGCGGCCGAGGGGACGACGACGCCCGGCCCGCTGCGGTCGGTGTGCCGGTTGCCCCGCCAACTCGTCGACTGGGTCGAGCGCACCCTGTGCCGGCACCCCGACCTGCGGCACGCGGTGGTGCTCCGCCGCGCCCCGGTCGTGGCGCGGGCCCGGGGCGGCGTGGCCCTGCTCGTCCGGGGGCGGGACGGCACCGACCAGCCGGCCAGCGCCGAGCGGATCGTCCGGGCCGACGACGACGCCCTGCTCACCGCCGTCCTCGAGCTGCCCGCCGACCAACCGATCAGCGTGCCCGAGCTGCACACGCGCTGCGCCGAGCGGTCCGGCGTCGACTCCTCCGCCCTGCGGGCCGGCGTCGAGGAACTGGTCGAGTCGGGGGTGCTGGCAGCGGATCTCGGCGTCGGCGAACAGGAGCCGGCACCGATGGACCGGCTCACCCGCCTGCTGCCGCCGGATGGTGATCCTCGGCTGCGCACGGTCGTCGGTCGGCTGTGCGACATCGAGACCGGCTTCGGCGCGATGGGCGCCGAGCAGCGGGAAGCGGCCCTCGCCGACGTACGGACCTGCGTCGCCGAGCTGGCGGAACTGTGCGACGTGCCGCTCCCGCCGATGGAGGCGGCACGGAGCCTGATCTACGAGGATCTGGTGACGACCCAGCCGCGCCGGGAGAGCCGGGCGAACTGGCAGCGCCACCTGCCTGCCCTGTCGACCCTGCACGGACTGGTCCCCCTGTTCGACGACGACGCGCACGTGCGGGCCATCGTCGCCGACGTCGTCCACCGGGCCTTCGGCCCGGGGCCGCACCGTCTGCTGACCCTGTACTCGGCCCTTTCCGCACCCAAGATGCGTGCCCTGTTGATGCAGCGGCTGCGAGAGCTGTCCGCACCCGTGCCGATGGAGCTGCGCGGGCTCCAGGACGCGATCCTGGGCCAGGCGGCGGTGCACGACGGGGCCGAGAGCACGCTCGACCGGGGGCGGCTCATGGCGGCGGTGGCGGGGCTGCCGGGCTGGGTGACCCGTTGGGAACGGGTCGGTTGGCAGGTGCAGCGGGCGCGGGAGACCGGCCAGATCCTGGTGGTCAACGACGTTTCGGTGGGGTACGCGCGGGCCATCTCCCGGTTCTGCGGGGCGTACGAGCTGGCCGATCCCGCCTCGGCGGGGTTCACCGGGCGGGTGCGTGCCGACATCGCGCGGCACGACGACCCGGACGCCCCGTTGACCGACCTGTGCGCGGTGCTCGGCATCAACTCCAACATCCATCCGCCCCTGCTCGACCGCCACCTGCGCTACCCCTGCGGCACGCCGGAGCGGTGGGGCGGTGACGCCGGCATCTCGCTGGAGGAGTGCTGGGCGGAGGTCGACGTGCCGGCTGGCCGGCTGCGCCTGCGGCACGGCCGGAGCGGCCCGGCGCTGCGGCTGGTCCCGCTGAACTTCCTGCTCAACGACCTCGCCCCCCAGTTCTACCGCTTCCTCAACTTCTTCGGCACCGGCGCGCTGGCGAACATCGCCTGGTGGGACCGGGTGGACCAGCGTCGGCCGGAGCGCAGCGGCATCCGCCGCTATCCGCGGGTACGGCTGGACGACGTGGTGCTGGCGCGGCGGGCCTGGAAGGTCCCGGTGTCCGAGTTGCCCGATCTGAACGGCCTCAGCCGGCTCGACACGCACCGGGCCGTACGCCGCTGGCGGGCCGACGTCGGGCTGCCGGAGCAGGTGTTCTGCCGCAGCATGACCGTGCCCGACCCACTCGTGCCGCGGACCAACGACGAGCAGGAGAGCTGGAGCCAGCGGCTGCAGAAGTTCCCCACCTCCGGTGAGCGCAAGCCCGCACTCGTCGACTTCGCCAGCGTGACCAGCGTGAGTTCGTGGCTGCGGACACTGCGGCGCGGCACCACCGAACTGACCTTTCAGGAGTGTCTGCCCGAGGTGGCGACCGGCCGGGCGGGCGACCCGGGCGGGCACGTCACCGAGTTCACCATCGAGACGACGTCGGAGGCAGGGTGACTACCGCACCGGTGTGGTTGTCGTGTCACGTCTTCTATCACGACGACGCGGACCGACTGTTGACCGAGTTGCTGCTGCCGATGCTCGCCGAGCTGCGGCGCCGTGGGTTGACGCAGCGCCAGTTCTACCTGCGTCACTGGGAACGGGGACCGCATGTGCGGGTCCGGACCCGGACCCTGCCCGCGCACCGGGATCAGGTGCGTGCGGAGATCGAGCGACGCGTCGCCGAGTATCTGGCGGAGCACCCCGGTGCCACGGACACCGACCAGGGCCGGCTGGCGACCGCGCTGCACCGGCTCAACGAGTTGGAGCACGGCGTGGGCACGGACGTGCTGGAGGCCGAGCCCCCCAACACGCTGCGGTGGATCGAGTACCGGCCCGAGCTGGCCAAGTACGGCGGCCCGCGGGGCGTCGCGGTCGCCGAGGACGTCTTCGACACCAGCACCCTGCTGGCCGGCGAGGTGGTCCAGCGGGTGGGCGAGGGCCGGGCCCGGCTCGGCGTGGCGATGCAGTTCCTGTTGCTGGCCACCCGCGCACTGGGGCTGACCGAGGCGCAGCGCCCGGTCTTCTTCCGCCACTACCACGAGCGGTGGCGCTCGTACGTGCCGGACCCGGCCCTGATCGGGGCCTGGGCGCACCAGTACGACGCCCAGCGCGACACCTACCGGCGCATGCTCGGCGACCTGGAGCGCGGCCGGCCTCTCGGCAGGGGCCTCGGCCGCCGGTGGGAGGACCTGATCGCGGACGCTGTCGGCCGGCTCCGCCCGCTCGTCGAACGGCGCGAGGTGTGGCCGGCCGAGGTCGAGCCCTCCGCGCCGCCCTTCGTGGCCCTGGCCGCCCTGGTCAGCCAGTACCTGCACACGACGAACAACCGCATGAACGTTCGCCCCCAGGGGGAGTGTTTCGTGGCGTATCTGGCGCACCGCGCGGCTACCGATCGCGGCGCCGATGTCCCCGAGCTGTCCGGGCTGGCGGCGGGAACAGGAGCTGAGTAACCGTGACCACAGACAAGTTCGGCGACCTGACCGTCAACGTCCCCTGGTCCAGCCAGGAGGACCTCCTCCTCGACGTCGCCGCTCCCACCCTCGACGAGTCCGTCGAGCGGGGCGAGACCGAATCCTGGTTCTACCTGCGGGAGACCAAGGAGAGCAACTCCTACCTGCGGTTGAAGTTCCGTACCCGGAGCCCCTCCGTGGAGGCGCGGCTACGGGCCCGGATCAGCGAGGCCGTGGGGGAGGCGGGCCGGGAGAACCTGTTCGAGTACCGCCCGTACAACAAGGAGCACGACTGGCTCGGCGGGCCCGCGGCGCTGCACATCGCGGAGTCGTTCTGGACCGACACCACCCCGCTGGCGGTGGCGTCGCTGCGCGAGACCCGGGGCAACCGGGCGCTGCGCATGGCCCTGGCCTTCGACATGCTGGCGTGCAGCGGCGCCTTTCTGGCGACCCGGCTGCCCGAGAGCGTGAGCCGGTTCGGCTACCGGGCCGGCTATCTGTCGTACCTGGCCACCTTCGAGGGGTACATGCTGCTGATCCGCGACCCCGAGAAGGCCCGCGAGCGGCACGTCAGGCGGTACGAACTCAACCGGGACGCCCTACGCCCGCGCCTGCGCCGGCTCATGGAGATCATGCGGGAGCCGGACGGGAACCTCGACGGCCTGCCCGAGCCCACCCTGCGGTACATGAACAGCCTGCGGTCGCACCTGCCCGCCGTCCAGAAGGGCTTCGACGAGGGCAGGTTCTATCTCTACGCGACGCCGCGCAAGGACGACTTCAGCAAGCTGACGCCGGCGCCGGACGGGCTGTACCGCCGACCTGACCTGCCGTGGCTCGCCGACGCACCCGAGCCGCCGGTGGCGGGCATCCACCGTGCCATCGCCGACAACCCGTACTACCAGGGAATGATCAGAGAGGACCGCCGGTTCCAGGCGTCCCGGGTCGCCCAGGCGTACGGCCACTGGCATCTGTTCCGGCTCGGCTTCCTCCTGTCCGATCGGTACACGCTGTGTTACCTCGTGGCGCGCAGCTTCGAGGAGGAGTTCGGGCTGGACGCGGCGGAGCTGATCCGCTCGGTCCAGCCGGGCACCGAGGTCCGGTGATGGCGACCGGTGCGGGAAAGCCGGGCGTACGGCCGTTCGACCGGGACGAGGTGGATGCCTTCGTCCATCGGCTGCGTGGCAGCTTCGACGACATCTACGGGGATTCGTGGCAGATCGACTGGCAGAACATCCCCAGCCCGTTCCGTTGGTACGAGACGGCGGAACAGATCGACCTGCCGCCCCTGCCGCGCCGGCTCGTCCGGGGCGGGGCGCAGCAGGCGATGACGGTGGCGCGGGCGGGACAGCTGACTTGGCTGGGCGCGTTTCTCCAGGCCAGCTACGGGGTGGCCGGCGTCCGCTGGTATCCGGAGGGGACCGCCAAGAGCAGCCCCGAGCAGCCTGCTCCGGTGCACCGCGACGCCCACTACCAGCTCCGTCGGGCGGTGCCGTCCGGCGGAGTCACCTATCCGGCCGAATGCTACGTCTGCACCGACGGAAGCGGAGAGCTGACCGCCGGCGTCTACCACTACAACGCGAATCGTCACGCCCTGGCCCGCCTTGCGGCCGGCCGTCCCCCGGCGGGGCTGGCACCGACCGGCGGCGGCGTCCGGATCGTCCTCACGATTCCCCTGTGGAAGAACTACTTCAAGTACGGGGACTTCTCCTACCGGCTGGCCGCACTGGACAGCGGCACGGTGGTGGGCCAGTTCGCGCTGACGGCCCGGCGGTGGGGCTGGTCCTGCGGGGTGTCGCTGGTCGGTGCCGAGCCGACCCTGCTGCGTGGCCTGGGCCTGGACCCGTCCGTCGAAGCGGCGCCGGTCGTGCTCGACGTCCGGCCCGCACCGATCGGCGGTGCGCCCGACCCGGTGGAGGGCGGCGGGCCCGCGCCGGGCACGGGCATCCGGACCGCGATGGTGCCGGACCTGCCGTGGCGCGGGGCGATGGGGATGCCGGACCACCGCTCGGGGGCTCGGCGGATGCACGCCGCCTGCCTGGCCGCGGCCGGAGAATCAATCGACCTGCCGCCGGTCCCGCTGGACGGGCTACCGGTCGACGCCCAACTGCCCGCCACGGCGAGCGCTCCCCCCACGGTCGCGGACGCCTGGGCCCGCACGGCTCTCGGCGAGCAGTACCGGGGCTCCCCGGTGAGCATCGCAGCGGTGGCGACCTGGTGCGCCGAGGTGCTCGCCCCGCTGGACGGGGCGGTCCCCACCGAATCCGCCGGCGTTCCCGCCCACCCCCGGTGCCTGCTGATCGCCCGGTCGGTCACCGGGCTGTCGGCCGGTGCGTACCTGCTGCACGGCGACGGCCGCGGGCTCACCCGCACCGCCGGGGGCGACTGGGGCGCCCTCGTGCAGCAGTGCCTGTTCGGGTCCTACATGAACTTCGCCCAGGTGCCCCTGATCGTCATCATGGTCGGCGCGGCGGACGTCCACCGCGGCCCGGGCGGTGCCCTCGCCTACCGGGCACAGCACCTGCTCGCCGGCCTGCTCGCCCAACGGCTGTCGGTGGCCGCGACCAGGGACGGGCTGTCGGCGCACCCGGTGCTCGGCTTCGTCACCGGTCCGCTGGACGACGCCCTGGGCCTGGCGGCGCGAGGGCTCACCTCCCTGCTGCTGGTCGGGATCGGGCAGTACCGGCGGGCGCTCTACCTGGAGAGCAGCACGCACCCGGTGGCCACGGGCGGCGGAGGCGACTCATGACGAACACGCTGCTGCGCCTGCGGGCGGATGCCTACTACGTATCGGTGCGCGACGGGGTGTGGGTTCGGACCACCGACGGCTCCTTCACCCTGCGCGGCTCGGCGGTGGCCCGGTGGGTGGAGCGGATCGCCCCGTTGCTGGACCGCGGGATCCCGGCCGAGCACCTGTTCGGGGCGCTCCGGCCGGAACAGGCCACGTACGTCCGCAAGCTGATCGGAGTTCTGGAGGAGCGCCAGGTGGTGCGGCGGCACCGCATCGACGAGCTGACCGAGGACTCGCCCGTGACCCGGGCGTTCGGCCAGCAGATCGAGTACCTCCGGCACGTCGTCCCGGACCCGGCGGCCGCGCTGGCCCGGGTCCGCAGCTGCCCGGTGTCCGTCGCGGGGCCGTCGGAACGCGCCTCGCTCATCGCCGCCGCCATGATCGAGACGGGCTTCGGCGACATCGTCCTGCGTGACGCCGAGCCGACCGCAGAACTGCGGGAACTCGTCGACGACCACCGGGCCGCCGGGTTGTCGGTCCGGTTGCGGGGGCCGGCCGGCCCGCCGGCCGACCGGATGCGTCTCGTGGGCCTGTTCTCCGCCGCGGAGCTCGACGCCGCGTGGCGTTTCCTCGACCGGGCCGGGGCCCCGGCGTGGGTGGGCGTCGTACGTGGGCAGGCGATGCTGCTCAAGGGCCAGGTCCCCGGCTCCGGGCTGGCCTGCGTCCGGTGCGCCTGGCGTCGGCTGGTCCATCCGGCCGTCGGACTGCCCGAGAACGCGAGCCTCGGGCACGTTCCCACCGCGGTCGGTGCGGCGGTGATCGCCCAGGAGCTCTTCCAGCAGGTGGGTGCCGGGGACCAGGCCCGCCTGGCCGAGGGGGTGGTGGTCGACCTGACCCGGCTCAGCATCTGGCGTACCGCGGTGGATCCCGACCCGTCGTGCCCGGCCGCGCCGCACGCGACCGACCCGGCCGCGCCGGTGGTGCCGGCCCGCCGGCAGCCGTTCCCTGGCGTGGTCTCCGCCGCCCGCTGCTTCGGGCCACTGATCAGCTGTTCCCCGCGAGGGCTGGACCAGGGACCCCTGGTGGCGCTGCGGCTGTGGGTCAACCCGGCCGGTCGCCCGGCCCCGGCTGCCCAGGGCGAGGAGCGCGCGGTGGTGGTCGCGTCGGCCGAGCAGGCGGCGCGCGACGAGGCGGCCCTGCTCGCGGTGGAGACGACGGTGGCGATGCCCGGACCGGCGGTGCTCGGGGTCGGCCCCACCGTCACGGCGGCGCTGGCCCGGGCGCTGTGCCGATGGGCCGCCGACCGGCTGACCGACGGGTGGTCGGAGGACATCGGCGACGGGTGGTCGGAGGACATCGGCGCCGGTGCCGACGGGCCCGCGCCCGACGTCCTCGCGCGGGGCGTCGTGCGGTGCCAGCGACATCCCAGCGGGCTGTGGCGTGCGCTGGTCGGCGACGGCGACCGCTGGACGGTCGGGACCGACCGTGACGATGCGGCCGGGCGGGCGTGGTTGTTGGCGCAGGCGTGCCGCCAGCTGCCGTCCGTCGACCCGGGCGCGCTCGTTCCGGCGGCAGGTGGCCGGCCCGCCGGGGACCGGTTCGTGCGGGACTGCGCCGAACGGCTCGGCCTGCGCTGGTGGGAGGAGACGCTCCCACCGCTGGTGACCCCGCACGTGGTCGGCGTCGCCGTGGCCCCGGACCGCGCCGTCGTCCCGCCTCCACCGGCGGGGACATGACCGGCGCGCATAGCGATCCTCGAACCAAGGATGGATGGTGTACCTGTGACTAGGGGCTTGGTCACCCTGGTGAACCCGAACAAGGTTCATCCACCGATCGCGCCGTACGCCCTGGACGTGCTCACCACCGCGCTGGAGCACTCCGGCTACACCGTCGAGGTGGTCGATCTGACCTTCCGCCGCGACGACTGGCAGGTCGTTGTCGCCGAGTACTTCTCGGTGCGGCAACCACTGCTCGTGGGAGTGACGGTGCGGAACACCGACACCACGTACGCGCTGGAGCAGCGTCCCTTCGTCGACGAGCACAGGGAGATCATCCGCGCGGTCCGGCAGCGGACGAACGCGCCGCTCGTGGCGGGCGGGATCGGCTTCTCGACCATGCCCTTCGCCCTGGTCGACTACTTCGGGGTCGACTTCGGCGTCAAGGGGCCGGGCGAGGTGATCATCTGCGACCTCGCCGATGCGCTGGCCGAGGGACGCGACCCGCGGTCGGTCGGTGGCCTGCTCGTCAACGAGGGCGGCGGACGGGTCGTGTCGGTCCCCGCCCGGCCGCCGGTCGCCGGCGCGGGTCCGCTGGCCCGGGCCGGGCACAACGAGAGCCGCCTCTGGCAGGTCAACCGCCGCGACAGCTACCACCGTCGCTCCGGAGACCCGTTGAAGGTGGACAACCTCGCCTACTACCGGCAGAGCGGGATCGGCAGCATCCTGACCAAGAACGGGTGCGTCTACCGCTGCTCGCACTGCGTCGAGCCGGATGCGAAGGGCACCCAGTTCGCCCGGCGGGGCATACCGGCGGTGGTGGACGAGATCGAGTCCCTGGTCGCTCAGGGCGTGCACGACCTGCACACCACCGACAGCGAGTTCAACCTCGCCATCGGCCACAGCAAGGCGCTGCTCAGGGAGATCGTCCGCCGCAGGAACACCGACCATTCCGGGCCCCTGCACGACCTGCGGTTGTGGATCTACTGCCAGCCGGCCCCGTTCGACGAGGAGTTCGCCGAACTGCTGGCCGCCGCGGGTTGTGCCGGAGTGAACGTCGGCGCCGACCACGTCCGCCGGGACCTCCTCGACGGCTGGAAGATCACCGCCGGTGGCTCGCAGTTCTACGCCTTCGAGGACACCGTGCGCCTGGTGGAACTCAGTCACCGCTACGGCATGCGGACCATGGTCGAGGCGCTCTTCGGTATGCCCGGCGAGACCCGCGAGACGATGCGGCGGTGCGTGGACGAGTTCATGGCGCTCGACGCCCACGTCACCGGGTTCAGCCTCGGGCTGCGGCTCTTCCCGTACACGGCGCTCGGCATCCGGATGGCCGAGCAGTGCGCGGGGGTGCGGACGGTGCCCGGGTTGCAGTCGAACAACGCCCGGGAGCCGATCGTGCTGAAGCCGCTCGCCATGTGCTCGGGCCCCGTCGAGTACGAGCGGCAGTTCATGTTCGACGACGACGGTGGCTTCCGCCTGGTCTGCTACTTCTCACCGGACCTGCCTGAAGACCCGGCCCGGGTGTCCGACCCGGCGGGGCGCTGGCGGCAGTCGGTGCAGTTCCTCTGGGACCAGATACCCGCCCGGGAGCACTACCGGGTCATGCTGCCCACCGTCGCGGGCATGAGCGAACACGACAACAACTACGCCGACAACCCGTTCCTGCTCAGCCTGTGCCGACTGGGCTACTCCGGCGCCTTCTGGTCGCACTGGCGGGAGCGTCGGTCGATCCTCCAGGAGGCCCATGACCGGGGCGTGCTCGAAGCAGCGACCGGCTGATCGGGGTGACCGAGCGCCGGGGCGGACGGACCGGAAGAGAGGAGGGCGAGCCGGTGACCGGAGACGTGAGTGGACGGTTGGCGGTGGTGAGCGGGGCCGGGCGCGGAATCGGGCGGCACCTGGCGCTCGGTCTGGCCGGCGCCGGCATGGACGTGGCGCTGCTCGGCCGGCGGCCGGCGGGGCTGGCGGACACCGCGCGGGAGTGTGCCCGGTTCGGAGTGCGGACCCGCACGTGCCCGGTCGACGTCCGGCAGCCCGCCGCCGTCCGGGCGGTGGTCGACGAGGTGGCGGACCGGCTGGGCGGGATCGACCTCGTCGTCAACAACGCCGGTATCGCCGACCACGACGAGAAGCCGCCATGGGAGGTCGATCCGGACCGCTGGTGGGAGGTGCTGGAGACGAACCTGCGGGGTTCGTTCAACCTCTGCCGGGCGGTGCTGCCGGCGATGATCGAGGCCGGCGCCGGCCGGATCGTCAACATCAACTCGAACGTGGCCACGAAGCGGGACATCCGGTACTCGGCGTACGGTACCTCCAAGGCGGCCCTGCTCGCGCTCTCGGACACCCTCGCCGGGCCGCTCCGCCCCCACGGGGTGTCGATCTTCGACATCAGCCCGGGCATGGTCCTCACCGACATGTCCGCACGGATGACGGCCTGCCTGGAGCGCAACCAGTGGGTGAGCGTCGACCTCGTCGTCGGCGCCGTCATCGCGGTGGCCCGTGGCGAACTCGACCCGCTCAGCGGCAGGTACCTGCACGTCGGGGTCGACGACCTGGCCGAGCTCGCGGCCCGCGCCCGCGCCGGCCTCCCGGACGGCGTCCGGACGCTGCGCCTCGTTCCCCACGGCGTCGACGACCCGTTGGCCTGACACTCACCTGGAGGTTCGGCATGCCCATCCGCCTTCGGCCCGACCTGTCGGCCCTGCCGCCCTACGCGCCCGGCACGATGCCGCCCGTCGCGATCAACCTCGCCGGCAACGAGGTCCGGGCCGAGCTGCCCGACAGCGTCCTCAAGGCGATCGGCGACGCGGCGACGCGCAGCGGACGGTATCCCGACCCGACGGCGTCAGCCCTGGTGGCCCGGCTGGCCGAGCGGCTCGACGT
The DNA here is from genome assembly GCF_029581295.1 of Micromonospora sp. WMMD712. Taxonomy (NCBI): domain Bacteria; kingdom Bacillati; phylum Actinomycetota; class Actinomycetes; order Micromonosporales; family Micromonosporaceae; genus Micromonospora; species Micromonospora sp. WMMD712. The sequence goes on from NZ_CP120743.1 coordinate 4,943,720, forward strand.
CGCCACGCGGAACGTCGTGGTCGGCTGCGGCTCGGTGACGCTCTGCCACCAGGCGGTGCAGGCCACCTGCGCGGCCGGCGAGGAGGTGCTGTTCCCCTGGGTGTCGTTCGAGGCGTATCCGGTGATCGCCCGCATCGTCGGGGCCACCCCGCGACCGGTGCCGCTGGCCGAGGACTGGTCGCCCGACCTGCCGGCGCTGCTGGCCGCCATCGGGCCGGCGACCCGGGTCGTCTTCCTGTGCGCCCCCAACAACCCGACCGGCGCGCAACCGGGGGCCGACGCCCTGCGGGACTTCCTGGCCGCGGTTCCGCCCTCGGTGCTGGTGATCATCGATGAGGCGTACCGGGAGTTCGCCGTCGGACCCGACGTTCCCGACGGGGTGGCGCTGGCCCGGGAACTGTGGCGTCAGGGGCGGGACAACGTGGCGGTCCTGCGCACCTTCTCCAAGGCGCACGGCCTGGCCGGCCTGCGGCTCGGCTACCTGGTCGGTGCCGAGACGGTCACGGAGGCCCTCGGCAGGGTCCAGGTGCCGTTCGGGACGAGCACCGTGGCCCAGGCCGCCGCGCTCGCCTCGCTCGACGCGGAGGACGAGGTCGTCGAACGGTGCCGGACGATCGTCCGCGAGCGGGACCGCGTGCGCCGGCTGCTCGTCGACGCCGGGTACCAGGTGCCGCCGAGCCACGGCAACTTCCTGTGGCTGCCGATCGGCGCCCGGTCCGCCCGTTTCGCCGCCCACTGCCGCGACCACGGCATCGCCGTACGGGCCTTCGGGGCAGACGGGGTACGGATGACCATCGGCACCACGGCGGAGAACGACGCCTTCGTCGCCGCCGCGCGGACCTACGGGGAGCAGCCGGTCGGCACGGCCGGCCGGACGAGCAGGAGGGACCAGCATGGAGACGTCGGCTGACTGGACGGAGGTCGAGCGGCGGTTCGCCGCCGCCACCAGCTACTGGGTGTGTACGGTGCGGGCGGACCTGCGACCGCACTCCGTGCCCGTCTGGGGGGTGTGGTGGCGGGGCACCCTGGCGTTCTCCTCGGTGGGCGCCAGTGTCAAGGTGCGCAACCTCCGGCACAACGACCGGGTGTCGGTGCACCTGGAGAGCGCGAGCAGCGTGGTGATCCTGGACGGCCACGCCACCGAGGTCACCGACCGGGAGGCCCTGGTCGAGCTCGGCGAGTGCTTCACGACGAAGTACCACGCGCTCGGCGGCGGAGCGTACGACCTCGTCGCCGCCCACGGCATGGGGATGACGGTCTGGGCCGTGCGGCCGACGGCCGCGCGCAGTTGGGAGGCCGGCGGCGCCTTCGCCTCGTCGCGCTGGACGTTCGCCGACGACGGCTCGGTGGCGCTGTCTCGCTCGTCGTTGGCGGCGGACGCCGATGCCGTCCCCGGGTAGACCCGCGCACGACAAGCGGTTCGGCGACTGGCCGCGCACCGGGTCGGGCATCTCCCGGGAGTCGTTCGACGACCCCGACGGCTGGCGGGAGTAGTCAGAACGCGCAGTACATGACGTGCAGGCCGACCCGGCCCAGGGCCGGGTGCGCGAACGCGCCGGGCACGGTGCCGACCACCTCGAAGCCGAGCCGGCGGTAGATCCCGACCGCCGCGCGGTTGCTCTCGGCCACCGCGTTGAACTGCATCCCGGCGTAGCCGCGCCCGCGCGCCCAGTCCAGCGCGTGCCGGCACAGGGCCGTGCCGACCCCGCGCCCCCGCGCGTCGGCCGTCACCATGAAGCTCGCGGTGGCCACGTGCGATCCCGGCCCCGGCCGGTTGGCGCCCATCTTGGCCGTGCCGAGCACCCGGTCGCCGTCGACCGCCACGACGGTCCGCCCGGGCGGGCGTTCCACCCAGACGTCGTACGCCTGTTCCCCCGTCATCGCCGGGTCGTAGGTGAAGGTGTCCCCGGCCCGGACGACCCCGGCGACGATCTCCCACACGCGGGGCCAGTCGGTGTCGGTGAACTCCCGGATCAGCACGCCGCGACGCTACCGGAAGCGGGGCTGGTGGTGCTGGCACCACCATGGGCGGTGGTGTGCCCTGGACGACGGTCGGGCAGTGGGCGGCAATGACCCGGCCCGGAAAGGTCGACATGCTCGAATGCATGACGACGACGCGGAGAACCACCCCCAAGCAGTCCCGCCTGGTGCGCGCCACCGCGATCCTGGCGACCGCCGCAGCCGTGCTGGCCGCCCCCGGGGTCGCCACGGCCGGGGCCGACGGGCGCCCGGTGGCGTCCACCGCCGCCCGGCCGGGCGGCGACGCCGTGCTGGAGGACGTCGCCCGCCGGATGCTGGCGGTCGGCCCGCCCGGGTACGCGGCCCGGATCGGCGACGGCCACCGGGTGACCCGGACGGCCGCCGGCCTCGCCGACATCGCCACCGGGCGACGCATGTCCGCCCGCGACCAGTTCGAGGCGGGCAGCAACACGAAGACGTTCACGGCGGTGCTCGCCCTGCAACTGGTGGACCGTGGGCAGCTCAAGCTGGACGCGCCGGTCTCCCGGTATCTGCCGGGCGTCGTGCCGAACGGCCGGAACGTCACCGTCCGGATGCTGCTCAACCACACCAGCGGCCTGTTCAGCTACACCGGCGACGAGGCTTTCATGGCCGGCCTGGCGAGCGACCCGCAGCGGGTGTGGACCCCACGGGAGCTGCTCGCCGTGGCGTTCGCGCACGAGCCGAACTTCGCCCCGGGCGCGGGCTGGTCCTACTCCAACACCAACTACACGCTGCTCGGGATGATCATCGAGAAGCTGACCGGCAAGGGCCTACCGGAGCTGGTGCGGCAGCGCATCGCCGCGCCGCTGGGCCTGCGGCACACCTACTTCGCCGACCCGCGCGCGGTCCGCACCGGCCCCGGCTACGCCCACGGCTACGGGGTGAAGCTCGCCGGCCCGCAGCCCGTCTACGTCGACACGGCCACCTGGCCGATCGGCGGCTGGGGCGGCGCCGCCGGGGCCGTCATCTCCACCACCGACGACCTCGCCCGGTTCTTCTCCGCCGTGCTGCGGGGCGAGCTGTTCTCGGCCGCGCAGCTCAGGCAGATGACGACCACGGTCGAACTGCCGGCGGACTTCCCCATGAAGGGCGGCTACGGACTCGGGCTGATCAGGCTCGACTCGGCGTGCGGCACGGTGTGGGGCCACGGCGGCGACACCCTCGGCCACCACAGCATCGCCCTGGCGACCGCCGACGGCCGGCGCACCGTGGTCAGCGTCGCCAACGCCGAGCCGTTCGACGCCGAGCCCAACGCCGGCTGGGACCGCTACTACACCGTGGCCATGGCCGCCACCGACGCGTCCGTCTGCGCCATGCTCGGCAAGCCGGTGCCGGCCTCCGTGCTCAAGGACCTGCACAGCGTGGCCGGGTAACCCGGTCGGGTCGGGGCGGTGGCGGCATCCGGAAACGGGGATGCCGCCACCTTCCCGTCGCTCGCGTCAGCCGTAGATCTTGCGCTCGTAGGCCGGGCCGTAGTAGGCCTCCAGGTCGGCCAGGCTCTCCGTCGGGACCTCGAGCTCCTTGGCCAGCCGGGCCCGCGACGGCAGCGCGTCGGGCTGCCAGGTCTCCGGCCGCCACAGCTCCGAGCGGAGGAACGCCTTCCCGCAGTGGAAGAAGATCTGCTCGATCTCCACGACGATCGCCAGGACGGGCCGGTGGCCCCGGACCACCATGTCGTCGAAGAACGGGGCGTCGCGCACCAGGCGGGCCCGGCCGTTGATCCGCAGCGTGTCCGTCCGGCCGGGGATCAGGAAGATCAACCCGACGTGCGGGTTGTCCACGATGTTGTGGTAGCCGTCCGCCCGCCGGTTGCCCGGGCGCTCCGGGATCGCGATCGTCGTGTCGTCCAGCACCAGGGCGAAGCCGGGCGGGTCGCCCTTCGGCGAGACGTCGCAGGCCCCGTCCGCGCCGGCCGTGGCGACCAGGCAGAACGGCGAGGCCGCCAGCCACTGCCGGTCCCGCTCGTGCAGGGCCCGCCGCTCCTTGGTCACCGCCCGGGGCAGCGGCGCGCCCAGCAGCTCGCGCAGTTCCTCGTGCGAGGTGATCTCCACCGTCACGTCAGCCTCCCCGTAACCGTTGATCCCGGTGGCGGTCCCGGCGGCGCTGCCCGGCCGTCGGGTCGAGCCTAGCGAGCGCCGCGAGCGCGGGGTTTGTCACCGGCCGTCCCGGGTACGGCCCCACGCAGCGCCGCCGAGCCCACCAGGAGCCCAGCCCGGAACAGCAGCCCAGCCCGCAACCGTGCACGGACCGACCAACGGAGGCCGCGATGGAGAGCCGACTCAAGGTGCTCGGGCACCCCGTGCACCCGATGCTGATCACGTTTCCGGTCGGTCTGCTGGTCACCGCCGTGATCTTCGACGTCGTCGACACCGTCGGCGGCCCGGCCTTCCTCGGCGAGGTGGCGTACTGGAACATCACCGTCGGCCTGATCGGCGGCCTGCTGGCCGCGGCGGCCGGCGCGTTCGACCTGCTGGCCATCCCCACCGGCACCCGCGCCAAGCGGGTGGGCCTCACCCACGCCGCCGCCAACCTCGCGGTGATCCTCCTCTTCGCCGCCGTCTGGGTCGTCCGGCTCAACGCCGAGTCGCGGGCCGCCGGCGGCGCGCTGATCGCCATCGAGGTCGTCGCGCTGGCCATCCTCGGCGCGAGCGCCTGGCTCGGCGGCGAGCTGGTCGACCGGCTCGGCGTCGGCGTCGACACCGACGCCGGCCTCGACGCGCCCAGCTCGCTGCGGCCCCAGGCCGCCGGCCAGCGGATCGGAGACGTGCGATGAGCCAGCAGCCCGACGGCCGTGGCCGGCGCGGCCGGCAGCAGAGCTGGGACCCGATGGGGGAGCTCCAGTCGCTGCGCGCCGAGCTGAGCCGCCTCGTCGGCGGCGGCCGGTCCGGCCCGCCCGAGGTGGAGCTGGGCGAGACCGCCGACGGCTGGGAGGTCGTCGTCCGGCTGCCCGGCGTGGCCCCCGAGGAGGTGGCCGTCGAGCTGGACGACCGGGAGCTGTGCGTCCGGGCCCGGTCGGAGGCCGAGGTCAACGCCGACCAGGGCATCCCCGGCGGCTTCGAGACCCGGGGCTTCGAGTACCGCGTCGGCCTCCCGGCCCGGGTCGACCCCGACCGCATCGACGCCGTGATGGACCACGGGCTGCTGCGGGTCCGGCTGCCCCGGGCCGCCCGGCCCACCCCGCGCACCATCACCGTCGGCCGCACCGGCTACCGGGGGGCGGACCGGGAGGGGAGCACCGGCGGTCACGTCGGCACGGGCGCACCCGCCCCCGTCGACCCGGCCGCCGACCGGGAGCTGCACCATCCGGACGTGGCCGTCGACGAGATCGACCGGCCGTAGCGGGTCGGGCAGGGATGGGCACCCCGTCGACGTCCGGCCCGCTGGGCGGCGCCGCCGCACCGGCCGCGCCCGGCGGGCGCGTCCCCGGTGTCGCGCGGATCGCCGTGCTGCGCGCCAACGCGCTCGGCGACTTCATCTTCATCCTGCCCGCGCTGGAGGCGCTGCGCGCCGCGTACCCGGAGGCGGAGATCGTGCTGCTCGGCGCGCCGTGGCACGCGCAGCTCTGGCGCGACCGGCCCGGCCCGGTGGACCGGGTCCTGGTGGTCCCGCCCGCGCCCGGCATCCGCGAGCCCGTCGCGGGCGAGCCGCAGACGTCGATGGACGACTTCCTGGCCGCCGCCCGCGCCGAACGCTTCGACCTGGCGCTGCAACTGCACGGCGGCGGGGGCAACTCCAACCCGATCGTCGGCGCGCTCGGCGCGCGGGTCACCGCCGGGCTGCGCGCCGAGGACGCCCCGCCGCTGGACCGGTGGATCCGCTACGTCTACTACCAGCACGAGGTGCTGCGCTACCTGGAGGTGGTCGGCCTGGTCGGCGCGCCGCCCGCCGGGATCGTCCCCACGCTGGCGGTCACCGCCGCCGACCGGGCCGAGGCCGACGGGGTGCTCGGCCCGCCGGGGCGGCCCCGGGTGGCCCTGCACCCGGGGGCCACCGACACGCGGCGGCGCTGGCCGGCCGAACGGTTCGCCGAGGTCGCCCGCACCCTGGCCGGCGACGGCTACGAGGTGCTGGTCACCGGCACCCCCGCCGAACGGGACGTGGTGGACCGGGTGGTCGCGGCGGCCGGCGTGCCGGTGCGTCCGCTCGTCGGCGCGCTCGGCCTCGGCGGGCTCGCCGCCTGCTACGCCGGCTGCGCGCTGGTGGTCTCCAACGACACCGGCCCGCTGCACCTGGCCGCCGCCGTCGGCACCCCCACGGTGGGGGTCTACTGGATCGGCAACCTGATCAACGGGGGGCACCTGCTGCGCGGCCGGCACCGCCCGATCGCCTCCTGGACGGTGCGCTGCCCGGTCTGCGGCGTCGACTGCACCCCCGGGATCTACCCGCACCGCCCCGGCGACGGCGAGTGCCCGCACCGGGACTCGTTCGTCGCCGACGTGCCGGCGATCGAGGTGCTGGAGGCGGCCCACGACCTGCTGGCCGGGTAAGGAAGGGCCCCCTGTTAACGCATCCGGTCGAGAAGGGTCCCCTTCTCACACCCGCTCGGGGGATTCGGCGAGCACGACCTCCCACGCCTCGACGTCGCGCTCGGTGACCGTGGTCGGCGACTCCAGGTGGTAGGCGCCGCTGGGCAGGACGCCCGCGCCGCCGTGGCGCTCCAGCACCGCGAGCTGGGCGGCCACGTCCTCGCCCTGATGGTTGGGCTGCACCCGCCGCCAGAAGTCGAAGCCGCCCGAGTCGACCAGCGCCGCCCGGTCGTACAGCACGCACCCGCCGACCCAGGAGACCTTGTACGCCCGCCACGCCCCCGCCGGCAGGCGCAGCCCCGCGGTGACGTGCAGCAGGTTCGCCGCCGAGTGGATCGACGCCCGCTGCCACTGTGGCGTGCCGGGGCGGACCCGCTCCGGCACCGGCCGGCCCGCCCACTCCTCGTAGTGCCGGTGGGTCTGCGGCCGGACGTCGTCGACGTACGACAGCCCGTGCACCGCGTTGCCGACGAAGCCGCAGCCCAGCTCGCCGATCGCGGTGACCAGCCGGCGCAGGGTCCCCGGCTCCAGCCAGACGTCGTCGTCGAGGCAGAGCACGTAGCGGGCGACGGAGGCGGCCAGCAGGTACGCCCGGTGCTCTGCCAGCCCCCGCCGCGGCAGCCGCCGGGTCAGCAGCACCGGGTGCCCCCGGTGGCGCAGCGCCCGCACCATCGTCGCGGCGGCCGGGTGGGCGTACGCGGGGTCCCCGTCGGACTGGTCGCTGACCACCACGCCGAACCCGGCGACGCCCTCCTGGGCGGCCAGCCCGGCGAGGGTGACCGCCAGCTCGGCGGGCCGGTTGCGGGTCGGGATCAGCACGTCGAGCTGCCGCCCGCGGCGGAACCCGTCGGCCGTGCCGGGGTCGAGCGGTCGGTCGACGCGACCCGAGGCGGGGGCACGCGGTCGGTCGACGCCACCCGTGCCGGCGTCGGACGGTCGGTTCACGCCGGCCGGCCCGGCGTCGACGCCCGGGAACCGCGCGCGTCCACCTGCTCCGGCTCGACCGGCACGGCCGCGTGGCGGCGCGCGTCCACCTGCTCCGGCTCGACCGGCACGGCCGCGTGGCGGCGCGCGTCCACCTGCTCCGGCTCGACCGGCGCCGCCGGGTGGCCGTGCGCCCGGATGCGGTCGATGATCGCGGAGGTGGACCGGTCGGGCACGTAGCCGAGGGTGCGGACCTGTCCGCCGAGCCGGCGCACCAGCGGGGCCTCCGGCACCATCTCCGGCGGGTAGTCGCCGCCCTTGACGTACACGTCCGGGCGGACGACCTCGATCAGGCCCGCCGGGGAGTCCTCCTCGAAGATCACCACATGGTCCACGCAGGCCAGGGCGGCGAGCAGGGCGACCCGGTCCTCCACCGGGTTGACCGGCCGGTCCGGGCCCTTCAACCGGCGTACGCTGCCGTCGGAGTTGACCGCCACCACCAGCAGGTCCCCGAGGGCCCGCGCCTGCTCCAGGTAGCGCACGTGCCCCGGGTGCAGCACGTCGAAGCAGCCGTTGGTGAAGACCACCGCCCGGCCCGCGCCGCGCTGGGTCTCCACGATGGCCGCCAGCTCGTCCGGGGCCACCAGCACGGGGTGCCCGGCGTCGTCGCCGCGCGCGCCGAGCGCGTGCAGCAGGTCCTCCCGTCGGCACACGCAGGTGCCGGTGTCCGACACGGTGATGGTGGCGGCGAGCTGGGCGAGCTGCGCGGCGGTCGGCAGGGGCGCGGCGGCGGCCAGGGCCAGCGTCATCGCGGCCAGGTAGGCGTCCCCCGCGCCGACGGCGTGGCTCGCCGGGACCGGGGTGCTGTGGCTGCGCCGGGCGGCGCCGTCCGCGCCGCCGACCACCGCGCCCTCGGTGTCCAGGGTCACCGCGACCACGTCCGCCCCGGTGTGTGCGCGCAGCTCGGCGAGGCGGGCCTCGGCCAGCACGGCCCGGTCCACCCCCTCGCCGGCCAGCGCGCTCACGGTCACGCCGGTCCCGGTGACGCTGAGCCCGTCGCCGGTCATCGCCACCCGGTCCTCGCCGGGCGTCGGCTCGCCGGTCCCGCCGGTGGGCGGGCCGAGCGGCGCCCCGGCCGGCGGCGGCGCGGCCCCCGGCACTCCGGCCCCCGGCACTCCGGCCCCCGGCGCTCCGGCCCCCGGCACTCCGGCCCCTCGCACTCCGGCCCCCGGCATCCCGGCCGGCGCGGAGACCGCCGGGGAACCCGCCGCGCCCGGCGCGGTGCCCACGCTCAGCTCCGAGGGCCCGTCCGTCGGGTCGGCCGCCGGGTGGTCCAGGTGCAGGTGCGAGTCGGTACGCGAGGCGGCGCGGGCGAGCAGCCGGGTCGCCTCCGCGAAGCTCGGGGTGACCACGGTCGGCGCGAGCCCCCGCCAGTCGGCCAGGTCGTGCGCGTCGAGGGCGATCGTGGCGTACCGGTCACGGGCGGCGACCAGCCAGGCGCGGACGGGCGCGGGCAGCGCGCCCAGCCCGTAGTCGCAGACGACCAGGGTGGGCGTCTCGCCACCGGCGGCGGCCCGCAGCTCCTCGGTGGCGCATTCCAGGGCGGTCAGCAGCCGCTGCACCCCGTCGGTGTCGAGCGCGTCGTCGGGGTCGCCGGAGTCCTCGCGCAGCAGGATCTGGTTGCCCGCGAGCATCCGCCGCTTCACCGGGGTGTGCCGGCCGGGCTGGGCGACCGTCCGGTCCCAGACCCCGGCCCGGTCGAGGCAGTCGTGCAGCTCGTCCCCGGCGACGTCCGCGCCGACCGGGGCGACCAGCACCGCCCGTCCGCCGAGGGCGGCCACGTTGACGGCGGTGTTCGCCGCCCCGCCGGCCGCCGAGATGCGCCGGCGCAGGGTGAGGACGGGGGCCGGGGCCTCCCGGCAGAGCCGGTCGGACTCGGCGAACCGCCACTCGTCGAGCATGGCGTCGCCGATCACCAGCACGGGGCGGCCCAGCCAGCTCTCCACGACGGTGGCGAGCCGGCGCTCTTCCGCTGCTGCTCCTGCCATGTCACCCCGGGTCCCCCCGACCCGTGCGATCAAACCTGGCCGGTTTCGGACGGCGGGGCCCGGGAACCGTCCAGGGGAACCCCGGAGAGGAGAGACACGACATGGCAGCGACGACACTGCACGGCAGGCGGATCGCCTTCCTCGCCACCGACGGCGTGGAGGAGGTCGAGTACACCCGACCACGCGAGGCGGTCGAGAACGCCGGGGCGACGGCCGAGCTGGTCTCGCTCAAGCCGGGCAAGATCCAGGCATTCGACCATCTGGACCACGGCGGGACGTACGACGTGGAGGTGACCGTGGCCGACGCGGACGCCGGCCGGTACGACGGCCTGGTGCTGCCCGGCGGGGTGGCGAACCCGGACTTCCTGCGCACCGACCCCGACGCGGTCCGGTTCGTGCGGGCGTTCTTCGACGCGGGCAAGCCGGTCGGGGTGATCTGCCACGGCCCGTGGACGCTGGTCGAGGCGGACGTGGTGCGGGGCCGCCGGATCACCTCGTGGCCGAGCCTGCGCACCGACCTGACGAACGCGGGCGCGACCTGGGTCGACGAGCCGGTCGTCACGGACGACGGGCTGGTCAGCAGCCGCAAGCCGGACGACCTGCCGGCCTTCTGCGCCAAGATCGTCGAGGAGTTCGCCGAGGGCCGGCACTGAGCGCGGCACGCTTCTTCCCGCCCGGCCGGCATGATCCGCGCCGGGCGGGATAGAAGGCGGGATGACCACGCAAGAAAGCCCGGTGTTGCACCCCCGGCAGCTGCGCCTGCTCATGTTCGGCCTGATGACGGGCATGCTGCTCGCCGCGCTGGACCAGACCATCGTCGGCACGGCGCTGCCCACCATCGTCGGCGAGCTGGGCGGGATCGACCACTACTCGTGGGTGGTCACCGCGTACCTGCTCGCCTCCACCGCCTCCACCCCGCTGTACGGCAAGATGGCCGACCTGTACGGCCGCCGGCCGGTGTTCCTCTTCTCCATCGGGACGTTCCTGCTCGGCTCGCTGCTCGCCGGGCTGTCGCAGGACATGACCCAGTTGATCGTGACCCGGGGCGTGCAGGGCCTCGGCGCGGGCGGCCTGATGACGCTCGCCTTCACGATCATCTCGGACGTGGTGTCGCCCCGGGAACGGGGTCGCTACCAGGGCCTGTTCGGGGCGGTGTTCGGCATCGCCTCGGTGGCCGGGCCGCTGGTCGGCGGCTACTTCGCCGAGGCCAACTGGCGGTGGATCTTCTACCTGAACGTGCCGCTGGCGATCCTGGCCATCGTGGTCTGCTACCACGTCATGCGGCTCATCCCGTTCCAGCGGCGGGAGCACGCGATCGACTGGCTCGGCGCGGCGCTGCTGGTCGCCGGGGTGAGCTGCCTGCTGCTCGCGCTGAGCTGGGGCGGCACCTCGTACGCCTGGGGCTCCGCCGTGATCGTCGGGCTGTTCGCGGCCGGTGCGGTGCTGGGCGGGCTCTTCCTGCTCCAGGAGGCCCGGGTCGCCGAGCCGATCCTGCCGCTGCGGCTGTTCCGCAGCCGGACGTTCGCGCTGGCCAACGGGGCGGGTTTCGTCCTCGGCCTGGTGATGTTCGGGTCGATCATCTTCATCCCGCTGTATCTCCAGATCGTCAAGGGCGCCTCGCCGACCCGCAGCGGCCTGCTCATGCTGCCGATGATGGCCGGCATCATCGTCACCTCGATCCTCACCGGCCGGGCGATGACCCGGATCGGCCGGTACAAGTGGTTCCCCGTCGCCGGGTCGGCGGTGCTGCTCGCCGGCATGCTGCTGTTCACCCGCCTGGCCGTCGACACGTCGCTGTGGCTGGCGTTCGGCTACCTGACGGTCATCGGCGTCGGGCTGGGGCTGTCGATGCAGTCGCTGATCCTCGCCGTGCAGAACTCGGTGGGCCCCCGCGACCTCGGCGCGGGCACCTCCTCGGCGACGTTCTTCCGGTCGCTGGGCGGCTCGTTCGGGGTGGCGATCCTCGGTGCGGTGCTGTCGTCCCGGCTCGCCGACCAGCTCGCCGCCCGGATGCCGGCCGCGCTCGCGCAGCTCCCGCCGCAGCAGCGGGCGGCGGTGCTGGCCGGCGGCGGGAACAACGTGTCGATCAACGACCCGGCGACGATCCTGGCCCTGCCCGGCCCGGTCCGCGCCGCCATCCAGGCCGCCTTCGTGGAGTCGCTGCACCTGGTCTTCCTCACCACCGGGCTGATCGCCGTCGTGGCGGTGCTGGTGACCCTGGCGCTGCCGAACGAGAAGCTGCGCGAGGCGGGGCCGCGCGGCGCGACGGGCGGGGCCGACCCGCTGGGCGGGAAGGCTCCCGCCCCGGGCGGCAAGCCGCTGGCGAAGGAGTCGCGCGACGAGGCCGCCGCCGAGATGGAGGCCAAGAGCCAGACGATGCTGTGAGCCCCGCCCCGCCCCGCGCGGCCCGGCCCCGGCGGCCGGCCCCGGCCACGGGCGGCGGCTACTTGAGGATGAGGCGGTTGGCCTGCTCGAAGACGTCCAGGTCGGCGAGGGTCTCGGTGACGGAGGCCGACAGCGGGGCGGGGAACCGGTCGCGGTGGAAGAAGCCGGCGTCGGTGGTCTCGTCGGTGACCCGGACCAGCTCGCCGTCCCAGTCCTCGACGCGGAAGGCGACGGTGAAGAGCTGGTAGGTGTGGCCGAACATGTTGGTGGTGATCCGGTCCGGTCCGGTGTAGAGGGCGAACGCCCCCACCCGCAGGGCGCGCAGCCCCGTCTCCTCGCGCACCTCGCGCACCGCGCAGTCGGCGATCGACTCGCCCAGCTCCATCGCGCCGGCCGGCATGGCCCAGTGGCCGTTGTCGGAGCGTTGGATCAGCAGCACCCGGCCGGCGCTGTCGCGGACCACCGCGCGAGCGCCGACGAACATCAGGGTGCGGTCACCGGCGAGGGCGCGAAGCTGCCCCACGTACGAGTCGGCCCAGGAGATGCTCACCCGGACAACCTAACGGGGGTTCCCAACGGATGACCGCCGACACTAGCTTGTTACCCATGCGTAGCACGATGATGGACGCCCCGCTCCAGGTCGCCCGGATCCTCGAGCACGGCGCCACGGTGCACGGCACCGCCGAGGTGGTCACCTGGACCGGCGGCGAGCCGCGGCGCATGTCGTACGCCGAGGTGGGGCGGGCGGCGGCCCGGCTGGCCCACGCGCTGCGCGACGAGTGCGGGGTGACCGGCGACGAGCGGGTCGCCACGTTCATGTGGAACAACAACGAGCACCTGGTGGCCTACTTCGCGGTGCCCAGCATGGGCGCGGTGCTGCACACGCTGAACCTGCGGCTCTTCCCCGACCAGGTCGCCTACATCGCCAACCACGCGCAGGACCGGGTGGTGCTCGTCGACTCGACGCTGATCCCGCTGCTGGCCCGGGTCATCGGCGAGCTGGCCACGGTGCGGCACGTGGTGGTCGTCGGCGGGGGCGACCCCGCCCCGCTCGTGGCGGCGGCGGGCGACCGGATCGCCGTACACCACTGGGACGCCCTGCTGGCCGGCAGGCCTGAGGTCTTCGACTGGCCGGAGGTCGACGAGCGCGACGCCGCCGCCCTCTGCTACACCTCCGGGACCACCGGCAACCCCAAGGGCGTGGCCTACTCGCACCGGTCGATCTACCTGCACTCGTTGCAGATCTGCATGCCGGAGGGGTTCGGCCTCGGGCCGACCGACCGGGAGCTGGCCATCGTGCCGATGTTCCACGCGATGTCCTGGGGGCTGCCGTACGCGGCGTTCCTCTCCGGCGCGTCGCTGGTCATGCCGGACCGGTTCCTCCAGGCCGCCCCCATCGCCGCGATGATCGCCGCCGAGCGGCCCACCCTGGCCGGCGCGGTGCCGACGATCTGGACCGACCTGCTGGCCCACCTCGACGCGCACGACGTCGACACCTCCTCGCTGAAGGAGGTCATCGTCGGCGGCTCGGCCTGCCCGCCCGCCCTCATGCACGCGTTCGACGAGCGGCACCACATCGACGTGATCCACGCGTGGGGGATGACCGAGATGTCCCCGCTGGGCTCGGTGGCCCGGCCGCCGGCGGGGGCGACCGGCGAGGACGCCTGGCGCTACCGCTACACGCAGGGCCGCGTCCCGGCCGGGGTGGCCGCGCGGATCGTGGGCCCGCTGGGCGAGCCGCTGCCCGCCGACGGCACCTCCGTCGGGGAGCTGGAGGTCCGGGGGCCGTGGGTGACCGCCCGGTACGTCGGCGACGACGCCCCGGACGAGGAGAAGTTCCGCGACGGCTGGCTGCGCACGGGCGACGTCGGGACGCTGTCGCCCGACGGCTACCTCACCCTCACCGACCGGGCGAAGGACGTGATCAAGTCCGGCGGCGAGTGGATCTCCTCGGTCGAGCTGGAGAACGCCCTGATGGCCCACCCGGCGGTGCTGGAGGCCTGCGTGGTGGGCGTGCCGGACGAGCGCTGGGACGAGCGGCCCCTGGCCACGGTGGTGGTCCGCGAGGGCGCCGAGGTGACCGCCGAGGAGCTGCGCGACTTCCTGGCCGGCTCGGTGGCGCGCTGGCAGCTGCCGGAACGGTGGGCGTTCGTCGAGGCGGTGCCGAAGACCAGCGTCGGCAAGTTCGACAAGAAGGTCGTCCGGTCCCGGTACGCCGAGGGGGGCCTGACCGTCCGGGAGTTGACGACGCCGTAACAATTTCAGGCGCACCGCCGCCTGAATGGGCAGGGAAGTACTCCTAGACCTCCCTCCCCCCAAGGGCGGCCCCGGCGTTCGCACCGCGCCGGGGCCGCCCGCCCAGGGGCGGTTCACCCGCCCCTCCATTCTTGCGAAACTTGTTCGGCTCTGTCCTGGCGACGGGGAAAACAGCCGGTGAACGCCCCACTCCGGTGCCGGCCCGGTCGACGCCCGCGCCCTACCCGGCGTCCGTCTCCCCGGTCGTCGTCACCAGCACCTTGCCGACCACCGAGTTCTCCACCGCCGCGTGGGCCGCCGCCGTCGCGCCCAGCGGGTGACGGTGCAGCGGCAGCCCGGCCTCCGCGCCCACCCGGATGCCGCCCTGCGCGGCGGCCGCCGACACGTCGGCGACGGCCTGCGCCTTGGCCGCCGCCGGGGCGGTGTAGACCAGCACGAACTGCCAGCGGGCGTTGGGGGCCATCAGCGGCCGGATCGGCAGCGTCACCTCGCCCCCGCCGTCGTCGGCGTAGACACAGACCGCCCCGCCGGCACGCAGCACCTGCACGTCGGTCGCCGCGTTGCGCGCCGCCGACACCTCGACGATCGTGTGCACGCCGTCCGGGGCGATCCTGCGGACCTCCTCGACGACGTCCTGCTCCCGGTAGTTCACGACGAACGACGCGCCGGCCGCCGCCGCGAGGTTGGCCTTCTCCGCGCTGCTGACGGTGGCGACGACGGTGGCGTCGGCCCAGCGGGCGAGCTGGATCGCCGCGTTGCCGACCGCGCCCGCCCCGCCCTGCACCAGCACGGTGTGGTCGGCGAGCGCCCCGGGGTGCAGCCGGCCCGGCATCGTCTCCCCGGCGGTGAGGCAGCGGTGCGCGGTGAGGAACGGGATGCCGAGGGCCGCCCCCACGTCGAAGGAGGCGTCGCCGAGGGGCACCGCCTGCCGGACCGGCACCACCGTGTACTCGGCGGCGGTGCCCCACGGGCGTTGCCAGGCGGCCTCCCAGAGCCACACCCGCTCGCCGATCAGGTGCCGGTCGACCCCCGCCCCGACGGCCTCCACCACCCCGGCGCCGTCCTGGCCGGGGATCTGCCAGCCCGCCGGCGGGGGCGTGGCCCGGCGGGCCTTCCAGTCGGTCGGGTTCACCCCGGAGACGGCCACCCGGACGAGCACCTCGCCGGGCCCCGGCTCCGGCACCGGCCGGTCGACCAGGCGCAGCACCGAGGCGTCGCCGTTGCTCTCGTACACGATCGCCCGCATCGCCGTCTCTCCTCACCCTCGCCTGCGGCGGGCCCGGCGCGGGCCCACCTCCGTCCGCTACCCGGGTGATCTCGCTTCATTCCGATCCCGCCCGCCACCGGAACCGTATAGCCAGGTACACGGAGGTAGGGGAGTGCTGATGCGGGACAAACCGGTGACGGGCGTGACGCCGCCCCCGACGGGCCGGGCCGCGCCCGGGGCGGACCGGCCGGTGCCGGGGGCGGACCGGCCGAGTTCGGGGGCGGGACGCCTCGCACCGCCGCGTGCCGAGCCACCGCGCCCAGCATCATCGCGCCCGGAACCACCGCCGGCCCCCGGGGATCCGGCCGGCCGGCGGCTGCCGTGGACGAGCCGGAGCCGGGCGATCTGAGCCCGGCGCGGGGCTGGGTGGCCATCCGGCCGGATCCACCGCCCGCGCCGGGCCGGCCTATGCGGCCGGCTTCAGCACCACCTTCGAGTAGCCGGCCTCCCGCTGGTCGAAGCGCTGGTACGCCTCCGGCGCGTCGGCCAGCGGCAGCTCCTTGCTCACCACGAAGCTCGGCTTCGCCCGCCCCGCCATGATCATGTTCCGCAGGTACTCGTTGTACGACTTCACGTTGGCCTGCCCCGTCCCCATCCGCAGGCCCTTCTCGAAGAACTTGCCGACCTTGAACACCAGTTCGCCCCGGCCCGCCCGCTCGTCCGGCGCGCCCGGGTCGTGCGCCAGGTACAGCCCGACCACCCCGAGCGACCCGGTCGGCCGGACGACCTCCACGAGGCTGTTCAGCACCGCCGCCGGGTGCTCCTCGCCGCCCGCCCCGGACGCCTGGTAGCCCACCGCGTCCACGCCCCGGTCGGTGCCGACCCCGTCGGTCTGCTCGCGGATCTGCTCCACGGGGTCGCCGGCGGTGAAGTCGACCGGGATCGCGCCGATCGACTCGGCCAGCCGCAGCCGGTCGGGGACCTTGTCCACCAGGAACACCTCGGCCGCGCCCATCAGCAGCGCCGAGTACGCGGCCATCAGCCCCACCGGCCCGCCGCCCATCACGGTGATGTTCTCGCCGGGGCGCAGCCCGGTCATCGCCACCCCGTGATACCCGGTCGGGAAGATGTCGGCAAGCATCGCGAAGTCGTTCTCGTGCTCCGTGCCGGGCGGCAGCCGCAGGCAGTTGAAGTCGGCGAACGGCACCCGCAGGTACTCGGCCTGCCCGCCCCGGTACGGCCCCATCGCGACGTAGCCGTACGCGCCCCCGGCGAAGCCCGGGTTCACCGTCAGGCAGAACCCCGTCTTCCCCTCCCGGCAGTTGCGGCAGAACCCGCACGCCACGTTGAACGGCATCGAGACCCGGTCGCCCTTGCGGATGTGCACGACCCCGGGCCCGACCTCCTCCACCACGCCCATGTTCTCGTGGCCGAAGACGATGCCCGGCTCGGCCAGCGTGCGGCCCTCGTACATGTGCAGGTCCGAGCCGCAGATCGCGGTCGTGGTGATCCTGACGATCACGTCGTTCGGCGCCTCGATCCGCGGATCGGGGACCTCGTTCACCGCCACCTCGTGCGGCCCCTGGTACACCACAGCCCTCATGCCACCGACGGTAGGCGGGCAAGCCGGGTGAAGACCGCGATTCAGGCAGACCGGTCGGCCGATCCGCCTGATCCGCCGGCCCGGCCCCGTGTCCGCGCCGCCGGCCCGCAGTCAGCCGAGGTCGGCGACGACCTCCGGCGTCAGGTCACCCACCGCCGGCAGCACCACGGCCGCGAGCGCCTCGGCGTCCGGATCCAACGGGTACGCCCCGTGCGGCACCGCCACCACCCGCATCCCCGCCGCGGCGGCCGACCGCACCCCGTTCGAGGAGTCCTCCACCGCCACGCAGCGCGCCGGCTCGACGCCGAGCCGCCGGGCCACCTCCAGGTAGACGTCCGGGGCCGGCTTGCCCCGCTCGGTCTCCTCCGTCGACAGGGTCGCGCCGAACGCCTCCGTCAGGCCCGTCGCCGCCAGCGCCGCCGCGATCAGCCGCGTCGGCGAGGAGCTGGCCAGCCCCAACGGCCACCGCGCCGCCAGCCGGCGCACCACCTCGTCGGCCCCGTCGATCACCGGTACGCGCTCGGCGTACCGCCGGGCCATCTCGTCGACCACCTCGACGGCCACCTGCTCGGCCGTCCGGTCGACGCCCAGATCGCCGCTGAGGTAGCGGGCCCACTCGCCCGTGCTCATCCCCATCAGCCGGCGCTGGGTGTCGGGCTGCCAGGTGCCGCCGTGCGTCGCCACGTACGCCCGGCGCACCTCCTCCCAGACCGGCTCGGAGTCCACGATCACGCCGTCCAGGTCGAAGACCACCGCATCCGCCACGGCACCATCCTGCCCGAACCGCCGGCAGCCCGCCCTCCGGGGCGGCCCGCTACCGGCAGCTCGTCGGCGGCGGGTGGTCCGCTACCGGCAGCTCGTCGGCGGCCGGTGGTCCGCCACCGGCAGCTCGTCGACGGCGGGTGGCCCGTCACCGGCCGCTCGGCGGAGGTCCGGCGGCGTGCGCCGCGACCCCCGGGTGTCAGGCCGGCAGCGGCGGCAGGCGGATCGGATTCTCCGGCGGGATCACCGTGTGCCCGGCCCGGGCCAACGGCTCCAGCAGCTCCCGCAGCCGGTCGGTGCGCTCCGCGCCGAGGGCCTGCCACGGGTGCAGCGCGGCCACGTCGGTGGCGTCCTCGACCGCCCGGAACTCCGCCCGGCCGTGCTCGGTCGGCTTCCCGTCCCCGGTCAGCCAGCCGCGCTCGACGAGCCGCCCGGCCGCCGCCTCCCACTCCTGCGGCGACCAGCCCCGGCCCAGCAGGTTCAGCTCCGGCATGCCCTCGGCGACCCGCCAGGCGAGCGTCTCCACCGGGTCCAGGCCGGCGGCGACCAGCGCCGCGATGTGCCCGTCGCCCCGGTGCTCCCGCAGCGTCGTCGCGGCCTGCCACAGCCGGGCCAGCGGGTATTCGGCGGCCGGCAGGGCGGCGTTGGCCGCACCCAGCACCCGGCCCTCCGGCCGCGCCGCGCCGGCGGCCTCCTCCAGCAGCTCGGCGGCCTCCGCGAGGTGCCGCTCCGGCAGCTCGTACGCCAGCTCCGCGAGCGCCTGCACGGCACCGGTGAGCCGGGCCCGCAGCGCCTCGGCCGGGGTCACGAGCTGCCACACCGCCGGCACCGCCCGCGCCACCACGGGCGGGGCGAAGCTGAAGAACGCGGCCACCACCGGGGCGGCCTCCACGGCACCCAGCGGGGCGACCCGGCCGGCGAAGTAGCCCCGCCAGAAGCCACGCAGCCCGACCGCCTCGAACGCCGCCCGCGCCCGCGGATGGAAGTAGGTCACGGTGTGCACCGGCTCGAAGTGCGTCCACATCAGCCGGGCGAGCCCCGGATCGTCCAGCGCCGCCACGTGCACCTCCGCGTCGATGGGGTCACCGTGCGGCAGGCGGGACCGCCCACGGTGACCCCGAACCTACTGGTCGTAGGCGACGGGAAGAAAGACTGTTGTGAACTACCGCACCAGGTGGGGGCTACTGCGCGGCGAGCACGTCGACGACGAACCGCAGCGGGCCGGCCGGCCGGCCGCCCGAGGAGTCGTTGCCGTACGCCAGGTCGGCGGGGATGTCGAGCTGCACCCGGCTGCCCACCTTGACCCCGACGAGGCCCTGGTCCCAACCCTTGATGACCTGGCCGACGCCGATCGGGAAGGTGGCCGGCTGGCCGCTGTTCCAGGAGGCGTCGAACTCCTTGCCGTCGGCGTAGAACACGCCCACGTAGTTGGTGGTGATCTGCTGCCCAGACTTCACCGCCGCGCCCTTGCCCTCGATCAGCGTCTTCACGGTGAGCTTCTTCAGCTCGCCCTTGCCCGCCTCGACCTTCGGCTTGGTGGCCAGCGCCGGGTCCGACCCCTCGGGAAGCTGCGGGGCGGGCGGCGCGGTTGGCGGCTGCTCCTCGGCCGGCGCGGACGCCGACGGGGCCGAGGCGAAGTCCTCCGGCGCGTCGTCCTTACCCTGGTTGACCACCACGAACACGGTGATCAGCACGCCGACGACGGCGACACCGGCGAGCGCGCCGACGATCGACTGGAGGCGGCGCTTCTTCTCGGCGGCCTTCTTCGCCGCCAGCTGGGCGGCCAGCCGGCGCTCCGCCTTGCCCGGGCCCTGGCCCGCCGACCGGTTCTGCACACGCTCGCTCACGTCGACTCCCTGATCAAGAGGTGGGGGGCCCGGCGGCCGCTGCCGAGGCCAGCGCACACGGTACCCGCCCTGCTGCCCACGGTGCTGCCTCGGCCGCCACCCGGACCGGTCCGGCGGCTGCGGTTGCCGGCGCGCGGGCGTCGACGGGGGTAGCTTTTCGACCATGGCGATCCTCACCGAAGAAGACCTGGCCCTGCTGGCCGAACCGCAGCTCGCCCACGTGGCCACCATCGAGCCCGATGGCAGCCCGCACGTGACGCCGGTCTGGGTGGACACGGACGGCGAGCACATCGTGTTCAACACCGCCAAGGGGCGGCAGAAGTACAACAACATCCAGCGGAACCCGGTCGTGGCCGTCTCCGTGGTGGACAAGGCCAACGACTTCCGCACCCTGTGGGTCAAGGGCACCGCCGAGTTCGTCGAGGAGGGGGCCGACGCGCACATCGACAGGATGGCGCAGAAATATCTCGGCCAGGAGACCTACCCGTTCGGGCAGCCCGGCGAGGTGCGGGTGATCGTGCGGATCACCCCCACCCAAAAGCTCGGCCGCGGCTGACCTTGCAAGGAAGGGCCCCCTGTTAACGCATACGGTAGAGAAGGGTTCCCTTCTCACACCCCAAGGGAACGGCTGGCAAGGGGCCCTTCCTTACCCCCCGATGCGCCTGGCGAGATGCTCGCCTCCTGCGGCCATGTTCAGCGCAGCTCCTGGAGCCGTTCAGCGCAGCTCCTGGATCCGGACGAGGTTGCCGGCGGGGTCGCGGAAGGCGCAGTCGCGCACCCCGTACGGCTGCTCGGTCGGCTCCTGGACGACCTCGGCGTCGCTGGCCTGGATCTTCTCGAAGACGCCGTCCAGGTCGGGCGTGGCCAGCAGGATCCAGCCGTACGTCCCCTTCGCCATCATCTCGGCGATCATGCGCCGCTCGTCGTCGGTGATGCCCGGGTCGACGGCCGGCGGGGCCAGGAGGATGCTGGTGCCGGGCTGGCCGGCGGGGCCGACGGTGATCCAGCGCATGGTGCCGGTGCCGACGTCGTTGCGGACCTCGAAGCCGAGCACGTCGCGGTAGAACGCGAGGGACTCCTCCGGGTCGGTGTGCGGCAGGAAGCTCGTGTGGATGGTGATGTCCATGCCGATCACGCTAGTTGCGGCCGACTGACCTGCGCTTCTTGATTCCTGATCGGTCCGGCCGCCGGTTCGTGTCGCTGGTCCGGTCGTCGGTTCGTGTCGCCCTTCCGGCCGCCGGGCGGCAGCCTATGCGGGCACCGGGGTCAGGACGACGATCGCGGTCTCCCGGCCCCGGTGGGCGGCGAGGCCGTCGAGGTCGCCGTAGCCCTGGTAGCCGTGCAGCGCCGACCACAGCCGGTCGCGCTCCGCGCCGGTGGCCCGGTGGGCGGTCACCTCGCGGGACCCGCCGCCGAGGTCGACGGTCGCCCGGGGGTGGGCCTGGAGGTTGAGCCACCAGGCGGGGTCGGCCGCGTCCCAGCCGTTCATGGCGAGGGTGACGAACCGGTCGCCGTCGCGGATGTAGCCGACGATGACGGCGCGCGGTCGGCCCGAGCGACGGCCGGTCGTGCGCAGCCGCAGCATGCCGAACCGCCCGCCCGGCGTCGGGGCGCTCAGGCCCACCCGGTCGGCGGTGAGGCGGAGCAGGGCCTTGTGGCCCAGCCAGGCGCTGCGGACGAACCACCTCGGCGGGGGTTTGGGGGAGGTGCCCATGACGACCTCTTTTCTACGTTGTAGGTCTACAGCGTAGATTACGCCCTACGTCGTAGGGCGGCAAGTAGGATCCGGAAATGCCCCGACGCGCCGACGACCGCTCCGCGACCCGTGCCCCCGCCCGCCTCAGCCGGGAGACGATCGTCGCCGCCGCGATCGACCTCGCCGACCGGGACGGCCTCGCCGGGCTGAGCATGCGGCGGCTCGCCCAGCACCTCGGCGTGGACGCGATGTCGATCTACTACCACCTGCGCGACAAGGACACCCTGCTCGCCGCCATGGTCGACGCCGTCGCCGCCGAGATCGAGACAGCCGTCGTGGCCGCCGAGGTCGAGGCGGCACCCGTGGCCGCCGACGTCGCGGCCGACGTCGCGACCCCCGGGCCCGGGGCCGACGGCCGGGTCGACGCCGGGGCCGGCGCGCTCGGCCCCGGGCCGTGGACCGACCAGCTGCGGGCGCTGATCACGCGGGCCCGCCGGACCATGCTGCGCCACCCCTGGGCGGCCCGGGTGCTGGAGGCCCGCGACACCCCCACCCCGGCCGTGCTGCGCCACATCGAGCGGGTGCTCGCCGTCATGCGCGGCGGCGGCTGCTCGGTGGGCCTGAGCCACCACGCCCTGCACCTGCTCGGCAGCCGCATCCTCGGCTTCAGCCAGGACCTGTTCGACGATTCGCCGGACACCGCCCCGACCGGGGAGGCGGCCGCCGCGCAGGCCGTCGCCTGGGCCGAGACCATGCCGCACATCGCGGAACTCGCCGCCGCGGTCTCGCACAGCGGGGCCCTCGGCGGCTGCGACGACGAGGACGAGTTCGCGTTCGCCCTCGACCTGCTGATCGAAGGGCTCGACCGGCGGCGGCTCGCCGAACAGGGCTGACTGCGGGGCCGGTCCCGGAGCGACCCGGCTAGGCGGTCTTGCGGGGCGCCGCCTTCTTCGGGGCGGCCTTCCGCGCCGGTGCCTTCTTCTCGGCCTTCGCCCCCGTCGTCTTCGCGGTGGCCTTCCCCGGGGCCGCCTTCTGCGCACCCTCGGCGGCCTTCGTCCCGCCGCCGCTCCCGCCGGCCTTCTTCGCCGCCTTCTTCTCGGCCGTCCCGCGCGCCGGGGCCTTCGCCTTCTTCGCCGCCTTCGTGGCCTTCTGCGCCGACCGGGCCGACGTGATCGGGGTCGGCCCGCCGCCGGACTCCGGCTGCTCCCCGCGCGCCGCCCGGGCCCGCTCCACCGACGCCTTCAGCGCCGCCATCAGGTCCACCGCCGCCGCCGGGGCCTCCTCGGCCTCCTCCGGCGCGACGACCTCCCGGCCCTCCACCTTCGCGTCGATGACCTCCTGCAACGCCGCCCGGTAGTCGTCGGTGAAGACCTCCGGCTCGAACTCGCCCGCCATCGAGTCGATCAGCGAACTCGCCATCGCCAGCTCCGGCGGCCGGACCTTCAGGTCCTCGCCCAGAAAACCGAAATCGGGGGTACGCACCTCGTCCGGCCACAGCATCGTGTTGAGCAGCAGCACCCCCTCGCGTACCCGCAGGGTCGCCAACTGCTCCCGCTGGCGCAGCGCCACCTTGACGATCGCCACCCGCTCCGAGTCGGCCAGCGCGTCGCGCAGCAGCACGTACGGCTTCGTCGCTGCGCCCTCCGGCTCCAGGAAGTACGCCTTGTTGTAGAGGATCGGGTCGACCTGCTCCGCCGGGACGAACTCCAGCACGTCGATCGCCCGCGACGTGGTCAGTGGCAGGTCCGCGAAGTCCTCGTCGGTGAGGATCACCATCTCGCCGCCGCCGATGTCGTAGCCCTTGGCGATGTCGTCGTAGGTGACCTCCTCACCGCACACCGAACAGGTCCGCTTGTAGCGGATGCGCCCCCCGTCGTCCCGGTGCACCTGGTGGAAGCGGATGTCCTTCTCCTCGGTGGCCGAGTAGAGCTTCACCGCGATCGAGACCAGCCCGAACGAGACGGCCCCCTTCCAGATCGCCCGCATCCCCCGCTCCTCTCCCCGGCTACAGATCAGGATCGCAAAGGATCGAAGCGGGCGCGATGACTTCTGTTGCCCTACTACAGTCAGGAAATGCCCGGCGCGCCGCTGAAGCCGATGCTCGCCACGACCGGCCCGCTGCCCGCCGGTGAAGACTGGGCGTACGAGTTCAAGTGGGACGGCGTACGCGCGCTCGCCGACATCGTCGGCGGCCGGCAACACCTCTACGCCCGCTCCGGCGTGCAGATCACCGCCGCGTACCCGGAGTTGATCACCCTCGCCGAGCAGGTCGACGACGCCCTGCTCGACGGCGAGGTGGTGCTGCTCGACCGGGCCGGTCAGCCCTCCTTCACCGCGCTCGCCGAACGGATGCACGTGCGCGACCCGGCGAAGGCGGCCCGGCTCGCGGCGAGCGTACCCGTGACGTACCTGATCTTCGATCTGGTGCGGCTGCGCGGCGCGGACCTCACCGGCCGGCCCTGGCGCGACCGCCGCGACCTGCTGGAGGGCCTCGGCCTCGGCGGCGCGCGCTGGGCCGTGCCCCCCGTCTTCGCCGACGGGCCCGCCACCTACGAGGCGGCCGGCGAGCACGGCCTCGAAGGGGTGATGGCCAAGCGGGCCGGCTCCGCCTACCGGCCCGGCGTCCGCTCGCCCGACTGGGTCAAGGTCAAGCTGGAGGTCACCGGCGACTTCGTCGTCGGCGGCTGGCGGCCCGGGGCCCGCAGGATCGGCGGCCTGCTCGTCGGCGTGCCCCGCCCCGACGGCCGGCTCACCTACCGGGGCCGCGTCGGCGGCGGCATCGGCGCGGCCCTCGAACGCGAGCTGCTGCGCGAGCTGGAACCCCTGCGCGCCGACAGCTCCCCGTTCGCCGGCGACGTGCCCCGCGAGGACGCCCGGGGCGCACACTGGGTGGACCCCAGGGTCGTGGTGGAGGTGAAGTACGGCCAGCGCACCCCCGACGGCCGGCTGCGCTTCCCCCGGGTGCTGCGGCTGCGCCCCGACAAGCCGCCCGAGGAGGTGGACGATGCCGGCTGACCGGCTCAAGGTCGACGTGCAGGGCCGCCCGCTGGAGCTGTCCAACCTGGACAAGGTGCTCTACCCGGCGGCGGGCTTCACCAAGGGCGAGGTGATCGACTACTACACCCGCATCGCCCCCGTGCTCCTGCCGCACCTCGCCGACCGGGCCCTCACCCGCATCCGCTACCCCAACGGCGTCGAGGACAAGAGCTTCTTCGAGAAGAACGCACCCGCCGCCACCCCCGCCTGGGTACGCACCGAGAACCTCCCCGCCCCCGGCTCCACCAGGGGCCGCGAGACCATCGACTACGTCGTCGCCGACGACCTGCCCACCCTCGTCTGGCTGGCCAACCTCGCCGCCCTGGAGCTGCACACCCCGCAGTGGAAGATCGGCAGCCACCCCGACCTGCTGGTCGTCGACCTCGACCCCGGCCCCCCGGCCGGGCTGCGCGAGTGCAGCCAGGTGGCGTTGCTGCTGCGCGACCGGCTGGCCGTTGACGGGCTCGACTCCCACCCGAAGACGTCGGGCAAGAAGGGCATGCAGCTCTGCTGCCCGATCGCCGGCACCCAGTCCTCGGACACGGTCTCCGACTACGCCCACCGGGTCGCCCGCGAGCTGGCGGAGACCCACCCGAAGCTGGTCGTGTCGAGGATGGCGAAGAACCTGCGCGGCGGGAAGGTCTTCATCGACTGGAGCCAGAACAACGCGGCGAAGACGACGGTCGCGCCGTACTCGCTGCGCGCCCAGCCCGTGCCGGCCGTGTCGACGCCGCTGACCTGGGACGAGGTGGCAGCCGGCGCGGCGGGCAAGCGCCCGGCGGCGAAGCCGTACACGGCCGCCGAGGTGCTCAAGCGGGTGGACAAGCACGGCGACCTGCTCGCCGGCGTGCTCACCGCCGGCCCCGAGGTGCCCGCCGGCTGACGCGCCGGCTGAGTCCGTCTCGCCGACGGAAGAGCGTCGTACGCTCACTTGGTGCTGCTCACGTACGTCGACGAGTCGTTCACCGAGCGTCTCTACTGGATCGGGGCGCTGCTGGTGCCGGACGGGGTGGCGATGCCACTGAGCGAGGCGCTCGATCGGGTAATGCAGCATGCGGCGAAGACATATGACGTGCCGCCCGGGACCGAGCTGCATGGCTACGACATCTTTCACGCCAGGTCTGTCTGGAAGGGAGTGCCGCCCCGTGCCCGGATCGCGGTCTACCGCGCCGCCATGGAGGCGATCGGCGCTCACGATGTCACGATCATTATCCGTGGCGTGAAACGGCCAGCCCTGGCCAGGAGATACGCCGCATCCGCCCGGCCAGCACACGAGGTGGTGCTGTCACACCTGCTGGAGAGAGTCGACGGGTATGCGGCGAGCCGGGAGGAGTATGCGCTGGTCATCGCCGACGAGGTGCAGGAACAGGCGGCGCACCGGGCCGACCTCACGCGGTACCGGGTGTCCGGGACCGGCGGGTACCGGTCGAGGAAGCTCACGCGCATCGTCGACACGCTGCACTTCGCCCCGTCATACGCCAGCCGGCTCGTCCAGGCCGTCGACCTGGTGACGTTCCTCTACCAGCGCCTTGACCGGCCCGGTGCCGATCCACGGGAGGTGGCGGCCAACGAGCGCCTGTGGTCTCTGGTCGCCTCCCGCTGCTACCACTGCTGGTGCTGGGACCCGCTGGCCAAGGTTGCGTGACCGTGCCCCGGATGCACGAAGGGCCCGCTGACGCGGGCCCTAAGGCGGGTGCGGGAGCCCCGAAGGGCGTCCTGCGACCTCCAGGCTAGCAGCAGTTTGTGTGTCACACCCGGAATGTCCAGCGATTCTTCTCACCGCCGTTCGTGGCGCGGCAGCAGCGCGGCGGCGACGAGCGCCAGCACCACCAGCACCGCGAAGACGAGCTGGGCCGGGGCGAGCACGAACCCCTTCCGGCCGTCCTCGCTGTCGGCGAAGATCAGCAGGCTGCCGGCCAGGTAGAGCGCGCCGACCACCAGCAGGTCGGGCCACCGCAGCCAGGGCCGGTGCCGACGGTACGGCGAGACGAACGACTCCACGACCGCGATCGGCGCGCAGACGCTCAGCACGACATGGTTGCCGACGTAGTCGAACGCCTGCCCGACGCTGAACCCGAGCACCGGCACCCGGGTCTGCGCGGCGGCGGCGTCGAAGTCCGCGAACTCCGTGTCGTCGAGGAAACCGGTGTTGAACAGCGACTGGTCGACCAGCCCGGCCTGGACCACCCCGAACGCGGCGGCCAGCAGCACCATCGCCGGCCAGCCGCCGCCGGTGCGCCGGGCCGCCTCGCGGACCAGCAGGGCGGCCCCGCCGTACAGGGGGCTCAGAAAGATCAGGACCAGCGGATAGTCGGTGACGACGAACCCGCCCCACGAGCATTCGGCGGCCCACGGGGCGAGCACGAACAGGGCGAGCACCGGCGCGAGCCGACGCCAGCGGCCCGGCTTTGGCGGTGGCTCGCCTTCCACGGCAGGTGAGGTGATCCGTGGCTCCCCGCGACCAGTCATCCGTACACGGTGCAGAGTCGACGGTCGCCGGGCAACGGTCGTGGGTCTACACCCCCGGGTGCCTACCGCCCGCGCCACCCGTAGGCCCGCTGGTTGCGGCGGGTCGCGCACGGCGCGAGGTGGTCGCTGGGCAGGCCGCACCGCGCGCCGCCGGCCAGCCGCCGGTCACAGAACACCCGATGATGTACGCGCTGCTCGTCCTCGGTCGACACGGTCACCTCCCCGACGTCGACACACCGGGTGAGCTGGGCCAGGACCCGCGCCGCCGTGCGGGCGAGGATCCGGGCGCGGAGCAGGTCCGGCACGACGATCGGCACGTGCACGACCCACCTGCTGTTCGGCCCTCTCATCGGCTTGGGGCCGGGGTCTTCGACATTCCAGTGCCCTTCCGCTGGTTGGGGTGGACCTGCCGGCGCAGTCTCACTCGACGTGCGACGGCAGGGCGCAATCGGGGCCGGGGCGGCCGGGCCGGGGGAATGGCTCGGCCGCCCCGGAACGGGGGGAGTGGTGCTGACGTGACGAGCCACCACCACGGCAAGCGCCAACCGACCGCAGGTACCACGTCACTGAAAGCGACCGTACGGAGCTTTTGGGGCTATGTCAAGAGTAGTCGCAGTGTCACCACCTATGTCAGCACTGCCAAATGGCTTAGGTGTTTTGCCTGTCTCAGGGAATGGATCGATACTGGCAGCGCCAACCGACTGCAAGGGGTGCTCGTGCCTATCCCGCCCACCATGAACGAGCTGCTGGAGGATCTCGTTAGGCGCATCGACGAGGGGGAGTGGCCTCCCGGGGCCCAGTTGCCGGCCGGTCATGTGTTGGCCGACGAGTACGACGTGTCACTGTCCACCATCAACAGAGCCTGGGCGACCCTGCGGAAACGGGGCATCCTGGTGGGCCGCCCCGGCCGAGGTGTCTTCGTCGCTGAGCGCTAGGGAAGGGGCCGCGAAGGGGCCCTCACGTGCGCGGAGAACAGGCCCCGGGCAGGTTCGCCGCCCGCATCCCGCACGTATTACCCCCGCATGCGCGGGGAGCAGCCCCGCGCCCTGCTCGGCGAGTACGCCCGCCTAGGATCACCCCCGCGTGTGCGGGGAGCAGGGCTTCCTGACCTGCGGCGCTAAAGATCAACTGCTTCGTTTCCCTTCGCTTTGCCTTGCAAGATCATTTCCGTTCGAAGGGTGTGACGATTGGTCGCAGTCGGTTCAGCGTACCGGTGAGATCCCTTTCGGGTCCTGGGCTGGGAGGGGGCTTCGGGTGCCACGGGCTCCGTCGGTCTCAGGCGGGATGGGCCGATGAGGGCGACGTGATGCCGAGGGTGCCCACGACGAGGTTGTCGCCGATTTCGCGGGCCAGGGTGGCACCGGTCGTCGTCGCCTGCTCAAGGGCGTTGCGGAACTCGGCCAACTGCCGGAAGGCGCGGCCGTACGCCTGCTGCTGGTGCAGCGGCAGTACCGGGATGGCGAGGCGTCGTACGTCGATGCGCAGTGTGCCACCTGCGGTGCTGGAGCTGCGGCCGGCGACGCGCAGGTTGTCCGTGCGGGAGATGACCCCGGCGACGAACCACGGATCGAAGCGGGTCGTGTCGACGCGCAGCAACTGGATGCCTGGCCCGATCTCGGCACCGACCTGGTCCGGAGTGGCGACGCGGGCGCTGATGGTGTGGCCGACCACGGGGATGAGGATGTCGCCGGCTAGCACCTCTGGCCCGGAGCCGTCGGCCGCCCTGCGGGCCGCCGAGCCGGTCGCGGGGCCGCCGGACAGGATGTCGGCGACGGTCAGCACGGCGGTGCTGCCGGTGGCAGCGGTCGATCGGCTGCGGGAGACGGCTCGTTGCACGGTGATGCTGCCGGACCGGATCAGGTCGGCGACATCGGCCTGGGGTGCTTCGCGTAGCGGTGCTTCTGGTGCTTCCTGCACAGCGGGCAGCGTGCGCTTCAGCCTGTCGAGGAGCTTGCCGAAGTCGGCGATGCCGGCGATGACCTGCGCTGGGCTGGTGGCCAGTGCGCTGCCCTGCGGAAGGTGGCGTTGTGGTGTCAGGTCGACCTGGTCGTCGAGCAGGTCGATGACCGGCAGGGCGCGGTGGACGCCGGGCAGCTCCGCGTACTGGTTAGATCGGTAGGAATCCCACGCGGAGCCGACGATCTCGCTGGGCGGTCGGTCCGCCGAGGCGGTGGCGTCGACCATGAGCAACTCTCCGGCGCGCGGCCGGTGCGGGTCGGGCTGGGCCAGGACCCAGATGTGCAGGCCGATGCCGGCTGGCGGCATCATGCCGGCGGGGAGGGCGACGACCGCGCGCAGTGCCCCGTGGCGGATCAGCTCCGCGCGAACCCGGCGACCGGCCGGGCGCGACGCGGCAGCCGGGGGCATCAGCACCACGGCGGTGCCCGTAGGTGAGAGATGGGCCATGGCGTGCTGCACCCAGGCCAGCTCGGGCTCGGTTCGCGGGGGCAGGCCGTAGGTCCAACGGGGGTCGTAGGCGAGGCGGTCGTGGCCCCAGTCGTGGACGCCGAAGGGGAAGTTGGCCACGACGACCTCGGCCCGCAGATCGGGCAGGCCGTCAGCGAGCAGGCTGTCTCCGATGTGCACGACGGGTGGCTTCGCATCGTGCCTCGCCTGTCGGGCGCGCAGGTGCACGAACCACAGCCGCAGCAGGGTGATCATGGAGTACTGCGGGTTGATCTCCTGGGCGTAGCACCGGATGGTGGTGCCGTCGCGCAAAGCCCGGTCGGCGGCCATGCGCAGGATCGACCCAGTGCCGCTGGCGAAGTCGAAGACGTGGGCCCCGGAGCCGGCAAGGGTCAGCATCACATCGGCGACGGCGTCCGGGGTGCCGGCCAGGCCGGACAGGGAGTGGGCGGAGGTCACGTACCGGTGGTGCAGGTGCTCGAACGCGGCTTCTGCTCCCTGCTCCGCGCCGAGTTCGTCGACCGTGCGCAGGAGCGTGGCGAGCTGCGGAGTCCACTGTTGCGGCAGCACGTCGCCGATCAGCGTCGCCAGGTCGGGGTCGAGGGTGCGGAGGTGGTCGACGAGCTGCCCCGGGGGCGGCAGGTCGTCGCCGCCGGGTTCGGCCTGGTCAGTGCGGACGAGCAGCAGTGCGCCGGCGATGCCGAGCACATCGCTGATCTGCGAGGCGGGCTGGTAGCTCTCAATGTGCCGCCAGGCCCAGTGTGCGGTGCCCGGCTGATGCAGCCGGCCGTGTCGGCGCAGCCAGTCCGTCACCTCTCCGGCGTCGAACGACGGACTGGCAGGGGTGCCGCCCACGGGTGCCGGGAAGTCGGCATACCGGCGACGCCAGTTGCTGACCGCCGCCCTGCCGACGTTGGCCAGCCGAGCGATGTCGCTGGCGGTCAGGGTGGCCTCGCTGGAGGCGGCCGTGCTCCGCGCTTTCCTCACACGTGAACGCTAGCATGGCGATCTGTCTTGTGTACTCGGTTCACAGGATCTATCTTCCTTGGTGATCCCCTGGATTGACGCCTTTGGAGGGCCCATGCCACGCCGTGGCCGAAGCACGACCATCGGGAAGTTCGCCAAGTTCCACCAGGACCGTCGGGTGTCCGAGATCCGGGTGCTCGGCGAGTTGCTGCGCCGCGGAGGGCACCACGCCCCCGGCGCTGCTGCGCAACCGCCGCCCGACGTGCGGGAGGTCTCGGCAGCCAGCTGACCGGCCAGCTCTGCACGCAAGGCCGAACCCGCACCCGCACCGACAACCGAAGGAGGACCATGAACACCCTTGCTCGTACCGCCGCCATCAACCGTCCTGTCGTCGTGCTTTCCGCCGATCCCCTACGTCCGCCGAGGCGCGCGGCGGTATGGCTGCCGCGCCCCGGACGGCATGGACTCCCAGGCGTACGCACGGGTGCGCCTTGACCCGGTTGTGGGTGCCGCCATCGCGGACGCCTACCTGGCGGCCCCGGTCCGGGACGAGCGGGCCCGGGCCGCGTACGCCGTGTTCTGCCGGGAGACGGTCCGGCAGTACGCCTTCCTGGTGGGTCGGGTCGAGTTCGGTGGCCTGGGGGTGACGGTGCGGATCGTCGACGTCGACCCCTACCCGGACGCCGTGTCGATGGTCGACGACGTGCGGCGGCGCCGGTTGAAGGTGTGGGCCAGCGCGGCCACCGGCAACCCGCATCCCTTCCTCAGCGACGAGGAGAACGACATGTTCCGGGCCGTCCACGACGTGTTCGGGCACGCGGCGACCGGGCGTGGCTTCGATCGGCACGGCGAGGAGGCGGCCTGGTTGAAGCACAGCGCGATGTACTCGCGGCTGGCGGGGCGTGCTCTGGCGACCGAGACGCGCGGGCAGAACTGTGCCCGGGTCTACCACTACCCGGACGGTCGCTTTCCGGAGCAGAAGGCGGTGTTGCTGTCCCGGGCCTTCAGTGATCCGTGCCGAGTGTGGAAGGCGAGCGTGGAGAGGAGTCCAGCCCCTGCCCGGTGAGCTGCGCGATCTCCTGCCGCAGGCCGAGCACCTCGGGATGGTCCCGGTCGTCGGCCCGAACCCGGCCGTCCAGCAGCGTCTGGAGCTGGCGCAACGCCCGGCCGTGCTCGCCGAGCGCCACATGCGCCCGAGCGACCCGCAGCCGCAGATCGAAGGCGACGGGATCGCCGTCGCCGTGCTGTGTGGCGCGCTGGTCGGCGAGCCGTCGCCACAGTCGCGCGGCAGCCCGGAACTCGCCTGCAGCGTGCAGCCGGTCTGCTTCCCTGGCGGTCGGCTCCACGTTGGGCTCGGTCTGGGCGGAGCTGGTCGTCGTCGTGGGGCGAGTCTGCTGCGGGACTCGTCCCACGATGGCGGCATAGCTCTGCACCGCCTCGGCGGTGTCGGTGAGCACTCCGGGAATCGGCGGCCGGTCCAGGGAGAGCGGTGCTAGCACTTGATAGACGTCGGCGACGGAAGCCGGCCGGTCCCGGGGGTCGATCGCCAACAGCGTGTGCACCAGGTCGTCGAGCGCGGCGGGGGTGTCCGGTCGTAGCCGGGCGGGGCGCGGTGGGGGGCCGTCCAGTTGGTGCCGCACCGTCGTCATGGTGGTCACGCCGTCGAATGGCGGGCAGCCGGTGAGCAGGTCGAAGAGCGTGGCACCCAGGCCGTACAGGTCCGTGCGGTGGTCGGTGGGCTCCCCGAGGATCTGTTCGGGTGCCATGTAACCCACCGTGCCCAGGCTCTGCCCGCTCTGGGTGATCCGCGAGTATCGGTCGTCGCCGTGTATCGCCGCCAGGCCGAAGTCGAGCACCTTCACCGCGCCGCTGGTATCCAGCATGACGTTGCTCGGCTTTAGGTCGCGGTGTACCAGGCCGATCCGCAGCGCGGCGAGCAGGACGCTGCTGATCTGAGCGCCGATGGCGGCGACCCACCCGAACGGAACCGGGCTCTGCTCGGCGACCAGGTCCGCGAGCGTGAGCCCGTCGATCTTCTGGAAGACGACGTACGGACGGCCGGCCTCGTGGCCAAGGTCGTAGACGGCCGGTACGCCAGGGTGGTCGAGGCGGGCGGTCAGTAGCGCCTCCCGCCGGAACCGGCGTACGGCCTCCGGGGCAGGGAGGGTGGCGCTGACGAACTTTACGATGACCTGGCGGTCGAGCAGGGTGTCCCGGGCCGGCCAGACCTCGCCCATTCCTTTGTGTGCCAAGGGGTTCCGGCCTAGCTCATACCGGTCCTTGAGGCGCTCGCCGGTCAGCACGGGGCCCAGCATAACCCCTGAATCGGACGGCCTCCGCCGACAGTCGACTGCCCGAGTGTGGACTTTGGTGAACCCCGAACACAAGATCAGCCTTGCAAACCATGTTCACAAGATGCTTCAATGTGCCTCGGCGGGGACGGCTTCGCCTGCGCCGCCGTTCATGTTGCGGGATAGAGCGCCGGTCGACCGTGTCTGGTTCGCGACAAATCTGACTCTCGCGCCCACGCCCAGGCGCCAGGCAAACAGGGGATTGGTATGGCTGAGTTGGCCATTGGCCGGGGCTTCCTGCCCGCCTTTGCCAGGCTCGAACGCCGCGTGCAGCACGCCGTTCTCGCGGCCATCAGCAGGTTCGCCGAGCACACCCACGCGGGCCTGCACCTGGAAAAGCTGACCGGAGCACGGGACCCCAACATCCGCACCATCCGGATCGGCAGGTTCTATCGCGGCGTGGTGCTCGCCCTCGGCGAGGAGAAGTACGCGCTTCTCGACGTTCTGCCCCACGACGACGCCATCTCCTTCGCGGTGAGCCGCCGGTTCACAGTCAACCAGGTCCTCGGCGTGCTGGAGATGCGCGATCAGGACGGCATCGAGGAGTTCGCCCGCACCGAGCCGGCGCACCCCCCGAGCGTCGGCCTGTTCGACCACGTCACGACCGCCGACTTCGTGCGCCTCGGCGTCGAGGCGGACTTGGTGCCGCTGCTGCGCGTCATCGCCACGGACAAACAGCTGGAGAGCCTCGTCGGCCGGCTGCCGGAGGCGCAGCTCGACATCCTGCTGGGCCTGGCCAGCGGGATGACCGTGGAAGAGGTCTGGACGGAGCAGGCCGACCGGATCATCTCCGGCGTGGACACCGACGACCTCCTGACCGCAGCACGGCGTACGCCCGAGCGGATCGCCTTCGTCTCCGGCCCGGTGGAACTCGCCGCCATCCTCGCCCACCCGTTCGACGTGTGGCGCACCTTCCTGCACCCGACCCAGCGCGACATCGCCTACCGCGAGACCTACAGCGGCCCCGCGCTGGTGACCGGCAGCGCCGGGACGGGAAAGACGGTGACGGGCCTGCACCGGGCGGTGTTCCTCGCCGAGCGGCTGCCGGAGGGCGAGAGGGTCCTGCTGACCACCTTCACCCGCGCGCTCGCCGACGCGCTCACCCGACAGCTCCACCGGCTCACCACCGATCCGGCGGTACGGGCACGCATCGACGTGATCAGCGTCGACCGGCTGGCCTACGACACCGTCACCCGAGCCGGCAAGAGGTTGTCGATCGCCGAGAGCGAGATCGTCGACCAGCTCTGGCAGGTCACCGCGAAGTCCGGTCCCACCTTCGTGGACCGCGCCGGCCAGGTCACCACCTTCAGCCCCGCCTTCCTCCGGCACGAGTGGGAGCAGGTCGTGCTGGCGCAGCGGCTGACCACTCTGGACGCCTATCGCGACGCATCCCGCAAGGGCCGCGGAGCAGGGCTGCGCGCGGCCCAACGGGCCCAGGTGTGGGCCGCGATCGACGCCTTCGTGGGGGAGCTGACGAAACGCCGCCTGCGCACCCACACCCAGCTCGCCGATGACGCGGCGGCGATCCTGCGCGGCTCGCCGGCCCGATACCGGCACGTCGTCGTCGACGAAGGGCAGGACCTGCACCCGGCGCAGTGGCGTCTGCTGCGGGCGCTCGTCGCGCCCGGGCCGAACGACATGTTCCTGCTCGCCGACCCGTACCAGCGCATCTACGACAGCCACGTCTCCCTCGCCCAGCTCGGCATCGAGGTGCGTGGCCGGACGCGGCGGCTGACCATCAACTACCGGACCACCCACGAGATCCTGGAACTGTCGACCAGGGTCCTCAACGGCGACGCCGCCGTCGGGTTGGACGGGCAGGACGACACGTTGCGCGGTTACCGCTCGATCACTCGGGGCGGCGTGCCCGAGGTCGCGGTGGCCGACAGCCGAGACGGCGAGTGGGAGGCGCTGATCGAGCGGGTCGGGACCTGGCTGGAGCAGGGGGTGGAACCGCACGCCATCGGCGTGGCCGTCCGCACCGGCCAGCTCGTCAGGGCGATCAGCAGAATCCTGGGCGAGGCCCACATCGACGTCGCCGACGACAAGCGCGGCATCGACGGGGTGCACGTGGCGACCATGCACCGTATGAAGGGGCTGGAGTTCCAGTGCCTCGCGGTCGTCGGGCTCGACGCGGGCGTGCTTCCGGCGCCGAACGCGCTCACTTCCGCCGCCGAGGACCCGCATGCCCACCGGCAGGATCTGCAACGCGAACGGTGTCTCCTCTTCGTCGCCCTGACCCGCGCCCGGGATGTGCTCTACCTGTCGCACAGTGGCACGCCGAGCCCGCTGTTGCCGGCGGTGGGCCGGTGAGCGTCCGTGCCCTCGCCAGCGGTCCCCGGCTGGGCGACGCGGTACGCTCCGTCTGGGGCAAGACCGATCGGAGGGGCACCTCCCCGGTGGGCTGGCTGCCGCTCTGGCGGCACCTGGCCGACACCGCCGACGTGACCGGCGAACTGTGGGACCACTGGCTGGGCCGGGCAGTTCGTCGACGCGTCGCCGACGAACTGCCCGGGGGCGACGCGGACGCCCGCACCCTGGCTGTCTGGATCGCCGGGGTGCACGACATCGGCAAGGCCACCCCCGCCTTCGCCTGCCAGGCGTACGCGCTGGCGGACCGGATGCGCGACCACGGGCTCGGCTACCACCGGGACCTGATCCGCGCCGACCGCAGATACGCCCCGCACGCCACGGCGGGCCACATCGTGCTGGCGGACTGGCTGGACCAACAGGGCTGGACCGACCCCCACCCGTACGCCGTCATCGTCGGCGGCCATCACGGAGTGCCGCCGACCGACGAGGGCCTCCGCGACGTGCAGGTGCGTCCACACCTGCTTGGCGATCCAACCTGGCAGCGGGTGCAGCAGGAACTGCTGACCTGGATGGCGGAGCGGTCGGGTGCGGGGGAACGGCTCGTCGAGTGGAGCGGCGTCGCGCTGTCGCAGCCCGTGCAGGCCGCCCTGACCGGCCTCGTCATCGTCGCGGACTGGATCGCCAGCAACGAGGACTTCTTCCCGTACGTGCTGGACAGCACCGACGAGGGCCGGCTGCGATCCGGCTGGGAGCTGCTGGACCTGCCCGTTCCTTGGCAGCCTGTGGCACCGCCGTCGGCGGTGGACGAGCTGTTCGCGGCGCGGTTCGCGCTACCCGCCGGTGCGGTGCCCCGCCCGGTGCAGCGAACGGTCGCCAAGCTGGCCGCGACCATGCCCGTGCCCGGCATGATGATCGTCGAGGCGACGATGGGCGAGGGCAAGACCGAGGCGGCCCTCGCGGCGGTGGAGATCCTCGCCCGGCGGACCGGGGCGTCTGGCTGCTACCTGGCATTGCCGACCCGAGCCACCAGCGACGCCATGTTCGGGCGGATGCTGTCCTGGCTGCGCCGGCTGCCCGACACGCAGGTCGGCCGGGGCGACCGCGACGTGCGGCTGGCACACGGCAAGGCGGCCCTCAACCCCGAGTACGACCGCCTACGCACGAGGTCGATGCCGAGCGGCATCGCCGAGGACGCCGGGGGTGCCGACATCGGTGTGCACGTCTGGCTCGCCGGCCCCAAACGGACCCTGCTGTCCAACTTCGTCGTGGGAACCATCGACCAACTGTTGTTCGCGGCGCTGCGCAGCAAGCACCTGGTGCTGCGCCACCTCGGCCTGGCCGGCAAGATCGTCGTCATCGACGAGGCGCACGCCTACGACGTCTACATGGGGCGGTTCCTCGACCGGGCGTTGGAGTGGCTCGGGGCGTACGGCGTGCCGGTCGTCGTGCTGTCGGCGACTCTGCCGGCTCACCGACGGGCCGAGCTCATGAAGGCGTACGACGCGGGTCGGCTCGGGCCGCTGCCCCCGCTCACCTGGCGCGACCGGGGCAAGCCGCGCGTCGATCCGTACGCCGCGCTCCGTGCCGACCTGCGTTATCCCCTGGTTTCGGTCTCCACGCCCGAGCGCGGCGTCACCGCGACGAGCTGCGCCGACTCGGGGCGAGGCAGCCAGGTCCAGGTGCGGCGCCTGACCGACGACGTATCGGCGCTGGTGGAGCTGCTGCGTGACCAGTTGACCGACGGCGGCTGTGCCCTCGTGGTCCGCAACACCGTGGCCCGGGTCCAGGAGACCGCAGCCGCGCTGCGTGCGGCCCTTGGACCGGAGACCCCCGTGTCGGTGGCGCACTCCCGGTTCATGGCCATCGACCGTGCGGCGAAGGACCGCTGGTTGCGCGACACCTTCGGCCCGCCGGGCACCGCCAGCCGCCCGGCCCGGCACGTCGTCGTGGCCAGCCAGGTCGCCGAACAGTCTCTTGACATCGACTTCGACCTGCTCGTGACCGACCTTGCCCCGGTCGACCTGGTGCTGCAACGCATCGGCCGACTGCACCGTCACCCGCGCGACGACCGGCCGGCCCGGCTCACCACGCCCACGTGCTGGATCACCGGTGCCGACTGGACGACCGAGCCACCGCAACCGGTCGCCGGATCACGCCGTGTCTACCAACCGGCCATGCTGCTCCGCAGCGCCGCAGCGCTGTTGCCGCACCTCGACGGCATGCCGCTGCGGCTGCCGGCGGACATCGCTCCGCTCACCCAGGCCGCCTACGGCGACGCGGCGCTCGGACCGCCGTCCTGGCAGCCGGTGATGGCCGAGGCGGAGGCGAAGCAGCGCGACGAGATCACCACCAAGGAACTCAAGGCCGATGGCTTCCGCCTCGCCGCCGTCGCCGAGGCCGGGGTGCCACTGATCGGCTGGCTCTCCGGCGGCGTCGGCAACGCCGACGACCGCGCGGCGAAAGGTCACGTCCGCGACACCGATGGCGAGTCCCTCGAGGTCCTGTTGCTGGTACGCACGCCGGACGGGCTAGTGGTTCCCCCATGGATCGACGGCGGTGGGGTGGTCGTCCCCACCGCGTCCGCGCCCGGCTGGCGGCTGAGCCGCCTCGTCGCCGGCTGCACCCTGCCACTGCCACGAGCCATGACCGCGGCCGACGTCATCGACGAGATCATCGCCGAGCTGGAGGGCCGGATCGATCTGAGCGCCTGGCAGGACAATCCCTGGCTCGCCGGGGAACTCCTCCTTGAGATCGACGGTGACGGCCATGCCCGCGTGGGCCCCTTCGATCTTCACTACGACCCGCACGGAGGTCTTCAGATGAGCCGCCTTTCAGACGGTGGGGAGTGAGTTGACGAACATCGACCGAGAGTCGGGCTTCTCGCTGGTCGACGAGCCATGGATCCCCGTGCTGGATGACATGGGTCGGCGCCGCGACGAGTCGCTGCACGGCCTCTTCGAGCAGGCCGGCGAGGCGCGCATGATCGCCTGTGAGTTGCCCACCCAGACCTTCGCGATCCTGCGGCTCGCGCTGGCGATCCTGCACCGAGTCACCGGTGGTCCCCCCGGTGAGACAGCTTGGCGAGCGCTGTGGCGGCAGCGGCGGTTGCCGCTCCCGGACATCGCCGACTACCTCGACGCCTTCCGCGACCGCTTCGACCTGTTCCACCCGGAGCACCCGTTCTACCAGGTCGCAGACCTGCGGGCGGCGAAGAACAACGCGTACGGGCTGGAGCGGCTCATCGCCGACGTGCCGAACGGCATGCCGTTCCTGACCACCCGCGCCGGGCCGGGCATGGACTCGATCACCCCCGCCGAGGCGGCCCGCTGGCTGGTGCACTGCCAGGCGTACGACCCCTCCGGCATCAAGACCGGGGCGGTCGGCGATCCACGGGTGAAGGGCGGCAAGGGCTATCCCATCGGCGTCGCGTCGCTCGGGGCCCTGGGCGGCGTCCACCTGGAAGGCGCGACCCTGCTGGAGACCCTGCTGCTCAACCTGGTGCCGGTCGCGCCCGGCTGGCAGGCGGCCGACGAATGGGACCTGCCGGTCTGGGAGCGCGAGCCGCAGACCGCTGCCGAGGAGGCTGACTCCACCCGCGGCCCGTACGGCGTGCTGAGTCTCTACACCTGGCAGTCCCGCCGGATTCGGCTCTTCGGCGACGCCGACGGCGTCACCGGTGCCATGATCGCCAACGGCGACCAGATCGAGTGGCAGGACCGGCACCTGCTGGAGCCGATGAGCGTCTGGGGACGCAGCGCCCCGCGCGAGCAGAAGCAGAAGCGCAGCCCGATTTACCTCCC
Source organism: Micromonospora sp. WMMD712 (assembly GCF_029581295.1). NCBI lineage: Bacteria > Bacillati > Actinomycetota > Actinomycetes > Micromonosporales > Micromonosporaceae > Micromonospora > Micromonospora sp. WMMD712. The sequence continues at coordinate 4,982,316 of NZ_CP120743.1, forward strand.
CCGGCCGCACGACCACGGCCGGGCGCTGTGGCGCGGACTGCAAACCCTGCTGCCGGCACCACCACCGTCCGTCGCCGAGGCACCGCAGCGACTCTCCCCGATGGTGGTGCAGTGGCTGGCCCGGTTGACCGTCACCGGTGTCGTCGGGTCGGACTTCCAGACCCGGACGCGCGCCACCAGCGTCACCTACGGCACGCAACAGGCGGTGGTGGACGAGGTGTTCAGCGACGCGCTCACCATGAATGTGCTGCTGCTGGTCGAGGACTCGCCGCTGCGCGCCGCAGCCGTCGATGCCACCGCCGACGCCGAGGCCGCGGTGAGGGTGCTGCGCCGGCTCGCCGACAACCTGGCCCGCGCCGCCGGCAACCGGGCCAACGACGTCGGCGAGGCCGACCGGGCGGCCGAACGCGCGTACGCCCTGCTGGACCGCGCCTTTCGCGACTGGCTGGCCCGGCTCGGTCCGGACCGCGACCCGGCCGCCGAGCGCGCGTGGTGGCAGCGGCTGGTCTTCAGGGCGATCGACCAGCTCGGCCGTGAGCTGGTCAGAACGGCCGGGCCGGCCGCCTGGGTCGGCCGGACGGGCACCGACCGCGCCGGCCGGGAGGTGCACTACTCCAGCTCGCAGGCTGACGCCTGGTTCCGTTCGGGCCTGGCCAAGGCGCTACCGATGACGGCCGAGCGGGAGCCGGGGACTGGGTCACCACACCAGAGGCAGGAGACCGCAGCATGACCATGCTCGACACCGAGCCGCCGGCTCGGCTCGGCGGCGACGAGTCGCCCGGCGCAGGTCGCAGGCCGTGGGGGCGAAGTCGCAGCAGGCTCGGCGACCACGTCGCCCGGACGGTCGGCACCCTACAGGCGCGGGTGCTGGCCACCGTGCCGCAGCCCGAGGCGATCAGCGCGCTGGCCCGGCTCCGGCGCGGCATCGGCCGGGCTCCGGGCTTCGACTTCACGCTGGAGCGTTACCTCCAGGTGCCCGAGGAGCTGCTGGGCCGCCGGCCGGACGACGACGCGGAGGCGGCGGACACCGAGTACGCCGTGCACGACGCGGTGACCCTGTACGCGCTGCACCAGCAGTCGCGCCGGGAGCGGATGCACCTGGACGGACGCGGGTTGGGCCAGGCTCTGGCCGACCTCGTCCGCAAGACCGCCGGGCCGGAGGGCGTGCGGCGGCGCTTCGCCGCGCTCGGTACCGCCAGCACCTACCACGAGAGCCTCCACCACCTGCGCAGCCTCGTCACGATGCTGCGCGAGCAGCAGATCCCACTCGACTACGGCCTGCTCGCCGACGACCTGCGGACCCTGCGCCTGCCGGATGGACCGTCGAAGGTCCAGGCCAGCTGGGGCCGGGAGTTCTTCCGCAGCCGGCCCAGCCCCGACGCCACCACCCATTCCGAGGAGGACCCTTCATGAGCCGCGCCATCATCGACGTCTACGCGTTGCAGACCGTGCCCCCGAGCAACCTGAACCGCGACGACACCGGCTCGCCGAAGACCGCCGTCTACGGCGGCGTACGCCGCGCGCGGGTCTCCAGCCAGGCCTGGAAGCGGGCGATCCGACTCGCCTTCGCGGGCCTGCTCGACCGCTCCCAGCTCGGCGAACGGACCAAGCGGGTGGGCGAGTCGCTCGCCGCCCGGATCAGGGCCCTCGACCCCGGCCTGACCGACGAGGCGGCGTCCGCCCTCGCCGCCGAGGTCTTCGTCACCGGTGGCCTGGCCAAGGTCGACAAGAAGACGGGGGAGATGAAGGACGTCGAGTCCGGCTACCTACTGTTCCTGAGCCACCGGCAACTGGACAATCTCGCCGCCGCAGCGTTGGACGCGTCGCGGGCCGGCAGCGCCCTCGACAAGGCCCGGTTCAAGGAACTGGTCAACACGGAGCACTCGGTCGACATCGCCATGTTCGGCCGAATGGTGGCCGACATGGCAGACATCAACGTCGACGCCGCCTGCCAGGTGTCCCACGCCATCAGCGTGCACGCGGTCGACAACGAGTTCGACTACTTCACCGCGGTCGACGACCGCAAGGCCGATGCCGCAGAGACCGGTGCCGGCATGATCGGCACTATCGAGTTCAACTCGTCCACGCTGTACCGGTACGCGACGGTCGACGTCGACGCGCTGCACCGAACCCTCGGTGACGAGGGTGCGACCCGGGCAGCCGTCGAGGCATTCCTGACCGCGTTCGCCCGCAGCATGCCGACGGGCAAGCAGAACACGTTCGCCCACCGGACGCTCCCCGACGCCGTGCTGGTGCGGCTGCGCGACACCCAGCCGATCAACCTGGTCGGAGCCTTCGAGACACCGATCGTCGAGACGCACGCCGCCGGGCGGGTCGAGCTGGCCGCCGCCGCGCTGGCACGGCACACCGTCGCGGTCGAGAACGCCTACGGGGAACGGCCCGTGGGAAGCTGGGTCACCCAGGTCGGGGAGAAGACCGCCGTGCTGGCCGACCTCGGCAAGGCGGTCAGCTTCACCGAACTGGTCACCGGAGTGGGGGAGCAGGTCACCGTCGCGCTCGGACAGCCGGCATGAGCGTACTGCTGCTGAGGCTGGCCGCCCCCCTGCAATCCTGGGGTTCGTCCAGCCGCTTCGCCCGCCGGGGCACCGAGATCGCTCCGACCAAGAGCGGGGTGATCGGCCTGCTCGCCGCCGCCCGGGGGGTCCGACGCACTGAACCGCTCACCGACCTGCTCGGCCTGGAATTCGGAGTACGGCTGGACCAGCCCGGTCAGATTCTGCGCGACTTCCAGACCGCCCGGAGTCTCGACGGCCGCCACAGCGCACCGCTGACGTACCGCTTCTACCTCTCCGATGCGGCCTTCCTCGTCGCCGTCGGCGGCGAGCGGGACCTGCTGGACGGGTTGGCAGAGGCGCTGGACCGGCCACGGTTCCCGCTCTACCTCGGGCGTCGGTCGTGCCCACCGGTCGGTCCGATCAGCCTCGGCGTACACGATCTGGCCCTTGACGAGGCGCTGAAGGACTGGCCGTGGCTCGCGGCCGAGTGGTACAGACGCCGGGCAGCACGGACGGTCCGGCTGGAGATCATCCGAGACGCCCGTCCGGGCGAGCCGGTTGCCGAGACAGTGCCCGACGAGCCGATCAGCTTCGACCCCGCCCACCGGCAGCACACCTGGCGGTCGGTGCTGCGCCGGCATGTCGACGTCACCAACGACCTCGCGGAGCGGGCCGGGGTCGCCGAGCACGACCCGCTGAGCCTGCTGGGAGGCTGAGCATGTTCCTGACCCGATTCCAGATCAACCCGGCTCGCCGGAACGCGCGCAGGCTGCTCTCCTCACCGCACGCCATGCATGCGGCGGTCCGAAGCGCCTTCGCCGCCGTGGAAGACTACGAGCGCCCCGACGCCCGTACGCTGTGGCGGCTCGACACGCCGGGCACCGCGACCGTCCACCTCTACATCGCCAGTCCCGGCCGCCCCGATCTCACCCATCTGGTCGAGCAGGCCGGCTGGCCCACCACCGAGACCTGGATGACCCGAGAGTACGACGGATTGCTCAGCTCACTGCGCGCGAGCCAGGAATGGGCGTTCCGGCTCACCGCGAACCCGACGCACAGCGGACGCAAGACCGCCGACGCCAAGGAGACGCAGCGCTTCGGCTACCTGCGCGAGCAGGAACAGATCGATTGGCTGGCCAGGCGGGCCGACCGGCACGGGTTCGCCCTGGCCAGCCAGCACGACGGGCGGCCCAACCTGCGGCTGCACCGTCGCCAGACACAGACTTTCAAGCGTGGCACGGGCACCGTCACCCTCACCACGGTGACGTTCGACGGCCTGCTCCGAATCACCGACGCGGACACCTTCCGGCGGGCCCTGACCGGCGGAATCGGGCACGCCAAGGCGTACGGGTGTGGGCTGCTGACCCTCGCGCCCGCGCAGCCGACCTCGTGAAGAAGATCCCGGGCGTGCCGCCGGCTGAACTGGCGGAACTCAACCGCGCGCAGGACCGGATCAGCTTCGTCTACCTCGAACGATGCGTCATCCACCGGGACAGCAACGCGATCACGGCCACCGACGAGAAAGGCGTCGTGCATCTGCCGGCGGCCACGCTCGGGGTCCTCATGCTGGGTCCCGGCACCAGCATCACCCAGCAGGCGATGATGCTGATCGCCGACAACGGCGCCACGGTCGTCTGGGTGGGTGAGCACGGCATCCGGTACTACGCACACGGGCGCTCGCTCGCCCGGTCAAGCCGTCTCCTGATCGCCCAGGCCGCCGCCGTCTCGCACCGGGACCGGCGGCTCCAGGTGGCGCGCGCGATGTACCGGATGCGCTTTCCCGGAGAAGACACCAGCGGGCTCACGATGCAGCAGTTGCGCGGCAAGGAAGGGGCGAGGGTCCGCCGCTGCTACCGGGAACACTCGGTGCGCACCGGTGTGTCGTGGAACAACCGGGAGTACGACCCGGACAACTTCGACGGCAGTGACCCAGTCAACCAGGCGTTGTCGGCGGCACACGCCTGCCTGTATGGCATCGTCCACGCGGTCATCGTCGCCATCGGTGCGTCGCCGGGGCTCGGATTCGTCCACACCGGCCACGAGCGGTCGTTCGTCTACGATATCGCTGACCTGTACAAGGCCGAAATTGGCATCCCGGTCGCCTTCGACATCGCGGCCGGCGAGTCGACCGACATCGGCTCGGACACCCGTCGAGCCGTCCGCGACCGGGTCCACGACGGCGCACTCCTCGACCGGTGCGTCCGCGACATCCGGAGCCTGCTGCTCACCGATGGCTCGGCCGTGCCGATCGACGAGGAACAGCTCGACGAGGAAGCCGGCAGCGATGCCGTACGCCTGTGGGACGAGGGAGGCTACGAACTCGCCGGCGGTCGGAACTACTCCGGGGACGTGGACTTCTGATGACCGTCATCATCCTCACCGCTTGCCCGGAAGGGCTGCGTGGGCACCTGACGCAGTGGCTGCTGGAAATCTCTGCCGGGGTGTACGTGGGACACGTCAATGGCAGGATCCGACAACGGCTCTGGGCCAAGGTCGTCGAGATGGCCGGGCCCGGCAGGGCACTGCTCGTCTACCAGCGGCCGGGTGAGCAACGACTTGCCTTCGAGGTGCATGACCACCACTGGGAGCCGGTGGACTTCGACGGGATCGCGCTGATGCGTCGGCCTACGGATCGGAGGCCGTACAACCCGGCGGTAGGCCCGGGGTGGAGCAAGGCGTCCAAGCGCCGGAGGTTCGGGCGGAGGGCTCCGGACGGGGCCAGTGGATCATCGACACCCTCCGAGTAAAGTGAAGGAAAACGGGGTAGTTGATCTTTAGCGCCCCAGCTCAGGAAGTCTGCTCCCCGCGCACGCGGGGGTGATCCCCAGCGCCCCGCCATCCCAGCCAGGAACCGAGCCTGCTCCCCGCGCACGCGGGGGTGATCCCGGCGTCTCCTTCGCCAAGTTGTCGATCTCGGACTGCTCCCCGCGCACGCGGGGGTGATCCGATTTCGTGTACTGGGCTCAGAAGCAGCTCGGCCTGCTCCCCGCGCACGCGGGGGTGATCCCCACGGGATCGTCGCGCCGAACGAGCAGATGGGCTGTGTCGGCTCCGCCTGAAAACTGGCTCTGGCACACATTCTGTGAGTCGCGTTCGCCGGTAGTTCGGGTTGGGTGCCGGGGTGGAGATCCTCTCGGCGTTGCTGCCGCATCTGGTGGGCCTGCGGCTGGAAGCGGTGGTGGTCCGGGCGTTCGGGGTCAGGATCGACGCCACGACACAGACAGTGGAGGCGTCGTGCGGCGCTTGCGGCACCTGGTCGACCAGTGTGCATGGTCGCTATGTGCGGCGGTTGGCCGATGTCAGGCTGGGGGGTCACGAGGTCCTGGTCGCGTTGACGGTCCGCCGGTTTACCTGCGTCAACAGCGACTGCCGGCGGCGGACGTTCGTGGAGCAGGTGCCCGGGCTGACCCGCCGGCATGCCCGCCACACGATCCCGGCGGCGAGTGACCTGCAAGCGGTCGCGGTGGCGTTGGGTGGTCGACCCGGAAGTCGGTTGGCGCAGCACCTGGCGGCATCGGTGTCCAGGATGACGTTGATCCGGATGATCCGGCGGATGCCCGACCCACCGCCTGTGACGCCGACGGTCCTGGGCGTGGACGACTTCGCCCGCCGTCGTGGGCACCGATACGCCACCGTGCTGATCGACATGCACACCCGCCGGCCGATCGACGTCTTACCCGACCGCACCGCCGACACCTTTGCCGACTGGCTGCGCGAGCATCCTGGCGTCCAGGTGATCTGCCGGGATCGTGGTGGTAGCTATGCCGACGGCGCCCGCAAGGGCGCGCCTGACGCCATTCAGGTCGCCGACCGGTGGCACCTGTTGAAGAACCTCAGCGACACCGTCGAGAAGGTCGTCCGTGGGCACCGCCGCTGCCTACGGGAGCACACCACCGATCCGGTACCTGTCCCGGCTGCACCGCCCACGGCCGAGCCGGTCAGGACGGGACGCCGGGCGACGAACACCCGTCACCGTCACGAGGCCGTGCACGCCCTGCGCGCCGAAGGCCTGTCGATCAGCGCGACGGCACGTCGGCTCGACATGAACGTCAGAACCGCCCGCAAGTACGCCCACGCCGCCACCGCCGAGGCGCTGATCGGCCCGAACGCCAGCAGCCGCCCCAGCGTCCTCGCCCCGTTCCACACCTACCTGCGGCAACGCCTCACCGAAGGAGTCCACGAGACAGCTGATCTGCATGCCGAGATCCTGGCCCGCAGCTACCAGGGCAGCCTGCGCGTGCTGCGCGACTGGCTCGCCACGAACCGCACCCGCCCCACCGCCGCGACCGTCCAGGTGCCGTCCGCCCGGCGAATCACCGCCTGGATCATGCGTCCCGGCCACAAGCTCACCGACGACGACCACACCGACCTCGCCAACGCCCGTGGCCGCTGCCCGGACCTCGATACCGTCGCCGACCTCGCCCGCGGATTCGCCGCACTGGTCCGCCACCAAGGCACCGGACAGCACCTCGACGCCTGGATCGACCGCGCCCGCCACGCCGGATACCCCGAACTGCGCAGCTTCGCCGCCGGCCTGGCCAACGACCGCGACGCCGTCGTCGCCGGCCTCGCCCACCCCTGGAGCTCAGGCCCCGTCGAGGGCCACGTCAACCGCATCAAGACGATCAAGCGACAGATGTACGGCCGCGCGAACCTCGACCTCCTCCGCAAACGCGTCCTCGCCACACCGTGAACAATCGCCAAGATCAACCACACAATGTGTGCCAGAGCCAAAGTTCAGCCGGCGTTGACAGGCTGCTCCCCGCGCACGCGGGGGTGATCCCGCGGGCAGCACCGAGGTGGGGCTGCTGTTGCGCTGCTCCCCGCGCACGCGGGGGTGATCCGGGCCGGCCCTAAGTCTGCGTCGGGGTCAATACCTGCTCCCCGCGCACGCGGGGGTGATCCGCCGGGCAAGCCGTCCGCGGCCCCGCCCCCGTCCTGCTCCCCGCGCACGCGGGGGTGATCCCTGGCTCACGGTGCGGGTGGTCGACGGCACCCCCTGCTCCCCGCGCACGCGGGGGTGATCCCCCAGCTTCTGGCCCCGCTGGCCGAGGCATGCTGATCGACGTTGAGCGGGTCACGCGGGTTCTGTGATCTGTCGAGGCGGCCTCAGGTTGGTGAGATGGAGGCACCCGGGTGGCTCCGGTCATGTGGATGGGCCGACTGACGGGAAGTGTAGCGTCAATGGTACCGCCCGCAGTACCATCGGCTCATGCCGTCCGTAGCCAAGCTCGTTGCAGCGATGCGAAGCAACCAGCAAAACGTTGCCTACAACGAGCTCTATGCGGTGTGCGAGCACCACTTCGGGGAGCCTCGGCAGGCCGGCACCTCACACGCGGTGTTCAAGATGCCCTGGGCGGGCGACCCACGAGTCAACATCCAGAACGACAAGGGCAAGGCCAAGGCATACCAGGTTCGGCAGGTGCTCAAGGCGATCGACAAGAAGGAGGCCCTGTGATGGACCCCGAAGCCCGTCTCGACATCACCCACTACACCTACCGCGTCACCTGGTCCGCCGAGGATCGTGAGTTCGTCGCGACCTGTGCCGAGTACCCGTCGCTCTCCTGGCTCGCGTCTTCCCAGATCGAAGCGCTTCAAGGGCTTCAGGATCTGCTGCGCGAGGTGATCGCGGACTTGGCGGAGCAGGGCGAGCAGGTGCCCCAGCCGATCGCCGACCGCAGCTACTCGGGCAAGTTCAACCTCCGCGTCGGCGAGAGCCTGCATCGCGAACTCGCCATCCAGGCTGCCGAGGACGGCATGAGCCTCAACCAGTACGTCATCCGGAAGCTCCGGGCCGCCTGATCGCTTCACGCTTGGCGGCGGTGCCGAGGCGTCGTATGCCGTCGTCGTAGCGCCGGCTCGTGGCGGTACGGTGACCTTCCGTGGCCCGAGCGGGCCGCGCTCACAGGGAGGTGCGCAATGGGAGCGCCGGACGTGGTGGCCCAGCCGGTCGCCGGGCTCAACGAGGTCGACCGGCCGCTGTTCACCTTCTGCGACGACGCGACCGGTGACCGGGTCGCCCTGAGCGCCGCTGACCTGGGTGGCTGGGCGGCGCGCACCGCCGGGCTGTTGCGCGACGGCTGCGGGCTGGCCCCGGGGAGCCGGGTCGCGGTGCTGCTGCCGCCACACTGGCGTACCGCCGCCGTGCTGTTGGGTGCCTGGTCGGTGGGGCTGGCCGTGTCGTTCCGGCCCCGGGCCACCGCCGGGTTGCCGGTCCTGGAGCCGGGCGGCGACCGGCCGTACGACGCGGTGTTCGTCACCCCGGAGCGGCTGGACGACTGGCTGGAGGACGTGCCCGACGGGGTGCACCGCTACCTCGTCGGCACCGGGCGCGGCCCGCTGGCGGAGGTGCCGGTGGGCTGGCTCGACTGGGACGCCGAGGTGCTCCGGCACACCGACGCGCCGCCCGACTATGCCGGCGTCCACCCGGCGGAGGCGGCCACCCCCCGACGGCACGAGCTTCGGCGCGTGGGGTGCCCTCGCCAGGGAGATGGCCGACCAGTTCGGCCTGCGGTCGGGTGACCGGCTGCTGGTCGACGCGGCCGAGCACGAGCAGCCGCTGAAGTGGCTCCTGGCCCCGCTGTCGGTCGGCGCGTCGGTGGTCGTCTGCGCCAACCTGGACCGCTCCCGCCTCGACGCCCGGGTCGCCGCCGAGGGGATCACCCGGGTGCTCTGACCGACGACGCCATGCCGGGCAGGTGGGGGTATCCGAGCAGCGGGATACCGCCACCTGCCCGGCATCCGGGCAGGGCCGGCGCTGACGCCCGCCCGTACCCGGGCAGCGGGGCGTCAGCGGCGGCCGAAGACCTTCGCGGCGGGGCCGAGCCGGAGCAGGACCGTCTCGCCCGTGGCGTCCTGGACGCCGTCGTTGTCGGTGATCGCGTACACCTGGCCGTTGCCGGCCACGGTCAGGCCCTCCAGCTTCTCCTGGGTCCAGCCGTTGGTGGCGCGCAGCGCCGGCAGCACGTCGACGGCGAGCGTCTTCGGCAGCACCGTCAGCGGGCCCGGCGCGGCCGGGCCGGCGGGCATCGGCACGGTGTAGAGGCGCTTGAGCGCGGCGGCCGGGCCGTTCAGCTTGTCCCGTTCGATGATGGCGAGCCGGTCGCCGACGACGGTCACCTCGGACAGCCCGATCCAGTCGCCCGCGACGGCGGTGGACTCCAGCCGGTAGCCGAACCAGCTCCACGTTCCGGCGGTCACGTCGTAGCGGCCGATGCGGGCGACGCCCGCCGGGTCGGTGGACACCTCGCGCTGGAGCACCGCCCAGACGATCTCCCGGCCGTGCCGGTCGGTGCTGGCGGCGACCCCCTCGAAGCCCTGCTTGCCGAGCCCGGCGGCGACCTCCGCCGGCAGGGGCACGATCTGCCGGGTCCGCCCGGCGGCGTCGAGCCGGACCAGCTTGTTCTCCGCGCCCTTGGCGCCCTCGACCGCGAGCCAGAAGCCGCCCTGCGGGCGGGCGAAGATCCCCTCCGCGTCGTAGGCGGCCGGGTTGCCGTCGGCGTCGGTCACGGGCAGGGAGTCGGTGATCACCGCCGGGGACCGGCCGGCGTCGACCGTGAGGATCCGGGTCGGGGTGTACGCCGCGTCGGTGACGCTGTGGAGCTGCTGCGGCCGGCCCGGGGCGGCGGAGAGGGCACCGAGCGCCCCCCAGCCGATCGGTGCGCCCTGTGCGTCGTCGGCCGACACGAGGCTCGGGAAGCCGGGGGTGCCCCCGCCCAGCCGGTAGAGCGACACGGAGGCGCGTACTCCCGCGTCGGCCTCGTCGGTCTCGCTGGAGACCGCGAGCAGCCCCCGCGACGGGATCGGCAGCAGCCCCTCCGGGCCGTTGGTGGTGGGCAGGACCTGCCGGAAGACCGGGGCGGTGGGCCGGCTGAGGTCGTAGACGGCGACGAAGTTGCTCCGCTCCGAGCCGACGAACGCGTACCGCACGCCGCCGTACTCGGCGATCGCCACGCCCTCCGGCTCGGTGCCCTTCTTCGCGGCCCGGTCCTCGTTGTGCAGGCCGTGGCGGACGGCGAGGCGCTCGAAGGTGTTGCCGGCGTCCCAGGCCACCTGGCCGGTGCGGCTGTCGAAGACGGACCAGCCGCGGGTGCCGCCCCGCCAGTCGCCCTCGTTGGCGGTGGCCAGGTAGCGGTCGTCCACCCAGGCGACGGCGTCGGGCTCGCGGGGCACGTCGGTGATCGAGCCGGTCAGCTCGATCCGGCCGTCCTTGCCGGTGTCGATGCCGCCGACCGAGGCGGTGCCGGCGCTGAAGGCCCGGGTGACCCGGCCGGTGGGCAGGTCGACCAGGACGATGCCGTTGTTCTCCTGGAGGGTGACCGCGAGCTGGTTGCGTCCGTTGATCGAGACGTACTCGGGTTCCGGGTCGGTGGGCTCGGTGATCCCGGCGGCGGCCAGCGCCGGCAGGGCCTGCCCGTCGGCGGCGGTCAGCGGCACGGTCCGCAGCTTCCACCGCTGCGGAGTCGCCCTGCCGTCGAGGTCGACGATCTGCACGAAGCCGGCGGGGGCCTGGGGCAGGTCGCCCTTCTTGCGGCCGGGCGGGGTGGCGTCCTCGTCGCGCTCGTTCTCGATGGCGATCGCCGCGTACCGCTGGTCGTGGCTGATGGCGATCGAGTCCGGCTGGCCGCCGAGGTCGATGCTGCGGACCCGCTGGCGGGTGGCCAGCTCGATCACGTCGAGGCGGCCGGAGGGGGCGGTGTAGCCGGCGCTGGTGTTGACCACGACCAGGACGTACCGGCCGACGACGGCCACCGAGGTGGGCTCGTCCTCGGCGTCGCCGAGCTGGGCGAGGGAGAGCGTGCCGAGCCCGCGCGGCCGGTCCGGGCGGGCGATGTCGAGGAACCCGATCCGGCGTGCCGCCGCGTCGGTGTAGACCAGGGTGCGGCCGTCGGGGCTGACCGCCGAGATCTCGGCGACCGTCTCCGTCGCCGGGTCCTCGCCGGCCGGCCGGTTCTGGAACACGGGGTAGGTGGCGGCGCGGTCGAAGATGCGGCCCCCGGCGGGGTGGTGCCGGCCGGCGTCGGCGGGGCCGGCGGCGGCCGGCGTGCCGGTCACGGCCAGCGTGCCCGTGATGGCCAGCGCCGCGGCGACGATGCCGGCCGTCGGGGTGAGGGTGTGTTTCGGTGTCACGTCGTCCTCCGTCTTGTCGCTGCGACGGAGGCTGGCACGCAGGGCCGAGCGTGAGCTGTCCCGGCCGTGAACGGCGGGCGAACAACCTCAGGCCAGGCCCTGCGTGAGCGCGACGATCGGGGTGTGGGGAGCGGGCCTCAGCAGGTGGTGTTGCCGCCCGGGACCCAGCCGTCGATGGCCGGGTCCTCGGCGCCGTGGCCGTAGATCCAGACGTCGTCGTCCTCCGCCCAGACCTGGCCGTGCCAGCGGAAGCCCCGCCCGGCGGTCAGGGTGCGCAGGACCTGGGCGTGCGGGGCGGCCCGCAGCCAGGTGTTCTGCGTGAGGTTGCAGACGATGCCCCACGCGTCGCTCGCCGAGGCGGCCGTGGGAGCCACGGCGGAGCCGGCGAGAGCGACGGTGGCGACCGTCAGTGCGGACAGGATTCGGCGCTTCACTCGGGTCCCTTCGACGGGTGTCGGTGACGGTCCCCGATTGTGCCACTGTGGACTGACATCCGAGCACCCATACAAGGTCCTCGATGGCGGCGGGGTGGTGGCATCCGGCCGCCGTGACACCGCCACCCCGCCGACCTGGGGCCGACCGAGCAGGGTGGCCGGTCAGCCGAGGGCCGCGGCGAACATGCCGGGCTGGTAGGAGCCGCCCCGCTGGTGCACGATCACGGCCAGCCGGTTGGCGGCGTTGATCAGGGCGACCAGGCAGACCAACGCGGCGATCTGGTCGTCGTCGTAGTGCCTGCGCACCTCGGCCCAGGTCTCGTCGGACACGCCCTGGTGGGCGTCGGCGAGCCGGCTGCCCTCCTCGGCGAGCGCCAGCGCGGCCCGCTCCGCCTCCGTGAAGACCGTCGACTCGCGCCAGGCGGCGACCAGGTGCAGCCGGACCTGGCTCTCGCCGTCGGCGGCGGCCTCCTTGGTGTGCATGTCGATGCACCAGCCGCAGCCGTTGATCTGGCTGGCCCGCAGCGACACCAGCTCCTGCGTGGCCTTCGGCAGCGGCGACTGGTGGATCACCATGCCGGCGTTGGCGAACCGCTTGGCGAACCTCGTGGCCAGTTCGTTGCTGAACAGGTCGAATCGGGCGTCCATGGCTTCCGTCCTTCGCTCGTTGCCCCGGAGATGGGACGAACACGAGATGCCGGCGCCCGGCCCCCCCCGTGACGGCCGGGGTCGGGTGACGATCGCCACAGGCGGAGGTGTCACACGGCGGCGTGGTCCGGCGTCTGATGGGCGACGCAGCCGAAAGCGAAGCGACGCAGCCGAGAGCGAACGGGGGCCACCCATGGCGGGCACACCGCAGACCGCAGCCGACGCCGGCCGGGGCACCGGGTCGCCGGACCCGGCCACCGAGGCGTTCCTCACCCACCGGAACCTGCTGTTCACCGTCGCGTACGAGATGCTCGGCTCGGCCGCCGACGCGGAGGACGTCCTCCAGGAGACCTGGCTGCGGTGGGCGGGCGTGGACCTCGGTGTGGTGCGGGACCAACGCGCCTACCTGGTGCGGATCACCACCCGCCAGGCGCTCACCCGGCTGCGCGCGGTCGGCCGTCGCCGGGAGTCCTACGTCGGCCCCTGGCTGCCCGAGCCGCTGCTCACCGCGCCCGACGTGGCCGACGACGTCGCGCTCGCCGAGAGCGTGTCGATGGCGATGCTGCTGGTGCTGGAGACCCTCGGTCCGACCGAACGGGCGGTGTTCGTGCTGCGCGAGGTGTTCGACCTCGGGTACGACGAGATCGCCGAAGCCGTCGACAAGAGTCCCGCCGCGGTCCGGCAGATCGCGCACCGGGCCCGGTCGCACGTGGCGGAGCGCCGGCCGCGCCGGGTCGTGCCGGCAGCCGAGACCCGCACCGTGCTCGACGCGTTCCGGCGGGCGGTCGAGACCGGCGACCTGCAAGGGCTGCTCGACCTGCTCGCCCCGGACGTCGTCCTGCTCGGCGACGGCGGCGGAGTCAAGCAGGCCGTCCTGCGGCCCGTCGTGGGCGCCGACAAGGTGGCCCGCCTGCTCACCGGCGGGTGGGGCCGGGTCGCCGCTGTCACGTCGTTGCAGCCGACGCAGGTCAACGGCAGCCCCGCGCTCGTCGTCCGGCTCGACGGGGAACTCGACACCGTGCTGGCCGTGCACGTCGACGACGGCCGCATCGGCGGGCTCTACGCCGTCCGCAATCCCGAGAAGCTGTCGCACATGGCGAAGGAGACCAGGCTGAGCCGCTGAGCGGCTGCGCCAGCGTCAGTCCACGCTGGGCAGGGGCGGGCCCAGGACGTCGTCGGCGTCCACGATCGTGTACGCGTAGCCCTGCTCCGCCAGGAAGCGCTGCCGGTGGGCCGCGTACTCGGTGTCGATGGTGTCCCGGGAGACGACCGTGTAGAAGTGCGCCTGCCGGCCGTCAGCCTTCGGCCGCAGCACCCGGCCCAGCCGCTGCGCCTCCTCCTGCCGCGACCCGAACGTGCCGCTGACCTGGATCGCCACCGCCGCCTCGGGCAGGTCGATGGAGAAGTTGCCGACCTTCGAGATCACCAGCGTGCGTACCTCGCCCGACCGGAAGGCGTCGAACAGCCGCTCCCGCTCCTTGTTCGTGGTGGACCCCTGCACGATCGGCGCGTCCAGGTATTCGCCGAGCTGGTGCAGCTGGTCGAGGAAGCCGCCGATGACGAGCACCTGCTCTTGGGGATGCCGGTCGACGAGCGCCCGCACCACCGGCAGCTTCGTGCGGGCGGTCGCCGCCATCCGGTAGCGCTCCTCCGCCTCCGCCGTCGCGTACGACATCCGTTCGGCGTCGGTGAGGGTCACCCGCACCTCGGTGCACTGCGCCGGGGCGATCCAGCCCTGCTGCTCGATGTCCTTCCACGGCGCGTCGTACCGCTTGGGCCCGATCAGGCTGAACACGTCGCCCTCGCGGCCGTCCTCGCGGACCAGGGTCGCGGTGAGGCCGAGGCGGCGGCGGGCCTGGAGGTCCGCGGTGAACCGGAAGATCGGCGCGGGCAGCAGGTGCACCTCGTCGTAGACGACCAGGCCCCAGTCGCGCGCCCCGAACAGGTCCAGGTGGGTGAACGCGCCGCCGCGCCGCGAGGTGAGCACCTGGTACGTGGCGATGGTGACCGGCCGGATCTCCTTGCGCTCACCCGAGTACTCGCCGATCTCCTCCTCCGTCAGTGAGGTGCGGGCGATCAGCTCCCGCTTCCACTGCCGGCCGGCGACCGTGTTGGTGACCAGGATCAGGGTGGTGGCCTTCGCCTCGGCCATGGCCGCCGCCCCGACGAGGGTCTTGCCCGCGCCACACGGCAGCACCACCACGCCGGACCCGCCGGCCCAGAACGCCTCCACGGCCTCCCGCTGGTACGACCGCAGCGTGAACGGCCTGCCGCCGTCCTTGCCGCCCTCGGCCAGCTCGATGGGGTGCGCCTCGCCGTCGACGTACCCGGCGAGGTCCTCCGCCGGCCAGCCCAGCTTCAGCAGCGCCTGCTTGAGCCGCCCCCGCTCCGACGGGTGCACCGCGATCGTGTCGTCGTCGAGCTTCGCGCCGAGCATCCCGGCCAGCTTCTTGCTCTTGGCGACCTCGATCAGCACCACCCGGTCCAGGGCGCGCAGCACCAGGCCGTGCGCCGGATCGTTGGCGAGCTGGAGCCGGCCGTACCGGTCCATCGTCTCGGCCACGTCGACCAGCAACGCGTGCGGCACCGGGTAGCGGCTGTACTTCAGCAGCGCGTCGACCACGGCCTCGGCGTCGTGGCCGGCGGCGCGGGCGTTCCACAGGCCCAGCGGGGTCAGCCGGTAGGTGTGCACGTGCTCCGGCGAGCGTTCCAGCTCGGCGAACGGGGCGATCGCCATCCGGCAGGACTGGGCGTCGGGGTGGTCGATCTCCAGCAGCAGCGTCTTGTCCGACTGCACGATCAGTGGTCCACCGCTCACGCCGGCGCCCTCCCTCTGCCCTGGTCAACGGCCCTCCGGCGGGCGGCTACCCGCCCCGGGCCGACCATCCAGTGTTGCACGAAGCCCGAATGGGGCCGAAAATTCGGACACCAGGTGCAACCATTCCGGTACGTCCGGCGTCTAGGCAGTGGGACGACCGCCCCGGGGAGGCCCCATGAGACAGGTTCGCTTCAGCGCCCGGGTCGTCGCCCTGGCCGTGGTCACGCTGGTCGGTGTCGGTGCGTGCACGCCCGAACGCCAGGCCGACCCGGGTGGCCGTGGAGGAGGGCTCGCCCAGGCCGGCTCGGCGGAACGGGAAACGGGGGCGGGCGGTTCGTCCGGCTCCGACCAGCGGACCCGGCCGGAACCGAAACCCACCCGCACGAAGGCCAAGCCGAAGCCGAAGCCCACCCCGACGAAGGCGAAGCCGAAGCCCGCGCCGAAGCCGACGCCGGCCGGGTGCCCGCTGGGCGAGCACCAGCGCGAGGTGGAGACCTACCTCGCCAAGCTGGGCGGCTTCGGGCGGGTGACCGTCGACGGCCGCCAGTCCGCCGCCGACTGCGCCGCCATCAAGAAGTTCCAGCAGCGGTACGACGTCCGCCCCGCCGCCGGTCGCGCCGGCCCCACCACGTACGACGTGGCGAAGCGCCTCGCCACCACCGACACCAAGCGCTGCAAGGCCGCCTCCTCCGGCACCACGTTCTGCATCGACCTGACCCGGCAGACCACGTGGGCGCTGCGCGGCGGCAAGGTGGTGTGGGGCCCGACGGTCACCCGCACCGGCATGAAGGGCTACGCCACCCCCGCCGGCACCTTCACGATCAACTACCGCAACGTCAAGGAGTGGTCCGACCCGTACGAGGTGTGGCTGCCCTACTGGCAGCACTTCACGCAGGGCATGGGCTACCACCAGACCACGACCTACCTGCACGACAAGTCGATCGGCTCGCACGGCTGCGTCAACCTCCTCCCCGCCGACGCCCTCCGCGCCTGGGAGTTGGGCAAGGTCGGCAGCCGGGTGGTCCTCTTCGGCCGCCGGCCCGGCACGTGACGAGCGACGACGAGCCCGCGCCTGCCGGCGAGGTGTCGGCGGCGACGCTGCTCGCGTACGCGACCGCCGCCGTGCTCCTCGTCGGCTGGTTCCTCTACGGCTGGCTCGTCCAGCGGCAGGGCTTCGTCGCCTCCGTCGGCGAGTCCGCCGGGGCCGGGTTCGCCCTGCTGCTGGCCGTGTCGGTGGTCGGCACCGTGCGCCGCAGCCGCCGCTGACGCCACCCGCCGGCGGCGACGCCGACCGGGCGGCTCAGGTGCCCTCCAGCACCGCCGCGGTGATCCGGTGCAGCGCGAACGTGTGCAGCATCTCCGTGCGCTCGTCCTCGGCGCGCAGGTAGCCCGCGCCGATCGACACCGGCCGGACCAGCCGCGACGCGGTCGCCCCGTGCGCGTCGACGTAGCCCACCCAGACCAGCGCCTTGTCCCGCACCGCCTGCTGCAACACCGCCAGGGCGTCGGCGTGACCGTGCACCGGGGCCGGGCCGGTGCGCGCCGGCGTGCCGCGTACCACCGCCGGGGCCCGCCGGGCGGCCCGCGCCGCCGCCTCGCCCCGCCGGATCTGCTCCACCACCCCGAGCAGGCGGGGCAGGGCCAGCTTCGGCGACGCCAACGGATCCACCGTCCGGCCCACCGGGGCCCGCCCGGGGGCCCGCCGGATCCGTGGCCGGGTCAGCACCGCCGCCCCGGCGGCGTCCTCCGGCACCGGGGCGTACCCGGCGTCGCGCAACGCCAGCAGCATCCGGTTCACCTGGTAAGGCGTGACCAGCACCGTCGGGGCCAGCCGCCGGAACGCCAGCGCCTCCAGCCGCCGGTCGGCGAGCACCTCCGCCAGCAGCGCCTCGTCGTCGCTGCGCACGTACCCACCGGCGGAGCCGACCCGCAGCCCGCCGTGCTTGCGCGCCACGTCGTCCACCAGGTAGGTCAATCCCTGCGGCACCGGCGTGCGGGACCGGCGGCGGAACAGGTCGTGCAGGTCGTCGGCCGAGTAGCCGGCGTCCAGGGCCCGGCGCACGCTGGCCGTGGTGACCCGGTGCACGCTCGCCCCGCCCGCCGACTCGTGCTCCGCCACCACCTCCAGTTCGCCGGCGAGCGCCGGGTCGGGCGGGCCGGGCACCACCACCGTCAGGTCGGCCTGCACCAGGAAGTGGTCGACCGGCGCGGGCAGCAGCCCGTCCAGCGCCCGCACGGCCGTGGACGCGTCCTCGGCGTCGGCGCGCAACCCCAGCGGGTCGTCGCCGCCCCGCTCGTCGGCCTCGGCCACGTCGGCCAGCAGCAGCCGCCCGTACGAGGTGAGCGCCCCCAGCCCCGTCACGCCCAGCCGGGCCGCCTCGACCAGGGCCTCCCGGTGCGCGGCCTCCCGGCCCCGGCTGCGTCGGGGGGCCCGCCAGTCGAGCAGCCCCAGCACCTCGTCCGGGGTGGGCGCGACGGCGGGCTCCAGGTCGGCCAGCACCGCCAGCACGGCCCGGCGGGCGGACGGCGCGCCGGCCCGTTCCGCCTCCGGCGAGAGCGCGCCGATCGGTCGGTCCCGGTCGTCGCGCTGCCCGACGAGGCCCACCTGGCGGGTCATCAGCAGCCACGCCCGGGCCAACTGCTCCCAGCGCCGGGCCAGCGACACGGCCCGCCACACCTCGTACCCGCCGGTGGGCAGGACCTGCTGGTCGGCGCCGTACCGGGTGGTCGTCGCCCCGGACAGCTCCAGCTCGCCGGCCAGCCCCGCCGCGTACGCCACCTCCAGCAGCAGGGCGGTCGTCGCCTCGTCCAGGGCGAGGGCCTTCGCCAGCCGGCGCAGGTCACGCACCCCGATCCCGCCCGAGCGCAGCACGGGAGCCGGCTCGGCGGCGAGGAGCTCCAGCAGCGCCTCGGTGTGGCGTACCACCTCCATGGTCTGCCCGGCCCCGGCGGAGTCGACGGCCTTCGCCTCGCGCGCGACGGCGGCCACCGGAGGTGGGCTGGTGCGCAGCGGCCCGAGGGGGCCGCTGTCGCGGCGCAGCAGCAGGCCGACCTCGCGGGGCAGCTCCACCGTGCCGGCGGACACCGCCACCAGCAGCCGGTTGTCGACCAGCCAGCGCACCGGCGACCCGGTGGGCGCGCCGCCGTTGGTCGGGTCCGGCGGCACGCTGTCCTCCGCCCCGAGCGGCGGGGCCTGGAGCGCGCCCGGGGGCACGCTGCCCACCGGCGGGCCGGCGGCGAGCCGGTCCAGGATCGCCCGCGCCGACGGGGGCGCGGCCAGCAGCGTGCGGCGCAGCTTCGCCGGGTCCGCGCAGAGGGCCGCCGTGCGCGCGTCCAGCTCCGTCGCGGGTCGACCCAGCCCCGCCGGGTACGGGGCGACCTCGTCGACGCCGTCGACCACGCGCAGGGCGTGCTCGGGCCCGTACAGCAGGAACAGGGCGCGCAGCTTGTGCACCGCGCCCCGGATGGTGGCCGGGGCGGGCGGGCGCGGCCCGGCGGTGGCCATGGCGAGGACGGCCTCGGTGGAGGTGGTGCCGTCGTCCGGGTCCCGGGTGAGCCGGGCGGCGTCGAGGATCTGGAGGGTGAACTGGTCCAGCCCGTCCAGCGCCCGGGCCACCGACACCCGGGACTGGGCCCGGACCGCGAGCGCGGACACGTCGGCCGGCACGGGCACGACGAGGTCCGGCCGCAGCTGGAGCAGGGCGGCCAGGGACTCGTCGGGCAGCGTCCGCAGGTGGTCGGCGAGTGAGGTCGTCATCGTCGTTCCACGCTAGCCCGGGACGGGGCCCGCGCGCCCCTCGGACGTCCGGCTGGACCCGCCGGCCGGGTAGGTTCTCGGCATGCCCCCGCTGACCGTCGGCTTCGACCTCGACATGACCCTCGTCGACTCGCGTCCCGGCATCGCCGCGGCGTACCGGGCGCTGACGGCGCGCACCGGCGTGCCCGTGGACGCCGACGCGGCGGTGTCCCGGCTCGGCCCGCCGTTGCGGGTGGAGATCGCCCGCTGGTTTCCGCCGGAGCAGGTCGACTCGGCCGTCGAGGCGTTCCGCGAGCTGTACCCGGCGTACGCGGTCACGCCCACGCTGCCGATGCCCGGCGCGGTCGAGGCCATCGAGGCGGTGCACGCCCACGGCGGCCGGGTGGTGGTCGTCACCTCGAAGCTGGGCCGACTGGCCCGGCTGCACCTGGACCACCTCGGGCTGGCCGTCGACGAGCTGGCCGGTGACCTCTTCGCCGAGGGGAAGGCGACGGCGCTGCGCGCGCACGGCGCGACCCTGTACGTCGGCGACCACACCGCCGACATGGTCGCCGCCGAGGCGGCGGGCGTGCCGGGCGTGGCGGTCGCCACGGGCCCCTGCTCGGCCGAGGAGCTGCGCTCCGCCGGGGCCAGCCTGGTCCTGGCCGACCTCACCGGATTCCCGGCGGCGCTCACCACCATGATCCGGCTAGCCTTGGAGCAGTAGACGTCTCAAGTGAAGCAGGGGTTCTCAGGTGCCGACGGGTCGAGTGAAGTGGTATGACGCGGCCAAGGGATACGGGTTCGTCACCAGCGACGAGGGTGGCGACGTGTTCCTGCCGAAGGGCGCGCTGCCGGCGGGTGTCACCGACCTCAAGGGTGGTCAGCGGGTCGACTTCAGCGTGGTGGACAGCCGTCGGGGCGCGCAGGCGATGGGGGTCAAGCTGCTGGAGGCCCCGCCGTCGGTGGCGGAGCTGCGTCGCCGGCCGGCGGAGGAGCTGCACGGCCTCGTGGAAGACATGATCAAGGTGCTGGAGGCGAAGGTCCAGCCGGACCTGCGGCGGGGGCGGTTCCCCGACAAGAAGACGGCGCAGAAGATCGCTCAGCTGGTCCACGCGGTGGCGCGCGAGCTGGAGGTCTGAGGGCCGGCGATCCGAGGGCTTGCGGTCCGGGGCACGAGCCCGGCGTCGGCGGCCCGGCCCAGCAGCGCCTCCACGGCGGCGAACCCCGCGTCCCCCAGGTCCGCGGTGAACTCGTTGACGTAGAGGGCGATGTGCCGGTCCACCACGTCGGGCTCCATCTCCTGTGCGTGGGCGAGCACGTACGCCCGGCTGGCCTCCGGGTCGGCCCACGCCTGGCGTACCGACTCGCGGATCCAGCCGGCCGCCTCGACCGGGTCGACCGTGCCCCGGCGGGCCAGGATCGCGCCGAGCGGGATCGGCAGCCCCGTGCTGCCCTCCCACCACTCGCCGAGGTCGGCCAGGGCGGTCAGCCCGTGCCGCTGGTAGGTGAAGCGGGCCTCGTGGATCACCAGCCCGGCGTCGTACCGACCGGCCGCCACGGCAGGCATGATCTCGTGGAACGGGACCACCTCGATCCGAGCCGGCGGGCGCTCGGCCGCCCAGAGCCGGAACAGCAGGTACGCCGTCGTCCGGTCGCCGGGCACCGCCACCGTGGCCCCGCCCAGGTCGGCGGTGCCGGCCTGCCCGCTGCCGGCCTGCCCGGTGCCGGCCCGGTCGGGGCGGGTCAGCACGAGCGGCCCGCAGCCCCGGCCGAGCGCGCCCCCGCAGGGCAGCAGGTGGTAGTCGTCCAGCAGCCACGGCAGCGCCGCATAGCTCACCTTCACCAGGTCGAACGCGCCCCGCTCGGCGGCGGTGTTCGTGACGTCCACGTCCGCGTAGGTGACCTCGACCGGCGGCGCGCCGGGCACCCGGCCGTGCACCAGGGCGTCGAAGACGAACGTGTCGTTGGGGCAGGGCGAGATCGCCAGGGTGAGCGCCACGCCCCCACCGTATCCCCGCCCCCGCTCTGCCCCGCCACCCGCACGCCGCGGGGTGCCCGCCGGGCGGCGACGGTCCTGCCCGGGCGGCGACGGTGCGGGCGGGCTCGGGGTACTTCTTCCGCCCGCTAGGGAGCTGATGTCGTGGATGACTCAGCGAACGGGCTGGTGCTGAACAGGTTGATGCCGGGCAGGCCGGGGCTCCGGGGAAGGGCGGTTCCCGACATGCCGGGAATGGGCATGCCGGCCATCCTTCGCTGTGCCCCGCCCTGCGGCCTAGCCGGCCCGCGTCGCCCCGCCCCGCGCTGTCTTGCGAGCCCGCTGCCCCGCCCCGCGCGCGTCCGGAGCTGCGGGCCGCTTGCGCAGCCCCGCCCCGCGCTGTTTTGCGAGCCTGCCGCGCCGCCTGTGCTCGTCTTGCGAATCCCGCCGCGCCGCCTCGCGCTGGCTTCCGGGCTCGCCGTGCCGCCTTGCGCTGGCTTCCGGGCCCTTGCCTCGCTCGCGCAGCCTTGCCTCGTGCCGCCTCCTGCCCTGCGCCTGGCACGTGGCTCCGGTGCCGTTCTCCGGTGCCGTGATGTCGTAGATGACTCAGCTCCCTAGCGAGCGGCACGCAGTACCGGTCCTCGCGGTGAGTGGAGTTATCCACAGGTTGTCCACAGCCTGACGGGGGTTCTTGATGACCGGCCGGGATAGGCGACAGCATCGAGGCATGGCAGAGACAGCGGACCGGGTCGACCTGGGCGGATCGCTTCGGGCATTGCGTCGCCGCGCGGACCTGAGCCAGCGTGAGCTGGCAGACCTCGCCGGGGTGCCACAGGCGACGCTCGCGCGGATCGAGTCGGGCCGCTCCGGGGACGTCCGGTTCCGGACGATGGAGCGGCTGGTGCGGGCAGCCGGTGGGCGGGTGGCGATCGGGACACCCCGCGCCCAGGCCAGCGACCACACCAGCGACCACGTCGGCGACGGCACCGACGCCCAGGCCAGCGACCACACCGGCGACCTGACGGGCGACGACCGGGTGCCGGAGGTGGTGCCGGTGCCCCGGGTGCCGCACGACGGGCTGCGGGACGAGGCGGGGCGGCGGTACCCGGCGCACCTGGACGCCTGGGCGGTGCACGGGCCGAGGGACTGGCCGGGTGCCTGGTGGGCGGGATGGTGGAAGCTGCCGCCGCAGCACTGGCCACGGCGGTTGCCGGCGGCGACGTACGAGCTGAGCCGCGAGCGTCGGGACCACCGCCGGTGGGGTACGCGGATCCGCCGCGAGGTCGTGGTGCGCCGCGTCACCGACGACGGGCTGCCCGACACGTGCTGGCGGTTCGTGGCGGAGCTGCCCGACGGCCGGCTGCTCGGGGAGTTGCGGGCACACGAGCGCAACCCTCGGCTGCTGTACGGCGATCTGATCGACGCGGGTGAGCGGGAGATCGTGCTCGACGGCGTGCTCGTGGCCGGGCCATGCCGGCTGCTGGGGATCGGGCGGCGGCTGGTGGAGGCGTTGACCGTGGAGATGGAGCGGGCCGGGATCCGGGTGGCGCACGCCGTCGCGGATCACGGCGGCGTCGACCTGCTGCTCGCCTGCGGATACCGGATCGAGGGACGGGGGCACTACGCGATGCGCCTCGACCGGGCGTCTCAGCCCTGCGCGGGCCCCGCGACGGCCTGACCCAGCGCGACCGCGGACGCCGTGAGGGCGGCGAACGCCTCGCGCATCCGCCACGCGCCGCGGTCCCGGGGGCCGATCGGGTTGGAGACGGTGCGCAGCTCGGCGAAGGGCAGGCCGGCCTGGGCGGCGGCGACGGCCACGCCGTACCCCTCCATGGCCTCGGCCACCGCGTCGGGGTGCCGGTCGGCGAGCGCGGCACTGCTCGCGGCGGTGCCGGTGACCGTGCTGACGGTGAGCACCGCGCCGACCGTGGCCGCCGGCAGGGCCGCGCGCAGGGCGGCCAACAGGCCCGGGTCGGCGGGCACCGCCGTGCCGGCGCCGAGCAGCTCGGCAGGCATGCCGAGCTGGTCCACCGGGATGAAGCCCGTCGGCGACTCGGCACCGAGGTCGGCCGCGACGCTGCGGCTGGCGAGCACCGTCGCGCCGACTGCCGCCCGGCCGACGAAGCCACCGGCGATGCCGGCGCTGACCACGGCCCGGTACGGGCGGCCGGCGGCCTCGGCGAGCGCCAGCAGCCGGGCGGTGGCCGCCCCGGCGACGGCCGGGCCCACCCCGACGGGCACCACGGTCACCCCGGCGGGCACCACGGTGACCCCGGAGGGCACCACGGTCACGCCGGTGGCGGCAGGCGAGGTCCCGGCCGGCGCAGCCGCGTGCGGCGCGGCCCCGGCCGGTGGCGCGGGGAGGCCGGCGCGGATCGCCTCGGCCTCGGCCGGCACCGCCGTCACCACGAGCAGGCCGGTCACGCCAGGGGCCCCCGGGGCTCCCGGCGGGTCTCGTCGTCGGCCGTGCCCACCCCGCCGGCGACCGCCGACGAGGGCCGGTAGACGTGGTAGCCGGGCGGGGCGGAGGAGGCGGGCGCGGGCGAGGTGGGGGCGACGTCGGTCACCGGGTCGTGTGTCGTCGGGTCGGGTGCCGGCGGATCGTCGGCCGGGGGGCGGTCCCCGGCGGCCGGCTTCCCGGTGGGCTCCTCGGCCGGGTCGTCGGCCAGCTCGTCGTCGCCGAGCGGGCGGCCGAGCAGCCGCTGGTCGCGGAGCCTGCCGGCGACGTACGCGCCGCGGGCGGCGGCGAGCACGCCCACCCCGGCGGCCACGGCGATGCCCAGCCGGCCGTCGAACGGGACCAGGCCGAGCGCGCCGCCGGCCACGAAGGCGAGCATCAGCGCCGTCTCCGAGTGGGCGAACGAGCTGGCCCGCAGCGGCTCCGGGATGCGTTCCTGGATCGAGGCGTCGACCGCGAGCTTCGCCACGCCGCTGGCCAGCGTGGCGACCAGGCAGAGCAGGGCGACCATCGGCAGCGAGAACTGGATCGTGGCGAGGACGGCCGTGCCGGCCACGATGATCGTGCTGCTGGACTGGATCGCGGTGGGGCGGTGGATGCGCAGCCGGGTGCCGATCGCCGTGGCCAGGAAGCTGCCCACCGCCAGCGCCCCGCCGACCAGGCCGAGCGCCATCTCCGCGCTCAGGTCGCGCCCGAAGAAGTCGGTGGTCAGGTCGCCCTTCTTCAGCGCGAACGCGAGGAAGAGCAGCAGGAAGCCGTAGACGGCGCGGAGCAGCGCCGCGCCGAGCAGGCTGGCGATGACGAGGCGGCCGGCCGGACGGCCACGCCCCAGCGGCCGGTCCCCGGCGGCCCGCCGGCCCAGGGACCGCAGCGGCCGGGGCACCCGCTCGGGCGGCTCGGAGTCGGCCCGGGGCGGGAGCCGCAACGCGACCACCATGCCGACCAGAAAGATGACCGAGGCGACCCGCAGCGGCCACTGCGGCCCGAACCAGAACGCGGCCAGCCCGAGCGGGGCGACGAGCGCGCCGGCCACCGTGCCGTAGACGCTGGCCCGCGCGCCGACCTGGGACAGGCCGAGGCCCTCGGGCAGCAGCCGGGGGACGGCCGCCGAGCGGGCCACGCCGTACGCCCGGGAGAGCGCGAGCACCCCGAAGGCCGCCGGATAGAGGCCGAAGCCGTGCATGTAGTCGGAGATCAGCCAGGCCAGGAAGGCCCGGCCGAGCATGGTGGCGGCGAGCGCGTACCGCCGGCCGTGCCGGAAGTGGTCCAGCAGCGGGCCGACCACCGGCGCGAGCATGGCGAACGGCACCATCGTGACCAGCAGGTAGAGCGCGACCTTGCTGCGCGCCTCGCCGAGGGGGACGTTGAAGAAGATCGTCCCGGCGAGGCCGATCGCGATCAGCGTGTCTCCCGCGCAGGAGAGGGCGTGCAGGTCGAACAGGCGCACCATGCCGACCTCGCCGCCCGCGCCCCGGGCCCGGGCCGAGCCGGCCTGGCGGGTCATCCAGCGCCCGCTGCGCGCCGAGCCGCGCAGCAGCAGGCGGACGGCACGGATGCCGGTGCCGACGGTCCGCCCCAGCATGGACCGATCGGAGCGGGAGAACAGCGGCATGTGCACCATCCTCGCCCATGTACCCCACCCCCGCGCCAGCACCGCCGGAGAACGACCTTGCGGGGAGTGCCTGTCGGTCTTCGTCACCCATGGGGAACAATGGAAGGGTGACCAGGCCCGCCTCCGCTCGTGCCGCCCGCCTCGACCAGGTCTGCGCCGCCGCCGTCGAGGTGGCCCGCGACGCCATCACCGAGGTGGAGCCGTCCGACGTCGGCGACCACCTCCAGGCCGTCGCCGAGGCGGACCGCGTCGTCACCCACTACTTCGAGTGCCGGCTGTCCGGTTACCGGGGCTGGCGGTGGGCGGTCACCGTGACCCGGGTGCCGCGCAGCCGCAAGGTCACGGTCTGCGAGACGGTTCTGCTGCCGGGCCCCGACGCGCTGCTCGCGCCGGGCTGGCTGCCCTGGCAGGAGCGGCTCAAGCCGGGCGACCTGGGCCCCGGCGACCTGCTGCCGACCCCGCCCGACGACGAGCGGCTCACCCCCGGGTACGTCCTGTCCGACGACCCGGCGGTGGAGGAGACCGCCTGGGAGCTGGGCCTCGGTCGGCCGCGCGTGCTGTCCCGGGAGGGGCGCAGCGAGGCCGCGCAGCGCTGGTACGACGGGGACCACGGCCCGTCGGCGCCGATCTCCACCGCCGCCCCGGCCGCCGCCCGCTGCGGCACCTGCGGCTTCTACCTGCCGCTGGCCGGCGCGCTGCGGCAGGCGTTCGGGGCGTGCGGCAACTTCTACGCCCCCGATGACGGCCGGGTGGTCAGCACCGACCACGGCTGCGGCGCGCACTCGGAGACGCTGGTCGAGACGCCCGACAGCCCGGTCGACGAGCTGCCCACGATCTACGACGACAGCGCCGTCGAGGCGATGTCGGTGAGCCGGGCGCCGGGCTCGGTGGAGGCGGCGGAGCCGGGCGAGCCGCACGGCCACCCCTGACCGGGCGGGCTCAGCGGCGGGTGTCGGCGGCCTGACCGGCCTGCGCGGTGGCGCGGCGGCGACGCCGGTTGGCGTCGTGACGCATCATCACGGCGAGACCGGGGAAGCCCCAGAGGAAACCGGCCAGGCAGATCCAGAGCCAGTCCCGGTGGCCGTGCTCGGTCAGCCAGCCACGGAAGAAGAGCAGCAGCACCAGGCCGGCGACCGCCCAGGCGACCAGCCCGGCGACCGCGAACGGCACCATCGGCGGGTCGAGCGGCTCGGGCCGCGGCGGTTGCTCCTGTCGCACGGGGGCAAGCGTACGCGATCAACTTTCCCAGTTGGCTCGTGATCTGGGACGATGCGCGCTACAGACGGATGATCACCTGCGAGGACCAGATGGCCATTGCGCCGCCGGACAACGGCACTCCACCCGATCCCGCTCACCCCCGCAACGCCTTCGACCGCTTCTTCGAGATCACCGCGCGCGGCTCCACACCGGGCCGGGAGGTGCGGGGCGGCCTGGCGACGTTCTTCACGATGGCGTACATCGTGGTGCTCAACCCACTGATCATCGGCAGTGCCGTCGACGGCGACGGCAAGAAGCTGGCGATCCCGGCGCTGGCCGCCGCGACGGCGCTCGTCGCGGGCCTGATGACGATCCTGATGGGGGTGGTCGGCCGGTTCCCGATGGCGCTGGCCGCCGGCCTGGGCGTGAACGCGCTGGTCGCGTACGAGATCGCCCCGCAGATGACCTGGGCCGACGCGATGGGCCTGGTGGTGATCGAGGGTGTGCTCATCGCGATCCTGGTGCTCACCGGCCTGCGTACGGCGGTGTTCCGCTCGGTGCCCACACAGCTCAAGACCGCGATCGGCGTCGGCATCGGCCTCTTCCTGACGATCATCGGGCTGGTCGACGCCGGCTTCGTCCGGCGGATCCCGGACGCGGCGAACACCACGGTCCCGGTGGGGCTGGGCATCGGCGGCAAGATCGTGAGCTGGCCGATGCTGGTCTTCGTGGTGGGCCTGCTGGTCACGATCGTGCTGGTGGTGCGGCGGGTACGCGGCGCGATCCTGATCGGCATCCTCGCCTCGACCGTGCTGGCGATCGTCGTGGAGGCCGTAGCGAACGTCGGCCCGTCGTTCGTCGACGGCAAGCCCAACCCCAAGGGCTGGTCGCTGAACGTGCCGGAGCTGCCGAAGACGGTCGTGGACCTGCCCGACCTGTCGCTGCTGGGCAACTTCAACGTGCTGGACTCGTGGACCCGGGTCGGCTGGCTGGTGCCGCTGATGTTCGTGTTCACGCTGCTGATCACGGACTTCTTCGACACGATGGGCACGATGGTCGCGATCGGCCAGGAGGGGGGCATGCTCGACGAGCGGGGCACCCCGCCGCGGGCCAAGGAGATCCTGCTGGTCGACTCGATCGCGGCGGCGGCGGGTGGCGCGGCGAGCGTCTCCAGCAACACGTCGTACATCGAGAGCGCCGCCGGTGTCGCGGAGGGGGCCCGCACCGGCGTGGCCAACCTGGTCACGGGCGCGCTGTTCCTGCTGGCGATGTTCCTCGCGCCGCTGGCGGTGGTGGTGCCGTTCGAGGCGGCGTCGACGGCGCTGGTGGTGGTCGGCTTCCTGATGATGACGGCGGTGCGGACGATCGACTGGACCGACTACGAGATCGCGATCCCGGCGTTCCTCACGATCACCCTGATGCCGTTCACGTACTCGATCTCCAACGGCATCGGCGCGGGCGTCATCTCGTACGTCGTGGTGAAGCTGGCGAAGGGGAAGGCCCGCGAGGTCCACCCCCTGCTGTACGCGGTGGCGGCGCTGTTCGTCCTGTACTTCCTGCGCGGGCCGATCGAGTCCGTCGTACTCTGACGCACCTCGTGTCCCGGGGGTCGGGGTGCCGGACCGGTACCCCGACCCCCGGGTCGCACACCCCCTGGTGAGCATGGTCATATCGGCTGTCGTTAGCCAGGCTCATTAGTTAGGCTAACTATCGTGACGGAGCGGACGGTGACGGCGAGACGCGTGCCACCGGCGCAGCTGGCTCCCCAGCTGCGTGATGCGATCACCCGGCTCAACCGGCGGGTCCGACAGGCCCGACCGGTCGGCGACCTGACGGTCACCCAGCTCTCCGCGCTCACCAGCCTCGTGCTGGCGGGCGCGCTGACGCCCCGGGAGTTGGCCGACGTCGAACGGGTGCAACCGCCGACGATGACCAAGATCGTCGCGAAGCTGGAGGAGCGTGGCCTCGTGGGCCGCACCCCCCACCCGACCGACGGCCGGCAGGTCATCCTCTCGGCGACCGAGGGCGGCCGGGCCGTGCTCGACCAGTTCGAACGGGCCCGCAACGAGTGGCTGGCCCGCCGCCTGGCCGAGCTGCCCGAGGCCGACCGGGAGACCCTGCAACGGGCCGCCGAGATCCTTCAGCAGCTCGCCCGCGCCTGAGCGCGCCGCGCCCGCCGGGGCGTCGCCGCCGTCCGCGCCGTCCGCCGTCGATGAGGCGTACGAGCGAGGAGGCGCATCCAGGGTGCAGGCGAAGCTGAGCACGATGTTCCAGTCACTGCAGGTCCGCAACTACCGGCTATTCGCGTCCGGGCAGCTGATCAAACTGATCGGCGTCTGGATGATGTTCATCGCCCAGGACTGGCTCGTCCTCGAACTCTCCGACGACTCCGCCACCGCCCTCGGCGTGGTCACCGCCCTCCAGTTCACCCCGGTGCTGCTGCTCACCCTGCTCTCCGGGCGGCTCGCCGACCGGTACGACAAGCGTCTGCTCCTCTTCGTCGCGAACGCGTTCTGGACGGTGCTGTCGTTCGGGATGAGCCTGCTGGTGCTCACCGGCCTCGTCCGGCTCTGGCACGTCTTTGTCTTCGCTGCCCTGCTCGGCGTCGCCAACGCGGTGGAGACGCCCGTGCGGCAGGCGTTCGTCTCCGAACTCGTCGGCACGTCGCTGCTGCCCAACGCGCTGTCGCTCAACGCTGCCGTGTTCAACTCGGCCCGCATCGTCGGCCCCGCCGTCGCCGGCCTGGCCATCGCCGCCGTCGACGTCGGCCCGGTGTTCCTGTTCACCGCGCTCAGCTCGCTCGGGCCGCTGGCCACCGTGGTCCGGATGCGTCCCGCCGAGCTGCACCGCAAGGACCTCCTCCCGGTCGCCGAGCGGGACTCCGCCCGGGTCGTCGACGGCCTGCGCTACGTCGCCCGCCGCCCCGACCTGCTGCTGCCGATGGCCGTGATGTCGGTCATCGGGATGAGCCTGTTCAACTTCCAGCTCACCCTCGCCGCCCTGGCCAAGACCGTGTTCAACACCGGTGCCGCATCGTTCGGCCTGTTCAGCACGGCGCTGGCCGTCGGCGCGCTCGCCGGGGCGCTGGCCGGCACAGGGCGGCGCAGCCGCCCCTCGGTGTGGCTGGTGCTCGGCGCGGCGGTCGGGTGCGCCGTCTTCGGCACCCTGGTCGGGCTCGCCCCGGCGTACTGGATGGTGGTGGCGCTGCTGCTGCCCGCCGGGTTCTTCATGGTCTTCTTCGCCCAGTCGGCCAACCAGCGGGTGCAGCTCGGCACCGACGCCGCGTTCCGGGGCCGGGTCATGGCGCTGTGGGTGCTGGTGTTCCTCGGCACCAACCCGGTCGGCGCGCCGGTCATCGGCTGGGTGGCCGAGTGGTTCGGCGCCGGGGCGAGCATCTGGATCGGCGGGCTGATCTCGCTGGCCACCGCCCTGCTGGCGCTCGCCTGGCAGTTGCGCCGCTCGGGGGCCCGGCTGCGCCTGCGGGTGCTCCCGTCCCCCCGCTTCTACGTGGTGGAAGCAAGGAGGGGCACCCTGTTAACGCCTTCTGCATAGCAGGGGCCCCTTCCTAACCACGCGGGGCAGCTCGCGGGGGGTGCCAGGAGATTGGCGTCTATGAATGTCAACAAACCGGTGGCGGTGCGGCTCGCGGGAGCATAGCGTCGATACGTGGAGGTAGGCCGAGCGATGCTCCTTGCCCTGGCGTTCGTTGCTGTCGCGAGTCTTCCGGTCGCCTTTGCGCTGGTGTTCTGCGCCGACGAGATCATCGACCGGGTCGCCTGCGGCTACGCCGAGTGGCGCGAACGACGCCGTGAACGTCGCACCATCGCCCGGCTGAACCGGGCCGTCGACGCCGACGGGCTGACCCGGGGCATCGACCTCACCGAGTTCGACCGGGAGGACCGCCGGTCCCTCCAGCAGATCGCCGCCGACCTGCACCGGTTCGCCGGGCACCGGGTCAACCCGGGCGGTCGGACGGTGATCTGGCACGCGGCAGTCGTCGACGCGTACGACGCGCACCTGCGGGCCGCCTGCCGCTGCCTCGGGCTCCCCGAGCACCTGGGCGAGCTGGAGGGTGTCGACCGGCAGATCGAGCGGGTCCGGGTCGAGGGGATGCTGCACGCGGCCGGTCTCACCCTGCCCGCCGCCCGCCCCCGGCACCGCCAGCGGCACCGCTGACAGCCCCGGGTCGACCGGTGACCGGCGCGTTTGTGCCCGACGCCGGGATGCGGCTCTTCGTGGGGGTCTTTCCGCCGCCCGAGGCCGTCGCCGACCTGAGCAGCGCGGTGGCCCGGCTCCGGGTCGGGCGCGCGGCGGCGGCCGGCACCAACGTCAGGCTCGCCGACCCGGCGCGGGCGCACCTCACCGTGGCCTTCCTCGGCCAGGTCGACGCCAGCCGCCTCGTCGACGTCGAGAACGCCCTCGGCCCCGCCGCCGAGACGTTCCGCACCCGGGACCTGCCGGCAGCCGACCGACCGGTAGCCGGCCGAGCGGTGGTCGACCTGCCGGGGGCCGACCGAGCGGTAGCCGAGCTGCCGGCGACCGGTCGAGCAGTGGCCGAGCTGCCGGTGGCCGACCGATTGGTGGGCGGCCGGACCGGGTCGGCGGTGCTGCGGCTCGGCGGCGGGGGCAGCTTCGGCCGGGGCCGGTGCACGGTCCTCTGGGTGGACGTGCGCGGCGACGTCGAGGCGTTGCGCGTCCTGGCCCGGCTCGTCCGGGCGGGGCTGCGCCGGGGCGGACTGCCGTACGACGAGAAGCCGTTCACCCCGCACCTCACCATCGCCCGCCCCGGCGACCGGGTCGACCGCGCCGACGTGGCCGCCGACCGGGAGGCCCTGCACGACTACCTGGGGCCGCCGTGGCCGGTCACCGAGCTGGTGCTGGTCCGCAGCCACCAGGGCCCGAAGCCGACGTACGACCGGGTGGCCGCCTGGCCGATCTGACCGGGACCGGCGGCCGGGCCGGGTCGGGCCGGGTCCCGGTCGGATCGGGCCGGTCGGGCCCGGGGTGGCCCGTCGTGTCGGCGACATGGCGGTATCCCCGGGACGGGAAGCCGCCATGTCGCCGACATCGCGGGGAGCCGCCAGGCGGCGTGCCGCGCGACGTGCGGCGGCGCGCCTGGCGGCGTGCCGCGCGTCTACCAGGCCCACGCCTCCGGGCCGGGGCCGCCCTTGCCCAGCGGCGGGAACAGCTCGTCGAGCCGGGTCAGCGCCGCCTCGTCGAGCCGGACGTCCAGCGCGCCCAGCGACCGGTCGAGCTGGTCGATGGTGCGCGGGCCGATGATCGGGGCCGTCACCCCGGGCCGGGAGAGCAGCCAGCCGAGCGCCACGTCCGCCGGGTCGTGGCCGAGGTCGGCGCAGAACTTCTCGTACGCCTCGATGGTCAACCGGTGCTCGGCCAGGCTCTCGGCGGCGCGGCCCGAGGTGCTGCGGGCCGCCCCGCCCTCGGCCATCTTGCGCAGGGCGCCCGACAGCAGCCCGCCGTGCAGCGGGGACCAGGGGATGATGCCGAGACCGTAGTGCTGGGCGGCCGGCACCACCTCCAGCTCGACGGCCCGGGTCAGCAGGTTGTAGATGGACTGCTCGGAGACGAGGCCGAGGAAGTTGCGCTGCTGCGCCGCCGCCTGCGCCTGCCCGATGTGCCAACCGGCGAAGTTGGACGATCCGACGTAGACGACCTTGCCCTGGGCGACCAGGGTCTCCATCGCCTGCCAGATCTCCTCCCACGGGGTCGCCCGGGAGACGTGGTGCATCTGGTAGAGGTCGATGACGTCGGTCTGGAGCCGGCGCAGCGAGTCCTCGCAGGCCCGGATGATGTGCCGGGCGGAGAGGCCCTGCTCGTTGGGCCAGTCGCCCATCTTGCCGTAGACCTTGGTGGCCAGCACCACCTTCTCCCGCCGGCCGCCGCCCTGGGCGAACCAGCGGCCGATGATCTGCTCGGTGATCCCCTCACCGGTCTGCCAGCCGTACACGTTGGCGGTGTCGAAGAAGTTGATGCCGTGCTCGATCGCCCGGTCCATGACGGCGAAGCTGTCCGGCTCGCTGGTCTGCGGCCCGAAGTTCATCGTGCCGAGGCAGAGCCGACTCACCGAGAGGCCGGTGCGTCCCAGATTGGTGTACTTCATGTGCCCACCCTGCCACGGCGGGACGCCGAATGCCTCGCCGTGGCAGGGCGGCGCGCGGGCGGCGCACCGCCCGGCCACGGGTGGGTCAGGAGGACTCGCGGGCCGCCGGGCCGCTGCCGAACAGCACGTCGTCCCAGCTCGGCAGGCGCTTGCGCGGCTTGCCGGAGGCGTCGGTGGCCTCGCCGCCGGAGGCCGCCGCTGCGGCAGCGCCCGTGCGGCGGGGCCGGAGCACCGCCAGCGACGGCACGGCCGGGACCTCCTTGGGCGCGTCGGAGTCGTCGTCGAACGCCGAGCCTTGGCCGCCGCCGAGCAGGGCCGCCGCCCCGCCGCCGACCGGCCGTTGCCGGGGCGCGTCC
Source organism: Micromonospora sp. WMMD712 (assembly GCF_029581295.1). Classification (NCBI taxonomy): domain Bacteria; kingdom Bacillati; phylum Actinomycetota; class Actinomycetes; order Micromonosporales; family Micromonosporaceae; genus Micromonospora; species Micromonospora sp. WMMD712. The sequence goes on from NZ_CP120743.1 coordinate 5,015,319, forward strand.
GAGCCGGCCAGCGCCGCCGCCGGCGTGCGCGGCTCCAGGCCCCGGCCGGACGTCGAGCCGAGCGGCCGGTCGAGGGAGGCGAGCAGGGCGTCGCGCCCGGCGCGGATCGGGTCGCGCCCCGGGCGGTTGTGGTCGCCGGCCGCCGCGGGCAGCCCGTGCCCGCCCCGGCTCGGCTCGCCGCGCGAGGGGCCGGGCAGCGCGTGGCCGCCCCGCTCGGGTGCCGGCTCCTGGCCGAGGATCGGCGTGGGGCGCTCGGCGCAGAGGTATTGCGCCATGTCGTCGTGCGGGACCACGTGCTGCCGGGTCTTGTCCAGATCCCACACCGCCTGCGCGGTGGCCTTGCCCGACGGCCAGGTGGCGATGATCCGCCAGGTGCCGTCGTCGCGGCGGTAGGCGTCCCAGGAGATCTTCTCGGTGTCGATCCCGTGCTGGGCCAGCCGGCCGTTGACCACCTCGGCCAGCGGCGTCGGCTTCTCCGCGCCCTTGAGGCGGGTGCGCCGGGCGTGCTGGGCGAGCATCGCCCGCTCCTGGAGCACCGGGCCCGCGTAGCGGAGCACGCGGTCGACCGGGACGCCCGCGACGCGCGCCACGTCCTCAGCGGACTCGCCGGAGCGGATCTTGGCCTGGATGTCGCGCGGGGACAGCGACGGCAGGGGGTGGTCGGTGGTGTTCGGCACCACGGCGAGCGGGGGCGCGCCCGGCTCGGCGTGCAGGGCGCCGGCGATGCGCTCGTCGATGGGCAGGGCGAGCAGCCGCCCGACCTCGTCGGCGAGCACCAGAGCCTGGCCGTCCTCGGAGAGGGCGACGAAGCGTACTGGGCGCATGAGCGTTGCCTCCGTCCCGCTTCGCTGGCCGCACGCCACGGGTCGGCCACCCGGGCGTCCCGCACCACGGTACGCCCATCCGCAACCCGGTGGGGGATGCGACACCCGCATGTCGCGGATGAGCTGCGAAGATGATCACACTGGGTGGCCGGCGGCGGTGCGGCGGCCACCCAGTGTGACGATGCCTCAGAGCCGCTCGACCACGTAGTCGATCGAGGCGGTCAGCGCCTCCACGTCGGCCGGCTCGACGGCCGGGTAGAGCGCGATGCGGAGCTGGTTGCGGCCCAGCTTCCGGTAGGGCTCGGTGTCGACGATGCCGTTGGCCCGCAGCGCCTTGGCGATCGCCGCCGCGTCCACCCCGTCGGCGAAGTCGATCGTGGCGACCACGTTGGAGCGCAGCGCCGGGTCGGTGACGAACGGGGTCGCCACGGCGGAGCGCTCGGCCCAGCCGTACACGATGCCGGCGCTCTCGGCCGTGCGCTTGGCCGCCCAGGCCAGGCCGCCCTGCTCGTTCATCCAGTCGGTCTGCTCGGCGGCCAGGAAGATGGTGGCCAGCGCCGGGGTGTTGTAGGTCTGCTCCAGCCGCGAGTTGTCGATCGCGGTGACCAGGTCGAGGAACGCCGGGATGTAGCGGCCCGACGCCTTGATCTCGGCGGCCCGGTCCAGGGCGGCCGGCGACATCAGGGCCAGCCAGAGGCCGCCGTCGGAGGCGAAGCACTTCTGCGGGGCGAAGTAGTAGACGTCGGTCTCGGCGACGTCCACCGCCAGGCCGCCGGCCGCCGAGGTCGCGTCGACCAGCAGCAGCGCGCCCTCGTCGGCCCCGGCGACCCGGCTGATCGGCACCGCGACGCCGGTGGAGGTCTCGTTCTGCGGCAGCCCGTACGCGTCGACGCCGGCCTCGGCGACCAGCGCCGGGGCGCTGCCCGGCTCGGCCTTGCGCACGGTGGGCTCGCCGAGGAACGGGGCGTCCTTGACCGACTTGACGAACTTTGCCCCGAACTCGCCGAAGGTGGCGAACTGCGCCCGGTCGCGGATCAGGCCGAACGTCGCGACCTCCCAGAAGGCGGTGGTGCCGCCGTTGCCGAGGATCACCTCGTAGCCCTCGGGGAGGGAGTAGAACTCGGCGATGCCGCGCCGCAGCCGGGCGACCTGGTCGCGGACGGTCTTCTGCCGGTGCGAGGTGCCCAGGAAGCCCGTCGCCACGTCGGCGAGGGCGGAGACGGCCGCCGGACGGACCTTGGACGGCCCGCAGCCGAACCGCCCGTCGGCGGGCTTGATGTCGTCGGGAATCCGGATGGTCGGTGCGTCAGCCACGGTTGTCGAGATCCTTCCGCGTGGGCGGGGCCCGGTCACAGGTGGTGGTCGGGCGCGGAGGACGGACGCGTGCGCGGGACGCACGGCCGGCCGGATCCGAGCCCGGTCCGGCGGCACTGCCGAGCCCCCATCCTTGCACCCGGGGCGGCCCGGGCACCCGACGGTCCCGCCGCCTGAGCTGAGGCGTATGACACATCCGCCCGGTTACGTCGCCACCCCGCCCCGGTCACGCGGGGCCGGACGGACCTTCTGGCGCGCGGAGGGGCCCCGCCGAACCGGCGGGGCCCCTTCCGTCGTCGCGTCGACGGGTGGATCGGACGGGCGTCGCGCACCCAGGTGGTGGGTGTTTGCAGGGGGCCCCTGCTATGCAGAAGGCGTTAACAGGGTGCCCTTCCTTGCACTTACACGCCGTGCGGGATGGCGTCCCAGCCCTCGACCTGCTGCGGCTTGCGGGTGCCCGGCCCGACGTAGCGGGCGGACGGGCGGACCAGCCGCTGGAGCTTCTTCTGCTCCAGGATGTGCGCGCTCCAGCCGCCCATCCGGGCGCAGGTGAACATCGAGGTGAACATGTGCGCGGGCACCTCGGCGAAGTCCAGCACCACGGCCGACCAGAACTCGACGTTCGTGGCGAGCACCCGGTCCGGGCGGCGGGCCTGGAGCTCGGCCAGGGCCGCCTTCTCCAGCGCCTCGGCGATCTCGAAGCGCGGCGCGCCCAGCTCCTTGGCGGTGCGGCGCAGCACGCGGGCGCGCGGGTCCTCGGCCCGGTAGACCCGGTGGCCGAAGCCCATCAGCCGCTCGCCCCGGTCGAGGACGCCCTTGACGTAGCCCTCGGCGTCGCCGCTGCGCTCGACGGCCTCCAGCATGCTGAGCACCCGCGACGGCGCGCCGCCGTGCAGGGGACCGGAGAGCGCGCCGATGCCGGAGGAGATGCAGGCGGCGGCGTCGGCGCCGGTGGAGGCGACGATCCGGGCGGTGAAGGTGGAGGCGTTCAGGCCGTGCTCGGCGGCCGAGATGAAGTAGGCGTCGACGGCCTTCACGTGGCGGGGGTCGGGCTCGCCGCGCCAGCGCTTCATGAAGCGCTCGACGATCGTCTCCGCCTTGTCGATCTCCTTCTGCGGCACGGCCGGCAGGCCCAGGCCGCGCGCGGACTGGGCGACGAAGGAGAGCGCGGTGACCGACACCCGGGCGAGGTCCTCGCGGGCCTGGGAGTCGGAGATGTCGAGGAGCTGGTTGAGCCCCCAGTACGGCGCGAGCATCGCGACGGCGGACTGCACGTCGACCCGGATGTCGCCGGAGTGCACGGGCACCGGGAACGGCTCGGCCGGCGGCAGGCCGGGGCCGAACCGGCCGTCGACCAGCAACGCCCAGACGTTGCCGAAGGAGACCTGACCGATCAGATCCTCGATGTCCACGCCGCGGTAGCGCAGCGCGCCGCCCTCGCGGTCCGGCTCGGCGATCTCGGTCTCGAAGGCTACGACGCCCTCCAGACCCGGTTTGAAGTCGGCCATTCTTACTCCTGGATCTGCTCGATGCGCCCGCCTGGGCTCATCCGGCCCGGCCGGCCGAGCGCCTTAGGCGACCCTCAGGGACGTGTTCGTGACATCTTGCCTGGTGGGTAACCGGCTGCGCGACCCGCGACGACTGTGCTGCACGCGACATCCCCGCCGGTGGACAAGCGGGCGAGGTCGATGAGACTGGGCGGTAGGGGCTGGCCAGCGTCGCCGAGGGTGACGGGGCCACCGAAGGGGAGGGTAGTTGTGACGGGTGACACACCCGGTCCGGCCGGGATGCGTAACGAGTACGCCGCCGACCTGGGCCTTTCCGAGACGGACCTGGCCGCCGACTGGCACGCCCAGTTCGCCCGCTGGTTCGCCGACGCGGTGGCGTCCGGCCTGCCCGAGCCGAACGCGATGGTGCTCGGCACCGCCGACGGCGCCGGCCGCCCCAGCGGGCGCACCGTCCTGCTCAAGGGGTACGACCCGCAGGGCTTCGTGCTGTTCACCAACCACGGCTCGCGCAAGGGCGCGGAGGCGCTGGCCAACCCGTACGCCAGCCTGGTCTTTCCCTGGTTTCCGCGCCAGCGGCAGGTGGTGGTCGCCGGGCGGATCGAGCCCGTCGACCGGGCCGAGACCGAGGCCTACTTCGCCAGCCGGCCGCGCGGCTCGCAACTCGGCGCGTGGGCCAGCGAGCAGTCGCGGGTGATCGGCGACCGGGCCGTGCTGGACGCCGGCTACCGGGCGGCGGCCGAGCGGTTCGCCGACGTCGACCCGGTGCCCGCGCCCCCGCACTGGGGCGGCCTGCGGGTGCGCCCCGAGACGGTGGAGTTCTGGCAGGGCCGGGCCAGCCGGCTGCACGACCGGCTGCGGTTCCGCCGCACCGCGCCCGACCCCGGGCCGGCCGACGACGGCCGATGGGTCGTGGAGCGGCTCGCCCCGTGACCGCCGTCAAGGAGACCCGGCCGCGCGGGGCGCGCCGCTGGGCGATCGACCTGCGCCCGCTGCGGGTGCCCGTCTACCGGCGGATCTGGGTCGGCAACAGCGTCGCGATGCTCGGCTTCCAGTTCACGGCCGTGGCCGTGCCGGTGGAGATGTTCGCGCTGACCCGGGACTCGTTCTGGGTCGGGCTGCTCGGCGTGGCCGCGTTCCTGCCGCTGCTGGTCTTCGGGCTGTGGGGCGGCGCGGTCGCGGACGCCCGGGACCGGCGCGCGGTGCTGCTGGTCAGCCAGGCGGTGCTGTGGGCGTCGATGGTGGGGCTGCTGGCCCAGGCCGTGTTCCGGGTCGGCAGCCCGGTGCTGCTGCTGGTCCTGGTGGCGTTGCAGTCGGTCGGGTTCGCGGTCAGCGGTGCGGCCCGCACCGCGAGCATCCCCCGGCTCGTCCCGGCCGAGCTGGTCCCGGCCGCGAGCACCCTGAACTTCACCACCCACACCGCCGCGTCCGTGCTGGGGCCGCTGCTGGCCGGGCTGATCTTCGCGGCCTGGGAGGTCGGGGTCGCGCTGCCCATCGCGTACGCCGTGGACACGGTCTTCTTCACGGCGGCGGTCTGGGCGACGCTGCGGATGCCGGCGCTGCCGCCGGAGCCGGACCCCGACGGCGACGGCGCGCCCCGCAAGGCAGGGCTGGCCAGCGTCGTCGACGGGCTGCGCTACCTGGCCACCACGCCGGTGCTGCTGCTCTCCTTCGCCATCGACCTCGTCGCGATGGTGCTGGCCATGCCCCGGGCGCTGTTCCCCGAGATCGCCGAGGAACGCTTCGGCGGCGGCGCGGCCGTCGGCTGGCTGTTCAGCGCCATCGCCATCGGGTCGATGCTCGGTGGGCTCACCTCCGGCTGGATCGGCCGGCTCCACCGGCAGGGGGTGGCGCTGGTGTGCGCCGTCGTCGGCTGGGGGCTGGCCATCGCCGCCGCCGGGCTGGCCCGCCAGCTCTGGCTGGTGGTCGGGCTGCTCGCCGTGGCCGGCGCGGCCGACCTGGTCAGCGCCGTGCTGCGGCAGACGATGCTGCTGGTGCACGCGCCGGACCGGATGCGGGGCCGGCTCCAGGGCGTCAACACGGTGGTGGTGGCGGGCGGGCCCCGCCTCGGCGACCTGCGGGCGGGCGCGACGGCCGCCGGCCTCGGCACCGGCGTCGCCTGGGTCGGCGGCGGCCTCGCCGCGGCGGTGCTCGCGGTGCTGCTGGCGGCCGTCTTCCCGGCCCTGGTGCGCTACCGGGCGGCCACGTCGGGGGCGCGGGGGTGACCGTCGGCGGCGGGGTGCGCGCGGTGACGGACCGCGCACCCCGTGCACAGAGCTGACCGACTAAGGTCACCGGCATGCAGAACGCCGCACCCCGCCCGCCGTCAGGCACCCAGTGGACCATTTCCGCCGCCGGCCACGAGGCCGTGCTCGTCGAGGTCGGCGGCGGCCTGCGGACGTACCGGCACGACGGCGTCGACTACGTCGACGGGTTCGCCGCCGACGAGCTCTGCCCCGGCGGGGCCGGGCAGGTGCTGGCCCCCTGGCCCAACCGCATCCGCGACGGCCAGTACGCCTTCGGCGGCCGGGAGTTCCAGCTCACGCTGACCGAGCCGGGCCGGGGCGTGGCCCTGCACGGCCTGGTCAACTGGGTGCCGTGGCACCTCGTCGAGCAGTCCGACGACGCCGTGACCCTGGGCTACGACCTGCCCCCGCATCCGGGCTACCCGTGGGCGCTTCGGCTGCGCAACCGCTACTCGGTCGGCCCCGGCGGCCTGCGCATCGAGCACGAGGCCACCAACGTCAGCGGGGAGCCCTGCCCGTTCGGCTTCTCGATGCACCCCTACCTGCAACTTCCCGGGGTGGCGGTGGACGATCTCGCCCTGCGGGTGCCGGCGAAGCTGCGGGTGCAGGTGGACGGGCGGCTGCTGCCGGTCGGGGCGACCCCGGTCGCCGGCACCGAGTACGACTACACCAGCCCCCGGCGCATCGGCCACGCGGTGCTCGACACGGCGTTCGGCGACGTGGTCCGCGACGCCGACGGCGGCTCCTCGGTGACCCTGGCCGCCCCGGACGACGCGGCGGCCGTCACCGTCTGGGCGGACCGCGAGTTCGGCTGGTGGCAGATCTTCTCCGGGGACACCCTCACCGGCGAGCGGCACCGCCGCTCGGTGGCGGTCGAGCCGATGACCTGCCCGCCGGACGCGTACCGCTCGGGCAAGGACGTGATCACCCTGGAGCCGGGCGACACCTGGCGGGGCACCATGGGCATCCGGCCCGGGGCCCGGTAGCAACGGAGGCGGGCCGCGTGGAGTTCGCCGAGGTGCTCCGGCGACGCCGGATGGTGCGCAACTACGACCCGGACCGCCCCGTCCCGCCCGACGTGGTGCGGCGGCTGCTCGACCACGCCGTGCGGGCCCCGTCCGCCGGGTTCGCCCAGGGCTGGGGGTTCCTGGTGCTGGAGGAGCCGGCGGACCGGGAGCGGTTCTGGGCGGCGACCACCCCGGACGGCGGCGGGCGCGAGCGGTGGCTGGCCGGGATGCGGCGGGCCCCGCTGATCGTCGTGCCGCACGCCAACCGCTCGGCGTACCTGGAGCGCTACGCCGAGCCGGACAAGGGCTGGACGGACCGCGCGCAGGAGCGCTGGCCGGTGCCGTACTGGTATGTCGACACCGGCTTCGCCGCCCTGCTGATGCTGCTCACCGCCGTCGACGAGGGGCTGGGCGCGTGCTTCTTCGGCATCCCGGCGCAGCGCACGCAGGCGTACCGGGAGGCGTTCGGGGTGCCGGCGGAGTTCGACCCGGTCGGCGCGCTCACCGTCGGCTACCGTGCGCCGGACCACCGGTCGCCGTCGCTGCGGCGGGGGCGTCGCCCGGTCGACGAGGTGGTCCGGCGGGGGCGCTGGAGCTGACGCCGGGGGGCGTCGGCGGCCCGGCTCGGCGTCGCCGGGCGGGGTCGACCAACAGTGGTCGCGAAAGCGACATGAGGGAGTAAAACGCGGTGTGGCGGGGGCGGCTACGCTGGCACGGTCATCGGTGCCGTGCCGCGCGGTGCCACGCCGCGATCCGACCCGGCGCGGTGGGTCGGAACGGTGAGGGGGAGGGGAGCGTGCCGTCGTGATCTTCAGAGCGGTCCGGGACGGGCGTCCCTATCCGGAGCACAACCTGACGCTCAAGCAGTGGGCGGAGATCCCGCCGCGTCCGCTGCGGCTGGACCAGTTGATCACCACCAAGCGCGAGCTGGCGTTGGACAAGCTGCTCGCCGAGGATTCCACCTTCTACGGGGACCTGTTCCCCCACGTGGTGCAGTGGAACAGCGGGCTCTACCTGGAGGACGGGCTGCACCGCGCGCTGCGCGCCGCCCTCCAGCAGCGCAACCAGATCCACGCCCGGGTGCTGGTGCTGGCCGGTCAGCACGAGTGACCCGCTCCTGAGCCTTCGTTAGGGTGGCGGGATGACTCCTGTCGACCTGCTGGACCTGGACTCCCTCCTCGACGACGAGGAGCGCCAGATCCGGTCCGTCGTGCGCCGGCTCGTCGACGACCGGGTCCGGCCGCACGTCGCCGACTGGTACGAGCGGGGCCAGGTGCCGGCCCGCGAGCTGGCCCGGGAGTTCGGCCGGCTCGGCCTGCTCGGCATGCACCTGACCGGGTACGGCTGCGCCGGCGCCACCGCCGTCGCGTACGGGCTGGCCTGCCTGGAGCTGGAGGCCGGCGATTCCGGCGTGCGGTCCCTGGTCTCGGTGCAGGGCTCGCTGGCCATGTACGCCATCTGGCGCTACGGCAGCGAGGAGCAGAAGCAGCGCTGGCTGCCCCCGATGGCGACCGGCGAGGCGATCGGCTGCTTCGGGCTGACCGAGCCCGACCACGGCTCCGATCCGGCGTCGATGGCCACCCGCGCCCGCCGCGACGGCGACGACTGGCTGCTGCACGGCGGCAAGATGTGGATCACCAACGCGCCGGTCGCCGACGTCGCCGTGATCTGGGCCCGCGCCGAGGAGGGGGTGCGCGGATTCGCCGTACCCCTGGACGCGCCCGGGGTGTCGGTGCGGGAGATCCGGCGCAAGATGTCGCTGCGCGCCTCCGTCACCGGCGAGATCGCGCTCGACGACGTCCGGCTCCCGGCGGACGCGCTGCTGCCCGGCGCGGCCGGGCTCAAGGCCCCGCTGAGCTGCCTCACCGAGGCCCGGCACGGCATCGTCTGGGGCGCGCTCGGCGCGGCCCGCGACTGCCTGGAGACCACCCTGGCGTACGCGACCACGCGCACCCAGTTCGGCCGGCCGCTCGCCGGCTTCCAGCTCACCCAGGCCAAGCTCGCCGACATGGCCGTCGAGTGGCAGAAGGGCTTCCTGCTGGCGCTGCACCTGGGCCGGCTCGCCGACGCCGGGCGACTGCGGCCCGAGCAGGTCAGCGTCGGCAAGCTGAACAACGTGCGGGAGGCGCTGGCCATCGCCCGGCAGTGCCGCACCATCCTCGGCGCGAACGGCGTCTCGGGGGAGTATCCGATCATGCGGCACGCCAACAACCTGGAGAGCGTGCTCACCTACGAGGGCACCTCCGAGATCCACCAGCTCGTCGTCGGGCAGCGGCTGACGGGGCTCAGCGCGTTCGCCTGACCGCCCTGCGGGGGTGGGGGATTGCAGGGCTGTCCTGCGGGGTGGGGGTTTGTAGGGCTGTCCTGCGGGGGTGGGGTTCGCCGGGGCCCGCCCGCTCCGGGCGGTCAGGCTTGATCCCTCCGCGGGCGGGCCCCGGCGAACCCCTGACGTGGTCCCGGCCCGTCCGAGCGCGCACGCTTGGCTCAGCTCCCGGGGGGCTGGCCCGGGACAGGAAGCGCTCGGTCGGCTCGGGCGGCTCGGGCGGCGTCGCGCCGGGCGTCAGACGTGCGGCCGTCGGGGTCATCCCTACCCCGGCCACGTCGTCCCACCCGTCGCCTTGCCGATTGTTGCGGAGCGAACACAGCGCGTTGCACTATGTCTCCCGGGTATGCGGGATGTAGCGAGATGCTGCGGGAGGGTGCGTGGTGCACAAAGGCGTGCAGGTGGCGATGGTGGAGAGCGGGCACACGGCGGAGAGCCTGGCAGCCGAGATCGGCGTGGACCCGAAGACAGCGGCCCGCTGGGCGAGCCGGGGACGGATTCCGCAGACCAGGCACCGTGCCAAGGTCGCGGAGCTTCTCGGCAGGGACGTGCTTGAGCTGTGGCCGGACGTACTGCGGTGGAAGGAGCCGGCGTGGTTCCGCCCGTGGACGGAGATCGAACGCGAGGCCACCGGCCTGCGATGCTTCGAGTCGGTCGTCATTCCGGGCCTGCTTCAGACCGAGGCATACGCCCGTGCGGTTCTTGCCTGCGGTCCGCTGGTGGCGGATGCGGACGATCACGTGGAGATGCGGCTTCAGCGTTGCGCGGCGGTGTTCGATCGGCCCCGGCCGCCGCTGTCCGTCTTCGTGGTCGACGAAGCTGCCCTGCGTCGGGGCAAGCCCGAGGTGATGCGCCCGCAGCTCGATCACCTCCTCGCCATGGCTCAGCGGCCCATGGTGATGGTGTACGTGCTGCCGCTGAGCGCCGGCCTGCATCCGGGACGGGCCGGGCCCTTCGTCATCGCGACGACGCCCGACGGAGACGACGTCGGCTACCTCGACGATCAGGCCGCCGGGCACATCACGAACGACGTTGCTCCTTTGTGGGCGGTCTGGGATACCGTGAGGTCGCTCGCGCTGCCGCGAGACCAGTCCATCGACTTTCTGGGAGAGCGACCGTGGCTGACCTGACCGGCGCCCAGTGGCGCACCAGCACCCGCAGCAGCTCCAACGGCGGCAACTGCGTCGAGGTCGCCGACAATCTTCCGGGCGTGGTCGGCGTACGGGACTCGAAGGACCCGAGCGGGCCGGCGCTCGTGTTCGGGCCGGTCGCGTGGCGGGCGTTCGTCGCGCACGTTCCCGGGCGGGCCTGACCCGACACGAGCGCGTCGCGCCCGTCCCGTGCAGCAAATTGGCGAAGTCACCGCCGGGCGATCGGGGTTACCGTCAGGTCAGTCTCGTTGCCGCGAGACCAGACCATCGACCTGCTGAGGGCGAGAGCATGGATGATCTGACCGGCGCGCGGTGGCGGAAGTCCACCCGCGGCAGCTCCAACGGCGGCGCATGTGTCGAGGTCGCCGACAACCTTCCGGGCGTGGTCGGCGTGCGCGATTCGAAGGACCCGGCCGGGCCGGCGCTCGCGTTCGGGCCGGTCGCGTGGCGGGCGTTCGTCGCGCACGTCCCCGGGCGGGCCTGACCCGACACGAGCGCGTCGCGCCCGTCCCGTGCTCGGGGCGGGCGCTCGCTGTCGAGCTGCGGGCCTCGCCCGCTGTCACGAGGCGGTGGGGTCTGCCCCGTCGTACGCCCGGCGGGCCGCCTCGATCGCGCCCAGGTGCTCGTCGGCCCAGTCGAGGAGGACGTCTACCGGCTGCCGGAGGGTCTTGCCCAGTGGCGTGATCCGGTATTCGACGGCGACCGGGCGCGACGAGAGGACGCGCCGTTCGACGATGCCGTTGCGTTCGAGGCGGCGCAGGGTCGCGCTGAGCGACTTCTGGCTGACGGTCGGGATCGCCTGGCGTAGCTCGTTGAACCGTGAGGGTCGTTCGCAGAGGGTGTTGAGCACCTCCAGCGACCACTTGTCGAGGACCTGGTCCAGGAGCTCCCGGTGTGCCTGCGTGAGGTCGAGGCGCTCCGCCGTGCCGGGGTCGGTATCTGCCATGACACCTAGTCTCGTTGAAGTTTCCTCCAAGCACCAGGTATCAATGAGATACCAAGTTTGGTGCGAGGAAGGAAACATGATGAGTGTCCAGCTCTTCTCCCCCCAGGGCATGATGCAGCCCGTCCCCTACCACCACGTCGCGGTCGCGTCGGGGTCGCGCCACGTCCACGTGGCGGGCCAGATCGGCCGCGACGAGGCGGGGCGGCCGGTCGCGACCGGTGACCTTCGGGGGCAGGTCGCCCAGGCGCTCCGCAACACGGCCCAGGGTCTCGCCGGTGCCGGCGCGAGCTTCTCGGACGTGGTCCGCCTGACGTTCTACGTCACGAACTGGGCGCCGGAGCGGATCGGCGACTTCATGGCCGGCGTCGACGACGTCGCGGGGGAACTCGGCCTGCCGCAGCCCCTGCCCCCGGCGTCGCTCATCGGTGTCGACCACCTCTTCGAGCCCGACGTCGAGGTCGAGGTCGAGGCGACGGCGATCCTGGACTGATTGTGCGGCTGGCCTGATGGCGTCGACCCGCAAGATCGTGCTCGATCCGGGAAAGAGTCGTGTCCAAGGCGGCGCGAGGGCACTCTTTCCCTGATCGAGCACGATCTCGTTCCCCGGGTGGGCGCTACCGGGAGCAGGCGCCACCGGGAGCGGGTGCTGCCGGGAGCGGGCGCTCACCACTGGCGGCGCGGGGTCGCCTTCGCGCCGGTGACCAGGGTCGCCGGCGGGACGTCGTCGGCCACGACCGCTCCCGCCGCGACGACGGCGTCCCGGCCGATGCTGACGCCGGGCAGGATCGTGGCGCCCGCGCCGATCCAGACGTTCTCCGCCACGTCGATGGGCGCGCCGGTGAGATACAGCCGCCGCTCCTCGGGGTCGACCGGGTGGCCGCTGGTGATGAAGGTGACCTTCGGGCCGACCATCACGCGTTCGGCGAGCCGGATGCCGGCGTAGTCGAGGAACGTGCAGTTCTGGTTGATGAACACGCGCTCGGCGAGGTCGAGGTTGAGGCCGTGGTCGGTGTAGAACGGCGGATAGACGGTGACCCGCGCGGGCAGCGGCCTGCCGAGGATCTGGGCGAACAGTGCCGCCTTGCCCGCCTCGTCCTCGAAGGGCAGCACGTTCAGGCGGGAGGTCAGCTCGGTGACCCGCCGGACCCGGGCGGCCATGGCCTCGAACTCGGCGCTGTGGATCCGCATGAGACGACCGCTGGGCATGGACACGACCTTCCGTTGTGTCGGCCGGCTGGTGACTCCTGGCCGCCGCCGGCCTTTCACCGTAGTGCTGCCGGGTGGCGGCGAATGCGACGTCCCGCGGGGTGGCCGGATCGATCAGCTACCGCTCGGCCCGCCGCCCTCCACGAGCCGCGCCTGCGGGGCTGCTGTCTACGCGCACGCCGGGCCACCAAGGATCCTGCGGTGCCGTTCTCGTCTCCGGTCGTGTCGGAAGCCAACCGCTACATAGGAAGAAAAAGGCCATTTCTGTTCGGGATGCCCGCTCCGAAAAATCCGGATCGGTCAACTATGGAAGCTTTATGTTATTCATGGACGGCGAATCATGTGAAAACGATGTCAGGTCGTTCGGAATTCGTTGAAGGTGGATCTGCCAATAGTTCCCGCTCGCCCATTTCAAGATCGTGAGTCGAGCTCACGAATGGTATTGCTAACTCACTTGCCGTGTTGCTAGCCTTACTCTCGGCTGCGATGGCCGGGCTCTTTGTTTCCAGCGCGTTTCGTCGATTGCGGCACCGCCTGTGCACGATTGCGGCTGCCCGCTCGCAGTATCGAAACCGGAGGGTAAGGATGCCGCGAAGAATGGACCTCGCTCTGCCTGTTTCCGCGAGAGGCGTCGATGCCGGCGAGACCTGTCGCACTTTCCACCATGCCTGAGCCCGCGCCGTCCGGAGGTCTGCGATTCGGCATTCTGGGCGCGCTGGAGGTGTTCCGCGACGGCGAGTCGTGCGCCCCGACCGCCCCGCTGCAACGCGCGTTGCTCACACTGTTGCTGCTGCACGCCAACGAGCCGCTTCCGGTCTCCAGGATCGTCGACGGGCTCTGGGACGACCGGCCGCCCCGGTCTGCCGTCGCCGCGCTCCAGATGTACGTCAGCGCGGTACGCCGGATCCTCACCCCGAACTGGGCCGAGTCCGGCGTCGGCCGGCAGCACCCGGTTCTGCTGACGCGGCCCTTCGGCTATGTCATCCGGGTCGGCAACGGCCAACTGGACGTACACCGGTTCCGGTCCCTCGCCGCCGAAGGGCGCCGCCAGCTCGCCGAGGGCCGGTGCGCCGAGGGTGGGGAGCTGTTCCGGCGGGCCCTGGCGGTCTGGCGGGGGCCGGCGCTGGTCGACGCCGGCCGATCCGACGCGATCGGCCGGCACGCCGTCCGCCTGGAGACCGAACGGCTCGCGTTGCTACAGGAACGGATCGGCGTGGACCTGTGCCAGGGCCGGAGCTTGGAGCTGGTCGGCGAGCTGGAGGAACTCTGCACCCGGTACCCGTTACGGGAGAGCTTCCACCAGCAGCGGATGCTCGCCCTCTATCTTTCCGGGAGCCGGGCCGAGGCACTGGGCGCCTATCAACTGGCCCGTCGGACGATGGTCGACGAGGCCGGGATCGAGCCCGGCCCGGGACTGCGCGCCCTCCAGCGGGCGATCCTCACCGGATCGGCCGCCCCGTCGCCGCACTGCTCTGCGGTCTGGTGCGCGACCGGTCCGGGTGGCAGCGGGGCGGACCAGCCGCGGACCGGCCGCCGGTGCGGGGTGAAGGGCTGCCGATCCGGCCCCGGATATCCTGCCGGCCTCGGCCGGGCCGCAGGTGGTCAGGGCGACTGGGCCGGCCCGGCGGAGGTCAACCGCCAGCCCAGGGCCCGTCGGTAGTAGACCAGCGGTTCGCCGTCGGCGAGACCACCCCGGGCGACCTCGCCGATGACGACCGCGTGGTCGCCGTGCTCGAACACCCGGCGGCGCAGGCAGCGCAGGTAGACGGGCGTGGCGTGGAGCCGCGGCACGGTCTCCTCCCAGCTCCAGTCCAGCCCGGCGAACTTGTCGTCGCTCCGGCCGGCGAACACCCTCGCGACCTGGCAGTCCGCGGCACCCAGCAGGTGCACGCCGAACTCGGCCTCGTCCAGGAGCGCGCGATACGAGCGCGACTCCCGGCCGATGGACATCAGGAGGGAGGGCGGACGGACGCTGTACGAGCAGACGGACGAGACGAGCAGGCCGCCCGGTGTGCCGTCCGGGCGGCGGACGGTGACCACCGCGACCCCGGAGACGAGTCTCGCCATCGCCTCCGTGAACACCTCGGCGACCGGCGGAGCCGTCCGCTCCCGGGTGGCCACCGACGCCTCAGACCGTGGCCGGCGCGGACATGGCGGCGAGGCAGACGTCGAGCCGTTCGGCCGCGTCGGCGTCGTCGGCGACCGCGAGCACCGCCCGGTAGTCCCCCGCGGCCTCCGCGAACCGGCCCGCCGCGTGGTTCACGAGCGCCCGGTTGTACCGGATTTCCGGCGTGTCGAGCAGCTCCACCGCGTGGTCGAGATCCGTGACCGCCGCCGTCAGGTCGCCAGCGCCGTAGCGGACGCCGCCCCGCAGCGCCCAGGCCTCGGCCAGCCCGGCGTCGACCCCGAGCGCGGCGGTCAACGCCTGGTCGGCCGCCTCGGTCTCGCCCCGCTCGGCCAGCACCCGGCCGCGCAGGCAGAGCAGGTGGGCGTTGTCGGGGGCGACGGCCAGCCCGGCGGTGACGTCGGCCCAGGCGCCGTCGAGGTCGTCCAGGTCGCACCGGATCCCCGCCCGGTTCACCCGCGCCGAGACGTGCTCCGGTTCCAGTTCGAGCACCCGGTCGAGGTCGGCGAGAGCGCCCTCGACGTCGCCCAGTTCGAGCCGGGCGTCGGCCAGGTTGTAGTACGCCTCCGGGAACGGCGGGGAGAGCAGCAGCGTGTGTTGGTAGTCCTCGATCGCCTCCGCGTTGCGGCCCAACCGGCGGCGGACGTTGCCCCGGTTGAAGTAGTGGTCGGGGAAGTTCGGATCGGCGTCGATGACGAAGTCGTAGTCGGCGAGGGCCTCCTCCAGCCTGCCGAACATGCCGTACACCTGGGCCCGGTTGTAGCGCAGCCCGGTCCGGTGCAGCAACTGCTCCTCGGGTTCGAGTTCCCGGTCGAGCAGGGCCATGCCCTCGTTCAGCAGCAGCAGCGCCGCCTCCGGCCGCCCCTGCCGGGTCTCCACCAGGGCGAGGCCGTTGCGCTGGAACGCGGACTGGAAGGCGCGCTCTTTCGGGTCGGGCAGCAGCGATGCGATGGCGATGGCCTGGTTGAGCCAGCGGCGGGCCCGCTCGGGATCGCGCCGCTCGTCGTCGTAGTGCCGGGCGAAGAGCATCGAGGTGCCGTACGCCGCGTGCATGTGGATGGCCGGATCGGTGGAGATCGTGCGGGCTTCGTCGTACAGCGCCTCGGCCTCCTGCGCGCGGCTCGTCGCCGCCAGCGAGGTGGTCACGTCGCCGGTGAGGTCCCACCAGAGGTCCGGGGCGTCCGCCAGGTCCAGGACCGCCCGGCCGCGCAGGCCGAGCTCCACCGTGGCGTGGTAGAGGCCACGGTTCTTGCAGTACACCTGCGCCTCCCGTAGCACCGCGGCGATCTCGGCCGGCGAGCCGGTTCCCCGCTCGGCGTGGAACGGGACCGCACCGAGCAGCAGCGAGGGCTCGTTCCGGGAGACCAGGACGGCCCGACGCTCGTCGTGCAGGACGGCCCGGTCGGCGGTGGAGAGGCTCCGGTACGCGGCCAGCCCGGCCGGATCGTCGTCGAGGCACTCGGTCGCCACGTGCGCCCGGGCCAGCTCGCGGATCGCCGCGTCGTCCAGACCGGCCAGGGGGTCGGTTCCGGCGTCCCCGTCACCGGTCGGCTCCCCATCCTCGCGGGGCGAGTTCTCCTCCTGGCGGGCCGTGGTCGCGCCCACCGGGGCGGCGTGGCGGATCGTACGTTCCCGCAGGGTGGCCGGCAGCGAGACGCTGACCGGTCCCGGTGGCTCCTGCATCGGCTCGGTGCCCGTCTCCACCACGACGGTCAGCCGCGCCGCGTCGAGCCGCCGGAGCAGCACGGCGACGAACTCGCGGTCGGTCGGATCGGCCTCCTGCATGTTGGCGAACACGATGGCCCGTGGCGCCCCGTCGAGGGCCGCGAGGTAGTCGCGGACGAACTCGGTCAGCCCGTGCGCGATCCGCAGGGTGTGCAGGCGAGCCTGGTAGCGGGTCCGCGCCTCCGAGGTCGGCCGGTGCTCCAGGGTGGCGCGGATGTGCGGCACCGCGCCGTCGAACTCGGGTGCGGCGGTCAGGATCTCGATGTGGTGCCGGGGACCCAGCTCGGGACAGCGGGCCAGCGCGTCGACGCCGATCGCGCGCACCAGCTGACCCGCCGCCGTGAAGGGACCCCGGAGCCGGCGGTGGGCGTCGATCCGGGCGAGCAGCGGGGGAAGCTCCAGCGTCCCTCGGAGCCGGTCGTGGTCGGCCCGGCGATCGGCGGCGATCCAGTGATGGCTGCCCATGATGACGCCCCTTTCAGGCGATGACGTGCTGGAACTTCTGGGCCCTGCGCTGCCGCCGCTCCCGTGCCGCCAGCCAGACGGTGAACAGGACCTGTGACAGGTTCAGGCCGAGAAACAGCGTCGAGTCGATGAGCTGAGCGCTGGTGGCCCCGGAGAACCGACCGATCGCGCCGGCGAACATCCGGTAGATGGCCGGGGCCACGGCGACGACGAAGAGCGCCAGCGAGAAGGTGTAGCCGGCGACGACCAACCACGAGTACCAGCGGGCGACCCGGCGGTCGACGGGATGCCACTGCGACTCGTCGGCCATCCGATCCCGGCGTCCCACGGCTGCGAGCACCCGGTTGCGCAGCAGCCGCTTGGCGGTGGTGTGCAGGTCGACGCAGCCGAGCAGGGTCGTGACCAGGACGTACAGGTCGGTACGCAGGTAGAGGAACAACTGCCAGGCGAGCCGGAGCAGGGTCGCGAAGGCCAGCGCCAGGCAGACCCGGCCGACGGGGGAGAACGCGCCGTCGGCGGACCGGGTCAGGTCGGCGGCCAGGGTGAGGGTGCTGAACGCCAGCCCGTCGAGCAGCATTCCGGCCAGGATCGGCAGGTAGCGCTGCCGGCGCGGCACCGTGACCAGCCCGTCGAGGTTGGTCTCCAGGACGACGTAGTAGAACCGGCGTCCGATGCTGACCCGCGACCGGAGGCCGAGCCGGCGGGCGGCCAGCACGTGGAACACCTCGTGCAGGACGATCAGGGGGAGCGCGCCGGCGGCCAGGGCCAGCTCGATCACGGTGAAGTATTCGGTGAAGAAGAGATGCCGGTAGGTGGGCGCCAGATCCGGCGAGCGGACCATCGCCAGGACGGCCCAGGCGACCAGGAGGCCGTAGCCGAGCAGGGCGGGCCGGGAGAAGAGCACGGCGCCCAGCCGCTGCCCGCGTACCGGGCCGGGCTCCTCGTGCGCGACCTCGGCCCCGGCGATGAAACCCAGCTCGTCCAGGGCGGCGAGCACATGTTCGATGTCGGCGCTCTCGCCGTACTCGCTCCGGTACCACCGGTCCACCTCGTTGGGCGTGTCACCGGCCGCGAGCCGCCGGACCAACTCCGCGCCGTCGCTGGGAAAGACGCCGTACGAGTCGATGTCCCGCCGACCGATGGTCACCTCGTCGCCGTCGGCGAGATAGACCAACGGGTGGAGGACCACCCGGCTGTCCTGGTCGTACCCCACTCCGGTCTCCACCGGTCCATCCCTTCCTCGGTCGGGCCATGGAAGATGGTGACGTCGGGCGTGGGCGCCCAGTCCGCGCCCACGCCCGACGTCGTACCCGTCAGAGCTTGCTGGGGTACGTGGTGCAGGCGGCGGTGGTCAGTCGGACCGGACCCGCCTTGCGGATCTTGATCTTCTTGAGCTCCTTCTTCTCCATCGGTGTACCTCCTCCCGGTGACTCGAAGCTGGCTCGGTCCACGGTGTCGGGTGCCGCCAAAGCCCTGCCAACACGCCTCCAAACAACGGCGGCCCGGCCCAACCCGGGGCGGTGGCGGTGGGGCGGGTGGGGTGAGTTGGCGGGCGGGTGTCGCACGATGGCCGTAACGTCATCCTCAGACGATGTTCGATCGAGGATGGTGAGCGATGTCCCACGACGGTGAGGTCGACCGGCCCGCCCCCAAGGGCCCCTCCGGGCCAGCTCGGGGGTTGCTCGTGGTGCTCGGCGCGGCGGCGGTGGCCGTGGTCGTGCTGCTCGGCGCGCAGGCCACCAACGTGTTCCCCGACTTCCGCAACCCCTTCGCCAAGGAGCAGACCGACCGCAGCCAGCCGCCGTTGCTCAAGTCGATCCAGGACCTCAGCCGCTACGTCGCGGCCGAGGGCAACTTCCAGGTCGTCGTCGATCTCCAGAACGACCGCGACAACGTGCCGGAGTTCCTGCTCAACCAGCGCACCCTCTTCGTCGGGGCGGGCAGCGTGGAGGCCTACGTCGACTTCACCAAGATCGGTGAGGGGGCGGTGGTCGTGTCGCCCGACGGCAAGTCCGTCGAGGTGAAGCTGCCCGCGCCGCAGCTCGGCCAGACCAACCTCGACATGGAGAAGAGCTACGTCGTGGCGGAGCAGCGCGGCCTGCTCAACCGGATCAACGACCTGGTCAAGGGCGACCCGAACCGCCAGCAGCAGGTCTACAAGCTGGCCGAGGACCGGATCACGGCAGCCGCCCGCGACAGCGGCCTGACCGACCGCGCGCAGGAGAACACCAACAAGATGCTGGAGGGACTGCTGCGTTCCCTGGGATACGAGAAGGTGACCGTCACCTACGTCGCGCCCTGACCGCCGACGCGAACGGCGAGACGCCCGCCCCGGGGGGAGCCGGGGCGGGCGTCTCTGTGCGGCAGGGTCAGTAGCGGGCGGTGGCGTAGCGGTCCTCGTTCGGCATGAGCACCCACAGCACCAGATAGACGATCACCTGGGTGCCGGGCAGCAGCAGCGACAGCAGGAACAGCAGGCGGACCAGGTTGGCGGAGGTGTTGAACCGGCGGGCCAGGCCGACGCAGACGCCGGCGAGCATGCGCCCCTCGCGGGGCCGGACCAGTTTGCGACTCATCGTCGTCCTCCCACTCTGCGGCGTGCCGCCGCCTCTGACTCAACGGTAGGAACCGCCGTCGCGCCCGCCCTCCGTCGCGAGGGGGATCCCGGGACCCCTGACCCGTAGGTGCTTACCCGGGCGGGCCCGCCCCGACGCGCCGGGGAGGGAAGCGGGCTGCGGGTAGGCTCGCCCGTCGGGTCCGTACAAGGGCGTACGACGGCGAGGAAGTGCAGATGATCAGCGTTTTCGACCTCTTCAGCGTGGGCATCGGGCCGTCCAGCTCGCACACGGTGGGACCGATGCGGGCGGCCCGCACCTTCGTGGCCGGGCTCAAGGCCGACGGCCTGCTCGCCGACGTCGCCCGGGTGCGCGCCGAGCTGTTCGGCTCGCTGGGCGCCACGGGCCACGGCCACGGCAGCGGCCCCGCCGTGCTGCTCGGGCTGGAGGGCGAGGCCCCGGAGACCGTCGACACCGACACCGTCGCCCCCCGGGTGGCCGCGATCCGCGCCGCGCGGCGGCTGACCCTGCTCGGCGCGCAGGAGGTCGACTTCGACCCGGACCGGGACCTGGTGCTGCACCGCCGCCGGTCGCTGCCGTACCACCCGAACGGGATGACCTTCGCCGCGTACGACGGGGGCGGGGCGCTCCTGCGCGAGCGCACGTACTACTCGGTCGGCGGCGGGTTCGTGGTCGACGAGGCGGCGGCCGGCGCGGACCGGATCGTCCCCGACACCACCCGCGTGCCGCATCCGTTCGGCACCGGGGCGGAGCTGCTGGCGGCCAGCGCCGGCAACGGGCTGTCGATCAGCGAGGTGATGCTCGCCAACGAGCTGGCCCGCCGCACCGAGGGCGAGGTGCGGGCCGGGCTGCTGGACATCTGGCGGGTGATGCGGGAGTGCGTCGAGAACGGGTGCGCCCGCGACGGCGTGCTCCCCGGGGGGTTGAAGGTGCGACGGCGGGCCGCCGAGCTGCGGCGCGGCCTGGAGGCGGACGCCGGGAGCGGCGACCCGCTGCGGGTGATGGACTGGGTGACCCTGTTCGCGCTCGCGGTCAACGAGGAGAACGCGGCCGGCGGACGGGTGGTGACCGCGCCGACCAACGGCGCGGCCGGGATCATCCCGGCGGTGCTGCACTACTACACCCGGTTCGTGCCGGGGGCGGACGAGGCGGGCGTGGTCCGGTTCCTGCTGGCGGCCGGGGCGATCGGCGTGCTGTTCAAGGAGAACGCGTCGATCTCCGGCGCGGAGGTGGGCTGCCAGGGCGAGGTCGGCTCGGCCTGCTCGATGGCCGCCGCCGGGCTCGCCGAGGCGCTCGGCGGCACCCCCGAGCAGGTGGAGAACGCGGCCGAGATCGGCATGGAGCACAACCTGGGGCTGACCTGTGACCCGGTCGGGGGCCTGGTGCAGATCCCCTGCATCGAGCGGAACGCGGTGGCTAGCATCAAGGCGATCACTGCGGCCCGGCTGGCGCTGCGCGGCGACGGGGTGCACCACGTCTCGCTGGACAAGGTGATCAAGACGATGCGCGAGACGGGCGCCGACATGAAGGTCAAGTACAAGGAGACGGCGCGGGGCGGCCTGGCCGTCAACGTGATCGAGTGTTGAGCGGGCGAGGAGGCGGGCGGTGACGTCTGGCGTCCGGGCGGCCGGCCCGCAGGGGCCGGCGGCCCGCCTGTGGGCGCACCGCGGCTCGCTCCGCATCCTCGTCCGCCGCGACCTGGCGGTGAAATACCAGCAGTCGGTGCTGGGCTACCTCTGGTCGCTGATCGAGCCGCTGGGCATGGGCGCGATCTACTGGTTCGTCTTCGGGGTGCTCTATTCCGGCGACACGAGCCGGCACCTGGGGCAGGCCGCCGGGTCGTACCCGCTGTTCCTGATCACCGGCATCTTCGCCTGGATGTGGACCAGCTCGGCGCTGAGCGAGGCGACCAACGCGCTCACCGGCCAGGCCCGGCTGATCACCACGATGAACGTGCCGCGCCAGGTGTTCCCCATCGGCCGGATCACCGGCCGGTTCGCCGAGTACGCCGCCGGCCTGCCGATCCTGGCCGCCATCGCCGTCGCGTACGCGGTGCGCGGCGAGGTGCACCCGGGCTGGTCGGTGCTCGCCCTGCCGCTGGCCGTGGCCGTGCAGGCGGTGCTGCTGGTCGGGCTGGCGCTGCTGCTGTCGGCGCTGAACGTGCTGATGCGCGACATCGAGCGGTTCATGCGGCTGGTGATCCGGGTGCTGTTCTACGCCACCCCGATCATCTATCCCCTGAGCCTGGTGCGCGAGTCGACGCTGCCGGGCTGGGTGAAGGCCGCGTACGAGCTGAACCCGCTGGTCGGCATCTTCCAGCTGCACCACGCCGTCTGGTACCCGGACCAGTTCCCCGACGCCCGGCTGCTCGCCACCACGGTCGCGGTGAGCGTGCTGGTGCTGGCGGCCGGCTGGTGGGCGTTCCGGCGGCTCGAACCCGCCGTGCTCAAGGAGCTGTGATGGCGGCCGACCCGATCATCGAGGCGGACGGGCTGGGCATCCGGTTCGTCCGCAACCGGCGGCGGCAGCTTCGGCTGCGCGAGTTCTTCATCCGCCCCGGCGGCCGGGGCGCCGCCGGATCCACCGCCGGATCCGGTGCCGACAAGAGCCGGTCCGTCGACGACGACGGGCGGTTCTGGCCGCTGCGGGACGTGTCGTTCCGTGTCGCGCCGGGCGAGACGGTCGGGGTGGTGGGCCGCAACGGCACCGGCAAGAGCACCCTGCTGCGGCTGATCGCCGGGGTGCTCATCCCCGACGAGGGGAGCATCCGGGTGCGCGGCGACGTGGCCCCGCTGCTGGAGCTGTCGGCCGGCTTCTCCAACGACCTCACCGGGCGGGAGAACCTCTACCTCGTCGGCGGGCTGCACGGCCTGTCGGCGCGTTACCTGCGGAAACACTTTCATGAGATCGTCTCCTTCGCCGGCGAGCAGGTGGAACGGGCCATCGACACGGCGGTGCGGCACTACTCGTCGGGGATGAAGGTCCGCCTCGGCTTCGCGATCATCTCCCACCTTCCGCACCCGATCCTGCTGATGGACGAGGTGACGGCGGTCGGGGACGCGGAGTTCCGCGAGAAGTGCTATGCGACGATCGAGAGATTGCTTCGGGAGGGACGCACACTCGTGCTCGTGTCACACAACGAAAAGGATCTGACCCGGTTCTGCCGTCGGGGGCTCTACCTCGACGCCGGGCGGCTGACCGTCGACGGGACGATCGCCGAGGCGCTCGACGCGTACCACGCCGCGGTCGCGCGGTGACCGTCGCGATCGTGCTCGCCGCCGGGACGCCGGCCGCGGGCCAGCCGACAGCCGCCGGCGCGCAGGCGGGAGGCGGGGACACGCTCGGGGCCACCCTCGCCGACCGGCTCGCCGAGCAGTGGCACCGGGCCGGGGTGACCCACGTGCGGCGGGCCGCGAACCTGACCGAGCTGGCGACGCTTGTCGACGCCGCCACCGGCCCGGTGATCGTCAGCGGGACGGACCTGGTGGCGCACACCGCCGTGTTGCGGCACCTGGCCACCAGCCCGGTGGGCCCGACGGTGGCCCTGGTGCTGACCGACCCGCCGGTCCCCGGGCAGGCCGTGGTGCGCGAGGAGCGCGGCCAGGTCGTCGACGCCGGCCCGGACGGGCGGCTCGACGGCGGGCAGACCGGGGTGTTCGGCGGCGCGCTGCGGGTGGGCCGCGACGACCTGCCGGCGCTGGCCGCCGCCGCCCGCGCGGCCGTCGCGGGCACGCCGATCTCCGGCACGGACCCGGCCGCCGTCGCCGCGACGCCGCCGGCCGCCGGGCCCGAGGCGGCCGGGTCCGCCGTGGACCGGCTGTTCACCGGCCTCACCGCGCTGGGCACGCTGACGTTCGCCCACCGGGTACGCCTGCTCGTCGCCCACCGGGTCGCCGACCCGGCCGGACTGGCCGCCGCCGAGGCCGCCGTCGCCGCCGTCGACGAGGACCGGGCCGAGCTGCGGCTGTCGGTGAAGGAGAAGGACGACTTCTTCACCACGTTCTTCGTCAGCACCTGGTCGCCGTACGTGACGAAGGCGTCGGCGAAGCTCGGCCTGACGCCGACCGGGGTCACCGCGATCTCGGTGCTGTTCGCGGCCGTCGCGGCGGTGCTGTTCGGCGTCGGCGGCCGGCCGGCGCTGGTGGCCGGCGCGGTGCTGCTCTACCTCGGCTTCGTGCTGGACTGCGTCGACGGGCAGCTCGCCCGCTACACCCGGCACTTCAGCGCGTGGGGCGGCTGGCTGGACACGATGGCCGACCGGGCCAAGGAATACCTGGTCTACGCCGGCCTCGGCTACGGCGCGACGGCCGCCGGGTTCCGCTACGGCTGGGCGCTGGCCGTGGCCGCGATGACGTTGCAGACCGTCCGGCACATGACCGACACGTGGTACGGGGTGCTGCACGACGAGGCGGCCCGCCGACCCAAGGCGGTTGGTGGAGGCGGCGGCGGGATCGGCGACCGGCTGAACGCCGCGTCGACCCGGGTGCAGGCCGACACGGGCTCGCTGTCCTACTGGCTCAAGCGCACGGTGGTGTTCCCGATCGGGGAGCGGTGGGCGCTGATCGCGCTGACGGTGGCGCTGTTCGGGCCGCTGGTCAGCCTCGTCGCCGTGCTGACCTGGGGGGTGCTGGCGTTCGCGTACACGGGTGCGCTGCGCACCCTGCGGGCCCGCTGGATGTGGGTGCCGGTGCTGGACACGGTCGACGCGACGCTGCACCGCGACGACGGGCCGATCGCGGCCCGGTTCCCGGCGCTGCGGCCGATGGGCCCGCTGACCCTCGCCGTGCTGGGGGCGCTCGGCCCGGCGGCGCTGCTGGTCGCGGCCGGGCTGCGGGTGCGTGCCGGCGACGACGCGGGCGGGCTGGCCTGGGCGACGCCGGTGGCGCTGCTGGTGCTGCTGGTCGCCGCGCTCGGGGCGGGGGCGGCGCACAACGGGCCGCTGGACTGGCTGGTGCCGGCGGCGCTGCGGGCCGGCGAATACCTGTTCGCGATCGGAGCCGGCGTGGTCGGCGGGGCCCCCGCCTGGGTGGTCTTCGGCTACGTCTTCGTGCTCACCCTGCACCACTACGACCTGACCGCCCGGCTGGAGAAGCGGCAGGCGGCCCCGCCGCTGCACGGCGCCACGCTGGGCTGGGAGGGGCGCTCGGCGGTGCTCGCGGTAGCGGCTTTCGCCGGTTTCGCGGGGATTGCCATGGCTACACTCGGTGCGTACCTGCTCGTGGTTTTCGTCGGGAGCGTGGTCCTGGCCTGGGTCGTCCTGCCCGCCCGCGCCCGGCGGGGCGTGGGGGTCCCGGCGGGCGGTGAGGTCCGCCAGCCGGGCTGACGTGAGGGGCCGGCCGATGACGCTGATCAGCTTCGTCGTACCGGCCTACCGGGTGCAGGCCTACCTGAGCGAGTGCCTCGACTCGATCCTCGGCCAACCGTTCGACGACGTCGAGGTCATCGGCGTCGACGACCACTCGCCGGACGGCAGCGGCGACATCCTCGCCGAGTACGCGGCCCGGGACCACCGGGTGCACGCCGTCCGGCTCGACGACAACGTCGGCCTCGGTCCGGCCCGCAACGTCGGGCTGGACCGGGCCGGCGGCGAGTACGTCTGGTTCGTCGACGGCGACGACTGGCTCGCCCCGGACTGCCTCGCCGAGGTGGCCGCCCGGCTGCGCCGGGCCCGCCCCGACGTGCTGCTCGTCGACCACGTGCGGGTGCGCTGGGACGGGCGGGCCACCCGCAGCGCGATGGCCGACGTCTTCCCCACCCCGCCCGGCGAGGAGCCGTTCCGGCTGGCCGAGCGGCCGGAGGCGCTGCGGCTGCTGCACACCGCCTGGAACAAGCTGGTGCGGCGGGAGTTCCTGGTCGACCTCGGGCTGCGCTTCGAGCCCGGCTGGTACGAGGACGTCGCGTTCAGCTACCCGCTGCTGCTGGCCGCCGAGCGGATCGGGGTGCTCGACCGGGTCTGCCTCAACTACCGGCAGCGGCGGGCCGGCGCGATCACCCGCACCCGGGGCGACCGGCACTTCGAGGTCTTCGTCCAGTGGCACCGGGTGTTCCGGTGGATGGACGGGCGGACCCCGCCGGTCGACGGCCTGCGGCCGGCGGTCTTCGAGCGGATGATCTGGCACTACCTGACGGTGCTCGGCAACGGCGAGCGGATCGCCCCCGAGCTGCGGCCGGCCTTCTTCGACCGGATCACCGCCGACCACGCCCGCTGGCTGCCGCCCGGCGGCTACCCGTCCCCGCCGGGGGTCGAGGGGCTCAAGCACCGGCTGGTCGCCGCCGGCCGATGGCGGACGTTCAGCGCGCTGCGGGCCGCCAACCAGGCCCGGGAGGCCGCCGGGCGGCAGGTCCGCCGGGGCAGGCCCGTTGCCCGCCGGGCCGCCCGGCTGGGCCGGGACGCGGTGCTGCGCGAGTACTACCTGGCCGAGCTGCGCCGGCCGCTCGACCCGCAGCTCGCCGTCTACGCCGCCTACTGGTTCCGGGGGTACGCCTGCAACCCGGCCGCGATCTACGAGGCGGCCCGCCGGCTGGCCCCGCACGTGCGCGGCGTGTGGATCGTCCGGCGGGACCGGGTCGCGTCCCTGCCGCCCGGCGTGGAGTACGTGGTCGCCGGCACCCGCGAGTACCACCGCGTGCTGGCGCGGGCGACGTGGCTGGTCAACAACGTCAACTTCCCCGACTTCGTGCGCAAGCGTCCCGGGTCGGTGCACGTGCAGACCCACCACGGCACCCCGGTGAAGGTGATGGGGCTGGACCAGCAGCGGTACCCGGTCGGCGCGGTCGGGATGGACTTCGCGAAGCTGCTGCGCCGGGTGGACCGCTGGGACTACAGCGTCTCGGCGAACAGCTTCTCCACCCAGATGTGGGAGCGGGCGTACCCGGCCGCGTACACCACCCTGGAGGTGGGCTACCCGCGCAACGACCGGCTGGTCACCGCCACCGACAGCGACGCGCGCGAGGTGCGCGCCCGGCTCGGCCTCGCCGCCGGCGACCGGGTCGTGCTGTACGCGCCGACGCACCGCGAGCACCTGCCCGGCTACCGGCCGCCGTTCGACCCGGAGCTGCTGTGCGACGCGCTCGGCCCGGCCGGCGTGCTGCTGATGCGCAGCCACTACTTCGCCGACCGGGACCGACGGTCGGCGGCCGCCAGCCCGTCGCCCGGTCCCGCGCGGGTGCGCGACGTCAGCGGGCACGACCGGGTGGAGGACCTCTACCTGGCCGCCGACGTGCTGGTCACCGACTACTCGTCGGCGATGTTCGACTACGCCGTGCTGGACCGGCCGATCGTGGTCTACGCCCCGGACTGGGAGGCGTACCGGCTGGCCCGGGGCGTCTACCTCGACCTGCTCGCCGAGCCGCCCGGCGCGGTGACCACCAGCTTCCCCGGCCTGCTGGACCTGTTCCGCTCCGGCGCGGTCGACGCCGAGGCGGCCACGGCGGCCCGCCGCCGGTTCCGCGAGCGGTTCTGCGCGCTGGAGGACGGGCACGCCGCCGAGCGGGTCGTCCGGCGGGTGTTCCTGGGGGAAGGTGGCTGAACCGCAGGTTCATGTAATAGGTCTGTCACGAGCCGAACATGGCACGTTTACCCGATGTGCGGCGTCCATGATCCTGGTCACATTCATTCGGGGTTCAACCGAGGGGCTGGGGGAGGAGACGGTGACAACCGTCGCGCTCAAGGATGTGACCAAGGTATTTCAGGACGGCACGGTGGCCGTCGACAAGATAAATCTGGACGTGAACGACGGGGAGTTCATGGTCCTGCTCGGCCCGTCGGGTTGTGGGAAGTCGACGGTGCTGCGGATGATCGCGGGGCTGGAGGACCCGAGCGCCGGCGCGGTGCTGCTCGACGGCGAGCTGGCCAACGACCTGCCGCCCCGGGACCGGAAGATCGCCATGGTCTTCCAGGACTTCGCCCTCTACCCGCACATGACGGTGGGCGACAACATCGGCTTCCCCCTGCGGCTGGCCGGGGTCGACCCGTCGCCGCGCGGGGAGCGGGTCGCCGACGTGGCCAGCGCGCTGGGCATCGGCGACGTGCTGGGCCGCAAGCCCAGCCAGCTCTCGGGCGGGCAGCGCCAGCGGGTCGCGATGGGCCGGGCCATCGTCCGCCGGCCCGGCCTGTTCCTGATGGACGAGCCCCTGTCGAACCTCGACAGCGGCCTGCGGGCGGAGCTGCGCGCGGAGATCTCCGCCCTCACCCGCGAGCTGGGCGTCACCACCATCTACGTCACCCACGACCAGGCCGAGGCGCTGACCATGGCCGACCGGGTGGCGATCATGCGCAAGGGCGTCCTCCAGGACGTCGGCACCCCCACCCAGGTGTACGGGCGGCCGGCCACCCTCTACGTCGCCGCGTTCCTCGGCAGCCCGAGGATGAACCTGCTGGAGGCGTCGGTCTACGTCCACCTCGACCGGTACGTCGCGCTGAACCTCGGCGAGCAGTCGCTCTACCTGCCCTGGGACGACATCCGCAGCCGGGCCGTCGCGCACTACCACGGCGAGCGGATCGTGGTCGGGATGCGGGCCGAGGCGCTCACCCCGGTCGCGCCCGACACCCCCGGGCACGTCCTCCAGGGCCGGATCCGTTACCTGGAGCACCACGGCCACGAGTCGCTGGCCTTCCTCGACATCGGGGCCACCGCGATCGTGGTCGACGAGATGGGCAACCGGGCCGAGGAGGCCAGCGGCGGCCAGCGCGGGCTGCGCCGGTTCGGGCAGGTCATCCAGCGGCTCACCGGGCGCTCCGGTGACGCCGAGGCGGCCCCCGCCGAGCAGAACCGGGACGGCGGCAACCGCACCAGCGTGCTCAACGACCCGGGCCGGCACCACCGCCGCCCCGCCGAACTGGCGGTACGGCTCGCCCCGTACCCGGCGGTCAGCCCCGGGCACCCGCTGGCCATCTCCGTACGCATGGACGCCCTGCACTTCTTCGACGAGCGCGGCGACCGGATCGACGTGGGCTGGCGCTGAGCGACCCGTCTCGGTCCGGTGCGGCGCGGGGTGGCGGGCGGGGTGGGCGGTGCCCTACGGTCAGCGGACCTCGTCCACTGAGCACGGTGTCAGAAAGGGGTCAGCCCGTGTCGGGTGACCGTCCGAGCCCGCTCGTCATCGAGCGCATCCTGCGCGACCGGCAGGGCGTCTGGCAGCAGATCGTGGCCGACCGTGAGCTCAACGGCCTCACCCTGCGCATGCTGGCCAGCTCCGGCGTCGCCCTGGCCTGCTACGGCGCGGTGCTGGGCGCGTTCCACAGCGTGCTGATGGCGCTGACGTCGGCGGTCAAGCTGCCCCTGCTGTTCCTGGTCACCCTCGCCATCTGCCTGCCCACCCTCTACCTGTTCAACCTCGTGTTCGGGGCCCGACTGTCGGTGCGGCAGTCGCTGGCGCTGGTGATGGTGGCGATCACCGTCACCTCGATGCTCGCCGTGGCGTTCGCGCCGATCAGCCTGTTCTTCCTGATCACCGCCCCGGACTACGGCTTCTTCAAGCTGCTCAACGTTGCGATCCTGACGCTGAGCGCGGTGGTCGGGCTGCGCTTCCTGACCGGCGGGATGCAGGTGCTCAACGCCCACGGCCTACTCACCCCGGCGGCGGCTCCCCCCGTCGCCGCGCCGGCCGTAGCCCCGGCTGCTCCGGCTCTCGCTGCCCTGGTTCCGGCTGCTCCGGTTCCGGCTGCTCCGGGCGCGCCGGCTTTGGCGGTGCCGGCTGCTCAGGTGACGCCGCAGGCCGTCGACCAGCCCGCCGCCGAGCCGGTGGCGGTCGGCGCGAACGGCGCGGGCGCCGCGACCTCGGCGGTCCCGACCCCTCCGGCGGTTCCGGCTGCTCCGGCGGTCCCGACCGCTCCTGCTGCTCCTGCGGTAACGGCGGCTCCGGCCACCCCCGCCGCCCCCGCGGCCGTAGCCGCGGCCGGGGAGCCCACCGCCGCGCCCGTACCCGTCGCGGTCGGCGTCCCGCCGCAGCAGGTGGTGGCCGGGCAACACCTGGTGCCGGCCGGGCCGGGCCTGCTCCCGCCCGGCTACCCGGCACCGCAGTACCGGCAGTGGCCGGACCCGGCGGCCCGCCGCCCCGTGCCCGACGCGCAGCGTCCGGCCAGCATGCCCCTGCTGTACGTGTGGATCCTGCTGTTCGGCTTCGTCGGCACCCAGCTCGCCTGGACGCTGCGCCCGTTCTTCGGCAGCCCCGGGGAGGGGTTCGCGCTGTTCCGCAGCATCGAGGGCAACTTCTACGCCGAGATCATCCGTACCATCGGCAACCTCTTCTGACGCCGGCCCGGGGATTCCCGGGCCCCTCGCGGGTCGGCTCGGCACGCCTGACCGCGCTCGACCCCGCGTGGTCGCGTTCGTTCCCGCGTGATGGCGCTCGGTCCTGCGTGATGGCGTCGCTCGACCCCGCATGATCGTGCTCGATCGCGGAAAGAGTTGTCATTCGGGCGCGACGTGGCCACTCGATCCCTGATCGGGCGCGGTCCTGCGTTCCCGCCCCGCTGGCCCCGCCGGATGCTTGAGCCACAAGTTACTGCGGAGTAGCGTGCGGATATGACCATCGACTCGCGCCAGGTCGCCGCCGGCATGCTGGAGGCGGTGCCGTTCGCCCGTACCCTCGGCGTCGAATTCGTCGAGGTGGCCCCGGAGGCCGAGGGCGGCGTGCGCGCCGTGGTCCGGCTGCCCGACTCGCCGGCCAACCACAACCACGTCGGCGGCCCGCACGCCGGGGCGCTGTTCGCCCTCGGCGAGACCGCCTCCGGGGCGGTGGTGCTCGCCGCGTTCGGGCAGCTCCTCGACCGGGTGGTGCCGCTGGCGGTGCGGGCCGAGATCGCGTACCGGAAGGTGGCGACGGGGCCGGTGCTGGCGACCGCGCGGCTCGGTCGGCCGGTGCCCGAGGTGCTCGCGGAGCTGGAGGCCGGGCAGCGGCCCGAGTTCCCCGTCGACGTCGAGATCGGCACCGAGGACGGCACCCCGACCTCGGCGATGACCGTCGTGTGGACGCTGCGCCCCCACCGCTGACCCCGCGCCCCGATCCCCGCGCCCGCCGCACTTCGCGCCCCCGCGCGGCGCGCGCGGTGAGAAGGGGACCCTTCTATACCGTAGGCGTTAACAGGGGGCCCTTCCTTCTCAGAGGGGTTTCGGGGGTTCCGGGGGTGGATAGATTCGTAGGGTGCTGGGCCTGCCTGCTCACGTGACCGCGTGTCTCTTCGACCTGGACGGTGTGCTGACGCAGACCGCCCGGGTGCACAACGCTGCGTGGACCGAGACGTTCGACGCGTTCCTCCAGCGCCGGGCGGCGGCCACCGGCGAGCCGTACCGGCCGTTCGACCCGGGGCCCGACTACAACCGGTACGTCGACGGCAAGCCCCGCGCCGACGGCGTGCGGTCGTTCCTCGCCTCCCGGGGCATCGTGCTGCCGGAGGGCTCGCTCGACGACCCGCCCGACGCGGACACCGTCCACGGCATCGGCAACCGGAAGAACGCCGTCCTGCTCAAGCGCATTCACACCGACGGGGTCGAGGTCTATCCGGGCTCCGTGACGTACCTGCGGGCGGCGGCCGCCGGCGGCCTGCGCCGCGCCGTCGTCTCGGCCAGCGCCAACTGCCGCGACGTCGTCGCCTCCGCCGGGCTGGAACCGCTGCTGGAGGCCCGGGTCGACGGGGTGGTCGCCCGCGAGCAGGGGCTGCGCGGCAAGCCGCACCCCGACACGTTCCTGGCCGGCGCGAAGCTGCTCGGCGTCGACCCCGCGCAGGCCGCCGTCTTCGAGGACGCCCTCGCCGGGGTCGCCGCCGGCCGGGCCGGCGGATTCGGGTACGTCGTGGGCGTCGACCGGGTGGGCCAGGCCGACGAGTTGCGCGCGCACGGGGCGGACGTCGTGGTGACCGACCTCGCGGACCTGGTGGACAGGAGGCCCGACGCATGATCCGGGAACGCGCCTATCCGGTGGAGCCCTGGCACATCCGGGAGACCCGGCTCGACATGGACGTCCTGGCTCAGTCCGAGTCGGTCTTCGCGCTCTCCAACGGGCACATCGGCCTGCGCGGCAACCTCGACGAGGGCGAGCCGCACGGCCTGCCCGGGACGTACCTGAACAGCTTCTACGAGCTGCGCCCCCTGCCGTACGCGGAGGCCGGCTTCGGCTTCCCCGAGTCCGGCCAGACCATCGTCAACGTCACCAACGGCAAGCTGATCCGGCTGCTCGTCGACGACGAGCCCCTCGACGTCCGGTACGGCGAACTCCTCGCCCACGAGCGGGTCCTCGACCTGCGCGCCGGCACCCTGCACCGGGAGCTGCACTGGCGTACCCCGGCCGGGCGCGAGGTCAAGGTGCGCAGCACCCGGCTGGTGTCGTTCACCCAGCGCTCCGTCGCCGCCATCAACTACGAGGTGGAGGCGGTCGACGGGCCGCTGCGGCTGATCCTCCAGTCGGAGCTGGTGGCCAACGAGTCCCTGCCGGCGCAGAGCCGCGACCCCCGGGTGGCGGCGGTGCTGGAGTCGCCGTTGCAGGCCGAGGAGGAACTGACCACCAACGACGGCGGGCTGCTCATCCACCGCACCAAGGTCAGCGGGCTGCGGGTGGCCGCCGCCATGGACCACGACGTGCACGCGCCGGAGCACACCACCGTCACCACCGAGGGGTACGAGGACTGGGTGCGCACCACCGTCGGCTGCGTGCTGAAGCCCGGCGAGAAGCTGCGGGTGGTCAAGTACCTGGCGTACGGCTGGTCGAGCCGCCGGTCGCTGCCGGCGCTGCGCGACCAGGTCGGCGCGGCCCTCGCCGCGGCCCGCCTCGACAGCTGGGACGGGCTGCGCCGGGAGCAGCGGGAATACCTCGACGAGTTCTGGGACGCCGCCGACGTCCGGGTCGAGGGCGACCCGGAGGTGCAGCAGGCGGTGCGGTTCGGGCTGTTCCACGTGCTCCAGGCCGGGGCGCGGGCCGAGCGCCGGCCGATCTCCGCGAAGGGCCTCACCGGCCCGGGGTACGACGGGCACGCGTTCTGGGACACCGAGATGTTCGTGCTGCCGGTGCTCACCTACACCCAGCCCGGCGCGGTGCGCGACGCCCTGTACTGGCGGTACTCCACCCTCGCCCAGGCGCAGGAGCGGGCCCGCACGCTGAACCTGACCGGGGCGGCGTTCCCGTGGCGCACGATCGAGGGGCCGGAGTCGTCGGCGTACTGGCCGGCGGGGACGGCGGCGTTCCACATCGCCGCCGACGTGGCCGACGCGCTGCGCCGGTACGTGCTGGTCACCGGCGACGAGGCGCTGGAGCGGGAGATCGGCCTGGAGCTGCTGATCGAGACGGCCCGGCTGTGGCGCTCCCTCGGCCACCACGACCGGCACGGCCGGTTCCACATCGACGGCGTGACCGGCCCCGACGAGTACACGGCCGTGAAGAACGACAACGTCTACACCAACCTGATGGCGCAGCGGAACCTGCTCACCGCTGCCGAGTGCGCGATGCGCTTCCGGGACCAGGCGATCGACCTGGGGGTCACCGAGGAGGAGGCGGCGGCCTGGCGGGACGCGGCGAACGCGATGTGCGTCCCGTACGACGAGGGCGTCGACGTGCACGAGCAGGTGGAGGGGTTCACCCGGCTCCAGGAGTGGGACTTCGAGCACACGCCGACCGAGAAGTACCCGCTGCTGCTGCACTACCCGTACTTCGACCTGTATCGCAAGCAGGTCATCAAGCAGGCCGACCTGGTGCTCGCGATGCACTGGCGGGGCGACGCGTTCACCGAGGAGCAGAAGCGGCGCAACTTCCTCTACTGCGAGCGGCGCACCGTGCGGGACTCGTCGCTGTCGGCCTGCACGCAGGCGGTGATCGCCGCCGAGGTCGGCTATCTGGAGCTGGCCCACCGGTACCTGCGCGAGGCCGCGCTGATGGACCTGCACGACCTCAACGAGAACACCCGCGACGGGGTGCACATGGCGTCCCTCGCCGGGGCGTGGATCGCCCTGGTCGCCGGGTTCGGCGGGCTGCGCGACCACGACGGCCTGCTGACGTTCGCCCCCCGGCTGCCGAGCCGGCTCGACCGGCTGGAGTTCTCGTTGCAGTGGCGGGGGCTGCGGCTGCGGGTCGACGTCCGGGCGCACCAGACGACGTACGCGCTGCGCCACGGCGGCCCCGACGACGTGCTGGAGCTGCGGCACCACGGCGAGAAGGTGCGGGTGACGTACGCGGAGCCGGTCACCGTGCCGGTGCCGCCGCTCACGCCGCCGGACACCGAGCCGGAGCAGCCGCCCGGCCGGGCCCCGCTGCTGCACCTGCCGGAGCACCTCGGCTGAGCCCGCCGCCCCGGCGGGCTCTCCCGGTCGGCCGGGGTGGGCCCCCGACCGACCGGGGAGGGGTCAGAACTGCGGCCCGTTGGAGGGCCGACCGGCCGCGTCGTGCGGGGCGACGGCGCGCGGGTCGTCGGCGGTGCGGGCCTGCGCCGCCTCGTCCGCCCAGTCCCGGCTGCGCTCGGCGTCCCGTTCCCGCTGCTCGTCCCGCTCGGCGGTCTGCTGCCTGGACCTGTCCTGTCGTCGGGCCATGACGATCCTCGCGATCCGTCGGGGCGCGGCTGCGCCGGTGCTGCGGTCACCCCGGGCCTTCCCGCCCGGCCCGGCGGCAAACAGCGGCGGCATGGGGGTAGCGGCGCGCGGCGGGCGGGTCAGGGCCGCCAGGGCTCCAGGTGCCGGGCGAAGCTCAGCCGCAGGTTGCTCTTGGGGCGGGCCCCGACGGTCGAGCCGACCACATCCCCACCGCGGAACACCAGCAGGGTCGGCATCGACATCACCCGGTACGCCCGGGTCGTCGCCGGGTTCTCGTCGGTGTTCAGCGTGACGATGCGCAGCCGGTCGCCGAACTCCTCGGCCAGCTCGGCGAGGCTCCGGGAGACCGCGACGCACGGCGGGCACCATTCGGCCCAGAAGTCGACGACCACCGGCCGGTCGGCGGCGAGCACCGTCGCGGCGAACGAGGCGTCGGTGACGGCGGTCAGCGGGGATGTTCCCGTTTCCTGAGGCATGTTTCCTCCCGGTACGCGATGGCCTGGGCGAGTTGGTCGTGCAGTTGTCGCCGTACCGCGCCGAGCCGGTCGAGGTAGGCGTCCACCTCGGCCAGCTTGCGGCGCAGCACGGCCACCGAGTCGGGGCAGACGTCCCCGGAGGCGTGCCCGGCCCGGAGGCAGGCCACGAACGGCCGGATGTCGTCCAGGCCGAAGCCCACCGCGAGCAGGGCCCGGATCTCGTGTACGACCCGCAGCTCCGCCTCGTCGTAGACGCGGTAGCCGTTGGCGGAGCGTCGGGGCCGGACCAGCCCCTGCGCCTCGTAGTACCGCAGGGTCCGGGTGCTCGTGCCGGCGCGTTCCGCCAGCTCACCGATCAGCATCCGACCTCCTTCGCCGCCACCGACCGTCACGCTAGACCTTGCCGCCGATGTCAAGGCAACGGCGAATCCCGGCCGCCGGGGCGGGTAAGCGGCACCGGACGAGGCGGAGTCCGTGGGGAGGGTGTGCGATGGCGGCACGTGGACAGGTGGGCACGACGACCCGGGGCGGCGAGGTCACCATCCCGGCGGGTGACGCAGGGCTGTCGGCCGATGTGCTGGTCCCGGCCGGGGCCACGGGGGTCGTGGTCTTCGCGCACGGCAGCGGCAGTTCCCGGCACAGCCCCCGGAACACGGCCGTGGCGGGGGTGCTGAACGAGCGGGCGCTCGGCACGGTGCTGGTGGACCTGCTCACGCCGGAGGAGGACCGGGTCGACGCCCGTACAGCCGAGCTCCGGTTCGACATCGGGCTGCTCGCCGACCGGCTGGCCGCGATCGTGGACTGGACGGGCGTCGAGCCGGCCCTGGCCCGGCTGCCGGTGGGCCTGTTCGGCGCGAGCACCGGCGCCGCCGCCGCGCTGGTCGCCGCGGCGGCCCGCCCCGAGCGGGTGCGGGCCGTGGTCTCCCGGGGCGGCCGGCCGGACCTGGCCGGCGTCGCCCTGTCGCGGGTGACCGTCCCGACGTTGCTGCTGGTGGGCGGCCTGGACGAGCAGGTGATCACGCTGAACGAACAGGCGGTGGCGGAGTTGGGGGAGACGGGCGAGCTGCGGGTGGTGCCCGGCGCGACCCACCTGTTCGAGGAGCCGGGCGCGCTGAAGCAGGTCGCCGACGCGGCGGCCGACTGGTTCGCCACCCACCTGCGCCCGCCCGCCTGACCCCGGCCCGCCCGCCTGACCCCGGCCCGCCCGCCTGACGCCGGGCCGGGCGGGCGGCCGACGGCGGGTCAGGCCGGCGCGGGCGGCCGGGCGGCGGCCTGCCGGTGCCGCTGCACGGTGTCGATCACCCGGTACGCGACCGCCGTGATCGGCACCGAGACGAACGCCCCGGCGATGCCGGCGATCAGCGTGCCGGCGGTCACCGCCACCAGGACCACCGCCGGGTGCAGCTGGACCTGCCGCTTCATCACCAGCGGCTCCAGCAGGTTGCCCTCGACCTGCTGTACGGCGACCACGGCGGCCAGGGTGAGCAGGGCGACGGTCGGCCCCTTGGCGGCGAGCGCCACCAGCACCGCCACCGCCCCGGCCACGGTGGCCCCGATGATGGGGACGAACCCGCCGAGGAAGGTGATCAGGGCCAGCGGCAGGGCGAGCGGCACCCGGAGCAGCACCAGGGCCAAGCCGATCCCGAGCGCGTCGATCGCCGCGATGATCATCGTCCCCCGGCTGTACGCGCCGAGCGTCCGCCAGCCCACCCGGCCGGCCTCGGCGGCGACGTCCCGGTTGGGGCCGGTCGTGCGGCGCAGCACCCAGTGCCACATGGACCGGCCGTCCTTGAGCAGGAAGAAGAGCAGCACCAGGGAGAGCAGGACGGAACCGGCGACCTCGGCGGCCGTCCGCGCTCCGCCGACCGGGTCGGGAGCGCCGCCCAGCCCGTCCCGGGTCTGCCGGATCAGCTTGTCGAGCTGGTCGTCGGTCACGGGGAGGGTGGAGGTGACGAAGTCCCGCGTCCGCTGGAGCCCCTGGTCGAGTTCCTGGCTCAGCTCGCTGAACTGGCTGGCGGTCAGGTTCCACACCACCACCCCGACGCCGACCAGGATGCCGAGCAGGAACAGCACGGTGAGTCCGGCGGCCAGCGCCGCCGGCAGCCGGAGCCGGCGCAGCAGGAGCAGCACCGGGTCGAGCAGGGCGGTGAGGAAGAGCGTCGCGGCCAGCGCGATCGCCAGCGGGGCCAGCAGCACGGCGATCTTCCCGACCAGGTAGAGCCCGGCGACGACCACCACCAGGCAGGCGCTCCACAGCACGGCCGAGCGGACCAGCCACGGCAGTCCGGCCCACGCCTGGCGCGGCCCCGCCCCCTGCCCCGCGCCGGTCACGGGCGGGCCGCCCCGCCCCTCGTCCGTCGCCGGCTGGACGCGCCCACCCGCCGTCGCCGCCCGGACGTCCCCGCCGTCCGTCGCGGGCCGGGCGCGTCGCCCACCGTCCGTCGTGTCCCCGCCACCGTCGTCGACCACGTCAGCCTCCCACTCTCGGCGAGCTCCCCGTTACCCGGACACCGCTCCCCCGACACCCCGTGCTCCCCGTACCAATCTTGGACAGTTGTCGTCCGGACGGAACGCGAACTGTCCAAGGCCGCCCGGCGGGCGACCGGCCCGGCGGCGGTTTGTGGGGGATGGGGCAGGGAACGCCGCCACCAGGCGCCTCCGCCGGGCAGGCGGCGGAGGGAACCAGCGGAGGAGGGGACGCGCGTGGGTGACTTCATGGACAAGGCCAAGGACCTCGCCGACAAGCACGACAAGCAGGTCGACCAGGGCATCGAGAAGGCCGGCGACATGGCCGACCGGCGCAGCGGCGGCAAGTACGACAAGCAGATCGACAAGGGCGTCGACATGGCCCAGCGGCGCACCGGCGGGGGCGACACCTCGCCGCGCTGACCCGGCCAGCCCGGTCCCGGGCCGTCGCCCTGCGGCGGCCCGGGACCGTCGTGCCAGGGCGGTCCGGGACCGGAAAACCGGTCCCGCTCACTGGCCGACCATCGAGCTCTCTCGCTACGATCCGTATTCGGGGCATGACTCCAGGTGGGTCGCCCCCGGCGGACCGGGCGGCCCGACGGCGGGGCCGCGGACGAGAGGGGTCATCCGGTGACCGACACATCCGAGGCGACGATCCAGCGCTACCCGTTCGGCGATCCCGACCGGCTCGACCTCGATCCGCGCTACGCCCGGTTGCGCCGGGACGAGCCGCTGATCCGCGTCCGCCTGCCGTACGGCGAGCCCGCGTGGCTGGCCACCCGGCACGCCGACGTGCGCACGGTGCTCGGTGACGCCCGGTTCAGCCGGGCCGCCGCCGTGGGGCGCGACGAGCCGCGCAACACCGCCCGGCAGATCCAGGGCGGCATCCTGTCCATGGACCCGCCCGACCACACCCGCCTGCGCCGGCTCGTGGCCCGCGCGTTCACCGCGCGCCGGGTCGAGGAGCTGCGGCCCCGCACCCGGCAGATCGCCGACGAGCTGGTCGACAACCTGCTCGCCGCCGGCCCGCCGGCCGACCTGGTGGAGCACCTGGCCACCCCGCTGCCGATCCGGGTCATCTGCGACCTGCTCGGCGTGCCGGTCACCGACCAGGACAAGTTCCACACCTGGTCGGAGGCGATCGTCTCGACCACCTCGCTGAGCCAGGAGCGGATCCAGCAGTACATCGACAACCTGTTCGCGTACATGGGCGAGCTGATCGCGCTGCGA
The DNA here is from genome assembly GCF_029581295.1 of Micromonospora sp. WMMD712. Lineage (NCBI taxonomy): Bacteria > Bacillati > Actinomycetota > Actinomycetes > Micromonosporales > Micromonosporaceae > Micromonospora > Micromonospora sp. WMMD712. The sequence goes on from NZ_CP120743.1 coordinate 5,053,417, forward strand.
CGCGACGAGCCGACCGACGACCTGATCGGCGCGATGGTCCGGGCCCGCGACGCCGACGACCGGCTCAGCGAGGGGGAGGTGGTCCAGCTCGCCGCGGGGCTGCTCGCCGCCGGCCACGAGACCACCGTCACCCAGATCCCCAACTTCGTGTACGTCCTGCTGCACCACCCCGACGAGTGGGCCCGGCTGCGGGCGGACCGGACGCTGGTCCCCCGCGCGGTCGAGGAGCTGATGCGCTTCGTCCCGCTCGGCGCGACCGCCGCCTTCGCCCGCTACGCGAAGGAGGACGTCGAGATCGGCGGCGTGCTCGTGCGCGCGGGCGAGCCGGTGGTCGTGTCGATCCCGTCGGCCAACCGGGACGAGACGGTCTTCGCCGACGCCGACCGGCTCGACCTGGGCCGGGAGGTCAACCCGCACCTGGGCTTCGGGCACGGGGTGCACCACTGCGTCGGCGCCCAGCTCGCCCGGATGGAGCTCCAGGTGGTGCTGGACACCCTGCTCGACCGCACCCCGCAGTTGCGCCTGGCGGTGCCCGAGCCGGAGCTGACCTGGAAGAGCGGCCTGCTGGTACGCGGCCTCACCGCGATGCCGGTGGCCTGGTGAGGGGGAGGAACAGGTGAGCACGGAGGAAGGACAGCCCGGCCCGGGCTGGCAGCTGCACGTCGACCCGACCCGGTGCATCGGCTCGGGCATCTGCGCCGGCACGGCACCCAAGCACTTCGAACTGGTCGACGGGTTGTCCCGCCCGCTGGCCGAGCGGGTGGCCCCGGCGCAGGCGGTGCTCGACGCGGCCGACTCCTGCCCGATGGAGGCGATCCTCGTCTCCGAGGCGGACAGCCGCCGGCAGATCGCCCCGGAGCCCTGACCGGCGACGCGCCCACCGTCCATTGAAGACGACAGCCTTCGCCGTCGGACGGGTCGCCCGGGGGACGACCCGGCCGGCGGCAGCGCGGAGCGTCGTCAGAGCTGCCTGTCGCGCAGCTCCTCCATGGAGGTGGGGCGGCCGCTGAGGGCGTCCCGGAGCCGGTCCACCAGGCCGGTGCCGGGGGCGAGCAGCCGGTTCGCCGGCGGGTGGTCCGGCGCGCCCGGGTGCGGCCGGGTCGGGGCCGTGCGCTTGGCGGCCTGCACCTTGCCGGCCAGCTCCACCAGTTCCTCCCGGGCCATCGCGGCGCGCAGTCGGGGGAACAGGTCGGACTCCTCCTCCTGCACGTGGTGGCGGATCGCCTTGGTCAGGTGGGCCAACAGCGGCTCGAAGCGGGCCTCCGACGGGTCGACCGACTCCAGCTCCTTCATGGTCCGCTCGGCCTCGGCGTGCTCGGCGATCTCGTGCTCGGCGAGCTGGTCGCCGTCGGGCAGCGCGCGGCGGGCCGCCGGGTAGACGTACTGCTCCTCGGCGACCGAGTGGCGGACCAACTCGGCGATCACCACGTCGGCGAGCTGCCGGCGGTGCTCCGGGGTGCCCTGCCGGCCCTCCAACTCCACGAAGATCGCCTCCACCTCGCGGTGGTCGGCGACCAGCACGTCCACGACGTCCTGGTCGGCCACGCCCTGCGGCTGGCCGGTCGTGCCATTTGCGTCGGTCATGTCGGTGCCCCTTACCGGTTGCGGGATCGGTCGGTGCTGAGGCTGGTACCCCGAGCGGACCGTCCGAACCGGTCAGAGACCGCCCAGCACCCGGGTCACGGCGATCTCGATGACGACCCGCTGCGGGTTGGGGCGCGGGACGCGGTAGCGCTCGGCGTAGCGGCGCTCGGCCTCGGCGACCGACGCCGGGTCGGCCCGCAGCACCGCCCGGCCCTCCACGGTCAGCCAGCGTCTCCCGTCGACGTGGCAGACCGCCACCGGGGCGCCCGCCGCGCCGGCCGCCGCGACGTGCCGGGCCTTGGCCGACGTGCCCGACGTGATCACCCGGGCGAGCCCGGCCGCCGGGTCGAGGGTCATCCCGACCGGTACGACGTGCGGGGTGCCGTCCGCGCGCAGCGTCGTCAGGGTGGCCAGGTGCCGTTCCCGGCAGAACGCGAGGACCCGTTCGTCGTCGATGCCCAACCGATGGTCGCCCGGCATTGTCCCGCCCCCGTCCGATCCGGCCGCCCCGCGCGGGCCCTGTGCGGTCCCCGCACCCGGGGCCCGGCCCCGATCATGGCACGGGTTCAGCCGACCGGGCGGCGGGTCCTGCCCTCCTGCGGCCCGGGTTGGCCGGGGAGCTGCCGCTGGGCGGCACGGTGCTGCCGGACCAGTCGGCCCAGGTAGAGCAGGGCGGCGGCGAGCACCCCGATGTCGTCGAGGTAGATCGGGTCGGGGAGCACGTCGATCGGGAAGACCGTGTAGGCCAGCGCGCCCCAGAAGGCGACCTTGCCGCCGACGCCCAGCGTGCCGAGCAGCTTGCGGGTGCGGACCACCCGTACGGCGAGCACGACGGCCCCGACGAGCGTCGCCGCCGCGAAGAGGCCGACGACGACCAGCAGCCAGGTGCGCTCCGTCATGCGCCCACGCTAGCCGACGCCGGGTAAGGAAGGGCCCCCTGTTAACGCCTCCGGTCGAGAAGGGTCCCCTTCTCACCGCGGCGGCCACTGCGGCGGCCGGGGCGGCGCGCCGGCCGCCGGGGCCGCGCTGCCGGAGGCGGCGCCGGCGGAGGCGGCTCGCCCGGGGCGGCTCAGGCCGGGACGGCGGCCCGGCCCCGCGCCACTGTCGGCTTCTGCCGGGCGACCACCGGCATCTCCCGGGTCTGCTCGGCGGCCGGCGACGGCTCGTCGGCGACCCCGGGCAGCAGCGACGCCTGCTCCTGCGGGGCGGGCACGGTCGCGGCGAGCGCCTCGTCCCGCAGGCTGCGCGCGGCGACGGCGGCCTGCTCGGCGGCCCGCCAGGCGGCCTGCTCCCGCTCCCGGGCGGCCTCCTGCCGGGCGCGCAGGTGGTCGCGCACGGCCCGGCGCAGCACCAGCTCCTGGTCGACCGGGTGCAGCCGGGGGTCCCACCCGTTGCGGTGCGCGAACACGTCGCTGAGCTGCTCCTCCGACAGCTCCCGACGCCAGTACGCGGCCAGCGCGGCCCGGTGCAGGTAGCGCTCGCGGTCGGCGTACTCGGCGGGGGTGCGCCCGGTGTGCGGGCGGGGCAGGGCCGTGGCGGCGGACAGCCGGCGGACGTCGTCCTCCGCCGCCTCGTACGCCTGCCACGCGGCCTCGGCCTCGTCCTGGGCGGACAGCCACTCGGCCCGCATCCGGCCGGCGGTCGCCGCGGCCCGTTCCGCCGCGGTCGCCACCTCGTCGGCGTACCGGCGGTGGGCGCGTTCCTCGGCGGCCTCCTCCAGGAGGCTGGGCATGGCGGCCTCGCGGATCCGCCCGCCGATCACGGAGCGGAACAGGTCGGGCCGGGCGACCAGGCCCGCCACGGCGACGACGGCGAGGACGAGCAGGGCCAGCCAGATCGCGGCGGCCCGGGGCACGTCGAGCAGGACGGAGGAGAACGCGGTCTGCATGAGGGGCACCTCGGAGGGGACGAAGTGGACTGACGGTTGGGGCCCGCGGTGCGGGCGGGGCCGCGCGTCGACCGGTGCCGGACGGTCGCCGCCGCGGTCGTCACCGGGGCGGGACGGCGGGCGGGGTCGTCGGCGGCGCGGGGCGCGGCCGGCGGTGGGCTCGCGGCGGGCCGGTGCGGTGCCGGTGCGGCGCTACGACGCCGGGGCGGACCGGATCGGCGGCTGGTGGCGGCCCGGGTCAGTGCCGGGGCGGCCCGCGCCGGACGACGCCGCCGCCGGTCGGGTCGACGGCGGGCCGGTCGGCCGGGGCGGCCGTCACGGGCCCGCCCGCCGGGGCGGGGACCGGCCGCCGCGCGTCGCCGACGACCGGGCGGGCCTGCGGGGCGGCCGAATCGGCGCGCGGCCCGGCCGGCGCGTCGGGGCCCAGCGAGTCGACCCGGCTGGCCACCACGACGGGGTGGGCCGGTGCGGCCGCCACGGCGGGAGCGCCGGGCCCCAGGGCGGCGACCCCGCCGAGGCCGACGGCGAGGACCAGGGTGGTCAGCGCGAGGCGACCCAACTCCCCGATGCGGCGCAGCGTCGAGCGCCACGAGCGGCGCGACCCGCGCAGCGTCGCCGGCAGGGACGGCCTGGCGAACGCTACGGACTGCACGACACCAACCTATCGCCGTTGCGGCCCGTCCGCAGCCTCGCCGGCCGCCCCGGCTGGTGACCCGGGCCACGACCCGGCGCAGTGGACAGACCCGTCCCGTCGGGATACGACGGTCGCGCCGCCGCCGGATGCATCGACGGCCATGAGAAGGCCGACAGTTTCCCGGCGGCGCCCCCGGGCACCTGACGGGCAGCGCGGCCCCGCCGTCGCCCGTGGGGTGCCGCACCCCACGGTGGAGCGCAAGACCGGAGGAGACCCCATGGGAGTACGTCGACAGGTGGCGCACGTTGTCGCCGCCACCGCCCTGCTCGTGGCCGCGACGGTGGCGGCCACCGGCGCGCCCGCGAGCGCCGCGCCCTCGGTGGACACCGCAGCGGTGACCCCGGTGGCTGCGGTCGACCTCCAGCGCTACGCCGGGGACTGGTACCAGATCGCCGCGATCCCGGCGATCTTCGAGCTCCAGTGCTTCAAGAACGTGCAGGCCCGGTACGACGTCCAGCCCGACGGCACCGTCGGGGTGCGCAACACCTGCCGGACGATCCTCGGCACCACCAGCGCGGTCACCGGCCGGGCCCGCAGCGAGAACCCGCTGGCCAACTCGGTCCTGACCGTCTCGTTCCTGGAGGTCGGCGGGCGCTGGCTCTACTTCGGCGGGCCGAACTACGTGGTCATGGGCCTCGACACCGACTACGGCTGGGCCGTCGTCGGCGACCCGGAGCGCCGCACGGGCTTCGTGCTGTCGCGCGGGCCGGCGCTGGGCGGGGCCGACCTGGCCGAGGCGAAGGCGGTGCTGACCGCCAACGGCTACGACCTCTGCGACTTCCGCACCACCCGGCAGGACGGCGGGGCCGACGCCGGCGGCTTCTGCTGACCGCCCGGCCGGCCCGTCGACGCCCGGCCCGCAGGTCGGGACTCGACGGGCCGGCTGCCCGCCCCGGGCGGGCGCGCGTCGGCCGGCGCGGGGAGCGACCGGCACAGTGCCCGCCGGCTCCCGGCCGGTGTCACTCGGTCCGCAGGCCCTCCGGCCGGGTCAGCCGCCACAGCACGGGCAGGCTCGCGCCGGTGACCAGCAGCACCACGCCGCCGCCGAGGGCCGCGCCGAGGCCGACCACCGGCCAGCTCACCGAGACCGGCGCGCCGACCATGCGCAGCAGCACCGCACCGAGGCCCAGGCCGAAGGCGACGGCGAGGCCGAGCCCGACGAGCACCGGCACGGCCGCCTGCCACAGCACCGACAGCCCCAGCGTGCGGCGCGGGGTGCCGACGGCGGTCAGCATCGCCAGCAGGCGGCGGCGCTCCCGCAACTGCTCCAGCACGCCGACGAGCATGCTCGCGCCGAGCAGCAGCAGGGTCACCGCGACGCCGGCGACGAGGCCCCGCTTGACGTTGACGAACTGCGTGGCCTGGCGTTCGTCCTCCAGCGCGAGGACCTGGGCGCGCAGGTCCACCTCGGCGGCGGTGTTGCGGACCCGCTCCAGCGCGTCGGGGTCGGCCGGGTCGAGGCTGATCAGCGCCTGCGCGCGCAGCCCCGTCCAGCCGGCGTCGGCCGCGCCGGGGGTGACCAGCAGGCCCGTGCCGGTCCAGCCGACGGGGTCCGGGATCGCCGGCACGGTGGGCAGTCGCCGCGGCAGGGTCCAGGCGGTGTTCTGCGGGCCCACGGTCACCCGGTCGCCGGGGCCGAAGCCGACGAGCTGCGGTTCGCCGGCCGGCGGCTGGACGAGGAAGACGTCACCGTCGGCGCAGGAGCCGAGCCGCGCGTACTCGGCCAGGGTGGCGCAGTCGCCGATGCGTACCTCGGCGGTGCGGTCGGCCGCGCCCCTGCCGAGCGCGAAGGTGCCCGACGTGCCCGCGCTGCGCACCACGCCGGGGACGGCGGCCAGCCGGGCCAGCGCCGCGCCGGGGTCGGGCAGCTCGGCGAGGTTGACGAACACCTGCGCCCGGGAGGTGTCCTGGCCGGTGCGGGTGGTGAACCGCGCCTCCACCCCGGCGACGAGCATCTGGAGGCCGATGCTGCCCGCCACCGCCACCGCCACGCCGCTGACCAGACGCGCGGAGGTGGCGCTGTCCAGTTGCAGCCGGCGTACCGCGAGCTGCCACGGGACCGGGCCGCCGCGCAGCCGGCGTACGGCGAGGTCGATCAGCCAGGGCAGCAGGGTGACCGTGCCGACCAGCAGCAGCACCGCCCCGGCCGCCACCTGGTAGTCGGCGGAGCCGGTGCCGCCCTCGCCGACGCCGGTCAGCGGGTAGAGCAGGGCCAGCCCGGCGGCCGGCAGCAGCAGCCGCCACCACAGGCGGCGACGCACGGTCGCGCCCTGGCGGCTCACCCCGAGGGGCTCGACGACGACCCGGCGCAGCGCGACGAGCGCCACCAGCACGGCGAGCACCGGCACCGCGACCGCGACCGCCGCCACCAGGGCCGGGGCGGGGCGCAGGTCCGCCGCGTACACGCTGATGTCGCGGAGGGTGACCAGCGGGGCGAGCTGGCGGCCGGCGGCGAACAGGACGCCGCCGACGGCGAGGCCGAACACCGCGCCGGCCGCCGCCTCTCCCGCGGCGATCCGCCGGATCATCGCGGTGTCCGCGCCGAGCAGGCGCAGGGCGGCGAGCCGGCGGTCCCGGCGGTCCCCGCCGAAGCGGACCGCCGCGCCGACGAAGACGACGATCGGCAGCAGCAGCACCACGACGACGACCACGACGAGGACCATCAGCACGGGCGAGAACTCCTCGCCGGGCTCCCCGCCGCCGAAGCTGTCGCGCCGCACGGCCCCCTGGTCGGTCAGGTCCGCGCTGCCGAGATAGAAGGCCAGCTCACCCGGGCCGGAGAGGCCCTGCGCGCCGATCGTGCCGGTGACCTGCGCGCCGCGGAGCCGGGGCGCGAACAGCGGGCCGTCGGGCGAGTCGAGCAGGTCCCGCAGCGCCGGGGAGACGACCACCTCGCCGGCCCCGGGCAGCCGGGTCAACCCCGGCGGGACCGGCGCGGCCGGCCCCTCGGCGCGCACGATCCGGCCGCGCACCGGATGGTCCCGGAACTCGGTGTCGGCGAACGCCAGCAGCACCGTGTTGGCGGCCGCGGCCTGCTCGGGTCGCCACCCGGTGTCGTTGCGGGCCTCGGTGCGGACCGTCCGGGCGTCGAGCGCGCCCGGCACGGCGGCGGCCAACAGCAGCATGGCCACCCCGATGCCGACGCCGAGGGCGGTAAGCGCCGCCCGCGTCCACCCGTCCCGGCCGCCGGTGACGGCCATCCGGGCGCCCAGCCACAGGTCGGCCAGGACCCGGCCGCGCCGGCCCGACGGTTGGACCCCGGTCACGCCGCCGCCTCCAGGCTGCGGGTGCGGCCGTCCCGCACCACGACCTCCCGATCCGAGTACGCGGCGACCCGCGCCTCGTGGGTCACCAGGACCACTGCGGCACCCGTGTCCCGGGCCGCCCCGGTCAGCAGCCGCATCACCCGCTCGCCGTGCAGCGAGTCGAGCGCGCCGGTCGGCTCGTCGGCGAAGATGACCCGGGGGCCGGTGACCAGCGCCCGGGCCACGGCGACCCGCTGGCCCTGCCCACCGGACACCTCGCCGGGGCGCTTGCCGGCCACGTCGGTGACCTCCAGCCGGTCGAGCCACTCGGCGGCGCGCCGCTCCGCCTCCCGCCGGCCGACCCGCTCCAGCCGCAGCGGCAGGGCGACGTTCTCCAGGCAGGTCAACTCGGGCACGAGCTGCCCGAACTGGAACACGAAGCCGAACTGCCCCCGCCGCAGCGCGCTGAGCTCCCGGTCCGACAGGGTGGTCAGGTCCGCGCCCCGGTAGCGCACCCGCCCCGAGTCGGGGCGGACGATGCCGGCGAGGCAGTGCAGCAGGGTCGACTTGCCGGAGCCGGACGGGCCCAGCACCGCCAGCACCTCGCCGGCCCGGACGGTCAGCGACGCCCCGGCCAGCGCCGGGGTGGGGCCGAAGGCCCGGTGCAGGTCCTCGGCGACGAGCAGCGCCTCCCCCGGGGTCCCCCGGTCGGCCGCCGCCGTCGCCCCGCCGTCGGCGCGCGGGCCCGTCGTCGCCGCCCCGCCGCGCGGGCCCGTCATCGCCGCACTGCCGTCCACGCGCGGGCCCGTCATCGCCGCACCGCCTCGGCCAGCTCGTCCAGCCGGGCCGCCGTCAGCTCCAGCCAGCGCAGGTCGGCCTCCAGGTGGAACAGGGCGTGGTCGCAGATGAGCCGCTCGGCCAGGTCGCCGGAGTCGCGCCGCCGGGTCAGCTCGCGCATCAGCCGCAGGTGCTCGGCGCGCTGCGTGTCGAGCAGGTCGGCGGCGGAGCGGCCGGTGAGCAGCGCCAGCACCACCTTGGTGTAGAGGACGCTGTGCAGGTACGGCTCGGGCTTCTCCGGCTGGGACAGCCAGCGCCGCACGTCGGTGACCCCGGCCTCGGTGATCGCGTACCGCTTGCGGTCGGGGCCCTCGCCGGCCTCGACCGAGTCCACCTCGACGAGGCCGTTGCGCAGCAGCCGGGACAGGGTGGCGTAGACCTGGCCGAAGTGCACCGGGCGGGCCTGGCCGAAGCGCTCGTCGTAGGCGCGTTTCAGGTCGTAGCCGTGGCGGGGGGTGGACTCCAGGAGCCCGAGGAAGGTCTGACCGATCGACATGGCCGCGACTATACACACCACGTATACACGGGGTGGATAGGCAGGTCGGAAAAGGGGCCCTCCCCGTCGGAGAGGGCCCCGCAGCCGTGAGCGGCAGCCGTGCGCGGCGGAAGCGTCAGCCGGCGTCGAGCACCGGCGGGACCCCCGGGTCGCCGTCCCGCCAGACCATGTCGTCCTCCGTCAGCCAGGTCAGCCGCTCGTCGGACTCGTCGTCGTCGGCCCGCCCGCGCCCGCCCAGCACGCCCGTGCGCCCGCCGCCGGTGCCGTTCGCGCCCGCCCGGCCCACGCCCGTGGCGGCCCGGTGTTCCGCCCCCGCCAGGCCACCCGCCGGCCGGGCCGCCACCGTCGCGCCGGTGCGGGCCGACCCGGCCAGGGAGCCGGTGCCGCCGCCGAGCACGCCGACCGACGCCCCGGCGGGCGCGCCGAAGAGCAGCCCCGCCCCGGCCCCGGCCGAGGCGGCGGCCGTCACGCCGCCCGCCGCGCCCACCGGGCCGGCCGGCAGGCCGCCGTCGAGCGGCACGGCGCCGGCGAGGGACGTGCCCGTGTCGAGGCCGGTGTCGCCGGCCCCGGCCGTGCCGCCCGGCGACACCGAGCCGCCGTGGCCCCCGCCCGGCTGCTGCGTGTCCGGCCCGTCCGACAGGCCGCCCGGGGCGTCCAGCCATGCCTGGCCCGTGGTCGGGGTGCCGAAGCCGCCGCCCGGCGCGCTCCGCGGGGCGTGGGCCCCGGGTCCGGCCGACGGCGTCGACGTGCTGGTGCTCGGGTCGTACGGCAGGTCGCCGTCCGGCGGCGGCGGATCGACCAGCCGGCCGTACGCCGACAGGTCGTAGCCGGCCGCCAGCTCGGCGACCACCTGGACCATCCGCCGGTGCGCCTTCTCCTGCTCGGCCTTGTCCTGCTCGTGCCCCAGGAAGCCGCCGACGATCGCGCCCGGCAGGCCCCCGGTGAGGCCGCCCGTGATCGCCCCGGAGACCGTCTTGTCGTGGTCGTCGGTCTCGGCCGGGCTCTCCGCCTCCTTCTGCGCGGCCCGCAGGTCGGTGGCCATCAGCGTCAGCCCCTGGCGCACGTCGGCCATCCCCTCGGAGAGGGACGTCGAGTAGTCGACGATCAGCGACACCCGCCGCTGGAATTCCCGGCCGGCGTCGCCCGTCCAGCCGTTGGCCAGTTTCGCCAGGTCGGCCCGCAGGTCGCGGGCGAGGTCGTCGAGGGTGCCCTTCATGGAGCTCCAGCTGCTGGCGAGGCCGTCGATCTGCTCGGGGTCGCCGGCCCGCACCGCGTCGTAGAGCCGCTGGTGGCTGACGTCCTCGTAGCGCGCGGTGTACTCAGACACGAGGGTCGTCCCTCCCGTTCAGCGCGTCGTCGACCCCGGTGAGCGCGGCGGCGATGTCGGCGGCGTTGGCCGCGTTGCGCGCCTCCGTGGTCCGGTAGTTGGTCAGGATCGTGCCGGTCGCGCTCTGCGCCGCCCGCACCGCGTCGCGCAGCCGCTCGACCCGCTGCGCGTAGCTCGTCTGGAGGGCCGAGTAGCGGCGGGCGTTGCTGGTCGCGTCGGCGAACGTGCCCAGATCCGGCGGCCGGCACTGCAACTCGGTGGTCAGCTTCCTGAGCACGGCCTCGGCCTCGCTGAGCCGCGCGGCCAACCGTCGCTGGAAGTCCTCCAGGGACAGTACGTCGACTGTCGTGCGCCCGGTCATGGCATTCCCCGTACGTCGTCGATAACCGTTGGCGAGGATCAGGTTAGTGGACGGCGACCAGACCGGGCGACCCGTGACGACGCCCCACGGCAGCCCCTGCGCGCCCGGGCGGCAGCGTCGCCGTGCCCGCCAGCAGCGGCTACGCGCCCGCCGGCGGCGGCTACGTGCCCGGGGCGAAGTAGGCCAGCGCGTCCTGGCGTTCCAGGGCGGGACCCGTCGGGATGAGGGCCAGCAGCGACGCGGGCACCGCCAGCGGCTGCACCCCGCCGTAGCCGAGGGCGGTCAGCGCGTCGCCCGACCGGGTGCCCAGCGGGTGACGTACCCCCTGGGCGGTGACCAGGTAGACCGTCGAGCCCGGCGCGCCCGCGCCGCCCTCCCCGGCACCCGGCGCGGCCTGGACGAGCACGCCCCGGCCGCCCGGCAGCAGCACCTGCTCGGCGGTGCGGACCGCGTCGCCGGCCCCCTGCCGGACCGGGGTCCCGGCCGGGCCGGTCAGCTCGGTCGGCACCCGGTCGAAGACCTCCAGCGTGGTGGTGGGCGGCGCGTCGGCCGCCGACCGGCGGTAGGTGGCGCAGAGCACCGTCCGGCCCGCCTGCACCGGGTGCAGCGCCGGCAGGGCGCGCGGCGTGCCCTCCGCCTCCACCCGCTGCCGGGTCAGCAGCCGGCCGGCCTCGTCCGGGGTGATGTCGGTGATCCGGCCGCCGTCTCGCAACAGCAGCAGGGCGCTGACCTCGCCGATCGACGCCAGCCCCTCCCGGGTCAGCACGTAGTGCTGGCCGGCGGCCCGGAACACGTCGCCGACCCGGGCCGGCCCGTCGCCCACGGCCTGCCGGCTGGTCTCGCCGTCGCCGGGCAGCTCCGGCTCGCGCAGCACCGGCCCCGCCGGCACGGCGTTGAGCAGCTGCTCGCCGACCGTGAGCGTGGTGGCCCCGGCCATCCGCAGCGCGGCGGTCGCCGGGTCCCCGCCGGCGATCCGCAGCCGGGCGTCGCCGGTGAGCAGGTAGCGCCGGTCGTCCACGGTGGCCAGCACCGCGCGGTCGCCCAGCGGCGTGCCTCCGGCGAGCGGCCGGTCGATCACCAGGTGGGTGGTCGACCGGTCGGGGGCGGCCGGGTCCGGCACGTCGCAGACCGACCAGGGCAGACCGACCAGCGCCTTCCGGTCGGGCAGCGCGTCCGGCGCGCCGACGATCCCGATGGTGCGCCCGCGCGGCCGGTCCGCGATGGACGCCCGCGACATGGTCCGCACCGTCGGGTCCGCCGCGTCGAGGACGAGCCGGGCCGAGGCGTAGTTCAGGGTCGGGTGCAGCAGGCCGTCCACGTAGACGTACGTCGCCCCGGTCTCCCGCTCGATCACCAGCGTGTTCGCCTCCAGCGGCGCGGCGTTGCCGGTGAGCTGGCCGTACGCGCCGACGCCGCCGAGCACCACCGCCGCGGCGACCACGCTGCCGACCACCGCCAGCCCGAGCCGCCGCATCGGCAGGTTCGTCGTCTCGGGGTCGCCGGAGAGCAGCGCGGAGACGATCCGGCGGGTGACGAAGCGGTACGCCTGCACCTGGTCGCGGCGGGTCCGCATGGGCTACCTCCGGCGGCGGGTCGGGCCGCGACGATCGAGCCCGACGACGGGGTGGGCCGTGGCGATCAGGTCCGAGCGTCGCCACGGGCTTCCCTACGATAAGGGGCCGCCGGCCGGTCACCGGGGCCACCGCCCGGGGACGGCCTCACCGCCCGTCCGGGACGGGAGCCACCGCCCGCGCCGGCTGCCAGCAGACCCGCTGTCGAGAAGGGACGCCGCCGATGACGCAGGTGCAGGCGCCACCCGGTCGCCCGGCCGCCGGCCCGGCCGATCCGCCCGCCCGGCCCGCGCCGCCCGACCGCGCGGTGGTCCCCGCCGACCGGCGCAGCCGGGGCCGGCTCGGCCCGGTCGTCGTCGGCCAGCTCGTCGTGGCGGAGCTGGCCGCCGTGGCCGGCTACGCCGCGCTCGGCGGACCCACGTGGCTGGCCGCCGTCGTCGGGGTCGTCGCGGTGGCGGCCGTCGCCGCCGCCTTCGCCCGCCGGGGCGGCCGCTGGTGGTACGAGGACCTGCTGCTGCGCCGCCGGCTGCGGCTGCGCCGGGAGGAGGCGCGGGCGGCGGCCGGCGGCGACCCGGGCGACACCCGGCTGGCCGTCGTCGCCCCCGAGCTGACCATGGTCGAGCTGACCGAGCGCGGCACCCGCCTCGGCGTCGGCCAGGACGTCCGGGGCTGGTTCGCCGCCGTGGCGCTGGACCCGCCCCCCGGAGCGCCCGCCGGCTCGGTCGACGCGGCGACGGTGGACCGGGCCCTGGCCGTGCTCGCCGACTTCACCGCGCCGGTGTCGCTGGCCCAGGTCGTCTCGCACACCCTCGTCTGGTACCCGGCCCCGGGCGCGCCCCCGGCCGCCCACCGCACCGTCTGGGTGGCCCTGCGGCTGGCGGTGCGCGACGCCCGCACCGAGGCGGTGACCCGGGGCGGCGGGACGCTCGGCGTGCACCGCACCGTCGCGGCGGCGGTCGGCCGGCTCGGCAAGGCGCTGCACGCCGCCGGCCTGGGCCACCGGGTCCTGGGCCGGGACGAGCTGCGCGCCGCGCTGCTCTCGGCGGCCGGGCTGGACCTGACGCCCGAGCCGCAGGCGGAGACCTGGACCGGGCTGCGCGGCGGCGGCTGGACCCAGCGCTGCCTGGCCCTGCGCCCCCGCGCCGGCGCCACCTGGGGGCCCCTGGTGGACGCCGTCACCGCCACCGCCGCCCCGTCACACACCTTCGCGGCGGTGGTCCGCCCCGGCGACCGGCCCGGCCCGCCGCTGCTGCGCGTCGCCGCCCCGGCCGACCACGTCGAGGCGCTGGTCGAGGTGGTCCGGGACGTCGCCCGCCGGGCGGGCGCCCCGGCCCGGCCGCTGGACGGCGAGCACGGCCCCGCCGCCTGGGCCACCGCCCCGACGGCCCGCCGCGTCCTCGACCACCGCCCCGACTGAGCCGCGACGGGGTCAGGGGCGGAGGTTGACGATCCAGCCGTAGAGGCCGCAGACCCAGACCGCCAGGGGCACCAGCGAGATGATGAGCAGCACCTCGACGATGTCCAGCAGCCGCCCCCACACCGGCGAGATCCGCTTGCCCGCCACGGTCAGCCCGTAGACCAGGCTGACCACGGCCGCCACCACCAGCCCGCCGAGGACCACGCCGAGCCGGACGGCCGCGCCGCCCGCGGCGAAGGTGGCCGCCGCCGTGAGGCCCAGCCCGAGGCCGCCGGCCAGCAGCACCGGCACGCGCTGGGCGCGACCGAGGAACGGCCGGGCGCGCAGCAGCGACAGCAGGGCCAGCACCAGGCAGAGCAGCACCGCCGGCAGCCGGCCGTCGAGGGCGAGCACGACCTCCCCGCCCAGCACCAGCAGGGCGACCGTCCACAGCAGGCCGGTGAGGAACTCGTCGGCCCGTTCGCTGCGCCGCAGCACGCTGCGGCCGTCAACGGTCTCGGTGTCGGTCTTCAGGTCGTCCGGGCCGGTCGGGATGGACGGCACGGGCAGCCGGGCCAGCCGGTACGCCGCCATCGGCAGGGCCGGCAGGGTGGCGAACGCGACCGTGGCGACCACCGCGGCGGCGGCCGGCGCGCCCACCGAGAACGCCAGGCCCACCACCGCGCCGAAGCCGACCGCCCCGCCGACGGCGACCGCGGCGAAGAACAGCGGCAGCCGGTCGCCGACGGCCAGCGCGGCGACCGCGCCGAACACCACCACGGCGGTCGCGGCGAGCAGCACGTGCGGGGCGGCCAGTTCGCCCAGGCCCCGGTCGCCGGCCAGCACCAGCAGGCCGCCGACGGCGGCGTACCCGAGGCCGACCAGGGCCAGCACCGCGCCGGTGCGGCTGTCGCCGGCCGCCCGGGACAGCACGGCCGCGCCGACCAGCAGGGCGACCGCCACCAGCAGGGCGGCGATCGCCCCGGGCAGCTGCGGCGGGCCCGCGAACAGCGCCGTCAGCGCGCCGGCCGACAGCGCCGCCGCCGCGAACAGCACCGCGAACGCCCGGCTCGTGCTCACCTGCCAGCTTCCCGGGCGCTGGTTCGTCGCGGTCGCCACGGCGTCCACCACGTCGTCGAAGACGATCTCCGGGGCCGCCGCCGCGCGGGGGTTGAAGTAGAGCACCTCGCCGTCGCGGACGCCGAGCTGCGCGGCCGTACGCCCACCGTCGAGGGGCTGCCCGCCGAGCCGGGTCAGGCTCCAGCCGCCGTGCCGCACCCCCTCGTCGGCGAGGTCCTCGCCGGCGTACCGCAGCAGGGTCGGCAGCAGGTCCGCCAGCGGCACGTCGGCGGGGAGCGCGAGGTCCATCCTGGTCCGGGGCGCCACGATGGTGACCCGGCTCAGGCCGCCGGTCGCCGTCCTCGTCGCCACTGTGGCCTCCTCGCGTTCGCCTGCGCTCCACCCGGCCCGGGCCGCCACCGAAGCGGGTCCCCGACGCCCACGGGAGATTACCTACGATGACCCCCACGTACGATGCCCACCCGACGGCCCGCGCCCGGTCGTCGCGCCACCCCGGCCGCACGTCACGCCGCGCCGGCCGGCGTCCGGGCCGCTTCTGGGGGAGGAGAACGCCGTGAGCACCGTCGTGTTCCGTCGGCTTCCGCGTCAACCGGGCCCCGCCCTGCCGCGCGGCGAGGTGCTGCTGGAGTCCCCGCCGGAGCTGCCCGAGCCGACCCCCCGGGGCATGGGCCAGCTGCTGATGATCCTGCCGATGGTCTGCGGCGTCGGCGCGATGGCGTTCCTCTACGCCGGCCGGGGCGGCGGCATGATGACGTACGTCGCGGGTGGGCTCTTCGGGGTCTCCATGCTCGGCATGGCGATCGGCTCGCTGAGCAACGGCGGCAACGACAAGGCCGAGCTGAACGCCGAGCGCCGCGACTACATGCGCTACCTGGCCCAGATGCGCAAGCGCACCCGGCGCGCGGCCGAGCAGCAGCGGGCCGCGATGACGTGGCGGCACCCGGAGCCCGACGCGCTCTGGTCGATCGCCGCGTCCCGCCGGCTGTGGGAACGCCGGGTCACCGAGGACGACTTCGGCGAGGCGCGGATCGCGGTCGGCCCGCAGCGGCTGGCGGTGGAGATCGTGCCGCCGGAGACGAAGCCGGTGGAGGACCTGGAGCCGATGAGCGCGATCGCGCTGCGCCGGTTCGTCCGCGCCCACTCCACGGTGCCGGACCTGCCCACCGCGCTGTCGGTGCGGGCGTTCTCCCGGGTGGTGCTGCGCGGCGAGCGGGAACCGGTCCTCGACCTGGCCCGGGCGACGATCGGCCAGCTCGCCACCTTCCACGCCCCGGACGACCTGGTCGTCGTCGTGGTCGCCGCCGACGACCGGCAGCCGGCCTGGGACTGGGTGAAGTGGCTGCCGCACGCCCAGCACCCCGGCCGCACCGACGCCGCCGGGGCCCGCCGCCTCGTCTTCGCCACCCTCGCCGAGGCCGAGGAGTCCCTCGTCGACGAGCTGGCCGGCCGGGCCCGGTTCAGCCCCGACGCCAAGCCGCTGACCACCGCGCCGCACCTGCTGGTGGTCGTCGACGGCGGCGAGGTCGCCGCCACCTGCCAGCTCACCGGCCCGAGCCTGCTCGGCACCACCGTCGTGGACCTCTCCGGGGCCGTGCCCCGCGACGCCGGCCGCTGGCTGCTCTGCCTCGACGTCGGCGACGGCACCGCCGTCGACCTGGTCCGGGGCGCGACCAGCACCCGGCTGGGCCGCCCCGACCGGCTCACCGCCGCCGCGGCCGAGGGGCTGGCCCGGCAGCTCGCCCCCTACCGCCTCTCCCAGCAGCAGGCCGGCGCGGAGGAGCCGCTGGCCCGCAGCACCGAGCTGCCGGACCTGCTCGGCGTCGGCGACGCCGCCACCGTCGACGTGCGGCAGACGTGGCGGCCGCGCAGCCACCGCGACCGGCTGCGCATCCCCCTCGGCGTCGGCCCCGACGGCACCGTCGTCGAGCTGGACTTCAAGGAGTCCGCCCACGAGGGCATGGGCCCGCACGGCCTGGTCATCGGCGCGACCGGCTCCGGCAAGAGCGAGTTGCTGCGTACGGTGGTCGCCGCCCTCGCCGTCACCCACTCCTCGGAGGAGCTGAACTTCGTCCTGGTCGACTTCAAGGGCGGCGCGACGTTCGCCTCCCTGGACGCGCTGCCGCACACCAGCGCGGTGATCACCAACCTCTCCGACGAGCTGCCGCTGGTCGACCGGATGCGTGACGCCCTGGCCGGCGAGATGAACCGCCGCCAGGAGGTGCTGCGGGCCGCCGGCAACTACGTCTCCCGCTACGAGTACGAGAAGGCGCGGGCCGCCGGCGAGGCGCTGGAGCCGATGCCGAGCCTGCTCATCATCTGCGACGAGTTCAGCGAGCTGCTCGCCGCGAAGCCCGACTTCATCGACCTGTTCGTGATGATCGGCCGGCTGGGCCGGTCGCTGGGCGTGCACCTGCTGCTCGCCAGCCAGCGGCTGGAGGAGGGCAAGCTGCGCGGCCTCGACACGCACCTGTCGTACCGGATCGGCCTGCGCACCTTCTCGGCGGTGGAGAGCCGGATCGTGCTCGGCGTGCCCGACGCCTACGAGCTGCCCAGCGCCCCCGGCCACGGCTACCTCAAGACCGACACCGCGACCATGCTGCGGTTCCGCGCCGCGTACGTGTCCGGCCCGTACCGGGCCCCCGGCGAGCAGGCGCGCTCGGCGCAGGCGTCGGTGCGCCGCCGCATCGTGCCGTACGGCACGGAGTTCGTGCCGGCGCCCGCCCCGGACCTGGCGGCGGAGCCGGTGGCCGAGCCGGAGCAGCCGGCCGAGGGCAAGGCCGTGTCCATGCTCGACGTGCTGACCGGGCGGCTCGCCGGCCAGGGCCGCCCCGCCCACCAGGTGTGGCTGCCGCCGCTGTCGGAGCCGCCGAGCCTTGCGGACCTGCTCGGCCCGCTCGCCGTCGACCCGACGTACGGGCTGACCACCGTCGGCTGGGCGGGCCGGGGCCGGCTCACCGTCCCGGTCGGGGTGGTCGACCGCCCGTACGAGCAGCGCCGCGACCCGATGATGGTGGAGCTGGCCGGGGCGGGCGGCAACGTGGTGATCGTCGGCGCGTCGCTGTCCGGCAAGAGCACCCTGCTGCGGTCGCTGCTCGCCTCGCTGGCGCTCACCCACACCCCGCGCGAGGCGCAGTTCTTCTGCCTCGACTTCGGCGGCGGGGCGCTGCGCAGCCTGGAGGGGCTGCCGCACACGGCGGGGGTGGCCGGTCGGCGGGACACCGAGGCGGTCCGCCGCACGGTCGCCGAGGTGGTCGGGATCATCGACGAGCGGGAGCAGCGGTTCGCCCGGCACGGCATCGACTCGGTGGCCGCGTACCGGCGTCGGCGGGCGGCCGGCGAGTTCGCCGACGACCCGTTCGGCGACGTGTTCCTCGTGGTGGACGGCTGGAACACGCTGCGCCAGGAGTACGAGGAGCTGGAGCAGACCATCACCAACCTGGCCAACCGGGGGCTGGGCTTCGGCATCCACGTGGTGATCACGGCGGTGCGCTGGGCGGAGATCCGGATCAACCTGCGCGACCTGCTCGGCACGAAGCTGGAGCTGCGCCTCGGCGACGCGGCCGAGTCGGAGATCGACCGGCGGGCCGCGCAGAACGTGCCGGAGAAGACCCCCGGCCGCGGCCTGACCCGCGACAAGCTGCACTTCCTGGCGGCGGTGTCGCGGATCGACGGCCGCCGCGACGTCGACGACCTGACCGAGGCGTCGGTCGCCCTGGCCGGGCACGTGGCGCGGGCGTGGCCGGGCACCCCCGCCCCGAAGGTACGGCTGCTGCCGCGCCGGCTGCCGCTGGCCGAGCTGGCCCGGGTGGCCGACCGCACCGCGCCGGGCCTGCCGATCGGGGTCGACGAGTCGACGCTCGCGCCGGTCTACCTGGACCTGGCCAGCGAGCCGCACCTGACCGTGTTCGGCGACGCCGAGTGCGGCAAGACCAACCTGCTGCGGGTGATCGCCCGGGGGATCGTCGAGCGCTACACCCCGGCGCAGGCCCGCCTGGTCATCGCCGACTACCGGCGCGGCCTGCTCGGCGCGGTCGAGGGCGAGCACCTGCTCGACTACGCCCCGTCCAACCAGGTCTTCGCCCAGGGCCTCGCGTCGATCCGCAGCGCGCTGTCCAACCGGCTGCCCGGCCCGGACGTCACCACCGCCCAGTTGCGCGACCGGAGCTGGTGGAAGGGGCCGGACCTCTACCTCCTGGTCGACGACTACGACCTGGTGGCCTCCGGCGGCAACAACCCGCTCAGCGCGCTGCACGAGCTGCTGCCGCAGGCCCGCGACATCGGCCTGCACCTGATCGTCGCCCGCCGGGTCGGCGGCGTGGCGCGGGCGTTGTACGAGCCGGTGCTGCAACGCCTGCGCGAGCTGGACTCGCCCGGCCTGCTGATGTCCGGCGCGCGGGAGGAGGGGCCGGTCTTCGGCACGCTGCGCCCGAGCCCGCAGCCGCCCGGCCGGGGGACGCTGGTGCGGCGGCGCGACGGCCAGCAACTCGTCCAGACGGCCTGGTCCGAACCGGCCTAGGCCACGGTCCGGCACGGCCGGGGACGGACGCCGGGTGCCCCGGTCCGGTAGCGTCGGGCCGATCGTCGGTTGTGCAGAAGGGACCGTGGTGAGCACCTCGGGGGGATACGGCGGCCTCAACGGCGCCGTCGAGAGCATGCTGCGTCAGGCGCAGGAGCAGCAGCGTCGGCTGGCCGAGTTCCAGCGGCAGCGCGCCGAGCTGCGGGTGACCGGGGAGAGCCCGGACGGCCTGGTCAGCGTCACGGTCGACGGCGAGATGAAGGTCGGCGACATCGAGATCAACGCGCGGGCGATGCGGCTGGACAGCTTCTCCCTCGCGGAGTCGCTCCAGGCGGCGATCGACGCGGCGTACGCGGCCTTCGGCGAGCACCAGCAGGAGCTGCTCACCGAGATGCTCGGCGGCTCCGAGCTGGTCCGGCAGGCCCAGGCCGGCACGCTGACGCCCGAGGACTGGTTCCGCCGGTTCGGGGTGGACCTGGGCGACCCGTTCCGCGGCCTGCGCCGCTGAGTCCGGCAGGGAGACACGATGGCGAACACGGTCGACGTCGACGCGATCCGCAGGGCGGGCCAGAAGCTCGACGCCCCGGACGGCCCGATCCAGTACCTGCGCAACGTGCAGTCGCTGCTGGAGAGCGTGAAGCTGCCGGGTGGGTCGCTGACCCTCTTCGGCGGCGCGACCGTCGAGGCGCACAACGCCTCGGTCGACGGCCACCTGGAAAACGTGAAGACCGGCATCGAGCACCTGCACCGGGCGGCCCAGCAGCTCGAACAGACCGCCAACAACTGGGAGAAGTCGGATCAGCCCTGGGTGGTCAAGTGACCGGCCGGGGGCGCGACGGGGGGCAGCACCGATGACGGAGATCCTGATCGCCAACGCGTCCGGCGCGGTGACCGGCACGCACACGGTCGCCGCGACGACGGCCCCGGTGCGGGGCCTGCTCCCGGCGGCCCGGGCCAACTGGATGTGGCTGGTCGGCGCGGGCTTCCTGGGCGTGATGATCGCCTATCTGGAGACGTTCGACAACGACGAGGTCAACAAGTCCATCAAGGAGTGGGGCGACGCCGCCCGTCTGCTCGGCGCGGACCAGTTCGGCGCGGCCCTGGGCGAGGTGCCGCCGTCCGCGGAGGAGTGGGACTTCGACGACCGGGACGCGTTCGAGCTGTTCCTCCGGAAGTTGGGCGCGGAGATCAACTCGCTGGCCGAGGCGTTCAACGCCAACAAGGAGAGCCTCACCGCCGCCCGGGACGCCTTCAACGACGCCGTCGACGCGCTGGTCGAGGCGCTGATCCCGATCCTGATCGCGGTGATCGCGTCGGTCGCCCTCCAGGCGTTCCCGCCGACCGCCCCCATCGCCGAGGCCATCGGGGTGGCCGGGCTGACCGTGAGCGTGGCGATCCTCGCCCTGGTCTTCGGCGACATCAGCGCGCTGTTCACCACCGTGATGGCGGGGTTCCAGCACAACAACCGATTCGCCTTCGTGTCGGACTCCCGCCCGGGCTGGGCGGCCACCGGCACCGACCCCGACATCAAGGACATCAAGATCGACTGGGTCAAGGATTCCAAGTTCTACCAGTGAGAGGCGGGCGACATGGTGACGCTCTTCGTGTTGGCCCTGGTCACCATCCCGGTCTTCCTCGTGTTGGGGCTGGTCGCGCAGCTCACGCGGGCGACCTGGGCGAAGCGGGCCAGCGAGGCGACGGTCCTCGTCGGCATCGCCGCGCTGCTGCCGGTGGTGCTGGACCGGGCCCTGGAGAAGCCGGTGCTCTGGGCGGCCGTGGTGCTGCTGGCCGCGCTGCTGGTGTTCGGCGTGGCGCTGCACGTGCGGTCGTACCGTCGGCCCTCCTGAGCCGGGGCGCGACCCGGGTCCGCTGGGGACGGTCCACGCTGGGGCGATCCCTCCGGGGAGACCCTGTTCGGGCGGCCACGACGCCGCGGCAGGGCTGCGCGGGTTGGACGAGGTCGGTTACGGTGCATCCTGAATGTCCGTCGGTGGGGTTGGTCGCCTTGCCACGGGGGAGGGGCGCGGCAGAGTTCCGCCGCCACAACGATGACGGAAGGGTGTGAAGCATGGCGTTCGAGGTCGACGCATCGACTCTGCATACCGCGGCGAATGACGTGCGGTCCACGCGCGGCGATGTCGACGGTGAGCTGAAGAAGCTGTGGAACGTGGTCGACGACCTGGCGATGGCCTGGAAGGGGCAGGCTTCCTCCGGCTTCCAGCAGCTCATGCTGCGGTGGAACGAGGACACCGCCAAGCTGCTGACCGCGATGGACAACATCGCCGACCTGCTCGACAAGTCCGGCACGACCCACCAGGTCAACGACGAGGAGCAGCAGCAGATGCTGGACAAGTTCCACGCTGCGCTGAACCCGTGACCGGCAGCCAGGCGTAGGGGAGGAAATCATGAGCATCAAGGTTGACTACGCGGTCCTCGAAAGCAGCCACCAGCAGATGACCGCGATCTCGCGGACCATCGACGAGAAGCTCGACACGCTGCGCTCCATGCTGAGCAAGCTGCACTGGGAAGGCGAGGACCGCACCGCCTACGAGCAGCACCAGGCGCAGTGGGACGCCGCCGTCCGGGACATCAACAAGATCCTGAACGACATCGGTGGCGCGGTCGGCATCGCCCGCGAGAACTACGTCACCACGGAGATGAGCAACTCCCGGGTGTGGAACAGCTGAGCTGACGCCGACGCGGCTCCGGTCCGGCTCGACCGGCCCGGAGCCGTTCTGCGTGACGGTCGACGAGGGCCGGGGGAGAAGATGCACACGGGGGGACACCGGCGACCGCTGCGGCGGTCCGCCGCCATGCTGGCGCTGGCCGCCGTCGCCGGCGGCCTGCTGACCGCGCCCGCCCCGGCGCGCGCGGCCGACACGGTGCGCGGCCTCCAGTGGCACCTCGACACGCTGCGCATCCCCGAGGCGCACAAGCTGACCAGGGGCGCGGGCGTCACGGTCGCGGTGATCGACGGCGGGGTCTACGCCGCCCACCCCGACCTGCGGGGGCAGGTCCTGAGGGGCACCTCGCGGTCCAGCGGGGTGCGGGCCGACGGCCAGGCCGACCCGGACCGCGAGAAGGGCCACGGCACCGCGATGGCCGGCATCATCGCCGGCCGGGGCGGCGGGTCCATGCGGCTGCTCGGCATCGCCCCGGAGGCGAAGATCCTGCCGGTAGCCCTCGGCGAGCCGCGCGAGTGGGACATCGCGGGCGGCATCCGCTGGGCGGCCGACGCCGGAGCAGGCGTGATCAACCTGTCCGTCGGCACCCCCGGCGACGACCCCCAGGTCACCGAGGCCGTCGAATACGCTCTCGGCAAGGGCGCGGTGCTGGTGGCCGCCGCCGGCAACCGCGCCGCCAGCCAGGGCGTGCCGACGCCGGCCAACGTCCCCGGCGTGCTCGCGGTCGCGGGCACCGGGAAGAACGGCTCGCGGTGGAGCGGGTCGGTCACCGGCCCGGAGGTGGGGATCGCCGCGCCCGGGGAACGGATCATCAGCACGGTGCCGCCGCCGGTGTCGCCGAACGGCTACGGCGTGGGCGACGGCAGCAGCAACGCGTCGGCGATCGTCTCCGGGGTCGCCGCGCTGGTGCGGTCCCGCTATCCGCGGCTCGACGCCGCCAACGTGGTCAACCGGCTGATCCGCACCGCGCGGGACCGGGGCGCCCCGGGCCGCGACCCGGAGTACGGCTTCGGCGGCGTCGACGTGCTGGCCGCGCTGACCGCCGCCGTGCCCGAGGTGACCGGCAACCCGCTGCTGACCAGCGCGTCCGCGAAGCCGGGCGGCCCCGCCGCGACCGACGACGGCGACGACCCCGCCGACGGGCGGCCGGCGGTCTCCGTGAGCCTGGGCGACAACGCCCCGTTCCGGCTGGCGCTCTGCCTGCTCGTGGTGCTCCTGGCCGGCGCGCTGGTGGTGGGGCTGGTCGTGGTCAACCGCCGGGCGGCGCGCCGCCGTGTCCCGCCCGGCCCGCACCCGCCGGGGCCCTACGCGTCCGGGCCGTATCCGCCGGGGCCACCGCTCGGCGTCCCACCGCCGCACCCGCCCGGGCCGTACCCGCCGGGGCCGCCGCCGCAGGCACGGCCGCCCGGCCCGGCGGGGCCGCAGCCGCGCTGACACCGACACCTGAGGAACGGGGCCAGGGAGGGGCATCATGAGCGACGAACAGCACGATCCGGACCGGGTGGAGATCGACCTGCCCGTGCCGCTGCCGGTCAACGCGGCCTACCCGGGGATGGTCGACATCCGGGGGATCAGCTTCGACCGCACCGGCGTCGACCAGGCCGAGACGCCGAGCGGGCTGGTCGCCGGCGAGGGCGAGAAGGGCGTCGAGACGGAGTGGGACGCCGGCAGCCTCGACTCCGCGATCACCTGGCTGGAGACGCACGCCAGCTACCTCAACCGGCTCTCCTACGACATGGCCGACATCTCCGACAAGCTCGGCGGCGGCGAGGCCGTCGCCGGCAAGGGGCCGCTCGGTGGCTTCCCGTACGCCCTGCAACTCGCCCAGCGGCACCAGCAGGTCTACAGCGGCACCGAGAGCGGGCTGCGCACCCTCTCGGAGAACCTCTACTCGGCGGCCGAGGCGCTGCGCACCGTGAAGCGCAACTACGAGACCGCCGAGGGGGCCAACAAGATGACCGCGCAGGAGATGCAGCAGGCCTTCACCGACGCCGCCCGCGGCGGCAGCTAGATCGACGGGAGCGGAACGTGGGCGACAAGAGCTGGGAGGACATGGCCCGGGAGGTGCTCGTCGACGGCCGCCCGGCCGACGTGCAGAGCGCCGCGCTGGGCTGGAAGGAGCTGATCAAGAACGTCGATCAGGTCCGCGAGAGCCTGGAGAAGAACGTCAAGGACCTCGGCGTGCTCTGGAAGGGCCCGGCCTACGAGGCGTTCAAGACGCACATCGAGGGGCTCGCCAAGAACGCCAAGTCGATGGTCGACGACATCGACAACCCGGGGCGGGGCAAGGTCAGCATCGTGACCACCCTGGAGACGGCCGCCAGCCAGCTGGAGGACGCCCAGAACAAGATGCCGATCCCGGCGGCCTGCGTCGGTGACGTCCTGGCGGCCCGCAACGGCGAGATCACCCTCGGGGTGGGGCTGTTCGAGACCCGGGTCACGGCGGAGGTCATGGGCAGCTGGCCCGTCGAGCAGCTCGGCAAGGTGGGCGACTGGGTCACGGGCTGGTTCTCCGACCAGGAGGGCGACGCCCGCAAGGTCTACGACGAGGTCAACGGCAACTTCAGGGACCGCACGATGGAGGCGCCGGGCTCGGTGACCCCCAGCAGCCTGAGCACGGGCCCCACGGAGGTGCCGGACCTCGGCGGCGGCCCGGGCGCCGGTGGCGTCGGTGGGGTCCCGTCGGTGGGCGGCATGCCGTCGACCGGCGGCGTCGGCGGCGGTTCCCCGGGCGGCATCGGCACCCTGCCGGAGGTCGGCGACGGCAAGCCCGACTTCGGGTCGACGACCCACCCGGACCTCACCCCCGTCGCCGACCTTCCCGACACCGGGTCCGTGGACCCGGGCGGGCTGGACGACGACTACGGGACGGGCCTGGCCGGTGCCGGCGGGCCGGCCACCACCGGCCTCGGCGGGGGCGGGCTGGGCGGCGGCAGCGGCGCGGGCCTGTCGACCGGCGGCGCGGGCGGCGGCATTCCCGGCGGCGGTGCGCTCGGCAAGACGGTCAGCCCGGGGCTGCCGCCGATGCTCGGCGGCGGCGCGGCCGGCGCGGGCCGGGCCGCGGGCCGGGGCGCGGGCGGTCGGCTGGGCGCGGGCAAGCCGGGCATGGGCGGCATGGTGGCCCCCGGCGCGGCCGGCGGCGCCGGTGCCCGGGGCGCGGGCGGCCGGGGCGCGGCGGGCGCCGGCCGGCCGGGCGGCGCGACGGCCGGGCGGGGCGGCCTGGCCGGTGCGGCGGGCGGGGCCGGCTACGGCGAGGAGGAGCAGGTGCGCAACACCTGGCTGGAGGAGGACGAGGACGTCTGGGGCGCGGGCGGCGACGCCACCCCCGGCATCCTGCGCTGACGCTGCGGCGCGGCCGGGGTCAGCTTTCGACGGTGGTGGGGCGGCGGCCCGGCCGCCAGCCCCGACGCCGTCCCCGGGCCAGGATCGGCCTGACGGCCAGCAGCGCGCCGGCCAGGACCGCGCCGACCGCCGCCACCCAGACCGCCACGGCCCGCTGCCAGCCCAGCGGGTCGCGCGGCGGGGCGGGCGCGGCCAGCGCCCCGGGCGGCGGGTCGCTGCGCGTGCCGAGCACGCTGGTCACCGCCCGGTAGGGGTTCACCACCCCGTACCCGACCTCGGCGTTGTGCCCGTCCGGCG
Source organism: Micromonospora sp. WMMD712 (assembly GCF_029581295.1). Lineage (NCBI taxonomy): Bacteria > Bacillati > Actinomycetota > Actinomycetes > Micromonosporales > Micromonosporaceae > Micromonospora > Micromonospora sp. WMMD712. The sequence continues at coordinate 5,078,735 of NZ_CP120743.1, forward strand.
GGTTGTCCGCCGTGCGGGTGAGCCGGTAGGCCACCCCGTCCGGCGTGAGATCCGGATGCGCGGCGCGGACCAGCGCGGCCACCCCCGAGACGTACGCGGCGGCGAAGCTCGTGCCGCCCTGCGGCTCGGCGAGGTAACCCTGCCCCCGGGGCGCGGGGCCGACGATGTCCAGCCCCGGGGCGGCGATGTCCACGTAGTCCCCGCTGACCGAGCTGCCGACGTGGCCGCCCTGCGCGTCGACGCCGGCCACGGCGATGACCCCGGGATACGCCGCCGGGTAGGCCGGCAGGTCCTGCTGCTGCTCCTGACGGTTGCCGGCGGCGGCCACCACGACGACGCCCTTGGCGAGGGCGTACTCGACGGCGGCGGCCAGCTCCGGGCGGGGCAGGGTGACCAGGGACAGGTTGATCACGTCGGCGCCCTGGTCGACGGCCCAGCGGATGGCCAGGCCGATCTGTGCCGGCAGGCCCTCGTCGTTGGTGCGCCGGGTGTCCGGCAGCACGCGTACGGGCAGGATCCGGGCGGCCGGCGCGATGCCGGTGAACGGCGAGCCGGTGCCCTCCCGGCCGGCGATGATGCCGGCGACGATCGTGCCGTGCCCGGCCGCGTCGCACTGCCCCGCGTTGCTGGGCAGCGCGTTGAAGTCCCGGCCGGGGCGCACCTGGCCGCGTAGCAGCGGGTGGGTGGCCGACACGCCGGAGTCGACGACCGCCACGGTGACGCCCTCGCCCCGGGTGACCCGCCAGGCCGAGGCCGGGTCGAGCCGGGTCAGCGCCCAGGGCGCCTCGGTGGGCGCGGGGTTCCCGATCGGCCCGCAGGTCGGGGCGGCCGACGCCGGGGCGGGCGGCACGACGGCGGCGGCGAGCAGCGCCGCCAGCGCGGGCGGCGCGACCCGCCGCAGCCCGGCCCGCCCGGTCACCCGGCGTCCCGCCCGGCCTGGCCCGGGGCGTGCCCGCCTGGGGCCTGCCGCCCGGCTTGGTCCGGGGTGCGCCGTTCGGCCTGGTCCGGGGCCTGTCGTCCGGCCTCGTCCGGGGTGCGCCGTTCGCCCTGCTCGGTGGTGAAGAGGGCGAGCAGGTCGCCGACCTGGCGGTCCGCCTCGGCCGGGTGGCGGAAGTGGCCGCTGGGGTTGACCGTGTATTCGTTGCGCCGGCCGACCCGGGTCCGCCGCAGGTAGCCGCCGGCCTCCAGGTCGGCCACGATCGCCTGGGCCGCACGCTCGGTCACGCCCACCTCGTCCGCGACGTCCCGCAGCCGGGCGGTCGGGTTGCGGGCGATGGCGAGCAGGACGTGACCGTGGTTGGTGAGGAACGTCCAGTTCCGGGTGCTCCCGTTCCCGCCTGCTGTCGTCGCCATGTCCGACATGTTAGGGCTCGGCGACGACGCCCACGCTCCTGGGCCTGCGCGGACCGAGGCGCGGGCCTGCGCAACCCCTTCCCAACGCAGGAAATGTGTATCACGTAACGCTTGACGTGCCTTTTGCTGCGTGTGACCGTGGGGGAACTGGTCGTGCGCGTGAATGACGAGGTGATGGGGCATGGAGCAGTCCAGCATGTCGATGGCTCAGGCGGGCTCCGGGCAGCTCGATCCCCGCACGTCCGTCGGGCGACCGGGCGAACCGGGCACCCCGGGTGCTCGCTGCACCCCGGCCCGGGCCCTCGCCGAGCTGCACGCCGGCAACCACCGCTTCGTCACCGGGACGCCGCGCCACCCCAACCAGGACGCCGGTCACCGGGCGGCCGTCGCCGACGGCCAGAACCCGTTCGCGGTGATCGTCGGCTGCTCCGACTCCCGCCTCGCCGCCGAGATCATCTTCGACCGCGGCCTGGGTGACCTCTTCGTGGTGCGCACCGCCGGGCACACCGTCGGCCCCGAGGTGCTGGGCAGCGTCGAGTACGCCGTGACCGTGCTGGGCACCCCCCTGGTGGTGGTGCTCGGCCACGACTCCTGCGGGGCGGTGCAGGCGGCCAAGGCGGCGGCCGGCACCGGCAGCGAGCCCGCCGGAAACCTGCGGGCCGTGGTCGACGCCGTGGTGCCCAGCCTGCACCGGGCCGCCGAGCGGGGCGTCGAGAGCATCGACGAGATCGTCGACATCCACATCGCGTGCACGGTCGAGGCGATGCTCGACCGGTCGCCCGTGCTGGCCGCCGAGGTCGACGCGGGCCGGTGCGCGGTAGTCGGGATGTCGTACCGGCTCAGTGCCGGCGGGGTGCGGACGGTGGCCGCCGTGCCGGCCGCCATGGCCACGGACCCCACCCCGGCGGCCGCCGCCGCCTGAGACGCGAGAGGGGCCGCCCCGTAGCGGGACGGCCCCTCTCGTCGTGCGCGGCGCGCCGCGTCAGAGCAGCGACATGTGCACGTGGTCGGTGTGGTTGGACGGTCCGCTGTAGGAACTCCAGCCGTTCGCCGGGAACCAGATCTGCCGGTTCCAGATGACGTAGTAGATGCCGAGCCGGTCGGCGTTGCGGATGAGGAACGCGGCGAGGTTGTTGCCGTACATCCGGGTGTCGTTGTTGTGCCAGGGGGAGAAGCCGCTGTTCTGGAGCGACCAGTCGCAGGCCCGGCCCTTGGGGTGCTCCCACGGCCCGCCCGGCCGGTAGCAGCCCACGAACCGGTTGAAGCCGGCCCGCTTGACCTCCTTGTAGGCGTGCAGCGTGCGGGGCGTCACGCAGCCGGAGGTGGTGGGGTCGTTCTCGCTGCACGACTCCGGCCGCCAGGTGCCGTCCGACGTCCGGCCCGGCGCGATCCGCGCGACCGGGGACGTGGCGTTGACCAGGCCGCCGGTGAAGCCCTTGCCGCCGACCAGCGCGAGCGCCTTCTCGGCGTCGTGCTTCTTCTTCGCCATGACCGACGCCTGCTTCTGCTGCTCGCGCACCTCGGCGTCGAGCGCGAGCTTGGCCTGCTCGGCGCGGTTCTTCGCCGCGCTGACCTCAGCCAGCTTGTTGGCGTTGACCATGTTCAGCTCGTCGAGGGCGGAGGCGCGCTTGACGAACGAGTCCGGGCTGTTGCTCTCCAGCAGCATCGCCATCGCACCGACCCGCCCGGTCCGGTACGACTGCGCGGCCATCTCGCCGACCTGCGGCGCGAGCGCGTCCAGCTCCTCCTGGGCCTTCCGCACCTCGTCGGCGAGCTGGGCCTGGCGCTTCTTGGACTTTTCGAGCTTCGACTTGGCCTGGACGTAGTCCCGGTTCGTCGCCTCGATCACGTCGGTGATGAGCTGGGGCTCGTCGTCCTCCTCGTGCCCCGAGGGCTGGGGGGCGGCGGCGGGCAGGGCGAGCGCCGGGGCGGCCGGCCCGGCGACGACCGCCAGGGCAGCGAGCACGGCCACCACGGGTGTCAACCAGCGGTGCAGGGGTGCCGTCACAGTGTTCCCTTCCATCGACCGCCGACCGGGTTAGCTGACGGGTTCGGGGCGGAAGCGGCCCCTACCGCTCGCGCGGATTCACCCCGGGCACCTGGTTCCCCGGCTCGCCTCGCGGCGATTGGGCGGCGGCACCGCAGGCGCCGCTTCGCGCCTTCGGCGGTGACCGGCAGCGAGGTTACCCGAGAGCACATGCGGGGAGCTACGTCCGGATGCCGACTAAAAGCGTCATTTCGTAATCGCCGTCGGTAATCAGTGATGCGCTTCTCAGGGCGGATGCCGCCGCCGGTCACGCTGCGCAGTGTCACCATGCGGTCTCCGTGCCTCCTTCTCGGTGCGGCCGTCCGGCCGGGGGGTGGGTGGGGGCGTGGTCGTCGGGGAATCCCTCGGCCGCCCGGCCGCCGCCGAGCGCCTCCAGCGCGAGATCGCGGTCCGCGGTCCGCCGCCCGCCCCCGTGGGTACGCGCCGCCGGCACGTCCCCGCCGCCCGCCTGGCGGGTCCGGGGCGCGGCCCCGTGCCCCGCCGTGGGTCCCGCCGTCGTGGGACCCGCTGCCGTGCGCCCTGCCGCCGTGACCACGGCGGCCAGCCCGGTGGTGAGCGGCACGGCGGCGATCAGACCCAGCGTGGCGACCGCGCTGCGGACGATCTCCTGGGCGAGGAACTCGCTGGTCAGGATCTCGGTCACGGGGCGGGAGTCGGCGGTGAGCAGGAGCAGCAGCGGCAGCGACGCGCCCGCGTACGCCAGCACGATCGTGTTGACCGTGGAGGCGATGTGCGCCCGGCCGACGCGGGTGGCCGCCCGGTAGAGCTGCAACCGGGACAGCCCCGGGTTGGCGTGCGCCAGCTCGGTGACGGTGGCCGCCTGGGTCACGGTGACGTCGTCGAGCACCCCGAGCGACCCGATGATGATGCCGGCCAGGAGCAGGCCGTGCAGGTCCACGTCGCCCCGGAACATCGACAGGGTGGTCGCGTCCTCGCTGCCGTACCCGGTGAGGTGGGTGGCGGCCGTGGCCAGCGTGCCCAGCAGGCCGGTGAGCACCAGGCTGCCGAGGGTGCCGAGGACGGCCACCGACGTCTGCGCGGTGACCCCGTGGGTGAGGTACAGCACCACGAACATGATCAGCGCGGAGCCGACGACGGCGATCGGCAGCGGCGACCCGCCCGCGCCGATGCCGGGCAGCACGAAGGTCAGCAGGATGGCGAAGGTGGCGGCGAGCCCGGCGAGGGCGGCCACCCCCCGCCAGCGGCCGAACGCGACGATCGCCAGCGCGAACACCACCGCCAGCCAGATCAGCGGGGCGCCACGCTGGTGCTCGGCGATGTTGTAGGCGCTCGCGGTCGGGTCCGCCGGATCGGTGAGTTTCACCAGCACGATCCGGTCGTCGACGGCGACGGTGGGCGCGCCCGGGCCGGTCGGGACCGGCGTCTCGACCTGCCGCCCGGCGTCCGGCCCCTGCTCCACCCGGACGGTCACGGTGCCGCACGGGCCGTCCGCGACGCCCGGCCCGCCGCCCTCCGGCGTCTCGGGCTGCGGCGGGCACTCCTCGGTGACCACCCGGGTCACCGTGCCGTGGTAGCGGGGCACCGGCGAACCGCCGTCGACCTCCGGGCCGCCGGCGCGGGGCCACAGGACGACCGCCGCGATCACGGTGATCACGAAGAGGGGCACAACGGTCGCGACGAGGACCCGCCGCACCCCCGGCGGGGTGGGCGGGGCGGGTCGGTTGTGGTCGGCGCCCATCGACGATCTCCAAACGGTGTCAGCGCGGGATACGGCCCGGCGGCCCGGACGGTTCAGCGTGGCGGGCGATCGGTCGGCGCCGGACGCCCGGCTCCCGCCGCCCGGCCGCCCGGCCTTCCGTTCCTCCGGCCGCCCGGTCTCCCGTTCCGCCGGCCCCGGTCTCCCTCTCCGTCGGCCCCGGTCTACCGCTCCGCCGGCCGTCCGGAGCGGCATCCCGCGTCCCACCGCCCGGAATCGTAGCCACCCTCACCTGCGAACGCAGGTCGACCGACACCATGTCGGCGACATGGCGGTGTTCCGGCCGCCGTGATACCGCCACATGGCCGACATGCCGCCGGATCGACGGGCGGCAGGGCATGTTGGAGACATGGCCCACGACGCGCACGCCGATCGCACCGGGCACCCCACCCAGGTCGGGCACGCCATCCATGCCGAGCGCGACCACCACGCCGGGCACGGCGGGCACGACAAGCACGCCGGGCACGACCCGGAGATGTTCCGCCGCCGGTTCTGGGTCTGCCTCGCGTTGACCCTGCCGATCGTCGTCACCAGCCACATGGTGATGGACTGGTTCGGCTACTCGCTGGAGTTCCCCGGCCGGGCCCTGGTCGGCCCGGTGCTCGGCTCGGCGGTCTTCTGGTGGGGCGGGTGGCCGTTCCTGGTCGGCGCGGTCCGGGAGCTGCGCGACCGGGCACCGGGCATGATGCTGCTCATCGCGATGGCGATCAGCGTGGCGTACGCCGCGTCGCTGGCCACCAGCGCCGGCGCGTTCGACCTGGACTTCTGGTGGGAGCTGGCGGCGCTGGTCACCATCATGCTGCTCGGGCACTGGCAGGAGATGAAGGCGATCGGCCAGGCCCGGGGCGCCCTCGCGGCGCTGGCCGCGCTGCTGCCCGACGACGCGGAGCGGGTCGGGCCCGACGGCGGCACCGAGCGGGTCCCCGTGGCCGCGCTGCGCGTCGGCGACGTGCTGCTGGTCCGGCCCGGCGGTCGGGTGCCGGCCGACGGCCGGGTCGTCGGCGGGGCCGCCGAGCTGGACGAATCCATGATCACGGGCGAGTCCCGCCCGGTCGCCCGGTCGGCCGGCGACCGGGTGGTGGCGGGCACGGTGGCCACGGACTCGGCGATCCGGGTCGAGGTGCAGGCCACCGGAGAGGAGACCACCCTCGCCGGCATCCAGCGCATGGTCGCCGAGGCCCAGCGCTCCAGCGGCCGGGCCCAGGTGCTCGCCGACCGCTTCGCGGCCTGGCTGTTCTACGTCGCGACCGCCACCGCCGTGCTGACGGTCGTGGTCTGGTCCGCCCTGGGCGACCCCGACGAGGCCGTCGTGCGGACCGTCACGGTGCTGGTCATCGCCTGCCCGCACGCGCTGGGGCTCGCGATCCCGCTGGTAATCGCGCTGTCCACGGCGGTGGCGGCACGCTCCGGCATCCTGGTGAAGGACCGTCTCGTGCTGGAGCGGATGCGCACCGTCGACGCGGTGCTGTTCGACAAGACCGGCACCCTGACCCGGGGCGAACACGCCGTGACCGGCGTCGCGGCCGCCGAGGGCACCAGCGAGGACGAGCTGCTGCGGCTGGCCGCCGGCGTCGAGGCGGACAGCGAGCACCCGCTGGCCCGCGCGATCGTCGCCGCCGCCGAGCAGCGCGGCGGGCACCCGGACGCCACCGGCTTCCGCGCCCTGCCGGGCCGTGGGGTGCGGGCCACGATCGACGGCACGGAATACGCGGTGGGCGGGCCTGCGCTGCTGCGCGAGTTGGGCGCGGGCCTCCCCGCCGAGCTGGAGCAGGCCACCGCCGGCTGGGCGGGGCGGGGGGCCGCCGTGCTGCACCTCGTCCGCCTCCCCGGCACGGTGCTGGGCGTGCTTGCCCTCGCCGACGAAGTACGCCCCGAGGCCCGCGAGGCGATCGATGAGCTACGCGCCCAGGGCATCCGGACCATCGCGATGATCACCGGGGATGCCCGGGCGGTGGCCGATACGGTCGCCGCCGACCTCGGCTTCCGTCCCGGGGTCGACGAGGTCTTCGCGGAGGTGCTGCCGGCCGACAAGGACGGAAAGGTGACCGAGCTGCAACGACGCGGGCTGACGGTGGCGATGGTCGGCGACGGGGTCAACGACGCCCCGGCGCTGGCCCGCGCCGACGTGGGCATCGCCATCGGGGCCGGCACGGACGTGGCGATCGAGTCCGCCGGGATGGTGCTCGCCTCGTCCGACCCGCGCGGGGTGGCGGCGGTCGCCCGGCTCTCCCGGGCCTCCTACCGCAAGATGGTGCAGAACCTGGCCTGGGCGGCCGGCTACAACGTGGTGGCCCTGCCGCTGGCCGCCGGGGTGCTGGCCTGGGCGGGGGTGGCGCTGAGCCCGGCGGTCGGGGCGATCCTGATGTCGGCCTCCACGATCGTGGTGGCGCTGAACGCCCAACTGCTCCGCCGGGTCCGCCTCACCCCCGGCTGATGCCGGGCAGGGGTGAGGGCCTCAACGAGTGTTGCTGAGTGGAGTGCCGGGCACAGGCCCGGCTCGTGGTGCCGGGTCACCTTCCGCGCCCGCATCCGCGAGGCGGCGTGGGTCGACCTCAGCCGAGGCTCTAGCGTGGTGGTGTGCGGACGAGGGCGGTGGCGGGCGGGCGGTGGGGCCGCCTGGCGCTGCTGCTCTGCACCCTGATCGGCCTCGCCGCCATGCACACCCTCGGCCACGGCGCGCACTCCGGCGGCACCCACTCCGGCCACGACGGGGCCACCCCGCGCAACGCCCACCCGGCCCCGGCGGCGCTCGCCGACGGCGCGGGTGGGGCCGTGGCGCTCGCCGGCGGCGCGGCTGTTCCCGTGGCGCTTGCCGGGGGCGCGGACGCGCTCCGGGCGTTCGCCGATGGAGTGGCCGTCCCCGTCGGTGGAGTGGCCGTCCGCGTCGGTGGAGTGGCCGCCGTCGTCGCCCTGGGTGCCCGCGCCGGCTGTCCGGCTGGTGGGTGCGCGTCCGCCCGGCTGCTGCCGGACGGTGGTCGCGCCGACGGGCCGTCCGGGTGGAGCGCCTGCCTGGCGGTGCTCGGCGCGCTCGGGGCGGCCCTGCTCGTCGCCGTGCTCCTGCTGACCGGGGCCCGGGCGGCCGGTCCGCCCGGCAGGCGGCCCGATGGCGGGCCCGCCGGACCGCGCGCCCCGCCACCCCGCCCGCTCGGCCTTCGGCTTGCCGAGGTCTCGGTGTCGCGTACGTAGGACGCCCCGGCGCGGTGCCCGGCTCCGCCGGTGACCCGTGTCTCCGTCCTGCCCACGTACGTGACCGAGACCGAAGGATCCACCATGACTACTCGTATGTTCGCGCGCCGCGTCGCCCTTGCCGGCGTGGCCCTGACCGCCGTCCTCGGCCTGGCCGCCTGCGGCTCCACCGAGCACGGCTCGCCCAGCCACGACGAGCCGGCCGCCGCCGGCACGACCACCGCCGGCACGACCACGGCCGGCACCACCACGGCTGGTGCCACTGCCGCCGGGACTCCGACGCGCGGGGCGGCTGCGTTCGGCGACGCCGACGTGATGTTCGCCCAGATGATGATCCCGCACCACCGGCAGGCCGTGGAGATGGCCGAGTTGGCCGAGACCCGCGCCGCCCACCCGGAGGTCAAGCGGCTCGCCGCCGCGATCAAGGCCGCCCAGGCACCGGAGATCGCCACCATGACCGGCTGGCTGACCGGGTGGGGCCGGCCGGTCCCGTCGCCCGCCCCGGGGCACGGGCACGGCATGCCGGAGATGGACCACGAGATGCCGGGGATGATGTCCGAGGCGGCCATGACGAAGCTGGCCGGCGCGCGTGGCGTCGACTTCGACCGGCAGTTCCTGACCATGATGATCGCCCACCACGAGGGCGCGATCGCCATGGCGAGGGAGGAACTGGCTGCGGGGACGAACCCTGCTGCCAAGGCGCTGGCCCAGCAGATCGCCACCAGCCAGCAGGGCGAGATCGACCAGATGAGGAAGATCCTCGCCGGGCTCTGACGGCCGGGCACCACGCGTCATGCCGGCGAGGTGGGGGTATCCGCAGCTCGGGATGCCCCCATGTCGCCGACATGAAGTCGATCAAGCGCCTGCCGGCGCGCGGGGCGAGCCCCGAGCCGGGCTGGGCGGGGTCAATCAGGCCGGGCGGGGTCAGTGGGGCGTGCGGGGTCAGTGGGGCGTGCGGGGCCAGCAGGGCCGGGGGCGTCAGTCAGTCGGGCCGGGCGGGTTCAGCCGCGCTTCATGAGGCGGCCGACGGCGGCCATCATCTCGGTGGCCATCGCGTCGGCCCGGCCCTCGACGGCGCCCTCGTGCATGCAGTGCCGGGCGTGCCCGTCGAGCAGGCCGAGGGCGACCTTGTCCAGGGCCGCCTGGATCGCGGAGATCTGGGTGAGCACGTCGATGCAGTAGCGGTCCTCGTCGACCATCTTCTCGATGCCACGGACCTGACCCTCCACGCGGCGGAGCCGCGCGAGCAACTGGTCCTTGCTGGCGGTGTACCCCCGGGTCGGGGTGGGCGCGGGTCCGGTCATGCGGCCGAGGTTACCATACCCCTTGGGGGTATGGTACGGTTCCCTGCGCCAGATACCCCCACCCGGTATCGCCGGCGTTTCGAAGGCGACCGGCCCGCCTCCCGATTACCCCCCGGGGGTAACGTGAGGTGCAGCGGAAGGAGAGAGCGATGGTCAGCACGACGTACGAGGTGCGGGGGATGAGCTGCGGGCACTGCGCCGGCTCGGTCGTCACCGAGGTCGGCGCGATCGAGGGCGTCACCAACGTCAAGGTCGACCTGGAGGGCGGCCGGGTCACCGTCACCAGCGACAACCCGCTGGACACCGAAACCGTGCGCGCCGCCGTCGACGAGGCCGGATACACCCTCGTCGGCGCGTGACGCCGCCCCTGCGGAGAGAACGAGGCACCCGATGAACACGGCGACGAAGCTGAGCGGTTTCGCCCTCGGCCTGGCCGCGGTGTTCGGCGCGGCGTACGGGGTCGGCCAGGTGGTCGGCCCCGTCACCCCCGCTGCCGACACAAGCCACGACGCCGACCACGCCAGCGGCACCACCGGGGCCGACACCGGGGACGCCCCCACCGCCCACCTGCCCGGCGGGCTGCTCGTCTCCGACCGCGGCTACACCCTCGCCCCGCTGGCCGCGCCGGCTGGCGAGTTCGCCTTCCGGATCACCGGCCCCGACGGGCGGCCGGTCACCCGCTACGAGGTCGCGCACGACAAGCGGATGCACCTGATCGTCGCCCGGCGGGACCTCTCCGGCTTCCGGCACGTCCACCCCGAGGCGGGGCCGGACGGCACCTGGCGGGTGACGTCCCCGCTCGCCGGCCCCGGCGTCTGGCGGGCGTTCGCCGACTTCACCCCGGCCGGCGGGCCGGCGCTGACCCTCGGCGTCGACGTCGCCGTCCCCGGCGCGCTCGCCGCCCGGCCGCTGCCGCCGCCGACGACCGCCACGACCGTCGACGGCTACACCGTCACCCTGGCCGGCACGGCCCAGCCCGGCCGGGCCAGCCGGCTCACCCTGACCGTCAGCCGGGACGGCACGCCGGTCACCGACCTCCAGCCGTACCTCGGCGCGTACGGGCACCTGGTGGCCCTGCGCCAGGGCGACCTGGCGTACCTGCACGTGCATCCGGCAGGCGCGCCCGGCGACGGGGTGACCGCGGCCGGGCCGGCGGTCACGTTCTCCGCCGAGTTCCCCTCGGCCGGGACCTACCGGCTCTACCTCGACTTCCGGCACGGCGACGCGGTGCGCACCGCCGAGTTCACCGTCGTCGCCGACACCCCCGCCGGCCCCGGCGCGTCGGGCGGACCGACGGCGACCGGCGCACCGACGGCGTCCAGCGCACCGGCCACGACCGGTGAACCGAGGGCGACCGGCGCGCCGACGCTGACCGGCACACCGACGGCGACCGGCACACCGGCCGCCACCAGCACCCCGACCGCCGACGCCGGCCACGGCGTCCCCGGGCACGGGCACGACTGACGGGAGGCAGCGATGAGCTCGCCCACGCGACCGCTACCGGTCGCACCGAACCGCATCGAGCTGGCGATCGGCGGCATGACCTGCGCGTCCTGCGCCGCGAGGATCGAGAAGAAGCTCAACCGGATGGACGGCGTGACCGCCACGGTCAACTACGCCACCGAGAAGGCCACCATCTCGTACCCCGGCAACGTCACCCCCGACGACCTGATCGCGACCGTCACCAAGACCGGCTACACGGCCGCCCTGCCGCCCCCGCCCGAGCCGCCCGCCACCACCGTCGCCGAGCCGGTCGACGAGCTGCGCGGGCTGCGTACCCGGCTCTGGGTGTCCGTGGCCCTGGCCGTGCCGGTGGTCGTGCTCGCCATGATCCCGGCCTGGCAGTTCGACTACTGGCAGTGGCTGTCGCTGACCCTGGCCGCCCCGGTCGTGGTCTACGGCGGACTGCCGTTCCACCGGGCCGCGCTGGTCAACCTGCGCCACGGCGCGGCAACCATGGACACCCTCGTGTCGCTGGGCACCCTGGCCGCGTTCGGCTGGTCGCTGTGGGCGCTGTTCCTCGGCGACGCCGGCCAGCCGGGGATGACCCACCCGTTCCGGCTCGACATCACCCGCACCGACGGGGCCGGCAACATCTACCTGGAGGCGGCGGCCGGGGTGACGGTGTTCATCCTCGCCGGCCGCTACTTCGAGGCCCGCGCCAAGCGGACCGCCGGCGCCGCGCTGCGCGCCCTGCTGGAGCTGGGCGCGCGGGACGTCGCCGTGCTGCGCGACGGCGTGGAGACCCGGGTCCCGGTGGACCGGCTCGCCGTGGGGGACCGGTTCGTGGTCCGCCCCGGCGAGAAGATCGCCACCGACGGGGTGGTCGACGAGGGCACCTCGGCCGTCGACGCCAGCATGCTCACCGGCGAGTCCGTGCCGGTCGAGGTCGGTCCCGGCGACACCGTCGTCGGCGCGACCGTGAACGCCGGGGGCCGACTGGTGGTCACCGCGACCCGGGTCGGCGGCGACACCCAGCTCGCCCAGATGGCGCGGCTCGTCGAGCAGGCCCAGACCGGCAAGGCGGCCGTGCAGCGGCTGGCCGACCGGATCTCCGGGGTGTTCGTGCCGATCGTGATCGCGCTCGCCGCCGGCACCCTCGGCGGGTGGCTCGGCGCGGGGGCCGGCCCGGCGGCCGCGTTCACCGCCGCCGTGGCGGTGCTGATCATCGCCTGCCCGTGCGCCCTCGGCCTGGCCACCCCGACCGCCCTGCTGGTCGGCACCGGGCGCGGTGCGCAGCTCGGCATCCTGATCAAGGGCCCGGAGATGCTGGAATCCACCCGGCAGGTCGACACGGTGGTGCTGGACAAGACGGGCACCGTCACCACCGGCCGGATGGCCCTGGTCGACGTGGTTGCCGCCGACGGCGAGGACCGGGCCGCGCTGCTCCGGCTCGCCGGCTCGCTGGAGGCCGCGAGCGAGCACCCCGTCGCCCGCGCCGTGGCAGCCGGGGCCGCCGACGCCGGCCCGCTCGCCCCGGTGACCGGCTTCGCCACCGTGGAGGGGCTCGGCGTCACCGGCGCGGTCGACGGCCGCGAGCTGACCGTCGGGCGGCCCCGGCTGCTGCGGGAGCGCGGACTCGACGTACCGGAGGAGATCGAACGGGCGGTGACCGGCGCGGAGGCCGCCGGCCGGACGGCCGTGCTGGCCGGCTGGGACGGCCGGGCCCGGGGGATGCTCGCGGTGGCCGACGTGGTGAAGCCGACAAGCGCGGCGGCCGTCGCCGGACTGCGCGCCCTCGGCCTCACGCCGATCCTGCTCACCGGCGACAACGCCACGGTGGCGCGGGCGGTGGCCGCCGAGGTCGGCATCGCCGAGGTGACCGCCGAGGTGCTGCCCGCCGACAAGGTCGACGTGGTGAAGCAGCTCCAGGCCGCCGGCCGGACGGTGGCGATGATCGGCGACGGGATCAACGACGCCGCCGCCCTCGCCCAGGCCGATCTGGGCCTGGCGATGGGCACCGGCACCGACGTGGCGATCGAGGCCAGCGACCTGACCCTCGTCCGGGGCGACCTGACCGCCGCCGTGGACGCGATCCGGCTGTCCCGCCGCACCCTGGCGATCATCAAGGGCAACCTGTTCTGGGCGTTCGCCTACAACCTGGCCGCCCTCCCGCTGGCCGTCGCCGGCCTGCTCAACCCGATGATCGCGGGGGCGGCGATGGCGTTCTCCTCGGTCTTCGTCGTCGCCAACAGCCTCCGCCTGCGCCGCTTCCGGCCGGCCCGCGTCGGTTGAGGGTTTGGCGGGCCACGTCGGGGTACTGGATGGGTGTTGCACCACCCCAGTGACCAGGACGTTGGAGGTTCATGATGGGTTTCGACGACAAGATCGCCAACGCGTCCGAGGACGCCGCCGGCAAGCTGAAGGAGGGCGCCGGGCGGGCCACCGACGACGAGCGCCTGGAGGCCGAGGGCCGCAACGACCAGGCCAAGGCCAGCCTCAAGCAGGCCGGCGAGAAGATCAAGGACGCTTTCAAGAGCTGATTCCGTACGTCCCGTCGCGCGCGCCGGACCGGCCCCTCCTGCCGGCCCGGCGCGCGTCTGTGCTGCGGCGAGCCGGTGCGCCCGGGGTGGACGGCGACCGGCATGCTGGGACGGTCCCACCACCGAACGGGGAGAACATGTCTCGTCCTGCCGTGACCACGCTCCGCGCCGCCGCCCTGGTGGCCCTGCTCGCGCTGGCCGCCGGCTGCCAGTCCGACGACACCGCAGACGATCCGGCGGCCGGTCCCGCCACCGCCGCGCCCACCGCCGACGCCCCGACCGGTTCCGTCGAGCCGTTCGCCGCCACCTCGACGCCGTCCGCGTCCACGCCCGCCGTGACCGCCGCCAACACCGCCGAGGTGTGCGGGGAGGTCGACCGGCTGATCCTCGCCGGCAGCAAGAAGCTCGCCATGGACTCGGCCGCCGCCACCAAGGACAAGGAGACCACCCCCGACGAGCTCAACGACCGGCTCAAGCGGACCATCGCGGGGCTGGCCGGCGACGTCCGCAGGCAGGCGGCGCGCGCCGAGGACCCGGAGATCGAGAAGCTGATCGGGGACGTCGCGAAGCAGCTCGACGGGGGCGCGAAGGCCGCCAGCCCGGCGAAGTGGCTGGGGGAGACGTTCGTCGACATCCCGCCGAAGCTGGCCCGGGAGTGCCACGCCTGACGTCGGCCTAGGGAGGAAGAACGTTGGGTGGCCGCTAGGCTTCTCTGTACGCGGGCTTATTTCACCTAGTATCGTTAAGCCATGTCACATGGACCGACCAGGGTGACCCAGCCGCTGTTGGACGTTCTCGAAGTCCTGCTTGTCGCCGAGGATCATGATCTCCACGGCTGGGCGATCATGAAGGCTACGCGAAGGTCTGGACCAACCATCTACAAGATTCTGGAGCGTCTAGCGGCCTCCGAGTGGGTCGAGGGCCGGTGGGAGGTGCTCCGGTCCGACGAGAGCAGGCCTCGACGGCGCTTCTATCGGTTGACCCCCTTGGGAGTCGTCGAGGCGCGCAGCCTTCTGGCATCCCGTCGGCCGCGGCCCTCCAACGCATACCCCCGCCCTGCCTTCGGGTGTCAAGCGTGAGCCTTCGGGAGATCGTAAGTGCAATGGTTCTCAGCCTGATTGTGAACGGAGCATCTTCTCTGTCAGCCTGGTTGGCGTGGCGACTCGTTCCGTTCGCCGCGCGCTTGTGGACCTGCGATGCCGAGAGTCGCGCCGTATACGTCGAGGAATGGCAGTCGATCGTTGAAAGCCAGCCTGGCGGGTTTCTCAAGCTTGTGACGGCATTCCATTTTCTGGCTGTGGGTGCTCTGCGCTCGTCCCTTGGTCTTGTCAAGCGGTTGGCAGCTCCGAGCTTTGCTGTCCGTCTTGCCTCATCGGCGTTGATCGCCGCCGGTGCCTGCGGCATCGGGTTCGTTCTTGGTAGCCCGGGGTCGGCGATAACCGCGCTATCCCCTTGGCCAGATTGGCCTCCCGTGCTTCACCTGTTGGCTGAGATGGTGCGGGTGTACATGTCTGAGATGTAGTGCCGCCGCTCGGTTGCGGCCCGGTCCCCGGCCGACTCCAGCAGTAGGTGTTGCCCGGTGTGCGCCTCACCTGTCGGCCGGGCCCCGCCGGCGCGTCCCG
This sequence comes from Micromonospora sp. WMMD712, assembly GCF_029581295.1. Lineage (NCBI taxonomy): Bacteria > Bacillati > Actinomycetota > Actinomycetes > Micromonosporales > Micromonosporaceae > Micromonospora > Micromonospora sp. WMMD712. The sequence goes on from NZ_CP120743.1 coordinate 5,093,947, forward strand.
GCGGGGGGCCGGGGCCGGTGCGCCGCGCCCGACACCCGGGCCGGGGCGGATCCGCCCGGGTGCAGCGTCGCCCGGTCGGCGGCGGAGGTGCCGGAGGCCCAGCCCTCCTCGTCGGCGACGGTGAGCCGCTTGCTGGTCACCCCGGGGAAGAGGTCGTCCAGCCGCTCCCGCACGGCGGTCGCGCGGGAGGCGAGCACCGGCAGCAGCCGCTCCCCACCCTGTTCCCGGGCGGCCTCCCGGCCCGCCTCGTCGGCGGCGGCCCGCAGCCGCTCGCCGATGCGCAGCGCGAACGCGTTGAGGAACGACTCGTCGTACGCCTTCGTGCGCCGGCTGCCGCCGCGCGTCCGGCGCTCGGTGCGGCCCCGCAGCATGGCGGCGGTGGCCTGCACCAGCAGCGACGTGTAGAGCAGCTCGACGGCGGCCAGGTCGGCGGGGAAACCGAGCACCGTGGCGAAGCCCAGGTCGTCGGACCACACCGACTCGCACCGGTTCGCGGCCGCCACCTCCTGCACCAGCAGCGCCTTCGCCCCCGGGTACGGCGGCTCGGTGCCCAGCCGCACGCCGCCGGGCGCGTCGCCCCGCTCGGCCGTCGCCTCGACCAGGGCCGCGTCGATGCTGTGCCGGGCCATCAGCTCCTGCGCCTTGCCGGTCAGCGCCTCCGCCTCCGCCGGGAAGGTCGTCGACTCGGCCTTGGCCAGCAGCGCCCGCACCCGGTCGAGCATCCGCGACCCGCTGCCGCCGCGCCCGACGGCCGTGGCCGGGGCGGTCACACCTGGCGGCGGGCGCAGCACCGCGATCGGCGGCAGCCCCTCCACCAGCGCCAGCACGTCGACGGCGTCGCGCAGGGCGGCGATCCGGTCGGTGCCCTCCCGGGCCGCCCAGGCCGTCAGGTGTCGCCGGTCGTCGTCCCACCACACGGCCGCGTCGAGGCCGGCGAGCTGGTCGTCCCACCAGAGCGGCACCGGCTCGGGCTGGACCCTGCGCTGGGCGGCGGCCAGGTCGGCCACGAGCCGCCCGGCCGCCGGGCCGAGCCGGCGGGTCGCGATGCGGACCAGGTCGACGGGCTGCCAGCCCCGGGGCCAGAGCCGGCCCACGCCGCGCACCAGGCGCGCGGTCAGGGCCGCGTCGACGGCCGCCGGCCCGTCCGGCACGCCGCCGCCGACCACCAGGCGGTCCAACTGCCGTTCGGCGGCGCGCACGTCGGTGCCGCGCGCCGCCGCGAGGGCGTCGGCGATCAGGGCCTCGGCGTCCAGGGCGTTGGCGTCCGGCACGAGCTGCTCCTCAGGGTCGGGTGGCGCAACGTCCGCTGGCCGGGGCGGAGCCGGTCGACAGGTTCGGCCGGGAACCGGTCCGCCGGGAAACCGTACCGCCGCAGCAGCGCCGGCCGGGCGGGAGCGCCCCACCGCCGGTGAAATGACCGCCGGACGCCTCATCCGCAGCGGGTCGCCGTCCGTATCCATCCGTGCACGGGTGCGGAATCCGCCCGTGCGCCGACAGCGGATCGACGGGACGGAGCGCGAGTTGTCGAGTCGTACCCATGGCAGGTCCGGCCCGGGCGGGCACCGCCGGCGGCGCGCCGCCACCCGGAACGGGCCGCTGGTCGCGTGCGTCGCCCTGGCCGTGGTGGCGCTGGCGACGGCCGGCGCCGGGGCCGTCCGCCGGGGCGGGCCGGACCAGGCGGGCCGGCCGGTCGCCGCCGCGGGGGTCGCCGCGCCCACCCTCGCCGCGCCGACCACCCGGGCCCCGGGCCGGTCCGCGACCCCGACCGCGCAGGCGCCGGCCGACATCACCTTCCCACCCCGGGGTACGGGCGACTTCCGCGCCGCCACCCTGCGGGGGGCCGTCGCCGGGCGCTCCGGTGAGCTGCTGCGGTACCGGGTGACCGTGGAGGAGGGCATCGACGGCGTCGACGTGGAACGGTTCGGCCGGGAGGTGGGCGCGATCCTCGCCGACCCCCGGGGGTGGACCGGGGCGGGCCGGTGGCGGCTGCAACGCGTCGGCCCGGGCGACCCGGCCGACTTCACCGTCGCGCTCACCACCCCGGTGACCCGGGGCGTCCTCTGCGGGGACGTCACCGACCACTACACGTCCTGCCGCAACGGCGACCGGGTGGTGATCAACGTGGCGCGCTGGGCGGGCGGCGTGCCGCAGTTCGACGGCGACCTGGCCTCCTACCGCCGGTATCTGCTCAATCACGAGGTGGGCCACCGGCTCGGCCGGGGGCACGAGCTGTGCCCGGGCGCCGGGGGTCCCGCCCCGGTGATGCAGCAGCAGACCCTGGGCCTGCACGGCTGCCTCCCCAACCCCTGGCCCGAGGTGGACGGTGCCGTCTTCACCGGCCCGCCCGGCCAGTACGACGACCCGGTGCCGGCCGGCTGGTGACGGCGTCCGCCCCGGCGGCCGTCCGCCGGGCGGGCGTACCGCCGCCACGGTGGGTGAGTGCGATCGGCGGGGATGCCCGTTACGCTGGGGGACGACCGGCACCTGCCTTCTGCTACGAGGGATCGCTGCCGGCGGCCGATCAGGGGAGTTCCCGTTGGGCCCCGCCACACCACTGCCCGTTTCGCCACCGCCCCCCGGTGGCCTGTCGATCGGCCCGCTCACGGTCGCCGACGGCCGGGGACGACTCGTCGTGACCGGGGAGATCGACATCGCCACCTCGGGCGAGCTGGCCGTGGTCCTCGCCGCGCTGCTCGACGGCGCGCCGCCGGCCGCCCTGGAGCTCGACTTCGGCGGCGTCCGGTTCCTCGACTCCTCCGGCATCCTGGTGCTGCTGCGGGCCCAGGGCCGGGCCGCCGACCTGGGCTGCCGGCTCACCCTCGCCGACGTGCGGCCCACCGTCCACCGGGTGCTGGAGATCACCGGGGTGCTGGAGCTGCTCGGCCTGGGCGTCTCCGCCGAGGCCGCTGACGATCCGACGCCGGCCCGCGCCGGCGACCTGACGCCGAACCGCGCCGATGACCTGACGCCGGCCCGCGCCGACGATCCGACGCCGGCCCGCTGACGACGCGACGCCCGGTCAGGGCACGTCCACCAGCTCGCCGGTCTCGATGAGGTCGCGGGCGACGTCGAGCAGTTTCACGTTGAGCCGTTGGCTGGCCCGCACGAGCAGCGCGAACGCCTGTTCCCCGGTGAGCCGGTGCCGTTCCATCAGGATCCCCTTCGCCTGGCCGATCAGGTCCCGCACGTCCAGCGCTTGGGAGAGCTGCGCCAGCTTCCGGGCGTTCCCCATCGCCACCGCCGCGTGCGCGGCGAAGAGCACCCCGACCCGCTCCGACTCGTCGGTGAACGCCCCCGGCTCACGCGCGTAGAGGTTCAGTGCGCCGAGGCTGTCCCGGGCCAGGTAGAGCTGGAACGACAGCATGCTGCGCACGCCCAGCCCGTCGATCCGGCGGACGAACTCCGGCCAGCGGGTCTCCGCGGCGACGTCGGGCATCCGCACGGTGCGGTGCTCGAAGAGAGCCGTCAGGCAGGGCCCCTGACCCGTGTCGTACTGCGCCTGGTCGACCCGGCGTACCAGATCGCCCGTCGCCGCGCTGGTCACCACCCGGTGCCGGCCCTCGACCTCGGTGATCGCGGCGTGCCAGGCGCCCGGCACGGTCCCGACGGCGCACCGGACGATCCCGTCGAGGGTGGCGTCGAGGCCGGGTTCGTCCTGGAGGACGCGGGCGGTCTCGGCGAGGCGGGCGGCGAGGGCGTCGTCCGGGCCGGTGGCGCGGGGTCGACGGCTCGACGTGGCCCTGATCCGGCGTGGCCGGACCGGGTCCGGGCGGCTCTCGACGTTCACGACGACCCCTTCCGCCGCCGTTTCCTTCCGCGCCGACGGCCCCGGACCGATACCCGGGCGGCCGTCCGGCCAATCCCCGGCGACCACCGCCGCGGACGCCCGTCGGCGTCAGCGGGCGCCGCCCGCCTCCCCGGCCTCCCGCCGGGGGAAGGACGCCCAGATGTGCTTCGTGTCGTGGGTGGCGTACCAGCCGACGTCCAGGGAGAAGGCCCGGGCGAGCTGGAGGCCGCGGCCGCCGGCCCCCAGCGGGCGGGTGTCGGCCAGCTCGGGCACGGTGGTCAGGTCGTGGTCGGCGACGTCGAGGATGAACAGGTCGTCGTCGCGGAGCAGCCGGACGGTGGTGGGCGGCAGCCCGTGCAGCAGGGCGTTGGTGGCCAGTTCCGTGGCGACGAGCACGATCCGTTCGGGGATGTCGTCGAGCTCCTCACCCTCGGCGAGCGCGTGGCCGGTCAACGCCTCGTGCAGCGAGGCGCGCAGGCCGCGTAGCTCCGCCCCACTGGCCAGGGCCCAGGTCCGCATCTCGACGGCCCGGGGCGGTGGCGGCGACGTCCGCAGCGATCCCATGACCTGCCAATACCCGGGTTGTTCGCCGTTCACACGGCGGTCCCGGCGGCCTGCGTGGCCGGTGGCGCTGCGGGCGGGACGGGGACGTCCAGCCAGTGGCGCAGCATCGGCGGGTGGAGGGTGACCGCCGGGCCCCGCTCGTAGAGCATCGCCGGACGGCCGACTCCTGCGGAGGTGCGCTGCCCGGTCGGGATGACGAAGCCGTCGGTGCCGAGCACCTTGCGGCTGAAGTTCCGGTGGTCGAGCCGGGTGCCCCAGAGGGCCTCGTAGACGGTGCGCAGCTCGGAGATGGTGAACGCCGGGCCGCAGAAGGCGGCGGCCAGGGTGGTGTATTCGAGCTTCCGGCGGACCCGCTCCACGGCGGCGGCGAGGATCTGCCCATGGTCGAAGGCCAGGTCGGCCGCCGGGTCCAGCATCCGGTCGACCGGCTCCCAGGAGGCGGCGGCGGCGTCCGACCCGGCCTCGGGCACCGGCAGGTCGGGGGCGACGGCCAGGTAGGCGATCGTCACCACCCGGCCGCTCGGGTCGCGGTCGGGGTCGCTGAACACCGCGAGCTGTTCCAGGTGTACGCCAGCGAGCCCGGTCTCCTCCCGCAGCTCTCGGGCGGCGGTGTCGTCGACCGTCTCGCGGGGCCGGACGAAGCCGCCGGGCAGCGCCCGGTGTCCGCGGAACGGCTCGTTGCCGCGCTCGACGGTGAGCACCTGGAGGCTGCCCTCCCGGACGGTGAGGATCGCCAGGTCGGCGGTGAGTCGTAGTTGCTCGTGCGATCGTCGTGCCATACCGACAGGCTAATACTGTCTGCTTGACACAAACAGGTCCCGTTACTTAATGTCTGAGGGACAGTATTCCTGGCGTCGTACCGACGTCGGGCGGTGGTGGAGCCGATCCGAACGGTGTCCGACCACATAGGACGATGGAGCCTGGCCCGAACGCGCCACCGGCTCGGCGGTCGGCTCCGTCGTTCGGCACGACGGCGTTCCCCCACGGCACGACCGCCGTGCCGCCCGCGCCCAACCGGCACCGCAAACGTACGAAAGGCGGTCGTACCGCCGCTCTCCCACCGTTACCGTTCGGCCTGCGCTCCGCGACCGTGGACCCGCACCATCCCCGGCCATCCGCCGGTATCCCTCCCCTGAAACTCCGGACGCGTCCGCACCCGCGCGTCGCGATCGAGGTGATCTTCGTGTCCCGTCGGACAATCCGCCGCAGCCCGGCCCTGCTCGCCGCGCTGCTCGTCCTGCTCTTTGGTCCGCTTGCCGCGTGCGCCGACGAGGCGCCCACGCCCCTCGCGGCCACCGACGCCCCGGCGGCTCCCGCCACCACCCCGGAGGCCGCCCCCACCGGCCCGACCACCCCTGGCGGCGGCCCGGCGACGCCCACCGCGGCGTCGGCCGTCCTGCCCGACGTGACCGGCGCGCGGCTCAGCGACGCCGAGGCGCAGCTGCGCGCCGCCGGGTTCCTCTCCGTGCACGCCGTCGACGCCAGCGGGGCCGGGCGCGCCATCCTGGAGAAGAACAACTGGCTGGTCACCCGGCAGCAGCCCGCAGCCGGCGCTCCGGCAGCCCTCGGCGAGGCCGTCACCCTGTCGGTCGCCCGGCCGACCGACCGCCAGCCCGGCGCCGAGGTGACCAGCGGCGTCGTGCCGGCCGTGGTGTGCCGCGACCTCCAAGACGCCCAGGATGCCCTGCGCGAGGCCGGGTTCTACCTGCTCCTGCCGAAGGACGGGCTCGGCCAGGGCCGCATTCCGCTGATCGACCGGAACTGGATCGTCGTCGGCCAGTCCGCCGCCCCCGGCACCCGCCCCGAGTCCAGCGAGAAGATCGAGCTGACGGTGGTCAAGTTCGGCGAGCCGACCGGGAACTCCGGATGCCCGAGCTGACCCGGATTCCGACCTGGGCCCAGTGCCGCGCTGCGGCCGGCACGGCCCGTGCCGCCGAGCACGCCCGGGAGGCCCTCGCCGTGGTCCGGCCGCGCGGGCCGTTCGGCCTCATCCGTTCCCGGGGCCCCCTTTCCCTGCTGCTGTACGTCGCGGCGCGCGAGGGACGGCTGGTCTGGCGCGACCCCGAGTCGTTCGCGCTGCTGCAACCGCCCGGCGACACCGCCCTGCCGGTGGCCGGCGGGCTCCGGCTCGCCCTGCTCCGGCGGCTGGTCCGGCACTGGGACACCGTGCTGTTCGCCGGCCCGGCGGCGCTGCTGTTGGCCGTGGCGGGCCTGGCCACCCTGCTGCTGGTCCGCACCGGCCGTGCGGCGTTCGCCGCGGTCGCGCTGCTCTGCGTCCTGCTCGTCGTGCTGCACGTGTCGGCCCTGATGTGCTGCCTCGTGGTGTGGATGCTCGGCTGGATCGTCCGGGAGCTTCTCCGGCCGGATCCGCCGGAGGACCGGGTGGCCGCCGAGCTGCTGCCCGGGCGGCACTGGACGATGGTGTTCTGCCACCACGACGACGGGCAGCCCCCGGAGCGGCTGCTGCGTCGCGTCCAGCAGCAGTTGACGGCCCTGCTGCGGGACGAGGCCGAGGCGCACGCCGAGCGCACCGGCGTCCGGCTTCCGGTGATCGAGGTGACCGAGGCGCTGGTCTGCCTGCGGTACGGCGTGACCACCGAGGCGATGCGGGCGGCGGTCGCCATCTGGTCGGGGCAGGGCCGGATCTTCGGCGAGAGCGGCGTGCTCAGCCTGCGGATGTCCGCCTACCAGGCGCCCCGGCAGCCGAACCGGATCTTCGACCGGGGCGGGTTCCTCTTCCTGTACCTGCTCGTCGAGGCCACGTACGTCTTGATCATGGCCTTCTTCGTGGCGGACTGGGAGAGTGCCGCCTGCTCCGGTGGGTGCGGGCAGCACCCGGTCGACTACCCCTCCGCGCTGAAATGGCTGTCCCAGCGGCTGCTGTTCACCGACCCCTACGGTCTCGGCCCGGCCACCCAGCAGGCCTGGACCATCGGCTGGCTGACCAGCCTCATGTCGCTGATGAGCCTCTTCGTCGTCATCGCCGCCGTCCAGCGGTACGTCCGCTACCGCAACCACCAGATCGCCCGCACCGAGAGGAGACTGGCCGTGCTCAACGACCGGACCCGCACCCTGGTCATGGTGGCCACCGACGCGGAGCGGGAGGCCGTGCAGGCGGCGGTGCACGAGGTCAACGGCGCGCAACCGGAGCGCAGGTTCCTGCCCAACCAGGTGGTACTGCGGCTCGGCGAGGTGAGCCGCACCGAGATCCTGCTGGCTCAGGTCGAGCCCGGCGCGGTCGCGCCCGGCTCGGCCGCCATCGCCGCCGCCGCCCTGATCAGCCAGATCGATCCGGACTTCCTGATCCTCGCCGGCATCTGCTACGGGCTGCGCCCCGGCGAGCACGAGTTCGGCGACGTCCTGGTCTGCACCCAGCTCAGGGCGATCGACCTGCGCAAGGAGGCCGAGCCGCTGGGCCACCAGCCCGGCGAGCCGGTGCGCAGCGGCGCAGAGGCCGCCGCCAAGCTGGCCCACACCGCAGCGCCCGAGGGGGCCCGCCGGATCATCGACCGGGGCGACCACGTCACCCCGTCGCCCATGCTGCTCGGCCGGTTCCGCGACGCGCAGCGGAACTGGACCGGGTCGAAGGTCCACTTCGGGCCGATGCTGTCGGCCGGCACGCTGGTCAGCGCCCGTTCGCTGCGCGACGAGCTGGCCGCCCGGCATCCCGACGCGGTCGGCGGGGAGATGGAGGGCGCGGGAGTCTACGCCGCTGCCGCCCACGCGAAGGTCGACTGGATCGTCGTGAAGGCGATCTGCGACTGGGGCTTCGACAAGACCGACGAGTTCCACGAGATCGCGGCCCGCAACGCCGCCGGCCTCGTCGTGACCGCCGCTGAGCTGGGCGGCCTCGACCAGGCGCCCCGACGGGGCCAGCTCTGACCGCGGCGTCGGCCGTGCGGACCGCGCCGACCATTCCGGAACGAAAGGCCAGAGGCCGATGAGCGAGCACCACGACGACGTCCCGTTCCCGGCGTGGCCCGGCACGGGGTATCCCGTCGTCGACTCGGCGGAGCTGAACCCGGTGGAGCGCCGCCTGTTCCGGCGGACCCGTCGGGAGTTGCGTGACATCCCCAAGCAGCCGCCGGGGACCGTGCTGGTGTTCCAGCACGCGGACGCGTACGAGACGCTGCCCGAAGGGGGACTGCGGCTGGACGACGAGGTCGTGGTCGACGCCGTCGCCGTGGCCATCGTCTCCACCCGGCACACCCTGCGCGAGGCGGTCGCCTACCTGCCCACCGCCGACCCCCGCACCTGCGTGCTGTTGCGGGCCAGGTTCCACTGCTGGGTCACCGACCCGCAACTGGTGCTGGACGCGGGCTGCTGGGACGTCGATCCGCTGCTGACCGATCACCTGGTCGCCGACCGGGGACTGCGGTTCCTGGCCCAGGGCATGGACCCGCACACCGGGTGGGAGAACTTCCACCGCAACGCGACGGCGCGGATCTTCGCGTACCACGACGTGTGCCCACTGATCGTGCCCGGCCTGCGCACCCGGCTCGTCGACGTGGCGCTCGAACCGCAGCGCCTGGCGACGGTGCCCCGGGCCCGCACCGCGACCGCCCCGACCGCCGCGCCCGTGGACGGCGACGGCGGCGTGGACGGCATGCCGGACGGCGGCGCGTTCGACACCCCGCCGGCCGACGACGGCAGCCCGGCCTTCATGCCCGACAACTACACCTGGGGGGACAAGTGAGCGCATCTCTGCGCCGTGGCGCCGGACGGGTGCTGCGCACCCTCACCGGTGTCGACGAGGACCTGCTCGACACCGTGCCGACGGAGCGGTCCCGGTACACCGCGATGGGCGGGGTGGTGCTCGGCACCGCCCTCATGGCCATGTTCTCGATGACGGCGGCACTGTTCTTCGTCTTCGACGGCTTCCACCCCACGGTCCTGGTGTTCGTCCCGGTGTGGGGGGCGTTCATCCTCTGCCTGGACCGCTGGCTGATGGCCGGGGCGGCGGAGCCCCGGGCGGGCCGGCGGTTGCGCAAGTTGCTGCCCCGGCTGGTGCTCGCCGCCGTCTTCGGCGTGATCATCGCCGAGCCGCTGCTGCTCGGGGTGTTCCACACCGCCATCGAAAGGGAGATCAACGATCAGCGGGCCGCCGAGGTCACGGCCCACGAGAGCGAGCTGAAGCAGTGCAACCCCGTCCCGGGCACCCCCGAGTTCGACGGCCCGCAGGCCAAGGAGGAGCGCTGCGCCGACCTGCGCCTCGGGGTCACCACCGACTCGGAGGCCCGGCAGCGCGAACTGGCCGACCTGCAGGAACAGGCGAAGACCCTCAAGGCGGACACCGACGCGGACGACAAGGAGCTCGCCCGGCTGGAGCGGCTCGCCCGCATGGAGTGCAACGGCACCGACAGCGACGAGACCACCGGCAGGGTCGGTGAGGGGCCCAACTGCGAGCGGCTGCGCAAACAGGCCGCGCAGTATCGGCGCGACCAGCGGTTGGACGCCAACCACCGCCGGCTCACCACGCTCAACGCCGACATCCAGAAGCTGACCCGCGAGGTCGCCGACCGCCGGGGCGACACGGCCCGGCTAATCAACGAGGGCATCGCGGCGAAGACGGCCGAGTTCCGGGCCAACCAGAAGGAGATCGGCCTGCTCGAACGCCTCGGCGCGCTCGGCACCCTGGTGGAGCGCAACGGCTACATGCGGGCCGCGGAGTGGGCGTTGCGGCTGTTCTTCGTGGCGGTGGACTCGCTGCCGGTGGTGGTCAAGTTCCTCACCGGCGTCACTGCGTACGACCGGGTCGTCGCCGACCGGCTCTCCGGGCAGCGCCGCGCCCAGCGCGTGGTCGCCGAGACCGAACGCCGCCGCCTGGTCATCCAGGAGGAGCTGGCCCGCTACCAGATGAACGCGGAACACGCCTCGGCCGTCACGCGGGTCGAGTTCGACGCTCGGATGCGCAACGTGGACGTGGAGATGCTCCGCGAGGAGGTGGTCAACGCGCGGGCCGAGTATCTGCTGCGCGACGACCCGACGATGCCGCTGGCCATGCCGTCGGGCGACGCCGGCCCCACCGGCGGACCCCGATGAGCGTCACCGTCTCCGAGCGTAAGACGTACCCCGTCTACATCCTGCTCGACGTGTCCGGCTCGATGCGCCGGAGTGCCCCGGGCTCCCGGTCGCCGCAGGCGGCGTTCACCGAGATGATCCCCGACCTGATCATGTCGCTGTCGGACTCCCCAGCCCTGTCGAAGGCGGTCTGGATCAGCGTGATTGCCTTCGGCGACCGGCCGGAGCTGCTCTGTCCGATGACGTCGCTGGACGGTCCGGTGCTGGTCCGGAGGCCGCAGGACGGCAGGCAGACCGACTACGTGGCGGCGCTGCGGTTCCTCGGCGACCGGATCGCCGAGGACAACCGGACGATCGAGCAGGGCGGGGCGCGGGCGGGGCACCGGGTGAAGGTGGCCCGGCCGCTGGTCTTCTTCATCACCGACGGCGCACCGTACGCGCAGGACCGATACCAGCTTCCGGCCGAGTGGATGCCGCACCGCGACCGGCTCGTCGCGCCGCCGGTCGAGGCCCGCATCGCCACCGTCGGGTTGCCCGACGCCCACCCGAGGACGCTGTGGCAGATCGCCACCGGCCGGCCCGATGGACGGCGCAACGCGTTCCTGGCCCAGCCCGGCGCGGCGGGAGACGGCCTGGCCCGCAGCGTTGTTGAGGTCGTCGAGCGCAGCATCACGCTCTCGGTCCGGGCCGGCGAGATGATCATGGATGTGCCGCACGGGATGCGACGGGTCGATGGCTGACCTCGTGGTCGTGACGACGGCCCTGCTTGTCCTGGCGGGCTCCGCGTTGCTGGCCGCCGTGCTCCTGCGGCACCGCTTCGGTGTCGGCCCGGCCCACCTCGGCAGCCGCCTGTGGTGGTGGGTCGCCGACCGGCTCGCCGGGATCCGCTCCGCCCGCGCCGCTTCGCCGTCCCGTGGTGGCTCCGAGGCGCCACCGCCGGGCCCGCCCCCGCCCCACGACGACGGCGTCTTCCGGGCCTCCGGCGTCCGCCTGGCCGTGCTGGCGGAAGCCGACGACGCGTACCCGCCGGGTGGCGGTGACCCCGTGCCCTGGTCGGCCGGCGGCACGGTCGCCCCGCCCCGGCCGGTCGACGAGCGGCCGGCCGTGCACCGGCTGCTCGTGGCGCCGCCCCGGAGCGGGCGGGAGGCCGAACCCCGGCTGCCCGCCCGGGTGGTCGCCGGCGGCGGCTGGCACAGCTCGCTGTTCCACGGCTGGTGCGGCACGGCCGAAGGCCCCCGACCGACGGTGCGGTTGGTCGTCCGCGCCGCCACCCTGCGCGGCGCGACCCACGCCGGCCTCGGCACCGAAGGGCAGGACGCCGTCGGTGCGGCCTGGGACGAGGGCCGCTCGGCGCTCTACCTCGCGGTGGCCGACGGGCTCGGCTCGCTGCCGCGTTCGGGCCGGGTGGCCGCCGAGGCGGTGAACGCCGCCCTGCACCTGTGCGCGAGCCGTCCCGAGGGGATCACGTTCGCCGGCAACGGCGAACGGCTGTTCGGGGCGATCGCCGACGGCATGGTGCGGGCCCTGCCCGAGGGGGTCCGGCTCGACGGGGCGTGCACCCTCGTCGTGGCCGAGGTGCTGCCCCGGTTCGACGGGGCTCAGGTCACCGTGCACGGCGTCGGCGACTCCGAGGCGTGGGCGCTGTACGCGGACCGGTGGGAGCCGATCCACCACGAGCGGGGCGGCGCGGACAACGCCACCCGGGACGTGCCGACCCACGTCCGGCCACTGACCCACACGTACGACCTGCCGCCCGGAGCCGTGCTGCTGCTGGGCAGCGACGGATTCGCAGGTGCCCTGGACACCACCGTCTCCCCGCTCGCGCGGCAGCTCGCCCGGGAATGGCGGACCCCGCCGTCCTGGCTGGACTTCGTCAACCACGTCGGCTTCGTCGACGACTACTGGGCCGACGACCGGTCGGCTGCTGCGGTGTGGATCGGCGAGGGGGCCGGCGATGAGCAGTGAACGGCCACCGGCCGGGATCGTGGTGGAGGAGGAGCTGCTCCAGCGCCACGACGCCCCGGACGTCGTCCTGCTCAGCGGCGGCAACGCCGTTCTCGACTGGCATCGCCACCAGGGGGAGGACCAGCTCTACAAGCGCTTCCGCCCGGAGCACCGGGAGCTGATCGACGAGCGGGCGTTGCTGCTGCTGGTCCGCTGGCGGTGGGAGCTGCCCGCGTCGGAACGCGATCGGCTGGACCGGCTCGCCGCCTGGCCCCGGTACGCGGTGCGGGCCGGCGGCCGGCTCACCGGGGTGCTCGTCCCGCCCGCCGCCGACCGCTTCTTCACGCGCCGCAGGGACGGCCGGCGCACCCCGCGCCCCCTGCACGGGCTGCTCGGGACGGCCGGCCGCCCCGGGGCGCCGACGGGGGTGCGGCTGGCCGTGCTGGGCCGGCTGATCCGGGCGGTCCGCTGGCTGCACGCCCGGGACGTGGTGGTCAACGACCTGCAACCGGAGAACGTGCTGTTCACCCTCGACGGGCCCGGGCCCGCCGTGCACCTCGTCGACTGCGACTCGATGACGTCGGCGCGGCACTGGGGCCGGGTCGCGCCGGTGACCGCCCCGGACCTGATGGCCGAGGTGGTGCCGGCGGACGTCGAGCCGACGGTCGCCACGGACCTGACGAAGCTGATGGCGGTGGTGGCCCGGGTCCTGTTGGACGTGCCGAACGTGACGAACCTGGGCACGGCCGACCGGGACGCGCTGCTGGCCGCCGTGCCGCCGGAGAGCCGGCCGCAGGTGCGCAGGCTGCTGGTCGACCCGGCGGACCCGGGGCCGTGGGACGCGCTCGGCGCGCGGTGGGGCGAGCTGCCGGGCCTGCTGCCACCGCCCCCGGCGCGGCTGCCATCCCCGGCGCGCCGTCGGGGGTGGCTGCCTCCCGGGTACGCGTACCGGCCGGCCCTCGGCCCGCCCGTGCTGCCGCAACGGCTGCGCGTTCACCGGCTGCCCCTGGCCGGGGCGGCGCGCCCCGCCGGGCGGCGCGGGCCGACCCTGCTGCCCGTGCTCGGCCTCGGGGCGCTGCTCGTGGTGCTGGTGCTGCTGCTATCGGTGGGGAGCCGCTGAGATGGGATCTCTGATCGTCACCCTCGACGGGCGGGACGTGGAACTTCCCGAGGACCGGGTGCACTATCTGATGCGCGACCAGGACCGGCTGGAGATCAGTCCGGTCCCGGCTGACGACGAGCCGTCCCGACAGCTCGGCTACTTCGTCACCATCCTGGGCCGGTGGTTCTTCCACGCCGACAACGTCCCCGCCGCCCGGGTGCTGCGGATCGACGGGGGGCCGGTGACGAACGTGCGGCAGGAGCTGCACGACGGCCGGCCCACCGTGCTCGGGCTCGCCTCGGACGTGCCCGCCGGCCCCCGTCGGCCGCGCGTCCCGGCGGCTAGGTCCCATCCGCCCGGCCCGGCCGGCCCCGGCGGTGCGGCCGCCCGCCCGCAGCGGCCCGGCCGGAAGGAGGCCCCGCCGCGCGGCGCGCGCCGCTACGTGATCGGTCGGGCCGGCACCGGCGCGGACATCCCCGTGGACGATCCGCTCGTGCGGGCCCGGCACGCCACGGTCCGCATCGACGGCCGGGGCCGCTGGTGGATCTCCGGCGAGCTGTCCGTCGGCGGGGTCCGGCAGCTCTCGGCGACCCTGTCCGAGGGCGACGTCTTCGTCATCGGGCAGACCGTCGTGACGGTGAGCCGGGACCTGCTGCCGGACCCGGCGCGGGTGCCGACCCCGCCGCGGGCCGTGCGACCGGTGGATGCCGGGGCACGGCGTCGGCCGACCACCGAGACCGGGCTCGCGATCCGGCTCGACCGGGTGACCGTGCACGGCGACCAGGGCCGCAAGCGCCTCGACGACGTCAGCCTGGACATCGCGCCCGGGCAGGTCGTGGCAGTGGTGGGGCCGTCCGGCGCGGGCAAGTCCTCGCTGATCAAGGTGCTGATGGGTGAGCTGGCCGAGGACGAGGGCACGGTCCGGCTCGGCCCGGACGGCGGCGGTCGGACCCATCCGGAGCTGCGCCGTCGGCAGGTGCGGTACGTGCCGCAGGGCGACGAGGACCTCTTCCCGGCGCTCACCGCCCGGGAGACGCTGACCTATGCGGCCCGGCTGCGCTCGGCGCCCGACACCTCCGCCCGTGAGGTGACCGACCGGGTCGGCGACGTGCTCGGCCGGCTCGGGCTGGACCAGCCGGCTGCCCTCGCGGACCTGCCGGTGCGGAAGCTCTCCGGTGGCCAGCGCCGCCGCGTCTCGATCGGCCTCGAACTCGTCGGCCGCCCCCAGCTCCTGTTGTTGGACGAGCCGACGAGCGGTCTCGACCCCGGCAAGGACCGGGCGATCATGGCCGACCTGCGGGCGGTGGCCACCACCTACCACTGCACGGTGGTGATCGTGACGCACGCGACCGAGCACCTGGGCTTCGTCGACCGGGTGCTGGTCGTCGCCCGGGGCGGCCGGATCCGGGACGCCGGATCCCCCGACCGGGTGCTGGCCACCCTCGGCCACCAGAGCTGGGCCGACCTGATGGTGGAGCTGGACCGCGAGCCGCCGGCCGGATCCGGACGCCCCGGTGGCAGGAGCGCGCCGAGCCCCGCCCGTGCCGGCTCGCCCGCCCGGTGGCGGCTGGCGGGGCTGCCCACGCTGCTGCACCGGCAGCTCACCCTGACCCGGCGGCGCGGCTGGGTGTCCCAGGCGGTGCTGGTGGGGGTGCCGCTCCTGTGCACCCTGCTCGCCGTCGCCGCCTCCGGCACCGGGCTGCGACCCGGCGCGGAGCTGGGGCCGGTGCTGGCCATCCTGGTCACCGTGGCGGCACTGACCGGGGCTTCGCTGACCTACCCGGACATCGTCGCCGACTCGGAGAAGCTGCGGCGGGACTGGCGGGTCGGGGTGGAGGCGCTGCCCATCGTCCTGTCGAAGGCGATCGTGTACAGCGGCGTCTGCGCCGTCCTCGCCGCCGTGGTGAGCGTGGTCTTCGCCGAGCTGCGGGAGCTGCCGCCCGCCGGGTACGGAATCCCGCCGTTCGCGATGCTCTACGGGATCGTCCTGCTCACCATGCTGGCGTCGATGGGGCTCGGCATGCTCATCTCGGCCCGTTCGCCGACCCTGGAGCGGGCGGTCACCTGGAGCACATTGCTCGCCGTCCTCCAGGTGGCGCTCAACGGTACGCTGTTCGAGCTCAAGGGATTCTTCGGGCTGGTGACCGGGGTGCTCCCGGCGCGGCTCGGGCTGGCGGCGGTCGCCTCGTACGTCGACTTCAACCGGTACCGCCGGCCGGCGCTGTTCACCGACCCGTTCTGGACGGCGGGCGGCGGGCGGTTCTGGCTGCTCACCGTGGCGATCACCGGGGTGTTCCTGCTCGCGGTCCTCGGGTCCGTGCGGGCGCTGCACCGGCGCTGGACCCGGTGACCGTCCGCCCCACGCCGGGCCGGGCGGGCAGCCCGGCCCGGCGTCGGTGCGGTCAGGCCAGCGGCTTGCCGCCGGTCACCCCGAGCACCTCGCCGGTGACGTAGCTGGACTCCTGCGAGGCGAAGAAGACGTACGCGGGGGCCAGCTCGGCCGGCTGGCCGGCCCGGCCCAGCGGGACGTCCTGGCCGAACGACTCGACGGCCTCCTCCGGCATGGTGGCGGGGATGAGCGGCGTCCAGACCGGCCCCGGCGCCACGCAGTTGACCCGGATGCCCCGGTCGGCCAGGTTCTGCGCCAGCCCCTTGGTGAAGTTGACGATGCCGGCCTTGGTGGTGGCGTAGTCGAGCAGCTGCGGGGAGGGCTGGTACGCCTGGATCGACGCGGTGTTGATGATCGTGGAGCCGGGCGCGAGGTGCGGCACGGCGGCCTTGCAGAGCCAGAACAGCGCGTACAGGTTGGTCTTGAGGACCCGGTCGAACTGCTCGGTGGTGATGTCGGTGATGCCGCCCTCCTGCGCCATCTGGTGTGCGGCGTTGTTCACCAGGATGTCCAGCCCGCCCAGCTCGTCGACGGCCCGCCGGACGATCTCCGCGCAGTGCTCCTCCTCGCGGATGTCGCCGGGCACGGTGACCACGGTGCGGTCGGCGGCACGGACGAGGCGGGCGGTCTCCTCGGCGTCGTCCTTCTCCTCCGGCAGGTAGGTGATCAGCACGTCCGCGCCCTCCCGGGCGAAGGCGATGGCCACCGCGCGGCCGATGCCGGAGTCCCCGCCGGTGATCACGGCCCGCTTGCCGGTCAGCCGGCCGGTGCCCCGGTAGCTGTCCTCGCCGTGGTCGGGGGTGTCGGGCATCCGTCCGGTCCGCCCGGGGGCCGACTGCTGTCCGCCGGTCTGCTCGTCGGGGGCGGGAAACTGCTCCTGGGGGTCCTGCCTGTCGTACTGGTCGTGGGTCACGGCCGCATCCCTTTCCTCCGGGGCCGGTGGTACACCACTGGACTTCCCCGGTCGGACACGCCCAATCACCTCACCTGATGACAATCGCGGTCCGGCCGGGCGGCCCGGGCGGCAGGGGGGCGCTCACCCGCCGTCGTCCGGACCGCTACCGTGTTCCGTGTTCCGGCCGGGGCGAGGCAAGTCCAGGGGCAGCGGGACGGGTCGACCGGCGTAACGGCGTGGACACACGTGGGGCACCGCAGGGTGCGCCTCCGGGTCCATGATGTTCGTCGGTTGTGCAGACACCGGTTCACGGACCCGACGGGGAAGAAGACGATGACCGCCAGTACGAATGCTCCGAAAGTCAGCGTGGTGGTGCCGGCCTACAACTCGGGCCCGCACATCGAGAGGCTGATCGCCTCGCTGCTGCGCCAGTCGCTGCCGCCGGGGGAGTTCGAGGCGGTCTTCGTCGACGACGGCTCCACCGACTCGACCGGGGCCCGGCTGGACGAGCTGGCCGCCGAGCACCCGCACATCCGGGTGGTGCACATCGAGAACTCCGGTTGGCCGTCGCGGCCGCGCAACGTCGGCGTGGCCAACGCCCGCGGCGAGTACGTCTTCTTCTCCGACGACGACGACTGGTTCGGCGACGAGGCGCTGGAGCGTCTCTACGCGTACGCCGTCGAGAACGACGCGGACATCGTGATCGGCAAGATGGCCGGCCACGGGCGCTCGGTGCCGCGTGAGCTGTTCCGCCGGGACCGCCCCGACGCCACGCTGGACAACGCGCCGCTGATCGACAGCCTGACGGCGCACAAGCTGTTCCGCCGGTCCTTCCTCGACGGGCACGAGATCCGCTTCGTGGAGGAGAAGCGCCGGCTGGAGGACCACCTCTTCGTGGTGCGGGCCTTCCTGCTGTCCAAGCGCACCTCCGTGCTGTCGAACTACGTCTGCTACCACCACATCCGCCGGCAGGACGCCGGCAACGTGACGGCGCAGGGGCTGGACCCGGCGGGCTACTACGCCAACCTGCGCGACGTGCTGGACGTCGTCGACGCGCACACGGAGCCGGGGCCGCTGCGCGACAGGCTGCACCGGCGCTGGCTGCGCAACGAGATGGTCAGCCGGCTGCGCGGCAAGCGGTTCCTCGGCGAGCCGGCCGACTGGGTGGAGCAGGTGGCGCTGGAGTGCGGCAAGATCATCCGGGAGCGCTTCGCGCCGGGTGTCGCCGCCGGGCTCCCGCCGCTGCAACGGGCGATCACGGCCCTCGCCGCGGCCGACGACCTCGCCGGGCTGCGCGAGCTCGCCGAGTGGGAGGCGGGCGTCCGGGTCCGGGCCCGGGTCGACGGGCACCGGGTGGACGGGACGGTCCTCACCGTCGACGTCACCGCGCACCTCGCGTCCGGCGACCAGCCGGTGACCCTCACCGCCTCCGACGGGCGTTACGAGATCGTCCTGCCCGTCGACCTCGACCCGGAGGTCCTCGACGTCACCGCCCGCCGGGCCATGACCCGGCTCGACGTGGTGGCCCGGCGCAAGGAGGGCGGCGAGGAGTGCTTCCTGCCGGTCGAGTTCCGGGTCGAGGACGAACCGGTCCCCGACGCGGGGCCGGGGCGGGTGCATCTCGTGCACCACGCCACCGCCACGGTCGACTTCGCCACCCTCAACGGGGGCCGGACCGAGGGCACCTGGCTGCTCAAGGCCCGCCTCACCGAGAACGGGTGGACCGAGGACACGCGGCTCCCGCTGACCTTCCGGTGCGCCGCCGACGGGGCCCCGCCGGCACGGGTCGTCCCCGCCGCGAAGAAGAAGCCCGCCCTGCACCAGCGCGTACGCAACCGCCTGCGCCGGGTGGCCAGGCGGCTGCTGGGCCGGTAAGGAAGGGCCCCCTGTTAACGCATTCGGCATAGCAGGGTTCCCCTCTCACCTCTTCGTGGACCGGCGGGCATCCCGTGGGTGGATGAACCGTTTCGCCGCTGCCCGCGTAGTCATCGTCAGCGCCGTGCGGCGTCCGGCCGGGCGGCGGGGCGACGGGCGCGGCGTCGACGATCCGAGGTGTCCCGGTGGCGGGGCGACGGGAGGACCACCATGACCAGCGACCCGCGGCCCGGACGGCGGACGTTGCGCCGGGCCTGGGGGCTCACCCGCTCACTGGCCATCTACCACGGCCAACCGCACAAGCACCGCCGGGCGTTGGAGCTCTACCGGGAGTTCCTCGGGCCCGGGGACGTCGGCTTCGACATCGGCGCCCACGTCGGCGGCCGGGTGCGCACCTGGCGGCGGCTGGGCGCGCGGGTGGTGGCGGTGGAGCCGCAACCCGACTGTCTGCGGGCCCTGCGCCTGTTCTTCGGCCGGGACCCGGACGTGACGATCGTGCCCGAGGCCGTCGGCGCGGACGCCGGCCGGGCGCGGCTCGCCCTGTCCACCGCCACCCCGACGGTTTCGACCATGTCGACCGACTGGATCGAGTCGGTCACGGCGGACGACAGCTTCTCCCGGGTCCGCTGGGACCGGTCCGTCGAGGTCGACGTGGTGACCCTCGACGACCTCGTCGCGGCGCACGGCGTGCCCGCGTTCTGCAAGATCGACGTCGAGGGCTTCGAGGTGGACGTGCTGTCGGGGCTCAGCCGGCCCCTGCCCGCGCTGTCCTTCGAGTACCTTCCCCCGGCCCACGACGCGGCCCTCGCCGCGCTGGAGATCGTGGACCGGCTGGGCGGCATGGCCGGCGGGTACCGCTACAACTACTCGCCGGTGGAGACGATGCGCTACGCCAGCGAGGAGTGGCTCGACGCGGCCGGGCTGGTGCGGCTGCTGGAGCGGTTCCGCCCGGCGGGCCGCTCCGGCGACGTCTACGCCCGGCTGAGCAGGGCCTGAGGCCGGTCCCGGAGCGGGGTCAGCACGGAACGTAACCGCCGGCCGATCCGTTCGGTGGAGTGAGATTCGCTCCGATGGTGGTGGGTTCCGCCGCCGGGATCATGTCTGATAGCGATCGGCCGGATTCCGGCGAGGCACGGGGTGGTGAGGCGTTTTCGCCTCCTACGGTGTTCTCGGCATGCCGGCGGGTGGACGCTGCCGGGGCCGACCCGGTGGCGCGATGCGGGCGCTTACAGGGGGTTGTCTCGATGCGTGTTCGGAGCCGCGTCATCGCGGGTCTGGTGGCCGGGACTGTCGTGTTGATCGGCCAACCGGTCATCGCGGCGGTGTCTGCCTGGCAGGCGGGCCTCGCCGCCAAGGCGCTCGTCGTGGAAAGGCCGGGGCACACCGGGCTGGTGCCCAGCGCACCGCGCAACGACGTCCCGAGGATCACCGACGGTGAGGTCACCGACATCGAGGTGATCGGGAACCGGGTCTTCATCGCCGGCTCGTTCACCGGGATCGCCAACGTCGGGCAGACCGCGCTGGCGCAGCGGTGGCTGGCGTCGTACAACATCGACACGGGCAAGGTGGACACCGCCTTCCGGCCGACGTTCGACGGGGCCGTCGAGTCGGTCGAGGCGTCGCCCGACGGCTCGGCGCTCTACGTGGCCGGCACGTTCAACACGGTCGGCGGGCTCACCAAGCGCAAGGTCGCCCGGCTCGACCCGGTGACCGGCGCCCCGGTCGCCGGCTTCACCGCGCAGGGCAACGGCCGCGGGACCGCCCTGGCCGTGACCAACGACGCGGTGTACGTGGGCGGCCAGTTCACCAAGATCAACAGCACGAACCGCACCGGCCTGGCGGCGCTCAACCCGACCACGGGAGCGGTGGACACCGGCTTCGACCTGCAACTGTCCGGCGGCATCGGCGTCGGCGGCATGCTCACCGTGCAGCAGCTCAAGCTGACCCACGACGGCGCGAAGCTGATGGTCGTCCACACCGGCCGGCAGATCGCCGGCCAGGACCGTTACGGCGTCGGCCTGATCGACACCGCCGCCAAGACCCTGCTGCCGTGGCGCACCCGGCTGTGGGAGGACAACCTCTCGTTCGTCGGCGGCATCCAGCGGGCCTTCGGCGGCGACATCGCGCCGGACGACTCGTACTTCGTGGTCACCAGCGGCTCGGGCGGCGACCGCCCGCCGATCAACGACACCGCCATGGCGTTCCCGGTGGCCGGCGGCGACAACGTCGAGCCGATCTGGATCTCCCGGCACTTCGACAGCATCTACTCGGTCGCCGTCACCGAGGCGGCCGTGTACGTCGGCGGCCACTTCAGCTGGCAGGAGTCGCCGACCGCCAACGTCCCGTGGCCGGGCCTGGACAACGTCGGGTACGGCACGGGCCAGGGCCTCAGCGGCTACGGCCTCGGCGACCAGGTGGTCCGCCGCGACCACCTCGGCGCGCTCGACCCGGCGACGGGCACCGCCCTGGAGTGGAACCCGGGTTCCAGCTCCTACGAGGGCGAGAAGGCGATGCTGGCCACCCCGCGCGGCCTCTTCGTCGGCGGCGACGGCAACACCAAGGGCGGCCAGACGGTGGGCCGGGTCGGCTTCTTCGACCTGGGCCGGGTGCCGGCGCCCTCGGCGGTGGAGACGACGATCGACACGCCCATCGAGGGCCGGGTGAAGCCCGCCAACGGCTCGTTCACCATCGAGGGCCAGGCGACCGCGCCGTCCGGCGTCAAGAAGGTGCAGGTCGAGATCCAGAACCGCGGCTCCAAGAAGTACCTCCAGCCGGACCTGAAGACGTGGGGCTCGTCCGCCGTCATCGTGTCGACCCTGGCCAGCCCGAACGCCACCTCGACCATGTGGTCGCTGGCCGTCTCGCTGCCCGTCGGCGAATACCAGATCCAGGCGAAGACGTTCGGTCGCACCAGCAGCGAGACCGACGCGACGAAGGCCGTCAAGAAGATCGAGACGTTCAGCTTCGACGACCTGCCCCCGACGACGAAGATCAGCGCGCCGGCCGCCGGCCTGCTCGCCACGAAGACCTTCGTGGCCACCGGCACCGCCACCGACGACAAGGGCGTCGAGGCGCTGACCTACTCGTTCCGCACCCCGGACAACCACTACCTCCAGGACGACGGCACGGTCGCGCCGGTCTACAACACGTTCCGCACCGAGCCGGACGTGATCGGCGCGGTGTCGACCACCTGGCAGGTCGAGGTGACCCTGCCGACCGAGGGCGAGTGGCGGATGACCGCCACCGCCATCGACACCGCCGGCCAGGCCGACCTCAAGGGCGAGGTCCGCGACTGGATCATCGCGGAGGACGGGGTGGCGCCGACGGTGGCCATCACCGCGCCCGCCGCGATGAACCCGCCCACCGCCGCCGCGCCGATCACGGTCGCCCCCGGCAGCCCGGTCACCTTCTCCGGCACCGCCAGCGACGACGGCACCCTGAAGTCGGTCGAGGTCTACCTGCGCAACACCACCACCCGCGAGTCGCTGGCCGCCGACGGCACGTGGGGCGCGGACGCGGTCGCGGCGTACCACCGGGTGTCGCCGACGAACCTCAACGCCGCGTCGTACAACTGGTCGTTCACCACGGCGTCGCTCACCCCGGGCATCTACGACTTCCGGGTGCGCGCCACCGACAACCTGGGCCTGGTCACGACGAACGCCAACCTGGGCAAGCTGAGCGTCACCGCCCAGGTGCCGGGCGACGCCTTCCCGAACGGCAAGCTGAACTTCACCGGCACCGACCAGAACGTCGAGCAGCTGCACCTCGACCTGGCCGGCACCGCGACCGACGACAAGGGCGTGCAGGCCGTCCGGGTGGCGCTGCGCGACCTGGACACCGGCCGCTACGTGCAGCCCAACGGCACGATGGCGGCGAGCTTCGCCACGGTGAACGCCACGCTCGCCGCGCCCGGCGCGAAGAGCACCGCCTTCACCCTGTCGATCGACCTGCCGACCAAGGGCGAGTACAGCGTCGAGGCGTGGGCCGTCGACACGTCGGGCCAGCAGGACAGTTCGACCTCCGGGGCCACCGCCAAGTACCTCGTCTACCCGGGCGACCTCGACCCGCGCCTGGAGCCGAGCCTCAGCCCGACCAACGGCGCGGTCTTCGGCGACTCGCGGATCGTGGTGACCGGGCGCGCGGTGGACGACGTCGGCATGTCGAAGGTGGAGGTGCAGATCGTCAACGGCGCGGGCCAGGGGATGAGCTCCTCCGGCACGTTCGGTGGCGGCTCCGCCCCGTGGATCGCCACGTTCCTCACCAGCCCGGGCTCGCCGGGGTCGAACTTCGCCTACACGTCGCCGGTGGTGCCGGCGGGCAGTTACACCATCTCGGTGCGGGCGGTCGACAACTACGGGCAGCTCCAGCAGCCGCCCACCACCATCTCGGTGACCGTCAGCTGAGCTGACGTCGGTTCCACCCGGGCCGCGTCGGGGCGATCTCCGCCCCGACGCGGCCCGGCCCGCATCCGGCCGCCCGACCGGGAGCGGGCCACGTCACCGGTCGGGGGCCGTCTCCGCGGCCGGGCGACGGGGGCACCCCCGCAGGGCGTACGCGACGAGCCCGACCACCGCGAGGAGCGTCGCGCAGGCCGTCGCGGCGGTGGTGCCGGCCGGCTGGACCAGCCAGGCGGCGATCTGCAACCGCACCTGGTCGCTCGGGCCCAGCCACGGCAGGAGCGCGACGAGGGTCCAGATCAGCGGGGCGATCCAGGACAGCGCGGCGCCCAGCAGCGCGGCGCCGAGCGCGGTGAGCCCGAGCAGCCCGGCGGTGTTGCGCGCCACCACGCCCAGCGGCTCGAACCGCACGTCGGTGAGCGTGCTGACCAGGAGCAGCGCGACGACCGCGGCGGCGGCCGCCAGCACGTGCCCGGCGCGGCGGGCGGGCCAGTTGACCGACGCGGTGTGGTCGAGCGCGTCGTCGGCGCCGCCGAGCGTGGTGCCGACGGCGACCGCCGCGATCAGCGCGGCGACGCTGACCACCCGGGCGTTGACGGTCTGCCCGTCGGAGAAGTGCGGCCAGCTCGCCCAGAGCGACCCGATCGCGCAGATCGTGCCGGCCAGCGCCAGGGGGACCCGGCGGGCCCGCAGGTACAGCCGGAGCCACCTCACGGTTGCGCCAGGAACAGCAGCGAGTGGAACCGGTCGATCTCGCAGCCGAGCGCGGCGGCCCGGGCCGCCTGCACCCGCTTGCGCTGCTCGTCGGAGGGCAGCTTCCGCAGCTCCCGCAGGGCGGTGTCCGCCTTCTCCCGCTCCTCGGGGGCCGTCGACCCCCGACCGAGGTCCGGCTGCCCGCCGGTGAGCCAGGCGACGGCGACCGCACGGGCCAGGAAGGTCGGGTGCTCGGTCTCGCACTCCCGCCACCAGGCGGCGTCGAGCAGCGCTGCCGACAGTTCCTCGGGCGAGACGTCGGAGAAGCCGGTCCAGCCGATCGAGAGGGCGTCGAAGACCAGGGTTCCGTCGTCGCGGACGTGGCTCGCGTCCGCCCGGACCGTGTTGTCGACCAGCTGCCGGCCCTCCTCCACGCGGGTGGGTGCGGTGCCGGGCAGCTTCGCGTCGATGAGGGCCAGCGCCTCCCGGGCCGGGCCGACGACCTCGGGCAGCAGCGCGGCGTGCGCCCGGGTCACACAGACCTGCGGGCCGTCGTCGTCGCAGACCAGCTCGACGGCGGCCGGATCGAGCACGGCCGACCCGGAGTATCCGCCGGTGGGCAGCAACGGCACGGCGACGGCGGCACCGACCACGGCCGGCAGCACGGCCAGCGCGACGGCGCGGCGGCCGACCGCGCCGAGCAGCAGCAGCCCGGTCGCGGCGAGGGCCGCCAGCCACAGCGCCTGGAGCAGGCTGACCGACGACGGGATCGTCATGAAGTCGTTCAACGAATTGATGCCGGGGGCCAGCAGCAGCGCCGCCGGGTCGGGCCGGACCTTCGTGAAGTTCTCGTCGTAGCCGGACATCGAGACGTAGTCGGGCACGAAGGTCAGCACGGCGAACGCGACCACCGCGAGGACGGGGGCGGTGGCCACCCGGGGCACCGCCCGGCCGGCGGCCATGCCCAGCCAGCCGGCGGCGACCAGCGCGAGCGCGCCGACCGCGGTGATCGGGATCGTCGAGACGGGGAAGTATCCGGCGCTCGGCGCCACCCAGGGGATCCCGAGGAGGAACGTCAGCAGGTAGACGGCGACCAGCGCGAGCGCGTATCCGGCGGCGAGCGGGAGGCTGCGCCGCCACCGGGGCCGGACGGTGGTGCCGAACAGCTCGTCGACCCGGTGCCGCCGGTCGCGGCGTCCCAGCCAGGCGCCGCCGGCCAGCGCCAGTGGCATCAGCATCATCAGCGTGGACCGGGCGTACACCGCCAACTGCGTCCACCGCCCCGCGTACCCGCCGGTGACGGTCAGCATGAGCGCGGCGCCGACGATCACCAGCAGCAGGGCGATGCCGGGGACCGCCGAGCGGCGTACCTCGATCCGCATGATCCGCCCGGTCATGCCGCCACCTGCTCCCGGTGGGTGCGCAGCAGCGCCGAGTAGCCGCGTTCGGCCGCGCTGTCCCCGGCGTCGCCGGTGCCGCCCTGCGCGGCGAGCTGCGCCGTGGTGCCCTGCCACACCAGCCGGCCCTCGTGGACCAGCACCACGTCGCTACAGGCCACGGCGACGTCCTCGACCAGGTGGGTGGAGACCAGCACGCAGCTGTCCGACCCGATGTCGCGGAGCAACTCGCGGAAGTCGAGCCGCTGCTCGGGGTCGAGGCCGACGGTCGGCTCGTCGAGCAGCAGCAGCTCCGGGTCGTTGACGATCGCCTGGGCGATCCCGGCGCGGCGCACCATGCCGCCGGAGAGCGTCTTCATCCGGGCGTCGGCCCGGTCGGTCAGGCCCACCCGGTCGACGGCCCGCTGGACCGCGCCGGGGATGTCGGCCTTCGGCATCTCCTTGAGCCAGGCCATGTACTCGACGAACTCCCGGACGGTGAAGCGCGGGTAGAAGCCGAAGTGTTGCGGCAGGTAGCCCAGCCTGCGGCGGACCCGACGCAGGTCGGCGCGGCCGCTGACGTCCTCGCCCAGCAGGTCGAGCCGCCCGCCGGCGGGCTTCACCACGGTGGCGAGCGCCCGCATCAGGGTGGTCTTGCCGGCGCCGTTCGGGCCGAGCAGCCCGTGCACACCGGTGCCCAGCGCCAGGTCGAGCCCGTTGACCGCGAGGCGTCGGCCGGCGCGGACCGCCAGGTTGTCGGCGTGTACGGTCCACGCGTACGTGGTCGGTGCGGTCTCCGCCGCGCTGACGGCACGCATCATCATCTCTCCGTTCGTCGTGTCGTCGGCGGTGTCCGCCGACGGAGAAGGGTGGCGCCGGCCCGGGCGGCCGGGGTCGCCGGTGCCGCCCGGGCCGGTCAGCTCCGGTCGGCGCGCAGCCGGCTGTGGTCGGTGGCCCGCAGGAGCACCGCCGCGCTCAGCGCGACGGTGGCCAGCGCCCAGCCGGGCCAGCTACGGTTCTCGAGGAGGATCGGCAGCTCCTGGCCGACCAGGCTCGGGGTGATCACGCCGGCGGACCAGGCGACCGCCAGGCCGAGCGCCGCCCGGTCCACCCCGACCAGCCCGCCCAGCGCCAGGGCGCCCGCGGTGAAGGCCAGGCACGGCAGCAGCCACACCGCCGGCGCGTGCCCGGTCCACCAGCCCGCCACGGCCAGCACCGGGACGACCGCCGTCAGGATCGCCAGGGCCCGGCGCAGCAGCAGCGACAGCCCGGCGCGGGGCGTGGTGGCGATCAGTTCCCAGGCCGGATCGGTGCGTCGGCTCCACGCGGCGGCCACCATCAGCAGCGGCGCCAGCGGCGCGACCAGCAGCACCGGGGACGGCATCCGGTCCGACACCATCTCCAGCAGGACCGCGACGAGCACCAGCGCGGTGGCCGTGGCCAGCCAGGGCAGGAGCCGCGCGGCGACACCGGTGCGCCGCAGCCGCCGACGACGCACCGGTCCGGGCCCGGCGTCGAGGCCGGCGGCGATCCCGACGGCCACCCGGTCCAGCAGTTGCCGGGCGGCCGGGTCGACCGCGCCGGCCAGCAGCGCCCGGCATCCGGCGCAGGACTCCAGGTGCGCCTCGACGGCCCAGACGGTGACGTCGTCGACGCCGTCGTCGCCGGTGGCGTACCGCGAGAGGAGGGCGGGGGTGGGGTGGTCGGTCATGACAGCGCCTCCCGGAGCGCGATGCGGGCCCGCCGCGCGTACGTCTTCACGGTGCCCTCCGGCATGCCGAGCAGCACCGAGGTCTCCCGCGTGGTCAGCCCGTCGAGCACCATGGCGCGCAGCACCCGGCGCAGGTTGGGCGGCAGCGCCAGCAGGGCCTGCTCCAGGTCGGCGTCCATCCCGCCGGCCAGCGCCTCCTCCTCGGCGGCCGGCGCGACGGTGGCGAAGGTCTGCACCGCCGGGACCCGGGCGGCGCGGGCGCGGGCGCGGAACGCGTCGACCAGCCGGTGCGCGGCGATCGTCCAGAGCCAGCCGACGGCGCTGCCGCCGCCCGAGTGCTGGGCCTGGCTGGCGGCCGACCGCCACACCGCGAGGTAGGTGTCCTGGAGCACCTCGGCAACCACGTCGTCGTCTGAGCAGCGTCGCCGCAGCCGGGCGGTCAACCAGGGCGACGTGCGGCGGTACAGCTCGTCGAAGGCCCGCCGGTCGCCCCGGGCGACGCGGCGCAGCAGCGCACCCTCGTCGAGGGTCTCCAAGCTCTGTCTCACAACAGGCAAGACGATCCCCGGTGCCGCCCCGGTTTCCCAAACGCAGTGAGGCACGTCACACCCACCGGGCGCCGCCGCCGGTCCGCCGCCGGTCAGTCGCCGGGTTGTGGCGGGGCGGTCCGGGTCGGCGGGGTCGGGGAGCGGGTGCCCCGGTGGCGGTGCTGTTATCGATAACATAGACGCCGATAGTTATCCGGCCCGGGGTGCCCGGTCCGGCGTCCGCGGCGGTCGGCTCCGCCGCCGAAGAGGAGACAACGATGAGACGTGCCACTTCCCGCCGCCGGTGGGTGACCGCCCTGGCGGCCGGGTCCCTGCTGGTCGGCGCCGCCGTGGGTCTGTACGCCCCGGCGGGCCAGGCGTTGGAGAACGGGGTGGCCCGCACCCCGCCGATGGGCTGGAACAGCTGGAACACGTTCGGTTGCAACATCAACGAGACGTTGATCCGGCAGATGGCGGACGCGATCGTCAGCACCGGCATGCGGGACCTGGGCTACCAGTACGTGGTGGTGGACGACTGCTGGTTCAACCCCAACCGGGACTCCGCCGGCAACCTCCAGGGCGATCCGGGGCGCTTCCCCAGCGGGATGAAGGCGCTGGGGGACTACATCCACGGCAAGGGCCTCAAGTTCGGCATCTACCAGGTGCCGGTGGACAAGACCTGCGCGCAGTACTTCGGCGGCTACCCGGGGGCGACCGGCAGCCGCGGGCACGAGGCCCAGGACGCGCGGCAGTTCGCCGCCTGGGGGGTCGACTTCCTGAAGTACGACTGGTGCTCCCCGGAGGGCTCGATCAACGACCAGGTCGCGACGTTCGCGAAGATGCGCGACGCGCTGGCGGCGACCGGCCGGCCGATCGTCTACAGCATCAACCCGAACAGCATCCACGCGAAGACGGGTCCCCAGCGCAACTGGGGCGACGTGGCGAACATGTGGCGGACCACGGAGGACATCACCAACGCGTGGAACACCGGGCAGACCAACGGCTACCCGATGGGGATCCAGAACATCATCAACGTGACCGTGCCGCTGGCGTCGTACGCCCGGCCGGGGGCGTTCAACGACCCGGACATGATGGAGGTCGGCCGGGGCGGGATGACCGACACGGAGATGCGCAGCCACTTCGCGATGTGGGCGATGATGGCGTCGCCGCTGATCGCGGGCAACGACATCCGGTCGATGAACGCGGCGACGCAGACGATCCTCAAGAACCAGAACCTGATCGCGATCAACCAGGACCCCCTCGGTCTCCAGGGGGTGCAGGTGTCCAACGACGGCACCCGTCGGGTGCTGGCGAAGAAGCTGGCCGACGGCGACGTGGCGGTGGCGCTGTTCAACCAGGGCAGCGCGACCACGACGGTCTCGATCACGGCCTCCGCGATCGGCATGAGCCCCGGCACCCTCACCCTGCGCGACGCGTGGACCAACGGCACCAGCACCACCACCAACGGGACGATCTCGGCCAGCGTCCCGAGCCACGGCACGGTCGTCTACCGGGTCAGCGGCCCGGGCAGCACCCCGCCCCCCACCACGACCCCGCCGCCCACCCCGCCCTCGCCCACCCCGCCGCCCACGACGGGCCCGCCGGCGGCCGGGTGCCGGGTCGGCGCGACCGTCAACGCGTGGAGCACGGGCCTGACCGAGGACATCACGATCACCAACACGGGCAGCTCGGCGATCAACGGGTGGTCCCTGGCGTTCACCCTGCCGGCCGGGCAGAGCATCACCGGCGGCTGGAACGCCACCTACGCCCCGACCAGCGGGCAGGTCAGCGCCACCAACGTCAGCTACAACGCGGCGATCCCGCCCGGCGGGTCGGTGTCCATCGGCTTCCAGGCCAACCACACCGGCGACTCGGCCGCGCCGGCGGCCTTCACCCTCAACGGCAGCCCCTGCTCCCGCGCCTGAGGGGGCTGACGGCCCGAGCCTGACGCCGGGCCCTGCCCGGTGCGCGTACGGCGCACCGGGCGGGGCCGGTCACCCCCGGCGGCGGGCGACGAGGACGGCGTCGTGGATGGTGACCTCGCGGCCCTCCGGGTCGACCGTGTTCCGGGCCCGGGTCTCGGTGGTCAGCACCTGCCAGGCGGCGGGGTCGAGGGCCGAGGCGACCTCCTCGGCGGTGTACATCGCGTCCGGGAAGTGCATCCGGTGGGCGGTGGTGCGCAGGTCGCGCGGGTGGTGCCCGACGATCAGCAGCGTCCCGCCCGGGGCGACCGCCGCGGCGAGCCGCCCGAACAGCTCCCGCCGCGCCGCGCCCGGCAGGTGCATGAACTGCGCCGACACCAGGTCGTACGCGCCTTCGGCCGGCGGCCGGACGCGCAGGTCGGCGCGCAGCCACTCGATGCGGTCGGCGACCTCGGGGCCCGCCGCCGCGGCGTGGGCGGCGGCCCGCTCCAGGGCGGTGGCGGAGATGTCGACCGCCGTGACCCGCCAGCCCCGCCCGGCGAGCCAGCCGGCGTCGGCGCCCTCGCCGCAGCCGACGTCGAGCGCCCGGCCCGCCGGCAGCCCGGTCACCTCCGCGACGAGCTGGGGGTTCGGTCGCCCGCTCCACACCGTCGGCCGGGCGCGGTAGCGCTCCTCCCAGGCGGCCTCCTCGAACATCGTCCGCAGCCGCTCCCGGTAGGCGTCGACGGCGGCCCGGCCCTCCTCGGCGACGAGGTCGGCGTTGACCGCCGCGCCGGCGGTCAGGCCCGCCGCGGCGGAGGAGACGACCTGGGCGCGCACGTCGGCCACGTTGCCCGCGACCCACACCCCGGGCACGGCGGTGGCCCCGGTCGGGTCGGCCGGCACCTGGCTGCCGATCACCTGCCCGCCGAACTCGACGTCGACCGGCTTGCACCCCAGCGACTCCAGCACCGCGGCGCGGGCGGTGAACCGGGGCGCGACGACCACCGCGTCGAGCGCGACGACCTCGCCGGAGGCCAGCCGTACGCCGGTCAGGGTGTCGTCGGTGACCTCGACCGCCGCGACCGGGCCCGCCACGACGGTGATCTCCCGGGCGGCGAGCCGCTCGGCGTCCTCGGCGGCGAGCGTCGCGTCGTGCAGCAGGAGCAGCACGTGCGGGCTCCACTGCCGCCACAGCTCCGCCTGGTGCACGGCCGTCGGCCCGGTGGCCAGGACGCCGATGCGCCGGTCCCGGACCTCCCAGCCGTGGCAGTACGGGCAGTGCAGCACGTCGCGCCCCCACCGCTCGGCCAGCCCCGGCACGTCGGGCAGCTCGTCGACGAGCCCGGTCGCCACCAGCAGCCGCCGCGCCCGCACCTCCCGCCCGCCGTCCAGCGTGACCACGAAGCCGGTGCCCTCCCGGGCCGCCGCCTCGACCCGGCCGGCGACGATCTCGCCGCCGTAGCGGGTCACCTCGTCGCGCCCGGCCGCCACCAGCTCGGCCGGCGGGGTGCCCTCCCGGCCCAGGTAGTTGTGCACGTGCCCGGCCGGGGCGTTGCGCGGCTGCCCGGCGTCCACCACCAGCACCGACCGCCGTGCCCGGGCGAGGGCCAGGGCCCCGCTCAGCCCGGCCGCGCCCCCGCCGACCACCACCACGTCGTACGCCTCGTCCACCGCGCGCCTCCTCCGCTCGTCGTGCGCCCACCGTGCCGCGCACCCGGCCGAGTCGACAAGAGAAGTTGCCGGAACGGCAAACTCCGACCGGGCGGGGCGGCCCCGCCGAGGGGATTGCGGGGCCGCTTTACCTAGAACTACTATGCATTGCAGTTCTAGGGATAGGGGGTCGGATGCACATCACCAAGGACCTCGTCGCCGCCTCGGCGACGCCGCTCGTGCTGGGGATCCTCGCCGAGGGCGAGAGCTACGGCTACGCGATCCTCAAGCAGGTCAACGACCTGTCGGGCGGGCAGCTCGAATGGACCGAAGGGCTGCTCTACCCGCTGCTGCACCGCCTGGAGCGGCTCGGGCACGTCGAGTCGTACTGGCAGACCCCGCCCGGGGGGCGTCGCCGCAAGTACTACCGCATCACCGACCAGGGCCGGGCCGAGCTGGTCGAGCAGCACCGCCAGTGGGCCGCGGTCGTCGACGCCCTGCGCGGCGTCTGGAACACGACCCGCTCCATCAACCCGATCGTGGCGCCGGCCTGGGAGGCGGGACGATGACCCTCGACAGCGACAGCGACCTGGAGAGCCAGATCGCGCAGTGGCGGGCCTACACGCGCCGCCGCCGGGAGCTGCACCACGCCGACACCGAGGAGCTGGAGGACCACCTGCGCAGCCGGATCACCGAGCTGACCGAGGCGGGCCTGCGCACCGACGAGGCGTTCCTCATCGCCGTCAAGCGCATGGGCAGCCTTGACGAGCTGTCGCGGGAGTTCGCCCGCGAGCACTCCGAGCGGTTGTGGAAGCAACTCGTGCTGCCCGGGGAGCCGGACGCGCCCGCCGCCGCCCGCACCCGGCGCGAACTGCCCGTCATGGTGCTCTGCGCGGCCCTCGCGGCGCTCGCGATCAAGGTGCCGAGCTGGTTCGGGCTCGACCTGGCCGACGACGACACCGCCTTCTACGCCCGCAACCTGAGCCTCTTCGCGCTGCCGGCGCTGGCCGCGTACTTCGCCTGGCAGCGCCGGGTCGGCGTCCGCGTCGTCGGGGCGCTCGCGGCGCTGTTCGCCCTCGGCGCGGTCGCCGCCAACGCGTACCCGCTCGCCGCGGACTCGCAGTCCTTCGGGCTCACGGCGATCCACCTGCCGCTCGCGCTGTGGCTGGTCGTCGGCGTCGCCTACGTGGGCGGTGACTGGCGCTCCGAGCGGCGTCGGATGGACTTCATCCGGTTCACCGGCGAGTGGGTGATCTACTTCAGCCTCCTCGCCCTGGGCGGTGGCGTGCTCACGGCCTTCACCGCCGGCACCTTCCGGGCCATCGGCATCGACGCCGAGGGCTTCATCAGCTCGTGGCTGCTGCCGTGCGGCGGGATGGCGGCGGTCGTCGTGTCGGCGTGGCTGGTGGAGGCGAAGCAGAGCGTCATCGAGAACATGGCCCCGGTGCTGACCCGGGTCTTCACCCCGCTGTTCGCCGCCACCCTGGTGGCGTTCCTGGTCGCCGTCGCGTGGACGACCAGCGGCATCGACGTCGAGCGCGACGTGCTCATCCTGTTCGACCTGCTGCTCGTCGTCGTGCTGGGCCTGCTGCTGTACGCCATCTCCGCCCGCGACGCCGTGGCCCGGCCCGGCCTGTTCGACCGCCTGCAACTGGCGCTCGTCGTCAGCGCCCTGGTCATCGACGTCCTGGTGCTGGTGGCGATCACCGGCCGGATCACCGAGTGGGGCTTCAGCCCCAACAAGACGGCGGCGCTGGGCGAGAACATCGTGCTGCTGACCAACCTGGCCTGGTCGGCGTGGCTGTTCCTCGGCTTCGTCCGGGGCCGCACCCCCTTCGCCCGCCTGGAACGCTGGCAGACCCGCTACCTCGCCGTGTACGCCGGCTGGGCCTGGGTCGTCGTCCTGGCCTTCCCGCTCGTGTTCGACTTCGCCTGAGCCCGTGCGCCGCCCCGCCCACTGCGGCGGGGCGGGTCACGGGGTCCAGCGGATGCCGGGGTTCACCTGGCCGGTCCAGTTGAAGACGGCCATGTTGTCCCACTGGTTGCCGGTGCCGTTGATGTTCGCCGGGTCCCACCCGTTGCCGGGGACGGCGTACCAGGTCGGCTCCCAGTAGAAGACGCCGACGGCGCCGGCGTCGCGGGCGGTGTTCTGCACCCAGGAGAACTCGGTGGCCTGCCCGCTCCAGCTCGCGGGGTGGCCGGCGCAGGGCTCGCCGCCGTTGACCGAGTTCGCCTCGCCGTCGGCGTTCGCGGCGGTGAACGGGTACGCCGTCTCGGTGAGCACGACGGGCCTGCCGTAGCGGGTCCGCACGTCGGTGATGACGTTGTAGAGGTTGGCCAGGCTGCCGTGCCACATGCAGTAGTAGGACAGGGCGGTCAGGTCCCACTGGACGCCCTTGGCCCGGATGCCGTCGTAGAACCAGCGCGCGTTGGCCATGCTGTCCGCGTTGGCGGTGTGGACGATCACCTGGGTGCCGCCGTTGCACTGCTTCGTGGCCTGGTAGCCGGCCTTGAGCAGCAGGCTGAGGTTGGTGAAGTCGTTGTTGACGACCTTGCCGTCGTTCCACAGCATGCCGACGTTGATCTCGTTGCCGATCTGTACGCTGTCCGGCGTGGTGCCCTGCGCCTTGAGGCTCGCGCAGACGTCGTAGGTGTAGTTGTAGACGTCGGTCTGCAACTGGCCGATGCCGTGGCTGGCCCAGGCGGCGGGCTTGTACTGCTTGCCCGGGTCGGCCCAGGTGTCCGAGTAGTGGAAGTCGATCATCAGCTTGAGGCCCTTGGCCTTGACCGTCCGCGCGTACGCCAGCACCCGGGCCTTGTTGTTCCAGCCGCTGGCGGGGTTGTTCCAGACCCGGAGCCGGACGTAGTTGACGCCGAGGCCCTTGAGGATGTCCAGCGGGTCCCGCGCCGTGCCGGCGGCGTCGTAGTAGCGCGCGCCGAGGTCCAGGCTGCGCTGCACGCTGGAGACGTCCGCGCCCAGCATGGTGAGCGTGTTCGCGGCCGACGCCGGCGCGGGCGGCACGAGGAGGGCGGCCGGCAGGGCGACCAGCGCGAGGAACGCGGCGATCCAGGCGTGCGGGCGGGAGCGGCGTCGGGTCATCCCGACCTCCTCGGTGGCGGGCGCGGGGCCGGGGCGCGGCACCGCCGGACATCAATTGATGTCAATTTATACCACAGGTGGCGGGCCCGTCAGGCGTTCCGCTCCGGGTGGTCGCCCGCCGCCGTCGGGGCGGCAGCCTGGTCGACCGGGCCCACCGCGAACGGGTGCCGCAGCCGCCGCATCGCCTCCTCGCTGCCGTCGAAGGTCACGCCCCGGTCGTCGAGGTCGTCGGCGGTCGGCGTGACGAGGAACAGGGCCGAGCGGTCGTCGTCGTGGAAAGTCATGCGGGAGTCCCGTTTCTGGAGAGGGAGA
Source organism: Micromonospora sp. WMMD712 (assembly GCF_029581295.1). NCBI lineage: Bacteria > Bacillati > Actinomycetota > Actinomycetes > Micromonosporales > Micromonosporaceae > Micromonospora > Micromonospora sp. WMMD712. Next base: position 5,128,194 of record NZ_CP120743.1, read on the forward strand.
ACCTGGGCGGCTGCGGATGGTGCTGCCGCGTGCGCCCCAGCCGGCGCTCACATCGGCGCCCGATCACGGTGCCCGGCTGCGGAGGGACCTCCTGCCGACACCGTCACCCCGCACCATACCCGGCGACGCCCCGAGCCATGGCGGCCGGACGTCGCCGGCCTCAATCCGTCGAGGCTCCCACCGTCGTCGCGGACGCCCGGCCCTCCTGCCGGGCCCGGTCGAGCAGCAGGGCGAGCCGCCGCTGCCGCCGCCGACGGACGACCCGCAGCGCCAGGGCGGCCGCGACGAGAACGGCCAGCAGGGCGAGCTGCGGCCACGGCACCGCCCAGGCCGTCACGGTGGCCGTGGCCTGCCGGGCGTCGGCGACGGTCCCGTCGCCGAGTGCCGCCGGGGTCACCGCCACGGTCGTGCGCAGCGGGCCCAGCCCCCAGACGCCGCCGACGCTGGCCTCGGCCACGCGGCTGCCGCCGGGCAGCAGCTCCGCCACCTCGACCGTGTCGTCCCGCCCGGCGAGGCCGAACGCCTCCGAGACGGTCACCCGGCCCGTGCCGGCGGCCCACACGTTGCCGCCGTTGGTCACCGCGTACCGCAGGCGCAGCGTGCCCGCCGCGAAGGGGTTCCAGGACCGGGAGTACGTGGCGGTGAGGTCGTCGACGGCCAGGGCTGCCGTGGCCGTGCCGCTGGCGCGCAGCATGACCCGGAAGCCGACCCGGCTCTCGACGGCGACCGTGCCGCCGGTGCTGGTGACCGACGCCGCGATGCCCGCCGGGTGGTCGCCCGGCGTGGCGTCGGCGGGCACGGTGATGGTGAAGGGCACCACCTTCGTCTCGTTCGCGCCGACGGTGACCGTGTCGCGCACCGAGATCCAGGTGCCGCCGTCCTTCGACGTCTCGGTCGAGGGCAGCATGTTGAAGCGGCCCTTGTCGGTGAGGTAGCCGTCGGCGGCCTGGAGGCGGAAGACCGCGGCGGCGGCGCTGAAGTTGCGCACGGCCAGGTGTTCCGTCACCACCTGGCCGGGGTCGAGGGTGCGCTCGATCCACCGCCGGCCGTCCGGGCCGTCCGGGGCGGCCGGCTGCACCGCCCAGGTCAGCTTCGGCGCGGCGGGTTCCGCGCCGGCGTCGGCGGGCGCGACCGGCACGGTGACGAGCACCGCCGCCAGCACGGCGAGCAGCCTCGGCAGCGCCTGCGGCACGGAACGGATCATCGGGCGTCCTCCGGCGGGGTGCGGGGGCGGGACCGGTGCCGGCCCCGCCCCCGCCGCGGTCATTCGAACAGGGACAGGGTCAACGTCGAGGTGTACGCGCCCGCGGCGACGTCCGCCGGGGTGCGCAGGTACAGGTCGGCGTTGACCGAGTAGGAGTCACCGGCGACCGCCCCCGAGTCGTACGTCGACATCAGCAGCTCCTGGTCGGCCAGGCCGACATTGTTGCCGGGCTGGGTCGGCTCGTCCAGGACGGTCACGACCTCCTCGCCCTCGGTCACCGAGCCGGTGGCGCCGCCGTCGATCAGCCGCGGCTTCCAGCCGAGGTGACCGGCGCTGATCGGGGCCTGCCCGGAGCTGCCGACGAAGTCGCTCGCGCTGCCGACCACGGCCCAGGCCGCGCCGGCCGGCACCTCGTCGGCGGTGCGGGTGTCGGTGACCGTCACCGTCGGCAGGGTGCCGACGAACTGGCGCACCAGCAGGGTCGAGCCGTCCTCGGACAGCGCCACCGAGTCGCCCGCGACCGAGAGGGCGAGCACGCCCGGTTCCCGGATCTCCTCGATGTCGACCGTCACCCGCACGTCGGCGCCGTCCTCCGCCAGGGCCGGTGCCGGCAGTGCCGCCGCTCCGGCCAGGATGGCGGCCGCGGCGCCCGCCGCGTACAGCCGCTTACGCTTCCATGTGTTCATGCGATCTCCGTTGACGTCCGTGGTGGGTGGAGGTTGGTGGTCATCCGCCGCAGCTCTGGGCGGAATGGTTGGCGGTGACTTCGGTGGTGACGGTGGTGCCGTCGATGGTGCCGGTGGCGCGGATGGTGGCGGTGCCGGCGGCGACGGAGGTGGCGCGGGTGGTGAAGGACTGGTAGGCGTTGGCGCCGGGTGCGACGTTGGTGACGGTGCGGGTGCCGTACGCGGTTTCGAGGGTGATGTCGACGGGTGTGGTGTGGCCGTTGGTGGCCTGGACGGCGACGTAGGCGCGGCCGCCGACGCAGCGGGTCTGCGCGCTCGCCGTCACCGGCAGCTCGGGCTGGGCGGTCGCGGCCGCGAACTTCCAGGAGTCGAGCTCGAAGAGGTCCGTGCCGGTGGGGCCCGCGTAGGTGAAGTAGACGTCGTGCACGCCGCTGACGCCCTGGAGCGCGGCGGTCACCTCGGCCCACTCGCCGACGGGGGAGTCGACCTCGACCGTGCCGACCACGGGGCCCGCCACGTCGTCCAGGCGCACCTGGATCCGGCCGCCGGCGGCCAGCGCCCGCACCTTGGCCGTCACGCTCGCCGCGCCGGCCGTGCCGAAGTCGACGGACGACAGCGCCGTCCAGTCGCCGTTGTCGATGTCACGCACCGCCAGGTTCGGCGCGGAGGTGCCGAACTGGGCGGAGCCGCCGTCGACCTTCGCGGTCGCGATGCCCTTGCTCCAGCCGAAGGTCTCCGCCTCGAACACCCGGTACGGGTCGAAGTCCCGGACCTGGTCCACGCCCGCGTAGGTGCCCACGACCTGCTGGATCGTGCCGTCCGGGTTGAACGTCAGCTCCTGGATGTGCGGGCTGCGGTAGCCCTGCGTGGTGTTGCCGTTGATGCGCTTGTTGAGCGTCGGGGCGTGGTAGGTGAAGTAGTACCTGCCGCCGAACTCGAACACCGACTGGTGGTTGTTGCCACCGGTGCCGGCGCCGAAGAACTGCGACTGGTTCGGGAACAGCACGCCCGCGTAGGTCTCCTTCGGCCAGGACATCGGGTCGTCCGAGATCAGGTAGCCGATCTGCCCGCCGCCGGGGTAGCCGGGCAGCGGGGTCTGGTTGCCGCCGAAGTCCGCCCCGCCGAAGTGCGACGAGTACGACAGGTAGTACTTGCCCTGGCGCTTGAAGACCTGGGCCGCCTCGAACGAGACCGGGGTGTCGACCACCACGGCCGAACCCTGGGTCGAGACCATGTCGTCGCCGAGCCTGATCGCCCGGATGTTCTTCGGGTTGTTGAAGCGCTCGGCGGCCGGCATGCTCGTCGACGCGGGGCCGCCACCGAAGTAGAGGTAGGCCTGGCCGTCGTCGTCCACCAGCGGGGCCGGGTCGAACTTCCACGCGACGTCCTCGGCGCCGGGGGTGCTGCCGTTGATCAGCGTGCTCGTCCGCTCGCTGGTCCACGGGCCGAGCGGCGACTCACCCGTGATCACGTTGCTGGAGCCGCCGCCGTTGGCGTAGTAGAGGAAGAACTTCTCCTTCCCGTTCACCATCTTCTTGGCCATGCCGGGCGCCCACGAGTTGCCGGTGAACGGCGCGACGCCGTTCGGGCCGGCGACCTGGATCTCGCCGTGGTCCGTCCAGTTCACGAGGTCCTCGGAGGAGATCAGCGTGATCTGGTTGATGTTGCCGTAGTTGATGCTCGGCGAGATGCCCGTGACCGGGTCGGGCGCGTAGCCCTGGGTGTCGTTGGTCAGGTACAGGTAGACCCGGCCGCCGTGCACGAAGCCGAAGCCGTCGGCGCCGAACTTGTGCCCGATCAACGGGTTGTGCTCGCCGGGCAGCTTGCCGACGACCTCGATGGTCCTCGACGGCGGCGGGGGCGGCGGGGCGCCGATCACCGACACGTCGTCGAGCGTGAAGTCCATGAGGTGCAGGGCCGGGTCGCTGGACGGGGTGCTCGTCCACGGCGTCTCGAAGAAGATCCGGGCCGTCGACACGTTCTGCGACGCGGGGATGGTGAACGTCCCGTTGAACTGCGCCCACTGCCCCTTCGTCGCGGTCACGCTCACCAGGTTGGTGTAGGTGGACCCGCCGTAGTGCATGGTGGCGAAGAACTGCTTCGTCGCCGGCCCGGCGGCGTTCTCGTACTTGATCCGGGCCGTCAGGGCGTAGGTCTGCCCCGCCTGCACCTTGCCGCTGAGGTCCTGCATCGGCCCGGAGCCGGTCGTCGCCCGGCCGGTGACGAGCGCCGCGCCCGACCCGGCGTAGGCGTCCGACGTCGCCGACAGCGTCGCGCCGTCGGTCGAGTTGCCGTTGTTCACGAACCAGTTGGCGACGCCGGCCTCGAACCCGCCGTTGACGATGAGGTTCTCCTCGGCGGCCTGGGCCGGCGCCGACGCGGCGGCCAGTCCCGCGGCCAGCATGACGCCGACCGCCGCGATCGCGGTCACCCGTCGCCGGGCGGCCCCTCGCACGCGTTGTCTCACTCGGTGTGCTCCTTCGTTCGGCCGTGCACGTGGTGGTGGTACGCCGGTCCCGTCTCGGACCGGTCGGCTATGCGCCGCAGCTCTGGGCGGGGTGGGTGGCGGTGACTTCGGTGGTGACGGTGGTGCCGTCGATGGTGCCGGTGGCGCGGATGGTGGCGGTGCCGGCGGCGACGGAGGTGGCGCGGGTGGTGAAGGACTGGTAGGCGTTGGCGCCGGGTGCGACGTTGGTGACGGTGCGGGTGCCGTACGCGGTTTCGAGGGTGATGTCGACGGGTGTGGTGTGGCCGTTGGTGGCCTGGACGGCGACGTAGGCGCGGCCGCCGACGCAGCGGGTCTGCGCGCTCGCCGTCACCGGCAGCTCGGGCGCGACCCGGAGCACGCCGAGCCGCGCCAGCTGGAAGCTGAGCGACCGCTCCGGCGCGTCGATCTGGTTCTGGGTGCCGAACCGGCCGGCCCGGGCGGCCTTGGCGGTGGCGAGGGCGGCCCGCATCGCCGCCCAGGCGTCCGCCGGGTAGTGACGGCTGTCGAGCGTCTCGGCGTGCGCGACGGCCGCGTCGAGCGCGTCGGTGTCCAGCGGCAGGCCCTGCGCGGTCAGCGCGTCGCTGAGCAGGTAGTGGTCGAAGTCGACCCGCCCGCCCGTGGTCTGCGTCGCGTAGTTGAACAGCCCGACCCGGTGGCCCATGAAGTGCGCGAGGCTGCCGTCGAGCGTCTGCGGGCCGACCCGGCTGCCGAGCTGCGTCCAGGTGAGCCCGTCGAGGCTGTAGTAGAAGGTGGTCCAGAGCTGCCCGACCGGCGCGGCGAAGTCCAGGTCGGCCTTCACGTGCACCACTGTCGCGTCGCCCAGCGGCACCGTCGTGCCCGGCAGGAAGCTCTCCAGCGCGGCCTGGTCGAGGTCGACCGCGAACGGCTGCCCCCGGTTGACCACGCCGAGGGTGTTCCGGCCGTCGACGCGCTTGACCGCCACGTACGAGAAGCCCCGGTTGTAGGCGGCGAGACCGGCGACGTCGCCGTCGCGCATGCCGGAGATGTCCATCCGGGTCTCGGCCGACTGGCGCGGGCCGAAGGTGCGCTGCGACAGGGTGTTGCGGGCCTCCTCGAACCAGGCGAGCTCGGCCCGGTTCGACAGCTTCGTGTAGACGTACTCGCCGGTGACGACCTTGCCGGTGGTCAGCCGCAGCCAGCCCTCCCGGTCGGTGAGCGACCAGTACCGGTTGTCGGGGGCGTGGTTCCACTCCCAGGCCAGGTCGAGCCGCGAGCCGTTCGGGGCGATCTCCGCCTCGGTCGGGTACTCGGTGGTCACCGGCTGCCCGACGACCGAGACGTCGTCGATCAGGTATTCCACGCTGGACGACGCCGGCTGCGGGTTGCCCCACGGCGTCTCCACCGCGAACTTGACGTTGGCGAGGTTCGCCGTCGCCGGGAACGTGTACCGGCCGGTGACCGTCGTCCACTGTCCGGCCGGGACGGTGCCGAAGGCCATCACCTGCACGCCGGAGCCCCAGTCGGCGGCCAGGTTGAACCGGACGCTGGCCGGGCCCGAGGCGTACTTGATCTTCGCCGACACGGTGTAGGTCACCCCGTGCTGGAGCTTGCCGGCGAGATTCTGGTGGGGGCCGGAGCCGTTGAGCGTGCGGTTGCCGACCCGCAGCGCCGCCGCGCCCGAGGCGGCGTCGGCCGGGTCGAGGGCGAGGGTGGCCCCGAACTGCGCGGCCCACGGCGAGACGCTGCCGGACTCGAAGCCGGCGTTGCCGAGCAGCTCGACGCCGAGGAGCGACTCGTCGAGGTCGGGCGGCGTCGGGATCGTCCACTCCTCGTCCTGGTACGCCTTGTGCGGCGCGTCGTTGGCGAAGTCGTCCGAGGCGACGATGCTCTTCTGCCGTTCGAGGGTCTCCTCGGCCGGGCTGAGCCGGATCGGCTTGTCGAACAGGCCGTCGACCGGCACGACCCCGTTGTTGCCGAACGTCGGCCACCCGTCGGACCAGGTGGCCGGGATGAGCGCGGGGATGCGGCCGATCGGGAACGTGTCGCGGAAGAACATCCCGTGCCAGTCGGTCCCGCCGCCGGCGCGCGCGACCGGCACGAGGCTGCCCTGGGCGAAGCCGTTGGAGTTGAGCACGCCGCGCGCCTCGTAGGTGTTGCCCCCGCCGGCCGAGGTGTACCGCCCGAGCAGGTCCTTCGAGCGGAACATGACGACCTGACGCCCCTGGCCGGAGGGCCAGGTGATGATGACGGCGTAGTACCAGCCGTCGATGTGGTAGAACTGCGCGCCCTCGAACAGGCCGCCGATGAACGGCTGGCCGGCGTAGTCGGCCGCTGTGAAGATGTTCGGGTAGTCCTGCTCGATCGCGGTCAGGCCGGCGTTGAGGCGCACGGCGCTGGTGCCGCCCGAGCCGTAGAAGATGTAGGGCGTGCCGTCGACGTCGAAGAAGAGCGACGGGTCGTGCAGGCCACGGCCGAGGGCGGTGCGCTGCCACGCGCCGTTCTCGATGTCGTCGGTGCGGTAGATGTACGCGCCGTTGAGGTTGTTGGTGTTGAACGCGACGTAGTACATGCCGTCGTGGTAGCGCAGGGACGACGCCCACTGGCCCTGCCCGTACGAGTTCTGGCCGTTGCGCAGGGAGAACGAGTCGCCGATGCTGGCCCGGTCGAAGACGTAGTTGACCGTCTCCCAGTTGACGAGGTCGTACGACTTCATGATCGGCGCACCGGGGCTCAGGTGCATCGTCGTGCTGATCATGTAGTAGATGTCCCGGCCCTCGTCGTTCTCGGCGGCCGGGACCCGCTCGACGCTGATGTCCGGCACGTCGGAGCGCAGCAGCGGCACGGAGTATCTGCCGTCGCCCCGGTCGGTCGAGGTGTGGGACGACTCCGGCGACCAGTCGTCCGCCGCCTGCGCCGCCGTGCCGGTGGTCACGAGGGCGGCGCACAGCAGGAGCGCCCCCACCGCCGCCAGCGAGACCCGTCGTAGCCCTCCGGAGGCACCACGACTCACGGTTACCTTCATGCGAACTCCTGCCGCCAACGTAACGGGAAGCTCATAGTGTTATCGCTCACATGCGCTGTCAAGACGTTCCCGAGACTTGCCGGAAATCTTCGTGAAACAGGCGTGATGCAGCGTGGAAGCGCTCCCGAAGCGGCAGATCAGGCGCGCGGCGATCAGGTGCAAGCCGCCCACTTCCTGACGAGTCGCCTGAGCGCGACCTATCCGGCAAGAACTATCGAGTGCCGAATATCGGGCGCGCATGTTTGCGCTAACACGATCCGGTCCACAGGGCGTCACGAAATGGCGGTGTCGTCCCCTCGCAAACGCCCGACCGGCGCAATTAAGAATGAGTCATGTCGATGTGCTGTTGCGTTTTCCGGGGCATCGGGCCGCCCGTCGGACGCCACCGGGGAGGGCTGACCCGGCAGCCGGCCGCCGGGCAGACTGCGAGACGGCCCGCACCGCGCGGGCCACCTCGACCCCGGGAGGCAGCAGATGACTCCGGCCCAGGCCCACCCGACCCCCGGCGCCGCCGGCTGGAGCGACGGCGCGTTCAGCAACCCGGTGCTCGCCGGCCTGCACCCGGACCCGAGCGTCTGCCGGGTCGGCGACGACTACTACCTGGCCTGCTCCAGCTTCGAGTACTTCCCCGGGGTGCCCATCTTCCACAGCCGCGACCTCGTGCACTGGGAACAGATCGGCAACGTGCTGGACCGGCCCAGCCAACTGGTGCTGCCCGCGACGATGCCGTCGTCCGCCGGCATCTACGCGCCGACGCTGCGCCACCACGCCGGCCGCTTCTGGCTCGTCGTCACCAACTGCGCCGAGGGCGGCGGCAACCTGCTCTGCACCGCCACCGACCCCGCCGGCGACTGGTCGGATCCCGTCCGGCTGCCCGGCGTCGCCGGCATCGACCCGGACCTCGCCTGGGACGACGACGGCACCTGCTGGTGCACCTACGCCGGCATCGAGCAGGTGCCCATCGACCCGCACACCGGGCGGACGCTCGGCGCGCCCCGCCGCCTGTGGTCCGGCGCGCCCGGGGCCCAGGCCCCGGAGGCCCCGCACCTGTACCGGATCGGCGGCTACTGGTACCTGCTGATCGCCGAGGGCGGCACCGAACGCGGGCACGCCGTCTCGATCGCCCGCTCGACCGCGCCCGACGGGCCCTACGAGCCCTGCCCCGCCAACCCCGTCCTCACCCACCGGGGCACCAACCGCCCGATCCAGAACACCGGCCACGCCGACCTCGTCGAGGCGGCCGACGGAACGTGGTGGATGGTGCTGCTCGGCGTACGCCCCGGCGGCGGCACCCCCGGCTGGCACGTGCTCGGGCGGGAGACGTTCCTGGCCCCGGTGACCTGGGTCGACGACTGGCCGGTGGTGGGCGCGGTCGAGCCCGTCATGCCGGCCCCGTCGTGGCCCGCGCGCCCGGTGCCGCCCCCGCCCGTGCGGGACGACTTCGACGCCGACGGGCTGCACCCGCGCTGGGTGTCGGTGCGGTCCCGGCCCGCCGGGAGCTGGTCGCTCACGGAACAGCCGGGCTGGCTCACGCTGCGGGCGCGCGGCGCGTCGCTGGACGAGCCCGACGTCACGTTCGTCGGCCGTCGCCAGCAGCACCTGTCGTGCCGGGTGCGGACGCTTGTCGACGCGACCGGGGGGTGCGGTGGCCTCGCCGTACGCCTCGACGAGCGGCACCACTACGGGATCGAGGCGGGCGACGGCGAGGTGCGGCTGCTGGCGCGGATCGGCTCGGTGCTGTCCACGGTGGCCACCCGGCCGGTCGCGCCCGGCCCGGTGCGGCTGCGCGTCGACGTGGTCTCCCCGTCGCCCGGCGACTGGCACCCGGCCAAGGAGCCCGACGTGCTCCGGTTCGGCATCGAGGCGGCCGACGGCGCGTACGACGTGCTGGGCGAGCTCGACGGCCGGTACCTGTCCACGGAGGTCGCCGGCGGCTTCACCGGCCGGGTCGTCGGCATGTACGCCGGGGCCGGCAGCGTCCGCTTCGACTGGTTCGACTACGCCCCCGGCGACGCGGACGGGCCGCCGCCGGCCGGGGCCGGACCGGCGCGCTGACAGCGGGCGGGCCCGGAGCCGGGTGGCTCCGGGCCCGCGTCGTGCCGTGCTCAGGGGCTGGTGCAGGAGACGCCGCTGGGCGCGGGTCCGTCACCGGTGGCGGTGAACCCGAACGTGGTCGAGCCGTTCGGGGCCAACGTGCCGTTGTAGGGGGCGTTCTTGACGGTGACGCTGCCGGTGGTGCCGGTGTTGACGCCGTTCCAGACGCTGCTGATGGCCTGGCCGCTGCCCAGCGTCAGGCGCACGGTCCAGCCGTTCAGCGTGGCGGAGGTGCCGTTGGCCACGGTGACCTCGCCCTGGAAGCCACCGGGCCAGCTGTTGACCGCGCGGTAGGTGGCGGTGCAGGCGCCGGGCTCGCCGGTGGGCGGCGGGGTGGTCGGCGGCGGCGTGGTGGGCGGGGGCGTGGTCGGCGGCGCGGTGGTGGGCGGCGGGGTGGTCGGGGGCGTGGTCGACGCGAACTGGCTGAAGAACTTCCAGATCTCGCCCGAGGTCCAGGTCCGGGAGTCGTTGGGGCTGGAGGAGCCGTCCACCGGGCTGGGGGTGTGGTCGCCGTCGAAGGCGGCCCACTGCACGGGGTAGCCGGCGCGGCAGCCGGAGTAGAGGGTCGTGATGTGGGTGAGGCTGCCCCGGCTCGGCTCGCGCGGGCTCTGCGCGGTGCAGCCGTTGTTCCTGACGAACGTGTCGCGCAGCGACCGGCCCGCCGAGATGTTCAGCACGCTGTCGTAGATGCCGTGGATGCCGAAGTACGCCACCGGCTGGGTGCCGGGGTTGCAGCCGCTGAGGTTGGCCCCGGACAGGACGCTGACCGCCCGGATGACGTTCGGCCGGGCGCAGGCCACCGCGTAGCTCATGGCCCCGCCGTAGCTCCAGCCGAGCGCGAAGCGCTGCGTCGTGTCGACGCAGAGGTCGTTCTCGACCACCCGGGAGATGTCGTCGAACAGGGTCAGGTCACGGCCGTTGGTGTTGGCCCAGCCGTTGTCGATGCCCTGCGGCGCGACGAAGATCGTGCTGTTGTTCGACAGCGGCAGCAGCCCGTAGTAGCCGGCCGAGGCGACGTTGTTGGCCGAGCCGTTCAGCCAGTGGAAGCCGAAGATCAGCCGGTAGGGGCGGTTCCTGTCGTACCCGTCGGGGATCCGCAGGATGTAGCTGCGGTTCTGTCCGCTGCTGGAGATCGTGCGCGTGCCGCTGGTCAGCGTGGGGGCCTTCCCACAGCCGGCGGTCGCCGCGAGCGTGCCGTTGGTGGCGGCCTCCGCCGCCTCGCCGAGGCCGCCGGTCAGCACGCCGCCGGCGGTGGCCACGACGAGCGCCGCCGCGGCCGCGACGGAGGAGAGAACGTATCTGTGTCTCCAGTGCCTCACCATGCCTGGCTCCTTTCATCGGTCGTCCTGTGCGGGTGGGGTGGGGTCGGATCGCCGGCCGGGGCCGGGGTGGCGTGGGACGACATGGCCGTGACGCTGCCGCGCGTCGCCCTGCCCTGGGGGGCGACCGTGCCGCCCGTCGCCCTGCCCTGGGGCGACCGTGCCGCGCGTGCCGGAAGTGGTGCAGCCGTGTTAACGCTCACGCATCGATGGTCGTATGTTTTCAGAAAGTTGCGGATTCATCAAGCGATAGTTTCGATCTTGGGTCGGCGGCGCGCACGCGCGGCGCGGCGCGTACGCGCAGCGTGACCGATCGACTACTTCTCCCGGCGGTGCAACTCCCCGGGCGGTCGGCTCCGTTCTACCTCCGTCACGAGGAGGCAGGCGACTTGAAAGCCGATGACGAACAAGCGTTCCGCGAGTTCGTGACGTCACAGATGGCGTCGCTGCGCAAGCTGGCGTACATGACCTGCGGCGACTGGCACACGGCGGAGGACGCCGTGGCCAATGCGCTGATCAAGCTCTATCCCCGCTGGCGGAGGCTGGAACGGCCCGATCTCTACGTCAAGACCATGGTCTACCGGGCCGCGATCGACGAGACCCGCCGGCCCTGGCGACGCGAGCGGTCGGTCGGCGACGCCATGCCGGACGTCGCGCTGCGGGACCCGGCCGCCGCGACCGACGAGCGGATGCGCCTGCGGGCGGCGCTCGACGCCGTGCCGGCCCGGCAGCGGGCCGCGGTCGTGCTCCGGCACTACCTGGGCCTGAGCCTGGAGGACACGGCCGGCGTCCTCGACTGCACGGTCGGCACGGCCAAGAGCCAGGTCTCCCGTGGCCTGGCGAAGCTGCGCGAGGCCCTCGCCAGCGAGCACATCAGTCTCACCGGGAAGCAGATGGAGGAGTGGACCAGTGCAGTTGCGTGATTTCGTGGACGCCGTGACGGGTGAGGAGCCGCCGATGGTCCGTACCGTCGACGACATCGTCGCGGCCGGGCGGCGGGCGGAGCGGCGGCGTCGGGCCGGTTTCGCCTCGGCGGGCGCGGCCGGTCTCGTCGTGGTCGCGGTCGCCGGCGCGTTCCTGCTGCCTGCCTTCGGCGCCGGGCGGAACACCGCCACCGCGCCGGCCGGCCCGGCGGCGGCCCGGCCGGGCGAGGCGAAGTGGCCCGCCGCCGCGCCGTTCACCTTCACCTTCCGGGGGTACGACGCCGGCATCCTGCACGTGCAGGACCCGATCGTGGCGTCCACCACCTACCAGATCGCCTCCGTCTACTCCGACCTCCACACCTCGAACGACAAGCCCGTCACGGCGGAGGAGGCCGAGGCGCAGGGCGACAGCGTCGAGCAGAAGAAGCGGGCCGCCCGGGGGAAGCCGAGCCTGTGGGCGTACCTGACCGTCTACCGGCCGGGCGCCTTCGACCCCGCCGGGATCAGGAACGGCAGGAAGGTCACCGTGGCCGGGCACCGGGCCGTCGAGGCGACGCTGCCGGTCGGCCTCGACCCGCAGGGCCCGGCGGTCGCGGGCAACAAGCTCTTCGCCTGGGAGTACGCCCACGACGCCTGGGCGGCCGTCACGTCGGTCTCCGGCGACGAGGCCACGCCGAGCTTCCAGGACCTCGGGGGCCTGGTCGAGGGCCTCAGGCCCAGCAAGCCGGAGCCGGCCCCGGTGCCGTTCACGGTGGGCTACGTGCCGGCGGGCTACGTGCCGTTGCAGAGCGGCACGCACGCCATGCCCGGCCTCAGCGGCATCGCCGCGGCCCGCGCCGGTGACTACGGCGGCGCGACCTACACCAGGCCGGCCATGCCCACCACGGGCCTCACCGCGCCGTACGACCAGGCCGAGGGCGCCATCAAGGACGGGTTCCACATCTTCGTCACGCCGAGCACCAGCTCGAACCAGTCGCCGGAACCCGGCACGACGAAGTGCCACCGCAGCACCGACGGCCCCGCGCGCGGTGGCTTCTGCAACGTCTGGAGCGCCGACGGCACCGTCGTCCTCCAGGTCAGCAGCCAGGGCCTCGGCAACAGGCTGCCCCTGGCCGAGGTGGAGAAGGTCGCGCGGGGGATCACGGTCGCCGACGTCACGGACGAGTCGACCTGGACCCCGGCGGCGAAGGCTCTGCGCCCGTAGCGGGTCGGCACCTGAGGGCCGCGACGGCCGCCCGGCACGGCAGACCCCCGGGGGTGTGGGTGGGGAGCTGGAGCTGGCCCGAGCGCCACGGCGACAACGGCACTGCGCGTCACCGGCAGTGCCGTTGTCGCCGTTTCGGGTTGCGGGCCGACGTCCGGCCGGTGGTCGAAACTTTCGGGCACCTCGTTCGAAACTACCGGTTGAAACGCCCGGGGTTGTCTGTCAGCCTAGGTAACCATCGATCGATGTGAACGTTGACCAGGCCCCGTCCCGGCCCGGCTGGACCCACCACACCACCCACCACCAGGAGGTACCGACAGTGCGAGGACACGCGCACCCCCCGCCCCCGGGGAACACCAGGACCGACCGGGTGCCCCCCGGCCTCCGGGGCCGGCTGGCCAAGCTGGCCGCGGCCGGGATCGCCGCCGCCGTCGGGCTGTTCACCATCGCGGTGGCGACCGGCTCGGCGTCGGCCGCCGACAACCCGTACCAGCGGGGCCCGGACCCCACCCGGGCCAGCGTCGCGTCCGAGAACGGCCCCTTCGCCAACACGTCGGTCGCCGTCCCGACCGGCTACGGCTTCAACGGCGGCCGCATCTACTACCCGACCGACACCAGCCAGGGCACCTTCGGCGCCATCGCGATCTCGCCCGGTTACACCGCGCTGTTCTCGGTCGAGCTGGCCTGGATGGGGCCGTGGCTGGCCTCCCACGGCTTCGTCGTCATCGGCATCGAGACCAACAGCCGCAACGACTTCGACACGGCCCGGGGCACCCAGCTCCTCGCCGCGCTGGACTACCTGACCCAGCAGAGCCCGGTACGCGACCGCGTCGACGCCAGCCGGCTGGCCGTCGCCGGTCACTCCATGGGCGGCGGCGGGGCGCTGAGCGCGGCCATGCGGCGCTCGTCGCTGAAGGCGGCGGTCGGCATCGCGCCGTACTCGCCGTCGTCGAACCTGGCCACCGACCGGGTGCCCACGATGGTCTTCTCCGGGCAGGCGGACACGGTGGTCACCCCGTCCTACGCCACCGGCCTCTACAACAGCCTCCCGACCACGACGGAGAGCGCCTACCTGGAGGTCGCGGGCGCCGACCACGGGTTCATGGTCGGCCGGTCGAACCCGGTGCTGATCCGGACCATGCTGCCGTTCCTCAAGATCTTCATCGACAACGACGCCCGGTACAGCCAGTTCCTCTGCCCGCTGCTGGACTCCAGCGGCGTGGTCACCTACCGCAGCACGTGCCCGCTGCTGCCCACCCCGCCGACCAGCCCGACGGCGACGCCCACCACCACCCCGACCACGCCCCCGCCCACCAGCCCGCCCGGCGCCGCCAGCCAGATCGTCGGCGCGCAGTCGGGCCGGTGCGTCGACGTGCCCAACGCCTCCCGTGCCAACGGCACCCGGGTGCAGCTCTACGACTGCAACCGGCAGTCCAACCAGTCGTGGACGTACACCTCGACCAAGCAACTGCGGGTGTACGGCGACATGTGCCTGGACGCGGCGGGTTCGGGCAACGGCGCGGCGGTCCAGATCTACGGCTGCCACAGCCAGACCAACCAGCAGTGGAACGTCAACTCCAACGGCACCATCAGCAGCGTGCAGTCCGGGCGCTGCCTGGACGTCTGGAGCACGGCGAACGGGGCGCAGATCCAGCTCTACGACTGCCACGGGCAGACCAACCAGCGGTTCAGCCTCACGCCCCTCGCGTGACGATCGTCGTCGACGGGCTCCGGCCGGGCCGGGCGGCTGTCGCCGCCGGGCCCGGCCGCACCGTCTGACGCGGTGGCGATCGCCGGCCGGCCCCGCTCGTCGGACGAGCGGGGCCGGCCGGCTCACCGGTGAGCAATCAGGCTGCCGGCCCCTCGTCCCCGGGGGCCACCAGGATCGTCCGGCGACGCCGGGCGGCGAGGAACAACACGCCACCGGCCGCCAGCGCCGCGACGCCGATGCCGCCGATCAGCCCGGCCTGCGGCCCGGTGACCGGCAACCCACCGTCGCCGCCACCTTCGCCGCCGTCGCCGTCGCCGCTCTTCGCGGCCAGCACCACGGCGAACCCGTCCTCGTTGTCGCTGTCGTCCGTGTCGGCCACCCGCGCGGCGACGGCGTTCGCGGGCAGCTCGGCCCGCGCAGCCTTGGCGCGGTCGTCCGTCGAGCGCTCGGCGAGGCCCTCCACCTGCACGGTCCCACCCCGCAACGTCGCCGGGGCGGTGGCGGATGCCGCAGTCGTCACCAGGTTGAACAGCTCGACCGCCGAGTAGCTCGTGTCGTTCGGGTCGGTGTCCTCGGTGGCCGGGACGAGGGTGAGGCTGTCGTAGGTGCAGATCGCCGACCGCCCGGCGTCGGAGAGCACGCACTCGGTCGGCGGGCTAATGAAGGTCACCCCTTCCGGCAGGCGCAGGGTGACCCGCACTCCGCTGACCGCCTTCCGGCCCTGGTTGGCGACCGTGTGCCGCACCGCGCCCGGCTCACCCGGGCGCAGCGTCCCGGTGGGCTCGGGCGTGCCGTCAGCCCCGGTCCGCACCGACTGCTTCACGTCCCGGGCGACCACCGAGAGGTCGGCGGCGGACCGGTCGACCAGCTCCAGCGGGAACCACCGGGTGTTGTCGGCCGGATTCGCGTCCTCGCCCGGCCCGCTGGTGACCGAAACCTCGAACCTGCCCGCGTAGGGCTCCGTGGCCCCGGCGGCGGTGGCGTCGATGGGGACGTCGACGGTCTCGCCCGGCCCCGGGATCAGCTCCGGCGACAGCTGGCAGTAGAACCCGCCGAAGTCGCCGTCGCACTCGCCCACGCCCCCTCCCGAGTGCCAGATCAGGGTGACCGGCAGGGGGTCGGGGCCCTCCTGCGGCTGGCGGACCCTGACGACGACGTCGCCCGGGGTCTCGTCACCCAGGTTGCTGATCTTCAGGTGGGCGACCTTCCGTTCGACCCCCAGCGGGATCGTCGTCCCGGAGGCGTCGACCGCGAGGTCCGGCCCCCGCCCGGCCGCCTCGGCGGGAGCGGCGGGGACGGCCGCCCCGGCGAGGAGGAGCAACGCGGCGGCGACGGTTCGCGGCGGCCGCCGACGACCAAGGCTCATGACAGGACCCTTCGGGACGCGCGGGCAGTGGGGCTGAGAACACTATCGGCAATCGCCTCACTTTCGTCGATCGGCCGTCGCGTCCGTTCGGGCCGTCCGCGAGTCGTGCCGTCTCCGTCCCGCGTGACGCCTCGATGAGGTTGTTGCCAAGAGTTGGCAACTGCGCCATAGTGGCATCAGTGGGCGGGTGCTCCGGCGACGCGATGATCGAACCATCGCCGGAGGCCCGCCCGGTTCGTGCCACGACGAGGATCCGAGGAGCTGCCCCGCATGGTCAGGCCCCTGCCCGCGCGCGTGACGGCGACGGCCGTCGCCGCACTGCTCGCCGTCGCCGGTTGCTCGTCGGGGGCGACGTCGTCCGGCGGGACGGGCGACGCCGGCACGCTGGTGGTGGCCACCGCCGGTGAGCCGGACACCCTCAACCCGGTGCTGAACTACGGCGTCGACGGCGCGTCGTTGATCTTCGACGGGCTGGTCGCCCGGGACGCCGGCAACCGGCTGGTGCCGGCCCTGGCCCGCGAGCTGCCGACCGTGTCGGCGGACGGCCGGACCGTGACGGCCAGGCTGCGCGAGGGTGTGCTGTTCCACGACGGCACCCCGCTCACCGCCGAGGACGTCGTCTTCACCTACCGGGCGGTGCTGGACCCGAAGGTCGACTCCACCCTCCGCTCGGACCTGGACATGCTCGCCTCCGTGGCCGCACCCGACCCGGCCACCGTGGTGTTCACCCTGAAACACCCGTACGCGCCGTTCCTGCAACGGCTGGCGCTGGGCATCGTCCCGGCGAAGGCGTTCGCCGGGCAGGACGTCAACAAGGCGGAGTTCAACCGCAAGCCGGTCGGCACCGGCCCGTACCGGGTGACGTCGTGGACGCCGGGCGACCGGCTCGTGCTGGCGGCCAACGACGAACACTGGGGCGGCAGGCCGAAGAACCCGGGTGTCGTGGTGGCGTTCGTCGCCGACGACAACGTGCGCGCCCAGCGGATGCGGGCCGGGGAGTTCGACGCGGCGGAGCTGCCGCCCAGGCTCGCCACCGGCTTCGACGGGCAGGGCGGCTACCGGGTGCACCGGGTCCCGACCGCCGACTACCGGGGCGTGATGCTGCCCATGGGCGGCCCGGTCACCGGCGACCTGGCGATCCGGCGGGCCCTGACCGCGGCGGTGGACCGGCAGGCCATGGTGACCGGCGTGCTCGGCGGCGCGGGGGAGCCGGCGTTCGGGCCGGTGCCGCCCTCCTCGGAGTTCGCCGCGCCGTCGATCGCCGGCAGGCCCGCCGCCGACCCGGCCACCGCGACCGCCACCCTGGACGCCGCCGGCTGGCGGCCCGGCCCGGACGGCATCCGGGTCAGGGACGGCCGGCAGGCCGCGTTCACGCTGATGTACCCGGCCACCGACAGCCTGCGCAAGGAGCTCGCCCTCGCCGTCACCGCCGACGCGAAGAAGGTCGGCATCAGGGTCACCCCGGAGGGGCTGACCTGGGACGCGATCACCCCACGGATGAAGACCGACGCGCTGGTGATGGGCTACGGCACCCCGTACGACCCGGATTTCGTCTCCTACAAGCTGTTCGGCTCGGCCTTCGCCGGGCAGGGCTTCTTCAACCCCGGCTCCTACCGGTCCGCCGTCACCGACCGCGCGTTGCAGCAGGGCCGCGACAGCGCCGACCCGGCCGTCCGCAGGGCCGCCTACGCCACCTTCCAGCAGCAGCTCGCCGCCGACGTGCCGTGGGTGTTCCTCACCTACCTGCAGCACACCTACGTCGTGAAGGACACCGTGACGGGCGTGACGCCGCGGGTGGAGCCGCACGAGCACGACGTCGCCAACAGCCTCTGGTGGAACGTGCACACCTGGACGAAGCGGCCGTGACCGCGGCGACGGCCGGGCGTCGGCGGCTGGCCGGGGCCGGGGCGGTGGTCCGGCGGCGGCTGCTGGTCGCCGTGCCCGTGCTGGCCGCGACCAGCATGGGCATGTTCGCCCTCGGCGCGGCCTCCCCGATCGACCCCGCCCAGCAGTACGCGGGCGCGGCGGCGTTCACCACCAGCGAGGAGAACCTCGCCCAGCTCCGCGCGAACTGGGGAGTCGACGACCCGCTGCCCGTGCAGTACGCCCGCTGGATCGGCAACCTGCTGCGCGGCGACCTGGGCTGGTCGACCAGCCGCCACGAGCCGGTCACCTCCGTGCTGGCCGCCCGCGCCGGCTGGACCCTGCTGCTCGTCGGCACCGCCCTCGCCCTGGTCCTGGTGGCCAGCGTGCTGCTGGGCACCCTCGCCGCGTACCGGCGCGGCGGCTGGTTCGACCGGGCGCTGCGCGCCGCCGCGTACGCCGTGCAGTCGATGCCGGTGTTCTGGATCGGCCTCGCGGCGATCGCCGTGTTCGCCCTCGCCCTCGGCTGGCTGCCCGCCGGCGGGCTCACCGACATCACCGCCACCGGCACCGACCCCGCCGACGTGGCCCGGCACCTCGTGCTGCCCGTGACGGTGCTGGCGGTCTCCCAGGCCCCGTGGTTCGTGCTGTTCGTCCGCGACGCCGTCGCCGAGAGCCTGCGCGACGATCACGTGCTGGCCGCCCGCGCCCGTGGCCTGCCGGGCCGCACCGTCCTGTTCGGCCACGCGCTGCGCACCGCGCTGCTGCCGTTCCTCACCCTGGTCGGCACGCACCTGCCCGAGCTCGTCGGCGGCGCGGTCCTGGTGGAGACGGTGTTCTCCCTGCCCGGCCTCGGCGCGGTCACCGTCGCGGCCGCGCTGGGCGCGGACTTCCCGCTGCTGGCGGCCACCACCCTGGCCACCACCGTCGTGGTGCTGGCCGCGAACCTCGCCACCGACCTCGCCTACGCCGCCGCCGACCCCCGGGTACGCCTCGATGACTGACCACGGCTCGATGACTGACCTCGCCCCGCCGCCGGCCGCCACCCCGGCCCGCACCCGCCCGGCCCGCCGCCCGTCGGCCCGGTCCCGCCGTGGCCGCCTCGGCGCGGGCGCGGCCGTCGGCGTCCTCGCCGCCGCGGTGGCCGCGTGCCTGCTCGCGCCGCTGCTGTGGCCACTCGACCAGAGCGCGGTGGACCTCGCCCGTACCCGCCTCGCGCCCTCGCCCGACCACCTGGCCGGCACCGACGACCTCGGCCGCGACGTGGCGCTGCGCAGCCTCTACGGCCTGCGGGTGTCGCTGCTGGTCGGCGCGGTCGCCGCCCTGGTGGCCACCGTCGTCGGCGGCCTCGTCGGCGCGGTCGCCGGCACCCTCGGCGGCCGGGTCGACCGAGCCCTCATGCGCGTCGTCGACACCGTCGCCGCCCTGCCGCACCTGCTGCTGGGCATCTTCGTCGTCGCGATGCTGCGCCCCAGCCTCGGCGCCGTCGTCGCCTCGATCGGGCTGACGCACTGGCTGTCCACCGCCCGCATCGTCCGCTCCGAGCTGCTCAGCCTGCGCACCCGCCCGTTCGTCGACGCCGCCATCTCCGGCGGGGCCTCCCGCGCCCGGGTGCTCACCCGGCACCTGCTGCCGCACGTCCTGCCGCGGCTGGCCCTGGCCACCACCCTGATGGTGCCGCACGCCGTCTGGCACGAGACCGCCCTGTCCTTCCTCGGCCTCGGGCTGCCCCCGCACCTCGCCTCCATCGGCAACATGATCAACGACGGGCAGCGGTCCCTGCTCACCGGCGCCTGGTGGGCCAGCATCGTCCCCGGCCTCCTCCTCGTGGCGGTCACCCTCGCCCTCGCCGTGCTCACCGGCCGCTGGCGCGACCGCCTCGACCCCCGCGTCCGGGCGGAGCTGCACCTGTGACCGCCGCCGTCCGCACCGACACCCGCCGCGCGCCGGCCCTGCTGGGCGTCGACGGGCTCACCGTCCGCTTCCGCCTCCCGGCCGGCACCGTGCACGCCGTCACCGACCTGAGCCTCGCCCTGCACCCGGGCGAGCTGCTGGCCGTCGTCGGCGAGTCCGGCTGCGGAAAGTCCGTCCTCGCCCACGCCCTGCTCGGCCTGCTGCCGCGCAACGCCACCGTCACCGGCCGCGCCCACCTGCACCCGCCGGGCGGCCGTCCCGTCGACCTGGTCGACGCCGGTGAACGACACCTCGCCCGCCACGTGCGTGGCCGCGTCGTCGGCCTCGTCCCGCAGAGCCCCGCCACCGCGCTCACTCCGGTGCGCAGCGGCCGGCGGCTGCTGGAGGAGACGCTGCGCGCCCACGGGCATGCCCGCCGCGCCGCCCCCGCCGCCGCCGACCGGATCGCCGCCGCCGTCGGACTCGACCCCGGTGACCTGGACCGCTACCCCCACGAGCTGTCCGGCGGCACGGCCCAGCGGCTGGCCACCGCCCTGGCCCTCGCGCCCGACCCGCCGCTGCTGCTCGCCGACGAACCCACCACCGGCCTCGACCGGCCCCTGGTCGACCACACCCTCGACCTGCTGCGCCGCCGCTGCGACAGCGGCGCGGCCGTCCTGCTCATCACCCACGACCTCGCCGCCGCCCGCCGCGTCGCCGACACCGTCGCCGTCATGTACGCCAGCCGCATCGTCGAACACCGCCCCACCGCCGCCCTGTTCGACGCCCCCGCCCACCCCTACACCGCCGGGCTGCTCGACGCCCTGCCGGACCGGGCCTTCACGCCCGTGCCCGGTCATCCGCCCATGCTCACCGACCTGCCCGACGGCTGCGCCTTCGCCCCACGCTGCCCCCACGCCAGCGACGCCTGCCGCACGCCACCCCGCCTCGTGCCCGACGGCCCGGGGCGGGTCGCCTGCCACCACCGGCCCACCCCCGGAGCGCCCGGATGACCGCGACGACCGACGACACCGCGCACGGGGCCGCAGCCGGCGGGCTCGCCGCGCACCGGGTCACCGTCCGCTACGGCCGGCAGCGCGTCCTCGACCGGGTCGACCTGCACGTCGCCCCCGGCGAGACGGTCGGACTGCGCGGGCCCTCCGGCAGCGGCAAGTCCACCCTCGCCCGCGTCCTCGCCCTCCTGCACGCCCCCGACAGCGGGCACGTCGCCATCGGCGGGCGGCCCGTCGCCGGCGTCCGGCACCGGGTGCCCGCCGCCCTGCGGACCCGCGTCGCGATCCTGTTCCAGAGCCCCCGCGCCGCCACCGACCCCCGGCTGAGCCTCGCCGACCTCGTCGCCGAACCGCTCCGCGCCACCGGCGTCCGCCGCGACCAGGCGGCCGCTCGTACCGCCGAACTGGCCGACCTGGTCGGCCTCACCCCCGACCTGCTCGCCCGCCGCCCGCACGCGGTCAGCGACGGGCAACTGCAACGCGCCTGCCTCGCCCGCGCCCTCGTGCACCGGCCCGACTACCTGCTCTGCGACGAGGCCACCGCCATGCTCGACGCCTCCACCCAGGCCCACGTCGCCGCCGTCGTCGGCGACTACCAGCGCCGCACCGGCGCGGGGGTCCTGCTCATCACCCACGACCCGGCGCTGCTGCGCCGCTGGGCGACGCGGGCGGTGGACCTCCCGACGCCGTGACCGGAGCGCTACGCGGTCAACCGGGGGTCACCCCAGGCCAACTCGGGAAGACCGTTGGACCGGCCGCCCGCGACGTTGGCGCCCGCTTGCAGCGGGTTGTCGACGGTGTCGGTCCGGTAGGCCAGCAGTTTCAGCCGCACCGCGTCAGGAGGAAGGTCGATCTTCATCGACCTGGGCTTCCCGAGGGTCGCGCTGACCTTCTTCACCGGGGAGCCGTCGACGAACACCTCGAAGTATCCGACCTGGTCGGCGTCCTGGGCGTCGTCGAGGACGCCGACGGTGGCCTCGAAGGTGCGGTATCGGCCGCCGAGGTTGAACTCCACGCTGCCGCGAGGGCTGTTGCAGAACACGGAGCAGCGGTAGACGACACTGTGGCCGTAGTGCGCTCCCCGGATCTCCGCTGACCCGACATCGATGTCCGTCGCACGGTTGAGCAGGTCCAGATCAGTGGCGTACACGGCCTCCACCGTGGGGCTGGCGGACTGCCCCGGGGTGGCCTCCGGTTGGGGAGACGCCGTGGGCGGCGCAGTGCTGGTGACGCCCAGGGCTGGAGGGGTGGTGACCCCCGCCGACGGGGACGCCGGCGCGACGAGCTCAGGGCCGTTCTTTCCGGTGACGAAGCTGACGATACCCATCAGGTCGGCGATCAGCCCGATGACGGTGAGGACCGCCACCACGCCGATCATGGCGAGGACACGGTGCAACCAGGACGGTGGTCGTTCAGTCCCCGTTGGGGTGTCGCTCGGCATCGTCATCACCCTCCCGGCCAAGTGTGCCAGCGACGCCCGTAGGGTGCGGGTGAGGGCGCGCTCCGGCGGGCCGGGCCGCCGCGGAGCGCGCGCTGCCGACCTGGCGTCCGTCGGTGTGGCCATCGGGGGCCGCCCGCCGGGCGGCCGCGGAGCCGGCGGTGGGCGCGTCGGGTGCCTGACCTTGGCGGTACGGGCTGGCGGCGTTCCAGACGCCGGTGAACTGCTCGTAGAAATAGTCGAACCACTCGCCCTCGCGTCTGCGGTTCAGTCTGAACGTGGGCCGCAGTTCGTGTTGGCCGCCGAAGGAGCCGAGGCGAACGTCCATGGAGCCGTCGTCCAGTCCGGGATCGTAGGCGTAGAGGGTGTACGGGGGCAGGTAGTCGACCAGGCGCACCTCGAGGGCGTTGCCCTGATCGAGCCGCCGGTCGAGCAGGCCGAGGTTGATGGCGAGGTGTTCCTCCAGCCTCGTCAGGCCCCAAGCCGGCCCCGCGCGGAAGGCCAGCATGGACATTGCCGCTCCGCCGGGGCGGATCAGCAGCACCTTGACGCGGACGTCGCGGGCCAGCGCCTGCCCGAGATAATTGTCGAGGAAGGGGATGTGCATCGACAGGGTCGTGCCCCACAGCCACACCTCGTCCTGGGCGCCCTGGATCAGGCGGGAGATCTCGATCAGGTCGTCCTGTTCCACGAAGAACCGGTTGGCGGAGGCGGGCTGCTGCAGATCGCCGAAGCTGCGGTGCCTGGTCTGGATCGACTTCGACTTGTGGATGCGGTTGAGCGCGTCGAGCCACGCCGACACCTCCTGGTCGTCGCGGACGTCGCAGGCGACGAGGAGATTGAGCAGAAGTTGCCTGCCAGGTGGCCGGACTCCGGCGCGGGCCTCTCCGAGCGAAGCCCGGGGCATCGGGCGGTTGTGCGCGATCCCCCACGACTCCAACTCCCGAAGGGACAGATTGCCGTTGCAGGACAACAGGTTCCGGATGCACCCGGCCAGTGCCTCCGTCGTCTGCACCGACTGGAGTTCGGACGCCATGCTGCGGTCGGCCATGGTCCCTCCCCGGGAAAGCTGGATGCGACCGAGTATTGGCGACCTTCGGTGTGTCCGGCACCCGCTCGGGCGTCCGGTCGGACACATCGAGCCTTTGTCGCTCGGCTGAACCGCTGGTGTGCCACCGGACGGCGGTGGTGTCTGAGCCTCAAGGAGACTCTTGTCGGACGGGTGGTCCGAGATGCCTGCTGGTTTCATGCCCACCAACAAGTCGTTCGCGCCAGAGTCCTGTCAGCAGAAAGCGCCTGCGGAGGCCGAGAGCGGCCGCGACCGAGTGCTCCGGAACAAGGTGTTCCCGGTGGTGACCGCTGGCGCCGCGTCCGGTGTCGCGCGAGCGCTGACCTCGTGGCTTCTCGACCATGTCAGCCTCTAGCGCGGGTATCACCACGGCACATGTGCGCCAGCGGGAGCTCTCGTTCGCCGGGGCTCACGTGGCCTCGCTGGTGTTTGCACGTCGTCGGGAGCTCCGTGCAAACCCAGCGAGGTGAGCGCTCACATGGTGGACGCGGTGCGACCGAGGCGTTACAGCAGGGACGGTTCGATCAGCCCCGACTTGATCGCGGTGACCACGGCCATCGTCCGATTGGGCGAGCCGAGCTTGAGCAGCAGGCTTGCCACCAGTCGTTTCGCCCCGTGATCGGAGATGCTCAGGCGACGGGCGATCTGCTTGTTGCTGAGCCCGTCGGCGAGCAGCGCCAGGGTCTCGCTCTCCCGGCTGGTCAGCTTGGCCGGTCGGGCTGCGCGCGCGGGCAGCGGGGCCGCCGCGCGGCGGATCAGTTCGCTCGCGAGTCGGGCCGGGATCTGGCTCTTGCCGAGGGCCACCCGGCGGACCGCCTCGTCGATGCTGGTGGGAGTCAGGTCCTGGCGGGCCAGGAATCCGTGGGCCCACGGGGGCGCGTCCTTGAGCGCGGTGCGCAGGTCGGTCGCGTCGACCAGGACGAGGACCTTGGTCTGGACGCCGTCCGGTAGCTGGCAGCCGCCGTAGCCGGCCTCCGCGATGATCAGGATGTCGACCGG
Source organism: Micromonospora sp. WMMD712 (assembly GCF_029581295.1). Lineage (NCBI taxonomy): Bacteria > Bacillati > Actinomycetota > Actinomycetes > Micromonosporales > Micromonosporaceae > Micromonospora > Micromonospora sp. WMMD712. The sequence continues at coordinate 5,152,447 of NZ_CP120743.1, forward strand.
GGTGGCCGACATGAGCTGGCAGGCATGTTCCCAGCTCTCGCAGTAGAAATCGTCTCCGACGATGGCGAGGTCGTCCAGTATGGAGTTCAGGCCGCGGCGCACGAGCTCATTGCTGGTGCAGACGGCGACGGTGAGGCGGAGGTCGACCGGCACTTCCCGCGATCCGATCTGGGTCATCGCTTGCGAATTCCCTTCAGGCCGCGGTTCGGCCGGAGTCGGTTGCCGACCGGGTGCGCAGAGAACAGCGGGAGCGGCAGCGCGGTTACCAGACCGCATTCGGCGTTGCCGAACCCTGATCGGTATCCCGAGTCTTCGCTGCTGAGCCTTCCGAAGGAAGGCAGACTTCCGAAATCCACTATGGATCCCCCTTCGTCACCAGCCGACCACGGTTATCCCCGCTGTGGCGTGCGGCGGTCGGCGAGCTTCTGTCCTATATAGACAACCCCCCTTGGAGCCGTTGGTCAACAGTTGGCTCATGTGAAACGGCTGAGTGGCCGTATCGATCTTGACAACGTGGGATATTAATTGACTGTTGTCACTGTTTTGGGTAACGTTTCGGGTTTCGAGCGTGATGAGGACTCTGGTGGGCTGACCGGGCGCGTCCGTGGTGTCCCCTGCGGGGAGTTTCGAGGCGTTCAGACTGGTTGGCGCAGTGCCTTATCCAGGTCGGCCGACGGTCGGGATCCATGATCGTCCGGGCGGTGCCGCGCAGGGGGTGCCGCGGCGCACGGTCCGAGGACGGGCGCGGTGGCGTGGCGGCGGCAAGGGTCCGGTTCACGACCGCGTCCGAGGCCGCCGCGGCGCGGGTTGCCACACGCGTCTCAGGCGCGGCGACGGGGCGGCCGCCCGCGCCTGTCGGTGGTGCGGTGCGGCTCCCGCGCGGTCAGCCGACGCCGAGCCCGTGCCGGTCCGGCGCGTCGCCCTGGCCGGCCCAGCGGTCGGCGACCGCGACCAGTCGATCGAGGTGGCCCAGCGGGTCGGGGTCGGCCAGCAGCCGGTCGGTCCGGGTCGGGCACGGGCAGTCGTCCCACGCCATCGCCGGGGCCAGCGCGTCGGCCCGGGGGTGCAACCGGAACGCCGACAGCGACTCGACCAGCACCGGACGGCACAGCTCGCAGCTGTCCGGCCGGGACTGCACGACGTCGTCCAGCTGCGGGTTGAACCAGGAGATGTCGAGGTCGCCGTAGCCGTCGGGGCCGATGGCGTCGTCGGCGCACGCGGCGAGCAGCCGGACCAGCATCCACAGCGTCGGCGGTTCCCACAGCCCCTGGTCGTGCGCCCAACCCAGCAGCGTGCCGGCCTTCGCGCTCAGCGGGAAGACCATCTGGGTGCGGTACCCGGCCGCCCGCGCACCGCGTACCCCGGCCAGCGTGTCCAGGTAGGCTTCCCGGGGCGACAGGCCCAGACCGCCGAGGGTGATGTTGGCGATCGGGTCGAATCCCAGGTCGAGCAGTGTGCGCGCGGTGTCCAGGTAGGCCTGCTGGCGGGTCGGCTTGAGGTGGCACATCGAGCGCACCTGCGGATCCCACGACTCGACGCCGATCTGGCACACCAGCCGCGTGCCGGGGGCGAAGTGCCGCCGCAGCCGGTCGAGCTTGTCGCGGTCGCAGACCTCGGGGCGGCTCTCGAACGCGAACGTGGCCGGGCGTCGCGCGGCCGCTGCGTGTAGCAGCCGGTCGCGCATCTCCGCAGGCACCTCCCGGTCGTCGAGCAGGCTCCCGGACGGCGAAAGATACAGGCAGGCGCCCTCGGGAACGGTGGCCAGTTTGCGCTCGACCGAATGGGCGACGACCTCCGGGCGGATTTCGGGGCCGATGCCGTAGTTGCACATGCTGCACTGGCCGGCCCGGTCGTACGTGCAGCCTCGGGTGCGGAACCAGAACTGATACATCTGGTATTCGATCCGGGGGGCGCCGAAGGTCACCGGATAGGTGCGCAGGAATACATTGTTGTATTCGGGGTAGAGCGGGCGTCCAGCGCGAATGGCAATGTTCGCGCGGACCAGCGCGTGTCGAAGGCGACGTTTCTCCGAATCATTCACAGAAATTGCTCCCGCGTCCGGTTGGTGGTTGTGCGCCGACCGCCCGGATACGAGGAATCGGTATCGCCTTTAGGCACCCGTGGCCGGTGAGGACGCCCTTTCGGGCATCCTGGGCAAGCCTCGAACCAATTGGCTCGACTCTTCCCCGGCCATGCTACGCAGCGCTGGCGACACCACCCCCGGTCGTGCGGGGCACACATTCGGGCGATGGTCCGGCGCGACCGGCGGCCATACCCGATCAGCCGGGTTCGGAAGCGCGCGCTTCCCGTCCTTACCCCGGATCACACCGGGTGCCTATGTTGATCGGCGTCATCCGGCAGCTTGCACGCAGACGGGACGGGACACGTGGCGGAGACTCCACCAGATTTCCTCGGACGGATTCGGTCCGCGCTCGGTGCGCCGGGGCCACTGGTGCTGCTCGGCAACTTCGAGGTCGAGGACCAGTGGGCCCGGGAACAGCCGGGCCTGCCGCGGCTGTCCTCGGCGGGCAGCCGCGCCGTGGTGAACCGGATGGACGAGTTCGCGCTGCTGCTCGGCGACGCGGGCGACACCGTGGTCGTCAAGGCGGCCCCGGATCCGGACTACCTGGCCTACCTGCACGAGCTCGAACTCCCGGTGCCGCGGGTGCTGGCCTGCGGCTCCCAGGATGCCCAGCAGACCGTCACCGAGGACGTGCTGGCCGACTCCCGGCTGGTCGACGAGCTGCGCCGGCTCGCCGCCGGTGGCGCGCGGCTGTGGCCGCACGGCGTCTCCGCGGTGGAGGAGAAGCTGGCCGAGGCCGCCGGCCTGCCCCTGGGGGCGCCGGACGCCCGGCTGTGCATCCGGGTGAACAGCAAGATCTACAGCCGGCGCGTCGGCGACGAGCTGGGCCTGCGCCAGCCGACGGGCTGGGCCTGTGAAACGCTCGACGAGCTGGAGAAGGTCGCCGGTCCGGTCGCCGAGATGCTCGCCGCCGGCCACCGGTTCGCCGTGAAGGACGCCCTCGGGGTGTCCGGGCGGGGCATCACCCTGGTGGACGACGTCCGTCGGTTCGAGCGGCTGTGCCGGATGATCCTGGCCCGGGAACGACGGGCCGGTTGCAGCCGGGCCGACGTCGTCGTCGAGGAGTGGGTGGCCAAGGAGACCGACCTCAACTACCAGGTGACGGTCGGCCGCGACGGCGCCGTCCACCTCGACTTCGTCAAGGAGGCGATCACCGAGGGCGGGATCCACAAGGGCCACCGCATCCCGGCCCGGTTGTCCCGGGCGCAGGCCGCCGAGCTGGCCGAGGTCGCCGCCGCGGTCGGCGCGCGGCTGCACCGCGACGGATACTTCGGCGTGGCCGGGATCGACGCCATGATCGATCCCGACGGCCGGCTCTACCCGTTGGTGGAGATCAACGCCCGGAACAACATGTCGACCTACCAGGTGGGCATCCAGGAGCGGCTGATCCCGCCGGACGCGATCGCGCTGGCCCGGCACTATCCGCTGCGGCTGCGCCAGCCGGTGGCCTTCCACCGGCTGCGGTCGGTGCTGGGCGAACTACAGTTCGAGCGCCGCAGCGGCGTCGGCTTCCTGGTGAACAACTTCGCCACCGTGAACGCGGCCGCCCCGGCACCCGGCGACGGCCGCGACGCCGCGGCGCACCCGACGTTCGACGGCCGGCTCTACGGCATGGTCATCGGCCGCTCGGCCGACGAGGTCGCCGACCTGGACCGGCGGGTGGGCGAGCGCGTCGCCGAGCTGGTCGGCGGTGCGGCATGACCGACACCATCGGCGGCCTGGCCGTCACCGACCTGGCCCGCGAGTTCGGCACGCCGCTGTACGTCTACGACGCCGACGTGCTGCGCGAGCGCTACCGGCAACTGCGCGAGGTGCTGCACCCCGAGGTGGGGATCCTGTTCTCCCTGAAGGCGAACCCGAACGTGTCGATCTGCGCGGTGCTGCGGTCGCTCGGGGCCGGAGCCGAGGTGTCGTCACTGGCCGAGCTGCTGATCGCCGGGCGGGCCGGGGTCGCTGCGGAGGACACCATCTTCCTGGGACCGGGCAAGTCCGCCCAGGAGATCGACGCCTGCCTGGCCACCGGGGTGCACGCCATCGTCTGCGAGTCGTGGGGCGAGCTGGCCGAGATCGACGCGCTCGCGGCCCGACGCGACACCGTCGCCCGGGTCGTGCTGCGGATCAACCCGTCCTTCACCGTCAAGGGTTCGCGGCTCACGATGAGCGGCAAGCCACGCCAGTTCGGCATCGACGAGGAACAGGCGCTGGAGGCTGCGCCCCGGGTGGCCGGGCTGCGGAACGTCCGACTGATCGGCGTGCACGTCTACATGGGGACCCGCATCCTGGCCGAGGAGGTGGCCGCCGAGAACACCACCCGCATCCTCGACCTGGCCGAACGGGTCGCCGAGCGGCTGGGCTTCGAGCTGGAGACGGTGGACGTGGGCGGCGGTCTCGGGGTCGCCTACTTCGACGGCGAACGCGACCTGGACCTGCGCCGGCTCGCCGACCTGGTCAACCCCGCGTTCGCGGCCTTCCGGGCCCGGCACCCGCGGACCCGGCTGTTCACCGAGCTCGGCCGCTTCCTCACCGCCGAGTCGGGCACCTATGTGGTGCGCGTCCGCCAGGTCAAGGAGTCCATGGGCGAGTGGTTCGCGGTGACCGACGGCGGGACCCACCACCACATGGCGGCGGTCGGCGTCGGCTCGTTCGTCAAGCGGGACTTCCCGATCCGGCTGCTCGGCCGGGAGGCGACCGAACCGGCCCCGAACTGGCGGGTCACCGGCTTGTTGTGCACCCCGAACGACACCCTGTCCACGCACACCCCGCTGCCGCCGCTGCGCCCCGGCGACCTGCTCGGGGTGCTGCGCTCGGGCGCCTACGGGCCCAGTGCCTCACCGGTGCTGTTCCTCAGCCACGGCCATCCGGCCGAGGTGCTGGTCGACGCCGGTCGGCCGTACCTGATCAGGGATCGGGACCGGCCCGCCGACATCGTCGACCGCCAGCGCCTGTACGAGCGGGCACCCGAGGTGCCCTCCGCCTCCATCCCCTGAACCCTCCTTCCGGAAAGGCACAGGCATGACGAACACCGAAGCCGCCCTGACGCAGGCGCACAGCCGTGTGGTCGACACGCTCGCGGAGATGATCCGGCGCGACGTCGGCGCGCTGAGCGCCGACAAGCGCATCGTCGACGACCTCGGTCTGGACTCGACGAGCATCCTCGAGCTGCTGATGAAGCTGGAGGACGAGTTCGGGGTCGAGTTCGACCCGGACACCTTCGAGCCCCGTCACTTCGAGACGATCGGGACGCTCACCGAGTACGTGGCCGGTCAGGCCGAGGAGCAGGAGTAGCATGGCCGACCGCAGCGGCTCGGTCGCGGCCGACCGGTCCGGGACCCGACGCGCCATCGCCGGGCTGGCGCTGCCGATGACGATCGCCGACGTCGTGCTCTTCGTCGAGATCATCGGCGTGGTGGCGCTCCTCGGCCGGGTCAGCAACGAGGCGCTCTACATCCGGTCGTTGACGATGCCGATCCTGCTGCTGTTCGTCGCCATGAGCACGGCGTTCGCCATCACGTACCAGGTCATGGCGTCGATCAGCAGGGGCCGCGAACGACCGGAGGACCTGGTGCCGACCGCGGTGGCGCTGTTGCGGGTGTTCGTGGTCACCGGGGTCGTGCTGTGCCTGGTGCTCTACCTCGGTGGCCCCGCGCTGGGCGCGCTGCTGGACGTGCCGGCGGCCGAGCGGGCCGAGTTCGTCCGGTTCCTGCGCTGGACGTCACTGGCCAGCCTGACCGTGGTGCTGCCGGCGCTGTGCTCGGCGGCGCTGCGCGGCTTCGGGCACGCCCGGGCGGCCGCGGTGGTCACCCTCACCAGCGCGGCGGTCGAGTTCGCGCTCGTCGGCCTGCTCGGCTTCGGCGCCGGGCTGGGGCTGTTCAGCGTGCCGATCGCGACCGCGGTGGCGAGCGCGGCCGCGGCGGTCCCCGGCATGTGGTTCATGCGTCGCCACCGGCTGTGGGGTCGCCTCACCGGAGTGCCGGTGCGCGGCGAGGTCGCCGGCTTCCTGCGGGGCGTCGGGCTGCCGGTCGCCCTGTCCTACGTGCTGATCTCGCTGTTCAACGTGGGCATGCTGTGGGTGCTGACGCCCTTCGGCCCGGACACGATCTCGGGCTACGCCGCGGCGTCCACACTCCAGGCGCTGATCATCATCCCGGGCATCCAGCTCGGCGGGGCGACCGCGATCGTGATCAACCAACGGCGCGGTGCGGGCTCGGTGGACGGGGCGGGGGAGATCCTGCGCGCCGGCCTGGAGCTTACCTTCGTCTTCTACGCGGTGGTGGCGGCGGTCATCTGGCTGCTGCGCGACACGGTCGGGCGGATCGTCTCCGACGACCCGCGGGTGGTCGCCGCGGTCGGGCTCTACATCGGCGTGGTCGCCCTGACCTACCTGGCGCAGGGCCCGGTGCTGGCCTCGCTGACCTTCCTGGAGCACATCGGCAACGGCACGCTCGCCCTGCTGCTCAACGTCGTCTACTTCGCCGAGATCGTCGTCGTCGGCGGGGTGCTGGCGCGGGCCCTCGACGACCCGACGGCGCTCTACGCGACCGCCGCCGTGGGCAACGTGGTCGGCCTGGTCGTGGTGGTGATCGCCGTACGACGGGTGCGCCGGATGCGCCCGGTGGCCATGGTCGAGGCCCCGCTCGCCGGCGGTACGCGATGACGTCGCTGGTCGCGGTGGCGAGCCACATCCCGGAGGCGACGGTGCCGGTGGCCGCGTTCCTGCGCGAGCACGGCATCCCCGAGCCGCGGGTACGGATGTACGAGCGGTTCTTCGGGTTCGACCGGATCCCGCTCGACCCGGCGGCCGGTCCGGCCGACCTGCTGGTCGCGGCGGCGAACGGGCTGCCCGACTTCGCCGCGTACCGGCCGCGGATCCGCTACGTGATCCAGGCGCGAACCATGCCGGTGGTCGCCCCGCACCCGGTCAACCCGCTCGCCGAGGCGTGCCGGCGGCTGGGGCTGGAGGGCGCCACCGCGATCTGCCTCACCCAGCACGCCTGCGCCTCCGGACTGCTGGCCGTCGAGGTGGCCGGCGAGCTGCTGGCCGCCGACCCCGATCCGCAGGCGCTGGCCCTGCTGGTGGCCGGGGAGAAGGCGTTCACCACGGCGGGCAAGGTGTTGGCCGACACCGGCGTCATGGGCGAGGGCGCCGCCGCCGTCCTGGTCGCCGCCGGTGGTGACCGGGACCGGATGCTGGCCTACGCGACCCGCACCTGCGGGAAGTTCCACCGCGGCGCCTGGCTCGACGAGGAACTGACCGCGGCCTTCCACGACGAGTACCCGGCGCTGCTTGCCGAGGTGATCGACGCCGCGGTGCGCAGCGCCGGGCTCGACCTCGACGACATCGCGCTGATCCTGCCGCACAACGTCAACCGGATGTCGTGGCTGCGGGTGCTGCGGCTGCTCGGCGTGCGCGGCGCCGATCGGCTGTTCATGGACAACCTGGCCGGCTGCGGGCACTGCTTCGGGGCCGACAGCTTCATCAACTACCGGACCGCGGTCGACGCCGGACGGCTGCGGCCCGGCGACCGCTACCTGATGACCTCGGTGGGGCTGGGAGCGACCTTCTCGGCCATGGTCCTCGAGCACTGAGCCCGGTTGCCGCCGCACCGACCCGATCGAGCCCGCAGGAGGAGCCACCGGCATGTACATCACGGTTTCCCGACCGGCCGACAACGGCCGGGCCGGGCCGCGGGATCTGCGCCTGGCCGCGGTCGCCCAGCGCACCGGGATCGACCGGCGCGAGTTCCGCCCGCAGGACCACGACTACTTCCGCGACCTGTACGGCACCTTCGGGCTGGCGGCCGACCAGGAGGGGCTGGCGGCCGGGCGGGTGTCGTTCACCGACCTGGTCGAGGCCGTGCTGCCCGACCTGAAGGGCCACGGCGACCGGTTCGACCTCGCCGTCATGGCCAGCGCGGCGCCGGACGCCGAGCCCGGCTTCCCGATGTGCTTCCTCGACTCGGCCGTCCCGGACGTCGGGCTGGTCTTCGGCGTCGCCGACCTGGGCCTGCTCGGGGTGTTCACCGCGCTGTGGCTGGCCGAGAACCGCAGCCGGCTGGACGCCCGCCGGATCCTGGTGTTCGCCCTGGACCAGGCCAGCGTGCTGCACTCCGAACCGGTGCCGGCGCACCTGCGGGTCGCCGAGGACGCGGTGACCGTGCTGGTCCTGGACGCCGACGCGGCGCACCGGGTCGAGACGGCGCAACCGTATCCCGTGCCGCCCGACGAGGTGGCGGCCCGCTGGTCGGCGCTGCTGGCCGGGGAGCGACCCGCAGCGGTCACCGCGCTGGCCGGGCCCGGCCTGGTTGCCGCCTGCGGCGACCGGCTCCCGGCGGGCACCGTCGCGGTGCCCGCCGGACGCCCGGCCAGCGGCATCTGGTCCGTGCTCGCCGCCGAGTGGGACGGCTGGCGTCGCACGGGCCGCCGGGTGCTGCTCGCCGACTACGACCCCGGGCTGGGTCAGTTCGCCCACTGCGCGATCACCGTCGAGGCCGGCCCCGTCGAGCCCGGTGCCGACGGGCACGTCGTCGACCCCGAGGAGCAGGAGAAGCTGCGATGACCAGGACAGGCACGGCCCTCGGCGCGGCGTGGCCGTCGATGCTCGCCGTCGCGCACGCGAGCGGCTGGTCGGCGGCGCTCACGGCGCTGCACGCCGCCGTCGATCCGGGGGTCGTGGTCCTCGGCCCGGCCGGTCACGGGCTGGCGCCCGACGAGCTGGCCGCGACCGCGGACCGGCTGCGCCAGGGCGAGTGGGAGTGGGCCGCGGCCGACACCGTCGAGCGCCTGGACACCGGCGTGCCCGGCCTGACCGGGTTGCGGGCCCGCCGGCCGGTGACCGCCGTCCGGGTGCCGGAGGCGCGCTCGTGGACCACCGCGCTGGCCGGGCTGCGCCTCGGCCTGTCCTACCGGCTGCTCGAAGGCGCGCTGCGCTACCTCGACCGGCGGTACACCGGGGACGTGGTGCTGTTGCAGCACAGCGTGGTGAAGAGCGCCGTCGCCGACGTCGTCATGGAGCAGTTGCAGGTGCGCTGCGCGCTCGACGGCGCCGGGCCCGAGGGCCTCGACGCCCCGGCCGTCGCCGACCTGCACGCGCAGATCACCGCCGTCGACCGGGCCGGGGTCCGGCTGCTCGGCGCGCACGGCTACGTCGAGGGCGGTCCGGGCAGCACGGTGTACGTGTCCGAGCTGCTCGCCGACGCCTACCGCGCCGGGACCGGGTCGATGCCAGGGGGGTTCGACGAATGACCGAGCTCGAACCGCGGCTCCGCCGGTTGCAGGCCCAGGCCCGGGAATGGGCCGCGGAGATGCGTCCGTACGCCCTCGAGGTGGACCGGGACCCGGACGCGGTCACCCGGGTGGCGCACCTGCCGGCGCTGGCCCGGGTGGCCGCCCTCCAGATCCCGCCGGAGTTCAACCCGGAGCCGCTGGTGCTCGGCGACCAGACCTACTACCTCATGAGCGCGTCCGAGCGGGTCGTCTTCTTCGAGGAGGGGGCGTGCGCCGACCTGGGCACGATGCTCGGCTCGCCGGGCGGTCCCATGAGCGGCGTCGTGGTGGACGCGCTGGGCAGCCAGGAGCAGAAGGAGTGGTTCTACGGTCGGCTGCTGCTGCGTCCGACCTGGACGTTCTTCGCCCTCTCCGAGCCCGAGCACGGCTCGGACGCCGCGAACATGGCGACCAGGCTGACGCCGTCCGCCGACCCGGACGGCCCGGCCCGGCTCAACGGCGTCAAGCGTTACGTGGGCAACGCGGGCCGGGCCGAGTTCGGCGTCGTCTTCGCCCGGACCGGGCCCGGTCCGCTGGGGTTCGCGGCCGTGCTCGTCGACGCGACCGCACCGGGGTTCGCCACCACCCCGGTGCGGACCATCGGCGTACGCGGCGCCGGGCTCGGCGAGATCACCCTCGACGACGTCGAGCTGACGCCCGACCGGGTGCTCGGCGCCCACCTGCGGCCCAGCCGGCGCGGGATGGCCGCCTGGCTGCGCACGTTCAACCTGCTGCGCCCCGCGGTGGCGGTCATGGGGGTCGGCGTCGCCCGCGCCGCCTACGAGTACGTGCTGGCCGAGCGCAGCTCGTTGCGGGTCGCCGAGCGGCTGCGCCTGGAGCGGATGGAGCGGGCCATCGCCACCACCCGGCGGATGCTGCGCGCCGCGGCCGCCGCGGTCGACCACGACCCGTCCGCCGGGCATCTCGCGTCGGCGGCGAAGGCCACCTCGGCGCGGCTGGCCGAACGCGTGACGCTGGCGGCCCTCGACTTCTTCGGCCCCGGGGCCCGGCTGGAACACCCGCTGCTGGACAAGCTGGTCCGCGACGCCGGCTCGGTGGAGTACATGGAGGGCACCAGCAACATCCAGCGGCTGGGCGTCTTCGGCGGCCTGCTGCGTGGCGCCTTCCCGCCGTTGCAGGCCGCCCGGCTGCCGACCGAGAGCTGATCCGACCCATGCCGACCGCGGAGGACAGGTGGGGACAATGACCGACGACATCGGCGAGCTGATGTCGGTCGTCGCGCACACGATGGGCGACGTGCTGCTGCGTGCGCCGCTGGCGCCGACCGAGGACTTCTTCGACTGCGGCGGCGACTCGATGCGGGCCGTCGAGGTGCTCTCCCGGCTGATCGAGCGCTATGAGCCGGTGGGCGAGGACGCCGTCGAGCGGCTCCGCTCCGAGCTCCTCACGGCGATCTTCGACGACGCCAGCCCCGCCGCGCTGGCCTCGGTCATCGTCGACCACCGTGGCGTCGAGGTGGAGACGTGACGGCGGCCCCGCGCGACGACGTGGCGGCCGGGGCCGGACCCGCCGCGATCGACGAGCTCGCCTACTACGCCGCGCAGAGCCCGGTCACCGACCCGGGACCGCAGGCCGCCCGCCTGGTCGACCTGCCGGCCGACCCGCTGGCCGTGCGCGCCGTGGTACGCGGGCTGTTCACCCACTTCCGCTCCACCGACCTGGCCGCCCTCGGCATCCCGGCCGGCCGGCTGGCCGAGGTCGACCTGCGCTACTCCGAGGCGATGCTGCGGCGCATCGTCGAGCTCGACGACCGGCCGATCGTCGAGGAGCGCCCGCCCAACCGGCGGATGGTCGGCAGCTGCCGCGACTACGCGGTGCTCTACCTGACCCTGCTGCGCCACGCCGGTGTGCCGGCCAGGGCGCGGGCCGGCTTCGCCTCGTACATCATCCCGGGCTGCACCATCGACCACGAGCTCGTCGAGGTGTGGGACGCCGGGCAGCGCCGCTGGCGTCGGGTCGACGTCGAGCTGCCCGACGTGCACGTCGACGAGACCGACGGGGTGAGCTTCAGCTCGTCGGATGTCCCGCCCGACCGCTTCATCGTCGCCGGCGACGCCTGGCGGCGCTGCCGCAGCGGCCTGGCCGACCCGATGTCGTTCGTCGTCGACCCCGACTTCGAGGACGGGCTCACGAAGGGCTGGCCGTTCCTGCGGCACAACCTGGTCGACGACCTGGCCGGGCTGAACAAGGTGGAGATGCTGCGCTGGGACTACTGGGGCATGACCCGCCGCGGCGAGATCAGCGCCGCGGACGCCGCGCTGCTCGACCGGGTGGCCGCGGTGACCACCCCGGAGGTCCCCTTCGACGAGGCCAGACGGCTGTACGCGGGGGAGCCCGAGCTGCTCACCGTGCCCCGGCGGGTGCTCAGCTACAGCCCGTCCGCGCCGACCCCCGTCGAGGTGGAGCTGGTCGGCGGACTGGGCGGCTAGCGACGCCCCGGCGTCTCCGGGGCGGGCCGGCGGGCCGCGGTCAGCGCGAGCTGACGGGCCAGGTAGGGCGCGATCGCGCTGTCCGGATGGGTGGCGAGCAGCTCCGGCGGGCCGGCCGCGACCAGCCGGCCCCCGTCCTCGCCGCCGCCCGGTCCGAGATCGACGAGCCAGTCGCTCGCGGCGGCGAACTCCACGCTGTGCTCGATGACGACCACCGTGTTGTCCCGGTCGACCAGGTCGTGCAGGACGTCGAGCAGCACCTGGACGTCGGAGAAGTGCAGGCCGGTGGTGGGCTCGTCGATCAGGTAGAGGGTCCCGCCCTCGTCGCGCCGGAGCAGCTCGCGGGCGAGCTTCAGCCGTTGCGCCTCCCCGCCGCTGAGGGTGCCGGTGTCCTGCCCGAGCCGCAGATAGCCGAGCCCCACCTGGGACAGCGTGCGGAGCGGACCGGAGATCGCCGGTGCGTCGGCGTAGAGCTCGATCGCCTCTCCGACCTCCAGGGCGAGGGTCTCGGCGATCGTGCGTCCCCGGTGGGTGATCTCCAGGACGCGCGCCGAGTACCGCAGGCCGTCGCAGGACGGGCAGCGCACCGAGACGTCGGCGAGGAACAGCATCTCGATCCGCACCGCGCCCTTGCCCGCGCAGCGGTCGCAGCGCCCGCCCGCCTCGGTGTTGAAGCTGAACATCGCCGTGGAGTACCCGCGCCGCACGGCCTCGTCGGTGCCGGCGAACAACTTGCGGATCTCGTCGAACACCCCCAGGTAGGTCGCGGGCGTCGACCGGGACGAGCCGCCGATCGAGTCCTGCGTCACGGTCGTCACCCGGCGGACGTGCTCCGCGCCGCGGAGCCGGTCGAACGGGCCGACGGGGGTGCGCCGCCACCGCACCGCGGCGTCGACGGCCGGCTGGAGCGTCCGGGTGATCAGGGAGCTCTTGCCGCTCCCGCTCACGCCGGTGACGCAGGTCAGCACCCCGATCGGGATGGTGAGATCGACGCCGCGCAGGTTGTTCAGCCGGGCGCCGGTCAGTTCCAGCCTGCGGTCGTCCGGGCGGCGGCGCTCCGGCCGGGGCGAAACCACCGCACGTTCGTTGCGAAGGTACGCGCTGGTGGCCGACGTGCCGTGGGCGACGACCTCGGCGGTCGGACCGGACGCGACGACCAGGCCGCCGCGCGTCCCGGCGCCCGGCCCCATGTCGACCAGGTGGTCGGCCGCCTCCATCGTCTCCCTGTCGTGCTCGACGACGAGCACCGTGTTGCCCGCGTCGGCCAGCCGGCGCAGCATCCCGATCAGCCGCCCGTTGTCCCGCGCGTGCAGGCCGATCGACGGCTCGTCCAACACGTAGACGACGCCGACCAGACCCGAGCCGAGTTGCCGGGCCAGCCGGAGCCGCTGGCCCTCGCCGGCCGAGAGCGTGGGCGCGGCGCGGTCGAGCGAGAGATAGTGCAGGCCCACCTCGAGGAGGAACTCGACCCGGGCGTCGACCTGGTCGAGCAGTTCGGCGGAGAGCGCGGCCAGGTAGTTGCCGGCCAGTTCGGCGCGGACCTCGCCGACCCAGTCCCGCAGCCGCGAGATCGCCAGCCCGTTGACCTCCGCGATGTTGCGGCCGGCCAGGCGCACCGCGAGCGCCTCCGCGCAGTGCCGGGTGCCGCCGCAGGAGCCGCACTGCCGCTGGGCCATGAAGCCCTGGTAGAACGCCTTGCGCTCGGGCGAGTCGGCGTCCTTGAACAGCCGCTCGATGTGCTCGGTCAGATCGCCCAGGATCCGGTCGGCGGCCGCGGCGGGCAGGTCCTCCCAGGGGGTGTCCAGGCCCGCCCCCGCCTCGGCCAGCAGGTCCGGCAGGTCCCGCTGCGGCCACCAGGTCTTTTTGCCCCGGCGGCGGTCGCCGTAGAAGGTGAGCGCTCCGGAGCGGACCGACTCGCGGGCGTCGCCGACGAGCCGCGCGGTGTCGACCCGGTAGGTGAAGCCGAGCCCCTGGCAGTGGTCGCACATCCCGGCCGGCGAGTTCGGCGTGAACCAGTCCGACGACGTCGCGTGCACCTCGGTGCCGCAGTGCGGGCAGACCCAGCCGGCCGCGAGGTGCCGCACCGGCGTCCGGTCCCGCAGCACGGTCAGCCGCCGCTCGGCCCGCAGCTCCCGTTCGACGAGGAGCCCGGCGTCGGCCAGCGTGTCGGCGTCGGGGGTGGCCGCCAGCCGCAGCACCTCGGTCTCGCCGCCGTCCGGCTCGGTGGCCACCAGCCGTACCGGCTCCTCGGCCGCCGCCTCGGCCAGCGCGGCGAGGTGCGCGGCGGTGTCCAGCGGCGCGACCCCGGTGCCGCACTTGCGGCAGTCGTGCCGTCCGGCACGGGCGAAGAGCAGGCGCAGGCGGTCGGATATCTCGGTGATCGTGCCGACGTTCGACCGCGGGTTGCGGCTGATCGTCCGCTGCTCGATCGCCACGGTCGGGCTCAGGCCGCTGACCCAGTCGACCGTGGGTCTGGCGACCTTCGGCAGCCTGCGCCGCACGTGCGCGGAGAGGCTGTCGAGGTACTGCCGATGTCCCTCGGCGTAGATCGTGTCGAACGCCAGCGACGACTTGCCGCTGCCGGAGACTCCGGTGAGGACGGTCAGGCCGCCCCGGGGCAGCGACAGCTCCCCGATCCGCAGGTTGTGCTGGCGGACGCCGCGGAGCACGATGCGCCCAGGGTCCCGCACGTGTTCACCCATCGCCTGTCCTTTCCGGTGCTGCGCGGGGCGTTCTCGGCCACCCGGCACATCGCGGGGCGGGGGCGGGCGACGGTCACCCTGCCGCCACCCGGGCGGCGGGCACGCAACGGCCGCGGAGGTCGCCGCCGCCGTCGACACCGTCGCGCGTGGAGGTCACCGCCGACGGTCCACAAAGGAGCTTTGAGCGCTCATCGGAAACCCTAGGTGAGGCCGATCCGATTGGCGAGTGCCTATTCGGGGATGCCCTCCGGCCTGCCACATCGGGGCCCGGGCCGGCCGGTCTGACGACCTCGTGCCGCCCCGACACGCCTGATACGGTTGCCGGGCACTGCTCCGGACGCCCTGCGCCGGCCACCGCAGGAGCTCTGCGAGCTCCGGGGTCCCGTGCGATCACTCCGCGCGATGAGCACGACGTGCCGGTGCCGACGGCGACGCCGTGCTGCTCCGCACGAGCAGCGAGCCGACCGCGGCGCCGGGCCCGACGATCTCGAAATCGCGCGTCGCGTCCGGCGCGGCGGCCCACTTCACCACTGCTCCGGAAAGCGGGGAGGTCTCGCAATGGACGACCGAGATGCGGCCGAGGCGCGACGCGTCGCGGCGGATGCCGGGGAGCAGGGCCGGCTGAGCCCGGGGCGTCCCGTGGCGGCGGGCGTGACCGGGGACGGCCCGGCGTGAGCGCGCTCGACGTGGTGGACCCGGCCACCGGTGCCGTGTTCGCCTCCGCGCCGGCCTGCACCACGGCCGAGCTCGACGCCGCGGTCGCCGCCGCTGCGGCGGCCGCTCCCGGGTGGGCCGCGCTCCCGCTCGATGAGCGCCGCGCCCGGCTGCGTGCCTGCGGGGCGGCGCTCGCCGACGCCGCCGAGGAGGTCGCCGCGCTGCTCAGCCGCGAGCAGGGCAAGCCGCTGGCCGCCGCGCGCGCCGAGGTGGACCTGTCCGCCGGCTGGTTCGGGCACACCGCCGATCTGCCCGGCACCGACGAGGTGGTGGCCGCGGGCCCCGCCGCGTCGATCATGATCGGCCGGGTGCCGCACGGTGTGGTGGCCGCGATCGCCCCCTCGAACTTCCCGATCATCCTGGCGGTGTGCAAGGTCGCACCGGCGCTGCTGGCGGGCAACGCGGTGGTGCTCAAGCCGTCGCCGGAGACGCCGCTCGCCACGCTGCGGACGGGCGAGCTGCTCGCGCCGCACCTGCCCCCCGGCGTGCTGTCGGTCGTCTCCGGCGACCACGCGCTCGGAAAGGCGCTGACCGCGCACCCGGGCATCGACATGGTGTCGTTCACCGGCTCGGTGGGCACCGGGCAGGCGATCGCCGAGCAGGCCGCGGGCCGCTTCCTGCCGGTGGTGCTCGAGCTGGGGGGCAACGACGCCGCGGTGGTGCTGCCCGACGCCGACGTGACGGCGCTGGCCCCGGCGCTGTTCGCCGGTGCGATGGTCAACAGCGGCCAGTTCTGCGCGGCCGTCAAGCGGATCTACGTCAGCGGCGCGCAGGCCGGCGAGCTGGTCACCGCGTTGGCGAAGCTGGCCGCGGCGGCGGTCGTCGGCGACGGCGGCGACCCGGCCACCGAGTACGGCCCGCTGGTGAGCCGGGCCCAGCTCGACCGCGTCAGCGCGCTGGTGGACGAGGCCGCCGCTGCCGGCGCGCGGGTGGTGACCGGCGGCGCCCGGCTGCCCCGGCCCGGCTGGTTCTATCCGCCGACCATCGTCACCGACCTCCCGCCCGGCACCGACCTGGAGCTGGAGGAGCAGTTCGGCCCGGTGATCCCGGTGATCGCCTACGACGACCTCGACGAGGCGATCGCCCGGGCCAACGGCACGCGCTACGGGCTCGGCGCGTCGCTCTGGGGTGACGCCGGGCGTGCCCGTGCGCTGGCGGGCCGGCTGACCTGCGGCACCGTCTGGATCAACACGCACGGGGCGCTGCGCCACGACACCCCGTTCGGTGGGGTGCGCAGCTCCGGGGCCGGTGTCGAGTACGGCTGGTGGGGGCTGCTCGAATACACGCGGATCAAGGTCGTCCACGAGCTTCATCCGGGAGGGTGACTCCCCTCCGCATCCGACACCGGCGGCTCGGCTGCGGTGGGGCCGCTACCCTGGCGGGGCGGCTCCCGCCCGCCCGAACACCCGCGCCGACCGAGGACGTGCATGTCAAGCAGCTGGTCCGTGCACAGCGTCTACTCCGATCCCGGCCGCCACCGGGCGCTGTTCGCGGAGCTGCGCGGCGAGGTGCCGCGCATCTGCGCGGCCGCGCGCAACGTCATCGCGCACTATCGCATCGAGCTGCCCGAGCTGCCCCCGGCGCGGCACGACGAGATTCACAGCCGCTGGTTGGAGGCCATCCTGGAGCTCGACCAGGAGCGCCATCCGGGGCCGCTGACGACGCCGAGGGCGACCGCGGAGAAGGTCGCCGGCTGCTGCCGCGACCACGTGCTGTTCGTCGTCGGCGCGCTGCGCGACCGTGGCGTGGCGGCGCGCAGCCGCGTCGGGTTCGCCTCCTACCTGGCCGAAGGCTACTTCCTGGACCACGTCGTCGCGGAGTACCGGGCCGGCGACCGGTGGCGTCGCGTCGACCCCGAGTTCGCCCCCGGCTCGGTCGAGTTCGACGTCGAGGACATGCCCACCGGGCCGTCCGCACCGTTCCGGACGGCGGCCCAGGTCTGGCTGGCCCACCGGTCGGGGGAGACCGACGCCGAGCTGTACCGGGTGTCCCCGGAGTCGGAGCTGGGTGGGCCAGGGTTCATCCGCGACTGCGTGGTCACCGAGCTCGCCCACCGGCAGAAGGACGAGCTGCTGCTCTGGGACGCCTGGGGCGACGCGGCGCACCAGGTCGACGACCCGCTGGTCGACGAGCTGGCCGAGCTGCTCGTGCGGGCCGACGCCGGCGACGACACCGCCGAGCGCGAGCTGGCCCGGCGCTACCGCGACGACCCGCGCCTGCACCCCGGCGACGCCGTCACCCAGTACTCCCCCTACGGCCAGCCGCCCCGCGTGGTCCGGCTGCGCTGAACCGTCGACGGTCGACGCCATAGCCGTTCGCGCAGGGTCATCCGTGCGCTCGTCCGGATCTTCCGGTTGGCCGCCCGGAGAGCGACCCTGGTCACGGGATCATGAGTCGAAGCCGGAGCGACACGATTCGGGAGACGGTCACATGGCGAATGCGGACTCGATCAATCAAACGGTACGGCCCGCCGACGTCCCGGCCCCGATCGGGGTGGCCGTGCTGGTCGGCAACGAGGTCACCCGACGGGGTCTCGAGTCGATCCTGACCGACCTGCCGGGGGTCGCCGAGGTCTCCTACCACCTGGGTGTGGCCGAGGCCCAGGCTGCGCTCGCGACCGGACGGGTCGACGTCCTGCTGGTCACCAGCTCGGCCGGCAGGGCGGCGCTGTCGGTGGCCGGGGGCGGGGCCAGGGTCCTGGTCCTGGTCGACGACGGCAGCGGCGTCCAGGAGCTGTTCGGCGTCGCGGCGCGCCCGCCCGACGGCATCGTGCTGCTGGCCGACCTGACGCCGGACGGGCTGGGCGAGGCGCTGCACCGGACCGCGACCGGGCAGACCCACGTGCCCGACCGGCTGGCCCGCGAGCTGATGGACCAGGCCCGGGTGGAGCTGTCGACGCCGACGCACCCGGCGCGGCTCACCGCCCGGGAGAGCGAGGCGATGGGGCTGATGGCCGAGGGCATGAGCAACAAGCAGATCGCCGGACGCCTGGGCATCTCCAGCCACGGGGCCAAGCGGCTGGTGGCCAGCCTGATGCTCAAGCTCGGCTCGCCGAACCGCACCGCGGCCGTGGTCAACGCGATCAAGTCCGGGCTGGTCCGGTGATCAGAACGGGTCCGCCGACGGCAGCAGGATGACCTTGTCGGCGACCCGCGTGTCGAACAGCTCGTAGCCGAGGGCCGCCTCGGCCAGCGGCAGCCGGTGCGAGACCAGGGCGCTCGGGTCGACCCGACCGGCGCGCAGCAGCGCCATCACCGGGTCGCGGGAGCGGATCGGGTTCCCCACCGCGAACCGCAGGGTGAGCTCCTGGACGAACGCCCGGCCGGCCGGGAAGGCGACGTCGTCGGCGCCGTGCGCGCCGACGACCAGCACCGTGCCGTGCGGCCCCGCCGCGTCGACCGCGCAGGCCAGCGCCGCCCCGGAACCGACCGCCTCGATGACGACCGCAGCCTCGTCCCGGCCGCGCATCCGCTGCATCGTCGCGGCGAGCCGTTCGGGCTCCACCACCGCCGGCACCAGCGCGCCGGCCCGCTCCCGCCGGGCCGGGTCGACGTCGCAGACCACGACCGTGGCGCCCAGTTCGGCGGCGCACAGGGCGGCCATCAGCCCGACCGGCCCGGCCCCGACGACCCCGACGAGGCGGCCCGGCCCGACGTGCGCGTCGGTGACCGCGGCGTGGGCGGTGGCCAGGACGTCCCCGGCGAACAGCGCCTGCTCGTCGGTGACCGCCGCCGGCACCGGCCCCAGCACGACGTCGGCGAACGGCACCCGGACGTATTCGGCCTGCCCGCCGGCGACGGCGGCGCCGACGACTGTGGAGTAGCCGAACAGCGTCGCCGACGGGCAGTGGTAGTGCCAGCCGCGCGCGCACCGCGGACACCGGCCGCAGCCGATGAGGTACGAGGCGACGACCCGCTCGCCGACCGCGAACGGCACCTGCGACCCACGCTCGGTGACCACCCCGGCGAATTCGTGCCCGAGCACGGTGCCCGGGGCGAAGCCGGGCATCTCGCCGCGGTAGGGGTGCAGGTCGCTGCCGCAGATCGCGGCGCGGGTGACCCGCACGACGGCGTCGCGTTCGGACTCCAGCCGGGGCATCGGCAGGTCGTCGACGACCTCGACGTGCCGTGGGCCGCGGTAGACGACCCCCCTCACGCCATGCCCACCGTGGTCGAGGCCGCCCTGCGGGGGGTCATCGGGAGTCGTGCCACGGTCCAGCCCTTCTCGATGAGGTCGACGACCAGATCCGCGTCGGGGTCGTCGCCGTCGCGGCCGACCCGCACGGTCACCGCGCGGTCGCGGTGGTTGACCAGGGCGACGCCGCCGTCGACCGGCACGACCTCGACCTCCGGGTCCGAGCAGCGCACGACGGGACCGACCCCGGCCAGCTCGGTGAGCCGCCGGTAGAACCGTTCCCACGGGGCGAGCGCGAACCGCCCGGCCGCGTCGAGCTGGCGTTCGAACGGGACGTTGGTGAACACCAGCCGGCCCGCGCCGACGGCGTTGACCACGACGGCGGGCGTGCCGTCCGGGTACGCGGCCAGCACCCGGCCGGAGGTCGCCCGGAGCGTGGTGGGCACCGCGCCCGCGACGGCCCAGTTCACCGGCAGCACCTCGCCGTCCCAGCGGATCTCCTGCCGGTCCCGGCCGGTCAGGTCGTAGTCGACGATCTCGGCGCCGACCAGCTCCGCCCCCGGGAAGCCGTGCAGGTGGTCACCCA
This sequence comes from Micromonospora sp. WMMD712, assembly GCF_029581295.1. Taxonomy (NCBI): domain Bacteria; kingdom Bacillati; phylum Actinomycetota; class Actinomycetes; order Micromonosporales; family Micromonosporaceae; genus Micromonospora; species Micromonospora sp. WMMD712. Next base: position 5,172,379 of record NZ_CP120743.1, read on the forward strand.
GCGAGTAGTACACGGTGGCGCCCCGGTGCAGGGCGGCCCGCAGGTGCTCCAGGTCGGCAAGCGTCACCTGGTCGACCGAGGGGCAGACCAGCAGGCGGTGCCCGGCGGCCGGAGCCGCCACCACGTCCGCGTCCACGTGCAGGCGGTTGAGCAACAGGTAGGCGAAGAACGGCGAGACGGCGTCGCGGTGGGGGTCCAGGTAGGACCCGCCGCCGGCGGGCCGCCCGGTCACCGGCCACACCGCGACCCTGGCCGGTCCGGCCGTGCGGACCAGCGCCGGCGCGGCGTCGACGACCTGCCGGTAGGCCGCCATGGCCGGCTTGGGCGTCCCGTCGGCGCGGTGCAGCCCGACCATGCGCTCGGCCGGGCGTCGGTCGTAGGGCTCGGCGGTGGAGGTGCTGTCCTGCCAGCACCACACGATCACCCCGGCCGCGCCGTTGGCCAGCACCGAGGCGGCCGAGGCGCGCAGGTACGCCGCGGCGACCTCGTCGCCCGCGCCGTAGGTCCCGAGCTCGTCGACCAGGGCCACCCCGTACGCGCCGGCCAGCCGGGCCAGGAACGCCGGCAGCTGGGTGGCCTTCGGCGACAGCGTGGACTCGATGTGCCCGGGTGACCAGAGCGGGAACCCGTGCACCGCCAGCAGGTCGAGGACCCGGCCGGTGGCCGGCCCGAAGGCCGACCCGCCGAGCACGGTCAGCGCGTTGTTGGCCTGGCAGACCAGCACCTCGGGGGCCACCTGCCGGATCGCGCCGACCAGCCGTCCGTACCAGTGGGCGACCTCGGCCGACGTCAGCGTCGCGGCCTCGTTTGGGTCCACGTTGGAGATCTCGTCGCCCAGGTCGAGCGCGAGGACGTTCGCGCGGTCGGCGACCGTGGCGGCCACCGCCCGCACGAACGTCTCCTGGGCCGCCAGCATCTCCGGGTCGCGCCACAGGCTGCGCCCGCCCCGCCACGGCAGGTCCAGCAGTTGGCCGTTCATGAACAGGGTCAACACCGACAGCACGCAGCTCAGCCCGGCGGCGTCGGCCAGCTCGACCAGTCGGCGCAGCCGGGCCAGCGCCTGCGCGTCGACGTGCCCGGGCTCCGGGTGGAAGTCGCGCCAGAAGACGAACACCCGGACGGTGTTGAGGCCGGCGTCGGCGATCCGGCGCAGGTCGGCCGCGACGACGTCGGGATCCCAGTCGACCCACAGCCGGCAGCCGGCACGCACCGGGAAGTAGGTGACCCCGAGGGCGGTGAACGGCTCGCCGTCACGCAGCAGGCGGCCCTCGTGCAGGCGGAACGTCATCGCGTCAGCCCTCCCGCGCGGGGGTGCGCAGCGCGGCCGCCAGGGTGTGCACGACCCGCCGCACGTCGTCCTCACCCATCCCGCGATGCAACGGCAGCGACAGCAGCCGGTCGGCGATGGCGTCGGTGACCGGCAACGGGCCGGCCGCGGCGGCGTAGTAGCTGAGCCGGTGCATCGGCGGGTAGTGCACCGAGGTCTGCACGCCCGCGGCGAGCAGCGCGGCGCGTACCGGCCCGCGGTCGGTCCCGGCGGGCAGCACGACCGGCATCAGGTGGTGTGCGGAATCCTCGGCCCCCCGGTCGGCGAACGGCACGACCAGCCCCGGCAGCGCGCCGAGCAGGTCGCGGTAGCCGGCGGTGAGCGCCCGTCGGATCCGGCGGTCGACGCCGAGCCGGCCCAGCTGGACCCGGCCGATCGCCGAGGTCAGGTCCGTCGGCCGGTAGTTCAGCCCGAGGTCGGCGACGTCGTAGCCGCCGGACCCGCCGGTCATCCGCTGCTGCGGCGAGGTGCCGATGGAGTGCGAGCGCATCCGGCGGATCCGGTCGAGCAGCGCGGGGTCGCGGGCCAGCACCATGCCGCCCTCGCCCGCGGTGACGTTCTTGGTGGCGTGGAAGCTGAAGCAGCCGACGTCGCCCCAGGTGCCCAGCATCCGGCCGGCCACGCACACGCCCGGCGCGTGCGCGCTGTCCTCGATCAACCGCAGTCGACCGGCCCGGCACAGCCGCGCCAGCGCGGCGATGTCGGCCTGGTAGCCGGCGTAGTGCACGGTGATCACCGCCCGGGTCCGGGGGGTGATCAGCCGTTCCACCTCGGCCGCGGTCAGCACCGGGTCCCCGGCCGCGCGCACGTCGGCGAACACCGGCGTGGCCCGGTGCAGGGCGACGACCTCGGCGGCGGCGACGAAGCCCAGCGCAGGGATGATCACCTCGTCGCCCGGGCCCAGGTCGAGCGCGGCGACGGCCAGGTGCAGCGCGGCGGTCCCGCTGCTCACCGCCACCGCCTGTGGGGCGTCGTGGGCCGCGGCGAACTCCTGCTCGAACGCCTCGGTCACCGGCCCGGCCGACAGCCAGCCGGAGCGCAGCACGGCGACCACGGCGTCGATCTCCTCCTGGCCGATCACCGGGTCGGCCAGCCGCACCGCGGCATCCGTCGTGGTGCCCGCCGCCGTCACCGCTCACCGCCGGCGACCGGGAGCCGCGCGGACTCCGTCGGGTAGCCCGCCGCCACCGCGGCCGCCACCTGCGCCCAGGTGTTCTCCCGTCCGACGCGCCGGCGGCCTGCCGCGCCCATCGCGCGGCGTCTCGGCTCGTCGGCCAGCAGGCCGGCCAGCGCCTCCGCCAGCGCGCCGGGTTCGGCGTCGACCACCAGGCCGTCCACGCCGTGCCGGACCACCTCGCGCGCGCCCTGGAACGGGCCGCTGACCACCGGCGTGCCGCAGGCCCAGGCCTCGACGAAGACCAGCGGGTACACGTCGGAGGTCGAGGGCAGGCAGAGCACGTCCGCGGCGGCCAGCAGCTCGTGCTTGACCGTGGCGTCGACGACGCCGAAGTCGTGCAGCCCGTCGGCGGCCGAGGTGGCCGGGCCGTCCGCACCAGGCCCGGCCAGCCAGAACGCCGTCCCCGGGCGGCTGCGCCGGACCAGCGGCGCGGCCGCGAGCAGCACCGGGTAGCCCTTGAACGCGGTCCGGCGGCTCAGGAACAGCACGGTTCCGGTGGCCCCCGCGAAGCGGGCCCGCAGCCCGCTCGGGTCCACCGCCCCGTCCAGGTGCGGGGCCTGCGGGACGTACCGGATCGCCGCCGGGTCCGCTCCGGCGGCGACGACGTTGTCGGCCTCGGCCCTGGTCAGCACGTAGACCGCGGCGGCCGCCCGGCAGGCCGCCCGCCCCAGCTCGGGATCGGGCCAGAGCTCGACGGCGGTCGCCGGGGTGAGCACGAACGGGCACCCGAGGTCGGTGGCGGTGCTCAGCGCCACCGCCACCTGCTTCGGGCGGGCGAGGTCGAAGGCGTGGACCACGTCCGGGCGGCCGAACTCGCGCGGGTCGGTGATGCGCGGCCACGGGCCGGCGTCCGGCGGCTGCGGTGGCAGCGAGTCGGTCAGCACGGCGCCCGTGTGCCCGTGCACCGCGAGGTGCTCGGCGGTCTTCCAGGCCATCCGCTCGGCCCCGCTCCACTCGCCGCCGTAGCCGCCGAAGGCGATCAGGACCCGGCTCACGACGCGCTCCGGTGCGCCGCGTACCAGTCGAACGTCGCCCGCAGCCCGGCGTCGAGGGTGACGGCCGGCTCGTAGCCGGTCAGCCCACGCAGCCGGGTCAGGTCGGGCAGCCGGCGGCGCGGGCCGCCGGGGACCGGCCGCACGGCGAACTCGGGGCGCAGCCCGGCGAGGGCGCAGATCCGTCGGGCGAGGTCGAGGATCTCGACCTCCTCCCGGTCGTTGCCGATGTTGACGACCAGCGGGTCCGGCTCAGGCAACGCGCACAGCCGCAGCACCGCCTCGACCGCGTCGTCGACGTGGCAGAACGCCCTGGTCTGCTGCCCGCCGTAGAGCGGGAACGGGTCGGTGCCGGCCAGGGCCCGCTCGATCAGCTGCGGCACCACGTGCTCGTTGCCCATCCGCGGGCCGTAGACGTTGTAGAAGCGGGCCACCCGCACCCGGCCCGGCGGGCCGGCGTGCAGGAACAGGTACTCGGCGACGAGCTTGCTCAACGCGTAGGACGTGCGCGGCGATCGCGGCTCGCCCAGCACGAACGGCGCGTCCTCCGGGACCGGCAGCTCGGCCAGCCCCGCGGTCGCGGCGCCGTCGCCGACCTCGCTGGTGGAGCTGAGGAACAGCACGCTCGGCTGGGTCCGGGCGCACCAGTCGAGCAGCGAGACGGTGGCCAGCACGTTGGTGCGCATGGTGTGCACCGGCCGGTCGGTGACCCGCTGCACGCCGACCACCCCGGCCAGGTGGTAGACGGCGTCGCACCGGTCGAGGTCCGCGGGCAGCGGTGTGGTCAGGTCGTGGCGGACCAGCTGCACGTCGCCGGCGAGGGCGTGCAGCTCGGGGTCGTCGGTGCCACGGGAGAAGTCGTCCAGGACGGTGACCTGCACGCCCTCGTCGAGCAGTCGTCGCACCAGGTGCAGGCCGATGAACCCGGCCCCGCCGGTGACCAGGGCCCGGTCAGCCACGGCCGAGCCGCAGGTAGGTGAGGCCCTCGACGCCGGTGAGCTCGGCGTCGAGCAGGCCCCACATGTCGAACACGACGCCGCGGCCGCGCATCCGGCCCAGCAGCCTGTCCGCGGTGAGCGTGGCGTAGCCGGGGTGGTCGGACAGCAGCACGACCGCGTCGGCGTCGGCCACCCCCTCGTCCAGCCCGACCGGTCGGTAGCCGAGCTCGGCGATCCGCTCCGGGCGGACGATCGGGTCGTGGCCGGCCAGCGTGCGTACCCGGCCGCGCAGCAGGGCGGCGACGTCGGTGGCGGCGCTGCCGCGCACGTCGTCGGTCTCCGGGCGGCCCTTGTAGGCGATGCCGCACACCAGGACCTTGGCGTCGGCGAGCCGGCCGGGGTCCGGGTCGGTCAGGGCCGCGACCACCCGCTCGACCGCGTGGCCGGGCACGCGCTCGTTGGTCCGCCGGGCCGCGGCGACCATCGGCATCTCGGTGTGGCCGGCCGTGGCCGCGCTGTGCATCAGCAGGTACGGGTCCTTCGTCAGGCAGCTTCCGCCGACGAAGCCGGGTCGGGACAGGTCGGGCCGGGGGTAACGGAGGTTGGCGGAGGCGATCAGCTCGGTGGCGTCCAGGCCGAAGGCCGTGGCGGCCAGCGCCACCTCGTTGCCGAACCCGTAGATCAGGTCGGTGTGCGCGTTGCAGATCAGTTTGATCATCTCGGCGGCCTCCAGCGAGGACACCAGCACCCGGTCCGGGCAGACCGCCGCGAACAGGGCCTCGGCGCGCTTGGCCGAGGCGTCGTCCAGGCCCCCGATGATCTGCGGGAGCGAGGCGAGCTCGGCCATCGCCGAGCCCTGGATGATCCGTTCGGGGCAGAAGGCCAGCAGCGGGGAGGCAGTGACCCGTCGCATGGCCGGCTCGACGAGATCGCGGCAGGTGCCGACGGGCACGGTGCTGCGTACCACGAGCAGTGTGTCCGGGGTGATCCGCGCGGCCGCGGCGGTGACGGCGGCCCGCAGCGGGCCCAGGTCGCAGCGGCCGGTGGCCGGGTCGACCGCGGTGCCCACGCAGATGATCACCGCGTCGGGCGTCGCGTCGGGCAGCCGGTCGGCCACGGTGAGCGCGCCGTCGTCCAGCGCGGCCAGCGCCTCGGCCAGCCCCGGTTCGAAGAACGGCGGCCGGGCGCGCGTCACCGCGTCCCGGACGTCGGGGTTGACGTCCACTCCGACGACGCGGACTCCGGCGCGGGCCAGGGCGACCGCGAGCGGCAGGCCGACGTAGCCGAGTCCGACGACGGCGACCTCTGGCGGGGGTGTGGTCATGTTCGGGTACTCCTCCTCGTGGCGGTGGTGCCGCCCGGCGCACCGGCGCCCCGACCGGCGATCAGGTCCCGCAGCGCGGGGGCGGCGACCTTGCCGAGCGCGGTGCGCGGCAGCCGGTCGACGGCATGGACGTGGTGCGGGACCTCGTAGGCGGTCAGCCGCTGCCGGCAGCCGGCGACCACCGCCGCCGGGTCGGTGCCGGGCGTCAGCTCGACGACGGCGTGGATCTCCTCGTTGCCGCGGGCGTCCGGCAGCCCGCAGACGTGCACCGCGCGCACGCCGGGCAGCTCACCGATCAGCCGCTCCAGCCTGCGCGGGTTGACCTTGCGGCCGCCGACGTTGATGAAGGTCGCCTTGCGGCCGACGATCGTCACGTCCCCGGCGTCGTCGACGTCGACCAGGTCGCCGGTGTCGTAGTAGCCGTCCGGGCGCAGCGCCTCGGCCCCGCCCCGGCCGACGTAGCCGGTGAACATCGTCGAGGTCCGCACCAGCAGACGCCCGGCGTCGGCACCCCGGACCGGCTCGACCCGCCACCGCACGCCGGGGACGAAGCCGCCGACCCCCTCGGCCGGCCACGGCCGGGACCGGCCGGACTGGCAGGCGATCAGCCCGGTCTCGGTCGAGCCGTAGATCTGGCGGACCGGGCAGCCGAGGCGACCGCCGGCCGCCCCGGCCGCCGCCGGGGTGAGCGGCCCGCCCGAGCAGAGGGCGACCCGCAGCCGGTCCGGCCGGACCCGCCCGTGCAGGAGGTCCGGGACCAGGCCGTACACGAACGGCGTGGCCAGCAGCGCGGTCGCGCCCGCGTCGAGCCCCTCGACCAGGCCGCGCCCGGTGAACCGCACCAGCAGCGCGAGCGTGCCGCCGGACAGCACCGCGGCGCACAGCGCCCCGACGAACCCGAACGAGTGCGCGAGCGGCACGGCGGCCAGGATCGTGTCCCGCTCGTCCAGGTCGAACAGGTCCCGGTAGAGCGCGCCCCCGCGCAGCGCCGCTCCCAGCGGGACCGCGGCCATCCGGGGTTCGCCGGTCGATCCGGAGGTCAGTTGCAGCACGGTCGCCGCACCGGACGTCCGGTCCGGCCACTCCGCCTGCGGCGCGCCGGCGACCAGGTCCTCGACGGCCAGCCGGCGCAGTTCCCCCGTCGCCGCGGGCCGCGGGCCGTCCACCGCCGCCACCACCGCGCCCGGTCGGGCCGCGTACACCGCGGACAACGGGTCGGCCAGGTAGGAGCTGTCGTGCTCGACCAGGACGACGTCGAACCCGGCGGCCAGCAGGCCGAGCAGCACGGCCGCGTGCGCGCCGGTGTTGACCGTCGCCACCACGACCGCGCGGCCGGCGGGCAGCTCGGCGGTCGCGCGGGCGGCCACCCGCCGCGCGGTCGCGGCCAGCTCCCGCCAGGTCGTCCCGGACCAGCCGGCGGCGGTACGCCAGCGGACGGCCGGGGCGTCCGGGCGCTCGTCGGCGTGGGCCGTCAGCCGCTCCCGCAGCGCGGCGACGGCGTCGTGGTCGGCGTGCGGCGCGTACGCCGGGCGGCGGTCAGTTGGCATGCGAGACCCGGAACTCGTCCCGGTCGACGCCGGGCAGGTAGACCTCGGGGGTGTCGGTGAACTCGGCCACCGCCCGCTCGTAGCGGCCCGGGGTGCCGATGTCGTGCCAGCTGCCGGTGAACCGGTAGGCCCCGACCGGCCGGCCCGCGCCGATCAGCGAGGTGATCAGGTCGGGCATGTCGACCACCGACTCCGCGGCGATGAACGAGCGCACGGACGGGTCGACGACGTAGACACCCATGCTGACGTCGACCCGGACCCGGGGCTTCTCGGTCACCCGGCACACCCGGTCGTCGGCGATCTCGAGGGCACCGGAGTCGATCGTCACCTCGGTCTGCCGACAGGCGATCGTCATCGCGCAGCCGCTGCTCCGGTGCACCCGGTGCACGTCGGCGAAGTCCAGGGTGGTGAGCACGTCGCCGTTGAGCACCAGGGCCGGCTCGTCCCAGTCCGCGACCAGCAGCAACGGGCCGGCGGTGCCCCGGGGTTGGGCGTCCACCGAGAAGTCGACCACCATGCCCGCCGGGATCGCCCCGAACAGGTGCTCGCGGATGGCCGTCTGCAGGTGCGACACACAGAGCGTGACCCGCTCGACCCCGTAACCGCGCAGCTGCCGCAGGAGGATGTCGAGCAGCGGCCGGCCCCCGATGTCCATCAGGATCTTCGGTCGCTCCGCGGTGAGCGGCAGCAGGCGCCGCGCCTTGCCCCCGGCGAAGATGATTGCGCGCACATCAACTCCCACTCATCGGGTCGGCCGGGAATCGGCGACGATCAGCGCAAGCGATCGTCGGCAGTTCTTCCGAACCTCGGCACGAACGCAATTTTCGATCGGTTACGGTCGGCCCGAAATGCTCGTCCGGGCGCGCCAACAACCGCACATCCCAGCCATAGCCGAAGGTGCGCCGGCGATCCGGCCGACCGGGCTTGACAGGACACGGCCACGGTCGACGCGGCCGGGCGCGCCGCGCGACGGGCACGGTGGACCGGCCCGTCGGCGGGCGGAGAACAGGCGATGGTACGGCGGCTCAGCCGGCCGCCAACTCGCGGCGCGCACCGTCCGGTGGCGTCGCGGACGGTCCCGACCCCAGCGCCGGACGGCCGATCGGGCCCAGCGTCCGGGCCAGCACCCGGGCGGTCTCCAGCACCGTCCGGTCCCCCAGGCGGGGGCCGGCCACCGCGACCCCGATCGGCACGCCGCGCGCGTCCAGGCGGACCGGGACGACGACCGACGGCAGATAGCACATGCCGGTCACGCCGGCCCACACCAGCTGGTCCCAGTACGGCCGCGGCTGGCCGTCGACGGTGATGGTGCGCTGGGCGAACGGGCGGTGGTCGTGGGCCGGCGCGGTGTTCGGCGCGACCGGCAGCAGCAGGGCGTCGTAGCGGCTGAAGAACGCCCGCCAGCGCAGGCCCATCCGGGTGCGCAGCTCGTTGGCGACGACCCAGTCGCGGTGGCTCTGGTGGACGTGCTCGCCGCCGAGCACGCCGGTGGGCGGCCGCATGCCGGCGGCGATCAGCTCGGCCTCCTCGCCGGAGATGTCGTCGATCGCGGTGCCCGCGATGAGCTTGCGGAAGATCTGGTCGCTCTGCTCGAGCCGGATCCCCAGCGGGCTGGTGGCCCGCACGGCGACCCCGGTCCCGGCGAGGGCGTCGGCGGCCTGTTCCACCGCCGCCCGCACCTCGCCGTCCACCGGGCAGTAGGGGTCGTCGAACCAGGCCGCCACCCGGCGCGGCCGGCTGGCCGGGGGCAGGCTCAGCCGCCAGGCGGGCCGGTCCCAGGGGTCCGGGCCGCTGATCGCGTCGAACAGGATCTCCAGGTCGTCGACGTCCCTGGCCAGCGGCCCGACCATGGCGATGTCGGGCAGGGCCCGGTTGAACGGCATCGGCGGCACGTGGCCGTACATCGAGACCGTGCCGAAGGTCGGCTTGAGACCGGTGACGCCGCAGAACCCGGCCGGGATCCGGATGGACCCGGCGACGTCCGAGCCGATCTCCAGCGGCGTGAACCCGGCCGCCAGCGCGCCCGCGGCCCCACCGGAGGAGCCGCTGGTGGTCAGCGTCGGGTCCCACGGGTTGCGGGCGGTGCCGAACAGCTCGTTGTAGGCCTGCAGGTCGCGCGAGGCGCGGGGGAGGTTGGTCTTGCCGAGGATGATCGCGCCCGCGCGCCGGGCCCCGGCCACCGCGGCCGCGTCCTCGTCGGGGACGAAGTCGGGCAGCAGGCCGCCGGTGGTACGCAGCCCGGCGGTGGCGAAGCTGTCCTTGACCGTCATCGCCACGCCGTGCAGCGGCGGCAGCGGGTCGCCGCGCACCACCGCCTCGTCGGCCGCGGCCGCCTCGGCCTCGGCACGTTCGTTGCGGGTCACCACGAGCCCGAGCGCGCCGTCGTAGCGGTCGATCCGGGCCAGCAGCGCGCGCAGGTACTCCCGGGCGGAGAGCTGCCCGTCGGCGATCGCCCGCGCCACCTGTCGGGCCGGCCACCAGCACAGCTCGTCGTCCATCACACCTCGGCTCGGTCCGCGGCGAGTCGGTGCGCGACGCCCGACGCATTCCCGGCCGTTTCACCCGCCCGTCGACATTGGTCCCGGCGAATTGTGCACCGTTCTGCGCCGGAGTCCCACGACAGATGAGCCGGAAGAACGGGCATGGCCGTTTGCGCACTGACCTGAGCCCTGACCGCCGATTACTGTCCGGGAGATGGCGCGACGACTGCGGCCGGGCCGCCCCACCGGCGGGCGCGGGCGGTGAGCCGGGTGCGGGTGCTGCTCGGGCGCCAGCCACAGGTCGCCGGCCGCTTCCCCCGCCCTGGTCCACCGACCCACACAGGAGGTCGTCAGACATGTCGCCATCGGACGCCGGCACGGGGGAGTTCCCGCTGACCTGGGCCCAGCAGCAGTGGATGGCCGGTCCGCCGCCGCTGGACGAGAACGACGCCTGGCGCTACGAGCTCAGCCTCCCGGTGCCCGTCGGGCCCGGCCTCACGGTGCCCGACACGGTGGCGGTGGCAGGCGAACTGGTGCGCCGCTACCCGCCGCTGCGGTCGCGGCTGCGCCGCGGCGTCGACGGGCAGCTACGGCAGGAGGTGTTGGCGCCCGACGACCCGGTGGTGCTGGACGGGGTGCAGCGGCTCGGGGTGTGGTGCTTCGACTTCGTGACCGACGCGCTGTTCGACGCCGGCCGGCGGATCGGCCAGTTCGTGACCGACCCCGACGCGGGGAACCTGATGATCGTGGTGCCGCCCGTGGACACCGGTGGCGACGTCGAGATCTCGGTCGCGCACGCCTTCGTCGACGCCAGCGGGGCCGGCGCACTGGTCGCCGCCTTCCTGGCCGTCCTGCGCGGTCAGCAGGGCGCGCCGATCCAGCGGACCTGCTACGACATCCTCGAGTTCGAGCGCGGCGAGCGCGGCGCGGAGCTGTCCGCGCGTAACGTCCGCTACCTCGTCTCCACCGCACGCCGCGCCGAGGAGCGGGGCCTGAGCGACCCGCGCGGGACGGCCCCGGAGCCCACCGTGGACGGCTGTCGGCTGCGCAGCCGCAAGCTCCTGCGGGCCCTGGCCCGCAGCCGACCGGACTCCCGCCTGGCCCGTGCCGCGCTCGTCCTGGCCCTGGCGCTGATCGCGTTCTGCCGGGTCCGGGGGACCGACGGCGCGTGGGTCACCATCGTCGTCGGCAACCGGGCCACCCCCGAGGCGGAGTCCTTCGTCGGCCTGGCCATGCAGTGGGGCGCGCTCAGCGAGACCCTGCGGCCCGAGGACTCCCTGCGCACCGTGCGCGACCGGCTCACGCTGCGCCTCGCGCAGAGCCTGCGGCACGGCCGGTTCGACCCGCGCCGGGTCGAGGAGGAGTTCGACCGCGCCGGCATCGGCGGACGTCCGGTCTTCACCTTCAGCCACTGGGAGTCGCCGACGACGGACTGGGACACCGCCCGCAAGCCCGTCGAGGAGCACGCGGTGCAGTCGGACCACTACGAGTGGGCCAGCATGCCGGCCGGAGCGGGCGGGGCCGGCATGGAGGTCAACACGTCCACCCTGATGGATCAGGCGCTGCTGAAGGTGAAGTGGGACCGGCGGCGTTACGCCGACGCCCGCATGCGCGACTACATCGCGCACGTCGAGCGGATGCTCGACCTGGCCGTCGACGATCTCGACGTGCCGGTGGCGCGGCTGCGCGACCTCGACCTGACCTGAGCGCGAGCACCCGGGGCGGCCCACCGCGCCGCCCCGAGGCCGGCGGAGCGTCCCCGATCGGGACTCCGCGGCGGGCCGGTGGCGGTCGCCGCGACCGGTCGCCGCCGTGGGCCCCCGGGCCCTCGGCGGGGGAGCGCTGGTGGCGACCTTGCCCCATCGATGAATGTGCATCTATCCTTTGGCGGCCCATCGGCTGCCAGTGCCGGCAATCGAATGTCGTCGAATCGCTTCGACAACCCAGCGTGATGGTTGGCTCGAAGACGGGAGATGCTCGTGAGATCCACCCTCAGGAAGGTCCAGTTCGCCATGCTCTCCGGCGTGCTGGCGCTGGCCGGAACCGCAGCCGTGCTGCCGAGTTCCGCGTCGGCCGACAGCATGGCCCAGCTCAACGCCACCCAGCTCGTCGCCGACCTGGGGGCGGGCTGGAATCTGGGGAACGCCCTGGAGGCCAACGCCAACGGGATCCCCAGCGAGACGGCATGGGGCAACCCGGTCGTGACCCAGGCCTTCATCGACCGGGTGAAGGCGGCCGGATTCAAGACGATCCGCATCCCGGTCTCCTATCTGGGAAACATCGGGTCCGCCCCGAACTACACGATCAACTCCGCCTGGCTGAACCGGATCCAGGAGATCGTGGACTACGCCTACGGGCGCGGCCTGTACGTGCTGATCAACATGCACGGCGACGGTTACAAGACCATCACCGGTTCGTGGTTGATCTGCGACTCGTCGAACCAGACGACGATCAGGGACAAGTACCAGAAGGTCTGGCAGCAGATCGCGACCAGGTTCCAGAGCTACGGCGAGCGCCTCATCCTCGAATCCATGAACGAGGAGTTCGACGGCCAGTACGGCAATCCCACCCAGCCGTGCTACTCGAACATCAACGCCTACAACCAGATCTTCGTGGACACCGTCCGGCGGACCGGCGGGAACAACGCCTCGCGCTGGCTGCTCGTCCCCGGCTGGAACACCAACATCGACTACACCGTGGGCAACTACGGCTTCGTGCTGCCGACCGACCAGTACCGGTCGTCGTCCATCCCCGCCAACGAGCAGCGACTCATGATCTCCGTGCACTACTACGACCCCTGGGACTTCGCCGGCGAGGAGAACGGCACCATCACGCAGTGGGGGCCGGCCGCCACCAACCCGGCCCGGAAGTCGACCTGGGGACAGCAGGACTTCATGGACGGGCAACTGAAGAAGGTGCGCGACACCTTCGTCTCGCGCGGATACCCGGTGTTCGTCGGTGAGTACGGTTCGGTCGACAAGACGTCGGCCGACTCGACGAACAACAGGTACCGCGCGGACTACGCGCGCACCCTGGTGTCCACCGCCAAGAAGTACGGGGCGGCCACCGCCTACTGGGACAACGGCTACAACGGGGCGTACGGGTTCGGGCTGTTCAACCGCAGCAGCGCCACGGTCACCCAGCAGGGCATCATCGACGCCATCATGAGCGCCATCGGCAGCACCACCCCGACCACGCCGCCGACCACCACGCCGCCCCCGACCACCGCTCCGCCGACCACCGCCCCGCCGACGACCCCGCCGCCGACGGGCAGCCGGTCCTGCGCGGCGTCGTACACGGTCACCGGTCAGTGGCAGGGCGGCTTCCAGGCCGAGGTGCGGGTGACCGCCGGCGGCTCGGCGATCAGCGGTTGGACGGTGACCTGGACGTTCGCGAACGGACAGCAGGTGTCGCAGGCGTGGAGCGCGACGCTGACCACCAGCGGCGCCACGGTCACCGCCCGCAACGTCAGCTACAACGGTTCGCTCGGTGCCGGCGGCAGCACGACCTTCGGCTTCCTGGGCTCGTCGGGCGGCACCAACGCCGTGCCGTCGTTGTCCTGCACGGCGAGCTGAGCAGGGCGTGAGCCAGCGGGCCGGGCGTCACGGACGCCCGGCCCCGGCCCCCACGGCGGCCGACCGCTGCCAGCCGGCGCGCTTCGTCCCAGTCGCACCCAGCGCCCGGCGTGGGTCCCGGTTCCCGGGCGTGGTCGATCCGGCCCGGATCGTGTCATGCTGCACGGACCCGACGGGAGGACGGCGATGACTGCTGGCGATGCCGTACAGGTCAGGCCGGCGCGACGGTCGCTGCGACCGCTGGTGTCCGGGGCGACGCTGGTCGCGGTCCTGGTGTTGCTGTTCGGCCTGCCGTGGTGGACGTTGACGGTGGCGGCGCGGTGGCCGGCGCCGGTGGTGGCGGCCGGCACGAGCGTGTTCGTCGTCGCGCTGGTCGCGTTGCCCGTTCTGATGTATCTCGGGCACGGCCGCCGGCGGCTGGACGCGGCGGCCCGCGCGGGGGACACCCTGCTCGGCCTGGTGTGGATCCTGTTCGTCTGGGCGCTGATCGGCAATGTGGCCCGGCTCCCGCTGGCCGCGGCGGGGGTCGCCGACCCGGTGCGGTCGCGATACGTGGCGGCCGGCGCGGCGGTCGTCTCGGTCGTCCTGGCCGTCTGGGGCTACGTCGAGGCGATGCGGGTGCCCCGGGTCCGGCGGGTGGACGTCACCATCGACCGGCTGGGAGCGGGTCTCGACGGCGTCCGGGTGGTGTTGCTGACCGACACCCACTACGGCCCGATCGACCGGGCCCGCTGGTCGGCCCGCACGGTCGAGGTGGTCAACGGCTTGGACCCGGACATCGTCTGCCACACGGGCGACATCGCTGACGGCACGGTCGACCAGCGTCGGGCGCAGGCGGCGCCGCTGGGTGCTGTGCAGGCGCGGCTGGCCCGGGTGTACGTGACGGGCAACCACGAGTACTACGGCCAGGCACAGGGCTGGGTCGACCACATGCGGACCCTCGGCTGGGAGCCCCTGCACAACCGGCATCTCGTGGTGGAGCGGGGTGGCGACCGGCTCGTCGTCGCCGGGGTGGACGACGTGACCGCCGCCTCGTCCGGCGTCGCCGGTCACCGCGCCGACCACGCGGCGGCGCTGGCCGGCGCCGACCCGCAGCTGCCCGTGCTGCTGCTGGCGCACCAGCCGAAGCAGATCGACGACGCGGTGGCGGCCGGCGCGGACCTGCAACTGTCCGGGCACACCCACGGTGGCCAGATGTGGCCGTTCCACTACCTGGTCCGACTCGACCAGCCGGTCGTGCAGGGGCTGAGCCGGCACGGCAGGACCCAGCTCTACACGAGCCGGGGGACCGGGTTCTGGGGTCCGCCGTTCCGGATCTTCGCGCCGAGCGAGATCACCCTGCTCACCCTCCGGGCGGGTTAGCGCGGACGGGCCGTCAACCACGGGGCCGGCCCGCCGGTTCAGCCGTCGTCCGTCCCGGTCACGCCGACGTTCACGGTCGGGAACGTGACCTGCACCCGCAGCCCGTCCTTCCCGGTGGAGGAGGCGGTGACGATGCCCTCGTGCGCCCGGGTGATCGAGCGGACGATCGCCAGCCCGAGCCCCGCGCCGCCGCTGTGGTCGATGCGTCTGCCGGTCCGGCGTCGGAACGGCTCGAACAGGGCGGCGACCTCGTCCGGGGGGACGTCGTCACCGGTGTTCTCGACGACGAGCGCCGGATCGGTGCCCACCCGCACCGTGAGGGTGCCGCCCCGCCGGTTGTACTTCAGGCCGTTCTGCACCAGGTTGACGACCAGCCGTTCCAGCAGCACCTGCTCACCGAGGACCAGCCGAGGGCTCAGCCGGCTGACGATCGTGACGCCGGCTTCCCCGGCCCGGCCGCGGTACGCGTCGAGCACCGTGGCGACTGTCCGGTCGAGCCGCAGCGGGGTGCGGGTCAGCAGGCCACGGTCGCTCTCGCTGAGCACCAGCAGCCCCTCGATCAGGCGCTCGTTGCGTTCGTTGGTCTCCAGCAGTTGCGCGGTGAGCAGCGTGAGCTGGTCCTCGTTGAGGGTGCGGGCCAGGCCGACCTCGATCAGGGTGCGCTGCACGGCGAGCGGGGTCCGCAGTTCGTGGGATGCGTCGGCGGCGAACCGGCGCTGGGCCTCGTACCCGACCGCGATCCGGTCCATCATCTCGTCGATGGTGCGGCCCAGCACGGCCAGCTCGTCGCGGCCGAGGCCGGGCCTGAGCCGGTGGCCCAGGTTCTGCGGCCCGACGTCGGCGATCACCGGGACGAGGTCCCGCAGCGGACGCAGGCACCAGCGTACGGCCGGGTAGGCGGCGGCCAGCAGGGCCAGCAGCACGACCGTCACGGCGATCACCAGGGGGATGCTCGGCCGCCGGAACACCTGGACGCAGAGGAACGGGGCGTCGTCGGCCGGGGCCCGCAACGCGGGGGTGGCGCACCAGGACGGGCCGAACTCCCGCCACAGCCCGAGCAGCAGGTCGGCGGCCGTCGGCACGAACGGGGCGACGAGCAGGAGCGCCGCGACGACCAGGAGCATCCGCCGGGCCGGTGAGGGCAGGTTCATGCCCCGAGCCGGTAGCCGACGCGGGGCACGGTGTGGATCACCGGCGGGTCCCCGAGCTTGCGGCGCAGCGTCATCACGGTGGTCCGTACCGTGTTGGTGAACGGGTCGGCGTGTTCGTCCCATGCCTGTTCCAGGAGGTCCTCGGCGCTGACCACCCGGCCGCTGGCGCGCATCAGCACGTGCAGGACGGCGTATTCCTTGGGGGACAGCGACAGCGGCATGCCGTCGCGGGTGGCCGTGTGCCGGGTGACGTCCAGCACGATGCCGTCCTGCTCCAGCACCGGGGGCAGCGCCGGGGCCGAGCGCCGGGACAGCGCCTGCAACCGGGCGACGAGCTCGGCGAAGGCGAACGGCTTGGTCAGGTAGTCGTCCGCGCCCAGGCCCAGGCCCTCGACGCGTTGCCGGATACCGGCGGCGGCGGTCAACAGCAGCACCCGGGTGCCGGTGTCGGAGCGGGCGATCCACCGGCACACGTCGTCGCCGGTCTGACCGGGCATGTCCCGGTCGAGGACGGCCACGTCGTATCGGTTGACGGCGAGTCGTTCCAGGGCGCTGTCGCCGTCGTAGACCACGTCGACGGCCATGGACAACCGGCGCAGCCCCTCGGCCACCATGTCGGCCAGCACCCGCTCGTCGTCGGCCATCAGCACCCGCACGCCGTCCCCTCTCCGTCGTTCCCCGTGCCCGGGGCCGCCCGCGAGGCTGGCACCCGCTGCATAAAGAACCGATAAGGATGCCGCTGACGCTGCCCGGACGGCCGGTACCTCAGCATCGGTGCGTTCCTGCTCCCCTGCGTTCAGGCTGGTGAACCCGTGCTCCGACTCGCCACACAGTGTGTCATGGCCGCCCTGACGGCCACGGCGGTTGCCGTCGTTCCCCTCGGGGCCCGGCCGGCGTCGGCGATCGCCCACGGTGAGGACGCGGCGGAGGGCGCGTACCGGTTCTCGGCCCGGCTGACCATGACGGGTCTGCCGGTGGCCGGTGGCGGCACCCGGGACAGTTGGTGCTCCGGCGCGCTGATCGCCCCGCGTTGGGTGATCACCGCCGGCCACTGCTTCCGTACCCCGGACGGCCGGCGGGTCAGCCGGGTGGTGGCGGAGCGGACCAGCGTCACGGTCGGGCGGGTGGACCTCGATGGCCGGGACGGTCACGAGGCCGACGTCGTCGCGGTCCGTCAGGCGGACGGCGTCGACGTGGCCCTCGTCGAACTCGACACCGCGGTCACCGGTGTGGTGCCGCTGCGCCTCGCCGACGTGCCGCCGGTGGCCGGCGAGGTCCTCCGGTTGACCGGGTACGGCCTGACCGCCGCCGACGCCGCCGCGCCGCCGCAGCGGCTCCGGACCGGCGAGTTCATCGTCGGCCGGGTAGGTGCCGACGTCATCGAGACGTCCGGCCGGCGGCCCCGGGCGGACACCAGTCCGTGTCCGCACGACTCCGGCGGTCCCTACTTCCGGGAGCCTGCGCACGGAACGCCCGTCCTGGTCGCCGTGGTCAGCACCGGCCCGGGATGCCCGCACCCGGGTCCCGACTTCAGCGCCCGCATCGACGTTCTCGGGGAGTGGATCGCCGACACGGTCGCCCCGTCCCCGGGGCCGGCCCGGTGGCTGCCGGCCGGCGTCGGCGCGGGGGTGGCGCTGCTGGCGGTGGCCCTGGTGTGGCGTCGCCGCCGCGCGGGTGGCCGCCGCCGACCGTCGATCGCGCAGGTCGGGGCCGACGCGGGGTCGACCTGCGCTGGCCGGCGAACATGACGGCGGCTCCGACACCTGCCGGAGGCGACGTGCCGCCGAGCTGAGCCCGACGCCGGGAGCCCGGGGGCAGGGGCCGGCCCGACCGGCGTCGCGGCCCCCTGCCCTGGTCGCCCGGGCAGGTCGCGGTGACCGACTGCCGGAGCTCGGCAGCGCCCGGCTCATGACGAGTTCGTGACCCGCAGGCCCTTACCCGGGCGGCTTCCGTCGTCGTTGAGCGAGGCCAGCAGGCGCAGGCCGTCCTCGGCGGGGCTCGCCGACGGCGCCGACAGGACTATCAGTTCCAGGCCCGACCCGTCCGGCAGGGCGAAGTTCTCCTGGTGCAGTTCCAGCAGTCCGACCAGCGGATGCCGGTAGGCCTTGCGTCCGTGTGTGCGGGCGCGCACGTCCGCCCGGGCCCAGAGCCGGCGGAAGCGCTCGCTGCCCATGGACAGTTCGCCGATGAGCGAGGCCAGGTGGGGATCATCGGGGTGTTTTCCGGCGGCCAGGCGAAGGTGCCCGACCACGTCGAGGGTGCATGTCTCCCAGTCCGCGTAGAGGCCACGCTCGGCTTCCTCCAGGAAGATGTGCCGGGCGGTGTTCAAGCCCGTGGTGCTTCGCCCGTAGAGGAGTCCGGCGAGGCGGTTGCCGGCGACCACGTCCATCCGATGGTCCAAGATCAGGGCAGGGGCGTCGATGATCAGATCGAGTACGCGCAGCAGCTCCGCCCGTGGGCGGCTGCTGGGCGACCTGGTGCGACGGCGGGGTTGCCGGGCGAGCCGGTGCAGGTGACCGCGTGCGGTCTCGTCGAGTCCGAGGACGCGGGCGAGCGCGTCGAGGACCTGTTCCGATGGTTGGGTGGCGCGGCCCTGTTCCAGGCGTACGTAGTAGTCGACGCTGACCCCGGACAGATGGGCGACCTCTTCGCGCCGCAGCCCCTCGACGCGGCGTCGGCTGTCGGTCGGGATGCCGGCGGCGGACGGGTCGACCCGGGAGCGCCGGGTGCGCAGGAAGCCCGCGAGATCGTCCATGGCCTCCAGTATCGCTCCGGCGACACGGGTGCGGGTGGTCCTGCCATTACCAGGAAGTCCCGACCGACGGAACTCGGGCCCCTGAACGGCGGAGTCCCGGCCGTCGAGCATCGGTGGCGACACACGTCGTCGAAGGGACCAGCCATGAAGACGCTCATCGTGTACGCCCATCCGGAGCCGCGTTCGCTGAACGGCTCGCTGAAGGATCTCGCGGTGTCCACGCTCAGGGACGCCGGTCACGAGGTGCGGGTGAGTGACCTGTACGCGATGAACTGGAAAGCCGTCGTGGACGCAGCCGACTTCGGCGGTTACGCCACGAGCCCGCTGCGGGTGATACCGAGTTCGGGCGGGGCGTACGACGCCGGGGCACTCACCCCCGACGTGACGGGCGAGCAGGAGAAGCTGCTCTGGGCCGACACGGTGATCTTCCAGTTCCCCATGTGGTGGTACACGATGCCCGCCATCCTCAAGGGCTGGGTGGACCGGGTGTTCTCCTTCCACTTCGCGTACGGCGTGGGGGTGCACGACGAGACCCGCTACGGCGAGCGTTTCGGCGAGGGAACGCTGCGCGGGCGGCGGGCGGTCCTCTCGGTGACCGTTGGCGGCCCGCAGTCGCACTACACCGATCGCGGGATCAACGGCCCCATCGAGGATCTGCTGTTCCCGATCCACCACGGGATCCTCTACTACCCGGGCCTGGAGGTGCTGCCGCCATTCGTGTTGTACGGCGCCGAAGGGATGTCCGAAGGCGCATTCGCGGACGCCGCGAAAAGGTGGAAGGAACGGCTGCTGACGCTGGAGACAACCGCGCCCATCGCGTTCCGGCGGCAGAACTCCGGTGACTACGAGATCCCGTCACTGCGGCTGAAGGAGGGCCTGGAGGCTCGTGGCCGCAGGGGCTTCAGCCTGCACGTGCGAGATTAGTGCTCCAGCCACGGCGCAACAAAAAGGGCAAGGAGCCGCATCCCCCCTGCCATAACTAACATATACCGCACCGGGGGGCTTGCCGCAAGGCCCGGGGGTGCGCGCAGAATCGCTGTCCGTAACGGGAATCCGCGTGGAGATGGGGGTTTGCGACATGCGGGTATTGCTGTCGACGTTCGGTGGCCGTGGCGACGTCGAGCCGCTGGTCGGGCTGGCGATCGCGCTGCGGGGGGCGGGCGCGGGCGTGCGGGTGTGCGCCCCGCCGGACTGCGCCGAGCGGCTGGACCAGTTCGGGGTGGAGTTGGTGCCGATCGGCCAGTCGGTTCGCGAGATGGTGCACGGGCCGGCCCCGACCACGGTGCCGGACGTGCCGCGTAAGGCCGCCGAGCTGATGGCCGAGCAGTTCGCCGAGCTCCCAGCGGCCGCTGAGGGCTGCGACGTCATGGTGGCGACGGGCCTGTTCCCGGTCACGGCGAGCGTGCAGTCGGTGGCGGAGCGGCTGGGCATCCGCTATGTCTACGCCGCGTACTGTCCGATCTTCCTGCCGTCGCCGGCCCACCGCCCGCAGTCGGCGCCGACCCGGCCGCTGCCGCCGGATGTCACGGACTGGAAGGAGCTCGACGCGCTGGCGATCGAGGGCTACCACGCGGTCTTCGGCACCGCCCTCAACCGTGAACGGGCGGCGATCGGCCTGCCTCCGGTCGACAACGTCCGCGACCACGTCTTCACCGCGGGCCCGTGGCTGGCCGCGGACCCGACCCTGGCACCGTGGCCAGCCGACGCCGCGAACCCCGTCGACGTGGTGCAGACCGGTGCCTGGATGGTCCCCGACGCGCGTCCGCTCGACCCCGGTCTGAGGGCATTCCTCGACGCCGGCGACCCGCCCGTGTACGTCGGCTTCGGCAGCATGCCCGCACCGCGGCACGCCGCGGAGGTCGCCGTGGCCGCGATCCGGGCCGATGGCCGTCGCGCCGTCATCTCCCGGGGCTGGGCTGGCCTGACCCCGTCCGCCGGCGCGGACGATGTCCGCGTGGTCGCCGAAGTCAACCACCGGGCGCTGTTCCGGCGCTGCGCCGCCGTCGTGCACCATGGCGGCGCCGGCACCACGACGACGGCCGCGTTGGCGGGCGTACCCCAGGTGCTGGTTCCGCAGATGGCCGATCAGCCGTACTTCGCCGCCCGCGTCGCTGCCCTCGGCATCGGCGCCGCCCACTCCGGCCCGTCTCCGACGGTCGAGTCCCTGGCAGCCGCGCTCGGGCAGGCCCTGTCGCCCGAGACCCGGTCCCGCGCCGCCGCGACGGCCGCCACCATCCGCCCGGACGGCGCCGAGGTGGCCGCAAACCTCATCCTCGGCCTCTGACGCCCGCGCCGGTCCACACCGCTTCTTCCCAGGAGAGCGCGCACCCGGCTCTGTCGGCTCCGCCTGGACAACGCCCCCGTGGTTCCGGCTGCCCCAACCGTCGCCAGCCCGGGGGAGTGTCACTCGCGGGCCGGCCGAGGAATAGTGCGGAGTTTCTGGACCGCGAGAACTGACGGATGTGCATGTGACGACTCCCGGTGCGACCATCACCCTATGGGGCGAATGCAGCACGCAGCGCGGCTGGCGGGTCTGGTGACGGTTGCGGTGGTCGCCGGGTGCACTGACGGCAGGCCGTCCACCACTCCGGCGGGCGACCCGACAGCGTCCCCCGCCACGTCGACAGCGCCCCCGACTACGGCGGCAACGGCGGTCGCGGATGCCGGCTATCCGGCGTGCGAAGCCGCGTTGAAGATCAAAGCCGATCCGGGCCGCTTCGATGTCGGCGACATCATCGACGCGGCGTACCTCGGTGCCCGCTCGACGAACACCGAGTTCGCCCGGGAGGCGCGGGTGGTCGGTGACTTCACCACCGCGGCGGACCTGGCCCTCAGGTCGGGAGACCCGGCCGACCAGATCCGCGCCAGGATACGCGGTTACCTCGACGGGCTGGTCGAGGACTGCCGCACGTTCGGCTACCTTCGCCGCTAGGGGCGGATCAGCGCAGGAACGGCTGGAGCCGGTCGTAGATCTTCCGGTGGGAGAAGAACGTCTGCTGCATCTGCTGGCCCGCTGAGCGGAACAGGGCCACGTCGTTGGCGTCGACCGCCTGCCGGCACGTCACGGCCGCTCTCGCCGAGTCGTCGAGGTATGCGGTCCAGTCCCGCCATGCCTCGCCGTCGGGGACGGGGAAGTAGGCGCGTGCTGCCGCCACGTCGCGTTCGATGTCCAGGCACAGCGGGCGCACTCGGTCGACGACGTCCCGGTAGGTCAGCGGTGGCGTGGTCACCAGGACGGTGAAGGTGTTCTGCTTGCCGGAGATGTCGTCGAGGAGCCGCTGACCTCCGTACTTCAGCCACGCCAGCACCCGCAGTCGGTGAATCGTCGGCGAGGAGGCGACCGGGAGGTCCGCCGCGGTGAGTGCGATGCCCCCGGCGGTCGGCGAGGACACCCGCACCGCCGGTTTCCAGGAGGC
Organism: Micromonospora sp. WMMD712; assembly: GCF_029581295.1. NCBI lineage: Bacteria > Bacillati > Actinomycetota > Actinomycetes > Micromonosporales > Micromonosporaceae > Micromonospora > Micromonospora sp. WMMD712. The sequence goes on from NZ_CP120743.1 coordinate 5,194,423, forward strand.
CGCGCCGAGGACGACGACCGTGACCGCGACGACAGACACCACGAGGCGCGGGCGAGGCATGGTGGACTGGGCGGGCGGCTCCGGTCGTTCGCGACGGCCCGCAAGGACGAGCAAGGCTGCGGCGACCAGGAAGATTCCCGGCCCGAGGAGCTCCGGGGTGTTGCCGGTGACGTACGACCACCCGCCCCCCGGTCGCCAGCCGCACGAGTCGGTCAGCACGTCGAAGGGCCCCCAGCAGCCGTCCGCGGATTCCAGGACGAACGACGCCAGCTGACCTGACAGCATGGTGATGCCGGCGGTCGCCAGCCCAGTCGGCAGTCGATACCGGCTGCTGCGGGCACCCGCCGTTCCGCCCGCCACGGCTGCGGCGGCGGTGAGGACGGCCACCGTCCACGTGGAGTCGTGCAGAAGGAGGGCCGCCGGCCGGCCAGGGCCCGGTGCGACCGCGTCGTGCAGGAGCAGCCGCACCACGGCCAGCGCCGCCACGGCCAGCAGCCCTCCACAGGCCGCGCAGGTGACGATCCGGCGCAGAGGCAACCCTTTACCGGTACGGGACAGAGCGGTCGTCAGGGGCAGCAGCCAGAGCAGCGCGCCCGCCAGCAGCAGGCCGTGGGCACCCGGCAGCACGCTCTGGTCGGTGCCGAGCCGGCCGAGCACCCAGTTGGTCGCAGCGGTGAGAGCCAGCGGGCCGGAGTTCGCGTCGAGCAGCCCGGGCAACTGCGTGTCGTACAGCCGGAGCACACCCTGGGGGTCGACGATCGGCCGTCCCTGGACCCACCACTGCCCTTCTGACTGCCACCACGCGAACCACGTCCCGAACACGAGTCCGGTCGCGGTCAGGGTGAGCAGCACGGCCGGGCGGCTGCGGCGACCGCGTCGCGTGTGTGCCCACAGGTCGACGTGTTCGGCCGTCCACCACATGATCACGACACCGATGAGCAGCAGCACCAGCAGGAACTGCGGGCGCTCGGGCAGCCACCCGTCGGTGACACGATCCAGCGCCAGCTCACCTGTCACCAGCCCGGCGCCGAACCAGAATCCGGTACGGACCGCCGGCGCGCGGGGACGAGAGGCGGCCGGCGTGTGGACTGCAGACTGCCACAGCATCGCCCCGACGACCGCGGTGGCCAGTGCGGCGCCGAGCGCGCTGGCAGCGGTGGTGACCGGCTCGATGCCCACCCGCTGGGTGATGGCCTGCGACGATCGCGCGGTGCCGACGACGATCAGCACGGTCACTCCGGTAAGGAACACCGGCAGGCGCGGCACGGCGAACACCCGCGTGGGATCGCTCAGGGCCAGCTGCCGCTGTGTCCCGTCGGGATGCGTACGCCACGGCCCGCTGATCCAGCGCAGCAGGCGGGCGGCGGGCTGCCGGGGCGGGCGCGCGTCACGGTGCCACGCCTGCGGGTCGGCGCCCGACTGCACGGCACCGAGATCAGCGTGCAGCTCCCGGACGCGCAACACCTCGGCGCGGGCCAGGTACACGAGCACGACGAGGAAGCCGGTCGCGAACAGATCCTGAAGGCTGCTCCGGTGGTTCTGCGCGGCGAAGAGCGACGGCGCGGCTGGCCGCAGGTAGGCGATCGACAGCAGCACCCCGGCCGGCAGGACGACGAGAAAGACGCGCCACAGGGCCACGGTGGCGTAGGTGATGTCGACGTCGCGGTTGCGCAGATGGGCGAGTTCGTGCAGCACGACGGCACGGAACCCGAGCGGATCCTCGACCCGGCGCACGAGGAGACCGCCGTGGAGACACACCGTGTACCGGCCCCATCGACCGAACACCACCGCGCCCGGGGTGCGGGCCGCCGGATCGACGACGAACCGCGGCGGACGGGTCAGGCCGGCCACACCCACCAGCCCGTGTACGAGCTCCCGCAGCTCACCGGACGGGTCGATCCGTTCGTCCAGCTCCACGACCCGGCCCGGTCGTGATCGCCACAGCGGAAGCACGAAGTGCAGAACGGCCGCCGCGACGACCAGCAGACCCATCTCGACGACCAACGGCCACCCGGGATCACGCTGCCCGGGAAGGTCGAGGCAGGTCTCCAGGGCCTCCCTGACGCCTGGGCGCTGCAGCGCCTGCTGGTTGGCCACGGGATCGCCGGCCGGGTCCTCCCCCGCAGCGAGATAGCACCCGATCCCGCCGAGCAGGTCGTGGGAGGGCGCGTAGAACAGCACCGCATTGACCCGCTCGAAGAGCCGCACCGCCGTGACGAGCACCAGGGCGGACAGCAGCAGGAACCGCGGGGTCGTGCCCGCGCCGAACCCCCGACCGGCGGCGGGGATCGTGGGCGTCGTCATTCCGCAGCGGCGGGCCGCTCGTCCTCGACCGGGGTGACAGGGATCAGCAGACGCACCGCCAGCTGGTCGGCGAGCGCCTCAGCTCGTTCCGGCGACAATCCAGACGTCGCGGCCAGCTCCAGCACCCGCTGTCGGATGTCGGCCACCTGATGCACTGTCAGCTCGGGCACGGCCAGCGGCTCCGGCCGCCTGCGCGACGCCCGGCGGAACAGCTTCCGCACGCTGTGCGGGAACCCGTCGACCGCGCGGTCGGCGGTCTTGCGGACGCTCTGATCCAACGCGATCCACAGCACCGGCGTGACGAGGTAGACCGCGTCCTCCAACCCGAAGCCGAGCGGCTCGCGGCGCGCGCCACCCCGGCCAAGACGGCTGACTGCGGTCTCGTCGTCGAACTGCCGGAGCGCGTCGACGACCGGCAACTCCTCGGGCGCGACGTCGGCGATGACCGCGCGGACCACGTCCCGCACGGTGACGTCCGAGGATGCCCGTTCCGGCGTTCCTGCAGTGTTCATGCGTCCCCCGGCCCGACAGTGTGGAGCGGTCACGGACCCCACATGCGCATTCACCGTAATCCGTCGATGCTAGCCGCCCGGCCGTGCCTGGCGCCCGGCCGCAACGGACAGGCACCGGCGTGCGACGTGGCTGTTCACGTGCGGAGGCAAGGGTGTCGGCGTCCGAGGGGCGCTCGGGCCGGCGACGAGTCATCCTGCTGATGACAAAGTCATCCCGAATCGTTGACGACGTCATCTCAACTGCTTACGCTAACTGTGTTGACGCTGTCATCTCGCGGTGCCGAGGACCTCGGTCTGCGACGGTCGACAGCCGCACGTACGCCATGGGTGTCATGCAATCGTCGAGGAGTATCGATGAAAGTCTTTCTCACGGGTGGATCGGGCTTCGCCGGAGGAGCAATCCTCCGGCGGCTGGTCAACGACGGGCACACGGTGCACGCGCTCGCGCGGTCCGCGGCCGCCGCGGACGCGATCACATCGGCCGGCGGGCTCCCGGTCAGCGGTGACCTGTCGGACCTGGCCAGGTCCGGCGGCGGGCCTGCCTGGCTACAGATTCTCGGCGAGGTCGACGCCGTGGTGCACTCGGCAGCCTTCATGGTCTTCTGGGGACCCGACCAGGTCTTCGTCGACCGCAACCTGCTGCCGACCCGCGCCCTCTACCGGGCCGCCGTGGCCGCACGGGTCAAGCGATTCGTCCTGGTGTCCGCGGCCAGTGTCTCCACCGGCACCAATCGCGACCACACCGTCGACGAGGACTCCGACACGGGCAAGGCGAACATCGCCTACAGCCGCGTGAAGCTCCGCACCGAGCAGGAACTGCTTGCGCTGCCGCACGGGAACACGTCCCTGGTCGTCATCCGGCCGCCGTTCCTGTGGGGCCAGGGCATGACCCACACCTTGCAGGGATTCATCGACTCCGTCGAAGCCGGCCGATTCTCCTGGATCGACGGAGGGCGGCACCTGGTCGACTTCTGCCACGTCGACAACCTCGCCCACATCATCACGCTGGCACTCGACCGTGGAGATCACGGCTTGATCTGCTACGTCACCGACGGCAGTCCTCGCCCCGCCCGCGACTTCTTCACCCCGCTGCTGGCCACCCGCGGGATCGACGTCAGCGCGGCCAACAGCGTTCCCCGGGCAGTCGCCTCACCCCTGGCCACGCTCATGCAGACCGCCGCCAAAGCGCGTCGCAGCGCCACCGCGCCACCGCTGACCCCCTGGATCATCTCGTTCATGGGCCGCGACCGCGTCTACGACATCAGCCGCGCACGACTTCGACTGGGCTACCAGCCGGCGATCACCGTGGAAGAAGGACTCCGGCAGATGACGCAATCCTCCAACGCTGGGCCGCTGAACCCCGCGCCCTCACCACCCGGTTAGCGGAAGGAACCTTCATGAAGCAGTTCACAGTGTGAACGAAACCTGGGCCACCACATCGAGTCGCTGGCCGAACAGCTGTAGCGACCCGAGGGGCGGGTAGCCACAGCCCTTCGCCCACGGTCGGCAAAGGCGTCCCCACCTGGCCATAGGATGAGCGGATGATCCGGGCTGAAACCGCCGCCGCGACACGCCAGGCCCTGCTCGAGGCGGCGGCCGAGCTGCTCGACCACGGCGGCCTCGAAGCCGTGACCCTCCGTGCCGTCGGAGCGCGGGCAGGGGTCACCCGTGGAGCACCCTACCGGCACTTCCCGGACAAGGAACACCTCATGATCGCGGTCGGCAGCCATGCCTGGGACGAACTCGGTCAACGAATCGGTGCCATCCACCGAGACCCCGGCCGCACACCGGCCGCAAAGCTGCGGGCCCTCCTCGCCGCCTTCATCGACCTCGCCCGCCGACAACCCCATCTCTACCGCCTGATGTTCAGTAGCCCCGCCAGCGATCCCACCGCGCTCGCCCGGGCTGCCCAGCCCACGCAGGACGAATCCCTGCAAGTGGTCGCCGCCGTGACCGGCGAACGCCACGCCCGCCGATACGCCGCCCTGCTCCTCGCCAGTGCCGCCGGCATCGCCGGCATGGAACTCACCGGCCAGCTCGAAGGCGACAAATGGCACACCACCGCCGAAGAGCTGATCGACACCCTCGTCACCATGGTCGCCGCTCAAACCCACGAGAACGCCACGGAAGCGGCGGGCAGCTCCTGACACGTTCCCGAGCCTTCTCCAAGCTGACCTTGCAGGTCGGAAGGGGCGCGGCGGGCCCGGAGACCGATGGCCGGCCGGCCCCCGCGGCATGGCACCGAACTCCTGCCGATCACAGATACTGGCCGATCGCGGACGGTTGGTCCTGGCTGCCGAAGTTCGTCGGCAGGTCCTCCACCACCAGCTTCCGAACGACCTCCGCCGGCGCGTCGGCCAGCTCGATGATCCGTGCCGCCTGCTTGGCGACGGTCGCCTCCAGCAGGTTGCGCACCGTGCGGCCGTTGCCGAACGACGACCCCGGGGAAAGACGGGCGAGCGTCATACGGACCCGGTCCGGTACGCCGTCGGCGAGTTGGTAGCCGGCGTCGTGGGCGAGGACGGTGAAGATCTGCACCAGCGCGTCGAGGTCGTAGTCGGGGAACTCAAGGACCTTAGGGAACCGGGATGCCAGACCACTGTTCGCCTCGAGGAACCGCCGCATCTCGACCTCGTAGCCGGCTGCGATCACCACCAGGTCGTCCCGATGGTCCTCCATCAGCTTGAGCAGCGTGGCGATGGCCTCGTGACCGTAGTCCCGCGGCGAGTCGGACATCGACAGCGAGTACGCCTCGTCGATGAAGAGCACGCCACCGAGTGCCCGTTCGAACGCCGCGTGGACGCGCGGGCCGGTCTGCCCGATGTACTGGCCGATCAGGTCCGCCCTGGTCACCTCGACCAGATGACCGGAACCGAGCAGCCCGAGGTCGGCGTAGATCCGGGCGATCAACCGGGCCACCGTGGTCTTCGCGGTGCCCGGATTTCCGACGAACACCATGTGCCGGGATCCTCGGCTCACCGCGAGCCCGGCCCGGGTCCGCAGGCTCTCCGCCCGGGCCTCCGCGACCAGCAGGCGTACCTGCGCCTTGACGTCGGGTAGCCCGATGAGCCTGTCCAGCTCCGCCATCGGGTCGCCCTTGTGGGCGGGCGCGAGCACGAGGGACGCCGGTGCCGTGATGTCCTCCACCAACAGCTCTGCCAACTGCCCGACCGTGGGTGCGGCCGACCGGCTGACCCGCATCGCCTGGTGCGACGCGGACTCGTCGACGAGGTTACGGACCATCCAGGCGTTGTCGAAGCCGGCGGCGCGCGGCATCCGCGTGACGAGACTCCGGACCCGGTCGAGCACGCCGTCGGCGGGCACGAACCCGGACGCCCTGGCCTCCCGCTCGAAGAGTCGCACCAACTCGTCGTCGGTGAAGTCGACGAAGTTGAAGGTGTTCGGAAACCGCGCCGCCAGGCCGACTTCACTGGACAGGAACTCCGCGACGTCCTTGGGCTGCCCGGCGATGACGACCACCAGGTCCTCGCGGTGCTCCTCGATCAACCTGGTCAGCGTCGCGGTGGCCTCGCGCACGGCTGGGTTCTCCTGGACCGCCCGGCCGACGTTGATCATCAGGATGCCGCCGAGCGCGTTGCGGACAGCCGCGGTCACCTTGGCGCCGTTGAGCAGTTCCGCCCTGGCCACCTCGACCAGGTGGCCGGAGGCCAGCACGCCGTACGCGGCATAGACCCGGCCGATGATCGTGGCGATGGTGGTCTTCCCGGTGCCCGGGTTGCCGGCGAACACCATGTGCCGTCGGTTGCGGGCCGGTGGCAGACCGGACTCGCGGCGTAGCGCCTCGACCCTGGCCTCCGCCCGGAGCCGGACGACGCGTTGCTTGACCGGGGACATCCCGATCATGTCGTCGAGGACGCCCATGGCGTCCTGCGCGGAGTGCCCGCTCGGGGCGCCTCCGGGCCGGGCCGGTCGGGGCGGGGCGGTCGTGGGCTGCGCCGGTCCCGGAGTGTCGGCGAGGGCGGACACCAGCGGGTTGATGACGGCGGGCCGTGGCTGGCCGAGCATGCGCAGGCTACGCAGGTATCTCAGGCAGAAGAAGAGCCCGCTCTGCACGTCCCGGTGCGGGCCCGGCCAGCCGTTCAGCGCGGTGGCACAGCTCCACTCCAGGCCCACCCAGATGCGTGCGGTCTCCGCCTCGCCCGCGATGATCGCGTGGTCCAGCCACGCGAACACCGTCCTGTACCAGACGTCGTAGTCGAAGCTGGGCTTGAGCATGTCGTACGCGCGGACGACGGCGTGGAAACCGTCCTGGCCCAGCCCGGTCGTGGCGATGACGGCGGGCACCGGTTTGCCGAGCTTCAGCAGCATGGCGGCGACCAACTCGTCGAAACTGCCGACCTCGGCACCCACCGTGTCCACCAGGCGCTGGTGGGCGGCCCGGAGGCCGGTCATGGTCCAGGACAGGTAGTCGGCCGGTCCGGCGTAGTCGGGTAGGGCGGCCCGCTCCGCGTCACCGAGCAGGGCCGATCCCCACTGGGCGGCGAGCTGCCGCCGCGACCCCGTCCGGTGCTGTTCCAGCAGCGCCGGGTCCTCGGCTGTCCGGGCGTACAATGTGGCCAGGGTGTGTCCACGCTCGGCGAACGGTGGCGCCTCGACGAGTATTTCGAGACAGTCGCGGTAGTAGCGGATGATGCGGTCCCGGCGCGCCGGGCTGTCGGAGTCCGCGAAGAGGCGCCCCGGTGGGACCGGCATGACCTGGGTCTGCCAGGTCGCCTCCGGATCCGTCGTCGGAGACAGGGGCGCCGTCAGGTGGTCGGCCACCAGGAGGTCACCGAGCCGCCACAGCGGGCCCGACACGCTGGTGGACGCGCCGAGCGCGCCCTGCGCCAGCCACTTCACCTCCTCGACCGCCATCGACGTGCCGGGCCTGAGTCGTGCCGCCCGGGCGGGCAGATCGGTGAGCCCTTCCCGGGCGGCGACGGCCATCAGCCGGGCACGGGTGTCCTCGAGCCACCCCGCGGGCGGCACCCATGGCCTGGTCGGCCCGAACACGTTGAGGTGCGGCGATCCGGTCAGCAGGGGCACCAGGTGGTCAGGCAGATCGATCCGGCCACTGGCGGGCCGCGCGGCGACCGGGGCGGCACTGCCCGGGGGCCTGGTGGTCATGCCTGAACTCTAGGTCTGACCACCGACACTTTTCCGGGTCCGGATCCGACCACCTCAGGCCGGCCCGCTGGAGCGGAAAGCAGTAGATGATCTTCGACAGGTGCGGGGTGGGTGCCTGTCAGCGGATGCGAGCGTCGCAGGCCAGCCAGCGAACGCAGCGCCGCCGGATCCGCACGCCATCGCCGCTGGAGAAGCGGACAACCGGCGTGATGAGGGCGGGCAGCGAGGCACCCAGGTGGTTGCGTAGCGTCGTCGAGCAGCCCGAGGCGGGCGATCACCTCAGCCGTGCGGAAGATGCGTTGCCGGCCCCTCCCAGCCACTCGGACAGGACACGGGTCTTGCCGATGCCAGGGTCGCCCTGCATCAGCACCGTGCCGGCGGTGCCGCCGGTCACCACCGGTCCAGCGCGGGTCTGCCAGGGCGGGAAGTCGCTCGGTAGGTACCGCCACGCGCAGCCGGTACGCGCCACGTACAGGATGCCGTCGACGATCGCCCGACGAGGTGCCTTCCGGTCTGCCCATCCACTGCGGCGACGGCAGCGCGGTACCGGGTATCCGATCATCATGCCGTCCCCAGCGCCGGATCCCCTCTTGTCGCAAGGGACCTGGCCACGGACAGCCAGGCGTGGGTGGCCATCGCGAGGTGACGTGGGCGTACCAGGCCCGCCAGTCACGTACCTGGTACTCGTCGAGGCCGGCTTCGTTCTTGGCCCGCTGGAAGCACTCCTCGATCGCCCACCTCGCCCCGGCGACACGGGCGAGGGTGACCAGCCGTGGCCCGTGCGCTTCGGCGCCGGCACCACGCCGAGCAGGCGGAGCAGGCGGAGCAGCAATCAACTCCTCCGCGCGGGCGCGCGGTCAGGGTCGGCGGGCGGATGGGACAGGTCCGCGAGGCGGATCGGCCTGACCGGACGGGGCGGGAAGGCGAAGGGTGAACACGGCTCCCGTCCCGGTGGTGCCGGAGACCTCCGCGGTGCCGCCGTGCGCTTCGGCGATCTTGCGGACGATGGCGAGCCCGAGGCCGCTGCCGCCCGTCCGCCGGCTGCGGGACTTCTCGGCCCGCCAGAACCGTTCGAAGACCAGGTCACGGTGTTCCACCGGGATGCCCGGCCCGGTGTCGGCCACGGCGATCTCGGCGTACGCCGCCTGGCGACGGGCGGAGAGGGTGACCCTGCCGTCGGCGGGGGTGTGCCGGATCGCGTTGGTGACCAGGTTGCCGACGGCCTGCCGGAGCCGGATCGGGTCGGCGTCGAGCGTGCCGGGCGCGGCCTCGACGGTCAGCGCGACCCCGGCGGCCTCGGCGGCGGGGGCGAAGGCGTCCGCGACCTCCCGGAGCAGTTCGGCCACCTCGACCGGTCTCCGGCGCAGCTTCAGCTCGCCCGCGTCAGCTGCGGCGAGGTCCTGAAGGTCGTCGATGACGTGCTGGAGCAGCAGCGCCTCGTCCAGCAGCGAGCTGACCAGGTCCACGTCCAGCTCGACCACCCCGTCCTCGGCCGCCTCCAACCAGCCGCGGATGTTCGTCACCGGCGTGCGCATCTCGTGGGCGATGTCGCCGACCATGTCACGGCGCAGCTGCTCGACCCGGCTCCGCTGCTCGGCCATCTCGTTGAACGCGGTGCCGAGCCGGGCGATCTCGTCGCGCCCGACGACCCGGACCCGTGCCGTGGTGTCGCCGTTGCGCATCCGCCCGGCCGCGGCGGTCAACGCGTGCAGCGGCCGGACCAGGCGCAGTCCCACCAGCACGGTGACGCCGACCGCGACGAGCAGCACCAGCCCGGCCACCCCGAAGATCCGCAGCCGGTTGGCCGGGGTGAGGTCGAAGGCCCCGACCGGCGTCGGCGCGCCCGGGTCGGTGACGAACAGCAGCACGGGCGGCGCGACGTGCGCGGCGAGCTGGGCGCGCCGGGCGTCGAGGACGCAGCCGTCGACGTCGGCGCGCTGTTCGGAGGTGACCGCGCCGGCCCCGACCGGGGTCCACCGCCCACCGAGGCCGATCCGCACCGCCGGCGCCCGCTGGCGGCCCAGGCAGGTGTCGACCAGGTCGTCGAGCTGATCCAGCGCTCTCCGCTCGGTGGCGGTGGGCGCGGCCAGCGCGTCGAGCTCCTCCGCGCACCCGGTGTCGCCGGTGACGGCGACGCCTCGGGACTCGATGCGGGGCCGACCGCCGGGGTCGACGACGAGCTCCGCGTCGCCGTACGCCGGCGGAGACGTCTCCGCCACGATCATCGGGACCGGGGTGGTGAGCCCGACCGGGCCGCGCAGACAGTCCCGGGCCCGCTCGGCCAGCCTGCGCAGCGCGGCTCGTTCGGCGTCCGGCAGCAGGTACGGGCCGGTGGCCCGGATGTCGATGCCGTCGCGTCCCGCCGTCGCGGCCAGGTCGGTGTCGACATCGAGCGGGTCGACGGTGGCGGAGGCCCGCTGCGGCAGGGTCCCCTCGCCGGAGGCGGCGATCGGGGTGCGGTCACGGCCGGTCAGGACGACCCGTCGCTCGGTGGCCGCCGCGAGGGACCGCACCAGGGGCAGCACGTCCGCCCAGTCCCGGTGGGTCGCGGCGTGCCCGAGCAGGGCGTCGTAGATCCGCGCGTCGTCGGCGAGCGCCCGGCCGCGTTCCTGTTGAAGCGCCCTGGTCGTGTCACGCACGGCGAGCCAGGCGGTCGCCGAGATCGAGAGTACGGAGATCACCACGCTGAGGGCGAGCAGCCGGACCAGGAGGCTGCCGCGCCCAGGCCGCTCAGCCATCGGCGAGCTTGTATCCAATGCCGTACACGGTGAGCAGCCGTTCCGGGCGGCGGGGATTCGCCTCGATCTTCCGGCGCAGGTTCATCACGTGCACGTCGACCGTGCGGGCCGTGATGTACGAGTCGAGCCCGTGCAGCCGGCGGAGCAGCTGGTCGCGGCTGAACACCCTGCCCGGTTCCGCCGTGAACGCGCTCAACAGGGCGAACTCGCCCGGCGTGCACGACACCGGGGCACCCGCGACGGTGACCTCGTGGCGTACCGGGTCGAGGAGGAGGTCGCCCACCCGCAGCGCCGTCGCGACGGGCCGCGCGGCCACGGACCGGGTCCGGCGGAGCAGGGTGCGCACCCTTGCCGCGAGTTCCCGCGGGCTGTACGGCTTCGTCAGGTAGTCGTCGGCGCCCAGGTCCAGGCCCAGCAGCAGGTCGTCCTCGGCGCCCCGGGCGGTGACCATCAGCACCGGCACCTCCGAGTCGCGACGCAGGATGCGGCACACGTCGAGCCCGTCGACGCGCGGCATCATGACGTCCAGCACCAGCAGGTCCGGCGGGCAGTGGCGGATCTCGTCCAGCGCGGCCCGACCGTCATGGACCACCGACACCCGGTGGCCCTCGTGCTCCAGGTATCGCCGGAGCAGCTCGGCCTGCTTGGGGTCGTCCTCGGCGACCAGCACGTTCGCACTCACGGTGGAGAGTCTACGAGGCACCCGAGCAGCGAAAACAGGTCGAAAACGGGACCGCCACCGGATCACAACAGGTCTCTGACAAGTGACCGTCAGGCTCTGCGGCCATGGCACGAACACTCGTCTCGCTTCCGAACCCCGCCCCCGCCGGCCCGCCGCCGGACCGGGGCGGCGGAATCCCGGTCCCTGTCAAGGAGAAGAAGTCGGCACTGTTGAAGGGTCTGGTCGCGGTGGCTCTGGTCGCGGCCGGCCTCGTGCCCGCGTCACCCGCCCAGGCGAAGGACCGCAACTATCCGGTCAGGTCGCTGGACTACACCCTCGGCGACACCGCCTTCACGGTCCCCGGTTTCCACACCGACGGCCCGGACTCGCCCCTGGCACCGATCGAGTTGACCGGCAACGTGCACTACCCGGTCACCGGCAGGGGACCGTTCCCGCTGGTGGTGCTCTCCCACGGCTACTGGTCCACGTGCGCGGACCAGGCCGCCGAGGACGAGGCGAAGCGCATCGAGGCGGAGTCGCCGGACGACTACTACGAGGATCCGCGCTGGGTGGCTGCCACCGGCCGGCTCTCGCAGTGGCCCTGCGCGCCCGGCGTCGCGGCGCTGCCCAGCTACCGGGGCTACGACTACCTCGCCCGGGAGCTCGCCGCCCAGGGCATGGTCGTCATCTCGATCAGCGCGAACGGAATCAACGCCGGCCAGATCGGCACCGAGTCCGACAACGCGCGCGCGAAGCTCATCAACAAGCACCTCGCGCTCTGGACCGAACTGGCCCGTACGGGCCGGGGCGCCCTGGCCGGCCACTTCAGCGGCCCGACCCCGAAGCTCACCGGCAAGATCGACTTTTCCCGCACCGGGACGCTCGGCCACTCACGGGGCGGCCGGGCGGTCGCCTGGCACGCCGCCGACGTCCACCGCGCCGACCTTCCGGCGGGCGTGCGGGTGGCCGGCGTCCTCGCCCTCGCCGCTGCCAATCCGGGCGCGGCCACCAACCCGGGTTCCCCGGATGCCAAGTTCTACCGGGTGACCTCGGCGCCCCTCGCGGTCTGGGTGGGCGGCTGCGACAGCGAGCAGGGCCTCGACTACGCGAAACTGGCAACCGGGCACACCCGCAAGCCGATCTACACCTGGCACGTCCGCGGCGCCAACCACAACTTCCTCAACACCCAGTGGTCTCCCGAGAGCGGGCAGGTCGGCGCGGTCGACGACCAGGGCTTCGCCCCGGCGCCGGGCTGGTGCGGCACCCCGATCATCCCGGACTGGGATCCGGACAGCGGCACCCCGGAGCCGCCGATCGAGTGGACGCACGTGACCCGCAAACTGACCGAGACCGAACAGCGCCAGGTCAGCACCGGGTACGTCACCGCGTTCTTCCGTTCCGCGCTGCTGGGCGACCGGCAGGCCGACAAGGTCATCAGCGGTCGCGTCGACCCGTACGCCTCTTTCACGGTGGTCGACGCAGAGAAAATCGTCCCCCAGCGTCGCTGAGGATCGAGGTAGCCGGCACGGCCGGTGAAGCCCGACTCGTCGAGTCGGGGAGGAGCTAGCTCCCCGCGCATGCGAGGGGTCATCGCTTTCACGACCAACCGCCGCGACCCGACGGGTCCTGCCCGGCCGATGTGACCGCAACCCATCTGGGGCGTGGTCACATCGGCCGGTCTGTTGTTTGCGTCGGGACAGGGTCTGCCAGAACGCGATCGACCCCGACCACCGCGGCTACCGCGCGGCTGGGCCTGGCGGCGTACAGGTCCGATTGCAGAGTTAGGTACGGCTGCCAGCGCACACGCGCCGATCTCGACCTACGCACGGCGAATGGCCGCTCGACTTCGCGGCGATCAAGATCGGGGACGTTGCGTGACGGGTGTTGCTGAGCCGTCTGCTCCTCGACGTGCGGATCTGTCGATGACAGCGCGTCGTGGCCCGCGTACGTTGACGCCGTGGCGACTTTGTGGACCCTGGGATGCGATGCCGACGATCCTCACCGGATCGCCGCCTTCTGGGCACTAGCCCTCGGCTATGTCAAGGAACCCGGTTTCGACGAGCCGGACAACGCCTCCATCGTCGATCCCGATGGCCGGGGCCCTGCCATCGGCTTCCTGAAGGTGCCCGAGGGAAAGTCCGGCAAGAACCGTATGCATATCGATATCCGGGTGGCCGGTCCAGGCCCCTGGGACATGGTCGAGCGCGCCCGACTAATCCGGCAGAAAGTGCCCGACCTGGTCGCCGCCGGCGCGACGGTGGTCCGCGAGGAGTGGTACGGCGACGTCCTCGGGCATGTCGTCATGCAGGACCCCGAGGGCAACGAGTTCTGCGTAGCTTGACGCCACGGCCAGCGTCGGGATGAGGATCGGTTCCTGGCGCGCCAGTCCACGCCGAGTTCGACCTTGGAGACCCGCACGCCGTCGGTGACGGCCAGCCGGGCGAAGGTGTCGTACTGGCGCTCAGTCTCGACGGTCAGGCCGTCATCTCGGTAGGCGTGCACGACGGCGGTGACGGCGGCGGTGAACTCGTCGCGGCGGTCCCAGGCGGTGAACAGGTCGATGTCCTCGCTGGGCCGCTCAAGCAGCCCGGCGGCCTGGACCGCGTAACCGCCGGCCAGCGCGAAGCCGTATCGATCGGCCGCGCCGAGCCCGGTACGGGCGAGTCGTTCGTGGAAGGGGTCCACCGCTATGCCGCGTCGCTGCGGGTGGCGGCGAGTTCGGGGAAGCATTCCTCCCAGCGCTGGCGGAGCTGGGGTGGCAGCCAGAGGGTGGGCCAGAGTCGCCGGAGGAGGTCGGCGTCGAGCCAGGTGTTCAGGTCCTCGACGGTGCTGGCTTCGGTGAGTACCACCTTGTACATGCTGGCCAGGCGTGTGGGCCGGTTCAGGTCGTATTCGGCGTGCCCGGACCAGTCGAGGTGACGCGGAAGCGTCACCGTGCCCGCGGTCGGGCCGCGCAGTGCGGCCAGGGTCTCGGCCACGATGTAGGGCTTCCGGTCGCCGTAGGGCTGGTAGTCCGCTGGCGGCTGGGGTGACGGTCTGCGCCGGCTGAGGTTGGTCGCCCGCCGGACTTCGGGTCGGAGCGCCTGACGGATCGTCTCCCGGCTGTATCCGGTGGCCCGCTGCAGGTCCACCGGCCGCCAGCCGGCGGCGTGGAACGCCCGTAGCTGCTCGTCGCGTTCGGTCAACGCAGCCGCGCGCGTCGCCTCGTACCGGGAGACAACCGCGTGTAGCTCATCCTCGGAGAACCGGCCCATGCCCGTAGCCTACTACGCTAGGCCAAGCGCGCTTGGCGGTCTAGACATATCCCATAGCCGGAGGACCAGTCATTGGTGGTCGCGATGGGATGCACTCATGTTCTGGTGAAGCCGAGTGTCCGGTACCCGGCAGCGCCGGTACGGACGTTGTTCCACCGCATGGCGTATACGTCGGTCCGGGCTCGGAACCGGTCGGCGAACAGCGCCAGCTTGTCATGCGTGGGCGAAGCCATGGTGACCAGCCCCGGCAACTCCACCGGAGCGGACAACTGCTCCGGCGCCGCAGACGTGTCCTGACCGCGCAACTCCAGCAGACGTCCCAGCCGGGCGTTCTCCGTCCGTAGCCGCTCCACCTCCCGCCGAAGATCGACGAACTGGGCCACCGAACCAATGCCGACCATCCTCGCGCATCTGGCTCCGAACACCCCGGCACCGGTCCGCTATCCTGCGCCGATGGCATCGAAGCGGAGTACCGCGCTCGAGGCGATGATCGAGGAAGCCACCGTCGACACGGACGGTCACGAGGACGAGCGTGCCGGCCTGTTCGCCATGATCGAGGAGCATCTGGCGGTGCCGTTCACCACCACCGTCCTCGGCGTCGAGGTCACCGTAGGCAAGGTCGAGCTGGCAGCGGACAGCATCGTCGCGGTCTGCGCCCGGGGCCGCCACCGGCAGCGAGTCGGCCTTCTCGACCTGCCGCTACCCACCCCTATGCCGGACGGCGCCGCGTGGATCGACGCCTACCGGCACTGGGCCGGAAGGTAGGCAGCGATGAGCGAGTACCAGTACTACGAGTTCACCGCCGTCGACCGACCCCTGACAGTCCGGGAGCGGGCAGAGCTGCGGTCGCTGTCGACCCGCGCCGACATCACCGCCACCAGCTTTGTGAACACCTACGAGTGGGGCGACTTCAAGGGCGACCCGCGCACGCTGATGGAACGGTACTTCGACGCGCACCTGTACCTGGCGAACTGGGGCACCCGCCAGCTCATGCTGCGGTTACCGAAACACGTGCTCGACCCCGCCATCGTCGCCCAGTACTGCCAGGGTGACAGCGCGGCCGCGTGGACCGCCGGCAAGCACGTCATCATCGACCTGCACGACGAGGACGAGGACGGCGCCGACGAGGGGGACCTCGACGGCCAGGGTCTACTCACCTCCATCATCCCGGTCCGGGCCGGTCTCGCCGCCGGAGACCTGCGCCTGCTCTACTTGGCCTGGCTGCGCTGCGTACAGTCCGCCGAGATCGCCGACGACGAGCCCGAACCGCCCGTCCCCGCCGGGCTGGACACCCTCGATGCAGCCCCGCCCTGGAGTGGGCCGTGGACCTGAACCCGCAAGGCCCCGATGATGGTCCTCGCCTGCTGGCAGACACCGGCGGCGATCCGGCACGCCGGCGTCGACCGGATCACCGCCCCTGCTCCGCCGCGGTCACGTCAAGAACGCGGTCCAGGTCGCCGAGGCGATGGTCGCCGCCGCTCGGCAGCAGACCGTGAACCTGCCCGGCCAACGTGCCGCCGCCGTGGTCGTCGGGCACATCCCTTCGGCACGTGCCAGCCGTCCGGCGCGCCCGCGCTGGTGGGCAGGTACTCGATCCGGGCGGCCCCCCGACGGCGGAAGTCCGCCGCCCAGCGGCGCAACCCCGCCACTTTCGAAGCCAACGGTTCATACCTGCCACCAGCGGTCCAGGCAGCCTGACTAAGATCAACACATCGACCCTGTCCGTCGAAACGGGTCAAGCCCAGGCCGCGCTCGGTCGGACCGCCGACGACGGTTGCCACCGCCAAGGCCAGGAGCAGCAGCGTGCCCGCGTGCTGCACAACCGGTGCGGCGTCGAGGGTCACCGCGACCATGACAGCCACCGTCGCACCCGCAAACATTCGGGCTCTGCGGGAAGCGCCCGCCCGTGGCCCGACGCAGCAGCAGGCTGACACCAGCGGCCGACCCGAGCATGATCACCTCGATCATCAGGACGTCATCGCGGTGTGACGCCGGGGCGTGACCATTGCGCGGTGGGGCGGCCGTTGAGACGCCACGGGTGCCCGGCGACCCGCGGCCAGCCTTCAGGCGAGTTTTCCCAATTCTCCTGCCGGCCGTACACCGTGAGGTCCAGGGCGTGGTAGGTGGTCATCAACGCTTCCACGCCCCGCCCTGTGGTCCAGTAGGTCTCGTAGACCTTGTCGCCGTCGCGCAGGTAGCACGCGATGAACCCGAAGCCGCGACCGTCGGCCAGAGCCGGGTCGGAGTCTTTCGCCGAATACCAGGGGAACCTATAGCCCATGAACTCCGCGAACGGGGCACTTTCGTCGTAGGGGCCCTGGCAGAACACGGCGTAGGTGATATCCCGAGCGTGCAGGTAGTCCAGCATGTGCATGTGACAGGTCGAAAAGGTGCACCCCTCACACTGACGCTCGTACGGTTTGCCGTCGTGCCACATGTGGAAGTAGGCGATGAGCATCCGACGGCCCTCGAACACCTCCACCAGCGGGGTGTCCCCGCTAGGGCCCCGCACCGTCACCGTCGGCATCAAGGTCATCGGCAGCTGACGGCGAGCGGCTGCGATCGCGTCTCCTTCGCGGGTATGGGCCTTTTCCCGGACCAGCAGTTCGTCGCGCTCGCGTAGCCAGGTCTCCCGGTCAACGACCGGGGGCGCGGCGGCGCTGGACACGGGGGTTGCCGTCATGGCTATCTCCTTCGTGGAGTGGGGATCGGTCACAGGTACAGACGACCGAGTCAGCAAACGTCATCGGTGACCGATGACGGATGGAGTCCGCGGTCGTCATTACGGTTGTGAGGACCACTCAGCCCCGGGGAAACCACATGTCCAACTCGCCCGATGAGCAGACGGTCTGGCTGCAGCACGCCTTCGACGAGCACCGGCGTGAGCTACACGTCCACTGCTACCGCCTCGCCGGGAACGTCACCGACGCGGACGACCTAGTGCAGGAGACCTTCCTGCGTGCTTGGCGGGCTCGCAGCCGCTTCGAGGGTCGGGCGTCGGCGCGCACCTGGTTCTACCGGATCGCCACGAACGTTTTCCTCGACAGCCGCAAGGCGGCTGGCAACC
Organism: Micromonospora sp. WMMD712; assembly: GCF_029581295.1. Taxonomy (NCBI): domain Bacteria; kingdom Bacillati; phylum Actinomycetota; class Actinomycetes; order Micromonosporales; family Micromonosporaceae; genus Micromonospora; species Micromonospora sp. WMMD712. The sequence continues at coordinate 5,212,086 of NZ_CP120743.1, forward strand.
GGACGGTACCGTACGGTGATCCGCTGGAGTGGTCCACCGAGCTCGGTCCCTATCCCGACGCCCTGCTGGCCGACGATCCGCAGACCGGTCTCGCCGCCCGGGAGACCGTCGAGCTGGCCGTGATCGCAGCGCTCATGTACCTGCCGCCGCGGCAGCGGGCGGCCTTCGTGCTGCGCGACGTCTACGGCTGGACGCCGCAGGAGATCGCCGCCGCGCTCGACACCGCCGTGGCGGCCGTCAACAGCCTCCTCCAGCGGGCCCGCCGCACCCTGCGGCGGCGCGCTCCGTCGGACCCGAAGGACTGGCGCCGCCCGCAGCTCACCAGTGAGGACGAAGAGATCCTGCGCCGCTACGCCAACGCGAAGGGCCCGGAGGCGATCCGGGCACTGCTCGCCGAGGACGTACGGATCACGATGCCGCCCGAGCCGCCGGTAGTCGGGATCGACGCGGTCGCGGAGTTCCTCGGCCGACCGCTCGACTGGCGTACGTTCCCCACCTCGGCCAACGGGCGCCCGGCACTGATCAACTATCTCCGCCGGCCCGGCAGCCCGCACTACGAGGCGTTGGTCGTCGACGTACTCCGGATCGAGAACGGGAAGATCGTAGAGAGCAACGCCTTCATCGGTGCCCGTCACGTCGCCGCCTTCAGCATGCCCGCCACGCTCGAGCCCTAGTAGTGCTTTGTTAGGTCGGCGTGTCGCTGGGGGCGGGTCGGGCGGCGGGGTTCCCGCTCGGGGTGCATCGCTTACTCAGGCGGTGTGACGGTGTGTGCTGTCGGTTCGACGTGGTGGCTGTTACACATCCACTGGTCGTCGCCGTGGTCGACCAGGGTGCTGCACCGGTAACGCAGCAGGTCCACGTCCGTGCACGGGTCCTGGCCTCCAGGATGGGGCGGCGTCGGATCCAGCGCCGCGTCCGCGTTGTAGACGAGCCGGTCGGCCAGCCGGTAGTCACGGCGGAAGCCGGTGCGCCACTGCGAGTTGCCACCCCAGCCGTGCGACAGGTCAGCCACCTGCCGATACCGCCGCCGCCACGCCCAGTACAACGTCGAGGTCGAGGCGAGCACGGGATCCAGATGGCGGGCACCGGCGCGGACGCTCACGCCGCCACGCATGAGCACCAGCGACCCGACCAGACAACCCGGCCACCACTGCCCGACCAGCACCGGCGGCGCCTGCGGATCGTCCGCCGGCTCAACCTCGACAATCTCGTGCAGAAACGGATGGAACCCTTCCCCCTCCGGGAACGTGCCACCGATCGCCGCGACGAACCGCCCGTACGCCGAGGACGCAAGCCAGTCCGCAGGGTCGCCGGGGTTGGTGGCGGGCGGCTGGCCGGGCAGGATCAGCAACTCCATCACCCTGCTCAACGCGTACAACGCCCACAGATCCTCACGCGCCAACGCGACGGCGGCCATCCTCGCCTCCCCGACCTGCCGCAACGCCGCCAAGACCGACGAGTGGGCGGACACCCACGGGTCGAGGACGTCCCGGCTCCACGCGCTGCCGCCGTAGTCGAGGGTCGGCTCGAACAGGCCGAACCTGACCTTCTGCCACGCGCCGTCCGGGAACACCATTCCGGCTCTCACGACCGCCAGTCTCCCGACCGATGGGCAGCACGTCGAGCGAGATCCGACCACCTCCGGCCGGCCCGCTGCAGCGGGAGCCCTCTAGATGATCTTCGATGATGTGCGCGACGTGTGCTCGCCAGCGGATGCCAGCCCGGGTCAACCGGAGCCAATACGGGTCACCACAGCCGATCGTGGTCGCAAACGGGGGTTCGTGTGCTCGAGCGGTGCTCCTGGGCTGGGCAAACGGGGGTCCGGGTGACGTGGGTGAACGTGGGCCACTCCCTGCCACCCCAGGTGAACCCCCAGGTCGCTAGACTAGGCCCTCGCGCCCCCGTAGCTCAGGGGATAGAGCATCGGTTTCCTAACCGGACGCTCCGCCGGTATCCGCAGGCCGATGACCCGCGGCTTTCTGTTTTCTGCCGGTGCGTGCCGGTCGCTTCGCGGGCTTGCTGCGATCGCTTGCCGAAGATCAGCTGGAACGTGCGAGGCCGGTGCGGGCTGCGTTGTGGCGTATGGCGCGGAGCCGGGCGTGCTCGTCGTGAGGTGCGGCGGGACCAGCACGCCGCAGCCGGCACAAGTCAGCACGACTTCGGGTACGTGTTCACCCGCGCCGACGGCCCGTCGATCAACCCGAACTACGCCACCACCCGCTTCCGCAAGCTCGGCCAAGGCGCCAGGCTGCCACTGGTGCGGGTGCATGACTGCGGAACGTGGCCGCGTCGCTCGCACACGAGTCCGGCCCGACCTGAGATCCTGCTCGACCATTCAAGCATCATGATCACCGCAGACACCCCTACATCAGGTTTCCGCCCCAGCTGCACCGGCACGGCTCCACCGCCACCGCCAGCTTGGGTCCTCATCGCCACCCGGCGCACTCCGCAAGAAGATCCAGGACAAGGCCCGGGAAAACGCCCAGCCCGCCGACCGGGTCTACGAGGCAGTCACGGCTGATAAAGATCGAGTCCATCTACTAAAGGCACTCATCGAACGCCTGGGGGGATCGTCTTTGACCAGCCGGCCTGTGATCGACCAGCACTTGTTGGACCTGCACGCCTAGGTCGAGGACAACCTCAAGAATGCGACCAATGAGAACGGCTGGGGCCTCGGACGTCTCTTGCAGCTCGACCTGGAAATCTTGGCGTGGGAGCAGTGCATCGCGGGGCACAGCAGGAGGGTGACGGCCATCAGCGCGCCGATGATCACCGTGACGGTGGCACCTCCAAGCCCTTAGGCTTTGAGAGCGGGGGTACTCACGGGTGGAGCGCAATTCGGCGATTCGCATGGGTGGGGGCAGGTCGGTCCAGGGCGCCGTCGCTTAGTGTGATCGGGCTATATTCCAACCATGGCGGAATACGACGGATCAGCCCCCGGGGTACGCGAGCTGACGGCGCTGACCCTCAACAAGATCTCGGTCGGGCCGGGCGACAACAACTGCTACCTGCTGCGCTGCCGCGCGACGGGTGCCCAGTTGATGGTGGACGCGGCGAACGAGCCGGAGCGGCTGCTGGAGCTGTGCGGCGGGCGGCTCGACGCGGTGGTCACCACCCACCACCACTGGGACCACTGGGAGCACGGCCTGCCCGACGTCGTCTCGGCCACCGGGGCGCGCACCTACGCCGGCGCACCCGACGTGGACGGCATCACCGTCCCGACCGACGTGCCCCTGGCCGACGGCGACGTCATCCGCTGCGGCGAGATCGCCCTCAAGGTCATCCGGCTGACGGGCCACACGCCCGGCGGCGTCGCCCTGCTGTACGACGACCCGGGAGGCCACCCGCACCTGTTCACCGGCGACTCGCTCTTCCCCGGAGGAGTCGGCAACACCTTCGGCAACGCCGACGACTTCGCGTCGCTGTTCACCGACGTCAAGACGAAGGTCTTCGACCGGCTGCCGGACGACACGTGGGTCTACCCGGGCCACGGCCGCGACACCACGCTGGGCGCGGAACGGCCGGCGCTGGAGGAGTGGCGCACCCGAGGCTGGTGAATCAGCGTCGGGCCGGCTAGAGGAACGCCACGCCGTCCGCAAGCCGCCGGACGATGCACTCCAGGTCACGTACACGCTGCTCCAGCCGCGCCAGTTCCGCAACCGGATCTCCGCCGAGGAGGTCGCCGACAGCGATACTGCCGCCGTCGACCGACCCAATGACGTCCCGCAGCCCGGTCATGCGGACGGCGCCGTCGACGGCCGCCACGACGATGCCCGTCGCGGCGGCCTCGACGACAGTCCCGGGCGCCACCGGCCAGCCCGGGGCCGGATCGCGGAACGCTGACGACACGAACAGCTGGACTTCACGCCACGTCGTCCACGCACCGGGCGCGGGCGGACCCCAGGCGCGGACAAGGCGGATAATCCGGTCGGTGGGCATTGACCAGTCCAGCCGGGTCGGCAGCGCGAGGCAAGGAAGGGCAGGCTGTTCCCGCCTCGCGCCGTCTGAAAGGCGGACAGCCTCCACTGGCGATCCGCATGGTCCGCCGAGGCACGGAGCGAGCAACCGGATGGCTGCCTCCCCGGCGTCGCGCAGGCCCCCCTCGGGCAGCAGGCGGAGCTGGTGTACGCAGCGGGTCCCGGGCACGCGATCGACGACGAGCGTGACCACGTCCATGCCTGCGGCCAGGGCCCAGGGCAGCGGATCCGCGCCACGGTCAATGCTGCTGCCTATCACACTGACGACGACGGACGGCACCGCCGGACGGTCCCCGGAGCCGGCCGGCGGGCCGAGCGACAGCAGGCGATGACCCGGCGCGTCTGGGAAGGCCGGCTCCTCGACGTCGTCCCGGTGTCCGCGGACGTCCAACCCGCGTAGCGCCGACACGGCCCGCGCCGCGCGGGCGGCCTCAGCGTCAACGACGGCGCCCACCACCCTCGGGCCTCCCGGAAGTTGGCACAGAGCGGAGAGCAGGGCGAGCCCGGAGTAGCCCCGGCCCCACGCGAGGACTTCCATCTACGACTCCAAAGGTTGGGGTAAACCATCGGCGATCCGCCACAAGACGGCCGCTTCGCTCAGTCTCCCGATGGCTTGGTCGACCTGCCGGGCGGACACCCGTTCCAGCTCGGCCCTTGGTGCCGGCGGGGCGTCCTCGCCGGCCGCTGCACGGAGGACCTGCCCCGCCAGGCCGAGGGGAGTCTGCGACTCGAAGCTCCGGTCAAGGTACAACCGCTCGCGGAGCCGGCTGAGCTCCGCCGGTGCCATCGGGCCGCCAGCCCGCAGGCCGCCGTGCAGGGCGGCACCGAGCCGCGCTGCCGAGGTCACCTGGCCCCAACTCAGCATGGTTAGCCGAGCCTGCCGGCCGACGAGCATGGCGGACCCGACGATCCGCCCGCCCGACGGCGACGAGAGCCGGTCGAGGTGCCCGTGCGGCTCGGTCAGGTACAGGTGGGCCAACCGTTCGGCGAGATGATCGTGAGGGTCCGTCGGGCGCGCGGCCAGCATGGTCATGGCCAGTGTCCCGGAGAGGGCGGCCTCGGGACCCGCCGGAGGGCGGTCGACCACCGACCGCTTCGCCAGCGTCAGGTGGTACGGCGGTTCCGGCGGATGAGCCTTGAGGAAGCGCCCGACCTCGGCTCCGGGGATCGGAGAGGTGACAGCCAGCAGGCAGTGCTGCGGCTGGTACGCGTCCCGCAGGAAATTGTCGACGTCCTTTGAGGTCAGTGAGCGTATCGAGTCCGGCGTGGCAGCGCCGACCGCAGCTAGGTCCGAGCCTGCGGCGGCGACGGAGGCGAGGAGCGGACCTAGGCGCAGCGCAGGCCGCCCCACGGCGCGCGCCAGCTCGACCACGACGGCCTGCCGCTCATGGGCGAGCCGCGTGTCGGTCAGCCGACCGTGGTGCAGAACCGCCAACGCCTGTCCGAGGGCGTCGCGCCAGTGTTCGGCCGGTACACATAGCCGGTAGTCGGTCCAGGCGACCTCCGTCCGGCCGGCGAGCGGTGGAAGCGACGGCGCACGCGTGGCAGCATGGGCGACCCGCTCGTGCTCCACCAGGTGGGCCAGGCCCGCCCGATCGTAGGGGTCGTCGCCCGAGCCGCGCAGAACCCGCAAGTGCACCGCCACGCTGCGCTGCCAGGGCACGCGCACCAGGAGGACGCGCAGGCCGGACGATGCGAGTTCCGTCAGTCCGAGCCGCTCCTCCTCGACCCGGACCTGCGTACCGGTCAGTTCCACGCCTCGGCCCCCGCGCGGATGGCGTCGTCGAGGCCGCCGACGATGGCGCGGGCCCGCCCACCCGTCGGTACCGGCGGCCGGGACGCGAGTTCCTCGGCCCGGGCGTCGGCCGAGGAGTGCACCTCCGCCAGCGTGAGCTGGCCCAGCGAGGCACGCCGGTGCTCGTCCAGGCGGGCGAAGGGCTGGTCCAGCGCGGTCACGACGCGCTGCTTCGCCCGTCGGGCGGCGGCCTGCCACTGGTCGGCGCTCGACGCTGGCAGGCGGTCCACCACCTCGCCCAACAGCCGGGCGCAGTCCAGGGCGTGGTCGCGGTCGGTGTTCGCGCAGGCCCACAACACGGCGTTACCGTGCTCCAGCCCGCCCGCAGCCCCGGCGGCGTAGACGAGGCCGCGGGCGGCGCGAAGCTCCGCCCCGAGCAGCCCGTCGGTGCCGCTGCCCAGCAACTCCCTTATCACGGCCAGAGCAACCTCGTCGACCTCGACCGGGTCGAAGCCGACGAGTACCCCGACGACGAACTGGGACCAGGGCCGGTCGACGAGTGTGCACGGTCCGCCCCGCACCCGGCGGTCGTCCGCGCGCTCCGCCTGGGCTGTGCGCGGCCTCAGCGGCACCGGGCCTGCCGCGGCGTCGAGGACCGTCAGCTCAGCGCGCGGTACGACCTCCGTGAGGTAGTCGGCCAGGGTGGAACAGTCGATCGCCGCGACACCGTCCGCTCCGGCTTCCCCGCCGCACGGCTCCGGCTCGCCCCAGGCTGCCGCGTGCAGGGCCCGTCGGATGGCCGTCGTCGGATCGGCCTGCTGGCGGGCGACGCCGGCCAGGTGCGCCGCCGTCACCGCTCGGAGCAGCTCCGGTTGCGGGGCGGGTCGCGCCACATCGGCGAGCCGGGCGGCGGCGTCGGCCGTGAGCCCCGGGGCCCAGAAGGAGAAACAGGACCACGGGCCGAGAAGGGCGTGCCTGAGCTTCCAGTAGCGAGTCGCGGCGTACTGTCCGACCGAATCCGACCTGGGGTCCGCGAGGTACCGGGCGGCCACGGCCGCCAGGCCCGAGGGCAGGGCCGGTGCGTCGGGGAACGGTAAATCCCAGCCGACGACCCGCGCGCGAGGCACCACGATCACGTCCGGCGTGCTCAGCACGCTGCCTCCGGTTGGTTCCCGGGACCGGGGCGCCACGCGCCGCGGGCCAAGGCCGGCGACAGCAGGACGACACCAGCCAGGGTAGCGGCCGTACCCGCGACCACCGCCGTGGCGCCGGGCCCCAGTGCCGTGGAGAGCGCGGCCAGGGTGCCGTGCGACAGAGCCAGGGCGAGGTTCATCCATGCGCGCCGTGCGGCGAAGACCCGACCCATCGCGTCGACGCGGACCCGGTCGGAGTAGACCACGGTTGTCGCCGTGACGATTAGGACGTTGACCGCGCCGGCGAGCATCCCGCCGAGCACGCAGGCCACGGGATGCAGGGCGACCACCTGCCAGAGCACCACGCCGACGCCGCAGCAGCCGATCGCCCCGGCCAAGAGGAGTGCGCGGGGATGCCCGCCGAACCGCCGTACCACGAACAGCGAACAGACGAGCCAGCCGAACCCCAGCCCGCCGACGTAAAGCCCGCTGAGGTCGGCCCCGATGCTGCCTTCCGCGATGACGACGGCCAGCGTGGTGAGGCCACCGCAGCAGAGGAAATAGCTGATCTCGACCAGGGACGCCAGTCGGAGGCGGCGGTCCGCCGCCACGGATCTGACCGCGTCGACCAGCGCAGCCCGGACTCCCGCTAGGACTCCGACCGCGGGGCAGGACGGCAGGAAGGCCGTCAGCACGCTGCTGACCACGAAGGACGCGAGGTTGACGATCAGCAGGACCTTGATGCCGGCCGCGCCGTAGACGAGACTGCCCGCGATCGGTCCCAGGGTCATCATGCCGCCGAACATGGCCTCCAATGTGGCGATGGCGCGCGGTCGGGCCGCCTTCGGCACGCGGCTGTTGAGGATCGCGGTCGACGCCGGCATGGCAAAAGTGTCGAACACGCGGATCACGAGTACGGCCAGGTAGACCAGCGGGAGGAAGCCGTTGCCGACGGCGAGCAGCAGGCCGCCCACCGCGACGGCGGAGAGCGCCTCGGCCGCTACGAGCAGGTTACGGCGGTCGTATTTGTCGACGAGGTAGCCGACCCACGGGGCCAGGAAGACCACCGGCATGACCTCGATGGCGAAGGTCAAGCCCGTCGCGACGGCCGACCCCGTGACGGATAGCACCCAGAGCGGCAGCGCGACGTACTGGAGGTAGTTGCCGAGCAGCGAGAGGATCCGGGCAGCGTAGAGGACCCAGATGTCCGCCGGGATGCTGGACCGTTCGGCATCCTCAACGGCCTCGTCGACGGCGGCGTCAACCGACACTGGCTCGCCCCACGAGCTCGGCGGTCCGCTCGGGCTTCGATCCCTCGTACGGGCCGACGCCGAGCCGGTCGCTGATCGTGCGGGCCCACGCCGCCAGCCTCGAGAGGCTGCGCAGGTCGCTCTGGCTGGTCTCCACCTCGAGCCATCGGTCGACAGCCCGCTCGACGCCGTTGCCGTCGCGCGTCGTGGTCTCGTCGAGGCTCAGCCCCAGGCTCGAACCGTCGGTCGAGCTGACCAGCACCTGTTGACGCCGCTGGGTAGTGGCCCCGTACGGTCGCAGGTCGAGCTGCCGGCCGAACCCCCGTGTTAACCAAGTCAGAGGCTGGGCGGCCCAGGCCTGGAGCACCTGGGAGACCGGGGTGCAGCCGATCAGCTCGCCGATCTCCAGCGAGTCCCGGCGGCCCTCGGCCCAGAGCAGTGTCTCCTTGAGTGTCAGCCACCGGACGTCGCGGCGCCTGCCGTAGTTGACGATGACCGCGAGTGAGGTCAAGGCCGCCGCCAGATCGCAGTCGACGGTGTCGAGGTAGATGCTGGACTGCTTCGAGGTCCCTTTGAGTACCGGCGCGAAGCCCTCCGGCCCTCCGAGGTGGGTGAGCACGCCGTCCGTACCGACGACTGAGTCGGGGAGGTCGAGGCCCGTGACGAGCCACTTGTACTCGTGCTCGACGCCGCTGACGACGCGGGGCAGTGCCCCCTCGAACAGCCGAGGCTCACTGCTCATGGTGTCCTTCCGTTCAGAGTGCCCGCCGCCGCGGTTTCCACACGGTCGGGCAGTGCGAGCGTGAAGATGTCGATGTCGTGATCCTGTAACCGCAGCACCTCGCGGCACACGTCGCGGATCGCCTCGGCCGTTGCGGGTGGTGGGCGGAAGTGGCCCGATTTGGTGTTGACGATGACGGCGGCCGGCTTGCCCCGCCCGACGAGGATGATCTCGCCGGCGGCCAGCACCCGGAGCCGGTCCGGCACGAGCATGGGGTGGGCGACCGGCGTGCCGTCCACCGTCGCCCGGTTGCGCCCGAACACCAGGTCCCCGAAGTGGAACGGTCGGTTCCAGACCTTCAGGGTGCGGGTGTCGTCCACGACGAACATGTACGGGCGGCCGGGCCGCAGCGGCTCGACGCGTGGCTCGGTCACGGCGACGAGCTGCGGGCGGATCGACCGGGCCGCCGCCGCGTACCTGCGCTGGAACACGCTCCGGCTGTATTCCAGCAGTAGGGGCGCGGTCTGTACCGTCACCACGGGCGTCTCCGCGAGCCGGGGGAAGGCGGACCTGTCGTACAGCCCCTGGATGTGCCGACGGAGCGCCGCGATCCGCGCGGTGAGGACGATCGAGCCGGGATGCCTCAGGAGGGCGGTGCGCAGGGCGAGCAGCTCCTCGTAGAGCACGAACACCATGGCCTGACTGTCTGCTCCGTAACGGAGGGCCGTCACCCGTTTCAGGGCGTCGTACCGGGCGGTGAGCTCCGGGCACTCGTTCAGGCTCTGCCCCCCGACGTCCTGCACACCCCTCTCGCTCGGAGCGTCGCCGGGGCATGGACCGCAGCCCCTGCCCCGGCCGACGACGTCAGACGACGCTGCCACTCATCCCTGCCTCGACCGCCACGAGCGCCTCGCGGCCGTCGTCCGTGACGTCGAGCTCCTGCAGCGTCGAGACGAGTACGTCGATCTGCTCCATCGGGTCGTCCACGTGCTCCATCCGATCTCCTCAGTCCCAGTAGTGATCCGTTGGCTGGGAAAGCATGCCATCGATCTTCATCCGAATTTCATCGCAGATCTGCATGCGGATCGCTGACGGAAAGGTGGGTGGGCCTCTGCCCACGCTGCTCCGGCTGTGAATCGCGCCACTTCGATGCCAATGTCCGAAGTCTATACAATCGGCGTTGCGCCGCCGCTCGCCGGCAGCTGGCGTTTCGGGGGAGTTCCGCTTGGGGGGAGCGACGCATGGAGTTCCGTGTCCTCGGCAACCTGGAGACATGGGCAGGGCGAGTGCTTCCACCATTGCGGCCCCGCCAGGAGAGGTTCCTCGCCCGCCTGTTGCTGACGCCGAACACGTTCGTGTCGATCGGCGCGCTCGCCGAGGCGCTGTGGGAGGAGGAGCCACCGGACTCGGCCGAGCGTCAGGTGCAGAACGCGGCGTCGCAGTTGCGCCAGGCATGGCAGCAGGCCGGCGTGCCGGACGCGAAGCGGGTGATCCGCACCACGCGCGGCGGATACCGTTTGGAGGTCGCGCCGGACCAGTTGGACCTGTACCGGTTCCGCGACCAGGTCTCGCGGGCCACCGCGCTGGAGGAAGCCGGTGACGTGGCCGGCGCGGTACGCACCCTGCGGGAGGCGCTGGCGCTCTGGCGCGGGCCGGCGTTCGCGGGGGTCAGGAGCGGTGTCATCGAGGCGGATGCGGCCCGCATCAACGAGGAGCGCCACGTCGCCTGGGAGGAGTGCGTACGGCTGGAGCTCCGCCTGGGGCGGCACGGCCGCGTCCTCACCGAGCTCGTCGGCCTCGTCGCCGAGTTTCCTTTCCGGGAGCAGCTCACCGGGCTGTTGATGCTCGCGCTCTACCGGGCGGGTCGGCAGAAGGACGCGCTGCGGGCGTATCAGGAGATCCGGACCCGTCTCGGTGAGGAACTCGGCATCGACCCGGGTCCCGACCTGCGTGAACTGCATCAGCGGGTCCTGCGCAACGACCCTGCGCTGGACGCGCCGGTGAGGGACGACCCGGGACAGGTCCCCGCCGTCCCGGCGATGTCGAGCGGCCCGCCGCCGCCCATACAGATCCCGCCCCGGGTCGGCTACTTCACCGGCCGCGGCGGTGAGCTGGGGTACCTCGACCGAGAGGTGGGAGAGGGGCCCGTCATCGCCGTGACCGGCGCGGCGGGGATGGGCAAGACCTCCCTCGTGGTGGAGTGGGCCCATCGCGTCCGGGACCGCTTCCCGGACGGGCAGATCTTCCTCGACCTGCGGGGACACCTGCCCGGATCGAGCCGTTCCCCGAGCAGCGTGCTGCAGCACGTGCTGGAGAGCCTGCAACTCCCGCCGCAGCGGATACCCGGTGCGCTGGAGAAGCAGATACCCCTGTACCGGTCGGTGATCAGCGACCGTAGCGTCCTCATCATCCTGGATAACGTGGGGAGCATCGACCAGGTGCTGCCGGTACTGCCTGTCGGCGGCGGCTCCCAGCTCGTGGTCACGAGCCGGCGCAGCCTCGCCGCCCTGAACACCCACGTGGCCGTCAGCCGGGTGACCATCAGCCCGCTCAACCGCGAAGAGAGCTTCTCCCTCCTCGCCGAAGGCGTCACCGGGCGGTCGCCGGTCAGCCGCGAGGACCCGGCGGCGCAGCGCCTGGTCGATCTCTGCGGTGGTATGCCGCTGGCCCTGCGCATCCTGGCCGCGCGCCTGATCGCGGAGCGCTTCCTCACCCTCGGCGACCTGGTCGCCGAGCTCACGCGCGCCGGTGCGCCCCTTGACGGCTTCGTCGTCGACGGCGACACGCGGAGCGTCCGGTCTGTCCTGGCCAGCGCCTACGCCGTGCTTCCGCCGGAGGAAGCACGGGTCTTCCGGCTGCTGGCGGTGCATCCGGGCGGCCGGTTCCGACCCGAACTGGTGGCGACGCTGGCCGGTGTGCCGCTTCCGGCCGCCCGCCGCATCATCGCGAGCCTGGTGACCACCCACCTGGTCAACGATCTCGGCGGGCAGTTCGCGATGCACGACCTCGTCCGGTCCTTCGCCGAGGAGCGCCTGCAGCAGTCGGCGAAGGAGGATCGACCCGACGAGGCGCTGGACCGCCTTCTGTCCTGGTACCTGTCGGTGGCCGGGGACGTCGCAGGGCTCCTGCGGCCCGACCGGGACGGCTACGCGGACGCCAGGCCCACGATCGACAACCATCTCGCGCCCTTTCGGGGCAAGATAGACGCCATCGAGTTCCTCAACGGGGAGCGCGAGAACCTGGCCGCCGTCACGTCCCGGGCGGTTGGCCACGACATCCGCCGCGCGGTTCAGCTGATCTACCACCTGCACAGCTACTTCGTCCGCTCCGGCTTCCCCGGGGCCGACGTCGAGGCATGGAAGCTCTGCCTGGAGAAGGCGCAGGACATCGACGATTCCCTGATGCTCGGGCACCTGTGCCACGCCCTGGGCGGTGCCCTGGCAGTGAGCCAGGAACTGACGCCGGCGATCGAGCACCTGCATCGGTCCGCCGAGTTGTACGAGTCGGAGGGGTACCTGGATGGTGCGGCCGGAGCGCTCCTCGGCATCGGATGGGCGCTCGGGGTGGCCGGCCGGCTGGAGGAGGCGCTGGAGCAGGACCAGCGGGCCCTCGCCCTGGCCCAGGAAGCGGACAACGTCACGCTCACGGTGCACGCGCTCAACAACTCCGCCGACACGCTGGTGGCGCTCGGTGAGACGGATGCCGGCCTGGACCGGCTGGAGACGGCCCTCAAGATCGCCCGGGAGGCCGGGGAGGACCAGCACGAGGCGCTGATCCTGAGCAGCATGGGCGAGGTGTCCATCCGCAGGGGGGAATACCGGACCGCCCTGGAGTACCTGCACCAGGCGCTCGACAGGCTGCGACGGTTCGGCTTCCGGACAGCGGAGGCCGAGACGCTCATGCGGATTGGGATGGCCATGCGCGGCTGCGGCGAGCCGGAGGAGGCTCGGTCCTGGCTCCGCCAGGCGCTCAGCCTCTACCGGGACAGCAACGACGCCGTCGGCGAGTCGGCCGTGCTGGAACTGATGGCGGCCCCGGCGGGCGACACCGCCTGACCGGGTCCGTCGCCCCGGTCGCCGGGCCGGTCGGGTACGACACCGGGGACCACGTCCCCCCTGCTCCCCGCCGATGCGGTGCCGGCCGGATGAGTCGCGGATGACAACGCGATGCAGATGTCCCGAATGCTGTAGATGGCCGTCAGGGCCACAGGTCCACGCCTCCTCAGTCAGTGCTGCCGAAGCCCTGCGGCCTCGGCGGAGACGGGGGCATTCGCGTGACGAGGGGTAGGTTCAGTGACAAACAGCGGACCAGCCGGCCGCCCGGGCGACAGCCGTCATCCACAGGCCGTGGGGCCTGGCAGCGCCGTGGCCGACCGGCCGGCGCCACCGGCGTTCTCCGTGGTCACCGGGGCCCAGGTGCAGCAGGTGTTGCGGGGCCGGGAGCGGCAGATCGTGGACCTGGTGGGGAAGGTGTACGCCCTCCACGGCCGTGGTGACACGGTCAACCCCCCGTCGTACTTCCTCCGCTTCCCGGACCGGCCGTCGGCGCGGATCATCGCCCTGCCGGCCTCGGTCGGCGGCGAGGTGCGTACGGACGGCATCAAGTGGATCTCCAGCGTTCCGGCGAACATCGAGCATGGGATCCCCCGGGCGTCGGCGGTACTGGTGCTCAACGATCCCCGCACCGGCTTCCCATACGCCTGCCTCGAAGGCTCGGTCATCAGCGCGGTCCGTACGGCTGCGTCGGCGGCGCTGGCGCTGGACCGGCTCACCCGGGACCGGGAGCGACCGCGCCGGATCGGCTTCGTCGGCGGCGGGCTCATCGCTCGGTACGTCCATTCCTACCTGGCCGGCACCGGCTGGGACTGGGACGCCGTCGGCGTCTACGACCTGTCACCCGAGTACGCGGGCCGGTTCCGCGACTCGATCCGCGGGTGGGTGCCCGATCAGGAGGTGCGCGTCCACGACGACCTGCGCAGCCTGGTGCGCGACAGCGACGTAGTGGTCTTCGCGACCGTCGCGGCCGAGCCGCACGTCACCGACCCTGCCTGGTTCTCGCACCGGCCGGTGGTGTTGCACCTGTCGCTGCGAGACCTGTCGCCGGAGGTGGTGCTCTCTGCCGTGAACGTGGTCGACGATGTCGAACACTGCCTCAAGGCCTCGACGTCGGTGCACCTGACGGAGCAGCGGATCGGTAACCGGGAATTCCTGGCCGGCACCCTGGCCGAGGTGATGGCGGGGGACGTCGTCCTGCCCCGGGACCGCCCCGTGGTCTTCTCACCCTTCGGACTCGGGGTGCTGGACATCGCGGTCGGACGGTGGGTGTACGACCGACTGGCCGCGACGGACGGTCTCGGAACCGTGGACGGCTTCTTCTCGGAGCTGAGCCGCTATGCGTAGCGGCGCAGCGGCGCGGCGGTGCCGCACGGGGGACGGGGGCGCGTCGTGCCAGTGATCTCCGCTCCGCACGAGTTCAATGTGGATGATCTCTTCGTTGACCTGCGTCCGATCTTCGGCCGCGACTTGTTCCTCAAGTGTGAAGGGTTCAACTTCGCCGGCTCCATCAAGATCAAGGCTGCGGCCGAGATGGTGACTATCGCGGAACGTTCGGGGCGGCTGAGGCCCGGCATGACCCTCGTCGAGTCGTCCTCCGGCAACCTGGGGGTCGCGCTCGGCATCATCGCAGCCCACCGGGGATATCGGTTCATCTGCGTCACGGACGTCCGGTGCAACCCGCTCACCCGCCGGCTGATGACCACCCTCGGTGCGGACGTGCGGGTCGTGGGCGAGCCGGCCGCCGACGAGGGGCTGCTCGGCGCCCGGATCCGCTACGTCCAACAGCTCTGCGCGGCGGACGACAACCACGTCTGGCTGAACCAATACGTCAACCGCGCCAACTGGCAGGCGCACTACCGCACCACCGCTCCGGCCATCGCCGCCCAGTTCCCGGACCTGGACGTGCTCTTCATCGGCGCGGGCACGACCGGGACCCTGATGGGCTGCGCCCGCTACTTCAAGGCGTACCACCCGGGTGTGCGGGTGGTCGCTGTGGACAGCGTCGGCTCGGTGAACTTCGGCGGCCCGGCGGGGCGCCGGATGATCCCCGGTCTCGGCACGAGCGTCCGCCCGGCCATCCTGGCCGAATCGTTCGTCGACGACGTCGTGTACGTCGAGGAACCCGAGACCGTCCGAACCTGCCGTCAACTGCTCGGCCACGGTTTCCTGCTGGGCGGTTCGACCGGCACGGTGATCAGCGGTGCACTGTCCTGGCTCGCCGATCGGTCGCTCCGCGCGGTGGCCATCTCACCCGACCTCGGCGAGCGGTACCTCGCCTCGGTCTACGACGACGTCTGGGTGCGCGAGACGTACGGCGATGTCCTGCGGGACGGCGAGTCCGACCTGTGCCTGGCCTCGCCCGCGATCGTCGTCTGAGTCGAAGGAGTCAGCATGTCCAACTTCCACCGCCGCTCGGCGGCGGCGTGCGCCGCCGCCGAGCGGGAGCGGCAGACTCTGGCAGCCGCCGGTTTCAAGCCGGACGTCGTCACCCGTATCCAGGGGGAGAAGCTCGCCCAGCTCTGGGAGCGGCTCGACGGCTCGCCCCGCTACCGGGACCTCCCGCACGTGCGTGCCCGGGACTTCGCCGGCGCCCCGGTCACCGAGAAGCAGGAGGTGAAGGCGGATCCGTTCGGGTTCGTCCGGGACGACGGCAGCCATGTGCGCTACTACGAGACCTCGGGCTCGACCGGTTCTCCCACTCCCACGCCCCGCGCCGTCGAGGACGTGGTGTGGAACACGGCGTCGGTCGCCACCGTCTGGAGCCGTACGCTGCGTCCCGGCGACCGGGTGGCGTCGCTGCTGCCGTCGGACGTCGT
The DNA here is from genome assembly GCF_029581295.1 of Micromonospora sp. WMMD712. Taxonomy (NCBI): domain Bacteria; kingdom Bacillati; phylum Actinomycetota; class Actinomycetes; order Micromonosporales; family Micromonosporaceae; genus Micromonospora; species Micromonospora sp. WMMD712. Next base: position 5,227,773 of record NZ_CP120743.1, read on the forward strand.
CCCCGTCGGCGACCTGGTCGCCTCCGTCGCGGAGCACCTGGACTGCATGCTCCTGCGCTGCTATCCGTTCGCCCAGGGCATGTGCGACTGGGACCGGCTGGAGGAGTTGTTCAGCCGCTTCCGGCCCGACCACGTCTTCGTCGCCCCCGGCGTGATGCTCCAGTGGACCCGGCTGCTCAAGCAGCGCGGACGGCTCGACGCCGTCCGGGAAAGCCTTCGCACGGCCCTGCTTCTCGGCGAGGTGAGCACGGCCCCGATGCGGGCGCGGCTTGCGGCGCTGTGGGACTGCCGGGTCATCGACGCCTCGTACGGCAGCACCGAGACCGGCACGATCGGCGCAGGCTGCGAGCACGACCGGATGCACCTCCTGCTGCCAGCCCATATCGCCGAGCTGCGGGGCGAGGATGGCGCGATCCGCCCCGCCAGGCCGGGCGACACCGGCGAACTGGTGACCACGACGCTGAACAACCACACCCGGCCGCTGCTGCGGTACGCCACGGGTGACATCGCCGGCGTCCTGCCGGGCGACGGCTGCCCCTGCGGTCTCGGCCTGCCGGTGCTGACGATCCACGGACGGGCGTCCGACGCGGTGAGCGTCGCCGGTCGGCCGATCTCGGTCGAGAACGTCGAGTCGGTCGTCTACGCCGTGCCCGAGGTGACCGGCTACCTGATCCAGCTTCGCGGCGGCGACCAGCCGGCCGCGCGCCTGGTCCTGGAGCGCGACGTGGACTTCACCGGGCCGCCGGAGCCGGTCGCGGAGCGCATCCGAGCCCGCTTCGCCGAACTGGGCGTGACCTGGAACAGCGTGGTGCTCGTCAACCAGCTCCCGGCGCTCACCAAGGCCGGAGCGAGCCAGAAGAACTGGAAGCGCACGAACGTCGAGTGGTTGGACTGATGGACCGGACAACGATCGTCAGAACCGGTGACGGAGGGGTCCGCCAGGGCGGTGCCGACCTCTGGTGCACGTACGCGGCGGTGCGGACGCTGGCGTGGCTCGGCCGCCGCCCCGTCGACGTTGACGCCTGCGTGGAGTACCTGCGGTCCTGCCAGAACCACGACGGCGGATTCGCCTGGCAGCGAGGGCTGCCGTCGGACGTATGGGCGACCTACTACTGCACGCAGGCGCTGCGCGACCTCGGTGCCGAGGTGCCCCGCGTGGCGGAGCTGACGCGCTGGCTGCCGACCCTCCAGCACGACAGCGGCGGCTTCGCGATGATGCCAGGGCAGCACCCCGATGTCTGGGCCACCTACTACGCTCTGCGCACGGCCCGGGAGGTTCTCAGCGTCGAACCGGCGGATGTGGGGGCGCTGCGGGACTGGCTGGGCCGCCTCCAGCACGCCGACGGTGGCCTCGGGTGGTACCCGGGTGCCACCGGTGCCGACGTCCGGGCCTGCTACTACGGGGCGATGGCCTGGCGGGCCGCCTCCGGCACGGCCGCGCCGCCCTGGACGCCCGCCCTCCTGACCTGGATCAACCAGCGTCAGACGCCGGCCGGCGGGTACGCCTTCGCCGACCCGGACTCCGCCCCCTGTCTGTGGGCGACCTTCCGCGCGGTCCGCGCCCTGGACGCGCTCGGGGGGCGACCGGAGCGGGCGGCGGACTGCCGCGCGTGGATCGCCGCCCGAGCGACGCCCGCCGGCTACCTGCGGTGGGACGGATACCGCACCGCCGACGTGTGGGCCGGGTTCAGCGCGGTCGGCGCACTGCAGACGCTCGACGTCCCGGTGCCGCTCGCGGCCTCGATCCCCGAGTTCCTCGCCTCCTGCGAGCTGCCGGAGGGCGGCTTCACCTACCGCCACTCGGCGATGGCCGGCGACAGCCTCGCCACGGCGGCTGCGCTGCTGCTGGAGACCGCCCGAGCCCGTCCCGACGCCGAAGCGGTCACCGGCTACGCCGACTGGCTGGTGCGCGCCCACCTGCCCTACGAGGGCGGCGTGATGTACATGCCGGGGCGCGGCGCGGAGGTCCGGTGCACGCTCTGGGCCGTCGCCGGGCTGAAGGCAGCCGGCCGGGGCCTGCCGGAGGCGGATCGGGTCGTGGACTGGTGCCGGCGCATCCAGAACTCCGACGGCGGCTTCGGCTACTGGGAGGGCAGGGCCTCGGACATGGCGGCCACCGCCTCGGCAGCGGAGGTCGTCACGGAACTCGGCGCCGCCGTCGACGTGCTGAACACCCGGATGCTGGGGGCGTTCGTCGCGTCCTGCGCGACCCCGCAGGGCTACCGGCACACCCCGCAGGGCCCGGTGAGCTGCGCTGCCACCGCGCAGGCCGCGCGCGTACTCGACCTGATCGGCGAGCGTGAGGCGGCCGCGCGGGCCGCCGGGCAGCTCGCCGGCTTCGCGTCCCGGCTCGGCGGCTTCGCCGCCGCCGAGCGCGGCGTCCCGGATCTGGTGTCGACGTACCAGGCCGTGCTCACCCACCAGGTCCTCGGCCAGCCGGTCGACGTCGTAGGGCTGGACCGGTTCCTCGACAAGACCCGGGTCGGCTCGGCGGGCTACGCCTGGGGGCCCCTCAGCCGCCGGTCCGGGGGTGTCCTGGCCACGGCGATGGGCACCCGGCTCGCGACCGGCGCGCGGCTGCCCCGACTCAACCTCTAGGAGCCGTGATGCCCACCATCACCGTCGAGAGCGGCCCGCTCCCCACTGCGGTACGCCGAAACTTCGCCAAGACGGTCAGTCGCTGGCTGCGCGGCCAGGGGGTCGACCTCAACCACGTCATCAGCTCGTTTCGCGAGGTCGGCCCGGAGTCGGTGTTCAGCGGGCCGTTCCCGCTGGCGACCGGCGGCCCCTTCGCCCTGGTCGGTTGCCGGATCGACCCGAGCCGCCCGGAGCGGTTCCGGCGCGAGCTGTGCCAGCAGATCGTCGAGGCGCTGCGCCCGGCCGTACCGCCCGAGCGGGTCTTCGTCCAGTTCGAGCACGCTCCGCCGGAGCTGCACCTCACCGGCGCGGAAGTCCTACAGGAGGCACGATCGTGAGTGACCCGACAGCGACCGCACCGAACGACCAGGTGCGTGCGGAAGTCCGCGCTGCCGTCGCCGAGCTGGTGCGGGAGGAACTCGATCCCGCGCACGACGAGACACCTCTGAGCATGCTGTACGCGCAGTACGACAGCCTCGCCGTGATCGACTGCGTCGGTTCGGTCGAGCAGCGCTTCGGCGTCTCGATCGACCTGGTCGACGACGACCTGCGCACCTCGTTCGCGAGCGTGGCCAGCATCGACGACCTGGTGCGGCGCAAGCTCGCCGACCGGACGGTCCTGGACGTGTCGTTCTGATGGCCGCCCTGCTGGGCACGTTGCCTGCGGAGGTGGATTTCACCACCTCCGGCACGACCGGGCCACCGGTCGCATGGCGGCGCACCCGACACCAGTTGGTGGCGGAGGCCGAGCTCCTCGCCGGCCTGCTGCCCGACGGAGTCCGGGCGGTGACCACCTACGCCCCGGACCATCACCTGTACGGCTACCTCCTCAACCGGCTGGTGCCACAGATCCTGGGCGTGCCGTTGCGCTCGGCCAGCGTCATCGACCCGCTGAGCGATCCGACGAGCGGGCTGCTGGTGGTGGCGGTGCCCTCGGCCTGGTGGCAGATCGAACGCTCGCTGCCGCGGTTTCGCCACGACCCGGTCACTGTCGTGCACAGCACCGCCGCGCTGCCCCGGCGGGCCGGCGAGGTGCTGACCCGGCTGCCCGGCCTGCGCCTGTGTGAGCTGCACGGCTCTACCGAGACAGGGCTCGTGGGGGTGCGCCGCGCACCGGACGACGACTGGACGCTGGCCGAGGACGTGACGATTGCCGACGAGGACCGGCACGACGGCCCGCGCCCGCTGCGGGTTCGCAGTCCCAGGCTGGCCCGTCGGGCCGGTACCGCTCAACCCGACGAGCACACCTTGGACGACACCGTGATCGTCACCGGCCCCCGCACGTACCGGCTCACCGGCCGGCGCAACCGCCTGGTGAAGGTCGACGGCCACCGGCTGGACGTCTCCCGGGTGGAGCGCGAGCTGGAGGACCTCGTCGGCGTGCCGGTGGCCTGCCGGATCTTCCGGGACGAGCTGCGCGGCGAGTGGTACGAGATCCTCGTGCCGGGCGGAGAGCACCGGCGTCGTCACGTGCTGCGGGCGGTGTCGTATCTGCTGCCCGCAGCCCACCGGCCACGTGCGGTCCGGTCGTCGCACTCGTCGCTGCAGCCAGCCCGGGAGTTGGGGCCGTGCTGAACACCGTCGTGCCCGCCGCCGAGGGCCTCGGGAAGCTGATCGTCGGTGCCCTGCGGTCAGAGCGGCTCACGCTCACCGGCGAGGATCGGGACCGGATGGCACGCGGCGTGCGTGACCTGGACCGCTGGGTCGCGTCCGGCCGCGATGCCTACGGCGTGACCCGGGGCTTCGGCCCGCTGGTGCGCTACCCGGCGGCCGGCGACGGGCACGAGCAAGGGCTCAATCTCATCCACCACCTCTGCGCCGGACAGGGACGCCCGCTGGGCGTCGCGGCGAGCCGGCTCCTGGTGTGGCTGCGCCTTCAGGGGATGCGCCTCGGCCACTCCGCCGTGGCCCCGGAGACCTGGGAGGCCCTCGCCGATCTCGTGCGCCGGGGGTTGGTGCCCGTTGTGCCGGGTGAGGGCAGCGTCAGCGCGAGCGGCGACCTGATCCCGCTGGCGCACGCGGCGCAGGCGTTCGCCGGGCAGGGGCTGGCCTGGTGGCGAGGGCGGCCGACGGCGGCGGCGGAGGTCATCGGCCGGCTGGAGGGCCGTCCCCTCCGGTGGCCCGGGCGGGCCGCGTTGGCCTTCGTCAACGGATGCGGCGCCTCGTTGGCGGTGACCATGCTCAACCACGCGGAGCTGGCCGGGCAGGCCCGGGCCTGTGCCGCGCTGACGGCCCGGATCGTCGGGCTGCTCGGGTGCAGCCGCGAGCCGTACGCCAAGCCGGTGCACCGGGTACGCGGGCATCCGGGTCAACTGCGGGCGGCACGCTGGATCGAGGGGGAGCTGACCGGTTCGCCCCGGACGGCGGCCTCTCGGCCGTTACAGGAGCCATACTCGCTGCGGTGCGCCCCGCAGGTCGTCGGCGCGGTCCTCGACCAGCTCGCCCTCCAGGAGCAGCCCCTGCTGCGGGAGGCGACCGGGTGCACCGACAATCCGGTGACCATCGACGGGGCGGTGTGGCACGGGGGCAACTTCCACGCCGCGCCCGGGGGGCTCGCCTCCGACCTGTTGTCGCTCTGCGCCCATCAGCTCGCGTACCTGGCTGAGCGGCAGCTCGCGCTGGTGCTGGACCCGGGGCACAACGGCGGGCAGTCGCCGCTGCTGGCGGCGGACCCGGGCCGGAACAGCGGGTTCGCCGGCGTGCAGATCGCCGCGTCGGGCATGGTCGCCAAGATTCGCCAGCTCGCTCATCCCGCGACGTTGACCGCGTTGCCCACCAATCTCGGCAACCAGGACCACGTGCCGATGGCGTTGAACGGTGCTGTTGCCGGTACCGAGATCGTCCGCCTCGGCTGGCTGGTCATCGGCTCGCTCGCGGTGGCCGTCGCGCAACTGGCCCGGTTGCTCGACGCCACACCGCCCCCCGGCTCCGGGTGGCACCGCCTGCACGACCGGGTTGTCCCCCTCGACCGGGACCGGCCCCTCGCCGAGGACGTCCGCGCCGCCGCCGGGATCGTCCGGCGGTGCTGGGGCGGGGAGGTTCTCTCACTCGTGCCAGGCGATCTCGATCCGGATCCGACGGACGCGGAGTGACACCGCGACCGGCCGGCCAACTGACAGGAGGCAAGACGGGATGAAACACGACCGCACGGATTTCGACGCCGGGGCGCTGCGCCGGATGTACGCGCACGCGTCGAGCCTGCCGACGCTCCGCGACAAGTACGCGGGCGTGCCCGACGACGGGGGCGAGCTGTCCCTGGGCGACATGCCGGTGCTCACCAAGGACGAACTGGCCGGTGCCCTGGACGACCTCGTGGCCGCGGCGCGCGCCCGGTCGATCGGCGCTTACCTCTACGGAAGCGGTGGAACCACCTCGAAGCCGAAGCTGAGCGTCGTGCCCACTGGCATGTTCGTCTCCGCGGTCCGCCGGGAGTGGAACCCGCTGGCCCCCGACGACATGCTGGTCAACTTCTACAGCACCGGCCAGTTGTGGTCCTCGCACAACTTCTTCAACATGCTGGCGCACGAGTCGGGCTCGGTGGTCCTGCCGCTCGGCTCCGTGGAGGGCGACGAACTCGGCGAGTGGCTGGAGGTCATGGAGCGGCTCGGGGTCACCGCGCTGAACGCCACCCCCAGTCAGATTGCCCAGCTCCTGGAGTACTGCGACAACACCGGCCGGAAGCCGCCGGCCATCGACAAACTGCTGTGGACGGGCGAGAAGTACGGGGATCGGGCGGCGGCGCTGACCCGGTCGATGCTGCCGGGCGTCAAGACGTACGGCGTCTACGGCTCCACCGAGACGTGGGTGATCGGCGGCAACGGGCCGGACTGCGCTCTGGACGTGTTCCACGTCCTGCCGTACCAGCACGTGGAGCTGATCGACGGCGTCGTGCTGGTCACCAACACCGACCCCGACTGCCTCAATCCGATCCTGCGGTACCAGGTCGGTGACCGTGGCGAGTTCGTGGCCTGCCCGTGCGGCCGGGCCGAGCCGGGGCTGCGGGTGCTCGGGCGGGCCGACACGCAGGTGAAGTTCGTCAGCGTGCTGGTGGCACCGGCCGAACTGGGGGAGATCGCCCGGCGGATCACCGGCGTGCAGGACGTCCAGCTCGCCTTCCGTAACCACGCCAGGCCCGACGAGGCGCTCCAGGTGCGGCTGCTGGTGCAGCCGGGCGCGGACCCGGCGGCGGTGGCCGGGCTGGTCCGGCACGAACTGCTCACCGAGGTGTACCGCCTGCGGGCGGTCGTCGACCGCGCCCCCCGGGCGTTGGAGGTGACCGTCGTGGACCGGCTCGCCGTCAATTCCCGCACGGGCAAGACCCCGCTGTATCTCAGCGAGGACCAATAATGGCGGCCGTGAATCCGTCGTACCGAATTGAAGGGTGGAAAGTGCAATGAGCCTGGTGGTCGTGGTGAGTGGCGGGGGAACCGGGATCGGGCGCGCCGTCGCCGGGCAGTTCGCCGCAGACGGTGAGCAGGTGGTGATCATCGGACGGCGGGCCGAGGTGCTGGAGGCGGCGGCCTCGGAGATCGGCGCGGCGAACCCGCAGGCCCTCGCCGTCGATCCGGTTGTCGCCGACCTGGCCGAGCCGGAGCAGGCCGAGGCGGCTGCGGCGGCGATCCGGCAGCAGTATGGGCGGGTCGACGTGCTGGTGCACTGCGCGGGCGGGAACGTCACCATGCAGGGCCGCCCGTCGTTCGACAGCCCGGTGGCGGCGGCGGCCGACCACTGGAACGGCAACCTGCGGGCCAACGTCCTGACCGCCGTGCTGTTGACCGAGGCCGTACGGGATCTGCTGACCGGCGAGCACGGCCGGATCATCTTCATCAGCTCGATTGCGGCGTACCGGGGCTCGGGTTCCGGCTCGTACGCGGCGAGCAAGGCCGCGCTGCACCCCTACTGCTACGACCTCGCCGCCGCGCTGGGGCCGATGGGCACCACCGTCAACGTGGTCGCCCCCGGTTTCGTGGCGGACACCGAGTTCTTCCGGGACCGGTTGACCGAGCAGCGTCGGGCCGGGCTGATCCAGCAGACGCTCAACGGTCGGGCGGGCACCCCCCAGGACGTCGCCGAGGCGGTGCGGTGGCTGGCCTCCCCCCTGGCCGGTCACGTCACCGGCCAGATCATCCAGGTCAACGGCGGCGCGGAGCGCGGGCGCTGACGGCCCCGGCCTGAACACGACGAGGAGCACGGGTTGATCGTGACCAACATCCAGGAGCCCGTCCGGGCGGTGCCGGAGTCGCTGACCGGCCCGCTGTCGGAGCGCGTCGACCGCCTCCGGCGGGGGCGGCTCGACGGCGACCGGTGGCGGGCCGAGGCGGACGAGTGGGCCGCGTACGCCGACGGCCGCTACCAGGCATGCGTGGAGCTGCGCCCGACCGGGCGCGGCGCGGGCGGGGTCCGGATCGGCGTGAAGGACACGCTCGACGTAGCGGGTTTCGCCACGCGGCTCGGACTGCGGCACTACCGGCACCACCCCCGGAGCACGTCCGCCGCGCTGAGCGGGCTGCCCCGCTCGGCGGTCGTCGCGAAACTGGTCACCACCGAGATCAACATCGGGCGTGGGCACGGCTGCGTCAACCCGTACTTCCCCCACCTCGACCCGGCCGGGTCGAGCACCGGATGCGCGGTCGCCGTCGCGGCCGGCATCTGCGACGTGGCCGTCGGCACGGACAGCGTCGGATCGGTGCGCCTGCCCGCGGCGGCCTGCGGCGTGGTGGGGCTTCGGCTCACCCACGATCCGCGCCACTTCGGCACGGGCTTCCGCAGCTCACCGCTGCTGGACGCGCCAGGGCTGGTCACCCGCACCGCGCGGGACCTGGCCTGGGCCTGGGGCGAGGGCTGGTTCGGGTCTGGCCCGCCCGTACCCGAGCAGCGGGCCGCCTTCCGGGTGGGCGTCGTCGCCGAGGTCCTGGAGCACTGGCGCGCGCCGGAGGTGGTCCGGGCGCAGGATATGGCCGTGCGGGCCCTCGATGCGGCGGGGCACCCGGTGCGGCGGGTCCGCCTGGGCGAGATCTGGCGGTGGCGGGGCGCGGTCTTCGAACTGTGCGCCCGGCATGCCTGGGAGACCTGCCGTACCTGGCCGGAGCGGGTGACCGAGTCCTTCGGCACGCCCACCCGGCTGGCGCTGGAGTCCGGTGCCGCGGTGACCGACGAGCGGCTCGCCGACATCGTCGTGGCAGCCCGACGCGCCCGCGCCGCCGCCCCGGCGCTCTTCGAGGACGGGGGCGTCGACGTCTGGCTGCTGCCGGCGGGCCCCCGGCCGCCCCGCAACCTCGCTCTCACCCCCGCGCCGGTCTCCACCATCCCGGACCCGAACGACCAGGACGACCCTCGCCTGGTGGGGTACGCCTCGATCGCGAGCCTCGCCGGGCTGCCGGCGGTCACTTTCCCGGTCGCCCACGACGAGGCCCTCGACGCGCCGATCGAGATGCAGGCGGTCGGACCGCCGGGCAGCGAACCGACACTGATCGCCTTCGCCGAGACGATGTCCGAGTTGCTCAACGGGCCGAGCTTCCGGATCGACCGGATGCCGTCTGGACCCGTAGCCGAATCGGAGGCCGGCCGATGACCGCCGCCCGGGCGTCCCAGCCGAACGCGAGGCTGGAGGAGCCCGAGGCCGGGCGGGGCACTCTGCCCTTCCTCGCCGTGTGGGTGCCCAGCCTCGGCGCGGTGGTGGCGTCCGGCGTCGCCATGTTCGCGCTAAGCTGGTGGATTACCCGCTCGCCGAGCGGCGGGGCCCACCTCGGCCTCATCGTCGGCCTCTCCAGCGTGCTGTCGCTCACCACGATGATGGTGGTCTCCGGCATCCTGGACCATGCCGACCGCCGCCGGGCGGTGCTGCTGCAACTGGCCCTGATGGCGGCCCCGCTGATCGCGCTCCTGGCCATCTTCGGCACGGGCCAGAACGCCTGGACGGTACTGGCCGCCGGCGGCTGCTACGCGGCCGTGCTCACGGTGCAGACCGTCTACATCGGCACGATGGAGAGCATCGGCGCCGACCTGGCTCCGGCGGACTGGCCCGGGCCGCGCGTGGCGCTGCTGACGCAGTTGCACACCCAGATCAGCCGCGTCGCGGCGCCGATGGTGGCGGGTGGGCTCGTCGCCGCCGGCGCGCTGCGAGGGGTCTCCGCCGTCTCGCTCGCCCTGGTGCTGGCCGCGCTCGTCATGGCGCTGCTGTTCGCCCGGCCGTTCGACGTGGTGACCGCCCGCCACCGCTCGGCCGCCGGGCCGGGACTGGCCGGCGACGCGCCGACCGCACCCCGGGTAGGGCTCCTGCGCCGCACCCTCCGTGACGCCAAGGCCTCGCTGGTGATCATCCGTAGCCACCGCGAGCTGGTCTTCCTCGTCTGGTTCGGCATCCTGGCCAACCTGGTGGTGGCGCCGTTCTACGCCGTGCTGCCGGCCTTCATCAAGGAGTACGGCCTCCCGGAGCAGGCCCAGGCGGTACTGTTCCGCGACGCCGCGAGCGCCTACGGCATCGGTCTGCTGCTCGGCTCGCTGGCGCTGATGCGCTACCGGCAACGGCGGCTCGGCGCGGCGGCCCTCGCCTTCGCCGCGATCTGTGGGCTGCTGCTCACCGTCACGATCGCCGGGCAGGACTGGGTCATCGTGCCCGCCATGGTCCTCAGCGGGGCGCTCTTCTCCGTCCTGGTCGCCGTCGGCGGGGCGGCATGGCTTGCCCACACCCCGGCTCCGGTACGCATGCGCGTGTTCAGCCTCCGTCGGCTCGTGGTCTTTTCCAGCATCCCGCTGGGCAACGTCCTGATGGGCGTCGGGGGCTTCGTCGTCGGCTACCGCCTCTTCATCCGACTGTTGTTGATCCTCGTCCTCGTGACGCTGGCCGTCATCTGGTGGCGCTTCGTCTGGGCCACGAGGCGTGCGGCGACAGCGTGAACGTGACCGTCCAGAAGGAAAGGGAGCACGTGAAACGCATCCTCTTCGTGCACGGCCGGGCCGGCACGCCCCTGCAGTACGCGCTGCCCCGCGTCGCCGCCCGCGCTGAACTGCATGTGCTGGCGATCTCGCCGTTGCCCACCGGCGGCGCCGAGGCGTGGCGCCCGGCCTGCGCGTCGATCGTCGAGGCGTGGCAGGACCGGCCGCGTGGCGAGGACCTGGTCGAACTCATCATGCGGCACGCGAAGCACGTCGGGGCCGACGCGGTGCTCTGCCTCTCCGAGTACCTGGTGCTGGCCGGGGCGGTGGCCGCCGAGCGGCTCGGGCTGCGCGGGCCCGGCTCCGGTGCCGCCCGGCGGGCCCGCGACAAGCGGCTGATGCGCGCCAGTTGGCGACGCGACGGCGTGCCGATCCCCCGCTTCCTGCCGGTGGAGGACGAGGCGGACGTGCGGTGGGCGGTGCGGGAACTCACCCCCCCGCTGCTGCTCAAGCCGGCCTGGGGCTCGGGGTCGATCGGACAGATGGTCGTCCGGTCGGAGGCCGACGCCCCGGCCGCCTTCGCCGCGCTCACCGCGTCTCTGCGACGCAACGACGACTTCGGGCTCGTCGAGTGGTACGAGCCGGACGCGGCCCGGAACCTGCTCGTCGAGGAGATCATCTCCGGCACCACCGAGGGCTGGTACGGCGACGAGGATGCACGCCGCCGGTACGGCGACTACGTCAGCATAGAGGGCATCGTCTCCGACGGCACCTACCACCCCCTGTGCGTCACCGCCCGGATGCCCACCATTCCGCCGTTCACGGAACTGAGCAGCAATGCGCCGTGCGTGTTGCCGGAGCCGCTGCAACGACGGATCGAGGAGGTGGCCCGCGCGGCCGTCGACGCGCTGGGCCTGGAGAACTGCGGCACCCATACCGAGATCAAGCTGTGCGCGGACGGCAGCCTGGCGGTGGTCGAGACCGCCGCCCGGTTCGGCGGCTCGGTCATCGCCCGGGTCGTCGAGCACGTCTTCGGCCTCGACATGGTCGACATGCTGGTCCGGCAGCTGCTCGGTGAGCCGGTCGACTACCCCGAGCGGATGCTGACCCGGGGGCGCGGCGCGGCGGCCACGCTCGCCTGGCTGCCGGCGGACGCGTCCGGGCGTCCCTGGACCAGCGAACCGGTGTGGCGTCCCGAGGCCACCCGGCTCGAGGCGCTGCTGAGCCCCGGCAGCACCATCGAGACGGTCCCGGAACTCACCGCCCCCGCCGGCAGCACCGTCCCCCGCTACGACCCCGCCGCCGGGGCCCGCAACTGCTTCGGGCGGTTCTTCGTCACCGCCGTCGACCCCGAGACGCTCATCACCGACCTCTACGCCGTGACCAACGGGCTCGAGCGGGCCCTGGGGACGGTGCCCGGTGACCGTTGAGGTGGTGGACAGCCCGGCTGCCGTACCGGGGTGGGACGCTGCGCTGGGCGACCGGGACACCTTCTACGCCAGCCGCGACTGGCTCACCTTCTCCGACTCCGACGGGGAGGCGCGGGCACGGTACGCCGTCGCCGGCAACACGCAGGCACCCCAGGGCATGCTGCCGGTGCACCTCGCCCGCACCGAGACGAACGGCCGCTACCGGCCCGGGCGCGAGGTGCGGACGCTGGCCGACTGCCCCCACCGGTTGGCTGTCCTCGGGGGACGACGCGGATACCGCTCCGTGCCCCCGCCCCCGGCGGAGACACTGCCGGCCCTGCGGGAGACGGCGGTGGCCGCCCAGGGCGAGCCCGTCGACGGCTGGTGGTGGCCCTACCTGCTGAGCGAGGAGGTCCACGCCGTCATAAAGGCACCCGGGGATCAGCGGCCGGCGGTGAGCCTGCTCAACGCCGACTGCGTGCTGGACGTGCCCGGCGACGGGTTCGACGACTACCTCGCCGCGCTGCCGAACAAACGACGCCGGTACAACGTGCGGCAGGAGGCCCGAGCCTTCGCCGCCTCCGGGCTCACCGTACGCCGGCTGCGCCTGTCCGAGTGCTGGGAACAGGGCGGCGTGCTCGCGTCCAACCTCCAGCGCCGCTACGGGCACGACCACTCGCCCGCCCTCATGGCGGACGTGCTGCGCCGGCAGGCGGAACGGCTGGACCACCGGTCGGTCGTCTTCGGCTGTTACGACGGGGCGCGGATGGTCGGCTTCTCTCTGGCGTACCGCTGGCGCTCGGAGCTGGTCATCCGGCTCGTCGGGTTCGACTACGACCGCCTTCGGGACGCCTACGAGTATCCGCAGCTCGTGTTCTACAGCCCGCTGGAGTTCTGCTACGAGGAGGGCCTGACCGGCATCCAGCTGGGCACCTCCAGCCTGGGCGCGAAGGCGCTGCGCGGTGCGCGCGTCCGCCCCCTGTGGTCCCTCACCCACTGCCCCTGCCTGACCGGGCCGGCCGGGCCGGCCGACGTCCTCAACCGCCGGCTGGACACGCTCACCGGGCAGTTGCCCGACAGCGAGGCGCACCGGTTCGCGGAGACGCTCCGCCCGATCGCCGAGGCCTTCGCGACCACCCCACCGACGCAAGCATCACCGGAAGGACAGGAACCGTGATCGTCGTACTCGACGCAACCGCCACGCCTCCTGACGTCACCGACGTCGTCACCATCATCGAGAGCGGGGGCGGCCGTGCCAGCACGAGCAGCGGCGGCGGCCGGACGCTCGTCGTGGCAACCGACGCCGCCGGCCATGTGAGCACGGACCTGCGAACCCTGGCCGCCGTCCGGGACGTGGTCGCGATCAGCAGTTCCCACAAGCTGGTGAGCCGCGAGCACCAACCGGTGCGGTCGACCGTGCGGGTAGGCAACGTCGCCATCGGCCCGGACACCGTGACCCTCGTCGCCGGACCATGCGCCGTCGAGAGCCCCGACCAGATGTTGGACTGCGCGCTGATAGCCAAGGCCGCAGGCGCGACGCTGCTGCGCGGCGGGGCCTACAAGCCCCGCTCCTCCCCGTATGCCTTCCAAGGGCTCGGTGAGTCGGGCCTCAAGGTCCTAGCCTCGGTCGGGCAAGAGACGCGCCTCCCCGTCGTCACGGAGATCGTCGATCCCCGCGACCTGGACGTGGTCTGCGCGCACGCCGACATGCTTCAGGTCGGCGCGCGGAACATGCAGAACTTCGAACTGCTCAAGGCGATCGGCCGGACCGGGATGCCGGTCCTGCTCAAGCGCGGGATGAGTGCGACTGTGGAGGAATGGCTGCTCGCCGCCGAGTACGTGGCGATGAGCGGTAACCTCGACATAGTCCTGTGCGAGCGCGGGATCCGGACGTTCGAGAGGTCCACCCGGAACACCCTCGACATCTCGGCGGTCCCCGTCATCCAGCAGCTCTCCCACCTGCCGGTAATCGTCGACCCGTCGCACTCCGGCGGGCGGCGGGACCTCGTCCTGCCGCTGACCCGGGCAGCGATCGCGGCCGGCGCCGACGGGGTCATCGTCGACGTGCACACCGACCCCGAGGCCGCGTTGTGCGACGGGGGGCAGGCCCTGACGCGGGAAGACATGGGCGAGCTGCGGCGGTCGATCAGCGAACTGGCGCGGGTGGGTGGGCGTGATCTGGCAGCTTGACCGATGATCCCTTGAGCTCAACCAGCGCTGGTGACACCTCCAGTCGATGATTTCTGGAGGGAATGTTGTGGAGGCCGAGCAGTGTGTATCACGCGTGTAGTAGGGGCGGGCGGTGTGCCGCCCGCCTATCCAGCCAGACACGGGCCAAGACCCAGATGACGATCAAGAGTCCGAGGTGGCATCTCCACGACGTCACCTACCCGACGCGCGTCATCCGGGCATCGGTCCATACTCGGCGACCAGGTACGACCGGTAAGAGATCACCGCGGGAATCGCCACGTTCAACTTTCCCGCCGTAGTGGTCAGCACCTCCTCGTACCCAACAGCGCGCCGAGGCGCGGATCGACGATCACCGTGTACTGGGCAGGCAGACCGTGCGCGCTCGACGCGATTGAGAACGCCTGCCCGGCGCGGCCGGCTCGGTCCATGACGATCCCGGTCACCGTTATGCCCAGCAGGTCGGCCAGCAGTCTGAGCACCGCCGCCCGCTGTGCCGGGTTCAGCAGCCGCACCCCAGCGAGTTCGGTGACATCCTCCAGGTACTGCACCGGCGCCTCGTGCGCGGACGCCCCGGCGGTCAGCCACCCGCGCAGCGTGGCCGCGTCCGTGGGCACCGCACCCATGAAGCGGCTGGAGAACCCGCCTGCGCAGCCAACTGCTGCGCCGCTACCGCGACGCACACCACACCGATGCCCCCACCCCGGCAGCCGCCCGCACCGCCGGGGAACTGCTCGCCACCGCCGCGGAGTTGCGCGCCCAGCGGGAACGGCGGGACGCCGAGCAACGCGAACGCGACCGGGTCCGCCGGGAACGGTCCGCCGCAGCAGCCCGGCAACGGCACCTCGACACCCTCGCAGTCGACCAACCCGCCGCATGGCAGCGGGTCGACGAACCCATCGCCACAAAGAGACCCCGCGAGTACGACACCGCCGTACAACTCCTCGTCGACCTGCGCGAACTCAGCGATCGCGACGGGGACAGCTCGTCGTTCCGACACCGGCTGGCCGAGCTCCGGGCGGTGCACGCCCGCAAGCCCAGCCTGCTCGAACGCCTCAACCTCGCAGGCCTCGACACCTGACGCACCGTTCGCCGCCCGATATCAGCCGCCGTGTATCACCGCCAAGCAGTACCCGGATCAGGGTTGAGGCCGGCCCACTGCGCCTGCGTCAGCAGGCCCTCATGCTCCAGCCGGTGGGCGACCTTGGCCTTCGTGGCCGCATCCAGCGTCTCGGATAGATCCTCGAACGAGGCGGGCAAGACATCCAGCAAGGAAAAGATCTGCTGGCCGTCTCGCACCGTCAGAAGCAGCATGCACCGCCAGTGCGGCGAAGACTCAGGCCGGTGCCCCAACCGGTGCACCAGTACCGGCCACAGATAGTGCACCGCTGCTGGATCGGCGAACTCCGCCAACCACCCTGCCCCGTGATTGCGGTTCAGTCCGCAATGAATCGCCTCGGTGTCGAGCCGGATCAACTCTGACGTGTCGACTGCCTTGATCGTCCGGGGAACACCTGAGCTCACGGCGAGAGTTTCCCATGCGAGAACGAGCCTCCCGACACGCCGATCCCGACTCGCCCACCCGCAGACCGGCCAGGAAAAGTTCAACCCTGGCCGGCAAGCCCAGAACGCATGAGGAGATCGTCGGGCAATGGCTCACCCGCTCCGCCGAACGCCGGCACGCGTCGGCCTCGTGCTGATCCAGCCTCCGAAGTCCGCGGAGGACGTTTTCCGTGAGGCCCGTCTCCTGCCCGGCTGCACGCCTCCACGCTCGGGAGCGGGCAGCCAGTCGACGCCGCGTGGAACCTTCGGCCGGCGTTGACACGCGGGCTCGCACATCGTGTCCGTGGTGCCGGCCGACGATGGCGGCAGGCTGAGTTCGCCGTGCCCGCGGGGCCGGGAGTGGGGATGGCTGTGTGTGTTCCGCCGTGATCGTGGCTGAGCTTCGAGGTGCCACCAACTCTCGCCTCGCGGGTGGGCTTGGTTGAACGGGCGCGGCCTTGGTGGCCGTAGACCGTGATGCCCCGGAAGTGGCGGGTATGGCTGCGTGTGTTTCGCCGAGATCGCTTGGCTGACGGTAGGAGATGCCACCCGCCGCTTCGTCGTCTGCGAGATTCGGTAGACCGCTGATGGAGACCCGCGACCTGCGATCGCATTCGTAGAAGGTGCCGGCAAACCCGAACCCACAGACAAAGGGCATCCGACAGAATCGATCAACGAAGGGGAGCACGACGGTGGCGAAGTTGTGGATCGGCGTGGACATCGGCAAAACCCACCACCACGTCGCCGCCGTCGACGGCGGCGGCCGGCTCGTCTACTCCCGCCGGGTTGCCAACGACGAGACCACCCTGCTCACCGTCATGGCCGAGGTGTCGACACATGGCCGTGCGGTCTGCTGGGCGGTCGACGTCACCACCGGCCTGTCCGCGCTGCTGCTGACCCTGCTGTGGCGGCGGCAGGCGCAGGTCCGCTATGTCTCCGGCACCGTCGCGTTCCACATGGCCGCCGCGTTCGCCGGGGAGAACAAGACCGATGCCCGCGACGCGGTCGTCATCGCCCAGACCATCCGCATGCGCCCCGACATCCCCGTCCTGGAACCCTCCGACCGGCTCCTTGCCGAACTGACCGTCCTGACCGGCTACCGGGCCGACCTCGTCGGCCAGCGCGTCGCGACCCTGTTCCGCTTGCAGGAACTCCTCACCGGGATCAGCCCTGCCCTGGAGCGGGCTGTGGACCTGAACCGCAAGGCCCCGATGATGGTCCTGGCGTGCTGGCAGACCCCGGCCGCGATCCGGCACGCCGGCGTCGACCGTATCACCGCCCTGCTCCGCCGCGGCCACGTCAAGAACGCCGTCCAGGTCGCCGAGGCGATGGTCGCCGCCGCCCGGCAGCAGACTGTCACCCTGCCCGGCCAGCGTGCTGCTGCCGTGGTCATCGGGCAGATGGCCACCGAAATCCTCGCCCTCGAACAACGCATCGCCGCCGTCGACGACCTCATCGCCGACCAACTCGACCAGCACCCCCTCGCGCCGATCATCGGGAGCATGCCCGGCATGGGCCCCCTGCTGACCGCCGAACTGCTGGTGCACACCGCCGGCATGACCGAGTACGACAGCCCCACCAAACTGGCCGCCCATGCGGGCCTGGCACCCGTCTCCCGCGACTCCGGAACGGTCTCCGGGAACCATCGGCAGCCCCGCCGATACCACCGAAGACTGCGGCACATTCTGTGGATGGCCGCTTTCACCGCCGCCCGGGAATGCCCTGCATCGCGTGCCTACTACGAGAAGAAGCGTGCCGAAGGAAAGAATCACCGGCAAGCCATACTCGCCCTCGCCCGACGACGCGTCGACGTTCTCTGGGCCCTTGTCCGTGACCGCAAGACCTTTATCCGACCGGCACTGGTGATCCGCGCCGCAGCCTGAACCAGACCGCTCCCCGCCGACGAGACCCCGCTCCCGCCGGCCGATCCACCCTGCCCACCAAGATCAACCGGAGCCACATGGAGACTCCTAACCGGACGCTCCGCCGGTATCCGCAGGCCGATGACCTGCGGATTCTCTGTACTCGGGCTACTTGCCCCGGTCGCTCATGCACACCGCTGCGATCGCCTGCTGAAGATCAGCCGAGCTGCATAAGTGCTGCTCAGTGGCACTTCTCGTGTTCACCACATGCTTCGGGACCTCGCAGCAAGAGCGCGACACTCCAGCGGTGGTGCACTCAGCACGTCGCCTGTGCAATGCTGCTGACAAGGTGTTCCTGCGGCGTGCGGAGAGGGGGAAGAAGTGGGCGATGTCCGCTTTACGGAAGGAATCCTCAATCTAGCTCAAGCCGGACGTCATCTCCGCGTGCCGCAGCAGACCTTCCACCGGTGGGCGCGCGGCTACCAGCGCGGTGGCCCTCTGCTGCACATCGCCGACGGCCGTCCGGACGTACTGCCGGTCACGTTCATCGCTTTGGCTGAAGCGCACGTGTTGGAGGCGCTGCGCACCGCCGGGGTGCGCCCGCAGAAGATCCGGCCGGCCCTGACGGAACTCCAGCGGGAGTTCGGCCGTGAGTACGTCCTGGTCGCCCCCGAGCTGGCCACCGACGGCATCGACGTGCTGTGGGACTTCAGCAAAACCCGCTCCGGGGAAGGACTGATCGTCGGCGGCACCAACCAGCATGTGATCAAGGAAATCGTGGCCGATCACATGGAATACATCGCCTTCGACAGCGAGGGGATCCCCGAGCAGCTGACGCTGTCCAACTGGCAACCGGCCAAGGTGATCGTCAACATGCGGCGATCGTTCGGGCAGCCGATCTTCGCTGCGACGGGAACTCGAGTGGCGGACGTCGCCGGCATGATGAAGGCGGGTGAGAGCGCTGAAGCAGTCGCGGATGAGTTCGGGATTGACATCCACGATGCCCGAGCTGCCGCACGCATCCTCCTGGGCCGCGCCGCCTGAGTTCTACATCGACGAGAACATGCACGGCCGGTCTCTGCGCCGGTGCATCGTCGAGCTCGGCTACCAGGTCCATAGCCCCGCCTCCGTGTTCACCCGGGAGCGTCTGGAACAGGGTCTGACGGACGAGGACTGGCTGCCCGTGATTGGCGAGAAGGGCTGGGTCGTGTTCGGCCGCGACCAGAACATCCTCAAACGGGAGCTGGAGCTGCAAGCCTTCCTCAAGGCCAAGGTGCACATGTTCCTGTTTCCCGGCGACGCGACCCGCGAGCACATCATCGAGCTGGTGCGGCTGAACCTGGCCCAGATCTGTGCGCTCGCGTCGGCCCGTCGGCCAAACGTCTACTGGCTTCGGCGTGACAGCGTGATCAGCTACGAGGAACGTCGAGCCGAGATCCACCGCCGCCGCTCATAGACATTGCGACCCGGACTGATCTTCTAAGACGGTTGTCTATCTACATCTGAAGCCCGCAGCCTGCTGATATAGGTTCTGTGCTCAGGTAGGCGGGTCGCAGAAGCGTGTTGGTGTGCTCGCTTGCCAAAGATCAGCAAAATCGGCGCACTTCCTTTTCTAGGCCGGGTCGACTCTCAATGAAATCCCCTCCCCGGCTTGCCGGATAAGGTCAGCATCGCGTGAGGGGTCCAGGCAGCGGCTTGCTGTGCACCACGACAAGTTCCCGGTTCGCGCGGGTCAGGCTCGTGTACAGGGTCCCGGCGAACTCCTCCTGTCGTACGAAGTAACGCGGCTCAACGACCACGACCCCGTCGAACTCCACGCCCCTCGCCGAGTCGGGTGTGCGGACGGCCAGTCGGCGCCCCTCCACGGCCCAGTCGCCCGTGCCTGCTGCCGTGTCCGCTCGTCGCCACCCGTTGCTGAGAAGCAGCTTGTCGATGGCATCCGGATCGGTGGTGATGATCGCTGCGGTTCCGCCCGGGTAAGAGTCCAGCAGTCTGCTCGCCTCAACGACGGCCCTGAGATCGCGCTTGCCGGGTGTGCTGGTTCGGATGATGGAAGGGGCCGGCCCTTCTGTCTGGAGTGAACAGGGTTGGTTTTTATCGGAGGGCAGGAGTCGGTTGGCAAAGTCGAGAATCGGCTGAGTGGAGCGGTAGCCCCGTTCAACTATTTCAGGTTGGAACAGCCGGGCATCGGGAAGTATGTGAAGCCGCCCTGCCAGTTCGTGCCAGTCGAGGTGGCCGATGTCCAGCCGGCGGCGTTGGTTCAGGTCGCCGACGATCGTCCATCGTCCGTCGGCGTTGTGGGCATGAATGATCTCCCATTCGAGTTCCGAGACGTCTTGGGCTTCGTCAACGACGATGTGGTCGTACCTGGGTCGCTTGTCGCTGATCAGCAGGCCCAGTTGCGCGAGGAGAGGAAGGTGGCGACGTTTGCCCCAGACCTTCGGGAAAGGTGGGAGGGTCTCGATCCACCGCTGCTCCGTCTGGCTGGCCGGTGGTCGTCCGTGTGGGTCGTTGCTGCGGATTGCCTCGTAGGCCATCTTGACCTTGTCGGTCGGCCGGCTCGCCTGCCATCCTTGTCGGTTCCGGCACTCCGCCACCGCGTGTTTCGCTAGGGCCACGATGAAGCCGCCGACGTCCTGTGGTGTGCCCTCGCCCGGCTGTACGGCGGTGGTTCCCAGGCCGGCGAGTTCGGCTAACCACTCGGGGAGTGACTTG
The DNA here is from genome assembly GCF_029581295.1 of Micromonospora sp. WMMD712. Lineage (NCBI taxonomy): Bacteria > Bacillati > Actinomycetota > Actinomycetes > Micromonosporales > Micromonosporaceae > Micromonospora > Micromonospora sp. WMMD712. The sequence goes on from NZ_CP120743.1 coordinate 5,248,000, forward strand.
ACCGTTATGGCTCCATTCGGGTCGAGTTCCCGGACCGTCTGTGACACATGACGGACATACTGTTCAGTAGGCCCGAGCAGGAGTACCCGCGGGATTCGGCCCTTTCGCGCTGCTGTCTCTTCGTTGACCAGATAGCCCGCACGGTGCACGGCGATAATCGTTTTTCCGGTGCCCGGGTGCCCCTGGATGACCAGGGGCATCGTCGGTGGTTGGGTCACGAGGCGGTACTGGTCGGGTTGGAGGGTGGCGAGCACGGAGGTCATCGCCTCCGTCCGAGGCGCGCGCAGGGCGTAACGCACCGCATCGACGGCACGCATTCCGTTCTCGAGGCCTGCCGCCGAGGCGGAACGCTGTACGTGTCCGTTCGGTTCGGGCTGCCGGTCAGCTGCCCGGTCCAGGAGTCTGGGTGGTGTGGGGGGAGCGACCTTAGGCGTGGGCAGGGCGACCCTGTGTCTGATCAGCCTGGCACCGCGTACGGCGATCACCTCGACTCCTCTGAGGCTGCCCGGGATGCTGAGGCGTTCAACCATCTCTATGGTCCGGCGTCTGTCGAGGTCCTGCGCCCCGGGGCCGGTCAGATTGGTGAGGACGGTCCACTGGGCGGTGGGGTTATTGGTTCGAAGGACGGCGCAGGACAGGCTGGAGAGCTCATGTTCGCCGTGGACGATGACGTGGCCGTAGGGTTTCCGGCTGTCACGGGTTCTGAGTAGGGTCACCAGTTGGGCGAACAGTGCGAGGTAGCGCAGTTGTCCCCATGCGATTCTGTACGACGGTAGGGTGGCGATCCATTCTGCGGAGTACCTACCCAGCTTCAGTGGTTCGGCGGATACTCCGCCCATGCGAATCACCTCGTAGGCGACCTCGAGCTTCTTCGGCAGGGGTACGTGGCGCTGCGCCCACCCCAGGCGTCGGTGACAGATCTGGACGGCCTGTTCCACGATGTTCTTGACGTACAGACCTACGTCAAGGGCAGATGGCTGTCGGGTGTCCGTGAAGCGGGGGTAGCCGGCGATTCCGACAAGCCACTCGGTGTCCTGCACGATGGTTATGATCTTCGGTATATCGGTAGTGGGAATTCCGACGAGTGCTGCTGCGGTATGGACCCTGTTGACGATCTTCGGGATCTGGTTGGTCCATGCTGAGACGACGAGTACGCGTCGTCGCTCGCGCGCCAGGTGTCGCACCATGTCGACCGCGCGTACGGCTGCGATACCTTCGGGATCCGCCAGTGAGTCCTCGGAGAAGGCGACGATGAGCGGCGTGTGCGGTTGCCAGGTTGCCAGGTCCGCCGGCTTGCCCGGCAGCGGCGGCCGGTCCGTGGTGTGCTTCTCCGTCACGGGGTCCCGGCGCGCTGCCGGGGCAGCCGGTGGCGGCTCATTCCTTGGTTTGCGGGGTCCGGGCACCGGAGGGGGTGGAGTTGCCCGCCGGGTTCTGCGCACCTGCCCTGCGGGGTGGTCCGCCGACGCGGCGGTGCGGGCAGGTGACGATGTCGAGCCGGTGGGCCGTCCGACCTGCCGGCGTGGCGGTGCCGGCGGGACCTGTAACTCTTCTGTCTTGAAGGGCGACTGGTCGGCCGGTATCGCGATCGCCCAGTCGTCGGAGGCGTGCACCACCTCTGCGCCACGCACCGTGAGTGTCCGGCGCACCACCACGTCCGTGTCCAATTCATGGGTGGTGTGCGGATCGAAGAACGCCTTCGCTGCCCGTGCGGCCCAGTTGATGACCGGATAGTCCCAGTCCGCGCTGTTGAGGTACCGCGTACCGATGTAGAAGGCGACCCCGAGATCCCTGTCCGGACCGGCAAGGCCCACCCGGCCGCAGAGGGGCCCGATGCTCGCCCGTTCACCCCGAGGGACGTTGTCGACGTAGCGCTCGTTCGCGGTAATGGAGATTTCGGGGTTCTTCCGGTTGAGCCGTCGCTCCAGCGCCCGCAGGTAGCTTCGGTTGGTGGCGATCTCGTAGGCGAGTTCCTCGTCGCTGATCCTGGCCACCTACCGCACCTCCACTACGCAGACGGCCAGGTCCTCGGTACTGAGCATGGCCGTCGATCGTGCCGATATGTCCTGCAGGAGGCCCGCGAAGCGGTTGTCCTCACGCTGCTGTTGGGCTTCGAAGAGCCGTACCATGCGCTCCCTGCCGCGGGCACGCAGGGTGGCGATGCGGGACTCCAGAGCCTGTGTCCGCCGTTGATGGACCTGCTCGACGCTGAGCCGTCGCGAGGCGAGGAACGCCTTGTTCTCAGCGGTCAACGTGTCCCTGCTCCGTATCTGCCTCTGGAGCAGGAGGCTATTGCTCACGCTGAGCGCTGGGCGAAGGTCGATGACCCCGTCGAACCACGCCGGTCGTAGGCTTCCGGCCGCCACCGCCGCCATCAACCGGTCACCAAGGTCGGGGGCGGGCTGAAGGGTCCGGGCGTCAACGGTGACGGTCCATACCTCGTGCAACGGTCTGACACCGTTCCAGTTGGCCACGCGCAGATGGACGAGATACGTGCCCGGGGCCACTGCGGCGTCGTGCGCCGGCATCGTGATCGCGGAGAATCTGGTCTGCCGGTGTCCCGGTACGTCCAGCGCGGCCCGTACCAACGGGTGGTTCGCCGTCAGGAGCGGCACTCCGGTGGTTCGGGACGTCTCCTGGTCCAGGGACAACTGAATCGGCAGTTGATGTGTCAGATCGCTCAGGATCCGGTCCACCTCGGACCTCGTCTTCTCACCCCGCTGTGCGAGGTCACGGACATGACCGGCGAGCTCGCTGTTGCCGATCACGGTCACGTGGTCGCCACTGATCCGGCAGCGTCCCTCGTAGCTGCCCACCCAGTCGCTCACCAGCAAAGCCAGTTCCTGTTGCCCGACGTACCGGCCGGATGCGAGCAGGTCGGGCTCGAGACCCTCGATGTCGACGCCGTCACTCGATATGAGGTGGGGTGCGGCCGACTCGATCTCGTCGGCGGCCCGTTCCTGCTCGGCGACCGCTGCCAGGAACTCCTGGGTGCGCTGCGCCCGTTGGGCGGGGGTCAAGGTGAAGTCGAGGAGGGAGGATTCGACATCGGGCCACATGCTCTCGATGATCGGTTCCAGCGCTCCGATGGCGTGTTCGAAGATGCCGATCCGGGTGAGTACCCGCTCGAGGATGTCCGATTCGATCGTCCCGGGAGTCGTGAAGTTGATGATCAGGATCTTCTGTTCGGTCTGGCCGATCCGGTCGATCCGGCCGATACGTTGCTCGATCTCCATGGGATTCCATGGCAGGTCATAGTTGACCAGGACGGAGCAGAACTCGAAGTCCAAGCCCTCGCTCGCGACCTTGGTGGCCACGACAATGTCGTAGCCGCCTGCCCGGAAGTCAGCCATGACCCTGGCCCGGTCGTCTCGGCCCACGCCACCGTGCAGCACCGCGGTCCTGCATCGTCCTCGCAGATGCTGTTCAAGGTACGACAAGGTTCTACGGGAGAATGTGAAGACGAGTCCCTGCCTGCCCTGGTTGATCAGATCGTCGACGACGCGAAGGAACTGATCGAGCTTCGTATCCACATCGATAGCGCCTGCCAGCTCCCGCAACCGCGGCGACGGCGGCACATCCTGACCGCTCACATCTACCGACGTCTCGGCCCTGGCGTTCACCTCGTTCTGCACTCCCGGTGCCTGCCCCCAGGCCAGGACGAGCGCCGCCGCCTCGGGCAGGCAGCTGCCCGCGAGGCGGAGCGGCATCTGCATGCCGAAGTGCAGCGGTGTGTCCCTGGCCCTCGCCCGCTCGATGCACCACTGCAGGTATGCCTGATAGAAGTCATGCTCACGTCGGGTCCAGCGCACCTTCACAGGCCGCGGCTCCCGGACCGCCTTGTTCTCCTGAACCTCAATCTTGCGGGTACGCGTGACCTGGGCCGAGAGCCCGCCCAGCTCGCTGCAGATTCGTTTCACCTGGACCACATCGGCCGGCGAGAGGTGCGGGCGTTCCAGGATTTCGCATAGCAGAACGAAGTCAGGCCGCATGGCGATGATGCGACCGAACGTACTGTCGGACAGGTCCGACAGCCACCGCCGACGTGTGGAGTTGCTGACCGAGGTGTTCAGCAGCGAACCCGTGACCCGGTTGAGGACCCTGTTCGGTTCGATCCGTTCCTGCAGGTCCGCCAAGTCCTGGAACTCGCCGGGCACCAACAGCTCAAGGAGGTTGTACAGGTCGTTGTTGCGCAGGTTCACCGGGGTGGCGGAGAGGAAGACGTACGCATCCGCCCAGCGGGACAGCAGCTCACCCAACGCATGGCTCTTGGTGTTCGAGTTGCGGAAGACATGGGCCTCGTCGACGATCACCAGGTCCAACTGGAGCCCCAACTCTTCAACGTCGGCGAGCCCCTTCCACGCCCGCAGCCGCTCCACCGAGCAGATCCAGGCCATCCTCCTGGGCAGCCGATCCGATTCGAGCCGGCCCTTGAGGTCGGCCAGCCCCGTGCCGGTGAGCTCGGTCAGCTCGAATCCGAACCTCTCGCGCATCTCAAGCTGCCACTTGGCCAGCAGCGCGGAGGGACACACGACGAGTACCCGGTTCGCGTGCCTACGGGCGTCAAGCTCAGTCCACAACAGCCCAGCTTCGATGGTCTTGCCGAGACCGACCTCGTCCGCGATGAGCAACCGCAACGACCCCGTGCTCAGCAACTTCATCACCGGCTTGAACTGGTACGGCCGGAAGATGGTGCGTGTCGCCCGGAACGAGAAGACCGTGTCGGTGAACTGCTTCTCCAGCTTCGCCCTGGTCAGGGTGGCGGCAAGTCGCTCGGCGGGAGCGGACTCGGTGCGTACCCATGCTTCGGGCGAGTCGACCGTCGGTATCGGCAGCAGGGCATCCTCCTCGATCCGCTGGGTGCGGCTGCCGACGAAGACCTGGTAGACCCAACGACCGTGCGCGAACTGGCGCGACTTGACCATGCCGTCCTGCCCGGCTTGGGTGATCACCTCGTCGGTGACATCGAACCGGGGCAGCGGCACGTCGTCGGCGCTATCCCAAAAGTGGTCGAACCAGCCCAGCGTAGAGGCCAACGGCGAGTCCTCGGCCACCTCGGCAGCCGGCTCGTGGGTTCCCGCACCGGGCATCGCACCAGAGGTGACCACCAGCAGCGGAGCGGGGTCCAGGCCCCCGAACCAGTAGACCCCTTCAGGCAGGCTGACCGTCGGGACGACGATCTGCCTCACCCGCTCCACCGCTCCCGCAGGATCGGGCAGATCCGCGCCCAGGGCCAGAACGTCAGTGAATAGTCCGGTTGCGAGCATGGCGGTCGCGTCCGTCACCAGGGGGTGGTATCCATGTGTGACCGCGAGGACTCCTGGGTCGGGAAAGATCTGCCGGCCTGCTCCGCCGAGCGCACGCAATGTCATCCTCCGTGGTCGACTCGAACTGGTTCGTAGCCCGGCTGTCCTGCCACGACGCACCTATGTGGCATCTCCGGGCCTGGAAGCCCCAACCCAGCTTCCCAACAGCCGTTGTCGGGCCGGACCGAGCGCACGTGGCGATCGGCGGCTCAGGGGGATACACCCACGACTTGCGGTTGGCGCTCCTCGGGCCGGCCCCGACGCTGCCGCTGGCGGGTGGGTTCGTCGTCACGCGGTCCACCAGTTCGACGCCGTGTGTATGCCTGTAGCCGTTGGAGATTGAGGCATCGGCCGACACCGCACCAATTTAGGTCCACTACAGACAGTAGGGAAGGGCTCGATCGACGAGGGTCGGAGGACGTTCAGGTGTGAGTGACTGACCGATCCGGTGAAGAAGGGGACCATGGTGCAGATCGATCTGGTGGTCACGTGGCCGGCCTGCGAGCCGTAGCCCGACTCCGCCTGACTCCGGCACCACTCCGGTTGACCGGCCGAATGGGCCAGCTGTGCACCCTGATCCGCGTTCCGACCGAGGAACTCCTCGCCGGCGCCGAGCGGTTCGACGTTGACGGCGACACCATGATCTTTCCTGCCGGCACACTCCTCATCGCCGAAGCTGCCTGCCGGGCCAACCCCACAGCCGTCCTCGACGAAGTCATCGAGGAAGAGGCAAAGACACGCCACAAATGCAAGTACGGAGGCGAGCGGCCCAGTCTGAGAACCCGAAGGCGGGAGCCGACAACACCCGAGTGGGAGTACCACCTTTGCCGGCGGTTCGACCGGCCCCGTCACGAACCTCTGCGCCAGTTGTGCGGGCACTGGGCCGTGACAACACGAACGTCTTCCCGCGGCGGAGACGGAGAACCAGCGATTGGACGTCCCCGGCGCGCGGGGGAAGATCCCCACCCGACGCCGCTGGGGCAATTGAGCCCTTGCTGTCCGCCTGCCTCTTGACGCCGCTCCTGCGAACGGCCGGCAGGGTCGGTGCGGAACCTCAAGTGACCGGCAGGCTCGGTGTCGTCGCTGGCTTTGCGCACCCCGGCGGCGGTAGCGTGCGTGACCGTGACCGCCGTTGACCATGCCCCCAGCCGCAAGCCCAGAAAGCGCGAAGGGTACGGCGTGAAGTTGGTCAGGGGCCCGTTCGTGCGGCTGGCCCCGCATCCGGACAGCTGCGAGGACGCTGCCGATCTACCTGCCTATGCCGCTGGTGTCCGTCGTGCAGGGAGACCTCTGGCCGCTGACCTCTTCAGCGGTGCGGGTGGGTTGAGTCTCGGTCTGCAGAAGGCCGGCTACGAGGTCGTGCTCAGTGTTGATCACGATGCGGAGGCGGTCGAGACGCACCGGCACCACCATGGGGGCCTTAGCGTCAACTGGGACCTGGGCGATCCCGCGGTGATCCGCACGGTTGCTGATCTCGTGCGGGACTGCCGGATCGAACTGCTCGCCGGTGGGCCTCCTTGCCAGCCGTTCTCCAAGGCCGGTCGGTCGATGATCCGGCACCGGGTCCGCTATGCGGAGCGTGACCCGTACGACGAGCGTCGGGACCTGTGGCGGTCTTTCATCGAGGTGATCCGGCTCGCCAGGCCGCCGGCGGTGCTGATGGAGAACGTTCCGGACATGGCCTTGGACAAGGAGATGTTCATCTTCCGGACGATGGTCCATGAGCTGGAGTCGATGGGCTACGCCGTTCAGGCTCAGGTGGTCGACACGTGGCGGTACGGGGTCCCGCAGTTCCGGCAGCGCCTGATCGTGGTCGCCCTGGCCGACGGGGCGCTGTTCGAGTGGCCGCCGCATGCGCTCGAGCGGGTGACCGTGTGGAACGCGATCGGGGATCTTCCGCCGGTGGAGGGTGGCTGGCGTCCTGACGGCGGTGCGGAGGGATGGACCGATTACGCGGAGCCGGTGACGGAGTATCAGCGCAGCATGCGGGCCGATGTGACGGACGCTGACAGGCGTAAGGTGTTCGATCACATCACCCGGCCTGTCCGTGAGGACGACGCCCGAGCGTTCGAGTTGATGGACGCCACCACCCGTTACTCGGACCTTCCTGAGGAGATGAGGCGGTACCGCGACGACATCTTCGACGACAAGTACAAGCGCCTTGACGAGGACGGCCTGTCCCGGACGATCACCGCGCACATCGCGAAGGACGGCTACTGGTACATCCATCCGCGGCAGGGACGGACGCTGACCGTGCGGGAGGCGGCCCGGTTGCAGACCTTCCCTGACTGGTTCAGGTTCGCCGGACCACCGTCGGCGGCCTTCCGTCAGATCGGCAACGCGGTGCCACCGCTGTTCGCCGAGCACCTGGCGGGCGCGGTGCGCCGGAGCGTCGCCGCCGCGCGGCCGGCGGAGACCTCCACGCGGGAGGTCGCGGCGTTGCTCGCCGGATGGTTCGACAGCGCTGAGGTTCGTGGCCTGCCCTGGCTGCGGGCGACCACGAGGTGGCAGGTTATCCAGGCGGAGATGCTGCTGGACCGCGCCTCCGTGGACGTCGTACGTCCGCTCTGGCCGCTGATCGCGAGGTGGACGTCCCCGCAGGCGACGGTGCTCGCGGAGTCGGAGCTGAGCGAGATCGGGCGGTGGACGGGCAAGGAGGTCCGTGCGGGGCGGATCGTCGAGCTGGCCGGGCGGCTGGCCGACGACCCGGCGGTCCTCGATGACGACGCCGTGGTACGCAACATCCCCGGGGTGCACGAGGCGTTGGCGGACCTGGCGATCCTGGTCGTGCCCAGTGCAGGCGAGGACGATTCGGAGGAGCCGGTGCTTTCCACCAAGGGTGTGCTGCGGGTGGCTGCCCGTTACCTCGGTGAGCCGGTCGACCGGAGGAACCGGCTCACGGACGGCCGGCTGGCGGTGGCCCGCATGATCGGTGATGACAGCGACGCCCGCAGGGCGCATCTAGGTCTCATCGAGCTGGCCAACACACTGTGCCGGCCGGTCGAGCCGACGTGTGACGCGTGTCCGTTGCAGAAGGTGTGCCGCAGCAGCCAGGCCGGAAGCCTCCGGCTCTTCTGACCGGCAGTCGTCCGGTCCTTTTGCGGGACGGCTTCAGGTGTCCAGACCGAGGGCCTTCAGCGCGTCCGGCGACTGTTCCCTCAGTACGGCGGTGATGCGTTGCCAGGCGGCCCATTCCCCGGCCTGCATAGCTGCGGCCCGCAGGGCGAGGCCGGCGGTGGCGGTGGCATGCGTGGCGGCGCGGACCTCGGGCGGGGCGCCGAGGCCGGCGGGGACCGGCCGCCGCGTCGCGGTGGTGCGGGGGGCCTTGCGGTAGGCGTCGTTGGCGTAGATGCACAGCTCGTTGATCGGTGCTTCGAGCATCTGGCGGAGCTGGGCGGGGATCGCGACCCGCATCTTGGCGACGTTGATGTTGAACGCGGAGTCGAGGCCGGTGCCGAAGTCGACGGAGGCTCGGGCGAGCTTCGTATGTTCATCGATGCCGCGGATGCCGCCCCAACCGCCCCACTGGACGAGGCGGTCCGCCCGGTAGATGTACAGGCCCTGCTGTCGGTTCCAGTTGAGAGGTCCGGAGTGCCGTTCGAACTCGCCCGGGCTGCTGAAGCCGTCGCGTGAGGGCAGGATGTAGCGGCGCAGGGTCACGTGGCCCCCGGCGTTGCCGAGTGTGACCTCGAAGCGTTGGGGCGGTAGTTCCTGCCGGGCCGCTTCGTCCGGTGCGAACGGGTTCCAGGCGCGGACCTTCTGCCCGTTGACGGAGATCACGACCTGCCGGTCCCCGGCGGTGCCTTCGATGAAGCGGTGGAACACCATTCCGAGGTGTTCGGCGGTGCGGGTGGCGAGCGTCTCGATGCGGCGTTTCGCCCAGCCGCCTTCGGGCCGGCGCTCAGGGAGAACCCTGTCGAGACTGCGCCAGAGCACCACCGTGCCGGTGCCCTCGGCGAGCCACTTCCTGGCACGGACGACGTCGGGCTCGGAACCCGGGTCGGCGATGACCCATTCGTCCCATTCTTCTACGAGGTCGAGGTCGAGGGCGCGGGCGTGGGTACGGAAGACCTTCGGCGTGCTCCGGGTGATCACGGTGACGGACCGGCACTGCGACAGCGACGCGGTCTTCAGTCCGAGCCCGTACCGACCGAGGTCTCCATCCGAGTAGTCGCGCCGTGACCCGAAGCGGAGGGCTTCGAGGAGCCCTTTGGGCGTCATGCCCGAACCGTCGTCGGTGATGAAGACCCGTGAGTTGGGGCCGTCGAACTCGACGCTGATGTCGACGTGGGTCGCTCCTGCGGCGATGCTGTTGTCGACGATGTCGGCCACCGCGGTGGGGAACTCGTAGCCGATGTCGCGCAGTGAACCGGTCAGTCGCGCGGCCGAGGGTGGCACCTGGAACCATGATCCGGCCGGCATCGGTTTCCTCCCCGGTGTACGACGACAGCTTCAGGACCAGGATGTCACACATCACGTGGTGATCTTGTACCGCGTTCCGGCGCCTCCCGTCTCCGGTGCCAGAGTGCTTCGATGCTGTCCGCGACCTCCGCGGGGTCCTCGTGTTCCCAGAAGTGCGCCACCGTCCAGCCGAGCGCGGAGAGCTGGTCGTCCTTCTCGCGGTCACGTTGAACGTTGCGCTGCAGTTTGGCGGTCCACCAATCGGAGTTGTTCTTGGGGACCGTGCCGTGCAACGGGCACAGATGCCAGAAGCATCCGTCGATAAATACGGCGATCTTCGCTCTGGTGAAGGCGATGTCGGGCCGGCCGGGCAGCGGTTTGTGGTTGACCCTGTAGCGCATCCCGCGACGGTGCAGTTCACGACGGATGAGGAGTTCCGGGCGCGTGGAGGAGCGTGGCATCCGGCTCATCTGCGCCGACACCAGCGCGTTGAGGGGTGCCGGTCGGCGACCGGTGGCTGTCAAAGCGGCCTCCGTCGTGGGTGAGGTGCCTTCCGGCCGTCCGGACGGATCCGGTGGCACCGCGCCGGTCGTGACCGGCCGACCGCCCAGTGGGCGGTGGCATCTGCGTGCACATCGATGTCAGCCGAACGGGCCAAAGGTCCGGATCCGGGCACGGCGGCGCAACCGGCGGATTCACTGGTGACGCGGCCCCGACCAGGGTCGGACCGGTGCCGGTACCGGCGCGGCGACCACCGGCCTATGTAGTAAGGGACGATCCGGTACGTTGAAAGCCGCCGTAACACCGGCATCCGGAGCTTCTCGGATTCAGCCGTCGGACGAATATGCTGAAGAGCCCTACCACTCGTGTCGACCACCCCCATGCCCCGCCCGGCAACCGCCCCTCGTCCCGGAAGACTGCACGATGTCTGAATCTTCACCCCTGGCGGTCCTATCCGTGACGGCGGTCGCGTGCGCCCTGCTGGAGTCGAATCATGCCTGACGCGGACGTGAGCGCATTCGCGCACACCCTCATCGAGGACGTCCGGGCGCAGGCGGACGCCGACGGCTGCGACCTGGCGGAGGCGTTCGCGCGGATGATGCTGGACCGGTTCAGCCTGGACGGCTACACCGAGGACGCGACTGTGGTCATGTACCGCGACCACGGGGTGGAGATCAGCGGTTACGGGCTCTCCTCCGATGACCGGTGCCTGGATCTGTTCGCGACGGTGTACAGCCCCCGGGCGGACGAGGCACACAAGATCAACCGTCCTGAGCTGGAGGCGGTGACCCGGCGGCTGCAGAACTTTCTGCTGAGGGCCGTGCCGGGCACCCCACGACGCAGGAACCCCTCCTCCGAGGTGCTCGGTATGGAACGGGCGGTCGCGGAGAAGTTCCACCAGGTTGACCGGATCCGCTTCATCATCGTCACCAACGCCCGGAGCGTCGTGCGGGAACCCGCGATGACGACGGAGATCGAAGGCCGCAAGGTCGTCCGGGAACTGTGGGACCTGCGTCGCCTGGCCGCGTGGTCGGTGTCTGGGACCCAGGCGGAACCGATCATCGCCGAGTTCCCTGACGGCCTGCCGTGTCTGACCGCCCCGTCGACGGCCGGGGACTACTCGGTGTTCCTGGCCATCGTGCCCGGCGCGGACCTGGCCGCGTTGTACGCCGAGCACGGCGGCCGGCTGCTCGAGCTCAACGTGCGGTCCTTCCTGCAGACGAAGGGTGCGGTCAACCGGGGCATCCAGGAGACGCTGCGGACCACACCGGACCGGTTCCTCGCCTACAACAACGGCATCGCGGCCACGGCGTCCCGGGTGGACCTGGACCGGGGGACCAGCGGCCAGAGCGTCATCCGGCGGATCCACGGCCTGCAGATCGTCAACGGCGGCCAGACCACCGCCTCGATCCACCACGCGCGCCGCAACGGGATCCCGGTCGACGACGTGCACGTACAGATGAAACTCACCGTCGTTTCCCCGGACCGGCTCGAGGAGATCGTTCCCCGCATCTCCCAGTACTCGAACACCCAGAACAAGGTCACCGCATCCGATCTCCGCGCCAACAGCGGCTTCCACATCGAGGTGGAGCGGATCATGCGGACGCTCCTCGCTCCGCCCGGGCCGGTGCACCGCGTGGACACCCACTGGTACTACGAACGGGCCCGCGGCCAGTACGCCGACGCCATCGCCAGGGAGACGACACCGGCGCGACGGGCCACCTTCCGCGCGTCGAACCCGCCCGACCAGAAGTTCGACAAGGCAGACCTGGCGAGGTTCGAGCAGGCGTGGGCACGCTACCCGCACCTGGTCAGCCGCGGCGGTGAGAAGAACTTCGTGCTCTTCCAGGGGCGCCTCAAGGACGAGCCGGTCACCGTGGACAAGGCCTACTGCCGCAGGCTCGTCGCCAAGGCGATCCTGTTCCGCCGCACCGACCGGATCGTGCGTGATCAGAACTTCGGCGGATACAAGATCAATATTGTGGCGTACACCATCGCGTTCCTCGTCCACGCCACCCGGGGCCGTATCGACCTCGACAGGATCTGGCGCGACCAGGAACTTTCGCCGGCGCTGAGGGAGGCCATCGGCGAAGTGTCGGTGCTCACCCAGAAGGTGATCACCTCCCCACCCGACGGGCGCGTCCACGTCGGGGAGTGGGCGAAGCGGCCGGAGTGCTGGGACGCGGTCCGTGACCTGGACTGGCAACCCTCACCGGCGCTCGAGGCGGAGCTGGCCGACGTCGACACCTACGCCGAGGACCTGCAGCTCATCCAGGGGACCACCGCGCAGGACTGGTCGGACCTGGTCGACTGGGGGCGCTCCACCGGCACACTCGACGGAGCCGGGCAGCGCACCGCCGCCAACGTCGCCGAGGCGCTGCGCGAGCGGTGGACACCCGCCGGCAGGGACGTCCTCGCCGCGGTACCGCTCATGCGCCGCGCGCGCCGGCGTGGCTTCCGGCCCGTCGCCGGATTCTGATCCACGACGACAACCGAGAGGGGACGCCACCATGTCCGTGTGGACCCGGGACGTACCCGTCGTGGGAACGACCGAACTCCCACCGGACCCGCGTGCCCTCGACGCCCTCGGCCGCAACCACTCCCTCGAGACCGCTCTCGCCGACCTCGTCGACAACTCCATCGACGCTGACGCCGACCGCATCCGGATCCGCTTCATCCGGCACCGCACCGGGCTCGTCGGTCTCTACGTCGTCGACAACGGCACCGGCATCAGACCCGACATCATCGACGCCGCGATGACGGTAGGTGGACGGCGGGACTACTCCGGCACCGACCTCGGACGGTTCGGCGTCGGCCTCAAGGCCGCGTCCTTCAGCCAGGCCGCCAGCCTCACCGTCATGTCCCGCGCCGCGGGCCACCCACCCGTCGGACGTCGGTGGTTGCTGAGCGGCAGCCGCCGCGACTACCGGTGCGACATCGTCACCAGCGACTTCGCCGCCGCGGAACTCGACCGCAACTGGCCGGTGCCCACCACGCCCAGCGGAACCGTCGTGCGCTGGGACGACGTGGCCGGATTCCCCTCGACCGACGACCCGGCCCAGATCGAGGAGTTCCTCACCCGGACTATCTCCCACCTGCAGGGACACCTCGGCCTCACCTTCCACCGCATCATCACGCGGAGGAACATCCGCATCAGCATCGACGTCGAGGACACCCGACTCGGTGCCGGCATCGCCAGCACCGTCAACGCCCTGGACCCCTTCGCCTACCCCGGGACACCACCCGGCTGGCCCAAGGAGCTGCGGGCCGACCTCGACGGCAACCCCGTCGTCCTGCGCTGCCACATCTGGCCCGGCCGGTCGAGCCTGCCGCAGTACCGGCTCCCCGGCGGTGCGGAGCAGCGCCAGGGCCTCTACGTGTACCGCCACGACCGGCTCCTGCACGCCGGCGGATGGGAGGGCGTGCACGCCGCGGACCGCAGGCTCCAGCTCGCCCGCGTGGAGATCGACATCGACGGCGACACCCCCGGACTGTTCACCATGAACCCGGAGAAGACCCGGGTGACAGCCGGCCCACGGTTCGCCGGCACCGTCGCCCGCGCCCGCGCCGACGACGGCACCGACATCACCACCTACCTGCAGGCCGCCGAAGCCGTCTGGACGAGCACGAACCAGCGCACCACCGCCCGACGTCGGCCGGTCGTCCCGCCCGGCCGCGGCCTGCACCCGAAGGTCACCCGCGAAATCCGCGACGAGCTGCCGCAACTCACCGATGAACCCGTCAACATCCTGTGGAAGGCACTGCCGGACAACCAGTTCATCGAGGTCGACCGGGAGGCGAACACCCTCTGGCTGAACAGGAACTACCGGGCCGCGCTGCTCGGCGGCCGACGCGGAGGCCTCAACGACCTGCCGGTGCTCAAGACGCTGCTGTACCTGCTCGCCGAGAACACGTTCCAGGGAGCCCACCTCGGCCCCAGGGACAAGGACAACATCGAACTCTGGCAGGACCTGCTCACCACCGCCGCCCGCGCAGAACGCGCCGCCTACGAGGAGCGCAGGTGAGCACGTCCGGCGAGCGCCATCTCAGTACCGAGACCTTCGCCGGACATCTGCGTCACACGGCGCCGATGGACCACCCGGTACCCGGTGAGCCCCGGCTGGTGCTGTTCACCGTTCCAGGTGACCGGGTCGGCCTGCGCGGACCGGCCCGCCCGGGGGAGCGACCGGCACCCACCGGTCTGGAACATGTCACCGTCCGCACCGTCCACCATGGTGGACGACGGATGATCGAGCTGGTCATCACGGACCCCCGGGTCTTCCTCGACGCCTACCCCCTGCTGCGGGCCGTCGCCGACCGGATCCAGCTCGGCCACCAGCCGATGACCTCCGCGGTCCGCGACACCCTCCGCCAGCTGGGCCACCTCCTCCAGCCCGAAGCCACCCTCCGGCGTTCCACCGAGACCGGCATGCTCGGCGAGCTCTGCCTGTTCAACGGCGTCGCCCTGACCGCGGGACCGGCAGTGGCACTGCAGGCGTGGCGCGGGGCCCTGTCGGAGGAACACGACTTCGGCTTCCCCGGCTACGACGTGGAGGTCAAGACCACCACCTACGAACAGCGCCGGCACACCATCGAATCACTCACCCAACTCGTACCGACCGGCGCACGGCCACTGTGGCTGGTCTCCGTCCAGGTCACCGTCGCGGGCCACGACGGTGCCACCCTGCCGGAACTCATCGGTCGGAGCCGCGCCCTGCTGAACGCCGGAGCCGACCGGATCCGGTTCGACGACCTGCTCCACGCCGCAGGCTGGGCGGACCGCCACACCACCTCCTGCGGCACCCGATGGCGGCTCAGGACACCACCGGCGACCTTCATCGTCGACGCCGGTTTCCCCCGCATCACACCGGCCATGCTGCAACCCCAGACAGACCTCGCCCGGGTCACCGACGTCCGCTACCGCACCGACCTCACCGGCCGGACCGAGGACAACCCGCCGGACCTGCTGCGCACCGCCCTCACCGCCGGACAACAGGAGCTGCGATGAGCGACACCGTCACCACCGGCTACAGCTCCGCCCTCGACGGCATGAAGACCGCCGGCCCCGGCCCGTTGCACCAGTTCGCGGCGCTCTTCGCCAGGGACACCTCGCTGGCCGACGGAGCCGCACTACTCGCGCATCTGCAGAACGCCGGTCCGGACGACGCCCTACGCCAACGCCTCGCCTACCAGCTGTCGTCCTGGGACCACACGGACGACGGACCGTGGGCCGCCGGTACCGCGCCCCACACGGCCGAGCGGCGGGCCGCCGCCTGCCGCGCACTCGGCCTCGACCGGGCCACCGAGGAGCTCCTCTCCGAGATCATCCCCTGGGCCGCGACCGACGCCCCCATCGTCATCGCCGAACACTTCGAGGAATGGCGCACCCCGCAGCGGCGCACCGAACGTGACTTCTACTGGGCCCACTACAGCGCCAACCTGCTGGCCAACGGCTGGGACCCGACCGCCGTCGCCGGCATCGACGAAGCCACGGAAGAAGTCGTCCGGCGCATCTCCGACCCCACCCGCAAAGTCGCCTACCAGGCCAAGGGCCTCGTCGTCGGATACGTGCAGAGCGGGAAGACCGCCAACTTCACCGGCGTGATCGCCAAGGCCATCGACGCCGGCTACCGGATGGTCATCGTCCTGACCGGCACCACCAACATGCTCAGAGCCCAGACCCAGCGACGACTCGACATGGAACTGTGCGGTCGCGAGAACATCGAACCGGACCACGATCCCACCGCACACGAGTACCGCTACGACGACGACTGGAAACGCCACAAGTTCATCAACCACGGTGGCAGACCGTCCGACTCCGGGCACCCCGACATCGAACGGCTCAGCAACTACGCGGGCGACTACCAGCGCCTCAAACAGGGCATCTCGGCGCTACGGTTCAAAAGGCACGATTCCACCAAGGAGTTCTTCCACCCCGCCAACCTCTACACCAGCGACGCCCGCCTGGTCGTGGCGAAGAAGAACGCCTCCGTCCTCACCAACCTCGTCGCCGACCTGAAGAAGGTCAGCGCGCGGCTCGGCGAGATCCCCGTACTCATCATCGACGACGAGTCCGACCAGGCGTCCGTCAACACCACCAGCCCGGCCAAGTGGAAGGAGGACAGCAAGAAACGCACGGCGATCAACCGGCTCATCGCCCAGCTCCTGACGATGCTGCCCCGCGCCCAGTACGTCGGCTACACCGCCACCCCGTACGCCAACGTCTTCATCGATCCGTCCGACGTCGAGGACATCTTCCCCAAGGACTTCATCGTCTCGCTGCCCCGTCCCCTCGGCTACATGGGTGCCGACGACTTCCACGACTTCGACGACGACCGCCCGGTCGGACAGCGGCCGCTGGAGACGTCGAAGGAACGGGCCCACGTTCGCTGGCTCAGCGACGAGTCCACGGAACCCGAGCTGCTCGCCGCCCTGGACATGTACGTGCTCACCGGCGCGCTCAAGCTGTACCGCAAACGGACCGGTGCCGGTACCTACCGCCACCACACCATGCTCGTACACGAGGCGATGGGCCAGGAGTCCCACCGTGAGACCGCGCAACTCATCGAGAGGCTCTGGACACGCGCGGGTTACCACACCCCCACAGGTCTTCTGCGGATCAGGAAACTGTACGAGACCGACGTCCTTCCCGTCACCACAGCACAGGCACCCGGGGCGGCTATGCCGGGCAGCTTCGACGAACTGCACGACGACATCGCCGGCGCGGTCGGACTGATCCAGCCGAACGACCGCCATGGAACTCCGGTCATCATTGTCAACAGCGACCCGGACCTGGAGAAGCACCAGGAGGATCTGGACTTCGACAAACGCGGGGTCTGGCGGATTCTCGTCGGCGGCAACAAGCTCGCACGTGGCTTCACTGTCGAAGGGCTCACCGTCACCTACTACCGCCGAACGACGAAGCAGGTCGACACGCTCATGCAGATGGGCCGCTGGTTCGGCTTCCGTACCGGCTACCGGGACCTGGTGCGCCTTTACACCACCCAGGACCTGCACGCGTTGTTCGGTGCCGCCTGCGAGGACGAGCAATCCCTGCGGGATGACCTCCGCAAGTACTCCACTGAGACCGATCCCGAGTCGCGTCTGACACCCAGCCGCGTCCCTCCGCTGGTCGAACAGCACCGCCCTGACCTGCGACCGACCGGCCGAAACAAGATGTGGAACGCACGCCTTGTCTCACGGAGCACGCCGGGAGAGCCCATGGAACCGGTCGCACACCCGGAGAAAGGAAAGCAGGCCCTGCACAACCTCAGGCTCTGGGAGCCGGTCCTGGCCGCCGCCGCAGCAGCCGACCCGGTCACTCTCAGAGTGAGCAAGGGCAGAACCTCCTACCCGGCGCACCACGTGACGATGCCCCACCACGAGATGATGACGATCCTCAACGGCCTGCAGTGGCTCCGCGAGGAGATCTTCGTCCCGGAACGCACCTGGCTGAACTCGCTGGCCCCTACGCAGCTCCGACAGTGGGTCGTCCTGCTCCCCCAACAGGTGGACCCCACGACCTGCCGCATGATCCTCGGACACGGGCCGTTCAGCATCTTCGAACGGAAGCGTAGCGACACCGGGACACTCAGCGCCATCAGCGAAAGCCGCCACCGCAACGCCGCAGCACGGATTGCAGGCCTTGAAACCGCACAGCCCGATCCGGTCGCCGACACACTGGCGGCACCGTGCACAGCGGTACTTACCCTGTACCCCTCGGTGAAACCGAAGACATTAGCGGGAGCGCGCGGCGACCGGATCGATCCCGGCCTGGTCACGATGGCGTTCCGCGCCGTCACTCCACTGAGCACCGGTCTAGGCAGCAAGCGTTTGATCTGGACAACGAAGGACAGCGGCAGGCCGAACCACGTCGTCATTGATGCTGCACCGGCGGTCTGACCTCCCCAGATCCACCTGCTTGCCGCGATGTCGCTTCCTGGACGCGCCTCTCAGCTTGCCCCGCAGCGTCCGGGCCAGGCACGCCCGTCTGCCCAATGGGCGCGGTTTTGCCGGTCCATCACCGAGTTGGCGGCGCTGGCCTTCTTTGTGAATGCCCTCGCCGAGCCGGCGCTGGTGCCACGGCACTGGGCCCCGTCCCGATCAAGAAGCGCCACCTCCCACGAGGGTCAAGAGGCAGAGATCCCAACTGTCCCGTTACCGGTCGGGTTGACCCTGGCGGAATCGCAGGACGCGCCCAGGCTCAGTTTGTTGTGGCCGACCGGGCTATCAGGTCGGAGGCGAGATGTTCAGCAGATGCCTGGGTATCGCTGAAACGACTGCGGGCTCCCCGTTTCCGGTGTACATGAGCGTCAGGTTGCGGCGGGCCCTGGTGACCAGGACATACATCTGCATTCGTGTGTCATCAGTTGTCGGATCGGCAGAAACGGACTGCAGTTCGGGCAGGAAGACGGAGTCGAACTCCAGTCCCTTAGCGCTCTTGGCAGTGATTAGTTTAATGCCCGGTCCGCTGAAGGAAGGGTCGGCGAGTGGACCGTTCCGGTGGATGCTGAGGTAGCCCTGGACGGGGTTGACGGTTCGGCCGTCGAGTAGACGGTGGAAGCGTTTGAGGTCGTGGGACAGGTGGAGGATCACGCCGATCGTCTCGTCTGGGTGGTCCCGCTCGTGGCGGGCGATGTACTCGGCGGCATCCGTGCACTGCCCATGATGGACAAGTCGCGGCGAAGGGCCGTCGGTGAGGGCGTTCGTGTCGGTGGCTGCGGTCGGTCGGAGGTGCATGGCGAGTTCGGCGATCGGTCGGGTGTTGCGGTTGTTCGTCGGAAGTGCGACCACCGACGTGATGCCGGCCCGGTTGATGATCTCCTGGATGGTGCTCTGGTTGGTGGTAATGCGCTGGTTGTCATCGGCGAAGACGGTCAGGTACGTCGGGGCTGCGCGCAGGACCAGATAAAACTCACTTGGCAGATCCTGCCCCTCGTCGATAACGACGTAGCGCGGCTCCTGCCTTGCTGGTGGGTGTTCGAGGACCTGAGCGAGGCATGCCATCCAGTCGATCTGCCAGCGGTCGACGGCTGGCGGGTTCTTGTGGTAGCAGGCCCGCCAGAATTCGTGGAACCACTTGTGATACGTGGTGACGATGTTGGCGGCACCGAGGCGCGCGACAGCAGTATGCGTGTAGGCGGAGAGGACCCGGCTGTACATGAGCATGGTGGTTGGTCTGCCGGACCGGTGCAGTACGGCCGTACGGCGGATGGCGGTGATCGTCTTGCCGGTGCCGGGTCCGCCGGTGACGAGAGACGAGCCCTCGAACGGCAGCGATACCGCCTTCCGCTGGCAGGCGCTCAGCTCCGGCAGGCCGGGCACCTGGAGAATCACGTTGTGCCTGCCCTGACGGCAATCAGTTCGGCAAGGGGATCGCGCATGTAGCCGTACTCCTCGTGTACGACGAGGTTACGGTCAAGCAGGAGGTTCCCCGTTGTGCAGCTGGTTTCGGCCGCGAGGGTGCAGGCGTGGCAGGCTGCCATGGACAGCCCGTCGGGGCCCTGAGCGGTGGACTCAGAGCACACCGGATCCAGTGAGCACCACTGGGCGGCGGCGAGGGCGGAGGTGAGGGTGAGGGCCATCCGGTCGGCCTGTCCGGAACGGGCGAGGCCGCCGAGTGTGCCTTCGATGTCGCCTGCTGCGGTGTAGATAAGGACTCCGGCCATGGGTATCTTGGCGTCGGGGAGGCTGGCGTAGATCCGTTCGCGCAGTGAGGAGGACGGGTAGCCGGCATCGAAGGCGAGCTGGCGCAGTAGCAGATGACCGATGGTGTGCAGCAGTACGAATCTGGGCGTCGGTTCGACTTCGATCCATCGAGCATGCATGCTGCCGGCCAATCGTCGGCGCAGTTCCGCGGCGCGGTGAAGTACCGGTTTCCTGTACTCCCATCGATGCAGGGTGTCCTCGTCGAAGCGGAGGAACACCCCTTCGCCGAAGATCTCGACAGCGGGGAGTCTTCCGCTGCGTCTGCCTAGGTCAGATGGGATGCGGTTGTCCAGGGTATGCCGGCGGAAGCCTCGCAGTACGCGGATTTCTCGGAGTCGGTCCACCATGATGACGTCGGTGATCCGACGGGCGAGTTGGTCGACAACCGGTTGGAGACCTCCGTGTCCCGATTCTGCGGGAAAGGGTGCGCGGCGGGTGATGAACCGGTCGCGGTGATCGTGGCCGGTACGCGGATTTGTCAGTGCAAGCCATTCCCTCTCGGCGAGTTCATCGGGGGAATCGGCCTGTGTGCTTGTTACTCCGAGACGGTCGTCGAGGATGGCACGTACCTGCGCCTTGGTAACCTCGGCCTCCTTCGCGATGGTTTCGATCATTGCTTCGAACAGGTCGCTGTCTGGCTTGTTGAGCAGGAGGCGGAAGTAGGGGTTCTGTTCGACGCGGGCGGCGTCGTCACTCCAGGTGGCCCAATCGGACTCCGGGGGCAGGTCGATAGCTGATCCGGTGTCCGGGAAGTAGACGCTGGATGCCCCCCGTTGCAGGACCACCGGTGGTTGATCGCAGGTCACGGACTCCTTGTCGCTCTGCCAGGGTTGCCGGCCACGGCACGAGACGTTGATTTGGGTCAGTGCCAGCGGGGAGGTGAGGTGGGCAAGGTCCCTCCCCGCGCGGCAGGTGGTGCACTCCACACTCAGTGACTCGAGGCCTCCGCCGACGGTGTTGACATGGATGAACCTCAGCTCCGGTCTGCCGCACTGACGCTGCTCCCGCCCCCTCCGCGCTCCGGAATGGGCCCACGATGCCCAAGGCACGTCGTCGAGGTGGCCGTTGCCGCAGACGGCCACGAACCGCATCGGGACAAGCTGGGGCGCGCGCTTGCAGTTGCTGCAGCGGGGGGCCTTACCCGGCCGTTCAAGGCGGAAGCTCCACCGGATCATGGACCGGCACGTGCCGCAGAAGAGCCACTGGGGGAAGCGGTAGTAGGGCAGGCTGTCGGGTGGGAGCCGCAGCTCCTCGACACCGAAGTGGGCGGCGATCAGGGCAGCCGGAATGGTTTCCACACGGCCCTGCCAGCGTGTGATGTCCTCGGCGACGAAGGATTCGCCGAGCATGTCGACGATGGCACCGACCCCGAACGGGGTGAGCGTCTGCATCCGCCGTAATCTGCGTCCGGTCACCGGTTCTCCCCCCGTACGCGTAGCCTGATCTCGGTGTCGACGTTGCGCATGGAATCGAGAACCGGCCAGCCGGGACCGGGCTTGCCGAACTTCCGCAGCAGTTGGACACGTTCACGTCCTCCGCTGCTGTAGGTGAGTCCCCCTTGGGGGTGGCTGCGGTCGACGAGGCCGGCCCACTCGTCCTGCAACTGCTGGAGGTGTCGGACGACATCGTCCCGCTCGTCGTTGTCGGCGACACCGGCCCGGGTCATGAAGGCGTCGACCAGGGAGCGCCAGGCGTCATCGTCAGGGTTGAACTGGGCGGCATCGTTGTCGTGACGCCATGTGTGTGCGTGACGCGCGAGGATCACCAGGCCTGCATGCAGCGCCCTGCTGCGGGCCGGGACAGAGAACGGGGTGACCGAGGTCGGCTCGACGGCCCGGTAGAGAGAGGTGTGGTAGGGCACGAAGGACTCGTAGTGGGAGCGGTCACGGGGCTTCGACGGGGAGTAGAGAGTCAAGACCAGCCCTGGCTGGCGGCGGCCGACCCGACTGGTGGCCTGGATGTACTCGGCGGTGCTCTTGGGCTGACCGACGACGAGCATCAGGCCGAGGCGTGGAACGTCGACACCGACCGAGATCATGTTGGTGCTGGGTACGAACGACACGGCGCCGGCCCTGCCGCGGGGAATGAACAGTCGCTGCAGGTACCGCGGTATCTCCGCGGCCGGGACGTTGCTGGTCAGCTCCATGATGCTGGCGTCGTCAAGCGTGCGCCTGTCGTCCTCGGCTGGGGCGATGACACCCAGCCGGGCGGGGATGTCATCGTGGGCCAGGGTGACGGTTTTACCGAGTTCACGCAGACTGTTGTGGTATGCGATCAACGTCCAGTAGGCATCCGCCGCATCGGGTCCGAGTGGGAGCTGGACCGGTGCATTGAGCATGGCTGCGGACAGGTGGACCATCCCGGTGAGTGGGGTGTGGCCTTGGGGCATGATGCCGGCGTAGAGGCGCCCCGGTTTCCTGTCGTCCGTTCTGACAAAATACGAGTCCTTTGCGTCGAGTCCGGACGGCGGAAACAATGCGATGGGGCGGCCGAAGACGCCGCGTGACTGGGCGTCGGCCCGCCGGATCGTGGCGGTCGATGCGACGATCTTCGGCCGCGCGCCGTGGGCGGACATGGTGACGTCGAACGCGGCCTCGTAGAGACCGACAATTGTGCCGAGCGGTCCGGAGATGAGGTGGAACTCGTCTTGGATGATCAGGGACGGGCCCGGATCGGCACCGGCGCCGAGGAACACGCCGGCGCGGGGTGCACGGGTGAATTGTGCGAACTTGTCGACAGTGGCGACGAGCAGGGTGGGCGGATCGGCGTAGAGCGCCTCATCGACGGAGGAGACCGGCAGCGATGTGTGGAAGTCACATCCGGCGTTGGGGCAGTGGATGCGGAAGCTGTTGTTGTCTGCCCGGATGCCCCACGCCTGGGGGGGTGCGTCGCCGGAGGGCATGACAGCGGTGCCGCACCACGGGCACCGGTCCACCTGGAAGCTGACGGTCGTCTGCTCCCCGTTCTGGATTCTGTCAAGCAGTTCGGCTGCGTCTGCGAAGGTGTTGGGGCTGTTGCTGCCTCCGACCCAGATACCGATGGAGACCGGGCGGGAGCCCAGTTCGTCCGGTCGGCTCTGGCGGATTAGCTCACACGCGCAGATCAAGGTCGCGGCGCGTTGGAACTGCTGGGCGGTCAGTAGCCGCAGGGTGTAGCGGGTGATCACCGTGGTGCCTGCGCCGGCGTCGCCCCGGGTGAGTCGACGGTGCATGACGGTGAAGGCGACGAGTCCGAGGTACGCCTCGGTCTTCCCGCCGCCGGTCGGGAACCAGATCAGGTCGACGAGGTCGCGATGCTCGTGGTCGGGCTCAACGACCGACCGCAGTGTGAGCAGAAGGAAGGCCAGTTGGAACGGGCGCCAGCGTCGGTCGGAGTCTGTGTAGTCGGGTCGCGGCGGAACCGGTTCGTTCCAGGCCCGGGCGGTGGCGGCGAACGGCGGCCCGATATGGATCATCTGCATGAGCATCGCGGAGTTCGCCAGGGCGAAGGCCCGGCGGGCGGTGGCATCTTTTTCGAGCAGCCGTACGCCGTCGCGTAGCCGTTCCCGTGCTTCGTCGACACGGCTGCAGAGCCGGTCCGCGGCGTCCCGGCGTGCCGGTTCAATGGAGTCCCGCACCTTCCACAGGTTCCCGGCCCAGTCGTCGTAGCCGTCGACGAAGCCATCGAGCTGGGCGATGATGTCGTCGGTGGCCGTCTCGATGTCGGCCAGCCGGGAGAGGCGCAGCACATTTTCCCTGGCTGCATCGGTGTGACGCCCTTGACGGGGTAGGTCGAAGGAGACCTCGGGTACGACATGGTGGGGCAGGTAGGTGGTCTCGACGACGGTTGCCCGGGCACCGCAGGCCTGCCAGGTCGCGGCGGCCCCGTGGCCCAGCGCGAAAACGGGGACATCGCGGTAGAGGAGGGCGAGTTCCTCTTCCTCAGGATCGACGTGCAGTCGCAGGGCCGAAGGGTACGGCGTGATGGCTCCGTCAACCGGGCTACAGCGCAACTTCACCTGCAACAGGCAGTCGGAGGGCTCTACCCGCCCACCCGGCGATAGCGTGCGGCTGTTGACAAGTGACACCGTCACGAGCGCGCCTTCACCGAACAAGCGCCAGACGATGATGATGTGGGCGTCGCCGCCGGGGACCTCGTGACACGTACGACCGGCAGTGCCGGGCGGTGGTGCCACGATCGCCTGCTCGCCGTTGACGGTGCAGGGCCGGCGCCGCCACTGGTGCCGGCCCTCGCGTTCGTAGCGGGCGGCCTCCATCTCGATGCGTAGTGGCGCCCAAGCGGACGTGACGAAACTGAGTCCGACGGAGGCCGGTAGTAGCTGACCGGCGAGCGCGACGGGGTCCTCGTCCGGCTCGTCGACCGACCCGGAGACGGGCACGTCGTCCACGATGTCGTCGCCCGTGTCAGCATCCAGGGGAGCCTCCCGGGGGAAGAGAATACCGCTGAGGTAACGGCGGTCGGGGCGTTCACCCAAGACCTCACCCTCACCGCCCCAAGGGCCGATGAGTTGTTGGTGCAGGTAGGCGAGGACCTGCGCCCTGTCCCTGGTCGATGGCCTGGAACTCACAGGTCGATCTCCGATCCGCCGGGCTGTTCGCCGATCACAATCCACAGCCCGACCCTGGCCCTGGTCATGCCGACGTAGAGACTGCGAGTGCGCTCCGGTACTGCCCTGTCGACATCACCTAGAAGGACGAACCGGCTCTCCAGTCCCTTGAAGTCCCCGACTCTGGCGAAGGCAACCCGCCCCCGGGACGGGCGTCGGAGGTTGCTGAGATCGAGGACGTCGATACGACTCCGCCACCGCGCCGGCAGTCGCGAGAACAGCGAATCCTGCAATGGAAGCGGGGACAGCAAGGTGATGTCCGTGGCCGGGATCCCGTTTTCGTCCAGCCGGTCGAGCTCGGCGACGACCGCAGCGACCTGCCGGGTTGGATCCGGGTCCACGACCACGGTCACCTGGGGGCCGTCGCCGGCTGATGAGACGCCTGTGTCCGCTCCGGTGGCGCGGCGGGTCGCGGCCACGATCTGCCGGGTGTTGCGGCAGTTGTCCCGCAGCACGAGTTCGGTGGGCCGCAGGGAGCGCAGGTAGGAGAGAGCTTCGTCGTCACAGGAACCGACAAGCCCTCGCTGGTTGTTGCTGTCGAGGAACAGATGCCATGAGCCGTCAGCCAGACCGCCGACCAGAAGTTTCTCCAGCCGGGACAGGTCGGTGAAGTTGACGATGTCCTGCGCTTCATCGACGACGATCACGTCAACAAGCTTGGCACCGGTTTCTGGCAGGTTGGCGATAGCCGCCACCTGCACCGCCTGCATTCCCGCCTGATGGCGGACAAATCCGGCCACCACCTGACTGCGGCAGGTGAACAGCACACGTAGCCCGGCCGCGGCCGCACGACGGCAGAGTTCGGCGGCCAGCATCGTCTTGCCGGTTCCGGCGCCCCCCTCGACCAGAGTGCGCGGGTTGCGCGCATAGGCGTCCAGTGTTCGGTACTGGTTGGTGGTGAGTGCCACCAGGTCGGCCTCCGCAGCCGACGCGATCTGTCGCAGGGTCGGCACCGTATCGAAGGTAGGACGCAGGGCCTGCACAATCGTATTGATCAACGACTCGTCGAGTGTCCTGTCGCGCGCCCCGGGTTTCGCGCGCCAGTATGCAGCCAGCCGCCCGAGGCCGCGCTGCAGCCCGTCCGGACGATCGAGCTGCCTGCGATCGATCAGCATCTCCTCGTCCCATTCGACCGAGACCTGGGACGACAGGTTGCAATCGGGCGCGACGACGGCGTAGCCGATCGGCACATGCCGCATGGTCTGATGACCCACGATGTCTTCCAACCGCCGCTGCAGGACGAACATCGCATCGTTGGCCTGCGCAAAGGGGCTCTCGCGGCGGCGCCGTTCAGCTCCGAATCGGTCGCGGTGGGTCCAGACCCCGTTCGTGCAGCCGATATGACCGCCCTTCACCTCAAGTGCATAGACGCCCCGTGGACCGATCACCACGAAGTCAACCTCGCTGACCCGCTTCCAGGAATGTTCGGGCAGGTTGAGGCTGTGCAGGGCCACGCTCCAACCGGCATCGAGCAGCTTCAACCCCCGGTAGAGGGCGACCTCGGCAGCGCTCTTGGTGGAGGGAGAGATCGGTTCGGGCACCATCAGCACCCGCCGATTCTGCACCACGCGGGATTGCTGTCACCCTTCGGGGCTTCCGGCTCTTCTGTCGATCAGGGCCGGCGTGTAACCGCACTGGGAGCGTTGTCTTCGGCGGTCCGTCAACTCTCATTTCACATAACTCTTGACGCGCTAGAGAAAAATAGTGAATATTAAGTCATATCGGGCATATTGAATCGGTTTTGGATGCTATGGCGGCACCCTTGCCCTGTCGGGCTGGTGCTGGGCGTCCAGCCTTCCGGCGGCAGGCGGGTCTCAGCGGGATTGCACGGCACGTAGGGCCAGGATCATGGGAGTCCTCGAATGATCGACTCCGGCTGACCCCCTCGACGCCCCTGATGATCTTGTTTCTGCTTACGAAGAATGGGTCAGCCTATGTCTGAGTGGGCAACGCCGACAGTCGCCGGCCCCGAGGCCTTCGCTGCCCAAGGCCGTGAACGCTCCCTCATCGTCGGCGCACACAGACACTGCTGGGCCAACCCGCTGCTCCAAGGGCAACCTGATCCAAACACGTGAACGTTGGTGGCAGGAGCGTTCGTCCGGTTGTTTACTCGGATCACCCGTCGATAAGGTTGGCGGGTGTCGCTGATATCGCACCTGTACCGCGGCGAGTTGGGCGCGTGGTGCGTCGAACGGTTCACCGGTTCGAAGGAAGTTGCTGGCCGGATCTCTGCGGAGACCCGTAACCGGGACGCCGTACGGCCGGCGGACGGGGTCGAGAAACGTCACTGGTCACACGTCAACCGGGCATTCAGTATTCGAATGGCCGTGCTGGTCCAAGCGGCACCGCCCTACGCTGCATTGCTCGGCCTGGTGAGCACCGGTCTGGTGAGCAGGGACTGGGCGCACTGCCAGGCTGCCCGATACCCGACCCACGCCGAATTGTCACCGACCGAGCGGCGCAGGGCATTGGATCTCCGTCCCGTCACGGACGGCTGGACGGACGTTGGCCCCGGCTCGGCATTCGTACCAGACCCGTACTACCATGAGAACTATCAGGCCGAGCCGATGCTGGCCGATCTCTTCGACCGGATGCGCGCATACTTCGCCGCACACGCGTCACCCGGTCGGCTCGGCTCGGAAAAGGGACTGTCCCGCCTGTGCTCCTTGCTGGCTGCATTCGCTTATGCCTACCGAAACGATTACCTCGACGAGCCGTTGTTCCGGCTCTTCCGGAACGGCGTACCCACCGTGGAGCAGCTGCACACCGCAGCCATAGACGACGCGACGACCGACGAACTGGTCGCGCTGACCCGGCGGCTTGACGAGTCCGGAGCGCTCGCCGAGCTGCGTCGGCTGGCCGGCGACCCGCCACCGGGTCAGCCTCTCGGATATGCCGGCCCCACCTTCCTCCACCACTGGACCGGCAACGACTTGGTCATCACCGGCCCCGCCGGAGGGACCCTGATCGACGTCCACACCGCCATCGCCACCAACAAAACTGCAACGTCCCGTCTCTGGGTGTGGAAGCTGCTCACCTCGGCCTGGCTCGACAAAGCCGACTCATACCAGCTCCGCTCCGTGGGGCTGTACTTCGCCCGGCAGGGCGCACTCGTCACCTGGCCGGTGGACGAGCTAGCCGACATCTTGCTTGAAGGTGGCGACCGCGATGCCGCACGGGACGAGTTCCGCACGCTCGTCGAACAGCTGCGGACAAGGGAACGCCCGATCCGAGTCCCGGCACCGCTCAAGCCGGGCCGTCACACGATCGCCGTCACCGCTGTCGTTACGAACGATCGCGGCTGGGTCCTCGTCGCGCGGCGCCGGGACACCGGTCTCTGGAAAGTGCCCGGCGGCGTCCTGGGCGTCGATGAGCCGATCCCGACCGGCATACGCCGCTTGGTAGAAGAGGAGACCGGCGTGGTGGTGGAGCCAGAACGACTGACTGGGGTGTATCAGGACGTAGGGTCCGGCACGGTGGCGCTCGTGTTCCGGGCACACATCGTGGATGGTGAGCCGGCGTCGACCGAGACCAGCTCGGAGGTCGGCTGGTGGCCGGCTGACCGGGTCGCTACCGAGCTGGGCCAGGTCATCGCGGTCAACGTCCGCGACGCACTCGCCGGCCAAGCCGCCGTCCGGGTGCACAACGGTGACCGGCTGCTCCCCAAGAGGGCGTCTGATCCAGCCTGGCGAGGTTAGTCCGATTAGGTGGTTTCGTTCCGCCAGGTCGGGGTGGATTCTCCGGTGAGGTAGAGGCTCTTGTGTTAGTCCTAGCCCAATGAATCACTGCCTGGGTTCGTTGAGGAAGGGTCTCGTATTCACGGACGAGCCGTCGGTGCTGCAACAGCCAGCCGAAGGTCCGTTCCACGACCCACCGCCGGGGCTGGACGTGGAAGCCCTTCCCGGCATGGCGGGATACGCGCTCGACGTCGATGTCGAGCCGGACGCCATGCGTACGTACGGCCGTGAGCCGTCGGGCTCCGTAGACGCCGCGGTGCTCTGACCATGCTTGCTGGGTGATTTCGACGCGCTGGCGGTCGTGGCGTTCCCGCTCGTGGGCACGACGGCGTCCCTGTCGCAGCCAGTCGTAGAAGGCGCTGTGGGGACGCCGAGGAGCCGGCAGGGCAGACGGACCGGGTGGGCGGTCTTCTCCGCGTCGGTGAACCGTACGCGTCGGTCCGGCTCACCGCTCCGTTTCCAGCTGGGCGATCTGCCGCCGCAAGCGAATCAGTTCGGCCCGCTCGTCAGCGGCCGGGTCGCTGGCCCGGCCGCCGTCGCGTTCCTGCCGCAGCCGGTCGACCCAGTTGCGCAGCGTCTCGTGGTTAACGCCCAACTCCCGGCCCACATCCCGAATAGTGCGACCGGAGTCGGGCACCAGCGCCGCAGCCTGGCAGCGGAACTCCTCGGGGTGCTTGCTCTGTCGAGCCACAGCGGTTTCCTCCTCCTCGGCAGGGTGCCAAGTCAGGAGGTGCCCGGTCTCAGGGGGTCACATCAGCAGGTCATCACCGATGCTGTCGGTCAGCGACATGGTCCCGCCCTTCACCCTGTCACCCTGTCGGCTTCCGCGCTTCGATAAATTCCGGCACCTGATAGAACTAAGTCGATATGAACTACCCGCGCCCGGAAGGCGCGCATCCCATGACGCTCTCGGTCCGGTGCGATCACAGGGCCGCGGCCGCGCCGGCGCGTAGGCAGGCCGCGGATGCGTGACCGCCTCGTTCAAGCACCGCCGACTGGAGTACCGGAGCAAGATCGATGTGTCCGGTGGGATGTCGAGATCGGTTGTCGGCTCTGTTCGACATCGCCTCGGAGGATTGCACTGGGAGGAGGCAGCTGCCTCTCCGTCGCGACCCCACCGCGTCAGAGTCGGCAGGTGCCCGGGTTCGGTATCGAACCGCTCGGCGATGGGCGCCGGGGCAGTCAGTACCGCGACGGCAGGCGGGATGGCGCACCGGCGGCCAAGGGCGGCTGTGTCGGTGAGGCCAGCGGATCGACGACGCGGATCGATTGGACCCGCGTGGCCGAGATGGCGACCCGACGCCATCTCGGCCACGCAAGGAGCGGACGGATGGCGGCTCCTCGCACCTCCGTTCGTGTCACCGGCCCGTCGGCTTGTCGAAGGAGACACGGCACCATGACCGACACGATCCCTGGCAACCCGAGCATCGGGGCGGTCCACACCGGTCCGATAGATCTGGCCCGCCCGC
Source organism: Micromonospora sp. WMMD712 (assembly GCF_029581295.1). Classification (NCBI taxonomy): domain Bacteria; kingdom Bacillati; phylum Actinomycetota; class Actinomycetes; order Micromonosporales; family Micromonosporaceae; genus Micromonospora; species Micromonospora sp. WMMD712. The sequence goes on from NZ_CP120743.1 coordinate 5,277,725, forward strand.
ACATCGTGGGCGTGGGCGGGCCGGTCATGTCCGGCCTGGCCCGGCTGCTGGCCGAGTCGGGCCACCAGGTCAGCGGCAGCGACGTACGCGACTCGGCCATCCTCGAAGGGCTGCGGACGGCCGGTGTACGGGTGTACCCGGACCATGACGTGGCGCATGTCGAGGGCACGAGCTGCATGGTCTGCCCGGCGAGCGCACGCAACATGCCGCAGGTTCGTGCGGCGCGTGCCGCCGGCATCCCGGTGGTGCACCCGGCGCAGGTCCTCGACAGGCTGGCCGCTGGGCGGCAGCTGGTAGCGGTGGCCGGGTCGCACGGCAAGTCCACCACCGCCGGCGCTCTGGCTCACATCCTGCGGACCTGCGGGCAGGACCCGACCTACCTGATCGGCGCCGACCTGACCGGCCCGGGCTCCGGAGCGCAGCTCGGCCGATCGAAGCTGCTGGTCGCCGAGGCCGACGGGTCGGACCTGTCGTTCCACTTCCTGACCCCGTCGACCGCGGTCATCACCAACGTGACCAGCCACCCGGAGCACTTCTCCAGCCACGCTGATCTGCTGCGCGCCTACGTCACGTTCGGCTGCCGGACCGCTGTGAACGGCTTCCTGGTCGTCAACGCCGACTGTGTGGGCTCGACGGTGGCCGCTCACGTCATCGCCGCCGAGCGACCCGACCTGACGGTGCTGCGCTTCGGCCGGGACCGGACGGCGGACGTCCGGCTCCTCGACATGCACGCAGAGGGGTGGAGCGCGTCGGCCACGGTACGGATGCCGGATGGCACGCAGGTCCGGCTGACCCTGTCGACCCCGGCGGGACATCACCTGGCCAACGCGGCGGCGGCCATGGCCTGCGCGGTCACCCTCGGACTCGACCCCGCCGAGGTGAGCGGAGCGTTGTGCACGTTCGCCGGGGTACGCCGCAGGTTCGAACACGTCGACACCCGGGCCGGGGTGACGGTGGTCGACTCCTACGCCGCCCATCCGCACGAGATCACCGCCGACCTGCAAGCCGCACGCACCCTGACCCGAGGCCGGGTGTTCGTGGTGTTCCAGCCCTCCGGACACGCCCGCGTCCTCGCCTTCGGGGAGCGGATCGGGCGGGCACTGGCGGACAACGCCGACTACGTCCTGCTGCTCGACGTACATGACACCGCGCCGCAGGCCCGGCCGGGGGTGGACCCTACCGCCATCATGACCCGACTCCGCGACGGCACCTACTGCCTGCCCCTCGGGCCCGACCACGCCGCCCGGGTGATCGGGCGGATGGCCGGGCGCGGCGACCTGGTGCTGACGATGGGCACCGGTGACGTGACCAGCTACGGCGCGGCGATCCTGAACAGACTGGCCTGCCAATCGGAGTGACCCTGTCCGCCTGACTGGACGCTTGCTTCGCGTTCGAATCAGTACCGACGGTTTCACGTTCCAGTCCGTGTGGCGAAATGGCCGACCTGCTCGAAATGGGGCATCCATTCCCGCATGGCCCTAACCGAAATCGAAGTACTTCACCCGGGGTCGTGTCTGGCTCACCCCAGGCGTGGATCGACGCCGACTATGCGTCCATAGTGGCTTGTCGCGGGTGATCGACCGGGTTGGACCTCAGCCACTCAGCCGCCGTCTAGATGAATATTGCCGATCTCCGATGCAAGCCACCTGTCTTCGACCAAGATCGCCTCTAGGTAGATTCCCCAACCAGGTCTTGCCAGGTCGCTAATCTCCCGGGGAACACTGACACTCAGGCTAAGGGCGGAACTGAGATCTTCCTGTTCGCGGTCCTCGTAACGCTCCTCGAAGTGGATCACGCCGGGTTCGACGGCCCCGATGCGTAATGAACCGGCGAAATTTTCCTCGACTTCCGGTTCGTCGAACTCAAGGCCGGCCTCGCAGAGATCGTTCCACTTCCTTCGGAATCTCTGGGCAGACGCGAATTCTTCGGCGTCCTCCAGCATTCGCCGTACGTCCACTGCCGGGATACCATAGCTCTGAATGCCCAGCCAGTTCGCGAGCCTGCGTGCGGCGGGTCCGGCCGCATTCAGATTCCCCTGAGGCATAATGCACTTTCGAGTAGAGTAGAAGCTGAGAAAAATACCCATAGCGCCCGGGATCCTTTCTGGCCCGAAAATCTGACAGAAGGTCTTGCCGCCGGGGCGGGCATAATTATCCTCGAAGAGGCGCTTTTCGTCCTCTTCGAAAAGGTCCATCTGGCCGTACTCGTTCAAGCTGTATCGAAAGAAGCCGAGGACGGACTCGTAGTTCTCCAAGGTGTCCTCAGAAAGAAACTTTCGCTGCTCGGCGAGAAAATTGTCCAGCGCCTCCTCGATAGTGTGCCGAAGCAGAGGCTTGATCTGATCCGCTGTGACCCTCTTGTCTCGCCGTGCCAACTGGCGGGCTCGGTCGTGATCGCTGTGGTTTGATGGCGCGGCGTCCGGAATCCATGCCACGTCGTGGCGTTCGTGCTGTTCAGCGAGTCTGCTAAGCAGCTCGGGGGTCGCCGTCGGCGGTTCCTCGATCGCCTGGCAGGCACCCGGCGAGTGTACGCATACCTGGACTGGCCGAGTCAACGCCTCTAGTCCGTTTACCACCGCTAGGATATGTAGGTCGCCGATGGGCAGGCCCGACTCCACTCCATATATCTCACGGGTGCGATCTCCATATCGCAATACGGCCGCCCAGCCTCCCTGCCCGGGGCCCGATTCGTCGCTGCACATAGCGTCCGCGTGGATCGTGACCAGCGGGGTCATGAGCGACTGCAGATAGTTGGGCACGGGCACTCCCTTGAGCAAGGCGAGGGGGCTGCAGGGTCGGACCGAAACACTGGGGGGCGCGAGATGGCCGCCGTGTGTTGTCTGCGTGTTGTGGGCACGACGTCTGGTTCTGCGGCGGCCATCGCGTGCTATAGCGTAGCCGTTGCCGGGCGGAAGCACGTGCTACCCGGATTGCTCGGATCTTTCGCCGACCGGTTCGGGCGGCTGGAGCCTCGTCGTGTGGACCACATGCGGTGCCAGTGCGTTGGAAGCCTGACACGACTCGTGTGGTCGCAGTCCTCCATGGGATAGCGAAGGCGATGCAGGGCTTCGGGTCCAGCTCGAAGGGTTGCCGGTGCCGTTACAGGTCGATGGTGGCGGTTACGAGGTGGTGGTCTGACGGGAAGGGTGGCCCGTCGGGGATGTGGACGTGGTAGCTGCTGGGGATGACGTGTGGGCGCATGGCGTTGTTGACCAGGAGGTAGTCGATGAGGTCGGGGCCGCCTTCACCGGGCTTGTCGATGATGGTGGGCGCGATGGCGAAGTCGGGGTTGGCGAGCCAGGCTAGTTCGGCGGCGGCGTGGTAGCCGGCGCCGTCGAGTCGGCGGTTGGTGGTGGGGTCCCATCGGCCGATGAGGTGGTCGAGGGCGTCGGTGTCGGCTTCCCAGTGCCCGTCGGGGGTGCCGTCGTCGATCCGTTTGCCTTTGTGGGTGCGGGTGTGGTGGTTCGCGGCCTGCCAGTTTCGTTGGGGGAGATGCGGGCCGCTGGCGGTGGAGTTGAGGTCGCCGCCGCCGATGAACGGGAGCGGGTCGTTGCCGTAGCGGTCGATCAGTTTCGCCTCTTCCAAACGGGCGGCACCGCTGTGGGAGGTGAAGTGGGCGACCCAGGCGCCGAACTCGGCGCCGGTGGTGTTGACCCGGAACCGGCCGACGTTGCGTTTGTCGGCGAAGACGTCGGGATCGTGCGGGTCGTCGCCGGGCCAGACCAGGTGGGTCACGAAGCTGGCGTTGTAGAAGATGGCAGGTGGGATGGGCCCGTGCTGGCTGACGCCGAGGAGCCCGGTGTAGGGGGTATGGAGGGCCTCGGTGAGGGCTCTCTCGGCCAGGCGTAGCCCTTCGTGCTGGTGTCGCCGGTAGTACTTGGCTTCACAGAACAGGATGATCGCGGGCGGGACGTCGAGGGCGGCGAACGTCTGTCGCAGGGGCCGCATGTCGAAGGTGCCGTCGCGGTAGCCGCCCGCCTCGTAGTTGTAGGTCGCGATCCCCAGGCGCGTCATCAGCGGGTCCCTTCAGACGTGGTGGATGGTGGTGAGGACTGGTGCCGCTGTCCTGCGGTTCGGGGCGAGACGCCGGGCCCCAGCCGCGCAGCCGACCCGCTCGGATCGCGGGGCACGGGGCTGGGTTGGGCGGGGTCGCTGTCGCCGCTGGTGCGGCCATTCCGGCTCGCGGTGACCTGGTGCACTCCGGTCCAGCCGCTGGCGATCTCCCAGCGCATCCCGATCACGTCGAGCGCGGCGATGCGGTCCTGGGGGAGTTTGCCGTCGCGTCGCGCGATGCGCTGGGCGTGGATCCACCGGGAGAGGTCGATGCCGCCTTCGCGGTGGCCTCTGCGCGGGTGCAGGTGTCCTTCGCGCTGGAAGAACGCGGTGGCGGTGGCCAGGTTGCGTTCCCAGGCGGCGGTTCGGATCGACCATTGCATGCCGAGTCTTTCCAGGCTACGGATGCGGTCGTCGTCAAGGCGTCCGAGTCGGTGGTCGGTGCGTCGGGCGGCGAGCCAGTCGTAGAGGTTGACGCCGTTGACGGTCGTGCCGTACGGGACCTGGATGTGGCCGTGGGTGGCGTGGAAGTGCTGCAGGGCCGTGAAGCCGTCGTGGTAGGAGGGGCGTTTGACGGTCCAGTCGATCCCGAGGGCGGTGAGGGCGGCGACCCGGCTGTCGGGAAGGGTGTTCTTGCGGTGGTAGCCGCGTTGTTGTCCTAGCCACAGGGCGAGGTCGAGTCCGTCGATGATATGGCCGGTGGGCACGTCGAGGTGGCCGTGTTCGGTGCGGAACGCGGTGGCGGCGGCGATGCCCCGCTGCCAGGCCCGCGTCATGGGTGTCCAGTCGAAGCCGATGTCGTTGAGGTGCTGGACCCGGTCCTGGGGGAGCCGGCGTGCCTCGTACTCGGCGCGTTGCCGCGCGACCCAGCGTTCCAGGCGCACGCCGTGGCGTACGTGTCCAACGGGCACCCGCAGGTGTCCGTGGTCGGCGTGGAACGCCCGCAGGGCGGCGTACCCGACGATCCACTCCGAGGTGGTTTCCTCCAGCACCCGCACGGTGAGTGCCCGCAGCAGGTCCTCGCAGTCGTGACCGTCGGGGAGACGGACCAGCAGCCGCGGCGGCAGCGTCGCGGCGCCCGTGGACACCCTGGTCCGTTGGGTGTCGAGGTCGGCGGCCAGGCCGTTGTCGTGGGCGCGCAGCGCGCGCAGCACCTGCAGGAGCGTGGTCCATTCGGTCAGGTCCGCGGTGAGATCGCGGGCGGTCTCGGCTGGGTCGTCGGGTAGCAGGACCGGCAGGAGGATGGTGGCGATGCCGGACCCGGCGGGGTTGCGGCGCAGTGCCCGGCCGACGGCCTGGATGACGTCGGGCTCGGACTCCTTCGGGGCGGTGAAGACCACGGCGTCGACGGCGGGCACATCGACACCCTCGCCCAGGCACCGCGAGTTGGAGATCACCGTCCAGCCGTCCTCGGGCGGGTGGGCGAGGTTGGCCAGATGGATCTGCCGCTGGGCCATGGTCTGGGTGCCGTCGACGTGCCCGACCGTGAGGCGGCCCTTGGGACGGTCCTGCTCGGGCAGCGCGGCCAGGGTGGCCGGCAGGGTGCGGGTGAACTCCTGGGACTGGGCCACCCGTGGGGTGAACACCAGCACGCGGCGAAGGCCGAACTCGGCGGCGGCGCGGGCGAGCGCGGTCTGCACCACCGCGGTGCGCAGCGGTGCCGCGCCGGCATGGGCGACGGCGTGGGGGTCGAGGCGGCGCAGGGTCGACAGCGCGTCCGTGGAGGCGACGCCGATGACCACGATGCGGTAGTCGTCGAGCCAGCCGTCGGCGATCGCGCTCGCGAACGGGTAGCTGTAGTGGACCGGGCCGAACACGTCCACGTCGTCCATCGACAACACGTCCTCACCGCCTGCGCGGCGTCGCCTGCTGAGGATTCGTGGTGTGGCGGTCATGTACAGCCGCCGGCGGGCCGGCAGGTGTTCGTCGCGGTGCGCGAGGGCGACGTGTTTGCCGGGCCATCCGGCGGTGTGGTGCGCCTCGTCGATGACGAACAGGCTGGCGGTGGTGTCCGCGGCGTGCAGCCCTTCGCCGACCACAGCGATGGAGGCGTGGGTGACCAGGATGAGCCGCATCCGGCCGGTAGGGGTCCGTCGGACCCAGTCGGCGATCTCGTCCGGCCGGGTGGTGACCGGACAGCGGAGGTCCGTCGTGCGCGCCGCGGTGTCGGCGACGGTGTCGTCGCTGCACACCGCGAGTACCTGCGCCGCCATGCCGGCGGCGGCCCACACCGTCAGGGTCTGCGCGAGCAGGGGCAGCGACGGGCAGGCCACGACCACCAGCCCGGTCGGGCAGAGCCGGGCGGCGGCGTGCACCGCGACGAGGGACTTGCCGCTGCCGCAGGCGGCCCGGAACTGGCCACGACCGCCATCGGCCTGGCCCTTCACGATCGCTTCGACGGCCTCCTGCTGGTAGTCCCGCAAGGGTGGCAGCTTCTCGACCGGTCGTGAGTCCCTCACTTTCCTGCCTTCCTGCGGTGCGACCCGGGTGATGGCGTGCGTGGACCGCGCAGCCCTGGCGCGGCCGGGTCGACGCCCCGCCTTCGGGGCGGCAGGCCGCCGGGTTGTCGAGGATCCGGATGAGCGTTTCCACCGTTGGCCGATGCGCGGCGTTGCCCCGCGGGGTGGACGGTGGCCCTGCCGCCGACCCGGGCGGCGGTGACGGGACGTCGCATCGAAGCGTCGGTCAGTGCGTCTGGGCCGGTGCGGGAGGTGAGGGTGGGCTGGTCGCTGGCGAGGGTGCGGGAGGTCAGCACGCGGGGGAACCCGCTCCGCTCGTTTCTGCCCGCGGTGCCGGCGTCACCGCGCCGCGTTGTCGGTTCGGCCGGGCGGCGGAGGAGCGGAACCGGGTTGACCAGGGTTGTTTCGTGGTGCCGAGGGCGTGTTCGGCCAGTCGGAGGAGTTGGATGTCCGAGGTGCCGGCGGGGGCGACGATGTGCAGGGCGTCGCGGAGGTAGCGCTCGATGGGTGACTGGGCGGGGTGGAGGCCGTGCGCGGCGTGGATCTCCATCGCGGTGCGGGCGGAGTCGATCGCGTGTTCGGCGTTGATCAGTTTGGCGTTGACGAGTTCCGCGTCGCAGGGTCGCCCGCTGTCGAGCAGGTGTACGGCGTGGTAGGCGGCCAGGCGGGCGCCCATCAGCCGGGACTGGATGGCGCCGATGCGCTGTTTCACCGTGGGCAGGTCGGCCAGGGGTTTGCCGTAGCGGTGCTGGCTGGTGGCGTAGGCGGTGGTGGTGTCGAGGACGGCCTGGTGGATGCCGAGGGCGACGGCGGCGAGGTTGGGTCTGCCGTACAGGACGCTGGAGGAGTAGGCGACGTCGAGGCCGTCGCCTTCGGCGCCGAGCCGGTTGGCCGCCGGGACGCGGCAGTTGTCGAAGGTGATCTCGCCGAAGCTGAAGCCGTGCAGTCCCATGCTGGGCTGGTGCGGGGTGAGCCGTACGCCGGGCCGGTCGGCTTCGATCAGGAAGGCGGACAGTCCGCGGGTGCCGGGCCGGGTGCGGGCGACGACGCCGTGCAGGTCGCCGATGTGGCTGTTGCCGACGAAGGTCTTGGTGCCGGTGATGAGGTAGTCGTCGCCGTCGCGTACGGCGGTGGTGGTGATGCCGAGGACGTGGCTGCCGGAGCCGGGTTCGGTGACGGCGATGGTCGGCAGGCAGGCGCCGGCGGCGATGGCGGGCAGCCAGGTCCGCTTCTGTGTGTCGTCGCCGAAGTGGATGATCTTCGCGGTGCCGAGGTGGGACGCTTGGAGCATGGCGCCCATGGCGGCCGAGACCCGGGACAGTTCCTCGATGATGATCGTCTTGGCGAGGTGGCCCAGCCCGAGTCCTCCATGGGTGGGGTCGATCGTGACGCCGAGCCATCCTTGGCGGGCGATCTGCCGGGACAGGTCCCGCGCCACGTTCCGGTCCGCCTCCAGCTCGGTGATGCGGGGTCGGACCTCGGCCTCGGCGAACGCGCGGACCGTGTCCCGCAGGCGGGTGTGGCGGGGGGTGAGGGGGTAGCCGTCGACCATCTGCCGCTCTCCTCGGGAGTCGCCCACGGGCACCCCCGCCGGTCGGGGGTCGCAGTGCGGGTTGGGGGTGGGTTGTCGACCGGTGGCGGCGAGGTTCGCCGGCGTCCGCAGGTGGGCCGGGAGCCGCGCCTGACTACCTGCCGGGTTGTCGCTGGTTGATCCGGGCGGCCAGGTTGGCGGCCCACGTCTTGATGGTGGTGAGCCCTTCCTGGCCCCAGCTGCGGGGCTCGGGGCCGACGACGCAGACGGTGCCCAGGGTGACGCCGGTGTCGTCGATCAGCGGGGCGCCCATGTAGGTGCGGATGCCGAGCTGGTCGACGACGGGGTTGCCGGCGAACCGCGGGTAGGCGCAGACGTCGTCGAGGACCAGCGCGCGGCGCCGATGGACGACGTGCGGGCAGAAACCCTGGTCCCGGGGCATCCACCGGCCCGGCTCCCGGGCGCTGACCGGTGTCGACACCCCGGGTTGGGTGGTGCTGCCGGTGTAGAGGCCGGCGAAGAACTGGCCGCCGTCGTCGAGGAAGTTCACCATCGCCCAGGGCGTGCCGGTGATGTCGGCGAGGTTGCGGGCGAAGTCGTCGAACTCCCGCTCCGGCTGGCCGAGCCCGAGCGCGCGCAGGCGTTGGATTCGCTGCGGCGCCTGCGGGTCGGGCGGGGTGAGGGGTGCGGGTACGAAACCGTCGTTGGTCATGTCGGGCTGCCTGCCGGGGTGAGATGAGGGCTGGTGGCTGTGGAGGGCTGTGGGGTGAGCAGAGTGCGCACCAGCGTCACCAGGACGGCGGTCGCGGACCGGGGATGGCGGGCGTCGCATGTCACGACCGGCACCTCGGGGCGCAGGCCCAGGGCGGCACGGACCTCTGCGGGGTCGTGCCGGTAGGCGCCGTCGAACTCGTTGACGGCGACCAGGAACCGGGTGCGGCGGGACTCGAAGAAGTCCACGGCGGCGAAGCAGTCCGGCAGGCGGCGGGTGTCGACCAGGACCACCGCGCCGAGCGCGCCGTGGCACAGTTCGTCCCACAGGAACCAGAACCGGTCCTGCCCGGGCGTGCCGAACAGGTAGAGCACGGTGTCGGGGTCGATGGTGATGCGGCCGAAGTCCAGGGCCACCGTGGTGGTCGTCTTCGTCTCCACCCCGGCGAGGTCGCCGGTGCCGACGCTGGCGGCGGTGATCAGCTCCTCGGTGCACAGCGGCGGGATCTCGCTGGTGGCGGTGATGAAGGTGGTCTTCCCGACCCCGAACCCACCCGCGATGAGGATCTTGAGGGCGTGCGGTGTCCGGTCAGAGTCGTTGCTGTAGGCCGGCAAGGAGCCTCTCCAGGATCGATCGGTCGGTCGGGTCGGCGGCCGGGCTGGGTGGGCGGGTGCGGACCGCGCCGACGGCCACCAGGTCCGACAGGACGACCTTCGTGACCGCCGCCGGCAGCCTCATCCGGGCGGCGATCTCCGCGACTGTGGTCGCCGCCCCACACAGCCGCAGCGCCACGTCGTGGTCCGGTTCCAGCCGCGCCCTCGGACGTACGCCGGTGGCGACGACCCACGACAGCAGGTCCATCGCCGTGGTGGGCCGTGTCCGTCCCGCGCTGACGGTGTATGGGCGCACCAGGCGTCCCGCCGCGTCGTCGACCCACGTCTCCTGATGCGCGTCGGACATCACGGCGCGACGGCGGACGCGACGACGCCGCGCACGGGTGTCGCCAGGTACGGGCGGACGCTCTTGACCATCTGGGACATCTCGTAGCCGAGGACGCTGACATCGGCCTGCCGGTCGGCCAGCACCGCCAGCACGGCGCCGTCGCCGGCGGCGGTGACGAACAGCAGCGTGGCGTCGAGTTCGGCCACCACCTGCCGCACGCCGCCGCCCGCGTCGAACATCTCCCCGGCGCTGCGGGTCAGGGAGAACAGCCCGGAGGCGATCGCCGCCAGGTGGTCCGCGCCGTCGTCGGCGAGGCCGTGGGCGGCCCGGGGCAGCCCGTCGGAGGACAGCAGCAACGCGCTGCGGGTGTGCGGCACCCGCTGCACCAGGCCGGCCAGCAGCCAGGCCAGTTCCGGGGAGGACGGCTTCGTGGTCGTCACGGACAGGCTCCTTGTCACACAGGTCGGTGGGCGTCGCCCGCGCCCGGGGTGGGCGCCGCGGCGCAGGCGGCGCCGCGCAGGAAGTCGGCCATCAGGGTGGGGGAGTGGTCCCCGGAGGGCTGGTTCGCCGTCGTCGGGCGGGCCTGACGGAGCGGCGCCGCCAGGTGTGCCTGGCGGGTACGGCGCGGCAGCGCGGGCCGCGCCCCGCCGGTCTGCCCGCAGGTGCCGTCGCCGGCCGGTGGTGGCACGTCGCGGTGCCGGCTGTGTGTCCCCGCCGGTGGCGGTGCGGGCGCGGGGCGCCGCGGACCGGTTGGCGCGGGCGCGACACCTGCCGGCGGGTTACCGCCGGCAGGTGTAGGTCCGCCCCGGGTGGGTGCGAGGGCCGCGTCCGTGGCGGGCGGAGGGTCGGTCTGCTGGTCCCCGAGCAGGGTCGCCGGGAGGATCACCACGGCCTGCACCCCGCCGTAGACGTTGTTCTGCACCTTGGTGGTGATGCCGTGGCGGCGGGCCAGCGCCGAGACCACCCACGCCCCGATACGGCCGTCGCGCAGCAGGTCGCCGACCTCCACCCGGTGGGGGTCGGCCAGCAGGGCGTTCACCCGGTCCTGCTCCGTGTGCGGCATGCCCAGGCCGCGGTCGTCCACCTCGACCGCCACGCCGACGGCGACCCGCCGGGCCCGCACCGTCACCTCGGTGTGCGGGGGCGCGAACGTGGTCGCGTTCTCGATCAGCTCGGCCAGCAGGTGCACCACGTCGGCGCCGGCGTGGCCTTGCAGGGTTCCCTCGACCGGTGGCACGACCCGCACCCGCGCGTACTGCTCCACCTCGGCGATCGCCGAGCGGAGTACCTCGACCAGCGGCAGCGGCCGGCTCCACTGCCGCCGGGGCACCGCCCCTCCGACCACGGCGAGGTTCTCCGCGTAGCGGCGGATGCGGGTCGCGAGGTGGTCGACCTGGAACAGGCCCTTGAGCAGGTCGGGGTCCTCGACCTGCGCCTCCAGGACATCCAGCAGCTGGATCTCCCGGTGCACCAGGCCCTGCAGCCGACGGGCGAGGCCGACGTACACCTCCACCTGCTGACCGGCCACCGGCTGCCCGGCGGCAGGAGGCGAGGCGCCCGCCATGGTGGAGGCGTGCGTTCGGGCGAGTCGATGAACGCACACGGCCGCGCCTGCGGTGGCCGCCGTGCTGGCCGCGGCCGCGCACACCAGCGCCACGCCGGCCGTCGGGGGAACAGGACCCGGCGACAGCGCGAGCACCCATGTCGCCGCCCCCAGGCCGGCCGCCGCCACCCCGGCGGCCAGCGCCACGCACACCCGCACGAGGCGGGCGGGCAGGCCAGCCACCGGCGGGCCTGCCGCCGACGCGTCGAGTCGCACCCTGCCTCCCTGAGTCGCAGATGAGATGCGCCAGCGGTTGCACCGCCGGCGGGGACCCGGCCGGCTCTGGCAGCGGCTGGCCAGCACCGGACCCGACGGGTCGTGGCGTCGCGGCTGAACGGCGACGCCGGAACTCAGTGTTGGTCTGCGGCGGGGTGTCGACCATTGTCGACATGAGGAATCGACACCGATTCCATCCGGCTCGGGCGAGCCGGGAAGAGTGGGCCGCCCCCGAGCTCGTCGTTCCCGCCGGTGACCATGGCTGACTCGATCTTGGTGGCGCGGCGGATCGGGATCGTGGCCACGACGGTACGACCGGACATGTGGCCGTGTCGGATATCGGCGTCGAGGGTGGTCGACACGAGTAGATGCCGGGTTACTGGACGGGGAAGTCCCGCGAGGCGGTTCCGACGCCTCCTGCGAGCGGTCGGCTGCTGGGAGGGTTCATGAGTAAGCGGTTGGTCGTTGAGACCCACGCCAGCTCCTGCTATTTCCGGACCTCGGTCGACGACGGCGAACGTAAGGCTCTGGTGCAGATCACGCAGCGGTGCAATCTGCACTGCGCCCACTGCTTCGTGTCCTCCACCCACGTCGGCGCCGACATCACGCTCGACGACATGGTCGACACCGTGCTGCCCCGGCTGCGGCGGGCCCGGGTGACCCGGTTGACGTTGACCGGCGGCGAGCCGTTCGCGCACCCCCACCTACTGGAGATCTGCGCCGCGGCGGCGCGGATGGACCTACCCGTCAAGATCTGCACGAACGCCACCCTGACCAGCGACGAACAGATCACCGCCCTCGCCGAGCTGGGCAACGTGCGGGTCAACGTCAGCTTCGACGGTTTCCGACCCGCCTCGCACGGCCGGTTCCGGGGCAGCCGCGACTCCTTCGCCGTCACCCGGCAGACCACGCGACGGTTCGCCGACGCGGGCCTGCTGCACGGGATCCTGTCCACGCCGAACGTGCTCACCCGCCCGCAGGAGTTCACCGAGCTGTGCGCGTTCGCCGCCGACCTCGGCGCGCCGTACGTGCTGATGAACCCGCTGTCGAGCTTCGGCCGGGGCGTGAGGTCCCACGGCCGGCTCGCCGCGCCCGAGGAGACGATGCGGGCGATCGCCGCCGCCACCGCCGCCCTGGCCGACCGCGTCGAGCTGGTGCCGATCCGGTTCCCCAACGACACCCTGCCGTTGTCCGGCTGCGACGCCGGCACCCTGATCTACGTCTTCGCCGACGGCGACACCGCCGTCTGCCCCTACCTCGTCTTCGCCGCCCGCACACCCCAGTCCCGGCACGCCGACCGCGAGTTCCTGATCGGCAACATCCTCGACGGGGAGATCGCCGACGCCCTCGACCGGTACCGCTTCCACGACCGATACCAGGTCGGGGCCAACCCGACCTGCGGGGCGTGCGCGGTCAACGCCTCCTGCGGCAAGGGCTGCCCCGCCGCGGTGATCGCCGCCGGGCAGCGCATCGGCGCGCCGGACACCGAGCAGTGCCCACCCGAGGCGATCCGGCTCCCGCTGATCCCGACCGCACCCACCGGAGCCTGAACCGCCATGCTGATCGCGGTCGAGGGACCCAACGGCGTCGGCAAAACCACCATCGCCGGACTCCTGGCCCAGCAGCTACGCCACCGCACCGGCCAGCCCGTGCACCTGACGACCGAGCCCACCCGCACCCGCCTGGGAGACCTCCTACGGGAGGCCGAGGCCGTCCTGCACGGCCGAGCCCTCGCCCTCGCGATCGCCGCCGACCGCACCACGCACATCGAAGACGAGATCATCCCCGCCCTCGACGCCGGCGGCATCGTCGTCACCGACCGGTACGTCCAGTCCTCGCTGGTGCTGCAACGCGTCGACGCGGTCGACCTCCGCGAGATCTGGAGCTACAACCGGTACGTCCTACAACCCGCCATCTCCCTCTACCTCGTCGACGACCCGCAGGTCATCGCCGCCCGCCTCGCCGCGCGCCGCCGGCTGACCCGCCTGGAGGCTACCGGCACACCCGAACGCGAGCTGCGGCTCTACCAGCAGGCGTTCGACTTCCTCGCCCGCCAGTCCTGGCACCAGGTGAAGATCGACTGCGAAGGGCGGGACCCGGACCAGGTCGTCTCCGCCATCCTCGACACGCTGGCCCCCATGCTCGCCCAACGCCCCGCGGCGTGAAGACTCGACACCGTGCTATCGATCCTGACGCTGAACATCCAGGCCACCTCCCGGCGCCGCGCCGACGCGCTGCTGCGATGGCTCACCGGCCGCCCCGAGCAGATCCTCCTGCTCACCGAGACCAGCGGCGGCGACGGCACCGCCCACCTGCTCGACCACTTCCGCCGCGCCGGCTGCCAGGTTCACCACCCGCCGCTGCCCGGCGACCGGGGCACCGCGATGATCAGCCGGATCCCCACCACCGCCCGCCCGGACATCACCGCCGGACTCAGCATCCCCGGCCGGGCCGTCGCCGCCACCGTCCACACCGACCCACCGGTCACCGTCCTCGGCGTCTACGTGCCCTCCAGCGACCGCGCCCCCGCCAAGGTCGAACGCAAACGGGCGTTCCTCACCTCCCTCGCCGACACCCTCGACCAGCTACCAGTCGACGAGCGGGCACACCTCGTGCTCGGCGGGGACTACAACGTCGTCGCCCGCGACCACCAACCGGCGTACCCCGGCGTGTGGCTGCCATTCGAGTACGCCCTGTTCGACACGCTGACCGCCGCAGGGCTCACCGACGCGCACACCCACCTCACCCCCGGCGTGCAGCGGCACAGCTGGTTCGGCCGCGCCGGCAACGGCTACCGCTTCGACTACCTACACGTCGGCACCGCACTCCGCGACCACCTCCACGGCGGCGACTACCTGCAGGAACCCCGGGAACAACGCCTCACCGACCACGCCGCCGTCACCCTCGACCTCGACCTGCGGGTCGACGCGCTCGACGTACGCCCCGCACCGCCGGTGATCGAGCCCGCCACCCTCTTCTAGACCCCGGCGTGCGCCGCCCGGATCAGCGAGTCGTAGGTGTCGGTGATCCGCGTGAGCGACACACCCAGCTCACCGGCGAACCGGTCCAGCTCAACCTGGATCCCCTCACCAGCCTCGCCGGCGTCGACGATGCGTTCGATCTCCAGGAACACGCCGATGCCATCCACCTCGTCGACGCACAGCGACAACAGCCCGAGCATGGCCGTGCGGCGGGTCTTGCGGATGCGCACCGTGGGGTAGAAGCCGAGCTGCTGGATCGCGGCGTGCATCTGCTCCCGGTCGACCACCTCGGTCTCGTGCTCGACGCACGACAGCTCGTTGGCCACCGGCGTCTTCACCGTCAGTAGATGCCGTCCCCGTTCGGTGCGCAGCCGGGCGAACGGCACATCGATCTTCGACTGGCCGTACTCCCAACCGACCCGCGCATACGCCTGATCATCCTGAACAACCGGCACCGACAGAACGACACCACGCGCGGCGAGGGCCGCCTCCAACGCGGCGAGATCACCGACCCGGTACTTGACCTCCACCTCATACGCGGACAACCCGGTCGAACCTGTCATCTGGAGCGCGTCAATGCCCGTCACGTCGTCGCACCCTACGGCTCGATCGCCCTAGTCGGTGTCCCGCCGCGCCCACATGCACTGACTCATGTTCCGCAACCAGATCAGTTGCACTCCGCGACGATCGGTCAATCGCGATGCGCGTTCACGAAGGGCATTCAGTGCGGCGGCAGGGCCGTAGCGCAACGATGCCGCCCGACAGAATGGACGTTCTCGAATACGGCGCACTTGCCTCTGGCGGCGTCGGCCGGCAGCGGGATGAATCGCTGCACAGCCGGTAGACCATGAGGTGATCGACCTCGACGACACGCTCGACCTCAGACGTGAACACCGCGCACTCGCCAATGACCTCCCGCCCGCGCTGCAGGTGGCTGTCGCATTCACCGTACAGTCAAGAGCGAGCTGCCCAGTACCGCTGACACGACTCGGCACGCCACCGGTCCGGCAATGCGACAGAGCACTCTCGCCCTCTCCGACGCTTCCCGTGGACGTCCGACCCTGGCAGGCCCAGCACACGTGAAGGCGATTCCTGTCTATTGGCTGGCGGCTCTTCCTTGCCGATGCCCCGTCCGGCGGGGGTGCACTGACGTCTTGGACGGCTGGGTACAGGCGGTTACGTCCAGGGTTCGATGCGTAACCGCAGTGCCGCTCGCGTCGTTGAGAGTCAAAAGCAGCCAAGTGCAGGGCTACCTGAGCCGATTGCTGAAGGCTTTTTAGCGGAGGAGCGTTCATTCACGATGGCAGGCGTGTGCAAGGCGCGGGGGCGCCGTCTTGGGACAGGTGGCCCAGGTCCACAGAAGTTCCTCTGGTCAGGGACGGGTAGAAGTGGTTCCGCCGCAGAGGAGGGCGGGGCCGAGACGGAAGTGCGCAGGTGCCGTGGAGAGGGCCAGGATATTCGGACGAGGCTGCGGCCGGCGGTCGGCGCGCGGTGTGCGCAGGCCCTACCGCCGGTCGCGATGGTGCAGTTGCTCGTCGTGGCGGCTGCCGGCGACGCGGTGTCACGTGCCGCGTGGGCGGTCGTGATCGGGGGATTGGTGTTGTTCATCGCGTATGAGTGGGTGATGGGGAGTCGGTCGACCACGAATCCGCCGCCCCTCGACGGGGCGTTCCGGACAATGGGCTGCCGCCTCTGCCGTGGCCACCGTCGGTCACGGGGTCGGCATCGGGCTCATGGACGGCTCGGCGGAAACGGGTTCAGGAGTCCGTGGCCCGCAGGATGGAAACGGAGGCATCCTCGTCGTGGCAGTGGGCCAACAGTTTGTCGATGATCGACTTATACCTGTTGACCCGGCTGCCTTCCACCAGTGCGCCATCAAGGTCCGGCAGGCCACTGATGTATACGACGTCCGGGTCCGCTTCTGACTGGAACTCATGCAGGGACAGGGATCCAAGTATCCTTTTGGGAGCTTCGGCGCTCTTGAGGACGAACAGGTGTACACGCGGATTGGCGGCCAGTTTCACGAGGTGGGCGCGCTGGCGGGCGGCGGATTCGGTTCCTGTTAGTTCGGTGAGAACCGTATCCGGGATGATAAATCTTGCGTGACGGTCGCGGCTGTCGCCGAAGAAGCGTTCCTGGCGCGCGTTCCGGAGTAAAACGAGTCTGTTGATGGTGGCATCGTCGTCGTCCACGGCGGTCTTCCTTATGATCTCCCTGGAGTATTCCTCGGTTTGCAGAAGTCCAGGAATGACCATGGGGCTGTACTGGGTTATCCGCACAGCGTCGTCCTCGTAGCCGAGGAACTCCATGTAGGAGGAGGTGGTGATGTCCCGGTACTCACCAGCCCAGTGGTGTTGCCGGGATCGTCGCGCCAGGTCGAGCAAGTTCTCCCGCTCGGCGGGGTCGGTGACGCCGTACAGTTGCAGCAGCGCCTTCAGGTCGTTCGGGGAGATACTGACCGCGCCGGCTTCGATCCGGACCAGTTTGGACAGAGACCACTCCATCTTCCGGCGGACCTCGTCAAGCGTGAGCTTGTGGTCCTCCCTGATGCGGCGCAGTGCCACGCGGAGGCGCCTACGGTTGGTCGCTGGGCCTTGACCAAACGTCATTACCTCTACACCCTCCTCAAGCAACTTGCGTTCGGCGAATCAGGTAAGGAAAATTGCCGATCGCATCCGGCGGGTAGCCAATTGCGGGCGGCGGCACCCCACAAGCTACCAGAGAGTGGATCTTCCCGTCCCGGGTGCCTGTCGACTGATGGTCTCCGGCCCAGCGCCCTGATATCCTCAGCGTGGGCACAGAGCGCAGTTATCGGATTACCGTGCGATGGAATGGCGGGATTGCGAAGTGCCACTCGCGTGCATGCTCCGCCTTCACCGATCAATACATGGGTCCGAGCAGCATCATGCTCAGTCGTCGTAGGCATGCGATAGAACTCCCATCACAATTATGCATTAATGGAGGAAATGTGGGTGCTGCATGCGCGAAACAGCCCTCTTGGACCCGTCGTAGCTCCCGATGTCGGCAAGATAACTGCGTAATCGTGACCGCCCGCGCCGATGCTGTTGACCTCAGCGACAGCAAGGCTGAGGGTGACGTGATCACGGTTTCGCTGGGAGCGTGGGCAGCTTTCGTCGGAGGGCTGCGGTCGGGCGACTTCGGGCCGCCAGCCAACGGGGCCACGCGGAGGGCCCACTAGCCCACGGGTCGATGGCGGTGCCCGGGCACCCTCGTCGCGGGAAGTAGACCCCGGAGGCACACGTGACGACATCGTGAGACCAACGTCGATATCGCGGCCAGGATACGGACCTGGCGCACATCAATACGAACGGTCCACAGATCCGCCCGGTCGACCATCCGCCGCCCGCAAACCGCCCCCTCAAAGGGTGGCTCATCCGAGCGACATGCGCGACATCACCCCCAAGCGGCGTTACGGAACTCAAATGCTACGACTACCCTACGTCCATTGGGTGGGAGGATCGACGCCGACAGGCCGACCAAGAAACCGGCCTTTGCGCATATAGTGGGTACTTGAGCGGACGGAAGCGGACCGAGGCGCTACCCTCCGCCCCGCGACGTCGGATGCCACCCGGACAGCGCCCCACCACTCCACCCCGGACAGTCGGGCTACGCCTTGCCGGACTCAGGCGGGTGTCGCATGTGGGTGCGGCACCTCGGCGAACGTAACCGTCCGCAGGCTCACCCGCTCTCCTCGCGCGACAGGCCTTCGGGCAGGTGCGGGGCGAGCCGGTTCAGTATCTCGTCGTGGAACGCGGCGCTGATGTCGACGTCCGTATAGCGGCGGCCGATCGCCTGTAGCGGCCGGCCGATCGGAAGGGGCCATGTGCGACCTACGGTAGGGGCGGGTCGCAATCCGCCACACATCCCCCGGGTTGCGTTCCTTCCGATGGGCGGCGCTGTGAGCGTTCCCGAGCGGGACGAAGCTGCCCCTCCCGGCCCGAGGCTCGACCCGGACCTCCTCGGCACTGTACTCACCGGCGCGGAAGCGGTGGTGCCGCACCGGCGGGCGGTCGCGCCGATCCCGCCGGTACGGCCCTTGCGTGCCCTGCCGATGATCCGGGTCCCGTCGGCGTTGCCCGGCAGGTAGCGGGTGTGGGCAGGCGGGGATGCCGCCGTGCCACGCACCGGTGCCGTAGTCCCGCGATGATCAGAACGGCGGGCTGGTCGCGATGGCGTCGACGCTGCCATCGGGCATCGCGGCGAGCACCTGGCGGACGTCGCCGAGATACGGCTCGACCGGGCCGGCCTTCGAGTACCGGTACGTGTCCAGCGAGGTGCGATCGGTCATGCCGGCACCGCCCACCGGTGTGGGCATAGCAGCAGCCGCAACGCGGCGGCTGCTTGTTGCGGGACGACGCCGTTGCCGAGGACCCGCAGTGCGCCGGTGCGTGGCAACGCGAGCGCCGGGTCGGTGACCCACTGCGGGTCGAGGCCCATGAGCCATTCCACGAACGGTGGGGCCAGGACCGGTCTGCCGTGCTGTCCGGGTTGGGTCGGCTCTGGAACGGGTCGGCCGAGCGACACCTCCCACCGAGCTACCGCTTCGGCGTAGACGCCCCACCGGTCGGCATCGGGCCGGCCCAGTCCGGCGACGGTGGTGCGCAGGTCCGCGCCGCCGTCGCCGTGCCGGCCGGGTCCTCGCGCGTCGGAGGCGCGCGGGGTGGGCAGGTTCCGGGCCGGCACTCGCGCCGCTGCCGACGGCAGGGTGAGGTCCCCGTGTGAGCCGCGTTGCCCGGGGCAGCCCTTGGTGCCGTCGGTTGCTCTCGGGGTGGGGAGCAGCACCTGCGACAGCGGCGGCCGCCATCCGGCACCGGCGCGGCGGCCGGAGGTGCCGGTGTCGCTCGCGCGCGGGGTTGGTAGGAGTGGCGGAGGGGCTGGCTTCTTGCCACGCTGAGGCAGGTTGCCGCAGACCGCCGGTTCCAGGATCGGTTGCCCGGTGTCACGGTTGGTGCCGCTCATGGAGCCGGTGCTGCCTCCTGCGGTGGGTGTGGGCAGCAACTGCCCGGCGATACCGGCGAGGCTGGGCCGGCGGGTCGCCCCGGGCGAGGGGGACTTGTTCGACCCGTATGTCTCCGCGGTCGGTGTCGGCAGCAGGTGGTGGCGGGTGCCGGTCGGCTCGACCAGGTCCGGTAGCCCGTACTGGTGGCCGGGGCCCTTGCCGTCACGGGCGCAGGGTGTCGGCAACGTCCGCACCCCCTCCCCGGCGGTGAGTGGGGGTGGCCAGCAGGAACAGCCTGTCGCGTTGGTGGGCTGCGCCGATGTCGGATGCGCGTAGGCACGTCCAGCTCGTGTCGTACCCGATCGCGGCCAGGTCGGCGTGGACGACGTCGAGTCCTCGTCGCAGGAGGGCGGCGACGTTCTCCACGAACAGCAGCTGCGGTCGTAGTACGCGAACGGCTGCGGCGACGTGGTTCCAGACGCTGGAGTGCTGCCCGGTGATTCCGACGCGTTTGCCGGCGTTGCTGATGTCCTGGCAGGGGAATCCGGCGGTGAGGATGTCGACGGGGTCTGCCTGGGTCCAGTCGACGATGCTGATGTCGCCGAGGTTCGGGATGCCGGGCCAGTGGTGGGCGAGGACGGCGCTGGCGTGTCGGTCGGTTTCGGCGTACCAGGTGAGCCGGCCGCCGAGCACCAGCTCGACGGCCAGGTCGAGGCCTCCGTAGCCGGTGCAGACCGAGCCGACTCGTGGGGAAGTGGCGTGTGCAACGTTCACGCCACCTCCCCACGGCCTGCGGCGACGGGTGTCGTCGCGTTGTGCGGGCAGGTCCACGGCCCACAGCCGGGCGCGTCCGCCGGCCGGGGGCGCGGACGCAGCACCACCTCGTCGAGCGGCACCCGGGCCCTGTGCAGGAAAAACTGTCCCCGTAGTGGGTGCCCGTCGGCGTTGGCCTTCGCGGAACCGTTGCGAATCGCCCGGTCGAAGGCGACCGCCGCCGCCCACTCCGCCGGGCTGTGGGCCTTCAGGTCGGCCCAGAAGCTGTCGTCGTGGAACGGGCAGCCCACGCACGACGACTTCGGGGTGTCCCCGAGGCCCTGCTCGGCCAGGAACCGGAGACAGTCGGTCCGCCGCCACCCCAGGTCGAGCAGCGGATGGACATTGCGCATGTAGCCGACGTCGGAGTCCCGTGCCCGGCCGATCTCGTCCACGCTGATCCCGATTGCCATCTGCGCCCACACGTCGGCCGGCACCCGCGTCGGATGCGGGTAGCCGAGCCGGCGCCGCACCTCCGCCTTGATGGGTTTGATCTTGTACTCGCCCGTGCACTGCCGCCGGGCCATGCCCCGCTCACCGTTGGGCCCCAGGGTGAACAGGGGCATGGACGCGAAGCGGTGCTTCGGGTCGAGGGCGTCGGCTCGGATGTCTCCAGTGCTGACCCGCACGACCTCGACGCCGGCACTGCGGGCGATGCCGGTCAGACGGTCCAGATGGCGGTAGACCGCCGCCGGTTCCCAGGACGTGTCGGCGAAGATCGCCGCGTCGAACCCGGGGATCGTGCCCTGGGCGGCGAGCAGCAGGAGCGTGGTGCTCTGCACCCCCGCGCCCAGCGACAGGTAGCGGTGGCCGGGCGCGTTCACGTGACCACCCCGGTCCCGCCGTCGGTCGGTGTCCGCTTGGCGAGGATCAGGACGTCCTCGTGGGCGATGAGGTGCATCGGCACCCCACCGGCCCTCGCCTTACGCACCTGCTGGAGTTGGAAGAAGCTGGGGCGGGCGACGAGGTGCCCGTCGCGGACGGCGGCGAGGAGCGCGACGCACCGTTCGATCGGGACGAGGCCGGCGCGCAGGCCGGCGGCGATGACGGCGCTGGGCAGGTCGACCAGCTCGCCGCGCTTGCGCCACGGCCGGGCGGTGACCACGACGACGCCGCCGGGGCGCAGCAGGGTGGCGCAGCCGGCCAGGATCTGGGCGAATCCGTCGGCAAGGCCGGTCAGGTCGCGGTAGGCGAGGTTGCCCCGGTCCTCGCCGTCGTTGTACCGGTCGTCGTGCTTGACGACGCCGTCCGCGCCCGGGCGGACGAGGCCGTGGACGGTCGGCCCGTACGGCGGGGAGGTGACCACGAGCGCCACCTGCCCGGTGAGCGCCGCGGGCACGAGGGACATCAGGCGGGTGGAGTCGCCGCGGATCACCGACGCCCGTCCGGTGGCGCCCTGGTCGTGGGCGTGGCGGATGTTGGCATCGGCGATGTTCGACCACTGCGGCTCGTACTCGATGCCGAACGCGTCGCGGCCGGCGTGGACCGCCTCGACCAGGGTGGTGCCGATGCCGCACATCGGGTCCAGGACCAGGTCCCCGGGCCGGGTGTAGGCGCGTACCGCGTGGGCGGCGATCGCCGGCAGCATCCGGGCCGGGTGCTTGACCGATTCCGGCACGTACCGGCCTCGCCGCTGCACCGGGCCGGTGGATTGGGCGGTCGCCCACACGGACAGGACCTCAGGGTCGGCCGGGTGCGTGCCCTGGTAGTCCTCGGCTTCGGGGCTGGGGGTGTGGGGCGTGTTCGGGTGGGGCTGTCCGGGGGCGGGGTGCTGCTCAGGCACGGCGCTCACCGCCCTCGCGCCTGCGGTGCCGCCCCGGCTCGGCCGTCGGGGAAGGGCGCGGGGTGAACACCAGCAGGTCCGCGTGCACCCTCAGATGGGCGACCCGCCACCGCTCCGGATTGGCGTGGGCGAGGGTGAGCAGTTCCTCGTCGGTGACGTGGTAGACGAACTGGTCCCCGTCGGTGTCGGCCTCGACGGCGACGACGTGCTGCAGGTAGCCGAGACCCGCGCGGGAGGCCGCCGCCACGAGCGGCCCGAAGTCCTCCGGCGCGGTCTGTACGCCGGCGGGGACGCCGACGACGAGGACGAGGCAGCCCCCCGGGCGCAGCAGCCGCGCGCAGGCCGCGAGGAGCCAGGCGAGCCGGACCCGGGCGGGCGTGTCGGCCTCGTGCAGCGGCCAGCAGGCGACCACCAGGCTGGTGGTCGCGTCCCATAGGCCGTCCTGCGGCAGATGGGGGAGCGTGTCGGTGTCGGGCAGGTCGGGGTCGGTGAGGTCGTCGCCGAACCACTCGGCCAGCTCGGGCGGGTCCTGTCCGTCGTTGGTCTCGGGCTCGCCCGAGGTGGCGGGCGGGTGGGTGTCGGCGGCGGGGAGGCCGGTGGTGGCGGGTCCGATGATCAGGGTGGAGCTGTCGGTGAACCAGGCGCGGTGGTGCCGGCGGTCACCCCGGGCGCAGGTGGCGGCCAAGGCGTGGTCGGTGGTGAGGTCGACGACCGCCTCCCCAGGCCGGCTGTAGGCGGCGACGAGGCGGTAGGCCAGACGGGCGGGCAGGCTGGTGTCGGTCGCGATGCTGGTACGGGCCGTGCGCCAGACCGTGATCGGCACCGGCGGATCGCCGGCGATCAGGTCGACGAGTGCGGCATCGGCCGGCTCGACAGGCTCGGCCGGGTGGTGCGGGTGCGGCGTGTGCTCGCTCATATGGATGTCGGCTCCGCGCCGCGCCATGAAGCGCTGACACCCCCAAACCGGGCCGTGTGAGTCCCGGCGAACACTTGCCGACCTCACAACCGCCCACACAGCCCACGGGGCCCACCATCGAGGGTTCCGCTTCCGCAGCTCTCGCCAGGTGCCGACGATTGCTCCGTGAGGAACTCTGATCGGCGGTTCCTGTCAGTCACATCGAGTCACTGCCAGTGGTGATGTGCGGGGGTGCGGTCCATTCCATGGCGCCGGACCGAGGGCTCTGGGTACCGCCATGGACCATGGCGATGACCAGCGCTGTGAGGGATCCTCCGGCTGGCGTAGGGCCGGGCCGCTGTCATCGGCGTGGCCAGCGCAACGGGCTTCCGCCACTGGCGTGGGGGTGTCATCGATGACAGAGCTTCCCGGCTGTCACAGGGCGCATGACGGGGAAGCGGAGGCTGTCAGCGGAAAGCGGTGACAGCGGCGCGAGCCGGCCGCGACTGTCACCGGCTCGCAAACGCGACCGCTGTGAGCGTCGCCGACGCCTTGTCACAGGTCGCGGGTGGATGCCCGTCGCATCACTGTCGAAGCGATCGGTCACAGGCCTCTGTCAGGGTGTCACAGGGCAGGTCAAGTCACCCATGCCACTTCCTCGGCCAATCAGCCCTGTCGACGACAGTTCCTTCGCCGGCCTCTACGCGAGGGGCGGTTGGCCGGCGTTGGTCGGGGTTCAAGCCCCGCTGTCAGAGCACTGTGAGGCACCCGTGGCGAAATCAATGGCACCGCTCGCCGTGACGACACCGGCGACGGCACCGAACCCCTTCTCATTGTCATAGGAGCTTTGACATGAGCGTGTCCGACACGGGCTGGCCGACGTCCGCGCTTGACGCGGCGGCGACCGCCTTCGCCGCGTTGACGTGTGAACCCGATCCGCCGCTGGTGCTCGACTGCGCGGCCTTCGACACCGACACGGGCCTGCCCCGAAAGGTGATACCGCTGCCCGCCTTGCGGGACTGGCTGCTGCGCCACCCCCGCGCCTACACGGCGCGTGACGAGGTGTGGCGGGAGGTGATCCGCCGCGCACGGCTCGACGGACCGCACTGGGTGGTGGGCGCGGTCGGCATGGCGTTGCCGGCGCTGCGGCAGTACGCGGCCCGCCTGTGTGAGGGCTACGACGGTGACCCGGCGGACGTGGACGCCGAGATCCTGACCGGGTTCCTGACCGCGTTACGCGACCGGGTCGACCTGGCCACGGACGCCCCCTACGCGGGCCTGTGCAGGGCCGCGTGGCGGGCCGGCCACGACCTGCGGCTGCGCCAGCGCGCCTACTGCCCGGTGGAGGACATCGAACACGTCGCCGCCGGCCCCCGCACCCCGAAAGCACCCTACGGACACCCGGACCTGCTGGTCCGCCGTGCGGTCATCCTGGGAGTCCTCGACCCTGAGGACGAGCAGGCCTACATCGACGTGCGGCTCGGTCGCCGCTCAATCGAACCCATCGCGGACGCCAACGGCGTCAGCGTCGACGCGCTACGCATGCGGCTGTCGCGCATCGACGTCCGCATCGCCGAAGCCCTCGCCGACGGGCTGCTGACCGGAGTCGCGTCGCCGCAAACCCTGGCGCACCTTCGGACGCAGGCACAGCGGCGCGGTCGGCGGCGGACGGGGTGCGCCGCAGCCGACCGCCGCGACACCACCTCGACGCCGGCGGCTGCCCTGACGGTTGCCGCCCCATCTGTTCAGTAGCGGCTATGGCTTGACGTGGACGTCCAGTCAGGTAACCGTCGAGCTGCGCTCGGGGTGTGAGGGGCAACCGCACCCGGGTAGCGCGGATCACGCGGCAGCGCACCGTCGTGAGCCAGCGTCTACGCCGCCGTGAACGCACACCATCGCGAACCTGGTCGCCCCGCCGGTATCGGATCTGATCGGCCAGGACTTGACGGCAATAACACCGGAACCGGCGCTAGTGCGGCGATGTCACCTACCTGCGCGTCGGCGCCGGCTGACTGCATCTCGCCACTGTCGTCGACATCGCTATCCCTTGACTGACCGATTGGTCGATCAAATCCACATGCACACGAGACTGCTCCATCGCCGCCCCATACGCCACCATTCACCGCCTGCGGAACAGCTGGGCGGTCCGCAGGCATGGACTGTCTTCGTCATCAGGAGAAGTTGCAGGCGGTCCAGGTGCTAACCACATACTTTTTCATAGGGGAGGTCCGGAATGTATGCCTTCCACTCCTGGGTGCTGAGGGGCCTACCAGCTCGGGAGCACAGCAAACCGTAAGGGTCCGGTATCCATTCCGTTGGCCATAGTCGGGCCGTCCGCTCGCTGCTGCCTGTGGCGAGGGTTCGGCCGTCTGGGCTGAACGCGACCGAAGTCACGTCACCGCTGTGGCCGGTGAAGGTGATGACAGGCTTGCCGGTGGCCACGTCCCACAGCACGGCCATCCCGTTGTCGTCG
This sequence comes from Micromonospora sp. WMMD712, assembly GCF_029581295.1. NCBI lineage: Bacteria > Bacillati > Actinomycetota > Actinomycetes > Micromonosporales > Micromonosporaceae > Micromonospora > Micromonospora sp. WMMD712. Next base: position 5,303,145 of record NZ_CP120743.1, read on the forward strand.
ATACCGCTGCCTGTGGCGAGGATCCTGCCGTCTGGGCTGAACGCCACCGAAGCAACTGAGCTGGTGCGGCCGGTGAGGGTGGTGAGGACCCGGCCGGTGGCTACGTCCCACAGTCGTGCTGTCCCGTCGTTGCTGCCTGTGGCGAGGGTTCGGCCGTTTGGGCTGAACGCGACCGCATTCACCGGTCGGGTGTGGCCGGGAAGCGTGGCGACAGGCTTGCCGGTGGCCACGTCCCACAGTCGTGCTGTCCCGTCGCTGCTGCCTGTGGCGAGGATCCTGCCGTCTGGGCTGAACGCCACCGAAGCAACTGAGCTGGTGCGGCCGGTGAGGGTGGTGAGGACCCGGCCGGTGGCTACGTCCCACAGTCGTGCTGTCCCGTCGTTGCTGCCTGTGGCGAGGGTTCGGCCGTTTGGGCTGAACGCGACCGCATTCACCGGTCGGGTGTGGCCGGGAAGCGTGGCGACAGGCTTGCCGGTGGCTACGTCCCACAGTCGTGCTGTCCCGTCGTTGCTGCCTGTGGCGAGGGTTCGGCCGTCTGGGCTGAACGCGACCGCATTCACCGGTCGGGTGTGGCCGGAAAGCGTGGCGACAGGCTTGCCGGTGGCCACCTCCCACAATACGGCTGTCCCGTTGATGTCCCTGAAATAGCGGTCGCCGGTGGCAGTGGCGAGGGTCCGGCCATCGGGGCTGAACGCGACCGAACGCACGAGGTTGGGGCCGGTGAGGGTGGTGACGGCCTGACCGGTGGCTAGGTCCCACAGTCGGGCCGTGCCATCGCCGCTGCCGGTGGCGAGAGACCTACCGTCGGGGCTGAACGCCACCGAAGCAACCGAGCGGGTGTGGCCGGTGAGGGTGGAGAGAAGCTGTCTGGTGGTCACGTCCCACAGTCGGGCCGTCCCATCGTCGCCCATGCCGCTGCCGCTGCCGGTGGCGAGGGTTCTGCCGTCGGGGCTGAACGCGACTGACCTTACGCTGCCGATGTGGCCGGTGAAGGTGGTGATGGGTTTGCCGGTGGCCGCCTTCCACAGTCGGGCCGTCCCGTCGTCGCTGCCTGTGGCGACGGTCCTGCCGTCGGGGCTGAACGCTACCGAGGCCACCATGTTGGTGTGGCCGGTAAGGGTGGTGATGGGTTTGCCGGTGGCCACCTCCCACAGCCGGACTGGCCCTTCTCTGGTGCCGCTGGCCAGGGTCCTGCCGTCGGGGCTGAAGGCTACCGAAGCCACCACGTCGGTGTCGCCGGTGAGGGTGGTGACGGCCTGGCCGGTGGTTACGTCCCACAGTCGGGCCGTTCCGTCACCGCTGCCAGTAGCCAGGGACTTCCCGTCCGGGCTGAACGTCACCGAGTCCACGTAGCTGGTGTGGCCGGTAAGAGTGGTGAGGGCCCGTGCGGTGGTTACGTCCCACAGCCGGGCCGTCCCGTCGATGCTGGTGGTGGCGAGGGTCCTGCCGTCCGGGCTAAGCGCTACCGAGAGCACGGAATCGGTGTGGCCGGTGAGGGTGGCGATGGCCCGTCCGGTGGTCACGTCCCACAGTCGTGCGGTCCCGGCGGCGCTACCGGTGGCGATGGTCCTGCCGTCGGGGTTGAAAGCCACCGAATTCACGGCATCGGTGTCGGTGAAGAGGCGCAGGGCCGGGTTGACCAGAGCCGCATACATGCTGGCCCGGCTCTCCGGGTTTGTGTTGATGCGCCAGGCCGCTGCGGCGAGCAGTTGCGCCCGAACGGGGTCACTGGTGCCGATGGTCTGGCTCTGGGCGGCGAGTTGCCGAGAGACGGCGATGGTGCGCTGCTGGGTCGCCTGGCGGCTGGCCTCGACAGCGAAGCCGGCGGCTACGGTGGCGGCGATGAGCATAAGGACGAGGATGGAGACGGTGCCGCGGCGACGCCGCGTTGCCCTGGTGTGGCTACGGTGCGCGTGTTGGAGGAATTGCTCGGCGGCGTCGGTCACCGCAGGGTAGCGGGCAGGATCGGTCCGCCATGCAGCGCGGGCGGATTGCACGGTGGCGAGGCGGGTGCCGCGATACAGGAAGGACGGGTCACGCTTGTGTGTGTCCCAGTCGGTGGCGTCGTTGATGAGCTGGCTGTAGAGGACGCGCCCGGCTTGGTCGTCTTCTAGCCAGGAGCGGAGCCTCGGCCACGCCTGTAGCAGGGTGTCGTGGGCGATCTCGACGGTGTCCTCGGCCAGCACCACCAGACGTCGTGCAGCAAACCCTTCCAGTACCGCTTCGACCTCCCCTTGACGGTCTGGCGGGCTGCCCGGATACGTATGCAGCTCGACAAGGCTGACCTGGCGGCGTGCGACATGGCCGTCGCGGGCCGTGAGCGTCATACGCACGAAGACGTCACGAGCGAGGTGTTGTTGGGCCGGGGTGAGAGCCTGGTAGACGGCTTCGGCGCTGGTCTGTACGGCGTGGGCCACGCCGCCGGTGGCGAGGTAACCACGCCGGGTCAGCCGCTGGTCCTGCCGGTTCTGCCAGGTCAGCAGCATGACCTGCGACAGCCACGGCAACGCTCCAACGCTGAACTCCTTGGTGGTGGTGGCGGCGCGCAGGTCAGCGAGGATGTCGTCGGCGAGGCCGTTGTCCAGCGTTAGCCCGGCGGCCTCGGCCGGCCCGGTGATGGCCTGCCGCAGCTCGGCCTCGGCCATGGGGCCAACGATGAATCCCCCGTTCTGTAACACGGGTACCAGCGCCGGGTTTGCGGCGCAGCGGTCCAGGAAGTCTCCCCGGAGCACGATGACGACTACCCCGGCTGGCGTGGGGGCACCGGCGGGTGCGGTTGCGATGGACAACAGCGCGGTGATGAACGCATGGGGGCCATGCTCTGCTTCAACCTCGCTTTGGGTGAGGGTGAACAGTTCCTCGAACTGGTCGACGACCACGATCAGTCGGCCATGCGAACGAACATCCTCTTGTGCCTGCGAGGGCAGGCCTGTGCTGTGGGCGAGTACTGCCTGGCGTGCCAGCAGATAGGTTTCGTGTGGTTGCTGCTCCAATCGAGTGCGTACCGAGACAGCGTCGGTGCCGACCAGCATTGCCAGGTGCGTGGCCAGTTCCGTCAGCGGCTTGGCGGTCGGGGTGATTACGATCCGGGGCCAGTCGGACGAACCTGTTACGGCCAGTTGCCCCTTGGCGATGGCGGGTAGCAGCCCTGCCCGTACCAGAGACGACTTGCCTACGCCGGATGCCCCGGTCACCACTACGCACGACACCTCGGTCAAGCACTGCTCCACCCGACCGGTGAGCTCGGCTGCTACCCGTTCACGTCCGTAGAAGACTTCGGCCTGACCTTCCTGAAACGGCCACAGGCCGAGATACGGAGGCTGGTCCCACCGTGGTAGGCCGGATGACGTTTCGCTACTGGTATCGCCGGCCGGGTGGGTGCGCGCAACCCGTTCGATGACGCTGAGCTGTTCGCGGATCAGCCGAAGCTGGGTGGCTTGCTGGCGGATGAGTTCACCCTCGTGCCGGCGTTCGGCCTCGAGCGTGAGAGAGTTTAGCTGTAGCCGGCTGACGGTGTCGCGGACCTCGTTGAGCACGAACCCGAACTCACTGAACTGGGTCGCCATACCACCCAACGCCGCAACCACTGTCCGCTGTAGTTCCTCGTCGCCGGTCTGGATCGCTGCCTCGATCGCCTCACGGGCCGCACCGATTTCCCGCAGGACGGCCGCGATCTCCACCCGCAGCTGGTCCGCATCGGCTTGGTCGGCGGCCAGTCCAGCCTGTATCCGGGCGAACAACTCGTCGACGGCAGCGGGAAGGGGGATGTCGCCGGCTGGGCGGGTGCGCCGCAGACTGTCGACCGCTGCGGTGACCACGTTTGTCAGTACATTGCCACCGACGGCACCGAGAGCACCGACGCCGGCGGTGACCACAGCGCCGGCGCTAGCTGAGGCGGCGACCACGGGAGCCAGTGCGTTCGCGCACAGGATCGCCATCAAGACGCCGTGTGACGCGCCCCGTAACCTGCCGGCACCGGTCACCATCGCGCGCACACCCGCCCGCATCTGACTGGTCTGCTCGCTCACGGCCTCTTGGAATGCCACCCGTCCACTATCGGCCATCGCCGCCACTTTCCACATAGACACCCACAGTTGCGCAGCAAGCAAGCTTCGGTACTGCTCTGCGGTTGCAGAAGCTGGTGAGCTATTCGTAGAAGTAGTCGAATGCGCTGTTCCCGCACTGTGAGCGTTCTGTGAGCGCGGCCTGTGTTCGCCACAGCTCACAGGACCCGGTTTGGGGGTGCGGGACCTGCGAGCTGTACCGCTCGCTGGTTCCGTCCGCCGCCGGGCGACACGAGGAACCGACGACCGTGTACCTCGGGTGCCGCGCCAGTTGATGCGCTGACACCACATCGAATGACCGCAACCCACCCAAGAGGGAGGACGAGCTCCTCCCGGGGCTCACGCGGTTCGTTCGCGTCTTCACCGACACCCGGCGGCGGCCCTTCTGGACCGCTTCGAGTAATCGCCGCGTCCCGCGCCGCGCCGTTCGGCGTCGCGGGGCGCGGCGGGAGGTGAATCGCAATGTCCCGCACCCCGCACCACACCGCTCGCGCCGAGCGAGCCGTCCGTATCGCCCTGCGCGTGACCGTGCCGTTGGCCGGTGTCGGCGTCGCTCTCGCGGTGGCGTCCGCCGCCTCCGCCGATCCCGGTGAGGCCGTCCGTGTGGCGGCGAACTCGCTGCCGGTGGTGATCGCCAACCTGCGCACCTGGCTCATGGGTCTCTTGGGCGCGGTCGCGACCCTGTTCCTGGTTCTGGCCGGCGTGTACTGGGCCACCGCTGGTGGTGATCCGTCGCAGGTGGAGAAAGCGAAGCTGGCCCTGCGTAACGCGTTGATCGGCTACGGGCTGGCCGTGCTCGCGCCGATCCTGCTGCAGGTCGTCCAGGGCATCGTCGGGGCCTGATCCGTCATGGGATGGTTCCTCGACCAGGCGGTCGGTTGGCTGACCGAGGCGATCCTGGCCTGCCTCACCACCGTCTTCGACCTGATCGTCGGCGTTCTGCTCACTACGCCGAAGGTCACCGTGCTTCCGCAGGTGCAGGCGCTCACCGGCCGGTCGGTCTGGATCGTGGACACCGTCTTCGTCCTCGCGTTCGTCGCCGCCGGGGTCATGGTCATGGCCGCCGGCGGCGACGAACAGTCCCGGTACACGGTCAAGGAACTGCTGCCTCGGCTGGTCGTCGGGTTCACCGCCTCCCACTTCTCCCAGCTGGCCTGCGCCCAGCTCATCGACCTCGCCAACGCCCTGACCGGGGCGATCAGCGGCGACCACTACGACGACGGCGGCGCGTTCACCGCGATCCAGAACCACCTCACCGCGGCGCAGGACCACATGGTCCCGCTGTTGTTCCTGGTCCTGGCCGTGATCATCACCGGGCTGGTCGTGACGTGCGCGGTCCAGGTGATCGGCAGGGTCGTGACGCTGCTGGTGATGACCGGGATCGCGCCGCTGGCGTTGGCGTGTCACGCGCTGCCGGCCACCGACGGGCTCGCCCGGCTGTGGTGGCGCGCCTACACCGGATGCCTGGCGGTCCCCGTCGCGCAGGCGTTCTTCCTCACCGCGGGCGAGCGGATGCTGCTCGACCCGGCGGTCATGCTGCCCGTGTTCGGTCTGCCCGTCGACCCCGGCGGCACACTGAACCTCCTGGTAGTCGTGGTCCTGCTGTGGACCACCGTCAAGATCCCCGGGCTGATGGCCCGCTGGGCGGGCCAGCCCGCACGAGGCGCCAACGTGCTCGGCGCGGCCGTGCGCGTCGTCGTGGTCCAGCAACTCACCCGCGCCGTTCCCGGCCTGAACACCCTCCGGAGGACCCTCAGATGACCAGACCCGAATCCGACGAGGCGCCGACCACGGCGCGGATGCCCGCCGACGTCGACGCCCCCGACAAGGTCGCCTACGGCCTGACGTTCCACCAGCTGGCGATCGTCGCCGCGGGCGCGCTCGTCGTCTACGGACTCTGGCAGGCGCTGCACACCCTCGTGGCGGCGCCGGTGCTGGCCGGCGCCGGTGTGGTGATCGGCGGGCTGGCCATCGGGGTGGCGCTCGGCCGCCGCGACGGCCTGTCGCTGGACGTGTGGCTGCTGCACGCCGTGCGCCACACCCGCGCCCCCCGCTGCCTGTCCACCGCCCCCACGGTCGGCGGCGGCGTGCCGGACTGGGTCGAGGCCCCCGCGGCCGGCCGGCAGTCGATGCCGGCGCCGTTGCGGCTGCCCGCCGACGCCATCGACGACGACGGGCAGGTCAGCCTCGGCGACGTCCGGGCGGCGGTTGTCGGCGCCACCACCGTGAACCTGGCGCTGCGCACCCCGGCGGAGCAGGCGGCGTTGGTCGACGGCTGGGGACGGTGGCTCAACAGCCTCTCGGCCCCGGTCCAGATCGTCGTGTCCGCGCAGCCGGTCGACCTCGCCTCCCACAGCCGGGCCCTCGCCGCCGCCGCGGACACCCAGCCGCACCCGCGGCTGCGGGCGGCGTGCGCCGACCACGCCGGTTTCCTCGCCGACCTCGCCGACGGCCGCGACCCGCTGCGCCGGCAGGTCCTCATCGTCACCCGCACCGCCGCAGGCGAACGCGGCCCGCACGCGGCGCGGCGACGCGCCGACGACACCGTCCGCGCGTTGTCCGGTCTTGGCGTCACACCCCGTGTCCTGGACGGCCCGGCGGTCACCGCCGCCCTCACCAGCGCGGCCGACCCCTACCGGCCGCCGCGCCCCGGCGGCCTGGCCGCCCCCGACGCCGTCATCACCGCCGCACCCGTACCCACCACCCGGAAGCAGAGGACACGATCATGACTAGTAGAAGACGACGCGGGGAAGGCGACGCGGGCGGGCCGGGTCGGACGGGTGCGGTGGAGTCGACCGTCGCGCCCGCCACCGTCGAGGTCACGCCCCGGTGGCTGCGCGTCGGCGACGGGTACGCGGCGACGCTGGTCGTGACCGGCTACCCGGCCGAGGTCGGTCCGGCGTGGCTGGAGCCGCTGCTGTCCTGGCCGGGCCGCCTCGACCTCGCGGTGCACATCGAACCCCTGCCGGCGCCGGTCGCCGCGTCCCGGCTGCGTCAGCAGCGGGCCCGCCTGGAGTCATCGAGGCGGGCCGACTCCGAGCGCGGCAGACTGGCCGACCCCTACGTCGACGCCGCCGCCGAGGACGCCGGTGACCTGGCCGAAAGGCTCGCCCGCGGCGCGGCGAAGCTGTTCCGCGTCGGCCTCTACCTGACAGTCCACGCCCGCTCCGAGGCCGAGCTGACGCAGGCGTGCGCGCAGGTGCGGGCCGCCGCCGCGTCCACCCTCCTCGACGTGCAACCGGCCACGTGGCGGCAACTCGCCGGCTGGAGCACCACCCTGCCCCTGGCCACCGACGGGCTACGCATGCCACGCACCATGGACACCCAAGCGCTGGCCGCCGCGTTCCCGCTGGCCAGCCCGGACCTGCCCGCCCCGCTCCCCGGAGACCCACCCACCACGGGTGGGGTCCTCTACGGGGTCAACCCGGCCAGCGCCGGCATCGTCTGGTGGGACCGCTGGGCGCAGGAGAACCACAACTCCATCGTCCTCGCCAGAAGCGGGGCGGGGAAGTCGTACTTCGTGAAGCTGGAGATCCTGCGCAGCCTCTACCAGGGCGTGCGGGTCGCGGTCGTGGACCCCGAGGACGAGTACCTGCGGCTGGCCGACGCGGTCGGCGGCACCATCGTCCGCCTCGGTCTGCCCGGCGTGAAGATCAACCCCCTCGACCTGCCCGTCGGCGACCGCCGCCCCGACACGCTGACCCGCCGCGCGCTGTTCCTGCACACCCTGATCAGCGTCCTGCTCGGCCAGCAGCCGCCACCGGCGGAGCGGGCCGCGCTGGACCGGGCCATCCTCGCCGTCTACCGGTCCGCCGGGATCACCGCCGACCCGGCCACCCACCACCGGCCCGCACCGCTGCTGCGCGACCTCGCCCAGACGCTGCACGCCGACGACGACCCGGCCGCCGCGACGCTGGCCGCGCGGCTCGCGCCGTGGGTGCGGGGCAGCTTCGCCGACCTGTTCGACGCCCCCACCACCCACACCCCGGACGGGCACCTGGTCGTGTGGTCGCTGCGGCACCTGCCCGACGAGCTGCGCACCGTCGGCACCCTGCTCGCCCTCGACTCGATCTGGCGCACCGTCGACGCCCCACAGCACCGGTCGCGGCGGCGGCTCGTGGTCGTCGACGAGGCGTGGCTGCTGATGCGCGACGGCGAAGGCGCCCGGTTCCTGTTCCGCATGTCAAAGGCGGCACGCAAGCGCAACGCCGGGCTGACCGTCATCACCCAGGACGCCGCCGACGTTCTCGGCACCGACCTCGGCCAGGCCGTGGTGTCCAACGCCGCCACCCAGATCCTGCTACGGCAGGCGCCGCAGGCCATCGACGCCGTCGGCGAGGCGTTCGGACTCACCGGCGGCGAACGGCGGCTGCTGCTGTCGGCCCGCCGCGGCCAGGGCCTGCTCATCTGCGGGGTGACCAGGACGAGCTTCGAGTCGGTCTCCTCCGACACCGAACACGCGCTGTGCACCACTGACCCGAGCGATCTGGCCGACGCCGATGAGGAGGACCTGTGACACCGACCGGCGCTCACCCGGCAGCCATCGTGTCGATGTCGGCGCCCGGCCCGACGTTCGGGCCGGGCGCCGACGTCATCGCGCCCCCTACCGAACCCGGGGCCGCCCTGGTCGACGCCGTCGTGTGGGCCACACAGCGGCCCTGGCTGGCCGCTGTCGCCGCCGCCGTGCTGGCCGCCTGGATCGCCGCCCGTAACCTGGTCGATGCCTGGCGGCACCGCCACCACACCCACGGGGCGCGTCTGGTGACGATCGCGCCGCCGCCCGACGTGGACCCCCGCGGCGCGGGCGCGTGGTGGGCGAACCTCGCCGGCGTGCTCACCCCATCACGGCGGCGGCGCCTGCTCTACGGCGCCCCGCACGTCGTGTGGCAGTACACCTGGTCCGGCCGGCAGCTGCTCATCTCGATCTGGGTGCCCGGCACCGTCCCACCCGGGGCGGTCGAGGCGGCGGTGCGGGCCGCGTGGCCCGGCTCGGCCACCACCACCGACACCAACCCGCCACCGCCGATCCCCCTGAACGCGCACCCGACGGTCGGCGGGCACGTGCTGCCGGTCTACGCGGAGTGGCTGCCGCTGTCCACCGACCACGACACCGACCCGCTGCGCCCGCTGATGTCCGCCGGCTCCCAACTGAAACCCGGCGAGCACGCGTGCGTGCAGGTTCTCGCCCGACCGGCCACCCCACGCCGGGCGGCACGGGCCCGCCGCGCGGTCGGGCGGCTACGGTCCGGCAAGACCGCCGTCCCGGCGATCAACCCGGTCGCGCCGCTGCTGTGGCTGCTCGACGCGTTCCTACCCGCCGGCGGCACCGGCCGAACCACGGTGCCCGCCGCCCGGCGGGACCCCGCCGTCGAACGGGACGTCCGCGCGATCCTGGACAAGACAGCGCACCCGCTGTGGCAGACCGGCATCCGCTACGCCGTCGCCACCACCAACAAGCGGCCCGCAGCCGACCCGCGTGGTCGGCTGCGGGGCATCGCCGACACCCTCGCCTCCGCGTTCGCCATCCACACCGGCCGCAACCGGCTCACCCACCGGACTCGGATGCGCGCTCCGGCGGCTGTCCTCGCCGGCCGCCGCCTCGGACCCGGATTCCTCACCTCCACCCCGGAACTCGCCGCCCTCGCCGCCCTGCCGCAGGATCTCGCCGTGCCCGGCCTCGACCGGGCGCGGGCCGCGTCCATGCCGGCGCCGGTCGCGGTCCCCGCAGGTGGGCGGGGGGTGAAGATGCTCGGCGACGCCGAGATCGGCGGCCACAGCGTCGGCCTGTCGGTGCCGGACGCGAGGTATCACATGCATGTGATCGGTTCGACGGGCTCCGGGAAGACCACCCTGCTGGTCAACCTGGCCCTCGATGACATCAAAGCCGGCCGGGGCACCGTCGTCATCGACCCGCACGGCGACCTCGTCCTGGACATCCTCGACCGGCTCCCCGCCACCATCGCCGACCGCGTCGTCCTGTTCGACCCCGACCAGGACAACCCGCCGACGCTGAACCCCCTCGAAGGCGACGACCCCGACCTCGTCGTCGACAACCTCGTGTCGATCTTCGGCACCATCTTCGCCAAGGCGTGGGGCCCGCGGATGGACGACGTCATGCGGGTCGCCTGCCTGACCCTGCTACGCCACAACAACGTGACCCTGCAGCACATCCCCCCGCTGCTCAACAGCCCCCAGTTCCGCTCCGCGATGACCGTGGACCTCGACGACCCGGCCGGGCTCAGCGGCTTCTGGCAGTGGTACGACAGCCTCAACGACAGCCTCCGCTCCCAGGTCATCGGCCCCGTCCTCGCCCGGCTGCGGTCCTTCCTGCTGCGCGACTTCGTCAAACGCACCATGCGGTACCCGAAATCCAGCTTCGACATGGGCAAGGTCCTCGACGGCGGCGTGCTGCTCGTCCGGATCCCCAAAGGCATCCTCGGCGAGGACACCAGCCGGCTGCTCGGCTCCCTGATCCTCGCCCAGGTGTGGCAGGCCGCCACCGCCCGCGCCGCCACCGCACCCGAACGCCGCCGCGACACCACCCTCATCATCGACGAGGCGCAGAACTTCCTCACCCTGGCCAACAGCCTCGACACGATGCTCGCCGAAGCCCGCAAGTACCGGCTGTCACTCGTCCTCGCCCACCAAGATCTGGCCCAGTTCCCCCGCGACCTGCTCGCCGCCGCCTCCGCCAACGCCCGCAACAAGGTCTACTTCACGTGCGCGCCCGAGGACGCGAAGGTCCTGTCCCGGCACACCCTGCCCGAACTCGGCGAACACGACCTCACCCACCTCGACGCCTACACCGCCGCCGCACGCCTAATCGTTGATGGACGACAGACCCCCGCGTTCACCATGCGCACCCGAGCGCCGAAACCGATCGTCGGCGAGGCCACCGCCATCCGGCAGGCCGCCGCCGCGGCGGTACCGGCCCAGGACACCAGCGCCATCGACGACCTCGTCGAACGACTCAGCCGCAAACCCGACGACAAGCGACGGACCCGCCCGAGAAGCGAACACCCCTGACCCGCCCCCGCCACGCAGGTGGCGGCACCCGGCTCGCCGGGCGGCTCGCCATCCGGCTCGCGGCCGGTGACCGCCCGACACTGACAGCACAGTGCTGACCTGCGCTGTCAGTGCCGCACACGGCCCCTGACAGACCCCGCGCACCCGCCTGCCTCCCGCCAGACACCCCTCCCGATCGGGAGGGGCACCCCATCCTGCCCAGGAGCAAACATCATGTACTCCCGCGTTCCCTCCGCCTCCAGCAAACCCGACCCCCTCGCGGTCTTCGGCCGCATCGTCCCCCGCGACCACGCCCTCCTCGCGCTGCTCGCCGAGCACTACCTGCTGTCCACCGACCAGATCACCCACGCCTTCTTCGACAACCGCCGCACCGCCCAACGCCGACTCACGATCCTGCACCGCCTCGACGTGCTGCACCGCTTCGCCCGCAGCGGCACCCACGGCCGCTACGGATCCCTGCTCTACACCCTCGGACCCGTCGGCCTGCAACTACACCCGACCAGCTACCACGACCCGAACGGCCACGGCGGCAAGGCACCACGCAGCTCCCTGGAACGCGCCAAGCGCATCGCCGCCAGCGGCCAGGTCAACCACCTCCTCGGCGTCAACCAGTTCTTCACCGACCTGATCGCCACCGCCCGCCACACCGACAACGTCCGGCTGTCGCGGTGGTGGTCCGAACAGCACGCCACCACCGTCTACGCCCAAGCCGGCATCCGCCCCGACGGCCACGGCGTCTGGACCGTCGGCGACACCTCCACCGGCTTCTTCCTCGAACATGACAACGACACCGAGAACCTCGCCCGGGTCGTGGCCAAGCTGCGCGGCTACGAACGCCTCACCACCTTCGGCCCCCGCTACCCCGTCCTGTTCTGGGTACCCAGCCGACGCCGCGAAACCAGCCTCCTCAACGTGCTCGCCGGACTGCACACCACCAGCCCGATCGCCACCGCCGTCCACGGCCCCGACCCCGCCGGCCGTGTCTGGACCCTCGCCTCGAACCCCACCCACCGCAGATACCTGCACGAACTGCCCTGCGACCACGGCCCCGACACCGCCACCAACCCCCAGCGCTTCGACGACCACTGACCCCATCCGGCTGTCAGACCCTGCCCGAGAACAAGATCATCTGTGAGGGGCACGGAGACTCACACCGGGCATGCCGACGAGGGCCCGCAACGGGCCGGAACCGATCACAGCGCAGGTCAGCCCCGCTACCGGCTGATCACCTAGCCGGACCGGCCTGACAGAACAGCCCGCTACCGTTCACGGCACAACAGCACCCCTACATCTCCACCCCGGTTCGGTCCCACCTCGGAACCACCGCCGCACCCACCGGTGCGCTCCGCTCACCCGCCCTGTCCGGGCCGGTCGGCGCCGCGCCGCGCGGCGACCCCCAGGTCGCACCCACCACCCCGCACCACACCACTTTCCCCGCCGACCCGCGTACCCAGCGGGCCGGTCATCTCCGCGCGCCCTGACGCGCCCACTCCAAGGAGGACATCCATGGGTAAGACCCCCCGCAAGGGCACCCCCACGCCGGCTGTCACGCCGACAGCCACGATCCGCACCATGATCCTCTGCATCCCGGACGAGCTGCCCCGCGAGGCGCTGACCGCGCACCAGCTCGACCGCAACTTCGGCGTCCGGGGCACCCTGTCGCCCCGGTTCTGGGCCAACCCCGACCTGCGACTGTGGCACCACCGGCAGATCATCAGCCTCCGCAAGGGCCGCCCGACCTGCTGCGCCGGCGGGCCGGTGCGGCTGCTCGACCTCGACGGCATGCGCCAGGCCGCCGGCATCGGCGCGGCCATCCGCCACCAGGTGTTCAGCCAGGCCGTGCACGGCACCCGCAACGCCACCCCCTGGCACGTCTACGAGGCCCGCCACCTGGCCGACCCGCACGCGTACCCGTGGAAGACGGCCGTGGCGGACTTCCACCACCAGCCCCGGGTCAACGCGATCCGCATGCACAACGCCGCCACCCACGGCGCCGGACGGATCGCCCTCGACGAGCTGGAGATGTACCAGGCCAGCTGCGTGGCCTACCAGCACCACAGCGCCCTGACCGCAGTCACCGGCGACGCGTTCATCACCGCCGACGGCGCGAAGGTGGCCCCGGCCAGCGACGCCATGGCCGACCGGGTGACCTACCTCGAACAGGCCAACCGCCTGCTCACCACCATCGACCCCGACCAGCGACTGCTCGCAGTCGCGCTCTGACCCGAAACCGACAGGAAGGAGCCCTCCTGATGGGTCGCGTCATGTTACTGCTCGACGAGGTCGAGCAACTCGCCGACGCATGCGTCCGCGCCCAGCGCCGCGAGGCACCCCCTGCGGCGCCACCGGCGCTGCGGCTGTCCCACGACGAGTTCAGCCGGATCTACCTGACCGGCAACAGCATCCACACCGAAGAGCAGCACCGCCTACGCCCCGTCACCTACAGCCTGCTGGGCTGGCAGGACACCCCTGTGCTGGCCGGCGAACTCACCGGCGAGCACCACCGGCGGCCGCGCCCGGGCCGCCTCGGGGACATCCCCCTGCACCAGCCGGACCGCGACCTGCTCCACCTCATCCAGTGCGGCGTCGACGCCGGCTGGCACACCTTCGTCATCGACTACGTCGACGACACCGTCATCCCCGGTGTCGGCCGAGGCCGCTTCCACACCCCTCACTGACACTTCCTGGAACCAGCGGTCAAGCAGCCGCCATCCCGCACACACGCCGTCGGTCAAGCGGCCGCATCACCCTGGCCCCATCACCACCTCGACGGCAAGGCCAGCCCGTTGGCACTCCCGATGCCCACACCTGAGGCACCACCTGATTAAACCCGCCGGCCGCCCACGGCAGGGGCACCGGCCGCGCCACCGGCTGGCGACACGGCCGCTTATCCCTCTTCCACGACCGCGACGACATCGCCCGGCAGGCCACCAGTACCTCGATCGCGCCCACAGAGCCCACGGCGAGCCATCCCGGTTCGCCGTCATCATCGTGTCCGAAAGGACGAAACGCCATGATCCGAATTCCGATCTGCCCCGTCTGCGCCGAGCCGGTGGCAGACCAGCCCGCCCAGGGCTGGACCAGCGCCTACCGCAGCCGCAACTGGTGGTGGCACCTCACCGACAACACCCCCATCTGCCACGGCACCGACGGCAGGCGCTCGCAGGCGGTGTTCGTCGAGGACGGCTTCCCTGCCGACAGCCAGGCCAGTGTCTGGCTCGAGGCGACGAGCGAGTTGTTCACGATCGGCGGCCCCTACGACCCCGCCCGCCTGGGCAGCGCCGTCACCGCCGCCGAGTACCTGTACCGCTGGCTGCACACCGCCACCGGACCGTTCAGCGCCCTGATGGCCCTGCCCGCGCCCTCCGCCGTCGCGTTCCTGGTCGGGCACCTGCACCGCACCAACCGGCTGCTCGCCCGAATCCACGCGCAGGTCGGCTCCTACATCCTCGGTCAGGTCCGCGAGCCGCAGTTCACCGGCCTCACCGATGACAGCGACCTTCACGGCGAGGTCATCGACACGGCCGACGACATCCACGCGTGGCTCCAGGACGCCGCCGACGCCTGCGCCCAGGCGGCGCGCACGGCCGGTGTCGCCTGGTCCGGCACCCGCAAGCTCACCGCCCTGACCACGGCTACCCCCGGCGGGCAGGCGGACCACGACGTCCCCGCCACGGACACCGATCACGAGCCGACGACCGCGCACGTCGCACCCGAGCCGTCTGACACGGAGGCCTCGCCCGCGCACCTGGCCGCGCTGATCGGTGCGGCCTTCGGAGACGAGGCCAGCTTCGGCCCGGAGCTGACCCGCACCGCGACCAGGATCCTCGGCACCCTCACCATCTACCTGTCGAACTGCCTCGGCCCCGCCCGGCCCGCCGCCATCGCGACGCCCCAGGACCTCGCCGACCTGACCACCTCACTGACCCACCTGACCCACAGCTTCCACACCAGCCTGCGACAGGCCGCCGAGCACGCCGCACCCCACGACACCACGGGAGGCGACACCACACACCTCGCGGCGCTGCACGCGGCGCTGACCCAGGCCAGCGACGCGCTGCGCCACGCCGCGCAGAACCTCGGCAAGGCCTCGTACCACGCCGTCGGCCTCGACCTGCCGCAGGACCAGCCGTGACCGACCAGCGCGGGGAAGACAACGCCACCACGCCCCCGCCCAACGGACGGCGGATCGAGCGCACCTTCGGCGAGCACCGGCAGGGCTACGACCTCACCGAGATCCGCCGAAGCAGTGCCGGCGCCCTCCTGCGGGTCCGGATCCACCGCGACGCCTACCAACACCAGAGCTACGCGCTCGTCGAGGTCTTCACCCCCGCGATGAGCTGGACCGCGCTGACGAGCGAACCGGCATCGGGGTGGCACGCCGCGACGCCGTACCGCAGCAGCGGCCCGGTGCCGTTGGAAAGCCTCGCCGACCGGCTCTTCGCGCGGGCCGACGCGATCCTCCGCGCCCAGTAACAGCTCACAGGGTGCATCGCCCACAGCCGCCGCTGGGGGCCCTGTCCGCACCAATGCAACGGCCGACGCCCGGCCGAACACGCGCGATCCGCGCCCGGGCACGGCCGCACGGCCGTGCCCGGGGACGTCTCCGAAGAGAGGACCCCGCACCGATGTCCGAAGCCCGTTCCCGGTCATCGCCGCAGCCGGCATGCCATCCGGATGGTGACCTCACCGCCTGGCCAGAGCAGCGGTACGCCTGCGACTGCGGCGAGGAACTCCGGGCGGCCCGGATGGGCCCGAGGATCAACGACTGGATCTACGAGACCCTGTCCGGGCAGCGCTACCGCGACGACCGGCCGCAGCTGCTACGTGACGACCCCGCCCGGTGGTGGCGGGAGCTGCGCCGCCGCATGGCCGATGGTGACATGCGCGCCACCCAGCTCTACAGCACCGTGACCGCCGCCGAGAACCTCGGCCTCACCCCGTGGTGGCACTACCACCACCCGGTGACGACACTGACCGCCTCACCTGCCCGGCGGCCGCCGTTCTGCTGCGGGTCCCCGATGTGGGTCAGCCCCGACGGGTGGGCCTGCCGCGTCACCGGACGCCTCTTCCCCTACCTGCCCGCAGCGCACTGATCCCGCTCTGACAACGCGGCGAACTCACCACGTCCTCATCGACGGTGCGGGGACAGCACCGACACCCGCCAGCGCCGTCGCCTGAGACGCCCTACCTACCTGATGACCGCTGCCCCGACGCCGTGCCCGGCGTCGGGGCCATCGCCATACCCACCGCAAGGAGAACCCTGAGATGGCAACCAGGACGACCGTCGTCGTCACCGACGACTTGGACCACAGCACCGACAACGTCGGCACCTACCGCTTCGCCCTCGACGGCGTGGAGTACGAGATCGACCTCGCCGCGCACAACCTGGCGCGCCTGCGGGAGGCACTCGCCCCGTACGTGGCGGCCGGACGCCGGCTGCCGAAGCGCCCCGCGGCCCGCCGCAACCCCGGAGCCCGCGACGGACGTAGCGCCGACGCGGAGGTCCGCGAGTTCTGGGCCGCCCACCAGCAGCGGCTGGGGCTGCCTCCGTACCGCAGGCACGGCCCGATTCCCCAAACGGTCCGCGACGCCCACCGCGACAACCACTGACCCACCCCTTCTACCGCACGGGAGACCCAAAGCACATGCGAGTCATCACTGCGTCGCCGCGACCGGCCGGCGAGTTCCTCACCATCCCCGTAGCCGAGAGCACCGCCGGCGAGTCGGTGGTCGTCACCTGGTGCCGGGAGATCGCCACCGACATCGCCGCCTCCGTCGGTGCCACCGTCGACAGCGCCGAGTACCTGCTGCGGCTACACCCGCACGGCTACGCACCCCACTCGCTGTACTGCTCCTTCCTCGTCGCCGGCCATACGTTGGCCGTCTGGGTGTTGTGGGACGACCTGTGGCGCGAGCCCGGATTCGGCCTTGCCGTCGACGGCCAGCCGGTGCCCCTGGATGCGACGAGCACGGCCCGGCCCGCAGCCGTCATCGCCCACGCCGCCTGGCAGGCCATCCTCGCCAACGGCGATCCGGGGAGGCGCTGATGGGCCGCCGGGACGCGATCCTCGTCCGCGCTTGCGCCGGAACCCGCCTGGCACGGCCCCTGCCGCGCGCCACCATCGCCGGCTACCGCCTCGGCCGGCAGGTGACCGGCGAATCCGACTGCCACTCGGTGGCCAAGCTGGCGAACGGGTCAGGGGCGGCGATTGATGCCCGCTGTTGACTACGAGCCGCCACGGGGCAGCACGGCCGTGTTCTCCGGCCGGTGGCTGCGCTACGAGCCGGTCCCCGGCTTTCACCGCTACTACGAGGGTTATCGCGGCACCGTTGTCGGCTGGTGGAACGGAACCTGCGAGTTCACCCTCGACCACGAGGCCGTGACCGCGCTCGTCCAGACGTTCGCCGCGATGGCCAACTACGTGGGCGGTGACTGGCGCACCGTCGACTTCGACGGGCACGTCCTCACCATCGCCCGGCCGGTGTCCCTCGGCGGCGGCGTCCATCTCGCGCGTCCCGTCGATGGCCGCTACCGGATCGGCTGGGGCCTGCCGTGGCGGCCCGTCGACCCCAGCCGCTGCGACCGGATCTTCGGCCAGCCATAGACCGCCGCCCGCCCGCGCGGGTCCGTGGCCCGCCATGCGTCGACGGCGTCCCGAGATCCGGTCACCGCACTTGATCACGAGGCGCCGTCGAAGCGTGCATCAACGCACGCCACCCCAACCAGGTCGACCACTAGGAGGACGGATGGACAACGAACCGGAGCAGAACACGAACCCGACCGCGCTCGACAAGGTGACCGCCGCTCTGGCGGCACTCGGACAGGACACGGCCGCCGCGATCGCGCAGCGAGCCGGCGTGGGGTACTCGACGGCCACCAAGCGGCTGCGCGTGCTGGAGGAAGCCGGCCAAGCCGAAACGTTCCGCGCCGACGACGGCCGCACCCTCTGGCGGCAGCCGGCGAGCACGGCCGGCAGCGTCGACACGCCGGCCACCGCGACCGACGACCCGCCCCACACCCTCGAACCAGACCGCGCCCCGCACGGGAACCCCGAGCAGTCGGGCGGTACCCCCGCACCGGCAGCGGACACGGACACGGACACCATGGTCGCGGCGGAACCGGGGGACGAGTCAACCGGCAACCCGCCAGACGAGGTACGCC
This sequence comes from Micromonospora sp. WMMD712, assembly GCF_029581295.1. Classification (NCBI taxonomy): domain Bacteria; kingdom Bacillati; phylum Actinomycetota; class Actinomycetes; order Micromonosporales; family Micromonosporaceae; genus Micromonospora; species Micromonospora sp. WMMD712. The sequence continues at coordinate 5,321,400 of NZ_CP120743.1, forward strand.
GGCCGGCGCCGGAGGTCGCCGCGGATCCACCGGCCCCGCAGGACATGTCCCCTCCGCCGGGCGGCGGCCTGAGCGAGGCGCGCGCGCCCGACCTTGCCGGCGAGGGCGGCGAGTCTGTGACGACGGTCAGCGTCGAGCACTCGGCCGCTGTCGAGGCAGGTGAGGTGAAGCCCGGACGCGACCTCGACCCGGCGAGCGCCCGTGACCACTTACCGGCGGGTGGTCAGGCCGAGGACCCGGACCCGACGGCGGGGGCACAGGCGCGCCGGTCGAAGGGGAGCCTGCGCGGGGCCATCCGCGACGTCCTCGAAGCTCACCCCGACCAGACGTTCAAGACCAGCCAGCTGTGCAAGGCCATCGACGCCGCCAACGAGGGCAGCGGCTCGGCCAAGGCCAGCGCGGGCGCGGTCGTCAACGCCGTGCACAAGCTCGTCGCCGCCGGCATCGCAGTTCAGGTCGCCGACCGGCCGGCGACCTTCCAACTCGCGCCCACCAGCGACTAGCCGGCGCCCACATCCCTGGTAGCCCGGGGTGGGCGTCGAACTTGGCGGCTCACGCCCACCCCGGTGCTCCTTCAGTGACAAGGAGCGATGTCAATTGTCTCACCTGCACTCCTACCTCACCGCGGCCGGCGGAGTCCTCGCCGGTCTCGCCGCCGCGGCGGCCCTACTCGCCTGGCAGCGGCGGATCCTCCACCGGCAGCGGTACATGCTGGCCGCCGTCGAACGCGACCGGTCCCACTGGCGCCACCTGGCTACGCACCACGAGACCACCGACCTGCCGAACCGGCGCGCCCTGCTCGCCCACCTCGAAGCCATCTTCTCCCTCGGGGAACCGCTCGGGTTCGTGCTGATCGACCTCGACCGGTTCAAGGAGGTCAACGACACCTACGGCCACGAGTACGGCAACGACCTGCTGTACGAGGTCGGTCGCCGCCTCGAAACTCTCGGGCCGCCGGTGGTCCTGGCCGCGCACCTGTCCGGCGACGAGTTCGCCCTCCTCGTCGACGGGGACCGGGCGGACGTCGAGGCCGCCGCCCACGCGGCCCACCACCGCATCAGCGGCGCCCCGTTCGACATCGCGGGTCAACAGGTGACGGTCACCGCCAGCGTCGGCCACGCCCTCGCCGAGCCGGACATGCTGCCCCGCGACCTTATGCAGGCCGCGGACCAGGCCATGTACCTGGCCAAACGCACCCGCAGCGGCACCCACGGCCACGACCCGAACCACGACACACCCCCGGGCCTCATCACCCGCTACCGCGACCTGCGGTAGCACCCAGCGCCGCTCTTAACGCAAGCGTTCCCTCCTCAAGCCCCGCAGGCCGCCCGGCCTGCGGGGCTTGCCGTCGCTCAAGGAGCTCATCACCGTGCTGTCCTTCAACGCCGTGCACACCCTGACCGGATGCCTCCTGGACGTCGAGGCACGCGCCGACCAGCTCGGCTGGGGCCGCCCACCGCTGCTGCTGCTCATCCAGGACCGACCCGCACCCTCCGCCACCAGCGGCACCCGACGCGAGCTACGCGCCGCGCACCTCCCGCTCAACGACGTCCGCATGAGCCGTTACCGCGCCGGCCTCACCGACTTCCTCCCGGACCTCGCCGCCACACTCGCCGCCGGCACACACATCAGGCGGCCCACCCTGGCCGCCTGCGTCGACATCGACCTGATCACGGAGTTGCTCGCGGAACCCACCCTTGGACTCCGGCTCCTGGCCTGGGCCGTCTGCTACGAGGACGTGCTCGTCGAGTCCGCCGAACCCCACGAGATCCGGCGTGTCGACGCGGTCGACGCCGACCACCGCGGCTACCAGGTCACCCGGCTGCGCGGCGAACAGCACCCGATCGTGTTCATCGACGAACGCCTCGACAACGCGGCAGCCGCCCAGTCCGGGCTGGCACGCCTCGTCGAAGCCACCAGCCGTCCCGACCCGCCCTCGCCGCCGCAAGGAATGGCCTGAGCACGGAGCGCCGACACGACGCCCACCCGGAAGAGCACCCCGGTAGGCCCTGCTCCCACCGTGCAGACCGCATCACCACAGGCAGGCGACTTGACCTTGCCCGAGAGATAAGCGTCGATCGTCGTGGTCATCGCCGAGCCGGTCATCAGGCACAACACCACCGACCCGACCCGGCGATGCCCCCCTGCCCGAGAACCCGACGGAAGGTCACCCGCATGTTCGACCGGAGCCGGTCCCGCCCCTCCCAGCGGGCCCTCGTGCCCAGCGACGTCACCGACCCCCTGCTGTGGCGGCTGGCCGTCGACGTCCTCACCGCCCACCAACCCGGACCCGACAACCGCTGCGCCAACCTGCAGTGCGCCAACCAGGTCGGCCCGTGCCCGGCCGCCAGGCAGGCACAACAGGCGATGCGCGCCGCGCGAACCCGGATGACGAAGCCGCCCCTGCCGCAGCCGGCCATCGCCCACGCACCAGGCCCGCAGCGGCCCGCGCGCGACCGCGGCGGGTTCGTCGGCTGGTTCACCACCGGCCTCGCCGCCACGACCACCCACCTGCGCGCGCGGATCCCACAGCGACTACCACGCCGGGTCCCCGGCGCGACCCTGGCCGTCGCCTAGGCCGTGTTTCGTAGCGGTTGATGGCGTGGCGGTGGTCGCTAATGGGAGAGGTCTCCGGTAGTTGGTTCAGCGACCAAGCTAGAACTTCACACCGGAGACCTCGTGCCGAGCGTAGCGGCAGCGAGGCGACATGACCTGACCGACGTGCAGTGGGCGGTACTCGAGCCGCTGCTGCCTGCGGGAACGGGTCATGCTCGGCCGCGCAGATGGACCATGAGACTGATCATCGACGGGATCCGGTGGCGGGTCCGGACCGGATCACCATGGCGGGACGTGCCCGCGTACTACCCGCCGTGGCAGACCCTGTACCGGTGGTTTCGGCGCTGGCAGCGCGACGGCGTCTGGGCGCAGATCCTCACTTCGTTGCAGGCCCTGGCGGACGCGGCGGGGTTGATCGGCTGGACGGTGAGCGTGGACTCGACCATCAGCCGCGTCCATCAGCACGCCGCTGGGGCCCGCCGTGACGGGCAGGCGCAGAAGGAGCCGCCCGGTGGTGTGCAGGCCGAACCGTCCGATCACGGGCTCGGTCGATCGAGGGGCGGCTGGACCACGAAGACCCATCTGGCCTGCGAGCAAGGCCGCAAACTGATGGCCATGGTGGTGACCGCCGGACAGCGCGGCGACAGCCCACAGTTCATCCCCGTGCTGGCCAAGATCCGCGTAATGCGTGCCGGTGGCGGCCGGCCCCGGACCCGCCCGGACACCGTGCTGGCCGACAAGGCGTACACGTCCAAAGCCAACCGAGCCCACCTCCGATCCCGCGGCATCCGAGCATGCATCCCGAGCAAGACCGACCAGGATGCACACCGCAAGGCCAAGGGGTCCAAAGGCGGACGCCCGCCCGCCTTCGACCCCGAGGTCTACCGCCTGCGTCACGCCGTGGAGTGCGGCATCAACCAGCTCAAACAACACCGCGCCATGGCCACCAGATACGACAAACTCGCCGTGCGCTACGAAGCCACCCTCACCATCGCCGCCATCAACCAATGGCTTCGCGCCCTACGAAACACGGCCTAGCCCCGGCAGCCGCCGAACACCACCCAACCCCATCAGGAGGACTCCGTGACCTTCCGCGCCGAGACCACCCTCGCCGGCTACGCGGGGGCCGCCGTCGACATGAAGACCCGTATGCACGAGTACTGCGCCAGCATCGACGGCAGCGAGTACACCCGAGCCTTTGTCGAGACCAACTGGGCGGGCCTCGCGCCAACCCACGGCGACGACGAGGCCGCCGCCCACCACAGGCTCACCGACGTGATCAACCGCGCCAGCAGCACGGTATGGGCGCAGGGCGAGGCCTACGTGCTCGCCCCCGCCATGACCGCCATCGTCGCCGCGGCGGCCGAAGCCCTCGACCTCACCGGCGACCTGCTCACCGCCGACGCGGCCCCCACCGACACGGGTGTGCTCTACCTGCCCGAACCGATCTACCACCGCGCCCTGACCGGCCAGGTCAGCGGCATCGCCGCGATCACCTGGGCCACCATCACCTCCCCCCGTGGACGGTCCTGGCTGATCTGCGGCTGGGCCCACCGCGACGACCCCGACGACCCCCACGCCGCCCGCATCCAGGACTACGCCCGCCAGGACCCCACCCTGCTGTCACGACTCGGCCCGTACGTGCTGACGAACCTCGACCTGCTGCCGATCGCGAGACCCGTGCCCGCCGTCGCGCAACCGGACATCGACGAGCCCGACCGCGACTGGGAGTCCGCCCCCGACGGGCGATACGTCATCGCCGACGCCACCGCCCGCACCAGTGTCTGCGCGGCGATCGCCTACGCGTTCTGGCGCATCCAGGCCCAACCCATCAGCGTCGCCGCCCCAGCGCCGCTCGACCGGCCCGCGCGCCGCCGCGCCGCCCGTGCACACGTCGTGCACGACACCCGCGTCGTGATGCTGCGCCGCACCTCCACCCTGACCGAACCCGCCGACGGCCACACCCGATGGCACTACCGGGTCCGGTTCGTCGTGCGCGGCCACTGGCGCCGCCTGATCGACAAGCACGGGCGGGCCTACCGGATCTGGATACACGCCCACCTCAAGGGCCCCGACGACGCGCCGCTGCTGCACGGCGAGAAGGTCGCCGTCCTCGCCCGGTAGCCCAACACCCGCATCTCACCGACCCGACGACCGCGCGGCCCTCGACGGCCAGCGCGGTCGTCGCCGTATCCGCACCCTTACCGACACGAGGAGAAGACCGTGGGAACACCCTGCTACGTCGGAGTCAGCGCCCCCGCCGGCCCGGCCATCGTCCGCGCCCGCTACGTCCACGACGGCTGTCCCTCGTCGCTCATCCCGCAGCTGCGCGGCATCTGGGCCACCGCCACACGCCGCGACACCAACGCCCTCATCGAGGCGGTCCTCGCCCACGACTGGGCCTACCTCCGCTCCGACATCACCCCGGACACGCAATCGTTGCCTGGCCAGCACTCCGTCGCGGGCGTCGGGATGACGCTCGACGACACCGATCCGGAGCCGGCCACCGTCTTCCCCCTCCATCGCGCCGTCGACCTCGGCGCCTCGTGGATCTACCTGATCAACCCCGCCGACGGCACCGTCACCGTGCACAGCGGGGACGGCGACCCGGTCGGCATCCACCGCCTCCAGGACCCGGCAGAGCGGGAGGAGAGACCCGCCCGACGCCCGCACGCGGCTTGCCTCTTCTCGTGGCACGCCGCGTCTGGCGGCCACACCGCCACGCGGGTCCGCCCCAGGCATCGGCTCGGCATGGGCTGCCGGAGGACGGGATGACGCTTCGAGCCCTGGTGTCGCTCGCCGTGGCGGTGGTCGCGGTGGTCATCCTCTGCGCCGGTGGTCTCGGCGGAGTCCTCGGCGGCGGCAGCGCCGCCGGCTGCATCCCCGTGTCTGTCTCACCCGCCGCCGCGCCGTCTACCTTGCCGCCTGCGTCGGCGCCGCCGACGGCGTGGCCGGCGAGCGGCGACTGGGACAGCGACCAGGTCGGCAACGCCGCCACGATCGTCACCACCGGCGCCCGCCTCGCCCTACCGGCTCGCGGGTGGGTGGTCGCGGTGGCGACCGCGATGCAGGAGAGCACCCTGCGGAACCTGTCCGGCGGCGACCGCGACTCGGTGGGCCTGTTCCAGCAGCGCCCCAGCCAAGGCTGGGGCACCCCCGCACAGCTGCAGGACCCCGTCTACGCGTCGGACAAGTTTTACCGCAAGCTGGTCGCGGTCGGCGGCTGGCAGGCGATGCCGCTCACCGAGGCCGCCCAGGCCGTGCAGGTCAGCGCCTACCCCGACGCCTACGCGAAATGGGAGGGACCGGCCACCCGGCTGGTCACCGCGATCGCCGACACCACCGGCCTACCCACCGACGGCCTGGCCGGGTGCGGGGCCGCAGGCCCGTGGACGCAGCCGGTCCTCGCCCCTGTCGGGTCGGGGTTCCGCAGCGCAGACCGGCCCGGCCATGACGGCGTCGACCTCAGCGCCCCGCGCGGCACCCTCATCCGCGCCGCGTCCGCCGGGACCGTCCGCACCGTGCGCTGCGACGCCGTCCACGCCGACACCGGCGCCGAATGGGGCTGCGACCGCGACGGCGACCCCGTCCTCACGCGCGGCTGCGGCTGGTACGTCGACATCGACCACCCAGGCGGCCTGCTCACCCGCTACTGCCACATGGACCAACCCCCGATGGTGACGCTCGGGCAGCCGGTCGCCGCCGGCCAGCCCATCGGCCTGGTCGGCTCCACCGGCCACAGCTCCGGCCCGCACCTGCACTACGAGGTGCACCACCACGCCGATGCCGGCCCGAACGGCGCGATCGACCCGGTGCCCTTCATGGCCGCGCAGAACGCCCCGCTCCGCACCAGGCCCTGACGCGACGCCCACCGGCCCATGGCCACCCAGCTCGGCGGCCATCCCCGGCAGGGGCGACCGCCACAACCCCCTATCCACACACCCCTGAGGAGGAAAGGCACGTGAGTACACCCGTACTGATCGGCGTTGCCGCGTTCCGCGGCAGGTACACCGCCCGCCGCATCCAGTTCGGCGAGGAGCCGCAGGTCCTGGTGCCGCTGCTGCGACGGATCTGGACCGACACGTTCGGCCGCAGCACCGACGCCATGGCCGCCGCGCTGCTGGCCCACGACTGGTGGAGCCTCGCCGTCAACCCCAAGCCGCGGCGATGGGACCGGCATCCGCCCGTACCGGGACTGGGCTACCCGGCCGTCACCGAGGACGGCAGGACTCGCCGGGGCTCGCTGCGGGAGGACCTCGACGGGGACTGCGAGTGGCTGTACCTGCTGCACCTCGACCAACGGCGGCTGGTGGTGTACGAGGCGACGGTCCACGGCCGCTGGCTGCGGCACAGCGCCCACCACCTCGACCCGGTCGAGGACCTGTTCGTCACTACACCCGCCCTCGACGACGGCGGACCGGAGATGACGGTGTGCACCGTGTGCGGCGCGGTCGACGAGATCGACCACGTCGAAGTGCCGTCCATGGCCGGCTACGGCCACGACACCTCCACCAGCTGCACCCGCTGCGGCTCCTCGCTCGCCACCGACCCGATGTTCGGCGACCACCTCGTCCGCAAGCCCTGGCCACCCCACACCCCCACGACGGGCGACGCGACGGACCGCACCCGATAAACCCACTCGCCCGACGCGGCCCACACCGACCCGGCTACGGCCCGTCCCTGCACCGATCGGAGAACACCATGATCTACCAGCCCGGCCAGCGCGTCACCCTGGTGCACACCAGCGACCCGCACACCCTGTTGCGGCCCGGCGACACCGGCACCGTCCGCCGCCACGACCAGCGGCACAACACCGTCGAGGTCATCTGGGACAGCGGCTCGACCCTGTCGATGTGCCTCGACACCGGCGACCGCATCGAGCACACCACCACCCCGGAGCCGACCGGCGGGCTGGTCGGCGAGGCCACCGGATGGGCCACCGCGCTGCGGCGGATGCGCGCCGCCGGTGCCGAGGCCGGCCGCACCGCCGCCGACCGGTGGGCCCAGCACACCATCGGCCCCCGGGCCGGCGGCGACACCCGCCTGGCCGCCCGTCGGATCCTGGCCGGCATCGGCGACGGCGATCCCGCCGTCCTCGACGCCCTACCCCACGTCACCTGGGCGGGGGAGTCGGTCGACACCAGCGGATGGGAGCTGTTCGCCGACGCCACCGGCGACGTCTCCGGCTGGTTCGGGCTGCGCGTCCAGGAGCGTGACGAGGCGATGGGCGTCTACCGCGACGGGTTCGACACCGCCGCTACCGACCGCGTCGCCGAACTGTGCCGTCTCGCGGCCAGCCCCACCGGCCGCGACCTCTCGCACCTGCACCCCGACCGGGTCCGTATCGGCGGCGTCGGCGTGTTCTCCGGCGAGTGGGCGCGCACCGTCGGCCCGGACGGCGACGACCGTATCGCGGTGGGGTTCGTGGGCACCCTGATCGACCACTGGAACGGGTGGGCCGTGTTCTCCTGCACCCGCCCGGTGGCCGAGGCGATCGTCGCCGACCAGCGGCGGCACCGCGACCAGCACCGCCACAGCCTGCGCGAGCAAGGCGTACCGGAGAACGACCTGGACCGGCGGGTCGACGAGGCCCTGGCCGACCTGGCCTTCGACGGCGACGTCATCGTCGCCGACCAGCGTGTCCTGTCCAACGACCCGCAAGCCATCGACCGCATCACCCCGGACGACGACGGCCGGTACGTGATGATGGGCTACATCTGGTGCTGGGAGGCCGTCGACCCGTACGCATGCGACCAGGTCGTCGGCGACCTGCCCTGCCCCGACCAGGCGTAGGACGCGGACCCGACCACGCCGCACCGACACCGGCACGACCACCGCAGACAGGCCACCGGCAAGGAACCGAGCCACCTCGCTCGGGTCGGACGCCGGCTTGCGAGTTCCGATTCCGGACGCGCCTTCCCGCCCGGTAGGTGCTTGACCTGAACACCGCTCCGCGTAGCCGAGCACGGCTACGCGCGCTCTTCCCGCCCGCAGTGGCCCACCAACGCCGCCGCGCACCCCGGGAAGGGGCGCGCGGCGGCGTCAATCGCCAAGGAGCACCTCATGCCACACCCGAGCACGCCCGCCCGCCGGTCGCTGACCGGCCACCAGCCGGCACCGCAACTACCCGCAGACGACTTGATCACCTGCCGGACCGCGGGTATCGGTTGCACCCCGACCGTAGCCATCGTCGGAGGTGCCCGGTGACCTCGCCCGCTCGACCCGCCAAGCCCAAGGCCAAGCCCCGCCCCATGTTCGGGCCGGTCTTGGCCCTGCTCGCGGCCGAACCACACCGCGCCTTCTCCATCAGCGACCTCGGCAGGCACCTGCCCGGCCGGTCCTCGGGGGCGATCGGCTCCGTGCTGAACCGCCTCGTCGACCGTGGCTGGGCGACGATGTCCGGCGGGTCGCCACGCCGCTACACCATTACCGCCGAGGGCATCGACGCGTTCGCCGCCGGAGCCGGTGCCAGCCGCGCCCCCTCGACCACCGCCACCACCGGCACGCCTCCGGCACCTGCCACCCCGGTGCCTGCCCCGACCGGCCCGGTCCCGCCGCGTCCCGGCGCCGTCCTACGGCCCAACGGGGTCTGGTACCTGCCCCGGCAACTCGGCGAAGACACCGACGTACGGGTGCTGCGCCGGCTGCGACGCGACAACATCCCGGTCCTGCTCTACGGACCGCCCGGCACCGGGAAGACCAGCCTCATCGAGGCCGCCTACACCGACGCGATCACCGTCGCCGGCCACGGCGACACCACCGTCGAAGACCTCGTCGGCAACTACGTGCCACTACCCGACGGCGGCTTCGAGTTCACCTACGGCCCCCTCATCACCGCCATGCGTCAAGGACGCGCCCTGTTCATCGACGACGCCACCCTCATCCCACCCCGCGTCCTGGCCGCCCTCTACCCGGCCATGGACGGCCGGGGGACGGTCACCATCGCCGCGCACCACAACGAGATCGTGACCGCCGCCGCCGGGTTCTTCGTCTGCGCCGGCCACAACCCCGGCGTCCACGGCGCGATCCTCACCGAGGCCCTCGCTTCCCGCTTCGCCGTGCACATCGAGGTCACCACCGACTTCGACCTCGCCCGGTCCCTCGGCGTCCCGAACGGCGCCATCGACGCGGCGATCGCCCTCAACCAGCGGATGCGCAAGCACGAGATCGACTGGGCACCGCAGCTGCGTGAACTGCTCGCGTTCAAGCGCGTCGCCGCGAGCCTCGGGCTGCCCGCCGCCGTGGCCAACCTCGCGGCGGTCGCACCCGAACCCGATCGCCCAGCCGTCGTCGAAGCCCTCCAACGGGCCTATCGCGGCACCACCATCACGCCCCTCACCCTCGGCAAGCAGAAGTGAGGAAACCGTCATGACCAGCGTCTCCGCGCACCTGAGCACCTCCGGGCCCAGTCCAGCCACTACGACTCCACCCCCGGCGGCGTCACCCTGGGATCCGTGGTCGGCAGCTTGGACGAAGCAGGCCGCCCGGATCACCGGACGGGCCGACGCCCACGTCACCGTCACCCCGGCCGCCGGCGGCCCACCCGGCTTCAGCTACCCCGCCACCGCGCAGATCCACATTGACGCCGACCTTGTCGCTGACCCGACGATCGCCGACCCCCGCCGACCCGCCCACCGGTCGAAGGCCCCTGTCGCCTACGGGGTTCTGCTGCACGAGTGCGCCCACGTCATCCACTCCACGTGGAATCCGCCGCCCGGCGTGCCCCCCGTCGTTCGGGAGGCCGCGCTCCTACTGGAGGAATCCCGCGTCGAACGGCGCTATCGCGACACCCGACCCCGCGACCGACGGTGGCTACGCCGCGCCATCACCAGCATCATCGACCCCACCGACACCCCCACCGACACCACGTGGAGCGCCGCCTACGCCGCCGGACTGCTCCTCGCCCGCGTCGACGCGAAGATCCTCTACCCCGCCGACGTCCGCACACCGCGACGCCTGATCACCAAGGTTCTCGGCCGCAAGCTCCTCAAGGGGTTACGCGACATCTGGCGGGAAGCCCAGACCGTCGTCGACACCGACACCACACGGATGATCGACCTCGGCGAACGATGGTGCCGCCTACTCGGCATCGACCCCACCACCAGCCCTGGCCTACCCGCCGACGACGCGGCCACCAGCACGATCGCGGCGGCCATCGCCGCCGCCCTCGACGCCATCCTGCACAACCCCGCCGACACGCCCGACCCCCGGCGCGGCGGGCCCCGGACCGACGTGCCCGGCATCCACGTCGACACCGACGTGCCGATCACCTGGACCGAACGCGACCCCGCAGACGCCGAACGCCACGCCGCCAACCGACTCACCACCCTGCTACGCCGCGCCCGCCACCGCGAACCCGCCCGCACCCGCGAACCCAGCACCGCACCGCCCGGACGACTGCGCACCCGCGCCGCGGTCACCCTCGCCGCCCAACGCGCAGCCGGCGCCATCCCCACCGCCCAGCCCTGGCAACGCACCGTCCGCCGCCCGGTCCCCGACCCCGAACTGACCGTCGGCATCCTCATCGACGCGTCCGGGTCGATGACCGACTTCGCGAAACCCATGTCCTCGGCGGCGTGGATCGTCGCCCAAGCCGCCACCCGCGCCGGAGCCACCACCGCCACCCTCGCCTACGGCGACCGGATCACCGTGCTCATCCCACCCGGCCGCCGTCCCGTGAAGGTCCGCGACATGCGAGCCGACGCCGGCACCGAACGGTTCGTCGAAGCCTGCGCCGAAGCCGACCGGCTCCTACACCTGTCCGCCCCCGGCACCGCACGGCTACTCGTCGTCGTCTCCGACGGCCACTACGTCAACCCCGACGAAGCCCAGGCCACCATCACCCGACTCCACCACACCGGCTGCGCCGTCCTGTGGCTCGCACCAGCCAACGAAAGCTGGCCACCCCGGGTGTACGACCACACCACCACCATCACCGTCGACGACCCCACCACCTGCGTCAACCTCATTGGCCACGCCGCCATCGACGCCCTGAACGGGGCCTGAATCCGGCGGGAATCGGCTCCCGCCCACGCGCCGGGAGCCGATCCCCGCCGGCCCACAAGGTCCGCCGCTGGATCCCCCCGCACGCTTCGAAACGGAGAGCAGCATGCCCGACAGCACGACGACCCTTCCCGATGTGGATCCTCGCAACCGCGACAACCTCGTCGGCTTCTTCACCGACCGACAGGCCGCTGCGATGTGGCGCCTATCCCCGTCGGGACACCACACCCGGCGGGCGGTCCTGCCGATGGACCGAGCTGGCGGAATCGAGGCCCGATGAACCCGACGCGCACCGCAGCCGACCAGGCGCGGCCGGTGGTCGCCATCGACGTCGACGGCGTCCTCAACCCCGACCACCCGCCCACCGCACGCCACCTCGGCTACCACCGGCACCACTACGACGGCCCCGACCCCACCGGCCGGCACGTCTGCGGCGAGGTGTGGCTGCACCCCGACCACGGCACCTGGCTCACCGAACTCGCCCGCCGCACAGACCTCGTCTGGTGCACCAGTTGGGGCACGATCGCCGCCACCTGGATCGCACCCCGCCTCGGCCTCCCCACCGACCTGCCCGTCATCGACACCGGACCGGGCGGCATACGCTTCGGCCGCCAACTCAAACTCGCCGCCCTGTACCACGCCATCGGCGAACGCCCCGTGGCCGTGCTCGACGACGAATTCGGCGGCCGGGACCACGCCGAGGCCGACGACCGCACCGCCCGAGGCACCAACACGCTGCTGGTCCCCGTCAACAGCATCACCGGCCTGCAACGCGAGCACATCGACCAGATCACCCGCTGGCTCGACCAGACGACCACCGACGGTGGACTGCCCCAGGTTCCAGGCGGCGCCCTGCCCTGCCCGACAGCACCTGATGAAGACGATGCCTCACCAGACGAGGGCTGGAACCTCAGCGTCGGCGACCCGGTGCTGCGCAAGTCCCGACTGCTGTCCCGCCAGTGCGCTACGTGCATCTTCCGCCCCGGCAACCCGATGCACCTGACCGAAGGGCGCCTGCGCGATCTGGTGGCCGAGGCGCGGCAGAACGAGTCGTTCGTCGTCTGCCACGACACCCTGCCCTACCACCGGGATGCAGATGTCAAGCCCGCTATCTGCCGGGGATTCGCCGACCGCTATTCCACCCAGGCCCTCCAGGTAATCGAACGGCTCTTCGGATTCATCGAGGTCGACCCGCCCGGCGAGGACCCGACGAACGGCTGAGAACACCGGACTGCGTCACCGAGCGCTGATCCGATCGGCAAGGTATACCGGCGGCGTCCGTGCATGGGCTGAGCGGAGAGACGCTCAGGCCATGCACGGCGCTTCGAGTAGGAGACGGGTTTATCGAAAGCTTGAGACAGAGCAGAAGCGGTCGGTCTTGACCGACAACGACAGACCCCCGTTCGTGTCGGCCGGGGTCTCACCGTGGCATGAGCAGACACCCAGGATACGCGACCTGAGAACTCTTCGTGACCCCTTGATTACTCTCGTGGCCTCTCCTAGGGTCGGTTCAACATGTCGACGCTAGACACTTGGAGGTTTAGTGGTGCGAAATGTGCAGTTCTTCTCGACCGACACCGACGACGGTGTCGTCTCGGTCGTCGCGAAGACCGGACCGGGCGAGCACCGGACGGTCAAGCAGATCCGGGTCGGCAACGCGCCGCGTGGGGGCGTGAAGTTCACGGCTAGCGGGCGTGGCTTCGTCTGCAACACCAGCCAGAACACCATTTCCGAGATTGACGCGGTCGCGCTGCGCGAGGTGCGTCGCATCGAGGTCGGCTTCGCGCCGCGGGGCCTGGGCATCGTGCCTGGTGAAAAGTACGCGCTGGTGAGCAACTCCGGATCGAACAGCCTGTCGATCGTGGACCTGGAGCTCAACGTCGAGCTAACCCAGATTCCGATGGGTCGCGACCCGCGCCACATGATGATCACCAAGGATGGCGCCTACGCGTACGTGTGCGTCTGGGGCGACGGCTACGTCAGCAAGATCGACATCAGCGGTCTGTCCCAGGGAGCCGTCGAGTCGGTGCGCGAGGTCGAGCAGATTCCGGTGGACGTGGAGGCGCACCCCTACAGCCTCAACATCGACCCAAGCGGCTCGCGGGTGTTCGTGGCGAACACGCAGGCGACCTACTGCACCGTGATCGACGTAACCACCGACGAAGTGCACCGCGTCGACCTCGGGCACATCGGCGGCCGGGCGGTGGCGTTCAGCACCGACGGCAAGTACGCGCTGGTCACCGTGGAGACGGTGAGCCGCATCTACGTCATCGACGTGGAGACGCTGCAGGTGACCCGCCACATCCCCGTCGGCCCCGGCCCTCGTGGCGTGGTCGTGGACCACCAGGACTTCACCGTCTACTGCAGCAACTTCGCGAGGGCGTACCACCGCGACCCCGAGGGGCCGGACTACGGGCCGAACACGCTGACGATGGTGGACCTCAAGACCGCCCCGCTGGACCGGCAGGAGGGCGAGTTCGCCTACGAGGAGATCCACGTCGGGTACGGGCCGTGCAGCGTCACGATGTTCGACCTCGACACGATCTCCGAGCAGGAACGGCAGCGACGGCTGGACTACGTCGAAGCCTGATCCACCCCGCGCCCGCTTCGATGCCACCTGCATCGGGGCGGGCGCGACGCTGCCCGCACAAGAGGAAGAGAACATGGTCGAAGTCGCGTTCACACAGGTCCAACCATGGGCGCTGGTTCCGCAGCCGCACCGGGTGGACCGCAAAGCCGCCCGCGACGAGCGTGACCTCTACCAGGACCACTTCCGCTACAAACGAATCACCCGGCTGCCAGTGGAGTGCCCCCCGTGGGTTCTCGGCCAGGAACTCGGCTGGATGATCCGCTCGCCGGTCACCATGCGGATGACGCCGGTAGAAGACATCGACTTCAGCATGCCCGAGGAAGAGGACCTTCGCCCCGTCGCCTCCAAGATCGGCCGCAGCGAGTTGTGGCGACGCGGCACCGACTGGATCGCCACCCGCGACACGGATTGGCTGCGCTTCCATGATTTCCAAACGTCCGCCGGCTGGGAGAGCATGTTTCTACCCAACGGGTACGGCACAGTCGAATGGCGGCTGGGCTGGAGCGTGCGCGTGCCGGACCGCTACTTCGTACTGGTCATCGGCGGGCCGATAGCGGAACTGGAGGTGCCGGTCGGGGTGATACCGGCGAAGACTGTCAACGCCATGACCAGCCAGGGCGGGTTCTCCATCGCCGTTGCCCCGCGGCACCCGGTCAGCATCCGCCGCGGCGATCCGATCGCCCGGCTGGTGCTGCTGCACCCCGACTCACTACAAGCGGCCGTCGCCGCACCGGAGGCATCGGATGCTTGAGATCAGCCAGGCCGAGGCCCGCGTCGTCGCCGTCGCGGCGCAAGGGCTGCACCTCGCGCATCCGCACACTGACGCTACGGCGGTGTTGAGGGCCCGTGCGACGATCCAACTGGACACCATCCAGGTGGTCCGGCGCTCCCATGAACTGGTGCTGCTCGCCCGCGGCGTCGCCGACCAAGCTGCACAAAGCTTCCTCGACGAGCGGGCCACACCAACGCAGTTCGAGTACTGGGGGCACGCCGCCAGTGTGCTGCCGTTGGAACTGTGGCCGTACTTCGCCCTACGCCGTCGCCGATTCCAGGCCGGCGGATGGAGCGGACCTGCCGTTGACCCGGCCGCCTGCGACGCCGTCCGCGCCGCCGTCACCGCCAGCGGCGGCATGACCGTCACCGATCTCGGCGGCGCGAAGGGAAGCGGCTGGTACCGCAGCGCCCCGGCCAAGTGGGCCGCCGAATGGCTGCTGGCCACCGGCGAATTCGTGTGCGTCGCCCGACGCCGATTCAGCCGCCTCTACCAACCCGTCGCCGATGTGCTGCCCGCGTCACTACAGCACGACCCCGACGACGCCACCTGCCTCCACTACCTCACCGGTCTCGCGCTACGGGCCCTCGGCATCGGCACCGCCGACGACATCGCCGATTACTTCCGGCTGCCCAAATCCGCCGTCACCGCCGCCCTGCGCGACATACCCGACGCCGAGCCGGTAGCTGTGCAGGGTTGGACCGAACCGGCGTGGATCACCTCCGCAGCCCGGCAGCAGATACCGCTGGACGACGACGCGTGCACGCCGCTGTCGCCGTTCGACTCCCTGATCTGGCACCGACCCCGAGCCCGTCGCCTCTTCGGCGTGGACTACGTCCTCGAGGCATACAAGCCCGCAGCACAGCGAGAGTGCGGCTACTTCGGCATGCCCGTACTTGCCGGCACCGACATCATCGGCCGGATCGCCCTACGCGCCAGCAAAGGCACCGCCCACTTGGAAGGGCAGCAGCTCATAGACGGCCACGATCCCGACCGGCTGCGGCACGCCGCCCACACCGCCGCCGCATGGGCCAGCGCCCGCCTCAGCGAACCAGCGACCGCAGGCAGCAGCCGATGACCCGCCCCGGATACCTCGCCACGCTACGGCTGCCCGGCATTCCTCCCGTCCTGGCCGCAGGCACCCTCGGCCGGCTCGCCTACGGCATCGTGCCGTTCTCCACCGTCGTAGCGTTCTCCACCGCCCACGGATTCCTCGCCGCAGGCATCGCCTCAGCCGGGCTGATGTCCGCCATCGCGTTCCTAGCCCCCCTGCGCGGCAGACTCACCGACCGCCACGGTCCGCGCGTCCTGCCCCTCATGGCTGCCGTGCACGTGCTCCTAGTGGTCACGACAGTGCTGATGATCGACACCGCTGCGTGGCCCGCTGCGATCGCAACGATCACCCTCGCCGGTGCCACCGCCCCACCGATCGGCGCCACGGTACGCACCTGCTGGTCCCGACTGGTCAAGGACAAGGACCAACTTCAGCAGATCCACGCGCTCGACTCCATCGTCGAGGAGATGACCTTCGTCGTGGCGCCCCTGGTTACCGCGCTCGCGCTCGGCGCGATCTCACCACGGTGGGTGCTGCCACTCGGTGCTCTTCTGCTGATTCCCGCCACACTCGGCATTGCCCTGTTCGCCGGCACTAGCACAACCCCGACCGCAGCCGCCGAAGCCAGCGACGGCCGCGCCAGGTCCCGCCGGTCGGTGATGCGTCTGGCCGACGGACAGGGCATCGTCATTCCCATCCTCGCCCTCGGCGCCGTCGGCGGCGGTCTCGGCGTGCTCCTTCCCGCACTCGCCAAGGCCTCCGGCGACATAGCCACCTCCGGATACGGATTCGCCGCCTACTCCCTCGGCGGCGTCATCGCGGGCCTCGTCTACGGGCGGCTGCGATGGAACCTGCCGCTGCGCCGCAAGTACGGCGTCATCACCGCCTGCTACACACTCGGAGTAGCACTACTCATTCCCACTGCCTCGACGGTGCTGACCCTGCCCGCCATCTTCCTTGCCGGCGCGGCCATGACACCCATGTTCGTCGTGGGCTATCTCCTAGTCGACGAACGCATCCACCCCGGTCAACTCACCGAAGCCAACGCCTGGCTCGGCTCCGGCTACAACATCGGATCCGCCGCCGGTGCCGCCCTGTGCGGCCTGCTCGTCACCACTCTCACCCCGACCGCCGTCGCCGCCGTCTTCGCCCTCATCGCTGCCCTCGGCACCCTCGGCACCCTCCGCATCACCCGACAGCCCACCCCACCCCACACCTCCTCACCGCAACCAGCAACGGCACAACCCGCCGCATGAACCAGGAGGACACCCGTGACGGCAACCCACCAGCACGACGACCTCGCCGACGCCATCCCGACTTCACCGGCGGTGATCGCCCAGACCTTCGCCACCCCAGTAGCTCGGATCCCCCGCCCCTACGCAGAGATCATCAACGGACAACTCGCCGAACTGGTACTGGCCAAGGCCGACACCACCGGCAACCAGTACACCTACAAGACCGAGACCCTGTCCGACCTCATGCAGTGGGACAACCCAACCGTTGAAGCCCTCAGCGCCTGGGTGCTGCAGATAGCCAAACAGTTCGTTCAGACGCTCGGCCGCCAGCAACGACCCGACCTGCCCGACTTCGAAGTCGTCGTGGGCAGCAGTTGGGCCAGCATCTACCGCACGGGCGACCAGCACGAGGCCCACTTCCACCCCAACACCGCACTCACCGCCATCTACTACGTCCAAGCACCCGACGCGTGCGAGCTGGACCTGATCGACCCACGCGCACACGTCGACTACTATGACCCCGGCATCACCATCGCCGGCGAAGGCAGCCGTGTCCGGCTACGGTGCAGGCCCGGCGAGCTACTGCTGTTTCCCGGCTGGGTCAAGCACGCGGTACCCGAATTCACCGGAGACGGCCTGCGCATCTCGATCTCCTGGAACCTCGGCTACAAGATAAAGTAGCTCGACCTTCGTGTATCACGGACAGTGAACATACCGGCGGAGCCAGTAGTGAGTTGGGCAGCCAGTCAAGTCCTCGCATCTACTCGTCCTCGATCGCAGGCGGTCCGGACGGCGGTAGCGCCGTCAAGAAGGACCCCGGCCCTGCGCATGGATTGCCATCAAGCTCGCCCGAACTCCACGATCGCACGCAGGCCAGTAGCCAGGGAACTGTCGCCCTCGGAAGGCCTTGACCTCCGTCGCGCTCAGCTCGCGGTGAACACACGCAGGAGACTGTGGCGGCCTGACTCTCCCCTCCTCATGATCGGGCCTTCAGTCCGCCCGCAGGCGGACTAAAGGCCGGGTAGGCAGGCCTATGCCTTGCGCGCGACCGCCCCGTACATGGCGATGTCCTTGTCCGCAATCCCTGGGGCCTCGGATCCGTCCGGACGCCACTTGTGGACCTGGACCAGCCCCGGCTCGACGATGTCCAAGCCGTCGAAGAACCGCAGCGCCGTGGCACGGTCGCGGAAGACGAGGGTCTCACCGAGCCTGTTGTACTGCCGTTGGACCTCGGCCAGCGGGATCGGGTCGAACTCGTCGGTCGCGATGGACATCGCCAGGTAGCTGCCCGCCGGCAGCACGTCCAAGACCTGCCGTACGACCTGTAGTGCTTCCGCGTCGTCCTCGATGAAGTGCACGATCGCGATCAGCAGCAGCCCCACCGGCTGGCTCGGGTCGAGGGTCCGCAGGAACTCCGGCGCGGAGATGATCGTCTGGGGATCGCGCATGTCCGCCGCCACGTATGCCGTGCGTCCCTGCGCCGTCCCGACCATCAGCGCACGGGCGTGCGCGAGCACGAGCGGGTCGTTGTCGGTATAGACCACCCGTGCGGCCGGATCGACCGCCTGCACGATCTCGTGGAGGTTCGGTGATGTCGGCAGCCCGGTGCCGATGTCGAGGAACTGCCGGATCCCGCACTCGGCGGCCAGGAAACGCGCCACCCGGTGCATGAAGGACCGGTTCGCCTGCATGTGGACCCGCAACGCGGGCCAGATCCGCAACGAACTCTCGCCGGCCTCGCGGTCGGCGGCGAAGTTGTCCTTGCCACCCAGGATGTAGTCGTAGATTCGTGCGCCGTGCGCCCGGTCCGTTCGCAGATCGATCCTGCGGGCATCGTCGCCACGACGTTCCACCACTGCCTCCGTACAACGATGCCGCCACTCGTGCAGGCGACCCTACACCGGCCATGCGCCACAGCCAGATCCTCTATGGATCGGTCCCACAGTGAGTTCGGTCGACGCGTCACCGCGCGGCGGAATCGCCTGGTGCCCGGATCTGCCGCGATCCGCGCCCCGCCTCCACGCTCGCGCGGAGACGCCCGGCCTTTCGAGGCAATTCGGCGGCGACCAAGGTGGGCTGAGCGAGTGGGCGCTCAGCTCACCTGCGGGCCTTGAGTAAGAGACCGGTCCCTTTCGCGTTTGTCGGGTCGGTCGCGGGCAGCCGTTGAGGTCACTCGCGCTGGCTGTTCTGTCGCGCGGGGCCGAGGTGTCGCCGTGTCCGTTGCCTGGCGATTCCCGGCCGTCTGGGGTAGTCCGGTGGCAGGTAGCGGTAGACCGATCGTAGAGACTTTCCGATTCTCTCGGCGATTCGTTCAGGCTCGATGTCCGGTTCTCGGCGCAGCCAGTAGGCCACCGCTTCCCTAGTCTCCCTGGGGACGTCCGGGACCTCATCGTCGCCAGCAACATCTCTGCCGTCCGCGCCAATCGCTTCGTCCGCTGCGGGCACGGCCTGCGGTGGGACGCTGCTGCGACTCTCGGCTTGCAGGGGCTGCTCGTCCTTGGGATCGGGGACTGGGCTTCGGTCCGGCTCTGGTTCCGAGACCTGCTGCTCATCAGCTGACGTTGCCGCCGTGAGCCAGCTGGACGGTGACGGCGGAAACGAGCGGGGCTCAGGTGCCCGAGGCGCTGGGACGTGACCTTCTCGGCTCAACCAGCGACGGCCTCTGGCGTTGTCGGCTGTGATGATCCGTTTCGGGGTGAGGTCTGCGGCGAGGAGGTTGGTGATTTCGTTGTAGTCGGCGGTGGCGGTGAGGCGGTCGGCGACTTCGTCGAGGTCGTACACCCGGACGGCGATGTCGGCCGTGGTGGTGTCCAGCGCGGCGCGGATCTTGCGGTGTAGCACCTTGGCGATCGCGGCGTTGCGGTGTTCCCGTTCGATGGTGGCGCGGGCGTGGCGTAGGGAGTCGTAGAGGTCGAGGCCGTCTGCTTTGGCGATCGTGCGGGCTCGGAGGGTGATGGCGGGGTGGCGGAGCCAGTGCCCGATCACTTCGTATGCGGGTGGTGTGGGTGGGAGGTTGCCGGTGGCGCGGAGTCGGTCGCGGCGTTGGTTGCCGGCGTGGAGGAGCCAGACGAGGTATCCGAGGGCGGACATGGCGGCGTAGAAGCCGCCGAGGAGGTGGTCGGGGTGGGCGGCCCAGTTGAAGGTCACCGCGCTGGCGGCGATCGCGGCGGAGAGTAGGCGGGAGGCGAGGGCCCGTTCGCCGAGGCGGCGTCTGACGTTGGCGTCGGCCATGACCACGACGCCGCCGAGTTCCAGGGTGGCGACGGCGGGGATCGCGATGATCAGCGGGACGTCGAGGGTTTGGGCGGCGCCGGTGACCTGCCCGATGAGGGCTACGGCTAGGACGAGGGCGTAGAAGGCCTGCCGGGTCCAGGCGGCGCGCCTGACCGCTTTGAGGACGTCGGCGTCGAGGTCGTCGCGGGTCACCGGGACGCCGGTGGGTGTTCGTACGCGCTCCGGCCGGTGATTCGTATCCCGCGACGGAGGCTGGCCGAGGGACGAGGTGGGTCGTGAGGCGGCGCTGTCGCTGGTGACGGGCGCGGCGGTCTCGGTCGAGGTGGTGTCGATGGCCTGACCGGTTGGTGCCGTCACGGGCGAAGGAACGGAGTGCGCCGTCATGATCGGGGTCCGTGGTCGCGGCGGCGCGGGTGTCCGGCGGGTCGGTGGGGTCGCGGGGCGGCGACGAGCTGGTCGGCGAGGGCGAGGGTGGCCTCGCTCGGTTGGGCGTCGATGTCGGCGAGGCGGCGGGTGAGGTCCTGGCGGAGGGCGTGGATGTCGTCGGCGTGTCCGAGTGCGGCGTGGATGCGCATCGCCTGCTGGTACAGCGGTTCGGCGTAGGGGTCGTGGCTGATGGCGGCCTGGATGACGGTGAGGGCTTCGTTCGGGTCTGGTGTGGTGGTGGCCAGGGTGAGGTGGGCGTCGAGGGCTTGGCGGCGGATGCCTTCGCGGTGGGCTTCGATCCATTCGTAGTCGAAGCCGTCGGCGAGGTTGCCGCGGTAGGCGTCGACGGCGCGGCGTAGCGCGGTGAGCCGGTCGGTGTCGGTGGCTCGGTCGGCGGCGCGCAGCGCGGCGCGCATCTGCCACAGGTCCGTGTCGACGGTTTGCCGGTTGAGGGCGTATCGGTGGGTGGTGTGGGTGAGGTAGGTGGCGGGGCCGCCAGTGTGGGCGAGGGCCTTGCGGAGCGCGGACACGTAGGTGTGCAGCCGGTGGGGTGCCTTCGACGCGGGGGCGTCGGGTAGCAGGTCGTCGAGGATGGCGTCCTGGGTCGCTTCGCCGTCGTGGACGGTGAGGTAGACCAGCAGTTCGAGGGCCTTCGCCCGCAGCGGCAGGCTGGTGTCTCTGCCCAGGATGTGTGCCCCACCGAGAACCTGCACCTGCACCCGCCCACCGCGATCACCGGGCTGACCGTCGAGGGCGGTTGATGGGGTGCTCGGGCGGTGGGAGGTCTCGGTGGTCATCGTCGCGCGGTGGTAGGCGGTGAACATCGGTGCGGCGTCGACATCGGGCGCGAGGTCAGCGTCGGCTGCGGCGGGGTCGCTTGCGGTCGGGCGAGGCTGCGTGTCTTGGGCGCTGTCTGTGCTTTCGCCGTTCGCGGTCGGGCGTTGGTGTGGGTGGGGTTGTGTGGCGGTGAGCGTGGAGAGCAGGTCGAGCGTGTCGGTGGCGGTCAGGACGGTCAATCGGCCGGTACCTGCCGGGCGGGTGCTCCGCTGCCCGTTGTCGTCGGCGGTGAACCCGTTGTCAGCGACGCTGATGGTGTCTCCGTAGGGCCAGGTGCCGAGCAGGACGCCGTGGATGTCGAGTCGTTGCCCTTGGGAGAGCACTGCGGCGGTGCGAGCGTGTTCGTGTGCCGCGGCGGCGTCGGCGATGAGCAGCAGGGGCGGCAGAGCTTCGGCCGACGGGTGGGCGTCGCGCAGCGCGGTGACGGTGTCGGCCTCGTGCGTGACGCAGACCCGGGTGCGGTGCAGGATCTGCTCCTCCACCGCGGTGAGGGCGTTGGCGAGGGTGTCGGTGACGACCAGGCCGGGCGTGTCCGCGACGAGGCCGGCTTTGTCATCCAACAGGCTGGCCAGGACCCTGGCCGGAACGATTACCTGGCTGCGGTGCGGCTGCTCCGGTGTGGCGGCGAGTGCGGATACCAGGAGCCCGCGCGCCGCTGCCGGCGCGGCCGGTCCGGTCAGTCCGAGGCCCGACGCCGGCCAGGCCGCGGCCGGTTGGCCAGTCAGCGCGACGGTGGCCGGGCCTGTTTCGGGCAGGTCGATCGGTCCGCTCTGCGACGGTGTGGTCAGGGTTAGATCGGGATCGTCGGGGGAGAGGGCTGCGGTGGTCGTAGCTGGGTCCACCGCCAGGGCGGCCGCAGTCTCGCCCGCATGTGAGGCGTTGCCAGAATCGCTGCTGGTGGGAGGGCCATAAGCAGGCAAAAGGTCGGGCAGCGCGCGGCGGATGAGGGTTAGAACGGCGGGCAGGCGCGGTGGCTGCCGACCGTGCTCCTGGGCGTTCGGGGACGCGTTACGAGGCGGGGTGTAGTGGTGTCTCCGGCGGCTCCACGCGAGAGCGGCGGCGGCCAGCAGCGCGGCGGCGAGCGTCGCCTCGATCCAGCCCCGGTCGTCGAGGGACACGCCGGGCTGGTCGCAGTCCGACCTGTCGGGCCCGGGGGTGGCAGGCGTGACGCGGGTGGTATCAGGTGAGGTCGGCGGGCTGGTGTCCCTGTCCGGTGGCCGTGATGGCGTGCTGGCAGGGGTGGTGTCGGGGGCGGCCGGTGGGGTTGTGGAGGGCGCGGGTGAGGCGGGCGTGTCCGCGTCGGCGGGCAGGCGCAGCCTCCAGCCGGGCCGGATCAGGTCGGGGTCGGTCAGGCTGCCGGTGGCGAAGCGGGTGCCGCGGTTGAGGGAGTAGATGTCCCGCCACCGGTCGGCGTCATCGAGGCGGCGGGCGGCGATCCCGGACAGGGTGTCGCCCCGGCGCACCGTGACGGTGTGCTGCTTCGCTGTCGTCCCGGTGTCGTCTCGGTCGGCCGAAGCCCCGATGGTGCGGGGGCTGCTGTCGGCGTTGGCCGCCGACGGTATGGGGTTGTCCGCGAGATCCGTGGCCGTGACGGCGAGGGCGGGGGTGGTGCCGCTGGCGCCGGCCGTCACGGCGGTGGCGCCGAGCAGCGCCGCGGTCAGGCCCTGCATCGGTCCGGGGAGGCGCAGCTGGCCGAGCCGGCGCAGGCGGTGACCCGCCCGGTGGTGCAAGTGGGTGAGCACGGTGGTGGCCAGCAGCGCCCAGAGTGCCCACCCGGCGGCGAGCGTCAGGACGGTGAGGAATCCCGGGGTCAACGGCTGCCCGAGCCACACCTGGACCTCGTCGCCGTCCGGCCACCGCAGATAGGGACGGCCGAGGCCATACAGAACCAGTGCGGGAGCGCCGATGACGACACCGGCGGTCAGGGTCCTGCCGATGCGAGCGATAGTCCGGATGCTCATGACGTCCCTTCCTGCCGACCGGTGGGATGTGCGGCAACGCAACGCTAGGTCCGGACAGGCCGGTAGGGACGCCTCCGGCGGATCACACAAGCTCACAGCGCCTTACACGACCTCACAGCCGCAGGTCACGACCCCGGCGCGCCCGTGGGCCTCTGCCGACTGCCCGTGCACGGGAAGGCGGGCCGAACGCGGACAGAGCCTCTTCCGCCGTCGTGCTGTCGGCTGCTTCGCCCTGGCATCGCCACGTAAGGCTGGTGCCGCAACGGCAACCGACAGGATCGACGCGCGGGGTCCTCTTACTCGAGGGCCGCCCCGCCCATCGACGTCGTTACGCCCGCGTCAGGCACGTGAAAGTGCTTTTCACGGGTGACGTGAGGATCTTCTTCATGTTTGACTGACTCGCATGTCGGTGCAGGCGCGGCTCGCGATCGACTACGGCTCCGCCAACACGGTGGCGGTGCTGGCGGGGCCTGACGGCCGGTGGACCCCGGTGACCGTCGACGGCGTACCAGCGATGCCCAGCGCCGTGTGGGTCGCCGAGGACACCAGCGTGTGGACCGGACAGCAGGCGTGGCAGGCCGCCGCGCACCAGCCACACCGGTTCGTCCCGGCCCCGCAACGCCTCGCCGAACAGAGCATCGACATCGACGGCCGGCAGGTCGAGGCGACCGACCTGGTGGCGGCCACCCTGCGGCGGATCGCCGAGCACGCCGGGCAGCTGGTCGGCGGGCCGATCGAGGACGTGCGGCTCGTGGTGCCGGCCGGTTGGGGGCCGAGGCGGCGGACGTGGATGCGGCAGGCGGCGCACCGCGCCGGCCTGGGACAGCCCCGCCTGGTCGAGGCGCCGGTCGCGGTAGCCGAACACCTGGTCGCCACCGGCATCCAGATGCCGGTCGGCGCGTACCTGGTGGTCGTCGATGTCGGCGGCGGGGCGGAGGTCACGGTCCTGCGTCGCGGCCCCGCCGGGTTCGAGGTCCTCTCCACCCTGGCCGACCCCGCGGCCGGCGGCGACGCCATCGACCACGCCCTCGCCGCAGCCCTGGCCGGGCAGGGCGACGGCGGCGGGTGGGCGTGGGCGGCGAGCGTGCGGACCGCGAAGGAAGCCCTCGCCCAGCACGCCGCCATCACCGTTCCCCAACCCGCCGGAACGGCGGTGGTCGCGACCAGCGTGATGCTGGAGCAGGCGGCGCGGCCGATCCTGCAGCGGGTCGGGCAGCTCACCGTCGACGCGATCACCGCCGCCGAGCTCACCCCGGCGGACCTGGCCGGGATCTACCTGGTCGGCGGCACCGCACGCCTACCCGCGACCGCCGCCGTGATCGCCGAGCGCACCGGCCTCACCCCGCAGGCCGTCGAGGATCCGATGCTCGCCGCGGCCCGTGGGGCGGCCGACGCGAACACCAACGCGCCTACCGCAGGCAGCGGGGGAGGGCCGGAGCCGCAGGTACCGCCGGCACGGCGGGTGCTGCCCGTCGCGGTGGCCGGGTTCGCGTCACTGGCGATGATCAGCCAGATGCTGCTCACCATCGACTGGCGCGGGGTCTACCCGAACGAGTGGGCGACCCCCTCCTGGGGACAGCTGGCCATGGCGTCGGTGTTCGCGGTCATCGCCTGCCTGTCCGCCGGCACGCTCCTCGGCGCACTGGCCGCCGCCCACAGCCCAGAACACACCAACCGGTCACCCGCAGGAACGGTCAGCCTCGGCATCCTGTCGGCGGTCTCGCTGGGAATGGGCCTGGCCAGCCTCTACGCCGTGGTCGCCGCCCAGTACCTCGGCATGCCGGCCGGCCCGTTCCTACGGTGGGCGCTGCTGCCCGTCACCCCGATCGTCGGCCTCGCCCTCGTCGCCGCGGTCATGGCCGCCCTCCAATGGCGCACCCCACCCGGCGGATGGTCGGCCCTGCTGTCGTTCCCCACCGGCTCCGTCCTCGCCGCCGCGATCGGGATGGGCCTCGTCCAGTACTCCATGACCGCCGACCGGTGGCCCGACATGGTGCTCTTCATCGAAGTCGCCGGCCGCGTCGGCGGCCTACTGATCGGCGTCGGCGCGGTCATAGCCCTGATCCGCCCCTGGCTGCTGCGGCTGGTCATCGGCGCGCCGCTGGCCGTCATCACCGCCGCCATCACGTCGTACCGCATGCTCGGCGTCCTCGCCGGCATCTACGCCACCGCCGTGGCCATGTGGTGGGTGTACCGGCTGTGGACCCGCCTCGTCCGCACCCCGGCAGCCCACCCATGACCGGTGATCACCCCACCGCCACAAGCCGACCCCGCTCGCCTAGGCGGCCCGGCAGGAGAGGGCGGGCAGGGTGAGGTGGCCCCGACAGGTCGCCACCGCGGCAGCACTCACCACCGTCCTGACCTGCCCACCGATCGTGCTCGCCCACACCGTCGGATGGCCCCTACCCACCCGCCCCACACAGGAGCAGCTCCACCAGTGGATCAGCGACCCACTGACCGAGAACACCCTGATCGCCGGCCTGGTTTTGCTCGCCTGGATGCTCTGGGCCCTCCTCGCCGGCATCACCCTCCGCGCCACCGCGACACGACTGATCAAGACGGTCCAGCGGCTGCGGCGGGTACCGCTGCCCACCCCCATGCAGGCCACCGCCACCGGCATGGCCGGCGCCGCCGCCCTCTGGACACCCACCACCACCTCCACCGCGACCATCGACGCACCCACCCCCACCCCGACCACCACCAACCACGAGCAGGCAGCCGTTCCGGGCGTGGACATCCCCGGCGGATGGCTCCCCGCCGACACCGCCCAACAGATCGCCACCGCCAGCGCGCTGGTCTGGCTACGCCGCCGCCGCGCCTACCAACCCCAACCCCCCGGACAACCCCGCGACGACAGCGACCTGACCCCACTACCGTCCACCGTCACCGTCGTCCAAGCCGCCACACCACCCACCACACCACCCACGACCACGCTGGTGTTTCCTGCTGGAGGCATCGGCCTGACCGGCCCCGGAGCCGCCGATGCCGCACGCGGCATCCTCCTCACCACCCTGCTCCAAGCCCTACGCCCCACCGGCCACCCCACCACCCTCGTCACCAGCAGAGATGACCTCCACAGGCTCCTCGGCCCCCACACCCCGACCCTGCACCCCCTACCAGGCCTGACGGTTGCCGACACCCTCGAAGAGGCCATCACCACCCTCACCCAGCCGAACAACCCGTCCGGCACATTGCCGACGCTGCTCACCCACACACCCACCGACCCCACCATCGCCGCCCGGCTCGCCACTGCCCTGACCCACACCGTCGGCGTTGTCATCGGCACCTGGACCCACGGGCCTACCTGGCACGTCAACGCCGACGGACATACCCGCCCCGACACCAGCAGCGACCCGACCCGACTGTGCGTACTCACGGACACCGCCGCCCGCGACCTGCTCACCGTCCTCGCCCCCGCTTCGACCACCCCGCCCGCGACAGCCGTGCCCCGACCACGACCACCCACACCCGCCCCGCCACCCGCGTCGTCCCCGCCGAAACCCCTCAACCTGCAAGTCCTCGGCAACCCCACCCTGCGAGCAGACGGCACGCCAGTGCCCATCCGCCGCAGCGCTGCCCTGCAGATCCTCGTCGCCCTCGCCGCCCACCCCGACGGCCGCACCACCCGCGAACTCGCCACCACCATCTGGCCCGGCCTGGCCCCCCACACCGTCACCCGCCGCCTCTACACCACCCTCAGCGACCTCCGCAAAGACATCACCGCCATTGGCCACCCGAGCCCCGTCGAACACACCAACGACCGATACCACCTCAACCAGCAGCACATCGACGTCGACCTCTGGCAGCTGAACGCCGCCATCGACCAAGCCGCCACCGCCCTCACCGACCCCACCCGCGCCTACCAAACGATCATCGACCACTACACCGGCGACATCGCCGCCCACCACACCTGGCCATGGCTCGACCCCATCCGCGAGAAGACCCGACGACACGTCATCGACGCCCACACCGTCCTCGCCGACCACACACCCGACCCGAACACTCGTCTACACCAGCTTCAAGACGCCCTCCGCCTCGACCCGTACAACGAACACCTCCACCACCAAGCCGCCGATACCCTCACCAGACTCGGCCGAGCCCAGGACGCCCACGCCCTCCTCTCCCGCTACCACCAAAGGCTCAGAGGGTGGTTCGGTAGCTTCCGTCCATTGTGGGTTTGGGCCGGCATGTGAATGTGAGGCGTGGTCGTAACCGGTAGGGCTCCGGCCGCGTTGGGCCGATCATGGGTGAGCGTGCGGCGTATCCGAGCGACCTGAACGATGATCAGTGGGCGGTGGTCGGGCCGTTCCTGCAGGCGTGGAAGGACCGGCACCCGTCGGTGTCGGGGCATCAGGGTCGGTACGAGTTGCGGGAGATCGTGAACGCGATCTTCTACCAGAACCGGACCGGGTGTCAGTGGGCGTACCTGCCGCACGACCTGCCGCCGAAGTCGGCCACCTACTACTACTTTGCCCTGTGGCGTGATGACGGCACCGACCAGGTGATTCATGATCTGCTGCGGTGTCAGGCGCGGGAGAAGGCCGGCCGTCGGGAGGATCCGACCGCGGTGGTGTTGGATACCCAGTCGATCCGGGCGGCGAACCACGTCCCGGCCGCGACGACCGGCAAGGACGCCGCGAAGAAGGTCCCAGGCCGGAAGCGGGGCCTCGCGGTCGACGCCCTCGGGTTGATCATCGCCGTGGTGGTCACGGCGGCGTCGGTCACCGACAACGCGATCGGCATCCGGCTGCTGGACAACGTCCTCGCGCACACCCCGACGGTGACCAAGGCGTGGGTCGACGCCGGGTTCAAGGACGACGTGCAGATCCACGGCGCGATTAACGGTATCGACGTCGAGCAGGTCCTTCGGTCCGACACGACCGCCGGGTTCGTGCCGGTGAAGCGCCGGTGGGTGGTCGAGCAGACCCACGGCACGCTGATGCTGCACCGCCGCCTGGTCCGCGAGTACGAAAGCCGACCGGCCTCGGCGGTGTCCCGCACCTGGTGGGCCTCGACGGCGAACCTGGTGCGTCGGTTGACCGGCACCGCCACCACGTCTTGGCGTTACCAACGGTGACCCAGCCGACGCTGCTGACCCTGCTCACCGAACGCGAAACCGCCGCCGTCCTTGCCGTTGAGCGGCTCCGCACCCAGATCGCCTCCCTCGACGAGCAACTCACCGCAGCCGAGACCGAGGTCGCCGAACTCGCCATCACCCGCAAGACGCTCCTGAGCCTGGGCGGCCCACTCGACACGACGGCACCTGCTGATCCGACCGTCGCCAGCCCCGCCTACCAACAGATCCTTGCCGTATTCCACGCCGGGACCGCGCCGATGCGCGCCAAGGACATCTGCCAGGCCCTCGGCACCGGCGCCACCGCCAAGGACACCGAGAATCTCCGCGCCAAGCTCAAACGCCTCGTCGCCCGCCAGATCCTCACCGAACCCGAGGCCGGACTGTTCACCCTGGCCCCGCCGACGACCTCGGCGTAACCCCACCAGCAGGGCCTCCAACGAACCGCCAAGCCCACACCAGACAAAGGCTCCCAAACCACCCTCTCACGGACACCGGCCTCACGCGGCCCTGACTGAACTCGCGAACCCCTTTGGCGCACGCCGTGACCGCCCCGGCGAGAGCACCTACGGTGCGCCCCACTCAAGTCGCGGGCGTAGCGGCGACTTGACCGATCCGTGCCGCCGAGCGTCACTGACATCCCCGGCCGGCGGCCAGCGAACCCGGCAGCGGCACATCCACGCCATCGTCAGCCCGGCCGTGAGCCTTCCCGACCCGAAGGGAGATGAGGATGCCGCACCGCCGCACGACACCCGGCAGCGTCCACGACGCCCTGCAGTGACCGCTCGCCACCAACGTCGCCCACTGGCAGCCCGCGACTTCCACCGTGCCCAGCACGCGGCCCTATACCCGGTTGCCCAGTTGTGCCTGGCTGACCGGTTGGAGCCGGTCGTCTAACCCCACGCCATACGAGAGAGCGAAGGCTGCCCTCACTGTCGCCGAGCGTGGCACGACGCCACGTACCTCACCCGTTGGAGCCCACCCATGCCCAAAATCAAAGTCGACGTTCAGCTACTGGTCTGGCTAGAGCAAAGACGCGACCCCGACCACACGTACAACGACGTCATCCGCGACGAACTCGGGCTACCCCCGCTCCCACGGCCAGCCCCGCCACCTCCCTCGTGGCCGCCTCTGCTACCCCTGATTCAGGCAGGACTGCTGGAACCAGGACAGAAACTGACCTGGGACCGACCCCGCCGCCGCGAGGTCTTCACCGTGACCGTCAACGAGCAGGGCCACCTGGTGACCGACGACGGCGTCGAATGCGAGACGCCGAACGTAGCCGCCCGAGTCATCGCCGGCTACCCCACCCAAGCCTGGCCACTGTGGCACACCACAGACGGAACATCCCTCGCCGACCTACGCGACCGCCTACCCGCAACGACCAATACCAACCTGGAAGACGGCGGATCGTCTATGCTGCCGCCCGCCGTACACGACGACTGACGACGGTCACGCCGGGTCTGTCAAGTTAACGGCCCTGTCTCACATTCGGTGGTAACGGAGGGTGGCAGGTGTCGTTGCTCCTCCGTGGATGAGCTCAACATACTTGTGCAGACGGTGTTCTCGGGGCTGTCTCCGCTGGTCATCGAGGATGTGGCTGATGAGGGTGAGCGGATCGTGGTTCGGGCCCGGACGCCGCAGGACACCGCGGTCTGCCCGCTGTGCGGGGCCTCGTCGGGACGGGTCCACGGCTATCACTGGCGGACGGTAGCCGACGTTCCGGTCGACGGGCGGCGGGTGGTGGTCCGCGTGCGGGTACGGCGTCTGGTGTGCCCCACGCGCGGCTGCCGCCACACCTTCCGCGAACAGGTTCCCGGGGTGCTAGAGCGTTACCAACGCCGCACGGCCCGTCTGAGCAGGCAGATCAAAGCCGTGGTCAAGGAGTTAGCGGGCCGGGCAGGGGCACGTTTGCTGGCGATACTGACCATGGGCCTGTCCCGTCACACGGCCCTGCGCGCCCTGCTGCGCATCCCGTTGCCCACCGGGCGGACGCCCCGGGTTATCGGCGTGGACGATTTCGCTCTGCGCCGGCGGCACCGCTACGCCACTTTGGTGATCGACGCCGAGACCCATGAGCGGATCGACGTACTACCCGATCGCACCGCCGACACCCTCGAAGCGTGGCTGCGCGCGCGGGAGTTTCCCCCTGGTCCTGGACACTTGAGCCTTGGATCGTGGTGGTCCGGGGAGATCAGGAGTCCCTGACAGATGGTGATGAAGCACTACCCCGCCGAGTTCAAGGCCGACGCGGTCGCGTTGTACCGGTCTCGGCCGGGGGCGACGATCGCGCAGGTCGCTGATGATCTCGGGGTCAATCGGGAGACGTTGCGCAGTTGGGTCCGCGCCGACGATCAGCGTCGGGGCGTGACGGCGGGGCCGGCGGCACCGGCGGCCGGGTCGGTGGAGGACGAGAACGCGGCGTTGCGACGCAGGGTCCGGGAGTTGGAGGAGGAACGGGACATCCTGCGGAAGGCGGCCCGGTATTTCGCCGGGGAGACGCGCTGGTGAACCGCTTCCAGTTCGTCGCCGACCACCAGGCGCGCTACGGCGTGAAGCGGTTGTGCACGGCTATCGGGGTGTCCCGTTCGAGCTTCTACTACTGGCGCTCGACCGCCGAAGCGCGGGCCGCCCGCCATGCCGCGGACGTCGCTCTCGTGGGCCGGATCCGGGCGGTGCACGCCGAACACGACGGCACCTACGGAGCACCACGGGTCACCGCCGAACTCCGCGACGCCGGTCTGGCGATCAACCGTAAACGGGTCGCCCGGGTGATGCGCCGCTTCGGCGTGCAGGGACTGCGACTGCGCCGACGAACTCGTACGACGGTGCCGGACCCGGCCGCGGCGAAGGCGCCGGACCTGATCGGCCGGGACTTCACCGCCGGGCAACCGAACCAGCGCTACGTCGGCGACATCACCTACCTACCAGTCGGTGACCGTGGCTTCCTCTACCTGGCCACCGTCCTGGACCTGCACTCCCGGCGCCTCGCGGGCTGGGCCATCGCCGATCACATGCGCACCGACCTGGTCATCAACGCCCTGCACGCCGCCCGGCGCACCCGGGGCAGCCTGCACGGGGCGATCATGCACACCGACCACGGAGCCCAGTACACCTCCCGGGCCTTTGCCGCAGCCTGCACGGCGGCAGGGGTCCGACAGTCGATGAGCGCTGTCGGCAGCTCCGCCGACAACGCCGCCGCGGAGTCGTTCAACGCCACCTTCAAACGCGAGACCCTGCAAGGCCGCCGCGCCTTCACCGACGAACGCGAAGCACGCCTGACCACGTTCCGCTGGATGCACCGCTACAACACCGTCCGACGCCACTCCCGCCTCGGACAACAACCACCGATCACCTACGAGAAGAACACCCGGCCGACGCCAGCTACGCTCGCCCCAGCCGCATAAACCCCGTGTCCAGGATCAGGGGTCAAGCCCCCGCATCCAGGCGTCGAGGTCGTGTGCCGCGACGGCTCCGCCACCTACGCCGAGGCCATCCGCCGTGCCCTGCCCGACGCGGTGCAGGTCGCGGACAGGTGGCACCTATGGCACAACTTGTGCGAAGCAGCTCTCAGCGAAGTAAAGGCACACAGCACCTGCTGGGCCCCCGTACTGGACGCACCCATCTACAACGGGCCCCGCGCACAGACGACCCTGGAACGCTGGCATCAGGTCCATGACCTGCTCGACCAGGGCGTCGGCCTGCTGGAGTGCGCCCGCCGTCTGCAGCTGGCTCTGAACACCGTCAAACGCTACGCACGAGCCGACCAGCCCGAGCGGATGCTCCGCGTCCCCAAATACCGGGCCGGCCTCGTGGACCCTTACCGCGAACACCTACGCAAACGTCGATCCGAGGACCCCGCCGTCGGCGTCAAGCACCTCTTCGAGGAGATCAAGGCCCTCGGCTTCACCGGCTGCCTCAACCTCCTGCACAAGTACATCAACCAAGGCCGCGCGGACGCCGACCGCAGCCACATCTCCCCGCGCCGCCTCGCCCGGATGATCCTCACCAGGCCCGCCAACCTCAAACCCGAGCACCAGGATCTACTGGCACGGCTCACCGCAGCCTGCCCCGAGATGACCCAACTGGCCGCCGCCGTTGGGGGCTTCGCCGAACTCCTGACGCCTCAGCCGGGAAACGCCGACCAGCTCACGCTCTGGATCACCCAGGCCCGCGCCGTCGATCTACCTCACCTGCACGCCTTCACCAGAGGAATGGAACGTGACCGCGACGCCGTGAACGCCGCACTCACGCTCCCCTACAGCAACGGCCCCACCGAAGGCGTCAACACCAAGACCAAACGGATCGCACGCCAGATGCACGGACGAGCAAGCTTCACCCTGCTCCGCCACCGCATCCTCCTCGGATAACAGCACCCTCCGTCACCACCGAATGTGAGACAGGGCCAAGTTAACGGCTGATCTTGGTTGTTGAGGTGGTCAGTTGTTGGCTGGGGTGAGCCGGCCTTCGAAGGCGATCTGGAAGGCGTTCAAGGGTGCCTTCCAGCGCATGGTCCACCGCCGGCGTCCGGTGCCGGTGGGGTCGAGGCTCATCAACGCCATGTAGACGCACTTGAGCGCGGCCTGCTCGTTCGGAAAGTGGCCGCGGGCGCGGACGGCCTTGCGGATGCGAGCGTTCACGCTCTCGATCGCGTTGGTGGAGCAGATGACCTTGCGGATCTCCACGTCGAAGGCGAGGAAGGGCACGAACTCGGCCCAGGCGTTCTCCCACAGCTTCACGATCGCCGGGTACTTGCGTCCCCAGGTCTCGGCGAACTCGAGGAACCGTTCGGTCGCGGCGTCCTCGGTCGCCGCGGTGTAGACCGGCTTGAGCGCTTTCGCGATCTTGTCCCAGTCCTGGCGAGCCGCGTAACGGAACGAGTTGCGCAGCAGATGCACCACACACGTCTGCACGATCGTGCGCGGCCACACCGTCGCGACAGCGTCCGGCAGGCCCTTGAGCCCGTCACAGACCAGCATC
Organism: Micromonospora sp. WMMD712; assembly: GCF_029581295.1. Lineage (NCBI taxonomy): Bacteria > Bacillati > Actinomycetota > Actinomycetes > Micromonosporales > Micromonosporaceae > Micromonospora > Micromonospora sp. WMMD712. The sequence continues at coordinate 5,355,122 of NZ_CP120743.1, forward strand.
AACACGTCGGCGACGCCGCGGTTCTTCAGCTCGGTGAGCACATGCAGCCAGTGCTTCGCGCCCTCACCGCCGTCACCAGCCCAGATCCCGAGGATGTCGCGATGCCCGTCGACCGTGACCGCCATAACGACGTAGATCGGCCGGTTAGCGACCTGACCATCGCGGATCTTCACGTTGATGGCGTCGATGAACACGACCGGATACACCCTGTCGAGGGGCCGGTTCTGCCACTCCGCCATCCCGTCCATGACCTTGTCGGTGATGGTGGAGATGGTCTGCTTCGACACCTCGGCGCCGTACACCTCGGCCAGATGCGCGGCGATCTCCCCATGAGTGAGGCCCTTGGCCGACAGCGACAGCACCATGTCGTCGACCCCGGTCAGGCGCCGCTGGCGCTTGCGCACGATCTGCGGCTCGAACGTCCCGGCCGCATCGCGTGGAACCCGGACCTCGACCGGGCCGACGTCGGTGAGCACCGTCTTGGACCGGCTGCCGTTACGGGTGTTCCCACTGCCCCGACCGGCCGGGTCGTGCCTGTCGTAGCCGACATGGTCGGTGATCTCTCCATCGACGGCGGACTCGAGGACCCGCTTGGTCAACTGCTGCAACAGCCCGCCCTCACCGGTCAGCTTCAACCCGTCACCACGAGCCCGATCGACCAGCATCGCAATCAACTGCTCATCCGTGACCGCACCCACCGGCCCTGCGGCCGGCTCTCCCACGGTGGTCTCGGTCGCCATCTGGCGTCTCTCCCTTGATCGGTCGATCAGCCGCTATTTGTACAGTCCCCCTTCGGGCGCAATTTCACGATCAAGGCCGTGACCAGCGGGACGTGACGATCGCCCGGGTGCCGCTTGGTCAGAAATCGCAGGCGTTCGCTGCAGTCCCGACGGCTCTGCCGGAGGCAGGTAGTCCGTGAAGTACGTCGAGGATGACTTGCCAGCGGAAGGGCTCATCGTCCTGGGGTGGGCGTAGGACTTGGGTGGGGGTGAGTCGTACGCCGTGGTCGGCGAGTAGTCGCAGGTGGGCGTCAAACGCGGGGTGGCGGGCCAGGGTGGGTTTGACGTAGGGAGAGGCGATGATCGGTAGGCCCGTGCCGAGGGATTCGTTGAGGATGCCGAGGGCCAGGCTGTCGTTGATGCCGGTGGCCCACTTGTTGATGGTGTTGAAGGTTGCCGGGACGACGGCGATGGCGTCGGCGCGTGGCAGGGTGCTGGGTTCGTCGGGGTGGCGCTGTCGGTATCTGACGGGATGCCCTGTTGTGGCGGCCAACTGTTCGGTGGGGAGCCAGGTGTAGGCGGTTTCGGTCGCGATGATGTGCACGTCCCAGCCGTCGCGTTGTGCCGCTTCCACAAGTTCGGTGATGTGCCGGGCTGGCGGAGCGGCGCAGGTCACCAGGTAGAGCAGCCGCGTGTTCGTAGGTTCGGGCATTACGCGGTGATCTCCGCTCGTTCGGCGAGTGCTCGCAGGCCGGGGGTGACGGCGCGGCGTTCACGGGCGAGTAGGTCACCGATCAGGTGGCGTGTTCTGGCGTGCACATGCACCGTCTGGGGGGCGATGCGTTCGGCTTCGAGCAGGTGCAGCACGGCTGCGGGATCGTTGTCGGGTGAGGTGGCGTTGGCCGCTGCGAGGTCGAGGTGGACCTGGGCGCGGCGGCTCATCAGCGCTTTCGGCAGCGATGAGGTGTCGAGTTGTTCGCCGAGATGGATAGCGAGCTGTGGTCGGTCTGTTCGGGCGGCGATGTTGATGCGGTGGATCATGACGTTCGTTGGTCCGAAGCCGGTCCAGAGGTCGTTGCGGTCAGTGCCGATCCATTGGGCTAGGGCGTACGCGTCGTTGAGATGCCGTTCGGCGGTGGCGGGCTGGGCTTGGCGGGCGGCGACCAAGGCTGCGAGCAGGGTCAGTGCTCCCTGAGTCGATAGCGTCCGGGGCCCGTGTGGATGTGGGGTCGCTGCGACGCGGTCAAGGGCCGACAGCACCACTGCCTCTGCGCTGTCGGTGCGGTTTGGCATGGCCAGCAGTGCGGTTCCCACGGAGAATGCCGCTGCGGCGACGAGGGCGGTGTCCTCGGCTTGGTCGGTGGCGATGCGAGCGGCTCGGTCGGCAGCTATCCAGGCGAGGCTGGGGTCGCCGAGTTTGACGGCGACCTTGGAGGCGGCGAGGTTCGCCGCCGAGAGGACGGCAGCGGCTCGGATGCGATGGTTGTCGGCGCAGACGCGGGTCAGGACGTTCGCCTGCTCGATCGTGTCGGGTAGCTCCCGGATCGTCTCGGCGTAGTTGCCACGTTGGTAGAGGCTGTGGATGTGCGCGACCCGTTGACGGACCTCCGGGAGCATGGTCGGGTCGATCGCCTGTTTCGGTTGGTGGGGTGCGAGCAGGTGGTGGCGAAGGTGGGCCAGCAGGCGGGCGGCAGTGCCATTGTCGCCTTCCTCGCGGCGGCCAGCCTCCGTGTCAACGGCTGACGGCTGCCGGTGTCGTGTGGTCGTGAGGTCGGTCTCTGGCCGCTCGTTGTGGTGTTGCTTGTTGCCGAGTTCGCGGTGTTCGCGGGCTGTGGCGTCGTTGGCTGTCATGACCGCCTCGGGTATTGCTCCCCACCGTGCTCGCTGGGCGGCCTCGGCTCTTTGCGTGTTGAACTCGGTGTGGAGATGTCGGTAGGCGTCGTAGGCGGCCAGTAGCTGGCCGTCTGCTTCCAGCAGCGCATCGCAGCGGAGCCAGAAGATCCGGTCGACGACTTGCCTGCCGCGTTCGACCATGGCCAGGGTGCTGCGTGTCGTGTGTACCTGGCGTGCGAGGGCTTGCTGGATGAGGCCTCGCGACGTACGCAGGGCGGCGAGTCTGCGACCGAGATCGTTTCTTGCGTGCTGGAGGTCCTGACGATCGATCATGGGCTCGGCCTTCCGCTTGCATCGGCCCGCGTCGAGCCGATTGTTGCGGTGCTTGGTACACAGCGATTCGACACTATCGGAAGGCGGGCGAGCTGGGCGTGGAGCTGAATCGTATGGCTCGCTGGCGTGGCGGGTAGGACTCCACTTCTATCTCCTGGGCAACGAGGGAGCGCTGCCGAAGATGGCCTCCGTGGCCGCTTGGGCGAGTGTGGCTTGGGTGGTGGCGGGGAGGCCGAGTCGGTTCCAGTGGAAGATCACGTGTTCTGCGATGACTGCGCGTAGGCCGCGGGTGAGCCTGCCTGTCTCGCGTAGGTGTTGGAGGGCGGTTCCGGCGTTGTCGAACCCGGCCTGCCAGTCGTGGGTGTCGCGGGTTGAGCCGAGTAGGAGGTGGCGGACCTTGCCGGTGAAGGCCTCCCAGGTGTGGGGGGTGGTTGGCCGGTTGAGGTGTTCGGCGCGGTGCTGGGCGACGTGGGCCCAGACGTCGCCTTGTTCGTTGAGGTCCAGTCCTGCGGCGCGCATGAGCGCGGTGCACAGGGTCAGTGAGCGTTCCCGACGGTCGACCGGCGGGGTGTGGAGGTAGGTGAGGAGGTGGTGGCTGTCGTGGTGGAACAGTGTGTGGGCGGCGTTCATCGCGTCGGGGCCGCCGAAGGCGTGGATCTCAGGTTCGTAGATGTCGGTGGTCCAGGTGACCGCGTCGGTGAGTAGGCGGTGTACTGGATCGTGGCCGTCATGCGGTGGGGTTGGCAGGTAGCGGATGCGCCAGGCGCCTTTGCGTATGAACCACCAGGAGGTGATGAGCCCGGATGTTTCGGCGGCGGGCAGGATGTGGCGTAGGTGCGGCACGGCGTGTCGCTCGCGTTCCTGGCGGTCCTGTCCGGGATAGGTGATGGTGACCTGCTTCCAGGTGCCTTCTTCCACGGTTGGCCTTTCGTCAGGTGAGTAGGAGGCAGGCGTCCCAGGAGGTGGAGGTGGCTGCGGCTGTGGCGAGGGCGGAGCCGGTGGTCCCGTCGAGGAGCCCGGTGCCTTCTTCCTTGGTGGGATCGGCGTTCTGGTGCAGACGTGCCAGTGGGGTGAGGGATGTCGGTATGAGGGCGTCTGCGGTGATGCGACGGCCGGTGGCGAGCAGCCCGGCCGTGCCGTGACAGAGACTGCGGTCGTGGAGCCGGCGGGTCTGGACGGGGTCGTTGACGCAGGCGGTGAAGGCGGCTTCGGCGCGGCGTTGGCGGATGGTGTCGCGCAGGGCGAGGGCGGCCAGTTGCTGTGCTCGGGCGATGCCGGGGGTGCCGTAGCACCAGGAGGGGCGCAGCGGTTGCCGCTGTGCTGGTGTGCCGTGGTGTAGGTCGGCGAGGGTGAGTGTTTGCGGCCACCAGGCGGCGTCGGTGCTGTGTTGCTGCCAACTGTCGAGCCATCGGCAGATGCGGTGAATCGCGTCAGTATGGCCGGTTACGGTGACGCGGTCGCTCAGGGTCAGGGCGAGGAGCGCGAGCGGGCCGGTGATGCCGTGGGCCATACCGTGGTTAGCGTGGCCTCCGGGTGGTGGCGGCTGGTCGCGGTCGGGGCTGTTGGCGCACCACCAGCCGGGAAGTCCCTTGAGGGGTTCGGTGAGTCGGACCAGGTAGTCCAACACCTGGCGGAGCAGGTCGTGGTCGCCGAGGCGGCGCAGGGCGACACCGAGTCCGGTCAGGCCGCGGATGAGGTCGTACTCGGCGTAGTGCGGCCGCAGGCGGGAGTCTAGGCGGCGGTGGGCTGCGTGCAGCCGCCGTCGGGTCACCGTGGCGGTCCCGGACGCTGCGACCGCTCGTGCGCGGGCAAGGCCTGGGTGGCTGGTCGAGGCGAGAACGAAGGCGAGCGCGGGGGCACCGTAGTAGAGGCTGGCGCCGTCGGCGATGCTGACGCCGTTGGCGGTGGCGTCTCGCAGGGCTGCGTGCGCGGCTGGCCAGTTGCCGGTTTCCAGGTGCAGGAGGGCGACGCCGGCTGCGCCGTCGGCGAGTGACTGGCCGGTTGTCATGTCGTTTCCCGGTGGGTGCGGGCGACGGCGCGGGCCAGGCGCAGGCAGTGCCGCTCGGAGGCGGTGTCGACGCCGATCATCCGGGCGTGGTGCAGGTGCAGCAGGTCGGCCAGCACGTGGTCGAGATCGAGGCCGTCGGTGTGGGCCAGCCTCCGGTAGGTAGCCAACGCCGTGGTGAGGTCGTTGTCTCGGTGGGGGATGCGGGCGCGGTCGAGTTGGGCGGGGTTCAGGCGGGGGCCGCTGCGGTGGGGGACGTGCTCGGTGAGCCAGCGGGGTCCGTCGCCGCCGGTGAATCCGTCGGCGATGGTGATCATCGTGGCGGCGGTGGCGGCTTGCCGGTCGCCGGTTAGCCGTCGTAGGGCCGCGCGGGAGTCAGCGGCGAACACCGCTTCGGCGGCGGCGAGGGCTGGGCCGGTGCCGTGGCGGGTTTCCGGCCGGTATGTGTGCAGGGTGTAGTCGTGCAGGACGCCGTCGTGTTCCAGGCGCTGTGCCCACCGGGCGAGGTCTCTGGCGGTGTCGGCGAACCGCCCCACCCGGTGTTGGGGGATGCGCAGCCGCAGGTGGGGTTCGGGGTCGGGGTACCGCAGAAACCACCAGCCGGCTGGCAGGATGTTGGTGGGCTGGCGGGCGAGATCGGCGAGGATGTCGTCTGGCTGCCCGTACACCCTGGCTTCCAGCCACGGTGACTGGCCGGGTCGGTGCCGCAGGGCCGATACGGCACGGACCGGCCGGGGCGGCGGGGCGGCCGGCGGCGCGGCGGTGAGGGTGAGTAGGAGTTCGGCGGGCCTGCCACCGATCCAGCCCGCCGGGCCCGGGGCCTCGGTGAGGATGGTGCGGGCATGTCGGGCGAGGTGCGTGCGTAGTACTGCCAGGTGGGCGTCGTCGTCCAGGTCTAGACGCAGCCGCACGTCGTCGTCTCCCACTAGGACCTCGCCGGGGATGCGGTGCCGGTCACGGTGTCGCAGCCATGTGTCGCGCCACTCCGGCCACGGCGCAGTACGGGCAAGAGCTGATCGGTCGATGGCCCAGCGGGCGGGGTGCAGGACGCTGCGTCCGTGGCGAACGCGTGGCAGGAACGGCAGGCCGTGGGCGTGGCCCCAGTCGAATCTGCTGCACGGAGCCGACCACGCCGTCCAGATCTCGGTCAGGAACCGCAGCAAGGGCTGTTGGAGACCGGGTAACAGCACGCTGTTGAGCAGCAACGGCTCGATCGGTCGGCCGGTCGTGCGCGACACCAACCAGAGTCGTTGGCCGTCGCCGGTCACGGCGAGGTCCGCGACGATGTAGGGCGGATCGGGGTGGAAGTCCCCGACCGGCAGGACCGGCAGCAGTTTCGGGGTCCGGGCTAGCGGGGTCAGGCGAGCGTCCAGTGGCGGGCCGGACAGCTGTGTCACGTGCGCGCCGGGCAGGACGGTCGGTAGGCGCTGGTAGACCTGCTGCCACGATGCCAGCTCGGCGTTGGTGAGCAGGTGGAGGAAACGGCCGGAGGCGGCACCGGCGTGGCGGGATCCGCTGACCACGGTCAAGGTGAACGCGCCTCGGTCCAAGTCGCGTGGGGTATCGGCGGCGAGGGTGAACCGTAGCTCGGTGTGCGGCATCAGCGGTCGGTCGTCGCTGCGAAGGCGGCCGATCAGCTCGTCGTCGAGGACGATCTCCGCGCAGTCGTTCAGCGCGGACTGCTGGGCGAGCTGCGTGAGCAGGCGGTCTCGGGTGGTGAACACCGCGGGTACGCGTCGGGTCGAACCCCGGTATCCGGCGGGAAAGCCCAGGACGTTCAGCACGTCGCGTACCGGAACGGCCGCGCCCGGACCCCACCGTTCGATGAACGCTGCGTGGTACTCCGCCCATCCGGCATGGGGTGGTGCCATCGCCGCTAGCGTCGACGCGGCCCGGCCCGCCTCACGCAGCACCGCCGGGGGCAGCGTCACCGAGGCGTCGATCCGCAGATCGACCGCGACGCGATCGCCGGGGTCGGGTAGCGCGAGGTGGCGGGCCAGGTACGTGGCCGGGTCGGTGACGGTCATCGCCGGCCGCAGCGCGGACAGAAGGACACCCGCCCGTACCAGCGAGGCCAGCAGGCGTTCGGTCACGCCGACCTCGGTGAGAGTCGCCCCGGCGATCCGGGTGGCGAGCTCGGCGAACCGCAGCGGGGACGTCGCCGCTTCGAGCGCCGCCTGGATTGGCCCGGTCAGGCGAATCTCCACATCCCACCGGCGGTCGCCGTCGGCGCGGGCGCAGGGCAGCACCCACCTGTCGCCGCGGCGGTAGCCCAACGAGTTCGTCACCACCGCGACGTCGCGCAGCAGGGCCAGGTCCTGCTCGGCCCGCGCGGTGTGGCCGGCGACGAACTGCCCGTCAGGTCGAGGAACTTCGTGATGCGCCTCGCCCCAGCGGACCGACGCGCGGGCACCGCACTCGACCGGAGCGACGCCGGCGAAGGTTCCGAACGGGGTCGCGCGGGTGGTCCATCTCAGCAGGTACCGAACAGCCGACTCGACCACCCGTCGCAGTCGGCACAGGGAGACCGGTTCGCCGGCCACGGCCTGGGTGATCTGCTCGGCCAGCTGCGGTGTGGCCCCAGCGACGGCGACGGCGAACCCGGGTAGCGCCCATGCCGTCGTCAGCCACTCGCGCCACCGCTCGGGCTGGTCGGACGTCAGGTCGGGCCATGCGGGAAGGGCCATACCGCTCGGGTAGGCGGCGGCTCTGATCAGCGCCGCACCAGCCATGGAGAACATGACGCACCCTCGAAACCGGGGGCCCGGCGTTGACCAACGCCGGGCCCGGAAGGTGAAAGCCTGTTACCTGCCGCCGGAGCAGGCGTTGGAGCCCGTGTTGCCCGAGCCGCAGTTGTCGTCGGTGTTGGTGGCGTACCCGCTCGCGGCGGGTCCGGCGTCCACCAGGGTGACGTCTAGGTCGTACTCCTCGAGTTCCTTGGTGTCCACTCGCTGTCCTTCCTATGCGGGGGTGAAGGTGAGGACGACACGGCTGTGCCGCTTGTCCAGCACCGTCCCGGCCGGCAGGTCGCCGTCGGGAGTACCTGCGGCCAGGACGTGCAGCACCGGCGAGGGCTGGCCAGCATCCACCCACGCGCGCATGTGCCCGACGAGGCACCCCGCCTCAGCAGGAGCGTCGGGCCCGTGCGCGCATGCGCCCAAGTCGAACATGTCCTCGGTCCAGCGCAACGCCGACCGGTAGGTGAACGTGCCCTCACGCAGGACGGCGGGCGTACCGAAACGCCACGCGGGAGCGACGACTCCGGCATCGACCGCCTCCTGCTGCGCGGAGAGCACCACGAACTGACCCGCCTCGTCGGCGAGCCGGGCCGCCAGCCACAGGTCCAGGTCGGCCAGAACGGTGCGAGGCGGCAGGCTCACCCCGGCCCACGCCTGCTCCCGCCGCTGCGTCAGCAGGCCGCCGACGGATTCCGGATCGACCCGCTGACCCTCGTCCAGCCGCAGATGGACGCCGTCGGCGATGTCGACGTACCGCATCTCGTGGGCGCCGGCGCCCTGCATCGCCACGAACCCACACAGCCGCTGGCTGTGGCTGACCAGCCGGTCACCAACCCGTCGCAGCGCCCACGACCGGGTCATCCCGAACGTCCGCAGCGGCGCGACGAGCACACCATCCTCCGCCAGCTGCGCCATCCACGCCGGAGGAATGTCCCACGCACCGGCCGTCACGATGATCAGGTCGTAGCGGCGGACCGGCCCGATCGGCTGCTCCGCGTCCGCGCACACAACCGTGACATCGCCGTAGCCCGCTGCCGCGAGGCACGCCACGGCCCGCGCGGTCACGTCTGGGTCGATGTCCACGGTCCGCACCGAACCCGACGGGCCTACCAACTCCCGCAACAGCGACGCGTTGTAGCCACCCGATCCGACCTCCAGCACATGCCGCCCCTGCAACCCGCCGAGGGCGTCAGCGGCCTGACCGAGCATCTCCGCGATCAGCCACGGAGCCGACACGGAACTGACGGTCTCGTCGCCGCGCCGCTTGGTGATCACTGCGGTGTCGCCGCGGTACGCCTCCTCCACCGCCACCCCCGGCGTGAACAGCTCGCGGGGAACCGCCCTCAGCGCCGCCTCCACCTCCGGCCGCATCGTCAGCCCCTTCGCCGCGTGATCAGCGATCAGCTGATCAACCATCGCGGCACGAAGGCCCTTACCGCTCACCGTGTCGACACTCATGTACGCGCCACTCTCCCCATCACTCACAACCACACCGCCGGGACGCTCTTGCTCATCCACCCGAGGATGAACACGACCTCGGGACACCTACACCAGCCCGAAGGCGCACGGCCCTCGCGGAACCAGGCCACCGCGCCGAAGCGCCCCTTCATCGAGAAGTGGTGCCGACGGTTGAGGCCCGGGTCATGTCCATCACTCAACGCCAACTCAACGATGTCGACCATCCTCGACATGGAACTTCGACACCGCGTCCAGGTGCCGGTACACCCGTCTCCCGCGAACGTGAGGCGTCTGGCCACGCTGCGAAATGCCACAGAATCGCGACCTACCACCGCGCCCCTGGGCTGGCTGTCATGGACGGCCTACTCCGTCATCTCCGGCAGACCACAACGCGCCTTCACCGTCCTGGGTGACGGCAAGCACGGCGTCGGACACACCACCGCGACCACCGCTGCCGCGAACCTCACCGACAGCGCCCACTCCCTGTCCCTGACCACGCCACGGACCTGGGCTGCGCCAATGGGAACAGTCGCGACGGCCCGACGCCGCATGGTTCAACACCAACCTCGTCCCCAACCACGAGGAGAACCTCTCTGGCTGGGACCTGCATCACCGCCGGAACCAGCCAGTAAGGCACCCAACCCTGTCACACCGGCCTGATCGAATATGCGCACGCCGACGCCGTAGCACCGTCGCATGAAGGGGTACCTGATGCCCACGTCTCGCCCCGGGGACCTTGTCCCACCCACGCTCGTGATCATCCGCGGCAACTCCGGCAGCGGGAAGACGTCGGCGGCGCGGGAGGCGCGGCGCCGCTACGGCCGCGGTGCCGCGCTCTTGGAACAGGACTACCTACGCCGAACCCTGCTACGCGAGCACGACACCGCGCACATCAACCCGGTCGCGCCGGCGTTCATCACCGCGACCGCCCGCACCGCCCTCGACCTGGGCTACCACGTCATCCTTGAAGGCATCCTGCACACCGAACGCTACGCCGACGCCCTGCACCACCTCATCGACCACCACCCCGGACCAACCGCCGTGTTCTACCTCGACGTGTCCTACGACGAAACCGTCCGCCGCCACCTCACCCGCGCCGAACCCATCCCCGTCACCCCCGACGAGATGCGCCACTGGTACACCCACCGCGACCTACTCCACACCCCCACCGAAACCGTCATCCCCGAAACCAGCACCCTCGACCAGACCGTCGCCACCATCCTGCGCGACAGCGGCCTCACCACCGCCGTACCCCGCACACCCTGCCCACAACGCTGCCAACACTGCTCCCGCGAAGCCGACAACAGCCACCGCCCCCTCCGTAGCCCCACGGGCGCACCCCCGCCTACGGAGGCTCGACCACCAGCAACCGACCCGGCACGGGTCACGCTTCCTTGAACTCCGCCCAGTTCTGGCACCCGACCGCTCGCGATAGCGGGATCTACCTGCAGCGACGCGTCGACGATCCACGCAGCTACGACTCCACGGGAAGTGACAGCGTTCGCCGCCTGGCCCAGCCCGTTGCAGAGCTCAAGTCACACAGAGGCCACGCGCAGCGCAAGCCAAGAACGGGCCTTCGTGAAACCTGACCACTTCGAAGGCTGTCGACGTCCGATGCGGTGAGTGGGTGATGCGTAACTCAACGATGGCAACGGCTTTGCCGATCTTCGGCAGGGGGATTCGTGTCCCGACCAGTGTGGGAGCAGCTCGACTCGCTCGCCCTCAGCGACGGAGTGTTCTGCGTATCCGTCGAGATCGAGATGCAGCCACGGCTCAACCTCTGGGGCCATCCTGAGCAGCCCGACCTGCGCGAACGGCTCGCCAACGACAGGCCCCATGGCATCGGCGGCAAGAAGTTGCTCCGTCTGCTCTGCGTGCGCCACCGGATCCAGAACAACCTCCCCCGCATCCCGGTCTGGCTGACCTTCGTCGAAGGACGCCACGGCCCGATGTTCCGGCACGAGGACGGCCGCTCACCGTGCCCGGAGCACGAACCCGAAACCGATACCCACAAGCGCTCAAGGAACGCAAGGCCCGCACCTGGGAGTCCGTCGGCGGCACCGTCGAGGTCGAGGTGTGACGGCCGCGAGCGCGCCGCCGCCCCGACGTCCTGGCCATCGGCCCCGACCTGACCGTGGCCGGGGAGACCCGGCACTCCAAGGCCCGGGTTGTCACCGCGCTGGGTGGATGCTGGGCGACGCCTCGGTATGGCCGTCGGGCTCACGCGGCGCGGTCGGCCTTCCCGATTCTTCACAGCAACGCCATCCCACCGCCACGTAGATCGATGATGATCAGTCCGCCTGTTGTCGTTGATCTGGAGGCATGAGATGACACGACCGACTACGAAGACGCCCGGGCTCACACGACCCCGTGTGCGCGCCGTGACGCTGACACTCGCCACGCTCGTCGGTGCGTTCCTCTCGACCACCAGCGTGGGCACAGCGGAGGCGACGCCACCGGGGATCCCCTCCAAGGCGACCGCGCAGTCGCAGCTCAATGCCCTCGCCGTCGCCAACGAGGGTTCCACCAGTGGCTACTCCCGCGACCTGTTTCCCCACTGGATCACCATCAGCGGCAGCTGTGACACGCGCGAGCAGGTTCTCAAGCGCGACGGCACCTCAGTCGTCGTCAACACCTCATGTCAGGCCACATCAGGCCGCTGGTACAGCCCTTATGACGGGGTGACTTGGACTGCCGCGTCGGACGTCGACATCGACCATGTGGTCCCCCTTGCCGAGGCGTGGCGCTCCGGCGCGAACTCCTGGACGACCAGCCGCCGGCAGAGCTTCGCCAATGACCTGTCACACCCGCAACTGATCGCGGTGACCGACAACGTCAACCAGTCCAAAGGCGATCAGGACCCGTCGACATGGCAACCATCGCTGTCGTCGTACCGCTGCACCTACAGCAAGATGTGGATCACCGTGAAGTACGCCTGGGGCCTGCGGCTGCAATCGTCGGAGAAGTCTGCCCTGCAAAGCATGCTCAACACCTGCTCGTCCTGAACCGCCCTACATCTCGGCGTCGGCAGCCCCGGGAGCGGGGCTGCCGACGCCAGAATGCGCACGGCCCCGCGCCCAGTCACGGCTGTAGAGCGTTCGAGCTCGTAAAGGGAACTCGGACCAGACCCGGAGGGGTGTGCCCGCCGATCGAGGCGGAGAGGGCACGGCGGGACGGAACGGCAACGCTGCTGACGCGGTGGCCCCGCACGCTCGGCCCGGTGATCGTCGAGTGGATCACCTAGCCTTGCTCGATGCTGCCCCGCCGGCCAGCGCCGCCGGCTTGTGCGCCTTCACCCCGCGCGGGCTCGTATCGGCACGTCTGGTCGTGCCCAGTTGTGGCGTGAGATCGCTTCCTTGGTCTCGACGTCGAGGTCGAGGATGTCCAGCTCTGCGGCGTCTCCGAGTTTCAGGAGGGTCATGATCCGGGTGATCACCGACCGGCGTACGGCGCGTCGTTGCGGGGTGCTGTCGTGTGCGCGTAGGTGATCGCGCATCTGTTGCCACGCGTCGGGTTCCACGCTGCGGGGGGCGAGGGTTCTTCCTCTGGCCAGGAGTCGTCGCCAGCGTCGTCGGGGTTGGGTCTCGGTGGCGGCGATGTCCGTGACGACGTGTTGCAGGAGCCGCATCTGCTTCTCGACCTCGGCGCGTTGTCGCGCGAGGTCGTTGACCTCGTGGCGGGCGGCGTCGATGATCACCTTCACATCGGCGCGGGCCTGGCGCAGCAAAGCGGCTGCCTGACGGCGGGCGCCGCTGATGATCTCGTCGGCTTCCTCTGTGCCGGCGGCCTGCGCCACGGCTGGGCAGCAGTCGAATGCCAGCGGGGTAAGAGGCGCCGGGTCACCGGCGTCGTGGGTGCGATAGCCGGCCTTCGCGCCGGCCTGGTACCACCGTCGTGCCCGCGCCAGGTCGTCGTCGGGTGTCGACGGGGTGTCGATGCTGGTATTGGCAGTGACGACGGAGCGGTACTCGAGCAGCATCGCCAGGCGTACCGCGGCGTCTGCGACGTCGTGGACGGCGGCGATGTGTAGCCAGTGCTCGGCTTGGTCCCGCCGTCCGTGAATCTGGTAGTGCACGCCGAGTAGGTAGGCCGCGGTGCCGAGTTCGGCGTCCGCGATGGTGTCGTCCATCTGTCGGCGCTGAAGCGGGTCGGCCGCGCGCTGCGCGTGCAGGTGCAGGACCCGACGGGCCTCCACCGAGGTGTTGCGGGTCGATCGGGGGCCGAGGCAGGTGTCTACCGCATGTTTCAGGTCGTCTGCGATGCTCACGCGCTTTTCCCTCCTTCGGTGTCGGCCCTGGCGCCAGCCAGCCGCTCCTGCAGGGTGCGTAGCCCGCGGGCCTTGTGGGTCTTGAGTGCCGACACGCTGATGCCGAGGATCTCCGCAGCGGCGGACTGGTCGAGATCACATAGTTCGGTCAGCACCACGACCTCCCGTTGTCGCGTGGGCAGCCGACGTAGCGCGGCGAGGAGATCCAGCTGCTGGTCCAGGTCGCGAGCGGGGCCAGCGGGCAGGTCGTCTGCCTCCTGGCGCTGTTCCAGCGAGTCCATCTGTACTGGTATAGCGACTCGGCGGGCAAGTTGTTGGCGGGCCAGCCGGTACATGAGGATCTCCGGTCGGGTGTAGCGGCCCCAGTAGTGGCGCACCAAGATCATGACTTCCTGCACGACGTCTTCCGCGGCATGCCGGTCGCCGGTCCAGGCCGCTACCGCCTTGAACAGCTTTCCTCGCCACGCTGTGTAGAAGGAGATGAACTGCTCGTTCGCTTCATCGCTGGTCACCGTCCGCATCCCACGCCCGCGCCCCCAGCAGCCAGACGGATCTGATCCGGACGCCGAAGCCCTTGGCATGACCTGCGCCAGTCGTGGCGGGCAACGAGACGGGCGCACTGCTTCGAACTGTGCATGCCGCCGCACCACGGTGTACCACGCACGGACATCCTCCTCGGGGACGTGAACGACGTGAATCGTCGCTACCCAGAAGAGGCTCACAATCAGTGGCAAGGTCTACACCGCCCGACAAATCGTGATCTCGCTGTGACAGAGCGCGATGATCATGGGCTGCGATCCAGAGCCACTGGTGCCCACTGGCAGAATCCGGAGGGCTCCTGACCGGAGCCTGCAAAGGCTCCGCGCCCTGGTCGTGGCGACACGATGCCAGGGTCGTCCGCTTGGCCTGGCGTTGTCTTGTCTCCATGCTGATCTATAGCCTCGAAGCAGTGGGGCATGAGGGCCGGCGGGTGAGGACGGGTGATGTCGCTGATCGACGACATCATCGGTGACCTGAAGGCGATGGCCGCCGGTGTCGCCAGTACTGAGCAGCACGTGCGGGCGATGAACGACGCAGTGGAGCAGATCGCCGTCCGGGCCGCGGCCGCCGGCTTCACGGCGGTCGCGGCAGGGCTTACACCGGTGCGGGGCGTTCTCGGGCAGGTGCAGGCGCAGCTGACCTCGATAGGTGGTGTCCTCGGCGAGACGGCGCGTGTGGTCGCGGCGGTTCCGCAGCAGTCCTCCCCGCAAGAGGTCACCGCCGTGCTGGCGTCGGTGGCTGCGGCCCTCACGGTTGTCGACAACGGCATCGCCGCGTCGGCGGCGCAGATCGGGCAAGCGCAGCAGCACGTTGTGGGCGCCTTGCGGGGAGGTCAGCCCGGCCCGACGCTGGCGGGCCTGCAGAGAGTGAACGACCTTCTCCACGTCCTTCGAACCCGTGGGGAGGCCGCGCGTCACGCCGTCAACGCCGCACTGACGCAAGCCCACCACGTCGGTGTGCTCGCCGCCTCGGCTACAGGCGGCGATAACGCGTCCGCCGTCCAGCCCGCGCCCGTGTCACCCGTCCACCCCACGGGTCCGCCCCCTGGTCAGGGATCGGCATCTGATGGTGGGCAGAACACCTTCCCGGCACCAGTCGACCCCGCCTGGCGGCAGGTCGATCCTGGCGCACTACCCGACACCGTCCGTGCCACCGCTGGCTCTCTGCCTCCTCGGCCGGCGGGCAGCACCCGTCCCACCCAAGGATTCCTCGACGGAATGCCGGTCACGTCCGGAGGAGGCGACCGGTCCTTGGCCGCTGACCTCGTCCACGACCCGCTACGTGGACCCCCGGTCACCTTCTACGACCACGTCGAGTCAAAGGCCGCCGCGCACCTGCGCCGCGTTGGCGGCGGCGAGGCGGACCTTGCCATCGACAACACCGTCTGCGGCACCAACGACCGAGACCAGGCCTACCCCTGGACGTGTGACAAGATCCTGCCGGCCATCCTGCCCGCAGGAAGCCGCCTACGGGTGTGGGTCACCCGCGACGGCGGCACCACCTGGTGGCACCGTGTCTACACCGGCACCGGAGAAAGGATCAGCCGATGACCCCGCTGCTACGCGACTACCACGGGCACCCCTACGACCTGACCAGCCCGGACGAGGCGGGACGCCGCTTCGACGAACAGGTCACGGCGATCATGCCCCACGGAGAATGCGGGCAGACACTCACCATCGGCACCGCCAACGGGCCGGTGTTGCGCATCGACATCGACGTGGACGCCGACCGGGCCGCACTGCGGTGGCTCCCCGACGGCAGCCACGCCACCGGCCTCGATGCCGACAGGCCGATCACCGTGTACGAGTCGCCCGACACCGGCCTACGCGACATCCCCGCCGAGCTGGCCCGGGTAAACACCGCAACCGCCCGCAACGCCGTCATCGAGTACGTCACCTCAGGCCAACGACCCACCAGCGTGACCTGGGTCCACGAAGAGCTGCCCGCCACGTAGCGCGTGGTCCCAGCGTTGAGCTTCGCTGACGTCTGTATCGATGCTGTGCCTGCACGTCCCCGACGAGCACAGTATGGGTCAAGGGCGGGGCACCTAAGAGCGCTTCGTTGATCTGACGGATCCGCACGTCACGGGACTTGACCGCCGCAGCCGCTACCCCGCATGTTCTGCGCTGTCAGTGATGGCCTTGTCAGGCTTTGTGAGTGGGCTGTGAGGCTGGGAAGTGTTCGCCGGAGCTGACAGAGCCCGGTTTGGGGGTGTGAGCGCATCGTGGTCGGCGAGCTGGCCGGCAGTTGGCGGGCCGATGTGGATCACCTCAGCTTGCCTGGTCAGTTGCCGCAGCGAGTGTCCTCGCCCCCGCGCCGGGGTCTCATGGCTCTGCGGTCGCGGGCAGAAAGTGTCCGACCCGGTCGCCGTGTTTGTCGACATCACCTCTAGCTGTGGCGCTGGGCGGATGTGTGGTGTTCGGTCATGACGGTTGCCGGCTGTGGCTACCACGGTCGGGTCCCCACCCGGGCAGGATGGGTGGCAGGTCGGCCAGGGGGTTGCTGGGTCGTCTTGGCGCGGGGGATCCGTTGTCGCCGTCCCAGCGGCGGCCGTACTGGTCCGGTAGGTCGCCCCAGCCCTGGTACGGGGTGGGCTGGGTGGCCACGAGGCCGAGTTCGTCGAGTGGGTCGATGCGGTGGTCGGCGACGCTGCAGAGGTGGGTCCAGTCGTCGCCCATGTCGAACACGTAGGCGAACTGGTCGCCCGGTGCGAGTCGGCTCAGTGTGGTCCTGTCGCTGTCCATCGCGCCGTCCGGCATGTCTTCCCAGGTGCGGAAGGAGCAGACGGGGGTCTGGTCGGCGAGGGTGAACAGACGTAGGTGCGCGAGGTCCCAGCGGGCGAAGGCCAGGTCGATGGCGGCGCCCAGTTGCTCGAACGTGTGCGATCTGGCGGCGGCGAGGATCCGGCCCGGCCGGGGCCAGTAGTCCTCGCCCCGCCCGGAGACGAGTTCGACCCGGATCGACAACCACGTCCTGGCCACCGTTGACCTCCCGCTGCCGCTGGCCGACCACGCTACCGCCGTGTCACGGCCCGTACGCCAGGACACGCCTCGCACCGCTCGCACCCGGCGTGCCGCGCCGCCGGGTGCTGTCACCACGTCACCGCGAGTTTCTTCAGCAGGGAGATCGATCATGCGATCGCCACGACGAACCCGAACCGCTACGCCCGCCGCCGGTGAGGCGTCCCGCTGTGAGGAGCGGCAACCCTGGACCGTCGAGCGGATCCGCGCGCTGGGTCCGAGCACCGACCTCGCGACGGCCGCCGCGATCCTGGGCATGTCCCGGTCGGCCGCCTACAAGCTGGCGCGCCGCGACGCGTTCCCCACGCCGCTGTACCGGGTCGGTGCCCACTACCGGGTACCGACCGCGCCGATCCTGGCCATGCTGCACCTACCGCATCCGACCGACACCGGGCCCGGCGAACGGGCCGCTGACGACTGCGGTGACCCGCCCTGACCGCCTCACCGTGTCAGCCACGTCCCACGGTGCCCTTCGGCCTCGCCGGGGCCGGAGGGCGGCCCCGCCGGCCGCAGCGTCGACCCTGTCGGCGGCCGGTCCGTCGATGACTTGATCGTCGCGGCGTGTCACGCGTGGATGTCGATCGACAAACCGATGCCGCACCCCCAACCCGAGGAGCACCACACGCTATGCCAGACGGGAGCATCTTCAAGCGCTGCGGCTGCCGCCATCCCGATACCGGCAGGCCGCTGGGCAACGACTGCCCGAAGCTGCGTCGTCCCAACAAGGCCTGGAGCTTCGAGCACGGCCACTGGGCCTACCAGCTGGAACTGCCGGCCACCAGCGACGGCCGCCGTCGGCAGTTGCGCCGGTCCGGGCTGTCGACCCGCCGCGACGCCGCCGCCGAGCTGGACCACGCGCGGGCGCTGCTCGCCCTCGCCGTCGGGGACCGGCGCCGCCGCACCGAGATCGCCGACCTGCTGCAGACCTGCGTGCGCGCGGGCCGGCCGCTGCCCGAGGTGGACCGGATCCGGCAACGGCTGCGCGGTGACGGTTCGCTGGCCGACATGGTCACCGTCGGCGAGTACCTCACCGAGTGGCTCACCCACCTCACCGTCGATGACAACACCGCGGTCGGCTACGAGTCGCTCACCCGGGTGCACCTGATCCCGCACCTCGGGGAGATCCCGCTGGACCGGCTGCGCACCGGCCACATCAGGGCCATGTTCGCCGCGATCGAACGCCGCAACCAGGAGATCCTTGCGGCGAAGTCCAGCGCGGACCCTGACGTGCGCGCCTCGGTCGTGGGTGTGCGGCCCACCGGCGCGTCGACCCGGCAGCGTATCCGCGCCTGCCTGCGCAAGGCCATCAACGACGCCCTCGCCGAGGAGGTGATCGTCGGTTCCAACCCCGCCGCGCTGGTCAAGGTCCCCGCCGACCGGCCTGTGCCGATCGTGTGGGAGGCCGAACGCGTACACCGGTGGAAGGACACCGGGAAGGTTCCCGGACCGGTCATGGTGTGGACCGACGAACAGGTCGTCGCGTTCCTCGACCACGCCCGCGAGCACATGCCCGACCTGTACCCGATGTGGCACCTCATGGCCTACCGGGGCCCCCGCCGTGGGGAGGCGTGTGGGCTGCTCGACGCCGAGGTCCGCCTCGACAGGCGCGAGATGACGATCAACCACCAGATCGCCAGCCACGGCTACACGCCGGTACGCAAGAAGCCCAAGAGCAGGGCGGGCAACCGCGACCTCGCCCTCGACGCCGAAACGGTCAGGGTCCTCGCCGCCTACCGGGCCCGCCGCGCCCAGTGGCGCCTCGCCGCCGGCGAGGCGTGGCCCGACACCGGCCTGTTCTTCGTCCGCCCCGACGGCCGGCCGTGGCATCCCAGCGGGGTCACCCAACGCTTCCGCAGGCTCGTCCGCCAGGCCGGGTTCCCACCGATCCGCCTGCACGACCTGAGGCACAGCGCGGCCACCATCGCCCTCGACGCCGGAGTGGACATCAAGGTCGTCTCCGAACAACTCGGCCACTCCACCACCACCCTCACCCGCGACACCTACCAGAGCGTCACCAGGAAGATGCGCCACGACGCCGCCGACGCCGTCGCCGAGAAGATCCAACAGAACCGGCCCAGAACCGCGTAGCCGTCCGTTATCGGAGCCGACAAACTGCCGGCGTCGCCGGACTGGCCGTGGGAATCTGACCCTCGGCGGCGAGGCGACCTTCGAGCGACTGCGTCTGGGCGACAGTTCTTTCCGTGCCCTAGGACTGCGTAGTTCTCCGTGTTGGCCTGGGTGTGGTCCGTTGGACAGGGCGTTGATCCTGTGGTCCATCATCCTCGCCGTGGAGGGGCTGGTGGTGCGCCTGCTCGGCTGATCGTTGCCAACGGCCCTCTCGCCTGGATCGAGGTGCTGTTGGTGATCCTCATCGTCGCCGCGAGCTGTCTATGGCAAGAGATGGCCCGGTGAGAGCACCGCTCCTACCGCTGCAGACCCGCCCGGACGGCGTCGGCAGGAAGTCCTTGCGGCGGGTCGCGTCGACGGGCCGGCACCGCCGACGGCAAGCTGCTGCAGCGTCCTCCCATCACCGCTCTCACCTTCCAGGCCACGGGTTCCAGGGATCCGTCAGATCTCCACTGTCGAGGTCCTGCACGACGGCGACCTGTCCGTGCCAACCGGGCTGATGACTCCTCAGCATCCCTGTTCATGATCGGGTGCTCGGTACATCTCCGGGTAGGGACGTGAAACGGTGCGGGTGGGTAGTGCATGGTCCGGGTGGGCGCGCCGGTCCCAGTCCATGGTTGACCATGGGAATGCCAGGTCTGTGAGGGCGTCGATCTCGGTGGGTTTGAGCGGGGCCGGGTCTAGGGCCTCCTCGTGCCGGGCGAATACCCGGTCCACGTATCGGTGCCCGGTGTCGGCGCCGATGACGAGGTGCTCGCGTTCGGGGTGACGCTGTGCCTCCCACGCTGCTGCCAGGAAGGCCGCTCCGGTGGACAGGCCAGCGAAGACGGCGTGTGTCCGCATCAGGTCGACCGTGCCGGCCATGGCGTAGTGGAACGTCAGCCAGTGCAACCGGTCGTAGAGGTCGGGGCGGACGTTGTCGAAGGGGATGGCGCTGCCGATGCCGGCGATGATGGCCTCGGGGTCCTGGAAGCGCTCGCTGCCGAAGCTGACGCTGCCGAACGGCTGGACTCCGACGAGTTTGGTCGACGGGTCGTGCTGGCGTAGCGGCTGGATCAGGCCGGCGCTCGACGCGCCGGTGCCGACGCTGGCCACTACCGTCAGGGGCCTTCCGGCAAGCGCGATGCGTACGAGGCCGGCCAGTTCTGCGTATCCCAGGTAGTGGTTGGGGTCGTGGTACTGGCGCATCCAGTGCATCTCGGGGTGGTCGTGCAGCAGTTGGCGTACCCGCGCGACCCTGCGGTCCTGATCGAGGCGCAGATCGGATTCGGCTGGCATCTGGTCCACTGTCGCGCCGAGGATTTCCAACTGCGACCGGATCGTCGGTGTCACGGTGGTCGAGGCGACGATGTGGCAGCGGAGGTCGTAGCGGTGGCAGACCATCGCCAGGGCCAGGGCGTAGATGCCGCTCGAACTGTCGACGACGGTGTCTCCCGGCCGCACGGTGCCGTCGGCGAGCAGGGCCCGGACGGCGCCGAGGGCGGCGTAGATCTTCAGCGTCTCGAACCGGACGAGCATGGTGTTGTCCGACAGGCGGATGAGGCGTGGCGTCCTGAGGGCGTCGGTGACATGGCTGTGGACGGTCGTGACGGCTTCGGGCGGGACCGTGAATGGCATGGGTGGTCGTCCCTCGTGTTGTGCCGCTGGTGGGGGCGGCGGAGCGCGGGCATCCAAGGCCAGTCATCTAGGTCGATGTCTAGCGCTTCGTTCAGGTCGCGTCCACGGCCGTGCCGGTTCCGGTGCACAGGGAATCTTCGCGAATGACGAATTGACCGATCTCGGGGGAACCAGGGGCATTGTGCCGCCGACTACTTCAGCGGTGGCCGACGAATCGCCGCCGAGCCGTCTGGTCAGCGTCCGCCCAGGAGAGCCCGTGTCACGACTACGCCTGCTCGCCCCCCTCGTAGCGTCGATCATGTTGGTCAGTGCGTGCACCGTCGACGCCGGTGCCGACGACGCCAGCTCCACGGTGCTGCGCATCGGCCTGAGCGGGGAGTCCGGCGCGCTGGATCCGCACGCGTTTACCGGCAACTTCCTGCTGCTCGACGCGATCTACGAGCCGCTGGTCACCTACGCGGAGGGCGGCAAGCTGGAGCCGGGGCTCGCGCAGTCGTGGACCGTCGCCGAGGGCGGCAAGCAGGTCACGTTCGACCTGCGCGACGGGGTCGCCTTCAGCGACGGGACGCCACTGGACTCCGCCGCCGTGAAGTGGAACTTCGACCGGTGGATCGGCAACAAGAAGTTCACGTTCTTCCGCGCCTCGCAGATCATCTCGGCCGTGGACACCCCGGACGCGGACACCGTGCGGCTGACGCTGTCCGAGCCGTACGAGCCGCTGCTGCAGGAGATGTCGATCGTGCGGCCGGTGCGGCTGCTCAGCCCGAAGTCCGCGACCGCGAGCGGCGAGTTCCACAACCCGGTCGGCACCGGGCCCTGGAAGGTGGAATCTCAGTCAGCCACCGGTGTCACACTGGCCCGCAACGACGCCTACTGGGGGGCGAAGCCGAAGCTGGAGAAGCTCGAGTTCAAGGTCATCCCCGACTCGCAGGCCCGCATCGACGCGCTCGGCAACGGCGAGCTCGATCTCATCGGCGGCTCGTACCTGGCCCCGATCACGCCGGTGGAGGCCCGGTCGCTGGCCGACCGCGCCGACGTCGCACTGCTCACCGGCGCGCCGGACGTTTCGATCATCCTCGGGTTCAACGCGAAGGGCCCGGCCGGTGACCGTGCCGTCCGCGAGGCGGTCCGGCAGGCGGTCGACACCGCCGCCCTGGCGAAGGCGCTGCTGCTGGGCTACGGCGAGCCGGCCCGGCGGGTGTTCCCGCCGGGCGTCCCCGACTCCGGCACCGACCTGCCGGTCGTCGTCGACCAGGACGCCGCCCGCCGCACGCTCGACGCGGCCGGCTACACGCCCAGCGGCGACGCCCGCGTCAAGGACGGCAAGAAGCTCTCTCTCAAGATGCTCATCCCCGCCGCCCCGGCCGAGGGGCAGCTCGACCCGCGCGCCATGGCCGCCGCGATCGCCGCGTCCCTCAATGAGGTCGGTATCACGGTCGAGATCGCCCCGGTCGACTCCGCCACCTACTACGACGAGCGGGCCGAGGGCGCGTACGACATCACGTTCTTCGAGGGGCTCGGCGCGCCGTACGACCCGTCCGGGTCGATCGTCTCGCTGTTCACCTCCGGTGCCCGGGCCCCGCTGTGGGCGACCCCGGCCACCGAGGACCTGGTCGACAAGGCGCTCTACGCCACCGCCCCGGCCACCCGCAGCGCGGCATACCAGGCGCTCTACGATGCGGTGGCCGCCGACGCGGGCTTCGTGCCGCTGGTCTACCGGCCGCGCCTGTGGGCCGCCCGGGACGCCGTCAAGGGCTTCGCGGTGCCGCCCACCGACGTCGACCTGGAGCTGACCGGAGTCACCGTCGAGTGAGGGTCCCCGATCGCCTGGTCGCCGCCGGTGGATACGTCACACGCTGGGCCGCCGACACCGTCGGGGTGCTGCTGGCCATGTCGGTCGGCACGTTCGCCCTGGTGCTGCTCGCCCGTGGCGACCCGGCGGCGGTGCTCGCGGCGACCCGGGCCGGACGACCGGCCACGCCCGAGCAGATCGAGGCGGTCCGCGTCGAGCTCGGCCTCGACGATCCCGCCCCGGTGCGGTACCTGAGGTGGCTCGCCCATGCCAGCACCGGCGACTTCGGGCTGTCGCTGAGGACGAACACGCCCGTGGGACCCGAGGTCGCCGACCGGCTGGGGGTCACGTTCGGGCTGGTCGCCGGCTCCGCGACGGTGGCGCTCGTGGTCGGGGTGGCGGTCGGCGTCGCCGGGGCGGTGCTGGGGCGTGGCGCGCTGCGCGGTGGCCTGCGGGTCGGCGCGCTGTTGGTCACGTCGGTGCCGGCGTTCTGGCTGAGCTACCTGTTGGTGTTGTTCCTGGCGCTGCGTCTGCACCTGGTGCCGACGTCGGGGATGGCGGGCCCGCGGACGTGGATCATGCCGATGGCGGTGCTCGGCCTGCCGGCGGCCGGAGTGCTCAGCCGGGTCGTCGCGGTCACGCTGCGCGAGGCGTTGGACCGGCCGTACGTGCGCGCGGCGCAGGCGCGGGGGAGCAGCCCGCTGTCGATCGTGCTCCGGGACGGCCTGCCCAACGCGGCGGGGCCGATCCTGTCGGTGGCGGGGTTCGGCATCGGCAGCCTCCTGGTGGCCACCGTCGTGGTGGAGAAGATCTTCGGCTGGCCCGGCCTCGGGGCCTACTTCGTGCAGGCGGCCGGGGCGCGGGACGTACCGGCGCTGCAGGCCGCCGTGCTCGTCATGGGCGGGGGGTTCATCCTGGCCAACCGGTGCGCCGACGTCCTGCACGGCCTCATCGACCCGCGCGCCCGCCGGAGCTCGTCGTGAACCGCGGCAGGGTGCGGACGACGCTGGTCGCGGTGCCGCTGGTCGTGTTCGCGGTGGCGGGACTGCTGGCGCCGCTGATCGCCCCGGCGGACCCCACCGCCAACGACCTCGCGGCCGGTCTGGCGTCGCCGTCTGCCGAGCACCTTCTCGGCACCGACCAGCTCGGCCGCGACCAGCTCAGCCGGCTGCTCTACGGCGCGCAGATCTCCCTGGCGATCACGGCGGCGGTGCTGGCTATCTCCCTGACCGCCGGTGCGGTCGTCGGCACCGTGGCCGGCTACGCGGGCGGTTGGGTCGACCGCGTGGTCTCCCGGGTGATCGACGTGGTCGTGTCACTGCCGGGGATGCTGGTGGCGCTCGCGGTGATCGGGGTGCGCGGCCCGGGCGTGGACAACCTGATCCTCGCGCTCGCGCTGTGGTCGTGGGCGCCGTACGCCCGGATCGCGCGGGCTCGCGTCGCCGGCATGCGCGGCAGCCCGCACCTGGACGCCCTGCGCCTGCTCGGCGCCGGTCACGGCCGGATCATCGGCCGGCACCTGCTGCCGTTGGCGCTGGGGCCCTGCCTGGTCTACGCCAGTACGGACGTCGGCACCGTCGTGCTCGCCGTCGCCACGCTGAGCTTTCTCGGCCTCGGGGTCGCCCCGCCGTACGCGGAGTGGGGCCAGATGCTCATCGAGGGGCGGCCGTTCCTGGCCTCCGCGTGGTGGCTGGCCTACCCGCCCGGTGTCGCGATCACGGCCGTGGTGTTCGCCAGCA
The DNA here is from genome assembly GCF_029581295.1 of Micromonospora sp. WMMD712. Taxonomy (NCBI): domain Bacteria; kingdom Bacillati; phylum Actinomycetota; class Actinomycetes; order Micromonosporales; family Micromonosporaceae; genus Micromonospora; species Micromonospora sp. WMMD712. The sequence goes on from NZ_CP120743.1 coordinate 5,379,310, forward strand.
ACCTGCTCGGCGAACGGCTCGCGGCCGGTGCGGAACGACCGTCGATCATCCGTCTGGTCCGCCCGGGACGGATCCGCCGCGCCACCCGGTCGGCCGCGTCCCCCGATCCGGGCACCGTGCTGCGGGTGCGGGACCTGTCCGTCACGTACCCCGACGGCAGCGCTTCCCGGCGCATCGTCGCCGGCATGTCCTACGAGGTGCGGCGCGGGCAGGTGCTCGCGTTCGTCGGCGAGACCGGCAGCGGCAAGACCACGGCCGCGCTCGCGCCGTTCGGGCTGCTCGACCCGAGCGCGACGGTGACCGGCTCCGCACTGCTGGGTACCCACGAGCTGATCGGTCTCCCCCCGGGCGAGCGGCGCCGGATCAACGGCCGCAGGGTCGGCGTGGTCTTCCAGGACAGCGGCGCGTTCCTCAACCCGTTGCGGACCATCGGTGCGCACGTCGACGAGGCCGTCCGCAACGCCGGCCGGGGCGGACGGCGGGCCGCGACCCGCCGGGTCAGCGGGGAGCTGCTGCGGCTGGCCGGCCTGCCGGATCCGGTGGCGGTCGCCCGTCAGTTCCCGCACCAGCTGTCCGGCGGCATGCGTCAGCGGGCGCAGATCGCCATCGCGCTCGCCGGTGAGCCGGAGCTGCTGGTCGCCGACGAGCCGACGTCCGCCCTCGACGCGACGGTGCAGGCGCAGCTGCTCGACCTGCTGGCGCGGCTGCGCGACGAGCTGGGCATGGCGATGATCATCGTCAGTCACGACCTGGTGGTGGTGTCGCGGGTCGCCGACACCGTGGCCGTCGTGTACGGCGGCCGGATCGTGGAATCGGGCCCGGCCGCCAACGTGATCGACAAGCCGGACCATCCCTACACGCGCGGGCTGCTGGACGCCGTGCCGCGTCCCAGGACGGCGCCGGGCACCCGGTTCCGCACCATGCCGGGCCTCGCCGGAGGCGGCCCGGACGACCTCGCCGGCTGCGGCTTCGCGCCCCGGTGCTCATCACGCCAGGACAGCTGCGAGCACGAGCCCCCGGCCCTGCAACCGCTGCTTCCGGCGACCGCGCACCGGTCGGCGTGCCTGCACCCGCCGACCAGGGAGGACTCGTGCTAGCAGTCGATCGGGTGACCGCCGGCTACGGTGCCACCCGGACGGTCGTCGAGGACGTCACGTTGCGGGTGGCGGCCGGTGAGATCGTCGGGCTGGTCGGCGAGTCCGGCTGCGGCAAGACGACACTGGCGCGGGTCGTCACCGGCCTGCACCGCCCCCGCACTGGGACGGTGCACCTCGCGGGCGTCGACGTGCACGCGTTGCGGGGCCGGGCGTTGCGGGCACACCGTCGTCAGATCCAGATGGTGTTCCAGGATCCCTTCCTGACGCTCAGCCCGCGGCACACGATCCGGCAGGCGATCGCCGAGCCGCTGCAGATCCACCGGATCGGTGACACCCGGTCCCGGTCCGCGCGGGTTGACGAGCTGCTGGACCTCGTCGGGCTCGACCCCGCGCTGGGCGACCGCCGCCCCGCGCGACTCTCCGGAGGGCAGCAGCAGCGGGTGGCGATCGCCCGCGCGTTGGCGTTGCGACCGCGGCTGCTGATCTGCGACGAGCCGGTCACCGCGCTCGACGTGTCGGTGCAGGCGAAGGTTCTCAACCTGCTCTGCGACCTGCGGGACCAGCTTGAGTTCGGTTGCCTGTTCATCACCCACGACCTCGCGGTCGTCGCGCAGCTCGCCGACCGGATCGCGGTCATGAGGGGCGGTCGGATCGTCGAGCATGGCCCGACCGACCAGGTCACCGACCAGCCCGCCCACCCCTACACGCAGACCCTGCTCGCCCTCGGCATCAACGATGGATGTCGATCCATGGGAACCCTTCGCCCCACCCGCCCGACCTATCCATCGTGACCATCGCGTGCATCGAGATGCTCTCCTTCGGCCTCGCCCACCTCGCCAGGGCCGCCCACTCCTGCGGTGAGCGGCTGGCGCTGCTGACCGGCGTCGAGCCGCTCTACCTCCACGAGCTGGCCACGCTGCCGCCCGGCACCATCGACGTCATCCCGGTCGACACGCACGACCGCCAAGCGGTCGGCAAGGCCCTGCGCGCGATCGGCGACCTGCGGGGGCTGATCAGCTCGACGGACACCTGGGGAGTGACCGGCGCCGAACTCGCCGCCGAGCTCGGCCTGCCCGGCATCGACCCGGCGACGATCCGGCTGGTCCGCGACAAGGCCCGCGTCCGCGACCTGCTGCACCGCAGGAACCTGAGCCGGGTCGTGCCCTTCCCGGTGGACGACGCGGCCACGGTGAGCCTCGACCGGCTCGCGTCGGCGGTCGGGCTGCCCGCCGTGGTCAAGGACACCGCCGGCACCAGCAGCGCGAACGTGTGGCTCGTCCGCGACGCCGACGACCTCGCCCGCCTCCGCGGCGAGGCCACGGACGCGGCGCTGTTCGGGAGCCTGTTCGCCGAGCCGTTCCTACCCGGGCCCGTCTACAGCGCCGAGACCGTGACCTGGGCCGGGCAGACCAGGCTGCTGGGACTGTCGAGCCGGCTCATGTCGGCCCAGCCGTGGTTCCGGGAGGACGTGACGGCGTTCCCCGTGGCGCTGCCACCCGACGAGCTCCGCGAGATCGAGGCGTGGGCCGGCGCGGTGCTGGCGGCCCTCGGCTACACCGACCGGTTCGCGCACATCGAGATCGCCATGACCACCGACGGTCCGCAGCTGATCGAGGTGAACCCCCGCATCGGCGGCGCGCTGGTCGGCGAGGCGATGTGCCGCGCGCTCGGGGTCAACGTCTACGCCGGCCTCGTCGACCTCGCGCTCGGCCGTCGCCCCCGCCTGCTCGACGCGGCCCTGCCCGGCGGTCCGGCGGTGGCGTTCGTCCTGGCCTACCCGCAGCGGGCCGGTGAGCTCGTCGCCGTGCAGGGGATCGATGACCTGCACCGCTATCCGGGTCGGCCGCGCTGGTATCCGACCAAGGCCATCGGCACCCGCATCGCGCACGTCGCCGACGGGCGTGGCTACGCCGGCATCGTGCTCGCCGAAGGACCGACGGCGGAGATCGCCACCCACCGTGCCGTCGCCGCGGCGGGCGCGGTCCACGTCCGCACCCGCCAGTCGTGCTAGCCGCGTCGGCCGCGGACGATCAGCCGCCGGGCGTGGTTGTCGAACGGCTCCCCGTCGAAGCCGCCGAAGCAGTCGACGTCGGTGAAGCCCGCCTCGCGGAGCATCCCCTTGAGCTCGGCGGCGCTGTAGAGCGCGTGCTCGACGACGGCCGTGCGCGCCTGACCGTCCCGGACCAGGAGGAAGTCGTCCCGGAACCGGGTCCAGCCGGCGAGGACCGTGCCGCGCACGACGAGCGTGCCACCATCGACGTCGACGATCTTCGGGGCGAGGCCGTCGCGGGCCGCGATCTCCTTGCCGTACAGGTCGATGAGCGCCCGACCGCCGGGCTTGAGGCTGGCCAGGACGTTGCGCAGCACCCGCATGTTCTGGTCGTGGTCGGCGAACAACCCGAACGACGTGTACATGCTGATCGCGAGGTCGTACCGGTCCGGCTCGACGAACTCACGCATGTCGGCCCGGACGAGCCGGATGCCGACACCCGCGGCGGACGCGGCCGTCACGGCCCGGTCGAGCAGCGCCGCGCTGAGGTCCACGCCGGTGACCGCCGCGCCCCGGCGGGCCAGCGGAATCGTGTACGTCCCCGGCCCGCACCCCAGATCCAGCACGGCGGCCCCGGCCGGCACGCGCAGCAGCGGAGACATCGACACCCGCGCCTCGGCCTCGGCGGCACGCTCGGCGGAGAACATCACCTCCCCGAACCCGGTCCACAACGTCTCGTCCTCGAACCACTCCATCACCACTCCATCCGCCACCGTTGATGTCCGCCGCGTCTGATAGTCGTCGCCGGGCCTGCTCTGGTTCCGGCAAGCCGCACAATCGGGAGGACTCGCCCATGGAACTGTCCGTCCGCCGCGAGACACTGCGGCTCATCGAGGTGGTGCGCAGCTCCCGGGGCGAGATCGACTCCGTCGGGACCTGCATGGTCACCCTGACGCACGACGGGATCACCGCCTTCGGCGAAGGCACACCGGCCGGCTACGACGGCGTCACCGCCGACGACGTCGTAGCGGCCATCGACGCCGACGCGGCGGCGGTGCTCGGACGGGACCTGCGGGACCCGGAGGACGTCCTCGACCGGATCGGTCGGTGGGACGCGCCCGCAGGTGCCCGGATGGCACTCGACGGCGCCGTGCACGACTGGATCGGCAAAGCCGCCGGGCAGCCGACCTGGAAGCTGTCCGGCGCGGCCCGAACGCTCGGACCGACCGTCTACACGATCTCCATGGCGGGACCCGAGGAGGCGGCGAACGCGGTCCGCAACGCTCCGGCGGTGGGCGCCTTCAAGGTGAAGGTCGGCGGCCCCGGCGACATCGCAGCCCTCGAAGCTATCCGGGCGGTCACCCCGCTGCCGGTCCGCATCGACGCCAACGAGGCGTGGGACCTCGACACCGCCCGCGCGCTCACCCCCCACCTGCGGCGGCTCGGCATCCAGTTGATCGAGCAGCCGTTCCCGGTGACCGCGATCGACGACTACCACCGCTACCGGGAGGTGCCCGACCGGCTGCCGGTCTTCCTCGACGAGGGATGCACCGACGAGGCGAGCGTCCATGCCGCCCGGTCGTACGCCGACGGTTTCGTCGTGAAGCTGTGCAAGGCCGGCGGGATCCGCGGCGCCCGGCGGGTGATGCAGGCCGGCCGGCGGGCCGGGCTCGGCACCATGATCAGCTGCATGTGCGAGTCGGAGCTGGCCATCAGCCAGGCCGCGCAGCTCGCACCGCTGGCCGACCACATCGACCTAGACGGCCACCTGTACCTGCGGGAGCCACCCTTCCGGGGCCTCGGTCTGGAGAACGGTCGGATCGTCCTGGGCGACGCACCCGGACTGGGCGTCGTGCCGTCGTGAGGAACTTTCCCGGTCATCGATACGACATGTCGACAGGACGCGGGGCGCCGCGCGATGGGAGGCCACGGTGAGCTGGTACGAGGATCTGTCCCTGTGGTCCGGCTTCTCGGACGTGCTCTTCTCCGCCGAGCGGGCCCGGCACGCCGCCGACCTGGTGACCACCTCGCCGCTGTTGGCGTTCCCGCCGGAAAGCCGCGTGCTCGATCAGGGCTGTGGCGTCGGCTTCTTCGCGGTGCCGCTGGCGCGTCAGGGCCACCGGGTGACCGGCGTGGACCTCCACCGCGAGCTGCTCGACCGGGCCGAAGCCGAGGCGGCCGGGACCGGGCCCGGGGCGTCGTTCGTCCGCGCGGACGTACGCGAGTACGTGTCGCCGGACGCGTTCGACGTCGTGGTGAACATGTACACGTCCTTCGGGTACTTCGACGAGCACGACGACAACCTCCAAGTCCTGCGCAACGCGTACCGCTGCCTGGTGCCCGGGGGAACGCTGATCGTCGACCTGTTGAGCAAGGAGGTCTACGCCTCCTGGGTGGGGCCCCCGAAGATCGTCGACGTGCCCGGCGGCATGGTGGTCATGCGCGACACGATCCTCGACGACTGGACCCGGTACCGCACCGACTGGACGCTGGTCCGCGGCGACCGCGCCGAGCACACCTCGCTCACCTGCTGGGTCTACAGCGCCGCGGAGCTGACGGACATGGTCGCGCAGGCCGGGTTCGAAAAGGTCGAGTGCTTCGGCGACTTCGATGGCGGGCCGTACGACGGCGGGGCCACCCGGCTGATCGTCCGGGGAACCAAGGCGTGACCGGCATCCGCCGGTTCACCCGGGTGCAACTCGCGCTGCTCGGCAGCGGCTTCCTCGTCAACCTGATCAACTTCTCGGTGTACCCGTACCTGGCGGTCCTGCTCCGCGACCGGATGAACCTGGGCATGGACCAGGTGGGTGTCATCCTCGGGCTAGCCACGTTCGTGCAGTTCGCCGGCGGGCTGCCGGGCGCGGCCCTCGCCGAGCGGCTCGGCCTCCAACGGTGCCTGCTCGCCGCGATGGTGCTGCAGACGCTCGGCTCGCTGGGCTTCCTCGCCGGCGGCGCCTGGCCGGCGCTGACGATCGCCGCGCTGTTCCTGCGCTCGGCGGCCTCGGCGGTCTACTCGCCCAGCGTGCGGGGCTACACGGTGCTCGGCGCGACCCCGGACGAGCGGCCACGGCTGGTCTCCGCGAGCTACGCCACGGGCAACGTCGGCATCGCGCTCGGGCCGGTGGCGGGCGCGCTGTTCATCCACGACCCGACCGTGATGTTCGCCGTCGCCACCGTGCTGCACCTGGCGATGACGATCGGGCACGCATTCCTGCCCCGGGAACGACGAGCCGACCACGAGGTGGTCGAGCCGCTGCGCCGCGCCCTGCACGGGATCGCGGTGCTGCCGTTCGCCGTGACCGCCCTGACCCTCTACCTGCACATGCACTTCTACCAGTATCTGTCGTCGTACGCCGAGGGCCGGGTGCCGGCCGTGTTCTACGGGTCGGCCATGATGGCGTACTCGCTGCTCCTGGCCGTGATCCAGCCGCTGATCTCCCAGCGGGTCGAGCGGATGCGGTACCCGCACGCGATGGCCCTCGGCTTCGGCGGCCTGGCCGTCGGCATGCTCGCCTTCACCGGAGGCAACGAGATCGCGGTCGCCGCCGGCGTCCTCGCCATCGGCGCGGGCAACTCTGTGATCTTCCTCAAGAACACCCTCGAAGCGCTCGCCCGCACCGACAGATCCCCCACGGTCGTCTTCGGCCAGCAGCGGCTCGCCGAAGGCGCCGGCGCGTTCCTCAGCGGCGTCGCGGGCGGGGGCCTCTACCAGCTGTTCGAGTCCGCCGGGAACCTCGCCGGCTTCTGGCTGGCCATCGCCGCCCAGTGCCTGCTGCTGCCACCGGTCGTGATCCTCGCGGACCGGATGCTCCGCCGCCCCACACCCGAACCGACAGGGGTGTCATGAACCCGGCAGAAGCGATCACCACCGCCCACACCGTCGCCGAGCGGCTCCGCGCGGACGCCGTCGAGCGGGACCACGCCAACCAACCCCCGCACGCCGAGATCGAACTGCTGCGTGACAGCGGCCTGCTCGCCCTCGACCCCGACGACCACCCCACCACACACGCCGTGACCCGGATCGTGGCGGCCACCGACCCGTCGATCGGTCACCTCCTCGGTTACCACTACCTGCACCTGTGGCGGGCCACGCTCTACGACAACGCCGAGCTGGCGACCTCGCTACGCCAGGAGGCCGCCACCGGCCGGGTGTTCGTAGCCGCGGTCAGCAACCCACGCGACACCATCACGGCCACCACGACCAGCGACGGACTCCGCGTCTCGGGCCGCGGCGCGTTCGCCACCGGCTGCGCCGTCGCCGACCGCCTGCTCGTCAGCGCGATCCGCGACGATCACACGGCACGTCTCGTCGTCGTCATGCACGGCAGCTGCAGTGGAGTCTCGCACCCTCCGGACTGGGACAATCTGGGCCAACGCCTGACGGCGAGTGGAAGCGTCGCCTTCGACGACGTCCGGGTCAGCCAGGGCGACGTGCTGGGCACCTTCCCGGCCGACGAAGACGAGTCCAGCCCCCGCCACCTACGCCTGTCCCTGGTGTCGCTGGCCTTCCAGGCAGTCCTCACGCAGGTCCTCGTCGGCATCACTGCCGGCGCGATCAACGAGGCCGCCAGATACACCCGCGAGCGTTCGCGCCCCTGGCCCGCGAGCGGACTCGGGCAAGCCGTCGACGATCCCCACGTGCTGACGGGCTACGGGGAGCTCACCGCAGCCCTGGACGCGGCGCACCTCCTGGCCGACCACGCGACCCGCGCCCTCACCGAGGCCGACGCCCGCGGCCCCGCCCTGACCCCGACCGAACGCGGCCGGACGGCACTGACCGTCTCCGCCGCGAAGGTCGCGTCCAGCCGACTGGCCACGGAGGCGACGAGCAGGATCTTCGAGTTCACCGGCGCGCGCGCGACCGCCCGCGCCACCGGCCTCGACCGGTTCTGGCGCGACGCCCGCACGCTCACCCTGCACGATCCTGTCGCATACAAGGCCCGGGAACTCGGCGACCACCTTCTCACCGGGCGGTATCCACGCATGACGGCACACAGCTGACCGACCCCCGGCATCCGGCGGTGGTCCGACAGAGAAGACCGCGGTGAGGAGCCTGTCGACGCGGGTCGTTCAGATCCGGTCACCGGTGTGGTCCGCGTGGGCACTCAAGGCAGGGGAGTCGACCACGACCGCGAGCGGCTGAGGGGTGACTCCGTCACGCCTCTCGACCCCTGACAGCTGGCCGGGCCGTATCCGAGCCGGCCAGTACCCGGGTGAGACGCTCACACATGCTGTCGGTGGAGTCGCCTTCGGCGACGATCGCCTCGATCCGCGCCAGCCGGGCCCGGGCCTGACGCACCTCGTGCTCCAGCCGGGTGGCGCGGGCAGCCGTCGCGCCTACCTGCCGTCGGCAGGCGTCGAGGCGTTCGAAGTCCTCCGGGCGAATCGCCACCCATTCGCTGCCGTCCACGAGCACGGCCACCCTGTCGATCCTACTGCCCATTCGTCACCTTCCCGTCGGACAGCTCGAGGCTGCTGCCGCGATGTCTCTGTGTCTCGAAGGGGGACGCGCCAACGCCGATCGCTTCTGGACACCTAGGATAGACAGCAGTGCTGGTTCGCTGTGACGCTCAAGCGTCGCGGCGTCGTAAGAGGGAACCCGGTGCGAGACCGGGACTGCCCCGCAGCGGTGAGTGGGAACGACCGCCGTCATCAAGCACTGGACCGCGAGGTCTGGGAAGCGACGGCCATTAGGCGACCGGACAGGTCATGCCCACGAGTCCGAAGACCTGCCCGCACCGCGTACGCCGGCCGGCGTGCGCCGCTGACGGTCTCTCGGGAAGGCCGGGGCGGAAGCCGGTGCGCCCCTGCGCCTCTTCCCTCCCGCCCTCGCGTGAGTCCTCGGACGCTTCGAGGGAAGGACCCATGAGCACCACATTCGGTCAGAGCACCGTGCTCGGTTATCCACGTATCGGTGGTAACCGTGAACTGAAGAAGGCCGTGGAGGCCTACTGGGCGGGCCGCATCGACGCCGCGGAGTTGGAGAGCACCTCGGTCGCGCTGCGCGCCGGGGTCTGGCGGACGCTGCGCGACGCCCGCCTGGACGCGATCCCGTCGAACACGTTCTCCTACTACGATCACGTCCTCGACACGGCGGTGGCCGTCGGCGCGGTCCCACGACGCTTCGCCCGACTCGGCCTGTCAGGGCTCGACACCTACTTCGCCATGGCCCGCGGCGTCGACGCCGAACCGGCGCTGGAACTGACGAAGTGGTTCGACACGAACTATCACTACCTGGTCCCGGAGATCGGACCCGACACCGTCTTCGCCGCGAACCCCGACAAGGCGTTGCGTGAGTACGGAGAAGCCCGCGCACTGGGTATCGAGAGCCGACCGGTGCTGGTCGGGCCCGCCACGTTCCTGCTGCTGGCCAAGACCTCCACACCAGGCGTCGAGTCATTCGATCGGATGGCCGAACTCGTCGACGTGTACGCCGACGTTCTCCGTGCCCTCGCCGCCGCCGGTGTCACGTGGGTTCAGCTGGACGAACCCGCCTACGTGGCCGACCGCACCACGGCCGAGATCGAGGCGCTACACGATGCCTACATGCGGTTGTGCTCCGTGCGGCAGCGGCCGAGGATCTTCGTCGCCACCTACTTCGGGGAACTCGGTGACGCGCTGCCCGCGCTGCTGGACACGCCGGTCGAGGCGCTCGGCCTGGACCTCGTTGCCGGGCCCGGCAACCTGCGACGTCTCGCCGGAGCCGGCCCACTGCACGGCAAGACGATCGTCGCCGGGCTCGTCGACGGTCGCAACGTCTGGCGCACCGACCTTCGGGCGGCGATAACGACCGGTGCCGCGGTCACCGGGCTCGCCGACCACGTCGCCGTGTCCACCTCCTGCTCCCTGCTGCACACGCCGGTGGACCTCGCCGCCGAGACCACGCTCGATCCGCAGCTGCGACGGCGGTTGGCCTTCGCCCGGCAGAAGGTCGACGAGGTCGTCCTGCTCGGCCGCGCCCTGCGCGACGGCACGACGCCGCTGCCTGAACCGCTACCACCCGCCCCGAAAGCGTGGCGCGACGACACCGTGCGGGGCAGGCTCGCCGCGCTGCGCCCAGGCGACAGGCAACGGGGCGACCACCGGCGGCGGGCGGCGGTCCAGCAGGCCCGGTTGCACCTGCCGCCGCTGCCCACCACGACCATCGGCTCGTTCCCGCAGACCGCCGAGCTGCGTGCGGCCCGCGCCGCACACCGGTCCGGCCGGCTCGACGACTCCGGCTACGTCCAGCGGATGCGCGCCGAGGTCGAGCATGTCATCCGGCTCCAGGAGCGGCTGGGCCTCGACGTACTCGTGCACGGCGAGCCGGAGCGCAACGACATGGTCCAATACTTCGGTGAGCAGTTGACCGGTTTCGCCACGACCGAGCACGGCTGGGTGCAGTCGTACGGCTCCCGCTGCGTCCGCCCGCCGGTCATCTACGGCGATGTGGCCCGCAGGGCTCCCATGACGGTCGCCTGGTCCTCCTACGCGCAATCGCTGACCGACCGGCCGGTCAAGGGCATGCTCACCGGACCGGTGACGATCCTCGCCTGGTCGTTCGTGCGCGACGACCAGCCGATCAACGTCACCGCCGACCAGATCGCCCTCGCCCTGCGTGACGAGTGCCGCGACCTTCAGGCGGCCGGCATCCGGGTGATTCAGGTCGACGAGCCGGCCCTGCGGGAAACCCTGCCCCTGCGCGCGGCGGACCAGGATGCCTACCTGGACTGGGCGGTAGGCGCGTTCCGCCTGGCCACCAGCGGTGTCGCCGACGACATCCAGATCCACACCCATCTGTGCTACTCCGAGTTCGGTGAGATCATCGCCGCCATCGACGCCCTCGACGCCGACGTCACCAGCATCGAGGCGTCCCGCTCGAGGATGGAGGTCCTCGGCGACCTAGCCGCGGCCGGCTACCACCGCGGAGTCGGGCCAGGCGTGTGGGACATTCACTCGCCCCGGGTCCCGCCACGTGACGAGGTCGTCGAGGCGCTTCGCCGGGCCTTGGCGGTGGTGCCGGCCGAGCGGCTGTGGGTCAACCCCGACTGCGGCCTGAAGACCCGCAGCTATCCCGAGGTCGAGGCGTCTCTGGCGCACCTCGCCGCCGCCGCCGTCGAGCTTCGCGGCAGGTGAGCGCAGGCCGGGCGGGACGCCGACACCGTCCCGCCCGGCACGGCCGAGCGACCGTGTCACCCTGTCGCGATGGTCACCGTGTGTTGATGTCGGGCAACGCATTGACACGTGCTGCCCCGCCCGGCCAGACTGACGCGACAACTTCATCAGCGTGCGCGTAGGGGGAAGTCCGGTCGAAGTCCGGCGCTGGCCCGCAACGGTAGGCCATCGGGGTGTGCTCCGATGACAAGCCCGAATACCCGACGTGCCCGCGATTTCGCTCCCCCACCCGTCGTGGCCCACGGGTCGGAGTCCCGGTCGACCCCGTGCCACGGTGGTCGTTCGGGTTCTGACGACCGCCGGGCCGGAAAGGCGCTTCCGATGGTCGTTCGCCTGAGCCGGCACCGCCTGCTCGCGCTGTTCTGCGGTGTGCTCGCCGCCCTCACAGTCACCACGCCCGCGCTCGCCGCTCCCGCGCCCGCCGGCCCGACCCGGGCGGAGGCCGCCGCCGGGTGGCTGGCCCGGCAACTAATCGACGGGGAACGCTTCGAGGTGGTCTACGACGGGGTCGCCTACCCGGACCAGGGGCTCACCCTCGACGCGGTGTTCGCCTTCGCCGCTGCCGGCGTCGCCGACGACTCCGGCACGCGGGCGCTGGCCTGGGTCAGCCGGCCGGACGTCCGCGACGCCTACGTGGGCGACGGCACGACCGAGGCGTACGTCGGCGCCACCGCCAAACTCGCCCTCGCCGTCGCGGTGCGCGGCGGTGACCCGACGGATGTGGGCGGGGTGGACCTGGTCGCCCGCCTGCGCTCGCTCCAGTCGCCGACCGGCCGGTTCACCGACCGGTCGGCGTTCGGCGACTACAGCAACGCCTTCAGTCAGTCCTTCGCGATCCTCGCGCTGGACCGGACCGCACAGGGCGTGCCGGCAGCGGCCGCGTCCTGGCTGGCCGGCACCCGCTGCGCCGACGGTGGCTACCCGCTGCTGCCCGCCCAGCCGGTCTGCACCTCCGACGTGGACGCCACCGCGCTCGCGGTGCAGGCGTTGCGGGCGGCCGGCCGCAGGGCCGACGCCGCCCCGGGGCTGCGCTGGCTGCTCTCGGTGCAGGGCGCGAACGGCGGGTTCGCCAACGTAGGGGGAACACCGAACGCGAACAGCACCGGGCTCGCCGCGCAGGCGCTGCGCGATGGTCACCGGCCGCTGGCCTGGGCGCGGGCCCGCACGTTCCTCGCCGGACTCCAGGTCGACTGCGCCGGCGCGTCAGCCGACCGGGGGGCGGTCGACTTCGACGGCGGCGCCTTCGACCCGGCCACCGCCGCCCGCGCCACCGCGCAGGCCGTCCTCGGTCTGACCGGCGCTGGGTACGCCCACCTGTCCGCCGCCGGCGCGACGACCGGCGCACCGACCCCCGACTGCCCGTGAGCCGTTCCGTCGCTCGCCTGATTCTCATTCGTCTGCTCTCGGGGAGGACCCATGTTTCGAATCGTCATTCGTAGGCGGCTTGCCGGACTGTTGGCCGCCGCCGTCGCCGCCGTCGCGCTGACCGCCGTCGAGCCTGCGCCGCAGGCCGCGCACGCCGCCGCGTGTACCGGCACGTCGGGGGTCACCGTGGTGGTCGACTTCGCCGCCCTCGGCGGCGGGGTCCAGGTGGCCTGCGCCCTCGGCGACCCGGCGACTGGGCTGGCCGCCCTCCAGGGCGCGGGCTTCACCGTGACCGGAACCTCGCGCTGGGGACTGGCGTTCGTGTGCCGGATCAACGGCAAGCCCACCGCCGCGACCGAGCCGTGCGTCAACACTCCACCCGTCACCGCGTACTGGTCGTACTGGCACGCGCCGAGCGGCGGCGCCTGGTCCTACAGCACGTCCGGCGCGACCAGCTACAACCCCGCGCCGGGCAGCGTCGAGGGCTGGTCCTTCGGCGCGGGCGCCCCACCGAGCATCGCCGCTCCCTGACCCGTCGACCGACGTGCCGGGTGCCGGCCACCGCTCTGGCGTCACTCGACGTGCGGGCGGTACCGTGTCGGCACCCGGTTCACGCCGGGCACACAACTGCATACGTCCCGTGTGGGGGAAAGTCGGTTGAAGCCGGCGCTGACCCGCAACCGTGAGCGAGGCATCGACCCCGCGAGCCGGAATGCCTCGCCCGGGACGAGCGGCTTCCACTGTCGAGGTCTACAGGGTGAAGTCCGGGCCGCCGAGGTCCGTCCACCCCGCGCAACGCGTCGTCATGCGAGCGGGTGCCGACTCCTCGGCTGCGTTCCGGCGCCTTCACCGACCGCTCTGCGAAAGGCACCCCATGTCCCTGTCCCGGCACCGGCGGATCGGCACCGGTCTCGCCGCCAGCACAGCGGCGACCCTCGCCGCGATCGCCGCCCTGCCCCTGACCGTGGTTGCCGCACCGGCACCGGCCGACGCCGCCGCGGCACGCGAGGCAGCGTCCTGGTTGGCCGGTGAGGTCGCCGACGGGGCACTTCCCGGGCCGTTCGGGAGCCCTGACTGGGGCCTGACCATCGACGGAATCATCGCGTTGTCCGCGACCGGGGTGGCCGTGCCGACCCGGCAGGCGGCGACCGCGCAGGTCGCGGCGCACGTGCGCTCCTACAACAGCTACGACGACTGGGGCATCGAGGGCTTCACCGACGGCGGGGCCACCGCGAAGCTGCTCTACGCGGCCGCCGCCGCCGGAGCTGATCCCACCGACTTCGGCGGTTTCGACCTGCGGGCCGAGGCCCTGTCGCTGGTCGCCGGGGCGGACGCCGGGCATCAGCGGGGGCGGATCACCAGCCGCACCACCGCCGACAGCGGTCCGGACGCCAGCAACACCTTCGACCAGTCCTTCACGGTGCTGGGCCTGGCCCGCAGCGGCGACGTCCCGCAGGACACCGTCGACTTCCTCGTCCGGCAGCAGTGCGCGGCCGGTGGCTTCCGGCTCTACCCCGACACGGGGGACGGCCCGTCGCCGTCGTGCGACGAGCAGGCCGGCGCCACCCTCGACGTCGACTCGACCGCGATGGCCGTGCAGGCGCTGCTGGCCGCCGCAGACGAAGGGGCCACGGGTGCCGCGGCCGCGGCGGATCGGGGCGTGGACTGGTTGGTCGCCCAGCAGCATTCCGACGGGTCGTTCGGCGGCTCGGGGCCGACGACCGGCGCGAACTCCAACAGCACCGGCCTGGCCGGGCAGGCGCTCGCCGCCTCCGGACGCCATGCCGAGGCCGCCCGCGCAGCGGGCGCGCTCCGCGTGCTCCAGCTGACCACGTCGCACGGCGGCGCAGCCGCCGACGCGGGAGCCATCGCCTACAACGCCGAAGGCCTGGCCGCCGCTGTCGGGTCCGGGATCGACGACGTCTCCCGGGACCAGTGGCGTCGGGCCACCGCGCAGGCACTGCTCGGTCTCGCCCAGGTGCCGCTCGGCCGCATCGGCCTCGACCTTCCGCCGTCGTCGCCCGGGCCGACTCCAACGGGCACGGCCTCACCGACCGGAACGGCGTCCCCCACACCCACCGGGTCGCCGACGCCGACCGCACCGGCCAGCCCGACCCCGAGTGCGTCCGCCAGCACCACGGCACCGGCCCCGTCACCCACCGTGTCGGCGACCGCCGCCCCGACTGCCGCGCCGACCGCCCCGGGGGGTGCGGGTGGCCTACCGACGACCGGCGCGGCGATCACCACGTACGTGCTGATCGCGCTCCTGATGGTCGGTGGTGGGTCGCTGCTGCTGCTCCTCAGCCGACGGAGGGCGACGTGATCGTCCGGATCGTCCGCGCCGGGCTGGCCGTCGTCCTGGCCGCCGTCGGCGTGGTGGGCGAACCGGGCAGCCCGGCGATGGCCGCCGGTGCGGCCGGCTACTGCCCGGACGCCTCCGGCGTCACCGTGGTGGTCGACTTCAACGAACTCGGCGGCGGAACGGTGGTGCGGTGCGCCCGGGGCGAGCAGCCGACCGGCCTGACGGCGCTGAAGAGCGCCGGTTTCCAGGTCACCGGCACGCTGCGCTGGGGCGAGGGGTTCGTCTGCCGGATCGAGGGCAAACCGTCGGCGGCGGCCGAGAAGTGCGTCGACACGCCTCCGGCCAGCGCCTACTGGTCGTACTGGCACGCGGCCGACGGTGGCAGTTGGACGTACAGCGACAAGGGTGTGCTCAACCGCAAGCCGCCGGCCGGCACCTTCGAGGGCTGGTCGTTCTCCCTCAACCGCACCGCCAACGACGCGCCCCGTCCCGGCATCGCACCGAAACGACCGTCGCCACCACCACCGCCCACCACCGGTGGCGCACCGGTCACGCCACCGGCAGGCGGCGGGCCGGTCGCGCCTTCGTCGGCGGCCGGCGGTGGCCCCGGTTCGGCAGCGCCGACGACACGCGCGTCCGGGTCTGCGGCGCCCTCCGCTAGGACACCGGTCAGTGGATCGCCGGAGACACCTGGCGCGCCGGCCACCGCGCCGCCGACCGGCGGGTCCGGCGGCCCATCGCCGAGCGACTCCGAGGAACCGGTGCTGACCGGTGTCGCCGCACCCCGTGGCGACGGTGGCGTCCCGCTGGGCACGGCGGCGGGGGTGTTGCTGCTGGCGGCACTCGCCGCCGGTGGCGTGATCGCCGCCAGGCGGCGGCGGACCGCCGACCAGGATGACTGACCGGGCCAGACGCCACCCGGGCGCGACCGCCCGGACCGGCCGGGCGGCGTCGTGGTGGCCGTCGGCGCCGCTGCCCCGAGGGCTGCACCCGGGCGCGTGGTGGCTCTGGGCGCTGGGCTTGGCCACGGCGGCCAGTCACACCACCAATCCGTTGCCGCTGGCACTGCTGATCGCCGTCGCCGCGCTGGTGGTCGTCCGGCGGCGCGGCGACGCGCCCTGGGCGCTGGCGTTCCGGATGTACCTGGTGCTCGGCGCGGTGATCGTGGTGATGCGGGTGGTGTTTCGCATCGTGTTCGGCGGCGGGCAGGGCGACCACGTGCTGATCCGGTTGCCGGAGGTCCCGCTGCCAGCCTGGGCGGCCGGCATCCGGTTGTTCGGGCCCGTCGCCGTCGAGCAGGTCCTCGGCGGGTTCTACGACGGGCTGCGGCTGGCCGCGATGCTGATCTGCCTCGGCGCGGCGAACGCGCTGGCCAACCCGAAACGGCTACTCAAGGCGGTGCCCGGCGCGTTGTACGCGGTCGGCACGGCCGTCGTGGTCGCGTTGTCGGTCGCCCCGCAGCTGGTGGAGAGCGTGCTACGGGTCCGCCGGGCACGACGGTTGCGTGGCGCGTCCGGGCGCGGGATGCGGGCGTTGCAGGGCATCGCCCTGCCGGTGCTGGCCGACGCGCTGGACCGGTCCCTGGCCCTCGCGGCGGCGATGGACTCCCGGGGCTACGGCCGGACCGCGGCCGTGCCCCCGGGCCAGCGCGCCACCACCGGCGCGCTGGTGCTCGGCGGGCTGATCGGCGTGTGTGCCGGCACGTACGGGCTGCTCGACACCGGGGCCGGCTACCTCGGCCTGCCACTGCTCCTCGGTGGCCTGGCCACCGCCGTGGCCGGGATGCTGCTGGCCGGCCGCAGGGTCCGCCGCAGCCGCTACCGGCCGGATCGCTGGCACCCGGCCGAGCTGCTCGTCGCCGGCTGCGGCGTGGCCGCCGCCGCGCTGACCACGCTGGCCGGCGCGGTCGCCCCGGAGCTGCTCTACCCTCCGGTCAGCCCGCTCACCTGGCCCCAGCTGACGCCGTTGATGCTGCTCGCCGTCGCGGTCGCGGCGGCCCCCGCCTGGCTGGCGCCGCCACCGCCCGCGGCGCGGGTCGCCCGCCCACCGGCGGCGGTCCCGGCGCTCCCCGCCCCAGGCCCGCGGGTGGACACGGCACGCCCCGCCACCACGTCGTCGCCGGTGACGGAAGGCCCCTTATGATCATTTTTGACCGGGTCACCGTCCGCTACGTCGAGGGCGGGTCGCCGCCGCTGCGGGACGTGACGCTCCGGGTCGAGGAGGGCGAGCTCTGCCTGGTCGCCGGCCGGACCGGCGCCGGCAAGTCGACCCTGTTGCGGGCGATCAACGGACTGGTGCCGCACTTCACCGGCGGCACCCTGCACGGCACCGTCACCGTGGACGGCCGGGACACCCGCCGGCACCCGCCACGCGACCTCGCCGACGTCGTCGGCGTGGTCGGTCAGGACCCCATGGCCGGGTTCGTCACCGACACCGTCGAGGAGGAACTGGCGTACGGGATGGAGCAGTTGGCCCTGCCACCGACGGTCATGCGCAAGCGGGTGGAGGAGACCCTCGACCTGCTCGGCATCGCGGACCTGCGCGACCGGCCGCTGCGGACGCTTTCCGGCGGCCAGCAGCAGCGGGTCGCCATCGGCGCGGTGCTCACGGCCCATCCCCGGGTGCTGGTGCTCGACGAGCCCACCTCCGCGTTGGACCCCACCGCCGCGGAGGACGTGCTCGCCACCGTCACCCGGCTGGTACACGACCTCGGCGTGACCGTGGTGTTGGCCGAGCACCGGCTGGAGCGGGTGGTGCAGTACGCCGACCGGCTGCTCTACCTGCCCGGCGACGGGAGCGTGATCGACGGGACACCGGCAACGGTGCTGGCGCACATCGACATCGCGCCGCCGCTGATCGAGCTGGGTCGCCTCGCCGGCTGGACACCCCTGCCGCTGTCGGTGCGCGACGCTCGTCGGCAGGCGTCCGGCCTGCGGCGTCGGCTCGCTGACGTGGACCCGCCGCCGCCCGAGACGATGACGGAGAGGGCGGCGGCGCTGACCGCGCGGAAGATCGTCGTACGGTATCCGGGCACGGTCGCGGTGGCCGGCGTCGACGTCGACCTGCGTTCCGGCGAGGTCGTCGCGTTGATGGGCCGCAATGGGTCCGGCAAGTCGAGTCTGCTGTGGGCGGTGCAGGGTAGCGGCCCCCGCCACGGCGGCACCGTCGACGTGGCCGGACCGCAGGGGACCGTCGACCCGAAGAGGCTGCCGGCGGGCCGGGCCCGCCGGCACGTCGGCCTTGTCCCGCAGAACTCCGGCGATCTGCTCTACCTGGAGACCGTGGACGCCGAATGCGCCCAGGCCGACCGGGAGACCGCGGCGCCGACCGGCACCTGCCGGGCGCTGCTGGACCAGCTCACCCCCGGCCTGCCCGCCGACCGGCATCCCCGTGACCTGTCCGAGGGGCAGCGGCTGGCCCTCGCGCTCGCCGTCCAGCTCACCGCCGCTCCGCCGGTGGTGCTGCTCGACGAGCCGACCCGTGGCCTGGACTACCACGCCAAGCGGCAGTTCACCGAGGTCGTCCGCGCGTTGGCCGCCGCCGGCCGCGCCGTGGTGGTCGCCACCCACGATGTCGAACTCGTCGCGGCCCTCGCCGATCGGGTGATCGTCATGGCCGAGGGGGACATCGTCTCCGACGGCAGCACGGCGGAGGTCATGCTCGCGTCACCGGCGTTCGCCCCGCAGGTGGCCAAGGTCCTCGCCCCCGCGCCGTGGCTCACTGTGGAACAGGTCGCCACCGCGTTGACCCAGACCCAGGCACCGGCGTGACCGTGTTGCGGGTCGCCCCGCGTACCGCCGTGGTGCTGGCCCTGGCCTCGGCCGCCGCCCTGGCGACCTTCACCTGGCCGTTCTTCGTCCCCGCGCAGCCGGAATCCACCGCCCGCACCGGCGAGGCACCGGTGGTCTTCTTCCTGATGCTGCCGGTGCTCGTGGCGCTCGTGCTGGCCGAACTCACCTCCGGTGGCATGGACAGCAAAGCCCTGGCGATGCTCGGTGTGCTCGCCGCCGTCAACGCCGCGCTGCGCCCCCTGGGCGCGGGCACCGCCGGCATCGAGACCGTGTTCTTCCTCCTCGTCCTAGCCGGCCGGGTCTTCGGCCCCGGATTCGGTTTCCTGCTCGGTTCGACGTCCCTGTTCGCCTCCGCCCTGCTCACCGCCGGTGTCGGACCGTGGCTGCCGTTCCAGATGCTGTGCGCGTCCTGGATCGGCCTGGGCGCCGGCCTGCTTCCGGCGAGGCTGCGCGGACGGGCCGAGACCGCCGTCCTGGCGGCCTACGGCGCGCTCGCCGCCTACGGCTACGGCCTGCTGATGAACCTGTGGTTCTGGCCGTTCAGCGTCGGAGCGGACACCCAACTGTCCTACGTCGCGGGCGCGCCGGTGCTGGAGAACCTGCACCGCCTCGCCCTGTTCACCGCAGTCACCTCCACCTTCGGCTGGGACACCGGCCGCGCGATCACCACCGCGGTGGCGATCGTCCTGGCCGGCCCGGCGGTGCTCGCCGCGCTGCGCCGCGCCGCGCGCCGAGCCGCGTTCGACGCTCCGGTCACCTTCGTCGCAGCCGAACCGCAGCCGCCGGACCCGGTCGCCGACAGCGCCGAGGTCGCAGGCCCGGCCGGCACCGACGTGACCGATCCCGCCGCCGGGCCGGCCTCTGCGTCACCCGCCAGGCCACCCGGATCCATCGGCAAGGGCGATGGGGGAGGTAGGTCACATCCAGGTCCGAGCCGGCCGTCAGCTGACCAAGAACGCTAGGCTGGTTACCGGCGCTGGTTCGCCCAGGCGTTGTCACGCTCGGGCGTCGTAAGAGGGAACCCGGTGGGAATCCGGGACTGCCCCGCAGCGGTGAGTGGGAACGACCGCCGTCACCGGCACTGGGCCCGTAGGGCCCGGGAAGCGACGGCCAGTAGGAGACACCGGCGTACCCGGTCATGCCCGCGAGTCCGAAGACCTGCCCGCGCTGCGCACACAAGAGGTGTGTGCGCAGCCGTCGACCTCGCGGGCGGGTCGGGCGGGTGACGCGCTGCGGCGGGTCCTCGACGTGCGTGCCGGCTGGTCGACGGCATGCTTCCCGAGGACGGATGAACCATGCACGAGAGCGCCATTCTCGCCGGCCGGCCCCCGTCGGCGTCGCATCTGACCCTGTCACAGATCATGGACCAGCATCACACCAACCTGATGGGCACCGTCCACGGCGGCCGGATTCTCAACCTCATCGACTCCGTCGCCGGAGTGGTGGCCGCTCGGCATTCCGACGGGCCCGCAGTCACCGCCGCCATCGACGAGACCGCCTTCCTGCGCGCCGTGCGGGTCGGCGACGTCGTCCACGTCGACGCCCGGATCACCTGGGCCGGCCGCAGCTCGATGGAGGTCGCCGTCAAGGTCAGCGCGGATCGGTGGGATCGGGCGGTGCCGCCGGTCGACGTGGCCACCGCGCATCTGGTCATGGTCGCCGTCGACGACGACGGGCAACCACGGCCGGTGCCGCCGCTGCTGGCCGAGACCGACGGCGACCGGCGACGCTACCGTGAGGCGCAGATCCGCCGCGAGCACCGTCTCGCCTTGCGTCGGGCGCTACTCGACGGTGCCGAGGACGGCTGAGACCTGTCGCATTGTCGCCGCGACGCCCGCCGATCACCTCGCCACCACCGCTCAGGATCGTTGTTGCGTTGGTCGTCATCGGCGTGGATTGCGGTTGTGCGACTGCTCCTCTGAAGGAGTCTTCGTTCGTTCTGTAGCCTGGTGAGCGGTGTCTCGCGTGTCCGGAGGGCCCGTGTGGACAGTCAGCGCAGGTCCTTGCCGATGGTGGCATGAGTCAGCCGGGCGCTGGGGTCGGCGCCCAGGGTCAGCGGTGACGGGGGGATGCCGGCGCGCACGAGAAGACCGCCGATGGCGGCGATCATGGCGCCGTTGTCGGTGCAGAGTCGCGGCGCGGGGACGCGCAGGGTGATACCGACGGCAGCGCAGCGCTGTTCGGCGAGGGCGCGTACGCGACTGTTGGCGGCGACGCCGCCGACGAGCAGAAGCGTGTCGACGTGGTGGTCGCGGCACGCGGCGACGGCCTTGCGGGTAAGTATGTCGGCGACGGCTTCCTGGAACGACGCGGCGATGTCGGCCACAGGTAGCGGCCCGCAGTGGCGTTCGGTCCAGCGGGCGACGGCGGTCTTCAGGCCGGAGAACGAGAATCGGTACGGCGGGTCCTGCGGTCCGGTCATCGGGCGCGGAAAGGCGATTGCCGTGGGGTCACCTTCGCGGGCGGCCCGGTCGATGGCGGGGCCACCGGGGTAGGGCAGGCCGAGCAGGCGGGCGACCTTGTCGAAGGCTTCGCCGGCGGCGTCGTCGGCGGTGTCGCCGAGGTGGATGACGGGGTCGCGGGCGAGGTCACCGAGGATCAGGAGCGAGGTGTGCCCGCCGGAGACGATGAGGGCGATGCTGCGCTGGGGGAGGGGGCCGTGGTCGAGGATGTCGACGGCGGCGTGGCCGGCGAGGTGGTGCACGCCGTAGAGGGGGACGCCGAGGGTGAGGGCGTAGGCCTTGCCGGCGGCGAGGCCCACCTGAACGGCGGTGGCGAGGCCGGGGCCGGCGGTGGCGGCGACGGCGTCGATGTCGGCGAAGCCGATTCCGGCCTGCTGCAGGGCGTGTTCGACCATGGGGGTGATGGCGTGCAGGTGGGCGCGGGCGGCGATCTCGGGGACGACGCCGCCGAAGCGGGCGTGTTCGTCCATGCTGGTGGCGAGGGCGTCGCCGAGCAGGACGCCGTCGGCGACGATGCCGACGCCGGTCTCGTCGCAGGACGTTTCGATGCCGAGGACGACCGGCATGTTTCAGTTCTGTCCGGTGCCGACGCCGACGCCGGGGTGTTCGGCGGCGGCGGCGAGCAGTTGTTTGCGGAGCTTGGCGGGTAGCCGGTCGACGTAGGCGAGGCCGTCGAGGTGGTCGACCTCGTGTTGCAGGCAGCGGGCGAGGGTGCCGGTGCCGTCGATGCGCACGGGCCGGCCGTGCAGGTCGACGCCGGTGACGGTGGCGGTGGCCGGGCGGGTGACCTCGGCGTACTGGCCGGGCACGGACAGGCAGCCCTCGCTGTCGGTGACGAGATTCCGCTGGTCGGGTAGCTGCAGGACCGGGTTGATCACGTGGGCGATCGTGTGGGCGCCGGTGGCGTCGGGGCAGTCGAGGACGAAGATCCGGGCGTCGACGCCGATCTGGTTGGCGGCGAGGCCGACGCCGTGCGCCGTGTACATGCTGGCGAACATGTCCGCCACGAGGTGGGCGAGAGCGTCGTCGAAGACGGTCACCTCGGCGCAGCGGTGGTGCAGCACCGGGGTGCCGTAGCGGGTGATGGGTCGTGGGCTGCCGGTCGGTGTCTGCACAGTCGCCCATACTATGCAATTGCCAAAGACTTGCAGTAAGGGGTGGGGCGGTATGCGGACGGCGGAGATCAAGTGGCGGTTCCTCGCCCACTTCGAGGCGAACGGTCACGTCGTGGTGCCGTCGGCTCCGCTGCCCGCCATCAGCGACCCGAACCTGCTGTTCGTCAACGCGGGCATGGTGCAGTTCGTGCCCTACTTCCTGGGGCAGCAGACCCCGCCGTACGCGCGGGCGACGAGTGTGCAGAAGTGCATCCGTACGCCGGACATCGACGAGGTCGGCAAGACCAGCCGGCACGGCACGTTCTTCCAGATGAACGGAAACTTCTCCTTCGGTGACTACCTCAAGTCCGGGGCGATCCCGCTGGCCTGGGACCTGGCCACCAAGTCGGTGGAGGCGGGCGGCTTCGGGCTGGACCCGGAGCGGATCTGGGCCACCGTCTACCTGGACGACGACGAGGCGTACGACATCTGGCGGGCCACCGGCGTGCCGGCCGAGCGGATCGTGCGTCGGGGCAAGGCCGACAACTTCTGGTCGATGGGCATCCCCGGCCCGTGCGGCCCCTGCTCGGAGCTGTACTACGACCGCGGCCCGGCCTACGGCCGCGAGGGCGGCCCGGAGGTCGACGAGGACCGCTACCTGGAGTTCTGGAACCTCGTCTTCATGCAGTCCGAGCGCGGCCCGGGCACCGGTAAGGAGGACTTCCCGATCCTCGGTGACCTGCCGGCGAAGAACATCGACACCGGCATGGGCCTGGAGCGGATGGCCTCGCTGCTGCAGGGCGTGGACAACCTCTACGAGATCGACGAGGTCAAGCCGATCCTCGACAGGGCCGCCGAGCTGACCGGCAAGCGCTACGGCGTGCACTCCGGTCACGCGGCCAACGAGTCGCACCCGGACGACGTGCGGCTGCGGGTCGTCGCCGACCACGTGCGCACTGCGCTGATGCTCATCGGCGACGGCGTGACCCCGTCGAACGAGGGCCGCGGCTACGTCCTGCGGCGGATCATGCGCCGGGCGATCCGGGCGGTGCGGCTGCTCGGCTACGCCGACCGGGCGCTGCCGGAGCTGCTGCCGGTGGCCCGCGACTGCATGGCGCCGTCGTACCCGGAGCTGGCCGAGGACTTCGGCCGCATCTCGCAGTACGCGTACGCCGAGGAGGACGCGTTCCTGGCCACGCTGCGCGCCGGCACCACGATCCTGGACACCGCCATCGCCGAGACGAAGTCGGCCGGCAAGGCGGCGCTGCCCGGTGACAAGGCGTTCCAGCTGCACGACACGTACGGCTTCCCGATCGACCTGACCCTGGAGATCGCCGCCGAGCAGGGCCTGCAGGTCGACGCGGACGGCTTCCGCCGGCTGATGGCCGACCAGCGCAGCCGGGCCAAGGCCGACGCGCAAGCCCGCAAGACCGGGCACACCGACGTGTCGGCGTACCGACGGATCGTCGACACGACGGGCCTGACGGACTGGCGTGCCTACACCGACCTGACGACCGAATCGACGATCGTGGCGATCCTGACCGACGGCGAACCGGTGCCCGCCGCGACCGAGGGGCAGATCGTCACCGTGGTCCTCGACGTCACCCCGTTCTACGCCGAGTCCGGCGGGCAGGCCGCCGACGCCGGGCACCTCACCGGCACCGACGGCGCGGGCGAGGTGATCGACGTGCAGCGCCCCGTCAAGGGCCTCGTCGCCCACCAGGTCCGCGTCACCGCCGGACACCTGACGGTCGGCGCCCGCCTCACCGCGAACGTCGACGCGAGCTGGCGCCTCGGCGCCCGACAGGCCCACTCCGGCACCCACGTGCTGCACGCCGCGCTGCGGCAGGTCCTCGGCCCGACCGCGTTGCAGTCCGGCTCCTACAACCGGCCCGGCTACCTGCGGCTGGACTTCGCCTGGCCCGGCGGCCTATCCCCGGCCACCCGCAGCGAGATCGAAGACGTCGCCAACCAGGCGCTGCGTGACGACCTCCCGGTCACCGCGCAGGTCATGCCGCTGACCCGGGCCCGGGAACTCGGCGCCCTGGCCCTGTTCGGGGAGACCTACGACGAGCAGGTCCGGGTCGTCGAGATCGGCGGGGCCTGGTCCCGGGAACTGTGCGGCGGCACCCACGTAACCCACTCCAGCCAGATCGGCCTGCTCGCGCTGACCGGCGAGTCGTCCGTCGGCGCCGGTCACCGCCGCGTCGAGGCCGTTGTCGGCCTCGACGGGCTGCGCTACCTCGCCCGGGAACGCGACCTCGTCACCCAACTCGCCGCGCGGCTGCAGGCCCCGCGCGAGGACCTACCCGAACGCATCGTCGCGCTCCTCGGCCGCGCCAAGGCCGCCGAGCGCCGCGCCGACCAACTCGCCCGGGAGCTCACCGCGCAGCGGGCCCGCCGCCTCGCCGCCGAGGCGCCGGCCGTCGGTGTCACCCGCTATGTCGGGGTCGTCGCCGACGGCGAGGAGGACCCCCGGCAACTCGCCGAACTGGTGCGGGCCGCGCTACCGCAGGACCGGCCGGGCGTGGTCGCCGTCGCCGCACCGGCCGAGCGCGGCACCCGCCTGGTCGTCGCCACCACGGCGACGACGTCGGACGCGTTCGGCGCCGTACACCTGGTGAGGTCCGCGCTCGGCGGACGTGGCGGCGGCACCGCCCGCCTCGCGCAGGGCGGCGCCCCGGGTCTTACCGCCGATGCCGCGCTGGCCACCGTCGCCGGCCTGGTCCGGGCCGGCTGATCAGCGGGTGACCGTCCGTCGCCGGCTGCGGTGTGCCCGCACGTGGGCGCGGGTGGCGCAGCGCGGGGAGCAGAACCGGCGGCGGCGGTTGGTGGTCCCGTCCAGGAACACGGTGCCGCAACCGGGTTCCGCGCAGGTCTTGAACCGGTCGATGCCCTGTTCGCACAGGAACACCGCGAGTGCCCACACCGCTGCGGCCACGTGCTCGGCCGCCGGTGTGGCGCCGGGCGCGGCGACGTGCAGGTGGCGGTCCGCCGGGCCGGTGCCGGCGATGACGGGCCGTAGCCGGTGCCGGGCCAGGAGCCGGTTGAGCACGTGCACCGCCTCGCGGTCACGGCGTGCGCCGGCGTGGGCGAAGACCTCGCGGAGCTGCCGGCCCGCCTGGTGCAGCAGCGGCAGATCAGCCGGCGTCGCGACCTCGCGCGGGCGCGGCCACCCGACCGTGACGGCTGCCTTCGCGGGGGTGTTCCCCGGCGGCGCGTTGGCCAGCTGCACCGCCAGCGCCACCAACTCGGGGCTGTCGGTGAAGGCCTGCGGGCGCCGCGCCGCCGCACGGGGGACCGGCTCCGGCTCCGCGTTCGGATCGGCCGCCGGTCGGGTACGCGCGGCCGGCGCGCTCAGGTGGTCGTGGCGCGGCACGCCGGGCACCGCCCGTACACGACGACCCCGCCGCTGCCGCCGTCCATCTCGACGCCGACCTCCCGGGCCGCCGCGACACTGGCCGCCACCGCCGGCACCGGCAGCTGACGCATGCCGCCGCAGCCCTCGCACACCGCGTGATGGTGCGGGTGGTCGGCCAACCCGAACGTGGCCGCCCCACCCACCGGCACGGCATGCGCCACGCCGAGGTCGACCAACTGCCCCAGGACGCGGTGCACCGTCGACAGCTCCACCGCCAGCCCTCGGCCGGTGAGCCGCCGGTGCACCTCGCCGGCGTTGAGGTGTCGCCGCTCGACCGCGGCGTCGCCGAGCGCGTCCAGCACCGCACGCCGGGCCAGGGTCGTGCGCAGGCCGGCGCGGCGCAGCCGCTCCAGCGCCGCGTCCACCCGATCGGCCCGCGATGTGATCAATCTCTGGCTCCTCCCACCACCCGCCGTCTTGTTGCAAGATACTGGCAACAACGAAACTGCGGCAGCATCACCGAAAGAGGGATCCTGATGGCGGTCTACACCCTGCCCGACCTGACCTACGACTACGGCGCGCTGGAGCCGGCGATGTCGGGGCAGATCCTCGAGCTGCACCACGACAAGCACCACGCCGCGTACGTCAAGGGCGCCAACGACGGCCTGGAGCAGCTTGCCGAGGCCCGCGACAAGGGCGACTTCAGCAAGCTCGTCGGCCTGGAGAAGACGTACGCGTTCAACCTGTCCGGGCACGTCCTGCACACCATCTTCTGGAACAACCTGTCCCCGGACGGCGGCGACCGACCGGACGGCGAACTGGCCGCCGCCATCGACGAGCACTTCGGCTCCTTCGACGCCTTCGCCGGCCAGCTGTCCGCCGCCACCAAGAGCGTGCAGGGCTCCGGCTGGGGCGTGCTGGCGTGGGAGCCGCTGTCGAAGCGGCTGATCGTGGAACAGGTCTACGACCACCATGGCAACGTCGGCCAGGGCACCACCCCGCTGCTGGTCTTTGACGCCTGGGAGCACGCCTACTACCTGCAGTACAAGAACGTCCGCCCCGACTACGTCGACCGGCTGTGGAACCTCGTCAACTGGTCCGACGTGATCGCCCGCTTCGACGCCGCCCGCGCCACGAGCCCGAAGATCTGACCGGGTGAGCGCAGCCACTCCCGCCGCTGCGGAGCTGCTCCAACGCGCCGCCGGGGTCATCGCCGCCAAACACCGCGGTGACCCCGCCGGCGCCGAGGAACTGCTCGCCGCGTTCCCCAGCGAGCAGGCCCGCACCCTTGGCTTCTACCTGCTCGCCGACCTCGCGCTGGGCCTGGTCCGGGCCCAGAGCGGCCAGAGCATGGACGAACTGGTCCGTGAGCTGTCCCTGCTCGTGGCCACGACGGCGGGGAGTCCCCCGGTCACCCCGTGACCGTACCCCCGCACCCCACCGAGACAGCCTTGTTGCAAACACTTGGCAATTGCCGAAGTATGGTCACAGGTAGTGCCCGCGAGTGGGCGTACCTCGCAGGCGGTCCCCCCGGCACGCGATGATCCGTAACACCGCCGGGGGTGACCACCGCCCACATGCCTCCGGCGCGTCGGTCGGCGTACCAGTCGAGGTGTTCGACGCCACGCCCTGTCCGACCCGCCCAACGGGGAACTGACCCGCGCTGGGGCCGCCACGACCAACGCTGGCGGCCCAGAGGCGGTCTGCTTGGCTCGCCCCGGATGGGTGCCGGACCTGGCCGAGCTGTTTGGGTGGCCCGGGCCACGGTTCACCGGGCGGTGGGAAGGCGCGGCGTCGAAGTCGGCCTGAAGGGCTTGCATCCTGTACCTGGGTACAGGCTTACCGTCGTGGCATGACCACGAACGACGATGTAACCGGTCCGTCATGGGTGCCCGAGGCATGCACCCTGCCCACCGCGCAGCGGCCGCCGCGGCTGGCCGAGTTCGATGACCTGTTCGCCACCGCGCTTGTCGGGCAGCAGCGGCCGGCGCCGACGCGGCTGCGGTGCAGCTCGCCCCCGGCAGCCGAGGCCACCGCACGGACCTGACCGGGCGGGAGGGCGTGTGCTGCTGGCATGGTCGTAGACAAGTTCCGTCCGGACCGGTGGGACGTCATCGGTGCGCTGATCTGCCTGGCCGGCGTCGCGGTCATCATGTACGCGCCCCGCCCGACCGGCTGACGCCGATCCTCCGGCGGGGCCGCCGCGTACCCGAAGCCTCGCGGCGGCGCATGATGGTACGTGGACGTGCAACTGCTGGTAGTCGCCGACTGTCCGAACGAAGGGCCCGCCGCCGTGCTGCTACGCCGGGCGCTCGACGACGTCGGCTTGTCCACGGTGCGGTTCACCACCCGCATCGTCAGCGACCAGGCCGAGGCCGAGCAGCTCGGCTTCACCGGCTCGTCCAGCGTCTTCACCGACGGGCGCGATTCGTTTGCGCAGCCCGGCCAGCGCCCGGCGCTGGCGTGCCGGCTGTACCGCGACGCCGCGGCGACCTCCGGCGTGCCACCGCTCGCCGGGCTGCGACAGACGCTCAAGCAGGCCGCTGACCGACAGCCCTGAGCCGGCGCCCTCGCCTCCCTCGATCGCCGTCGCCCTGATCATCGGCACCATCGAACTGATCGGCGTCCTCGCCGGCCAGGCCAACATCACCTCCGGTCCGCCGGCGGCGATCGCCGACATCCCCTCGACTACGCCGGCTACGGCATCACGGGCCTGTTCGTCGTCGCCTGGCTCGTCGCCATCGCGGTCTGGCGCGCGCCCGGATCGGGGAACGCTGGTCGGCCAACCTGGCCCCCACGGCCACAGAGTGACGGTGCACCTGACACGCGCGGCCACCGCCCCAGACCAGAGCCCCATATCGTGGTCGCCTTGCCGGCCCCGGTGATACCACGCGAAGCCGTACTGATCGGTCGCCGCGAGCCCGGTACGCGTGGAATCAGGCCCGGTCGCGAAACGGCGGCCGGCGACCAGCCGGCCTGGGCACCATGCCGTACGCCCGCCCTGCGCTCGGTGATGCCCTGATGCTGCGCAGGTCCCGCACATCGTGTTCTCCTTCCGGGGCGCCCCGGTCTTCTTCAAGCACCTGAGGGCTGGAGCGTGTCGGTGATGTACTCAGGCACGTCGGCGGGAGTAGAAGGCAGCATCACAGTGGGGCCTCTCACGGAGCGGAGTCGGTGGTCGCCACCGAGCGTGCCGAGCGGCTCGGCCCTGGGAGCCGTCCTACCGTCGTTCGGTCCGCCTGATGGCAACCGCAACGAACGACGCTCGACTCTGCGACGCGAACAAGTCGCCGGGCTGGCGGGCCATCGCTTACTCAGGTGGTACAGCGGTGGGTGCCATCGGTTCGACGTGGTGGCTGTCCCACACCCACTGGTCGTCGCCGTGGTCGGCCAGGGTGCTGCACCGGTAACGCAGCAGGTCCACGTCCGTGCACGGGTCCGGACCGCCGGGATGCGGAGGCGTCGGGTCCATGGCGGCGTCTGCGTTGTAGACGAGCCGGTCGGCCAGCCGGTAGTCACGGCGGAAGGCGGTGCGCCACTGCGAGTTGCCGCCCCAGCCGTGCGACAGGTCGACCACCTGCCGGTAGCGCCGCCGCCACGCCCAGTACAACGTCGAGGTCGAGGCCAGCGCGGGATCCAGGTGGCGGGCACCGGCGCGGACGCTCACGCCGCCGCGCATGAGTAGCAGCGACCCGACCAGACAGCCCGGCCACCACTGCCCGACCAGCACCGGCGGCGCCTGCGGATCGTCCGCCGGCTCGACCTCGACGATCTCGTGCAGGAACGGATGGAACCCTTCCCCCTCCGGGAACGTGCCGCCGATCGCCGCGACGAACCGCCCGTACGCCGAGGACGCAAGCCAGTCCGCAGGCTCGCCGGGATCGGTAGCCGGCGGCTGGCCGGGCAGGATCAGCAACTCCATCACCCTGCTCAACGCGTACAACGCCCACAGATCCTCACGAGCCAACGCGACGGCGGACATCCTCGCCTCCCCGACCTGCCGCAACGCGGCCAAGACCGACGAGTGGGAAGCAACCCACGGATCGAGGACATCCTGGCCCCACGCGCTGCCGCCGTAATCGAGGGTCGGCACGAACAGGCTGAACCTGACCTCCTGCCACGCACCGTTTGGGAACACCATTGCGGGCTGTCACGACCGCCAGTCTCCCGACCGATGGGCAGAGCGTCGAGCGAGATCCGACCACCTCCGGCCGGCCCGCTGCAGCGGGAGCCCTCTAGATGATCTTCGATGATGTGCGCGACGTGTGCTCGCCAGCGGATGCCAGCCAGGGTCAACCGGTGCCAACACGGGTCACCGCAGCCGATCGTGGTCGCAAACGGGGGGTCGTGTGCTCGAGCTGTGGTCCTGGGCTGGGCAAACGGGGGTCCGGGTGCTGTGGGTGAACGTGGGCCACTCCCTGCCACCCCAGGTGAACCCGCAGGTCGCTAGACTAGGCCCTCGCGCCCCCGTAGCTCAGGGGATAGAGCATCGGTTTCCTAAACCGTGTGTCGCAGGTTCGAATCCTGCCGGGGGCACCTCGAAGATCAGCCAAAACGCCACCTGAGCAGCGGATACGTTCCCGCATCGATCGGTTGGCCTGTGCAGCCGGATGTCACCCGGAGCCGCCGTTTGCAGCCGTCCGTGCAGAATACGTGCAATGGTCTTGACGGCCGGGAAGTGCCAGTTTCCGCAGGTCACAGCCGTGAACGGCAGAGAGGCCGCAGCGTCCGCCACGGCCTCTCCCACGCTACCGGTGATCATCAGCGCAACGCCGCTTCGATCCGCTCGTTCATCCGGCTACGGTCCCCGTCGAGGCACTTGGCGTACACCTTGAGCAGCACGTCCACCGAGTGACCGGCCCGCTGCGCCACCTCGGGTGCAGGCAGCCCGGCGTTGAGCCAGAGCGACACCCCTGCGTGCCGCAGGTCGTACGGGCGACCGGCCAGGGGAGAAGCCACCCGTTCCGGCGGCAGGCTCAACCGCCGCGCTTCCTCCCAGACCCGCGAGTACGTCGAGGACGCCACCACGTTGCCCCGGTCACTGCGGAACAGCCGCCCGTCGACGCCCACCCCGAACCGGTCGACGTGCGCCCGCAGGATCGCCACCAGTTCCGGCGGGATCGGCACCTCCCGCGCCTCCGTCTCGCCCCGGTGCTTCAACCCCCGGTCGTCGTGGACCTCGCCGCTGTCGGTGTACCGCTTCCCCGCCGCCGGACGAGACTTCTCCACCGTCAGCAGCCCCCAGCCCGTTGCCGGAAGATGGCAGTCCCGCTCCCGTAGGCCCAGCGCCTCACTCGGCCGCAGCGCCGCGAAGTACAGGCAGGCGTAGAAGGCGACCAGGCGCTCACCACGCCGGCCGTTCTTCCCCCGCTGGCCGACGTACGTCACCCCGATCAGCAGCTCCCGCGCCTGGCGGATGTTTACCACGACGCGCCGGTCCACCTCGCCGGCCACCTTCCGCCGGCTCGACCGCACCCGCAGCTTGTCGACCGGGTTGAACTCCAACAGCTCCAGCTCTACCGCGTACTGAAGGACGTTGTAGAAGACCGAGCGCCGCCGCCTGGTCGTCGACGCCGCCGCCGGCCGCCCGTCCAACGTCAGCCCGAGCGCGTCCAACGCGGGGCGCACGATCGCAGCTTCCACCAACGCTGACAGCGGCAGCGAGGCCCGGTCCAACCACCGCAGCGCCGCAGCGACATCCGCCGGCCGGTCGAGTTGCCGAGAGGCGGGCGGGAACTCCCACTCCCGCAACGCCCGCCGCAGCACTCGCTGATCAGGACGCCCGGCCACCTCGCCGACCAGCGCGGCCGTCACGGTCGCCAGCGCGTCCGTCGTGCTCTCCCGGGACTTGGCCGCCGCGCCCGGCCACTTCATGTCGACGTAGCGGCGGACGAACCCGAGCCAGCTCACCGATTCCTTCGGCGCCATCATCGACTCTGGCAAACCGGAGTCGCCGTCGAATGCCTCGCCCCGGTTCGCCGCCTGCATCAGGTCAGACCGGAAGTTGTCCGCCAGCGCCCGGGTGGCGAACGTCCGCGACTTCGGCCCCGTCCCCACCACCCACCGAACGGTGTACGACTTCTTGCGACCCGCCAGCGCGTTGACCTGAATGCCTCGGATCCGCACCTCACGCGACTTCACGCCGCCTCCCGGTGCTGTTCCAGCCAGGCCCGTAGGTCCCGCCGCTCGATCCGCAGTTCCCCGTTGGGGAGCTTGATGCACTCCGGAGCAATGCCCAGTTCACGCCAGCGGTAGAAGGTCCGCCGCGACACGCCGTTGAGCAAGGCGAGGACTTCAGGAACGGTCAACAACTCGCTTTCCACGAGGGGTTTCTCCTCCAGATGATCAAGCAGCAAGGGGGAGGGGGACTGCCGTTGCCGGCGCGACGGAGCCTGTTCGCAGGCGCGCGGTGTCGAGGTCTGCGCGCCAGCGGATGCGTGCTGATATCGCCCGTAGGAGCCGGTGTTCCAGCGGTGGCACGTCGGGGTCTTCTGGTCGGGCGAGTTCGAATCGGTAGCGCTTCGATCCGTCCGCGTCGTCGGCGGCGGCCTGGTCGTGTTCCTCGGTGTCGGCCATGCCTCCGGCGAGGATGGCGCGGACCCAGGCGCGGTTGTCTGCGCGGTGGTCGGCGAGGGTTTTGCCGGACCATTGGCGGGAGACGAGGACGCGGCGGCCGGTGAAGCCGAGGGTGGAGCGTTGGTGGACCTTCCCGGTACACCGGCCGGGGGTCAAGCCGGCCTTGACGCCGTCGGGCTGAACCCCGTAGAGCAGCCAGTTGGCACAGGTTGGTGAGCACGGCAGGATCGACAGTTCGGCGTGGAGCCGGTCGAAGTGTGCCTTCTGCGCGTCGGATCGGGGCTTGGCCTGGTCGGTCAGGTCTTTGGTGACGTACTTCGTCACGTAGCGGATGGAGCGTTCCGCGTCGCGAGTGCCCTGCTCGATGCCCCGAGCGTCGATGCGCCCCAGCCGCGCCACGTACGCGGGTCGGCTGTCGGGTTCTTCGAGGGCGTCGAGGGCTTCGCCCCAGGTGGGTAGCGGTTCGCGCGTCTTGGGGTCGACGTACGCCTGTCGGTGGACGTCCCACACCGGCGGCTTGTCGACCGGGTAGGCCAGCTCGTCGAAGGGTGGCCACCACACTTGGTGGTAGGTGGCGGCGGCGATCTGCTTGAGCAGCCGGCGCGGGAGGGTGCCCCGGATGGCGAAGTGCGCGTGTGGGGCGAGCCGTCGTTGCAGCTCGACCGCGCCTGCGTATTGGACGTTCCAGCCGGCGGCGCGGCGGACGTTCTGCCACCACCGGTCGAGGACCCGGGCGAAGTGGATCGCGTCCAGGGCGGCCCGCCGGTAGTCGTAGCCGGTGGGGTCGACGGGGGTGCCGAGGACGTCGTCATGGGGGCCGTGTCGCTGCCCGCACTCACACGGCGCGACGTAGGCGCCCCGGCGCAGGTGGGAGTGGACGGGGCCGTGCGAGCCGAGGGTCAGCGTGATCAGCATCGACGGCCGGTAGGTCTTGCCCGCCTTGCCCGGGTAGGCGCGGCCGACGGTGCGCGGGTCGACGGGCAGCCGGGGCAGGTCGGGGGTGTCCTGCCGCCGCCGGGTGGACCGCTTGCGGCGGGGCCGCTCGTCGCGTTCCTTCGGGGTTAGGTGGCCGCGCAGGCTGGTTTCGCCGAGCGCTTCGTCCAGTTCCGCGATGGCGGCATCGATCTCGGCCACCTGGGCGGCCCGCTCGTCGGGGGTCATCGGCTGGTACTGGAGTGCTTCGCGTTCGAACTCCAGATGCGCCCGGACCCGGACGAGGGCGAGCACGTCCTCACCGGGCTTGTCGGGGCGGATGGTGGGTTCGTCGGCGAGGTGCCAGCCCTCCCGGATCTGTTGGATCCGCAGCCGTCGCCCCTTCTCGGCGCATGGCTTGCACTTCGCGGCGAGGGTGGCTCCGCAGGGGACTTCGACGATTTCGGTGAGTCCGGTGGTGGTGTCGGTGCGGCGTAGGGCGAGGGGGCGGACGCAGACGCCGTGTTGCTCGGCGAGCTGCTTGAGCGCGTCCTTCGCGAGGGGCTTGCGCATCCGGTCGGCCCGTGACCCCGGCCGAGGCTGCTGCACCTCGGCCGGCGTCGCGGTGGGCAGGAGTTCCTGTTGGCTCACTGGTCACGCTCCGAGCCGTACGGCATGCCATTACGAGGCGCGAACGCCGCCGCAGGAACGGGCACCAGCCCCGGCCGCTGCACCGCCACCGGCGGCGGTGGGACCGGTTCGACGGCCGCCGCCTGGTCGCCGTCGACGAGGCGCAGGGACGGCCGGTCCTGAGTTCCGGCGTCATCGGGTGACCACTGGCCCCAGTCGGGGACGTCGGTCGGCTGATCGACGAGGGGCACCGCCGGAGCTACCGAGAAGACGAGCTTGGACAGGCCGAGGAACGCCAGCGCGGGAACGGCCGACAGCAGCCAGCCCGACAGACTCGGCTTCGCCACCGCGAGCTGCGCCGCGAGGGACAGCGCGACGGCGCAGACGAGCAGGAACAGCGGGTACCCGACCGGCCCGCCGGTGCGGCGTCGCCGCCGAATGGTCAACAGCGCCGCCAGGGGCAGGAGTTCGGAGATGGCGGCATTCGCCCAGCCGAACCAGTCGCCGGTACCGGTGGGGGAGTTGGCCATGGTCCAGTCGTGGACGTGGGTGAACGACGCCGCGCCGGCCAGCCCACCCACGGTGAGGACGATGAGCACCAGGACCACGCCCTCCACCCGGTCTGCGGTGGTCTTCACGAGGTCACCCCCTCGCTGTTGTCGGTGTCGCTGGAGCGGCGGTAGTCGCGGCCGAGTTGCCGGATGTCGTCATCGGTGAGGTAGGCGAAGCGGACCCGGACCGGTTCGCGGACGCCGTCGAGGACCACGAACCCCACCCCGGGCGACGATTCGGGGATGCGGTCGCACAGGGCGCCCCGGTCGCGGGCGCTGTCGCCGAGGACCATGTCCACCTGCTCGGGTTCGGTCAGCCGCAGGCCGATGCGGGTGGGGAACAGGTCCCGGAACGGCAGCACGTCCTTACGCGGGTCCTGCAACGCGGCGACGACATGCACGCCGACTGCCCGGCCTTGGGAGAGGAGGAGGCCGAGGGCTTCCTTGATCCGGTCGCGGACCTTCCGGTCAGTGATGTACGCCGTCAACGCCGCCAGCTCGTCGACGACCAGCACGAGCAACGGGTCCTCCGGCGTCGGCACGTGCTGGCGGGTCACCCCGCGCAGCCGGGCCGCCCGCACCCGCATGCGTTTCACGGCTTCTTCCAGGACGCCGGCCATGCTGTCGGGGTCGTCGTAGGCGAACCGGGCGAACAGCGGCACCCCGGTCGCCAGCTCCATGCCGCCCTTCGGGTCGAACGCCCACACCTCGACGAGGCCCGACCGGATACCGGCGGCCACGGAGCGGATCAGCGACCACAACACCGACCCCTTGCCCGACCCCGTCGCCCCCGCGATCAACACATGCGACCCGGACAGGCGCAGCCGATAGGTGCGGCCGTTCTCGTCGACGCCGAGGGCGAGCCCGTCGAAGTCCGGCACCTCAGCCACCGGCAACGGCCCCACGACCTCGGCGAGGGGGTCACGGCGCACGAGCCGCAGCACCACCCGATCCGGCCGATCGGTGGAGCGGGCTTGGCCGGTGCGCAGGCGGAAGGCGTAGGCGAGGCGTTCCGCGGCCTGGCCCCAGTCATCCGGGATCTGCCCCGGCAACAACCGGACCGTCAGTTCGTCGCCGTACCGGTCACAGCGCACCCGCAGGAGCTGCGGCACGTACCGGTCACCGGCGAACGCGGTCGCCAGCCCACAGGTGGCCATCACCGACGCCCACCGCCGCCGGTAGACCACCAGCGCCCGAACCCGGGCGACCAGCGGATACCAGCCGAACCGCAGCCACGACGACGGATGCCACCGCCACCAACCCACACAGCCGGCGGCAACCGCCAGGGCGACGCCGGCCAGGACCAGGCCCCCGAACTCCGCCCGCACCCACAGCGCGAGCGCGGCCGGGCCAGTGAGCCACCAGTACCGGACGGCGAGGACGGTGAGGCGGAACAGGCCCCGGGCGAGCCACCAGAACACCAGCAGCCAGCCCGGAACCCGCCACGCCGGAAGGCGCACGTTCATCGGCGCCATGGGGATCTTGTCCCCGGGGATGACGTTGATCAGAGGCACAGGTCACCACCCCGACCCGGACGCGCCAGCGTCGAGATGCACGAGCGGCACGACATGCGGGGCAGGTCGAACCGGCGCGGCTTCACCCACCGGCAGCAATACGGGCAGCGGATCGCGCACACCCGCCCGCAAGCCGGCGGCAACCGCAACACCGACCGCAGCACGGCTTCCGTCTCCCGGTAGGCGTGCCGCAGACCCGCCAGCCCGAAGCCGGCGCGGATCAGGATGAGGGCCGCGCCAACCAGCAGGGGCACGGCGATGATCAGGGCAGGGGGAACTACGGTGGGCATCACGCCCTCCTTCACCAGATGAGGGATGGGAGAGCGCGGGACGGGTCGGGACTCTTGGCGGGGAAACGACCCGCCCCGCGCGCACGATCAGGTGCGGTCAGGCCGCCACCGCGCCGGGAACCGCCGACGCCGGACGGATCGCGGTCGCCCGCAGCGAATACGCCATCCGGGAGCGGCAGTCACCCGACGAGCGGCCCGGCTTGCACCGCTGCGAATCCACGTAGGGAGTGAGGGTCAGACCCTCGAACTCCACCGCCGGCGGATACCCCGGCACCATCGACGGCGGCGGCACCGGCTGCTGTCCGGCGACCACCTTGACCTTCACCTCGGTCGACCGGCCGAATTTGCCCGCCTCCGGGTCCAGGTCCATCACCCGCACCACCCAGACCCGCTCACCGGTGTCCTTGTCCCGCGCCTGGTTGTCCGCCTCACCCCGCCGGTCGAAGTCGATCTGCGGCGACACACCCAGGCAGAGCGCCCCGGCGGGGAACACGTACTCGGACGGGACCGGCACCTTCAACGTCATCGGAACCACGACGAGACCTCCAGTTCCACAAGGCAACTCGACTAGTTGACTTGTTAAGTTACATCGAAGGTAGAGACTGCCAACTTGACTTGTCAAGTGGCTAATCCACTTTGGTCAGTCGAGCGGGTAGACGTCTTCCAGGTCGTGCCGCGAGGCGGGAAGGAGCGCGTCCACCGCGAGCAGGGGCGTGGCGCTGCGGTCGCAGATGGCCAGGAGCACCGTCAGCACCGGATCGCTTTGGCGGACCTGCAACAGCTTGGCCTCTTCCGCGCTGGGCAACCGCGCTGAGATGCGTTCGGTCACGTGGTCGAACTTGAGCCGTTTGCGGGAGGCCACATGCCGAAGCAGCCCTTCCGGCATCGTGTCCTGGACGCCCACGCCAGTTCCTTCGGCCAGCTCGACGGACAGGAAGGCCGTGCCCAGCTCCACCGGGCCGACTCCGTCAACCGTGATGAGCCGTCGACGCGCCACGACCGGGGTCCCCGGTTCCACGCCCAGGGCGACGGCCGCTCGCGGCGGGGCGGGTACGGTGCCGGCCGCCAGCAGCGTTGATCCGGCCCGTTCGTCGTCGTCGAGCAGGCCGTACCGGCGTCCTTGTGAGCGTTGCTCGGTCCCGCCCGGGGGGCCGAGGACGAAGCGGCCCTTGCCCTGGCGACTCTCGATCCAGCCGCCCTGCCGCAGCAGGTCCAGCGCCCGGACCACGACGGGCCGGGACGCGCGGAACTCGCGGATGAGTTCGGTTTCGCTGGGCAGCATGGCACCTAGCGGGTAGGTGCCGTCCTCGATGCGCTGTTGCACCGCGTTGACGATCACCACGTACTTCGGCGGCGCAACCTCGATCGGCACCGTTTCACCCCAGACGGCAACTTGGCTTGTCAACAGGCTATCTGCGCTGCTGATCTCCTGTCCATGCGCTGTCGCCGTCCCGACCCGGCCTCGGCGTGAACTGGCTTTGCCAGTCTCGAAGCGCGTTCTTCAGTCGGACGTTCTCCTCCCGAAGGCTGGCCTCGGCGGCGTCCCTGGCGATCAACTCGTCGACGACGCGCCGCAGGAAAGCGTAGACGTGTTCCTCGGCCAGGCCGCGCCGCCCGAACCCGGTACGCCGGAACCGCAGCCGGCGCACCTGCTCGGGGACCATCGGAGCCAGCCGCGAGGCTGCTCGAAAGACTCCCACCGCCATCGAACCCTCCCATCGGGCCGCCGCCCGTGCTCACTTCCGCACGGCGTTCCTGGCCGTCGTACGTGCCGCTGGTTTTCGGTCGGGTTGGCGGACCGCAGCGGCCGGCGGGGTGGCCCGTTGGAGGCCCGCCTTCTGGACGTAGATCTCCCGGCGGTCCAGGGCGTTGCCCTTGGGATCGAGGATGTACCCGGTCAGCCAGATCCAGCCGTAGTAGGTGGGCTGGTCGGGAACCTTGATGACCCGGAAGATTAACGCCCGGTCGCCGCCGAACTGCACCGACGCCTGCCGGTTGACGTACAGCACGTCTCCCGGCTTCGGAACCACGACCGCCCGCCTTCCCGTCTCGGATTGGTCGGGGCACCGAGGCGGGCGGGCTTCCGCTACGGCCGACACCGCGCCTCCACCAGCACCCGCCCCGGGCCAACTCAGGACACGGCGCAACGCCGCGTGATCATCGGAGGGCCGGCGGCCGTCACCGGTCAGGCGACGACCGCCAGCCCCGCCCACTGCCCCTGTGCGCCGGTGCCTGCGCAGTCGAGGCAGTCGCGCCGCTGCAACCGGTTCGGGTCACCCGGAGCCCGCAGCGAGCGCCGAGGGCTGGCCATCTTCCAGCCCCGCCCCTCGCACGCGGGACACGCAGCCGGCGCGGACGGCGAGGACCGATGCGTTCCCCGCTGTGGGCGCGACCCCTCCACGCACCGCACGACGCGAACCCCGGTTTGCTCAGCGCCCCTCCTCGCTGAGCTCACCTCCCGGTGTGCGCGCCGACGCGGCTGCCCATGGGCATCAGCGGGATGCACATGCACAATTGCGGTGGGTGAGCCGTCCATGTAGGAGAGAGTGCCCGGGACCTACGGGACCGATCGAGGACCCGTACGTACACCTCTGGCGGACATCGAGCGGACACCACGAGGACCTGCATTGCCGCAAGGACCTCACCCGGGCGAGCGTGGAGACAGCCCATCAGGAAGGCGTAGACGGATGGCACGAGAACGCCGCGAACCTCGCACGATGCTGGAGCACCTGATCCAGCAGAGCGACCGCACGTACGAGGAACTGGCCGACGAGTTCTCCCGGATGGACCCCCGGGCGGCGATCAGCGCCCGGCACCTCGGGCGACTGGCACGCGGCGAACGCGACCTGGCCTCATCGACCCCCGCCACCCGGCGGGCACTACAGGCCATGTTCAACAAGTCCATCGACGAACTACAGCGCCCCTGGGCTCCCCACCAGATGACCCCTGCGCCGGAGCGACACCTCGTTGTCGACCCCACCGGCGCCGGCCCGGAAAGGAACCTCCTCGCCATGGCCGCACAACGCGCCCGCCAATACGCCATGCTCGCCGCCGAGTCCACCAGCCCCGCCGCCATCGAACAGCTCGCCGAGGACGTGCAGCGCCTCGCCCTGGCCTACCCGCAACGACCCGTCAGCCACGTGCTGCCCGACCTGGTCGAGACACAGGACACCCTGTTCACCCTCCTGGAGCGCCGCCAGGCCCCGAACCAGTCCAGAGACCTGCACTTCCTCGCCGGCATCACCAGCGGCCTGCTCGCCAAGGTCTCCCACGACATGGCCGACCCCCACTCGGCCATGCTCCAGGCCCGCACCGCCGTGCTCTGCGCCGAGCAGTCCGGCCACCCCGGGCTACAGGCGTGGCTGCGCGGCCTGCAATCCCTCGTGGCCTACTGGGCCGGCCGCTACGCCGAGGCGGTCCGCTACGCCGAAGCCGGCCGCGAGCACGCCACCCAGGCCGGCGGCACCTCCGCCGTGTGGCTGCCCGCCAGCGCCGCCCGCGCCTACGCCGCCCTCGGCAACGCCGAGCAGGCCAAGGCCGCTATCACCGAGGCCGAGGACGCCTGGTCCCGCGTACGCCCCGACGAGATGGACGAGATGGGCGGCATCTGCACCTTCAACCAGCCCCGCACCCTCTACTACGCCAGCGACGCGCTCGCCTGGCTCCCCGGCGAAGCCACCGCCACCGAGCGATACGCCCTGCGCGCCACCCAGGCGTACGCCGACCCCAACGACCCCGCATGGGCGTTCGGCGACCAGGCCGGATCACACGCCAACCTGGCCATAGCCCGCGTGGCCAGCGGCGACCTGGACGCCGCCGCCGACGCCCTGGCTCCCGTGCTCGACCTGCCCGCCGACCAGCGCATCAACGGCATCATCCACTCCGTGCGCCGCGTCCATCAGGCCATCACCCGCGCCGGCCACGCAGCCGACGCCCGCGACCTCATCGACGGCATCGAGCACTTCACCCACACCCCGGCCAACGCCCTGCCTCGATAGGGCACGATCGGGAGCATGGACCCGATCACCATCCCCGGCCGCGTCATCACCCTGCGCGATATGCGCTCCGATGACGCGGCCGACGCGTGGGCAATCGTCGGAGACGACCGCGTCACCCAGTGGCTGTCCTTCGACAGCCGGGACCAGGCCGCCGCCGTCGCCATGGTCGAAGGCACCATCCAACGCGCCCAGCACACCCCCCGCACCGAGTACTACCTAGCCGTCACCGACACCACAGACCGCATGATCGGCTTCGCACGACTCGGCCTCACCGGCCACCAGGCCGCCAAGCTCGGGTACGCCATCAGCGCCGATCACTGGAGCCACGGCTACGCCACCGACGCCGCCCGGACCATCGTCGACTACGGCTTCCAGACGCTGAAGCTCCACCGCATCACCGCCGCCATCGGCCCCGACAACGCCGCCTCCATCACCGTTGCCGAAAGGCTCGGCATGCAGTACGAGGGCCGGCTACGCGATCACGTCTTCACCAACGGCGCATGGCGCGACTCCCTGCTCTACTCCATCCTCGCCCAGGAATGGACTCCAGCCGCCGGCTGACGTGAGGTCCGGGGCGCGGAGTTGTCCGACGAGCGCCGGTACGATCGCCGCCATGCGCGACGCCGACACGCCGCCGCAAGAACCCACCAACGACCGACCGCACCCCGCAGCACTCACACCTCAGCGACGCGCCGACCTGATCCGCGCAGCAGCCGCCGAGGTGCGCGACCGCGTGCAGACGTGGCGCGACAACCCGAACTGGCGCAACACCCCGGCCAACAGCCACCGCTACGAAACGACCATCGGCGCGATCGACGCCCTCGGCCAGCTACCCGACCCGGACACCGAGGAAGCCGCAGCCAGCCTGGCGGATGCCGTCCGCCCGGTCATCGTGGAATGGCGCCCCAGCCGGCCAGGTCCCGAGCAGGCGATCTACGCAGCAGTGGAACGCCTCCGCCAGGCGATTGACGCCAGCACGTAGGAGCGGGTCGCCCTGCTGGGCAGCACGTTGCCGAAACAATCTCAGTAGGGATCAAGGGCCGCGCAGGCACGGCCAGCCCGGCGCACTCGGCCTGCTGGCGGCCTCCGGCCGGCATCGGCCGGCGCGCCGGGCGGTTACTTCGATCCGTTGAAGGACAGCGAGGCCGTGACGATCGCGAGGGACGTGGCCGCCGCCGAGGGCAGGGCGATCGCTGCCGCGCCGCTTCGCGGCTTGCCACTGAATGGCCCAGCTCATTGAACGGAGCAGCTGGGAACGACCCGCCAACGTCCGTGCGGGCGTCAAGGCTCTCTTGACATAGCGGGCCGGGCAGCGGCCCGCTACCTGGGAGACAGGATCGATTTAGACGGGATGGCGACAATCGCCTGATCGGGTGAAGCGATGAAGTCGCTGGAACCGCAACTAGAATGACCGGCATGAGTTCTGCTGGCGGCGCTGTAGGGCCTAAGCCCAGCCTTGGAGCTACGGCACAACCTGAAGCGGGTGTCCAAAAAGACATATACAAAGACAAGTTGGGGGACAAGCTCACCGTATTCTCAATCTGGACACTGGGGCTTCCTGTTGTCCTCCTCGTGCTTGGTGGCCTCTTTGGTGTCGAAGCCATCAAGGTGCAGAACCTCTACGTTCTGAATGTCGGCATACTTCTGTCCGGAATTGGCGAGGCGTTGGCCTCAGGTGACGGCCACCATCGAAAGATGCATGTGTCAATTGGTGCAAATCTAGCTGCCATAATTTTCCTGGTGCTGGCATGGGTGATGACGGCAGTTGATCCTGCCGGAAGCAAGTTCTTCGAGGAATGGTTATGTGCTGTAGTTGCGACGGTCATAACTGCAATGGCTACAGTCGCTAATATCATGATCGGTGTCGGCCGAGACGTAGCTAAGGAGGTGGCCCGATGGATTGGATAGCGATTGCCAGCATGGCGGGCTCTGTTTCGGCGCTCGTCTCTGGTCTGGCTTCAGCTCTTGCGGCTCGCAGGGCAGCGCGTTCGGCCCAACTTGCTAGGAAAGATTTCCGGGATGTGGCCCGTCATGTAGTGCTGGGTAAGGCCGGCCAAGAGGACGAACGCAACTCTGGCTCTCGTGAAGTGGGGTGACTGCTTGGGAGGGGATCTGGGCGAACGCCGGCGGACTGTCTTGACTCAGCACGCGTCGGCCGCGATGTCCGTTCTAGGGCAGCATCGGGGCGCAGCGGCACTCGCACCTGCAACGATCGCAGCATGCCAGCGAGGAAGGTAAGTCCCGGGCCGGGCATGGGCACGATCCTCTAGGTCCACCCGGGTTGGAGGGCTGGGGCCCGCCTATCTGCGCGGTCCGGGAAACATCGGTATGGCATACCTACAGTAGACGTTCTTCGCCAATCACCAGCGCGTCGGAGTAGACCATAATTTCTTTGGCTTTCATGACTCGATGTGCTGAATAGTTCAGCGAGAACTCTTCTGACCGACGCTCGCCGTAGAGGTGCGACACTTGAGGAACGTTGTCGTAAGTTAGCAGCCAGCGCCGATCTTTCAGCCCGTTCAAACAGGCGGCGAGTGCTTGGTGGTCATCGCTCGTGAAGGAATTAAGGTACAGTGATCCGGCCTTCTCGAAATAAGGCGGGTCGGCGTACACCAAAGTGCTAGGATTATCGATATACTGCTTTATCAAAGCAATGCCATCCATGTTGTGGACAGCAATACGTTTGCTATACATTCCGATTAGTCGTACGCGCTCGATTAACCCGTTCTTGTTAAAGCGGGCGTCGATCTTGTAGTTACCCGTTTGATCCATGCCACCAATTGGTCCGCCGTTCAATACGCCTGAACGGTTCGTTCTGTTCAGGTAGAACGTTGCGAACCCTAGGCGATGGTAGTCGTCGTGAGGGGTGTGAAGATATGCGTCACGCTGCTTTTCCCATTCGGCTACGCTGAGTCGAGCTTCGCGAATCATCTGGGAGAAATCCGAGGGCGAATCGATGAGGAATTTCCAGAAGGCGAAGATTGCCGGGTCGAGGTCATTAATGACGATGTCCTTAACCTGACCAGTCACCAGCAACC
Source organism: Micromonospora sp. WMMD712 (assembly GCF_029581295.1). Classification (NCBI taxonomy): domain Bacteria; kingdom Bacillati; phylum Actinomycetota; class Actinomycetes; order Micromonosporales; family Micromonosporaceae; genus Micromonospora; species Micromonospora sp. WMMD712. The sequence continues at coordinate 5,422,435 of NZ_CP120743.1, forward strand.
CCAAGGCTGCGCCGGCGCCACCCGCATAGGGTTCGACATACGTCCCCGAAGTGAGCCCGTTGTATCGGAGGAGCGCTCGCAGACGAGTGTAAAGAGATGCTTTGCCGCCTGGATAGCGCAGTGGCGAGATGGCAGGCCGTTTCAAGCGGCTCGGTTTCGTCTTGAACGCGTCGACGGTCATGTCAGGATCGCCTTCAGTAGGCCCCGCATCGTATCCCAGCACTCGCGCACATCAGTCGTCGTGGCGAAGACCTGATGATTGTGGTTAATTGCATTCATGTGATCAGCGGAGGCGATATAGTCCGTTGCCACCTTACCTGCCCTGATCTTGGCCACCACCTGCCGTAAAGAGGTTGGGCCATTTTCCTGAAAGTGCTTTTCGAGCCAGATTAAGCATTCCCCCAGCTGCACGAACTTCACAGAAGGCTTTGCGTTAGGGTTTGCCTTGACTGCGGCGGCATTAAGGCTTGCCCTAATATCCTCTCCCTTTGATTCTGCGTATGCCTTGATAGATTTCTCAAGGAACGTGCGGATAAGGTCGAGAACAGCATTCGGAAACTTGTCAATCCGAAGGTTTGATAGCTCCTTCATGATCTGATGAATGGCGAGAGGGTAGCTCGCTGGAACGGTGAAATCATCCGTGTCCAGATAGGGCCGCTGCTTCTTTGCCGTCTTATCTGTGGCTGGCTGATCATCCTCGTCAGGCACGGGCCCGGCGTTCTGCTGGTTTCTCTGACCCGCACCGGTCGCCGGATTATCCGAGGAGCTCGACCCCTCATTCGCCGACTTCCCGCCTCTTCCTGAGTGGGAGGGCTTCGTGTCAGCGGCAGGCTCAGGTCTCAATTCCTCGTCTTCAACGACATCATCATTCATGATGTCCCTGATTTCATCCATGAGCCGCTTATATGTGTCACTTGTCTTCGAGTTGAGGGACCGAGTGTCGAGTTCCTTGCTGTGGATCCCGCCCACAACCCTTTCCGCGACCAGAGCGAATCGCTTCCGCCCCGTTTCAAGCTTAACCGTTCCATCGGCGCTGTTGACCCTAATGCCAACCAGGTCCAAGAACTTGTCATTGTCATAGAGGCGGGCGAGGGTCGAAACAGGGAAGCGGCGAGAACGAACGAAATCTTTCAGGGTGGGGCTTTCATAGTTAGTCGCCCTGAAGAGATTGAGGATCTGGCTTCGCGAGATGAACTTCTTGACATCGACTGTCGGGTACAGTCTGAAGAGATCCTCGGCCGACTTGCCGTTATCGATCTGAGCCTGAAAGAATGCAGCTTGTCGTGCTGGCGACCAAGCGACCCGCTGGCTCCCCGTATGCAGGGCTGCGATTAACTGATCCGCATCGGCCTGAGAAGGGGCCCTCTTTGCCTCGACATGGCGGAGCGAATCTCTGAGCGTAAACCCCTCAAGCGCCTTGTTTATTCGAGCCTGATGGCTCGGTGCGAGAAACGGGTTCTGGATTGCCTTGAGAGCAGCGATTCGGCGATTGCCCTCGACTACGAATAGGTCGTCGCCGCGCTTCAAAACGATCGGCACTTCGTGCGTAAGCAGGCCAATCTTCACGATGCTGTCGACGAGAGTGAAGGCCTTTTCGTTCACGAATAGATCGTTGATGATATCCGACTCGGGGGCGTCTTGGGCCAGCTCAAGCCGAACGTTGCGAGGATCCAACTTGAGCTCCAGCACGTCGACCTTCAGCACCTCCCAGGCGGACATGTCGATCATGAGGTCTCCTCGGGCGGTGTCGACTGGTACCAGTGCATACTAGATGTGACTTGATCGACACCGTAGTAGATCTGGACAGGGTTGGACAACCGTCGTTGTGGTAGTTCCCGGGGCAAGTCGGCCAAAGGTGCTACCTGCCAGGGGATTGGACGGCCTGAAGGCTGGCCCGCATTCGGGCCGCCCCCGGCCGTTGAACGCCAACCAGCCATGATCGTCGAGGACCAGCAGTAGCCGATGGAACGGCAGGTCAACCCCTATGCGTCGGCGTCGACCGGACAGAGTGGGGCCGGGCCCTGCGATAGCCGAACGCTGCGGGCGGCGGTTCCCCTAGTCGCGTTCCGCTCCTGGGCCCGGGGCGTTGTTGGGGGAGGCGAATGAAGCGATGTTCCCCGTGCGAGGCGCGAGGTCGCTGTCGACAGCGGTGCTGACAGTCACCGGGCCGGAAGGAGAACATCCGTTGACGGATCGGCCCAGGCAGTGGGTCCAAGGTCGCGGGTGCGGCTGGCCCCTGCCGGACGAAGTACGTAGAGAGCCTGTAAGTGAGATGTCAAGCAGAGCTTGCAACACATGCCTCATATCGAGTTTCGTGGGCCACTGGGTCCTCGTGCAGAGGGCGTGCAATGATCTTGACTGGCAGTGCCAGTGGGTGCCTTGTATGCCCAGCTCACACAGTCAGTAGCGATCTGCCACTGTCGCCTTCCTAAACCGTGTGTCGCAGGTTCGAATCCTGCCGGGGGCACCTCGAAGATCAGCAGAAACGCCACCTGAGCAGCGGATGTGCCCTCACATCGATTGATCGTCCTGCGCGGTCGGACATCACCCGGAATTCCTGTTCGCAGCCGACCCCGCAGAGCGTCTGCAACGATCTTGGCAGCGCGAACGAGCGGTTCGGTGCAGGTTGCACTCGTCTGGGTGCTCCATCCGGTTAAGGACTTCTAAGTGCGTCCTGCTCTGGAGTGCCAGTCCTCGATGCCGTCGGATGCGCACGCCAGCCGTGGTGGGCGGTGGGCTTTGCTGGTGCCTGTGGCGGTGAGCCTGGCGGGTCTGGTCATGGGGGTGGCGTCACCAGGACAATGCCAGGGTGGTGGTGGCGTGCAGCAGGCGCGGTCGCCGGTGGAGTCCGACCGGGCCGACCGGGCCCTCGGCGCGGCGGCCACCGCCGCGTTCGGCGCCGTGCGCGGCGCTGCGGTGGTCCGCGTTGTCCGAGGGCGTCCCTGCGGCCGTGATGGCGGCCCTTGCAGTCCCTTAGCTCAAGGTGAAGGTCACGTCGTCGACATCGAAGGCCGTGACGCCGTTGCCGGCGGTTTCGCTGGCGAGGAAGCTGGCGGTCGCGGTGCGGTCGGTCGTCGCAGTTCCGGTCGACATGCTGTACTGCCGCCACTGCGACCCGCCGTCGAAGGCCAGCGAGAACCTCGTCTTCGGGGGTATCCCGGTGACTGCGAGGCCGACGTTCAGGTAGTCGCTGCGGCTGGTCTCCGTGGTGGTGGTCCGGACCCAGAAGCGGACCGTCAGGTCGCAGCCGGCCGGCACCGTGACGGTGGTGCGCAGCAGGTCGGTGTGTGTCACGTCCAGCCCGGCGAAGGCGGCGTACGCGAGGCCGGCGTGTGCGGGCCGGGCCGTGTCGCCGAGTACGACCATGCGGGGACCGACGGTCCAGCCGGTGGAGCCCAGCTCGAACCCCGGGTTCGCGTGGATCTGCCCGGTGCAGGGCGCGTCGGCCGCCGTCCGGTCGTGGGACGCGCCGCCCGTGGTGGCGAGCAGCAGGGCCGCAGCCCAGGCGGTGGTGATGAAGGCCTTCATCGGTCCTCCCATGAGGAAATATTTAAGCCCATCTATTATTATCGACCATGCGCGATGGATGCGGGCGCGTCAAGCCTTTCCCGCTGTCGCGGCCGAGATCCATAACCGCAGCGTCGGGGACGGGCGCTCCATTACCGGGACCTCCCCGGCACTGCGAGGTGTGGCGCCAGGGGCCGCACGGTGGACGGCGACCGAGGTCGCCGGCGCGTCCGGGTGGTCGGCGTGGCGGTTGTCCCGCAGGGTGCCTTGGCGGACCAGGTTCCACCGGCGTCCGGACGTCGCCTCGACCTCGTTCAGGAGGTTCAGCCGCACAACTACCGGCAGCCTGCGACGGCGGGTAGGTCTGCCGGCTCGGAGTCTCCGTGGACGGCATCGCCCTGGGCGGGCCGGAGCTGCTGATCGTGGCCGTCAGCGGGGCGGCGCACGCCGTGCACCATGCCGTCGCCGGGGGAGCGCCGGCGGCGGGCCCGGGCCAGGGAGGCGGCGGCCGCCGGCTCCGGACGTGCCCGTGCTGCGCTCCGACGCCGCCGCGCTCGACCTCGACCTCGGGGAGGCCCCTCTCGGCGTGCCCTCGTCGACCCGGACGGTGACCCGTGCCAACGCCGGTGACTGTCCGTGGACCGCGGCCGCCGCCCTCACCGCCACCCCCAGGTGATCGGCCCCTCGATGTCGGTGCTCAGTCTCGCCAGCGCCACCGACACCGGTGGGGCCGCCGCCCCGTCGCTGGTGCCGAGCGTCTCGGGGCGGCCGGCCACCACGACCGGCAACGGCGACCTGCGGGTATGTGCCGAGGACCACGTCGGTGACGTCAGCGGCTGGGCCCGCTTCGTCGGGCTGGAGGTCATCGAGGACGCGTGCCCGACCTGGTCGCCGCCCGCCAGCGGGGGCGTCGACGACGAGGCGTCAGGGCCGTGCCGCTGGCGATGATCGTGGACTGCGAGCTGGTGGGTGACCGGGTGGCGGTCCTCGACCGCCGTCTGGCCTGCACCCGCAGCGCCTCCGGGAACGGCGATGGACGTCGCCGGCTGCGACTCCAGGTGCCGCCGGTCCGGATCCCGTCGGTGGATCGAGGCTCAGGCCGCCCGCCGCCAGTAGACGCTGTACTCGTCGATCACCTGGAGTGGTTCGGTGACGCCCTGGGCCGCGCGGAACTCCTGGACCGCCTTGCGACAGGCCGGAATGACGTAGTCGTCGATCACGACGTATCCGCCCGGGCTGACCTTCGCATACAGGTTGGTCAGGGCGTCCCTGGTCGACTCGTAGAGGTCGCCGTCGAGTCGCAGCACGGCGAGTTGGCTGATGGGCGCGTGTGGCAGCGTGTCCGAGAACCACCCCGGCAGGAACCGCACCTGGTCGTCCAGAAGCCCGTAGCGGGCGAAGTTGGCTTGCACGACCTCCACCGGGATGCCCAGCACGTCATTGCAGTGGTGCAGCCCCAGGGCCTGGTCCATCGGGTGACCGTCGGCCCCGGTGTCGGGGATCCCTTCGAACGAATCCGCCACCCACACCGTCCGGTCCCGGATCCCGTAGGCCTCGAACACCCCGCGGGCCATGATGCACACGCCGCCGCGCCACACGCCCGTCTCGATGAAGTCGCCGGGGACGCCGTCCGCGATGACCTGCTCCAACAGGGCGCGGATGTTCCTGATGCGCTTCAACCCGACCATGGTGTGCGCCATGCTCGGCCAGTCCTTGCCGTTCTCCCGGTTGGTCGCCTTGAACTCCCGCTCGTGCAGCCACTGGTTGGGCACCGGCGGGTCCTCGTAGATCAGGTTCGTGACGACCTTTTCGAGGAGATCAAGATAGAGACTTCGGGGATGCTCCATGACGGTCCTTCGCGCATTGGGATTGGCTGCGGCCACGGCGGAGGGCTCAGCGGGGAGGCGGGCGGCCTGCGGGGGGCCGTCGGCATTTCCCCGCATTCTCGGTCCACCGAGGAGTTCACGGAACCACCCGCTTGCGCGGATCCGGTTCCGGACCTTCGTTCTCGCTCGGATCCCCGGACCGGAGTGACGCGGGCGCACGACTCGGGGCCGGAATCGTGCACCGCCAGACGAATCGATGTGCGGGGCGGTGGTCCCGGCCGCAGATCGAGTGAACGTCTGTACTCATCTGGCATATGATCGCACGCCCTTCGTCAGGGAATTCCCTAGTGTTCGGCGCGGTTGCGGGCTCGCCGATGTCATGGAAAACACTAGACAAGTGATTCCCGACGCCGGGTGGGCCGGCGTGGCGTCGAGCGCGGTCGCGGCGGCCAGGGACACCGGAGCCCCGCCCCGAACCCGCCGGCCAGGGCCCTCGCCGCGCGGCAGGACCTCGGTCGATCCGTCGGTCGGACCGCCGCCCGCTGCCCTTACCCGCCAGGAAGGTGCACCCTGTTCTGCTGTGGGGCACGGTCTCGACGCCCGCCGCCTGGCGAATCCGCTGCCCCCTTGTTTTCCTGCCCTCGACCAATCGAGGTTCATCTAAGTAAAAGAGGCTAGGATTCCGCCAGTGCCGACCGGGACCCGTCGCCGGATGCCCGAGCCGCGCCGAACGAACTGACCGGTCTGGCGGACGCCGCACGACGATGGGCCCGTTCACCGATCATGCGCGATGGAGGATTGATGATCGCGAGCGCCGCACCCGTGGCTCCCCTGGCTTCACATCAATTGTTGTTGTTTCTTCTCGAAGTCGGGGTCCTGTTGCTGCTGGCCGTCATTCTGGGCCGGTTGGCGCAGCGTTTCGGCCTGCCGGCGGTCGTCGGCGAGTTGCTGACCGGGATCCTGCTCGGGCCGTCGTTGCTGGGCCAGCTGGCGCCTTCCGTCGGGCATTGGCTGCTGCCCGGTGAGCCGTCGCAGATGCACCTGCTGGACGCGCTCGGGCAGTTCAGCGTCGTGCTGCTGGTCGGCGTGGCCGGGCTGCACGTCGACCTGCGACTGATCCGACGCCGGGCCGGCACGGTCGCCACGGTGACCATGGGTGGCCTCCTGCTTCCCCTCGGGTTGGGCGTGGCCACCGGCCTGCTGGTGCCGGCGGCGCTGTTGGCGGCGACGGACCAGCGCGTGATGTTCGCCTTCTTCCTCGGGGTGGCGATGGCCGTCAGCGCCGTGCCGGTGATCGCCAAGACGCTCACCGACATGCGGCTGATGCACCGTGACGTCGGTCAGCTCATCCTCGCCGCAGCGTCCCTGGACGACGCGATGGCCTGGTTCATGCTGTCGCTGATCTCATCCATGGCGGTCAGCGCCCTCACCGTGGGGAACGTGCTGGCCTCGCTGCTCAACCTCGTCCTGTTCATCGTCGCGGCGGCGCTGATCGGCCGCCCGGTGGTCAGGCGTGCGATGCGGTGGGCGAACGCCCAGAGCGACGTGGGGCCAGCCGTCGCCATCGCGGTCGTCACCGTCCTGCTGTTCTCGGCGGCCGGGCACGCGCTCGGCCTTGAGGCGATCTTTGGCGCATTGGTGGCGGGAGTCCTGCTCGGGCTGCCCGGAGGCGTCGAGCCGGCCCGGATGGCGCCGTTGCGTACCGTGGTGCTCTCCGTGCTGGCGCCGCTCTTCCTGGCCACCGCCGGGCTCCGGGTCGACCTGCGCGCCCTCGCCGACCCGGTGGTGCTCGTGGCCGGTCTGGTGATCCTGGTGCTCGCCGTCCTGGGCAAGTTCTGCGGCGCGTACCTGGCAGGCCGGCTGACGCGCCAGAGCCACTGGGAGGCGGTCGCCCTCGGGGCGGGACTCAACTCACGGGGCGTCGTGGAGATCGTCATCGCGATGGTCGGGCTGCGCCTGGGCATCCTCAACACCGCCACCTACACGATCGTGGTGCTCGTCGCCGTCCTCACCTCCGTCATGGCGCCGCCGATGCTCCTGCGGGCGATGCGCCGGATCGAGCACAACGCCGAGGAGGCGCTGCGGGAGGAGAACCAGGCGCAGTTGATCACCCGCCCGGTGGTGCGGTGAGGCCGCTGCCCGGGACGCCATGCTGCCCCGTGCAGCGTGCATCGCCCGGAGGGACCGCGCTGGTACGTTCGGGCACGCGACGACGCGGGCCCGAGGGAGAGAATGGTGACGGTGCGGTTCTTGGCGCGGACCCTGCGCGGCCTGGAGGAGGTCGCGGCCCGCGAGGTGGCCGGGCGCGGCTGCCGGGTCGAGCACCAGCGGCACCGTGAGGTGTGGTTCCGCGCGAGCCGTCCGGAGCCGAGCCTGCTCGACCTGCGTACCGTGGACGACCTGTTCCTGCTCGCGGGGGTGACCGAGGACGCGGACCACACGAAGGCGGCCCTGGCTGCCTTCACCCGCCTGGCGCGCGACGCTCCGCTGCGGCAACTGCTCGAGGTGCGGAAGACCTACGGCTACTCCGCCCGGGCCGGGACACTCGATGTGGCGGCATCGTTCCTCGGCCGCCGCAACTACAACCGGTACGACGTCGAGGAGGCCGTCGGCCGCACCGCGGCGGCCCGGTTGGGCCTGCGCTTCCACTCCCGCCGCAACGGCGAGGCGCCGCCCGAGGGCAGCCTCTCGCTGCGGGTCACCGTCGAGGGCACCCAGGCGGCCCTGGCGGTGCGGATCGCCGACCGGCCGCTGCACCGGCGCTCCTACAAGACATCCTCCACGCCGGGCACGCTGCACCCGCCGTTGGCCGCCGCGCTGGCGTGGCAGGCCGGGATCCGCGCCGGGATGCGGGTGGTCGACCCGTGCTGCGGCACGGGCACGATCCTGCTCGAGTCCGGCGGGCTGAGTCCGGGAGCCGTCCTGCTCGGTCTGGATCACGATCCGGCCGCGGTAGGCGCGGCGGTGGCCAACGCGGCGGCACTCGACGGGGTCGGCCATGGTTCGGCAAGTGGGACGCCCGGCGTCACCTGGGCGGTCGGTGACGCCGGGCGCCTGCCACTGGGCGCCGGGACGGTGGACCGCGTGGTCAGCAATCCACCGTGGGACCGTCAGGTGCTGGCCCGCGGCGCCCTCGCGGACGATCCGGCGCGGCTCTTCCGGGAGATCCGCCGGGTGCTCGCTGCCGACGGCCTGGCCGTGTTGCTGCTGCACGAGTTCGAGGAACTGACCGGGGCGGTCGCCGCCGCCGGGCTGGGCGTCGACGACGTGCGGGTGGTCAGCCTGTTCGGCACCCATCCGGCGATGGTGACCCTGTCCGGCTGAGGCGTCAGGGCACGACCTCCAGCTGGGCCATCATCCCGAGGTACGAGTGCTCGGGGTAGTGGCAGTGGTACATGTACCGGCCGACGAAGGGCGCGTCGAAGGTGACCTGGAAGCGGACGGAGCCCTTGGGCGACACGTACACCGTGTCCTTGAGACCGGTGTCCTCCGGAGCCGGCGGCCCGCCGTTGCGCCCGAGCACCTGGAAATGCACCAGGTGCAGGTGGAAGGGATGGTCGAAGGGGTACGGATCGGTGTCGCCGTTGACGATGTTCCAGATCTCCGTGGTGCCCCGCTTGACCTGGATGTCGACCCGGTTGGGGTCGAACACCTTGCCGTCGATGAAGGCCGTCGGCGGCCGGCCGGACATGTCGAACTTCATTTCCACGGTCCGCTCTACCGTCGGCGTGCCCAGCGGCGGCAGTTCGCGCAGGCGGTCCGGCACGCGACTGGTGTCGACGACCCGGGTGGACCCCACGTCGAAGCGCAGGATCGGGTTGTCGCCGTCGAACAGGTAGACGGGGCCGCGCCCGCGGTGTTCGGCGAAGTCGATCACGATCTCGACCCGTTCACCGGAGGAGACCGCCAGCTCGGTGTGGGTGGTGGGAGCGGGAAGCAGGCCGCTGTCCGAGGCGATCCGGACCATCGGCTGGCCGCCGAGGTTGAGCCGGAAGACGTGCTTGAGGGCCGCATTGAGCAGCCGGAACCGGTAGCGGCGGGGAGCCACCTGGAAGTACGGCTGAACCTTGCCGTTGGCCAGGATCGTCGTGCGGTCGTCGGGGTTGCCGAAGACGAACGCGCCGGATTCGTCGAACTGCGCGTTGCGCAGCAGGATCGGGACGTCGTAGCGCCCCTTGGGCAGGTGCAGGTGCCGCTCGGCGGGGTCCTCGATCAGGTAGAAGCCGTGCAGGCCGCGGTAGACGTGGTCGGCCTCGTAGTCGTGGGTGTGGTCGTGGTACCACAGCGTGGCCCCGCGTTGGACGTTCGGGTAGTCGTAGACCCGCGAGCCGCCCGGCTCGATCATGTCCATCGGGTGCCCGTCACTGCTGGCCGGCACGCGGCCGCCGTGCAGGTGCACGTTCGTGTGGCTGTCCAGCCCGTTGGTGTAGGTGATCCGGACGGGGCGGTTGGTCCGCGCCCGGATCGTCGGGCCGACGAACGAGCCGCCGTAGGTGTAGGCCGGGGTGGACAGTCCCGGCAGGATCTGGACCTGGGCCGGTTCGATCGGGATCTCGTAGACGTCGACGCCGCCGGCCTGGGAGACCGGGCTCAGCTGCGGTGGCACCGGCATCGGCTCGGTGAACGGGGTGACCGTCACCGTGGTCGCGCCGACCTCGCTGACTGCCGGCAGCAGGTGATTCGCGTGCGGGCTCGCCGGCGCTGCCTCAGCGGTCGGTGAACCCTTGAACACCAGGCGGGCCGCCACGCCGGTGGCGGTGGCGGTTCCGAGGGCGAGTAGCTGTCGTCGATTGAACATGGCTGGGCACCTTAGTCAATGTGACGGGGCAGGGGACGCGTGCCGGATCTGGAAAGGCGCACCGCACGCGGTCTATGCACGCGGCCCACCTGCCATGGCGGCCTTTCGAGGCGGCGGGGTGAGTCTGGCACGAAACATCCCGCTGATCGAACCGTCAGCGGGAAGTCGTACCGGGTCCGCCAAACTCTAGTCGATTTCGTACTCTTCGTGGGCTGCGGCGGCGTCGACATCCGCGATCCTCGGGACGGTTTCCTGGCGCAACCGAGGTTGTGGGGGAATCCCTAGTCAGTTGTCAGGCACGGCTCGATAGGGTCTGATCAGGCGAGCCCAAGGTCAATGTCCGTGCCTTCGGCGGGCCCGGGGTCAGGTCGTGCGCCGCAGACGTGGCGAGGCTTGACATTCTCGGCCGAAAGGCGAACCTGCCGACGCTGACAGCGCGGAAGTCCGCGATTTCGCCGCAACCCGAAGGGGCAGGCTCAGCCATGACCATGGTGGTACGGCACCCGGCCGAGCGGGTCGAGTGCAGCCCGATCGCCCCCCGGCGCGACGCCGCTGGCGTGACGCCGGTCCCGCTCGCCCCGAGCGCTGCGCGTCTGCGGTCCGACCGGACACCGCCGGTCCACCGTGGGCAGGAGCCCCGGCGGTGATCGGCCTGCTGGGCCGGCTCCCGGGGGTGAACGCCGTGCTCGGGGCCGTCTCGAAGCAGCAGGCCGAGCCGACCCTCGACGAGGTGATGGCCGAACGTTTCCGCGAACGGACGGATCCGCGCCGGGGCGACTGGGCCTACGCGCACTTCATCGATCTGCGCGACGCGCTCGCCGAGGTGCTGGGCGACGCTTCCGGCAACTGGCTCGACTACGGTGCGGGCACGTCGCCGTACCGGAACCTGTTCACCGCGGCCGATCTGAAGACGGCCGACATCCCCGGCGGCGAGTCCTACCCGGCCGACTACGCGCTCGACCACGACGGACGCTGTCCGGCACCCGACGCGACGTTCGACGGCGTGCTGTCCACCCAGGTCCTCGAACACGTGACCGACGCGGACGCCTACCTGCGTGAGGCGCTGCGGCTGTTGCGGCCCGGGGGCCGGCTGGTGCTGTCCACCCACGGCGTGTGGGAGGAGCACGGCGGCCAGGACCTCTGGCGGTGGACGGCGGACGGCCTGGCCCGGCAGGCCGAGCTGGCCGGGTTCGCCGTCGACCGGGTGCTGAAGCTGACCTGCGGGCCGCGAGGACTGCTGCTCCTGCTGCGCTGGTACGGACGCGAGAACGGCTGGCCCGCGATCGGCCCGGTCGGGTTGGTGCTGCGCTCCCTGTGGTTGGTGGACCACCTGCTGCCCAGTTCCCTGGACACGTATCTGGATCGCGCATTCGGCGATCTCGGGAGACGCGAGGGCCCGGACGCGCCGTTCTATCTGGACCTTCTGCTCGTCGCCCGGAAACCCCACACGAAGGAGACCGCTACGTGAGTCGGACCGCATCAGCGTATGACGAGAGCGTGGTACGACAGGTGAACGCGCGGACGGACTGCCGGGTCTGCGGCGGCACGCTCCGTACGATCCTCGACCTCGGCGACCAGTATCTGCAGGGGTCCTTCGTCAAGCCCGGGACACCCGAGCCGCCGGCGGTCAAGTTCCCGCTCGAACTCACCCGCTGCGTCGGCGACTGCGGCCTCGTGCAGCTGCGGCACACCCTGCCCGCCGGTCTGCTGTACGACACCTACTGGTACCGCTCGCGCATCAACGACACCATGCGGACGCACCTCAGGGAGATCGCCGAATCCGGGGTGGCGGCACTCGGCCGGCCGCTCCGGCGGGCCCTGGACATCGGCTGCAACGACGGCACCCTGCTGCAGAACCTGCGCGGGGCCGAGCTGTGGGGGATCGACCCGTCGAACGCGACGGACGACGCGCCCGAGGGAATCACCCTGGTCCGGGACTTCTTCCCCAGCCCGGCGCTGGACGAGCACGCCGGGACGTTCGACGTCGTCACGTCGATCGCGATGTTCTACGACGTCGAGGACCCGGTGGCGTTCGCCCGCGCGGTGGAGCGGATGCTCGCTCCCGGTGGCGTCTGGGTGGTCGAGGTCGCCTATCTGCGCGAGATGCTGGCGACCACCGGGTACGACAGCATCTGCCACGAACACCTGTCGTACTACTCGCTCTCCACCCTGACCTTCATCCTGCGTCAGGCCGGGCTCGAGATCAGGCGGGCAAGCGTCAACGGGATGAACGGCGGCTCGATCTGCTGCGTCGTCACCCGGTCCACCGAGGGCGCCGACCACGCCGACGGGTCGGTGGCGGAACTCGCCGCGCAGGAGCGCGAGCTGGGACTGGACCAGAGCGGGCCGTACGAGCGGTTCGCCGACAACGTGCGGGCGCACCGCGACGAACTCGTCAAGATGCTGCATGGTCTGCGCGACAGCGGAAGCACCGTGCACGTCTACGGCGCCTCCACCAAGGGCAACACCCTCCTGCAGTACTGCGGGATCGACCGCACGCTGATCCCGTACGCCGCCGAGCGCAACCCGGACAAGGTCGGCGCGCGGACCCTCGGTACGGACATCGAGATCATCAGCGAGGCCGACTCGCGGGCCCGCCGCCCGGACCACTACCTGGTGCTGCCGTGGCACTTCCACGACGAGATCGTGGCGCGCGAGGCGGCCACCGTGGCGGCCGGAACCAAGCTGATCTTCCCGCTGCCCAGCCTGCGGGTCGTGCAGGCGTCGAGGACCGACTCGCGGGTGGGGTCGTGACCGGCTCGCTCGTCCAGCGGCTGCTCGCGGCGGCGGACGCTCCCGACCCGGGCGTGCACCTCGCGGCCGAGGATCCGGAAGCAGTGGTGGCCGTGGCCATGGCGGAGGTGGCCGGCCGGACCGTCCTCTACCCGGGCCCGGCGACGCCGCTGACCGTGCAGATCGACGTGGACGTCGCTGACGCGCGGCAGATCTCCTACCTCCTGGCGGCCGGTCCGGACGGGGGCCAGGCGCGGCCGGGCCGGACCGACGACCCGTGGGTGCGTGTCCGGTACGACCTGGCGGCGCTGGTGCGCGACGTGTTCGGGCCGGCCGGCCCGTGGACCGGTACCGGCCGGGACGTGGTGATGAAGGACGAGCCCGGCCCGGTGGAATACAAGCCCGACGACCCGTGGCTGGTACGGCGGGAGGAGGCGACCCGCGCGGCCTACCAGACTCTCCGCGCGTGCGAGCCGTACCGTGGCGACCTGGCCGCGCTGGCACTGCGGTTCGGCTCGGACAAGTGGGGCGGGCACTGGTACACCTCCCACTACGAGCGGCACCTCGGCGGGTTCCGGGACCACCGGCTGAACCTGCTGGAGATCGGCATCGGCGGCTACCACGAGCCGGACGCCGGCGGGGCCTCGTTGCGGATGTGGAAGCACTACTTCCACCGCGGCAGCGTGTACGGGCTCGACGTGTACGACAAGTCGCTGCTGGACGAGCCACGGCTCACCACGCTCCGTGGTGACCAGGCCGACCCGGCGATGCTCGCCGACCTCGCGCGGCGGCACGGCCCCTTCGACATCGTGATCGACGACGGCAGCCACGTCAGCAGCCACGTCATCACCGCGTTCCAGGCGCTCTTCCCCCACGTGCGTCCCGGCGGCGTGTACGTGATCGAGGACCTGCACACCTCGTACTGGCCGGAGTGGGGTGGAAACGGCAGCGACCTGTCCGACCCCGCCACGTCGGTCGGCTTCCTCAAGACACTCGTCGACGGTCTGCACCACCGCGATCGCCTCCACGACGGTCCGTACCAGCCGACGTACCCGGACCTGACCGTGACCGGGCTGCATCTCTACCACAATCTCGCGTTCGTCGAGAAGGGCCGCAACACCGAACAGGCCAACGCCACGTGGCGGCCGCGGAACGACCCGATGCGCGATCTGCCGAAACCGCAGCGGTCAGCGGGGGAGTGAGGACTCATGCGTGTCGTGTTGGTGACGATGGCACTGCGGGTGCCGACGGATCCGAGCCACTGGATCACGGTCCCGCCGCAGGGCTATGCCGGCATCCACTGGATCGTGGCGAACCACATGGACGGCCTGCTCGAACTCGGCCACGAGGTGTTCCTGCTCGGCGCGCCGGGCACGACGCCGGTCGCACCGGCGGTCACCGTGGTGGACGCGGGCGAGATCGAGGACATGCACGCCTGGCTGAACAGCCCTGAGGCGGCCACGATCGACGTCGTCCACGACTTCTCCTGCGGGCAGATCGATCCCGACCGGCTGCCCCGGGGCATGGCGTACCTGTCCACCCACCACCTGACCGGCAAGCCGAAGTATCCGCGCAACTGCGTGTACGCGTCGTATGCCCAACGGGCCCAGGCGGAGAACGATGTCGCGCCGGTGGTCCGCATCTCGGTGAACCAGGCGCGCTACCCGTTCCGGGCCGACAAGGACGACTACCTGCTCTACCTCGGTCGGATCTCGGAATGGAAGGGCACCTACGAGGCGGCCGCCTTCGCCAGCGCCGCCGGGCGTCGCCTCGTCGTTGCGGGCCCGTCCTGGGAAGAGGACTACCTGGCCAGGATCATGCGCGACTTCGGGGACAGCGTCGACCTCGTCGGCGAGGTGGGTGGCGACCGGCGGCTCGACCTGATCTCCCGCGCGACCGCGATGATGGTCCTGTCGCAGAGCACCATGGGGCCGTGGGGCGTGGTGTGGTGTGAGCCAGGATCGACCGTGGTGTCGGAGGCTGCGGCGTGCGGGACGCCCGTCATCGGCACGCCGAACGGATGCCTGGCCGAGATCGTGCCCGCGGTCGGCACGGTCGTGCCCGAGGGCGCGGACTTCACCGTCGAACAGGCCCGGAGCGTCGTGGCGGCGCTGCCCGGGCCGGACGCGGTCCGGGCGGCGGCGCTGGAGCGGTGGGACCACGTCGTGGTGGCCAAGGAGTTCGAGGCCATCTACCACGACGTGCTCGCCGGTCGTACCTGGACGTGACATCCGGGCCCACTGACGAATGGAGTTCTTCGTGAAGATCGAGGTCCTGCACCCGAGCTGCAACCTGGACACCGTCCGGGACGGCCGGGGCGGCATCTTCACCTGGGTGCCACCAGAGCCGATCCTGGAGTTCAACCTCATCACCATGCACCCCGGCAAGGTCCGCGGGCTGCACTACCACCCGCACTTCGTCGAATACCTGCTCTTCGTCGACGGGGAGGGGGTGCTGGTGACCAAGGACGATCCGGACGACCCCGACTGCCCGGAGGAGTTCATCCACGTCGCCCGGGGGACGTGTACGCGCACGCCCTCCGGGGTGATGCACGCGGTCTACTCGATCACGTCGCTGTCCTTCGTGGCCATGTTGACCCGACCGTGGGACGAGTGTGATCCGCCCATCGTCCAGGTGCAGCCGCTGCCGCACACCCTCGCGGCGAACGGCTGAGCGACCGGGCGGGGCGACCCGCTGGTGAACCGTTGACGATGGCCGGAGGCGCAGGTCACCGGGTTTCCACCGGGTCGCCTTCCAGCGCGTGGCGCCAGAGCGCCCCGATCGCCTCGGACAGCGTCCGCCGCGGCGTCCAGCCGAGCAGCTCACGCGCCGGCCGCAGGTCGACCCGGGTCCAGTCCTCGGCGCCTGCGGCCGGGGCCGGCAGTTCGACCACGGTGGCCGGCACCTGGCTGACGTCGACGAGCATGGCGACCAGCGTGCGCACGGACACCGACTCGCCCCGGCCGATGGCGATGGGCACGGTCGTGCCGGGCACCCGGATCGCGGCCCGGATCGCCTCGGCGACGTCGCGCACGTCCACGTAGTCGCGGCGGGCGTCCAGCGCGGTCAGCTCGATGTTCGCGTGGCCGCCACGACGTGCCGCCTCGACCAGGCTGCCGGCCACCAGGCCGAGCAGGCTGGCCGGCGGCACACCGGGGCCGGTGACGTTGGCCAGGCGCAGCACCACCGGGTCCACGGTCCCCTGCGCCGCGGCCTCCAGCACGGCCTCGGTCGCGGCGAGCTTGAACCGGTCGTACTCGCTGGCGGGTCGGGCCGACCGCTGGGCGGCGGCCCCGGGCGCGTCCGGCGCGGCGAGGCCATACTCGAGCACCGATCCGAGGTGGACGAACCGTGGCACCAACGAGGTCATCGCCAGCGCCGTCAGGATGGCCTCGGTCGCCCCGACGCAACTCGCCTCGAGGCCCCGTCCGGTCAGACCCCACTTGCCGCCCGTGGCGTTGACGATCGTCGCCGGGCGCTCGGCGGCCAGCATCGCGGCCAGCTCCCCGGGCCGTACCCCCGAGACGTCGATCGCCCGGAACCGGTACCCGGTCGTGGCCCTGGGCGGGTTTCTCGCCACGACGAGCACGTCGTGCCCCGCGGCCACGAGGTTCTTCGCGACCTGGCGCCCCAGGAAGCCGGTGCCTCCGAACACGATGACGCTGTTGTCGCTCACTCGTACCTCCTGGACGACGACCCGACCGGTCGGCGGACGGTCAATCGGGACAGAGCTCGATCCAGTGGAAGCCCGTGGCCGGCAGCGACCCGACCTCGGCGATCCGCAGACCCGCCTTGGCGCCGAGGCCGGCGAAGTCGTCCCTCGTCCGCTCCATCCCCTGACCGTTGACGAGCAGGCCCAGGTCGGTGAGGTAGGTGGTGGGGCTCTGCCCGGGCTGCACGGTGTCCGGCATCAGGTGGTCGACGAGCAGGATGCGTCCCTGTTCCGTGGCGGCGCGGGCGCAGTTGCGCAGGATCACCGCGGCATGCTCGTC
Source organism: Micromonospora sp. WMMD712 (assembly GCF_029581295.1). Classification (NCBI taxonomy): domain Bacteria; kingdom Bacillati; phylum Actinomycetota; class Actinomycetes; order Micromonosporales; family Micromonosporaceae; genus Micromonospora; species Micromonospora sp. WMMD712. The sequence goes on from NZ_CP120743.1 coordinate 5,439,291, forward strand.
GTCCCAGCCGTGGATCACGCTCTTGAGCAGGTACAGGTCGCCACCGCGCGGCACCTCCGAGAAGAAGTCACCCGTCTCGATCCGGCAGCGGGCCGTCAGACCTGCCGCTTCCAGGTTCTGCTCGGCCGCGTCGACACCGGACGGGCTGTCGAAGAGCACCCCGCCCAGCCGGGGGTGCCCGGCCAGGATCTCGACGAGCGACGTCCCGTCGCCACCGCCGACGTCGACGACCGTCCGGAACCGGCCGAAGTCGTACGCGCCGGCCAGCACCCTGGCGACTCCCCGGGTGCCCTGACTCATCGCGGCGTTGTACAGCTCGGACAGCTCCGGATGGGACGACAGGTAGCCGAAGAAGTCGATCCCGAACGCCTCGTCGAAGGCCGGGCCGCCGGTGCGCAGGCTGAACTCGAGGTTCTGCCACGCGCTCGTCATCGTCGGGTCGGTCAGCATCCGGGCCAGCGGGTACATCGATCCCGGCCGGTCGCTGCGGAACAGCGCGCCCACGGGGGTGACGGTGAACCGGCCGGGGCGGGGTTCGGCGAGCAGGTCGAGCGCGGCGAGCGCACGCAGCAGCCGCAGCATCGGACCCTCCTGGAAGCCGTACTCCGCGGCGACACCGGCCGCGTCCCGTTCCCCGTCGCCGATCGCGTCGGGCAGCCGCAGCCGGACCGCGAGCGCGACCACGTGCGTCGCCATCCCGCCGAAGACCAGCCGCAGCACGGCCGGCCACGGGGGGCTCGCAGCGCTATCCACGGCCGAGTCCCGCCCGGATCGCCCGCTCGACCGGGACGTACTGCCCGTCGGCGCGGTCCAGGTCGAACTCGCCGGTCGGTTGCAGCGAGGGCTGGGCCATGAACCGGGGGCTGGTGCCGGTGTTGGTGATCGGCGTGTGCACCAGGAACGGGTGGCAGAGGTAGGCGTCGCCCGCCCGCCCGGTGGCCATCGCGAGGGGGCGGTCCGCGCCCACGTCGCGGCAGGCGAGGTAGGTCCCCTCGGCGCCGTAGGGCGCCAGCAGGGGCGGCACGTCCAGGTGAGAACCGACCCGGATCAGCGTGGGCGCGTCACGCTCGCCGGTGTCGGAGTAGAGGAGCAGCACCAGCAGGGCCCGGCCGCGCGACACCAGGTTGCTACGGAAGATCCGGTCGTAGTCCGGCGGCACGAGCGGGAGCTCGCCCTCCCAGTCCTGACCGCTGCTCATGGCGGCCACGCCCTCGGGACTGAGGAAGCTGGCGTCGATGTGCCAGCCGTAGTCCTCGGCCTGTTCCGGATCGCGGTCCACCGGGAAACGGATCGGGAACGTCCCGACCATGTCCAGCGGTCGCCACCGGCCCGCACCGACGAGCTGGTCGTACGCCTCGACCAACGCCGGGGTGTTGGCGCTCCGCACGAACGCGTCGTCACCCCGCAGACCGAGCCGGACGACCTCCCTGGTCCAGGTCGAGCTGTCGTCGGGATCCACGTCGAGTTGCTTCCAGAGCAGATTGCGGCACTCGGCGGCGAGCGCGGCGGGGAAAGCGTTCGGCACCCGGACGAAGCCGTCGGCGACGAAGCTCTCGATCTGCTCGGCTGTCAGCATGCGCCCCTCCTCATGAAACTCCCCTGCCGGACCGGTTATATCCTGACGGCGCCGACGGTAGGCAGTTCCCGCGGAAGACTAGCGATTCCACCAGAGGTGCGGTCAGGCCCGTTGTCGGGTGATCTCGTACAGCGTGATCGAGGCGGCGACCGTCGCGTTCAGCGAACTCGCCGACCCGACCATGGGGATCCGGAGCACCACGTCGCAGTTGTTGGCCCAGAAACTGCTCATTCCGCTTGTCTCGTTGCCGACGACGACCGCGGTCGGCCCGGTGAAGTCGTGATTCCAGATGTCGGTGACCGCGTCCTCACTCGTGCCGACGATCGTCATCGCGTCGATCGTGCGCAGCCATTCCAGCACGGCGGTCGGCGTCTCGGCCCGCACCGCCGGAACGGCGAACAGCGAGCCGCGGCTGCCCCGAACCGTCTTCGGGTCGTAGAGGTCGGCCGCCCGGCCCGCGACGATCACCCCGTCGATGCCCAGCGCGTCGGCCGAGCGCAGGAGCGAGCCCACGTTGCCCGGACTGATCGGGCGGTCGAGCACCACCAGAACGCCGTTCGGGCGTACGCGGATCCGGGTGAGGTCGTCCGGAGGGATCGCGACGACGGCGATCAGCTCGGTGGTGTCCTCGTCCTTTCCCGCGAGCTCGTGCAGCAGCTCCGGGGACAGCCGGATCACCTCGTCGGCGACCTGCCCCCTGACCAGGTCACGCGCCCACTGCGATCTCAGGTTCCCCGCGTGCAGCAGCGCCCGGATCCGCCAGTGGTGCGCGATCGCCTCGTTGATCGGGCGTACGCCCTGCACCAGGAACTCACCCAGCCGGTGCCGCGTGTTCCGGTTGGTCAGCAGCGCCTCCCACTGCTGGAATCTGGCGTTGCGCCGCTCCAGCCGGGCCTCCCCGCCACGCCTCTGCGGCCCTTCTCCGATCTTGGACATGGCTGAGACCCTTCCCACGAACCCGGCTTGCGTGCCCTGCGGCGGGACAATCATGCCGGTCGTCCGCACGGGCCGGCGGGCCGGGGACAAGTGTCGGCGTCGGCCGGGGTGGCACCCGCCGTCTCCTCGGCGGCGGCCCCGAGCCCGATGCCGGCGAACGCATCGTGCCCCGTCGGCGGGAAATACCACACGAAGATCCGTTCCACATCTAGGTGGAATTCCAGACTAGTTGCGATCCGGCCATCATAGAGTCGTGGTCCGGTGGACGAAGGCCGGGGCGGCTCCGAGCTGCGGTGATGATCAACATGAATTGCGAGGAGGAGAATTCATGCGGACACCGGACATGTTCATCGGCGGTGTCGGGACGTTCATTCCGCCGCGGGTGAGCGTCGACTGGGCGGTCGCCCGGGGCCTCTATTCGGCCGAGGACGCCGAGGCGCACGAACTCGTCGGCGTCGCGGTCGCGGGCGACATGCCTCCCCCCGAGATGGCGCTCCGGGCCGCACAGCAGGCGGTCAAGCGGTGGGGCGGGTCGCCGAAGGAGTTCGACCTGCTGCTGTACGCCAGCACCTGGCACCAGGGACCGGACGGCTGGCCGCCGCAGTCGTACCTGCAACGGCATCTGGTGGGCGGCGACCTGCTCGCCCTGGAGATCCGGCAGGGCTGCAACGGTCTGTTCAGCGCGATGGAGCTCGCCGCCAGCTACCTCACCGCCGTACCGGAACGCACGAGCGCCCTGCTCGTCGCGGCGGACAACTACGGCACGCCGCTGATCGACCGCTGGTCGATGGGACCCGGCTTCATCGGTGGCGACGCCGCCTCGGCCATCGTGCTGACCAGACAACCGGGGTTCGCCCGGCTGCGTTCGGTGTGCACGCGGACGATGACGACCGCCGAAGCCCTGCACCGCGGCGACGAGCCGCTGTTCCCGCCCAGCATCACGGTCGGCCGCACCACGGACTTCAGCGCCCGGATCGGCCAGCAGTTCGCCAGCCGCAGCCCGGCGGCCGCAGCCATGGCCGACGTACCGCAGCGGGTCGTCGAATTGGTCGACCAGGCGCTGGCGGAGGCCGAGATCGGGATCGGCGACATCGCCCGGGTCGGGTTCATGAACTACTCCCGCGAGGTGGTCGAGCAGCGGGTGATGACGATGTGGGACCTGCCGATGTCGCGCTCGACCTGGGAGTACGGTCGCGGGATCGGGCACTGCGGCGCCAGCGACACCATCCTGTCCTTCGATCATCTGGTGCGCACGGGGGAGCTCCGGCCCGGCGACCACATGTTGATGCTGGGCACCGCACCCGGCGTCGTGCTGTCCTGTGTCATCGTCCAGGTCCTCGAATCGCCAGCCTGGACGAAGTGACGCCGGGAAGCCGGGCCGGAGCGTCCAGGTGCCCGCCGGCACCTGGACGCTCACCCCGAGGGCGGGTGGTGCACGTCGCCTACTTCTGGTCGCGGCGCAGGATCAGGTAGCAGACCCCGTCCTCGTTGACGAACTCGTCCAGCAGCGGCGTCAGGCCGGCCTCGACGGCCAACGAGGAGATCACGTCGACGCCGTGGAAGGAGAGGAAACCCTTGAACTCGACCGGGTTCGCCGTCAGGTACCGCTCCGCGTAGAAGTGGAAGAAGCTGCGCGTCGAGGCGCCGATGTCGAGGAAGTTGACCCCGAACCTGCCGCCGGGCCGCAGGATCCGGGCGATCTGACGGAAGTAGTGGAAGAACTCGAAGACGTTGAGGTGGATGAACACGTTCAGCGAGAAGCCCGCGTCGAACTCCGCCGACGGCAACGCCGCCAGGTAGTCGTTGTCGATGTGGTGGTAGTCGACGTTGGCATGGTCCTGGCAGGTGATCCGTGCCTTGTCCAGGAAGGATCGGCTGACGTCGGTGCACAGCATCCGTCGCACCGAAGGCGCGAGGACGTTGGCCATGATCCCCTCGCCGCTGCCGATCTCGAAGATCGACGACTCCGGGGTGATCCCGAGGCGCTCGGCGATCCACTTCGCCCGGTCGACGCGGTCCTGCAGGTACTCGTCGCGGGGCTGGGTGCCGGCGAGCTGGATCTGCATCTCGTCCGGCGTCTGCCACTCCCAGACCATGTTGAGGTCGCCCATGCTCCGCAGCGGCGGCTTGGGGCCGGTGGCGGGTGTTCCTTGCGCGTTGCTCATCAGACCTCGCTCACGGTGTCCTGGGTGATTTCCTTACGTTGCGGCCCTCGGCCGGCCACCAACCCGGCGACGTCGGAGGCGGTCAGCTCACCCTCGCGGGCCAGGGTGACGAGCAGGTCGGCGACCTGCACGGCGGTCGGCGCGGCGCCGACGGACTCGCTGAGCTCGATCGCCCGACGCCGGTACCGGTGGTCGAACAGCACCTCACCGATGGCCTTGTCGATCGCGTCGCGGTCGATCAGCAGCCCGGGCAACGTCTTGGTCGCCCCCTGCGGGTCCAGCCGCCGACCGTAGATCTGCCCGTCGAAGTTCAGCGCGAGTGACAGCTGCGGCACCCCCATGGCGATGCCGTTCATCAGGCAGTTCGCGCTGCCGTGGTGGATGAGCAGGTCGCAGTCGGGCAGGATCAGTTCGAGTGGGCAGTTGCGCAGGACCCGGACGTTCGGTGGCAGCGTGCCCATCGCGTCCACCTCGGACAGCGCCGCCGTGAGCACCACCTCGCTGGCCAGTTGCGCCGCGGTCTCGACCGCCTGCCGAAGGGCCGGCAGCCGCTCGCCGAACACCCCCGTCGCGGAGTTTCCCCACACCACGCACACCCGCTTGCCCTTGACCGGGCCCAACAGCCAGGGGTCGACGTCCTGGGATCCGTTGAAGGGGTGGTATCGGATGGGTATCCGCAGCGCGTCGCCCATGGGCGGAATGGTCACGTCCGGCGACGGGTCGACGGCGTACTTGATGTCGCGCCGGGTCCACTGCACGCCGTACTTCTCGAAGCAGGACAGGGGATCCCCCGCCATCATGTTGAGCCCCGGCTCGGTCTCCACGGTGCCGATGAAGCCCGGCCCGAAGAAGACGCTGGGTACGTCGTTCAATATGCCGACCAGCGCCCCCTCGACCGCCATGATGTCGTACACCACCAGGTCGGGACGCCAGGACGCGGCGTAGTCCACGGCGTTGTCGAAGCTGCGCTGGACCGCGGCGATGGACCTCTTCCAGAAGTCGCTCAGCATGCCGGTGTCGAAATCGCGCACGGAGCCGAGCGCCTCACCGGTGAAGGGATGCAGCGGCAGCGGCATCTCCCCGCTCTGCGGCGGGGTGTTGATCGCCAACGACCAGTAGGCCAGCCGGGCGCTTTCCATCATGTCGGCGGAGTCGAGCATCGACACCGGCATCAGGCCGGTCGCCTGGACCCCCGAGACCTGCTGGGGCGGGCAGGCGACCCGGACCTCGTGCCCGGCCGCCCGGAACGCCCATGCGAGCGGAACCATGCACATGTAGTGTCCAGCCCAGTTGGACACGGTAAACAGAATCCGCATCGGAACCTTTCCCTAGCGCCGTACCTGCACGGGTCGCTTGTTCACGTGCCGAGCCCGATCACCACACGAGCGCGAATCGACCGGCCCGGCGCGACAGGCTCCGCTGCGGTCGGCGGCTGCCCGACCGAGAGTAGCGGACCTGGACTAGCGTTTTCCCCACACCTGATCTTCGGCGGCAAGGAAACGCCTCGCATATGCATCAACCATTCTTCGCTCTGGGTCAGGAACTGTCGCGGCACCGTACGAAATCGTTGCGGAGGCCGTCGTTCAGGACACCCCGTCGTCCACCAGGCGGGTCGGATCGAGCGAGTTCATGAACGAACGCAGGGCGTCGAGGTGGGTCGCGGGCTTGTCCCAGCCGAGCTCGGCGCACCAGGCGATCAGGTCCGTCAGCTCCTGGGTGGCGCGCGCCTTCTCCTCGGCCGACAGGCTGGCGACCGAGAGATCCTGCGGCCACTGCACGACGTTGGCCAGGTCCACCTCCAGCCCCTCGGTACGCGCGAACTCGAGCACGTTGCGCAGGTCCCACAGGTTGTGCCGCTGCGGGGACACCTGGAGCCAGACGTCGAAGTCGGACCGGAGCAGGCGCAGGTTGGCCACGAAGTCCGCCCACTTCCCGCCGGCCCGGATGTATTCGAACACCTCGCCGACGCCGTCGCAGGAAGCCCCGATGCCCACGCTCTTGAAGTGCCGTAGGAGCTTTATCGCGTTGTCCGGGGAGACGGTCAGGTTCGAGTTGTACTGGATGTCGACGTTGTGCGCGTTCCCGGTTTCCACGAGCAGCTCGAGCATGGCGAAATGACCCGGTTGCAGGAAGGGTTCGCCGCCCGCGAAGTACAGCTTGCGGATCAGGTGCGCATTCTCCCGCAGCGTCGCCCACAACTCGTCGTCGTCGCGGTACGGGTCGATGACCGCGGACGACCACGACGGGCGTTGCTTGGCGCCCCAGGAGGAACTCACCGGGTAGGTGCACATGACGCACCGCAGGTTGCAGAGGTTGCCGAACCTGATGTCGAGAAAGAACGGGAACTCCTCGACCGTGCCGTCCGCGGCGGTACGGGCGGCGAGCGCATCGAGGTCGTACTCCTGGTGGAACCGGCGGTTGACGTTCTGCCGGTAGGACTGGGCGCCGTGGTCCTCCCGGAAGTAGCAGTACTTGCACGCCTCCACGCGCTCGCCACCGAGCATCGCCAGCCGGGTCCGCTTCATGTTGGGGCTGTTGAAGGCCTCCCGGATGCCCATCACGCGGTCCGGGTTGTCCTTGGCGTATCGCGAACCCGGGGAGCAACCGATCGCGTCGTCGTTCAGCGCGAACGCCGGCTCCTCCTGCTCGTCGTACAGCTCCGTGTGGTACATCGAGTCGTCGACGCAGCACCGGCCGTAGACGCCGTCGATGGAGGCGCAGAGGTGGATCCACGGCAGCACGCACGCGGTCTGATCGGCCGTCGGGGACGGGGTGGCGTGGCTGTCGCCAGGAACGCTCATCGGATGCCCCCCGAGCTCACCATCGCCAGTGCTCCTCGTGCGCGAAGCGCAGCGTGTCGATCTCCGGCCGGTCCACCCAGTGCCGGAGCGACTCGGCCGGCTGATAGTCGAACGGCTCCTCGTCGCCGAACTGCGGCTCGTTCGCCCGCATCTGGATGCAGGAGCGCAGGACCTGCTGTTTGAGCCCGATGTACTCCGCGCTGTGCGGGCCCAACTGCCATTCCACCTCGGCCGGCCGGTACTCGAAGTAGATGACCCGGCGCTGCTTCCCGACCACCGCGGGCGCCCCGTGCAGCGTGAGAATGTTGTGCAGCAGGAGGTCCCCCGGCTGCATCACGGCTGGCACCGCCCCCGTGGTGTCCCATTCGCTCGCGTTGAGCTGGTCCGCGGTGGCGGTCAACCGGTCGTCGCCCCAGTAGTTCGACTCCGGGATGCACCAGACGCAGTTGTCCTCGGGGGCGGGGTCGAGGTAGATCCCGGCGTCGATGACCCGGCCCGCACCGGTGACGCCGACCGCGTTGTCGTAGAGCCCGGCGTCGCGGTGCCAGGCCAGCCTGGGCGCTCCGGCGGGTGTCTTGAAGACCATGCTGTCCCAGGTCGGGATCAGATTCGGTCCGACCAACTGCTCCATGATCCGCAGCAGCAACGGATGACCGGCCAGCATGGCGATGGGTCGGGCCTTGTCGACGACGTACTCGATCCGCACCGGCGCGGCGCCCGGCTGGTCGGGCTCCAACGTCCAGACGGTGTCCTCCATGGACCGGGTCGACCACGCCCGGTCGATCAGGGCCCGGCCGGCCTCCTGGACGTCGGCCAGCTCCTGCGGCGTGAGCAACCCGCGGACGACCAGGACACCCTGCCGGCGAAAGGCCGTGACGTGCTCGGGCAGCAGCCCCGTCCGCCGGATGTCGCATTCCGCGATCCGGTTGACGACACGCAGGTCTCCGACGGAATCCATCAGTCCACACCCTTCTGATCAGCGGTCGCGGGCCCGGCGGCGCGGTCCGCGACGAAGTACCAGTCCTGCTCCAGGGCCGTGGTGAGCGCGGCGCGGCTCAGCGCCCGCCCGCCCGCGAGCCACGCCGGCAGGGTGAACACCTGGTAACCCAGCTCCTCCACCAGCAGTGACCACAGGTCGTCCGTCGTCGTGCCGTACTCCCGCATGACGGCGTCGCCGCCGTGCTCGAAGACGATCACCGGCCGACCACGCCGCAACGTGTCGCGCGCCCCCCGCAGGGCCAGCACCTCGCCCCCCTCGATGTCGATCTTGATCAGGTCGACACGTACGTCCGCGGGAATGACGTCGTCCAGGCGCACCGTGTCCACGGTGATCTCGTGCAGCGTCTCCGCCGGCCGGTCGTAGGGACGCCGGCGCAGGCCGCTGTAGCCGGGGTTGGACACCACGTGCACGAAGCTGTGCCGGCCCGCGGCGTCGGCGGCTGCCGCCCTGACGACCGTGACCGACGGCAGCCGGTCTGCCAACTCGTCGGCGAGTGCGGGCAACGGTTCGACGGCGAAGTGGTTGCCCTCCGGCGCCACCCGGACCAGGTGCTGGGTGATCTCGCCGACGCCGGCACCGAGGTCCACCGACACGGCCGTCCGGCCGCAGACCCGCTCGATGATCTCGACGGTGAGTCGGTCGTAGTCCTCGTTGCGTTGGGCGGGGTCGGCCGCCAGGGAGCCGCTCACGCCGGCCGGGTCCGTCCGATGCCCAGTCGCGGGCTCGTCATCAGGTACAGGCCGGTCTCCGGGTCGAACAGCTCGAGCCCGTCGATCTTGTTCAGCCCCTCGCTGACCGGCGCCTTGGGAACACCGGCCTCCGCCATCCGGCGGGCCTGCTCGGCGGCGAGGAAGAGCTGGCCGACCGAGTTGCCGGCGTCGGCCGCCGGTAGCTGCGGCGGAACCGAGCGACCGGCCATGGCGTCGCTCACGTCGGCGAGCCCGGCGATCAGCTGGGCGAACGCCTTGGCGCCGTCGACCCGTTCGAACTCGTCCTCGTCGTGCTCGCCGATCAGCCGGTCGGCGAGGGCGAAGTAGTTCGCCTTGCCGGCCTGCTGCTGGTAGACGGCCGCGACCAGGGTGAACAGGCGCTCGAAGGCGTTGCGGTAGAGCGTCTCGTAGAACCCGTAGGCCTGCTCCTCCTCGACGTCGCCGTTGACGATGCCCAGGATCGACGCCGACGCGAGCATGCCGCTGTAGAGCGCGAGGTGCACGCCGGTCGACAGCAGCGGGTCCAGGAAGCAGGCGCTGTCGCCCGCGGCGAAGTAGCCGGGGCCGCAGAAGCTGTCGGACACGTACGAGAAGTCCTGCTCGACCCGGACACCCGGCTGGTACGTCCCGGTCGCCACCAGGCTGCGCACCGTCGGCGACTCCTCGACGAGCGCGGCGAGCATGTCCTCGAGTGAGTCGTGTTCGCTGCGTCGTTCGAGGAAGCGCTTCTGGTGACACACGAACCCGACGCTGTAGCGGTTGCCCCGCAGCGGGATGACCCAGTACCAGCCGTCCGGCGCGCCGACCACGTTGATGCCGCCCTGCGGCGAGTTGGGCAGCAGTGATCCGCCGTCCCAGTAGCCCCAGATGGCGACGTTCTTGAACGTGTCGTTCGCCCGTCGGTGCTTGAAGTGGCGGGCGGGGATCATGCCGGCCCGGCCGGAGGCGTCCACGACGAAGTCGAACTCGGTGGTGCGCCGCTCGCCGCTGTCCGGCTCGGTCCACTCCGCGGCCACCGCGCGGTCGCCGTCGAAGATCACCCGCTTGACCTCGGCGTTCTGGATGACCGTGGCGCCCTGTTTGGCGGCGTTGTTCAGCAGCACGTGGTCGAAGTCGTCGCGGTCCACCTGCCAGGACCTGACTCCGGGACCGAAGATCTCGGTCCAGTCGATGGCCCAGTCCTCCTTGCCCCACCGCAGCAGCACACCGTTCTTCTGGGTGTAGCCGCGGGCGTCGACGTCGCTCAGCGCGCCGACGAAGTCGACGATGGTCCGGCACGAGGACGCGATCGACTCGCCGATGTGGTAGCGCGGGAAGGTCTCCTTCTCCAGCAGGGTCACCGACAGTCCCGCGCGCGCGAGCAGTGCCGCGGCGGTCGATCCGGCCGGACCGCCACCGATAACCAAGACCGTGCTGACCATGAGGCTCCCAATCGATGAGGAGGACGGGACGTGATCCTTCTATTGAGAACATCACCGTACGACGTGTCCAGATTGGCGTTCTACGATCACCGGGAAGGTCTAGTGGGAGCGCTAGTGTGATGCGCCCGAAGTGATCTACGATGGGGCTGGTTGACCGTCTGGCGTCAACCCGATCCCAGCCTGCTCGGCCCGGAATAGGGTGCTCGCCGAATTGCTGGGCGAAACCCTCGAATTGGTCGGCTGTCGGCTGTCGGGGGGCTTGGTGTGCGCCGCGCCGGGCACTGTCTTCCAGACATTAATGCGCATGGAGGGTTCGTGAAGATACTCTTTCTGCCGGGGCCGGTGAAATCGAACGTATTCGGGGTGGGCGCCCTGGCCGTCGCCGCACGGGTGTGCGGCCACGAGGTCATCGTCGCGTCCACCGTGGAGGGCGCCGCCGCGGCGACGGGCATCGGCCTGCCCGCCGTGACGACGAGTGAGCTGACGCTGACCCAGCTGCTGACCACCGACCGCGCCGGCAACGCGCTGGAGTTTCCCACCGACCCCGCCGAGTTGCCGACCTTCGTCGGCCACATGTTCGGCCGCCTGGCCGCCGTCAACCTCGGCCCGACGCGCGACCTCGTCACCGGCTGGCGGCCGGACGTCCTGGTGAGCGGGCCGCACGCCTACGCCGGCCCGCTGCTGGCCGCCGAGTTCGGCCTGCCGTGCGCGCGGCACCTGCTCACCGGGACCCCGATCGACCGCGACGGCACGCACCCCGGTGTCGAGGACGAGCTCAAGCCCGAGCTGAGCGCGCTCGGCCTCGACCGGGTGCCCGACTTCGACCTGGCGATCGACATCTTCCCGGCCAGCATCCGGCCCGCGGGCGGACCGGTGCAGCCGATGCGGTGGACGCCCACCAGCGAGCAGCGGCCCGTGGAACCGTGGATGGTCACGCCGGGGGACCGGCGCCGGGTGCTGCTGACCGCGGGCAGCCTGGTCACGCCGACGCACGGCATGGACCTGTTGTGGAACCTCGTGACCGCGCTCGCGGACCTGGACGTCGAACTGGTCGTCGCCGCCCCGGAGGAGGTCGGCGCGCTGGTCCGGAAGATGCCCGGGGTGGCGCACGCGGGCTGGGTTCCGCTGGACATGGTCCTGCCCACCTGCGCCCTGATCGTGCATCACTCCGGCACGATGACCGCGCTCACCGCCATGCAGGCCGGTGTCCCGCAGCTGATCATCCCGCAGGAGCGCCGGTTCGTGGACTGGGCCGGGATGCTGGCGACCAAGGGCATCGCGATCAGCCTGCCGCCCGGTGCGGACACCGAGGACGCCCTCGCGGACGCGGCCCGCAGGCTGCTGACCGAGCCGGCCTACGCCACGGCCGCGCGTGCCCTGGCCGACGAGATCGCCGAGCTGCCCCTGCCGGTCACCGTCCTCGACGTGCTGCGGGACCTGGCCGGGAAGGCGCGGTGATCTCTGGGGATTTCTTGGACCGTCCCGCCCTACAGTCGGTGCCGAATCCCGTCCGCTCTGGCGAAAGGGGAGTTCATGTGACGACCGAGCCGGATCGATCTCGATACCTCTACCGACAGATGCGTCTCATCCGGGAGTTCGAGGAGCACTGCCTCGAAATGGCCGTCGCCGGGACGATCGTCGGTGGTATCCACCCCTACATCGGTCAGGAGGCCGTCGCGGTGGGCGTGAGCGCCCACCTGCGAGAGGACGACGTCATCACCAGCACCCACCGTGGGCACGGCCACGTGCTCGCGAAGGGCGCCGATCCGAAGCGGACCCTGGCCGAGCTGTACGGCGCGAGCACGGGCCTCAACCGGGGGCGTGGCGGGTCGATGCACGCCGCCGACGTGGGGCTGGGCGTCTACGGCGCGAACGGGATCGTGGGCGCGGGCGCACCCATCGCGGTGGGCGCGGCCTGGGCAGCCCGGCGTCAGGGCCGTGACCAGCAGGTGGCCGTGGCGTACTTCGGCGATGGCGCACTCAGCCAGGGCGTGGTGCTCGAGGCCTTCAACCTGGCGGCGCTGTGGTCGCTGCCGGTGCTGTTCGTCTGCGAGAACAACGGGTACGCCATCAGCCTGCCGGTCGACCGGGGCCTGGCGGGCGACCCGGTGCGCCGGGCGGCCGGGTTCGGCCTGACCGCCGAAGCGGTGGACGGGATGGACGTGGAGGCGGTCACCGAGGCCGCGGGGCGGGCGGTGGCCGCCTGCCGGGCCGGTGGGGGACCGCACTTCCTCGAGTGCGCCACCTACCGGTTCCGTGGTCACCACACGGTGGAACACCTGATGGGCATCAACTACCGCGACGAGGCCGAGGTGGCCAGCTGGACGGAACGTGACCCGCTGGCGCGCCAGCGGGCGCGGCTCGCGCCGGCGGTCGCCGACGAGGTCGACGCGGAGATCGCCGCGCTGATCGCCGAAGCCGTCGCGTTCGCCGGATCGAGTCCCGGGTCCGACCCGCGCGACGCTCTGGACTACCTGTACGCCGGCACGGCGCCGACGCGGCCGGGAGCGTGATCCGATGCCGACTCTGTCCTACATCGCAGCGCTGAACCAGGCCCTGCGCGACGAGATGGCCCGTGACGAACGGGTGTGCATCTTCGGCGAGGACGTCTGCCTGGGCCTCACCGGCATCACCAAGGGGCTGGCCGAGGCGCACGAGGGCCGGGTGGTGGACACGCCGCTGTCCGAGCAGGCGTTCACCAGCCTGGCCACCGGGGCCGCCATCGCCGGCCAGCGTCCCGTCGTCGAGTTCCAGATCCCGTCCCTGCTGTACCTGGTGTTCGAGCAGATCGCCAACCAGGCGCACAAGTTCTCGCTGATGACCGGCGGCCAGGCCAGCGTCCCGGTCACCTATCTGGTGCCCGGCTCCGGGTCCCGGTCGGGCATGGCCGGGCAGCACTCCGACCACCCGTACAGCCTGCTCGCGCACGTGGGGGTCAAGACCGCGGTGCCGGCGACGCCCAGCGACGCGTACGGCCTGCTGCTGTCGGCGATCCGGGAGCCGGATCCGGTCGCCGTGTTCGCGCCGACCCTGCTGATGGGCACGTCCGAGGAGATCGACGGTGACCTCGACGCCGTGCCGCTGGGCAGTGCCCGTACGCACCGGGAGGGCACGGATGTCACGGTGGTCGCCGTGGGCCATCTGGTCCCGGTCGCCCTCCAGGTGGCCGCCGACCTGGCCGGCGAGGCGTCGGTCGAGGTCATCGACCCGCGCACGGTCTACCCGGTCGACTGGGAGACCCTGGGCAAGTCGATCAGCCGGACCGGTCGGTTGGTGGTGATCGACGACTCGAACCGGATGTGTGGTTTCGGCGCCGAGATCGCGGCGACCGCGGCGGAGGAGTTCGGCCTGGCGGTACCGCCGAAGCGGGTGTCCCGGCCCGACGGCGCAGTGATCCCGTACGCCCTGAACCTGGACCACGCGCTGCTGCCCGACGCCCTCGAACTCACCAAGGCCATCCGGGCCGTGCTGCGTCGGTAGCTGCTGTAAGGGTATCGGACGCGGTGTTGAAGGAGAGAGGTCGGCACATGACATCGGGACGCCCGCGGGTGGCGACCGTCACGGTGACCACCAACGAGAGCAAGTGGCTGCGTCGCTGCCTGGGGGCGCTTGTCGACAGTGACACCGAAGGATTCGATCTTGACGTGCACCTGATCGACAACGCCTCCACCGACGGCAGCGCGGAGCTGGTCGCGCGGGAGTTCCCGAGCGTGAAGATCACCCGAAATCCCACCAACCTCGGGTTCGCCGGCGCCAACAACGTCGGCATCCGGGCCGCGCTCGCCGCCGGCGCCGACTACGTGTTCCTGGTCAACCCGGACACCTGGACCCCGCCACGGCTCGTCCGGGCGATGGTCGAGTTCGCCGAGCGCTGGCCGGAGTACGGCATCGTCGGCCCGCTGCAATACCGCTACGACGCCGAGTCGACCGAGCTCGTCGAGTTCAACGACTGGACCAACACGGCGCTCTGGCTGGGCGAGCAGCACGCGTTCGCGGGCGACGGGATGGCTCATCCGTCCCCGGCCGGCAGTCCGCAAGGCCGCGCGCCGAGGACCTTGGAGCACGCGTACGTCCAGGGCGCGGCGCTGTTCGCGCGGGTGGCGATGCTGCGCGAGGTGGGCGTGTTCGACGAGGTGTTCCACACGTACTACGAGGAGGTGGACCTGTGCCGGCGGGCCAGATGGGCGGGCTGGCGGGTGGCCCTCCTGCTCGACGAGGGCCTGCAACACCACGGCGGCGGCGGTGCGGCCACGCGCAGCGCGTACACCCGGGTGCACATGCGGCGCAACCGCTACTACTACCTGCTCACGGACGTGGACTGGCACCCGACCAAGGCGACCCGGCTGGCCGCCCGGTGGCTGGTGGCGGACCTGGTCGGCCGGACCGTGGTCGGCAGGGTGGACCCGATGACCGGGGCCCGGGAAACCCTGGCGGCGGTGCGCTGGCTGGCGGGCCACGCGCCGACCATAGCGGAACGTCGACGCAGTCACCGGGCGTTGCGCGCGGGCCGTACGCCGGCACGGCGTGAGGTGGCGTCGTGACCGGGCCCCGCATCCTCATCTCCGGCAACTTCCACTGGCAGGCCGGGTTCAGTCACACCGTGGAGGGCTACGTCCGGGCCGCCGGCGCGGCGGGCTGCGAAGTCCGGGTCAGCGGCCCGCTGTCGCGGATGGACGACCAGGTGCCCGGGCTCCTGCCCGTCGAGCCGGACCTCGGCTGGGGCACCCACCTGGTGGTGATGTTCGAGGCCCGGCAGTTCCTGACTCCCGAGCAGATCGAACTGGCGACCCGCACGTTCCCCCGGTCGCGCCGCCTGGTCGTGGACTTCGACCTGCACTGGGCCGACGAGCATCCGGAGCTGGGCGTGGACGGCACGGCGGGCAAGTACACCGCCGAGAGCTGGCGCTCGCTCTACAGCGAGCTGAGCGACGTGATGCTACAGCCGAAGCTCACCGGGAAGATGGCCCCGGGAGCGGAGTTCTTCTCGTGCATCGGCATGCCCGAGACCGTGTGCCACCCGTTGACCCTCGGCCGGCAGCGGGACTACGACCTGCAGTACATCGGCAGCAACTGGTGGCGTTGGGAGCCGCTGACGGCCCTGGTGGAGGCGGCAGTGACGCTGCGTCCCGTGCCGCGCATGCGGGTCTGCGGCCGATTCTGGGACGGCGCCACCTCTCCCGGGTTCGAGGACGCGACCACGAGCGTCCCGGGCTGGCTGGCGGAACGCGGCGTCGAGCTCTGCCCGCCGGTGGCCTTCGGGCAGGTGATCCCGGAGATGGGCCGGTCGCTGATCTCACCAGTGCTGGTCCGTCCCCTGGTGGCGGGCACGGGCCTGCTGACGCCGCGCATGTTCGAGACCCTGGCGTCGGGCGCCCTGCCGGCTCTCTCCGCCGACGCGGAGTTCCTCGCCGAGGTCTACGGCGACGAGTGCGCGCCCCTGCTGCTCGGCGACGATCCGGCCACGACGCTCGCCCGCCTCACCACGGACTTCGAGCGGCATGCCCGGATCGTCGGTCGGATCCAGGACCGGGTGCGGGAGGTGTACGGCTACCCCCGCGTCCTGCGGAACCTGCTGGCCTTCTTCGGGTAGGGGGTTTGGGGCGTGGTCGGCCGGCTATCCCCAGTCCATCCACGGGCGGGGCTCGGGGTCGGCGACCTCGGCCGGCGCGCTCATGAACACCAGCACGTACGCACGCCGAGGCTGGTCGGTCAGGTTCGGGCCGGCGTAGTGCGGGGTTCGGAAGTCGTGCACCACCGCGCCCCCGGGCGCCAGCGGGCAGGCGACCGCGCTGGCCGGGTCGACGTCGTCGGTCATCAGGCCACGGATGCGGTCGTCGTTGTCGATGTGGTGGTGCGGGAGCACCGGACCGCGGTGGCCCCCCGGCAGGTAGTGCAGGCAGCCGCTCTCGACGGTGGCCTCGTCCAGGGTCGTCCAGATGCTCAACCCGCGCCGCCTCCACCGGGGATCCATGTAGGCCTCGTCCTGGTGCCACGGCGTCGGAGCGCCGTATCGCGGCGGCTTCAGGATGGCGTGCCCGTAGAACTCGAGCTCTTCCTCGGCCATATCGAGAAAGGCTGCGGCAATTGACCGGCACCGCGCGAAGTGCGGGCTGTCCAGCAACTCCGGTACGTATTTCTCCGGCTTGATGATCTGCGGCAGCAGTGGCGGCCCTTCGCGGTCGCGTTGGCCGGCGATATCGTAGAAGTCCTCCGCGCCCGGGGTCGCGCGTCGGACGAAAAGCCGGTCGTAGGCCTGGCGCAGCCACGCCACCTCCGACTCGCTCGCGACCTGCGGGAGTATCGCGAACCCACGACTGCGGAACTCCTCCCGGTCACGGTGGTCTATGGTGCCCACCACTTCCATCGCGTCCATGCCGTCTCCTTCAAGGGATGACCTCGACAGTCACGATATGGGTGCGGCACCCGACAGTCATCACCCCAGGTCAGGATTAGGGAACGGCCTAGAGTCTGCGGACAAGTCGAATGTCGCCACCCGTTGTGTCAGACTCGCCGTGTCCCTTTTCGAGCGGAAGCAGCCATTCATGACCCGACACCACGCCGTCCTCCCGGGCGGCGGCACCTCGCGCGCCCTTCCCGCGTGGGCGCGGCCCACCGCGCGGACGGCCCCCGGCGGCGGCGCGCTCCGGCACGTGACGTCACGCGGTCGACGTGCTGTCACCGGCGTTCGAGTGGTGTTCCCGCTGCCGGCCGAGCGCCAGGGCTGACCGTGCCGACGGCGATCGTGGTGGGTGCCGAGGGCCAGGACGGGGTGTTGTTGAGCCGGCTGTTGCGGGCCCACGACTACCGGGTGGTGCCGGTGGGCCGGCACGGCCCGGTCGACATCGTCCGGCCCGACGACGTGGCCGAACTGGTGGCCGAGCTGCGACCGGACGAGATCTACCTGCTGGCAGCGGTGCAGAACTCCGCGCAGGACCCGGTCGCCGATCCGGTGGAGCTGGCCCACCGGTCGTACGCCGTCAACACGTTGGCCGTGGTGCACTTCCTGGAGGCCGTCGAGCGGCACAGCCCGGCGACCAGGGTGTTCTACGCCGCCTCCTCACACGTCTTCGGCAGGCCGGACACGCCGGTACAGGACGAGACCACGCCGCTTCGACCGACCTCCGTCTACGGCATCAGCAAGGCGGCCGGTCTGCTGCATTGTCGTTCCTACCGGTCACGGGGGGTGTTCGCCTCGGTCGGCATCCTCTACAGCCACGAGTCCCCGCTCCGCCGCCCCGGCTTCGTGTCCCGCAAGATCGTGGACGCCGTGGTCCGCATCCAGCGCGGCGAGGCGTACCGGCTGGTGCTCGGCGGCCTGGCGGCCGAGGCGGACTGGGGCTACGCGCCGGACTACGTGGATGCGATGAGGCGGATCCTCGGCCTGGCGACAGCGGACGACTACGTGGTCGCCTCGGGGGTGCGGCGCACCGTCCGCGAGTTCGCGGAGACCGCCTTCGCCGCGGCCGGGCTGGACTGGCGCGACCACGTCGAGGAGAACGCCGCGGTGCTCACCCGGCCGAGCGTGCCGCTGGTCGGGGACGCGAGCCGGTTGCGGGCCGCGACCGGCTGGCGCCCGAGCGTCGACTTCACCGGCATGGTGCGGGCCCTGCTGCGGGCGGCGGGCGCCGACCTGGTCGGGACGGGCCAGGACGGATAGCCGACCGGTCCGTGCGCGCTGCTTGTCGGGCCTGGTCGGCTGGTCCGACTCCCTGCGTCGCCGTCGATCGATAACGGACCCTTTAGTAGGGAAATCACGGGACAGACTTCGGTACGGTCGAAGAACCAGTCGCCTCCACTGCCGGAGTCCATCGTGAACCACGTTCCTGTCGCGGTCCGAACATCCAGGATCGACTCGTGAAAGCGCTGGTATTGGCGGGTGGAATCGGCTCGCGAATGCGCCCGATCACCCACACGTCAGCGAAGCAGCTCATTCCGGTCGCGAACAAACCGGTCCTCTTCTACGGCCTGGAAGCAATTCGCGACGCCGGGATCCGGGAAGTCGGCATCATCGTCGGCAGCACCGCGCCGGAGATCGAGCGGGCAGTCGGTGACGGCTCGCAGTTCGGCTTGAAGGTGACCTACCTGCCGCAGGACGCCCCGCGCGGTCTGGGGCATGCGGTCCTGATCGCCCGGGACTTCCTCGGCGACGACGACTTCGTGATGTACCTGGGCGACAACTTCGTCCTCGGTGGCATCAACGACGCGGTCGAGCGGTTCCGCCGGGAACGCCCGCACGCCCAGCTGATGCTGACCAAGGTCAAGGATCCGCACGCCTTCGGCATCGCGACGATGGGCCCGGACGGCCGGGTCGTCGATGTCGAGGAGAAGCCCCGGTATCCCAAGAGCGACCTCGCTCTGGTGGGCGTGTACGTCTTCAGCCCTGTCGTGCACGAGGCGATAGCCGAACTGAAGCCCTCGTGGCGCAACGAACTGGAGATCACCGACGCCATCCAATGGCTGATCGACCACGACAGGCGTATCGAATCCACCATCATCACCGGATTCTGGAAGGACACCGGCAGCCTCGCGGACATGCTGGAGATGAACCGGTTCATCCTGGAAAGCCTCGACTCCGAGGTGAGTGGCGAGGTCAGTGCGGACACCGAGATCACCGGTCGGGTCGTGATCGGGCCCGGGGCGGTCATCACCGGGTCGCGGATCGTCGGGCCCGTCGTGGTCGGGGCCGGCTCGATCATCCGCAACTCGCAGCTCGGCCCGTTCACGTCGATCGACTGCGACTGCACCGTCATCGACAGCGAGATCGAGCAGTCCATCGTGCTCCGCGGCGCCTTCATCGACGGCATCGGCCGGATCGAGTGGTCGATGATCGGCCGTGAGGCGCGCCTGACCCCGGGCCCGCGCGCGCCGAAGACGTACCGCTTCGTCCTCGGCGACCACAGTGAAGTACGGGTAGGCGTGTAGTGCCGAGGGTCTTCGTGGCCGGTGGCGCCGGCTTCATCGGCTCGCACTACGTGCGGGAGCTCGTCGCCGGGGCGTACGCCGGGTGGCAGGGCTGCGAGGTCACGGTGCTCGACAGCCTCACCTATGCGGGAAACCTCGCGAATCTCGCCGGGGTGCGGGACGCCGTCACCTTCGTCCGCGGTGACATCTGCGACGGTCGACTGCTCGCCGAGGTTCTGCCCGGGCACGACGTGGTGCTGAACTTCGCGGCCGAGACCCACGTCGACCGGTCGATCGCCGACTCGGCCGAGTTCCTGCGGACCAACGTCCAGGGCGTCCAGTCGCTCATGCAGGCGTGCCTGACCGCCGGAGTGCCGACCATCGTCCAGGTCTCCACCGACGAGGTGTACGGCAGCATCGAGGCCGGATCGTGGAGCGAGGACGCGCCGCTGGCGCCGAACTCGCCGTACGCCGCGGCCAAGGCGGGCGGTGACCTGATCGCCCTGGCGTACGCGCGGACGTACGGACTGCCGGTCCGCATCACCAGGTGCGGCAACAACTACGGTCCGTACCAGTTCCCGGAGAAGGTGATCCCCCTCTTCCTCACCCGTCTGATGGACGGTCGGTCGGTCCCGCTCTACGGCGACGGGCGCAACGTCCGCGACTGGATCCACGTGGCCGACCACTGCCGTGGCATCCAGACGGTGGTCGAACGCGGTGCGCCCGGCGAGGTCTACCACATCGCCGGGACGGCCGAGCTGACCAACCTGGAACTCACCCAGCACCTGCTGGACGCGGTCGGCGGAAGCTGGGACGCCGTCGAGCGGGTGCCCGACCGTAAGGGCCACGACCGCCGCTACTCGCTTTCCGACGCGAAGCTCCGGGCCCTGGGCTACGCCCCGCGCGTCCCCTTCGCCGACGGCCTGGCCGAGACGGTCGCGTGGTACCGCGCGAACCGGCACTGGTGGGAGCCGCTGCGGAAGCAACTCGACGCCGTCCCGCACGACTGACGGTGCGGCACCGCGATTGTCCATGTTCTCAGCCAACCTTCGAAGGAGCCCGGTATGGCTCACTGCCTGGTCACGGGTGGCGCCGGTTTCATCGGTTCGCACCTGGCGGGACGGTTGACCAGTGACGGGCACCGGGTCACCGTGCTCGACGATCTCAGCGGCGGCAGCGCCTCCCGCGTGCCCGCGGGCGCCGATCTGATCGTCGGCTCGGTGACCGACGCCGACCTGGTGGAACAGGCCTTCGCCGAGCACCGCTTCGACCGGGTCTTCCACTTCGCGGCCTTCGCAGCCGAAGCGATCAGCCACTCGGTCAAGAAGCTCAACTACGGCACCAACGTGATGGGCAGCATCAACCTCATCAACGCGTCGTTGCAGACCGGGGTGTCGTTCTTCTGCTTCGCCTCCTCGGTCGCCGTCTACGGTCACGGTGAAACGCCGATGCGGGAAACCTCCATCCCGGTGCCGGCGGACAGCTACGGCAACGCCAAGCTCGTCATCGAGCGCGAACTCGAGGTGACGGCGCGGACGCAGGGCCTTCCGTTCACCGCCTTCCGCATGCACAACGTCTACGGCGAGTGGCAGAACATGCGCGACCCGTACCGGAACGCGGTCGCGATCTTCTTCAACCAGATCCTGCGTGGCGAGCCGATCACGGTCTACGGCGACGGCGGTCAGGTGCGGGCGTTCACGTACGTGGGCGACGTCGTGGACGTGGTGTGCCAGGCGCCCGACGTCGAGGAGGCCTGGGGCCGGAGCTTCAACGTGGGCGCGGCCAGCACCAACACCGTGCTGGAGCTCGCGGAGGCGGTCCGGGTGGCGGCCGGCGTTCCGGATCATCCGATCGTGCACCTGCCCGCGCGCGACGAGGTCCGGGTGGCGTACACCGCGACCGACAGCGCCCGGAAGGTCTTCGGCGACTGGGCGGACACCCGGCTGGCGGACGGACTGGCCCGGACCGCCACGTGGGCGGCCGGTGTGGGACCGACGGAACTGCGATCGTCGTTCGACATCGAGATCGGCGGCCATCAGGTTCCGGAGTGGGCGCGGCTTGTCGAAAAGCGCCTGGGATCGGCGCCTCGCTGACAGTGGTGAAAACACCAGTTTCCCGCGCGCACCCGAACACTAGGCTTGGAATCCATGGACCGTAGGGAGATTCAGCGTCGCGCGAAGGAACTCGAGCCGTGGGTGAACGGATTCGAGTTCGAGGGAATTCGTTATGTGGAGGGCTCCGACCACGGATATCTCCTCAGCCAGGATCCAGCCGATCGGGCCCGGGCGTTCTACGAGGCGTTTCCCGGTGCGACCCGGATCCTGGAGCTCGGTGCGCTCGAGGGTGCGGACACCCTCGCACTGGCCCGACAGCCCGGCACCAGCATTCTCGGGCTCGAGGGCCGCGAGGAGAATCTGCGCCGCGCCGAGTTCGTGATGGAGGTGCACGGCGCCACCAATGTGGAACTGCGGATCGCCGACGTGGAGACGCTCGACTTCGCCACCCTGGGGCGGTTCGACGCCGTCCTCTGCGCCGGCCTGCTGTATCACGTCCGGGAGCCCTGGGCGCTGCTCAAGGACGCCGCCCGGGTTTCCAACGGGATCTACCTGTCGACCCACTACTGGGGCAGTTCCGACGGGCTGGAGACGCTGGACGGGTATTCCGTCAAGCACGTCCGTGAGGAGCACCCGGAGCCCCAGGCCCGCGGGCTGAGCGTGGACGTGCGCTGGTTGGACCGGGCCTCGCTGTTCGCGGCCCTGGAGAATGCCGGCTTCGTCGAGATCGAGGTGCTGCACGAGCGCACGTCGGCGGAGGTCTGCGACATCGTCGTGGTCGGCCGTACCCGGCTGGGTGCGCAGATCCGTCGATTCCGGGAGGACGGCTTCGTCAACGCCGGTCCGGTCTTCGCCGACGACACGATCGCGCGGCTCAAGGCCGGTGCCATCGACCTGATCTCCCGCTTCACCGAGCACGGCCACGTCTCGGACGACTACTGGAACTACGACGTCGAGAACGAGGCTCCGGTGCTCTACCGGATCCACAACCTGGAGAAGCAGGACTGGGCCGAACGCGAGCTGCTGTTCCGCCCGGAACTGGCGGAGCTGGCCGCCGCGTTCGTCGGGTCACCGGTCGTGCCCACCGCCTTCGCCCTGGTCCTGAAGGAGCCGAAGCGGGCGGCCGGCGTCCCGTGGCACCGCGACCGGGCCAACGTCGCGCCGCACACCGTGTGCAACCTGAGCATCTGCCTGGACACCGCAGGCCCGGAGAACGGCTGTCTGGAAGGTGTTCCGGGCTCCCACCTGCTGCCCGACGACATCGACGTCCCGGAGATCCGCGACGGCGGGCCCCGAGTGCCCGTCCCGTCGAAGGCGGGCGACGTGATCGTGCACGATGTCCGGCTCGTGCACGGCTCGGGCCCCAACCCCAGCGACCAGTGGCGCCGAACCATCGTCATCGAGTTCGCGAATCCCGCGATCTCACTGCCGAGCCTCCCGTCCTGACCGGCCGGACGCGGATGCCGCCTGCGGCGACCCCACCGGGTGCCTCCGCGAACCTGTGCGGCCCGCGCCGCGCACGTGCCCACATCGGCCGCGGCAGATCGGCTCTGCCGCGGCCGATGTCCCGGCCGATCCGTCCGGTGCCCCGGCTCGTCGGCTAGCTCTTCGACGAGAGCAGCCCGGTCACGTGGTCGGCGATGGCCGTCACGGTGGGTTGCTGCCAGAAGACGGTGGTGGGTAGGCCCAGCCCGAGTCGTTTCTCCAGCCGACGCCGGATCACCACCGTCATCACGGAGTCCAGGCCCTGATCCGCGAGCGGGCGCCTCGGATGCAGGTCGTCCACCGCGAGCCGCATCTCGGTCGCGATCTGGAGACGAACCTCCTCCAGCACCCGTTCCCGCAGCTCGGCCGGCGGCAGGTCGGCAAAGGACATCGCCGGCTCCGCGGGGCTCGCCTCCTCGGTGCCGGCCGGGGCGGGCGGCTCGTCGATCACCGGGTAGCGCAGGCCGGGCAGCGCGGCCAGGACCCGGCCGTCCGCGGTGGCCACGAGGGCGTCCACCGTGTCGGGGCGGTCCTCGTCGAGCCGCACCTCGACGAGGACGGTCTCGGGCGGCGGGCCACTCGTGGCCACCTCGTCGATCTGCACCACCATCCGCAACTGCGGGATGCCGGGAAACGCCGCCGGCGCGATCGACATCACCGCGTCCAGCACCGACGCCCAGGTGGACGTCTCGGCGGTGTGGACGTGGGCCCGGAGGACGCCGTACCCGGAGAGCAGCTGATCCACCGACCAACCGAAACCGGTCGACGGGACGCCCACCTCGGCGAGCCGGCGATGGATCGACCCGGGGTCGGCCGGCTCCAGTCGGTACTGCTCGGGGTCCACGAGGGTCCGTCCCGTGAGCGCCGCCGCAGCACCGTCGGCCACGGTCGCGTCGGCGTGGACCAGCCACGGCGGATCCTCGCCGGCATCCCCGCCGGTGGCCCGGGAGGCGAGCCGGACGGCGTCGGCCTCCTGGATGACCTGGATCTCCCGCAGGTCCGCCGTCATCAGCGGGTGCCGCATCGCCACGTCGGCCAGGACCGGTGGCACGCCGTCCCGCTCGGCCGCCGCCAGGAACGTCACCACCAGCACGGCGGCGGGCACGATCTCGACGCCGTTGAGGCTGTGGCTGCCCGGGTAGGGCCGGTTGGCGTCGTCCAGGCTGGTCTCCCACACCCGCACCGCGCTCCCCGCCAGGCTGCGCCGCGCACCGAGCAGGGTGTGCGAATCAGGGTCGTGGCCGCGCCCCCCGCTCCGGGAGACCGGGGCGGGATAGTGCCAGTGGCTGCGGTGCCGCCACCGGTAGACCGGCAGGGTGACCAGTTCCCCCGACGGGTGCAGGGCCGTCCAGTCGACGGGCACCCCGATGCAGTGCATCCCGGCGAGTGCGGTCAGGAAGCCGCGTACCTCGGACTGATCGCGGCGCAGCGTGACGCCGACGTACGCCTCGTCGTCGGAACCGGCCAACGTCTCGTGGATCGAGTGGGTGACCACCGGATGCGGCGAAACCTCCACGAAGGCGCGGAAGCCATCGGCGAACGCCGCGGTGACCGCGGCGGCGAGCCGCACGGGCTGGCGCAGGTTCCCGGCCCAGTAGGCCCCGTCGGCCGTCATCGCCGCACGCGGGTCGTCCAGGGCGGTGGAGTAGACCCGGATCCGCGGGCTGTGCGGCGTGAAGTCGACGGCGGCGGTCAGCTCGTCGAGCAGCGGATCCATGTGCGGGCTGTGGAACGCCACGTCGGAGGCCACCCTGCGGGTCACCAGCCGCTCGGCATCCCACTGGGCGATCAGCGCATCCAGGGCCGAGGGGTCGCCGGAGACCACCGTCGACGACGGCGACGACGCGATGGCCGCCACCACGTCGCTGCGACCGGCCAACCGCTCGGCGACCTCCTCGAACGGCAACGACACCATGGCCATCGCGCCCTGGCCCGCGACGCGTCGCAGGAGCGCCGATCGCCGGCAGATCAACCGGCCGCCGTCCTCCACCGTCAGCAGGCCGGCGGTGACCGCGGCGGCGATCTCGCCGACGGAGTGGCCGATGACGGCGTCCGGGGTCACGCCCCGCGACCGCCACATCGCGGCCAGTCCCAGCTGCATGACGAAGATCATCGTCTGGATCCGGTCGACCGCGTCGAACTCACCCTCCAGCAACGCCTGCCGCGGCGAGAAGCCGATCTCCTCCAGGAAGACGGCCTCCAGGGAGTCGACCACCCCTGCGAACGCCGGTTCGGTGACGAGTAGTTCCCGGCCCATCCCCGCCCACTGGGAACCGTGGCCGGAAAAGACCCAGAGCAGCTTCGGAGGGTCCCCGAGCGGCGATCCCGTGACCACGCCGTCGACCGGTTCGCCCGCGGCCAGGCCGTGTAGCGCGGCACCGAGACCGTCCGCGTCGGCGGCCACGGCGACCGCCCGGTACGCGAGATGCGAACGCCGCATCGCCAGGGTGTGTCCCACGGAGGCCAGGTCGGCGTCCCGGGAGAGCCAGCCGGCGAGCGCCGACGCCTGCTCGGCCAACGACGCCGCCGAGGACGCGGAGATCGGGAACAGGGACTCACCGGTCAGCGGGCTGCGCTCCCGTCGCGTGCGCGGTGGGGCCTGCCCGAGCACGACGTGGGCCACCGTCCCGCCGTACCCGAAGCCGGACACGCCGGCCCGGCGCGGTCTCCCGCGATCGGGCCAGGACCGGTGACGGGTCACCACGCGGACGTTCAGCGCGTCCCAGGCGATGGCCGGATCGACGTCGGTGACGACCGGGGTGGCCGGTATCTCGGCGCGGTCCAGGGCGAGCACCGCCTTGATCACTCCGGCGATGCCCGCAGCGCCTTCCAGATGGCCGATGTTGGCCTTGACCGAACCGATCAGGCAGGGCTCGCCGTCGGCGCGAGCGTGCCCGTACACGGCACCGATCGCGGCGGCCTCCATCGGGTCGCCGAGCGGAGTGCCCGTGCCGTGCGCCTCGACGTAGTCGACCGAGCCGGGCGCTATCCCGCCGCTGCGCAGGGCCCGTTCCATCACGTGCTCCTGGGCCTGCCCGCACGGGGCCATGATCCCGTTGGTGCGACCGTCCTGGTTCACGGCGCTGCCGTGCAGCACCGCCAACACCCGGTCTCCGTCGCGCTCGGCATCGGCGAGAAGCTTCAGCACGACGACGCCGCAGCCCTCGCCGCGGCCGTACCCGTCGGCGGTGGCGTCGAAGGACTTGCTCCGCCCGTCCGGGGCCAGCGCACCCGCGGCGCCGAGAGTGATGGACTGGCCCGGGGAGACGATGAGATTGACGCCGCCGACCAGAGCCACCGTGCTCTCGCCCAGCCGCAGGCTCTGCGCGGCGAGGTGCAGGGCCACCAGCGAGGCCGAACACGCGGTGTCCACGGTGAGACTCGGCCCCCGTAGGTCCAGCACGTGGGAGACGCGGTTGGAGAGCGCGCAGGCGGCGGCGCCGATCCCGGTCCAGGCGTCGATGTACGGGAGGTTCTCGAGCTGGTGGGCACCGTAGTCGTAGGTGCAGGCACCGGCGAAGACACCGGTGTCCGTGCCGGCCAGCTCGCGCGGTGCGATGCCCGCGTGTTCCAGGGCCTGCCAGGCCACCTCCAGCAGCAGTCGCTGCTGGGGATCCATCAGCTCGGCCTCGCGTGGCGAGATGCCGAAGAAGTCGGCGTCGAAGCCGTCGATCTCGTTCAGGAAGCTGCCCGAACGGTTAGCCCGGCGTACGGCGTTCTCGAACTCGGGCCCCAGGTCCCGGTACGGCTCCCATCGGCTGGCCGGCACTTCGCCGGTGGTGTTGTGCCCGCCGGCGAGCAGGTCCCAGAAGCCGTCCGGGGAATTGACGTCGCCGGGGAACCGGCAACCGATGCCGATGACCGCGACCGATGGAGAGGCACCCGCGAGCGGCTTGATTGCTTTCGGTTCCACGAATATCCCCTGTTGTCGATTGCCTGAACGGACGGTCGGGTGGGCATCGCCTCGGGCGGGTTGCGCCCCGCGGCGGATCGAGGACTGCCGCGACCGGGCCGGTCGCCGCGACTCCGGGCGGCGTACCGCGCGTCAGACTCCATATCCCATACGGCGATCCAACGAACTCTACAAACGGTCTATATGACAGTGATATAGAACTTCTCCTAGACATTTTCTGACGCGCCCCCGGCAGGGCCTCCCGCGAGGCGATCCGGAACCGGACCCCCGCCCGGTCGTGCGGGTGCCCGGCTTGCGGTGGTTGGTGTGGACGCGCACCGGGCATGGGCGGCGGGCGTGGCCGCCGATCCGACGACCATCGGCGAATAGGGAAAGACCTAGAATCCGCCGGCGAGATGTCGGATCGGCAGCCGAGGGCTCGATCGGTCACGATGGACCGTGCGAGGATCACGCGGATGTTGTCGAAGGCACGGGAGTCATTGACGATGACCGAATACGGTGCCATCGCGCTGGATGTCGGTGGGGTCATCTATTACGATGAGCCGTTCGAGCTGGCGTGGCTGCAAGCGACGTACGATCTGCTCCGATCTGACGACCCGGCGATCACCCGGTCCGTTTTCATCGAGCATGTCGAGCGTTTCTACCAATCCCCGGACGACGGAGCCGCAGGCCGGACGCTGCTGCATTCGCCGGCCGCCGCCCGAGCCTGGGCGCAGATTCGCCGGGCCTGGCACGAACTCGCCCAGGAGATGCCGGGCGCGGTCCGGGCGGCGGTGACGCTGGCCCGCGAGGTCCCGACGGTGATCGTCGCCAACCAGCCCCCGGAGTGCGCGCGGGTGCTGGATGCCTGGGGACTGACAGCGGCCTGCGCGGGGGTCTTCCTCGATTCGCTCGTGGGCGTCGCCAAGCCCGATCCGGCGCTGCTGGGAATCGCCCTGGAGCACCTCGGTGTCGCCCCCGCCGACCTGCTGGTCGTCGGCAACCGGCACGACCACGACGTCCTACCGGCGCGGGCGCTCGGCTGCCCGGTCGCCTTCGTCCGCGCGGACCCCGGCTACCGGCCGCCGTCCGGCGTCCACCCCGACCTGATCCGGGCGTACACGTCGCTCCGCGCCGTCCGGACCGCGCCGCCGGCCGGTGACGACGAACGGGTGTCCGTCGTCGCCACGCTGGCGGCCCTGGCTCGTTTCTCGGCCACGGGCCTGCGCCCGGTCACTCGCGCCGAGTCGTCGTGACGGCAGCCCAGGTGAGGAGATGCCCGACGGCCGTCATCGGCGCCACCGGGTTCATCGGGTCCCGGCTCGTGGCCCAACTGACCCGCGCGGGGCACCCGGTCGCCCGCTTCAACCAGGCGCACCCGCCGGTGGTCGACGGGCGCCCGGCTGCCGGCCTGTGCGACGCCGAGATCGTACTGTTCCTCGCCGCACGGTTGAGCCCGGCGCTCGCCGAGCGCCATCCGGAACTGATCGTCGCCGAGCGCAGGCTGCTCGTCGACGTCCTGACGGCCCTGCGGCACTCCGCCCCCTTCCCGGTGTTCGTACTGGCCAGCTCAGGCGGCACGGTGTATTCGCCGGACGCGTGCCCGCCGTACGACGAATCGGCGTTGACCAGGCCCACGTCGGCGTACGGGCGCGCCAAGCTCGGGCTGGAACGCGAGCTGTTGGGTCACGCCGACCATGTCCGTCCCGTGATCCTGCGGCTCAGCAACGTCTATGGGCCCGGTCAGCGCCCGGCGCACGGCTACGGCGTGCTGTCGCACTGGCTGGACGCCGCGGCCAGGCGGCAGCCGATCCGGGTCTTCGGTGATCCGGAGGTGGTCCGCGACTACGTGCACGTGGACGACGTCGCCGAGATCCTCAAGGCCGTGCACCGCCGTACGGCCACCACCGGTCCGGAGGGAATCCCGACCGTGTTGAACGTCGGCTCAGGGGCGCCCACCTCCCTGGCCGATCTGCTCGCGGTGGTGTCGACCGTGGTCGACCAGCGGATCGAGGTGATCTGGGAAGGCGGTCGCCAGTTCGACAGAGGTGGCAACTGGCTGGACTCCTCGCTGGCACACGAGACCCTCGGCTGGCGGGCCAGGATCGGTCTGACGGACGGCGTACGTGGATGCTGGGAACACGTGCTCGCGCATCAGACCGCCGCCGAGCGATGATCACGCCCCCACCTCAGCAGGAGCTGATCATGAAGGACGCCCCACGCGGTCACGGCACCGTAGAGACACGCCAGCGGCAGGCGCAGGCGGGACTCCGGCGCGCTGCGATGCCGGTCCCACTCCTTCCGGAACCCCGCCCACGCCTGGCCACGCCGTGACTCGCACCGACCCTGCCAGTACGCCCGCCGCAGCAGGTAGCGCAGGGTCAGCCGGGCGGGATCCACGTCGTGCGTCACGGAGCA
Organism: Micromonospora sp. WMMD712; assembly: GCF_029581295.1. NCBI lineage: Bacteria > Bacillati > Actinomycetota > Actinomycetes > Micromonosporales > Micromonosporaceae > Micromonospora > Micromonospora sp. WMMD712. The sequence goes on from NZ_CP120743.1 coordinate 5,468,650, forward strand.
GTCCGGCAGGAGCTGCTCCCGGGCCCCCGCCTCCTTCATGAGCTTGACGAACGTGGTGTCCTCGCCGGACTGGAGGTTGCCACCCGTCCGGCTCAACGCGAGATCGAAGTCGAGGCCGTTGGCATGGGCGAAGGCGGTGTCCACCGCCATACAGGCACCCCAGATCTTGATCTCGCGGTCGTCCCGGTGCCAGCCGAGCAGGTGGAACTGACCGGACGTCACGTACCAGGGCAGGGGGCGTGGTGGGCGGGCGAGCCGAGTGCCGACGACGTGGGTGCCCGCGCGCAGGCTCTCGCGGACCGCCGTGACGGCCTTGGCGTCCAGCCGGACGTCGTCGTCGACGAACATCACGTGGTGATTCGGCCACCGGGCCAACATGAGATTCCGCGAGGCGGACAGGCCGCCGGTGGCGCCGAGAACGCGCATCGTTCCGCCGGCGGCATCCACCTCGGCCGCGACCGACTCCGCCTCCGGAGTGCTCGGCCGGTCCAACTGCACGAAGTACTCGTCACCGGACAGTTGGGCCAGGTTGTGGTGTAGGTGCTTACGCACATTCTCGACACTGAATGCGCATATAGCCACTACCATCGGATAATCGGAGGGCCCTTTTTTCTTCGTTTCCATGAGACCTCGAATCGTCCCTGCCGATGGGTCATGGGGTTGCACGGGCTGGTTTCCGTTCCGCTCAGTCGAGCCTTTCCCGGCAAACCTCCGGGGGCCAGGTCCCCACCGAAAGGATGCCCATCGAATACACCTTGGCGATGAGTGCGGGCCGATTGGGCACACGTAGCCGCTGCAACAACTTGCTGACGTGGTATTCGACGCCCTGGCGGCTCAGGTAGACCTTGTTCGCGATATGCACGGTGCGCTCACCCGCTGCGATGCTTTCGATGATGCGGGCATCCAACTCGGAGAGGGGAAGCTTCAGACCCACAGTTTCATCTCCAATCCCTACCATGGCTTGATTCGCAAGACGGGTCGATGGAACGGCGCACTGCGTCACGGTGTCGTCTTCCAACGCTTGGGCCAGGCCGAACCGGCCGTGAATCAGCCGGACGCAGGCGTGCTCAACCCGATGGAGGCCACCGAACCGGCGGCCGGCCGACGTAACGCGGTGCTGGGTCCGGACATTCGGCAGAAAGCGTCGCGCGACCAGCGGATTCCGAGACGATTGGTTGCCGGGTGCGGCAAGCTGGCGCAGCCGGTTCACCCGCCATCGGAGTTGAGCTGAAGGTGTCGGAAAACCTAGCTGACAGTAAACATCCCGTAGCAGTCGCACCCCCGCTTTGCCTGCGATCGATACGTAGGTCACCCGTGTGGCCACTCCCAGAACTGACCTAACGTGGCAGTAGTGTAACCGAAAGTTGCACGTATTGCCCGTCCTGATCGTGTAGATGATCGACCGTTGTCGCTCTCTGATCGGAATTAACCCATGCGGGTCCATCGATGCCTGCGTTCCGGGGTACGCCCTGCTCCGGGCCGCGTGCGGGGTGGTCCAGCGGCTTGGCCGTAGGGGCCACCAATGGATCGAACGCTACGCTGAGTCGCGGAATGGGCACTCTCGGCTCATGCCGAGGCTTAGTGGAACACCTAGTCTCCGGGGCCTGGATCGGCCGTTGAGCTGGGCGTTTTCGCCATCGATGACCTCTAGGGGGCTAAGGCGGCTTTCGAGTCGTCCGAACGCTTCGCCCGTTCTGCGGGGCCCGCAAGGGGGCCGGCGCGCGCCTCTCCGGTGCGGCCGTGGTCTCGCCGTGCCTCAGACCTCGTGGGGCAGCCGCACGCGCGGTTGCCCTGCTTTGACCCGAATTTCATCGATCAGGCGAGCCCGGGCGCAGATCTCCACCGTCTCGGCGGCACGCTGACCCGCGACTGCGACGGCTCCGACGAAGGCACGCAGCGTGTTGGCGAACTGATCCTCCGACGGAAGGGTCAGTTCCCGCCTGACCTCCTCGTGTTCCAGCCTGATGACGGGCCGTCGCGTGGCAGGGGGCGTGTAGGCGCGTTCGACGACGATCCGCCCCTCGCTGCCCCACAGCACATAGTCCGACCGGTACGCGTGCTCGAAGCCGAAGGTCAACTGGGCGGTCCGGCCGTCCGGAGTGGACAGCAGGGCGCTGCCGGACACGTCGACGCCGCGTTCGGGGTCCAGTTTCAGCGTCGCGCCGACGACCTCCAGCTCGGGACCGAGGAAGAGGCGGGCGGCGCTCAGCGGATACATGCTTGTGTCGAGCAACGCCCCACCGCCCAGATCCGGCCGGTAGCGGATGTCGTCCGGGCCGAGGGGAGGGAATCCGAACGCGGCGTTGACCTCGCGCAGTTCGCCGATCTCGCCGCCCTCCAGCAGATCCAGGACCGCGCTGTGCAGACCGTGCCGGAGAAAGGTCAGATTCTCCATCAGGGCGAGGCCGAGGGACCGGGCGCTCTCCACCATCGCCACGGTGTGGGCGTAGCGTGTGGTCAACGGCTTCTCCACCAGGACGTGCTTACCGGCCTCAAGCGCCCGGCCGACCCATTCGTGGTGCAACCCGGCGGGCAGGGGAATATACACCGCGTCCACGTCCGGCCGGCTCAGCAGCGAGCGGTAATCGGCGGCAGCCGCGCAGCCGAACTGACCGGCGAACGCACGGGCCTTCGCCTGTTCCCGGGCCGCGACGGCGACGAGTTCGGTCGTCGGCTCACGCAGGATCGCCGGCAGGGTCCGCCGCCGTGCGATGTCGGCACATCCCAGTACGCCGAACCGGATCGGATCGTTCACCACCGCTCGCTGGGGCACCTCACTCACCACAGGCTGTGCAGGCAGGCAAGCAGACTGCGTGCTTCGACGTTGAGGTAGTAGCCGTGCCGCAACAGCGTGGCGAGCTGATGGACGGCGACCCAGCAGAAGGTGTCCGGCACCACCGGAAGGTCGTCGCCGACCTCCACCAGCATGTAGCGGTTCTCGGCGCGGTAGAACCGGCCGCCCTCCTCCGCGAGGACGGTGTCGAACAGGATCCGCTCGCTCGGGGCGTTGAGTATCAGGTCGAGGAAGGGAGGCCGCTGTTCGGCATCCGCACTCGGCGTGCACTGGACCGTGGGTCCCATCTCCATGGCATCCAGCAGCCCCACCTGGAACCGAGCGTGCACCAGCACGTGCGCCACCCCATTGATGATCCTGAGCGCGAATGCGATGATCCCCCGCTGCCGCGGATGCAGCAACGGTTGACTCCACTCGGTGACCTCACGGTTGTCGATGCGTACCGTGACCCCGACGATGCTGAAGTGTCGACCGTCCTCGCGGGAGATCTCATACGGCGTGCGCCGCCAGCCGCGCAGGTCGCGGAGCGAGATCCGGCTCACCGCCAGCTCGTGCCGGCTCTTGGCCTCGGTGAACCAGCTCAGCACCGCCTCCGTGGAGCGGTGCGACGGACCCTCGCCGCTGGCGGACCGGGCCAGCGCGGCGGCCATGGCGGAGTTCGCGGGGACCGCTCCCGAGCCGGCGAAGAAGGTCGACGGCAGGCAGGACAGCACGGAACGGGTGTCCATGTTGACCAGTACGTCGATGCGCAGGAGCCGCCGAACCTCGTGCAGCGGCAGCCAGTAGTGGTAGTCGGAGGGCGGCACGTCGTCGACCAGCACGACCATGTTGCGGTTCCGCTTGTGCAGGAACCAGGAGCCCTGCTCGGACTGCAACACGTCGACCAGGACCCGTCCGGCGCCCGGCCGGGTGAAGTATTCGAGGTACCTCGTGCCGCCGCCCCCGTGGACCCGCGTGTAGTTGCTGCGGGTCGCCTGCACGGTGGGCGACAGCTGCATCATGTTGATGTTGCCCGGCTCGACCTTCGCCTGCAACAGGCAGTGCGGGACGCCGTCGACGAGCTTCATCAACATGCCGAGAATCCCGATCTCCGGCTGGTTGATGATCGGCTGGTACCACTCCGCCACCGCACCGTACGTCGTTCGCACGTGCACGCCCTCGACCACGAAGAAGCGGCCGCTCTCGTGCGCCAGGTTGCCGGTGGTCTCGTCGAACGCCCAACCACGCAGCTCGTCCAGCCGGATCCGCTCGACCTCGCAGGAGGTCATCGTCGACCGTTCGGCGAGCCAGGACCGGAAGGCGGGGCTCACCCCGCCCGCCGCCGGCTCCCACCACTCCATCGGGTCGTCCCCGGACGTCATGAGCTTGCCCTCGGACAACGCGGGAAGCTCGCTCACCACAGATCGGCCAGCTCGCGAATGACGCCGCCCTCACTGCACTGCGGACCCGACAGCAGCCGGAGATCGCTGTCGACCATCATCCCGACCAGCTCCTCGAAGTAGACCGTCGGCTTCCAGCCGAGGCGCTGCTGGGCCTTCGTCGCGTCGGCGCAGAGCAGGTCGACCTCGGCCGGACGCTGGAGCGCCTCGTCGAGGACGACGTGGTCACGCCAGTCCAGGTCGACGTGGGCGAAGGCCAGCTCGACCAGCTCCCGCACGCTGTGCGCGATCCCGGTGCCCAGGACGTAGTCGTCAGGCTCGTCCTGGGCGAGCATCATCGACATGCCGCGGACGTAGTCGCCGGCGAAACCCCAGTCCCGCTCGGCCATCAGATTGCCCAGTCGCAACGAGTCCCGGAGCCCCAGTTTCACCGCCGCCGCGCCCAGCGACACCTTTCGCGTCACGAACTCCGGTCCGCGGATGGGTGATTCATGGTTGAAGAGCATGCCGGATACCGCGTACATGCCGTACGACTCGCGGTAGTTCTGCACGGTGTAGTGGCCGAACACCTTGGCGACGCCGTACGGACTGCGTGGGTGGAAGGGCGTCAGCTCATTCTGGGGGGTCTCCCGTACCTTGCCGAACATCTCGGACGACGAGGCCTGATAGAAGCGTGGCCGACCCGGGCCGGGGGTACGCGAGCTGGTGATGCCTGCGACGATCCGGACGGCTTCGAGCATGCGCACCACGCCCGTCCCGGTGATCTCCGCCGTGGTGTTGGGCTGCCGCCACGAGGTGGGGACGTAGGACAGTGCGCCGAGATTGTAGATCTCGTCCGGCCGAACCCTGTCCACCGCCGAGATCAGGCTCGACTGGTCCATCAGGTCGCCGTTGACAAGCCGGACGTCGGGGTGCACCTGCCGGCCGCAGCGGGCGCTCGGCGAATTCTGGCCGCGCACCATTCCATAGACGTCATATCCAGCGGCCAGGAGGTGCCGCGAAAGATAAGTACCGTCCTGACCGGTAATCCCTGTGATCAGCGCTCGCCTAGTCAGGATAATCTCCAGCCCCTGTGACCAACCCTCGATGTGATCGCGTCGAGGGATGGCGAACTACCGGGTTGCCCCGAGGAAAGGCATGTCCCGTTGCCGTGACTCACGGTACTGGAAAATGGAGCAGGGATCACCCTTCTCGAATGCAATATAGGGAGCTCACTAGAGGGTGCAGCCGTGCGCGAAGAACCGGCAATCCGTCACGCTTACGGGTGGGCCGGCCCGGCGTCGTTGAGGTCGGCCGCCACGAACAGGGCCGCCGCTCGTGTGCCCACCCTCAGTTTTCGCCGGGGGCGTGCCGCCCCGATCGGCGGAACCCGGCGGCCCCGCACGATCACCGCGATCACCGCGGCCGGTCGAAGCACCGAAGCAACGGCGGTGAGCATTCCGTGCAGGCCCCGACCGGCATGACCGCCGGTCCACTCCGTCTGTTCGCCGTACGGGACGTCCGTCACGACGAGATCCGGTTCGCTGCCCCCGACCGCCGAGGCCAGCGCCGTCGGGTCGAAGACGTCGGCCTGTCGGACGGCGTACGGCAGGGGGCCGCCGGCAGCCTCGAGCCGGCGGCTCAGCCGTCCGGCCGCCGCCGCGGCCTCGGCGTAGCCGGGCTTGTCGAAGCGTCGAGCCCGCTCGGTCAACTCCGCAGCCCGTGCCGCCAGGCCACCCTCGGCGAGCAGACCGACATTGGCTGCCGCCAATGTCAGGGCCGCGTCGGCGTCGATGTCCGAGGCCAGCAGTCTCGCGATCGACCGCCGGTGCAGAATCCCGAGCACGGTCAGCAGGTAACCGCTGCCGCAGCACGGATCCCACAGGACCACCGGGTCGGTGCCGCCGCGCACGTCGAGCGCGTGCTGGAACACCTCGGACGCGAGCCGCACGGGGAAGGCGGGAAAGCCCGGGGCGGACCGGAGAACCGCCCCGCTCGCGAGATCGCCGTAGTCGTCCCGTGTCGTCTCGTACCGATAGCCCACCCTGCTCCGATCTCTCCGCACGCCAGGGTAGCAATGGGTGTGGCGGGCGCCGCAGCGCCGCTACGCACCCGCCGGGAACGAGCTTGGGGCCGGGCCGCTCATGCCTCGACGTCGCAACCGTCCTGGTCCCTGATCCACTGGTAGGCCCTGGCGATTCCCTCGGCGAGCGCTGTCCGTGCGGTCCAGTTCAACTCCCGGCCGGCCCGGGTCACATCGAGGGCGGAATGCTGGAGCTCGCCGAGACGGGCGGCCGCGAACACCGGCTGGACCGCCCGGTCGGCCGTCGCGGCGATCACCTCCAGCAACTCGAGGATGCTGGTGGAGGTGCCGGTGCCGATGTTCCACACGCCCGCGCCGCCGTGCTCGGCCGCGGCCAGGAACGCTTCGACCACGTCGGCCACGTAGACGTAGTCGCGGGTCTGCTTGCCGTCGCCGAAGATCGTGGGCCGGCGGCCGGAGAGCAGGTTCCCGCAGAATATGGACACCACGCCCGCCTCGCCGGCGGGATCCTGGCGCGGGCCGTAGACGTTGCCCAGTCGCAGGACCGCGTGGGCGGTGCCGTACAGCCGGTTGTAGAGGGCCACGTACTGCTCCGCGCAGTACTTGGCGGCGCCGTACGGCGCCGCAGGCTCCGGGCGGGCGTCCTCGGGTGACGGGATCGCGCTGATCGCCCCGTACAGGGCTCCGCCGGTGGAGGCGAACACCACCCGGGCCCCGACGGTTCGGGCCGCCTCCAGGACGTTGACGGTGCCGAGCACGTTGACCCCGGTGTCGCCGCTGGCATCCGCGACCGAGGTGCGGACGTCGGCCTGCGCGGCGAGATGGTAGATCAGGTCCGGACGGGCGTCCGCCACGATCGCGGTGAGAGCCCTCCCGTCGGTGATGGACTCCTGATGGAAGGTGACACGGACGGCCAACCGGCCGCGCCGGCCGGTGGAGAGGTCGTCGACCACGGTGACGGTGTCGCCGCGCTCCAGCAGGGCGTCGACCAGGTGTGAGCCGATGAAGCCGGCGCCACCTGTCACGAGGACGCGCATGGACGGGGATCCGTGGCGGAAGAAGGAATTGACTTCGTCGGCCCTGCGATAAACAGTATCTTCACGAGGCCCTCCGTGTGTGTCCGCCGAATGTATATGGGAACGGCTCGTCGGCACAGGCCGGAAACGGCCCCGCATTGAAGCTCGAGTGATACGCCTAGACTTCACCGCCACCGGCTACTGGAGGGCCTACGCTAACCGGTGTCCACACATTCGCGGGCCGCATGTGCGTTGGCGTCGTTCCCGGCCGTCAGCCATGCAATGGTGGTTTCGGTCGCGGGTAGGCGACCAGGGTCGGAATAGTGCAAAAGGAAGCGGGCGATGGCTACAGACACGGCGAATTCGCCGGTGGTGGGAGACCTGCGGGCACCGAGCACACCGGAAGGCCGCACCATGGTCGACCTGCTGACCGGCGTGCTCCCGCAGATCCGGTCGGAGGCCGGTGACAACGACCGGGACGGCACGTTCCCGGTCGAGGTGTTCGGGCAGTTGGCCAAGCTCGGCCTGATGGGCGCGACCGTGCCCACCGCGCTCGGCGGGCTCGGCGTCCACCGCCTGTACGACGTCGCCGTCGCCCTGATGCGCCTGGCCGAAGCGGACGCCTCCACCGCCCTGGCACTGCACGTCCAGCTCAGCCGCGGGCTCACCCTGACCTACGAATGGATGCACGGCTCCCCGCCGGTGCGGGCGCTGGCCGAGCGGCTGCTGCGGGCGATGGCGACGGGGGAGGCCGCCGTCTGCGGGGCCCTGAAGGACGCGCCGGGCGTCCTCACCGAACTGACCGCCGACGGTTCCGGCGGCTGGCTGCTCAACGGCCGCAAGATCCTGGTCAGCATGGCGCCGATCGGTACCCACTTCTTCGTGCACGCCCAGCGCCGGGACGCCGACGGCAACGTGGTGCTGGCCGTTCCGGTGGTGCGGCGCGACGCGCCCGGGCTGACCGTCGGCACGCACTGGGACGGCCTCGGCATGCGGGCCTCCGGCACCCTCGACGTCAGCTTCCACGACTGTCCGGTCGCCGCCGACCACGTTCTCGACCGCGGGCCGGCCGGCGCGCGCCGGGACGCCGTCCTGGCCGGGCAGACGGTCAGCTCGATCACCATGCTCGGGATCTACGCCGGTGTCGCGCAGGCCGCGCGGGACCTCGCCGTCGAGACGTACGCGCGCCGTCGATCGCGGCCGGCGGCCGCCCTCGCCCTGGTGGCCGGCATCGACACGCGGCTGTACACGCTCCGGGCCGTCGCCGGCGCCGCGCTGCTCAACGCGGACCTCCTATCCGCGGACCTGACCGGCGATCTCGACGAGCGCGGGCGCGGGATGATGACCCCGTTCCAGTACGCGAAGATGACCGTCAACGAACTGGCCCCGGCGGTCGTCGACGACTGCCTCTCGCTGCTCGGCGGCCAGGCGTACGACGGGCAGCACCCGTTGGCACGGCTCTACCGCGACGTCCGGGCCGGTGGGTTCATGCAGCCCTACAGCTATGTGGATGGCGTCGACTACCTGAGCGGCCAGGCGCTGGGCGCGGACCGGGACAACGACTACATGAGCGTTCGGGCGCTCCGCTCCCCGGATCCGGCGGGAGAAAGGTGAACATGACCATCCGAGTGTGGGACTACCTGCCGGAATACGAGAAGGAACGGGCCGACCTGCTCGACGCGGTGGAGACGGTCTTCGAGTCGGGCAACCTCGTGCTCGGCCGCAGCGTGCTCGGCTTCGAGAGCGAGTTCGCCGCGTACCACGACGTGGCGCACTGCGTCACGGTGGACAACGGCACCAACGCGATCAAGCTGGCCCTGCAGGCGTTGGGCGTGGGGCCCGGCGACGAGGTGGTCACCGTGGCCAACACGGCGGCGCCGACCGTGCTGGCGATCGACGCCGTCGGCGCGATCCCGGTCTTCGTGGACATCCGGCCGGACGACTACCTGATGGACACGACCCAGGTGGCCGACGTGATCACCCCGGCGACCAAGGCTCTGCTGCCCGTCCACCTCTACGGCCAGTGCGTGGAGATGGCGCCGCTGCAGCGGCTGGCCCGCGAGCACGGGCTGCTGGTGCTGGAGGACTGCGCGCAGTCGCACGGCGCACGGCACGCAGGGCAGCTCGCCGGGACCATGGGCGACGCGGCGGCCTTCTCCTTCTATCCGACCAAGGTGCTGGGCGCCTACGGTGACGGCGGCGCCGTGCTCACCGGCAGTGAGACCGTGGACCGTGACCTGCGCCAACTGCGCTACTACGGCATGGAGAGCGTGTACTACGTCGTGCAGACGCCCGGCCACAACAGCCGGCTGGACGAGGTGCAGGCGGAGATTCTCCGGCGCAAGCTGCGCCGGCTCGACGAGTACATCGCCGGCCGCCGCGCGGTGGCCGAGCGCTACGCCGCCGGGCTGGGCGACATCGCCGAGGCGACCGGGCTCGTCCTGCCCGCCCTCGCCGACGCCAACGAACACGTCTTCTACCTCTACGTCGTCCGTCATCCGCAGCGGGACGCGATCCTGGAGCAACTGAAGCGGCGTGGAATCACGCTGAACATCAGTTACCCGTGGCCGGTGCACACCATGACCGGCTTCTCGAAGCTCGGCTATGCCGCCGGATCGCTGCCGGTCACCGAGCGGATCGCCGACGAGATCTTCTCCCTGCCCATGTACCCGTCCCTGCCGGTCGACGTGCAGGACACGGTGATAGGTGCATTGCGCGACGTACTCACGACGCTCTGAGCCGCCGGTAGCACTGGAGGACGCCACCCATGATCAGCCCAGCCGACCGGGCACGGCCACAGGCCACCTGCCGCGCCTGCGGTGGAACCGTCGTGCAGTTCCTCGACCTCGGCCGCCAGCCACTGTCCGACCGCTTCCTGACCGAACCGGAGATCCCGCAGGAGTACTTCTTCCAACTCGCCGTCGGCCTCTGCGAGACGTGCACGATGGTGCAGCTCATGCAGGAGGTCCCCCGGGAGCGGATGTTCCACGAGGACTACCCGTACTACTCGTCCGGTTCCGCCGTCATGCAGAAGCACTTCGCCGACACCGCCCGGCACCTGTTGGAGACGGAGGCAGGCGGCCCGGACCCGTTCGTGGTCGAGATCGGCTGCAACGACGGGGTGATGCTGCGGACCGTGCACGAGGCCGGCGTCCGGCACCTGGGCTTCGAGCCGTCGGGCAAGGTCGCCGAAGCGGCAAGGGCCAAGGGCCTTCGGGTACGCGGGGACTTCTTCGAGGAGTCCACCGCCCGTGAGGTACGCGCGAGCGACGGCCCCGCAGATGTGATCTTCGCGGCGAACACCATCTGCCACATCCCGTACCTCGACTCGATCCTGCGGGGTGTCGACGCGCTGCTCGGGCCGGACGGCGTCTTCGTCTTCGAGGACCCTTACCTGGGCGACATCCTGGCGAAGACGTCGTTCGACCAGATCTACGACGAGCACTTCTTCCTGTTCTCGGCGCGCTCCGTGCAGGCGTTGGCCGCGTCGTTCGGGTTCGAGCTGGTCGACGTGGACCGGCTGGCCGTGCACGGCGGCGAGGTCCGCTACACGCTGGCCCGTGCGGGTGCACGCCGCCCGGCGGACCGGGTGGCCGCGCTGATCGCCGAGGAGGACGCGGGCGGCGTCGCGACGCTGGCCCGGCTGGACCAGTTCGCTGCCCAGGTCGGCCGGATCCGCGACGACCTGCGGGCGTTGCTCGAACGGCTGACGGCGGAGGGCAAACGGGTGGTGGCCTACGGGGCGACCGCCAAGAGCGCGACCGTGGCGAACTTCTGCGGCATCGGGCCGGACCTGGTGTCGCGGGTGTACGACACGACGCCCGCCAAACAGGGCCGCCTGACCCCGGGCACGCACATCCCGGTTCATCCGGCGAGCGAGTTCCCGACCGACCCGCCGGACTACGCGCTGCTCTTCGCGTGGAACCACGCCGACGAGATCATGGCGAAGGAACAGGCGTTCCGGCAGGCCGGCGGGGCCTGGATCCTGTACGTGCCGCACGTTCACGTGCGGGATTGAGTGGGGCCGTGCAGGTAGCAACCGAACTCGCCGTCGAGGGCGCGTACGTCTTCACCCCGCGGGTCTTTCCCGACCCGCGGGGGGTCTTCGTGTCCCCGTACCTGGACTCGGTCTTCACCGAGACGCTCGGACATCCGTTGTTCCCCGTGGCGCAGACCAGCTACAGCGTCTCCCGCCGCGGCGTCGTCCGCGGGCTGCACTACACCACGACGCCGCCCGGCTCGGCCAAGTTCGTCTCGTGCCCGTACGGCCGGGTCCTCGACGTGGTGCTCGACGTCCGGGTCGGATCGCCGACCTTCGGGCGCTGGGACAGCGTGGTCCTCGACTCCCAGGACTTCAGGTCGCTGTACCTGCCGACGGGGGTGGCGCACATGTTCGTCGCCCTGATGGACGACACGGTGATGTCGTACCTGCTCTCCACGGAGTACGTCTTCGAGAACGAACGGGCGTTGTCACCGCTCGACGACGCGCTCGGCCTGCCCGTTCCCGCCGACATCGAGCCGATCCTGTCGGATCGGGACCGGACCGCGATCACCTTCGCCCAGGCCCACGCGGCCGGGGTGCTCCCCCGGTACGAGACCTGCGCCGAGATCGAGGCGCGTTTCGCTCAGGGACCGCACCGTACGGCGTAGGCCGTGCAGAAGATCCACCCGGGCGCGCCATCCGGTCACGGCGGTGAAAGCGGATGCGTCGACCACCAGACTGTGGAAGTCGGTCTGCCGGGCACTGGCGGGCGGCGCGACGGAGACGACCGGCACCGGCGGACGCCCCGTCTCCTCCGCGACCAGCGCGGCGATCGTCCGGAAGAGGTCACCGACCGGTTCGCCGCGGCGGCTGCCGAGCGGCCAGTGCCGGCAGACGAGCGCATCGGCATGGTCGAGGGCGGCGACGAAGGCGCTCGCCGCGTCGTCCACGTAGAGCAGCTCCCGCTGGACGGTGCCGTCGTGCCACATGGTCAGGGGTTCGCCGGCGAGCGCGCGGCGGATCATCGTCGACACGACCCCGCGGTCGTCGCCGCCACCCGGGCGGGCCGGCCCGAAGACGGTGGGCAGACGCAGCGTGACCCCGCGGAGGACGCCATCGGCGGAGGCCCGGTCGAGCAGCGCTTCGGCGGCTGCCTTCTGCCGGTCGTATCCGGTCTCCGGGTGGTCGGGTTCGGTCCCGTCGACGGGCATCCGCTGCGCCCGGCCCACCTGTGACGCCGAGCCGGCGAAGACGACCACCCGTGGCCCGGTCCCGGCCCGCGCGACCTCGACCAGGTCATGGACGACGCCGAGGTTCACCCGAGCCGCGGTGCCGTCGCCGTCGGCGCTGCGCCACCCGGCGGTGTTGAGCACCAGGTTGATCACGGCATCCGCGCCCTCGACCGCCGCCGCGACCGCGCCCGTCTCGGTGAGGTCGGCGGTGACCACCTCGAAATCCGCGGCGGCCGGCTCCGGTGCCACGGCGGATCGGCGGGACACCGCCCGGACGGTGACCGGGCGGTCGGCCAGCGCGGTCAGGACGGCCGAGCCCACGAAACCGGAGGCGCCGAGCACCGCGATCAGCGGGCGGTCCGTCATCGCCCGGCAGCTCCGGACCGGTACAGCGCCTGCCAGTAGAAGCTCCAGGGGACGGCTCTCGCATCTGCGAGCAGCGCCCAGTCGCGGCCCGGCCGGTAGGCGTCGATGAACCGGCGGGACTGCGCCGCGACGGCGCGGTCGTCGAAGATGTCCACGATGTCCCTCAGCAGGCCGGTCCGCAACGCGAGCTGGACGACCGCGTCGCCCTGCGAGTGCCCGTCCAGGCTCTTGTCGAGGTACTTGCCGACCGGGTTGTTGACGTAGAGGTGGTCGGCATGGGTGGCGATGAGGTCCAGGTAGGCGCCGACGGTGTCCGGGGTCATCTCCGCGAACGAGTCGATGTTGATGGCCAGGTCGAACCGGAGCTCCCGCAGGGCGCCGCCGGCCTCCGCCTGGTCGACGCCGTGAAAGTGCACCTTGGCGAGCTGCTCGTCGGTCAGCACCGCGCCGAGGTAGCGGCTGGCCAGGTCAAGCGAGTTCTCCAGATCGACGATGTGGTACGCGGCGATCTCGTGGTTGGACAGCAGCGCGTGGCAGGTCCGCCCGTAGCCGGCGCCGATCTCCAGGATGCGCGCGCCGTCGAGGGCCATCCGGCTCTCGATGAACTCCACCTCGAGCACCGCCTGCAGGTAGTCCATGCAGACCGCTTCGCCGTCGTAGGTGATCGAGAACGGATCGCCGACCTCGCGGTTGGCGATGCGGCGCAGCCGGGCCCAGTTGCCCGGGCTCAGGCCCGCCGCGAGGGTGAAGACGAGCGTTTTCAGATAGCGCACACCGTTGACCCGCGGGTCCCAGAGCGCCAGCTTGTAGTTGACCTCGCTGGACTTGAAGTTGCTCAGGTCGCCGACGGCCTCCCTGGTGACCTGGGTGTTGTTGTAGAGCTCCCAGAGCGGGCTGCGGCCGTACGTCTGGCTCATGTGCCCCCCCGCGCCGATAAGAATCACTCGATGGTGACCGTACCGGCTATTTACTAGCGGTTCGCCTAGATCCATCGTTCAAGATCACGATGGTGGGGGGCTCGCCCACCCCGCGCGTCGCCGGCCGTACGCCCCCGCTCGCGGGGCGCACCGGCCGGCGACGCTGTCGTCGTTACGGGGTCACGGAGAGCAGGTGGGCCTTGTAGCCCTCACCGTAGGTGCTGGTCGGGGTGCCGTTGTAGTCCTGGATGAGGACGTTGCCGCCGCTGCATCCCCACGGGTTCCAGGTCCACGCCGTGTAGCCGATCCGCTTGGCGTCGAGCCAGGTCATCACCTGGTCGATGTAGTCGTGGGCGCAGGTGTCCTGGCCGATCTCGCCGGCGTGCACCGGCACCTGCGCGGCGACGGCACCGATCTGGCTGTCCCAGCAGGAGGCGGTGACGCAGGCGTTGAAGTTGTACGAGTGCCACGACGCCACGATGTTGCCGAGCGGGTCGTTCGGCTTGTAGGTGAGCCACTGGCTCAGGTCGTTGGTCCAGGTCAGGCCGGCGACCAGCAGGACGTTGCCGGCACCGGTGGCCCGGACGGCGTCGACTAGGTCCTGCATGCCGGCGACCTCGTAGGTGATGCCGGTGCAGGTGCCGCCGTCGCGCAGGCAGCGCCACGCGGCAGCCATGTCCGACCAGTTGTTGGCGGCGTCCGGGTAGGGCTCGTTGAACAGGTCGAACACCACGGCGTCGTTGCCCTTGAAGGCGTTGGCGACGCCGGTCCAGAACTGCGGAGTGTGCTGCATGCTGGGCATCGGCTTCTGGCAGGTGGCGTTGACGTCGGCGCAGGCGGAGATGTTGCCGGTGTACTGCCCGTGTGTCCAGTGCAGGTCGAGGATCGGGTTGATCCCGTTGGCCACGAGCAGGTTCACGTAGTCCTTGACGGCCTGCTGGTACGTCGCGCCGCTGGGCGAGCCGGAGAGGCCGAGCCAGCAGTCCTCGTTGAGCGGGATCCGCACGGCGCGGATGTTCCACGCCTTCATGGCGTTGACCGAGGCCTGGTCGACGGGGCCGCTGTCCCACATGCCCTTGCCCTGCACGCAGGCGAACTCCCCGCTGGCCCGGTTGACTCCGAGCAGCCGGTAGGTCGCCCCGCTCGCCGTCACCAGCCGGTTGCCGGAGACCTTCAGCGCGGGCGCGGCCCCGGTCGGCGGCGGGGTCGTGGGCGGCGGGGTGGTGGGCGGCGGGGTCGTCGGCGGCGGGGTGGTGGTCGGCTCCGGGGTCGGCGAGGTCACCGAGCCGGTGCAGGTCGTGCCGTTGAGCGCGAACGACTTCGGCACGGGGTTGCTGCCGCTCCACGAGCCGTTGAAGCCGATCGTGGTCGATCCGCCCGTGCCCAGCGATCCGTTCCAGCTCAGGCTGGCGGCCGAGACGCTCGTGCCGGACTGCGACCAGGCGGCGCTCCAGCCCTGGGTGACCTGCTGGCCGCTGGTCGGGAAGTCGAAGGTCAGCGTCCAGCCGGTGAGGGCGGAGCCGAGGTTGGTGATGGCGACGTTCCCGCTGAACCCGCCTGTCCACTGGCTCTGCACGGTGTATGCCACGGAGCAGCCGGTGGCCGCGGCCGAGGCGGGGAAGGTGAGCCCGGCCAGGCCGGCGGCGACCAGGGTCGCGGTGGTGCCGACGGCCAGCAGGGCATGACGATGTCTCATCTGATCTCCTCGTGGTCGAGAGGGGATCGTCGATGGGAGCGCATCGAAGAGCTTTGTTTATTTACCTCACTAAGTCAAGCTGACGTCCGGCCCTGCTTTCCGGTCGGCGCGGGGCCGGTGGTCTGCCGGGCGATCACCGTCTCGGTGGGGCACCACCGTTCCCGGACCGGCTCGCCGTCGAGCAGGGCGAGCACGGAGGCGGCCACCAGCGCGCCGAACTCGTGCACGTCGAGGCTCATCGTGGTGAGCTGCGGGGAGGACAGGCGGCACAGGCTGGAGTCGTCCCAGGCGAGCATGCTCAGGTCGCGGGGGACCGCCAGGCCCAGCTCCCTGGCCACCTCCAAGCCGCCGACCGCCATCAGGTCGTTGTCGTAGATGATCGCGCTGGGCGGGTCGCCGTCGCGCAACAGCCGGACGGTCGCCGCCGCGCCCGACTCCTCCGAGTAGTCGCCGGTCAGGACCACGGCGTCGATGCCGGCCGGGGCGGCGGCGGCCAGCAACGCGGCCGTGCGGGTGCGGGTGTGCCGCAGACTGTCCGGCCCGCTGATCCGCGCGATCCGGCGGTGCCCGAGGCCGGCCAGGTGCGCGACCGCCGCCCGTACCGAGCCGACGTCGTCGCGCCGCACGGCCGGGGTGTCGCCGGCTGGCTCGCCGGCCACGACCACGGGGAGGCCCAGGTCGCGCAGGACCGCCGGCCGGGGGTCCGCGGCGGTCGGGTTCACCAGCACCACGGCCTCGGCCAGCCGGAGCTGTGCCCACCGGCGGTAGGCGGCGATCTCGGCGGCGTGGTCGGCGACGATGTGCAGCAGCACCGACCGGCCGTGTTCGGCGAGACGTTCCTCGATGCCGGAGATGAACTCCATGAAGAACGGCTCGGCGCCGAGCAGGCGGGGCGCCCGGGCGAGCACCAGGCCGACCGCGCTCGTCGTGCTCATTCCGCCCCCCATCACAGGTCAGCGGGCCGATCCGGGCAGCGGCGCGAACTCCCCGTCGAGGCTCTCCGACACCCGGAGCCCGCGGTGGAACGGGACCAGCTCGGACTCCAGGACCAGGGCGGCGGCCCCGACGGCGGACGCGGTGGCGGCGGACCGGGACAGCCGTACGTCGACGGGGTGCGCGGAGCGGGAGAATACCGTGTGCAGCTCCTGGCGGAGCACGGGCAGGTAGACCGAGCCGGCGACGGCGAAGCCCGGCCCGGTCAGCACGATGACCTCCAGGTCCATCAGGTTGGCCAGGGTGCGGGCGGCCGCCGCGACGTACCGCGCGGACCTCTCGCACAGCGCCAGGGCCCGCTGCTCCCCGCGCCGGGCGGCGCGGCCGATCGCGGCGAAGTCGCGGGCCACCGCCGCCGGGCCGGCGCCGGTCGTGAGGCCGAGCGCCCGGGCCAGGCCGGCGTCCGCCCGCCCCGCCGCGACCACGGCGGCGGGCCCGGCGACGGCCTCCACGCACCCCCGCGCGCCGCACCAGCAGGGCGGGCCGTCCGCGGCCACGCAGACGTGCCCCAGCTCGCCGGCGTTGCCGCTCGGTCCGCGATAGGTGATCCCGTCGATGACCAGCCCTGCGCCGAGGCCGCTGCCCATGTAGAGGGCGGCGGCGGCGCTCGCCGTGCCGAACCCGCCCGCCCAGTGTTCGCCCAGGGCGGCGGCTGTGGCGTCGTTGTCCAGCACCACCGGCAGGTCGGTCGCCTGCTCCAGCGCCGCGCCGAGCGGGAACTCCCGCCAGTGCCGCAGCTCGGGGTTGAGGCCGGCGACCCCCCGGCCGGTGAGCGGGCCGGGGAAGACCAGCCCCACCCCGACCAACCGGGCCCGGTCCACGCCGACGCTGTCGACGAGGGTCGGTATCTCGGCCGCGATCCGGGAGACGACCGTCGCGGGCGCCTCGACGCCGACGCCGGGCCGGGAGATCCGGGCCACCACGATCCCGGTCAGATCGGTCAGGACGTACGTCATGACGCCCTGGCCGAGGCACACGCCCACCGCGTACCGGGAGGTGTGGTTGAGCCGGAGCAGGACCCGCCGTTTCCCGCCGGTCGACTCGGCGTGGCCGGTCTCGACGACCAGGCCCTCGTCGATGAGCTTGCGGACGAGGTTGGAGATGGTGGGCGCGGTGAAGCCGGTCACGCTGATCAGGCCCACCCGGCTGATCGTGCCGGCTGCCCGGATGGCGTCCAGCACCGCGGCCTTGCTGCTTGCGTGCGGCAGCTTGTCCGCCCTCGGTCCGCTCACTGCTCCCCGGTCACGCCGTCCGAATCCCCAGCAGAGCATAGGCGTTCGCCGCTGCCGCCGCGCACGCCTACCGGCGGCCGGCGCGCGGGGCCGGCCGCCCGTCCCCCGTCGGGGGGCGACGCTCAGCGTCGCAGTTCGCGCCAGCCCGAGCTGCCTCCGCGCCACGCCCCCGCGAGGATGCTCGCGGAGCTGTGGCTGGAGCATTCCAGCACCTTCGAGCGGCCGTGCTCACCACCGATCTGCGCCTGGACCTCCCAGCGCTGACCATCGGTGCGGATGTAGACGTCGCGACGCCCTCGTTTGGTCGCGTCCCCGTTCCACCAGTGTTCCTCGACGATCACCTCGCGACGGTACCAGCAGGCGCGGGTGCGGCGGCAGCCGCGACGGCGAGGGAATCTCGCACGGGCCGGCCGGGCCCGGGACCGGCCGGCGCGCGCGACTCACGTGCGGCGGCTCAGCGCGCGGCGCGCAGCGCCTCGGCGAGGGTGGTCGGCTCGCGGCCGATCAGCTTCGCCAGGTCGTCGCCGTCGACGTACAGCTCGCCCCGGGCCAGGCCCAGGTCGCTGTCGGCCAGGACGGCGGCGAAGCCCTCGGGCAGGCCGGCGGAGACCAGCACCTCGGTGAGCTTCTCCGCCGGCAGGTCGGTGTAGCCGACGGCCTGGCCGGTCTGCCGGGACACCTCCTCGGCCAGCTCGGTCAGGGTGAACGCCGGGCCGCCCAGCTCGTACACCCGGTTGGCCTCGGCGGCGCCGGTGAGCGCCGCGGCGGCGGCCTCGGCGTAGTCCGCGCGGGTCGCGGCGCTGACCCGCCCGTCGCCCGCCGCGCCGGTCACCCCGAACTGGAGGTACGTCGTGAGCTGGTCGGTGTAGTTCTCCAGGTACCACCCGTTGCGCAGGATCACGTACGGCAGGCCCGACGCGGTGATCTCCCGCTCGGTGGCGAGGTGCTCCCCGGCGAGGACCATGCCGGAGCGGTCGGCGTTGGCGATGCTGGTGTAGACGACCAGCCCGACGCCGGCCTCGCGGGCGGCGGCGACGACGTTGCGGTGCTGGGCGACGCGCTGCCCGACCTCGCTGCCGGAGACGAACATCAGCTTGTCGGCCCCGGCGAACGCGGCGCGCAGCGACCCGGGGTCCGTGTAGTCGACCTGCCGGGTGGCCACCCCGTGCCCGGCGAGGTCGGCGAGCTTGCCGGCGTCCCGGCCGAGCGCCACGATCTCCCCGGCGGGCACGCCCCGCCGCAGCAGCGCGGCGACGATCAGCTCGCCGAGGTGGCCGGTGGCTCCGGTGACGACGATGGACATGGTGTGCTCCCTCTCGATGCCGGAGACGATCCCCTGGTCGGGGGTGTCCTCCGGGTCGGACGATCCGTCGTCCGGTGCAACGGGAAGCAACCGCCTTCACTTCCCGTTGGAGAGTAGGCACCTTGAAGTAAGGGACTAACTGATGGAGAGTGTTGGGATGGAAGCCACTCCCTTCGCCCGCGACTGCGGCAGCCGGCAGGTCCTCGACCGGATCGGCGACCGGTGGAGCGTGCTCGTCGTCCTCACCCTCGCCGACGGCGGGAGGCGCTTCAGCGAGCTGGCCCGGCGCATCGAGGGGGTGAGCCAGAAGATGCTCACCCAGACCCTGCGCGGCCTGGAACGCGACGGCCTGATCACCCGCACCGCGTACGCGACCGTCCCGCCCCGGGTCGACTACGCGCTGACCGGCCTCGGGCGCAGCCTGCTCGACCTGGTGGGCGGGCTGGAGGCGTGGGCGACGACACACCTCGGCGAGGTCGAGGCCGCCCGCGCCCGCTACGACGCCGCCGGCTGAGCGCCCACCCGGGCCGGCCCGGTGCTGGGCGGCGCGCCCAGTGGGAATCCGATGTAACGGGAATCGGCTGCAAAGCGCTGCGTTCCGGAAGCGCCCGTCCGGTCGTACTCCGGACATAGGCTGCACCGGGTCGGAGGTCGGACACGGGGTCGAGGGGGCGTGTCCGGCCGCCGCCGCCCCACCGGCACCACCAGGCCGTGCCCCACCGGCACCACCAGGCCGTGCCCCACCGGCACCACCAGGCCGTGCCCCACCGGCACCGGCACCGGGCCGCCGCCGCACCCGGCACCGGTCCCGCGGGTCCGCCCGGCGCGGTCAGGCCGCCAGCTGGTCGACCCGGCTGAGCACCCGGTCGATCAGGCCGTACTCCCGGGCCTCCTCGGCGGTGAACCAGCGGTCCCGGTCCGAGTCCCGCTGGATCTGCTCCAGGGAGCGCCCGCTGTGCCGGGCGATCAGCTCCTGCATCGTGCGCTTGACGTGCAGCATGTTCTCCGCCTGGATGGTGATGTCGGCGACCGTGCCGCCGAAGCCGCCCGACGGCTGGTGCATCATGATCCGCGAGTGGGGCAGGGCGTACCGCTTGCCCGCGGTGCCCGCGCAGAGCAGGAACTGGCCCATCGAGCCGGCCATGCCGAGCGCCAGGGTGGCCACGTCGTTGCGGATGTACCGCATCGTGTCGTAGACGGCCATCCCGGCGCTGACCGAGCCGCCCGGCGAGTTGATGTAGAGGTAGATGTCCCGGTCGCTGTCCTCGGCCGCCAGCAGCAGGAGCTGCGCGCAGATCTGGTTGGCCGACTCGTCGGTGACCTCCGTGCCGAGGAAGATGATCCGTTCCCGCAGCAACCGCTGGAACACCTGGTCGCCGAAGGACGGCTGGCCGCCGTCCCGCATCCACACGCCGTACCTGGTCATCGTGATCGACCTCCACGCTGCCGGCGGGCGACGGACTCCGCCCAGGGGAACCGGTCCCCCCAGCGTCCGCCCTGCCGGCGCGCGGTTCCCAGCGCTTCTGCCGGAGGCAGATCCGCCGACGGCAGAACCCGGCCGGGCCTAGGCCGTGTTTCGTAGGGCGCGGAGCCATTGGTTGATGGCGGCGATGGTGAGGGTGGCTTCGTAGCGCACGGCGAGTTTGTCGTACCTGGTGGCCATGGCGCGGTGTTGTTTGAGCTGGTTGATGCCGCACTCCACGGCGTGACGCAGGCGGTAGAGGTCGGGGTCGAACGCGGGCGGACGTCCGCCTTTGGAGCCTTTGGCCTTGCGGTGCGCGTCCTGGTCGGTCTTGCTCGGGATGCACGCCCGGATGCTGCGGGATCGCAGGTGGGAGCGGTTGGCCTTGGACGTGTATGCCTTGTCGGCCAGCACCATGTCGGGGCGGGTCCGTGGCCGGCCGCCACCGGCGCGGGGGACGCGGAGCCTGGCCAGCACGGGGATGAACTGTGGGCTGTCGCCGCGTTGTCCGGCGGTCACCACCACGGCCATCAGTTTGCGGCCTTGTTCACAGGCCAGATGGGTCTTGGTGGTCCAGCCGCCCCTCGACCGGCCGAGCCCGTGATCGGACGGCTCGGCCTGCACACCACCGGGGGGCTCTTTCTGCGCCTGACCGTCGCGGCGGGCCCCAGCGGCGTGGTGATGGGCGCGGCTGATGGTCGAGTCCACGCTCACCGTCCAGCCGATCAACCCCGCCGCGTCCGCGCTGGCCTGCAACAAGGTGAGAATCCGGGCCCAGACGCCGTCACGCTGCCAGCGCCGAAACCACCGGTACAGGGTCTGCCACGGCGGGTAGGGCAAGGGGACGTCCCGCCACGGTGACCCGGTCCGGACCCGCCACCGGATCCCGTCGATGATCAGTCTCATGGTCCATCTGCGCGGCCGAGCATGACCCGTTCCCGCAGGCAGCAACGGCTCGAGTACCGCCCACTGCACGTCGGTCAGGTCATGTCGCCTCGCTGCCGCTACGCTCGGCACGAGGTCTCCGGTGTGAAGTTCTAGCTTGGTCGCTGAACCAACTCGGAGACCTCCTCGATTAGCGACCACCGCCACGCCGTCAACCGCTACGAAAGACGGCCTAGCGGGCGGTCAGCCGCCGCCGGCCCGCCCGGGCCCGCCGCCGGGCCAGCGCCCGCACGGTACGCGCGGCGGGGCGCCCGGTCGGCGCGGACGCGAACAGCCGGATCGGCGAAACGTGCACGGCCGGGCCGAGGTGCGCCACCGCACCGCCCACGGACGCCACGGGCGTGCCGAAGCGGGCCCCGCCGACGTGCAGCAGCCGGCCGCCCGCGCTCGGGGTGACCCCGCCGAGCCGGAGCAGCCGGCCGGCGGCCACCGGCTCCCGGCACTCCACCCGTGGCCCGCCCTGCGGGGGCGCGGTCGGGTCGGCGTGGAAGCCGACGCGCAGGCACGGGCCGGGCTCGCCGCCCACCGGGACCACCTCGTCGAGCCGGGCCAGGGCCACCCGGGGCGCGGCGGGCACCCGCCGTTCGACCCGGCGCAGGTCGTCGCGGGCCTCCTCCAGCAGGTCCGACAGGTCGATGCCGAGGGCGCGGCAGATCGCCGCCAGCACCTCGGAGCTGGCCTCCTTGCGCCCGCGCTCGACCTCGGAGAGGTAGGGCAGGGACACCCCCGCCGCCTCGGCCACCTCGCGCAGGGTGCGGCCCTGACGCTGCCGCACCCGGCGCAGCACGCCGCCGATCACCCGTCGCAGCAACGACATCCGGGCCTCCTCTGGGTGGGCGCTCCTGTCCCCATCATGCCGGTTCGGCCGGCGGCACACCCACCCCGCCCGCGCCGACGGCGGCGGTGTTGACGCCGACCGGCGCGGCGACCGGCTCCCGACCACCGGCGTTGTCCCGGGCTGCCGGGCCGGTCGGGCGCACACCCGCTATGTTGTGCACGTGCAGGCGACGGAGGCGGAGCAGGTCCCGCGGTGATCCACTTTCCCGCGCAGCGGCGGGGCCCGCTGAGCGCGCTGAGCCTGCGCCTGGCCGCCGCCCTGGGCCTGGTCTTCGCCGTCGTCACCGCGGTCTACCTCGACCGCGACGGCTACCGCGACGTCAACGAGGACGGCCTGACCCTCCTCGACTGCTTCTACTACGCGGTGGTCTCCCTCTCCACCACCGGGTACGGCGACATCACGCCGGCGGCACCGTCCGCCCGGCTGGTCAACGTCCTGTTCGTCACCCCGGCCCGGGTGCTCTTCCTGATCATCCTGGTCGGCACCACCCTGGAAGTCCTGACCGAGCAGTACCGGACCGGCCGTCGTCTGACGCGGTGGAGGAAGAGCGTGAAGGACCACGTCATCATCTGCGGCTACGGCACCAAGGGCCGCAGCGCGGTCTCGGCGCTGCTGGAGAACGGCCTCGACAAGTCCCGGATCGTGGTGGTCGAGCGCAGCCCGGCGTCGCTGCGGCAGGCCACCTCGGCGGGGCTCGTCGCGATCGAGGGGTCGGCCACCCGTTCCTCGGTGCTCAACGAGGCGCACGTGCGCAACGCCAAGGCGGTGATCATCGCGACCGACAGCGACGACGCGTCGGTGCTGGTCGCGCTCACCGTCCGGCAGCTCACCGCCGGGCAGGTGCGGATCATCGCGGCGGCCCGCGAGGCCGAGAACGCGCCGCTGCTCAAGCAGAGCGGCGCCCACCATGTGATCGTCTCCTCCGCCACGGCGGGCCGGCTGCTCGGCCTGTCCACCTCCGCGCCGCCGCTGATCGACGTGGTGGAGGACCTGCTGACCCCGGGTCAGGGCATGGCGCTGGCCATGCGTTCGGCGGAGCGCGACGAGGTCGGCCGCTCCCCGCGCGAGCTGGACGCCCTGGTCATCGCGCTGGTCCGCCGGGGCAAGGTGGTCACGCTCTCCGACCGGGCCGGCGCGGTCATCGAGACCGGCGACATGCTCGTGCACGTCCGCGACGACCGGCCCCAGCCCGCCGGCACGCCGGGCTGACCGCCCGCCGCGCTTCACGACGAAGGGCCCGCCACCATTCGGTGACGGGCCCTTCGCTCGCCTGACGGGTCGCCCCCGCACGGGGACGGATCAGAGGATCGTCCAGGTGTCGCCGCTGCCCAGCAGGCCGGCGAGCTGCTGCTCCGGGGTCTCGGTGACCTTCGCCTTCGCCTCCTCGACCTGGGCCTGGACCACGCTGTCGTAGGACGGGCGGTCGACCGAGCGGAACACGCCGATCGGGGTGTTGCTCAGGTCGAGCCCGGGCAACCGGGACAGCGCGAACGCGTACGCCGGGTCGGCGACCGTCGCGTCGTGCACGACGATCTCCTCCGGGCGGACCGACGCCGTCTCCCGCACCTCCAGGCCGAAGCCGCCCGGCGGGTGGACGACGCAGAACCGGCCGTCGGCGCCGAACGTGATCGGCTGCCCGTGCTCCAGCCGGATCAGGAAGTCGTCGCGGGTGGCCGGCTCCTTGAGCTGGTCGAACGCCCCGTCGTTGAAGATGTTGCAGTTCTGGTAGATCTCCACGAACGCCGAGCCCTGGTGCTCGGCGGCGGCCCGCAGCACCGACTGGAGGTGCTTGCGGTCGGAGTCGATGGTGCGGCCGACGAAGCTCGCCTCCGCGCCCAGGGCCAGCGAGATCGGGTTGAACGGGGCGTCGGCCGAACCGGCCGGCGTCGACTTGGTGACCTTGCCGACCTCGGACGTCGGAGAATACTGCCCCTTGGTCAGGCCGTAGATCCGGTTGTTGAACAGCAGGATCTTCAGGTTGACGTTGCGGCGCAGCGCGTGGATGAGGTGGTTGCCGCCGATCGACAGCGCGTCGCCGTCGCCGGTGACGACCCACACGGACAGGTCCGGGCGGGACACCGACAGGCCCGTGGCGATCGCCGGGGCGCGGCCGTGGATCGAGTGCAGCCCGTAGGTGTTCATGTAGTACGGGAACCGGGACGAGCACCCGATGCCGGAGACGAAGACGATCCGCTCCCGGGGAATGTTCAGCTCCGGCATGAACTGCTGCACGGCGGCGAGGATCGCGTAGTCACCGCAACCGGGGCACCAGCGCACCTCCTGGTCGGACTTGAAGTCCTTCGCGGTGAGCTTGAGGGCGACGGGCTCAGACATTCTTCAGGACCTCTTCCAGCATCGTCTCCAGCTCGGTGGCCGTGAACGGCAGGCCGCGGACCTGGTTGTAGCCGATGGCGTCGACCAGGTACTTGCCCCGGATCACCTGGGCGAGCTGGCCGAGGTTCATCTCGGGGATGACCACCCGGTCGTAGGAGCGCAGCACCTCGCCGAGGTTGGCCGGCATCGGGGCCAGGTGCCGCAGGTGGGCCTGCGCGACGGGCAGGCCGCGCTGGCGCAGCCGCCGGCAGGCGGCGCCGATCGGGCCGTAGGTCGAGCCCCAGCCCAGCACCAGCAGCCGGGCGTTGCCGTCCGGGTCCTCCACCTCGACGTCCGGCACCGGGATCGCCTCGATCCGGGCCGCCCGGGTGCGCACCATGAAGTCGTGGTTCGCCGGGTCGTAGGAGATGTCGCCGGTCTTGTCGGCCTTCTCCAGGCCGCCGATGCGGTGCTCCAGCCCCGGCGTGCCCGGGATGGCCCACGGGCGGGCCAGGGTCTGCGGGTCGCGCAGGTAGGGCAGGAACGTGCCGTCGTCGCCGTTGGGCGCGGTGGCGAACTCGACCCGCAGGTCGGGCAGGGACTCCACGTCGGGCAGCAGCCACGGCTCGGAGCCGTTGGCGACGTAGTTGTCGGAGAGCAGGAGCACCGGGGTGCGGTAGGTCAGCGCGATCCGGGCCGCCTCGATGGCCGCGTGGAAGCAGTCCGACGGGGACTTCGGGGCGATCACCGCGACGGGGGCCTCGCCGTGCCGGCCATACAGGGCCATGTTGAGGTCGGCCTGCTCGGTCTTGGTGGGCATGCCCGTCGACGGGCCGGCCCGCTGCACGTCCACGATGACCAGCGGCAGCTCCAGCGCCACCGCGAGGGAGATCGTCTCGCTCTTGAGCGCCACGCCGGGGCCGCTGGTGGTGGTGATGCCGAGCATCCCGCCGTACGACGCGCCGAGCGCCGCCCCGACCGCGGCGATCTCGTCCTCGGCCTGCATCGTGATCACGCCGAACCGCTTGTGCTTGCTCAGCTCGTGCAGGATGTCCGACGCCGGGGTGATCGGGTAGGCACCGAGGAACACCGGCAGGCCGGAGCGGACGCCCGCGGCCACCAGGCCGAGGGAGAGCGCCGCGTTGCCGGTGATGTTGCGGTAGGTGCCCGGCACCATCTTCGCCGGCTTCACCTCGTATCGCACCGAGAAGGAGTCGGTGGTCTCGCCGAAGTTCCAGCCGGCCCGGAACGCCGCGACGTTCGCCGCGACCAGCTCGGGGCGCTTGGCGAACTTGCGCTCCAGGAAGCGCAGGGTCGACTCGTACGGGCGGGAGTACATCCAGGAGAGCAGGCCCAGAGCGAACATGTTCTTGGCCCGCTCGGCGTCCTTCTTGGACACCTGCTGGTCGGCGAGCGCCCGGACGGTCATCGAGGTGAGCGCGACGGGGTGCACCACGTAGCCGTCGAGGGAGTCGTCGTCGAGCGGGCTGGCCTGGTAGCCCACCTTGGCGAGGTTGCGCTTGGTGAACTCGTCGGTGTTCACGATGATGTCCGCGCCGCGCGGCAGGTCGGCCAGGTTGGCCTTGAGCGCGGCCGGGTTCATCGCGACCAGCACGTTCGGCGCGTCGCCCGGGGTGAGGATGTCGTAGTCGGCGAAGTGCACCTGGAAGCTCGACACGCCCGGCAGGGTCCCGGCGGGGGCCCGGATCTCGGCGGGGAAGTTGGGCAACGTGGAGATGTCGTTGCCCAGCTGGGCCGTCTCCGAGGTGAACCGGTCACCGGTCAGCTGCATGCCGTCGCCGGAGTCGCCGGCGAACCGGATGACCACCCGGTCGAGTTGACGGATCTGCTTCGTCACGCCTGCCCCTCGCTTCGCTCGGCGCGGTCGCGCGGGCGGCTGAACATGATGGTGACCTCGCCTTGCCCGGCCACATGACCTCCTTGACACAGCGCTGCCCCGCACCGCCCCGTGGGTGGTCCGGTCCGGTCTGGGTTCCTACCAGAGAGCCTACGTCGGATGAGATGTCGAGCTTGCCCAGTGGTCCGCCGACTGGGAACGGATTCCGAGCGCTTACGTCATGGTTTGGGGTTGTTTGCCCCGCCCGCCGTAATCAGAATCACCGGTCGCCGGGCGGGCCGGTGAGCCGGCGGCGCAGCGAGACGGCCGCCAGCGCGAGTGCCAGCACCACCAGCAGCACCGAGATCACGATCAGGGCGACCGCGCCGCGCCGCGCCGAGCTGAGCCCGCCGTCGGGGTGCCGCCCGGCCCCCGCGGCGGTGAGCACCCCCTGGGATCCGGCCGGGGCGGGCGTCGCGGCCGGGGTGGCCATCGCGGCCGCCGCGGTGATCCGGAAGCTCATCTGCACCTGCCGGGCCAGCCCGCTGCGCGGATCGAGGCGGCCGACCACGGCGCCGGACAGCGGCGCGTCGCGTTGCGCCTCGGCGGTCGCGCTGACCGTGAGCCGCAGGGTGGCGGCCCCGCCGGCCCGCACCGCGCCGACGTCGCACCTGGTGCGGGTGGCGCTCAGCGCGGCACAGAAGGCCGGCGGGGCCGGGACCGTGACGCCGTCGGGCAGGACCACGTCGATCCGCCCGTCCGCGTCGACCTTTCCGGTGTTGCTCAGCCGGACGCCCAGCTCGCTGGCGCTCCCGCTGATGTCGAACGCGACCCCGTCGGCCCGTAGCGCGATGCCCGGCACCGGCGGGCCCGGCGGGAAGAGGACCGCGAATCCCTCGTTGTCGTCGACCGACCCGGCCACCCCCGGGGCGGTGGCGCTCACCCGCACCGCGCCGCTGAGCGGCATCCGTCGCCACGCGTCGCCGTCGACCCGCACCGAGAGCAGCGCGCTGAACCGCGCGCCGGCCGCCGCCGTCCACGCCCCGCAGAGGTGCCCGCCGCCGTCGGCCGGCGCGCAACCGGCGGTGCCCGCGTCGGTCAGCCCGGCCGGCAGGGTGTACGAGAGCTGGACCTGCGCCGCGACGTCGCCGGTGTTGGCCACGGTGATCCGCAGCGTGGTCGTGGTGTCGGCCGCGTTCCAGTACGCGTCGGTCAGCACGACGTCGTCGGTGCCCACCCACACGCCGAGGCGGCCCGCCGCCGGCGCGTCCGGGCCGGGGGCAGACGTGCGTGCCGGCGGGGCGGTGGTCGGGGGCGGCGGCCCGGCGGTGGTCGGGGGCGCGGCCGTGGTGGCGGGCGGGCCGGCGGGCTCGGCGGGCGTGCTGGGCGGCGGCCCGGTGGGGGTGGGGGCCGGGGCGGTGGTCTCCGGCGGGGGCAGGGTCGGCGGCGCCTCGGTGGGCGACGGCTCGGTGGGCGTCGGCTCGACCGGTGGGGTCTCGTCGCCGGGGTCGCCGGCCGGTCCCGCCGGAGGGTCCGCCGGCGCGGCGGCCGCCCAGGCCGGCGTCGGCGCGGCCGTGGCCCAGCCGGGCGGCCCCGCCGCCGAGACGAGCAGCCCGACCGCCACGGACGCGGCGAGCAGCGCCGCGCGGCGTCGGTCGGCTGCCCGCCGAACGGGGCGTACGTCCACGCGGGCCACTCCTCCGCCGACAGTCGGTGACGGTTCAATGGTCGGTAACAGTTGCCCGGCGGCACTAGTCTCGCTGGGAAACAGTTTTGTAACGTGCTCCGGTCCCGGCACGGTAGGCTGACCCACCGTGACCGGTTACCTGGGCTCGTACGCGACGCTCGGGCTCCTGCTGCTCGCCGCCGCCCTCTTCTTCGTCGTGGCGTTCGCCGCGAACCGGGTGCTGCGTCCCGCCCGCCCGGCGGACCCGCCCGGCAAGCGGGCCGGCTACGAGTGCGGCCTCGACCCGGTGGGCGGCGACTGGGCCCAGATGCAGATCCGCTACTACGTGTACGCCTACCTCTACGTGCTGTTCGCGGTCGAGGCGGTCTTCCTCTTCCCGTGGGCGGTGGTCTTCGACCGGCCCGGCTTCGGGCTCGTCACGGTCGCCGAGATGGGCGTCTTCGTGGCCGTGCTGGCGCTGGGCATCCTCTACGCCTGGCGCAAGGACATCCTCCGCTGGACCTGAGCGCCGACGCCCGGTCGGGGCCGGCCGGTCCGGCCGGGGCCGACCGGGGGTCGACGGTCAGGCCAGCCCGCGCCGGGTGACGGCCGGCGGACGGTCGCCCCGGATCGACGCCACCATGTCCAGCACCCGCCGGGTCGGCCCCACCTGGTGGGCACGGAACACCCGCGCGCCCAGCCAGGCCGACAGCGCGGTCGCTGCGAGGGTCCCCTCCAGCCGCTCGGCCACGGGCAGGTCCAGCGTCTCGCCGATGAAGTCCTTGTTGGACAGGGCCACCAGCAGCGGCCAGCCCGTGCCGGAGAGCTCGTCGAGCCGACGGGTGATCTCCAGGGAGTGCCGGGTGTTCTTGCCGAAGTCGTGCGCCGGGTCGATGAGGACGCCGTCGGGGCGTACCCCCAGGGCGACCGCGCGCTCGGCGAGGCCGGTGACCGTCGCGACCACGTCGGCCACCACGTCGGCGAAGGCCGCCCGGTGCGGGCGGGTGCGCGGCTCCAGCCCGCCCGCGTGCGAGCAGACCAGCCCGGCCCCGGTCTCGGCGGCGACCCGGGCGAGCGCCGGGTCCGCCCCCGACCAGGTGTCGTTGAGCAGGTCCGCGCCGGCCGCGACCGCCTCCACCGCGACCTCGGCCCGCCAGGTGTCGATGGAGATGACCACGTCCGGGAAGGCGGCCCGCACGGCGGAGATCGTGTCCACCGTGCGGCGGATCTCCTCGGCCACGTCGACCTCGTCGCCGGGACCGGCCTTGACCCCGCCGATGTCGATGATCTCCGCGCCCTCGGCCACCGCGCGCTCCACCGCGCGCAGCGCGCTGTCCTGCGCGAAGGTCGCCCCCCGGTCGAAGAACGAGTCGGGCGTGCGGTTGACGATGGCCATCACCACCAGTTCGCCCGGCGCGAAGGTCCGGCTGCCGAGCCGAAGCGCCCCGGCCATGTCGCCTCCCGATCTCCCGCGGCCGCAGATCCGTCGCGGCCACCGGTCTCCGCGGCCGCCGATTCCGCGGCCGCCGGTCCTCCGTAGCCGGCCGGGCGACCCGGCCGCCCCCCGACGCTAGCGGGTCGTCCGGTGATCCTTCCTGGCGGTACGACGGCACAGATCCGCACCGATCTGTGGGAGGACCGCCCGGCGGGGTCGCTCCGGGCCCGTTCGCGTGCCACGATCTCTTGCATGGGTCAGGTGCTGCTCACGCTGGTCGTCGCGCTCACCGTCGCGGCAGTGGTCTTCGGGGCGACGGTGCTGGTCACCGGTCGCGATCCCGGCCTCGCGCCGGTCGAGCCGGACGGGCGGGCCGTCCCGCTGCCGGTCAGCCGGCCGCTGCGGGAGTCCGACGTGGGGGGCGTCCGTTTCGACACGGCGCCGCGCGGGTACCGGATGTCCCAGGTCGACCAGGCGCTGCGCCGGGCGGCCTACGACATCGGGTACAAGTCCGAGCTGATCGGCGTGCTGGAGGCGGAGGTCACCGCGTTGCGCGAGGGACGGGTCGCCGACGCCGACGCGCTGCGGCACACCCGCGAGCAGGCCGCCGCTGCTGCCGCCGCCGAGCAGGCCGCGGGGGCCGACGCCCCCACCGCGGCTGCTGCCCCCACCGGCGCGGACACCACCGGGGACGCCGCCACCGGGGACGCCGCCCCGGCCACCGTCCCCGCCACCGGAGCCGACCTCACGGTGACCGCCGCCGCCCCCGAGGCCGGCGACCGCGAGGCGACCGACCACCCCGTCCGGTCGGAGCCGGCGTGACCGGCTCGGCGGACGCCGAGGGCCTCCGCGAGGCGGCCCAGCCCGGCGCGGGCGAGGTCACCGCCACGGTGATCGTCAACGCCCCGGCCGAGCGGGTGTTCGCCGGGCTGCTGGCCTGGGAACGACAGTCCGACTGGATCCCGTTCACCACCGTCCGGGTCGTCGAGGGCGACGGCGGCGAGGGCAGCCTGGTGGAGGCGGTCACCTCGCTCGGGCCGGCGGTGCTGCGCGACGAGATGCGGGTGGTCCGGGTCGACGCGCCGTACGAGATCGGCGTGGTGCACTGCGGCCGTCTGCTGCGCGGCCCCGGCGTGCTGCGCTGCACCCAGATCGAGGGCGGGCGCACCCAGGTCGTCTGGCACGAGTGGTTCCACGTGCCGGGCGGCGCGGCCGGGCGGGTGGCGTGGCCGGTGCTCTGGCCCGGGTCCAAGGTCAGCCTCACCCAGGCGTTGAAGAAGTTCGGCCGGCTGGTCGAGCAGGGCCGCCTGCCCTGACCGCCGCCGCCGCGCCGCCCGGTGCGGGCGGGTGCGGGTCGGGTGCGGCCGGGCGTTACCGCCAGGTCGCCGACCTGGCGGGGTCCCGAAGGGGCGGATACCGCCACCATGCCCGGGCTCCCTTGCCCGGCCGGCGGCTGCGGCTAACGTGTGGGCCGTGACTGACCTGGTGATCGGCGCGGACGGGCTGGCCCGCTGCGCCTGGGGGGCGAGCACCCCGGACTACGTCCCTTACCACGACCGGGAGTGGGGGCGGCCCCTGCGCGGCGACGACGCGCTCTTCGAGCGGATGACCCTGGAGGCGTTCCAGTCGGGCCTGTCCTGGCTGACCATCCTGCGCAAGCGCCCCGCGTTCCGGCTGGCCTTCGACGACTTCCGCATCGAGGCGGTGGCGGCCTACGGCGACGCCGACGTGACCCGGCTGCTGGCCGACGCCGGCATCGTGCGCAACCGGGCCAAGATCGAGGCGGCCGTCGCCAACGCCCGGGCCGCCCTGGAGCTGCCCGAGGGGCTCTCCGCGCTGCTCTGGTCCCACGCGCCGGCGCCCCGGCCCGCCCGGCTGGCCTCGTTCGCCGACGTGCCGGCGCTCACCCCCGAGTCGACCGCGCTGGCCAAGGCGCTGAAGAAGCGCGGGTTCCGGTTCGTCGGCCCCACCACCGCCTACGCGCTCATGCAGGCCACCGGCATGGTCGACGACCACCTGGCCGGCTGCCACGTCACCGCCCCGTCGCCGGCGTGATGGGATCGACCCCATGACCGACACCGACGACCGCCCCGACAGCACGGTCCCCGTCCGGCCCGACGGCGGGCGGGGCGTCACCGCCTGGGCCGTGCTCCTCCCGCCGGGCCGCTACGACGCCGAGCGGCTCGTCCACCACGACACGCTGGAGCTGACCGGGCTGACCGCCGGCGGCACGGCTGACGATCCCGCCGTGGTCACCGTTGCCACTGCCACTGCCACTGCCACTGCCACTGCCACCGGGGCCGGGGCCGGGGGCGCCGCCGGTCCCCGGCCGGGCGACCCCGTGGCCGTGCTGACCGAGGGCCCGCTGCGGCTGGTGGCCCTGGGCCGGGTCGCCCGGGCGACCGCCGAGCGCCGGGAGGACCCGGACGACCCGCAGTCCGACCCGGCGTCCGGCGCGTTCGTGGTCGCGTACACCCGGCGGGTCTTCGACGAGCCGGTGCCGGCCGACGGGCTGGCGCTCGACGGGCCGGTCAGCGCGCTGCCCGCCGACGTCTACCGGGCGCTGGTCGCACGGCTCGGCCCGTCGCCGGCCCGCCGGTCCTGGCTGGTCAGCCTGGACCTCCCGATCGAGGCGGCGACCCCGGCGGAGGCCGTGCGGCTGTTCTGGTCCTACGTGCGCGACCTGGGCCCCCGCGAGCTGCCCGCCTTCGTCTCGCCGTCCGGCGACGAGCTGGCGATGCAGGCGTTCGTGCTGGGGGCCGAGGCCAACCAGGACCCGGAGGAGGACGACTGACCCACGCCGGTCACCAGACGGTGCCCAGGCGGCCGGACCAGCCGTCCAGCACCTCGGCCGGGTCGGTGTGCAGCACCTGCGCCAGGAGCGCCGCGTAGACGTCCCGGAAGTCGGTGGTGAACTTCAGGTCGCCGTTGTCGAGGTCGGTCAGGCTCGGCGGCTCGCCGTGCAGCCCGCCGCGCACCCCCGCGCCGAGCAGCAGCACGTCGGACGCCGTGCCGTGGTCGGTGCCGTCGGAGGCGTTGGCACGCACCCGGCGGCCGAACTCGGAGTAGACCGCCACCACCACCCGCCGCCCGGCCGCGCTGCGGGCCATCCGCTCGGCGAAGCCGGTCAGCGCCCGGTCCACCTGGCCGAGCAGCACCTCCTGGAGCTGCCGCTCGTCGGCGTGGGTGTCGAAGCCGCCGAGGGAGACCGAGAAGACCCGGGTGGCCACGCCGGCCTCCACGCACCGGGCCACGAGGTCGAGCTGCGCCTCCAGCGGCGTCCGCGCGCCCCCGGTGGCGGTGGCCGGGGCCTGCTCGCCGTCCGGGTCGTCCTCGGCCGCGCCGGTCGTGTCGCGTACCCCCTGGATCAGCTCGTCGACCGAGCGCAGGTCCGCGAAGCACGCGGCGGCGCGGGCCCGCGCCCCGGACTCGCCGGGCTGGGCGGCGGCGAGGGCGGCCAGCGCCGGCTCCGGCAGGCCCCGCGCGGCCCCGCGGTCGGTCACCGGCACCGAGGCGCCCGCGCTGCGGGCCCCCGCGAGCAGGGGCGGCAGCGCCGGCTCGAACGACACCGCGAGCCGGGGGTCCCCGCCGGCCCGGTCGAGCCAGCGGCCCAGCCAGCCCGTGCTGCCGGGCCGCTCCGGCTCGGCCGTGTGCCAGATGTCCATCGACCGGAAGTGGCTGCGGTCCGGCTTCGGGTAGCCGACGCCCCGGACGACGGCGAGCCGGCCGGCGGCGTACAGGCCGTGCAGGCCGGCCAGCGCCGGGTTCAGCCCGACGGCGTCGTCGAGCCGCTTCACCTCCTCCGCCCGGTAGGCCAGCTCCGGGCGGGCGGCGGCGTAGGCCGGGTCGGCGTACGGCACGACGGTGTTCAGCCCGTCGTTGCCCCCGTACAGGGTGACCAGCACCAGGGTGCGGGCGTCCGGGTCGGCGTCCCCGGCGGTGGCGAGCAGGTCGTCGAGCGTGTACGCGGTGGCACCGGCCGCCAGGGCGGTCGCGCCGACCACCCCGCTGGCGACGAGGAAGCGGCGTCGGGTGAGCCTGTCCATCGTCTCGTCTCCTCCCGCTCAGCTGACGGTGTACTCGGGGCTGACCAGCCCGGCGGCCAGGAGCTTGCGCGGCTGGCCGGCCAGCGGGTCCAGGGCGGCCCGCGTGCGTGCGCTCCACGCGTCGACGACGAGCAGCCGGGCCAGGGCATCGGGCCGGCCGGCGGCCGGCGCGGCGGCCAGCCGGTCCAGCACGGTGGGCGCGGCGACACCGGCCAGCAGGTCGGCCAGCCGCAGCCGGGCCTGCAACGACGAGGTGGTCAGCCAGGCCACGCCGGCCGGCCAGCCACCCACGCTGGGCGGGCGCAGCGGCACCTGGTCCAGCGCGGTGAGGCCGGCGAGGAGCTGCCGCCGCCGCTGCTCGGACAGGCGGGACGGCCGGACGCCGAGCTGACGCAGCGCGCCGACGGCCCACTCGACCGGCTGCTTCACCAGCGTGCCGGCGGTCCGCCCGAACTCGCCGGCGGTGAGCACGGCGCGCAGCGTGGCGAGGGTGTCCGGGCCGGCGAGCCCGGCCGGGGCGGGCGTCTCCGGGCCGGCGTACCGGAACCAGAGCCGACGGGCGACGAACTCCCGGGCGGCCGGCTGCCCGGCGAGCAGCGCGGCGAACCCGGCGGCGTCGAACGGGCCGGTGCGGCCCAGGATCGTCTTCGCGCCGGTGTCGTGCCGGCGCGGCTCGAACCGGGCCGCCCCGGTGCGCCGGTCCACCACCCAGCCGGTGAGCGCCCGCGCGCCGGCCTTCACGTCGGCCTCGGCGTAGTTGCCGACGCCGAGGGTGAACAGCTCCATCAGCTCCCGGGCCAGGTTCTCGTTCGGTGCGGCCCGGGTGTTCTTCTGCCCGTCCAGCCAGAGGATCAGGGCCGGGTCGCGCACCATCGCCTCGACCAGCGGGCCGAGCGGTCCCCGGCCGTGCCGGCGCAGGGTGGCGAGCTGGCCGAGCATCAGCGGCGCGGAGCGCACCTTGCGGACGCTGGTCGCCCAGTGGCCGTGCCAGAAGAACAGCAGCTTCTCGCCCAGCCCGTCGTCGGCGGCGACCATCCGGTCGAGCCACCACCCGGTGACGCGCAGCACCTGCTCCCGCCGCCGCTCGTTGGCCTGCTGCCGCTGCTCACGGCTCGACTGCCGGGTGATCCCGGCGTGCGGGTCGGCACCGAGCGCCGGGGGCGGTGTCGCCGCCGCCCCCCGGTCCGGGCCCGGGGGGTCGAGCAGGGCGTCGAGCGTCGCCGCGGGGCCGGCCCGCTCGGCGGCGTCCACCTCGTCGGCGGTCGGCCCGAAGGTCGCCCGCCGCAGCAGGTGCGCCACCGCTTCCCGATCAGCCATGACACCGACCGTACGGAGCCGGTGTTCGAGAACGGTAAGGGCGAGGTCCGGGCAGCGTTCAGCGGCCCTCGAAGACCGGCGGCTGCTTGTTGACGAAGGACAGGGTGGCGGCGCGGTGGTCGGCGGTGCCCCCGCAGATCGACTGGGCCTGCGCCTCGGCGGCCAGGGCGTCGGCGAGGGTGCCGGCGTCGGCGATGGAGAGCTGCCGCTTGATCGCCCCGTACGCGACGGTCGGGCCGGCGGCGAGCCGGGCGGCCAGCTCCTGAGCGGTCGGCAGCACCTGCTCGTCGTCGTCGACCAGGCGGGTCAGCAGGCCCAGCCGGCTGGCCTCGTCGGCGGCGACCGGCTCGGCGAGCATCAGCAGCTCGACGGCCTTGGCGTGACCGACCAGCCGGGGCAGGGTCCAGGAGGCGCCGGTGTCGGCGGCGAGCCCCACCCCGGCGAAGGCCATCAGGAACCGGGTCTTCGGCCCACCGATGCGGAAGTCGGCCAGGAAGGCCAGCGACGCCCCGGCCCCGGCGGCCATCCCCCGCACGGCGGCCACCACGGGCTTCGGCAGGTTGGCCAGCCGGGCGGCGATCGGGTTGTAGTGGGCCCGGACGGTGTCCACCGGGTTCACGCCCGGCGACTCCAGGACCTGCACGTGCTCGCGCAGGTCCTGGCCGGCGCTGAACGAGCCGCCCGCACCGGCCAGCACCACGGCCCGGCAGGACCGGTCGGACTCCAGCTCGGCCAGGGCGTCCCGGAGCGCCTCCTTGAGCGCCACGTCGAGCGCGTTCATCGCCGTCGGGCGGTTGAGGGTCAGGGTGACGACGGAGTCGGTGCGGTCGACGAGCAGCGGCTCGGTCACGTCTTGACGACCCTTCTCTCACGGTTGGTGGCGTCGAGGCACTGCTCGACGTACCGGTCGGCGGCCGGCCGCAGCCGGGTGGCGTGCCGGTCGAAGAAACTGGCCGCGGCGGTGCCGGGCCAGCGCTCGGGCAGCAGCGCCGGTGGGAGCTGCGGGTCCCGGAACAGGAAGGTACGCCATGCGTGCACGAGCCGGAACCGGGCCGCGTACGCCTCCTCGTCGTCGCTGCGCACCGTGACCGCGGCCAGCAGGGGGCGCTGCTCGGCGACGAACTGCTCGTAGGCGTGCCCGATCTCGGTGAGGTCCCAGGCCCGGCGGACCACGCCCATCGCGCCCGGGGTGCCGGCGGTGTGCGCGGCGGTGAACCGCTCGTACCGCACGCCGGCCTCGTCGAGCAGGACGTCGACGTCCTCCGCCGGCCGGGTGGCCACCCAGGTCTGCTCGTCGAGGGAGCCGTAGCCGAGGAAGCTGAGGTTGGCGGCGAGCCGCTGCCGTTCCCGGCGGGAGGCGGGGCTGTCCAGGACGAGCATGTCGAACCGTCCGTCCCAGCTGACCCGGCCTGTCCGGTAGATCCGGGCGGCCGCCTCGTCGAGTCGCCGTGCGGCTTTCGGTGTGATCGAATAGCCCGGCCCCGAGGCCAGCCGGAGAGGGTCGAGCCAGCCCTGACGAACCATCCGGCTGACCGCCGTGCGCACCGCCGGCGGGGCGATCCCGAGCGGTGCGAGCAACCTGACCAGGGCGGCGACCGGCGCGCGGCCGCCCCGGGGTCGAAGGTGGTCGCCGTACAGGTCGAAGAGTGCCGACCGTGCCTGCATGACCGCACATTGTGACAGGCCTTCTCAAGATAAGCTAGGTCCTGTTACATCAATGCCTCTTCGGTTTGGGTCCGGCGGTGTTCATCAGGGAAAATCGTTGGTCGACCCCGCCGTGCACGTCGCGGTGGGTGATGGCGAAGAGGCTGTGGGGCAACCCACCGACCCTGTTGCAGGTCTGAGGGGAGACGACATGGCGGCGATGAAGCCGCGGACGGGCGACGGTCCGCTGGAAGTCACCAAGGAGGGCCGGGGCATCGTCATGCGGGTCCCGCTGGAGGGTGGTGGCCGGCTCGTCGTCGAGATGACTCCCGACGAGGCCAACGCGCTCGGTGACGCACTGAAGGCAGCCGCCGGCTGACCGAGGCACGGTCCGGGCGGCGGTTGCCGCGCGGGCGGTTCACACCTCCCTGAGCCACCGGCCCCGCCGGTGGCTCAGGGCTTCGCCCTGGGCCCGGTCGCGTCCGGGCCCTCTTCCGACCCATCTGGAGGTCGTTCCAGCGTGCTTGCCATCCGTCTGGTGGGTGGGCCCGAGCGGCCCGACGCCCTGGCCCTGCCCATCCGACCCGTCGGGGCGGCCGAGGACGGGGCGGCGCGGGCCGTGCTGCTGCCCGGCCTGCCGGCGCTCGCCGACGACGTGCTGGCCGAGGCCGCCGCCCTGGTCCCGGCGGCCCGGGCCACCGGGCGGGCCGGCGAGACGCACGTCCACCTGCGGCCGGGGCGGCTCCCGGCGCGGCTGCTGCTGGTCGGGGCCGGCGACGGCGACGAGGCCGGATGGCGGGCGGCGGGGGCGGCGCTGGCCCGCGCCGCGTCCGGTGAGACACATCTCACGATCATGATGCCGGTCGATGCCGAGCCCGACGCGGTGCGCGGCCTCGTCGAGGGGTTGCTGCTGGCGTCCTACCGCTTCCGGCTCACCGAGGCCGGCGAGGCGTCGGCGCTGAGCGGCGTCGACGTCGCCGTCGGCGACCCCGCCGCCTACGCGGACGCGGTCGAGCGGGCCGAGGTGACCGCCCGGATGACCCGCCTGGCCCGGGACCTGACCAACACCCCGTCCTCGGTGAAGAACCCGCAGTGGTTCGCCGAGCAGGTCGAGGCCGCCGCGGCCGGTCGCCCCGACCTGCGCCTGCGGGTCCGGCAGCCCGACGAGCTGGCCGCCGGGGGATTCGGCGGCATCCTCGCCGTCGGCGGCGGCTCCGCCAGCGGCCCGCGCCTGGTCGAGCTGGACTGGCACCCCGCCGACGCGCGCACCCACGTCGTCCTGGTCGGCAAGGGGATCACCTTCGACACGGGCGGCATCTCCATCAAGCCGGTGCCCGCCATGAAGCTGATGCGCAAGGACATGGCCGGCGCCGCCGCCGTCGTGGCCGCCACGCTGGGCGCGGCGACGCTGCGGCTGCCGGTCCGGATCACCACCCTGACGCCGCTGGCGGAGAACGCGGTCAGCGGGTCGGCGTTCCGCCCCGGCGACGTGATCACCCACTACGGCGGCGTGACCAGCGAGACCACCAACTCCGACGCCGAGGGGCGGCTGGTGCTCGCCGACGCGCTGGCGTACGCCGTCGCCGAGCTCAAGCCCGACCTGCTGATCGACCTGGCGACCCTGACCGGGGCGAACCTGGTGGCGCTCGGCAAGCGCACCGGCGCGCTCTACTCCGACAACGACGAGCTGGCCGCCGACGTGCTGGCCGCGATCGACGCGGCGGGGGAGTCGGCCTGGCGGATGCCGCTGCCGGCCGACTACGTCGAATACCTGGGCAGCGACGTGGCGGACCTCTACAGCGCCCCGAACCAGGGCGGCGGGTCGGTGCTGGCCGCGCTCTACCTGCGTGAGTTCACCGGCGACCTGCGGCAGCGCTGGCTGCACGTCGACATGTCCGCGCCCTCGTGGGCCGACGGCGACGCCGCCGAGCTGACCCGGGGCGCCACCGGCTGGGGGGTGCGCGGCCTGCTGCGCTGGCTGGCCACCCTCGGGTGACGTGCGCCTCCCCGGCGGCGGGGGCGGCTCAGGGCCTCCCGCGGCGGGCGGCGGGCCTCAGCACTTCACGGCGGCGAGCAGGCCGTGGCCGACGGGGAGCAGGGCCGGCGTCCAGTCCTCGGACTCCCGGAGCGCCTTGATCGTCTCCCGGGTGGTCACCGTCTCCACGTCCCGGGCCGCCGGGTCGGCGATCCGCCCGTCGGCCAGCGTGCCGTGCAGCGCGAGCACCCCGCCGCGGCGCAGCAGCCGCAGCGCCGCGGCCACGCAGGAACTGAAGTTGGTGGCCTCGGTGTCGACGAAGACCATGTCGTACGCGCCGTCGGCGAGCCGGGGCAGCACGTCCAGGGCCCGGCCGGTGATGATGCGGGTGCGCCCCGACGGGAAGCCCGCCTCGGTGAAGATCCGACGGGCGATCCGCTGGTGCTCCACCTCGACGTCGATGGTGGTGAGGACGCCGTCGGCGCGCATGCCCCGCAGCAGCCACACGCCGCTCACGCCGGTGCCGGTGCCGATCTCCACCACCGCCCGCGCGCTCCCGGCGGCGGCCAGCAGCCGCAGCGCCGCCCCCGTGCCCGGGGTCACCGCGTCGAGGCCCACCTCGCGGGCGAGGCTGCGGGCGGTCCGCAGCACGAGGTCCTCGGTGACGTACGACTCGGCGAACTGCGACGCCGGGGTCGTCGAGCTGC
The DNA here is from genome assembly GCF_029581295.1 of Micromonospora sp. WMMD712. NCBI lineage: Bacteria > Bacillati > Actinomycetota > Actinomycetes > Micromonosporales > Micromonosporaceae > Micromonospora > Micromonospora sp. WMMD712. The sequence continues at coordinate 5,507,768 of NZ_CP120743.1, forward strand.
CGGAACTGGCGGCCGTGGCGATGGGACACCTCCGTCGGGGGCGGGTTGGCGGTATGAGCCTAGAGGCGGGGCCGAACGGACGCAGCCGCGAGTCCGGTGCCCGACGATCACGGTGGAACCTGCCCGATCGGGCGGTTCCCACCGGGCGGTCACGCACCGCAACCACTGACTGCACTCGCGGCATTCGTGTAATCCTGGATGCGGTATCCCCGTCGTCGGACCGGTCAGCCCTGCCGGTCCGGAGCGAGGGGCCGGGGACGACTGGGAGGCACCGACGTGACCGACGGCTGGGACTGGCGCCAGCCTGGGGGAGCTCCGACCCCGGCGGCACCGCCGGGGGCCGGCGCGCCGCCGGCCGGACCGCCGACGACGCCCGACGGCGTCCACCGGGGCGCCCCGGCCTCGCCCTGGTGGTCCGACGCGCTCGCCGACCCGTGGCGTGACCCGTACGCACCGGCGGCCGTGGTGGTGCCCGGCCCCGTCGACGGCGCCGCGGAGCCGGAGCCGGTCGTCGACCCGGACGCGCCGCGCCGGCCGACGCTGCGCCAGCTGCTGCTCATCCCGCTGGTCACCGCGCTGCTCGCCGGGACCCTCGGCGGTGCCCTGGGGTACGCCTTCGCGGTGCGTGGCGGCGCGGCCGGCGGCCCGGTGCTCGGCGCAGGTTCCGCCGAGGCCCCGGCGCTGGCCCAGCGCAAGCCGGAGTCGCTGGCCGGGGTCGCCGAGCGGGTCCTGCCCAGCGTGGTCACCGTCCGGGTGGCCGGCATGGGCGGGACGAGCGAGGGTTCCGGCTTCATCGTCAGCGCCGACGGCTACGTGATCACCAACGACCACGTCGTCGCCGGGGGCACCGGCAAGGCGTCGGTGGTGTTCAACGACGGCAGCACCGCCGCCGCCAGCGTCGTCGGGCAGGACCCGGAGTCCGACATCGCGGTGATCAAGGTGTCCTCCGTCACGGGCCTGCGGCCGGTGGAGTTCGGCGACTCCGACGCCCTCGCGGTCGGCGACCCGGTGCTGGCCATCGGCTCGCCGCTGTCCCTGGCCAACACGGTGACCGCCGGCATCGTGAGCGCCCTGGACCGGACGATGCAGGCGGGCGACCCGGGCGGGCCGACCCGCTACTACGCGGCCATCCAGACCGACGCCGCGGTCAACCACGGCAACTCCGGCGGCCCGCTGGTGGACTCGGCCGGCCGGGTGATCGGGGTGAACTCGACGATCAAGTCGCTCGTCGCCGACGGGCAGGAGGCCGGCAACATCGGGCTCGCCTTCGCCATCCCGATCAACCAGGCGAAGCGGGTCACCCAGGACATCATCGGCACCGGCAAGGCCCGCCGTACGGTGATCGGCGCCCAGGTCGGCGGCAGCGGCGCGGCCAGCGGCGGCACCGGCGGCGTACGCCTGGCGTCGGTGGAGCCGGCGGGCCCGGCGGCTGCGGCGGGGCTGCGGGCGGGGGACGTGATCCTGCGGCTCGCCGGCCGCCCCATGACGGACCCGACCGACCTGATCGCCCTGGTGCGCAAGTTCGCCCCGGGGTCCGTGGTGACGGTGGAGTACCGGCGCGGGTCGAGCCGGCAGAACGCCTCGGTGACGCTCGCCGCGGACGCCAAGTGAGAGTCGACAGCCGACCGGCCCCTCCCCGAGGGGCCGTCACCTGCGTACGCTTGGCCTGATGCCGACGAGGAGGCCCAGCAGTGTTCGAGAACCTCAACTGGTGGGAGATCGCCGCGCTGCTGCTCCTGGCGCTGCTGATCTTCGGTGACCGGCTGCCCAACGTGATCAGCGACGGGCTGCGCATGGTCCGCAACCTGCGCGCCATGGCCCGCAACGCGACCGGCGACCTGAGCCGCGAGCTGGGCACCGACATCCAGCTGGAGGACCTGCACCCGAAGGCGTTCATCCGCAAGCACCTGCTCAGCGAGGAGGACGAGCAGGCGATCCGGAAGCCGCTGCAGGGCGTCTACGACAGCCTCCGCGCGGACGTCACCGGCGTGCACGAGGACCTGAAGGACGTGGCCAAGGCGGTCGACCTGCGGTCGAACAGCACCAGCGGCGCGGTCACGGCCACCTCCGGCGGCGCGGCGACGGCACCGGCCCCCCGCACGGCCAGCTACGACGACGCCACCTGAGCCACGCCTTCGTCACCGCCGGTGCCGGCCGCCCGGCCCGTCCGCCGGTCCGGGGCGCGTCCGCCGGCCCGGGGCGACCGGTGCGCGCCTCGGCCCCTAGGGAGCTGGGTCGGATACGACATCGCCTCCAGCCGCACCAACCCGGGCCGGCGCCAGCGGTCAGCCGGCAGCGGTCAGCGGGCGGCCGGCAGCGGTCAGCGGGCGGCCGGCAGCGGTCAGCGGGCGGCCGGCTTGAGGCCGAGGGGCTTGCCGAGCAGCGACTCCCGCCGCACCGCGAGCCGGTCGGCGACCTGGCCGAGGGCCTTCGCGGCCGGCGACTCCGGCTCGGCGAGCACGATCGGGTTGCCGGCGTCGCCGGCCTCCCGGACCCGGGTGTCCAGCGGGATCTGCCCGAGCAGCGGCACCTGCGCCCCGATCGTCCGGGTCAACGAGTCGGCGACGGTCGCGCCGCCGCCGGCGCCGAAGACCTCCATCCGGGAGCCGTCGGGCAGCTCCAGCCACGACATGTTCTCGATCACGCCGACGACCCGCTGATGGGTCTGGAGCGCGATCGCGCCGGCCCGCTCGGCCACCTCGGCGGCGGCGGCCTGCGGCGTGGTGACCACCAGGATCTCGGCGTTCGGCAGCAGCTGGGCCAGCGAGATGGCCACGTCGCCGGTGCCCGGGGGCAGGTCGAGCAGGAGCACGTCCAGGTCGCCCCAGTAGACGTCGGCGAGGAACTGCTGCAACGCCCGGTGCAGCATCGGGCCGCGCCACACCACGGCCGCGTTGCCCGAGGTGAACATGCCGATCGAGATCACCTTCACGCCGTGCGCCTGCGGCGGCATGATCAGATCCTCCACCCGGGTCGGGCGGCCGTCCGCGCCGAGCATCCGGGGCACCGAGTGGCCGTAGATGTCCGCGTCGACGACGCCGACGCTCAGGCCCCGGGCGGCCAGCGCGGCGGCCAGGTTCACCGTGACGCTGGACTTGCCGACGCCGCCCTTGCCGCTGGCGACCGCGTAGACGCGGGTGCGGGAGCCGGGCTGGGCGAACGGGATCACCGGCTCCTCGGTGGCGGAGCCGCCGCGCAGCTTCGCCTGGAGGCCCTGGCGCTGCTCGGGGGTCATCACCCCGAACTCGATCTCCACGCCGGTCACCCCGGGCACCGCGCCGACGGCGGCGGTGATGTCGGTGCGCAGCTTGTCCTTGAGCGGGCAGCCGGCCACGGTGAGCAGCAGCTCGACCCGGACCACACCGTCGTCGCCGACCCGGGCGGAGCGGACCATGCCGAGATCGGTGATCGGCCGGCGGATCTCCGGGTCGTCGACGGTGGCCAGGGCGGCCTGGACGGCGTCCTCGACGGTGCTGACGGGTGCTGACATGCCCGCAATGCTACGTCGGGGGCGATAGGTGCCGGCGTTCGGCGGGCCCCGGTGTGAGCGAATCGATGGCCCGCCCGGCCTGGTCAGCGCGCCCACCGGCCCCGGCCGCCCCGCCCGGCCGGTGGTCAGCGGGCGTCGGTCGACCCCTCCGGGCGGGCGCCCCGGGCGAAGTCGCCGTCCAGCTCGTCGAGGGGCTCGTCGAGCTGCGCCGTGCCCCCGCGCGGCGGCGGGCGCTCGTGCGACGGGCGTTCCTGCTGCCGGCGCTCCAGCCGCTGCCGGCGCTGGGCGGCCTCGTCCAGCTCCTCGGCCAGCCGGGCCAGCTCCGATCGGAGGAAGTCCCGGGTCGCCACCTCGCCGAGCGCGATCCGCAGCGCCGCGACCTCCCGGGCCAGGTACTCGGTGTCCGCCTTCTGCATCGTCGCGCGCCGCCGGTCCTCCTCCAACGCCACCCGGTCCCGGTCCGTCTGCCGGTTCTGCGCGAGCAGGATCAGCGGGGCCGCGTAGGACGCCTGGAGGGAGAGCACCAGGGTCAGGAACGTGAAGGTGTACGGGTCGAAGCGCAGGTCCGCCGGGGCGAGGGTGTTCCAGCCGAACCAGGCGGCGATCACCACCGTCATGTAGACGATGAAGTTCGCCGTGCCCATGCCCCGGGCGATCCCCTCGGACCACCGGCCGAACGCCTCCGGGTCGAACCGGGGCAGCTTCACGCCCCGGGGCTCGCGCGGCTGGTCGAGCCGCTCGGCCCGGCGCTGCTCACTCATCGACGCCGTCCAGCCCCTCGTGCACCGGGGCGGGTGCGGTGGGGGCGTCCCGGTCCCGCCAGTCGCGCGGCAGCGAGTGGTCCAGCACGTCGTCGACGGTCACCGCGCCGACGAGCCGGTTGTTGCGGTCCACCACCGGCATGGCGACCAGGTCGTACGTGGCCATCCGGCGGGTGATCTCGGGCAGCGGGGTGGCCGGGCGCAGCGGGTCGATGTCGTTGACCACCACCCCGCCGAGCAGGTCGGCCGGTGGCTCCCGCAGCAGCCGCTGGAAGTGGACCATGCCCAGGTAGCGGCCGGTCGGGGTGGTCAGCGGCGCGCGGGTCACGAAGACCTGCGCGGCCACCGCGGGGGAGAGCTGCTCCTCCCGGATCCGGGCCAGCGCCTCGGCGACCGTGGCGTCCGGGGGGAGGATCACCGGCTCCGAGGTCATCACGCTGCCCGCCGTGCCCGACGAGTATTTCAGCAGCTGGCGGACCGGGTCGGCCTCGCCCGGCTCCATCAGGTCCAGCAGCACGTCCTGCTCGGTCGGGGGCAGCTCGTTGAGCAGGTCGGCGGCGTCGTCGGGGTCCATCTCCTCCAGCACGTCCGCGGCCCGCTCCCGGTCCAGCGCGGCGAGGATCTCCACCTGGTCGTGCTCGGGCAGCTCGCTGAGCACGTCGGCCAGCCGCTCGTCGTCCAGCGCCGCCGCCACCTCGTTGCGCCGGGTGTCCGGCAGGTCCTGGAGGGCGTTGGCCAGGTCGGCGGGGCGCATGTCCTCCAGGACGGCGAGCAGGTTCGCCGTACCCCGGTTCTCGCCGATGCCGCTGAGGCCGCGCACCCGGTCCCACTCGACCTGGTGCAGGTGGCCGCGGCGGGTGAGCCGACCGGTGTGCTCGCGGACGGCGACGCGGGTCAGCGACCACTCGCCGCCCCGGCTGCGCTCCATCGCCACGTCGACCACCGACCCGGGCTGGCCGCCCGGGTCGAGCTGCACGCGCCGGTCCAGCAGCTCCTGGAGCACCAGCAGCTCGTTGGGGCGCTTCTCGAACCGGCGCAGGTTGAGCGTCCCGCTGCCGAGCACCACCGCGTCGGCGTCGATGGTGGTGATCCGGTTGATGGACAGGAAGATCCGCCGGCGCATCGGCATCTCGGCGACCAGACCCACCACCTCCGGTGGGCGCTGGGTGGGCCGGAGCCGGGCCACCGCGTCGCGCACCCGGCCCACCTGGTCGCCGTTGGGGTCGAAGACGGCGACTCCGGCGAGTCGGGCGATGTAGACCCGGTTCGGCGTGCTCACGGGCACCAGCCTAAGCGCCTACTGTTTATCAACATGTCGACCTTGGCCTACGAGATCGTGGACGTCTTCACCGACCGCCCGTTCGCCGGCAACCCGCTCGCCGTGGTGTTCGGCGCCGAAGGGCTGGCCACCGAACAGATGCAGGCGCTCGCGTTGGAGTTCAACCTGTCCGAGACGGTGTTCGTGCTGCCGCCCACCCAGGTCGGGACCACCTACCGGGCACGGATCTTCACGCCCACCGACGAGCTGCCGTTCGCCGGCCACCCCAGCGTCGGCGCGGCGGTGACCGCGAGCCGCCGAGGGCTGTTCGGTGTGGGGCAGGTCACCCAGGAGTGCGGGGTCGGGGTGCTGCCGATCGAGGTGACCGCGTACGGCGCGACGCTGACCGGTGGCGTGCCGACGCTCGGCCCCGAGCTGGACCTGGAGCCACTGCTGGAGATGGTCGGCCTCACCGCCGCCGACCACGCCGGGCCGCCGCCCCGGGTCGCCGGGTGCGGGCTGGAGTTCCCGTACCTGCCGGTGTGGCCGGACGCGGTGGCCCGCGCCCGGGTCGACCCGGTGGCGGCGGAGCGGTACGGCCTCGAACACGTCAGCGTCTTCTCCTGGGACGCCGACGCGCAAACCGCGCACGCCCGGGTCTTCGTCCCGGGACGCGGCGTGCCGGAGGATCCGGCGACGGGCTCGGCCGCCCTCGGGCTCGGCGTGTGGCTGGTCGCCAGCGGGCTGCTCCCCGGGGAGGGGCGTTCCGCCTACACCGTCCGGCAGGGCGCCGAGCTGCGCCGGCCGTCCGTGCTGGCCTGCACGGTCACCGCGGCCGGCGGTGCGGCGGTCGGCGCGACGGTGCGCGGCGACGTGATGCCGGTGGCGCGCGGCGAGATCGCCGTCCCGCCCTTCGTCGGCTGAGGTGCAAGGAAGGGCCCCCTGTTAACGCCTGCGGTAGAGAAGGGAACCCCTCTCACCGGCCACGGGCGGCAGGCTTCCGCCGTACGCTCGCGCGGGCCGGCGGGCATGCGGGAGGATGCCGGGGTGACTGACGAGGTGGACGGGCGGTTCGGCACGCCCCTGGTCGACGAGGCGGTGAAGAAGGCCGCCGTCGCCTGGGTGGGCGTCGCGGGCGGGCCGGCGCGGGCCCTGTGGTGCGTACCGTCGCCAGGGTCGCTCCTGGTCGTGAGCGGCCCCGGCGAGCAGGCCGCGCCCGGGCTCGCGGAGGCGGCCGAGGCGCAGGTGACGCTGCGCGGCGACCACGGCGGCCGGATCGTCACCTGGCCGGCCCGGGTGACCCGGCTGGCCCCGGGCACCGAGGAGTGGGCGACCGTCGCCCCGACGGTCGCCGCCAAGCGGCTCAACGCCCCCGGGGCCGCGGCCGACCTGGCGCAGCGGTGGGCCACCGACGGCTGCGCCCTGGTCCGGCTCACCCCGGCCGGCGAACCGGCCGCCGGCGACCGGCTGCCGGACGCCTCGCTGGCCGAGCCGCCCCGGGCGGCCCCGGTGGTCCGGGCCACCCGCCGACCGTTCCGGCTGCACCGCGTCCGTCGTCGCTGACCCGACCCGCGCCGCGCGCGGGCCGGGCGTGGGGTCAGGCCGGTAGGGCGACCGGGCCCACCAGGTCGAGGACGTCGCTCAACGAGCCCAGCTCCGGCCCGTCCCAGGCCGGCTCGGCGTTGAACACCATGTGCCCGGCGAGGTCCGGGGCGGCCAGCCGCACCGCCGTCATGCCGGCCCGCCGCGCGCCGGTGAGCTCCTGGCTGCCGCCGTCGCCGACGTACAGGCAGTCGCGCGGGGCGAGCCCGAGCGGGCCGCACGCCGACAGGTAGAGCGCCGGGTCGGGCTTGCAGCGCCCGAGCTGCACCGAGAAGACCCGCACGTCGAGCAGCGGGGCCACGGCCAGCTGCGGCAGGAACTCCGGCAGCTCGTGGGTGCAGTCGCTGACCAGGCCGGTGCGTACGCCCGCCGCGCGCAGCGCCGTCAGCACGGGCACCGCGTCGTCGCGCAGCCGGGTGTCGGCGTGGACCGCCCGCCGCCGGGAGGCGACGGCCGCGCGCAGCGCGCTCTCCGGCGGGTGTACGCCCGCCTGCGCGCACACCCAGCGCAGGGTCGCCACGGCGTCGCCGAACCGCCCGCTGGCCCGCTGGTAGTAGCTGCGGTCGAGCACGTCGACGAGTGCGTCGACCGGGCAGCCGAGCAGCTCGGCGGTGGACCGGTGGGCCGTGCCGCGTTGCACGGAGCAGGTGAGCGTGCCGAAGAAGTCGAACAGCACCGCGCGAAAGACGGGCATGGGGAGGTGCCTCCGGGCGTCGAGGGGGAGGGTCGCCGGCAGGATGCGTCGATCGTAGTCGAACGATGACTTTCTGTGGTGACGGATGGTCGACGGAGGCTCGTGTGAGGATTGCTTCCCGTGCCCGTCCCTCACCATCACCGCCCGGTGGGCCCGCTGACCGGCGGGGTCCTCGCCCTGGCCGTCCTCGCGGTCTCGTCGTCCGCGCCGCTGGTCGCCTTCGCCGCCGCGCCCGCCCTGGCGATCGCCTTCTGGCGCAACCTGCTCGCGGTCGGCGTGCTGGGCCCGTTCGCGCTGGCCCGGCGGCGGGCGGAGTTCCGGGCGCTGGCACGGTCGGGCACGGGGAGCGACGGGACGGCGGGCACGGGCCGCGACGGTCCGGCGGGCGCCGGCCGCGACGGGCGCGCACCGGCGGTTGCCGGCCGGCGCGAGGGCTGGTGGTGCGTGCTGTCGGGGGTGGCGCTGGCCGCCCACTTCGCCACCTGGATGCCGAGCGTCCAGCTCACCTCGGTCGCCGCCGCCGTCGCCCTGGTCGCCACCCAGCCGGTCTGGCAGGGACTGATCGCCCGGGGCCAGGGCCGCCGGCTGCCGCCGGTCGTCTGGGTCGGCATCGCGGTGGCGGTCGGCGGCGCGGTGCTCGCCTCCGGGGCCGACTTCGCCGTCTCCGGCCGGGCCTTCGCCGGTGACCTGCTCGCGGTGGCCGGCGGCCTGTTCGCGGCGATCTACACCGCCCTCGGGGAACGGGCCCGGGCCACCGTCACCACCACCACCTACACCACCATCTGCTACGGGGTGTGCGCGCTGATCCTGCTGGTCGTCTGCCTGGTCGGCGGCGTGCCGCTGGGCGGCTACGACACCGGCACCTGGCTGGCGATCCTCGGCCTGGTGGCCGGGGCCCAACTGCTCGGCCACTCGATGTTCAACTACGCGCTCCGGCGGGTCTCCGCGACCACGGTCAGCCTGCTGATCCTGCTGGAGGCGCCCGGGGCGGCCCTGCTCGCCTGGGCCTGGCTCGGCCAGCTGCCCCGGGTCGGCGCGCTGCCGGGGCTCGCGCTGATCCTGGCCGGCGTCACGGTGGTGGTGCTCGGCGGGGCCCGCGCCGGCCGCCGCGCCGCCCTCACCCCGCTCCCGGCCGACGCGGCCCCGCTGCCCGGCTCCCCACCCGACCAGCCGGCATGACGCTTCCCTCCCGGTCGCGGAGGGACAAGATCGCGCTCGATCAGGGAAAGAGTGGTGTCACTCGCAGCCGGAGGCCACGCTTTCCGGGACCGAGCACGATCTTCGGCCTACATCCCAGGTCTTCGACGTAGGCCCCAGGCCCTAGGCCTGCTCGTCCTCGTCTGCCGGTGGGCGGGGTTGGCGGTAGGTCTTGATGTACGCCTCGACGTCTGACCGCAGCCAGACCGAGCCGGCCTGCAAGGTCTGGAACGGGCGCGGGAACTTCGGGTGCATGACGATCTGGCGCAGCCGGGAACGGCCCACGCCGAGCATGTTCATGATCTCGGCCGGACCGACGACCGGTCCCGGGACCTCCGGTTCACCCATGCGCATGACGGTAGGCACGGCCTCGCCTACGGGGTGTTGGGCGACCGTGGCGGTCACGGCTCGACGCCGACCGCCTTCGCGCTGGCCACCCAGAGCCGGGCGGCGAGCTGCGGGTCGGTGGCCTTGCGCAGCGGTCGGCGGGGCCGGCGGTCGGCGTAGTAGCCGCCGTCGACCAGCCGGGCCGGATCCTGGTTGGCCAGCCAGACCAGGGTCTCCGCGCCCTTCTCCGGGCTGCGGAACGGCATGATCCGCATGCCGAGGGCGACCAGCCGGCTGTCCGCGCCGAACCGGGTCCGCACCACGCCCGGGTGGAAGCAGTACGCCGGGATGTCCGGCCAGCGCCGGGCCGCCTCGCCGGTGAACAGGATGTTCGCCTGCTTGCTGGTGCCGTACGCGCGCATCGACCGGTAGCCGCGCAGGCTGCCGTTGAGGTCGTCGGGGTCGAGGACGCCGCTGCGGTGCGCGCCGGAGGCGGTCACCACCAGCCGGCCGACCCGGTCCCGCAGCAGGGTGCTGAGCAGGAACGGCGCGAGGTGGTTGGCCTGCATGGACAGCTCGAAACCGTCGACGGTGGTCACCGGGCGCAGCACGATCGCGCCGGCGTTGTTGGCCAGCACGTCGATCCGGTCGTACGCGGCGCGCAGCCGCTCGGCGAGCCCCCGCACGTCGTCGAGGACCGCGTAGTCGGCCCGGAACAGCTCGGGCCGCTCGCCGCTGGCCTCCCGCACCCGCTCGCCCGCGGCCTGGAGCCGGGCCGGGTCCCGCCCGACCAGCGCCACCCGGTCGCCCCGGCGGGCCAGCTCCACCGCGGCGGCCAGGCCGATGCCGGAGCTGGCGCCCGTCACCACCACGGTCCGTCGCCCCGTGAGATCCTCCACAGGCCCGTTCACCCCAGTCACGGCACGAGGCTACCGTGGCGTCACAAGCACCTTTGCGATCGTTCAGTCATCCGGTCGCCGAACAGGTGGCGTCGGCCCGCCCGCCGCGCCGTAAGGAGGCCCCATGACCGTCGCCGGTCGTCCCCGCCGGTCCTGCCTCGCCGTGCCGGGCTCCAGCGTCAAGATGCTCGGCAAGGCCCAGGGCCTCCCCGCCGACCAGGTCTTCCTCGACCTGGAGGATGCCGTCGCCCCGCTCGCCAAGCCGGACGCGCGCAAGAACGTCGTGGCGGCCCTCAACGAGGGCGACTGGGCCGGCAAGACCCGCGTGGTCCGGGTCAACGACCTCACGACCCCGTGGACGTACCGGGACGTGATCGACGTCGTGGAGGGGGCCGGCGCGCACCTCGACTGCGTCATGCTGCCCAAGGTGCAGGACGCCGCCCAGGTGCAGTGGCTGGACCTGACGCTCACCCAGTTGGAGAAGACCCTCGGCCTGCCGGTCGGCCGGATCGGCATCGAGGCGCAGATCGAGAACGCGGCCGGGCTGGTCAACGTCGACGCCATCGCCGCGGCCTCGCCCCGCGTCGAGACGATCATCTTCGGCCCGGCCGACTTCATGGCCTCGATCAACATGAGGTCGCTGGTGGTCGGCGGGCTTCTGCCGGACTACCCGGGCGACCCCTACCACTACATCCTGATGCGCATCCTGATGGCCGCCCGGATGCACGACCTCCAGGCCATCGACGGCCCGTTCCTCCAGATCCGGGACACGGACGCGTTCCGCGAGGTGGCGAAGCGCTCGGCCGCGCTGGGCTTCGACGGCAAGTGGGTGCTGCACCCCGGCCAGATCGACGCCGCCAACGAGGTCTACTCGCCGGCCCAGGCCGACTACGACCACGCCGAGTTGATCCTCGACGCCTACGAGCACTACACCTCGGAGGCCGGCGGCCGGCTCGGCGCGGTGATGCTCGGCGACGAGATGATCGACGAGGCGTCCCGCAAGATGGCCCTGGTGGTCGCCGCCAAGGGCCGGGCGGCCGGCCTGACCCGCACGTCGCGCTTCACGCCGCCCACCGGGTGAGCCGACGCCCCGTGAGCCGCGAGCCGGCGGGCGGCGGTGCCGCCCCGGGTGGGGCGGCACCGGGCCGTCAGTAGCCGTAGCCGGTTCCGCGGTCGCTGCTGGAACTGCCGGTGCTGATGGCGATGATGATCAGCGCCACGTAGCCGAGGATCGCCAGCACCATCAGGCCGGTGAGGATCCAGCCGACGATGATGGCCGCCTTCGCCATCCCCTCGCCGCCCTCGCCCGTCTCGCGGATCTGCTTGCGGGCCACGTGCCCGAGGATCGCGCCGATCGGCGCGGTGATGCAGGAGCCGATGCCGACGAGGGAGAGCACCAGCGCCGCGATCGCCATCCCGTTGGTCCTCGGCGGCGGCGCGTACCCGTATCCCGGGTAGCCCGGGGCCGGGTGACCGGCCGGGGCGTAGCCGGGCACGGCATAGGGGTCGGCGACCGGCGCGGCCTGCTCCATCTTCATCCCCGCGTACGGGTCGACCGGCGCGTACGGGTCGCCGCCGGTCGGCGGCCCGCTCGCCGGCAGCGTCGGGTCGACCGGCGGCGTGGCCGGCTGGGACCAGGGGTCGCTCGGGCTGTCGGCCGGTGGGGGGTATGTCATGGGCTCTCTCCGCGTCTCGTCGAGGGTGCGCGGTCAGGGTAGCCAGGGCGCCCCAAAACGCGGCACGTCACCGGGTGCCGCGTTGCCCGGAGCAGGGCGAACAGGCAGGATCGCGGCATGGCAATCGACGCGCGCGGCGCGGACCGCTCCGGCAGCCGATCACGACGGGACGTGAGCCGCCCGGGGTTGCCCCGGCGCAGCCGCCCCACCGCCGGGGCCGGCCCGGCCGACGAGGACGCCCCGGTGGCGCTGCCGGAGCCGGTCACCATGCGGCTCGACGGCCGGGTCGCCCTGGTCACGGGCGCGGGCAGCGCCGACGGCATCGGGTACGCCACCGCCCGCCGGCTGGCGGACCTGGGGGCCCGGGTGGCCATCGTCTCCACCACCAGGCGCATCCACGAGCGGGCCGGCGAGCTGGGGGTGACGGGTTTCGTCGCGGATCTCACCGACGAGTCGGAGGTCGGCGCGCTCGCCGACGCGGTGGCCGAGCAGCTCGGCGACGTCGAGGTGCTGGTGAACAACGCCGGCCTGGCGAGCCGGGCCAGCCCGGAGGTGCTGCGCCCGGTGGCCCAGCTCAGCTACGACGAGTGGCGCGGCGAGATCGACCGGAACCTGACCACGGCGTTCCTGTGCAGCCGGGCGTTCATCGGTGGGATGGCCGAGCGCGGCTGGGGCCGGATCGTCAACCTCGCGGCCACGGCCGGCCCGGTGAACGCCCTGCCCACCGAGGCGGCGTACGCGGCGGCGAAGGCGGGCGTGGTGGGGCTGACCCGGGCGCTGGCGATGGAGATGATCGCCGACGGGGTGACGGTGAACTCGGTGGCCCCCGGCACCATCCACACCGCCGCCTCCACCGTGGCGGAGATCCGGCAGGGCCTCGGCACGCCGGTGGGTCGCCCCGGCACCCCGGACGAGGTGGCCGCCGCGATCGCCTTCCTCTGCTCGCCGGCCGCGTCGTACATCACGGGGCAGATGCTGGTGGTCGACGGCGGCAACAGCGTCCGGGAGGCGCAGTTCCGCTGACCGCCCCGGGGCCCGGCGGGATCAGTCGTAGGAGCTGCCGTCCATGGAGCCGCCCCAGAAGACCAGCCCGAGCCAGCCGCAGCAGGCGATCAGGCCGATCACGGTGAAGACGTAGCTGAGGATCAGGCCCCAGGTGGCGAACTGGTCGCCGTCCTCGCCGGTGCGCCGGATCTGCCGCTTGGCCAGGTGGCCGAGCACGATGCCGGCGGGGGCGAAGACGAACGCGAAGACCAGCGACAGCACGGCGAGGACGTTGGTGCCCCGCCCCTGGCCGGCAGGCGGCGGATACGGGCCCTGCCCCGGCGGCGGGCCGTACTGCCCGTAGCCCGGAGGCGGGGCCCCGTACTGGGCGGGTGGCGGCGGCTCGTACGGCGACGGCGGTTCGTGTCGGCCGGGCGGCGGCGGGGGCTCGTACGGGGATGGCGGTTCGTCCGGCTCGCGCGGTGGATAACTCATCCGGCACCTCCCGCTACCCGTCGTGACCTGGCCTATTGCGGACGCTACCCGCAGCGGTGAACCTTTTCACAGCGGTTGGGTGGACCGGCCGCCTTGGCCGCGCCGGCCCGGCGGGCCGATACTTACCGAACGTTCAGTTACCCACGAGTAGTGCGCCCGTGGGTGACGTGTCGACGAACGACGTGCCGATTCCCCCGGAGGCTGAGATGGCCAGACTCGCCCAGACGCCCGGCCTGACCGACGTGCAGCGGTCGATCCTGGAGACCGTCCGGGAGTTCGTCGACAAGGAGATCGTCCCGCACGCCCAGCGGCTGGAGCACGCCGACGAGTACCCCACGGACATCCTCGACGGGATGCGCGAGCTGGGGTTGTTCGGCCTCACCATCGCCGAGGAACACGGCGGGCTCGGCGAGTCCCTGCTGACGTACGCCCTGGTGGTCGAGGAGCTGTCCCGGGGCTGGATGTCGATCTCCGGCATCGTCAACACCCACTTCATCGTGGCGTACCTGATCTCGCAGCACGGCTCCGCCGAGCAGCGGGCCCGGCTGCTGCCGAGGATGGCCACCGGGGAGGTGCGGGGGGCGTTCTCGATGTCGGAGCCCGAGTGCGGCTCGGACGTCTCGGCGATCAGGTCGAAGGCGGTCCGCGACGGCGACACCTACGTCCTCGACGGCCAGAAGATGTGGCTGACCAACGGGGCGTACTCCTCGGTGGTGGCCACCCTGGTCAGGACCGACGCCGGGGCCGACTCGGTCTACGGCAACATGAGCACCTTCCTGCTGGAGAAGGAGCCCGGCTTCGGCGAGACCGCGCCCGGCCTCACCATCCCCGGCAAGATCGACAAGATGGGCTACAAGGGCGTCGAGACCACCGAGATGATCCTCGACGGCGTCACCGTCCCCGCCTCCGCCGTGCTCGGCGGCGAGGAGCGGGTCGGCCGGGGCTTCTACCAGATGATGGACGGCATCGAGGTCGGCCGGGTCAACGTGGCCGCCCGCGCCTGCGGCATCTCCATCCGCGCCTTCGAGCTGGCCGTCGCGTACGCCCAGCAGCGCCGGACGTTCGGCCAGCCGCTCGCGCAGCACCAGGCGATCGCGTTCAAGCTCGCCGAGATGGGCACGAAGATCGAGGCCGCGCACGCCCTCATGGTCAACGCCGCCCGGCTCAAGGACGCCGGCCAGCGCAACGACGTCGAGGCCGGCATGGCCAAGCTGCTGGCCTCCGAGTACTGCGCCGAGGTCGTCCAGGAGGCGTTCCGCATCCACGGCGGCTACGGCTACTCCAAGGAATTCGAGATCGAGCGGCTGATGCGGGAGGCCCCGTTCCTGCTCATCGGCGAGGGCACCTCGGAGATCCAGAAGACCATCATCTCCCGCGGCCTCCTGCGCGACTACCGCCTCTGACGGTGCAAGGAAGGGCCCCCTGTCAACGCATTCTGCATAGGAAGGGCCCCCTGCAAACCCGCCGGCGGGCGGCAGTCAGCCGAGGCGGGTCAGGCCGCCGGCGGCCCGCTCGACGATCAGGCAGCGGTCCTCGACGTAATCGACGCCGGCCTCCTCGGCGATCCGCCGCGCCTCGGGCGAGACGATCCCGAGCTGCAACCACACCGCGGGCGCGCCGATCGCCACCGCCTCGCGCACCACCCCGACGGCGTCCCGCGCCGGCCGGAACACGTCCACCAGGTCCACCGGGTGCGGGATGTCAGCCAACGACGCGTAGGCCCGCTCGCCGAACAGTTCGTCGACCGTCGGGTTGACCGGGATGATCCGCCAGCCGTACCGCTGCATCTGCGCCGGCACCCGGTGCGCGGCCTTGCCGGGATCGCGGGACGCGCCCACGACGGCGATCACGGCGGAGTCGGCGAGGATCTGCTGGGCGCTGCGCATCCCGCGACTCTAGCCCGCCGCGCGGGTCAGAGCAGGGTGAGCTGCTCGGCCGGCGGCGGGCCCGGCTCGGCTGCCGGCCGCCGACCCTCGCCCACCCCGGCGCGGGCCAGGCCGTGCCGTCGGGGGGCGATGCGCACCCGGGCGGCCACCTCCCGCTGGTACGCCTGCGGCGCGTACGCGCCCGCCCGGTAGAGCTCGCGGTGGCGGGGGACGAGGTGCGGGTGCTCCCGGCCGAGCCAACGCGCGTACCACTCGCGGGCGCCGGGGCGCAGGTGCAGGACCAGCGGCGTCACGCTGGCCGCCCCGGCGGCGGCGACGGCCGACACGGTGGCGTCGATCGACGCGTCGTCGTCGCAGAGGCCGGGCAGGACGGGGGCCGTCAGCACGCCGACGGAGAAGCCGGCGTCGGTCAGCGCCCGGACGGGGGTTGATGATCGACTTGGCCCGCACCTCGTGGAAGGTCATCCCGGCGAAGCCGGGCGTGTCGAAGGTGCGGATGGCCGCGCCGGGCAGCGCCAGCGGCAGGGGTGGAGCCGCCGGCGCTGCCCGCTCGGAACCGGCCTCGTCCGGGGGAGCGGAGAGGCTGTCCCAGCGCATGCACCCCATTCGAACACGCGTACGAACGAAGTGCAAGTGACGTGCCGGACACCGGCGTACGGCCGGCGGGGCGTCGGGGGGAGGATGAGGGCATGGAGAGGTCGACCTTCGTCTTCGACGGCGACTGCGCGTTCTGCACGAAGTGCGCGGAGTTCATCGAGCGCCGCATCCCGACCCGCGCGCGGGTGCTGCCCTGGCAGTTCGCCGACCTCGACGCGCTGGGTCTGACGGCGGCCGAGTGCGCCGACGCGGTGCAGTGGGTCGGCGCGGACGGCTCAAGGGCCGCCGGGCCGGACGCGATCGCGCGGCTGCTCGGCGACAGCGGTCCCCTGTGGCGGGTCGCCGGGGCCGGGCTGCGGTTCCCGCCCGTCCGCCTGGCCGCCTGGCCGGTGTACCGCTGGGTGGCCCGCAACCGGCACCGGCTGCCGGGCGGCACGGCCGCCTGCGCCGTGCCCTCGGCCCCGCGGGACTGACCCGCACCACGCATACGCCAAGCCCTCGCCACGTCCACGCCACGCCCGGACCGAGCCTCGCCCCGCCGGCGCCACGCGCGCGACGTGCCCCGCACCACGCCCGCGGCGCGGCGCGGCGCGTGGCGGTTCCCTACGGAACGCCCGGCGGGCCTACGGCTGGTGCAGCGGCGCGGGGCGGCGGCCGTCGCCCGTGACCGCCCGGGGCTGGTCGTCGAGCTGGCCGGGCCGCCCCGCCGGCCCGCCCCGGCGCGGCCGTCCCCGTGGTCCGCCCCGGCCGAGCCGGCGCAGCCAGACGACCGGGCGCACCCGTTCCAGCGGCAGGAAGCTGGCCATGGCCACCAGGTGCGGGGCGAACGAGATGGTGATGGTGGCCATGGTGACCAGGTGGAACGAGTAGAAGAAGCCGACCGTGGCCAGCCGCCAGCGGGGCGGCAGCACGAAGACCACCGGGCTGAGCAGCTCGAAGGCGAGGATGCCGAACTGCGCCACGAGCAGCAGGTGGGGCACGCCGGCGATCAGGTCGGCCAGGTCGGTGCCGCGCCGGATGATCGCCTTGGCGAGCACGGACCCGGTGGCCCAGTCGAGGCCCCCGAACCGGAACTTCGCGAAGGCGGCCAGGAAGTAGGTGCAGATCACCGCGATCTGGGTGACCCGCAGCGCCCAGCCGCCGGCCTCGGTGCGGGTCGGGTCGCCGTGCCGGGCCCGGCCGGCGGTGGGCAGCGCGGCGAGCGCGACGAGCAGGCCGAACCGGTCGTGGTCGACCTTGCCGTAGCTCATCGCGATGATCATCCACTCCAGGTAGAGCGCGAAGACCGACCAGCCGAGCAGGCGGTGGGCCCGCCCGGTCGCGGCGAGCAGGGCGAGCGCCAGCAGCGCCCAGAAGATCGCGCCGACCAGCGCCGGGGTGGGGGTCGGCAGCGGGAGCACGCGCCCGACGAGCAGTGGCTGGTAGAGGTCGCCGGGCACGCTCGCGCGGGCGCGCACCCAGGGGGTGAAGAAGACCAGGTCGGCGGCGACGAAGAGGTAGACCAGGGTGCGGAAGGCGGCCACCCGGCCCCGGGGGACCGCCTCGGTGAGCCAGCCGATCACCCGTCCGCCCGCCAGCTCACCACGGTCTCGTCGGTCCAGCGCCCGGTCGGCCGGGCGTCCGCGATGCCGTACCAGCGGATCACGATGCGCACCTCGACCAGCGCGGCGGCGTCGGGGTGGCGTTCGGCGTACGCGTCGGCGACCCGGCGCAGCCGGGCCGGGTCCTCGACGTACCGGCTCTGCTGGCCCTCGATCTCGGCCCGGCGGATGCCGGTGGCCTCCTGGCCCAGGTCGACCAGGGCCCCGGTGCGGTCGACGCCCTCGACGCGGGTGTCGGGGGCGGCGGCGTCCGGCGGGTCGGACGTGGAGTACATCCGGAACGGCCCGAACGGGAAGTCGTCGTCGGTGCCCCAGGCGGTGCCGGCGAGCAGCACGACGAGGCCGAGCGCGGTGGCGGCCAGTCGGGCCCCCCGGCCCCGGCGGGTCAGCGTTTCCATCGGTTTCCGACGCTACGGGATGAAGGGCGCCCTTCGGGTCCCTCCGTCGGGTGGCCCGCCCCAACCGTACCGGTGACGCGGGCCGGTGACGCCCCGCCGGACGGCGGCCCTGCTGACGCGGCGGCGGCCGGGCCCCGGTTGGGGCCCGGCCGCCGGTCGGCGCGGGCTCGGTGAGCGCCCGGCGCTCAGTGCTTGTGCTCGGCCAGCTTCTTGCGGACGTCGTCCATGTCGAGGGCCTGGACCTGCTCGATGAGGTTCTCCAGGGCCGACTCGGGCAGCGCCCCCGGCTGGGCGAAGACGATCACGCCGTCCCGGATCGCCATGATCGTCGGGATCGAGCGGATGTCGAACTTCGCGCCGAGCTCCTGCTGGGCCTCGGTGTCGACCTTGCCGAAGACGATGTCGGGGTGCTTGTCGGAGGAGCGCTCGTAGACCGGGGCGAACCGCTTGCACGGGCCGCACCACTCCGCCCAGAAGTCGACGAGGACGATGCCGTCGCCGCCCGCCACCTCGTCGAAGTTCGTCGTGGTCAGCTCAACGGTTGCCATGTGGACTCTCCGATCACCGCGGAATCACGTACGCCTGCTGGAACCAGGACGGGACCCGGCGCATTCCCGGGCGTCCGCCCCCGAAACCCGGCGGGGCCGGGAACGGGGTGCCAGCGTATCGATTCTCATCTGTTGCCGGCCTCCTTGCTGCATGCACATGCACGACGCATTTGCGTGACGGGACGTGATGGGAGCGTTTCCACAGGTGGGGGGCCTGATTGCTGATCAACTTCGATGATCTGATGCCTGACTAGCGACGATTCGACCTGCGGTGATCGCTCCCACACTTCATGATCGTTACTCTTCGTATTGTTACGAAACGATAAATGTGACCCCGGTCTCTGTTGACCGGGGTGCGCGGTGGGGCAGAATCTTCCCCATCAGAGCGTGGGCGGCGGGTGCCGGGGAGGGCCCCGCCGCTCATTGCGTCTCCCCCCGGGAGCGCGGCCGGTGTGACATTTCCTCGGCCGCCTGCGGCCCCCGGCCTCGCCTTAACCCTCGATAAGGCATGCTGGCCCGAACTCCGTCGCCCGCCCGTGAAGGGGGCCCCGATGCAGTTCGGCCGCTACTACGAGGAGTTCGAGGTCGGCGCGGTCTACCGGCACTGGCCGGGCAAGACCGTCACCGAGTACGACGACCACCTCTTCTGCCTGCTCACCATGAACCACCACCCCCTGCACCTCGACGCGCACTACGCCGGCTCGGCGAGCCAGTTCGGCCGCAACGTGGTGGTCGGCAACTACGTCTACTCCCTGCTGCTCGGCCTGTCCGTGCCCGACGTCAGCGGCAAGGCCATCGCGAACCTGGAGGTCGAGTCGCTGCGGCACGTCGCACCGACCTTCCACGGCGACACCATCTACGGCGAGACCACCGTCCTGGACAAGCGCGAGTCCTCCTCGAAGCCCGACCGGGGCGTCGTGTCGGTCGAGACCCGTGGCTACAAGCAGGACGGCACCATGGTCTGCGTCTTCCGCCGCCGGGTGATGGTCCCCAAGCAGGCGTACGCCGCCGCGACCGTGCCCGAGGGCGTCGACCCGGAGCGGCCGAGCTTCCCCGAGCCGCGCTGACCCCGTTCGTCCGCCGGCGGTCCGCGCCGCGCGGTTGCGGGAAGGGCCCCGACCGGCCGTACGGGGTCATATGCTGGCGCCGGAGGTGCCCATGAGCCACTCCGTCGCCGGAGAGCCGTCCTCTGCCGGCCGCCGCGCCGCACCGCTGACCACCGCCGCCTACTCCGCCGCCGAGTGGGACCTGCTGACCGGCCTGCCCGGCCGGGTGCTCGTGGCCGCCGCCGAGCCCGCCCCCGGCGGCCCGCCCCGGGGCGTCGCCGCCGGGCTGGCCGGCCTCGACGCCGTGGCCGCCGGGCGGGCCTCCGACAGCGACCTGGTGCGTGCCGTGGTCGCCGCCATCTACGCCCGGCACGACGGGGCGGCCGCCGAGGACCGGCTCACCGACCTGGTCGACGTGCTGGCCGCCTGCCGGGCCACGGTCCGGGTGCTGCGCCGGCGGGCCGACCCCGCCGACTCGGCCGCGTACCGGCAGTGGGTGCAGTCGGTTGCGGCCCGGGTCCGCCGGGCCACCGCCGGGGCCCCGGCGGGCGGGGCCGTGACCCCGGCCGACCGGCGGTTCCTGGACCGGCTGGGCGGGGCCCTCGACCTGGGCTGAACCGGAGCGACCCGACGGGTGACCCCGGCGCACCCGGCGGCGCGGGGCGGCCGGGAGGTCCGTACCCTCTCCAGATCGTGACCGGTGATCAGCCTGAGGTCGGCGTGGGGCCGTGGACCGGCGACCCCCCGGACGACCCGCGCTACGACCCGGAGCTGCTCGCCGAGGGCGACCGGCGCAACGTCGTGGACCGGTACCGGTACTGGCGGCGGGAGGCCGTGGTGGCCGACCTCGACCGGCGTCGGCACGACTTCCACGTGGCGATCGAGAACTGGCAGCACGACCTCAACATCGGCACCGTGGTCCGCAACGCCAACGCCTTCCTGGCGGCCGAGGTGCACATCGTGGGGCGGCGGCGGTGGAACCGGCGGGGCGCCATGGTCACCGACCGGTACCAGCACGTCCGCCACCACGAGACGATCGGGGAGTTCGCCGCCTGGGCGGCGGACCGGGGCCTGCCGGTGGTCGGCATCGACAACCTGCCCGGCTCCCGGCCGCTGGAGACGACGAGCCTGCCCCGCCGCTGCGCGCTGCTGTTCGGCCAGGAGGGGCCGGGGCTGTCCGAGGCCGCCCGGTCTGCCTGCGACCAGCTCTTCTCCATCGCCCAGTACGGCTCGACCCGGTCGATCAACGCCGGGGTGGCCAGCGGCATCGCCATGCACGCCTGGATCCGCGCCCACGCCGGCCCGCCGCCCGCCTGACGTCCGCCGCCTTCTGACGTCCGCTGCGCCGTGCCGTATCCCGCCGCGACGCGCCGGGGGATTCGGCCGCTCCACTTGACTGTGGGCCGAGCCGGGGCGACGGTGGAAACGTGAGTGTCGCGGTGAGTTGCCCCAGGTGTGGTGGATCCGTCCGGGAGCCGGACCTGATGCACACGGAGTGGCGTTGCGCGCGCTGCGGTCCCGTGCCACCGCTGCACGTGCCGGAGCACATCGGAGCGGAGATCGTGGCCAGCGTCGTGGGCCGGGTCGCCGCCGCCGGTCCCGCCGACGGCCCCGCCACGCCGGTCTGGTGCCCGTGGCCCATGCCGCCCGGCTGGACCCTCACCGGCGTGGCGTACGCCGGGGACGAGCGCGCCGGGGTGCGGGCCACCGCCGTGGCCTTCGCCGGGCCCGAGCCGCTCGGCGGCGGCCCCGCCGACCTGGTGTTCGTGGCGGAGGAGCCGGGCGTCGGGCTGGGCACCCGGTTCGCCGGCATGGCCGGCCCCGACCCGGGTCCGCAACTCGCCGAGGCGCTGGACGATCCCGGCCCCGGGCATCCGGGGCATGTCGGGCAGGCCAGGATCCGTGTCGCCGGCCACCCGACTCCACTGTGGCTCGTGAATTCTCCGACGGATCGAAGCGCGTACGCCGGCGAGGCTCGGGGATTGTGGCTTCATGCGATAGCCTGGCCGGCGAGCGCGGGACATCTGCTCGCCGAGGACGTGGAGTTGCACGACCTCACAGAGTGGACGCCGTCCGAGCTCGTGTACGGCGCTCCGTCTCCGTACCTGCACGGGAAGGCCTGACGAGCCGAGAGGCTCGGCGAGTCTGCCCGTTCTGTCGGAGAGCGGACGCAGAGATTCACTGTACGACACCTAACTGATACTCTGGGTGCCGCTGCGGTAAATGGACCCGGCGCCGCGCGAGAGGATGGCCCGCCATGGTCAAGAAGGTCCTCACCTGGGCCGGTATCGCATTCTTGATCTTCTTTGTTGCGTACCGGCCAAATTCCGCCGCAGACGTCTTCAAGTCGATCGGCGGCGGCATCATGGACATCGCCCAGGGGTTCGGCGACTTCTTCACCAGCCTCATCGCCTAACCGCCGATGGGCAGCCCCTCCGGTCCGCCTTTCGACCCCGACGACCCCGACCGGGAGCGCCGGGACCGAGACACGGAGCCGATCCCCAGGGTCAGGCCCGAGGACATTCCGGGCCCAGGCCCGGGGCCGGGCTTCGCCGACGGTCCGCCATTCTCCGACGACGCCGGCTACGGCGACGGTCCCTTCGGCGGCCAGGCGCGTTCCGGCCGGGCCTGGGTCCGTGACCCGGAGGCCGACTACCAGCCGCCGCAGATCTCCGAAGAGGAGCTCGCCGGGCTGCGGGTCGACGCCTCCGGCATGCCGCTCGGCCCCCGCCGGGTCCTGCCGCTGGAGGACGAGCCGAGCTCGCTGGTGGCGCGCTACCTCTTCCCCACCGAGCGCTACCGGGGTGAGTGGAAGCGGCACTGGATCCACCTGACCACGCCGATCCTGGTGGGCATCGGGGCGACCTTCGTCCTCGGCTACCTCTCCGGCTTCCTCGCCGGGCGGGACGTGGGCGCGCTGACCACCATCGCGGTGCTGCTCTGGTTCGCCGTGATGGGCTGGGTGGCCTGGAAGGTCGCCGACTGGTGGTACGACCGGTTCATCCTGACCAACAAGCGGGTCATGGTGGTCAACGGCATCGTCACCCGCAAGGTGGCGATGATGCCCCTCGCCCGGGTCACCGACATGAAATACGAGCAGAGTCCCACCGGCCGCGCCCTCAACTACGGCACGTTCGTGCTGGAGTCCGCCGGCCAGGACCAGGCGCTCCGCGAGATCAAGAACCTACCCAACCCGAACGAGCTCTACCTGCGCGTCGTCGAGGAGATGTACGAGCCGCAGGCGGTCGAAGCCCGGCTGGGCAAGGAGGCGGACGAGGCCAAGGCCGACGACGGGGCGTGAAACTTTCCGTCCGAACATCGGAGGAACGCCGCACCTTTCGCCGTCGCCCGGTCCGCCCCGGGCATGACAACCTGCCATGCAGGCACGGGGGTGCGGGAGGTGAGCGGTGGCCGCGAAAGACCCGCTGGAGGAGGAGTTCCGCGAGTTCGTCGCGGCCCGCTCCGGGGCGCTGCTGCGCACCGCGTACCTGCTGACCGGCGACTGGGCCACAGCCGAGGACCTGCTCCAGACCGCGCTGACCAAGACCTACCTCGCCTGCAAGCGGCTCGGCGGCATCGAGGCGATCGAGCCGTACGCGCGCCGCGTCATGGTCAACACGTCGACGAGCTGGTGGCGGCGGCGCTGGCACGGTGAGCGGCCGACCGAGGTGCTGCCCGAGCGGGCCGGGGTCGACGAGATCGAGCAGCAGCTCGACCGGGACGTGCTGTGGCGGCAGCTCAGGGCGCTGCCCAGCCGGCAGCGGGCGGTGCTGGTGCTGCGCTTCTACGAGGACATGTCGGAGGCCCAGACCGCCGCGCTGCTGGAGATCTCCCCGGGCACCGTGAAGAGCCAGACCTCCCGGGCGCTGGCCACCCTGCGCCGACGGCTGGGCGCGCAGGCCGCCCTCGACCTGACCGACGCCGCAGCGGAGCCGCAGCCCGCCGGGCGGGCGGGCAACCGGCCCGACCCCCGGACGCGGCCCGCCGCCGCCGCCCGCTCCCGGCCCACCCGGCAGGCCGACCCCGCCGCCCGCCCCGCCCCGGTGGCCCCGCCCCGTCCCGCCCCCGCGGCGGTGCCCGCCGTGCCGCGCCCCACCCGGGCCGGGACGCCCGCCGCGCCCGCCCCGGCCGGCGGCGCGCCGCTCCCGGTGGCCGGCGAGGCCGTCGTCGCCCCGCTCGGGGCGCCGGCCGAGGCCGTCGGCGCGGAGCGGAGGTGAGCGGGGTGGCCGGTCCCGGTGACAACCGGACGCCCGTTCCCGCGCGTCCAACAGTCGTGACGGCGGACGAGTTGGAGCGCGCCCTCCGGGAGACCTTCTCCCGGCAGGCCGCCGCGCCGCTGCCGGGCACCGTCGACCCGGCCGGCCTGGCCATCCGGCGGGCCACCCGGGTCCGCCGCCGCCGGGTCCTCACCGGCACCGCCCTGGCCGGCGTGGCCACGGTGCTGGTCAGCGTCGGCATGGTGCAGCTCAGTCCGCAGTCCGGCCAGTCCACCCCGCCGACCGTGGTGCTCGGCGACCCGCGCGGCTCCTCCTGGCCGGTGCCGGAACCGGTGTCGAGCCCGTCGGCCGGATCGCCCCGCCCGGCCCTCGGGCCGGCCGGCGGCGCGGTGGACCTGATCGTCGACGGCACCCTCTACACCGCCGGGAACACGGACATCCCCCTCGGCGTCGTCGCCGCCGACCGGGCGCAGCGCGTAGCGGACAAGGGCGGCTGGCTGGTGGTGGGCGCGCCCACCGTCGCCGGCCGGGCCCTGCTGTCCGTGCACCCCGACGGCAGCACGCGGGTGCTGCTGGCCGGCGCGGAGGCGATCGCCGTCGCCCCCGACGGCGATCAGGTCGCCTGGCGCGACGGCGACCGGATCTCCCTCGCCGGGATCGTCGCCGACCGGCTCGTCGCCGTCTCCGGCACGACGGCGACCGGCGCGGCCGTGCCGGTCGGCTTCGCCGGCAACTCCGTCCTGGTACGCCGCGACCCGGCCGGACCCGGTTACGCGCTCTGGCATCCGGCCACCGGCGGGCTCGCCACCGACGGCTGGCGCGACGTCCTCGCGGTCCACGGGGCGCTGCCGGACGGCCGGCTCGTCGGCCTGGTCCCCGCCGGCACGCCCCGACGTCCCTGCCTGGCGCTGCTCGACCCCGCCCGGGCGCTGGCGACGATCCGCACGGCCTGCGGGCCGACCCTCAGCGCCGACGGGCTCGGCGGGGTCTCCGCCGACGGCCGCTGGCTGCTGTTGAACGGCCGCACCGGCTCGCCCGACGGCACCGGGGCGCTCCTGGTCGACCTCGCCACCCTCGGCGGCACCCCGGTCGCCCGCCCCGCCGGCCCGACGCTGGCCGGGGCGGTGTGCTGGACGCCGGCCGGCGCCGCCTGGTATGTGGCCGCCCGGGGCGGGCTGGTGCCGGTGCGGCCCGACCGCGTGGTCGCCGGGGAACCGGCCGTCGCCAGCCCGGTGACCGGCGTCGAGCCGGCCGACCGGCCGGTCGTCGTCACCGACCCCGCACCGTGACGGGCAGCCGGCACCGATCCGGCACTCCGACCTGCCGTGGGCGTCGACCCGGCGCTGTGACCTGCCGTGGGCGTCGATTCGGCCCTCTGACCTGCCGTGGGCGTCGACCCCGCACCCTGACCTGCCGTCGGCACCGGTAGCGTCGGACGATGACCCCGCCCCCGGTGCCGGCCGCCGCCCGGATCGACCTGCACGCCCACTCGACGGCCAGCGACGGCACCCTCACCCCGGCCGAGCTGGTCCGGGCCGCCGCCGACGCCGGCCTGGACGTCGTGGCGATCACCGACCACGACACCACCGCCGGGTGGGCGTCCGCCGTGGCCGCGCTGCCCCCCGGCCTCACCCTGGTCCGGGGCGCGGAGCTCTCCTGCCGGTGGCACGGGGCCGACCCGCCGGTGGCGCTGCACCTG
The DNA here is from genome assembly GCF_029581295.1 of Micromonospora sp. WMMD712. NCBI lineage: Bacteria > Bacillati > Actinomycetota > Actinomycetes > Micromonosporales > Micromonosporaceae > Micromonospora > Micromonospora sp. WMMD712. The sequence continues at coordinate 5,533,143 of NZ_CP120743.1, forward strand.
CTCGCGTACCTCTTCGACCCGGACGAGCCGGAGCTGGGCGCGGAGCTGGCCCGGGTGCGGGCCGCCCGCGAGGCGCGCGGCGAGCGCATCGTCGCGCTGCTGCGCGCCGACGGCGTCGAACTGAGCTGGCCGGAGATCCTCGCCGGGGCGGCCGGCGGGACGGTGGGCCGCCCGCACATCGCCCAGGCCCTCATCCGCGCCGGGCTGGTGGCCACCACCACCGAGGCGTTCGGGCCGGACTGGCTGGGCGAGCGGTACCGGCTGCCCAAGGACGACATCGACGTGTTCCGGGCGGTCCGGCTGGTGCGCGCCGCGGGCGGCGTGCCCGTCTTCGCCCACCCCCGGGCGAGCCGGCGCGGCCGGATCGTGCCCGACGAGCTGATCGTCGCGCTGGCGGCGGCCGGGCTCGCCGGCCTGGAGGCCGACCACGAGGACCATTCCCCGGCCGAGCGGGCGCACGTGCGGGCGCTCGCCGCCGAGCTGGGCCTGTTCGTCACCGGCTCGTCGGACTTCCACGGCACGCACAAGACCGTCCGGCTCGGCGCGTTCACCACCTCGCCCGAGGCGTACGGGCGGATCGTGGCCGCGGCCACCGGCGTGACCCCGGTCGCTTCGGCCTGATCCGCCTCCACCTGCGCGGCTACCCTCTCCGGGTGGATCTGAAGCTCTTCGGTGAGGTCTTCGTGACCCTGCTGGTCATCGTCGACCCGCCGGGCATGATGCCGATCTTCCTCGCGCTCACCGGCCCCCTGTCCGCCCGGGACCGCAACCGGGCCGCCTGGCAGGCGGTGGCCCTGGCGCTCGGGGTGATCGTGGTCTTCGCCGTGGCCGGGCAGACGTTGCTGGCGTACCTGCACGTCGACCTGCCGGCGCTCCAGGCGGCCGGCGGGCTGCTGCTGATCCTCGTCGCCCTGGAGCTGCTGACCGGCAAGGCGGACGACCCCACCCAGCAGGCCACCTCGAACATCGCCCTGGTGCCGCTGGGCACCCCGCTGCTGGCCGGGCCGGGCGCGATCGTGGCGACCATGCTCTTCGTCCAGCAGGCCGACCGGGCGCTCGACTACGGTGCCATCGCCGCGGCCATCGTGGCGGTGATGCTCACCGTCTGGGTGGTGCTGCGCTTCTCCGGCGGGATCGTCAAGATCCTGCGGCCGGGCGGGATCGAGGTGCTCACCCGGATCGCCGGCCTGCTGCTCGCCGCGATCGCGGTGCAGCTCATCGCCGACGCCATCGCGGCCTTCGTCACCCAGTACACGAACGCGACCTGAGCGGCGTCACCGTGGGCGTGGCCGATCCGGCGGCGCGACCCGCCGGCCGGGTCGGGCCGGCTGTCGTATCCGGGTGGCAGGATCGCGGGGTGCGACCAGCCTCCTCATCCGGCCGCCCCGCCGGCCGACCCACCGCCGGGTCGGGCCGGACCCCGCGCCCCCGCGCCGGCCAGCCCGCCCAGTCCCGCCGGGCCGCCGAGCCCGAGCAGCTCGGCTTCGACGGCATGCCGGAGCGGCTGTTCGTGTGCACCCCCAGCAAGCTCGGGGCGTACGCGGACTGCCCCCGCCGCTACCGCTACTCGTACGTGGACCGGCCCGCGCCGCCGAAGGGCCCGCCGTGGGCCCACAACTCGCTGGGCGCGAGCGTGCACACCGCCCTGAAGAACTGGTATGCCCTGCCCGTCGACCGTCGCCGCCCAGAGGCGCTGGCCGGGCTGCTGCGGGGCACCTGGGTGCGCGACGGGTTCCGCGACGACGAGCAGGAGCGCGACGCGTACCGGCGGGCGTTGGCCTGGCTGGAGTCCTACGTCGAGACGCTGGACCCGCAGGCCGACCCGGTCGGCGTCGAGCGGGTGGTGGCGGTCAGGACGGCGGTGCTGGCGTTCAACGGGCGCGCCGACCGGATCGACCTGCGCACCGGCGCGAGCGGGCCGGAGCTGGTGATCGTCGACTACAAGACCGGCCGCACGGGGCTGGACGCCGACGACGCGCGCGGCTCGCAGGCGCTGGCCCTCTACGCGTACGCCGCCGAGCGGGTGTTCCGCCGGCCGTGCCGCCGGGTCGAGCTGCACCACCTGCCCACCGGCACGATCGCGGCCCACGAGCACACCGTCGAGTCGCTGGCCCGGCAGGTCACCCGCGCCGAGGAGACGGCGCGGGACATCATGGCCGCCGAGCGGGCCGTCGCCGACGGCTCCGACCCGGACGACGCCTTCCCGGCCGAGCCGGGGCCGCGCTGCGGCTGGTGCGACTACCGCCGCACCTGCCCGGCGGGCGCGCAGACGCCGGGCAAGGACCCCTGGGCGGCCATGGACCGCCGGGACTGACCTCGTCTGACCTGGGCTGGGCTGACCCACCGGGCGAGCCCGGTGGGTCAGCCCAGCCCGGCGCGTGGGGCGGGCGTGCGGTCGGTGGGGCGGGCGTGTCATGTCGGGCTGATGGCGGTATCCGAGCGGCGGGATGCCGCCATGTCGGCGACATGACGCCGAGTCCTCGGCCCGGCGGGCCGGCCTGGGGCGGGCCCCGACCGGTCAGCGCGGGGTCAGGCGGGCGGCCCGTTCCTTCGCCGCCTGCTGCAACGGCCCCTCCCGCCAGCGCTGCGGCAGGGCCGCCAACGCCAGCCGCAGGGCGCGGACGGTGAGGTCGGCCGACAGTTCGGTGGTCGGCAGCCCCAGGCCGCCGTACAGCCGGCGCGCCCAGGGCGGCAGCAGCGCGAACGCGGTGCCGGCGACGCCGAAGTATGCCAGCCGGGCCGGCCCGAGGTTCAACCCGACCCGGGCCGGCAGGTTGAGCTTCCACGGCAGGGGCGGGGCGGTGAGGAAGACGGCCGTCTCCGCCGCCTCCCGGGTCATCCGCAGGGCCGGCCGGACCTGCCGGTAGTAGTCCGCGACCTCGGCTGCCGTGCCGGGCACGTCCGCCGGGTCGAGCCCCACCAGGGCCGCCGCCCGGCGCTGCTCGGTGTAGTAGCCGTCGGCCTCGGCGTCGGTCAGCGGCAGCCCGGCCCGGCGGGCGGTGCTGAGGAACGACTCGACCTCGGTGACGTGCACCCAGCGCAGCAGCTCCGGCTCGTCGATCCGGAACTCCTGTCCGGTGTCCGGGTCGGTGGCCCGCATCCGGCCGTGCAGGCGGCGCAGCCGGGCCCCGGCGGCCTCGGCCTCGGCGGTGGTGCCGTAGATGGTGGTGGCGACGTAGGTGGCCGTCCGGACCAGCCGGCCCCACGCGTCGGTGCGGTAGTTGCTGTTCTGGGCCACCCCGGCCATGGCCCGGGGGTGCAGTGCCTGGAGGTAGAGCGAGCGCAGGCCGGCGACGATCAGGATCGGCTCCTCGTGCACCTTCCACGTGACCGATCCCGGACCGAACAGGCCGAGGTCATCGGAGTCCACCCGACCAAGGGTGCCACGCCCGGCCGCGTCCCCGGGCGGGCCGGGACGGCGCTGTCAGTCGTCGGCGCGGCGGCGGGCCTGGCAGGTGGGGCAGAGCCCCCAGAAGGTGACCTCCGCCTCGTCCACCTCGAAGCCGTGGGCGGTGTCCGGGTCGAGGCAGGGCTTCTCGCCGACCGCGCAGTCGATGTCGGCGATCTCGCCGCAGCCCCGGCACACCACGTGGTGGTGGTTGTCGCCGGCCCGCGCCTCGTACCGGGCGGGGCTGCCGGCCGGCTCGATCCGGCGGGACAGCCCGGCGCGGGACAGCGCGCCGAGGACGTCGTAGACGGCCTGGGTGGAGACCGAGTCGAGGCGTTCCCGCACCCGCCGGGTGATCTCGTCGACCTCCAGGTGGCCACCGGCGGCGAGGACGTCGAGCACGGCGAGGCGCGGCCGGGTGACCCGCAGGCCCCTCGACCGCAGCAGTTCCTCGCCACCGGACATGAACTCAATGACAGCACGGGGCGCACCGGGCGACAAGCGAGCGTCTGACCTGGGTGGCCCGGGCCACAGCGCCCGAAGTGGGCGTACGCTGACGCCGCGGGGATCATGACGTACGCGGCCGGAGGTGTCGGTGTTCAGGGAGATCAACGGGCTGCCAAGCCACATCCTGGTGATCCACGCGGCGGTGGTGTTCGTGCCGCTGCTCGCGCTGCTGGCCGGCGCGTACGGGCTGGTGCCGAGGTGGCGTCCCCGGCTGGGCTGGGCGGTGGCGGGCCTCGCGGTGCTGACCCCGATCGTCACGTGGGTGTCGACCGAGACGGGCGAGGCCCTGGAGGAGGCGTTCGAGGAGAAGGGCTTCGACCCGGCCCTGCTCGCGCAGATCCACGAGCACTCCGAGTACGCCGAGACGCTGCTCTGGTTCACCGTGGGGCTCGCCGTGGCCGCCATCGCCCTGCTGCTGGTGACCCGCAACGACGACCGGGTCTCCCGGCTGCCGTCCTGGGTGCCCCTGCTGCTGACGGTCGTGGTGGTCGCGCTGGGCGTGGCCTCGCTGGTCTACGTCTTCCTCACCGGCGACTCCGGCGCCGAGGCGGCCTGGGGCCGGGTGCTCTGAGCCGACGCGGCCGGGGCCGGCCGGGCCGCTGCCCCGGGCTGCGCGGTCAGCGGGTGGCCGGGCCCTACCCCGGGCCGACCGCGCGGTCGGCGGAGGGCGGGGGAGCTGCGGTCAGCGGAACGCCCTGGAGCAGAGCAGGCAGAGCAGGGCCAGCAGCACCACGCCGGCGACCGCGCCGACGCCCCAGGTGACGTGCTGAGCCCGCTGCTCGACCGCGTCCAGCCCCGCCATGTCCTGCGGCGGCAGCTGGCGGGGCGGGGCGGCCCGCACGTGCAAGGGGGGACGCCAGCCGGGCGGCGGTGGCGTGCTGGGCGGCGGCCCGCCGTACCCGGCCGGCGGGTCGGCGCCGGCCGGGCCGGGCTCCGGTGGGCGCTTCGGGTCGTCGGTCGCGCCGTCGTCGGGCGGGCGACGCCAGTAGTCGTCCTCGGGGCGGTCACCGCTGGGCGTGGTCACGCCGACCGACGCTACCAACCGTCGGGCCGCGTGGCCGGTCGGACGCGGGCCGGAACCCGGGTAGTCTTGCCGCTCGTGAGCATCGACCCGGGGGCGCAGGCGCGCGGCGACGACGACCGCGCCGTCGACCTGAGCGAGGACTTCGTGGTGCTGCCCGAGCAGACGGCCGACGACACGGACCGGGGCTGGGGCGAGACGTCGGGCGGCAACGACGACTGGCTGCTCGCCGAGCGCCCGCCGCACTGGAGCTGAGCGCCGCCGCAGCCGCGCGTCGGAGGCGATGGCGGCTCACCCCCGCACCACGATCGCGAAGCGGCTGCCCTCGGGGAGCCCGACGGCGCGGTGCGCCTGCTCGGGCCGCAACGCCAGGTAGAGCGCCGAGGAGCCGTCGGTCGCGCCGGCACCGACCACGTCGAGCACCAGCGCCCGGGGCGCCAGCAGGTCGGCGTCGCCGGCCTGCCGGCCGGCCGGCACGGCGAGCAGGTCGACCCGGGCGCCCGGGCGGACGACCGCGAGCGCGGCCGGCTCGGCCAGCCGGATCGGCACCCCGACCGCCCCGTCGGGCAGCGGCAGGGCGGCCGGCGGCACGGCGGGGTCGGAAGCCGCCTCGGCGGGCAGTGGCGCGGCGGGGCCGGGGGAGCGGTCGCCGGCCGGCGGCGGGCAGCCGGCCGGGGTCTGGAGGACCGCCGCCGCGAGCCCGAGAAGTGCGGCGACCAGCGCGGCGCGCAGCAGCGTCGCCCGCCCCGGCAGCCGGGGCCGGCGCAGCGGCCGCAGTGATCCGGTGTCCGCCCCGGCGTTCCCCATCCGGCCCTCCCGCCCGCCCCCGGCGCCAGTGCGGTGCCGGGAGCAGCAGGCTAGGCCGCGCGGGGGCCGTCCCGCCGGGCCGGAGACGGAACCTGTGGACAACCGGGCCGCCTGTGGACAACGCCCACCGGGGCCGATGATCTGCTATGGCACGGGCACGGCGTGAATCTTGGAAGACTCCGGCTCCCGGAGGGGCCCTTGTCTTCCAAGATCTCCTGTGTCCGGAGCTGCCGTCGTCAGGAGGCGCTGGAGGCGGGGGCCTTGGCCGTGCCGCTCGACGAGGACGAGCCCGACGAGCCCGAGGACCCGGACGAGCCCGACGACGAGCCGGACGGCGAACCCGAGGAGCCGGACGAGCCCGACGACGCCGAGGAACCGGCGGACGAGCCGCCCGAGGCGCTCGACGAACCGGAGTCGCCGCCGGAGGACGACTCCGAGGCGGCCGGCTTGCCCGAGCCGTTCTTGGCCGCGTCCGAGCCGGAACGGGAGTCGGTGCGGTAGAAGCCCGAGCCCTTGAAGACGATGCCGACGGAGTTGAAAACCTTGCGCAGCCGCCCCGCACACGCCGGGCACTCGGTCAGCGGCTCGTCAGAGAAGGACTGCACCGCCTCGAGCTGCTGGCCGCACTCGGTGCAGGCGTACTGGTACGTGGGCACGGTCTCCTCCGGATCTGGCACGGCCGGTTGGCACTCGACTCATTCGAGTGCCAATGGTGCGTCATCGGACCCGGGTTCGTCCAGCGGAAGTGCCCGGACCGACACGGAGCCGCCCGTCAGCGTACGCAGCCCGCCGGAGGGGCTCACCACCGCGCGGACGGGTCGGTCGTGCGGCTCGGCGGGCAGCCGCGCGACCAGCTCGCCGTCGTGCAGCAGGGCCACCGTGAGGGCGTCCGCGCGGACGCGGGCGAGCGCCCGGTCGTAGCTGCCGCCGCCGCGCCCCAGCCGCCGCCCGCGCCGGTCCACCGCCAGGGCGGGCACCACCACCAGCCGCGCGTCGGCGACCGCCGCCCGGCCGAGCCGGGGACCCGTCGGCTCCCGCAGGCCCCGCCCGGCCGCGACGAGGCAGCCCGGCCCGGTGTACGCCGCCCAGTCCAGGTCGAGGTCGTCGCGGAGCACCGGCAGCAGCAACTCGCCGCCCGGCGGCAGCGCCGCGCGCAGCGCCTCCGGCAGCTCCGGCCCGCCCGGCTCCGAGCCGACGGGGACGTACGCGGTGACCCGGGCCGGGCGCAGCCGGCGTACCAGATCGGTCAGCGCGGCCCGGACGCGCGCCGCGGCCGCCGCCCGCTCCGGGGCGGGCAGCGCGCGGCGGCGGGCGAGCAGCTCCACCCGGGCCCGCCGCTTGGCCTCGTGGGTCACTTCCGCTCCATCAGAAAAATCCGGCACGCAACACTCCTGACGCAACGTTTGTCTCACGGTCGCACTGTGTCAGCATCGCTACATCGGGCGCGGAACTTCCGGGGGGAGCGTTGACGCTACGCGGGCGGTTGACGGCGGCCTTCCTCACGGTGGTGCTGGGCCCCGTCCTGCTCGGGGCGTTCTTCGTCGGCCTGACCATGACGACCGTCGACCGCAACCGGGCGGCCGAGCAGCTCGGCCTGGCCGCCGCGGCCGTGCGTACCTCGGTCGACGCCCTCTGCCAGCAGCTGCGCGCGGCGGCCGACGCGGTCGCCCTGGCCCCCGACGCCGCCGGGCGGGCGGGCGCGGCCGGGCAGGTGGTCGGCCGGGGCCTCGCCGCCGCCGTGCTCGTCACCGACGTGGCCGGCGTCCCGACGTACGCCACCCCCGGCGCCCCGGCCGCGCCCTGGCGGGACTGCGACGCCGCCGACCCGGCCGCCGGCCCGGTCGCGGCGCTCGCCGCCCGGGTCGCGCTGCGCGACCGGGCCGGCGGCGACCTGGGCGCGGTGGTCACCGCCCAGCCGGTCGACCCCGGCCTCGTCGGGCGGCTCGCGGCGGTCACCGGCGTCGCGGTCACCCTCCTCGACGGCGCGCCCGGCTCCGTCGGGGTCGCGGCCACCACCGAGGCCCCGGCCGTACGCGACGGGGTGCTCGCCGCCGCGCGCCGGGCCGCCGGCGACCGGGTCACCGGCACCGGCGACGGCCGCTACGTCCGCCGGATCCCGCCCGCGCCGGGGCAACCGCTGCCGCTGGTGCTCTCCGTGCCCAGCGAGCAGCCCCCCGACCTGTACGCGGCACTGGTCGGCGCGGTGCTGCTGGCCGGGCTGCTGGCGGTGGCCGTCGCCTGGCGGCTGGCCCGGGTCACCACCCGCCCCCTGGTGGAGCTGGCCGGCGCGGCGGACCGGGTGGCCCACGGCGACCTCGCCACCCGGGTGCCGGTGCGCAGTCGCGACGAGCTGGGCCGGCTGGCCGACGCGTTCAACCGGATGACCCGGGAGACCGGCATCTACGTGCAGGCGCTCACCAGCAGCCGGGACCAGCTGCGCGGCCACCTCGCCGTGCTCGGCGACACCCTGGCCAGCACCCACGACCTGCAACGCATCCTGCGGGTCATCCTGCACAGCGCGATCGCGGCCACCGGGGCGCGGGCCGGGGCGGTGCTGCTGGTCGACGGCGGCGTGCTGGTCGGCAGGTGCGTCGAGGGGCTCGACGGGCGCTGGTCGCCCGACGCCGGGGCGGACCCGGAGGGCACCGGCGCGGCCGGCCTGCGGGTGCCCGTCGGCGGCGGGATCGTCGGCGCGGTGGCCGCGACCGGCCAGCCCCGCCGGGGGCGGGCCGACCCGGTGGCGGAGGCCGCCGGGGAGCCGCGCTGCGAGACGTACGTCGCGGTGCCCTTCGCCGCCCCCGGCGGCCCGGCAGACCCCGGCATCCGGTCCGGGGTGGACCCGGGCGCGCCCGGCGGCCCGGCGGCGGCGCTCGGCGTGCTGGTCCTCTACGACCGGCTCGGCGGCGACGAGTTCGACGACGCCGACCTGGAGACCCTGCGGACCTTCGCCGGGCACGCGGCCGTGGCGGTGGACAACGTGCGGGTGCACGAGGAGGCCCAGCGGTTGTCGCTGACCGACCCGCTGACCGGGTTGTGGAACTACCGCTACCTGCGCGAGTCGATCCGCCGCGAGGTGGAGCGGGCCAGCCGGTTCGGCCGGATGCTGAGCGTCCTCGCCCTGGACCTGGACCGGTTCAAGGAGGTCAACGACACCTGGGGGCACGCCGCCGGGGACGCGGTGCTCGTCGAGTTCGCCCGCCGGGTGCGGGGTGAGATCCGCGAGGTGGACCTGGCCTTCCGCCGGGGCGGGGAGGAGTTCGTGGTGCTGCTGCCGGAGACCGACGCGCGGGGCGCGGCGATCGTCGCCGAGCGCCTCGGCACGGCGACCCGGGAGACTCCCGTCCCCGTGGAGTCGGGCGGCGGGGCCCGGATCCGGGTGACCGTCTCCGTCGGCATCGCCGTCTACCCGGACCACGCCTCCACCGGTCAGCAGGTCCTCGACGCGGCCGACGACGCCCTGTACGCGGCGAAGGCGGCGGGCCGGGACACCTGGCGGCTGGCCGAGGCGCGGCCCTGGCCGCCGGTGGAGGAGCTGGCCGTGCCGGCCGGTTCGGTCAGCCCGGCCGACGGCCTGCCCCGGGCCGGCGGCGCGTCTTCCGGTCCTCACCCGTCGCAACACGGCGTTGGCCGATAGTCTCGCGACATGTCGGAGCACTCAGCGAACCCCTCAGCGGCCACCGCAACCGGTCGTTCCCGCGCGGTCAAGGCCGTCATCCCGGCCGCCGGCCTGGCCACCCGGTTCCTGCCGGCCACCAAGGCGGTGCCCAAGGAGCTGCTGCCGGTCGTCGACCGGCCGGTCCTGCAGTACATCGTCGAGGAGGCCACGCAGGCCGGCATCGGCGACGTGCTGCTGATCACCGGGCGCGGCAAGACATCGATGGTGGACCACTTCGACCGCCGGCCCGACCTGGAGGCCCGGCTGGAGTCCAAGGGCGACGCCGAGCGGCTGGCCGCGGTGCGCCGTCCCAGCGAGCTCGCCGAGATCTACACCTGCCGGCAGCCGGAGCAGCTCGGCCTCGGCCACGCCATCGGCTACGCCGAGTCGCACGTCGGCGACCAGCCCTTCGCGGTGCTGCTCGGCGACGAGTTCGTCAAGCCGTCCGAGCCGCTGCTGCCGGCGATGCTGGAGCTACAGGCCCGCACCGGCGGGATCGTGCTGGCCTTCTTCGAGGTCGACCCGGCCGAGACCAAGCGGTACGGCATCGCCTCCGTCGCGCCCGCCGAGCCGGAGCTGACCGACATCGGCGAGGTCGTGAAGGTCACCGGCATGGTCGAGAAGCCCAAGCCGGAGGACGCCCCCAGCAACCTCGCCGTCCTCGGCCGGTACGTGCTGCCGGGGCGCATCTTCGACGCGATCCGGCGCACCGAGCCGGGCAGCGGCGGCGAGATCCAGCTCACCGACGCGATGGAGCTGCTGCGCACCGAGGGCGTCCCGGTGCACGCGATCGTCTACCGGGGCACCCGCTACGACACGGGGATGCCGCTGGGCTACCTCCAGACGGTGGTGCAGCTCGCCTGCGAACGCGAGGACCTCGGCGCGGAGTTCCGCAAGTGGCTCGCCGAGTTCGTCAACAACGGCGACGAGACCGTCACCGAGGCGATCCTCAACGGCATGCGCGACTCGTCGGGCGGTCCTAATACATGACCGCGACGGCCGACGCCGAGGCGGCCGCGAACGAGTTGACGCCGCTCGCCGACTACCTGGGCAGCGTGCTGCGCAGGTTACGCGCGCTGCCTCCGCTCGACCTCGACCTGACCCAGGCGCACGGCAACGTCCTCGCTGAGGACGTCGTCGCGCCGCACTCCTACCCGGCCTTCGACCAGGCGGCCGTCGACGGGTACGCGGCGCGTTGGGACGACCTCTCCGGCGCGGGCCGGGCGGCGGGCGGATACGCCGACCGCTCCGGCCCGCCCGGGTCCCGCACCGTGCGGCTCAACGTGGTCGGCGACCTCGGCGCGGCGAGCTGGCGGCCGGTGCGGCTCACCCCGGGGGCCTGCTTCTCGGTGGCCGCCGGCGCGCCGCTGCCGATCGCCGCCGACGTGGTGGTGCCCGTGGAGTGGACCGATCAGGGCATGGCCGCCGTGGAGATCTTCCGCACCCCCAAGCGGGGGTACGGGGTGCGCCGCGCCGGTGAGGAGCTGCCGGCCGGCACCCTGCTCGCCCGCGCCGGCACGTACGTCTCCCCGGCCCTGGTCGCCGTCTTCGCCGCCACCGGCATCGGGCACGTGGTGGTGCGGCCCAGCCCTCGGGTGGTCATCGTGGCCACCGGCGACGAGCTGGTCGACGTGGGCCGGGGCAGCCAGCCCGGGCAGGTGGTGGACGCGAACTCGCACGCCCTGACCGCCGCCGCCGCCGAGGTGGGCGCGCTGGCGTACCGGGTGGGGATCTGCGACGACGACCCGGAGGGGCTGCGCGGGCTGCTGGAGGACCAGACCCTGCGCGCCGATCTGATCATCACCACCGGCGGCACCGGCACCGGGCCCGGCGACATGGTGCGCCGCATCCTGTCCCGCCGGGAGGGCGGCCGGGCCGGGCCGGTCACCTTCACCGAGGTGGCCCTCTATCCCGGCACCGCCCTCGGATTCGGTACGGTCGGCGCCGAGGAGGTGCCGGTGGTCTGTCTTCCCGGTGAACCCGGCGCGGCGCTGATCGGCTTCGAGGTGCTGGCCCGGCCCGCCATCAACCTGTTGGCCGGGGCCGAGCCCGTGTTCCGGCCGAGCGTGCGCGCGCACCTGCTGGAGACCATCACCTCGCCCGGCGGGCTGCGCGAGTTCCGCCCCGCGCACGTCGCCGAGCGGCGCGGCGGCGGCTACACCGTCCAGCCGCTGCCGGGCGGGAAGTTCACCCTGTCCGGCCTGGCCGAGGCCAACGGGCTGATGGTGCTCGGCGAGCGCGTCACCACGGCCGCCGCCGGCTCCACCGTGGACGTCCTCCTGCTGGACCGGCGCCGGTGAGCGCGAGGAGTGAGCTTGCGAGCCCCGCAGTCGCGAGCGGAAGGTCGGCCCGGTGAGCGCGAGGAGTGAGCTTGCGAGCCCCGCAGTCGCGAGCGGAAGGTCGGCCCGGTGAGTGGACTGTGGTCGGGGCGGTCGCCGGGGTGGCCGGTGGTGCTCGCGGACGGCCCCGTGCTGCTGCGGCCCTACCGACGCTCGGACGCGGCGGCCTGGTCGGAGGTGCGCTGTGCCAACCGGGCCTGGCTGGCCCCGTGGGAGTCGGCGCTGCCCGGCAACTGGGACGAGCTGAACTCTCCGGCGGCGTTCCGCTGGGTCCACAAGGACCAGCGCCGCTCGGCACGCACCGGCGAGGGGATGCCGTTCGCGGTCTGCCTGCGTGAGCACGGCGGGGAGCGGCTGGTCGGGCACCTCAACGTCGGCAGCATCGTCCGGCGGGCGTTCTGCTCGGCGTACGTCGGATACTGGGTGGACTCCCGGGTGGCCGGGCGGGGCGTCATCCCCACCGCGCTGGCGCTCGCCGTGGACCACGCGTTCGGCCCTGGCGGGCTGCACCGGATCGAGGTGAACATCCGGCCGGAGAACAAGCCGTCCCGCCGGGTGGTGGAGAAGCTCGGCTTCCGCGAGGAGTCGTACCACGTGCGATACATGCATATCGACGGTGCGTGGCGCGACCACATCGGATACGCCATGACCAGCGAGGAAGTCGCCGCAGAGGGCGGCCTGCTGGCCCGCTGGCACCGGTTGAGCGCCGCCACGGGGTGAACCGTCCCACCCCCGCCTGATCGGCGCGGCGCACAATCAACCTGGTCGGCGGCCCGTAACCTCAAGTAACTGCAAGCTGCGGCAAGCGCTGCCCGACCGCATCTTCGACCGCCCGGGACGGTGCCAGTCGAAGATTCTGCGGCCGTACGGCGGTTGCCCCGAACCTGGTGACGGGAGGGGTGAGGGTGCCGACCTCGGTGCTCCTCGCCGTCCTCGCCGCCGCCGGTCTGCTCGCCCTCGCGCCGGCGCTGGTTCGCCGGTACGACGCCACCGAGCGGCTGGTGGCGGAGCGGGCGCAGTCGACGGCGCGGGTGCTCCAGCGCCGCCGGCGGCGACGCACTGTCCCCGGACGCCGGCCGGTCAACCCCTCCCGATCTCTCGTTGTCACCTTGAGCGAGGATGTGAACACGGGTGGTCTCTCCGCTCCCGTGTCCGCCCCACCCGCACCGGCGCGGCGACGCGGCCGGCTGCGCGCCGTGCCGCCGGCCGCGAAGTCCCGTCGACGGGCCGCACCCCGCCGCCGTCCGCACACCCCGGCGATCTACCGCAGGCGGCGGGTGCTCGCCGCCCTGCTGCTGCTCAACGTCGTCGAGCTGATCGGGGTGGCCGTGGTCGGCCCCGGCTTCTGGATCGGCTTCTCCGTCACGGCCACCCTCCTGGTGACGTACGTGGTGCACCTGCGCAAGCGGGCCCTCGCCGAGCGCCGCCGCCGACGCGCCCACGCGCGGGAGGCCGCCTGGCTGGCCGCCCGGCAGGCCGAGGTGCGCCGGGAGCAGGCACGCCGGGCAGCGGCCCGCCGGGAGGCCCAGCGCCGCCTGGCGGCCCAGCGCGAGGCGGTCCGCCGCACGGCGATGGGCCTGGACCGGCCCGCCGACCTGCCACCGGCGGCCAGCGGCGGCGGCTCGGTGTCGTACCGGCGGGCTGGGGGGCTGCGGGGCCGCCCGTACCAGTCGGGCCGCACCTCCCACTCGGCCTGACGGGCCTCTCCTGACCGGCTCGTCGGCTCGCGCTTGATCGGGTCGCTCGGCTCGGCTTGATCGACTTCATGGCGGGGTCTGAGGGGTCGGGATACCGCCATGTCGCCGACATGGTGAGCGTCGACCGGGCCCGTGAGCAGGCACGGGCCGGGTGGGCGGGGCGGATTCGCATGGCGGGCGGGTGTGCTGTTAGTCTTGTCGCCGGCCCGCCTGGTGCAAGCCAGGTGGGACCGAAGCCGGTTAGCCGGCGGAGGGGCTGTGGCGCAGACCGGTAGCGCACCTCGTTCGCATCGAGGGGGTCAGGGGTTCAAATCCCCTCAGCTCCACCCTTAACGCCAATGGCCAGCGGAAACGCTGGCCATTGATCATCTGGCACAGATCCGGCACAACTCAGCCCGGAACGCCGCCCCCGGAGCGGTTGCCCGCAGCCTTGCGCCACCCGCACCACAGCTCCGGGGCGCTCGCTCAGCGCTTCAGCAGTGCGCGGATCTCCCCGGCGACCAGGCCGGGAGCCTCCTCGGCCATGAAGTGGCCGCACGTGACCGGGACGTGGTGGAGGTCCGGAGCCCATGCCTTCCACAGCCCGGCGGCGTCGAAGCCGAGCACGGCCCCCCAGTCCTGCTGGAGCACGGTGACCGGCATGGCCAGGGTGCGACCGGCGTCGCGGTCGGCCCGGTCGTGTTCGACGTCGATGCCGGCCGAGGCCCGGTAGTCGGCGACGATCGACGGAATGGCGGCGCGGGCGGCGTCGAGGTAGGCACGGCGGATGTCGGCGGGGATGGCCTGCGGGTCGTTGGTCCACAGGTCGAGGAAGTGGCCGAAGAAGTCGTCGGAGGCCCCGGCGATCATCTTCTCGGGCAGGCCGGGCGGCTGGGCCATCAGGTAGAGGTGGAAGCCGACCTGGGCGCTGACCCCGTGCATGACGTTCCACATGTCCAGCGTCGGCAGCACGTCCAGCGACGCCAGGTGCGTGACGTGTTCCGGGTGGTCGAGCCCGGTGCGGATCGCGACCAGCGCGCCCCGGTCGTGCCCGGCCAGGGCGAACCAGTCGTGGCCCAGCGCCTTCGCGAGAGCCACCACGTCCGTGCCCATGGTCCGCTTGGAGTAGGTGTCCGGGCCGGCCTCGGCCGGCTTGTCGCTGGCGCCGTAGCCGCGCAGGTCCGGGCAGATCACGGTGTGCTCCGCGGCCAGGTCGGCGGCGACGTGCCGCCACATCAGGTGGGTCTGCGGGAAGCCGTGCAGCAGGACGATCGGGCTGCCGGAGCCGGCCACCGCGGTGTGGAGCTCCACGCCGTCGGCGACGGGGACGCGTACGTGGTCGAACCTCATGTTCCTCACACCTTCTCTCGGGGTCGCCGACAACTGTGCGAGGTTCGGATGAGCAGCGGATGAGCGCCGGGATAGCGTGGCTCCGTGCACCGTGGGCCTGTCACGTTCGGCGTTCTCGGCCCGGTGGTCGCCGAGGACGCACAGGGTGGTCCCGTCGCGTTGAAGGGGCCGATGCACCGCGCGGTCCTGGCCCGGCTGCTGGTGGCCCGCCGCCGGGTCGTACCCGTCAGTGATCTTGTCCAGGACCTGTGGGTGGCGCCCCCGGACGGCGCGGTGTCCGCCGTGCGGACCTTCGTCGCGGCGCTGCGCAGGGCGGTCGAGCCGGACCGCCCGCCACGGGCGCCGGCGACCCTGCTGGTCACCCAGGGCCTCGGGTACGCGCTGCGCTGCGAGCCCGATCAGGTGGACGCCTGGCGGTTCGAGGAGGCTGTCACCAACGCCGGCACCATGGACGCGGCCGCCGCACTGGCCCGGTTGGACGAGGCGCTCGCCTGGTGGCGCGGTCCCGCGTACGCCGACTTCCCGGACGCCGCCTGGGCCCGGGCCGACCGCTCACGACTCGCCGAACTGCGCCTACAGGCCGTCGAGGGGCGGGCCCAGGCGCGGCTCGACCTGGGGCGGGCCGCCGAGGCCGTTCCCGACCTCGACGAGCACGTCATCGCGCATCCGTGGCGGGAACTGGGGTGGCGGCTGTTGGCGCTGGCCCTGTACCGGTCGGGTCGGCAGGGCGACGCGCTGGCGGTCCTGCGCCGGGCCCGGGAGCTGCTCGCCGGCCACCTGGGCGTGGATCCGGGGCCGGCCCTGCGCGCGTTGGAGACGGACATCCTGCGGCAGGAGCCGGGCCTGGCCGGGCCCGCCCGGCCCGATCCGGCCGGCGAGGCGCTGACGCGGGCCGTCTCCGCCTACGACCGGGTGCTCGCCGGTGGCGCCCGGGTGCGGCTGGAGTCGGCGGTCGGCCTGCTGCGCAACCTCGCGGTGACCGGAGCGGGCGGCCTGGAGGCGGCCCGGGAGCAGCGCGCGGCGACGATCAGCGCCGCCGAGGAGCTCGGCGACCCGGCGTTGACCGCGCGGGTGATCGGCGCGTACGACGTGCCGGCCAGCTGGCCTCGCTCCGACGACCCCGGGCAGGCCGCCGCGATCGTCGCCGCCGCGGAACGGGCCCTCGTGGTCCTCCCACCGGACGGCCCCGACCCGGTCCGGGCCCGGCTGCTGGCCACCATCGCGATCGAGTCGCGCGGCACCCGTGACCCGCGGCCACGCGAGTACGCCCGGCAGGCCGAGGCGATCGCCCGCGAGCTGGACGACCCCGCGCTGCTCGCGTTCGCGTTGAACGGGGTGTTCATGCAGAGCTGCCACCGCACCGGCGGCTCGGCGCGCCGCGATCGGATCGGCGCCGAGCTGGTGAGCCTGGCGCGCCGGCACGGCCTGGCCTCCGCAGAGGTGCTGGGTCACCTGATCCGGTTGCAGTCCAGTTGCGCGACGGCCGCGTTCGACCGGGCCGACCGGCACGCGGCGGCCGCCGACGACCTGGCCGGCCGGCACGAGCGTCCCCTGGTCGGCGTGTTCACCCAGTGGTATCGGGCGCTGCGCGCCGACGTCGCCGAGCAGGCGTCGGTGGAGCGGGCCGAGTCGCTGTACCGCGGCGCGGCGGCCCGGCTGGACCAGGCGGGCATGCCCGGCATGCGCGACGGCCTGCTGCCGCTGGCGCTGCTCGGCCTGCGCCTGCGCCGTGGCCTGCCGCTCGCCTCCGCGGACGACCGGTGGGGGCCGTACGGGCCGTGGGTGCGGCCCCTGCTCGAACCGGGCCGGACCGCGCTCGCCGACGTGCCGGACCCGCCTGCGGACCTGCTCGCGGAGGCGCTGTGGTGCCTGTTCGCCCGGGCCGCGACCGCCGCGGCCGACCGGGCCGCCATGGAACGGGCCAGGCGGGCGCTCGCCCCGGCGACGGCCGAGTGGGCCGGCGCGTCGAGCGGGGCGTTGACGGTCGGCCGCGTCGCGGATCACCTGGCGGCGCTGGACGCCGCGCTGCGACCGGGTCGACCCGTCAGAGGTAGGCGATCTCGCTGAAGGTGAGCGGGATGAAGCTGGTGGGGCCGCCGTAGGTCCAGGTGATGTAGGCGTCCGCGCCGGTGCGGTACTCGCCGGACACCCGGGGGTATTCGGTGTCGGCGCTCGCGGTGGTGGTGCTTTGACATCCTCTCCGTCCTGAAGGACGGAGATTCCCTCCACGCTGCGTGTGGAACGCGCGGCGTCTGGGTGGGTTACCGCTTCGCCGCGCGGTGCCGGGACGGGTCCCGGTCTTACCCGCGCTCCACGGTCGTTTGAGTTGTCCGCCTGTCCGGCGGCCAACACGTTGATGGCGGCGTTGACGTCCCGGTCGTGGGTTGCTCCGCAGGGGCAGTCCCACGACCGGACGTTCAGCGTCATCTTCTCGGTGATCCGGCCACACTGCGAGCACATGCGGGTGGAGGGGAGAAACCGGTCGACCCGGGCGAACGTGCGCCCGTACCGGGCGGCCTTGTACTCCAGCATGCCGGTGAAGCCGGCCCAACCGGCGTCGTGGACGGACTTGGCGAGCCGGGTCCGGCTGAGACCGGCAACGCACAGGTCCTCGACGTACACCGCTTGGTTGTCGCGGATGATTGCCGTGGACAGCTTGTGCTGCCAGTCCCGCCGGGTGTCGGCCACCCGCGCGTGAGCGCGAGCGACCTTCACGACGGCCTTCTCGCGGTTGGCCGAGCCCTTCTGCTTGCGCGACAGCGCCTGCTGCCGCCGCTTGAGCTTGCGCGCCGCGCGGCGCAGAAACTTCGGCGCGGCCACCTTCGTGCCGTCCGACAGGACAGCGAAGTGGGTCAGCCCCAAGTCGATACCGACCTCCGAGTCCAGATCGGGTAGCGCCTCGTCCTCGGCCCTGGTCACGACGAACGAGGCGAAGTACCGCCCGGCGGCGTCCCGGATGATCGCCACGCTGGACGGGTCCGACGGCAGCGTCCGGGACCAGCGCACGTCCAGGTCGCCGATCTTCGGCAGCCGCAGACGGCCGTTGTCAAGGATCTTGAACCTGGCGTTCCTTGTGAAGCGGATCGCCTGCCGGTTGTCCTTGCGCGACCGGAACCTCGGCGAGGCGACCATGCGGCCCTTACGCCTGCCCGACAACGAGTTGAAGAAGTTGCGGTATGCAGTGTTCAGGTCCGCCAACGCTTGTTGCAACACCACCGCCGACACCTCGGCAAGCCAGGCCCGCTGCGGCGTCAGCTTCGCCTCGGTGATCACACGGCGCGACAACTCCCCGTCAGGCACGTACGCAAGCCCCGCCTCCCGTGCCTGCTGGCGCAGGCGCAGCCCGTCGTTGAACACCACCCGCGCGCACCCGAACGCCTTCGCCAACGCGATCTGCTGGCCAGGCGTCGGGTAGACGCGGAAGCGGTAACGCAGCTGCACAACCCCGAGTCTATCATGTTGGTCTATGGCCTACCTTGAAGGCATTCGCACTGGCAGACATTGCACCTTCGCCATGCACGTCCACTTGGTCTTCGTTACCAAGTTCCGGCACAAGGTGTTCGGCGACCGGCACCTGTCCCGGATGGAACAGATCATGCGGGACGTCTGCGCCGACTTCGAGGCCGAACTGGTCGAGTTCAACGGCGAGGACAACCACGTGCACCTGCTAGTGAACTACCCGCCCAAGGTCGCCGTGGCCCGGCTGGTCAACAGCCTCAAGGGCGTCTCATCGCGCCGCCTACGGCAGGAATTCCCCGACCTCGCACAGCACTACTACCGGGCGAACAAGCTGTGGTCGGGCTCGTACTTCGCAGGCTCAGCGGGCGGAGCCCCGCTGAGCGTCGTGAAGCAGTACATCGAGCAGCAAAACCGCCCGGTTTAACAGGGTGTCGGTGACGATGAACCGCTTGCGACGAGCCCGGCCAGGGCCGCCTCGTCCGGCGCGAACCAGGCGAGCAGCTCGGCGGCGTGCCCGGCGAGCTGCGGGTCCGGCTCGGCGAGCCAGCGGACGTACCGGTCGGTGTGCCTTGCCCCGGTGTGGAAGGCGTCGGCCGCCCAGCGGACCGCCGCGTCCAGGCCCGAGACCTCGTCGTGTTCGCACAGGTCCCCGGCCGCCAGGTGCCGGGCCACCAGCGTCGCCTGGTCGTCGGTGATGCCGTCGGCGGCGGCGAAGGCCCGGCGCGGGTCGAACGGCAACGCGTCGTCGCGCCGGTCGCCGAGCACCACCGCGCGGAGCAGGCCGACCACCTCCGCTCGGTCGCCGGTGGTGGTGTCGTCGGCGAGCGCCGCCAGGAACGGCACCACATGGCGGCTCGCCTCCCACCGCGTGCCCTGGTGGTGGACGGTGCCGGACAGCTCGGACCGTGCGCGGCTCCGGGTCGGCGCGTCCGCCGACCGCAGTCCCCGCAACTGGCCCGGCACGTCGGCGGCCGGCCCGTACACGTGGTGCAGCGACCCCCACGGGACCCGTTCGAGCCCGGCCAGCGGGTCGGTGGACCCGGCCACGCCGGTCAGCGCCGTTCGAGCGTGAGCAGCGGCTCGGACAGCGGCGGCGAGGGCGCGTCGGGGTCGGCGGCCACGGCCTCCTCAATGCTGCGCAGGCCGACCTCGATCTCGTCGGGGGCGAGCTGGGAGAAGAACGAGAGGGCGCGCAGGCGCAGCCGGCCGAGCACGTCGGCCCGGGTGCCCTCGGACGGTTGGGTGACCGTGCCGAAGCCGGTGACCCGCCAGCCGGCCGCCGTGAACATCGCGACGACCTCGTGCAGCGGCTGGAACTGCGCGAGGTCCGCGGCGAGGCCGCGCGGGAAGTGGTCGAGCCACCAGGGCTCGGGGTGGTGGTCGCTGAAGTTGCCACGCAGCAGCAGCAGCCGCCCGCCCGGCCTGAGCGCCCGGGCGAGCTCCCGGGCCGCGCGGGGCTTGTCCTGGACGTGGTGCCAGGACAGGAACATGAGCGCGTAGTCGGCGCTGCCGTCCGGCACGGGCAGGTCCTCGGCGGAGCCCGCCAGGTAGCGCACGTCGGGGTGCGAGGGCTGCGCCTGGGTCACCTCGCGCATGCGTACTGCGGGTTCGATGCCGGTGACCGGCCCGAACGCGTGCGCCAGCGCGGGGGTGAACCGGCCGGTCCCCGCCCCGACGTCGAGCCCCACCAGGGGACGCCGCTGCGGCAGCGCGGCGGCGAAGGCGCTCAGCCACGCCCTGGACTGCTGCTCGGTGAGCGCCCGGGCGCGTGCAAGTGCTGGTGCTGCTCCCGGTCGTAGTCGACCCGCCTCATCCGCAGTCCCCGTCAGCAGCCGGTGTCCGATGTATCGCATCGATACATCGGCACGATGCTGTGCGGCGCGCGAGAAGGCCATGCGCGTCGCGGGCCGGAACCGCCGGGGCCGGGGCCACCTCGCTCGGTGACCCCGGCCCGCTCGCGGGTCAGCTGCCGCAGATGCCGTACCCGTTGAGGCTCCACGAGCCGGCGAAGCCGTCGGCGTCCTCGTCGGCCCGCACCCGCACCGTGTCGCCCCCGGTGATGTTGACCGCGGTGAGCAGCACCTGACCGTTGCCGGCGTTGATGTCCGCCCCCGCGCTGTAGAGCCCCTTGCCGGCCGGGCACGCCTTCACGGCGGAGTCGGACGGGTTGCTCGCGCCCGTCCCCGTGGTCACGACCCGCTCCAGGCCGGCGGGCGCGGTGGCGCAGACCGCGATCGCGGTGGCGCTCCAGCCGGCCGGCGAGGTGCCCTGCACCGCGACCGCCCGGACGGTCACCGACGTCAGGTCGGACGACGGCACCACCTGGTCGAGCACGACGTCGCCAAGGCCGCTGTTGACCCGCCCGCCCATCCCGATGACCTTCTTCGTCCCGCAGCTCGCCGTGACGTACTCCGTCCCGACCGCCCCGGTCGCCGCGACGACCTGGTAGCCGGCCGGCGCGGTGGCGCACTGGGCGAGGGTCTGGAGCCCCCAGTCACCGGCGAAGTTGACCGGGCCGACCTCCCGCATCGTCGCGCTGAACCCGGTGCCGTTCGCCAGCGGCTCCAGCCGGTCCAGCCCGACGTGTCCGGCGGCCGACGACCCGGCGAGAAGGTAGCCACCGCCCCCGGTGACCACCTTGCCGGCCGGGCACGCCGCGAAAGCAGACTTGTCCGCGCTGCTCTCGGCGGTCGCCGTGCCGACCGTCTCCAGCCCCGCCGGCGTCGCCGATGCCGGTGCCGCCCAACCCATGGTGGCGATCACGGCCGCCGTCGACGCGATGACCGTCAGCGCGCCCTGTCCCCTGGTTACTCGCATGTCGCTCTCCCTGTCCACCGTGGCCGGCGTCGTGCCGGCCGGCCTCCCGCCGGACCGTGGTGGCGGCGGATGGGGAGAGCCTGGGCGGGCCCGCTTGTCGTCCGCTTTCCGACCGCTTGTCGCCGGCCGCGCCGGCCCCGCCGTCCATAGACTGTGGTCGTCCGATCACGACCGACGAGGAAAGCCATGCGGTGGTCCCTCCTTGGCCCTGTCCAGGCGACCGCCGGGGGCCGGGTCCTCGCCATCGACCGTCCACAGCAACGCGCGGTGCTCGCGCTGCTGCTCCTCAACGCCGACCGGCTGGTGCCCGCCGGGCAGCTCGTGGCGGCGCTCTGGGCCGACGAGCCGCCGACCAGCGCCCGTAACCAGGTGCAGGTCTGCGTGTCCCGGATCCGGTCGGCCCTGCGGGACGCGGGCGCGGGCGACCTCCTGGTCACCCAGGGCGGGGGCTACCGGCTCACCGTGCGCGGGACGGAGCTGGACCTGACCGAGTTCACGGCGGCGGTCGAGCGGGCCCGGGTCGAGGAGGCGGCGGGCCGGCCGGCGGAGGCGGCGCGGCTGCTGCGCGCGGGCCTGGCGCTGTGGCGCGGGCCGGCGCTGGCCGGGGCGGCCGGGGCCTTCGTCGACGCCGCCGCCACCGACCTGGACGAGCAGCGGCTGCTCGCCTGCGAGCGGCTGGCCGCCGTGGAGCTCGGCCTCGGCCGGTTCGCCGCGATCGCGCGGACCCTGCGTCCCCTGGTGACCGAGCATCCGCTGCGGGAGCCCCTGGTGGCCGGCTACCTGCTCGCCCTGGCCGGCTGCGGCCAGCGGGCCGCCGCGCTGCGGCTCTACGTCGAGACCCGGCGTCGCCTCGTCGACGAGCTGGGCGTGGAGCCCGGCCCGGAGCTGAGCCGGGCCCACCTGCGGGTGCTGCGGGGGCAGTGGCCGGACGGGTCCGCGCCCCCGGAACCGCCGCCGCCCGGGCCAGCGTCCCCGGAACCGCCCCCGGAGCTGCCGCCCGTCCGGCCCGCGCCCCCGGAGCCCCCGCCCGCCGGGCCGACCCCGACGCAACTGCCCGGCCAGCCCGCCTGGTTCACCGGGCGGGCGGCGGCGCTGCGGCAACTGGACGCCCTGCTGCCCGCCCACACGGCGGACGCCGGCGGGGACGGCGGGGCGGGCCGGGCGGTGGTGATCTCCGCGATCGCCGGCACCGCCGGGGTCGGCAAGACCACCCTGGCGGTGCACTGGGCGCACCGGGTCGCGCACCTCTTCCCGGACGGGCAGCTCTACGTCAACCTGCGCGGGTTCGACCTCGACGGCCGGGCGGTGCCGCCGGGCGAGGCGCTGCGCGGCTTCCTGGAGGCGCTGCACGTGCCGCCCCAGCGGGTGCCCACCGACCTGCCCGGGCAGGCCGCGCTGTTCCGGACGCTGCTCGCCGACCGGCGGGTCCTGGTGCTGCTCGACAACGCCCGCGACGACGGCCAGGTGCGCCCCCTGCTGCCGGGCTCGCCGGGCAGCCTGGTCGTGGTGACCAGCCGCAACCGGCTCACCGGCCTGGTGGTCAGCGACGGGGCCCACCCGGTCGCGCTGGACCTGCTCCCGCCGGCCGAGGCGCGGGAACTGCTGGGCCGTCGGCTCGGCCGGGCCCGCGCCGACCGCGAGCCGGCGGCGCGGGACGAGATCGTCCGCCGGTGCGCGGGCCTGCCGCTGGCCCTGGCCATCGTGGCGGCGCGGGCCGTCGGGCAGCCCGACGCGCCGCTGGCGGCGCTCGCCGCCGAGCTGCGGGACACCGACCCGGACCGGCTCACCGCGCTGGCCACCGGCGACCCCGCGACCGACGTACGGGCAGTCTTCTCCTGGTCGTACCGGGCGTTGGACGCCGACTCCGCCCGGCTGTTCCGGCTGCTCGGGCTGCACCCGGGTCCCGACGCGGCGCGGCCGGCGGTGGCCAGCCTGACCGGCCTGCCGCCGGCCCGGGTCGGCCCGCTGCTGGCCGGGCTGGCCCGGGTGAACCTGCTCACCGAGCGCACCCCCGGCCGGTACGCGATGCACGACCTGCTCCGCGCGTACGCGTCGGAGCTGTGCCACGGGCTCGACCCCGAGGCGGAACGGGAGGCCGCCCGCCGTCGCCTGTTCGACCACTACCTGCACGCCTCGCACGCGGCGGACCACCTGCTCGACCCGTACCGGCTGGCCCGGCCCGCCGCGCTGCCGCCGCCAGAGCCGGGGGTGACGGTGGGCGACCGGCCGGACCACGCCTGGGCGACCGGTTGGTTCGCCGCCGAGCACCACGTCCTGCTGGCCTGCGTGGAGCAGACGGCGGCCACCGGCCTGGACCGGCACGCGTGGACGCTGGCAGCGGCCCTCACCACGTACCTCGACCGCAGCGGGCACTGGCCCGAGCTGGCCGCCGCGCAGCGGACCGCCCTGGCGGCGGCGCTGCGCCGGGGGGACCTGGCCGGGCAGGCCCTGGCGCACCGGGGGCTCGCCATCGCCTGCACCTGGTCGGGCGACCACGAGGCGGCGCACCGGCACTACCGCCGCGACCTTGAGCTCTACCGGGAGCTGGGCGACGACACCGGCCGGGCGCACACGCACCTCGGGGTGAGCTGGGTGCTGGCGCGGCAGGGTCGGCTGCGGGCCGCGCTGGACGAGACCCGGCTGGCCCTCGACCTGTACCGGGCCGCCGGCTACCGGGTCGGGCAGGCCAAGGCGCTCAACAACCTGGGCTGGATGCACGCCCGGCTCGGCGAACCGGAGCCGGCGCTGCGCTGCTGCCAGGCGGCCCTGCGCCTGCACGAGGAGAACGGCGACCGGCACGGCGCGGCGCTGACCTGGGACAGCCTCGGCTACGTGCACCACGGCCTCGGCGACCACGGCCGGGCCGCGGACTGCTACCGGCGGGCGCTGGCGTTGCACCGGGAACTCGGCGACCGGTACGACGAGGCGGAGGTGCTGGACAACCTGGGCGACAGCCTGCGGGCCGCCGGTGACCTGGACGCCGCGCGCCGGGCGTGGCGGGAGGCGTTGGCGATCTTCGACGAGCTGCGCCACCCGGACGCCGACCGGCCCCGGGCCAAGCTCGCCGACCCGGCGACCGGCCCCCCTGCCGCCGGCCCGGTCGCCGCGGCGGCGGCGGGTGCCCCGGCGGGCGCGGCGGCGGCGTCAGTGGCTGGCGGCGAGCTTTAGCACCAGGTCGGCGGCCCGCCCCACCCCGCCGGCCCGGCGGCACTGCTCGCCCCAGTGCCGGCTGCGTTCCCGGAAGCTCTCCTCGGTGAGCAGCCGGCGCAGCTTCGCGGCGACCTCGCCCGCGTCGACGTGCGGTGGACGGTCGAGCGCCAGCCCGACCCCGGCGTCGACGGCGCGGGCCGCGATGTCGTAGCAGTCCAGCCAGAACGGGGTCATCAGCATCGGCTGCCCGAAGTGGACGCCCTCGTGGAAGCCGTTGGCCCCGCCGTGACAGACGAACGCCCGGACGTTCGGGTGGGCCAGCACGTCGAGCTGGGACGGGATCCACTCCTCGATCCGCACGTGCGGCGGCAGCGGGCCGGGCAGCAGGTGCCGCTGCGCGGCGGGCAGCTTCCACAGCACCTGGTGCTCGGGCCCGATCGCGGCCAGCGCCTCGGCGAAGGCGCGCACCTGCGGGCCGGTGAGCCGGGCCAGGGTGCCGAGGCAGGCGTAGACGACCGAGGTCTGCCGGTCGAGCCAGCCGGTCAGCTCCCCGCCCTGCCCCGGACCGCCTGACGGGCTCTCGCCCGGGGCGGGGTCGCGGAGCGGCACCATCGGGCCGAACAGGTGCAGGTGCTCCGGCGTGGGGAAGGGGTATTCCAGCCCGAACACCGTGTAGCCGAAGACGGCCGTCGCGGCGGCGCTGTATTTCTCGGGGTCGCCGAACGCGTTGTCGATCCGCTGGGCGCGGCGGTGCCGGGCCTGTCCGGCGAGCGCGCGCAGCAGCGACAGCCGCAGGCGGGCGCGGAAGGTCAGGTTGGTCCAGCGCTGCCGGGGGCCCAGCCGGCGGGGCAACCCCGAGGTGGGCGTCGGGTAGTCCCACGGCAGCCGGCTCAGGTAGACGTTGCTGGGCGGGAACGCCAGGCTCAGCGCGTACGGCACGCCCCGGGCCAGCGCCGCGTCGAGCGCGCCCAGGTTCAGCATGTCGATCACCATCAGCGAGGGCCGGATCTCGTCGATCTGTTCGAGGGTCCGCGCCCGGACCCGGTCGGCCACCTCGGGGATCCGGATCTGCCGGGCGAGGGCGACCAGTCCGGCGGTGGTCATCGGCCCCCGGGTCATCGCCGCATAGAGCTCGTCGTCGACGCGGAGCACCGTGTCGCCGGTGGAGCGGAAGCGCAGCGGGCTGCCGGTGGCGTGGGCCGCCACCCGGTCCCGCGCCTCCTCCTCGGCGGCGAACCACAGGCCCGGCTCGCCGCGCCGGGACAGCTCCCCGGCGATGGCTAGCAGGGGGTTGAGCTGCCCCGGGTGCGCGGGGCTGGCGAAGAGGACGGAGCGCATGGGTGTCCCTCCTACGGCCGGAGCCGTACCGGCAGCTGGTCGTATCCGCGCAGCACCCGGGTCGCGCGGCGGCGCGGCGTCCCGGCCAGCGCCGCGTCGGGGTAGCGCTCGAAGAACGCGCGCAGCCCGAGCTGGCCCTCCATCCGGGCGAGCGCCGCGCCGAGGCAGTAGTGCACCCCGCTGGAGAACGAGAGGTGGTCGCGGGCGTTGGCGCGGGTGACGTCGAAGCGGTCCGGCTCGGCGAAGACGGCCGGGTCCCGGTTCGCGCCACCCATCATCGGCACGACGACCTCGCCGGCACGCACCCGCACGCCGGCCACCTCCGTGTCGGCGAGGCAGTAGCGGGCGGTGGTCTGGGCGGGCGAGTCGTAGCGCAGGATCTCCTCCACCGCGTTGGCCCACCCGTCGGGCCGCCCGCGCAGCTCCGCGAGCTGGTCGGGATGGCGGATGAGCAGGTGGATGCCCGTGCCGAGCAGGTTGACCGTGGTCTCGAACCCGGCCACCAGCAGCAGGCCGGCGATGGCCAGCAGCTCGTCCTCGGTGAGCCGCTCGCCGTCGCTGTCGAGGTGCACGAGGCGGCTGAGCAGGTCGTCGCCGGGGTCGGCGCGCAGCCGGGCGAAGTGCCCGCGCAGCCACCCGTTGAGCTGCCCGATGGCGGTCTCGGCGGCACGGTACTCCCGCAGCGTCAGCCCGAGGTCGAGCGTCGGGGTGGCGGCCTCGCCCCAGGCCAGGAACCGCTGCCGCAGGTGCTGCGGCACGCCGAGGATCTCCGCGATCACGGTGAGCGGCAGCAGGCTCGCGTAGCGCCCGACGACCTCCACGGCACCGGCCGCGTCCGGGGCCAGGCCGTCGAGCAGGGCCGCGGCGTGCCGCTCGATCCGGGGCCGCAGCCCCTCGATGGCCCGGGGGGTGAAGACCTTGGCGACCAGGCGGCGGTAGCGGGTGTGCGCCGGCGGGTCGACGACCAGCATCGAGGGCGGGTCCGCCGGCCCGATGGGCCGCCCCCGGTGGCTGAGGCGGCGCAGCACCGCGAGCGGGCCGGGCGCCGGCAGCGAGCCGGGGTCGCTGCTGAACGCCTCGCCGCGCAGCACCGCGACGACCGCGTCGTGCCGGGTGGTGCTCCACATGAGCCGGCCCCGGACCAGCGCGCCGGCCTCGCGGACCTCCCGGTAGAACGGGTACGGGTCGGCGCGGATCGCCGGGTCGAAGAAGAGGCGGGCCTGCGCGTCGCCCCGGCGGGCGGCGGCGCTGATGCCGAGCCGGGCCAGGCCGTGCCGGTCGACCCAGCGCAGCAGGGTCCCCGGTCTGGTCAGCTCCACCCGAACCTCCCGCCATCGGCCATGTCGGACGCCCGCGCAATTCCCATCGTGGCCACGGGCGCGTCAATTCCTATCGGCGCGGGGGATTTGCCGAGGTGATCTCGAAAAACACTTATACCCCAGCCGGAGACGTTGGCGCAACGACGTCTTTCTTTGCATGAGAATTCGATGTGAAGGTGCCGAACTCGCTGACGTAAACGTCGCTCCTCCGGTACTGTCCAGCGCCATGGCAACGACGAAAGTCGATCAATATTGTCATGTGACGGTGCGTCGGTCGTGCGGTGCAGTCGTAAGGGGTGAGCAGTGAGGAATGTCGACCGGGCACCGTTGACCACAGTTCAGGCCGACATCTGGGTAGCTGGCCGACTATGTCCGGAGCTGCCCCAGTTCAACGTCGGGGGATACCTGCGGTTCACCGGGCCCCTCGACCTCGACCTCATGCGTACCTGCATGGAACGGGCCGTCCTGCGGAACGACGCGTTGCGGCTGCGTTTCGAGGAAGAGAACGGTGAGCCATATCAGTGGGTCGAGGACGAGCCGCCAGTAATTGCCACCATCGACTTCTCGGAAGAAGCCGACCCCCGCGCGGCCTGCCATTCCTGGATGGCCCGGTCGTTCGACCGTCCGTTTCCGCTGCGCCGGAGCCGAATGTACGAATCGGCCCTGCTCATCGAGAGCGAATCGGTCAGCTACGCGTACCTCAATGCCCATCACCTCGTCACCGACGGCTGGGGCGGGCGGCTGCTGCTGCGGCAGGCCAGCGAGGACTACGCCCGCCTCCTGAGCAACGGGGCGGGTGCCGGGGAACCGCCGTCGTCGTCGTACCTGGCGGTGGCCCGTGCCCGGGCCGAACGCCCGCGCCCGGCACCCGGGGAAGCGGACCGCGAGCACTACCGCGCCGCGCTGGCGGGCGTCGCGCCGGCCCTGTTCCCGCGCCGCGCGACCGGGGGCCCGGCCGGCGACAGCCCGATCGACGGCGCCGCGACCGGCGACAGCCACCCGGCCGGTGCGGGCGGCCCGGCCGGCGTCCGGCCCGCCGCCGGCGGGCGGCACAGCTTCCCCATCGACCGGGCCCTGATCGACCGGATCACCGCCCGGGGCGAGTCCCCGTTCACCGTCGTCGCCTCGGTCCTCGCCACCTACCTCGCCCGGATCCACCGCACCGACCGGGTCGTGCTCGGCGTACCCGTGCTCAACCGCCGGACCCACGTCGAACGCCGCACGGTCGGCCACTTCGCCAACGAGCTGCCCCTGCCGGTCCGGGTCGACGGCGCGCGGTCGCTGGCGGACCTGGCCGCCGAGGTGCAGACGACCCTGCGCGCGCTCTGGGCCCACCAGGGGGTGTCCCGGGGCGACCTGCTGCGCGGCGTGGCCCTGCCCGACGGCGGCCGGCAGCTCTACGACGTGACCCTGTCCTGGATGCGCTGGCCGCGCCCGGAGCCGATCCCCGGCGTCGCGCAGCAGACGATGGCGCGCAGCCGGCTGCACGACGGGCACGCCCTCGCCGTGCTCGTCAACGACTTCGACGACGGCCCGCTGACGGTCGACCTCGACTACGCCCCGGACGTGTTCGACGCGGACTTCCCGATCGAGGCGCTGGGCCGGCACGTCGTCACGCTGCTCCGCAACGCCCTCGACGAGCCCGACCGGCCGCTCGCGCGGACCCCGATGCTGCCCCCGGCCGAGCGGGACCGGCTCACCCGGGGGCTCAACGACACCCGGGCCGACCTGCCCGACGACCTGACGGTGCACGGCCTCTTCGCCCGGCAGGCCGCCCGCACCCCGGACCGGACCGCGCTGGTCGTCGACGGCACCGACGAGACGGTCAGCTACGCCGACCTCGACGCCCGCGCCAACCAGGTGGCCCGCGCCCTGCGCGACGCCGGGATCGGCCGGGGCGACCGGGTCGCCGTCCTCGCCG
The DNA here is from genome assembly GCF_029581295.1 of Micromonospora sp. WMMD712. Taxonomy (NCBI): domain Bacteria; kingdom Bacillati; phylum Actinomycetota; class Actinomycetes; order Micromonosporales; family Micromonosporaceae; genus Micromonospora; species Micromonospora sp. WMMD712. The sequence goes on from NZ_CP120743.1 coordinate 5,561,890, forward strand.
ACCGGGGACCGGGGCTGCTCACCGCGATCCTGGGCACGCTGAAGGCGGGCGGGGCGTACGTCGCGGTCGAGCCCGACCATCCCCCGGCGCGGCTGCGGCACCTGCTCACCGACAGCGGGGCCCGGGTGCTCGTGGTCACCGGCGACACGCCACCGCCGCCGGTCGGCCCCGGGGTCGCCGTCTGCCACCTCAAGGCGATGACCGACCGGCCGACGGCCCCCCTGGAGCCGGTCGCCGACGGCGCCGACCTCGCGTACGTCTGTTACACGTCGGGCTCCACCGGCCGCCCCAAGGGGGTGCTGATCGAGCACCGCTCGGTGGTCAACCGGCTCGCCTGGATGCAGCGGCGCTACCCGCTGACCGGCGACGACGTGCTGGTGCAGAAGACGCCCGTGTCGTTCGACGTCTCCGTGTGGGAGCTGTTCTGGTGGGCGCTCGCCGGGGCCCGGCTGGTGCTGCCCGAGCCGGAGGTGCGGCGGGACCCGGCCGTGCTGCTGCGGACGGTCGCCCGGCAGGGCGTGAGCGTCGTCCACTTCGTACCGTCGATGTTGGGGCCCTTCCTCGACCTGCTCGCCGACGACCCCGCGGCCCGCGCGGACGCCGCCGGACTGCGGCTGGTCTTCGCCAGCGGCGAGGAGCTGCCGCCCCGGCACGTCGACCGGTTCCACCGGCTGCTGCCCGCCGGGCCGCCCGCCCCACGGCTGGTCAACCTGTACGGGCCGACCGAGGCGACGGTCGACGTCTCCCACTTCGAGTGCCGGCCCGACCCGGCCGGGCGGACCGCCCGCGTGCCGATCGGCCGCCCGATCGACAACATCCAGCTCTACGTGCTCGGCCCCGGCGACGAGCCGCAGCCGGTCGGCGCGCCCGGCGAGCTCTGCATCGCCGGGATCGGCGTCGCCCGGGGCTACCTCGGCCAGCCCGAGCTGACCGCCCAGCGGTTCGGCGTCGACCCGGTGACCGGCGGCCGGCTGTACCGCACCGGCGACCTCGCCCGCTGGCTCGCCGACGGCACCGTCGAATACCTGGGCCGCCTCGACGACCAGGTGAAGATCCGGGGCAACCGGGTCGAGCCCGGCGAGGTACAGCACGCCCTGGCCGCCGTGCCCGGCGTGCGGGAGGCGGTCGTGGTGGCCCGCACCGACCCGGCCCGGGGCACCCACCTCGTCGGCTACTACCGGGCCGACGCCGACCTCGACCCGGCGTGGCTGCGCGCCCAGCTCCTGCACGGGCTGCCCGACTACCTGGTCCCCGCCCTCTTCCACCGCCTCGACCGGATCCCGCTCACCGCCCACGGCAAGCTCGACCAGGCCGCCCTGCCCGACCCGGCCGCCGGGTCCGCCACCGATCCCGCCGGCGGGCCCGTCGACGGCGGCCCGCCCGCCGGTGCCGCCCGCGCCGACGCCGGGACCGGGCCGGGCCCCCGCGACGAGGTGGAGCGCACCCTCGCCGCGATCTGGGCGCGGGTGCTCGGGGTGCCGTCCGTCGGCATCCACCAGGACTGGTTCGCCGTCGGCGGCGACTCGATCCTCGCCCTGCGGGTCGGCGCCGAGGCGGCCCGGCACGGCCTGCACGTCACCGTCGCCGACCTGGTGGCCCGGCCCACCGTGGCGGCGCTGGCCGCCCACGCCCGCGCCGCCACGCCACCGGCCGGGGACCAGGACGCGCCGCCGGAGCCGTTCGGGCTGGTGTCGCACCTGGACCGGGCCGCGCTGGGCGACGCGCAGGACGCCTTCCCGGCGACCCGGCTCCAGCTCGGCCTGCTGTTCCACGGCAGCGAACGCGAGGACGCCACCGCCTACCACGACGTGTTCCGCTATTCGCTGCGGCTGCCGTGGGACGAGGTCGCGTTCCGCGCCGCCCACGCCCGGCTCCTCGACCGCCACCCGGCCCTGCGCTCCTCGTTCGACCTGGGCGGCTGCTCCGAGCCGCTCCAGGTCGTGCACGCCCGGGTGACCGGCGGCCTCGACGTCGCCGACCTGCGCGACCTCGACGCCGCCGCGGCCGACGCCGAGGTGCTGGCGCACATGCGGCAGCGGCGACGCCACCGGTACGCGTTCGACCGCGCCCCGCTGCACCTGATGCGGGTGCACCTGCTGCCGTCCGGGGCCGTCGACCTGGTGTTCAGCTTCCACCACGTGCTCCTCGACGGCTGGAGCGTGGCCACCGTCGTCGGCGACCTGCTGCGGACCTACCTGCGCCTGGTCGGCGTCGACATCGACCCGCCCCGGGCGGCCGCGCTGCCCTCCCCGGCGGCGTACGTCGTCGAGGAGCGCCGCGCGGTCGACTCCGTCGCCACCCGCGACTTCTGGCGGGCCCGGCTCGACGGCGCGGAGCTCACCCAGGTCGAGGGCTGCCGCCAGTACGAGCCGCCCGGCGACGAGGGGACGATCATCCGGCACGTCCCGCTGCCCGACGACCTCCAGGACCGGGTCCGCGGCTTCGCCGCCGCGCACGGGCTGCCGGTCAAGTCGGTCCTGCTCGCGGCGCACTGCCTGCTGCTGCGGCTGTACTCCGGCGCGGCGGACGTCACCACCGGCCTGGTCACCCACGGGCGGCCGGACCGGCCCGGGGCGGAACTCGTCGCGGGGCTGTTCCTCAACACGGTGCCGCTGCGGGTCACCCCCGGCGCGCGTACCTGGCTGGAGCTGGTCCGGCAGGTCCACGGGCAGGAGCGGGAGTGCCACCCGCACCGGCGCTACCCGCTGCACGCCATCGTCGGCGACCGGGGCGGCGAGCCCGTCTTCGAGACGGCCTTCAACTACGTCCACATGCACGTGCTGACCCCGCTGCTGGAGCTGCCCGAGGTCGAGCTGCTCGGCTTCGACACCTGGGAGGAGACCAACTTCACCCTGCTGGTGAACGTGTTCGTCAGCCCCGCCGACCGGCGCGTGTCGCTGCGCGTCGACGCCGACGGGCGGACCCTCACCCCGGCGCAGACCGACCTGCTGATCGACGCCTACCTGCGCATCCTCGCCCGGATCGTGGCCGACCCGCAGGGCGAGCCGGACTTCGGCTTCCTCGCCGCCGCGCCGCGGCCCGCCGGCCCGCCCCTGGAAACCCCCGGCGACGTGGGACGCCGGCTCGCCGCGCACGCCCGGAACACCCCGGACGCCGTCGCGATCACCTTCGACGCCCCGCCCGCCGACGCGGCGACCGGCGCCGGGCCTCCGAGCGCCGCCGCCTCCGACGGTCCCGCCGCCCCCGGCGGCCCGCCGCAGCGGTGGACCTACGCGCGGCTCGACGAGGTGGTCGACCGGATCGCCGTCGGGCTGCTGCGCGCCGGGGTCCGGCCGGGGCAGCTCGTCGGGATCGCCCTGGACCGGTCGCCGGAGATGATCGCCGCGATCTACGGCATCGCGCGCGCCGGGGCCGCCTGCGTCCCGCTCGACGTGACGTACCCGGCGGAGCGCATCGCCGCGATGGTCGAGCAGGCCCGGCCGGCGCGGATCGTGACGCACCGACGGCACCGGGGCCTGGTCGGCGACCCGGCCACCGTCCTCGACGTGGCCGACCTCGTCGCGGACCCGGCGACCGGTGGCATCCTCGCGGGCCCGGCGACTGGCAACCTCGTCGCGGACGCCGCAGTCAGCGACGGGGCCGTGGCGCTGCCCCGGGTCACCGCCGACGACCTGCTCTACGTCCTGTTCACCTCCGGGTCGACCGGCGTGCCCAAGGGCGTGGCGATGACCCACGGCGCGCTCGACAACTACCAGGCGTGGCAGATCCGGGCGGCCAGCGCGGCGGTCGGCGGCACCACGTTGCAGTACGCCCCGCTCAGCTTCGACGTGTCGTTCCAGGAGATCCTCACCACGATCAGCGCGGGCGGCACCCTGCGGATCATCGACGAGGACCTCCGGCGGGACGTGCCGGCCCTGCTGCGGCTGCTCGACCGCGAGGCCGTCGCCCGGATCTTCCTGCCGTACGTCGCGTTGCAGCAGCTCGCCGAGGCCGCGGAGCTGCTCGGCATCCACCCCCGCGCGTTGCGGGTGGTGATCTCCTCCGGCGAGCAGCTGCGGGTGACCGCCGAGATCCGGCGCTTCCTGGCCGCGCTGCCGGCCGGCGCGGTCCTGGAGAACCAGTACGGGCCGACCGAGACGCACCTGGTCACCGCGTACCCGATGACCGGCGACCCGGCGCGGTGGCCGAACCTGCCGCCGATCGGGCCCGCCATCGACGGGGTCGAGATGCACCTGCTGGACGAGCGGATGCGGCCCGTGCCGACCGGGGTGACCGGCGAGCTGTACTACGGCGGGATCCAGGTCACCCGGGGCTACCACGGCCGGCCGGGCCTCACCGCCGAGCGCTGCGTGCCCAACCCGTTCGGCCCGCCGGGCAGCCGGCTCTACCGCACCGGCGACCTGGCCCGCTACCTGCCCAACGGGGACCTGATCTGGGTGGCCCGCACCGACACCCAGACCAAGATCCGTGGTTTCCGGGTGGAGCCCCTGGAGGTGGAGATGGCGGTCATGGAGCTGGCGGCGGAGTACCCGGGCATCCGGGAGGCCGCCGTCGTGGCCCGCCGCCGGGAGGGCGTCGACTCCTACCTCGCCGCGTTCCTCGTCGGTGACCCGGACGCGGTCGACCTGGCCGACGTACGCGGCCGGCTGCGCGCCACCCTCCCCGAGCACCTGGTGCCGGCGCGCTGGCAGTGGCTGCCGGCGATGCCGCTGACCCCCAGCGGCAAGCGCAACGACCGCGCCCTGCGCGAACTGCCGCTGGACCTGGCGGAGGCGCCCCGCGTCGCCCCCCGCGACCGGTACGAGCGCGTCGTCGCCGACATCGCCGCCGACCTGCTGCACCTGCCGGCCGTCGGCGCGCACGACAACCTGTTCGAGCTGGGCGGCACCTCGCTGACCGCGATGCGGCTGGTGGTGATGCTGGAGAAGCGGTTCGGGGTGGCCGTGCCCGTCTCGGCGTTCGTCGCCACGCCGACCGTGGCGGGCGTGGCCGCGCTGCTGCGCTCCGGCGGCGCGGACCTCACGTTCGACCCGCTGGTGCCGATCCGCGCCCGGGGCGACCGGCGGCCGCTGTTCCTGGTGCACCCGCTCGGCGGCAACGTGCTCTGCTACGTCCCGCTGGCCCGCCACCTCGACGCCGACCAGCCCCTGTACGCGTTGCAGGCCGCCGGGGTGGACGCCGGCACCGAGCCGCTGCGCACCGTGCCGGAGCTGGCCGCCGCCTACCTCGACGCGATCCGCCGGATCCAGCCCGACGGCCCGTACGTCATCGGTGGCTGGTCGTTCGGCGGGGTGGTCGCCTTCGAGATGGCGCGGCAGCTGCGCGACAGCGGGGCCGGGGTCGACCGGCTGATCCTGCTCGACCCGATCGCCCGCCGGCCCGGCGACCCGGTGCCGGTCGCCGACGACGTGCTGCTCGACTGGTTCTTCTGGGAGCTGATGCGGCTCGGCCACGACGGGCCGCCGGCGCGCGGCGTGCCGGCCGAGCTGACCACGCCCGAGGCGAAGCTCGACTTCATCGCGAGCCGGGCCGGCGAGAGCGGGGTGCTGCGCCCGGGCAGCACGCGCGGCTCGGTGCGCCGCCTCTTCGCGGTCTTCCGGGCCAACTGGGAGGCGATCATCTCCTACCGGCCCGAGGTCGTCGACCAGGACATCACCCTGCTGCGGGCCGCCGACCCGCTGCCCGCCGTGCTGAAGCCGATGCACGATCTCGCCGGCACCCTGCACCTCGACCCGCGCAACGGCTGGGGCGAGCTGACCACCGGCCGGGTCGACGTGATCGACGTGCCCGGCGACCACCTGGTGCTGATGGACGAGCCGTACGTGGCCGAGGTGGGGCGGCGGATCACCGGGCTGCTGGCGGGGGACGCCCCGGCCCGCCGGCCGGTCGGGGACGCGCGATGATCGCCCCCGCCGGTTCCGGCGGCCCCGCCCGCGCCGCCGGTCCGGTGCAGGCCGCCGGTTCGGGCCGCCGCCGGCCGAAGGCGATCGTCATCGGGGCCGGCATCGGCGGCCTCGCGGCGGCGAGCGCGTTGCGCCGCGTCGGGGTCGACGTGGAGATCCACGAGCAGGCCCCGGAACTCCGGGCGGCCGGCTCGGCGCTCTCCCTGACCGCCAACGCCCGCGTCGCGCTGCGCTGCCTCGGCATCGACCTCGACGTCGAGCGGCGCGGCCAGGTCTACCCGGAGCTGCACTTCCGCACCGCGACCGGGCGGCCGATCAGGACGGTCCGGTTCGCGCACCTCGGCGACCGGGTCGGCGCGCAGAACGTCGCCATCCACCGCGCCGAACTGCACCAGGCCCTGCTCACCGAGGCCGGGGACCCGCCGATCCGGCTCGGGTCCGCCGCCCGCCGGTTCCACCGCCACCGCGGCGGCATCCGGGTCGAGTTCGCCGACGGCACCAGCGCCGACGGCGACCTGCTGATCGGCGCGGACGGCTTCGGATCGGCGGTACGCCGGCAGCTCGTCGGCCCCGAGCGGCCCCGGGAACCCGGGTACGTGTGCTGGCTGGCGACCGTCGCGTACCGGCACCACCTGGTCCGCGACGGGTACGCCGCCCACTACTGGGGGCGGGGCCAGCGGTTCGGGCTGGTGCACCTCGGCGGCGACCACGTCTACTGGTGGGGCACCCGCAACATGCCGCCGGAGGCGGCCCGCGACTGGCGTGGCGGCCGGGACGAGATCCTCCGCGCGTACGCGGGCTGGGCCGACGAGGTGGTCGCCACCGTGGCCGCCACCGCCGACGCGGCGGTCATCAGCGTCCCCGCCCGGGACCGCCCCGCCCTGCGGCGCTGGGGCGACGGCGCGGTCACCCTGCTCGGCGACGCGGCGCACCCGATGCTGCCGAGCCTCGGCCAGGGCGCGGCGATGGCGGTCGAGGACGCGGTGGTGCTGGCCCGGTGCCTGGCCGGGGCCACCGACCTGCCGGGCGCGTTGCGCCGTTACGAGGCGGCCCGCCGCGACCGCACCCGGCGGATGATCCGCCAGGCGCACTCGCTGAGCCGGATCGAGCAGCTCGCCAGCCCCGCCGGGGACCTGGCCCGCCGCGCGTACCTGCGGTGGCTGCCCACGCGCCTGGTCGACCGCCGCAACCTGGCGGACCTGACCTTCCCCGACGTCCTGCCGGCGGCCGGGCGGTGAGCGCCGCGCGCGAGGCCCACCGGGAGCTCAGCCCGCTGGAGCGCTGGTACTGGATCGCCGACCAGGTCTCCCCGCTCAACGTCATCGCCCGGGTCCGGGTGCGCGGGCACCTGCCGACGGAGCTGCTGCGGGCGGCGCTGGACGAGCTCCAGGCCCGCCACCCGCTGCTGCGGGTGGCCATCGCGACCCGGCCGGACGGCCGCCGCCCCCGGTTCGTGCCGACGGACCGGCCGATCCCGCTGCGCCGGGTCGCCCCCGCCGATCCCGCCAGCCCCGCCGTGCCCGATGCCGCCGATCCCGCCGGGCCCGCTGATTCGGCCGATCCCGCCAACCCCGCCGGGCCCGCTGATTCGGCCGGGCCCGGCGACCCCGACGCCGGCTGGCTGCGCGAGGTCGACGAGCGGGAACTGGCCGACCGGGTCGACTGGCGGACCGGCCCGCTCTGCCGGGCGGTCGTGCTGACCGCCGGCGCGGCCGCGCCGACGGCGCGGACCGGGCAGCCCGTGCCCGCCGACCCCGGGCCCGCCGCCGGGGACACGCACGACCTGATCCTGACCCTGCCGCACTGCGTGGCCGACGGCACGACCGCGCTGTCGCTGCTGCGCCAGTGGATCGAGCACGCCGACCGCCTGGCCGCCCGGGACCCGGCCGGCACGGAGGGCCGCACCCCCGGCGGCACCGCCCCGCAGCGGGAGCCCGCGCTGCCACCGGCCGAGCGGATGTTCCCCCGCCGGTTCCGGGGCGTCACCGGCGCGCTGCGGCTCGGCGGGCAACTGCTGCGGGACCTGTACGCGGTGCGCCGGCACCGGCCGGCCCGGGTGACGCCGAGCCGGTTCGTGCCGTTCACCGAGCGCCGGAGCCGGCTGCTGCACCGGACGTTCACCGCCGAGCAGGTCGCCGCGCTGGCCCGGGCGTGCCGCCGGGAACAGACCACGGTGCACGGCGCGCTCGCCGCCGCCATGGTCCTCGCGGTCGCCGCCGAGACACCCCCATCCGCCCCGGGGCACGTGGCGATCGGCTCCCCGGTGGACTTCCGGGCCGCGCTGACGCCCCCCGTGCCCGAACGGGCCGTCGGCGCGTACGTCGCGACCGTCCCCTCGTTCGTGTCCTGCCGGCCGGGCGCGTCGCTGTGGGAGGTGGCCCGGTCGATCAGCGGGGACCTCGCGGGCCGTCGCCGGCGGGGCAGCCACTTCGCCATGGTCGACCTCGTCCGCCTCTCCTGCCCGCCGTCGGTCGCGGCCAGCGGCCGGTTCGTGGAGCTGACCGAGCGGACCGGGCCGGTGAACCTCTGCCTGTCCAACCTCGGCCGGTACGACTTCCCGGACCGGATCGGGGCCTGGCGGCTCGCCGGGGCGCAGTTCGTCGCGGGGCTCTCGGTCTGCGGCTACTTCGTCGCCACGGCGAACACCAGCCACGGCGAGCTGGCCTGGAACTTCGTCCACGTGGCGGAGGCGGTCCCGGACGCCAGGGCGGCCCGCCTCGTCGCCGCCTGCGTCGACGCGGTGCTGGCCGAGATCGACCGCGCGCCGGCCGGGAGCGACGGGGAGCCGGCCGCTGTCGCGGCGGTGCCGGCCGGGACCGACGGAAGGGTGGGAACATGATCGGGGCCGGACGGCGGATCGACGCGCGGGGCCGGGCGGTGGTGGTCACGGGGGCCTCGTCGGGGCTCGGCCGCGAGGCCGCGCTCCACCTGGAACGGGCCGGTTTCCGGGTCTTCGCCGGGGTGCGTGACCGGGCCGCCGCCGACGACCTGGCCGCCGCCACCACGGCCGGGCGGCTCACCCCGCTGCGCCTCGACGTCACCCGGGCCGACCAGATCCGGGGCGCCGTCGACGAGGTGGCCCGGCAGGTCGGAGCCGGCGGCCTCTGGGGGCTGGTCAACAACGCGGGGATCAGCCTGCCCGGCCCGCTGGAGTGCCTGCCGCCGGAGCAACTGCGGCGGCAGCTCGACACCAACGTGGTCGGCCAGGTCGCCGTGATCCAGGGCTTCCTGCCGCTGTTGCGTACCGGCCGGGGCCGGATCGTGAACGTCACCTCCGGCCTGGGCCGGGTCGCCCTGCCCTACCTCGGCGCGTACGCGGCGGCCCAGTTCGCCAAGGAGGCGGTCAGCGACAGCCTGCGGCGTGAGCTGCGGCCGTTCGGGATCGCGGTGTCGGTGGTCCAGCCGGGGGCGATCCAGACGCCGATCTGGGACAAGGTCGCCGACGCCGGCACGGAGACGATGGCCCAGGCGGCGGGGCGGGCCGGCGACCTGTACGCGGAGCCGTTCGGCCGCTTCCTCGCCCGGCTGGCCGCGCAGGCCCGGCGCAGCGGGACCACCCCGGCGGACTTCGCGCGGGCGGTCGCCCGGGCGCTGACCGCCGCGCGGCCGAGGACCCGGTACCCGGTCGGCGGCGACGTGCGGCTGGGCAGCCTGGCGGCCCGCCTGCTGCCCGACACCCTGCTCGACCGCAACTTCGCCCCGCTCGTGCGGGCCCGCCCCGACCGGCGGCCCCTGACCGGGGAACCGCGCCCCGCGTCCCTCGCCCCGACCAGCAGTGAGGACTGACCAGCATGGACGCCGACCAGCAGGCCCGGACCCAGGCCCAGGCCCTGTTCGCCCGCAATCTGGAGTTGATCTCCGAGGGCCGGATCACCGAGTGGGTGGAGCTGTTCGACCCCGAGGGGGTGCTGGAGTTTCCCTACCCCCTGCCGGGCATCCCCGCGCGGTTCACCGGCCACCGGGAGCTGTACGAGCACATGAAGGACTTCCCGAAGCAGTTCGACGTGCGCTTCTCCGGCCTGACCTTCCACGAGACCACCGACCCGGAGTTGGTGGTCGCCGAGTTCGTGGGTGACGGCCGGGGCGTCGTCACCGGTCGACCGTTCCACCAGGTCTACATCTCGGTGGTCCGGTTCCGGGACGGGCGGATCGTCCACTTCCGGGACTTCTGGAACCCCCTGGCGACCATCCGGGCCGGGCTGACGATCGGGCACGCCTGGCGCGGCCTGGTCGACCTGCTGCGGCCCGCCGCACGCCGCCGCCCGAAAGGGCCGGGCCCCGGTCGGGGGTGACCGGTCGGCCCGCCACCCCGCTGGGTGGGGACGGACGGGGGGCCGGCCCGCGGCGGCGGACCGGCCCCCACGTACGCGAGGTGGCGTGCCTACGGCTTCCAGGAGCCGGCGGTCTCCAGCTTGTGCCGGTATTCCAGCGCGCCGTTCTTGTTCGCCACGTCGAAGGTGACGCTGCCCGTGCGCTTGCTGCCCTCCCGCAGGTTGACCCCGGAGTCGAGCAGGTCGCCGCAGCCGGCCAGCGCGCCGGCGATCCCGTTCGCGGTGGTGCCGTCCTCGGCCACCCACTGGAAGTAGAACGGGTTGATCGACATGTTGCCCTTCTTCACCGTCGCGGTGACGTCCGCGATCAGGTAGAGCCCCTTGTCGGGGTCGGGCGAGTACGACTTGCAGCCCTTCGTCGAGGTGCGGAACCGCAGCACCGTGATCTCCAGGGTGCCGTCCTCGTCGTTGATGATCAGGGTCTCGCCGGCCTTCATGTTGAAGGTCTCCCCGTCGGCCGGGTCGGACGACGACGAGGAGGTCGGGCCGGCGCTCGGCAGGCCGCTCGGCGCGGTGGTGACCCGGGGCGGGGCCGGGAACTGCCGCTCGGCCTCCTTCGCCGCCTCGTTGGCCGAGGCGATCAGCGCCACGATGCCGCCGACGCAGCAGAGCAGCGCGAGCACCACCGCGACGACCACGATGATGACGATCGGCTTCTTGCTGCTCTTCTTGGCCCCCATCGGCGGGCCGAGCGGGTAACCCGGGCCCGGCGCGTAGCCCGGGCCGGGCGGGTACGCCCCGCCGGGCGGCGGCGGGTAGGCCGGACCCGGCGGCGGCGGGTAGGCCGCCTCCACGCCCGGCTGGTACGTCGGGTCGGGGGTGGGCGGCGGCGTGAACCCACCCGGCGGCGGGTACGGCGCACCGGACGTCGGCTGGTACGGGGAACCCGACGTCGGCTGGTACGGCGCGCCGGACACCGGTGGCGGCGGATAGGGCGCGCCCGAGACCGGCGGCGGCGGGTACGGCGCGCCCGAGACCGGCGGCTGGGCGGTGGTCGGCGGCAGGGGAGGCGGGGCGGTCGGATCGGCCGGCCACGGAGGCACGGGTGCCGTCGCTGGATCCTGGTTCGGCTGGTAGGGGTCTTGCGGCGGCCCGTATGGGTCCTGGGGGTGGCTCACCGTACTCCTCGGCACCTCATCGCGATCTCGAACGCCCTGACGGTATCGCTCCTGCCCAAGTCGGGGATCACCCCGACCGTCTCAGCGGGGTAACAGGATGGCCGCGGTACGGACCACGTCGGCGTCGACCGCGAACCGCCCGGTGACCGTCGCGGGCGGATCGGGCACCGGGGCCGCGTCCAGCCGGGCGGGGGAGATCCGGGCCGTGAACAGGCCGGAGTCCGGGTCCAGCTCGACGCGGGCGTCGTGGAAGCCCAGCCACGTGCCGACGACCGGGTGCCACACCTTGTAGATGGTCTCCTTGGCGCTGAACAGCACGGCCGCCCAGGGCACGGTGGCGGGGAGCCGGGCGCAGTCGGCCCACTCCTCGGGCAGGCCGACCAGCCGGCGTACCCCCGGGGCGAGCTCCCGGTCGCGCAGCTCCGCGTCCATCCCGACCGACCGGATCTGGTCGGCGCGGGCCACGGCGGCGGCGCAGTAGCCCGGCGTGTGGGTGATGGTGCCGACCACCCCGGGCGGCCAGACCGGGGCGCGGTCCGGCGCGGCGGGCACCGCGACGGGCGGGACGCCGAGGCCGGCGAGCGCCCGCCGGGCGCAGACCCGGCCGGCGGTGAAGTCGCGCCGTCGGCGCTCGACCGCCCGCTCGCTCAGGCAGGCCCGCTCGGTGGGCAGCAGCTCGCCGTCCCAGTCGTCGCCGGCGGCGACGGCCACCGCGACCTCGGGCGGCAGCAGGTCACGCATCGCGGCCCCCGCCGCTCCCGTCGCGGCCCCGGCCGCCCCGCACGCCGCTCATCGCCGTCGAACGTACCGCACCCGCCCCCGCGCCGGTGGCCCGTGGGACCGGCGGCCGGAGCGCGCCGGCCCCACGGGCCACGGCGGGGTCAGGGCCGGCGGGGGCGGCGGGTCAGCGCGAAGCCGACGACGCCGGCCACCGCCGCCAGCACCCCGCCGACCGCGGTCCAGACCCACCGCGACGACAGGTCCGGCAGCCAGCCGGTGAGGAGGCTCCCGTCGTCGTCGGCCGGGGCCGCCGCCGGGTCCCCGGTCAGCACCGTCCCGGCCTTCGTGTTGGGCACCAGCGGGGCCTTCAGCTCCCCGTCGTCGGCGGGGGCGTCGCCGTCGCCGACCTCGGCGACCAGCAGGTCCACGTCGACCGGCAGGCCGAGGTCCGGCTCCGGCAGCTCCACGACGGAGAGCCGCACGTAGTACGTGCCGGGCAGCGGGTCGGCCGACCACGGCTCGGCCCACGACCGGACCCGGCGCAGGGTGCAGCCCAGCGCCACGCTCGTCGCCGACGCCCCGGCCGTCGGGGTCTGCGCCCCCGCCGTGCACGCCTGGCGGCGGCGCAGGCCGTCGAAGACCTCGACCGTCCAGGTGGAGTCGCCGGTGCGGCCCTTCGGGAAGGTGACCGTCGCCGCGATGTCGTGGATCTGCCCGGCGCTGGCCGGGAACGACCAGTAGAGGTAGTCGCTGGTGGACGCGCCGACCCGGACCGGCTGGCCGGCGGTGATCGACGTGGCGGTCAGGAACGAGGTGCCGGCCTTGGTGACCGTGGCGGCACCGGGCGAGGGGGTGGGCGCGGCCAGCGCGGGGGCGGCCGGGAGCGTCAGCGCGGCGGCGGCGACCAGCGCCGCCGAGGACCGGATCAACGGGGTACGCATCGTCAGTTCTCCCTCCAGGTGGCGACCCACCAGCGGGTGAGCAGCCCGGCGACGAGCCCGGTGACCAGGCCGGCCAGGGTCAGCAGCAGCAACAGCACCCAGCCCCGGCCCAGGTCCGGCCCGCCCGGGTCAGGCGACGAGGCGACCACGTCGACGGTCAGCTCGATCGGCATCCCCGGGGCGGCCCGGGTGCCGGGGCGCGGCGCGAACGCGTTGCTGACCACCAGGCAGACGGTGGTCGGGGCGGCGTCGCCGGCCGCCGGACCCGGCGTCTCCCCGTCGCCGTCGGCGTCGTCGTCGGCGTCCACGTCGTCGTCGGCGGCGGCCGACCAGCGCAGGCCGGCGGAGACCACGTCGGTGCGACCGCTGCCGGCGTCCACGCCCCGCACCAGCTCCCGGCCGTCGGGGGCGGTCGCGCGCAGCAGCACCGCGTGGTCGGGGTTCACCGGGCGGTCCAGCGCGATGCTCACCGAGGCCCGCAGCTCCTGACCCGGGCGCACCGGGACCCGGTACCAGCGGTGCTCGGAGAACTGCTCCCGGTCGGTGTAGACGCCGGGGGCGAGCAGCGGCGCGTCCGGGCACCGTGCGGAGCCGCCCACCACGGTCGGCGCGGCGGTGTACGTGTCCCGGGCCCGGTCCACCAGTTGCTTGATGCGGCCGGTCAGCTCGTCCGCGCTCTGCGCGGCCGTGTACGTCCCGCCGGTGGCGCCGGCGATGCAGAGCAGCTGCCTGCGCACCTTCTCGTCGGGGGCGAGCCCGAGGGTGTCCACCACCAGCTTGGTGCCCTGGGCGGCCAGCTCGCGGGCCACCTCGCACGGGTCCGGCGGGGCGCAGGTGTCCTCGCCGTCGGTGATCAGCACGATCCGGCGGGCGGTGGCGCCGGTGCCGAGGTCGGCGGCGGCCGAGCGGAGCGCCAGCCCGACCGGGGTGAACCCGGTGGGCCGGAGGGTGGCCACGGCCGCCTTGGCCTGGGCCCGGTCCACCCGGCCGACCGGCACGATCTGCTGGGTGTCCTGGCACCCCACCTGCTTGTCCTTGCCCTTGTAGGTGGCCCCGAGCACCCGGATGCCGAGCTGGGTCTCCTCGGGCAGCGCGTCCACGACCTCGTTGAACGCCTGCTGCGCCACCGAGATCCGGCTGCGCCCGTCGATGTCCCGGGCCCGCATCGAGCCGCTGACGTCGAGCACCAGCTCGACCCGGGGCGGCTCGACGACGAGGTTCTCCTCGTCGGCCCGCGCCGGTGCGGGACCACCCAGCGCGACCGCCGGACCGACCAGGACGGTTGCCGCCAGCAGTCCGCGGAAGACGGTTGTCCATCGTCTCTTGTTGATCACCGGGGCGAGTGTAGTGAGATCCACTTTGGAGGCTCAGGCGGCCCTCGGGCGCGCCGGGCCGGGGCGGATCGGCGGCGGGCGCGGCCGGAAACCCCGGTGCGTCCCCGCCGGATGACTGACGGTTAGCTGCCCCGCGTAAACCATTAGGCTGGTGTGCTCCGTCGGAAATCTGACCCGAGTCCACCCGTTGTGCCGGTGGTGCCGTGTGGTTAAGCTCCTATTGCGCGCCCCAATCGCCCGCTTCCCCCGTGGCAGGCGATCGGGGCGCGCGTCTTTGCGTCCCGGACCGTTTCCCGCGCCCCGGAGGCCCGCCAACCGGGCCCGCCCCGGGGCCCGGTTGTCCGATATCCGACGGCGACGTCAGATCCAGCGGCCGTCCAACCACATCCGGGCCGACCACTCCGCGTACGGCAGCACCTTGCCCACGAAGATCGGATAGAAGTACGCGAAGCAGAGCGCCACCAGCAGCACGTACGCGCCCACGATGACGCCGCCAACCAGCCGGCGCTCCGCCACCTCGTCCTCGCCGGCGGCGGCCGCCTCCCTGGTGGCCGGGGCCCGCGCCCCGTCGGTGGCCGGGGTGACGATCGCGCCGAGCACGTAGACGACCGCGAGGACCAGGAACGGCAGGGCCGGCGCGGCGTAGAAGGAGAACATCGTCCGGCCGTCGAAGGCGAACCAGAACCAGGGCAGCAGCCCGGCGGCCACGCAGAGCAGGATCGCCCCGGCCCGCCAGTCCCGCCGCGCGAGGCCGATCCAGGCCGCGCCGAACAGGGCGGGCAGGAACGACCACCACAGCAGCGGCGTGCCCAGCAGCAGGATCTCCGAGGCGCAGCTCGGTGCGCCGCAGGCCCCCTCGCCCGACCAGTGGAAGGCGACCGGCCGGCCCAGCAGCAGCCACTGCCAGGGCCAGGACTGGTATTTGTGCGGGTCGTCGAGCTGCTTGTGGAAGCCGTACGCCGCCTTGTGGTATTCCCACAGGTTGTTCAGCGCCCCGATGATCGGGGTGTCGCTCAGGCCCGGCACGTTCGGGTACCGGGCGGCCAGGCGGTAGTAGCCGTCGTCGGTCAGCAGCCAGCCCGACCAGGTCGCCACGTAGGCGACGACCATGAGGACGCCGGCCAGCACCAGCCAGGGCAGCTCGTCGAGGAGCGCGTCGCGCCACGGCCGGCGCACCCCCGCGGAGCGGCGGACGCCGACCTCCCACAGCAGGGCCAGCAACGCGAAGGCCGGCAGGAAGTAGAGGGCGCTCCACTTGACCGCGCAGGCGAGGCCGAGCAGCACCCCGGCGGCCAGCCGCCACCACGGCCAGTTCCGCCAGCCGCCGGCGGGCCGGCCGGCGCGGCCGGGCGCGGTGGGGTCGAGGCCGGCGTCCAGCGCCCGGCTCCACCGGCGACGCCGGGCGTCCCGGTCGAGGACCAGCGCCCCGAACGCGGCCAGCACGAACAGCAGCAGGAAGATGTCGAGCAGGGCGGTGCGGGACAGCACCAGGTGGAAGCCGTCGAGGGCGAGCAGCAGGCCGGCGGCGCAGCCGAGCGTGGTGGAGCGGAACAGCCGGCGGCCGATGCGCACCAGCAGCAGCACCGACACGATCCCGGCCAGCGCCGCGCCGAAGCGCCAGCCGAACTCCGGAGCGGTCGTCATCAGGTGCCCGGGCACGGAGATGTTGTGCTCGGCGTCGGAGTAGCCGAACGCCCACTCGCCCAGGCCGATGAGCCACTTGCCCAGCGGCGGGTGCACCACGTACGACGGGCCGTTGTCCTTGTAGTTCCACTCGACGCCCTTGTCGACGAGCCCCCAGCCGTCGCGGGCGTAGTAGATCTCGTCGAAGATCTTGCCCTTGGGGTAGCTGAGGCCGACCAGGCGCAGGATCGCGGCGATCGCCACCACGACGGCGGTGGCGATCCACGAGTTGACGTCGAGCCGGGCATCGATGGTGGCGAGCCGCCGCCGCACGATCGCGGGGACGCCCCCGCCGCCGCCGTCGGGGGTGGGGGGCGGCCCGGACTCCTCGGTCGCGTCGCCGGTGGACCCGGCGTGCTCCGATCCCGCCCGGCCCGCGCTCGCGCTCTGCGCTGTCGACGCACTCGTCACGCAGCGATCGTAGGCTGCGGAGGTGCCCGGTGGCGTCCATCGTCCCCGATATCGGTACAACTGTCGATGAAGGAGCACATCTCTTGGGTGAAATGTCCGAATTCGGACGCCTGATCCTCCTCGGCGCGCCGCTCGGCAACCCGTCCGACGCGTCCGCCCGGTTCCGCGAGGTGCTTGCCGCCGCCGACGTGGTCGCCGCCGAGGACACCCGGCGGCTCACCCGGCTGGCCCGCGACCTCGACGTGACCGTCGGCGGCCGGATCGTCTCCTACTTCGAGGGCAACGAGGAGCGGCGCACCCCCGAGCTCGTCGAGGTCCTCCGCGAGGGATACGTCGTCGCCCTGGTCACCGACGGCGGGATGCCCAGCGTCTCCGACCCCGGCTACCGGTTGGTCCGGGGGGCCCTCGACGCCGGGGTCCCGGTGACCGCCGCCCCCGGGCCCAGCGCCGTCACCACCGCCCTGGCCCTGTCCGGCCTGCCCAGCGACCGGTTCTGCTTCGAGGGCTTCCTGCCCCGCACCCCCGGCGCGCGGCGGTCCCGGCTGCGCGCCCTGGCCGGCGAGGAACGCACCCTGGTCCTCTTCGAGGCCCCGCACCGCATCGCGGGCGCGCTCGCCGACCTGGCCGCCGAGTTCGGCGTCGACCGCCCGGCCGCGCTCTGCCGCGAGCTGACCAAGACGTACGAGGAGGTGGTCCGCCGCCCCCTCGGCGAGCTGGCCGCCTGGGCCGCCGAGCGCGAGCCGCGCGGCGAGATCACCCTCGTGGTGGCCGGCGCGCCGCCGGCCGCCGCGCAGCGCCCCGACGACGAGACGCTGCGCGCGGCCGTCGCCGAGCGGGAGGCCGCCGGCCTGTCCCGGCGCGACGCGATCACCGAGGTCGCCACCGAGTACGGCCTGCGCCGCCGCGACGTCTACACCACCGTCCACGCCTGAGGTGCAAGGAAGGGCACCTTGTTAACGCCTTCTGTATAGGAAGGGCCCCTTCCTAACCGGCGGGCGGGGTGAGCGCAGCCGGGCGGGCGGCGGCGGGGCGGGGCAGGGCAGTGCGGCGAGCGCAGCCGGGGCGGGCGCGTCTACCAGGCGGCGGCGAGGAAGCCGACGCTGATCACCAGCGGACCGGCCACCGCCATCGCCACCGCCCAGCGGCGGGCCCGCCGGTCGGCCAGCCGGGCCGCGCCGGTGTACCGGGCGATCCCCGCCCCGCAGGCCAGCACCAGCAGCAGCCCGAGCAGCCAGCGCAGGTGCCGGCCGGCACCGGTGTCGGCGTACGCGGTGTCGCCCGACGGGCCGGTCATCCGGGCGGTCAGGGTGGAGCCGGCGGCGGCGCGCTCGGCGGGCACCCCGCTGACGCGTACCCCGAAGGCGATGAACCGCTCGCCCTCGGCGGTGAAGACCCCCCGGCAGCGCTGGGTCAGCCCCGCGCCCGTGCACTCGCCGATCACGACGGTGCCGGTGGTGGCGTGCCCGAGGGCGAGCCAGAACGGGCCGGCGCTCACCCAGGCGAAGAAGGCGGCGAGCAGGCTGAGCGCCAGCAGGGCGGAGAGGCCCTGCCACGGGTCCGGCGGGTGGGCGGGCCGGTCGGCGCGCCGTCGGCGGGCCTCTCCCCGGGGGTCCGCGTCGGTGGCTCGTCGCCACCACCAACGTCGGCGGCCGTGTTCCTCACGCAGGGGGGTGCCGTCCCAGTGCACCTGTTCGATCGGGGCCCAGAACAGCCCGTCGTCGTCGCCCGACGCGTCCTCGTCGGGGGCGGGCGTCGGGCGGAGCCGGCCGCCGGGCTGGCGGACCGGCACCCGGCGGGGCACCGCGTCGACCGGGGCTCCGGTGGTCGGCTCCACCTCGACCGGCTGGTCGGGGCCGGCCGCCTGCCCGGGCAACGCCGGCGTGCCGGACTGCGTGGGCGGGCCGGGCTGGCCGGTCGGCGCCGCCTGGGCAGGTGGGCCGGGCTGAGCGGGTGGGCCAGGCTGGGCCGGCGCGCCGGGCTGTCCTGGCGGGCCCGCCTGGGTGGGCGGGCCCGCCTGCGCGGGCGGGGCGGGCGCCGCTGCGCCGGGCGGCTCCTCGTGTCCCTGGGCGGCGCGTCTGCCAGTCACGGTTTCATTGGACACCGGCGGGTGAGAGCAAGAGGGCAGGTCAGGCCGCGTGTCGGCGACAAATCGGGCGACCGGCCCGGTGCGGTCGCGGCGAGCCGGCCTATTGGTTCGCGGTGGCCCCGCGCCGGTCACTAGGCTTGCTGGTCATGAGTCACGTTCTCGCGGCGGTAGCCTGGCCGTACGCCAACGGCCCGCGCCACATCGGCCACGTCTCCGGTTTCGGCGTTCCCTCCGACGTCTTCGCCCGGTACATGCGGATGGCCGGCCACGACGTGCTCATGGTCTCGGGCACCGACGAGCACGGCACCCCGATCCAGGTGCAGGCCGACGCCGAGGGGGTCACCCCCCGCGAGCTGGCCGACCGCTACAACCGGGTGATCGCCGAGGACCTGCGGGCGCTGGGGCTGTCGTACGACCTGTTCACCCGCACCACCACCCGCAACCACTACGCGGTGGTGCAGGAGCTGTTCGCCGGCCTGCACCGCAACGGCTACATCGTGCCCAGGGTGACCACCGGGGCGATCTCGCCGTCGACCGGCCGGACCCTGCCCGACCGCTACATCGAGGGCACCTGCCCCATCTGCGGTTACGACAGCGCCCGTGGCGACCAGTGCGACAACTGCGGCAACCAGCTCGACCCGGTCGACCTGATCAACCCCAAGTCCAAGATCAACGGTGAGACGCCGGAGTTCGTCGAGACCGAGCACTTCTTCCTCGACCTGCCCGCGCTCGCCGACGCGCTGCGGGAGTGGCTGGACGGCCGGGAGGGCTGGCGGCCCAACGTGCTGCGGTTCTCGCGGAACCTCCTCGACGACCTCCAGCCCCGGGCCATCACCCGGGACCTGGAGTGGGGCGTGCCGATCCCCCTCGACGACTGGCGCGACCGCCCGGACAAGCGGATCTACGTCTGGTTCGACGCGGTCATCGGCTACCTGTCGGCGTCGATCGAGTGGGCCCGCCGCACCGGCGACCCCGAGGCGTGGCGCAGGTGGTGGTCCGCCGACGCCGAGGGCAAGGACGCCCGCAGCTACTACTTCATGGGCAAGGACAACATCGTCTTCCACTCGGTGATCTGGCCGGCGCTGCTCGGCGGATACTCCGGCGCGGGCGACCACGACGGCGAACCCGGCGCGCTGGGCCGGCTCAACCTGCCCACCGAGGTCGTCTCCAGCGAATACCTCACGATGGAGGGCCGCAAGTTCTCCTCGTCCCGCAAGGTCGTCATCTACGTGCGCGACTTCCTCGAACGCTACGACGCGGACGCGCTGCGCTACTTCATCGCGGTCGCCGGGCCGGAGAGCAACGACACCGACTTCACCTGGGCCGAGTTCCTCCGCCGCAACAACGACGAACTGGTCGCCGGCTGGGGCAACCTGGTCAACCGGTCGGTGTCGATGGCGGCGAAGAACTTCGGCGCGATCCCGCCGGTCGACCCGGCCGGGCTCACCGAGGCCGACGAGGCGCTGCTGGCCACCGCCCGCGCCGGCTTCGACACCGTCGGTTACCTGATCGGCCGGCACCGGCAGAAGCAGGCCATCGGCGAGGCGATGCGGGTCGTCGCCGAGGCCAACAAGTACCTGTCGGAGCAGGCACCCTGGAAGCTCAAGGCCGAGGCGGACAAGCCCCGGATGGGCACCATCCTGCACGTCGCGCTCCAGGTGGTCAGCGACGCCAACACCCTGCTCACGCCGTTCCTGCCGCACTCCGCGCAGCAGATCCACGAGCTGCTCGGCGGCACCGGCGTGCACGCCCCGATGCCGGTGCTGGAGGAGGTCGACGACCTCGACGGCGGGCCCGCGTACCCGGTGCTGACCGGCGACTACACGGTTGGAGCGCGCTGGGAGTCGGTGCCGCTGGAGGTTGGCCGGCCGCTCGCCGCGCCGAAGCCGGTGTTCCGCAAGCTCGACCCGTCGATCGTCGAGGAGGAACTGGCCCGGCTCGCCGGCTGACCGGTCGGGCCAGCCGGCCAACCGGAGGTCAGCGCCGTGCCATCGCCGGGGCCACCACGAACTCCAGGATCGCCCGGTTCACCTCGTCGGCGTTGGTCCACGGGATGCCGTGCGGCGCGCCCTTCAGCGTCACCAGCCGGCTGTCGGGCAGCATCGGCTGCAACCGCTGGCCGGTCACCGCGTACGGCAGGACCTGGTCCTGGTCGCCCTGCACGATCAGCACCGGCACGTCGATCCGGGGCAGGTCCGGCCGGAAGTCGGTCAGCCAGGCGTCCACGCTCTGGTACGTGCCGATCGCCGAGGCCCGCGCGCCGATGTCCCAGTGCGCCCGGTACGCCTCCTCGCTGACCAGCCTGCCCTTGTTGTCGGAGTAGTTGAAGAAGCTGTCGCAGAAGCTGGTGAGGTAGGCGAACCGGTCGGCGAGGATCGCCTGCTGGAAGCCGTCGAAGAGGTTGCGGTCCACCCCCTGCGGGTTGTCCGGGGTCTTCAGCAGGAACGGCGCGATCGGGGCGAGCAGCACCGCCCGGTCCACCCGGTTCGACCCGTACGTGCCCAGGTAGCGGGTGACCTCGCCGGTGCCCATCGAGTGCCCGACCAGGATCGCGTTGCGCAGGTCCAGCTCGGTCATCAGCACGTCCAGGTCGGCCGCGAACGTGTCGTAGTCGTAGCCGGCGGCCGGCTGGCTGGAGTTGCCGAAGCCCCGCCGGTCGTACGTGATGGTCCGGTAGCCGGCGGCGAGCAGCGCGTTGGTCTGCTTCTCCCACGTCGCCCCGTTGAACGGGAAGCCGTGGATCAGCACGACGGGCTGGCCGGCGCCGTGGTCCTCGTAGTACAGGTCGATGGGCGCGGTGTTCTCCGCGCCGACGGTCATGAAGGGCATCTCGTCTCCCGGTGCGGGGTCGGGTCGTCGGACGCCCCGCGCATTCCCGACCCGCCCCCCGATATGCCGGCCCGCCGGGACCGCGCCGCCGGGACCGTGCCGACCCGCCCCGCCGGGACCGCACCGACCGCCCCGCCGGGACCGCCCGGTCAGAGCGGATAGGACACGTCGACCATCCGGTCGTCGGTCACCTCGGCCACCGGGGCCCACACCTCGTAGACGCCCCGTTCCTGGCACTGCGCCCCGGTCGCGGCCACCGCGTCCGGATCGGGCCGGGTCAGCCGCAGCCGCAGCCAGCTCGCCTCCTCCCGCAGGACCAGGCAGGGCACGCCCCGCCAGGCGGCGTGCCGCAACCGGCGGGCCACCGCCTCCACCGGGTACCGGGCGGCCCGGGTCATCGCCAGCACCCGGAACCCGCCGGGCAGGTCGGCGACGGCCTCGTACACGGCGCCGGCGTATCCGCCGACGAGCTGCGTCGACCGGGCCGCCTCCCCGGTCGGCAGCCACTCCTGGTCGGGGGAGAGGTCCGGCACCCCGGCCAGCAGGTGCCGCCACTGCGGGCCGACCATCCGCAGCCAGCCCCGCTGCTCGGCCTGGTAGCTGTAGAGCACGACCTCCTCGCCCGACGGTGGGTAGGCCAGCAGAGCGGCGTTGGCCGGCATCGGCAGGTCGGCGAAGTCCCGGGTGACGAACTCCGGGACCAGCTGCGCCTCGCTCGGCACGAACCCGGTGCCCAGCACCGACGGGCCGAGCCGGTCCCGGGGCGACAGCTCCGTCAACCCCCGGTGCTCCGCGCCGACGGGCCGCACGTAGTCGGCCGGGTCCGCCGCCCGCCAGCGCAGCGCGTACGCCACCTCCAGGTCGTCGCGGCCGCCCGGCGAGTCGGTGCGCAGCACCGCCAGGGCCGCCGGGGTACGCAGGTGCGCCACGTCGTGCTCGCGGTGGCAGAAGCCGTGCGGCAGCCAGCCCCGGGCGTAACCGGCGAGCTGCCGCGCGGAGAGCACCTTGACCATGCGGGTGCCCCGCCGGACCACCGCCGACGCCCGTACCGCCGCCAGCGTCGGGTCGCCGGCCGAGGCCGGCTGCTGGCTGAGCCGCTGCACCTGCGGCCAGCCCCGCTCGCGGTGCAACGGCACCAGCAGCGGCGCGTCCGGCTCCTCGGTCGGGTCGGCCGCGCCGTGCACCGCGTCGACCTCGCTGACGTGGGCGAACCGCCGCCACGGCAGTGGCGCCCCCGGCCGGGGAGACCACTCGAAGCCGGGTGCCTCCTCGGCGCTGAACAGCTCGTACGCCGCGCCCCGGGCGATCGCCTCCGCCAGGTAGGTGACGCCGCCGCACGTGACGCGCAGCCCCGCCCGCGCTTCGGCGGCTCCACGGGCCTGAGGGGCGACGCTCACTCCCGCGACGCTAGGCCCGCCGCGTTCCGGGCGGGTGAACGGCCGGTGACGGGCCGATGACCGGCACCTGGTCGGCGCGCTCCCCGCCGCAGCGCCGGCACGCCCCGGAGGGGCCGGGCGGCGGACCGGGCCGACCGCCGGTGTGTGATGCTGGCGGCGATGACCGAGTCGACCGAACCCCGCCGGCAGCGGGCCGCCCGCCGGGCCGGCGAGTTCCCGCCCGCGCCCGAGCCGCTGCCCGGCCTCGTGCCGGACAGCCACACCCACCTGGACATCACCGTCACCGAGGCCGGCGCGCCGGCCGGCGGGGCGGGCGGCAACGCCACCGCCGACGACCCCGTCGCGGCGGCCGTCGCGGTCGCCGCCGAGGCCGGCGTGGACCGGCTCGTCCAGGTCGGCGTCGACGTCGTGTCCTCGGCATGGAGCGCCGACGCCGCCGACCGCTACCCGGCGGTGCTGGCCACCGTCGCGCTGCACCCCAACGAGGCGCCCCGCCTCGCCGACCTCGACGAGGCGCTGCGCGCCATCGAGTCGCTCGCCGCCCGCGACCGGGTGCGCGGCATCGGCGAGACCGGAATGGACTTCTTCCGCACCGGCGACGAGGGCCGCGCCGCGCAGGAGGCGAGCTTCCGCGCCCACATCGACATCGCCAAGCGGCACGGCAAGGCCCTCGTCGTCCACGACCGCGACGCCCACGCCGACGTGCTGCGGATCCTCGACGACGAGGGCGCCCCGGACACCGTCGTGCTGCACTGCTTCTCCGGCGACGCCGACTTCGCCCGCGAGTGCGTCCGCCGCGGCTACCTGCTCAGCTTCGCCGGCACCGTCACCTTCGCCAGCGCCGCCGCGCTGCGCGAGGCCGCCGCGCTCACCCCCCTCGACCAGTTCCTCGTGGAGACCGACGCCCCCTACCTCACGCCCACCCCGCACCGGGGGCGGCCCAACGCGTCGTACCTGATCCCGCTCACCGTCCGCGCGCTGGCCGCGACCACCGGCGCGGACCTCGACGCGCTCTGCGCCGCCCTGTCGGCCAACGGCGAACGCGCCTTCGGCCCGTGGTGACCCCCGGCCTGCTCGGCCCGGCGGAGATCCGGGACCTCGCCGCCCGCCTCGGCGTCAGCCCCACCAAGAAGCTCGGCCAGAACTTCGTGCACGACCCCAACACCGTGCGCCGCATCGTCGCCGCCGCCGCGCTGACCGCCGACGACGTCGCCCTGGAGGTCGGCCCCGGCCTCGGCTCCCTCACCCTCGCCCTGCTCCCGGCCGCCGCGCACACCCACGCCGTCGAGATCGACCCGACGCTCGCCGCCGCGCTGCCGCAGACCGCCGCCCGGCACGCCGGCCCGTACGCCGACCGGCTCACCGTGCACCGCGCCGACGCGCTGCGCGTCACCGCCGCCGAGCTGGCCGACCCCGCGCCGACCGCCCTGGTGGCGAACCTGCCGTACAACGTGGCCGTGCCCGTGGTGCTGCACCTGCTCGCCGCGCTGCCCAGCCTGCGGCACGGGCTGGTGATGGTGCAGAAGGAGGTCGCCGACCGGCTCGTCGCCGGCCCCGGCTCCAAGGTGTACGGCATCCCGTCGGTCAAGCTCGCCTGGCACGCCCACGCCCGCGCCGCCGGCCGGGTCCCGCCCAACGTGTTCTGGCCGGTGCCCAACGTCGACTCCGGACTGGTCGCCTTCACCCGCCGCGAGCCGCCCCGCCCCGAGGTGCCCCGGGAACGGGTCTTCGCCGTCGTCGACGCCGCGTTCGCCCAGCGCCGCAAGACCCTGCGGGCCGCCCTCGCCGGCTGGGCGGGCGGCCCCGACCGGGCCGCCGCCGCCCTCGTCGCCGCCGGGGTGGACCCGGGCGCACGCGGGGAGTCACTCACCGTCGAGCAGTTCGCCGCCGTCGCCGCGTCGGCTCCGACCGGCACGCCGGCCGCGCAGTAGGCTGGCGCGGTGCCCGGACCCCGCAACGCGTACGACCTGGTCGACGCCCGGTCCGCGCCGGCCGCCGACCCCGCCGAGGAGCTGATCGTGACCGAGCCGTTCGACATCCGCCTGCGCCTGCGGGGCATCGTCCCGTGACCGAGGCCTGGCGACCGGACGACGATGACGACCAGCAGCGACGCGGGGCCGCCGGCCCCGTCCGGGTGCGGGTCCCCGCCAAGGTCAACCTGCACCTCGGGGTGGGCCCGCTGCGCCGCGACGGCTACCACGAGCTGAACACCGTCTACCACGCGATCTCCATCCACGACGAGCTGACCGCCCGGCGCGGCGACACCCTCACCCTGACCATGGAGGGGGAGGGCACCGGCGAGCTGGCCCTCGACGACACCAACCTGGTGATCCGGGCCGCCCACGCCCTCGCCGGCTACGCGGGCGTCCTGCCGCACGCCCGGCTGCACCTGCGCAAGCAGATCCCGCTCGCCGGCGGTCTGGCCGGCGGCAGCGCCGACGCGGCGGCGGCCCTCGTCGCCTGCGACGCGCTCTGGGGCACCGGCCTGTCCCGCGACGAGCTGGCCGGGATCGCCGCCGACCTCGGCTCCGACGTGCCGTTCCTGATCCACGGCGGCACCGCGCTGGGCACCGGCCGGGGCGAGGCCGTCAGCCCCGTGCTGGCCCGCCCCACCTCCTGGCACTGGGTGGTCGCCATCGCCGACGGCGGCCTCTCCACCCCCGCCGCGTACGCCGAACTCGACCGGCTCCGCGCCGCCGGCACGGCCGGGCCGCCGCTGGGCAGCACCGACGGGCTCCTCGCCGCGCTGCGCCAACGCGATCCCCGGGTGCTCGCCGCCACCCTCGGCAACGACCTCCAGGCCGCCGCGCTCGCCATGCGTCCGTCGCTGGCCGCCACCCTCAAGGCCGGCGAGGCCGCCGGGGCACTCGCCGGCATCGTCTCCGGCTCCGGGCCCACCTGTGTCTTCCTCGCCGCCGACGCCGCCGACGCCGAGCGGATCGCCGCCGAACTGGAGGCCGCCGGGGTGTGCCGCGAGGCGCGCACCGCCCACGGGCCGGTGGCCGGCGCCCGGATCGGCTGACCCACCCGCGCCCGACCCGCCCCCGGGGCGGGCCGGGCGCGTCCGCGTACCCTGGGAGCCAGGCGTCCCCAGGTGCCCGCCGGCACCGGGACGCCTTGATCATGGAAGGTGGGGCAGTGGCCAACATCGTCAACCTGGACCGGGTGTCCAAGGGGTACGGCGCCGCCGGGCCGCTGCTCACCGACGTCTCGCTCGGCCTCGACGACGCCGACCGGATCGGCGTCGTCGGCCTCAACGGCGCCGGCAAGTCCACCCTGCTGCGGATGCTCACCAAGCAGGAGGACCCCGACGACGGCCGCGTCACCCATCGCCGCGACCTGCGCGTCCTGTGGCTGCCGCAGGCCCTCGCGCTCGCCCCCGAGGCCACCGTCCGGGACGTGGTGCTCGGCACCGGCTGGCTCGATCAGAGCATGGGCGCCGAGCACGAGTGGGCCGGCGACGCCGGCGTCCGGGCCATCCTCGACGGCCTCGGCATGCCCCACCTCGGCCTCGACCAGCCCGTCGGCCCCATGTCCGGCGGCGAGCGCCGCCGCGTCGCCCTGGCCGCGCTGCTGGTCCGCGAGTCCGACCTGCTCATCCTCGACGAGCCCACCAACCACCTCGACGTCGGCGGCGTCGACTGGCTCGCGAAGCACCTCGTCGGCCGGCGCGGCGCGCTCGTCGTGGTCACCCACGACCGGTGGTTCCTCGACGCCGTCTGCACCACCACCTGGGAGGTCGCCGACCAGACCGTCCGGGCCTACGAGGGCGGCTTCGCCGCCTGGACCCTCGCCCGCGCCGAGCGGGAACGCGTCGCCGCCGCCACCGAGGCCCGCCGGCAGAACCTCCTCCGCAAGGAGATCGCCTGGCTGCGGCGCGGCCCGCCCGCCCGCACCTCCAAGCCGAAGTTCCGCATCGACGCCGCCAACGCGCTCATCGACGACGTGCCGCCGCCGCGCGACACCATGTCGCTGCAACGGCTCGCCACCGCCCGGCTCGGCAAGCAGGTGTACGACCTGGAGCACGTGCGGCTGCACGCCGGCCCCAAGGAGATCCTGCACGACACCACCTGGCAGGTCGGCCCCGGCGACCGGATCGCCATCCTCGGGCGCAACGGCGCCGGCAAGACCACGCTGCTGCGGCTGCTCGCCGGCATCACCCGCCCCGAGGCCGGCCGCTTCCACACCGGCTCCACGGTCAAGCCGGCCTTCCTCTCCCAGGAGCTGGCCGAGCTCCCCGGCCACCTGCGCGTCCTCGAAGCCGTCGAGGAGGTCGCCCGCCGGGTGCAGCTCGGCGACCGGGAGGTCTCCGCCGCCCAGCTCGCCGAGGTGTTCGGCTTCGACGACCGCCGGCTCTGGACGCCCGTCGGCGACCTCTCCGGCGGGGAACGCCGCCGCCTCCAGATGCTCCGGCTGCTCGCCGCCGAGCCCAACGTGCTGCTGTTCGACGAGCCCACCAACGACCTGGACACCGACACCCTCGCCGCCCTGGAGGACCTCCTCGACTCCTGGCCCGGCACGATCATCGTGGCCAGCCACGACCGGTACCTCATCGAACGGGTCACCGACGCCGCGTACGGGATGTTCGGCGACGGCCGCCTCGTGCACCTGCCCGGCGGCGTCGACGAGTACCTGGCCCGCGCCGCCGACCGGCAGCCCGCCGCCCCGGCCGCCCCCGCCGGGGCCCCCGCCGCCGGCACCACCGCCGCCGGCACGGGCGGCATGTCCGCCGCCGAGGCGCGGCAGGCCAAGAAGGAACTCACCCGCCTCGAACGGCAGGTCGCCAAGCTGGAGCAGCGGGAGGCCGCCCTCCTCGACCAGCTCGCCGCCAACGCCACCGACTACGCCCGGGTCGCCGAGCTGGACGCCCAGCTCAAGGACGTCCGGGCCGAACGGGAGCAGGTCGAGGAGAGCTGGCTGGCCCTCGCCGAGCAGGTGCCCGGCGGCTGACCAGGCAACCGGGCGGGGGGTGTGCGGCGTCACAGCCCGCCGTGCGGGACAATCGCAGGCGACCCCTCACCCGCACGGTCTTGGAGACTCAGACATGGCCCACACCCCCGTCAACCACCCCGCGCGGCCGATCTACCGGGCGATCGGCGGGCTCGTTGGTCTGTACTTCCTGGCCTTCGGCGTACTCGGCCTCGTCGCCAGCGCCGGCAACGACATCCTCGCCCAGGACGACACCACGGTGCTCGGCCAGGGCACCAACCTCGGCTTCTCGCTGCTGAGCCTCGTGCTGGGCGTCGCGATCCTCACCGGCACCGTGATCGGCCGCAACCTCGACGTCGCGATCAACCAGTGGCTGGCGTACGCCCTCATGGTCCTCGGCCTCGCCGAGCTGGCCTTCCTCCAGACCGACGCCAACATCTTCAACTTCACCATCACCACCGACATCGTGGTGCTCACCCTCTCCATGGTCCTGCTGATGGCCGGCATGTACGGCAAGGTCGGCACCGACGAGGAGAACGAGGCCTGGCAGAAGGCCCGGCTCGTCCTGTAGGCCCGCACACGCAGCGGGGGTCGGCACGCGCCGGCCCCCGCTGCGGCGGTTCGGCCCGCGTCCGACGCCCGGCGGGGTGACAATCCTTCCGACTGGTGTCAAACGGACGGAGGGGTCATGGCGCACTTTCCGGTCAACCACCCGGCCCGGCCGCTCTACCGGGTCCTCGCCGGGCTCGTCGGGCTCTACATCCTGCTCTTCGGCGTGTGGGGCACGGCCGCGACCTGGGGCGAAGGTCTCTTCGACCGGGGCAGCCACTGGGCCCTCGGGCTCCGCACCAACCTGGCGTTCTCGCTCGTCTCGGTGGTCTTCGGCATCGTGCTGCTGATCGGGGCGTCCCGGCGCAGCAACCTCGGCCACTACATGAACCTCACCGCCGGCGCGGTCTTCCTCGTCACCGGCACCCTGATGATGGCCGTCCTACAGACCTCGGCGAACTTCCTCAACTTCTCGATGTCCACCGTCATCGTGTCGCTGCTGTTCGGGCTGGTGCTGCTCGCCACCGGCCTCTACGACAAGGTCGGCCCGGCCGACCACGCCGAGGCCGAGGACCGGCGTCGCCGCGACCCCGTCCCCGGCCACCGCTGACCCGACGACCGGCCGGCCGCCGGCCCCGCCGTCACCGGCCCCGGGACGTGATCAGCGTCGGCTTCGCCTCCAGGTGCGACAACCCGTTCCAGGCCAGGTTCACCAGGTGCGCGGCCACCGTCTCCTTGCGCGGCCTGCGCACCTCCAGCCACCAGCGCCCCGTCAACGCCACCATCCCCACCAGCGCCTGCGAATAGAGCTCGGCCAGCTTCGGGTCGTACCCCCGGGTCTTGAACTCGGCCCCGAGGATGTGCTCGACCTGGTGCGCGACGTCGTTCATCACGCTGCTGAAGTTGCCCGTCGCCGACATCAGCGGCGACTCCCGCACCAGCACCCGGAACCCGCTGGTCTCCTCCTCGATGTAGCCCAGCAGGGTCAGCGCCGCCTGCTCCAGCAGCTCGCGCGGGTGGCCGGCGGTCAGCGCCGTGGTGATCCGGTCCAGCAGGGCCCGGACCTCCCGGTCCACCACCACCGCGTAGAGCCCCTCCTTGCCGCCGAAGTGCTCGTAGACCACCGGCTTGGAGACCTTCGCCCGGGCCGCCACCTCCTCTATCGAGGTGGCGTCGAAGCCCCGCTCGGCGAACAACTGCCGGCCGATCGAGATCAACTGCTCGCGCCGCTGGGCCGCCGACATCCGCACCCGCGACGGCGGCTTGCCCGCCGCCGCCGGCACCGCGCGCCGCCGCCCGCCCGCCCCGCCGCCCGGACCCTCTGCCATGCCGTCACCTCGCCGGCGCGCCGTGACGCCCTGTCGTGGGATGCTGCCGCCGTCGTTGGTCGCGCCGCCGTCGTCGGTCATCCGGCCATCCTGCCAGGCTACGGCCGGCCCGACCGACCCGTTTACCGCAGCCGACCCCGCCGGGGCGGCTGCGGGCGGGTCAGCTTGGCCGCGATGCGCTCCGGTTTCGGCCAGCGCACCGCCCACGCGGCCCCGGTCCGCTCCAACAGCCAGATCACCCGGGCCGAGATGTCGACCTGCCCGCGCAGCACACCGTGCCGGGCGCTCGTCGGCTCGGCATGGTGCAGGTTGTGCCAGCTCTCGCCGAACGACAGGATCGCCAGGGGCCAGAAGTTGGCCGCCCGGTCGCCCTGCCGCATCGCGAACGGCCGCTCCCCGTAGACGTGGCAGACCGAGTTGATCGACCAGGTCACGTGGTGCAGCAGCGAGATCCGCACCAGCCCGCCCCAGAACAGCGCCGTCAGCGCGCCCCGCCACGACCAGGTGAGCAGGCCGCCCATCAGCGCCGGGCCGAGCACCGTCACCACCGCCAACACCGGGAAGAGCCGGTCCACCCGGCGGGTCGCCCGGTCGGCGAGCAGGTCCGGGGCGAACCGCTCCCGGTTGGACAGCTCCCGGCCGAACAGCCAGCCCACGTGCGCGTGGAAAAGCCCCTTCGTCAGCCCCCGGACGCTCTGGCCGAACCGCCACGGCGAGTGCGGGTCGCCGTCGAGGTCGGAGAAGGCGTGGTGCCGGCGGTGGTCGGCGACCCACTGGATGATCTCGCCCTGCACCGCCAGGGAGCCCGCCACCGCCAGCGCCACCCGCAGCCACGGCCGAGCCCGGAAGGAGCCGTGGGTGAAGTAGCGGTGGTAGCCGACCGTGATGCCCAGCCCCGAGACGACGTACCAGAACCCGGCGACCGCCACGTCGGTCCAGCCCAGCCAGCCGCCCCAGGCGACCGGCAGCGCGGCGAGCAGGGCCAGGAACGGGACGACCACGAACGCCCACAGGGCGACCAGGATGCCCCGCGACTGCGGGCCCTGGGTCAGCGGCTTCGGACCGGTGGGGCGGGACTCGGTCAGAGCGGTCGACATGGCACCTCGCAGCGGGACGGCGGAGATCACGAAGTTACGCCTACGTCACCGTAACTTAGGGCGCCGGGGAACGCACGAGACAGTTCCCGGCGTGGATGCGTGGTGTGTCGTACGTCCGTCCTAACCTGCTGTTCGTGGACGACTTCCAGATCTTGGGCGACTCCCGGGCGGCAGAGGTCCGCCGGCTGCGCACCGTCGAACAGCTCAGCGTGCGCGAGATCCGGGCCCGCACCGGCCTCGGCCGCAACCGCGTCCAGGAGTTGCTGCGCGGGGTGCCCGCCCCGGAGCGGACCCGCCGGCCCAACGCCAAGGACGCCCTCCGGGCCGAGGCGACGCAACTGCGCGCCCAGGGCTGCACCGTGCCCGACATTGCGGCCCGGCTCGGGGTGGCGAAGTCGACCGCATACCGCTGGGTCCAGGGCGTGCCGTGGGAGCCCGACGTCGAGGCGGCCCGTGAGTGGCGTCGGGCGCACTCCCGGGCGATGACCGACGCCCAGTGGGCCGCCCACCGGCAGGCACGGGACGCGGCCCGCGCGGAGACCGTCAGGGCCACGTCGGCGTGGGTGGGGCGGCTGCGGCGCCGGGAGTTGATCCTGGTCGGTGCGGCGCTCTACTGGGCGGAGGGGACCAAGGCCAAGCCGTGGCGTCCGCACGACTGCCGCGTGAAGTTCGTCAACAGCGACCCGACGCTGGTCGAGGTCTTCCTCCGCTTCGTCGAGGCGATGGGTGTGCCCCGGCCGACGCTGTCGTTCCGGGTGAGCATCCACGAGTCCGCGGACGCTTCGGAGGCGGTCCGGTGGTGGGCGGAGCGGGTGGGGGTGACCGCCGACGACTTCCGGCCCGTCTCGCTCAAGCGGCACCGGCCCGCGACGGTCCGGCACAACACCGGCGACGACTATCGCGGCTGCCTGACGGTCGAGGTGCCCAGATCGCGGCGGCTCTACTGGAAGATCGAAGGGATCATGACGGGAATGGGCGCTGGCGTGGAAGCTGTGGAGCGCTAAGGTGTACTAGTCCGGCCAACCGATTGGTTTGTCCGTTTTAGACCGTCCCGGGTCGTCTAATGGCAGGACGTCAGGTTTTGGTCCTGATTATAGGGGTTCGAATCCTCTCCCGGGAGCTTCCGCTGTATCGCCGTCCTCGCGTGGTTAGCATGGCCGCGAGACTGTCGCCGTCCCGACGGGAGCCACGTCGTGTCCCAGCCCCACCTCCGCACCGTCGTCGTGCTCGCCGCCGGGGAGGGCAAGCGGATGAAGTCGGCGCTGCCCAAGGTGCTGCATCCCCTGCTCGGCCGGACCCTGCTCGGCCACGTGCTCACCGCCACCGGCCCCCTGCGGGCGGAGCGGACCGTCGTCGTGGTCGGCCACGGCGCGGACCGGGTCCGGGCGCACCTGGCCGAGGTCGCCCCGGAGGCCGTCCCGGTGCTCCAGGCCGAGCAGCGCGGCACCGGTCACGCGGTCCGGATCGCCCTCGACGCCGTCGCCGACGCCGCGGGGACCGTGGTCGTGATCAACGGGGACGTGCCGCTGCTGCGCCCCGAGACGGTCGCCGCTCTGGTCGACGCGCACGAGTCGGCCGGTGCGGCGGCGACCGTGCTCGCCGCCGAGGTGCCAGACCCGACCGGGCTCGGGCGGATCGTCCGGGACGAGGCGGGCCGGCTGCGGCAGATCGTCGAGGAGCGCGACGCCACCGCCGAGCAGCGGGCGCTGCGGGAGATCAACGCCGGCAGCTACGCGTTCGACGCGGTGCGGCTGCGCGACGCGCTGGGCAAGCTCTCCACCGACAACGACCAGGGCGAGGAGTACCTGACGGACGTCTTCGCCCTGCTGGTCTCCGCCGGTGAGCCGGTCGGGGTGCACGTGGCGGCCGACCACGTGGAGACGCTGGGCTGCAACGACCGGGTCGAGTTGGCGGCGCTGCGCCGGCTGCTGCGCGACCGGGTCAACGAGGCGTGGATGCGCACCGGGGTGAGCATCCTGGACCCGGCGACGACGTGGATCGACGTGACGGTGGCGGTGGACCGGGACGCGGTGATCGACCAGAACACGCAGCTGCGCGGCCGGACGGTGGTGGGCGCGGAGGCGGTGGTGGGCCCGGACGTGACGCTGATCGACACGGTGGTCGGGCCGGGGGCGACGGTGCTGCGCAGCCACGCCGTCGACGCCGAGGTCGGCGCAGGGGCCAGCGTCGGGCCGTACGCGTACCTGCGGCCGGCGGCGCGGCTGGCCGAGAAGGCCAAGGTCGGCACGTTCGTCGAGGTGAAGAACTCCGAGGTCGGGGCGGGCGCGAAGGTGCCGCACCTGTCGTACGTGGGTGACGCGACGATCGGGGCGCGGGCCAACATCGGCGCGGCGACGATCTTCGTGAACTACGACGGGGTCGACAAGCACCGCACGACGGTCGGGGAGGCGGCCTTCATCGGCTGCGACACCAGCCTGATCGCCCCGGTGGAGGTGGGGCCGGGCGCGTACGTCGCGGCGGGCAGCGCGATCAGCCAGAACGTGCCGCCGGGGGCGCTCGGGGTGACCCGCGCGCCGCAGCGCAGCATCGAGGGGTGGGTGGCCCGGCGGCGGGCCGGCACGGCGTCGGCGGAGGCGGCGGAGCGCGCTTTGCGGGCTGCGGCGGAGGATGCTCCTGGGGCATAGTGGGGCGCAAGGGAAGGTGAGGCAATCCACGAGGGCGCCGAGGCGGTTCGGGGGCCGCCAGGCGGGGGAGATACTGCAAACCCACTAGTCCCCGGCCCCACACCGCAGCCGGGCACACCGACCAACGGGAGCAGACGGGCCCATGGGCAGCATCGTCGCCGAAAACCGCAAGAGTCTGATGCTCTTCTCCGGACGTGGTTTCCCGGACTTGGCCAGGGAGATCGGTGAGGTCCTCGGCGTCGCGCCGACGCCCGCCGACGCGTACGAGTTCGCCAACGGTGAGATCTTCGTGCGCTTCAAGGATTCGGTACGCGGTTCGGACGCCTTCGTGGTGCAGTCCGTGACGCACGGGGTCAACACCTGGGTCATGGAGACCCTGATCATGGTGGATGCGCTGAAGCGTGGGTCGGCCAAGCGGATCACCGTGGTCCTGCCGTTCTACCCCTACTCGCGGCAGGACAAGAAGCACCGTGGCCGGGAGCCGATCTCGGCGCGGCTGGTGGCGGATCTGCTGAAGACGGCGGGGGCGAACCGCATCCTGACGGTGGACCTGCACACCGCGCAGATCCAGGGGTTCTTCGACGGCCCGGTGGACCACCTGTTCGCGATGGACGTGCTGGCCGAGTACGTGGAGCGCAAGTTCGCCGGGCGGCCGATGACGGTGGTGGCGCCGGACTCGGGCCGGGTGCGGGTGGCGGAGCGGTGGACCGACCGGCTGGGCGGTTGCCCGCTGGCGTTCATCCACAAGACGCGGGATCCGTTGAAGCCGAACCAGGTGGTCGCGAACCGGGTGGTCGGTGAGGTCGAGGGCCGGGTGTGCCTGATTGTCGACGACATGATCGACACCGGTGGGACGATCGCCAAGGCCGCCGACATCCTGCGGGAGTCGGGCGCGGCGGAGATCGTGGTGGCGTCGACCCACGCGCTGCTGTCTGATCCGGCGGTCGAGCGGCTGAAGAACAGCCCGATCACCGAGGTCGTGGTGACGAACACGCTGCCGTTGCCGCCGGAGAAGCAGCTCGACAAGATCACGGTGCTGTCGATCGCGCCGCTGCTGGCCCGGGCGATCCGGGAGGTCTTCGACGACGGCTCGGTGACGACCCTCTTCGGTGGCCTGAGCTGAGGTGGGCACCCCGCGCCGGCCGCCGTCCCGGTGGCCGGCGCGGTCCGGTGTTGGGCGTTTTCACTCCTGACAGCGGGCGGGGCGGGGACTGCCGTCGGGCGCGTATTCAGCTCGGGTAGACTGTTGCGGTTGCCACGGCGAGGGTGCCCGGCGGGCCGCTGAAAAGCACCGCACGGAGGCACCGTGATCGACGCGGTGCTCCGGGCAGTCGTTCATGACGCATGAGCCCCAGCGAGCCCCCTCGCCCCAGCACCGCAAGACGACAAGCCGCCGCAGCGAAAAGCATCAGGAGTTTCCCCGTGTCCGAGGTAAAGATCAGCGCCGAGCCCCGTACCGAGTTCGGCAAGGGTGGTGCCCGTCGTACCCGCCGGGCCGGCATGGTGCCCGCCGTGCTGTACGGCCACGGCGAGAAGCCGAAGCACATCGCGCTGCCCGCGCGTGAGTTCGCCGCCGCGATCCGTAAGGGCGGCGCCAACCAGTTGTTCGCGATCGAGGTCAGCGACGGCACGCAGGTGCTGGCGCTGCCGAAGGCGATCCAGCGTGACCCGATCAAGGACAGCTTCGAGCACGTCGACCTGCTGCTGGTCCGCCGTGGCGAGAAGGTCACCGTCGAGGTCCCGGTCCAGCTGACCGGCGAGGCCGCGAAGGACACCCTGATCGTGCACGACCACGACACCCTCTCGGTGACCGCCGACGCCACCAAGGTGCCGGACCACCTGGAGGCGTCGATCGAGGGCCTGGAGGCCGGCACGCAGGTCACCGCCGCCGACGTGGAGCTGCCGTCGGGCGTCGAGCTGGCCGCCGACCCGGAGCTGTCGGTCGCCGCCGTGACCGCGGCCCCGACCGCCGAGCAGCTGGAGGCCACGCTGCCCGAGGTCGAGGCCACCGCCGAGGAGGCCGAGGCCGGCGAGGAGACCGCCGAGGGTGCCGAGGCGCCGGCCGCCGAGGGCGAGGAGGCCCCGGCCGAGGCGAAGACCGAGGCCTGACCGGTCTGTTTTTCCGTGCGACAGGCGCCCCCGACCCCGGGGGCGCCTGTCGCAGTATCGGGACCGGGTCTGGCTGGCCGCCGGGTGCGGCGGCGGAGCGGGAGGGGTGTGGCGTGACGGACGAGGCGGGGCCGTGGCTGGTGGTCGGCCTGGGGAACCCGGGCCGGGAGTACGCGGGCAACCGGCACAACGTGGGCTTCATGGTGGCCGAGCTGCTGGCCGCCCGGGTGGGCGGGAAGTTCGGCCGGCACCGGCGGGCGGTGGCCGAGGTGGCCGAGGGGCGGCTGGGGCTGGGCGGGCCGAAGCTGGTGCTGATGAAGCCGCTGACGTACATGAACCTCTCCGGGGGGCCGGTGGCCGGGTTGGCGCAGTTCCACAAGGTGCCGCCGGGCCGGGTGATCGCAATCCACGACGAGCTGGACATCGGCTACGGGCAGGTGCGGGTCAAGTGCGGCGGCGGCGAGGGCGGGCACAACGGGCTGCGTTCGATGTCGAAGTCGCTGGGGACGAAGGACTACGTGCGGGTGCGGTTCGGCATCGGTCGGCCGCCGGGGCGGCAGGACCCGGCCGACTACGTGCTGTCCGACTTCTCCGCCGCGGAGCGCAAGGAGCTGGAGTTCCTGGTGGACCGGGCGGCGGACGTGGTCGAGTCGGTGGTCACCCGGGGTGTGGAGCCGACCCAGAACCTGTATCACGGGGCCTGAGCCGGGCGGGGCGGCACGGCGGGCGGTCGTGCGGCCGGTAGTCTGCGCCTTTCCGGCGGACCACGGCCGGCAGGTGGGCGTGGCCGGCAGGTGGCTGCGGCCCGTGGGGCGGGTCGCGGCGAGGCGACGGGAGCGAGTGGTGGGCAGTCCTCCGATGATCGACGGCGCGTTCGCCCGGTGGCTGGCGACCCAGGCCGGGCAGGCGTTGCTGGCCGTCCGGGCCGAGCTGGGGTTCGCCGACCCGGGGGCGTTGCGGTCGGCGGGGGACAAGGTCTCGCACGACCTGATCCGCACCGAGCTGGCGAAGTGGCGGCCGGGGGACGCGGTCTGTTCGGAGGAGGACGAGGGGTCGCGGCTGGCGTGGGCGGCGGAGGTGAGCGCCGGGGCGGTGTCCCGGCTGACCGCCGACCGGGTGTGGATCATCGACCCGTTGGACGGGACCCGGGAGTTCTCCGAGGAGGGCCGTTCGGACTGGGCGGTGCACGTGGCGCTGTGGGCGCGCACCGCGTCGACGCCGCACCGCCTGGTGGCGGGCGCGGTGGGGTTGCCGGCGCAGCACCGGGTGCTGGGCACGGACCTGCCACCGGCGTACCCGCCGATGACCCTGGAGGCGGCGACCTCGGACGGCGGAAGGACCATCCGGTTGGCGGCCAGTCGTAGCCGTCCGCCGATTTTCCTGACCGACCTGGCGGAGGATGTGGGCGCTCATCTGGTGCCGATGGGCTCGGCGGGGGCGAAGATCGCCGCTGTGGTGACGGGTGAGATCGACGCGTACGTCCACGCGGGCGGCCAGTACGAGTGGGACTCGGCCGCTCCGGTGGCTGTGGCGACGGCCACCGGCCTGCATGCTTCCCGGATCGACGGTTCTGCGCTGAAATACAACGAGGCCGACCCGCGCCTGCCGGATCTGCTGGTCTGCCGCAAGGATCTCGCCAGCCGGTTGCTTGCAGCGCTGCAGAGGCATTCCGGGTAGCCTGAGCAGTCTTCTTCACGTGTCCGACCGGAAAGGTCTGGAATCCATGAGCGCAGCCGAGCGGATCGAGGCCGGGTCATGACCGCCCCCGCCGCGTACCAGGTCTCCCACCTCGATGCCCTGGAGGCGGAGAGCATCTTCGTGATGCGTGAGGTGGTTGCGGAGATGGAGCGGCCGGTGCTGCTCTTCTCGGGTGGTAAGGATTCGATCGTGATGTTGCGGTTGGCGCAGAAGGCGTTTGCGCCGGCGAGTGTGCCGTTTCCGGTGATGCATGTGGATACGGGGCACAACTTTCCCGAGGTCCTGGAGTATCGGGATCGTCGGGTGGCGGAGTTGGGGTTGCAGTTGATCGTGGCGTCGGTGCCGGAGGCGTTGGCGCGGGGGTTGGTGCGGGAGTCCGGGGACGGGATGCGTAACCGGATCCAGACGCCGGTGTTGTTGGACGCGGTGGAGAAGCACCGGTTCGACGCCCTGTTCGGTGGGGCGCGGCGGGATGAGGAGAAGGCGCGGGCGAAGGAGCGGGTGTTCTCGTTCAGGGACGAGTTCGGGCAGTGGGATCCGAAGAACCAGCGGCCGGAGTTGTGGTCGTTGTACAACGGTCGGCATCATCCGGGTGAGTCGATCCGGGTGTTCCCGTTGTCGAACTGGACCGAGTTGGATGTGTGGCACTACATCGCCAGGGAGCGGATCCCGTTGCCGTCGATCTACTTCGCGCACGAGCGTGAGGTCGTCGAGCGCGACGGGATGTTGTACGCGGTGAACGAGTTCTTCACCCCGCGGGCGGGTGAGACGCGGTTCGTGGAGGTGGTGCGGTACCGGACGGTGGGTGACGCCTCGTGCACGGCGGCGGTGCGTTCGGATGCCGCGACGGTGGCGGCGGTGATCGAGGAGGTGGCCGCGACGCGGGTCACCGAGCGGGGTGCGACGCGGGGCGACGACCGGGTCAGTGAGGCCGCCATGGAGGACCGTAAGCGGGAGGGCTACTTCTGATGAGCATCGACATGGCGCCGGTCGAGGTGGAGGCGCGGCCGATGGACCTGTTGCGGTTCGCCACGGCCGGGAGTGTGGACGACGGTAAGTCGACGTTGATCGGCCGGTTGTTGTATGACACGAAGTCGTTGTTCACCGATCAGTTGGCGGCGGTGGAGGCGGTGTCGGCGGCGCGGGGGGACGAGTACACGAACCTGGCGTTGTTGACCGACGGGTTGCGGGCGGAGCGGGAGCAGGGCATCACGATCGATGTGGCGTACCGG
Source organism: Micromonospora sp. WMMD712 (assembly GCF_029581295.1). NCBI lineage: Bacteria > Bacillati > Actinomycetota > Actinomycetes > Micromonosporales > Micromonosporaceae > Micromonospora > Micromonospora sp. WMMD712. The sequence goes on from NZ_CP120743.1 coordinate 5,600,191, forward strand.
TACTTCGCGACGCCGCGGCGGAAGTTCATCATCGCGGACACGCCGGGTCATATTCAGTACACGCGGAACATGGTGACGGGGGCGTCGACGGCGGACCTGGCGTTGATCCTGGTGGACGCGCGTAAGGGCCTGGTGGAGCAGTCGCGGCGGCACGCGTTCCTGTGTTCGTTGTTGCGGGTGCCGCATCTGGTGTTGTGTGTGAACAAGATGGACCTGGTCGACTTCGACCGGGAGGTGTTCGAGGCGATCGCGGACGAGTTCACGGCGTTCGCGGCGAAGCTGGACGTGCCGGACCTGACGGTGGTGCCGGTGTCGGCGCTGCGGGGGGACAACATCGTGTCCCGGTCGGAGGACATGCCGTGGTATGAGGGGCCGTCGTTGCTGCACCATCTGGAGCGGGTGCACATCGCCTCGGACCGCAACCTGCAGGACGTGCGGTTCCCGGTGCAGTACGTGATCCGGCCGCAGTCCACCACGGTGACGGACTACCGGGGCTATGCCGGTCAGGTCGCCTCGGGGGTGTTGAAGGCCGGTGACGAGGTGATGGTCCTGCCGTCGGGGTTCACCTCCCGCATCGCCGCGGTGGAGACCGCCGACGGGCCGGTCGAGGAGGCGTTCCCCCCGATGTCGGTCACCGTCCGGCTGGAAGACGAGATCGACATCTCCCGCGGGGACATGATCTGCCGCCCCCACAACGCCCCGACCGTCGCGCAGGACATCGAGGCGATGGTCTGCTGGATGGACGAGACCCGCCCGCTGACCGTCGGCGGCCGCTACGCCATCAAGCACACCACCCGCTCCGCGCGGGCGATCGTGCGGGGCCTGCACTACCGCCTCGACATCAACTCCCTGCACCGCGACGAAACCGCCACCGAACTCAAGCTCAACGAGATCGGCCGGGTGCGGCTGCGCACCACGATCCCGCTGCTGGCGGACGAGTACCGCCGCAACCGCACCACCGGCGGCTTCGTCATCATCGACGAGGCCACCAACCGCACCGTCGGCGCGGGCATGATCGTCGAGGCCGCCTGAGCCGAGCCTCTTCGCGGCCCCCCGCCGGTGCCCGGCGGACGCCCGCCCGGCGTTGTTAACAGGGGCCCCTTGCTATGCAGAATGCGTTAACAAGGGGCCCTTCCTTACAAGCGGTGGGCGCCGGGGGCCGGGGTGGCCAGGTGGAAGCCGGGGGCGCGGAAGCCGCGCTCGGCGTACCGGGTCGTGACGGAGTCGGCCACCGCGTCGGCGCGGTCGGCGTCGACCAGGGCGAGGACGCAGCCGCCGAAGCCGCCGCCGGTCATCCGTGCCCCGTACGCCCCGGCGGCCAGGGCCGCCTCGACCGCCGTGTCGACCTCCGGCACGGTGATCTCGAAGTCGTCGCGCATCGACGCGTGGGAGGCGGTCAGCAGGGGCCCGATGTCGCGTACCCGGCCGGCGCGCAGCAGCGCCACGGCGTCGAGCACCCGCTGGTCCTCGGTGACGACGTGCCGGACGCGGCGGCGGGTCTCGTCGTCGTCGAGGCGGGCGAGGGCGTCGTCGAGGTCGGCGGCGGCCACGTCGCGCAGGGCGGGCACCCCGAGCAGCCCGGCGGCCTTCTCGCAGCCGGCGCGGCGGGAGGCGTACTCGCCGTCGGCGTGCCGGTGCGGGGCCCGGCTGTCGATCACCAGCACGGCCAGCCCGGCGGCGGCCAGGTCGAACGGGATGTGCTCGACGGCCTCGGTGCGGCAGTCGAGGAAGAGGGCGTGGCCGGTGCGGCAGCGGATCGCCGCGGACTGGTCCATGATCCCGGTGGGCGCGCCGACGTAGGCGTTCTCGGCCCGCTGGGCGAGCCGGGGCCGCCCCTCGGCCGGCAGGTCCAGCCCGCCGAGGTCGACGAGGGCGGCCAGCACGGCGGCCTCCAGCGCGGCCGACGACGACAGCCCGGAGCCGAGCGGCACGTCGGAGGCGACGGCCAGCCGCGCCCCGGGCACCCGGTGGCCGGCCTCGCGCAGCGCCCACACCACCCCGGCGACGTACGCGGCCCAGCCGGTGACCCGGCCGGGGGCGGCCACCTCGTCGCCGCCGAACCCGACCTGGTCGCCGGTGAGCTCCGACCAGACCGTCCAGCGGCCGTCGTCGGCGGGGGCGGCGGCGACCACGGTACGCAGCGGCAGCGCGAACGGCAGCACGAAGCCGTCGTTGTAGTCGGTGTGCTCGCCGATCAGGTTGACCCGTCCGGGTGCCGCCCAGCGGCCGGCGGCGGGTGCGCCGTACCGCTGGTGGAAGCCGGCGGCGGCCCGGTCGGCCACCTCCCCCGTCGGCGCGGGCGAGGGGTGCGCGGGGTCGGTCACGGACGCTCCAGGATGTGCGTGCGGTAGAAGGCCCAGGCGTCGCCGACCATGTCGTGCAGGGTCGGCTTCTCGGGCGTCCAGCCCAGCTCCTCGCGGGCCAGGGCGGAGGAGGCGACCAGCTCGGCCGGGTCGCCCTCGCGGCGCGGGGCCACCTCGACCGGCAGCGGCCGGCCGGTGACCTCGCGGACCACGTCGACGACCTGCCGGTTGGTGAACCCGGCGCCGTTGCCCAGGTTGTAGACGCGGTGCCGGCCGGGCACGGCGGCGGTGAGCGCCAGCAGGTGGGCGCGGGCCAGGTCCTCGACGTGGATGTAGTCGCGCACGCAGGTGCCGTCGACGGTGGGGTAGTCGTCGCCGAAGAGTTGGAGCTTCTCCCGCCGGCCGGCGGCGACGTCGAGGGCGATCGGGATGAGGTGGGTCTCCGGGTCGTGCCGCTCGCCGATGGCGACGTCGCCGCGCAGGTACGCCCCGGCGACGTTGAAGTAGCGCAGCGACACGGCGGCCAGGTCGTGCCCGATCGCCTCGGAGGTGAGCGCCATGTCCACGGCCAGCTTGGTGGCCCCGTACGTGTTGGTGGGGGCCTTGACGGCGGTCTCCGGGATGGGCAGCTCGGTCGGGTTGCCGTAGACGGCGGCGGTGGAGGAGAAGACCATCCGGGGCACCCGCGCGGCCCGGACGGCGTCGATCAGGGCGAGCGAGCCGACCGTGTTGTTCTGCCAGTACAGCTCGGGCCGGACCATGGACTCGCCGGCGGCGATGAGGGCGGCGAAGTGCAGCACCCCGTCGAAGCCCGCCTCGGGGGTGAGCACCCGGGCCGCCTCGTGGATGGGCGCGTCGACCCAGGTGGCGTCCGGGGCGAGCGCCTCGCGGTGCCCGGTGCGCAGGTCGTCGAGGACGACGACCTCGTGGCCGGCGTCGACCAGCATCCGGGTCACCACGCTGCCGATGTAGCCGGCGCCGCCGGTGACGAGCAGTTTCACGTCGGGGTCCTCCTGCCTGGCCGCGCCTCGCCGCGGCCGTCCGCGCCCACCCTACGGCGGCCGGCTGTGGCCGCGCCCGGCGTCGCCGCACCGCCATTCCATCACAATCTTTCAGGACTGAACAGATACGCACACCGTCACTCCGGGTGGACGACCTGTGCCGAAGCGTCGCGGGCCCTACGATGAGTTGTCATGCGGGAAGCGGGTGGTCCCGGGCTCCGCCGGCGACCGGTGGGGCGGCTCCGACGCGAACCGGGCCCCCTGGCCCGCGCCGTCGCCCGGCTGGTGGTCCGGGCCGCCGACGGCGCGACCCGGCTGGTCACCGACCTGCTCGGGGCCAGCCCCGCCGCCGGCCGGGAGCGGATCAGCGAGGCCGAGCTGCGGGACCTGGTCGCCGCCAGCACCGTCCTCGACGCCGACGAGCGGCGGATCATCGACGAGGTGCTGGCCGCCGGGGCGAGCCTGGTCCGCGAGGTGATGATGCCCCGCACCGAGGTCGTGTTCCTGTCGGTCGCGATGACCGTCGCCGAGGCGGAGCGGCTGGTCCGGGCCGAGACGCACCGCCGCTACCCGGTCGTCGACGGCACCCACGACGACGTGGTCGGCTTCGTGCACCTACGCGACGTGCTGCTGCGCCCCGACCTCGACCCGGGCGTCACCGTCGGCGAGCTGACCCGGGAGGTCAAGCGGCTGCCCGGCAGCAAGCGGGTGCTGGCCGCGCTGACCGAGATGCGCCGCGAGGGCCACCACCTCGCGGTGGTGGTCGACGAGTACGGCGGCACCGCCGGCATCGTCACCTGCGAGGACCTGATCGAGGAGCTGGTCGGCGAGATCCACGACGAGCACGACGGCGACCCGGAGCCGGAGCCGACCGGCCTGCCCACGGTGGTCGACGGCCGGCTCAACCTCGCCGACTTCGCCGAGCGCACCGGGCTGCGGCTGGCCGCCGGCCCGTACGAGACGGCCGGCGGGTACGTGATGGCCGCGCTGGGCCGGCTGCCGGTGGTGGGGGACGAGGTGCCGGTGGCCCCGCCGGCGGCGGACGGCGGCGACCGGGACCCGGACGACCCGCCCGGCGGGTGGCTGCTGCGGGTGCTGGCGCTGGAGGGCCGCCGGGTGTCCCGGCTCGCGGTCTCCGTGGTGCGCCTGCCCGAGCCGCGACGCGAGGTCACCGGCCCGCTCGCAGCGGCGGAGAGCCGACCCGCCGGCCCGTCATGACGGACGCCGGGGGTTGCTGACAGAATGCCGGCATGTCCGACGTACCCGCCCGCCCCCGCGTGTTCTCCGGCATCCAGCCGACGGCCGACTCGTTCCACCTCGGCAACTACCTGGGCGCGGTGCGGCACTGGGTGGCGTTGCAGGACACCCACGACGCGTTCTACTGCGTGGTCGACCTGCACGCCATCACGGCCGGGCACGACCCCAAGGTGCTGCGGCAGCGCACCCGGGTGGCCGCCGCGCAGCTCTTCGCCGTCGGCCTGGACCCGGAGCGCAGCACGCTGTTCGTCCAGTCGCAGGTGCCCGAGCACTCGCAGCTCGCCTGGGTGCTGGGCTGCATCACCGGCTTCGGCGAGGCCAGCCGGATGACCCAGTTCAAGGACAAGTCGCAGAAGCAGGGCAGCGAGCGCTCCAGCGTCGGCCTGTTCACCTACCCGATCCTCCAGGCCGCCGACATCCTGCTCTACCAGGCACACGCCGTCCCGGTCGGCGAGGACCAGCGGCAGCACCTGGAGCTGTCCCGCGACCTGGCGCAGCGGTTCAACTCGCAGTTCGGCAAGACGTTCGTCGTGCCCGCGCCGCACATCGTCAAGGACACCGCGAAGATCACCGACCTACAGGACCCGACGGCCAAGATGTCGAAGTCGTCGTCCTCGCCGACCGGCATCATCGACCTGCTGGAGGACCCGGCCCGCTCGGCCAAGAAGATCCGCTCGGCGGTCACCGACACCGGCCGGGAGATCGTCTTCGACGCCGAGACCAAGCCGGGCGTGTCCAACCTGCTCACGATCTACTCCGCGCTGACCGGCCGCAGCGTCGACGACCTGGTCGCCGCGTACGCGGGGCGGGGCTACGGCGACCTGAAGAAGGACCTGGGCGAGGTGGTCCGGGAGTTCGTCACGCCGATCCAGGAGCGCACCCGGGCCTACCTCGACGACCCGGCGCAGCTCGACAAGCTGCTCGCGGCCGGCGCGGAGAAGGCCCGCGCGGTCGCCTCGGCGACGCTGCACGAGACGTACGAGCGGGTCGGGTTCCTCCCGCCGGTCCGCCTCGGCTGACCGCCCGGCGCGACGGGTACGGGTGGAGACGGGCGGGTCGGTGGCCGGAGGGGTGGCGCGGAGCGTGGATCGCAGGGACGGGGCGCCGCAGGCCGGCGACACCATCCAGATCGGGATCGCGGTGGACATCCCGGAGCCGTGGGGCGGCCTGCTCACCCGGCGGCGGGTCGAGGCCGGCGACCCCCTCGTGGTGCCCGCGCACGTGACGCTGCTCGGGCCCACCGAGATCCCGACGGCGGCGCTGCCGGCGGTCGAGCGGCACCTCGCCGGGGTGGCCGCCACGCACCTGCCGTTCACCCTGCACCTGCGGGGCACCGGCACGTTCCGCCCGGTGACGCAGGTGGTGTTCGTGGCGGTGGCCGCCGGGATCAGCGAGTGCGAGCTCCTCGCCGCCGCGATCAACTCTGCCCCCGAGCTGCACCGGGAGGCCCGGTTCCCCTACCACCCGCACGTCACGGTGGCGCAGGACGTCGCGCCGGAGGCGCTGGACCGGGCGTACGAGGACCTGGCCGACTTCTCGGCGGTGTTCGAGGTCGACTCGTTCACGCTCTTCTCGCACAGCGGTCAGACCCGGTGGCAGCCGCGCCGGGACTTCCTGCTCGGCGTGTCCTGAGCCGGCGACGCTCTCCCGTGCGGGCGGCGGATCGGCGAGGATGACGGCGTGGAGGTCTTCGGGCGGATCGAGGCCGGCATCGACCGGCGGGTGAGCGCGGCGCGTCGCCGGTCGCGGACCTTCGACCACCTGTGGCGGGCCGGCAACCTCTACGCGGAGGTGCTCGGCGGGCGGCTGGCGGCGGCGATCGCCTACTACGGCTTCTTCGCGGTCTTCGCGCTGGCCCTGGTCGCGTACTCGATCTTCGGGGCGATCCTGGAGGACAACGACGAGGTCAGCGACGCGGCGGCCGGCTTCCTCAAGGAGAACCTCCCCTTCCTCGACCCGGCGCAGATCGCCCAGAGCAGCAACACGGTCGGGGTGGTGGGCCTGGTCATCCTGGTCTTCACCGGGATCGGCTGGGTGGAGGCGATCCGCTCGTCGCAACGGCTGATGTACGGGCTCAACCAGCAGCCCGGCAACCTGGTGGTGCGCCGGCTGGTCGACCTGGGCGTGCTGGTGGGGGTGTTCGTCCTGCTCGGCCTGTCGGTGGCCGCCGTGGACGCGCTGGAGTCGCTGCTGCGCTTCCTGCTGCGCAGCACCGGCTCGGTGGGGCTGACCGTGATCAGCGCCGTGCTCAGCGTGTTGGTCAACGCGGTGCTGGCCGCCGCCCTGCTGGTGGCGGTGCCCCGGCTGCGGATGAGCCGCCGCCGGCTGCGCCCGGTGGTGTTCGCCGTGGCGGTGGGCATCACCCTGCTCAACACGGTCGGGCGGTTCTACGTGGTGCGCACCGAGCGGAACCCGGCGTACACGGTGGTGGCGGGGGCGGTCGGCCTGCTGCTCTACCTCTACCTGCTCAACCAGCTCGTGCTGTTCGGCGCGGCGCTCGCCGCGACCAGCCCGTACGGCCGGGTGGTGGACCTGGCCGAGGGGGCGGCGCCGGCCGACCTCGACGCGGAGGCCGACGCCGACACCGGTCCGGGCACGCCCGGCGGGGCGGGATGACCCGCGCAACGTTCGGCTGATTCGGGCGGATGCCCGGCCCGGGAACGTGAGGGCCGGGCCATGATGGGCGCGTGGGCGCACTCGTGACGTTGGACCTGCCGGACGACTCGCCGATGCTCGGCCTGCCGTGGATCATCACGTTCGGCCCGCTCGACGACGTCGACGAGTGGGAGCCGGTGGTCTGCGGCCCCTACGAGCGCCCGCACGCGCTGGCCCTCGCCGAGTCGGTGGTGGCCGAGGAGCAGCTCATGGCCGTGGTGGAGCCCCTGGTGCCCGCCCTGTCGCCCGACGAGATCCGCGGCGAGATCGCCGCCGCCCGCATCGCCGCCTCCGACGAGGCGGCCCGGATCGAGGCGTCCGACCTCTACGGCGACTTCGACGACGTCATCGACGACGAGCTGGAGGCCGCCGCCGAGGCGGCCGGGGAGCCGGCCGGGCCCCGTCCCGCGCCCGCCGAGGCCGAGCTGCGGGCCGGCTTCGCCCGCATCGCCAAACTGCTCACCGAGAAGGGGAGCTGACCGTCGGCCCCGGCGTGCCGACCCGCCCGCCGAGCCGCTGACCGTCGGCCGTCGGATCCGCCCACCGCCGCTCAGTGCGTCCCGCCCAGGTTGAGCACGACCACCCCGGCGATGACGAGCGCCACGCCGACGACCTTCGTCACGCTGAGCGGCTCGCCGAGGAAGGCCGCCCCGACCGCGACGATCGCCGCCGTGCCCAGCCCGGACCACATCGCGTACGCGACGCCGACCGGGATCTCCCGCACCGCGAGCGAGAGCAGCCCGAACGCCGCCAGGTAGGCCACCGCCAGTCCGAGCGTCGGCCACAACCGGGTGAACCCGTGCGTCGCCTTGAGCAGGCTCGTCCCGACCACCTCGGACGCGATCGCGAGCACCAGGAACAGATACGCCATGCGGCGATTGTCCCCGCGCCGGTCGCGGCAGACCCCGCGCCGTCCCGGACGGACGGCGGCGCCCCGGGGAGCGGAACTCCACGGGGCGCCGCCGCCACCTTCACCCCCCACCACAAGGGGTCGGCTGTCCTGGCCGCCCGTCGGCGCGCGGCACGACGGACGACCAGGGGTCCAGGGCGGGCTGTACCCGGCTCAGCGCCGTTCGAACCACGCGGCGGCGTCGACCGGCAGGACGTGCCCCGTGTCCTGCCCGGTCAGCTCCGCGCTGGCCACGACCGGCTCGCCGTACCCGTCGATCCGCACCGGCGCGTCGCTGAGGTTGACCACGCAGGTCAGCTCCGCGCCGCCGCCGGTGCGGCGGAACGCGAGCACGCCGGGGCCGGTCGACTCCAGCCAGGTCACGCCGTCGGCGTCGCGGGCGAGCGCCGGGTGGGTGCGCCGGGCGCGCAGCGCCGCGCGGTAGAGCTCCAGGGTCGAGCCGGGCGCGCCGGCCTGGGCGGCGACCGAGAGGGCGGCCCAGGTCGCGGGGGCCGGCAGCCAGCTCAGCTCGCTGCCGGCCGGCCCGAAGCCGTACGGGGCCAGCTCGCCGCTCCACGGGATCGGCACCCGGCAGCCGTCCCGGCTCTCGCCGGTGCGCAGGAACGACGGGTCCTGCCGCAGCTCGTCGGGCAGGTCGAGCACCTCCGGCAGGCCCAGCTCCTCGCCCTGGTAGAGGTAGGCGCAGCCGGGCAGCGCGAGCATCAGCAGGCTGGCCGCGCGGGCCCGGCGCAGGCCGACCTCGCCGTCGCCGTAGCGGGTGACGTGCCGCTGCTTGTCGTGGTTGGACAGCACCCAGGTGGTCGGCGCGCCGACGATGGTCGCCTCGGCCAGCGCGGTGTCGATCACCTTGCGGAACGAGTCGGCCGACCAGGTGGCGTCGAGGAAGTCGAAGCTGAACGCCTGGTGCAGCTCGTCGGGCCCGATGTAGCGGGCGAGCCGCTGCGGCGTCTCGGCCCACGCCTCGGCCACGGCCATCCGGCCGCCGGGGTAGCTGTCCAGGATCGGTCGCCAGGCCCGGTAGATCTCGTGTACCTCGTCCTGGTCGAAGTACGGCAGCCGGCCCTTGCCGAGCAGCTCGGACTGGCGGCGGCCGCCGGTCATCGAGTTGAAGCCGACGTCGGGCAGCCCCTCGGCCTTGATCATGCCGTGGGCCACGTCGATGCGGAACCCGTCGACGCCCCGGTCGAGCCAGAAGCGCAGCACGTCCTCGAACTCGGCCCGCACCTCGGGGTGCCGCCAGTTGAGGTCGGGCTGGGCCGGGTCGAACAGGTGGAGGTACCACTGGCCGTCGGGCACCCGGGTCCAGGCCGGTCCGCCGAAGATGCTCTCCCAGTCGTTGGGGGGCAGCTCGCCGCGCCCGCCCCGGCCCTCGGCGAACAGGTAGCGGGCCCGCTCCGGGGAGCCGGGGGCGGCGGCGAGCGCGGCGACGAACCACGGGTGCGCGCTGGAGGTGTGGTTGGGCACGATGTCGACGATGATCCGCAGGCCGAGCGCGTGCGCGTCGGTGATCATGTGGTCGAAGTCGGTCAGGGTGCCGAACATGGGGTCGACGTCGCGGTAGTCGGCCACGTCGTAGCCGCCGTCGACCATCGGCGAGGTGTAGAAGGGGGTCAGCCAGAGCGCGTCGACCCCGAGGTCGCGCAGGTAGGGCAGCCGCTCCCGGATGCCCTGGAGGTCGCCGACGCCGTCGCCGTCGGAGTCGGCGAAGCTGCGGACGTAGACCTGGTAGACGACCGCGGAGCGCCACCAGTCGTCGTCGGAGGTCAGCGGCGTGGGGGTGCTGGCGGTCATGGGTGGCGATCCCCGTTCTGTGGCGCGGGACGGCGTGGGTGCGGGGCACGGCGGTGTGCCACCGGTGGTCAGAGCAGGATGCCGTCCCGCTGCTGCAAGAGTCAAGCAGGACTTGCGCAAGAAATGACGGCGGTCAGCCGGCGCTCCTGGCCAGCGCGGCGGCGGGCTGCCGCGCGGCCGGCTGCCGGACGACCGCCGTGGAGCCGCGTACCACCAGCTCGGGCCGGAACAGGTACTCCGAGTGCGGGGCGGCGTGCCCGTTGATCTCGTCGACCAGGGCCCGCACGGCGGCCACCGCCATGGCGGCCACCGGCTGGCGCATCGTCGTCAGCGGCGGGTCGGTGAAGGCCATCAACGGCGAGTCGTCGTATCCGACCACGGACAGGTCGCCGGGGACGGACAGCCCGCGCTGGCGGGCGGCCCGGATCGCGCCGAGGGCCATCAGGTCGGAGCCGCAGACCACCCCGGTCACGCCGCGCTCCAGCAGCCGCCCCGCGGCGGCCTCGCCGCCCTCCACCCCGAACAGGGTCAGCTCGGCGAGCTCGGCCAGCTCGGCCTCGGGCAGGCCCGCCAGGCGCGCCATGGCGGCCCGCCAGCCGGCGACCCGGCGCTGCACGGGGACGAACCGGTCCGGGCCGGTGATCAGCCCGATCCGTCGGTGCCCCAGGGCGACCAGGTGGGCGACGGCCAGCTCGGTCGCCTCCCGGTCGTCGCAGGAGACGAAGGGCGCGGCGATCCCGGGGACGTACCCGTTGATCATGACGACGGGCAGCGGCCTGGCGATCAGCGCGCGGTACCGGTCGTGGTTGGCGGCGGTGTCGGCGTGCAGGCCGGAGACGAAGACGATCCCGGAGACCTGGCGGTCGAGCAGCATCTCGACGTACTCGTCCTCGGTGACGCCGCCCGGGGTCTGGGTGCACAGCACCGGGGTGAAGCCGCTCTGCGCCAGGGTCGACTCGATCACCTGGGCGAACGCCGGGAAGATCGGGTTGTCCAGCTCCGGCACCACCAGGCCGACGAGGCCGGCGCTGCGCTTGCGCAGCCGGGCCGGGCGCTCGTAGCCGAGGACGTCGAGGGCGGTCAGGACGGCCTGCCGGGTCTCCGGGGCCACGCCGGGGCGGTCGTTGAGCACCCGCGACACCGTGGCCTCGCTGACTTCGGCCTGTTGGGCGATGTCGGACAGTCGAGCGCGCATGGCGGCACTTTAGCTCACGGGCAAGTTCTTGCGTACCTTTCTGCAAGCCCTTCCGGAATCTGCAACCTCTTGCTAACGTCCCCGCAACATGCGAGAGCAGCGGCGCAGCATCCCCGCGCCGGTTGGCAAGAACTTACAGAGGTTCCCACTGGCGGGCCGCCCTTCCCCCGGCGGACCGCCATGACGACAGGAGTACCGATGCGCATCCGTACCGCGGGTGTGGTCGCCGTCCTCGGCCTGGCGCTGGCCGCCTCCGGCTGCGGTGGCAGCGACGACGACAGCAGCGCGCCGGCCGCGAAGGAGTCCGCCGGCGCCACCGGCGGGAAGCTGGTGATCTGGGCCGACGACAAGCGGACCGCCGCCCTGAAGCCGTTCGCCGAGTCCTTCGGCCAGGAGAACGGCGTGACCGTCGAGGTCCAGGCAGTCTCGAAGGACCTGCAGACCAACTTCGTCACCGCCTCCCAGCAGGGCAGCGGCCCCGACGTCGTGGTCGGCGCGCACGACTGGATCGGCAACCTGGTCCAGAACGGCGCCATCGACCCGGTGCAGCTCGCCGCCGACCAGAAGAGCGGCTTCAACGAGACCGCCGTCAAGGCCGTCACCTTCAACGGCCAGCTCTACGGCGTGCCGTACGCCATGGAGAACCTGGCGCTGATCCGCAACACCGAGCTGGCCCCGGAGGCCCCGAAGACGATCGAGGACCTGGTCGCCGCCGGCAAGAAGCTCAAGGCCGACAAGAAGGCCAGCGAGATCCTCTGCCTCCAGTCCGGCCAGAACGGCGACGCGTACCACATCTACCCGCTGTACACCTCGGCCGGCGGCTACCTCTTCGGCACCGCCGCCAACGGCGACTACGACCCGAAGGACCTGGGCGTGGGCAAGCCGGAGTCGATCGCCGCGTTCCAGAAGATCGCGAAGCTCGGCGAGAAGGGCGAGGGCGCGCTCAAGCGCTCCATCACCGCCGAGAACTCGATCGCCACCTTCACCGGCAAGAAGTGCGCCTTCCTGGTCTCCGGGCCGTGGGCCATCGCCGACGCCAAGAAGGCCAACATCTCCTACGACATCTCCCCGGTCCCCGGCTTCGCCGGCGGCAAGGAGGCGCAGCCGTTCGTGGGCGTCCAGGCGTTCTACGTGGCCGCCAAGGGCAAGAACAAGGCCCTGGCCCAGGAGTTCGTGGCGAACTACACCACCAAGCCGGAACTGGCCGTGGCCCTGTACAACGCCGAGCCGCGCCCGCCGGCGCTGACCGCCGCGCTCGACCAGGTCAAGGGCAGCGACCCGGACCTGGCCAAGTTCACCGAGGCCGGCAGGAACGGCCAGGTGCTCCCCGCGATCCCGGCCATGGCCGCGATCTGGGACCCGTTCGGCAAGGCCGAGGCCGCGATCATCGGCGGCGCCGACCCGGCCAAGACGATCACCGCGGCCGGCAAGACGATCTCCGGCCAGATCAAGTAATGAGCACGAAGCTGTCCGGCCCGGGGTCCACGCGGACCCCGGGCCGGGGGCCCGTCGGCCCCGGGCTCCCGCGCACCGCGCGCCACCACGCGCCGGTCACCGCGACCGGCCTCGTCGTCAAGGTGATCCTGCTCGGCCTCGTGGCCGGGATCGCGCTCTGGGCGGCCTTCCCGCTCGTCGAGGCCGGGAAGTGGGTCGGGCTGGCCCTGCTCGCGGCCACCACCGCCGGCCTGTTCTACCTCTACCTCACCCCCCGGCACATCCCCGCGAAGTACCTGGTCCCCGGCACGCTCTTCCTGATCGCCTTCCAGGTCTTCCCGGTGCTCTACACCGCCAGCACCGCGTTCACGAACTTCGGCGACGGCCACCGGGGCAGTAAGGACGAGGCCGTCGTCGCGATCCAGAGCTCCTCGGTCAAGCAGGTCCCCGGCTCCACCGAGTACGCCCTGTCGGTCGCCACCGCGGGCGACCCCGCCACCGGCGCGCTGGTCTTCCTGGTCACCGACCCGGCCACCGGCACCGTCTCCGCCGGGGACGCCGACGGGCTGCGCCGGCTCGACGCCGCCGACGTCACCGTCGGCTCCGGCGGCAAGGTGACCGCCGCCGACGGCTACACCGTGCTCAACTTCGGCCAGGCCAGCGCCCGCAGCCAGGAGATCACCGACCTGGTGGTGCCCACCGCCGGGGGCGCGCTGCGTTCGTCCGGCCTGTCCCGCGCCTACGAGGGCCGGGCCATTCGGGCGTACGACGCCGGGTGCGACTGCGTCACCGACAGCGAGAGCGGCAAGACCTGGACGGCCGACGAGAAGACCGGCTCGTTCGTCGCCGCCGACGGGGAGCGCCTCGCGCAGGGCTGGAAGGTCGACGTCGGGCTGGAGAACTTCTCCCGGGTGCTCACCGACCCGAACATCTCCGGGCCGTTCTTCGGCACCCTGCTGTGGAACTTCGCCTTCGCGATCGGCTCCACCGGGTTCACCTTCCTGCTGGGCATGGCCATCGCGCTGGCCCTGCACTCGCCCCGGATGCGCGGCACCAACCTCTACCGGGTGCTGCTGATCCTGCCGTACGCCATGCCGTCGTTCGCGATGCTGCTGGTCTGGCGGGACATGTTCAACACCGACTTCGGACTGGTCAACAACCTGTTCGGCCTCGGCGTCGACTGGTTCGGCGAGGCCTGGTCGGCGCGGGCGGCGGTGCTGCTGGTGCAGCTCTGGCTGGGCTACCCGTACATGTTCCTGGTCGCCACCGGCGCGCTCCAGGCCATCCCCAAGGAGCTGACCGAGGCCACCTCGGTCGACGGCGCGTCGCCCTGGCAGTCGTTCCGCGCGGTCACCCTGCCGCTGCTGCTCGTCGCGCTGTCGCCGCTGCTGATCGCGTCGTTCGCGTACAACTTCAACAACATCAACGCGATCTGGCTGACCACCGAGGGCGGCCCGTTCCCGGCGGACAACCCGAGCAACGGGGCGACCGACCTGCTGATCACCTACACCTACCGGCTGGCCTTCGGCGCGCAGGGCGCGGAGTTCGGCATGGCGGCGGCGGTGTCGATCTTCATCTTCGCGATCGTGGCGACGGTGTCGGCGATCAGCTTCCGCAACACCCGCAAGCAGGAGGAGGTCTACTCGTGACCACCTACGCGCACCCCCCGGCCGTCGACCGCGCCGCCGCCGGCCGGCGGCGCCACCGCTGGCTGGCCCAGGTCGGCTGGCGGCACGTCGTCGGGGTGCTGGCCGTGGCGTTCAGCCTCTTCCCGATCCTGTTCGTGCTCTCGGCCGCGCTCAACCCGCTCGGCACGCTCTCGTCGACCTCCCTCGTGCCGACCGGCGGGGTGTCGGGCGAGAACTTCGCCGACCTGTTCGCCGACACGGCGTTCGGGCACTGGTTCGTCAACTCGCTGCTGATCGCCGGGCTGGCCAGCCTCGTGTCGATCTTCCTGTCCTCGCTGGCGGCGTACGCGTTCTCCCGGATGCGCTTCGCCGGCCGCCGGGTCGGGCTGCTCACCCTGCTGCTGATCCAGATGTTCCCGCAGTTCCTGGCGATCGTGGCGATCTTCCTGATCTTCACCACGGTCACCGACCTCTGGCCGGCGATCGGCTTCAACACCCCGTGGGGCCTGTTCCTGCTCTACATGGGCGGCGCGCTCGGCGTGAACACCTGGCTGATGAAGGGTTTCTTCGACACGCTGCCCCGGGAGCTGGACGAGTCGGCCACGATGGACGGCGCGTCGCACGCCCAGGTCTTCTTCCGGATCATGCTGCCGCTGGTGGCGCCGATCCTGGCGGTGACCGCCCTGCTGTCGTTCATCGGCACGATCAACGAGTTCATGATCGCCAACGTGTTCCTGACCGACACCGAGTCGAAGACCCTCGCCGTCGGCATGTTCGGCCTGGTCGCCGGCGAGCGCAACAACAACTTCGGGATGTTCGCGGCGGGCACCCTGCTCACCGCCGTCCCCACCGTGCTGGTCTTCCAGCTCCTCCAGCGGTACATCGTCTCCGGCCTCACCGCCGGAGCGGTCAAGGGCTGAGCCTCCTCGGCTCACGCTGCGGCAAGGGCGTCGTGTCGACGTACACCGGAGCGGTTTCCGGGCGGACCGCCGCGGTCGGGTGACCGGCCGCGGCGGGTGCCCGCCCACTCCCCGTCGAACCGACCCGAAAGGCCGCGCCATGTCCCCGCGCCCCACCGTCTCCCCGGACCGCACCGCCGTCCCTGGCCGCACCGTCTCCCTGGGCCCGCACCACGACGGCTCCGCCACCTACGTCCCCGAGCAGGAGCCCGCCCTCGGGCAGACCGTCCCCGTCCTCGTCCGGGTCCCCGCCGGGGCCGACGTGCGCGCCGTGCACGTGCGCAGCACCCCCGACGGCGAGCCGCGCTTCGCCGAGGCCGTCGTCGACCGCCGCACCGGCGCCGACGTCTGGTGGCGCGCCGACGTCGAGGTACGCAATCCGGTCAGCAACTACCGGTTCATGCTCACCGACGCCCGGGGCGACTACCGCTGGCTCACCGCCGCCGGCCTCGCCGACCACGACGTGCCCGACCACGGCGACTTCAAGCTGGTCAGCCACGCCCCGCCGCCGGCCTGGGCCCGCGACGCGGTGATCTACCAGATCTTCCCCGACCGGTTCGCCCGCTCCGCCGCCGCCGACGGCCGCGCCGCCCCCGACTGGGCCGTCCCCTGCGACTGGGACACCCCCGTGATCGGGCGCGGCCCGCAGACCCCCCGCCAGTTCTACGGCGGCGACCTCGACGGCATCGCCGAGCGGCTCGACCACCTCGACCGGCTCGGCGTCGACACCGTCTACCTCACCCCGATCTTCCCGGCCCGCTCCAACCACCGCTACGACGCGGCCAGCTTCGACACCGTCGACCCGCTGCTCGGCGGCGACGCCGCGCTGGCCCGGCTCGCCGACGCGGTGCACGCCCGGGGCTGGCGGCTGCTCGGCGACATCACCAGCAACCACACCGGCGACGCCCACCACTGGTTCACCGCCGCCGTCTCCGACGTGACCGCTGCGGAACGGGAGCTGTACTACTTCGACCTGCCCGGCTCGGACTACGAGTCGTGGAACGGGGTGAGGTCGCTGCCGAAGCTCAACTGGGGCAGCGCCGAGCTGCGCCGCCGCTTCGCCACCGCCGAGGACTCGCTGCTGCGCCGCTGGCTGCGCCCGCCGTACTCGCTCGACGGGTGGCGGGTCGACGTGGCGAACATGACGGGGCGGCGCGGCGCGGACGCGTACACCCACGAGGTGGCGCGGCTGCTGCGCGAGGTGGTGGCGCAGACCCGGGCCGACGGGCTGGTGCTCGCCGAGCACGGCCACGACCACACCGGCGACCTGGACCGCGACGGCTGGCACGGCACGATGAACTACGTCGGCTTCACCGACCCGGTCTGGTCCTGGCTGCGCCACGATGCCGGGCCGCGTGACGATGCCGGGCCGCGCCACGGTGGCGGGCCGCTGCCGAACTTCCTCGGCACCCCCGGCGGGGTGCGGCGGCGCGACGCCCACGCCGTGCGGGCCACCCTGGACAGCTACCGGTCGCTGGTCTCCTGGCGGTCGTACGTGCACTCGTGGCAGCTCCTCGGCTCGCACGACTCGGCCCGCATCCGCACCGTGGTCGGCGACGCCGCCCGGCAGGAGGTGGCCGCCGGGCTGCTCGTCGCCATGCCGGGGACCCCGGTCGTCTTCGCCGGGGACGAGCTGGGGCTGACCGGGACGAACGGGGAGGGCTCGCGTACCCCGATGCCGTGGCACCGGCCGGACACCTGGGACGTGGGCACGTTCGCCGCGTACCGGCGGCTGATCGCGCTGCGCCGCGCCGAGCCTGCGCTGCGCCACGGCGGCCTGCGCTGGGTGCACGTCGACGCGGACACGCTGGTCTTCCTCCGCGAGACGCCCACCGGGGGCGTGCTGGCGCTGGCCCGGCGCGCGGCCGGCGTCCCGGTCCGGGTCGCCGGCCTGCCGGCGGGGGAGAACGTCTACGGGGGCGCCCCGGCGCTGCGCCCGGACGCCGACGGCACGGTGACCCTCCCGGCCGACGGCCCCACCTTCCAACTCTGGCGCGTGTAGGTGCAAGGAAGGGGGCGGGCGGGTCGCTACTACAAGACGTCGTTGATGGGGGAGGATGGCCGGATGGAAGCTCTTCGCCTGGTACTCCTCTACGTTCACCTGATCGGGTTCGCGCTGCTGCTCGGCGGTGCGATCGCCCAGTACGTCAGCGGCCGGCTGCGGATCAACGCGGCGATGCTCTGGGGGTCGGTCATCGGCCTGCTGACCGGAATCGGGCTGTCCGCCCCGTTGCGCGACGGCGACGAACCGGCCCCCGCCAAACTTGTTACCAAGTTGGTGCTCGCGCTGCTGATCTTTGTCATGGTCTTCTTCTCCCGTAAGCGGGAGACGGTCAACCGGGGCCACTTCCTCGCGATCGTCGGTTTGACCCTGGTCAACGCGGCGGTGGCGGTCTTCTGGCGCTAACGTCCTGGCCAGGGGAGGTGCTGCGGGAACCGGACGTTCGTGACGCCCGACCGGGCCACTACCGGCACGAGAAGTGATGTGCCCCACCCAAGGGTTACGTAGGGGTAACAGGCACTCAACAGTCGTGCACGATTGTCGGCCGGTGGGTGGGCGCGGGCGTACGCTCCCGTCCGTAACGTGGGACGCCGGCGGCCACAAAGCAGGCCGGCTCAAGGGCTGCCACCGCGCAGAGCGGTGTGCAATGGGAAGGAGAACGTCTTGCGCTCTGTGCGTGGGATGCGGATCGCCTCCGCCTTCGTGGCGGGTGGGCTCGTGCTGGGCGCCGCCGCGTGTGGTGAGGCCCCCAAGGACGACAACGGCACCGGTGACACCGGCGCCAAGAAGTACAGCGCCTGCATGGTGACCGACGTCGGCGGCATCGACGACAAGTCGTTCAACACCTCCGCCTGGAAGGGCCTGCAGGAGGCGCAGAAGGCCAACGGCAACATCGACATCAAGTACGTCGCGTCGAAGGCCGAGGCGGACTACGAGGTCAACCTGACCCAGTACGTCAACCAGAAGTGCGACTTCATCCTGGCCGTCGGTGGCCTGATGGGCGACGCCACCTCGAAGATCGCGAAGGCGAACCCCAACCAGCAGTTCGGGATCGTCGACTCGAAGCTGCCGGAGACGAACGTCTACCCGATGCAGTTCGACACCGCCCAGGCCGCGTTCCAGGCCGGCTACCTGGCCGCCGGGATGAGCAAGAGCGGCAAGGTCGGCACCTACGGCGGCCTGCCGATCCCGCCGGTGACGATCTTCATGGACGGCTTCGCCGACGGCGTGGCGTACTACAACAAGACCAAGAGCAAGAACGTCCAGGTCCTCGGTTGGAACAAGGAGACCCAGAAGGGCTCCTTCACCAACGACTTCGTCAAGCAGGACGAGGGCAAGAAGGTCTCCGACACGCTGGTCGCCCAGGGCGCGGACATCATCATGCCGGTCGCCGGCGGCGCGGGCCTCGGCACCACCGCGGCGGCGCAGGCCTCCGGCGGCAAGTACTCGGCCATCTGGGTCGACGCCGACGGCTGCGAGAGCACCCCGAACTGCTCGGCGCTGCTGACCACCGTGGTCAAGAACATCGCCGACGCCGTCAAGGAGGCCGTGGTCAAGGCCGCCGGTGGCGAGAAGCTCGAGGCCACCCCGGGCTTCGTGGGCACCCTCGCCAACAACGGCGTGTCGATCGCCCCGTACCACGAGTTCGACAGCAAGGTCCCGGCGGACCTGAAGGCCGAGGTCGAGAAGATCAAGGCCGACATCGCCGCGGGCACCATCACGGTCACCTCGAAGGCCCAGCCGGCCAAGTGACCGCCCCGCCACCCCGCCGCTTTCGGAGGCGGCGGGGCCGGCGGGACCCCAGGCACGACGACCGGCCGCCTCGACGCACGCGGGGACACCACCCGCGGGGTCGGGGCGGCCGGTCCGCACCACCCGACGCCCGGGCGGACCCGGTGACCGGCGGCTCGGCAGCGGCTACGCTGCACCATCGCTCGCACTCCAGGAGGTTGCGCTGAGACTCGAACTGCGCGGCATCACCAAGCGGTTCGGTGATCTGGTCGCCAACGACCACATCGACCTGACGGTGGAGCCTGGAGAGATCCACGCCCTGCTCGGCGAGAACGGCGCCGGCAAGTCGACCCTGATGAACGTGCTCTACGGGCTCTACCAGCCCGACGAGGGCGAGATCCTGGTCGACGGCGCGCCGCTGCGGCTGAAGGGCCCGTCCGACGCGATCGCGGCCGGGATCGGCATGGTGCACCAGCACTTCATGCTGGTGCCGGTCTTCACCGTGGCCGAGAACGTCATGCTCGGGGCCGAGCAGGTCAGGGGCGGCATCGCCGGGTTCCTCGACCGGCGGCGGGCCCGGCGCGAGGTCGCCGAGGTGTCGCAGCGCTACAACCTGCGCGTCGACCCGGACGCGATCATCGAGGACCTGCCGGTCGGCATCCAGCAGCGGGTGGAGATCGTCAAGGCCCTCACCCGGGACGTCGACCTGCTGATCCTCGACGAGCCGACCGCCGTGCTCACCCCGCAGGAGACCGAGGAGCTGCTCACGGTCATGCGGTCGCTCAAGGCCGCCGGCAAGTCGATCGTCTTCATCACCCACAAGCTCGGCGAGGTCAAGGCCATCGCCGACCGGATCACCGTGATCCGGCGCGGGCGGACCGTCGGCACCGCCGAGCCGACCGCCAGCCGCGACGAACTGGCCGCCCTGATGGTGGGCCGCAGCGTCCGGCTGACCGTGGACAAGCAGCCCGCCAAACCCGGCAAGCCGATCCTGGAGGTCGCCGGCCTGGTCGTCGACGACGACCGGCAGATCCGCGCGGTCGACGGGGTCGACCTGACCGTGCACGCGGGCGAGGTGCTCGGCGTGGCCGGCGTGCAGGGCAACGGGCAGACCGAGCTGATCGAGGCGATCATGGGCCTGCGGCCCGTCCTCGCCGGCACGGTCACCCTCGACGGCGAGCAGGTGCACGGCTGGTCGACGAAGAAGGTGCTGCGCGCCGGGGTGGGCTACGTCCCCGAGGACCGCAGCGTCGACGGCCTCGTCAAGGAGTTCAGCGTCGCCGAGAACCTGGTGCTGGACATCTACGACCGGCCGCCCTTCGGCAAGGGGTTGTCCCTGCAACCCGACGCCATCGCCTCCTCGGCCCGGGAGCGGATCGAGCAGTTCGACGTGCGTACCCCCTCGGCGGACGCGCCGGTCGGCACCCTCTCCGGCGGCAACCAGCAGAAGGTGATCGTGGCGCGGGAGCTGTCCCGGCCGCTGAAGCTCTTCATCGCCGCCCAGCCGACCCGCGGCGTCGACGTCGGCTCCATCGAGTTCATCCACTCCCGGGTCATCCGGGAACGGGACGTGGGCACCGCCGTCCTGGTGGTGTCCAGCGAGCTGGACGAGGTGATCGGCCTGGCCGACCGGATCGCGGTCATGTACCGCGGCCGGGTCATCGGCATCGTCGGCCCGGACACCCCCCGCGAGGAGATCGGCCTGCTGATGGCCGGCATCACCCCCGACGCGGCCCCCGCCGCCGACCCGGCCGCCGACCCGGCGACCCCGGCCCCCGGGGCGCGGCAGCGGGACCCCGACGCGGCGACCCCGGCCCCCGACGGCCCCGGTAGCGAGGACGAGGCATGAGCAACCCCAACCCGGCGTCGGGCTCGCCCGACAAGCAGCCGGCGACCGAGGCGCAGGCCGCGCAGACGGCGGCCGGCGGCGTCGACCGCGTCGCGACGGCCACCGCGCCGAAGCGGCCGGCGCAGGAGCCCCGCCCGTCGCTGGGCCGACTCTTCCTGGACAACCTGTGGGCGGCCAACACGGTGACCGTCACGGTGCTCGCGGTGCTGCTGGCGATGCTCGTCGGCGCCGTGCTGATCATCGTCTCGGACCCGGACGTGCTGGCCACCTACGGCTACATCACCGCCCGACCGTCCGACGCGCTGAACTCCAGCTGGACGGTCGTCAGCGAGGCGTACGCGAACCTGTTCAAGGGCGCGATCTTCGACCCGGAGGCGACCGGCTTCACCGCCGCGCTCAGCCCGATCTCGGAGACGCTGACCTACACGGCCCCGCTGGTGTTCACCGGCCTGTCGGTGGCGCTCGCCTTCCGCGGCGGCCTGTTCAACATCGGCGCGCAGGGCCAGGCCACCATCGGCGTCATCCTCGCCGCCCTGGCCGGCTTCCTGCTGCCGCTGCCCCCGGTGCTGCACCTGCTCGTCGCCGTGCTCGCCGGCGCGGCCGGCGGCGCGCTCTGGGGGTTCGTCCCGGGCATCCTCAAGGCGCGCACCGGCGCCCACGAGGTGATCAACACGATCATGCTCAACTACGTCGCGCTGTACTTCCTCTCCTGGATCATCATCCAGAGCGGCGTGCAGAACCCGAACCGGGCCGACGCCATCAGCCGGCCCGTCGACTCCTCCGCCCAGTTCCCCCGGCTGCTCGGCGACAACCTGCGGGTGCACGCCGGCATCCTGCTCGCCGTCCTCGCCACCTGGTTCGTCGCCTGGCTGCTCAACCGCTCCACCTTCGGCTTCGAGCTGCGCGCCGTCGGCGCCAACCCGGACGCGGCCCGCACCGCCGGCATCAGCGTCCCCCGCACGTACGTGCTGATGATGACCATCGCCGGCCTGCTCGCCGGCCTCGGCGGCAGCCAGATGGTGCTCGGCTCCACGGCGAACGCGCTCACCCCGCTGGTGGTCGCGCAGATCGGCTTCGACGGCATCCTGGTGGCCCTGCTGGGCCGGGTGAAGCCGTGGGGCGTGCTGCTGGCCGCGCTGCTGTTCGGCGCGCTCCAGGCCGGCGGCAACCGGATGCAGGGGTACGCGGGCATCTCGCTGGAGCTGGTCACCGTGCTCCAGGCGCTGATCGTCATCTTCATCGCCGCGCCGGCCCTGGTGAAGGCGATCTTCCAGCTCCGGGCCGCCCGCGCCGCCCGGTTGCAGACGAGCCTGGCGAAGGGCTGGTAAGGCATGTCAACCATGGCTGTCCCGGACGTGGCGGTGGCCCAGGTCGACGAGGGCTTCTGGACCCGTACCCGGAAGATCGGGGCGGTGCTGCTGGCCCTCGGGGTCGTCGCGACGGTGGTCTTCGGCGCCCTCGCCACCGACCAGCAGGCCCGCTTCACCCTCAGCGAGACCGACGGCGGCGCGGCGCTGGAGATCGACGGCACGATCGGCGCGATCCTGTTCGGCGTCATCGCCGCGGCGAGCGGCGTGGCCCTGCTCACCGGGGTGCCCAAGCGCTGGCTCACCACGCTGCTCGGGGTCGGCATCGTCGCCTTCGTGCTGTCGTTCCTGTGCTGGCAGGTCTCGGCCGCCCCCGAGGGGCGCAACTTCATGCCGATGGTCAACATGGTGCGGGGCACGTTCATCCTGGCCCTGCCGCTGATCTTCGGCGCCCTCGCCGGGGTGCTCTGCGAACGGTCCGGCGTGGTCAACGTCGCCATCGAGGGCCAGCTGCTGATGGGGGCGTTCAGCGGCGCCCTGTTCGGCAGCCTCTCCGGCAGCGTCTGGGTGGGCCTGGTCGCCGCCGCGGTGGGCGGCGCGTTCATCTCGCTGCTGCTCGCCGTGTTCGCCATCCGCTACCTGGTCGACCAGGTCGTCATGGGCATCGTGCTGAACCTGCTGGCCGTCGGCGTCACCGGCTTCCTCTACGAGCGGCTGATGCAGACCGACGCGCAGAAGTACAACTCCGCGCCCCGGTTCGGCGCGTGGGAGATCCCGCTGCTCTCCGACATCCCGGTGCTCGGGCCGGCGCTGTTCCGCAGCAACCTCTTCCTCTATCTCGGCCTGCTGCTGGTGCTGGTCATCCACATCGCGCTGTTCCGCACCCGGTGGGGCCTGCGGACGCGGGCCGTCGGCGAGCACCCGACCGCCGCCGACACCCTCGGCGTGAAGGTGCTGCGCGTGCGCTACCGCAACGTGCTGCTGGCCGGGGTGGTGGCCGGGATCGGCGGGGCGTCGTACACGCTCGCGCTCTACTCGTTCACCAAGAACATGATCGGCGGCAAGGGCTTCATCGCCCTCGCCGCGCTGATCTTCGGCCGGTGGAGCCCCACCGGAGCCCTGCTGGCGGCGCTCTTCTTCGGCTTCGCCGACCAGCTCGGCACGTACCTCGGCGCGATCGGCAGCGGCATCCCGAGCCAGTTCCTGGCGATGCTGCCCTACCTGGCGACGATGCTGGCCGTGGCCGGGCTCGTGGGCCGGGTCCGGGCGCCCGCCGCCGACGGCAAGCCGTACATCAAGGGCTGACGCCGGCACCCCGTCCGGCGGCACCCTTGGTGGGGCCGACCAGCGTGAATTGGGCAGAATGGTGGAATGACCGAGATCGACTGGGAACGCCTGCGGGCCGCCGCCACCGAGGTGATGCGGCACGCGTACGTGCCGTACTCGAAGTTCCCCGTCGGGGCCGCCGCCCTCGTCGACGACGGCCGCGTCGTGGTCGGCTGCAACGTTGAGAACGCCGCGTACGGGGTGGTGCTCTGCGCCGAGTGCGGGGTGGTCTCCTCGCTGCACGCCACCGGCGGCGGCCGGATCGTCGCCCTGTCCTGCGTCGACGCCACCGGCGAGCCGCTCATGCCGTGTGGCCGGTGCCGGCAGCTGCTCTGGGAACAGGGCGGCCCGCAGTGCCTCATCGAGGCCAAGGACGGCCCGCTGACGATGGCGGAGCTGCTGCCGCACGCGTTCGACGTGGCCGACCTGGAGGCGGTGACCGGCGAACGGCCGGTGCCCGTGGTGCCGGACCGGCTGGCCGCCTGGCGGGGGCGGGGCACCGTCTTCGTGCACGCCGACCTGTCGGCCGGCAAGCAGGTGTGGACGGCCTACTGGGAGCGGTCGGCCGGGGACACCGAGGGCGCCGAGACCGGCGTGCTGGAGGAGGGCCCGAGCTGGGCCGACGCGGCCGAGGCGGTCGCCTGGGGGCTCGCCCGCACCCCGCGCGTGGTGGTGGTGGACGAGACCGGAACGATCTTCTGGGCCGGCGAGGGGGAGCCGCCGCAGGAGATCCCGACTCGGTGGGGTGGTTGAGACTGATGAGTGCCTTCACGGCGGTGGACGTCATCCGCGTCAAGCGGGACGGCGGGGTGCTGGGCGACGCCCAGATCGACTGGGTCGTCGACGCGTACACGAAGGGTCTGGTCGCCGACGAGCAGATGTCGGCGCTGGCCATGGCGATCCTGCTGCGCGGGATGACCACGCCGGAGATCGCCCGCTGGACCGCCGCGATGATCGCCAGCGGCGAGCGGCTGGACCTCTCCGCCGTCGACCGGCCGACCGTCGACAAGCACTCCACCGGCGGCGTCGGTGACAAGATCACCCTTCCGCTCACCCCGCTGGTCGCGGCGTGCGGCGGCGCGGTGCCGCAGCTCTCCGGGCGCGGGCTCGGCCACACCGGCGGCACGCTGGACAAGCTGGAGTCGATCCCGGGCTGGCGGGCCGCGCTGAGCAACGACGAGTTCATCCGCCAGCTCCGCGAGGTGGGCGCGGTGATCTGCGCGGCGGGCGCGGGCCTCGCCCCGGCCGACCGCAAGCTGTACGCGCTGCGCGACGTCACCGGCACCGTCGAGGCGATCCCCCTGATCGCCAGCTCGATCATGAGCAAGAAGATCGCCGAGGGCACCGGCGCGCTGGTGCTCGACGTGAAGGTCGGCTCCGGGGCGTTCATGAAGTCCGTCGACGACGCCCGCGAGCTGGCCCGCACGATGGTCGCGCTGGGCGGCGCGCACGGCGTGCGCACGGTCGCCCTGCTCACCGACATGTCCACCCCGCTCGGGCTGGCCGTCGGCAACGCCGTCGAGGTCACCGAGTCGGTCGAGGTGCTGGCCGGCGGCGGGCCCGCCGACGTGGTGGAGCTGACCCTCGCCCTGGCCCGGGAGATGCTCGACGCGGCGGGGCTGCCCGACGCCGACCCGGAGGCGGCGCTGCGCGACGGCCGCGCGATGGACGCCTGGCGGGCGATGATCCGCGCTCAGGGCGGCGACCCGGACGCGCCCATGCCCACCGCGCCCGAGGTGGAGGTGGTCCGCGCCGACGCCGACGGCTTCGTGGCGTCGGTCGACGCGTACGCCATCGGGGTGGCCGCCTGGCGGCTCGGCGCGGGCCGCGCCCGCAAGGAGGACCCGGTGAGCTTCCCGTCGGGGGTGGTGCTGCACAAGCGCCCCGGCGACCCGGTGCGGGCCGGTGAGCCGCTGTACGAGCTGCGCGCCGAGCACGCGGCCCGGATCCCGGCGGCGCTGGCCGAGGCCGACCGGGCGGTCCGGATCTCGTCGACCGCCCCGGCCGCGAAGCCGCTGGTCATCGAGCGGATCGGCTGACCCGTCCCCGCGTGCGCGCCGGTGCCCGCCTGCCGTGGTGCCGACCGTCGTGAACCGCTATTCTCCCAGGCCAGGGGGACGACCGGCGCTTAGCCGATGCGACTGACAGGGGTCTGAGCCGTGCGCGTACCCGCTCCCGACCCGCGCGAGGTCCGTGACGCCAGCCTGGACGAGCTGTCCCGGCTGGGGTTGCCGCTGCCACCGGAGCAGTTCCCGCTGGTGTGGGAGCCGGGCGACGAGATCGAGCTGCGGCCGACGGTCGAGATCGAGACGCGGATGGCCGTGCTGCACGTGATCCTGGCCCGGTGCTTCGGCATGCCCGCGCAGGCGGCGATGAGCTGGCTGCTCAACTCCCACCTCGTCGACCTGGTCACCCCGCCCGAGTGGCAGTTCGTGATGGGGGGCCGGGGCGACCACCGGTCGTTCGTGCTGCACCACGACGCGCTGTTCTCGCTGGCCTGGGTGCTCGGCCTGACCAAGCAGCTCGACCCGACGCTGCCGGTGGACGAGCGGCTGGTGGAGCGGCTGCCGCACATCGCGGGCGGGGAGAGCTTCGAGCACTGGCGCTCCCGCATCCTGGCCGCGCCCCAGCACCCGGCCGACGCGGCGGCCCTGCTCGACCTGCACTACTGCCTCGACTGGGCGTACCTGGAACTGGAGCGGGACGGGCGGTCGCGGCCCGGCCTGGTCGACGCCAACGCGATCGGTCAGCGCCGGTGGGCGCTGGAGTGGGCCGTGGTCCTGCGGGGGCCCTACCACGACGAGCCGCCGGGCTGGGAAGAGGTCGACCTGTCCACCTGAGGGGCGTGGCCGGCGGGCACGGCGCCCGGTTCAGCGGGGGCGGTACACGCCGAGCCGGACCGCGAGGGTCACCCCGACCGGCTCGGGCAGGGCGGCGATCCGGGCGGCGAGCACGGCCGGGTCCGTGTGCCGGGCGCTGGGCCCCATCCCGACCAGCGTGGCCACCTCCGGCGCGGTCAGGTCCAGCCGGGCCCGCAGCACCGTCTCGGCGGCCCGGTCGAAGTGGTCGACCAGGCTCCCGGCGACCCGGTCCGTCTTGTCGGGGTCGACCTTCAGCAGGTCGAGCGCGTCGACCAGCTCGGCGAGGTGGTCCCCGGCCGGGGTGACCACGAGCAGCACGCCGGCCGGGTGCAGCACCCGGCGGAACTCCGCGCCGTTGCGCGGCGCGAAGACGTCGAGCAGCACGGCGACGCTGCCGTCGGCCAGCGGGAGCCGCCGCCAGGTGTCGGCGAGCGCCGCCGCCGCGCGCGGGTGGGCCCGCGCGGCCCGGCGCAGCGCCGGCTTGGAGACGTCCAGGGCCAGGCCCACGGCGTCGGGCAGCGCCGCCAGCACCGCGGCGAGGTGCCGGCCCGTGCCCGCCCCGGCGTCCACCACCAGGGGGTACGCCCCGACGCCGCCGCCGGACTCCGCGCCCCCGTCGGCCGCCGGCGTGTCCTCCAACGCGGCGCGCGCCGCGGCGGCGAGCGCGGTCGAGACCGGGTCGTAGTGCCCGGCGGCGAGGAAGTCGGCCCGCGCGGCCACCATCTCGGCGGTGTCGCCCGCGTGCGGGGCCCGGCCGGCGAGCAGGTCGACGTAGCCCTGGCGGGCGACGTCGAAACTGTGCCGGCGCGGGCAGCGCAACGCCCGGGCGGCCCCGGCGGCGGCCCCGGTGAGCGGTTCCGCGCAGACCGGGCAGCGCAGCCGGCCGACGACGCGGGGGTCCATCACCGCGCCATCCTCCCAGCCGGTCGCGTCGGCGGCCCGTCCGGTGGCCACTAGGGTCTCAGCATGGTCGCAATCTCATACGAGGACATCGTCAAGGCTCCCAAGGCGCTGCTGCACGACCACCTCGACGGCGGCCTGCGGCCGGCGACGATCGTCGAGCTGGCCGCCGAGGTCGGCCACGAGCTGCCCACCGTCGACCCCGGGGCGCTCGGCCGCTGGTTCGCCGAGGCGGCGGACTCCGGCTCGTTGGAGCGCTACCTGGAGACGTTCGCGCACACCGTCGCCGTGATGCAGACCGCGCCCGCGCTGCGCCGGGTGGCCCGGGAGTGCGCCCTGGACCTGGCGACCGACGGGGTCGTCTACGCCGAGGTGCGGTTCGCCCCCGAGCAGCACCTGGAGCGGGACCTGACCCTGGACGAGGTGGTCGAGGCGGTCGTCGCCGGGTTCGCCGAGGGCACGGCGCTCGCCGCCGAGGCCGGCCACCCGATCCGCGTGGGCACCCTGCTCACCGCGATGCGGCACGCCGCCCGGTCGCAGGAGATCGCCGAGCTGGCGGTGCGGCACCGCGACGCCGGGGTGGTGGGCTTCGACATCGCCGGGGCGGAGGCGGGCTTCCCGCCCACCCGGCACCTCGACGCGTTCGAGTATCTCCAGCGGGAGAACTTCCACTTCACCATCCACGCCGGCGAGGCGTTCGGGCTGCCGTCGATCTGGCAGGCGATCCAGTGGTGCGGCGCGGACCGCCTCGGCCACGGGGTGCGGATCGTCGACGACATCACCCCCGGCGGCGACCGGCCGACGCTGGGCCGGCTCGCCGCGTACGTGCGGGACAAGCGGATCCCGCTGGAGCTGTGCCCGTCGTCGAACGTGCAGACCGGCGCGGCGGCGTCGATCGCCGAGCACCCGATCGGGCTGCTGCGCGACCTGCGGTTCCGGGTCACCGTGAACACCGACAACCGGCTGATGAGCGGCACCTCGATGTCCCGGGAGATGGCGCTGCTGGTGGAGGCCTTCGGCTACGGCTGGAAGGAGCTCCAGTGGTTCACGATCAACGCGATGAAGAGCGCGTTCATCCCGTTCGACGAGCGGCTGGTCATCATCGACGAGGTGATCAAGCCGGCGTACGCGAAGCTGCT
Organism: Micromonospora sp. WMMD712; assembly: GCF_029581295.1. Taxonomy (NCBI): domain Bacteria; kingdom Bacillati; phylum Actinomycetota; class Actinomycetes; order Micromonosporales; family Micromonosporaceae; genus Micromonospora; species Micromonospora sp. WMMD712. Next base: position 5,628,439 of record NZ_CP120743.1, read on the forward strand.
GGGCTGATCAGGGCCTGATCAGGACTGGTGCGGGTGGCCGGCGAGCAGGTCGGCCACCCGGCGCAGCACCTCGCCGGCGGGGGCCGGCCGGGCGCCGAGCCCCGCCTGGCGGCGCAGCACCGCCGGCTCCGCCCGCAGCAGGGCCAGCCCGCGCCGCAGCAGCACCCGGGGTGCCTTGCGCTGCTCGGCCAGGTCGCGGGCGAGCCGCCGCAGGAAGGTGGCGCCGCGCGGCCGGCGCAGCGCGTACGCCCCGGCGAGCAGGCCCCGTCGCCGGCATTCATCGACGATCTCGGCGGCGAATATCCCTTCGGCGACGAAGAGTGGCGATCCGGCCACCTCGAATGTCCGGGTGGCCACTTGCCGGTCCGCGCCGATCGCATAAACCGGCACTTCGGCCTTGCCGTCGCGGGCCAGCCGGGCAATCGTTTCCACGGCCGCCCCGGCGTCCCACGAGCGGGGTGAGTCCCAGTCCACAAGGCCGTCGTGGCGCGGCAACGTAGGGTCATCACCGTCCTTGTAGAAGTCGTCCAGACAGAGGATGGGAAGCCCGGTTCGTTGAGCTATGTACGACTTTCCGGAGCCAGAAGGGCCGGCGAGAAGGATGACGCGATGAGGGTGTTCCATTACTCTCAGTCACTCCGGCCAGACGGATTGCGAGCAAATTGCATCAACATCTCATCACACCTTCGGCGACGGCCAGGCTGGGCTTTCTCTTTGGAACACGGCGTGATGGAATCTCGGAGGTCCGACCCGCCGGGTCGGTCGCTGGGCGTTGCCCGGGGCAACGCGCGGACGCTGTGATCGCGAGGGCGGTGACGTGAGCAAACGACCGAAGACGGCGGGTTCCTTCCTGTCGCGACTGCGTCGGCCGGCCGGCCGGCTCCGCGACATGCCGATCTGGTCCAAGCTCGGTCTCATCATGATCGTGCCGACCATCGCCACGGTCGTCGTCGGCACCAGTGGCCTCGTCGACAACCTGGAGACGCTGAACAACGCCAACCGTTCGGGCGACCTGGCGAACCTGGTGGGCTACTCGGGCGACCTGGTCAACAGCCTGCAGGACGAGCGCACCTCCGCGGTGCTGCTGCTCGGCGCGAGCGGCGACCAGGCCAAGGCGCAGTACCAGGAGGCGTACAACCGGGTCAACAGCAGGGTCGACCAGGCCAAGTCTCCCTACCTGAGCCAGCGGGCCAAGGTCGAGGACCTGCCGAACAGCCTGGAGAACCTCCTCGACGGCATCGACCAGAACCTCAAGGACCTGCCCGGCACCCGCAGCCAGGTCTTCAACGGCAAGCTGAAGATCATCGACGCCATGCAGGCGTACGAGGGCCTGATCAACGACCTGCTCTCGATCCGCGACTCCGCCACCCAGCTCGCCGGTGACAACGACCTGAGCGACCGGATGCGCGCCGCGGCCGCCGTCGCCCGGGAGAAGGAATACCTCTCGGTCCGCCGGGTCGTGGTGCACCGGGCGCTCATCCAGCGCGAGCTGACCCCCGTCCTGCGCACCGACTACATCGCCAGCGGCACCGGTCAGCAGCAGGCGTTGCAGAGCTTCAAGGCGGTGGCCAGCCAGGCCGAGGCGGACCTGCACGACCAGACCGTCGCCGGCGGCGACCGGCGCGAGGCGCAGAACTACACCGGCTGGCTCGACGGCAACATCAACGGCAGCATGGCCGACGCGCCGTTCGGGCCGGACCAGTGGGACGCGGCCATGGTCGCCAACGCCAAGCTGATCCGCACGGTCGAGGCGAAGCTGGACGGCGACGTCGTCAAGCAGGCCGACGCGCTCCGCTCCGACGTGCAGCGCACGGTGTTCCTCCAGACCGGCCTGCTGCTCAGCATGCTGCTGCTGGCCATCCTGTTCGCCTACCTGGTCGCCCGGTCGATGGCCCGCTCGCTGCGCGACCTGCGGCAGGGCGCGCTCAACATCGCCCAGTACGGCCTGCCCCAGGCCGTCGCCCGGCTGCGCGACCCGCAGCTGTCCAGCCAGCTCTCCCCGGTGCAGGCGGCCAACCAGATCGCCGAGCCGCTGCCGGTGCGCAGCAAGGACGAGTTCGGTCAGGTGACCGAGGCGTTCAACGCGGTCCACCTGGAGGCCGTGCGGACGGCGGCCGAGCAGGCCGCGCTGCGCGCCTCCGTCGCGACCATGTTCGTCAACCTGGCCCGCCGCTCGCAGATCCTGGTCGACCGGCTGATCGGCCACCTCGACCGGCTGGAGCGCGGCGAGGAGGACCCGGACCGGCTGGCCGAGCTGTTCCAGCTCGACCACCTGGCGACCCGGATGCGCCGCAACGACGAGAACCTGCTGGTGCTCGCCGGCGCCGACTCCACCCGCGTGCAGCGGGAGCCGGCGGCGCTGATCGACGTGCTGCGGGCCGCCCAGTCCGAGGTGGAGCACTACACCCGCATCGAGTTCGGGGTGATCGACCGGGACATCGAGGTCGCCGCGCACGCGGTCAACGACCTGGTCCACCTGGTCGCCGAGCTGTTCGACAACGCGACCGCCTTCTCGCCGCCCGACTCGCAGGTGATGGTGGAGGCCCGCCGGGTCGGCGACCGCGCCAGCCTCTACGTCGAGGACCGGGGCATCGGCATCAGCGTCGAGCAGCTCCACGAGCTCAACGACCGCCTCGCCACGCCGCCGCAGGTGGACGTGGCCGTCTCCCGGATGATGGGCCTGGTCGTGGTCGCCCGGCTGGCCTCCCGGCACGGGGTGAAGGTCGAGCTGCGGCCCGGCACCGACCGGGGCACCGTCGCCGACGTGACCCTGCCCACCACCGTGCTGGTGCCCCGCGCGCTCTCCGGCCGGGTCCAGCAGCCCGGCGCGCTGCCGGCCCCGCCCGCGCAGCTCACCGGCCCGCAGCCGGGCGGGGCCACCCCGACCCTGGGCGCTTTCGCGGCCTTCGGCAACGGCCCCGCGGCCCCCGCGCCCAGCCAGCGGCCGGGGCACTCGGGCAACCAGGTCACCCTGGGCGGCCGGTCCTTCGACCCGGCCTCGCGCAACGGCCACGGCGCGCCCGCGTCGACCGGCCCCACGCGGTCGATGCCGGCCTGGTCGGACCTGACCGGCGCCGCCGGCGCCGCCCCCGCCCCCCGCACCGCCAACGGGCAGCAGATCGACCCGCTGCCGCAGCGGCGGGCCCCCGGCGACGGCGACCCGGCCACCAGCGGCCAGCAGCCCGTCATCCCCCGGCAGCTGCCGAGCAGCCCGGAGGCCCGGGGTTGGACTCCGCCGCCGGTCTCGGTGCCGCCCGTCTCCGCGCCGCCCGTGCCGCCGGTCTCCGCGCCCCCGGTTCCGCCGGTCTCGGCACCGCCCGTCTCCGCCTTCCCGGTGTCGGGTCAGCCCGTCTCGGCCGCCCCGGTGTCCGGGCAGCCGATCTCCGGGCAGCCGGCCGGCACGCCCGTCTCCGGTCAGCCGTACTCGGCGCAGCCGTTGCCCAGCCGGCCGGCGCCCACGGCCCAGGGGCCCGCGGCGCCCCCGGCCTGGCCGCCGGTGGCCGCCCCGGAGCCGGCCACCCCGCCGGTGCCGGAGCGCCTCGCCGCCGCCCTGGACATGACCACCGAGCTGCCCCGGGTGCCGCGCACCGAGGCACCGAGCGCGCCGGCCGCCCGGCCGGTCATGCCGCCGACGCCGGCCCGGCCGACGACCCCGCAGGCGCAGAACCGGCAGCAGCGCTACGCGGACGAGACGATGGAGCTGCCGATCTTCCGGGAGCTGGAATCGGCCTGGTTCCGCACCCGCCGCTCGGGCCCGGAGGAGGCGGCGGGGGTCACCCCGCCCGCACCCGCCAACGGCGCCGCAAGCCCGGCGAACGGGGCCGTGACCCAGCAGTTCTCCGCGGTCGACGTCACCGGCCGGGCCGTCCAGACACCAGCACCCCGGACGACAGGTAACGCACCGATGGCAGACACCGCGATGGCCGCAGGAGTGCCACGCGACAACGGATCGCCGAGCAACGGCGGCGGTCGCCCCGGCCTCGCCGACGCGTTCGGCGGCCGGCGGCCCACGTCGCAGGGCAACGCCTGGGAGACGGCCGCGGACGACGGCTGGCGGGCCGCCTCGGCGGCCACCGAGGTCCCCGTGGCGGAGACCACCCGCAAGGGCCTGCCGAAGCGGGTGCCGATGGCCCAGCTCGTGCCCGGCGGGGTGGAGAAGCCCACCACCTCGGTCCAGCGCCGCACACCGGAGGGCGTCCGAGGTCTGCTCTCGGCATACCATCGAGGCGTGCAGCGTGGGCGTACCCAGCCCGACGGCAACCCGACCAACCCGGAGGAAGCTTCGGGTGGGCAGCAATCCTCGCAGTCTGGCTCAGGCCCGGTGGCCGGGAGCGGGCAGAAGGAGCAACAAGGATGACAACTACGCAGGATCTCGGTTGGCTGCTGGCCAACTTCGCCGACCGGGTGCCCGGTGTCGCGCACGCGGTCGCCGTCTCCGCGGACGGCCTGCTCCTCGCGTCGTCACGAGACCTTCCGCGTGACCGGGCCGACCAGCTCGCCGCGATCGCGTCCGGCCTGGTCAGCCTCACGCAGGGGGCGGCCCGCTGCTTCGAGGGCGGCGCGGTGCTGCAGACGGTGGTCGAGATGGACAACGGCTTCCTGTTCCTGATGTCCATCTCGGACGGATCGTCGTTCGCCGTGCTCGCCGCCCGCAGCTGCGACGTCGGGCAGGTCGGATACGAGATGGCCCTCCTGGTCGACCGGGTGGGCGACGCGTTGACCCCGCAGCCACGTACGGCTGTGGGGATGATGGGCTGACCCGCGCGCTGGCCGGTGGGTCAGGCGGGGCGGCAACGACAGAAACGACGGGTTCCACCGGGTCCAGCCGGTGTCGGGGACGAAGGAGGTGAGCGGCGACATGGATCGTGACGAGCCGACCGGAGCGTTGGTCCGTCCGTACGCCGTGACCCGCGGTCGTACCCGCCCCCGGCTGGACATCGCGTTGGAGGCGCTCGTCGAGACGACGGTGCGTGGTCGGGCCACTGCCGGTTCCAACGGCGGGCAGGGCCGGGAGCACCAGTACATCGCCGCGCTGTGCGACGGACGTGTGCAGTCGCTTGCCGAGATCGCGGCGCGGATGCAGCTCCCGCTCGGCGTGGCTAGGGTGCTCATCGCCGACATGGCGACCGACGGCCTGGTCGCGGTCCACGAGCCGACCATCCTGGACGACTCCGACGACGCGGTGGGCACTGAACTGCTGGAGAGGGTGCTGAGTGGACTTCGCAGGCTCTGACATGTCGCACCGCCCGCCCGTCCCGAGCGGGCGCGTGACGTCGGCGAAGATCGTTATCGCCGGTGGTTTCGGCGTCGGCAAGACGACGCTGGTCGGCTCGGTCTCGGAGATCACGCCGCTGACCACCGAGGCGATCATGACCTCTGCCGGCGTGGGCGTCGACGACACCCGGCAGGTGCCGGGGAAGACGACGACCACGGTGGCGATGGACTTCGGCCGTATCTCGATCGACCGGGACCTGATCCTTTACCTGTTCGGCACCCCCGGCCAGACCCGGTTCTGGTTCATGTGGGACGAGCTGGTCCGGGGCGCCATCGGCGCGGTGGTCCTGGTCGACACCCGGCGGCTGGCCGACTGCTTCGCGGCCATCGACTTCTTCGAGCACCGGCGGCTGCCCTACCTGGTGGCCATCAACTGCTTCGACGGGATGCAGTACCACGACCCACAGGACGTCCGGGACGCGCTCGCGATCTCGCACGAGGTGCCGGTGGTGGCCTGCGACGCCCGTAACCGGGAGTCGACGAAGCACGTGCTGATCTCGCTTGTCGAGTACGTGCTCACGATGCGCCGCTCGCGCGCGGTCGCGCCGGCCTGATCGACGACGGGACGCGCCCGACGACCGGCACTCCGCCGGGTCGTCGGGCGCTTCCGGCTGTCCGGGGCCGGGCCGCGACCCGTTGCCGTTGGTGGCGGGCGCCTGCTCGCCGCCGTCGGCCGGCACAGGCCCGGCTGGGTCGGGATCGCCCGCGCCGGAACCCGTGGCCCTACGCCTCCCATGATGCGCCCCGGCTGCCGTCACACCCTCCCCAGGGGACGCTCTCGCCGCCCCTGAGGGACGTCAGGCCGCCGCGGGGTATCGGGAGTCCACCCGGGAGCTCTCCGCCGCCGTGGGGCCGTGTACGCCGGCCCGCCCCGGTGGATCCCGCTCCACGCGGAGCCGGGGCGGCACGGCCGCCCCGGCGGGATGGTCAGGAGCGGTAGCCGGCGGAGCGGTACTCGTATTCCCGGTCGTCGTCGCGGTCGCCGGTGTCCCGGGTGAAGTCCCAGCCGCCGGCCGCCTCACGGCCCGGTCGGCCGCCGACGGCGAAGCCGCCGATCTCCTGCCCGCGACGCCAGCCCCGGAAGTAGCCGGTGGTGTTCTCGGCGAGGCTGGCCGCGTCGCGGACTATCCGCAGGGGACGCTCCTCGCGCAGGGGCGAGCCGGGCACCAGGTTGGCCTGCGGCACCCGCTTGGGCAGCCCGGCCTTGGTCTCGGCACCCACCGCCGGGCGGGCGGCCTGCTCGGCGGCCTGCCACCCGGTGTCGGCGGTGCTCGACCAGTCCAGGTCGGCCTCGTCGTCGTGACCGACGAACCAGGCCGACTTGGCGGCGGCGAAGATCAGCAGGTCGCCGTCCCCCTCGTCGGATACCGGCGGGGTGCGCCGCTCCATGGGGGCGGACCGGGGCGGCTGGGGCGGGCCCGAGCGGTGCTCCATGGCGGGCCGCTGCTCCGCCGGGCCGCGTTGGGCGAGCGGGGACCGGTGCTCCATCGCCGGCCGCTCGGGGCGGGGCTCCGGGGCGGGACGGTCGGCGCGGGACGCCTCGCCCCGGTCGACCAACCGCAGCGGCGGGGGCTCCAGGCGCGGGTCCGCCGGGCCCGACCCTTCCCGCAGCGCCCGGTCGGCCAGCGGCGGCGGCTCGACCAGCCGCAGCATCGGCGGCTCCTGGGGCAGGTCGTCGGCGAGCCACGGCGGGGTGACCCGGCCCTCGGCCGCCGGAACCACCTCGGTCGGCGCGTCGATCTGCCGCTTCGCCCGCTCCTCGAAGGGGCGTACGACCGGGTTGTTCGGTGAGCTGTCGGCGGGGTCCTCGGGGTTGTTGACCAGCGGCCAGTTCGCCCGCGAGCCGGGGGGCGCCGACTCCTGGCCGGGGCGCGGGGCCGGCAGCGGGACGCTCAGGTCGGTGGCGCTGAAGCCACCGGTGGGCGGCGGCGCGGACTCGCCCGTCGTCTTGGGCCGGGGCGGGATGATGGTGCGCTGCCGCTCGGCCCGCGCGTTCTGGATCGCGGCCGTGGTCAGCGTGGGCCGGAACGGCTCACCGGCCTCCGCCGGCGGCACGGATCCGCGCTCGCGCTGGCTCGGCGCGATCGGGGTGATGCCCGGCGGCGGGGGCGGCGGGGCGGAGACCGGCCGGTTGGTCGGGCCGTCGATCAGGCGACGCGGCTCGGGCGCGGAACCGGGCGGGCCGTCGATCAGGCGACGCGGCTCCGGCGACGGCGGGCCGTCCATCAGTCGACGCGGCTCGGCCGGCGGCGGGCCGTCGACCAGCCGGCGCGGCTCCGGCGACGGCGGACCGTCCATCAGGCGGCGCGGCTCGGGCGACGGCGGGCCGGAGACGGGCGGGGTGGCCGACGCGGCCGGGACGACCGGGCGCGGCGCGATCGGCGGCGGAGCGACGGGCTCCGGCGCGACCGGCGGCGGGCCGAGCGGGCGGGGCTGGGCGGGCAGGCCGCTGCCGGGCACCGGCTCGGGCCGGCTGCGCCGCCCGGCGACGGGCTCGGGCTCGGTGGGCCGCAGCGCACGCAGGCCGGAGCCGGGGAGCTCGGCGATCGGCTCGCCCCGGCGGGCGGCGGCCCGGCGACCCGACGGCGGAGCGGGGGTGGTGACCCGGGCGTCGAGCGCGCCGACCAGGGCCTCGCAGCCCGCGTCGCACGCCCGCACCGAGGCGACCGCCTGGCGGACGGTCTCCGCCACGGCGGAGGTGAGCGCCCGGCTGACCGCCGCGCGGCGCGGGGTCTCGGCGATGGCGACCCGTAGCGCGGTCACCGCATCGTTGATCTTGCCTTCGTCGGCCACCCCGTCGGCCGCGAGATGGGCGGCGATGGCGTCCGCCGCCACCGACACCTCTCGACCCCGGGCGATCGTCCCGCCCAGCATGCCGGGCTCGGGCAGGGCGTCCAGCACGGCCAGGGCGACCGGCTCGGCCGGGTCCGGGTACGCGCGCAGGGCGGCCGGGTAGAGCTCCCGCAGCACCTCGCGCAGCGCCACGGCGGCGGAGTGCCGGCCGCTGGCGAGCGCGGCGTGCGCCGAGAGGACCTGCTTGTAGCCGGCGAGGTCCCGGGGCGCCGGCAGCGTGACCGCCGACAGCGCGCCTGCCTGGAGGGCCCGGGCCAGCCCGACCGCCCGACGCTCGGCCGGCGGGGACTGCATCTCCTCCAGCGAGTCGTCGTCGGCGAACCGCTCGGCGAAGTCGTCGACGGAGTCGTCGTCCGCGATGGCCAGGGGACGCCCGGCGGCGCTCAGCAGCGAGGTGACCGTGTGGTCGTCGCTGTCGGCGGCGATCGCGGCCCCGCTCGGCCCGCCCGACCGCTCCACGAGCAGCGCGACCAGCTGGGCGTAGCCGGCCGGGTCGTCGCCGATCTCGCAGACATGGAGCAGCCGACCTGCGTCGTCGACCACAGCGGACGTCAGCGTCGAACCGGCCGAGGCCGGTCGGTCGGCCGGATCCGCCGAGGCCAGACCGCAGTACACGCGCACGAGCGCCACGGCGTCGTCCTCCTCCCGGGACTGAGGTCTTTCTCTGCCAGAGACTGATGCTCCCTGGAACGCGTCAGTCGCGCCAGTCCACGACCGCAGAGATCTTGCCGACAATGGTGCGCCACCCGAGACTCGCCGTCTGCGCGCCGATCTTCTTGAGCCGACGCCGACCGAGGAAGCCCCCGATCCCGCCGTTCGCGGTGGCCCGCAGGGCTTCGTCCAGGTCGTCGAGGCTGGAGCCGGCGGAGAGCATGTCCAGCACCGCGGGCAGCCGCAGCGCGTACGCGATGTCCCGGGCCACCTCGCCGGCCTCGATCAGCAGGGTCGAGTCCCAGGTGTCGTGCCCGCCCCGCAGGTTCTCCACGACCAGGTCGAGCTCGTAGGTGTCCTCGTCGAGCGGGACGATGTCGGCCGGTTCCACCCGTTCGGACAGTTCATTCCAGCTGTCCAGTTGAGACATGTCGTTGGGTGCGCCGGACCTGACGAAGCTGACGAGCGACTCGGGCGTCTTGAACAGCAGCAACTTGCCCCGGTGGCTGAGGAAGACCGGCACCTCCTCGTCGCCCGCCTCGTCCTCGTCCTCGTCCGGCTCCTCCGTCGCCTCGGCGTCGGCGTCGCCGTCGCCGTCTGCGGTGTCGTCGGCGGCGGCCTTCTTGCGACGGCGGGACTTCCCGTCCGCCTCCTCGGCCTCCTCGGCGTCGGCCTCGGCGAACTCGGCGGCCAGTTCCTCGTCGAGGATGACGACCTCGTCGTCGTCCTCGTCGTCGGTCTCGACCGCCTGCCTGCGGGCCAGGAATGGGTCGTCCTGGTCGCGCTCGGCGACGTCGGTCGGGGTCAGCTCCCGTGCCGGTCGGTACGCCCGCAGCGTGAAGCCGGTGCCAGCGGGCAGGGCGATCTCGACCGGGTCGATCCGCAGCTCGTCCCAGAGCGCGCGGTCGGCTTCGCGCGCCGACGGGCGCTCGGCGTCCTCCTCGACCTCGTCGAGGGTGCCGTCGGTCTCGTCGAGCTCGGGCTCGTCGGCGTCGGGCCGTTGGGGCGACTGGCGGGCCACGCTGACCTCCGTGTGCTTCGGGCTGCCCACCCGGCGGCGTCTCCGGCCGCCGAGTGACTCTGGGCACATACCCTAGTGTGCGACTCCGGGAGGCCGGTGCCCGCACCCCGGTGCCGGTCCGCGTGGCTCCCAAGTGGCAGGTGCCTATGCGCGGGTCGCCGTGCTCTCGCCGCGCCCCCGCCGTGCTCTCGCCGGGGAACGGGCCGACTGGCGGAAGTCCCGCGCGACCGCCGGCAGTTCCTCGGCAACACCCCGCTGGTGCTGCGGGCCCGACCTGTCCCACCATCCTCCGCGCCTGCCCTGCCATCCCCCGTACCTGCCCTGCGCCCCTCGTGCCTGTCCCGCGCTCCCCACCCGCCGCACTCCAGTCACCCTTAGTGACGGTCGGCGGCGGTTGCCGTCGAGAGGACGTGTCTTGCTCTGCGTGACGGTCGATGGGACTCGACCGGGATGACTTTTTCCACCCCCTTTGCTCTGCACCCATTCGCGCAACACCTGGCCGGGCCGCGCGGATGGGAACCGGGTGTGCCGCTTCGGGTCCCGCACGCGGTCACCCTGCGTCAACCATTGCGTATTCGGGTGCAGAGCAAAGGAGGGAGTGGACGTGGGTGCGTCGGGCGGTCCCGGTTGCGATGGGTGACGAACGGGCGCGCGGGACGCCGGCGCGCCCGGGGAATCCCGGAGTCGGCTCAGGGGCGGGGCGTCAGCGCCAGGTAACCGCGCTCGGCCGCCTCCTGGAGCAGCCACTGGTCCCGGTACCAGCCCGGCGCGGCGACCAGCTCGTCGTGCCGGCCGCGCTGGACCACCCGGCCGGCGTCGAGCACCACGATCTCGTCGAGGCCGGCGAGCCCGCTGAGCCGGTGGCTGATCAGCAGCACCGAGTGCCCGGCGGGGGTCGCCGCGAGCGCCGAGGCGAGCACCGCGTCGGCGGCGGCCGGGTCGAGCCCTTCGGTCGGCTCGTCGAGCACCAGCACCCCGGGCGCGGCGAGCAGCGCCCGGGCCAGCGCGAGGCGCTGCCGCTGGCCGCCGGAGAGCTGACCGCCCTCCTCGCCGACCACCGTGTCCCAGCCGGCCGGCTGGGCGCGTACCCAGTCCAGCAGCCCGGCCGCCCGGGTCGCGGCGGTCAGCGCCGCCTCGTCGGCGGCGGGCCGGCCGAGCAGCAGGTTCTCCCGGACCGTGGCGTGGAAGACGTACGCCTCGGCGAGCAGGCCGCCGACGGCCCGGGGCAGCTCCTCTTCCGGGTACGCCGACAGGTCGGCCCCGTCGAGGGTGACCCGGCCCTCCGCCGGGTGCACCGTGCCGGTGAGGACGGCGGCGAGGGTGCTCTTGCCGGCGCCGCTCGGCCCGACCACGGCGATCCGGCGGCCGGCCGGCAGGTCGAGGGTGAACCGGTCGAGGGCCGGGGCGGCACCGGCCCGGTACCGCACGGTGACCTCGTCGAAGCGCACGTCGTGCGGGGCCGGGCCGATGGCGGTGGCACCGGCGGCCGGAGCGGCCCCGCCGTCCCCGGTGCGGGCGGCCCCGCTCCCGCCGGTGCCCGCTCCGCCGGCCGTGGCCCCGCTCCCGCCGGCACCCGCACCGCCGGCCGTGGCTCCGGTCCCGGCGGCGCCGGCCCCGCCGGCTCCGCCGGTCTCCGGGGCGGTCAGCAGGGCGGCCACCCGGACCAGCCCGGCCCGCAGCTGGGTGCGCTGCCGGGCGGCTCCGACCAGCGCGAGCGCCACCTCGACGGCAGCCAGCGAACCCACCGCGAGCACGCCGACCAGCACCCCGCCGACGCCGCCGCGCAGCGCGGTGACCACCACCGTGCCGGCGGTCGCCCCGGCGATCAGCACGCCGGCGGCGTCCACGGCGAAGCCGGTCGCGGCGAGCCGCCGTTCCAGCCGGGCCAGCCGGCGGGCCCGGTCGTCGGCGGCGGCCAGCGCGTGCCCGGCCGCCCCGAACGCGGCCAGGTCGGCCGCGCCGTGGGTGAGGTCCACGGCGTCCGTGGCGAGCGCGCCGCGCAGCGGAGCCACCTGGTCGGCGGCGTGCCGGGTCAGCGCGGTGGCCGCGAGCGGCAGGGCCACCCCGGCGACGAGCAGGCCCAGCGCCAGCACCCCGGCGGCGGGGAGCGACACGACGGCGGCCCCGGCCACGGCCAGCACGCCGACCGTCGCCGCGGCGGCCCCCGGGACGAGCACCCGCAGCAGCAGGTCCTGCACGGCCTCCACGTCGGACACGAGCCGGCTCAGCGCGTCCCCGGTGCGTTGCCGGGCGGCGTCGCGCCGGGCGGCCAGGGCGGCGAAGACCCCGGCCCGGACGTCGGTGATCATCCGCAGCACGGCGTCGTGGCCGGCGAGGCGCTCGGTGTAGCGGAACACGCCCCGGCTGATCGCCAGCGCCCGCACCGCGACGATGGCCACGGTGAGCCGGTCCAGCGGCGGCCGGCCGGCGGCGCTCATCAGCAGCCAGGTGGCGGTGGCCATCAGGGCCAACCCGGCGAACTCGGTGGCGGCGGCGAGCAGCCCCGCGCCGACCAGCCGGCCCAGGTACGGCCGGGCCAGCCGCAGCACGGCCCGCTCGGCGGCCCGGGCGTCCCCGCCGGTGCTCATCGGGCCGCCTCCTCTCCGGTCGGCGCGGCGGCCACCCCCGCGCCGGGACCGCAAGCCGCTGCCCCGGAAGCCGCCGAGTCGGCAACTGTTGCGCCGGGAACCGCCGGGCCGGGAGCCGCTGCGCCGGGGGTCAGCTCGGTGACCCGGCCGTCGTCGATCCGCAGGATCCGGTCGGCGTCGGCGAGCAGCGCCGGGCGGTGGGCCACCAGCAGGGCGGTCCGCCCGGCGACGAGCCGACGGGTGGCGGCCAGCACCCCGGCCTCGCTGGCGGTGTCCAGCCGCGCGGTCGGTTCGTCCAGCAGCACCACCGGTGCGTCCCGCAGGAACGCCCGCGCCAGCGCGACCCGCTGCCGTTGGCCGCTGGACAGGCCGTGCCCGCGCTCGCCGAGCACGGTGTCGAGCCCGTCGGGCAGGGCGGCGACCACCTCGTCCAGCGCGGCGGCGGTGACCGCGTCGGCGAGCGCGGCGGCGGGCGTGCCGGGGGCGCCGAGCCGGATGTTGTCGGCGAGCGGGGCGGCGAAGAGATGGGCCCGTTGCGGCACCCAGGCGACCTGACGCCGCCAGCCGTCGGGGTCCGCGCCGGCCAGGTCGACGCCGCCGACGGTGACCCGCCCGGACGTCGGGGCGACGAAGCCGAGCAGCAGGTTGAGCAGGGTGCTCTTGCCCGCCCCGCTCGGCCCGACGATCGCGATCCGCTCGCCGGGCCGGATCGTCAGCGTGACGTCCCGCAGCGCCACGGTCCGCTCGTACGCGACGGTCACGCCCTCGAACCGGATCTCGCCGCGCCCGTCGGGGGCGGGCCGCGCCCCGGCGGGCGTCGCGGCGGCCGTGGGCCCGGCGGGGGCGCCCGGGTCGGTGGCGGAGAGGGTCAGCGCCTCGTCCAGCGCGGTGAGCCCCTCCATGCTGGCGTGGAACCGGCTGCCGGCCGCCCGCAGCGGGAGGTACGCCTCCGGGGTGAGCAGCAGCACCAGCAGCGCGGTGGCGAGCGTGATCCCGCCGCCGAGCAGCCGGATGCCGACCGGCACCGCCACCAGCGCCACCGACAGCGTGGCGACCAGCTCCAGCACCAGCGCGGACAGGAACGCGATGCGCAGCGTCCGCATCGTCGCTGCCCGGTGCCCGTCGGCCATCCGGCGGACCACCTCGACCTGGCTGCGGGCCCGGCCGAACGCGCGCAGCGTGGGCAGCCCGGCGACCATGTCGAGGAAGTGCCCGCCCAGCGTCGACAGCCGCCGCCACTGCCGCTCGGTGGCGGCCTGCGCCTGCCAGCCGAGCAGCGCGCCGAAGACCGGGATCAGCGGCAGGGTCAGCGCGATGATGACGGCCGAGCCCCAGTCGGCGAAGGTGATCCGGGCCAGCACGGCCACCGGCACGGTGACGCTGAGCACGAGCTGCGGCAGGTAGCCGGTGAAGTACGCGTCCAGGGCGTCCAGCCCGCGCCCGGCCAGCGTGGCGAGCTGCCCGGCCCGCTGCCCGGCTACCCAGCCGGGCCCGTGCCGGCCGACGGCGGCGAGCAGGTCGGCCCGCAGCGCGGCCTTGACCGTCGCGGCGGCCCGCGCCGCCACCGTGCCCTGCGCCCAGGCGACCAGCGCCCGGCCGGCCACGGCGGCCAGGAACCCGGCGAGCGCCGGCCGGGCCAGCCGCCCGTCGAGCGCGCTGGCCAGCACCGTGGCGAGGGCGGTGGCCTGCCCCACGACCAGCAGCGCCGTCAGCCCGCCGAGGACCGCGAGCACGGCGAGGTCGCGTCGGGCCGCGGGGACCCGACGCAGCAGACGCGGGTCGAAGGGACGGCGGTTCACCGGTACACCGGTGTCCTGCCGTCGGTCCGTCCCCGGAACACCCACCAGCACATCGCCTGGAAGCCTAGTAGGGCCGGCAGGAACGGCAGCGCCAGGAGGTCGTTGATCATGTCGGCGTCGTGGCGGTGTCCCGGCCGCCGGATCCCGCCAGCCCGCCGACCTGATCTGCCGCTGCTCGCTGACATGATCAACGGGAGCGGCGATTCAGCTCAGGAAGAGGGAGACCGGCAGCGCGACCAGGTTGGCCGCCACCGTCAGCGCGGCGGCCCCGAGCAGCCGGGGCGGCCGGTCGGCGACCAGCAGCCGCTGGACGCGTACGTCCAGGTCCCGGTCGCCGAGCCCGAGCGTGCCGGCCGGGGTGATCCGGTGGCCGGCCGCCGCGAACCGGCGCAGCGCCCCCGCCAGGGGCGCCTCGGCGTGCACCTCGCGGGCCTTGTCGTCGGCGCGCATCTCGACCAGCAGCGCGACCCGCTCGTGCGCGTCGCGCACCCAGCGGAACCAGGGCAGCGCCCGGCACAGCGCGGTGAACGGCAGCAGCACGAGGTCGTGCCGCTCCTGCGCGTGCGCCCGCTCGTGGGTCAGCACCGCCGCCAACTCGGCCCGGTCGAGCATGCTCAGTGCCCCGGCGCTGACCACCACCCGGGGCCGCACGCCCGGCAGGCAGTAGGCCGCCGCGCCCGGGTGGTCCAGCACCAGCGCCCCGGGCACCTCCGGGTCCCGCCGGGCCACCAGGGCGAGCAGGTCCCGGTGCCGCCGCTGGGCCCGGACGGTGGCCTGCACGCTGCGTACCGTCGTGGCGAGCAGCACCGCCCCGATGCCGAAGCCGACCCCGACGAGGCCGAGGTGGACCGCGCCGAGCCCGGCCGGCAGGGTGCCGTGGGCCAGGTCGTCGGCCAGGGCGAGCAGCGCGCCTCCGGTGGGCCGTTCGTACGGGGCCACGCCGAGCGCCATCGGCAGGCCCATCGCGGAGAGCCCCAGCGCCAGCCCGACCGCCTGCCAGCAGACGATCGCCACCCGGGGGGCCCGCCACGTCCAGGTCGACGCCGCCAGGACCTGCGCCGTCAGGTAGCAGGCCAGGACCGCCCCGGCGAAGTGCACGGCGTACGCCATGACGCCGGCCCTACCGGTCCGTCGCCTCGTCGGCGAGGGCGGGCTGCCCGGCCCGGTCGGCCCGTGGGGCGTCGACCCGGTCGGCCAGCGGTCCCGCCCCGGCGCGCTCGGCCGGCGGGGCGGCCGCCTCGGTGCCGAGGGCGGCGCGCAGCACCTCGGCCTCGGTGCCGGTCACCGACCGGGCGAAGCGCACCAGCGCGGCGTCCCGGCTGCCGCCGAGGTCCAGGGCGTCGAGCATGAGCTGGGCGATGTGCGCCTCGCGGCTGGCCGCGGCCTGGTAGCGCCAGGCCCGCCCCTCCCGCTGGCGGCGCACCATGCCCTTGCCGGCGAGCCGGTCCAGCACGGTCATCACCGTGGTGTACGCCAGCTCGCGGCCGTCGAGGGCCTCGGCGACCTCGCGCACGGTCGCCCCGTCCGACGTGCCCGGGACGGTGTCCCACAGCACGTCCATCACCGCCCGCTCAAGATCACCCAGCCGCGTCACGCATGAATCCTACCCCCCGTAGTAGACCCCTCCCAGAGGCGGGACACGTGAGCCGCAACCCTCACGCGGCTCGGCCCAGGTCAGGTTTTCGGGGGGAGCCCGCCCGCGGAGGGATCAAGCCTGACCGCCCGGAGCGGGCGGGCTCCCCCCGAAAACCCACAAGCTAGACCCCCTTCGGATGCCACACCGTCTTCGTCTCCAGCAGCGCCGTCATCCGCGTGACGCCCGGGTCGGCGTGCCAGTCGTGGTCGGCCGCGGCCGGCCGGAGCACCCGCTTCAGGTTCTCCGCCGCCTTGACCTCCAGGTCGGCGGCGAGCGCCGCGTCGGCCACCCCGGTCAGGTCGATCGCGTTGACGTCCATGTGCGCGGCCAGCGTCGGCACGGTCTCGGTGAGCGCGCCGGTGAGGACGTTCACCACCCCGCCCGGCAGGTCGGAGGTGGCCAGCACCTCGGCCAGGGTCACCGCCGCCAGCGGCTCGGTCGGGGAGGCCGCCACCACCACCGTGTTGCCGGTGACGATCGCCGGGGCGATCACGCTGACCAGGCCGAGCAGCGCCGGGGCCGCCGGGGCCACCACGGCCACCACGCCCGTCGGCTCGGGCGCGGACAGGTTGAAGTACGGCCCGGCGACCGGGTTCGCGCCGCCGTAGACCTGGGGGAGCTTGTCGGACCAGCCCGCGTACCAGACCCAGCGGTCGATCGCCGCGTCGACCTCGTCGCCCGGCACGCCCAGCGCCACGAACTGCTCGCGGCGGCCCTCCAGCATCTCGGCGACCCGGTAGAGGATCTGACCCCGGTTGTACGCGGTCGCCCCGGCCCACCCCTTAACGGCGGCGCGGGCGGCGACGACGGCGTCCCGGGCGTCCTTGCGGGAGGCCAGCGACACGTTGGAGTCCTGCACGAGATACGACCGTCCCGACTCGCTGCGCGGGAACTTCCCGCCGATGAAGAGCTTGTACGTCTTGCGCACCGCGACCCGCTCAGACATCGAGGTACCCCTCCAGCCCGTGCCGGCCGCCCTCGCGACCGTAGCCCGACTCCTTGTAGCCCCCGAACGGCGAGGTCGGGTCGAACTTGTTGAACGTGTTGGCCCACACCACCCCGGCGCGCAGCCGGTCGGCCAGCCACAGGATCCGGGAACCCTTGTCGGTCCAGATCCCGGCCGACAGCCCGTACGGCGTGTTGTTGGCCTTCTCGACGGCCTCGGCCGGGGTGCGGAACGTCAGCACGGACAGCACCGGGCCGAAGATCTCCTCCCGGGCGACCCGGTGCGCCTGGGTGACCCCCGTGAAGATCGTCGGCGCGAACCAGAACCCGCGCTCGGGCAGCTCGCACGGCGGCGACCAGCGCTGCGCCCCCTCGGCCGCGCCCGCGTCGGACAGCTCGCGGATGCGGGCGAGCTGCTCGGCCGAGTTGATCGCGCCGATGTCGGTGTTCTTGTCCAGCGGGTCGCCGACCCGCAGCAGCGCCATCCGGCGCTTCAGCGACTCCAGCACCTGCTCGGCGACCGACTCCTGCACCAGCAGCCGCGACCCGGCGCAGCACACGTGCCCCTGGTTGAAGAAGATGCCGTTGACGATCCCCTCGACCGCCTGGTCGACCGGCGCGTCGTCGAAGACGATGTTCGCGGCCTTGCCGCCCAGCTCCAGGGTCACCTTCTTGCGGGTGCCCGCGACGGACCGGGCGATGGCCTTGCCCACCTCGGTCGAGCCGGTGAACGCGACCTTGTCCACGCCCGGGTGCTCCACCAGCGCCCGGCCGGTGTCGCCCGCGCCGGTGACGATGTTGACCACGCCGGCCGGCAGGTCGGCCTGCTGGCAGATCTCGGCGAACAGCAGCGCGGTCAGCGGGGTGGTCTCCGCCGGCTTGAGCACCACCGTGTTGCCGGCGGCCAGCGCCGGGGCGATCTTCCAGGCCAGCATGAGCAGCGGGAAGTTCCACGGGATGACCTGCGCGGCCACGCCCAGCGGCCGGGGGCTCGGGCCGAACCCGGCGTGCGCCAGCTTGTCGGCCCAGCCCGCGTAGTAGAAGAAGTGCGCGGCGACCAGCGGCAGGTCGACGTCCCGGGACTCCCGGATCGGCTTGCCGTTGTCGAGGGACTCCAGCACGGCCAGCTCGCGGGAGCGCTCCTGGATGATCCGGGCGATCCGGAACAGGTACTTGGCCCGGTCCCGGCCCGGCATCGGGCCCCACACCTTCTCGTACGCGGTACGGGCGGCGCGGACCGCGCGGTCCACCTCGGCCCCGCCGGCCCAGACGACCTCGGCGAGCACCTCCTCGGTGGCCGGGTTGACCGTCTTGTGGAGGTCCTCGCCGGCGACGAACTCGCCGTCGATGAACAGGCCGTAGGACGGCCTGAGGTCGACGATCGCACGCGACTCGGGCGCGGGGGCGTATTCGAAGATCACGCTCAGTCCAGGGTGAAGTAGTCGGGACCGGAGTAGACGCCGGTCGTCAGCTTGGTGCGCTGCATGAGCAGGTCGTTGAGCAGGCTGGACGCACCGAAGCGGAACCAGTCCGGGTCCAGCCAGTCGCCGCCGACGGTCTCGTTGACCAGGACCAGGTACTTGATCGCGTCCTTGGTGGTCTTGATCCCGCCGGCCGGCTTCACGCCGACCTGCCGCCCGGTGGCGGCACGGAAGTCGCGGACCGCCTCCAGCATCACCAGGGTCACCGGCAGGGTCGCCGCGACCGGCACCTTGCCCGTGGAGGTCTTGATGAAGTCGCCGCCGGCCAGCATCGCCAGCCAGGACGCCCGGCGCACGTTGTCGTAGGTGGCCAGCTCGCCGGTCTCCAGGATCACCTTCAGGTGGGCGTCCCCGCACGCCTGCTTGGTGGCCACGATCTCGTCGTAGACCTCCCGGTAGCGCCCCGCCAGGAACGCGCCCCGGTTGATCACCATGTCGATCTCGTCCGCGCCGGCCGCCACGGCGGCCCGGGTGTCGGCGAGCTTGACCTCCAGCGGGGCCTGGCCCGACGGGAAGGCGGTCGCCACGCTGGCCAGGTGCACGCCGCTGCCCCGCAGCACCTCGGCCACGTGCGGCACCATCGCGGGGTAGACGCAGACCGCGCCGACGTGCGGGCAGGACGGGTCGGCCGGGTCGGGGCGCAGCGCCTTGGCCGCGAGCGCCCGCACCTTGCCGGGGGTGTCGGCCCCTTCGAGGGTGGTCAGGTCGACCATCCGGATGGCCAGGTCGATCGCCTGGGCCTTGGCCGTGGTCTTGATGGAGCGGGTGCCGAGCTGGGCCGCCCGCTGCTCCGCGCCGACCTGGTCCACGCCCGGCAGGCCGTGCAGGAAGGTCCGCAGAGCGGTCTCGGATCGTCCCAGCTCGGAGAGATCCGACCGGGCCGACGTCGCTGTCGCCGTCATGCCGGGAAGTCTACGCACCCGCGCGCCCCGTGATCTTGGTCACGTGATCGCCCCGCCGGTCATGGAGGCGCCCCGTCGGCCGTGGAGGTGAGCGGCGTCGCTCCCCGTGTCCCGGGACCCGACCGACCGGTAGGTTGACCGATCGTGGACGTACACGTCATCGATCACCCGCTCGCCCAGTCGCGGCTGACCGCCATGCGGGACGCGCGCACCGACTCCTCCTCCTTCCGGGCCGCGCTGCACGAGCTGACCACCATGCTCGTGTACGAGGCCGCCCGCTCCTTCCCCGTCGAGAAGTACCCGGTGCAGACCCCCGTCACCGGTGCCGAGGGCACCCGGCTGGCCAACCCGCCGCTGCTCGTGCCCGTGCTGCGGGCCGGCCTCGGCATGGCCGACGCCGCGCTCGGCCTGCTCCCCGAGTCGTCCATGGGCTTCGTCGGCCTCGCCCGCGACGAGGAGACGTACGAGCCGCGCGCCTACATGGAGTCGCTGCCCCGCGACCTCGCCGGCCTGCCCGTCCTCGTCCTCGACCCGATGCTCGCCACCGGCGGCTCCCTGGAGCACTGCTGCCGGCTGCTCGCCGACCGGGGCTGCACCGACATCACCGTGCTCTGCGTGCTCGCCGCGCCCGTCGGCATCCGGCGGCTGGAGGAGTCCGGTCTGCCGCTGCGCCTGGTCACCGCCTCGATCGACGAGGGTCTCAACGACAGGATGTTCATCGTCCCGGGCCTCGGCGACGCGGGCGACCGCCAGTTCGGCGGCATGCCCCGCTTCTGAGGTGCAAGGAAGGGCCCCCTATTAACGCTTACGGTATAGAAGGGTCCCCTTCTCACCCGGGCGGCTGGCGCGGGGCGAGCCGGCTCGTCAGGTGGGTGCGCTCGGCGGGGCGAGTTGGGGCGCGCGGGGGTGCGCTCAGGCGCTACCGTCTCGGGCCATGACTGGTGTTGCGCTGGCCGAGGAGTTGCTGCTCCTCGCGTACGACGATGAATCCGGCAAGGCGACCATGCCGCGGATCAGCCTCGACCTCGGGATGGCCGCCGCCGTGCTGATCGAGCTGGCCCTCGCCGGCCGGGTCGCGTACGCCGACGGGAACCTGGTGGTCACGGACCCCGCGCCCACCGGCGAGCCGATCCTCGACGAGGTCCTGGGCCGGATGGCCGCCGACACCCCGCACAGCCCGTCGTCGTGGGTGCAGCGGCTGCGGCACGGCCTGCGCGACCGGATCCTCGGCGACCTGGTCGCCCGGGGCGTGGTGCGCGACGTCGAGGAGACGGAGCTGGGCTTCATCCACGTGCACCGCTACCCGACGGCGGACGCCACGGTGGAGGAGGACACCCGGCGGCGGCTCGCCGAGGCGCTGGCCGGCGGGCAGCTCCCCGACGAGGCGACGGCGGCGCTGGCCACCCTGGTCGCGGTGCTGCGGATGGAGCCGGCGCTCGGCCTGACCGGCGACGCCGCCGTCGACGCCCGGCGGCGGCTGGAGGAGATCGCGGGCGGGGCCGGCTTCTCCGGCACCGTCAGCCTGGACGACTCGGTGGTGCGCCCCTCGGTGGCCCTGGTCGTCACCGCCCTGGGTCAGGCGGTCGACGCCGCCCTCGGCAAGCGCGCCTGAGGCGGCGACCGCTGAAACGGCGGCCTCTCAGGCGGCGGCGCTGGGGCGGCGGGCCCCTGGAACAGCGGCCCTGGGGCGGCGACCCCGGTAACGGCGGCCCTGAGGCGGCTCCAGGGGCGACGGCCCGTGAGCCGGCGCGCCTGAGGCGGCATCCCGAGGGGCGAGGGACCGTCAGGGAGCGAGGCGGTCGGCCTTGACCCCGGCGACGAAGGCGGACCAGGCGGCGGGCGGGACGGTGAGGGCCGGCCCGCCCGGGTCCTTGCTGTCGCGGATGCCGACGATGCCGGCGAGGTTGTCGGCGACCTCGACGCAGTCGCCGCCGTTGGTGCCGCTGCGGGTGCTGGTGCGCCAGCGGGCGTCGGTCAGGTCACTCATAGCACTCTCCCCGGATGGCATCGATCAGCTCCGCTGATTGTCCCTCGCCGAGGGCGAGGGAATCCAGGCCGGACCAGACCCGTTCGTACGCGGCGATCTCCGCCGGCTGGTCGAGGTAGAGCGCGCCGGTGAGCCCCTCGACGTAGACGGTCGGCGGCTCGGTCGGCGCGCCGAGCGCCGAGAGCGGGAAGTCGAGCAGCACGAACGTGCCGGCCTCGGCGGCCAACGGCGGCCCGGCGGCCAGCGGCAGCACCCGGACGGTGATGTTGTGCCGCTCGCCGACGGCCAGCAGGTGCCGGAGCTGGTCGGCCATCACCGCCCGGCCCGGCACCGGGCGGCGCAGCACCGCCTCGCTGAGGATCACCGTCAGCTGACGTGGGCGCTCTCGCGGAGCTGGGTGAGCAGCCTGCCGAGCTGCCGTCGCGGCACGGTCGAGCCGTGTGTTTCACGCACCGTGCAACACCTTTCCGCCGGAGATGCAACACCCGGACACCGCATTTGCAACGTCGAAGGAATCGAATGCCAAAGGCGTCGGGAAATGGTGGGAGCTGATGTGCCGATGCTAGTGAGTCGAACCGTTGGTAAGCAAGGGATCACGCCGGGTTGGTGTGTGCGGTCTCGGCGCCGGCGCTGCCCGCCGCCGTGATCCGTGCAGCCAGCGGGCCCGGCGGGGCGGCACGGGCACACCGCCCGCGCGGCCCCTCCGCCCCCGTCGAACACGCGGCGCGCCAGACCGATCCCATTCGAGAATGGCCGGCTGTCCGGCGGCCTCCCGCCGTCTCAGAGGTAAGAAGGGAACCCTTCTATACCGTAGGCGTTAATAGGGGGCCCTTCCTTGCACCAGGGCGGCGATTTCCGTGCGGAGGGCCGCCAGCGCCGCCGCCGCGCGGCTGCGCGCCGCCGGCACGTCGCCGTCCGCGACCGGCTCCACCACCTCCAGGTACGCCTTCAGCTTCGGCTCGGTGCCCGACGGGCGGATCACCACCCGGGCCGCCTCGTTGCGCAGGATCACCACGTCCGCCTCGGGGAGCAGGTCCCGCGCCTCGGTCACCGGCTGCCCGAGCAGCGTCGTCGGGGTGGCCGCCCGCACCCGGGCCATCGTGTCGGCGATGATCCGCAGGTCGTCGACCCGCACCGAGAGCTGGTCGGTGTGGTGCACGCCGAACTCGGCGGCCAGCTCGTCGAGCCGGTCGGTGAGGGTGCGCCCCTGCGCCTTCAGGCCGGCGGCCAGCTCGGCGACGGTCAGCGCGGCGGTGATGCCGTCCTTGTCGCGTACGTGTTCCGGGGCGACGCAGTAGCCCAGCGCCTCCTCGTAGCCGTACACGAGCGGGGCGGAGCCGCCGCCGGCCCGGACGATCCACTTGAACCCGGTGAGCGTCTCGTCGTAGGGCAGGCCCCGGGCGGCGCACATGGCCCGCAGCAGGGACGACGACACGATGGTGGTGGCGTAGAGGCCCTGCACGCCCCGGCGCATGAGATGGTCGGCGAGCAGCACGCCCACCTCGTCGCCGCGCAGCATCCGCCAGCCGCCGGACCCGTTCGCGCCCGCCGGGCCGGCGACGCCCGCCGCGCCCGCAGCACCCGACGCAGCCGTCGCACCCCCGTCGCGGACGGCCACCGCGCAGCGGTCCGCGTCGGGGTCGTTGGCGATGGCCAGGTCCGCGTCGGTGCGCCGGGCGAGGCCGACGAGGCGGTCGATGGCCCCCGGCTCCTCCGGGTTGGGGAAGCTGACGGTCGGGAAGTCCGGGTCCGGCACCGCCTGCTCGGGCACCACGCCGGGGATGCCGAAGCCGGCGCGGGCGAAGGCCGCGGTCAGCACGGCCGCGCCGACGCCGTGCAGCGGCGTGTAGGCCACCTTCAGCCGTCGGGCCCCCGCCGGGTCGACCACAGCGGCGGCCCGGTCGACGTACGAGACGACGACGTCGTCGCCGACGACCTGCCCGGCCGGGCCCAGCGGCACGTCGGCGAGGGGGCCGACCGCCCGGATGGCGGCCTCGATGCCGGCGTCGGCGGGCGGCACGATCTGCGCCCCCGCGCCCAGCTCGCCGCCGAGCTGCGCGCCGAGGTAGACCTTGTAGCCGTTGTCCTGCGGCGGGTTGTGGCTGGCGGTCACCATCACGCCGGCCGCCGCGTCGAGCTGCCGCACCGCGTACGCGAGCACGGGGGTGGGCAGCGGGCGGGGCAGCAGCAGCGCGGCGCGGCCCGCGCCGGTGGCGACCTGGGCGGTGCGCTCGGCGAACTCCCGCGAGCCGTGCCGGGCGTCGTACCCGATGACCAGCGGGCCGGTGGCGTCCTGGGCGGCGAGCCAGGCGACGAGCCCGGCCGCGGCCTGGGTGACGACGGCCAGGTTCATCCCGTTGGGGCCGGCGCGCAGCGGGCCGCGCAGCCCGGCGGTGCCGAAGGTCAGCGGCCCGGCGAACCGGTCGGCCAGCTCGGGCGCGCTCGCCGGCAGCCCGTCGAGCACCGCCTGGAGCTCGTCGCGGGTGGCCGGATCGGGGTCGTCGTCGAGCCACCGCCGGGCCTGGTCGCGAAGGTCGTCGAGGTCGCGCGCGCCGTCGCGGTCGCGCGTCTCGTCAAGGTCAGTGGGTTCCGCCGCCATGGCTCTTGATAGCACGGCGGCGGATCACCACGTCACGTCGGCCCGGCCGGGCCGGTGTCGCGCCGGCCCGAGCCGACCGGCGTCGGGTCGCCCGGCCGGGGTCAGTTGCTCCCGCCGCCGAGCTTGAACGACGCCACCATCTGATCGAAGATCGGCTTGCTCTCGGCGAACCGGGCGTCGGTCGAGGAGAGGTAGAACGAGTAGACCTTGCCCTCGTGCACCACCCCGCGCCACACGCCGTGCCGCTTGGTGTCGCCCTCGCCGCACGTGTATTCGAACTCCGCCGCCGCCTTGCCGTCGAGCTCCTGCTCGGTCATCGACACCTGGTTGTACGGCTTCTGGCAGGAGGCCGACCGGCTGCGCAGGCCGTTCGCGGCGGACTCGGCCCAGCGCATCGACGAGGTGCTCCACCGTTCGGAGAGGATGCGCACCTTGCGGCCGTTGTCCTCCGGGTCGACGTAGTCGACCCACACGGCCCCGTCGGCGCTGCGGCGCTCCCAGCCCTTCGGCACCTGCACGGTGACGCCCTTGGCCGACTGCTCCTGCATCTCCACCCCGGGCCCGGCGGGCGCGCCCACGCTCGGCTGCCCCTGCGGGGTGGCCGGCGGCTCCGGGTCGTCGCCGGTGAAGGCGAACACGGCGACCAGCAGCAGCACGGCGAGGCCGCCGGCCGCGGCGAGCTGCACCTTGCGCGGCCAGCCCTTGACGGTGGCGACGAGGCGGCCGGCCGCTCCGCCGCCGGTGGCCGGGGCGGGCGCGCCGGCGGCCGGGGTGGCCCACGGCTGGCCGGTGCCGGGCACCGACCACTGGCCGCCGCCGTATGCCCCGCCGCCGACGCGCTGGGTGGCGTCGGGGGAGCCGCCGAAGCCGGGGACCGGCTGGGTGGCGTCGGGCTGGCTGCCGTAGGTGACCCGCTGCGTCGCCTCCGGCCGGGGCCCGAACGGCACCTGCTGCGTCGCGTCGGGCGAGCCGCCGCCGAAGCCGGGCACCTGCTGGGTGGCGTCGGCCGCACCGCCGCCGAAGCCGGGGACCCGCTGCGTCGCGTCGGGCGAGCCGCCCTGGGGCACGCGCTGGGTGGCGTCGGCGGGGCCGCCGTACGTCATCCGCTGGGTGGCCTCCGGCGCGGCGTTGCCCGCGTCGACCCGCTGGGTCGCCTCCGCCGGGCCGCCGTACGTGCGGCCGGCCGGCGGCGGCGGGGGCGGCGCGGTCATCGCCCCGGTGGGGGTGTGCAGCGGGCCGGCGAGCGCGTCGGCGCTGGTGTCGTCCAGCGCGGCGGCGCTCGCGGCGGCGGCGGTCTTCTTCTTGCCCTTCTCGCCCCGGCGCAGCTCGGCCAGCCGGTCGGTCAGCGACTCGCCGGGGGCGAGCATCGCCCGGCCGCCGATCTGCCCGCTGGGCTTCGGCTCCTCGGCGGGCGGCGGCGCGACGACGGGCGGGCGCGGCTTGACCGGCACCACCGCGTACGGGTCGGTGACCGAGTTGACCGCGGTGGCGGTGCTGGTCAGCGGGCCGGCGAGCAGCTCGCGCAGCATCGCGCGGGAGGTGTGCACGTCGAGGCGGCGGGCCGGGTCCTTCTCCAGCAGCCCCATCAGCACCCGGGTCAGCGGGCCGCTGCGCTGCGGCGTGGCCGGCGGGTCCTCGACCACGGCGTGCATGGTCTCGATCGGGTCGCCCTTGTCGAACGGGGGCCGGCCCTCCACCGCCGTGTAGAGGGTCACGCCCAGGGAGAACAGGTCGCTCGGCGGCCCGAAGTCCTGGCCCATGGCCCGCTCGGGCGAGATGAAGTGCGGCGAGCCGAGCACCATCCCCGGTGTGGTGAGCTGCACGTCGGTGGGGAGCTTGGCCACGCCGAAGTCGGTGAGCACGCACCGGCCGTCGGTGCAGATCAGCACGTTGGCCGGCTTGACGTCGCGGTGCAGCACCCCGCTCGCGTGGGCCACCTCCAGCGCGCCGAGCAGGGCGATGCCGATCTTGGCGACCGCGCGGGGGGCCACCGGCCCGTCCTCGATCACCATGTCGGCGAGGCTGCGGGCGTCCAGCAGCTCCATCACGATCCAGGGGCGGCCACCCTCGGTGACCACGTCGTAGACCTGGACGACGGCCGGGTGCTGGATGGCCGCCGCCGCGCGGGCCTCGCGCAGCGTGCGTTCGTACATGGCGTCGCGGTCGCTCGGGGCCAGGCCCGGCGGGAGGACGACCTCCTTCACCGCCACGTCGCGCCGCAACAGCGTGTCTGTGGCACGCCAGACCGTGCCCATGCCGCCGTTGCCCACCGCGGACCGGAGCGAGTATCGGTCACCGATGGTGGTGCCGGCTGCCGCACGTCCGTGGGGTGGGCTGACTGGTCCGCCGCTCCACGTCGGGATCTGAGTCACAGAAAAGCCACCGGGGGAAATCGAGGGGGCTGGGACACAACACCCCTATCTTGCTGGTTCCGACGCCCGATGCGAAACCCGACGCGACGGACGTTTACCGAACCGGACCCTACGTGGCCAGGTGTTCACCCCTCGGGGGCGCCGGGAAAGACAGGGGTCCGGTGTGCGGAATCCCTCACCCTCCGGCGCGGCGGCACGTCCTACCATCCGGGGATGAGCGAACCGCGGTCGAGCGAGTCCGGCTTCCCGATCAAGGGCGTCTACACCCAGGCGGACCTGCCGGAGGACCTGCCCGACCGGCTGGGCGGGCCGGGGGAGTTCCCGTACACCCGTGGGGTCTACTCCACCATGTACACCTCCCGACCGTGGACCATGCGACAGTACGCCGGCTTCGGCACCGCCACCGAGAGCAACGCGCGCTACCACCAGCTCCTGCGCGCCGGCACCATGGGCCTGTCCGTCGCGTTCGACCTGCCCACCCAGATGGGGTACGACTCGGACGACCCGATCGCCCACGGCGAGGTCGGCAAGGTCGGGGTCGCCATCGACTCGATCGAGGACATGCGGCTGCTGTTCGCCGGCATCCCGCTGGACAAGGTCTCCACCTCGATGACGATCAACGCGCCGGGGTCGGTGCTGCTCCTGCTCTACCAGCTTGTCGCCGAGGAGGCCGGGGTGCCGGGCACGGCGCTCAACGGCACCATCCAGAACGACATCCTGAAGGAGTACATCGCCCGGGGGACGTACATCTTCCCGCCGAAGCCGTCGCTGCGGCTGGTCGCCGACACGTTCGCCTACTGCCGGGCGGAGGTGCCGAAGTGGAACACGATCTCCATCTCCGGCTACCACATGGCCGAGGCCGGCGCGACGCCCGCGCAGGAGATCGCGTTCACCCTGGCCAACGGCATCGAGTACGTCCGGGCGGCGCTCGCCGCCGGGCTGGCCGTGGACGACTTCGCGCCCCGGCTGTCGTTCTTCTTCGTCGCCCGCACCACCCTGCTGGAGGAGGTCGCGAAGTTCCGCGCCGCCCGGCGGATCTGGGCCCGGCTGATGCGCGACGAGTTCGGCGCGAAGAACCCGAAGTCGATGATGCTGCGGTTCCACACCCAGACGGCGGGCGTGCAGCTCACCGCCCAGCAGCCCGAGGTGAACCTGGTCCGGGTGGCGATCCAGGGGCTCGGCGCGGTGCTCGGCGGCACCCAGTCGCTGCACACGAACAGCTTCGACGAGGCCATCGCGCTGCCCACCGAGAAGGCCGCCCGGCTGGCGCTGCGCACCCAGCAGGTCCTCGCGTACGAGACGGACCTGACCGCCACCGTCGACCCGTTCGCCGGGTCGTACGTGGTGGAGGCGATGACCGCCGAGATCGAGGCGGCCGCGGTGGAGCTGATGGAGCGGGTGGCCGACCACGGCTCGGTGGTCGACGCCATCGAGGCGGGCTTCCAGAAGCGGGAGATCGAGCAGTCGGCGTACCGGATCGCCCAGGAGATCGACTCGGGCGAGCGGGTAGTGGTGGGGCTCAACCGGTTCGCGGTCGACGCCGACGAGCCGTACGAGCCGCTGCGGGTGGACCCGACGATCGAGGCGGCCCAGGCCGAGCGGCTGGCGAAGCTGCGGGTCGAGCGGGACGACGCCGCCGTCGAGCGGGCGTTGGGCGAGCTGCGCGCCGCCGCCGAGGGCACGGCCAACGTGCTGCACCCGATGAAGGAGGCGCTGCGGTCGCGGGCCACGGTCGGCGAGGTCTGCGGCACCCTGCGCCAGGTCTGGGGCACCTACCGCCCCAGCGACCGGTTCTGACCCACCCCTGAATCCGTCGGTTGAGGGGTCGCAAAGCGTAACCGGGCGGGTCTAGGGTCGCCGGTGTGAGCCCAGCCGGGGCGGCCCCGGCGTGTGTCCGCCAGGGGCCGTGGGTAACCCGTCCGGGTGAACGGGACGGACAGCGTGTGTGAGAGCACGCCGGCCCGTCGTGTCACCGTCGGGAGTCGCCCGGCCGCCGAGCGCGGTCGGTTAGTTGTCTGAGCGGCGGTGAGCCGAAGCGACTAATGCGACAATTCGGTAGCGACGGCCCCGGATCGAGGGTGATTTCGTGACCGCCGAGTCGGTTACGGGTTGTAGGAGGTGTGGGGCAGATGACGGCGTTCAACCGCGATCTACCTGCTGTCCCGCAGATTATGGAGCCCTCCCACCAGGGCTTTCGTGACGCTGCGCGGTCCGATCACTACGGGAATGATGTTGCACAGAGTCACCGTCGAAGGTCTAGGCTGGCGGCTGTCATCCCCGAAGATCCATCCATTCCTAGTGATCGAGATTTCGACGTGACGAGTGCGTTGACGCTGCCCAACGGCAGCCACCTGGCGTCGTCGGCCTGGCCGGAGTCGCCGTCCGGGTCGCAGCCTTTGCCCTTCGAGCTCGACCATATGCTCGCCCTCCGGATGCCCGGCCTCGTCGCCACCCGCCGGCACATCCACTCCCACCCGGAGCTCTCCGGCGAGGAGTTCGAGACGGCGGCCCTGATCGCCCGCGAGCTGTCCCTCGCCGGTCTGCGTCCCCGCCTGCTGCCGAAGGGCAACGGGGTCATCTGCGACATCGACGGCCGCCCCGACGGCCCGGTGGTCGCGCTGCGCGCCGACATCGACGCGCTGCCCCTGACCGATGTCAAGGACGTGCCCTACCGGTCCACGAAGGACGGCGTCTGCCACGCCTGCGGCCACGACGTGCACACCACCGTGCTGCTCGGCGTCGGCATGCTGCTGGCCCAGCTCGCCGACCTCGGCGAGCTGGACGGCCGGGTCCGGCTGATCTTCCAGCCGGCCGAGGAGATCCTGCCCTGCGGCTCGCTGGAGGTCATCGAGGCCGGCGGCCTCGACGACGTCGTGCAGATCTTCGCGCTGCACTGCGACCCCAACCAGCCCGTCGGCAAGGTCGGCCTGCGGGTCGGCCCGATCACCGCCGCCGCCGACAACGTCACCGTGCGGCTCACCGGTCCGGGCGGGCACACGGCCCGCCCGCACCTGACCGTCGACCTGGTCGACGCGCTCGGCCGGCTGGTCACCGAGGTGCCCGCCCTGGTCAGCCGCCGGGTGCCGGCCAACAGCGGGCTGCTGCTGGTGTTCGGCCACGCCTCGGCCGGCACCCGGTACAACGTGATCCCGTCCGAGGCGACCGCGTCCGGCACCCTGCGGGTGATGGACCGCGACACCTGGGACGAGGCCCCCAAGATCGTCGCTCAGGTGGTGCGGGACGTCATCGCGCCCACCGGCGCCACCGTCGACCTGGAATACCTGCGCGGCCGGCCCCCGGTCACCAACGACGCCAGGGCGATCCAGGTGCTGACCGCGGCGACCCACGCGGCGCTCGGCCCCGACGGGGTCGCCGAGACCCCGCAGAGCATGGGCGGCGAGGACTTCAGCTGGTATCTGGAGCACGTCCCCGGCGCGCTGGCCCGGCTCGGCGTCGGCCGGTCCGGCCCGAACGTCGACCTGCACCGGGCCTCGTTCGACGTCGACGAGCGGGCCATCGCGGTCGGCGTCCGGGTCATGGTGCAGACCGCGCTGCGGGCACTGGCGGCGGCGCGCTGACGGGCGGCGTCGGCGTCCGTCGCCGACGCCGCCTCAGCACCGTCAGCAGCACGACCACCGGCACGCCGAAGACCACCGCGAACGGCAGCAGCGCCCCGAGCACCGTGAGCAGCACGCCGAGCGAGGCGACGAACGCCGTCCAGCCGCCGCGCAGGCCGACCAGGAAGCCGGTGTCGGGCTCCGGGTCCCGGACGTCCGCCTCCGGCCCCACGAAGGTGACGGTGATGGTGGAGAGCGCCGTCAGGTCGGCCAGGCGGCGCTTCTTCGCCTCCAGCGAGGCGAGGTCGGCCTCCCGGCGGGCCACCTCGCTCTCCAGCGTCACCAGGTCGCCGATCGAGGTGGCCCGCGCCAGCAGCTTGCGGCCGCTCTCGACCCGGGCCCGCTGGGTGGCGATCCGCGCGTCGAGGTCCACGGTCTCCTCGGTCACGTCCTCCGTGCGGATCGCCCGCTGCTCCTGCCGGCCGAGCCGCGCCAACTCCTCCAGCACGGCCGTGAACCGCCCCGCCGGCACCCGCAGTTGCAGCTCCGCCCGGGCGTTGGCGGTTCCCCCGCTGCTGCGCTCGTCGCCGCCGACGAAGCCACCGACGCCGGTGACCGCCGTGACGGCCGACCGGGCGGCGGCGTCCACGTCGTCCACCCGTACCCGCATGGTTCCGGTGTAGATGATCGACCGCTGGTCGACCCGCAGGTCCGGCGACCCGCCCCCCGCGCCGGAGCGCGCCCCGCCGGCGTCGGCCCCCGGCTCCGCCTTCGCCCCGCCGGCCGGGGCCTCCTGCTGCGGCGCGACGGCCGCCGAGTCCTGCGCGCCGCCGTCGCCGCCGTCGGCGCTGCACCCGCCGACCGCCAGCAGCGCCACCAGGCCCACCGCGGCCCACCACCTGCGTCTATCGTGTCCGTCCATCAACAGCTCCGATCGTCTGCGCCCCCCGTCGGGCGATACGTCAGACGCGGCGCGGCACCGGGCCGGTTCCGGCAGACTGCGCTCAGAGACATCACGATTCGATCAATCGAGGAGTCACGATGCAGCTCACCAAGTACGCCCACTCCTGCCTCAGGGTCGAACACGACGGCGGGGTGCTGGTGGTCGACCCCGGCGTCTTCAGCGACCCGGCGGCGCTGGACGGGGCGGACGCGGTGCTGATCACACACGAGCACCCCGACCACGTGGATGTCGCGGCGCTCACCCGGCAGCTCGACCGCCGGCCGCTGCGCATCCACGGCCCGGCCTCGCTCGCCGGCGTCCTCGGCGACGCGGCCGAGGCCCTGGAGCCGGTCGCGCCCGGCCAGTCGTTCACGGCCGCGGGCGTGCCGGTACGCGCCTACGGCGGCCGGCACGCCGTCATCCACCCCGACATCCCGGTCGTGGACAACCTCGGATACCTGCTCGACGACGTCGTCTACCACCCCGGCGACTCGCTGGTGGCACCCGGGGACGTCCAGGTGGACACGCTCTTCGCGCCGATCCACGCCCCCTGGTCGAAGTTCTCCGAGGTCGTCGACTTCATCCGCGCGGTCGCCCCGCGGCGCGCCTTCGCCCTGCACGACGGGCTGCTCAACGACAATGGGCTCGCCGTCCTCGACCGCCAGTACGCCGCCCTCTCCGGCACCGACTACCAGCGCCTCGAGCCGGGCAGCCGGCTCGACGCCTGAGCGATGCCGCTCCCGCAGGACCTCCTCCGGCGGCTCTACACCGAGCCGCCGGAGGCGTTCGTCGCCACCCGCGACGCCGCCGTCGCCGAGGCCCGGCGCGCCGGCGACCCGGCCACGGCCCGCGAGATCGCCCGGCTGCGCCGGCCCACCGTGGCCGCCTGGCTGGTCAACCTGCTCGCCCTGCGCCGCCCCGAGCTGGTGGCCGACCTGACCCAGCTCGCCGAGGCGCTGCGCGCCGCCCAGCGCGACCTGCGCGGCCCCCGGCTGCGGGAGCTCTCCGGCCAGCGGCGGGCGGCGGTCGCCGCACTGGTCGCCGAGGCCCGCCGGCTGGCCGCCGACGCCGGCCAGCCGGCCGGGAAGCTGCCGCTGGGCGAGGTGGAGGCGACCCTCAACGCCGCGCTCTCCGACGCGGAGGTGGCCGGGCAGGTGCGTTCCGGCCGGCTGCTGCGGGCCGCCAGCTACGCCGGCTTCGGCGAGGTGCCCCGCCCCCAGCTCCGCCTGGTCACCGGCGGAGAGGAGCCGCCACCCGCCGGCCCGACCGCCGGCCCCGGCCGGCGCGCCGCCGACCGGAGGACGGGTCGTGCCGAGCGCACCGACCGCGCCGATCAGGCCGACCGGAGGGCTGGCCGCGCCGATCACGCCGACCGGAAGCCCGGCCGCGCCGATCAGGCCGACCGGAAGCCCGGCCGCGCCGATCACGCCGACCAGGCCGCCCTCGGGGCGGACCGCGCCGCCCGCGAGGACGACCGCGCCGAGCGTGCCGCCCGGAAGGCCGGTCGTGCCGGGCGGGACGCCGTCCGTGCCACCAGGGAGGCCGAGCGGGCCGAGCGGGCCGAGCGGGCCCGGCAGCGCCGGGCGCTGGAGCGGGAACTGACGCGGGCACGTGCCGACCAGGAGCGGGCCGAGGCGGAGCTGGCCGGCGCGGCGGAGGCCGAGCACGACGGCGGCGAGGAACTGGCCGGCATCGAACGCGCGCTGGCCGAGCTGGAACGGCGGCGCGCCCGGACCGAACAGGAACTGAGCCGGCGGAAGCTGGCCCGCCGGGCGGCGGAGCGGGCCGTCACCGCCGCCCGCCGCCGCACCGGCGAGGTCGAGGGCGCGATCGAGGCGGTGGACGCCGAGGACGGGGCTGCGGCGGAGGGCCCTGGCGGGGCAGACTGAACCCGATGACGCCGGAGCAGGTCGCCGCCGCGAGCAAGCCGTTGGTGCTGGGGCTCGGGGCGGCGTTCACCCGCTGCCCGGCCACCCTGCGCCGGGCCGGCCGGCTCGGCATCCCCGGGTGGGCCTTCCACGTCGCCGGTCGGGCCGGGGCGCTGGGCGACGTCCGGGCCGCCACGGTGACCGCCGCCCTCGGCTTCGTCGCCCCCGACGCCGTCGCCGACGGGTGGGACGCCGCTGCCCGGGTGCTCCGCCCGCCGGAGGTGGCGGCGGCATACCTGGCTGAGTGCTGCCGGTGGGGCACCGAGCACCTGACCGCCGTGACCGGGGTGACCCGGCTGGCGACGCTGCTGCACCGGGTGGTCGACGCGGCCGATGCCAGCGCGATGCCGCTCTTCGCCGCCTGGCGGGCCATGCCGCCGCCGGCCGACTCACCGGCCGCCCGCGCCGCCGTCGGGCTGCTGCTGCTCCGGGAACACGTCGTCGGGGCGTGCCTGCTGGCGTCGCGGGCCGCCGGGCTGACGCCGCTGGAGGCGATGCTGACCGGCCCGGAGGGGGAGTCCGCCGCGCTCGCCTGCGGCTGGCCGCCGCCGTATCCCCCGGTCGGGCCCCTGGTGCGCCGCCGGCTGTGGGCCGACGCGGTGACCGACCGCCTGATGTCGGTCGGCTTCCGGGCCCTCACCCCGGCCGAGGGCGTCGAACTGCTCGACCTGCTGACCGCCGCACACACCCACGTGCAAGGAAGGGCCCCTTCTTAACGCCTGAGGTAGAGGAGGGTCCCCTTCTCACCACGCCACGCCACGCCGAGCACGGCGGGGCGGGGAGGAGGCGGGGGCGCGGCGCGGCGGGCGAGGCCCGGCGTCGACGCGTCCGGGGGAGCCGGGGAAGAGAAAATGGGGGGCGTGGGCCCCGGGGTGGCTGCCAGGATCGCCCCGTGACCCTTCCCGCCGGCTGGGCGGCGCGCCGCCCCACCCTCGACGACGTGCCCGCGATCCTCGCGGTCGTGCACGCCGCCGACACCTTCGCGATCGGCCATCCGGACTTCGACGCCGAGGATGTCGAGGCCGCGCTGACGGCACCCCACTTCGACCCGGCGCGCGACTCCTGGCTGGTCAGCGACCCGCAGGGGCGGCTCGTCGCCTGGTCCCTGGTGGACAACCCGACCGGGGTGGGCCGGGAGTTCGTCGACGTCCTCGTCGACCCGGAGCACGGCGCGGCGGTCCGCGCCCCGCTGCTCGCCCGGATGCTGGACCGGGTCGCCGAGCGGGCCGCCGAGCGGGGCCTGACCGCGCTGACCGTCCGCGTCTCGGCGTACGGGCCGGAGACCCGGTGGGCGGGCGAGCTGGCCGAGGCCGGGTTCACCCTGGTGAAGCGGTACCTGCGGATGAGCCGGGAGCTGGCCGACCTGCCCGCCGAGCCGCCGCTGCCGCCGGGGGTGACGGTCCGCCCGTTGCGCGCCGACGACGAGGCGGACCTGCGGCTGTTCCACCGGATCTTCGACACGGCGTTCCGGGACACGCCGGACTACGAGCCGGTCGGGTACGACCAGTGGCGCGAGCACCTGCCCGCGTATGCCAGGACCTGGGACGAGTGGATCATCGCCGAGGTCGACGGTGAGCCGGCCGGCGCGTTGCAGTCGTCCGACCAGGCGTTGGAGCAGGACATGGGCTGGGTGCGCACCCTGTCGGTGCTGCCGGCGCACCGGCGGCGCGGCGTGGGGGCCGCGCTGCTGCGGCGGGCCTTCGCGGTCTACGCGGCCAAGGGGCGGCGGCGCGCCGGCCTCGGCGTGGACCTGGCCAACCCGACCTCCCCGGCGACGCTCTACCGCTCCGTGGGGCTGCGTGAGCAGCACTGGGCCGACATGTACGAGCGCAGCGTCCTCGCCACCGGCACGTGACGGGAGCCGGCCGCCACCGGGCAGGAACCCCGCCGCCGAGTGACGGGGCCGCCACCGCCGCGTGACGGGCGGCCCGGCGGTGTGGGCCAGGCGACCCGGTGCCGGGCCGCCGTGCGGCCCGATCCGGGACAGAGCAGACTTGGGGCGTGGGAGACGCGCTATGCCGACGCGGTGCCGGTGGGGCGGGACCGCAGCTCGCTGACGTAGTCGTCGGGCGCGCCCGCCTTCTCGGCGGCGTTGGCGATCTCCGACAGGTACCAGGCCGTCGGCAGGCCGCCCTCGTAGCCGTCGAAGACGTAGACCCAGGCGGTCACGTCCCCGTCGAGGGTGGAGACCCGGACGTGCAGCTTCCGGTACGTCCCGGAGGTCACCCCCTCGATCTCGTCGAGCTGGGCGGCGTCGTAGGGGTGGATGTCGTAGAGCGCCACGAACACCCGGTCGCCGGGGGACTCGACGACGGTGCTGACCGCGCCCTCCCAGCCGATCACACCCTCGCCGGCGAAGGTGAGCCGCCAGCCCTCCAGCCAGCCGACGCCGACCATCGGGGAGTGCGGGCAGTAGGCGCGCATCCGGGCGGGATCCAGGTTTGAGCCGTAGGCGGCGTAATGACGCACGGCGATGACGATAGCCCGGCGGACGGGTGGGGGAGAATACGACGGTGCGTGTCGGACGTGTCGGGGAGAAGAAAGTCACTGTGAGCATGGACGAGGGGCGACAGCTGTGAGCCAGATCGTGATCATCGGCGGTGGGCCGGCCGGGTACGAGGCGGCCCTGGTCGCCGCCCAGTTGGACGCCGATGTCACCGTGGTGGAGGCCGAGGGGGCCGGCGGCGCGTGCGTGCTGTCCGACTGCGTACCGTCGAAGACGTTCATCGCCAGCTCCGAGGTGGTCACCGGATACCGGGACACCGAGGAGTTCGGGGTGCACTCCGACGGGCTGGAGGCGGTCACCGTCGACGCCCGGACCGTGCACGAGCGGGTCAAGCGGCTCGCCCTGGCCCAGTCCGCCGACATCCACGCGAAGCTGGTCAAGGCCGGCGTCACCTTCGTCGCCGGCACGGCCCGGCTCGGCGAGGACATGCTGGGCCACACCCACCGCGTCGTCGTCACCCCGGCCGACGGCTCCGGGAAGCACTCGATCGACGCGTCGACCGTGCTGGTCGCCACCGGCGCCACCCCGCGCCAGCTCCCCACGGCCGTGCCCGACGGCGAGCGCATCCTGACCTGGCGGCAGGTGTACGACCTGCCCGAACTGCCCGAGCACCTGATCGTGGTCGGCTCCGGCGTCACCGGCGCCGAGTTCGCCAGCGCGTACCTGGCGATGGGGGTCCCGGTCACCCTCGTCTCCAGCCGGGACCGGGTGATGCCGCACGAGGACGCCGACGCCGCCATGGCGATCGAGCGGGTGTTCCGGTCCCGGGGCATGACGATCCTCAACAACTCCCGCGCCGAGGGCGTGCGGCGTACCGCCGACGGGGTGGAGGTGGAGCTGGCCGACGGCCGGCTGGTGCAGGGCTCGCACGCGCTCATCGCGGTCGGCTCGATCCCCAACACCGCCGGCCTCGGCCTCGCGGAATACGGCGTGGAGCTGGCCCGGGGCGGCTACGTCACCGTCGACCGGGTCTCGCGCACCAACGTCCCCGGCGTCTACGCGGCCGGCGACTGCACGGGCGTGCTGCCGCTGGCCAGCGTCGCCGCGATGCAGGGCCGGATCGCGATGTGGCACGCGCTCGGCGAGGCGGTCCGGCCGCTGCGGCTGCGCACGGTCGCCGCGAACGTCTTCACCGACCCGGAGCTGGCCACCGTCGGCGTCTCCCAGGACGAGGTGGACGCGGGCCGGACCCCGGCCCGTCAGGTGATGCTGCCGCTGTCGGGCAACGCGCGGGCGAAGATGGACGACCTCGCCGACGGCTTCGTGAAGCTGTTCTGCCGCCCGGCGAGCGGCCAGGTGATCGGCGGCGTGGTGGTGGCCCCGAAGGCCAGCGAGCTGATCCTGCCGATCACGATGGCGGTGGAGAACAACCTCACGGTCAACGAGCTGGCCCAGACCATCACCATCTATCCGAGCCTGTCGGGCTCGATCACCGAGGCGGCCCGTCAGCTCATGCTCCACGAGCTGGAGTAGCCGAGCCGGCTCTCTCCCGGCACCCCTCGTGGTCAGCCCGGTGGCTTCATGCGACGTCGAGTCGGATGTTTCCGATCCGGGCGACCACGTCGAGGTGTCCGCCCAGGCCGGTGACGTACGCGCGGAGGCTTTCCAGGCTGGTGTGCTGGCCGTTCTCGATCTGACTGATCCGTGCCTGGGACAGCCCCGCGGCCTCCGCGAGCTGCGTCTGGGTCAGGCCGAGCTGCTTGCGGATCTCGGCCAGCTGAGCGCCGCTGACCTTGGCAAGCATCCGTTCGCGCAGCTCCTCACGCCGGGCCACTCGTTCGGGGTGCTCCCACTCGGGGTCGATCTCCCGGGCCTTGGCCTTGACGTCCCGCCAATCCGCTCCACCGGTCATCGTTGCGCTTCCTTCAGGCTGATCAGGTGTTCCTGGAATCGCTCGTCCGCCAAGGGTACGGCCGTCCGGTACCAGCTCTGCCAACTTCCCGACTTGTCTCCGGCCACCAGGAACACCGCCTCCCGCCGAGGGTCGAAGGCGAAGATCATCCGCACCTCTGTCGATTTGCCTGAGCCGGGCCTCAGTTCTTTCATGTGATGGAAGGAACTGCTCTTGAGGCGGTCGACCAACGGGCGGCCCAGTGCCGGGCCGTGTTCGGCAAGGAGATCGATGGCCTCGCTGACCAGGTCGGCGCTAGCCGGATCGGAGCGGCAGAGCAGCAAGAACCATGTCTCGACCTCGGGATGCAGCCTCACGTCCCATACCTCACGAATATAAGTTCGACTTATTCGGCAAGGTGGGAGGCGCGCCAGGTCAGTCGGTCGGGGGTTCGGGGCGGGCGCGGCGGGTGCCGAAGGCGGTCATCGCCCAGCCGGCCGCCGCGAAGCCGGCCGCCGCGGCCCCGGCGATCACCAGCAGCTGCCACGCCGACTCGGTCAGCGCCGTGCCGCCGAGGTGCCCGATCAGCGTCCCGTAGGTGGCCCAGCCGGCCGCCGCCAGCGCCTCGTACGTGATGAACAGCCGGTAGGGGTACCGGCTGCGGCCGGCGGCGAAGCAGGCGGCCATCCGGCCGCCGGGCACGAAGCGGCAGAGCAGGATCACCAGCGGCCCCGGTTGGCGCAGCCCCCGGGTCACCCGGCCGGCGATCCGGCGGGCCCGGCCGGGCGCGGTGGTCGTCGCCGGCCGGCGGTCCGGCGCGCGCCGGCCCAGCAGGTAGCAGGCGAGGTCGCCGACGAAGACGCCGAGGGCGCCGACGCCGATGGTCACCGGCAGGCTCAGCCCGCCGTACACGGTGAGCGCGCCGCCGGTGATCATCAGAACCTGCGTGGGTACGACCGGCACGAAGGCGTCGACCGCCAGCAGGCCGAGCAGGACCAGATAGGCCCAGAGCGGCGAGGCGACGTTGGTCAGCAGCTCAGGCACGACTCCCACCTCGCCGGGTCCGGCCGATCGGATGCACCGAGCCTGCCGGCCTGCCCGGCGTCGCCGCAGCCCACCCCGGCCGCGGGTGACCGCCGACACGGCCGGCGCGCCGGTAACCTCCCCGAACGGGTGGAGGCGGTCGGCGCGTCCGTGACGAGCGGCGTACCGTTGTCGGGGCGCGGCCCCGCACGTCGGGCCCTCGTTCCCGACGTCCGGGCCGCCAGGGCCGCCGGCAGGTCCCGTGCCGGCGGCCCGCCAATGTCACGACCCTCAGCCCTGGACCGCGACGGGCCTGGGTCCCGGTTCGCCGACGGCGACCGGGTCCGGCTGGGTGAACTGGGCCTGGTAGAGCCGGTGGTACGCGCCCTGCGCCGCCAGCAGCTGCTCGTGGGTGCCCTGCTCGACGATGCGGCCGTTCTCCATCATCAGGATCAGGTGCGCGTCGCGGATGGTGGACAGGCGGTGGGCGATGACGAAGCTGGTCCGGTCGGAACGCAGCGCCGCCATGGCCCGCTGGAGCAGCACCTCCGTGCGGGTGTCCACCGAGCTGGTCGCCTCGTCGAGGATCAGCAGCGACGGCTCGGCCAGGAACGCCCGGGCGATGGTGACGAGCTGCTTCTCGCCCGCGCTGACGTTGCTGCCCTCCGAGTCGATGACGGTGTCGTAGCCGTCGGGGAGGCTCCGCACGAAGCGGTCCACGAACGTGGCCTGGGCGGCGGCCACGATCTCCTCCTCGCTCGCGCCCGGCCGCCCGTACGCGATGTTCTCGCGGATCGTGCCGCCGAAGAGCCAGGTGTCCTGGAGGACCATGCCGATCCGGCCGCGCAGGTCGTCGCGGCGCAGGGTGGTGATGTCGACCCCGTCGAGGGTGATCCGGCCGGCGTCCAGCTCGTAGAAGCGCATGACCAGGTTGACCAGGGTGGTCTTGCCGGCGCCGGTGGGCCCGACGATGGCCACCGTGTGCCCCGGCTCGGCGACCAGCGACAGGTCGGTGATCAGCGGCTTGTCCGGCTCGTACCGGAAGGAGACGCGGTCGAACTCGACGCGGCCGTGCGGGTCGGCGACCCGGGCCGGCACGGCCGGGTCGGGGCTCTGCTCCTCGGCGTCGAGCACCGCGAACACCCGCTCGGCGGAGGCGATCCCCGACTGCAACAGGTTGGCCATCGAGGCGACCTGGGTCAGCGGCTGGGTGAACTGCCGCGAGTACTGGATGAACGCCTGCACGTCGCCGAGGCTCATCGTGCCCGACGCCACCCGCAGCCCGCCGACCACGACGATCGCGACGTAGCTGAGGTTCCCGATGAAGGTCATCGCCGGCATGATGATGCCGGAGATGAACTGGGCGCCGAAGCTGGCCCGGAACAGCTCCTCGTTCTTGGCGGTGAAGGCGGCCTCCACCTCGCGCTGCCGGCCGAAGACCTTCACCAGCTCGTGCCCGGTGAACGCCTCCTCGATCTGGCCGTTCAGCTGGCCGGTGTGCGTCCACTGGTCGATGAACCGCTGCTGCGAACGCTTCGCGATCGCGCCGGTGACCACCACCGACAGCGGCACGGCGACCAGGGCGACCAGCGCCAGCAGCGGCGAGATCCAGAACATCATGGCCAGGACGCCGACCACGGTCAGCAGCGAGGTGAGCAACTGGCTCAGCGTCTGCTGGAGGGTCTGCGAGATGTTGTCGATGTCGTTGGTGACCCGGCTGAGCAGCTCGCCCCGGGGCTGCCGGTCGAAGTACGGCAGGGGCAGCCGGTTCAGCTTGTCCTCGACGTCGGCGCGCAGCCGCAGCACCGTGCGCTGCACCACCCCGGTGAGCAGCCAGCCCTGCCACCACATGAGCACGCTGACCGCCACGTAGAGGGCGAGGGCGAACAGCAGCACCCGGCCCAGGGCGGCGAAGTCGATGCCGACCCCGGGCACCACGTCCATCCGGGCCAGCATGTTGGCGAAGTTGTCGTTGCCGGCCGCGCGGGCCGCCGCGACGGCCTGCTCGGCGGTGGCCCCGGCCGGGAGCTGCCGGCCGAGCACCCCGCGGAAGATCAGGTCGGTGGCGTGGCCGAGCACCTTCGGCCCGTACGCGCTGAGCGCGACGCCGACCACCGCGAGGGCGACGATGGCGACGAGCTGGAGGCGGTGCGGCCGCAACCGGCGCAGCAGTCGCCGGGCCGACGGCCCGAAGCTGATCGACTTCTCGGCCGGCATGCCCGCGCCCATCCACGGCGGGCCGCCGCGCTGGCGGCCGGGAGGCAGCCGTTTCGGCGTGGCCGCCTCCGCCCGGGTCGCCCCGGTGGGCCGCTGGTCCGGCAGGGCCGTCATGCCGGCACCTCCGCGGTCTGCTGGGACGCGACGATCTCCGCGTACGTCGGGCAGTTCTCCAGTAGTTCGGCGTGCCGGCCCATCCCGACGATGCCCCCGTCCTCAAGCACGATGATCTGGTCGGCGTCGACGATCGTGGAGACCCGCTGGGCCACGATCACCACCGCCGCGTCCCTGGTGACCGGCCGCAGCGCCGCCCGCAGCCGGGCGTCGGTGCCGAGGTCGAGCGCCGAGAACGAGTCGTCG
This sequence comes from Micromonospora sp. WMMD712, assembly GCF_029581295.1. NCBI lineage: Bacteria > Bacillati > Actinomycetota > Actinomycetes > Micromonosporales > Micromonosporaceae > Micromonospora > Micromonospora sp. WMMD712. Next base: position 5,668,912 of record NZ_CP120743.1, read on the forward strand.
AACAGGTAGATCTCCGGCTTGCGCACCAGGGCGCGGGCGATCGCGAGGCGCTGCCGCTGCCCGCCGGAGACGTTGGTGCCGCCCTGCGCGATCGGGGCGTCCAGCCCCTTGGGCAGCTCGGCGACGAAGTCGCGCGCCTGGGCGACCTCCAGGGCCGCCCAGAGCTCGGCGTCGGTGGCCTCCGGGTTGCCGTACCGCAGGTTGCTGGCGATCGTGCCGCTGAACAGGTACGGCCGCTGCGGCACCAACCCGATCCGCCGCCACAGCTCGTCCGGGGCGAGGTCACGCACGTCCACCCCGTCGACCAGCACCGCCCCGGCCGTGGCGTCGACCAGCCGGGGGACCAGCGTGAGCAGGGTGGTCTTGCCGGCCCCCGTGCTGCCGATGACGGCCGTGGTGCGCCCGGCGGTCACCGTGAACGAGATGTCGTGCAGGACCGGCGCGCTCGCCCCCGGATACTGGAACCGGACGCCGCGCAGCTCCAGCGAGCCCCGGTCGGGCACCTCGGTCACCGGCGCGGCCGGGGGGACGACCGTCGATTCGGTGTCCAGCACCTCGACGACCCGCTCGGCGCAGACCGCGGCGCGGGGGATCATCATCATCATGAGGGCCGCCATCATGACGGCCATCAGGATCTGCATGAGGTATTGCAGGAAGGCGGTGAGCGCGCCGACCTGGACCTGGCCGGCGTCGACGGGTGCCGCGCCGAACCAGAGCACGGCGATGCTGGAGACGTTGAGCACCAGCAACGCGATGGGGAAGACCAGGGCCGTCAGCCGGCCGGTGCGCAGGGCGGTCGCCGTGAGGTCGGCGTTCGCGCGGTCGAAGCGCTCCGTCTCGTACGGCTCCCGGACGAACGCCCGGACCACCCGGATGCCGGTGATCTGCTCGCGCAGCACGCGGTTGACCACGTCGATGCGGGTCTGCATCAGCCGGAACCCGGGCACCATCCGCCGGATGATCAGGGCGAGCGCGAGCGCGAGCGCCAGCACCGGGACGCTGACCAGCAGCAGCCAGGACAGCCCGATGTCCTCGCGCAGCGCCATCACCACCCCGCCGACGCTCATGATCGGCGCGGCGACCAGGACGGTGCAGCTCATCAGCACGAGCATCTGCACCTGCTGCACGTCGTTGGTGTTGCGGGTGATCAGCGAGGGCGCGCCGAAGCGGGCCACCTCGCGGGCGGAGAACCGGTTGACGTGGGCGAATATCTCGGCGCGGACGTCCCGGCCGAAGCCCATCGCCGTGCGCGCACCGAGGTAGACCGCGGCGATGGAGCAGGCGATCTGCACCAGGCTGACCAGCAGCATCCAGCCGCCGGTGCGCATGATGTAGCCGGTGTCGCCCCGGGTGACGCCCTGGTCGATGATGTCGGCGTTGAGGCTCGGCAGGTAGAGCGAGGCCATGGTGCCGACGAACTGGAACGCCAGCACCGCCGCCAGCGGCCGGCGATAGGGGCGCAGGTACGCGCGGAGCAGCCGGATCAGCACGCAGAGGTCTCCGGTCTCGTGTCGGGGTTCGTCATGTCTGGTTCCTCTCCGCTGCCGATGACCTCCAGCAGGAACTGCCGGATCACGGCCGCCTTCGCCGGATCGGCGTCGACCGAGGTCAGCGGTCGTCCGGACTGCATGAGTGTGGTGAGCGCGGCGATGCGTTCCCGGCCGGCGGGGGTGAGGACGAGCCGCACGCTGCGCCGGTCGGCGTCGTCGCGCTGCCGCTCGACCAGGCCGTCGCGCTCCAGCGTGTCGACGATGCCGGTGAGGGTGGCCGGGCGGATGAAGCCCGCCTCGGCGACCGCCCGGAGCGGCAGCTCGCCGTGGCGGGCCAGGGTCAGCAGGGTGACCATGCCCGCCTGGGTCAGGCCGTGCTCCTCGGCGAGGTAGCGGTTCCACCGCTGGCCGACGACGTGGCCGGCGGTCACCAGCAGCCGGCCCAGCGGCACGTCCCCCAGCCCGATCAGGTCCATGCGCTCATGTTAGCCCCCTGATAGTCAGGCCCCAAACAAAATGGCGGTCGTGCCGGCGAGGAAGACCACCTGGAGCAACGTGCGAGGAACGAGCGGGGTCACCGGCCGGCCGGCCAGGGTCAGCCCGCGCCTGGCGGCCGAGACGTTGGCCGGGAACATGGCGAGCAGCAGCAGCCCCAGCCCGGCCGCCGCCCATCCCGCCGTGGCCGGCACGAGCAGCGCGACGGCTCCGGCCAGTTCCAGCACGCCGGTGACGGTCACCAGCAGCTCCGGGCGGGGCAGCCGGGGCGGCACCATGGCGATCAGGTCCGCCCGGCGGGCGGTGAAGTGGGCGGACGCGGTGAGCGCGAACAGGGTCGCCAGCCCGACCCGCAGCGCGGGGTGCCAGCCGTCCAGGGCGTCCACGCCGAGCAGCCCGGCCAGCCGGGCCGCGGCGAAGCCGGCGACGAGAGCGATCAGGGGTGCCACGAGGCCTCCTCGGTCAGGGGGAACTTGTCACTGCCTAGATTGCGCCGGGCTCGCTATCTTGTCAATGACAAGTTAGGCTTCGCCTATGACCGGACCGCGTGGCTACCATCACGGTGACCTGCGCCGCACCCTGCTCGCCGCCGCCGTCGAGGCGATCACCGAGGCCGGGCCGGCGGCCCTGAGCCTGCGCGACCTGGCCCGCCGGGCCGGGGTCTCGCACGCCGCCCCCGCCCACCACTTCGGCGACAAGGCGGGGCTGCTCACCGCGCTCGCCGTCGAGGGCTTCGACCTGCTGGCCGCAGCGCTGTGCGGGGCCGGCGACCTGCTCGACGCCGGCGTCGCGTACGTCCGCTTCGCGGTCGGGCACCGGGCCCACTTCGAGGTGATGTTCCGCCCGGAGCTCTACCGGCACGACGACCCCGAGGTGGCCGCCGCCCGCGAGCGGGCCGGCGCGGCGCTGCGGGCCGGCGTGGCCGCACTCCCGCGCCACGCCACCGCCCCGGACCAGGACTCGGACGCCCTCGCCGCCTGGTCGATCGTGCACGGATTCGCGACCCTCTGGCTGGCCGGCGCGCTCCCGCCCCGCACCGGCCCGGACCCGGAAGCCGCCGCCCGCACGGTCATCCGCCGCCTCTTCGACTGACGCCGGCCCGGTGGCTCGTCGGTTGACGTCGCCTCCTTCGCTGACGTCGGCCCGGCGCGGACGTCGCCTCCTTCGCTGACGTCGGCCCGGCGCGGAGCGTGCCGGTGCCCCGGCTCAGCGCGGAGCGCGGCGCTGCGTCGGCTCGGCCGGGGTGGCGTCGGCGTACTCGCGCATCACCTCGGCCGTCTCCCGCAGGAACGCGGCGGTCGCCGCCGCCTGCTCCGGGGAGAGCCGACCGACCGCCCGCTCCACCCCGGCGAGCATCGGCCGCAGCGCCTCGACCACCTGCGCGGCGGCGTGGTCGGTCACCTGGAGACACAGCCTCCGCCGGTCGCGCGGATGCGGGGCGCGCGCCACGTGCCCGGCCTGCACCAGCCGGTCGACCAGCGTGGTCGCCGACGCCGACCGGATGCCCAGCCGGTTGCCCAGCTCCACGGGGCCGAGCGGCTCCGTGCTGGCGACGAGGTGGTCGATCGCGGCGGCGTCGGTCGCCCCGACGCCCAGCCGCCGGCCCAGCGCGGCGCGGATGTCCCCGGCGACCCGGAGCACGTCGCGCAGGGCCACCACCGTCTCGCTGTCCGCCGCCTGCGGGCCCGCAGCCCCGTTGCCCGGCGTCGCACCGTCCGCCGGCTGCCGGTCAGCAGCCCCGTTGCCCGGCGTCGCACCGTCCGCCGGCTGCCGGTCAGCAGCCCCGTTGCCCGGCGTCGCACCGTCCGCCGGCTGCCGGTCAGCAGCCCCGTTGCCCGGCGTCGCGCCGTCCGCCGGCTGCCGGTCAGCAGCCCCGTTGCCCGGCGTCGCGCCGTCCGCCGGGCTCGCCTGGGCCCCCGGCACGCCAGCGCCCGCCGGGGCCCCGGGCACGCGAGCGCCCGCCGGCAAGGCGGGCGAAACGTGCTCCATGGGTAAAAGTTAGCATCCGGCAATAGTCTGCTCGCCAAGTAATCGATCGGGCGCGCGGGCGGAAGGAAACGCGGGTCACCAACTCGTCGGGAGGGGCATCCCCTCGGTGTAGCCGGCCGTGCTCTGCACCCCGACCAACGCCCGCTCCGCGAACTCGGCCAGGCTGCGCGCGCCCGCGTACGTGCACGCGCTGCGCACCCCGGAGACGATCTCGTCGATCAGGTCCTCGACGCCGGGGCGGTCCGGGTCGAGGTACATCCGGGCCGAGGAGATGCCCTCCTCGAAGATCGCCTTGCGGGCCCGGTCGAACGCGCCGTCCTCGGCCGTGCGCGCGCTGACCGCCCGCGACGAGGCCATCCCGAAGCTCTCCTTGTACCGCCGGCCGTCCGCGTCGGCGTACAGGTCGCCGGGGGACTCGTAGGTGCCGGCGAACCAGGAGCCGATCATCACGTTCGACGCGCCGGCGGCGAGCGCCAGCGCCACGTCACGCGGGTGCCGCACCCCGCCGTCGGCCCAGACGTGCCGGCCCAGCTCCCGCGCCGCCGCCGCGCAGTCCAGCACCGCCGAGAACTGCGGCCGCCCCACGCCGGTCATCATCCGGGTGGTGCACATCGCGCCCGGTCCGACGCCCACCTTCACGATGTCGGCGCCGGCCGCGACGAGGTCGCGTACCCCGTCGGCGGTGACGACGTTGCCGGCCGCGACCGGGACGCCCGGGTCGAGCTTGCGCACCGCCCGCAGCGCGGACATCATCCGCTCCTGGTGCCCGTGCGCGGTGTCCACCACCAGGGTGTCGACCCCGGCCTCCAGCAGCGCGGCGGCCTTGCCCGTGACGTCGCCGTTGATGCCGACGGCCGCCGCGATCCGCAGCCGGCCCCGGCCGTCCACCGCCGGCCGGTAGAGGGTCGCGCGCAGCGCGCCCTTGCGGGTCAGCACCCCGACGAGGCGGCCGTCGCCGTCCACCACCGGCGCGAGTCGCCGTCGGGCCGCCGAGAGCCGGTCGAATCCGGTACGCGGGTCCGCGTCCGCCGGCACCGTGTGCAGCTCGGTCGACATCACGTGCCGGAGCTGGGCGAACCGGTCCACGCCCAGGGTGTCCGCCTCCGTCACCACGCCCAGGGGTCGGCCGGTCTCGTCGACCACCACCACCGCGCCGTGCGACCGCTTCGGCAGCAGGTGGATGGCGTCGCCGACGGTGTCGGTGGGGCCGAGGGTGATCGCCGTGTCGTGCACCAGGTGCCGCCGCTTGACCCAGCCGACGACGTTGGCCACCACGTCGATCGGGATGTCCTGCGGGATCACGGCGATCGCGCCGCGCCGGGCGACGGTCTCGGCCATCCGCCGGCCGGCCACCGCCGTCATGTTCGCCACCACCAGGGGAATGGTGGTGCCCGTGCCGTCCGAGGTGGCCAGGTCGACGTCCAGCCGGGAGCCGACCTCGGAACGGGCCGGGGCCATGAAGACGTCGTTGTAGGTCAGGTCGTGCGCGGGGACCGCGCCATGAAGGAACCGCACCCGGCCATCATCGCCGCACCCCGGCCCCGCCGCCCGCGCTGGGCACGGAAAACACCCCCGTGCGGGTCCGCGCAAGCCCAAGCCCGAGCCCGCCCGCCGCTGCCCTGCGCCCGCCGCTGCCCTGCCCACGGTGCCCGCCGCCGTGCCCGCCGCGCGGCGGCGCGCAGGGTGTTAGGAAGGGGCCCTTCCCATACAGAATGCGTTAACAGGGGGCCCTTCCTTACGCCTCAGGCGATCGTGCAGATGGGGGCGCCGGCGGTGATGACCGCGCCGACCTCGGCGGACAGCCCGCTGACGGTACCCGCCTTGTGCGCGTGCAGCGGCTGCTCCATCTTCATCGCCTCCAGCACGACGACCAGGTCGCCCTCGGCGACGGTGTCCCCGTCGGCGACGGCGATCTTCACGATCGTGCCCTGCATCGGCGAGGTGAGCGCGTCGCCGTCGACCGCCGCGCCGGCCTTGGCCCCGCCGCCCCGGCGGGCCGGCTTCCGCGCGGCGGGCGCGGCGGCGACCGTGCCCGCGCCGAGGCCGGCGGGCAGCGTCACCTCCAGCCGCTTGCCGCCCACCTCGACCACGACCGTCTCCCGTTCGGCCGGACCCTCGGCGGGGCCGGCGACGGCGGCGAACGGCGGGACGGTGTTGTCGAACTCCGTCTCGATCCACCGGGTGTGCACGGTGAATGGCGCGGCGGTGAACGCGGGGTCGCGCACCACGAGGCGGTGGAACGGCAGCGCCGTGGCCATCCCCTCGACGACCATCTCGTCCAGCGCCCGCCGGGCCCGCTCCAGGGCCTCGGTGCGGGTCTCGCCGGTCACGATCACCTTGGCCAGCAGCGAGTCGAAGTTGCCGCCGATCACGTCGCCGGCCGAGATGCCGGTGTCCACCCGGACGCCGGGGCCGGTGGGCAGCCGCAGCGCGGTGACCGTGCCGGGCGCGGGCAGGAAGTTGCGGCCCGGGTCCTCGCCGTTGATCCGGAACTCGATGGCGTGCCCGCGCGGCGTCGGGTCCTCGGTCAGCCGCAGCCGCTCGCCGTCGGCGATGCGGAACTGCTCGCGGACCAGGTCGATGCCGGCGGTCTCCTCGGTGACCGGGTGTTCGACCTGGAGGCGGGTGTTGACCTCCAGGAAGGAGATGGTGCTGTCCGCGCCGACCAGGTATTCCACCGTGCCCGCGCCGTGGTAGCCGGCCTCCCGGCAGATCGCCTTGGCGCTGTCGTGGATCTGGGCGCGCTGGGCGTCGGTGAGGAACGGCGCGGGCGCCTCCTCGACGAGCTTCTGGTGGCGGCGCTGGAGCGAGCAGTCCCGGGTGCCGACGACGACCACGTTGCCGTGCTGGTCGGCGAGGACCTGCGCCTCGACGTGCCGGGGCTGGTCGAGGTACCGCTCGACGAAGCACTCGCCCCGGCCGAACGCGGCGACCGCCTCGCGGGTGGCCGACTCGAACAGGTGCGGGATCTCCTCCAGGGTGCGGGCCACCTTGAGGCCCCGACCGCCGCCGCCGAAGGCGGCCTTGATGGCCACGGGCAGGCCGTGCTCGACCGCGAACGCGGTCACCTCCTCGTGGCCGGCGACCGGGTCCGGGGTGCCGGGGACCAGGGGCGCGCCGGCCCGCTGGGCGATGTGCCGGGCGGTGACCTTGTCGCCGAGGTCGCGGATCGCCTGCGGGGTCGGGCCGATCCAGGTCAGGCCCGCGTCGAGGACGGCCTGGGCGAAGTCGGCGTTCTCGGAGAGGAAGCCGTAGCCGGGGTGGACGGCGTCCGCGCCGGCCTGCGCGGCGACGGCGATCAGCTTGTCGATCCGCAGGTACGTCTCGGCGGCGGTGTCGCCGCCCAGGGCGTACGCCTCGTCGGCGAGGGTGACGTGCAGCGCGTCCCGGTCGGAGTCGGCGTAGACGGCGACGCTGCCCAGGCCGGCGTCGCGGCAGGCGCGGATGACGCGGACGGCGATCTCGCCTCGGTTGGCGATGAGTACCTTGCGCACCTGGTGGCTCCTCCCGGGATGTTACTGACGGGGAGTTTATCGGCCGAGGTCGCGGCCCTAACGATCGCTCAGTGTGGGATGCGGCACTGTCCCGCCGCCCATAGTCAAACTTGCCTAATACGCTTCTCCGGTGTCTGCCACTCGGATGATGATTCTCGGCCTGGTCAAGTGGATGCAGCCGGTGCATGGCTACGACGTCCGCCGCGAGCTGCTCAGTTGGGGCGCCGACAAGTGGGCCAACGTGCAGCCCGGCTCGATCTACCACGCGCTGCGCAAGCTCGGTGAGGAGGGACTGCTGCGCGAGGTCGCCACCGAGCAGGTCGGCGTCCGGCCGGCCCGGACGACGTACGAGATCACCCCGAAGGGGGTCGACGAGTTCGAGACCCTGCTGCGCGACCTGTGGTGGGGCAATCATCAGACGAACGACCCGTTCATGGCGGCGTTCGCGTTCCTGCCGGCGCTGCCCAGGCCGGAGGCGGCAGCCGCGCTGCGCAGTCGGGGGCAGGTGCTGCGGGCCGGCGTGGAGAGCATGCGCGCCTCGATGGCGTCGGCCTGGATCCGTGACTCCAAGCCGGCGGGCGTGAGCTGGACGTACGAGCTGTGGATCGCCAAGGGCGAGGCCGAGGCGGACTGGTGCGAGCGGGTCGCCGACCGGATCGAGGCCGGCGTGCCGTACCTGCCGGAGGGGCTGGCGGGACGGGACGACTGGCACCTCGGGGAGGGAGCGGCCGAGGGGGAGGGGGCGGCCGAGCCGCGATAGTCAAAGTTGACTATAAAAGCTATATCGCGTTAGCCTCGCCGGGAGTGTCGGGGTCACCCGTGTGGCGTGGCGTCCCCGGGGGGAAGCCGGCCCGTCCGGCCAAGGACGACCAGGAGCGAAGATGATCGAGACCAGAGGGCTGCGGAAGTCGTTCCGCTCCCGTGCCGGTCGACAGCACAAGACCGTCGACGCCGTCCGCGGCGTCGACCTTGACGTCGCCGAGGGGGAGATCTTCGGGTTCCTCGGCCCGAACGGCGCCGGCAAGACCACCACCCTGCGGATGCTGGCCACCCTCATCGCCCCCGACGGCGGCCAGGCCACCATCGCCGGGGCCGACCTGCTGCGCGACCCCGCCGAGGTGCGCCGCCGGATCGGCTACGTCGCCCAGGGCGGCAGCACCTGGGACGACTCCACCGCCCGCGAGGAGCTGGTCCTGCACGCCCGGATGTACGGCATCGGCAAGGCCGACGCCCGCCGTCGCGCCGAACGCGCCCTCGCCGCCTTCCAGCTCACCGAGTACGCCGACCGCAAGTGCAAGACCTACTCCGGCGGCCAGCGCCGCCGCGTCGAGATCGCCCTCGGCATCATCCACGACCCGCGCATCGTCTTCCTCGACGAGCCGACCACCGGCCTCGACCCGCAGAGCCGCGCCTACATGTGGGACGAGATCCGCCGGCTGCGCGCCGAGGGGATGACCGTCTTCATCACCACGCACTACCTCGACGAGGCCGACGCGCTCTGCGACCGGATCGCGATCATGGACCACGGCGAGGTGGTCGCCGAGGGCACCCCGACGGGCCTGAAGCACGAGATCTCCGGCGAGGTGCTGCTCGTCGGGCTCGACGTCGCCGCCACCCCGCAGGCCGCCCAACTGCTCGACGTCGAGCCGTACATCGTCAAGCTGGAGACCGTCGACGGCGGCGGCCTGCGGCTGACCGTCGACGAGGGGGCGACCGCCATCCCGCAGGTCCTGCGCCGACTCGACCACGCCGGCGTCGCGCTCAACTCCATCGAGCTGCACCGCCCCAGCCTCGACGACGTCTTCCTCACCAAGACCGGCCGCTCGCTGCGCGAGTCCTGACCTCCCCGGAGTCGATCATGAAGTTCGCCCGCGACACCTGGCTCGTCTTCCAACGCCAGACGCGGCTCCTGCTCCGCAACCCGGTCTGGGTCTTCGTCGGAGTCTTCCAGCCGGTGATGTACCTGATCCTCTTCGCCCCGCTGCTCAAGCCGGCGCTGAACGCGCCGACCCAGGCCGAGGCGTACAAGATCTTCGTGCCCGGCCTGCTGGTCCTGCTGGCCATCTTCGGCGGCCTCTTCCAGGGCTTCGGCCTGATCGCCGAGCTGCGCGCCGGCGTCATCGAACGGTCCCGGGTCACCCCGGTCAGCCGGCTCGCGCTGCTGCTCGGCCGGTCCCTGCGCGACGTCGTGTCCCTGCTCGCCCAGGCCGTCATCATCACCGTGCTCGCCCTCCTGTTCGAGCTGCGCGTGTTCATCGGCGACCTGCTGCTGGCGTACCTGATGCTCGCCCTCATCGCGCTGATGACCTCGGCCGTCTCCTACGGCGTCGCGCTCAAGGTCAAGAGCGAGGACGCGCTCGCCCCGCTGATGAACACCGTCGCCCAGCCGGTGCTGCTGCTCTCCGGCATCCTGCTGCCGCTCACCTTCGCCCCCGGCTGGCTCCAGGGCATCGCCGAGTGGAACCCGTTCTCCTGGGCCGTCGACGGCACCCGGGCCCTGTTCGCCGGCGACCTCGGCAACGACAAGGTCTGGCAGGGCCTCGGCATCATCGCGGTGCTGGCCGCCGCCGGCGTCGCCTGGGCCGCCCGCCAGTTCGCCCGCAGCGTCCGCTGAGCTGCGCGACGCGCGCAATGCGCGCGACGCGTGCAAGGAAGGGCCCCTTGTTAAGCGCCTGGCCAGAAGTTCTGTCGGTAATTGTGGGGTAGCCATGGGCTGGTCCAGGGTGCGGCGGTGGTGAGGTTCTGGTCGGGTGTGCGGTGGTGGAAGAAGGTGTGGGCTTGTCGGAGTCGGTCGTTGAGGGTGGTGACGGCGGTGTTGGCGATGTGGTGTTTCAGGGCGGCCCAGATGCGTTCGACGGGGTTGTCCTGGGGGCTGTAGCGGGCGCCGGTGATCAGGTGGAGGCGGGGATGCTGGTCGAGCCATGTTCGGGTGTGGCGGCTGGTGTGGGTGGTGTCGTTGTCGCAGAGGACGACGACGGCGGGGGCGTGGGGGTAGGTGTCGAGGAGGTGTTGCAGGAAGTGGCAGAACACCTCGGAGACGGCTTTGACGCTGGGGTGGTGGTGGAAGGTGCCGGTGGTGAGGTTGACCGCGCCGTAGATGCTGCGGCGTTGGTTGCGTCCGGGGGTGAGGATGCGGTGGCGTAGGCCGTGGGGCTGCCAGCAGGCGCGGACCTTGGCCAGGAGTTCGAGGTAGGTTTCGTCCTCGGCCAGGAGGACCGTGCCGGCGGGCAGGGTCCGCAGGTGGGCGCGGATGCGGGTGCAGATGGTGTCGTGGTCGGGGTCGGTCCGGGCGATCAGGCGGGGCCGGCGCCATCGGGCCTGTTCGCGGATGCGCCGGTAGGTGGTGTGCAGGCTGATCGCGGGGCGTCCCAGAGCCCGCCAGATGCGGATGGTGGTCCACGCTTTCGGGGTGGCCAGGAGGGCGCGGATGCGTTCGCCCAGGCGTGCGCTGCCGTGGCGGGGGCGACCCGATCGGGGCCGGTCGGGCAGGCCGGGCAGGCCCTCGGCGTGGTGTCGCCGGATCCATCGGCGCACAGTGACCGGATCGTCGTAGTGCAGGAGTTCGGCGATCTCGGCCGGGGACATGCCGTCGGCGGAGAGCAGGATCACCACCGCCCGCAGGGCAACGCGCCACTGGTGGTGCAGCACGGTGAGTAGGTCCTGGTACTCGGCGTCAGTCGGGTTGGCGTAGGTCTGTGGCGGTCGCATACTGATCGTGGCCTCGCTGGTGTTTGCACGTTGTCTGCAAACTCCATGCAAACCCAGCGAGGTCCACACCGCACGACGAGCCTCAACCCACCGGCTTACCGACAGGACTTACGGCAACCTGCTTAACGCTTTCGGTATAGGAAGGGCCCCCTCCTAACAACGTGCCCCGCCGCACCCCAGCGTGATCGGGGTGTGGCGGGGCACGTTGAGCGTCGGTGAGCGGGAGCGATCAGTCGGCCGAGGGCCGTCGTCAGCGCACCCGGGCCAGGGTCAGCCCGTCGGCGATCGGCAGCAGCACCGGTTCCACCCGGACGTCGGCCATCACCTCGTCGTTGAACGCGGCGACGGCCCGGTCGTCGGCGTTGCTCGGGGCGAGCACCCGACCACCGCGCAGCGTGTTGTCCACCGCGACGATGCCGCCCGGGCGCATGCGCGGCACCAGCTCCGCCCAGTAGACCGGGTAGCCGACCTTGTCCGCGTCGATGAACGCGAAGTCCAGGTGCCGCTCGTGCGGCAACTCGCGCAGCGTGTCCCCGGCCGGCCCGATCCGCAGCTCGATCCGGTCGTCGACCCCGGCCCGCGTCCAGTACCGCCGCGCCACGTCCGTGTACTCCGCCGAGATGTCGAAGCAGGTCAACTGCCCGCCCTCGGCCAGCCCTCGCGCGATCGCCAGCGAGGACATGCCGGTGAAGGTGCCCACCTCCACCGCCCGCCGCGCCCCCACCAACCGGGTGAGGAACGTCAGGAACGCGGCCTGCTCGGGGGCCACCTGCATCCTCGCCTCGGCGGGCAGCGCGGCGAGGGTCTCCTCGACCAGGTCCCGCATCACCTCGTCCGGGGCCGATCCGTGGGCCACCACGTACGCGTGCAGTTCCGGGGTCAGCGGCAGCGACTTCGTCGTCATGACCGGACCGTACCCAGCGCCTCGACCTCCTGGCCGCCCGGTGCGACCTTCGTCCACAGGTCGATGATCCGCAGGTCCAGCTCACCGAGAAGACGACGCAGCAGCGGCAGGGAGAGCCCGACCACCGTGCCCGGATCGCCGTCGATCCCCTCCAGGAACGCCCCTCCCAACCCGTCGATGGTGAACGCGCCGGCCACCGCGAGCGGCTCGCCCGTCGCGACGTACGCCGCGATCTCCTCGTCGCTGACCTCGGCGAACCGCACGGTGGTCGAAGCGACCGCCTCGGCGCGCGTCTCGTGGATGACGTCGATCAGGCAGTGCCCGGTGTGCAGCACCCCGCTGCGCCCCCGCATCCGCTCCCAACGCCGCGTCGCGTCGGCCTCGTCGGCCGGCTTGCCGAGGATCTCGCCGTCGAAGGCGAGCACCGAGTCGCAGCCGAGCACCAGCGTCCGCTCGTCGGCGGTGGGCCGCAGCCGGCCGACGACCGCCTGTGCCTTCAGACGGGCCAGCTCCAGGCACAGCTCCTCGGCCCGTTCGCTGACCACCTGTGACTCGTCGACCCCGCTGACCAGCACGTCGGGTTCGATGCCGGCGGCATGGAGAAGCTTGCGGCGGGCAGGGCTCGCCGACGCGAGCACGAGTCGGAGCGCAATCGAGTTCGACACGCCGCCGACGCTACCGCCTCCCTCACCTGCGCCGCCGCTGGCTGGCCGTGACCCCCTCCACCGCCTTGACCGACTTCACGTCGGCCGCCTTGATCGACTTCATGTCGGCGACATTGCGGTATCCAGGCGGGTGGGACACCCCCATGTCGCCGACATGGCGTGACCGCTCACGGCTCATCGGCTTATCCGCGGTGGCGGGTCGTCACTCGCCCGCCGCCGTCGCGCCACCAGCGCCCAGGCTCCCGCAGCCGCCACGATGACCCCCAACGTGGCCAGTCCACGCGCCGTCGCCCCGCCGTCGCCCCCGCCGGCCGGCTCCGCGACCGCCGCCGTGGTCGGCCCGGTCGCGCCCGGCGCACCCGCCGTCGCCGACTCGAAACCCACCGGGGGTACGTCTGCCGTGAGCGCCGCGACCAGGTCGACGACGCCGTAGCCGTATTCGTCGTCACGACCGGGCGGCCCCTTGTCGACGGCGGTGGCGGTGAGGCGGTGGACGACCTCAGAGGCCGGCAGGTCGGGGTACTTGGACCGGACAAGAGCAGCGGCCCCCGCGACTATCGCAGTGGCACTGGAGGTACCCGTCCCTTTGGAGTACTTCCCCTCATAGCTGGTGCTATAAATATCTACTGCTGGGGCGGTAATGTCGATGGCGGATCCTGCAACCGACACCGCTGCAATATTCCCTGCCATGTCAATGCCGCCTACTGCTAGAACGCCCTCCTCCGAAGCGGGATAGCCGACGCCGATATCGAATGGTTTGTTGCCGGCGGCGGCGACAATAACGATATCTGCTTGAAGTGCGGTTCGAATGGCCCGCTGAAGTCGCTGGCTGGCACCGGCAACTGCGGAGATGCTTATTACGTCAGCGCCGTGGCGGCTGGCCCATTCGATGCTGATGGCTAGGTCTTCGGTGTCGCCTTTGCCGTCAATCTGCTTCGATCGTATGGGGAGAATCTTGGCTTCCGGGGCGATGCCGAGGGCGCCGACTCCTGTTATCTGCCCGTGTGCTGCGATGAGTCCAGCCATAGCCGTACCGTGACTGTCGTTGTCTATGCGGCCATCTCCGTCTTCTGATATATCTGTCCCGGGTAACAGGTTTCGCTCAAGGTCGGGATGGGGATCTACTCCGGTGTCGGGAACGGCGACAATGACTCCAGATCCCTGAGCGATTTTATGGGCTTCAGTGGCTTTCAGGAAGCGCAGGTGCCACTGATCACTCCGGATCCGATTTGCTCCATCCCGGATGGCCTCTGCCTCTGCCTTGCCGGTGAGGGCTGGTGCTGTGCCGCCAATCATTGCTAATGCCAGTGTTAAGCCGGCTGCCATGTGGCGATTCACCGATCAAGGCCGATAGCTGGGCCGGGATCTATGGGCCCATCATCATCTGTCGGTCTAACGACAGGTCGAACGCCATTAATAGTCTCCCAGGGGTGATCGGGGTCCCAGGCTCGATCTCCCTCGGGGCTTCTTCGGGTGCCCTCCTGTCGAGGTGTAGTTCCGAAGGGTTGAGTGCCGCTGTTGGGGGTGGTCAGGCTATGCATGCCTGCAATCTGAGCGCCACGACCGCCTCCGGGCCTAGAGCCCGCTGCTCCTGTCGGAGTGGTGCCAGCGCCGCCGCCTCCGATGACACCACCGATAGGGTTGACTCTGCGAGAAGCTGAGCTTCCTCCGGACTGTCCGGTATGCGCCCCCGGCGTGCCCCCTATGAGTCCGCTAGGGGGTAGGGGGCGATTCGGGTTCGTGGGTGGATTGCTGCCGGCTCCTCCGGCGGTCGGGCGAGCTGGAACGCTGAACTGTCCGGGTCCACTTTTAGTTGGGTCGGACCTAAGGGGGACTAGGGCGGATGGGAGGGTGGGCGGTACTCCAACAGAATGTGGTGAACTGGTTGGCTTGTTCGATGTTCCTTGAGGCAAGGATTGATTGTTCAAGGTCGAGGGGGAAGTTGTTCCACCAAGCACAGGGCCTATGCCTGGAGGTGCCGGAAATGAGGGGGTTGCTCTATTGATGGATTTGTGGATTATTTCTGGCCTTGATGCTGTTAGGGGGACTGGCGCTACTGGTGGAATAATGGGCACGCTGTCGACATAAATGTCAGGATTATCTGGCTGTCGGGGTGTCTTGGGTGAGGTCGGAGGTTGGCGGAGCATTACCTGGGCCTGTTGTAGTTCGCCGCTCAACCCGTACATCAGGTTCCGGGCCTGGACGTTGAGTCGCTCCAGGTCGGCGTCGGTCACCGGCTTGTCCGGCACGCGGGCGCCCATCGCCGCCTTCGGGTCGGCGGCGGTCGCCTCGTACGTCCGCTTCTGCTGGAGTTTCTCCACGTACTCGTCGTGCAGCGGTTTCAGCTCGGTGCGCGCGCTGCTGATCGCCCGGGTGGCGGCGGCGAGGGCGTCGTAGTTCGCGGCCGCCGCGTCGTGGGTGCGCTGCACCTTGTCGATGAGGTCGTCCAGCTCGCCGAGGTACGCCCGGGCGGCGGCGTTGGTCGCCGGGGGCCACGCCTCGGCGAGGCCGCGCCGGTATTCCTTGAGCCGACCCAGGTGCGCCCGCGCGAGGTCGCAGACCTTGCGCCAGCCGGCGACCTGTTTCCAGTGCCCGGCGGTGTCGTGGTCCTGGATGCAGGCCCACATGCTCAGCAGGTCCATCAGTCGCCAGTCGGTGAGGCCGGACGTCCGGCCGCTGCCCCGCTCGATCATGGCAGCACCGCCTGCCCCGGCCCGCTGTCCGGGCCGGTCGGATCGGGCAGCGCTGGCCTGGGTCGGCCCTGTCCGGTCCCGCCGGGGTCGGCGAGGGCCCGTTCCACGTCGGAGACGCGGGCGGCCGAGAAGGCGTCGGAGTCGGCGTACTGCGTGGCGATCCGGCCGGCTGCGGCGGCCAGGTGGCCGGTGGCCCCGCCGACGGACCAGACCATCGTGGCGGTGGCCTGCTGGGTCTCGTTGTGCGCCTTGAGGAACTGCACCAGCTCGACGAAGGCGTCGGCAGGGTTGGGGATCTGCGCCTTCATGTCGTCCGCGATGTACGACAGGTGCGGAGCGTAGTTCCGTTCGACCTCCGCCTGGAGCCTGTCGGCGAACTCGCGCATCTGGCGGATGTCGGCCTCGATGCTGCCGTAGCCGCTCAACCAGGGCGCTGGGCGGTCCTCCTCAGGGATCATCGGCCCTCCCGACCCGTCACGACACCGTTTCCCTGAGTGAGGCTAACCGGTGTCGACGACCTCCGGGAGTCCCCGACGGCGGCGGGGCGCGCCGCAGGGCGGCCGGAGGATCAGCGGGGCAGACCGGAGGCGCGCCAGGCGCCCGGCCCGGCGGCGAGAGCAGCGCCACGGGGGCGGCCGCTGCGGGCCCAGGCCGACGGCGCGGCCGGCTCGGGGGCTGCGGTGGGGCGGGTCCGGGCGACGATGACGCCGACCAGCGCGGCCAGTTCCTCGGCGGTCGGCACGCCCCGGGTCACCCGGAACAGCGGCTCATCGGCAGACATGCCTCCAGCGTACGCGTCGCGAACTTGACCTTCGTCGCACAGTGGCGTGCCGGCGGTGTGCGGCGGGCAACCGCCGGGTACCGTCTCCACCGATGTCGAACGCGCTTCCCCAACTTGTCGCCGACCGGTACCGGCTCCTCTCGCCGCTCGGCCAGGGCGGCATGGGTCGGGTGTGGAAGGCGCGCGACGAGGTGCTGCACCGGGACGTGGCGATCAAGGAACTGGTCCCGCCGCCCAGCCTCACCCCCGAGGAGCGCCGCGAGATGCGGGAGCGCTCGCTGCGGGAGGCCCGCGCGATCGCGCGGCTCAACCACGTCAACGTGGTGCGGATCTTCGACGTGCTGCGCACCGACGGCGACCCGTGGATCGTCATGGAGTACGTGGCGTCGAAGTCCCTTCAGGACACTCTCGCCGAGGACGGGCCGGTGTCGCCGGCCAAGGCGGTCGAGATCGGCCTGGGGGTGCTGGGCGCGCTGAACGCGGCGCACAAGGCCGGCGTGATGCACCGGGACGTCAAGCCGGGCAACGTGCTGCTCGGCACGGACGGCCGGGTGGTGCTGACCGACTTCGGCCTGGCGACGATCCCGGGCGACCCGAACGTGACGCGCACCGGCATGGTGCTGGGCTCCCCGGCGTACATCGCCCCGGAGCGGGCGCGCGACGGCACGGCGGGGCCGGAGGCCGACCTCTGGTCGCTGGGCGCGACGCTCTACGCGGCGGTGGAGGGCAAGTCGCCGTACGCCCGGCCGTCGGCGATCGCCACCCTGGCGGCGCTGGCCACCGAGCCGATGCCGCCGCCGCGGAACGCCGGCCCGCTGAAGCCGGTGCTCAACGGGCTGCTCCGCAAGGATCCGGCCGAACGGATCGACGCCGAGGTGGCCGAGCGGCTGCTGCGGAAGGCCGCCGGGCGGCGCTCCAGGACGATCTCGCTGCTCGACGGCGTACGCCGGCCGGGGCCCAACGGGCCGCGCGAGCCGCGGCCGCCGGTGGTGCCCGCACCGCGCCCCGCCGAGCAGCGCACGAGCCGGCCGGTCGTGCCGCCCGCGCCGCGTACCCCCGGAAGTGGCCTGGTCGCGGGCGGCGCGGCGGTGGCCGGCGACGACGCGACCGCGAAGGTCTCCCCGCCGAGCACGGACGCCGCGCCGACCGCGAAGGTTCCCTCGCCCGGAGTGGACGCCGCGCCGACCGCGAAGGTCGACCCGCCGGCGTCGGGCACGGACGCCGCGCCGACGGCGAAGGTCGCGGACACCGGCGCGCGGGCGGCCGACCCCACGGCGAAGCTTCCCGGTCCGGTCGCCGCGACCGGCGCCGACCGGGTCGCGGGGGCGTCGGTCGACGGGGGCGAGGAGCCACCGGCCGAGGAGGCCGACGAGGCCGGTTCCGGCGAGGTCACGGGCACCGGGGGCGCGGTCGACGGAGTCGACGCCGCCCCGGCCGGGCAGGTCGACGACACCCGGGTCGACCCGGGCCCCGCCGTGCCCGTGTCGCCCGCATCGCCCCCCATGTCGCCTGCGTCGTCCGCGTCGCCGGCATCGTCCGTGGAGCGGGCCGGGTCCTCCGGCGACCAGGCCGACCGGCCGCGCGACCAGGCCGACGCTTCCGACGCCCCGGCCGACCGGTCGCCGGAGGACACCGGGGCGCCGCGCGAGAAGGCCGGTCCGTCGCGCGGGTGGGCCGACCGGGCCCGCGGGCGGGGCGCGCCGACGTCGGTGCTGCCGGCCGCCGCCGATGCGCCATCCTCGTCGACGGGCCGGGCCGCGGTCGTTTCCGGTACGCAGCCCGAGCGCCGCCGCCGCAACCTGCTGGTCGGCGCGCTCGTCGCGGTGCTGCTGCTCGGCCTGCTGGTGGCGGTGCCGCTGCTCGGCCGGGGCGACGACGACCCAAAGCCCGGCGATCCGCAGGCGGGCCTGTCCTCGGCGACGCCGTCGGCCGCCGCGCCGACCTCGCCCGCGCCGGCCACCAGCAGCGCCGCGCCACCCAGCCCGACGCCGTCGGCGAGCCCGTCGGTCGACCCGAATGCCCTGCCCGAGGGTTGGGTCCTGCACAAGGACCCGGCGGGCTTCTCGCTGCCTTTGCCGAAGGGCTGGGTGCGGCGCAGCGTCGGGCAGAACACCATCGTGTTCGACGAGCGCGACGGGGTGGGCGAGCTGTTGGTGCAGTGGACGAGCACCCCGCTGGACGACGCCTACGCCGACTGGAAGCGGCAGGAACCGGCCCGGAAGAACTACGTCAACGGCTACCAGTATCTCAGCATCGAGCGCTGCGACTACTACAAGACGTGCGCGGACTGGGAGTGGCTGGAGACCCGCGACAACACCCGGATCCACGTCCGCAACCGGGGCTTCGTCACGGCCAAGAACCGGGGGTACGCCTTCCGCTGGGAGGTGGCCAACAAGGACTGGCAGGCGCGGCTGGCCGACTTCGACCGGATCGCCGAGGGCTTCGAGCCGGACCGGAAGGACTGAGCGCCCGGCCGGGTCGTCCGCTTGCCGCGCCCGGCCCGCTGAGCAGGCGATTCCCGCCGCCGTGAAAGTCGCTCGCATGACCTTGCATCGAACGGGGTACCTGATCCCGGACGACGCAAGGAGGTGCGACATGGGATACCGACGCAGGGACGCGCGGCCCCGGCTGGCACTGTGGATGCTCGTCGCGCTCGGTGACGTGGTGCTGCTGCTGGTCAGCGCGGGCCTTCCGGTGCTTCTCGTGACGGTGGGCGTCGTGGCGGCCACCGTCGCCGGGGTGGCCGCCTGGCGCCTGACGCGGCGGGCCACGGTGGCCCGGGAGGACGCGATGCCGGCGCGGGCCGTCAACCCGCGCCTGGTGGACGCGCGCCGGGTGTAGACCCCGGCCGGGAGGCGAGCGCCGATCGTGAACGCCGGGAAGTGACGAGCCGGCGGCAGCCGGACCGACCGCCGACCGTACGGTCGCAGTCGATCCCGCTGCCGCCGACCACCGCCACGGGCGTGCCGCGACAGTCGGGCGGATAGTGGTGCGGATCAGGTGTTGTTGGCCAGGGCGATGAGCCGGCTGCGGTCGCCGTTCCAGTAGTTGCGGTCGACGTTGCCGCTGATGCCGGAGACGCTGCCGGACGCGGTGTACTGCCAGAAGCTCCAGACCGGCGCGCCGGCCGGCAGGGTGCCGGGGGTGCTCGACCAGCGGGCGAGCCACAGCGGGTGGTTCGCCCACGGGCCGGTCCAGCTGCCGGTGCACTGGTTCCACCAGCTCGTGGTGGTGTAGATGACCGCGTACCGGCCGGTGCGCGACCGGTAGGTGTTCAGGAAGTCCTGGATCCAGCTGCGCATCCCCGACGTGCTGAGGCCGTAGCAGGTGCCGCCGCTGTACGGGTTGGCCTCGACGTCCAGCGCGGCCGGCAGGGTGCGGCTGTCCGCCGACCACGCGCCGCCGTTGCTGGCCAGGTAGTTGGCCTGGGTGGCGCCGGAGGAGATGTTCGGCCGGGCGAAGTGGTACGCCCCGCGGATCACCCCGGCGTTGTAGGAGTTGACGTAGTTGGCGTTGAAGTTCGGGTCCTTGTAGCTCGTGCCCTCGGTGGCCTTGATGAACGCGAACTCGATGCCCGCGTTGCGGACGCTCGTCCAGTTGATCGACCCCTGGTAGTGGGAGACGTCGACGCCGGCGGTGGTGGCGGCGGCCGCCGGGCCCGTCGTGGCGACGAGGGCGGTGGCCGCTGCCGCTACGGCGGTGATCCCCGCCGCGATCAGTCGGCGCAGCGTGAATCCGGTACGGATCATGGGTTCCTCCAGAGGGACGCCATTCGATTGACATCCATCTTTGGAGCTAGTTGCCCTAGATCACAAGGTGTCCAAAGGAAAGTTTCATCCTGCCGCGCGGTGCGACCCGGACCCGGCCGGGGCCGGTAGGCTCGCGCCCCATGGTGGCGATCGACGAGCTGGGCACGCTCTGGGACAAGCTGTTCTCCGCGCAGCCCGACCCGCCGCCGCTGCTCGTCGTCGTCACCGCCGCGGTGGCGCTGGCCGTGGTCGCCACCCGGCTACCCTGGCGGATCGCCCGCAACGCCGTCACCATCGCGCACGAGGGCGGACACGCCCTCGCCGCCCTGCTGACCGGCCGCCGGCTGCACGGCATCCGGCTGCACTCGGACACCTCCGGGCTGACCCTCTCCGCCGGTCGCCCCACCGGTCCCGGCATGATCCTCACCCTGCTCGCCGGCTACGTCGCGCCGTCGCTGGTCGGCCTCGCCGGCGCCTGGCTGCTCGGCGGCAACCGGATCACCCTGCTGCTCTGGATCGCCGTGGCGCTGCTGCTGGCCATGCTGGTCATGGTCCGCAACGCCTTCGGCGTGGTGTCGCTGCTGGCCACCGGCGGGGTGGTGCTCGCCGTCTCCTGGTACGCCTCGCCGGACGTCCAGGCCGCCTTCGCCTGGACGTCGGTGTGGTTCCTGCTCCTCGGCGGCGTACGGCCCGTCGTCGAGCTCCAACGGCTGCGCTCCCGGGGCCGGATGCCGGAGTCCGACGCCGACCAGCTGGCCCGGCTCACCCCGTTCCCGCCCCTGTTCTGGGTCGCGCTGTTCGCGCTGGTGAACCTGCTGGCGCTGGCCGTCGGCGCGGCACTGCTGGCCGGCCCGATCCTCACCGACGCCGGCCTGACCGTCTGACGGCCCGACCCGGCCGGGGGGAGGCGCACCGCCGGAAACGGGCGGGTCGACCAGGGCGGCGCACCGCCGGGAGCGGGCGGGCCGACCGGGCGCTGGGCCGCCGGGAACCGGTGGGCCGACCGGGCAACCGACCGACCCGTCCCGCGCGTGTCCCCTGCGACAGGACGCGGGGGAGACAACGGATGCCGGAAGTCGACGGGTTCGACGAGTTCTACCGGGGCAGCCGGCAACGGCTGCTCGGCTTCGTCTACGCGCTCACCGGCAACCTCGCCGAGGCGCAGGACGCCGTGCAGGAGGCGTACATCCGGGCGTGGCAACGCTGGTCCACGGTGGCCGGCTACGACGACCCCGAGGCCTGGGTCCGTGTCGTCGCGTCCCGCATCGCGGTCAGCCGGTGGCGCAGCCTGCGCAGCCGCGCGCGGGCGTACCTGCGGCACGGCGTCGACGACAGCACGCCCGCGCCGAGCACCGACACCGTCGCGGTGGTGGCCGCGCTGCGTCAGCTCCCGGAGGAGCAGCGCACCGCCCTCGCCCTGTACTACCTGCTCGGCATGCCCGTCACCGAGGTGGCGCGGGAGACCGCCGCCCCGGTCGGCACCGTGAAGGCCCGACTCTCCCGGGGGCGCACCGCGCTCGCCGGGCTGCTCGCCGTCTCTGACCTCGAGGAGGCCGCCGATGCGTGACGACCACGACGTGGACCACTTGGCCGACCTGGCGTTCGTCGAACGGATGCGGCGGGACCTGCGGGACGTACGCTGGCTCGAACCGGCGGAGATCCGCGCCCGGGCCCGCCGCCGCAGCCGGCGTACGGCGCTGGCGGCGGCGACCGCCGTGCTGGCCGTGCTCTCGGCCTTCGCCGTGGCGGCCGGCGGCCGGGCCGGGCACCTCGCGCCACCGGCGGGCCAGCGGCTCTCCTCGAACGGCGCGGAGCCGGCCGGCCGGGCCGAGATCCCGCAGGAGGCCCTGCTGGACCCGACCGAGGTGGGCGTGCCGAGCGACGTGCGGCTGGGCGACTCGGGGCTCCAGGAGCCGATCCGGATCGACCCGCTGCTCCAGTCGTGCGCCGGGGAGAGGGGGCTGGCGGCGGAGCCGCCCGTGTCCCGGTACTCCCGGTCGCAGACCCTGCTCCAGAGGGCCGCGCCCGACAAGGACCAGCCGGGCGGCTTCTGGGTCCTCACCCAGGACGTCTACCGCCTGCCCCCGAGGGCCGCCACCCGGCTGTTCGTCGACCTGGCCGCGACGATGGCGGCCTGCGACACCTGGCACGAGTCGCGGCCGATGCAATGGGTCGGCGGGCCTGTCACGGTCTCGGTGACGCACACCTGGCGGGCCGCCGCGGCCGACTTCGCCGGCGACCAGGCCGTCGTCGTGCAGCGCACCTCGTCGACTCCCGTGGACGTGGCGACGGGGAAGCCGCTCGATCTGCAACCGTCGACGGAGACCCTGCTGCTGGTCAGGGTCGGTGACCTGGTCACCGTGATCGTGCCGGCGAGCGGGCTCAACTTCGACCTGCCGGCGGCCGACCGCCGGGCGAGCGACACGGAGCTGCTCGAACTGGGCCGCGCGGCGGCCCGCCGGATGTGCCTCGCCGCCAACCCGGCCTGCTGACGTCCGCCGCCCCACGTGCACCTAGAGCGGGATGTTGCCGTGCTTCTTCGGCGGGAGCGTCTCGCGCTTGGTGCGCAGCACCCGCAGCGCCCGGACGATCTGGGTACGCGTCTCGTGCGGCGGAATCACCGAGTCGACGTACCCCCGCTCGGCGGCGATGTACGGGTTGGCGAGGGTGTCCTCGTACTCGGCGATCTTCTCGGCGCGCACGGCGGCCGGGTCCTCGGCGGCGGCCAGCTCCTGCCGGTACAGGATGTTCACCGCGCCCTGCGCGCCCATCACCGCGATCTGCGCGGTCGGCCAGGCGAAGTTCAGGTCCGCGCCGAGGTGCTTGGAGCCCATCACGTCGTACGCCCCGCCGTACGCCTTGCGGGTGATCACGGTGACCTTCGGGACGGTCGCCTCGGCGTACGCGTAGATGAGCTTCGCGCCCCGGCGGATGATGCCGTCCCACTCCTGGCCGGTGCCGGGCAGGAAACCGGGGACGTCCACGAAGGTCAGCACGGGGATGTTGAACGCGTCGCAGGTGCGCACGAACCGGGCGGCCTTCTCCGACGCGGCGATGTCGAGGGTGCCGGCGAAGTGCATCGGCTGGTTGGCCACCACGCCGACCGGGCGGCCCTCGACACGGCCGAAGCCGACCACCATGTTCTGCGCGTACAGCGGTTGGACCTCCAGGAACTCCCCGTCGTCGAGGACGTGCTCGACGACCCGGTGCATGTCGTACGGCTGGTTGGCCGAGTCGGGGATCAGCGTGTCCAGCTCCCGGTCGGCGTCGCTCACCGCCAGGTCGGCCGGGGCGTCGACGACCGGCGGCTCGTCCAGGTTGTTCGACGGCAGGTACGACAGCAGCGCCTTGACGTACTCGATCGCGTCGTCCTCGTCCGCGCCGAGGTAGTGCGCGTTTCCGCTGCGCGCGTTGTGGGTGCGGGCCCCGCCCAGCTCCTCCATGCCCACGTCCTCGCCGGTGACCGTCTTGATCACGTCGGGGCCGGTGATGAACATGTGCGAGGTCTGGTCGACCATCACGGTGAAGTCGGTGACCGCCGGGGAGTAGACCGCGCCGCCCGCGCACGGGCCCATGATCAGGGAAATCTGCGGGATGACGCCGCTGGCCCGCACGTTGCGGAAGAAGATCTCGCCGTAGAGCCCGAGGGACGCCACGCCCTCCTGGATGCGGGCCCCGCCCGAGTCGTTGATGCCGATCACCGGGCAGCCGATCTTCATGGCGAGGTCCATCACCTTGACGATCTTTTCGCCGAAGACCTCACCGAGGGAGCCGCCGAAGACCGTGAAGTCCTGCGCGAAGACGCAGACCTGCCGGCCGTCGACCGTGCCGTAGCCGGTGATCACCCCGTCGCCGTACGGGCGGGTGCGGTCCAGGCCGAAGTTGGTGGACCGGTGCCGGGCGAACTCGTCCAGCTCGACGAAGGACCCCTCGTCGAGCAGCAGCTCGATCCGCTCCCGCGCCGTCTTCTTGCCCCGGGCGTGCTGCTTTTCGACCGCGCGCGCCGACCCGGCGTGCACCGCCTCGTCGACCCGTCGCTCCAGGTCCGCCAGCTTGCCCGCCGTGCTGTGGATGTTGATCCCGGTCTCGTTGGTCACCCACGGAATATAACGATGGTTCAGGTGGCCGACGGTGTGCAGTACGCCTCAGTAACCGCGCCGGACCAGGCCCGCCACCCAGCGAAGCCGCCGCCACCCGCCGCCGAGCGGGGCCGGCACCCGCCGCCGAGCGAGCGGGCAGTCGCCACCGGACGCGGCCGGCGGCGCCGGCCGTCGGGCGGGCGGCGTCCGCCGCCGTGGGCACGCGGGCCGTAGGCTGGCGGGATGCCCGGCTCGCCGTACACCGACCTGGACCGCCCGCCGCTGTCGGCGGCCCGGCTGCGCCGCGCGTTGACCGCCCCGCACGGCCCGTGGGCCCGGCTGGAGCTGCGCGCCGAGACCGGATCGACCAACGCGGACGTGGCGGAGGCGGCCCGGTCCGGCGAGCCGGAGGGCCTCGTGGTGGTCGCCGAGCGGCAGACCGCCGGCCGGGGGCGACGCGACCGGGTCTGGCAGTCGCCGGCCCGCGCCGGCATCGCGGCCAGCGTGCTGCTGCGGCCCGGCGAGGCCGTCGCGGAGCGCGGCTGGCCGGCGGTCCCCGCCTCCGGGTACGGCTGGCTGCCGCTGCTCGCCGGCGTCGCGCTCGTCGAGGCGGTGGCCCGGCTCGCCGAGCTGGACGCCGCCCTCAAGTGGCCCAACGACCTGCTGATCGGCGACGCCAAGTGCGCCGGCATCCTGGCCGAGGCGGTGCCCGGCCCGACGCCGGAGCAGCCCTCGGCGATCGTCCTCGGCATCGGCCTCAACGTCACCCTGCGCGCCGACGAGCTGCCGGCGAACCCGACCGGCCTGCCGGCCACCTCGCTCCAGCTCGCCGGTGCCGCCGCCACCGACCGGGACCCGCTGCTGCGCGCCCTGCTGCGCTCCGTCGCCGACTGGTACGACCGATGGCGCTGCGCCGGTGGCGACGCGGTGGCCAGCGGCCTGCGTGAGGCGTACGTGGCGGCCTGCGCGACGGTCGGCCGGTCGGTGCGGGTGCTGCTGCCCGGCGGGCAGGAGGTGACCGGCACCGCGACCGGCGTGGACGCCGACGGCCGGCTGCTGGTCGACACGCCGGCCGGCCCACGCACCCTGGCGGCGGGCGACGTCCTGCACCTGCGGTGAAAGGAAGGGCCCCTTGTTAACGCCTACGGTAGAGAAGGGTTCCCTTCTCACACCCGGGCCGGCGGGGGCCGCAGGCCCGCCCCACCGCAGGCGGTCGCCGCACGGCACGCGCGGGAACCACCGCACCGGTTGATCCGCGCGGGGGCGTCGACCCGCTACGGTCAGCTCGTCCGTTTCTGGCGAGGAGGTTCGGCGTGGCGTTTCCCGAAGACGTGCTCACCGAGGACGAGCACGTCGTGTTGCACCTGCACCCGCACTGGAAGGCCGTGGTGCGTCCGGTCCTGGTGCTGGTGCTCGCCGTCGCGGCGGTGGTGGCGGGCTGGATCCTGCTCCCGGACGGCGACGCCGCGACCGTCGCGCTGTACGTCCTCGCGGGGCTGGCGGCGGTGCTGGTGCTCTGGCTCGGGCTCTGGCCGTTCCTGGTCTGGCGCAGCACCCACTACCTGTTCACCAACGAACGGGTGCTGCTCCAGCAGGGCGTCCTCTCCCGGGACCGGCGGGACATCCCGCTCACCCGGATCAACGACCACGCGATGAGCCAGCGTTTCGTCGAGCGGCTGCTCGGCTGCGGCACCCTGACCATCGAGTCGGCCGGCGAGCGGGGGCAGTCGGTGCTCACCGACGTCCCGCACGTCGACAAGGTCCAGACCAAGCTGTACGAGCTGGTCGAGGCGCACCACGACAAGCACTCCCTCGGCGACGGCGAGATGCGCGAGATCCTCGCGGACATGCGCGAGGGCAAGCCGCTGCGCGACCCGTCGGCCTGACCCCGCCGCCGCACGGGAGACAGGACGGCCAGGCCGGCCCGGTCGCGGGACGGCCGGGCGCCGTCACGGGCAGGGCGCGTGTCGAGCAGGCCGTGACGGGCAGGGCGCGTGACAGCAGGCCGTGACGGGCGCGGGACGGTCAGCCGGGGACGGTCAGCCGGGCCGGAGGGTGAACCAGCCGCGGAAGCGGGTGCGCAGCACCTCCTGGGCCGGCTGGCCGTCGGGGCCGAGGCGGAACATGGTGCCGCTGAGGCTGACGGTGCCGAGCCCGGGGCGGGCGGTGGAGGGGCGGGCGCCCATCACGTCCAGGCGGGCCGCCAGGCGGTCGCCGGCGCGGACCGGGGCCAGCCAGCGCAGCTCCTCCAGGCCGGGGGAGGCGTCCGCTGCGGCCCGGGCGAGCACGTGGTCGACGTACGCGCGCATGAAGAGGCTGACCGTGTAGAAGCCGCTGGCGATCAGCCCGCCGTGGTGGCTCGCGGCGGCGCGCTCGGCGTCGACGTGGTACCACTGCGGGTCGAACCGGCGGGCGAAGGCGACCATCTCGGCGCCGTCGACGCGCACCTCGCCGAGGTCGAAGGTGCGCCCGGGCGTCAGGTCCTCGAAGAAGAGCTCGGCCGGCGCGCCGGTGCCCGACCGGGCCGGCCCGGTCACCTCCGGCGGGCCCGCCGGCCCGTTCGCGCCTGCCGGGCCGTTCGTGCCCGCCGGGCCGTTGGCGCTGGCTGGTCCGTTCGCGCCTGCCGGTCCGCCTGCGCCTGCCGGTCCGCCTGGGCCCGCCGGTCCGCCTGGGCCCGCCGGTCCGCCTGCGCCCGTCGGGCCGTTCGCGCCCGCGGGGCTGCCTGGGCCCGCCGGTCCGCCGGCTGCGCTCGGCGCGGGAACCGTGGCCGCTGCGACAGCCACGGCCTGCGGGGCAGTCATGGCCGGCGGGGCAGCCACGGCCGGCGGGGCAGCCACGGCCGGCGGGGCAGCCGTGACAGGTGCGGGAGCCACGCTCGCTGCGGGAGCCGGGCCCGGTGCGGGAGCCGCGTTCCGTGCGGGCGCTGTGGCCGGTGCGGGTACCGCTGTCGGCTCCGGGGCTGCGGTCGGCTCGGGAGCAGCGGTCGGCTCGGGAGCGGCGGTCGCGGTCGTCATCTCGGTCACCTCGGTCACCTCACTCACCGCCGGCGTCGGCGGGTGCCGGCGTGCAGCTCCTCGGCGAGTTCGGCCGCCAGGTCGCCGTCGAGCGCGTTGCCGAGCGCCGCGTCGGCCGGCGCGGGCCGGCCCTGGGCGGGTGTCGGGACCCCGTACGCGGTGACGGGCTCGTCGGGGTGGACCGCCGGCCGTCGCCCGGCGGGGCCCGGCTTCGGCTCGGACTCCTCCAGCTCGGTGACGGACTCGGCCAGCTCGGCCACCGGGTCCAGCTCGGCCATCGTGTCCCACTCGTCGCGCGGGATGGTGTGCCAGGTGTCGGCCGCCGGTTCGGCGGGTGCGGGCTGGAAGACGAACGTCCGGTAGGACCAGAAGCGGAACAGGGTGGCCAGCAGCACGCCGCCGGTCTTCGCCACGTTGAGGGCCAGCAGGCTGGTCATGCCGAGGCCGTACTTGGCCGCCGCGAGGACACCGAGCTCGATGAGCAGGCCGGTCGCGTTGAACAGGAAGAAAAGGGCGTATTCGCGCCGCAGCGCCGATTTCGGGCGGTCCCGGTACGTCCAGTGCCTGTTCATCAGATACGACGTGATCGTCGCCACGATGGTGGCGACGACGGTCGCCTTGAGTTGGCCGTCGCGGAACACCGTTAGTGCCAGTGCGTTGAACACGGCGTAATTGATGGCGGTGTTGATGCCGCCGACGACGCCGAATTTGAGCGCCTCGTGGATGAACTTCTGCCAGCGCTCAGGCAGCAGACGGACAAGACGCATGCGCAACACCTTAGGCGAGTGGGCGGGCCGGGCCGGTCCGGCCGGACGAGATGGGCGGCGGGTCACGCCGGAGGATCCCGGTCGGTCGCCGCCTCCGTGGCCGTCCGGGTTCCCGCTTCCGCGACCATCGGGGTTCCCGCTTCGGCGAAGACGAACCGTCGGTACGACCAGAACCGGAACAGCGTGCCGAGCCCGGTGCCCACGACGAAGCTGGCGATGTTGTCGGCGAGGGCGGTCTGGAAGACCCCGGGCCAGATGGCGCCCAGGCCGTACCGGCTGATGGCGAGGCAGGCCACCGCGATGCCCATGCCCACCCCGTTGAAGAAGAAGAACAGCGCGTACTCGCGCGCGGGGTTGGAGCGCTGGCGGTGCCGCCACGTCCAGAACCGGTTGCCGAGGAAGGCCACGCTCGCGGCGATCACCGTGGAGATCGTCTTCGCGGTGACCTGCTCGATGCCCCTGGCGTTGGCGAGGTAGTTGAACAGCGCGATGTCGACGACGAACGCGACGCTGCCCACGGTGGCGAACTTGCTCAGCTCGCGGATCAGGTGACCGAAGCGGTCGATGAGGGCACGGACGATGCCGGGTCGGGTCGGCGGGGACCCTGATTGGTCACCGGTCATCGTCGCGGCCACCCGCTGAGCGTACCGGTTGCCCGCTGCGCGGGCGGGTAGCTGCGACCGGGCGGCGGCGGTGGCGTGCCCGGGCGGGCCGGGAGCGAACGGAGCGTAACTGCTCGGGCCGTTATTCGCGGATCGTTTCGGGAATGCGCATCCGCGCACAGTTTCGCGCATTCCGTCGCCGGTTCGCCGATGTCACCGGAACTCTCATCAGCACCACCCGTCGCGCTCGGCCCGCCGGTTCCCGCAGGGCCCGGAGCTCGGCGAAGGTCGCGGAGGAATTTGCGTGAAACTGCGCGTGAAAGCGGGTATCAGATCGCGATGCCGCAGCGTGACCGCACCTTGTGCAGTTCTTCACAACCAGTCCCACTGACTCGCGACGTCGCCCGGTTTACGCTGAGGCCAATCCCAGGTTTCCACGAAGGCGACGCCTCGCGCCGTCACCGCTCGTGCATGCCACAGACCGGTCAGCGTCGACCACAAGGAGATGTGTCATGGTTGCTCCGGCCACCGTTCGGGGGATCGATCAGGCCCCGACGTCCCACCCCAAACTGCTCACCTGGGTTCGTGAGGTAGCGGAACTGACCACTCCCGACCGGGTCGTCTGGGTGGACGGGTCCGACGAGGAGTGGCGTCGCCTCACCGACGAACTCGTCGCCAACGGCACCCTGATCCGGCTCAACCCGGAGAAGAAGCCGAACTCGTTCTACGCCCGCACCGACCCCTCCGACGTCGCCCGTGTCGAGGAGCGCACGTTCATCTGCTCCGTCGACGAGGCGGACGCCGGCCCCACCAACAACTGGATGGCGCCGGCCGAGATGAAGCGGACGATGACGCAGCTCTACCGCGGCTGCATGCGCGGCCGCACCATGTACGTCATCCCGTTCTGCATGGGCCCGGTCGAGGCCGAGAACCCCATGTTCGGCGTCGAGATCACCGACAGCCCGTACGTGGTGGCCTCGATGCGCATCATGACCCGGATGGGCGCAAAGGTCCTGGCGGCGATGGGCGACGACGCGGAGTTCGTGCACGCCCTGCACTCGATCGGCGCCCCGCTCGCGCCCGGCCAGCAGGACGTGGCGTGGCCGTGCAACGAGACGAAGTACATCTCGCACTTCCCGGAGACCCGGGAGATCTGGTCCTACGGCTCCGGCTACGGCGGAAACTCGCTGCTCGGCAAGAAGTGCTACTCGCTGCGCATCGCCAGCGTGATGGGCCGGGACGAGGGCTGGCTCGCCGAGCACATGCTGATCCTCAAGATCACCTCGCCGGAGGGGAAGGTCTACCACGTCGCCGGGGCGTTCCCGTCGGCCTGCGGCAAGACCAACCTGGCCATGCTGGAGCCGACCGTCCCCGGCTGGAAGGTCGAGACCATCGGCGACGACATCGCCTGGATGCGGTTCGGCCCGGACGGCCGGCTCTACGCGGTCAACCCGGAGTACGGCCTGTTCGGCGTCGCCCCGGGCACCGACTGGAAGACCAACGCGAACGCGATGCGCACGCTCGACCGGGGCAACTCCATCTTCACCAACGTCGCCCTCACCGACGACGGCGACATCTGGTGGGAGGGCATGGGCGAGCCGCCGGCGCACCTGGTCGACTGGAAGGGCAACGACTGGACGCCGCAGAGCGAGGGCCTCTCCTCGCACGCGAACAGCCGGTTCTGCACCCCGATCACGCAGTGCCCGATCCTCGCCGACGACTACTACGACCCCAACGGGGTGCCGATCGACGCGATCCTGTTCGGCGGCCGGCGGCGGGACACCGTTCCGCTGGTCACCGAGGCCCGGGACTGGGTGCACGGCGTCTACCTGGGCGCGACCCTGTCCTCGGAGACCACCGCCGCCGCGTCCGGCGCGGTCGGCGTGGTGCGCCGCGACCCGATGGCGATGCTGCCGTTCATCGGCTACCACGCCGGCGACTACTTCCGGCACTGGATCGAGATGGGCAAGGGCACCGACGGCGACGAGGCCAAGCTGCCCAAGATCTACTACGTCAACTGGTTCCGCAAGGACGCCGAGGGCAACTTCCTCTGGCCGGGCTTCGGCGAGAACTCCCGGGTGCTCAAGTGGATCATCGAGCGGATCGAGGGCCGCGCCGACGCCGTCGAGACCCCGATCGGCATGGTCCCGGCGCAGGACGCGCTGGACGTCGACGGCCTCGACATGACCCCGGAGGACGTCCGGATCGCCCTGAAGGTCGACCCGGACGAGTGGCGCGAGGAGCTGCCGCTGGTCACCGAGTGGTTCGAGAAGTTCGGCGACAAGCTGCCCGGCGTCCTGTGGGCCGAGCTCGACGCGCTGCGCGCCCGGCTCGACCAGGAACAGCCCCGCCGACAGGTGTGACGCTTGCCCGCACCGGGCACCATCGGATGCCATGAGGACGGCCGCCGTGACCACCGAGGTCCGGCGGCCGTCCGCCGTCCGGGCCCTGACCACCCTGCTGGCCGTCACGGCGGCGGCCACCGTCGTGGTCGAGCTGCTCAACTGGTGGTACGCCCCGGAGCAGGGCTTCGGGCTGGCCGTGCGCACCGGCTGGGCGATGCTGCGCTCGCTGGGCTTCCTCCTGCTGATCGGGCACGTGCGCCGGGGCCGCGCCCTGGCCCGGCCGTTCGGGCTGATCCTCGCCGTCACCACCGTCTTCGCGGTCGGCCGCCTGGTCGTGCCGAGGCAGGGCGTGCCACCGCTGCCGGGGCTGCTCGGCTTCGCCCTGCTCACCGGGCTCTGCGTGGCCGTCGTCTGGCTGCTCTACCGCTCCGACGCCGTCGCCGGTCACCTGGTCCGGCACCGCAGGGGCCTCGTCGTCGAGGGCGGGACGATCGCCTGGCGGGAGGTCGCCCCGAAACGGCCCCCGGTCACCGGCTGGCTGCTGACCAGCCGGGCCGCCGCGTTCACGTACAGCCCGCTGATGCTCGTCCCGGCCCTGGTGGCCGTCGGCGTCGTGTTCGACGGCCGGCCGGCCGTCGTCCCCGCCGTGCTGTTCTGGTTCGCCGCCGGGATCGCCGTCAGCTACGCCGTGCTGCTCTGCACCGCCTTCCTGCTGCGCGGCCGGCGCTGGGCCCGCCGCCTGCTGGTCGCGATCACCCTCGGCGTGCTCGCCGTGGACCTGCCGCTGTGCTGGTGGCTGCTCGGCGTCGACGGCCTGGTCCGCGACGGCGCCCCGTTGCTCGCCGCCGCCGTCCTGGCGTTGTACGGGTTGTGGCGCGCCGGCCGGGCGGAGGCCACGCCGACGCCGGGCTGAGCCGCGCGGGACAGGGGGAGACGCCGTGGGAGACGAGTACGACGTGGCGGTGGTCGGGGCGGGACCGGCGGGGGTGGCCGCCGCGCTGGCCGCCCGCCGGGCCGGCGCCCGGGTGCTGCTGCTGGACCGGGCCGACTTCCCCCGGGACAAGGCGTGCGGGGACGGCGTCGCCGCGCACGCGCTGGACGTCCTCGCCCGGCTGGGCGTCGCCGGGGCCGTCGACGGGTACGCCCCGCTGCCCCGGATCCGGCTGGTCGGCCCCGGCGGCGACGCGGTGGCGCGGGCGCTGCCCCGGCCCGCGTACACGGTGCCCCGGGAGGTGTTCGACGCCCGGCTGGTGGCGGCGGCGGTCGCGGCCGGCGCGGAGCTGCGTCGGCACGCCGTGCGGCGGGTCGAGCAGCGCGGCGGGCGGGTGGTGCTCGACGGCGAGCTCGCCGCGCGGGCCGTGGTCGGGGCGGACGGCGCGGCGTCGGTCGTGCGGCGGGCGCTCGGCCACCCGGTGAACCCGGACCGTCACCTGGCCCTGGCGATCCGGGGGTACGCGCCGGCCCGTCCCGGCCCGCCCGAGCAGCTCATCGTCACCTCCGGCCCGCGCTGGCCGGCGTACGCCTGGTCGTTCCCGATCGGCGACGGGCGGGCGAACGTCGGGTACGGGGAGGTGCTGCGCGGCGAGCCGCTGACCCGGGCGCACCTGGTGGACCGGCTGGCCGCGCTGCTGCCGGGCACCGATCCGGCGACGGTGACCGGGCTGCGCGCCCACCACCTGCCGCTGTCCACGCACCGCCCGCCGCCCGGCCGGGGGCGGCTGCTGCTCGCCGGGGACGCGCTGTCGCTGATCAATCCGTTCACCGGGGAGGGCATCTTCTACGCGCTGCTCTCCGGCGCGCTGGCCGGCGCGGCGGCGGCCGGCGACCCCGCCCACGCCGCCGCCGGCTACACCGCCGCGCTGCGCCGCCGTCTCGGCGTACACCTGCGGCACAGCTCGGCCGCGGCCTGGCTGGCCCGCCGCCGGTGGGTCGTCGACGCGGCGGTGCGGGCGGCCCGGCGCGACGAGCGGGTCTTCGGCACCGTCGTCGAGTTGGGCCTCGGCGACGGCCGGCTGGACGCGCGGACCCTCGCGATGATCGGTGCCGGTCTCTCGGCGCGGCATCGGCCACCGGAGGGCTGAAGCGCGCGCGGGGTCGCTACTCTGCAAGGTGATGACTCTGCGGAATCTCCTCTACTCCGTGTACGAGCGGCGGCTGACGGCCACGCTCGCGGGCAAGCCGGTGCCCCGGCACGTGGGCGTCATGTGCGACGGAAACCGCCGCTGGGCTCGGGAGATGGGCTTCGTCGACCCGAACGACGGGCACCGCATGGGCGCGGAGCGGATCAAGGAGCTGCTGCGCTGGTGCGACGCCGCCGGCGTGGGCCACGTGACGCTGTGGCTGCTGTCGACGGACAACCTGTCCCGCCCGGCGGAGGAGCTGGACCCGCTGTTGCAGATCATCGAGGACCTGTCGACCGAGTTGGCCGAGGAGGGCAACCCCTGGCGGCTGCGCATGGTCGGCGCGCTCGACGTGCTCCCGGCGCACCACGCGACGGCGCTCAAGGCCGCCGAGGAACGCACCCGGCAGCGCACCGGCGGCGCGCAGGTCAACATCGCCGTCGGATACGGCGGCCGGCGCGAGATCGCCGACGCCGTCCGCTCGTTGCTGCACGAGCACGCGGCGGCCGGTGGCACCATCGAGGAGCTGGCCGAGACCCTCGACGTCGACCACATCTCCGAGCACCTCTACACCCGGGGCCTGCCCGACCCGGATCTGATCATCCGGACCAGCGGCGAGCAGCGCCTGTCGGGCTTCATGCTCTGGCAGTCGGCCCACTCGGAGTTCTACTTCTGCGAGCTGAACTGGCCCGACTTCCGCCGGGTCGACTTCCTGCGCGCCCTGCGCTCGTACGCCACCCGGCAGCGCCGCTTCGGCGTCTGAGCCGCCCCCGGTGGTGCCCGCCCCGACCGGGCGGGCCCGGCTCACCTGAGCCGGGGGAGGGCCTCGGTGAGGAAGTCGCCGAGTGCGGCGGGGGAGTCGATGGTCAGGTCGGCGGCCTCGGCGACCTCGTGGCCGGTCTCCGGGTTGGCCACCGCCACGCAGACCCCGAGGAACTCCGGGTCCGCCGCCGACCGGGCGCGCAGCGCCGCGAACGCCTTGATGTCGGAGACGTCGTCGCCGAAATACCATGCCCCGCCGGCGTCCCGGACCACCTCGCCGATCACCATGCCCTTGTCGCGGTCGACCGGGGGCTTGATCTCCAGCACCATCCGCCCGGCCTGCACGCGCAGCCCGAGCCGCTCGGCCTGGGCCTGCCCCCACTCCTGGACGACCTCGCGGAGCTGGGGCGCGGTGCGCCAGTGCAGCGCCACGGAGAGCCGCTTGAACTCCACCAGCGCGCCCGGCGGGAGCTCCGCGCGGGCGAGGTCGGCCAGCTCCTGCATGGTCGGCACCCAGGGCAGCGCCGCGGGCTCGGTGACGGTCTCGCCGCCGGAGTGGCTGTGCTCCAGGCCGTAGAGGCCGTAGAGGTCGACGCCGGCCAGCCCGCCGAGGTGGTCGCGGAGGAACTCCACCGGGCGGGCGGAGACGATGGCGACCCGGCGCACCAGCGGCGCGAGGGCCTCGATCGCGGCCAGCACCTTCGGCGCGGGCTGCACGGCGGTCGGGTCGTCGTCGACGGGCGCGAGTGTGCCGTCGAAGTCGAAGAAGAGGACGGTGTCGGACGCCCGGCCGGCGGTCGCCTGCCAGGCCTGGTCGGCATCCAGCGGGGTCTTCGGCTGTTGGTTGCCCAGATTCAACGGCGGCACGCGCGACAGCGTACCCCGGCGCGGGCCACTCATTCGTGGTCGAGACGGGGCGCTACGGCCAGGAACAGGTCAGCGTTCGGCGGCCCCCCGGCCCCGGCGTCCGAACGGCAGGACGTCGGCGTCCTGGCCGTGGCTGAGCAGGTAACCCTCCACGAATCCGGCGTTGCGGTCGCCGGTGCGCGTCTCGATCTCGGTGAGCCGGGCCACCAGGAACTCGGTGAGCGCGCTGACCCGGTCGTCGAGTCGTTCGTGCAGCTCGGCGACGACGGCCAGGACGACCGCAGTGCCGGCGGTGGTGAGGGCGAGGAGGTTGGCGACCACGGGAAGCTCCCCGCCGCCGACGACGCCGATCACCACGTTGCCGGTCAGGGCCGAGGTCAGCGCGACCGCCGCGACCACGACTGCGAACCACTTCAGGGTCATGGACAGACCCCTCCTTCTGTCCCGCAGGGCTGGGTTCGGCCTTGTCCCGCCCCCCGCCGATGACGAGCCCAGGCAGTACGGATAGGACGCTAGCGTGCCCGTTCCGGCCCCGGAGCGAAACGATTGGGTACGGGCCGCCGTTCTTTCGCCATCTGAGGAACTAGCCCGCCCGATTACCCCTTTTTCGGACATCTGTCGGGAGACTTGGGCGATACGCGAGGTATCTGATGGTTTCTCGGATGTGGAACTTCTCCGCGTCCGAGACGTTCGGGTCGACGAGCCGGCGCAGCAGCGCCTCGACGTCCGGGTCCATCGGGGGCGGTGCGGTGGCCGCCCGCTGGGCGGCGGCGCGCTCCCAGCCCAGCGCCGCGAAGGCGGTCGTCGGGTTGAGCCCGAGCCCCTCGCAGAAGGCGACCACCCGCTCGGCCTCGGGGTCGCTGGCCCAGTCGCCGCGTACCCAGCGGTTGATGGTCTGCCGGGAGACCCCGGTGCGGCGGGAGACCTCGGTGCCGCTCCAGGCGCGCATGGCCCGGGCGTCGTCGAGGGCCCGGCGGACGAAGGCGGCGAAGGCGATCTTCCGGGCGTGAGCGCTCTCGGTCACCCCGTGACGGTACGGCCAGCCGGATCCACTGGGGACGCCGGGCGCGCTGTTGTCACGTGAATGAGACACGCGTAACCGGTCGCCAGTGGCCGTTCGTGAGGGCGATTCCACGGCGTATCACCTGCGTAGGATAGGAGTGCGTCAGTGTCGGGGTAATGGGACGAAAAGCTGATACTGTCACGCCCATGGGACAGTTTACCGTGTGTCACGTGCACGAGACGACTGGTGCTCACCTGCGTCCCTTCCCCGTCCTCAGGGGGGCGCGGTGACCGAACTCGCCACCCGTGAGCAGGCGTTCGGCCTGGTCGCGGAGGGAGTGGCCGCGGGACTGAGCGCCCCCTGGCGGCTCTACCTCGCCCGCGGCTGCCGCTACCTGTCGCTCAACGTGGGCGACCGGGCGGAGTGGGACGCCTGGCGGACCCACCTCAACTGCCCGGAACTCAGCGTCCGGGTCTACGACGCCGGTGGCGAGATCCGGCGCTGCTCCGTCGCCGAGCTGGTGCTGGACGGCTGCCGGATCAGCGTCGAGCTGGTCGAGGAGGTCAGCACGGACGACCTGGAGCGGCTCCTGGTCGCCGACCCCGCCGACGCCGGAGCCGATCCCACCGATGTCGGCGTCGACCGCACCGACGCCGACCCCTCCGGCACCGGGCCGGAGGAGCGGTGAGCCCCTTCGTCGCGGTCGTCCTCGTCCTCGTCCTCGGCTCGGCCAGCTACGCCGCCGGGCGGCTGCACGGCCAGCTCAGCTACCGCATCGGCTACCGGTTCGGCTACCGGCAGGGCTACTTCGACGGCGACCGGGGCGCCTGGAACCGCCGCCGCGAGGCCCAGGCCGCCATCGCCTCGGCCCTCGCCGGCCCTCCGCCGGCCGTCCGCTCCGGGCCGAGCGCGCGGCAGGGCACCACGTACACCGGCTCCGCCTTCGCCGCCTCCGCCGCGCCCGTCCCCGGCCCGCCGGCGAGCCCGGCGGGCGTCGTCGCGGCCACGGCGGGCGTCGGCGTCCGGGCGGCGTCCGGGGCCCCGGCGGCGGTCCGCGGGCGGCAACCGGCCGTCCTGGTCCGCTGGCAGAACTGAGCCCGCCGACGACCCGGTGCGCCGTCCCGGCGGACGCGCACCGGCGGGGGCCACCTCGGACCGGTGACGGTGGTGCCACCGGCCGGGATGCGCGCAGGGGGCATGCATCCCGGCCGGTCCGCCGTGCCCGTCCACCGGTCCGACTCCCGAGATCCACGGGTCAACCTCTAGCCGGGACGCCGTGGCGGGGCTAGCGTCTAGTCATGGCGCGGGATCTCCCCCGGGCCAGCCGGCCAGCCCGGATCTGCGACCTCGCGCACGGGGCCCGCATCCGACCCCGTGTCCCCGGGCACCGGACGAGGCGGAACGCGGGTGGCCGGGTGCCCATCCGCCGGAGCAGGCCTGTGACGACTCGCCGTACCCCCGCCGGTGCCGACCAGACCCCGGCCGCGACTGCCACGACCCGCCGTGCCACCCGGAGCCGCCGCGCGGCGACCCCGGTCGAGCCCGAGGAGCCCCGACCAGCCGGCCAGGCGTTCGTCCTGGACACGTCGGTCCTGCTCTCGGACCCGGCGGCCTTCCACCGGTTCGCCGAGCACGAGGTGGTCCTGCCCCTCGTGGTGATCTCCGAGCTGGAGGGCAAGCGGCACCACCCCGAGCTCGGCTGGTTCGCCCGGCAGTCCCTGCGCATGCTGGACGAGCTGCGCGTGCGCCACGGCCGGCTGGACCGGCCGGTGCCCGCCAACGACGCCGGCGGCACCCTGCGGGTGGAGCTCAACCACACCGACGACGGCGTGCTGCCCCCCGGCTTCCGCAACGAGTCCAACGACGCCCGGATCCTCTCGGTGGCGCTCAACCTGGCCGCCGAGGGGCGCGACGTGACCCTGGTGAGCAAGGACATGCCGCTGCGGGTCAAGGCGGCCTCGGTCGGGCTGCGCGCCGACGAGTACCGGCACGGCCAGGCCAGCGACCCGACCTGGACGGGGATGTCCGAGCTGGCGCTGGGCGACGAGGAGATCTCCGCGCTCTACGCCGGCGAGACCCTCGACCTGGACGGCGCGGCGGGGCTGCCCTGCCACACCGGTCTGGTGCTGCACTCCGGGCGCGGCTCCGCCCTCGGCCGGGTGCTGCCCGACAAGACGGTCCGGCTGGTCCGGGGCGACCGGGAGGCGTTCGGCGTGCACGGCCGCTCGGCCGAGCAGCGGGTCGCCCTCGACCTGCTGCTGGACGAGTCGATCGGGATCGTCTCGCTGGGCGGGCGGGCCGGCACCGGCAAGTCGGCGCTGGCGCTGTGCGCGGGCCTGGAGGCGGTGATGGAGCGTCGCCGGCACAAGAAGGTGATCGTCTTCCGCCCCCTGTACGCCGTCGGCGGCCAGGAGCTCGGCTACCTCCCCGGCTCCGAGACGGAGAAGATGTCGCCCTGGGCGCAGGCCGTCTTCGACACCCTCGGCGCGGTGGTGCACGAGAACGTGCTGGAGGAGGTCATGGCCCGGGGGATCCTGGAGGTCCTGCCGCTCACCCACATCCGGGGCCGCAGCCTGCACGACGCCTTCGTCATCGTGGACGAGGCCCAGTCGTTGGAGCGGGGCGTGCTGCTCACCGTGCTCTCCCGGATCGGCCAGGGGTCGCGGGTGGTGCTCACCCACGACGTCGCCCAGCGGGACAACCTGCGGGTGGGCCGGCACGACGGCGTGACCGCGGTGATCGAGACCCTGAAGGGGCACCCCCTGTTCGCGCACGTCACGCTCAACCGCTCGGAGCGGTCGCCGATCGCGGCGATGGTGACGGATCTGTTGGAGGAGATCCCGTTCTGACCGAGATCATGCCTGTCTAGTCACCCTTTAGCGTGATTCTGCCTGTGGCCCAGATCACAATTGGGGCTGGTGGTTTCCCATCAGCCTCACTGTGCGCAATGGTGTCCATCGAGCGTCCACGCACCGCCAAGATCATCCGTTCCCGTCGGGCACCCGACGGCGGGGAGCGGCCCGGGCGAGTGCGTCGGCTGCGACCGGCAGGGTCGGGGCGCTCACGGCGCGGGCCGGGTCCCTCCTCGGGCCAGGGTCGCGCCGTGTCCTTGCCCCCGACGAAGGGACCACTTCGTGAGTCGGCTGTGGAGCCGGTTCGGCGCCCGTACCGCCGCCGTCGCGCTGCTCTCCGTGGGCGTTGCCGGCGGCTTCTATCTGGGCGAAGACCGGGAAACCCAGCAACAGGGCCTGACCGCGCAGGTCGGCCTCCAGGTGGACCAGGCCGAGTTCGACTACCAGCGCGAGCGGCAGGCCCAGCACCGGATCGTCTCCGCCGAGAAGCGGGCCGCCGAGTACCAGGCCGAGAAGCGTGCCGCCGCGGCGGCCAAGGAGGCCGCCGACCGGGCCCGTGAGGCCGAGGCGGCGTCCCGCAAGCGCGAGCGCGAGGCCGCGGCGAAGGAGGCCGCCGAGAAGGCGGCGGCCAAGGCGAGCAAGCCGTACGACGGCCCGATCCCCGCCTCGTGCAACGAGTACGGCGGCAACCGGAAGATCGGTTGCGCGTTGATGATCGACGCCGGATTCGGCATCGACCAGTTCCCGTGCCTGGACAAGCTCTGGACCAAGGAGAGCGGCTGGAACCCCAGGGCGCACAACTCCTCGTCCGGCGCGCACGGCATCCCGCAGGCGGTGCCGGGCAGCAAGATGGCCTCGGTCGGCGACGACTGGGAGACCAACCCGGCCACCCAGATCAAGTGGGGCCTCGGCTACATCAAGGGCCGCTACAGCTCGCCGTGCTCGGCGTGGAGCCAGTCGCAGAGCGAGGGCTGGTACTGATCCGCTGAGCACCGCTCGACCGCGCACCGCGACGGCGGGGCGGGCGCCTCCCCGGCGCCCACCCCGCCGTCGTCGTTTCCCGACGGTCCCGCCGCCCGGGTGGCGGTCGGGCGGGAATGCTGATAGCTGTTTGGACATGACCCTGCACGACGGCCCCCCGGGCGGCGACCCGCGACGCTTCGGCACCGAGGCCTTCTACGCCTCGATCGGCCGCGCCTTCGTCGCCATGTGCGCCGTCGTGCCGGTGCTCTTCCTGGTCGAGGCCCTCGACGCCGGTCTCGGCATCGACCTCGACCTGGCCGGCGGCATCATCCCGCGGCACATCGACGGGCTCGACGGGGTGCTCTTCTCGCCGTTCCTGCACGCCGACTTCAACCACCTCTACAGCAACAGCGTGCCGCTGATCCTGCTCGGCACCTTCGTGCTCGCCGCCGGATTCCGCCGGTTCATGTGGTCCACCCTGGTCATCGTGCTGGTCAGCGGGCTGGGCGTGTGGTTCACCGGCTCACCCAACTCGGTCGTGGTCGGGGCCAGCGGCGTCATCTTCGGCTACCTGGGCGTCCTGCTCACCCGGGGCGTGGTCGAGCGGAGCTGGTGGAACTTCGCCGTCGTGCTGCTGGTCGGCCTGCTCTACGGCTGGCAGCTGCTCGGGATCCTCCCCACCGACGAGCAGATCTCCTGGCAGGGCCACCTGTTCGGGCTGGTCGGCGGCGTGGTCGCCGCGATCCTGTTCCGGCGACGCCGGGCCGAGGACGACCCGTACGACCTGGACACCCCGCCCCTGCGGGCGTAAGGAAGGGCCCCCTGTTAACGCCTGCGGCAGAGAAGGGCACCCTTCTCACCCGGTGCCGGGCCGCGCCCCGCCCACGTCCGGCATGGGACGGTGCTTGATCCGGACCCGGCGCGCGCCTACCGTCGGCTTCAGCACGCGTTGATCCGTGAGCGGAAAGCGACGGTACGCTATGCCCGAGGTCGATGTCGCAGTGATCGGTGCGGGCCCGACGGGGCTGTTCGCCGCGTACTACGCCGGGTTCCGGGGGCTCTCCGTCGCCGTGGTCGACGCCCTGCCCGAGGCCGGCGGCCAGATCACCGCGATGTACCCGGAGAAGCTGATCCTCGACGTGGCCGGGTTCCCGGCCGTCAAGGGGCGGGACCTGGTGGCCAACCTGGTCGCCCAGGCCGCGCCGTTCCAGCCGAGATACCTGCTCGGCACCAGGGCCGAAAAGCTGTCGCACACCGACGGCCGGCCGGTGCTCGGCCTCGCCGGTGGCGAGCAGCTCACCTGCGGGGCGGTGGTCGTCACCGGCGGCCTGGGCAGCTTCACCCCGCGTCCGCTGCCGGTCGCCGACAGCTTCACCGGCTCCGGGATCGTCTACTTCGTGCCGGAGCCGGCCGCGCTCGCCGACCGGGACGTGCTGATCGTCGGCGGGGGCGACTCCGCGTTCGACTGGGCGCTGGCGCTGGAGCCGCTGGCCCGCTCGGTGACCCTGGTGCACCGGCGGGAGCGGTTCCGGGCCCACGCCGCCACCGTCGCCCGGGTGCAGCGGTCGGCCGTGCGGATCGTCGTCAACGCCGAGGTCACCCGGCTGCACGGCGACAGCGCGGTGACCGCCGCGGAGATCACCGTGAAGGGGGCGGCCCCCGAGACGCTGCCCGTGGACACGGTGGTGGCCGCCCTCGGGTTCACCGCCGACCTCGGCCCGATCGCCGAGTGGGGGCTGCGGCTGGACCGCCGGCACATCCTGGTGGACAGCGCGATGGCCACGAACCTGCCCCGGGTCTTCGCCGCCGGGGACATCACCGAATACCCGGGCAAGGTGCGGCTCATCGCCACGGGCTTCGGGGAGGCCGCCACGGCGGTCAACAACGCCGCCGTCGCCATCGACCCGTCCGCCCACCTCTTCCCGGGCCACTCCTCCGACGCCCCCTGACCGCGCCCCGGTCAGCGGGGCAGGCCGATGAGGTCGGCCAGCAGGCCGGTCTGGTGTTCGAAATACTCGGCGCGGTGCGGCAGGGTGCGGTCGATCCGGCCGAACAACTCGAAGCTGATCAGCCCGAACAGCTGCGTCCAGCCGGCCAGGCAGCGGGCGAGCAGCGCCTCGGGCAGCCCCGGGGCGAGTGCGGCGGCGATCTCCGCGAGGTCCGCCCGCAGCGGCTCGGGCAGCTCGCCGGGGTCGGGGGCGGCGATGCGGCCGGCGGCCAGCCCGTCGCGGACGATGCCGAGCAGCACTGCCGGCGGGCGCATCGCCGGCCCGAGCGTGTCGTCCGGCGCGGCGTACCCGGGCACCGGACTGCCGTAGAGCAGGGCGTACTCGGCGGGGTGGGCCAGGGCCCAGCCCCGGGCCGCCCGGCAGGCGGCGTGCCAGCGCCCGCGCGGGTCGAGCCGGTCCGCGCCCGCGTCGGCCGCCTCCACGGCCGCCCCCAGCGCGTCGTACGCCTCGACGATCAGCGCGGTGAGCAGGTCGTCGCGGCTCGGGAAGTAGCGGTAGAGGGCAGAGGAGACCATGCCCATGTCCCGGGCGACCGCGCGCAGGCTGAGGTTGCCGCCGTCGGTGGCGAGGTGGCGGCGGGCGACGGCCTTGATCTCGTCGAGCATCTCGGCGCGTACGCGGGCGCGGATCGAGGGGGCGGGCATGCCCCCACTCTGCCACGTGGGAGAGCGCGGATCAATTTAGAGATCGGTGCTCTTGACGCGCGGGGCGCCCGACGGCCATGCTGGGTGCAGCAGATCGAGAGCGATGCTCTCGTTTCGTACCCCCGATTCGAAGGGTGACCTGTGATGCCACTGCATGTGATCGTCGGCGCCGGACCCGTCGGCACCGCCACCGCCCACCTCCTCGCGGCCGCCGGCGAGCGGGTCCGGGTGGTCACCCGGCGCGGCACCGGCCCGGAGCACCCGGGCGTCGAGCGGGTCGCGGCCGACGCCGCCGACCCGGACCGGCTCGCCGCGCTCGCCGACGGCGCGGTCGCCCTCTACAACTGCGCCAACCCGGCCTACCACCGCTGGGCGACGGACTGGCCGCCGCTGGCCGCCGCG
This sequence comes from Micromonospora sp. WMMD712, assembly GCF_029581295.1. Taxonomy (NCBI): domain Bacteria; kingdom Bacillati; phylum Actinomycetota; class Actinomycetes; order Micromonosporales; family Micromonosporaceae; genus Micromonospora; species Micromonospora sp. WMMD712. The sequence goes on from NZ_CP120743.1 coordinate 5,711,309, forward strand.
CTGCTCACCGCCGCCGGGCGCGCCGGGGCCGTGCTCGCCACGGTCGGCAACCTCTACGGGTACGGGCCGGTCGACGGGCCGATGACCGAGGACATCCCGCCGGCGGCGGGCGGCACGAAGGGGCAGGTCCGCAACCGGATGTGGGCCGAGGCGGTCGCCGCCCACCGGGCGGGGCGGGTCCGGGTGACCGAGGTGCGCGGCTCCGACTACCTCGGCGTCGGCGCGCTGTCGGTGCCGATGATGCTGCTGCCCCGGGTGCTCGACGGACGCCGGGTGGTGCTGCCCGTCGACTTCGACGCCCCGCACACCTGGACGTACGTCGACGACGTCGCGCGCACCCTCGTGCGGGTCGCCGCCGTCGAGCGCGCCTGGGGACGGGCCTGGCACGTGCCCAGCCCGCCCGCCGTCTCCGCGCGTGAGCTGGCCGCGCGGGCCGCCGCCCTGGCCGACGCCCCCGCCCCCAGGCTCACCCGGCTGCCGTACCCGGCGCTGTGGCTGGGCGGGCTGGTCAACCCGTTCGTGCGGGAGCTGCGGGAGACGGCCTACCAGTTCGACCGGCCCTTCCTGATGGACTCGACCGCGGCCACCGCCACGCTCGGCATCGAGCCGACCCCGCTGGGCAGCGCTCTCGCGCAGACCGTCGCCGCCCTGCGCGCCGCCCCCGCCTCCGCCCCCCGTCGCCCGCTGCGCTGACCGGGCTGCTGCGGCGGCGGGCTGCTGTGGTGAGAAGGGTGCCCTTCTCTACCGGAGGCGTTAACAGGGGGCCCTTCCTTACCGGCGGGCTGGTGGGCCGAGGGCGGCCAGCAGCGCGGCGAACAGGGTGAGCGCGGCCCCCAGCAGCGTGTGCACCCCCGGGTGCGACGCCGTGGTCGGCAGCGCCACGTCCAGCAGGGCGGCCCCGACGACCTGCCCGGCGATGGTGGCCAGGCCGAGCAGCAGCACCCCGGTGAACCGCACGACGGCGGCGGCCACCGCGATGAAGACGATGCCGACCGGGCCGCCCAGGTAGAGCCACGGCTCGGCCGGGAGGCCGCCGCCCGGCAGGCCCCGGACGGTCACCTCCACCACGAACGCGGCGAGCAGCACCGCGGTGCCGACGGCGAAGTTGACGAGCGTCGCGGCCAGGGCGCTGCCGGTGGTTGCCCGGACCCGGCCGTTCATCGCCTGCTGCCAGGCGACGCCCACCCCCGCCAGCAGCGGCAGCAGCGCCAGGCCCAGCGTGCCCGGGTCACCGAGCCGGCCGCCGACGGCCAGCACCACGGCCAGCACGGTCAGCGCCGCGCCCACCAGGCGGTTCGGGGTGACCGGCTGCCGGCCGGCGGGGCCGAGCCCGGCCCGGTCGACCAGCAGGCTGCTGCCGGACTGTCCGGCGACCGCCGCCACGGTGAACACCGCCACACCGAGCGCGCCGACGGTCAGCCCCTGGGCGGCCACGAAGAGCGCCCCGCACGCGCCGCCGAGGCACTGCCACGGCCGCAGCGCACCGTCGGCCAGGTCCACCCGCAGCGCGACCAGGCCCCGCCGCCCGGCGGGGGTGGCCGGCACCAGCACCAGCAGCACCAGCAGGCCCACGCCGAACGAGAGCACGGCGGCGGCGATCCCGTCGGCCAGGCGTACGCCCAGCTCGCCGTTGATCCGGGACTGCACGGCGACGGCGACCCCGGAAGCGGTGGCCAACCCGACGCCCGTGATCCGGCGGGCGGTCGGCAGGGTCGGCGGGGACGCGGTCCCGGTGGCCGTCACTCCTGCTCGGCGAGCGGGCGGCCGTCGAAGTCGACGGCCGAGTACAGCGCCAGCTTCTCCAGCCGGTGGTACGAGTCGATCACCCGGATCGTGCCGCTCTTCGAGCGCATGACGATCGACTGGGTGTACGCCCCGCCGGCCCGGTAGCTCACGCCCCGCAGCAGGTCGCCGGAGGTGACCCCGGTCGCCACGAAGAAGCAGTTGTCGCCGGTGACCAGGTCGTCGGTGAACAGCACGCGGTCCAGGTCGTGACCGGCGGCGAGGGCCTTCTCCCGCTCCTGCGCGTCGCGCGGCCAGAGCTTGGCCTGCATGACGCCGCCCATGCACTTGAGGGCGCAGGCGGCGGTGATCCCCTCCGGGGTGCCGCCGATGCCCATCAGCACGTCGACGTCCGACTCGCCCCGGGCGGCGGCGATCGCGCCCGCGATGTCGCCGTCGGAGATGAACCGGATGCCCGCCCCCGTGCGGCGGATCTGGGTGACCAGGTCGTCGTGGCGGGACCGGTCCAGCACGCAGACGGTGACCTCGGACACGTCGGTGCCCTTGACCTTGGCGATCCGGCGCAGGTTCTCGGCCACCCCGGCGTTGATGTCGACCACGTCGGCGTACTCCTGGCCGACGGCCAGCTTCTCCATGTAGAACACGGCGCTCGGGTCGAACATCGCCCCCCGCTCGGCCACCGCGAGGACGGCGAGCGCGTTGGGCATGCCCTTGCTCATCAGGGTGGTGCCGTCGATCGGGTCGACAGCGACGTCGACCTCGGGGCCCGTGCCGTCGCCGACCTCCTCGCCGTTGAAGAGCATCGGCGCGTTGTCCTTCTCGCCCTCGCCGATCACCACGACGCCCCGCATCGGGATCGAGTTGATCAGCTTGCGCATGGCGTCGACGGCCGCCCCGTCGCCGCCCTCCTTGTCGCCCCGCCCGACCCACCGGCCGGCGGCCATCGCCGCCGCCTCGGTGACCCGGACCAGGTCGAGGGCGAGGTTGCGGTCGAGATCCTGGGGGGTACGCGTCCTCGTGCTCGTCATGACGGCCTCCTCCTCGCGACGTTGCGGGGTGGACCGGCGGCCTGCGGCCGTCGCCGCCGCCGGCTCTGCCGCTGATCCTCACACGCTGATCAACCTATCGCCGGGCCGGGGCGCTGGTGGCCGCCTTCCCGGCAACCGGGCGTGGGACGTATCACCCCGGTCACTGCCGCGGTGGCGGTTCGCGGCGGAGCGACCCGGGGCTGGAACAATAGCCGGGTGGATCCCGCCCAGCCCGCCGAGCCCAGCCCCGCCGAGCCGACGCCGTCGACGCCGAGCCAGCCGACGCAGAGCGAGCCGACACCGGGCCCGCCCGGTCGGGAGAAGGCCCGGTCGGAGCGGTCGCCGAAGGACATGGCGATCTCCCTGCTGGTCCTGCTCGTCCCGATCGCCCTGCTGCTCGCCTTCTACCGGGGCTTCCTCGGCGGCGACCAGCCGAGCACCGTCGACCCGGCCCCCGCCGTGGAGCAGGCCCGGGCGGCCAACGCGTTCCCGGTGAGCCAGCCGGCCGGGCTCGACGACGACTGGCGGACGGTCAGCGCGAGCTACCGCACGGTGGAGGGCGGGTCGAACCTGCGGATCGGTTACCTGACCCCGGAGGGGCGGGGCGCCCAGCTGGTGCAGAGCAACGTGCCGCCGGAGCGGCTGCTGCCGGCCGAGCTGACGGCCGAGGGGCAACCCCAGGGCCCGACCGAGGTGGGCGGGCGCAACTGGCAGCGCTACACCGCCCGGGGCAACGAGCAGGCCCTGGTGCTGCTCGAACCGGGCCGCACGGTGATCGTCGTCGGGGACGCCCGGGAGAACGAGCTGCGCCGGCTCGCCGACTCGGTGAGCTAGGCCGTGTTTCGTAGCGGTCGACGGCGTGGCGGTGGTCGCTAATGGGAGAGGTCTCCGGTAGTTGGTTCAGCGACCAAGCTAGAACTTCACACCGGAGACCTCGTGCCGAGCGTAGCGGCAGCGAGGCGGCATGACCTGACCGACGTGCAGTGGGCGGTACTCGAGCCGCTGCTGCCTGCGGGAACGGGTCATGCTCGGCCGCGCAGATGGACCATGAGAGTGATCATCGACGGGATCCGGTGGCGGGTCCGGACCGGGTCACCGTGGCGGGACGTGCCCGCGTACTACCCGCCCTGGCAGACCTTGTACCGGTGGTTTCGGCGCTGGCAGCGTGACGGCGTCTGGGCGCAGATCCTCACTTCGTTGCAGGCCCTGGCGGACGCGGCGGGGTTGATCGGCTGGACGGTGAGCGTGGACTCGACCATCAGCCGTGCCCATCACCACGCCGCTGGGGCCCGCCGCGACGGTCAGGCGCAGAAGGAGCCCCCCGGTGGTGTGCAGACCGAACCGGCAGATCACGGGCTCGGCCGGTCGAGGGGCGGCTGGACCACCAAGACCCATCTGGCCTGCGAGCAAGGCCGCAAACTGATGGCCATGGTGGTGACCGTCGGACAACGCGGCGACAGCCCACAGTTCATCCCCGTGCTGGCCAGGATCCGCGTAATGCGTGCCGGTGGCGGCCGGCCCCGGACCCGCCCCGACATGGTGCTGGCCGACAAGGCGTACACGTCCAAAGCCAACCGAGCCCACCTCCGATCCCGCGGCATCCGAGCATGCATCCCGAGCAAGACCGACCAGGATGCACACCGCAAGGCCAAGGGGTCCAAAGGCGGACGCCCGCCCGCCTTCGACCCCGAGGTCTACCGCCTGCGTCACGCCGTGGAGTGCGGCATCAACCAGCTCAAACAACACCGCGCCATGGCCACCAGATACGACAAACTCGCCGTGCGCTACGAAGCCACCCTCACCATCGCCGCCATCAACCAATGGCTCCGCGCCCTACGAAACACGGCCTAGCCAGCGCCACACCGCACCGCGCCACACCGTGTCCCGCGGCCCCGCGCCGTGTCGCGTCACGCGGCCCTGCGCCCGTCCGCGGCGCGCGGGGCCCTCTTGGCCTGCCGTGCTGTGCTGCCGTGCCGTGTGGTCCACGGCAGCGGCGCTCCGGGCTCGACCTGGTCCGCGCCGCCGCCGAGCGCGCGTCACGCGGAGTAGTTGTCGCCGCTCGGCGACCTACCTGACCCGTGTACCCCTTTGCTCTGCACCCCAATACGCAACGGTTACGCAGCGCGACGCGGGTGCCGTCTCGTCCGCTCCGGCCGCCGCACGTTTGTCCAGCTCGTAGACGTGATGCGTGCGTGGGTGCAGAGCAAAGGGGGCGGGTTGTGTCTGGTGAGGCGGCGGGGCGCTACGGGGAGTCAGCTCGACCGCTCGCCCTGGATGATTAGGCGGCTGTCACGCAAAGTGATTCGATCGGGGCGGCGGGCCGGGGACGGCGGGGGACGGCGGGCGTCCGACCTTTCCGTTAGGCGGCCCCGGCTCGACCCCGGCCGCGCGATACGGCCGGGCAGCCTTTCCGGAAAGAGAACGACGTGATCATTCGACGGTGGAGCGCCGGCATCCTCGCCGCCGCCCTTTTCGTCCCCGGCCTGACCGCCTGCAACAACTCGCCGGCCGCCGAGCCGGCCGCCGGTGGGGCCGCCGCCCCGGCCGCGCCCGCCGACCCCAAGGAGGCGCTGCTCGCCTCCACCAGGGAGCTGAGCAAGGGCAACTTCACCTTCGCCATCAGCGGCGGCGAGTTCGACGGCAGCGGCACGGTGCACATGCCGTCGAAGAGCGCCGAGATGAAGATGACCGGGGGCGACGCCGCCACCGAGGACTTCTCGATGGACATGCACCTCGTCTTCATCGACACCGAGAGCTGGGTGAAGCTGGACCTGACGGGCCCGATGGTCGACGCGATCCCCGGGGCGAAGGAGCGCAAGGGCAAGTACCAGCACCTCGACCGCTCGAAGATCAAGGACGCCAAGGACCTCCAGTTCGACTTCTCCGACGTCGACCCGGCCGGCAGCGAGGCGCTGACCAAGGCGGTCACCGACGTGAGGAAGACGGGCGAGGGCACGTACGAGGGCACCCTCGACGCGACCAAGGTCACCGACTCGGACGTGCTCGACGCCGACATCGTCAAGGGCCTGGCGGACAAGGCCGGCGCCGTGCCGTTCACCGCGAAGCTCGACGCGCAGGGCCGGCTCGTCGAGTTCCTCGTCAAGGTGCCGGCCGCCGGCTCCGCCAAGGCGCAGGACCTGAAGGTCACGTACGCCGACTACGGTGCCGCCACCGCCGTGCCGCAGCCGCCGGCGAACCTGGTGGTCGAGGCCTCCGACGACGTCTACGAGATGTTCAAGGGCTGATCCGGCGCGGTGGGGGCGGCATCCGCCGTCCCCACCGACGGACGGCGGGTCGGCCGGACCGGGCGGGGATTGCGGAACCCGGCGACAGGGAACAGAAAGGGAACAGAAGCAGACGTTCCCTTCCGGCGCCCGCGCGGACCGGACGACCCACTTGGAGAGGTGCACGTGACCATTCGACGCTTCAGCGCGGCGGTCTTCGCCGCGACGCTGCTCACTGCTGGTCTGGCGGCCTGCGACAGCACCGGGACCGGCGAGGCGGGGGCCTCCGCGTCCCCCACGGTCTCCGGCAGCGCGGCCCCCGGCAGCGCCTCGCCCGGCACGGCCGACGCCAAGCAGGCCCTGCTGAACTCCACGAACGAGATCCGCAACGGCAACTTCCGGTTCACCATGACCGGCGTCGGCACCACCGCCGAGGGGCAGGTGCACCAGCCCAGCCAGAGCGCCCAGATCAAGCTGAGCATCGGCGACGCCTCCTCGGACGTCTCGATGAAGCTCGACCTGGTGCACCTCAAGCCGGACAGCTGGGTCAAGCTCGACCTCGGCGGCCAGGCGGCCAAGCTGCCCGGCGTGCAGGGCCTCAACCTCGGCAAGTACCAGCACCTCGACCAGAGCCGGATCAAGGGCAACCGCAACCTGGGCTTCGACTTCGAGAAGGTCGACCCGGCCGGCAGCGAGGTGCTGACCCAGGGCGTCACCGAGGTGCGGCAGACCGGCGACGGCGCGTACGCGGGCACCATCGACGTGTCGAAGGCCGCCGAGGCCGGCTCGCTGAACGCCGAGCTGATCAAGGCCCTCGGGCAGCAGGCCCAGTCCGTGCCGTTCACCGCCAAGCTGGACCCGCAGGGCCGGCTCAGCGAGCTGGTCGTGCAGATCCCGGCGGCGGGGCAGAACAAGGCCCAGGACATCCGGATCACGTACGCCGACTACGGCGCGGCCACGGCCGCCCAGCGCCCGCCGGCCGACCAGGTGGTCGAGGCCCCGAGCGAGCTGTACAACCTGTTCAACTGACGCCGGCGCGTGCCTGTCGGGGCGGCGTGTGCCGCCCCGCAGCCGTGCCCCTGCCGCCAGCCGTGCGGCTGTCGAGCCCCTGGCCGGCTGCCGTGCCCTGCGGCCGCCGAGTCTCCTCGGCCGCCGTGCCGGCGTCAGGCGTCCGGCTGCCGCCGGGCCGCGTCGATGCGGGCCCGCGCGCCGTCGAGCCAGCGCTGGCAGACCTCGGCCAGCTTCTCGCCGCGCTCCCACAGCGCCAGTGACTCCTCCAGCGAGGTGCCGCCCGTCTCCAGCCGCTCCACCACCGTGGCCAGTTCGGCGCGGGCCTGCTCGTAGCTGAGCCGCTCGTCCGGCCCGGCGTTCTTCTCGTCGTCAGTCATCCGTCCCATCCCAGCACATCCCGCCCCGCGGTCGCGCGCGGCTCAGCCGTCGACCGTGGCGGCCAGCTCGCCCTCGGCGAGGCGGACGCGCAGCGCGTCTCCCGAGCCCACCTCGCCGGCCGACCGCACCACGTGGCCGTCGGCGCGCTGGACGATCGCGTAGCCCCGCTCCAGGGTCGCGGCGGGGGACAGGGCGCGCAGCCGGGCCAGGGTGTGCCGCAGCTCGTCCTGGGCCGCGCCGAGCCGGTGGTGCAGGGTGCGCCCCGCCCGCTGGCGCAGCGCGGTCACGTCGGCGGCCCGCTGCTCCACCATCACCTGCGGCCGGGCCAGCACCGGGCGGGACCGCAGCCCGTCGAGGCGGTGCGCCTCCCGGTCGACCAGGTTGCGGACCGCACGCTCCACCCGCTGCCGGGCCTGCCGGATCAGGCGCAGCTCCTCGGCCAGGTCGGGCACGATCCGCTTCGCGGCGTCCGTCGGGGTGGAGGCCCGCACGTCGGCGACGTAGTCGACCAGCGGCGCGTCCGTCTCGTGGCCGATGGCGCTGACCACGGGGGTGCGGCAGGCGAAGACCGCCCGGCACAGCGCCTCGTCGGAGAACGGCAGCAGGTCCTCGATGCCGCCGCCGCCCCGGGCGATGACGATCACGTCGACGGCCGGGTCGGCGTCGAGGACCTTCAGCGCGTCGACGATCTGCGGCACCGCGCCCGGCCCCTGAACGGCCACGTTGACCGTGCGGAACTCGACCGCCGGCCAGCGCCGTTGGGCATTGGTCAGCACGTCCCGCTCGGCGGCCGAGGCGCGGCCGGTGATCAGCCCGATCCGGCCCGGCAGGAACGGCAGCCGGCGCTTGCGGGCCCGGTCGAACAGCCCCTCGGCGGCCAGCAGCTTCTTGAGCTTCTCCAGCCGGGCCAGCAGCTCGCCGAGGCCCACCTGGCGGATCTCGTCGGCGCGCAGGCTCAGCGTGCCCCGGGCGGCGTAGAACTCGGGCTTGGCGTGCAACACCACCCGGGCGCCCTCGCGCAGCTCGGGGGCCCCGGCGTCGAGGACGTCCCGGTTGGTGGTGACCGTGAGGCTCAGGTCGGCCGACGGGTCGCGCAGGGTGAGGAAGACCGTGCTGGCCCCGGGTCGGCGGCTGATCTGCGCCACCTGCCCGTCGACCCACACCCAGCCGAGCCGGGCGATCCACGCGCCGACCTTCTGGCTGACGACCCGCACCGGCCACGGCTCGTCGGAGCTGCTGCGCCCGCTCTCATCCGCACTCACGCCCCCACCCTACGGACGACCCCCGACGGCGGGGCGGTCCGCGTACCCCATGATCATCCGGGGTGGGGCGGACCCGGCACGTACGATGGGCGGGTGACTCAGGCTGAGACGACTCCCCGGACCGGCAAGCGCGTGCTCCTGGCCAAGCCCCGCGGCTACTGCGCGGGCGTCGACCGGGCGGTGCAGACCGTCGAGGAGGCGCTCAAGCTCTACGGCGCCCCGATCTACGTGCGCAAGCAGATCGTGCACAACAAGCACGTGGTGCAGACCCTGGAGGCCAAGGGCGCGATCTTCGTGGAGGAGAACGAGGAGGTGCCCGAGGGGGCCACCGTGATCTTCTCCGCCCACGGCGTCGCCCCGGAGGTCTACGAGCAGGCGAAGGCCCGCTCGCTGAAGGCGATCGACGCCACGTGCCCGCTGGTGACGAAGGTGCACCAGGAGGCCAAGCGGTTCGCCGCCGAGGACTACGACATCCTGTTGATCGGCCACGAGGGGCACGAGGAGGTCATCGGCACCGCCGGTGAGGCCCCCGCACACATCCAGCTCGTCGACGGCCCGGACGACGCCGACAAGGTCACCGTGCGGGACCCGAGCAAGGTGGTGTGGCTCTCCCAGACGACGCTGTCGGTCGACGAGACGCTGGAGACCGTGGCCCGGCTCAAGTCCCGGCTGCCGCTGCTCCAGTCGCCGCCCAGCGACGACATCTGCTACGCCACCTCCAACCGGCAGCACGTGGTCAAGGAGATCGCCCCCGACTGCGACGTGGTGCTCGTCGTCGGCTCGCGCAACTCCTCGAACTCGGTCCGGCTGGTCGAGGTCGCCCTGGACGCCGGGGCCCGCGCCGGCCACCTCGTCGACTTCGCCCACGAGATCGACGACGCCTGGCTGGAGGGGGCCCGCACGGTGGGCCTGACCTCCGGGGCCAGCGTCCCCGACGAGCTGGTCCAGGAGGTCCTGGCGCACCTCGCCGCGCGGGGCTTCACCGACGTCGACGAGGTGGTCACCGCCAACGAGCGGCTGACCTTCTCGCTGCCGCAGGAGCTCAAGCGCGACATGAAGGCCGCCGCCGCGGCCCGCGCCTGACCGCCCGTGCCGGTCCGGTCCGCCCCGGCCCCGCTCCGTTCCGGTCCGTGCCGCGCCGTGCGGCCGGGGAACGGATCAGCGGCGGGCAGCGTCTGATCGGCATGAAGACTCCTCGGACCATCGTCGCCGCGCTGGTCACCTGCGCGGCCCTGAGCGCCTGCGGCGGCCAGGGCGCCGGTGACGGCAGCCCCGCCCCCAGCCCCTCCGGAGGAGCCGCGGTGACCGACACGCCCAGCGCCGACCCGGCCGACCCGGTCGCCCCGTCCGGCTCGACGCCCCCGGGCCGCCCGAGCCTCCCGCCGAAGCCGGGCGGCCCCAGCGTCCCGCCGGGCGTCGGGGCCACCACGCTCACCGGCACCGTCGAGGCGGGCGTGGAGCCCGGCTGTCGCCTGCTGGACGGCTACCAGCTCGTCGGCGGCCCCGCGGACGTGCTGGCCGCCGGTGCCAAGGTCGAGGTCACCGGCCGGGCCCAGCCCGACCTGCTCACCACCTGCCAGCAGGGCATCCCCTTCGTCGTGGAGTCCGCCCGCCGGGGCTGACCCGCGAGCCGCGCGGGCTGCCCGTTGGCGGCCGGTGCGCGGTGGCCCCGGGCGGTGTGGCGGCGGCCGACGGCAGGAGCCCGCCCCCGCCGTGGGCGGGGACGGGCTCCTGTGGTGAGGCGGAGGGTGGTCAGGCGGCGCGGCTCAGTTGACCGCGCCGATCGAGACCGAGCCGCGGCCGACGACCGCGCCCTCGGTGGTGGTGACGGCCAGGTCGCCGTAGAGGGCGCGACCGGCGGCCGGGGCGGACTGTGCGGTCACCGTGCCGGTGAGGGCGGCGGTGGCCCCGTTGGGCAGGGAGAGCGGGGTGGCCGGGGCGGTCAGCGTGCCCAGCGACGCCGCCGAGAACGAGTCCCGGTAGTCGTAGGCGGTGCTGGTGCCCGGCCCGTCGACGGCGTACCCGTCGACCAGGACGCGGTAGGTGCCGGCCGGCGGGTTGGTCAGCGTCACCGCCTCCTCCGAGTCGCCGTCGGCCGAGCGGCCGACCTCGGTGGTGCCCCGGAAGACGAACAGGTCCAGGTCGGCGCCCAGGTCGGCGGTGTTGCCGATGCGGGCCGTGAAACTGGCCGCGCCGGCCGGCACCTCGACCAGGTATTCCTGCTGCGCGCCCTCGGCGATCGTGGGCCGCTCGGCGTGCACGCTGGCCAGCGGGCCGCCCTGCCCGGTCACCGCGACCGGGCCGAAGGCGTTGGCCAGGCTCCAGGAGACCTGGGTCGGGGCACCGGCGGTGACCGACGGGAGCTCGACCACGGCCGGCGAGACCGTGACGCCCTGCACCCGCACCTGGAGCTGGTACGGGTTGTCCAGCGCGGGCGAGGTGCGCCGCGACTCCACCTCGAACTCCCAGACCCCGGCGATCGGCTTCTGGTAGTCCCGCTCCTGCGGCTTGCAGGCGGCGGCGTCGGAGAAGTTGGTGTAGCAGGCGGTGCTCGCGGTGCTCTCCACCGGCACGCCGTACGGGTTGATCGCGATGAACCGGGTCTGCGAGCCGGTGGCGATGCCGGACAGGTTGACCTGGATCGCGCCCGCGCCCGCCGGCACCGTCACGAAGTACGAGGTGGAGCTGTTCCGTTCGACCGAGCCCTCGGCCGAGAAGGAGTACGCCGGCTTCGCCACGTCGGTGCCCGCCACCACGACGGTGGAGACCTCGAAGTCGACCACCGAGGTGGCCGGGTCGTCGATCACCAGGAGCGCGCCGTGCGCCCCGGCGGTCTTCGGCTTGGCCTTCACCGGGATGGTGAGGGTCTTGTTCAGCGGCAGCCACACCTGCTTCTGCGCGCTGAAGGTGCCGTCGTTGCCGTGCAGCGTCACGGTGTGCAGCAGGCTCTTGTTGGGGCCGCTGGTGCGGGTGACCTTCACCTCGTACGTCTTGGACTTCTTCAGCGGCTGCCCGCCCTGGGCCAGGGCGCAGCGGTTGTAGACGCCGGTGCCCCGGTGCGGGTTCGGCACGAACGTGCCGGTGGCCTTGTCGTAGCGGGTCAGGTTGGCCGACAGCTCGGTGCAGACGGGGGCGTCGGAGACGTACGACCGGGTCTGCACGCCCTTGGCCAGCAGCGCCCACGCGCCCGGCACGTCGAACATGCCGTAGCCCTGCGCGTACGTCGCGACGCCCGCGATGGGCTTGGCCGAGGTGTAGACGGCCCGGCGCAGCGCGGCCGGGGTGACCCCCTTGTCGGTCGCCTTGGCGGCCGACAGCAGCAGCGCGGCGGCGCCGGCGGCCTGCGGGGCGGCCATCGAGGTGCCGTTGAGCATCTGGTAGCCCGGCGGCAGCGGGTAGCCGGCCTCGGGTACGGGGTTGCCGGCCTGCCAGGTCGGCGCGGTGGAGATCGCCGAGCCGGGGGCCGCGATGTTCGGCTTGAAGCCGCCCTCCTCGCGCGGGCCGCGCGAGGAGAAGTTGAACAGGGCGTTGCCCTTGCGCACGACCGAGCCGTAGTTGGCCAGCCAGGTGTCCTTGCTGATGCTCGCCGCGACGCTGACCACGTTGTCGGCCACCGACGGGTCGCCGACGGTGTTCAGCCCGGGGCCGGAGTTGCCGGCCGAGATGAACAGCTGCACGCCGTACGTGTTGATCAGCTCGTTGTAGAGCTGGGAGCGGGCGTTCGAGCCGTCGTTGAGCGCCGGCAGGCCGCCGATCGACATGTTGACCACGTCGACCCTGCGGTTGATCACCAGGTCGGCCATGCCGGTGGTGAGCGCCGCGGCGGTGCAGCCGCCGCCCCAGGAACAGGCCCGGGCCGAGACCAGCTTCGCGCCGGGGGCCGCCCCGTCGAACGCGTTGTTGCCCAGCATGTCGTTGGCGGCGGTGATGCCGGCGACGTGCGTGCCGTGGGTCGACTCGACGATGCCGATGTTGACGTAGTCGACCAGGCCGGGGCCGCCGACCGGCGTCGTGTCGACGTCCTCGCGGTATTCGACGACGAACGGGATCTGCTCGCGGACCGGGGTGGCCGGGTCGTCCGTGCCGAAGTGCCCGACCTGGAACTTCTCCTTGTACGGGCGCATCACCGGGTCGTCGGTGAAGTCCCGGTTGCCGTTGGCGTCGACCCGGATGTCGTGGGTCGTGGGGTCGTAGAGGATGCCGAAGGTGTCGGTGGTGTCGCCGTCACGGTTGACGTCGCCCTCGGGGTCGCTGGCCGCCGTGATCGACTCGCGGAAGGTGTTGAACCGGTAGGCGCCGGCCGGGGCGGTCCACGTCGCGCCGCCCGCGGTGAAGCTCGGGCCGGACACCTCGGTGATCATCGCGCGCCAGGTGGCGTCCTCCAGCGGGTCCGTGGCGGTCACCCAGTCCACGATCTTGCGCTCGCCGGTGGTGGTGGTCTGGAGCGCCGGGTGGTCGAGGTCCACACCGGAGTCCATGATGCCGATGGTGACGCCGCGGCCGTCCCACGCCGGGTGGGCGGCCTTGAACGCCTCCGCGCCGGTCTCGTGGGTCGGCATGTACGGGTTCACCGCGCCGGTGTCGACGCCCGGCCCGGCCAGGGTCCCGCCCTGCGCGGCGGCCTTCGCGCCGGCCGGCGCGGCCTCCGGGGCCGGATCGGGGAGCTGGATGGTCTCGTCGAGGTCGACCGCGGCGACGCCGGGAAGCGTGGCGGCCCTGAGCACCTTCGCGGTGGGGACCTTCGCCAGGACGTAGCCGATGGAGTCGAAGCGCCTGCTCACCGTGCCGCCGAGCTGCCGCACCGCGTCCGCGACGTCCTTCGCCTCGCCCTTGTCGGTGGCGACGATCAGGGTGACGGTCTCGGCGTGCTTCGCCTCGGCCTCGCTCAGCAGCTTGGCGTCGTGGGCGCCCAGCGTCTCCACGGCGGTGGCCTGCGGAGCCTCCGGTTCGGCGGCGGGGGCGGCGCTCGCGGTCGCGGCGCCACCGAGGCCGGTCATGGCACCGGCGGCCACGACCGACGCGAAGAGTCCGGCGGAGGTGCGCCGGCCCAGGTTTCGAGGTCTGCTCACGTTCTCTTTTCCTCCAGAGAACAGGGCCCTGAAGTCACAGGGCGCGCGTGAGCGAAATCCTTTGTGCTGGCTGTGTCCGGTGTCACTACCGGCCGGTACGTTGTGACCACTTCGTGACATGCATAGGCGCGCATTGTCACATGTGTGCTGCTATCAAGGGCGGGTCGACGGGTCCACTGGGGACGGTCCGGCGAGGCGGTCGAGCCGCAGGTCAGGCCCCTCGACCCCGCCGAGCAGCTCGGGGGCCTGCGGCTGCCGGGGGGCCACCTCCACCTGCGGCGGCGCGGCCAGCTCCCGGTCCGACACGCCCAGCTCGGCGAGCTTGCGGGCGCTGACCAGCACCCGCGCCTCCAACGAGCCGACCGCCCGGTTGTACGCGGTCACCGCCCCGCCCAGCGCCCCGCCCAGCTTGCCGACGTGGTCGCCCAGCGTGGACAGCCGCCCGTACAGCTCGCGGGCCAGCGAGTGCACCGCCACCGCGTTGCGGGCCAGCGCCTCCTGCCGCCACGAGTACGCCACCGTGCGCAGCAGCGCCACCAGGGTCGCCGGGGTGGCCAGCACCACGTTGCGGGCGAACGCGTGCTCCAGCAGCGTCGGGTCGCGCTGCAACGCCACGTCGAGGAACGGGTCGGCCGGCACGAACAGCACCACGAACTCCGGGGTCTGGTCGAACGCCGCCCAGTACGTCTTCGCCGCCAGCGCGTCGACGTGCGCCCGCAGGTGCCGCGCGTGCGCGTCGAGGTGGGTGTCCCGGCCCCGCTCGTCACGGGCCTCCATCGCCGTCAGGTACGCGTCGAAGGGCGCCTTCGCGTCCACCACCACCGAGCGGCCACCGTGCAGCCGGACCACCAGGTCGGGGCGTACCCCCTGGTGGTCCGTCGCGGCGGTGACCTGCTCGTCGAAGTCGCAGTGCTCCAGCAGGCCGGCGGCCTCGACGATCCGGCGCAACTGGTGCTCGCCCCAACGCCCCCGCACCTGCGGCGCGCGCAGGGCCGCCACGAGCTGCTTGGTCTCGGTGCGCAGCTCGCCGGAGACCGCGCCCATCGCGCGGACCTGCTCGCGCAGCTCGGCGTACGCGTCGACCCGGGCGTGCTCCAGCTCGGCGACCCGGGACTCGTAGCGGCGCAGCGTCTCGTGCAGCGGGGCCACCGCCCGGGCCACCGCCTCCTGCGACTGCGCGGTCGCCTCGTAGCTCAGCGCGCGCATCGACTGCTCCAGCCGCCCCTCACCCTCCCGGGTCGCGGCCAGGGTGGCCTCCAGCCGGGCGATCTCCGTCGCCGACCGGGACCGGGCCGCGAACCAGCCCAGCGCGCCGCCCGCGCCGAGGCAGAGCACCACCACGGCCAGCGTCGAGAAGCTCATCACCAGAGCTTGCCAAACGCGTACGACGGGCGCGCCCCGGGTACTTTTCAAGGCATGGAATTTCTGCTCGCGGTCATCCTCGTGGCGCTGCTCGTCGGCGGTCTCGTCTGGTGGCGTCGGGAGAGCGCGGCCCGCGAGGCGCGCAGCCTGGCCGACGTGCGCGCCGACGCCCAGCGCTGGTACGAGCGCCTCGGCGGCCAGGTGATGAACCTGCACGGCGACTCCCCGGCCGTGCGGCAGGCCCTCGTCGACGCCGGTGAGCGCTACAACGCGGCGGGCAGCCAGCTGGAGCAGGCCCGCACCGTCCACCAGTACCGGCTGGCCCGGGAGACCGCCCTGGAGGGGCTGGCGTACGCGCGCGCGGCCCGCGTCGCGCTCGGCATCGACCCCGGCCCGGAGCTGCCGCCGCTGGCCTCCGCGCAGGGCACCGGCCAGCTCACCCGCGAGCGCGAGGTCAACGTGCAGGGGCAGACGTTCCGGGCCGGCCCGCAGCCCGGCCAGGGCACGCCCTACTACTACCCCGGCGGCCGCTACCAGGGCCGCCCCGTGCCGGCCGGCTGGTACTCGACCCCGTGGTGGAAGACGGCGCTCGGCGCGGGCGCGGGCGTGCTCGGCGGCATGCTGATCGCCGACGCGCTCTTCTCCCCGGCGTTCGCCGACCCCGGCTACGAGGCCGGCTACCAGGAGGGCTTCGGCGACGGCGCGGACTTCGGGGGCGACTTCGGCGGCGGCGACTACGCGACCGCGGGCGACTTCGGTGGCGGTGACTACGGCACGGCGGGCGACTTCTCGGGCGGCGGCGATTTCGGCGGTGGTGACTTCGGTGGCGGCGACTTCGGCGGCGGCGACTTCTGACGCCGCTCCGGCCCCGCCTGCCGGCGGGCGTTAATAAGGGCCCCCTGCTATGCGGAATGCGTTAACAGGGGGCTTCCTTGCACCTCAGCCGGTGTTGCGCATGCCGGCGGCGATGCCGTTGACCGTGGTGAGCAGCGCCCGCTCCAGCGCCGTGCCGTCGCTCGGGGCCCGCCGCCCGCCCGGGGCCGTCGCCACCGCCCGACCCGCCGCGCCGGAGTCGCGGTACTGCCGCAGCAGCGCCACCTGGAGGTGGTGCAGCGGCTCCAGGTAGGTGTCGCGCACCGCGAGGGTGCGCTGGAGCACCGGCGAGTTCTCCAGCAGGGCAGGCGAGGCGGTGACCGCCAGCACCTCCCGCTTGGTCAGCTCGTACTCCTGCTCGATCTTCTCGAAGATCGGGTGCAGCCCCTTCGGCACGAGGGTCTCCACGTACCGGCGGGCGATGCCGAGGTCGGTCTTGGTCAGCATCATCTCGACGTTCGACAGGAACGTGCCGAAGAAGTGCCAGTTGCGGTGCATCTCGGCCAGCACGTCCTCCAGCCCGGCCTCACGCGCCGCCGCCAGCCCCGAGCCGACCCCGAACCAGCCGGGGACGATCTGCCGGGTCTGCGTCCAGCCGAACACCCACGGGATGGCCCGCAGGCCGGACAGGCCGGCCCCGGTGTTGGGCCGCTTCGCCGGGCGGGAGCCGATGTTCAGCGCGCCGAGCAGCTCGGTGGGGGTGGACGCCCAGAAGTAGGCCGGCAGGTCCGGATCCTCCACCAGCGACCGGTACGACCGGAACGCCGCGTCGGAGATCACGTCCATCGACGCGTCCCAGCGCTCCAGCTGTTCGGCCGGCTGCCGGGGCGCGGTGTGCAGCAGGGTCGCCTGGAGCACGGCGGCCATGGTCAGCTCCAGGTTCTCCCGGGCCAGCGCCGGCAGCGTGTACTTGTCGGAGATGACCTCGCCCTGCTCGGTGACCTTGATCGCGCCGTCGAGCGTGCCGTACGGCTGGGCCAGGATCGCCTCGTGGGTGGGGCCGCCGCCGCGCCCGACGGTGCCGCCCCGCCCGTGGAACAGCCGCAGGTGCACGCCGTGCCGGGCGGCCACGTCCCGCAGCGCCCGCTGGGCCCGGTGGATCGACCACTGGCTGGTGGTGATGCCCGCCTCCTTGTTGGAGTCGGAGTAGCCCAGCATCACCTCCTGCACGTCGCCCCGGGCCGCCACCAGCGACCGGTAGGCCGGCAGCGACAGCAGCTCGTCGAGTAGCTCGCCGCCGGCGTTCAGCTCGGCGGGGGTCTCCAGCAGCGGCACGAAACCGATCCGGGCCCGGCCGCTGTGCACGTCGACCAGCCCGGCCTCGCGGGCCAGCACCACCGCCGCGAGCACGTCGTCGACGCCGAGGGTCATCGAGATGATGTACGACTCGATGACCTCGGAGCCGAACCGGTCCTGCGCCTCGCGGATCGTGGCGAACACGTCGAACGTCTTGCGGGCGCTCTCGGTCAGCGGCGTGTCCAGCGTCGACAGCGGCCGGCGGCCGGTCAGCTCGTCGGCGAGCAGCTTGGTGCGCTCCAGGCGGGTCAGCGCCGGGTAGTCGGCCACCTCGCCGACGGCAGCGTAGAGCTGGGTGAGCACCTCGTGGTGCTTCTCGGCGTGCTCCCGCACGTCCATCGTCGCCAGGTGCAGGCCGAACGCCGACACCGTGCGGATGGTGGAGGCGAGCCGCCCGACGGCGGTGAGCTGGCCGGCGTTGCGGGCCAGCGAGGCGCGCAGCAGGTCCAGGTCGGCGATCAGCTCCGCCGCGCCCTGGTAGTCGCGCCCCGGCACGTGCGGGGTGCCCCGGCGCAGCCGCTCCCGGGTGTTGGCCAGCTTCGCCTTCACGCACCGGGCCTTCAGCCGGTAGGGCTCCTCGGCGTTGACCCGGCGGAACCGGGGGGCCACCTCGGGCAGCGCGTCCAGGTCGGCGGCGAGGCTGGCCGACAGGTCCAGCGACACCCCGCGCAGCCGGCGGGACACGGACACCTCGTTGATCAGGTGCTCCATCGCCGCCTCGGTGGCCGCGATGCCGTGCTCGTGCTGGATGCGCAGCACCTCGCCGGTGACCTGCGGGGTGACGAACGGGTTGCCGTCGCGGTCGCCGCCGATCCAGGTGCCGAACGTCAGCGGGCGGGCCGTCGGGGAGGTCTCCACGCCGAGGGTGCGCAGCGTGTCGGCGAGGTCGTCGAGCACCTGCGGGGCGGCCTCGGCGTAGAGATCGCGCAGGTAGTAGATGGCGTTGCGGGCCTCGTCGGTCGGGTCCGGCCGGTCGAGCCGCAGCTCGTCGGTCTGCCACATCAGGTCCAGCAGCTCGGCCAGGCGGCGGTTGGCCGGCCCCTCGTCGCTGGCGCCGTAGAGGATCGCGTTGGCCGTCTCGGCGTCCAGCTCGTCGGCGACGGCGCGCAGCTTCGACAGGATCGACCGGCGGGCCGCCTCGGTCGGGTGGGCGGTGAAGACCGGGCGTACGGCGAGCCGGCGGGCCGCCGCCGCGATCTCCTCGGCCGGCACCCCGCGCTCGGCGATCATCTTGGCCGCCTGGTCCAGCCAGCCGCCCTGGATCGCCCGGCGGCGGCGCAGGTCGCGGGCCCGGTGCACCTGCTCGGTGATGTTGGCCAGGTGGAAGTAGGTGGAGAAGGCACGGGCGAGCTTCGTGCCGGTGGTCACATCCAGCCCGCCGAGGCGCTGCGCGGCGGCCGGGGCATCGGCGCGGACCTGGGCCCGGATCTCCTCGACCAGGTCGAGCAGCGGGCGGCCCTCCTGCCGGGCGAGGGTCTGCCCGAGCAGCGTGCCGAGGCGGCGGATGTCGGCCCGCAGTGCGGCGTCCGGGCCGTCGTGGTCGTGCTGGTCGGTCACGGGTGCGCTCCTTACGCCGGGGACGAAGGACAGCGCTGTCCGACTCCCTGGATCGTATCCGCGCCGCCCCCTTCGGAAGGAAGGGCCCCTTGTTATCGCATTCTGTTGTACAGGGGGCCCCTGCTAACCGTGCTCACCCGGCGGGGCGCGCATCGTTGCTGGTGGGGGGCCTGTGGGCGGCGCGGCGGGCGGCGGCGCGCCGGCCCCGGACGAGGGTGGCCGTGAGCAATCCCACGACGCCGACCGCCACCCAGAGGGCGAGCCCGGCCAGCGGCCAGCCCATCGACCGGCGGTCGAAGTACACCGCCGACTTGATCAGGTCGGTGGTGAGCCCGGGCACGTTCCACCGGTGCATCCCGCGTAGCCAGGTGGGCAGGAACTCCGGGGCGTAGATGCCGCCGGAGCCGGGGTTGCCGAGCACCACGAGCAGCAGGATGACGATCCCGGTGCCGAGCAGCCCGAGCCAGCCCTGCACGGCGGCGGCGATCATGGCGGCGGCGAAGACGGCCAGCGCGCCGACCGCCGCCACGGCCGGCACGTCGTGGTGCCAGACACCCAGCGCCGGGCCGACGACGAGCGCGCCCGCCACGCCGAGCACCACCGCGTACGCCGCGAGGGCGGCGATCCGCAGCCCGGCGCGGGCGAGGCTGCGGGGCGCGGTGCCGGCGCGCAGGCCCAGCGCGGTGGCGGCGAGGTAGCCGCCGAGGACGTACCCGACCGCGAGGTAGAACGGGACGAGGCCGCGCGGGTCGCTCTGCTCCACCGGCACCTCGTCGGTGACTGCCAGCGGCAGGTTCCCCCGCCGGGCGGCCTCGGCGAGGACCTGGTCGACCACCTCGGTGGCGGCGGGCGCGGCGGCGCTGGCGGTGGTGAGGCGCAGCCCGCCCTCGGGGGTGGAGGTGAGCACGCCGTACACCTCGCGGGCGGTGAGTCCGTCGTCGGCCGCGGCCGGGTCGTCGTACTCGACGGGTTCGATCTTGTCGGTCTCGCGGCGCACGGCGGCCATGACCGCCTGGGCGCGCTGGTCGCCGAGGACCACCCCGACGGGCACGTCGCGCGGCGTCGGGTGGTGCAGCGCCCCCACGTAGGCGGCGATGAACGCCGTGGCCAGCGCCAGGGTGCCGAGCAGCAGCGCGGCGGTGCGGGGCAGCCACGCGCGCACCGGGATGTCCGGCTCCTCCTCCACACGGCCAGCCTAGGGGGCGATATGAACCGGATGAGGTGGTTCGCCGGCCTTGCCGTCGCGGGGGCGAGAAGCGGTGGTGGCGGCCGGTAGCGTCCGATCCTGGAGTCGCTGCGCTGTCCGCCGAAGCCCCGGCCCGGCGACCGGGTCGCGGTCGTGTCACCCTCCGCCGGGCTGTCGGCGGTCTTCCCCCACGTGTACGAGCTGGGCCTGCGTCGGCTGCGCGAGGAGTTCGGTCTGGAACCGGTCGAGTACCCGACGACCCGCCTCCCGGGCGCGGACCCGCGCGACCGGGCCCGGGACGTCACCGCCGCCTTCGCCGACCCGACGGTCACCGCCGTGCTCGCCACGGCCGGCGGGGACGACCTGATCACGGTCACCCCGCACCTGGACGACGCCGTGCTGCGGGCCAACCCGAAGCCCTACTTCGGCTCCTCGGACAACACCAACCTGCTCAACCACCTCCACCGGCTCGGGGTCGTCGTCGACGCGGTCGCGCGGCGGATCAGCGTGCGCTACTGACCGTCCGGCTCCCGCACGAAGACGCCCGCGCCGGGGCGCCCTCGACGAGCCCGCGTGCCTTCAGCCAGTCGACGGCGGACCGGACCACCTGGCGGGAGACGTCGAACTCGGCGCACAGTTCCGTGCCGGAGGGCAGCTTGGCTCCCGGTGGGTACTCGCCCGACTCGATCCGGCTGGTCAGGGCGTCGATGAGTCGCTGTTTCTTCGTGTACGCAGGCATGGGCTTACTTCCGTGGCAGGTAAGGCCATGTGATCACGGTCGGTGCGAAGCGGCAATCAAAAGTGCGCCCAGGTGGTGGCCTGGCATTACAGGTAGTGCCAGGTTGACGTCGGGTGGCCGTGGCAGGTTCGCCCGTCGGATCGACGAGGTCATTCAGGTGCGGATCGGCCTGTGGCGGATGGACGTGGGCCCCACCCCGCCGTCCGGCCTGCTGCTCGAACTCTCGGCCGGGGCGGACGTCGAGCGCTGGCCGATCGACCTGGCCCAGTCCCGGTCCCTGGTCGACCTGTCCGGTCGGCTGCTGACCGGCCTCGACTCGTCTGCGGCACGAGCTGCCTGACTGGCGACCCGCCAGCGGCGGCGTCGGGAACCACATGAATCTTGGACGGTTCCGGTGCCCCGGGAGCCGTAAGTGTCCAAGGTCTCCGTTGGCGATGTCGCTGACGGGGAGAGATCGGGCAGATCTTGGTGATTTTCGGCCCCTGAAGGGGCCGTTTGGCACCAAGATCTCCCGGTCCGCCCCCGGTGGGGCGAGGCCGGTCCGCGCCGCGTGCGGCGAGGCCAGGCGACGACGTTCTATTCGGCGAGGACGGCGAAGGCGCGGACCGGGAAGGTGCCCATTCCCGCCACCATCGGCGGGGCGGCGGTGAACCGGAAGCCGGTCGTGGGCAGCGCGTCCAGGCCGGTCAGGTGCTCCACGATCGGGACGCCGGCCGCCAGCAGGCCGCTGTGCGCCGGCCGCTCGCCCCGGGCGGCCGGGCTCATGTCGTCGATGTTGATCGAGTCGATGCCGACGAGGACCGCACCCGCCTCGACCAGCCACGCCGCGCCGTCCCCGGTCAGGTAGGGCGCGTCGGGGGCGGCGTAGCGGTCGGTGCCGAAGTGCGCGGACCAGCCGGTGTGCAGCAGCACCGCCCGCCCCGCCACCTCGTGCGGGGTGAGCAGCGGACGATCCACGGTGCGGGTGCCGGCGGGCACCCGGACCACGATCCCCGGCAGGTCGGCGAGGCGGTCCAGCCCGACGCCGGTGAGATCGGCCCCATCGGCCCACCGGTGTGCGGGCGTGTCCACGTACGTGCCGGTGTTGGCGATCATCTCGATCCGCCCGACCTGGAACTCGGTGCCCGGGGCGTAGTTCGCCCGGGACGCCTCCCGGGTCAGCCACTCGGTGACCCGGGGCGTCGGCCAGCCGGGCAGCGTGGTCATGCCGTCGCTGATCACGTGGCTCAGCTCGACCAGCCGCCGTCGTCCCGTCATGCCCCGACTCGACCACGTGCCCCGGTCGCCGGTCAAGCGGGGATAGGCTGGGATGCTGTCGACCCCCCCCCGTCCCCGTGGGGCGCGGGGGCTCCGCCGTGTGCCGTGACCGTGCCACTGGGAAGTGATCAGATTGCTCACCGGACTCTTCGCCGCCGCCCTGGCCGACCCCGGGCTGGCCCGGGCGCGTGACCTGGCCCGTTCCGGTGCCGCGCAGGTCGACGGGCTGGACCTGACCGCACCGGCGGCGCTGCGGCCGTTCGCCGTCGCCGCCGTCGCCGCCGACCCGGGAGCCGCCGACCCGGGGGCCACCGCTCCGGGGGCCACCGCTCCGGGGGCCTCCGATCGGGGAGCCCCCGCCGGGGGTGCGGGGCGGCCCGTGCTCGCCGTGACCGCCACCAGCCGGGAGGCCGACGACCTGGCCTCGGCGCTGGGCAGCCTGCTGCCGGCCGAGCAGGTCGCCGTCTTCCCGTCCTGGGAGACGCTGCCGCACGAGCGGCTCTCGCCCCGCTCCGACACGGTCGGCCGCCGCCTGGCCGTGCTGCGCCGGCTCGCCCACCCCGACGCCGCCGACGCGCACGGGCGCACCGGGCCGCTGCGGGTGGTCGTCGCGCCGGTGCGGTCGCTGCTCCAGCCGCAGCTCAAGGGCCTCGGTGACCTGGAGCCGGTGCGGCTGGCCGCTGGCGACGAGGCCGACCTGGAGGAGGTCGCGCGCCGGCTCACCGACATGGCGTACGCCCGGGTGGACCTGGTCACCAAGCGCGGCGAGTTCGCGGTGCGCGGCGGCATCCTCGACGTCTTCCCGCCCACCGACGAGCACCCGTCCCGGGTCGAGTTCTGGGGCGACGAGGTGGAGGAGATCCGCACCTTCGCCGTGGCCGACCAGCGCACCATCGAGGCCGCCGCGCTGCTGTGGGCCCCGCCCTGCCGGGAGCTGCTGCTCACCCCGGCCGTGCGGCGGCGGGCCGCCGCCCTGGCCGCCGAGCACCCCGAGCTGGCCGAGATCCTCGACAAGCTGGCCGAGGGCATCCCCGTGGAGGGGATGGAGTCGCTGACCCCGGCGCTGCTCGGCAGCGAGAGCCTGGAGCTGCTGCTCGACTGCATGCCGGCCGGCACCCACGTGCTGCTCTGCGACCCGGAGCGCATCCGCACCCGGGCGCACGACCTGGTGCGTACCTCTGAGGAGTTTCTCCAGGCGAGCTGGGCCGCAGCGGCCGTCGGGGGCCAGGCCCCGGTCGACCTCGGGGCCGCCGCCTTCAGGACCCTGGCCGACGTACGCGCGCACGCCCGCGCCCTGCGCCGGCCCTGGTGGACCCTCGCCCCGTTCGGGCTGGCCGACGCCGACGCGGCCCCCGCCCGGCAGCCCTGGGAGGACGCGCCGGCCGAGGTCGACGTCACGCCCGACGACGCGATCGCGGTGACCCTGGCCGCCCAGCCGGCCCCGCTCTACCACGGCGAGACCGACCGGGTGGCCGAGGACCTCAAGCGCTGGGCCGGCGACGGCTGGTCGGTCGCACTGGTCTTCGAGGGCCACGGCCCCGCCCAGCGGGCCGTCGAGGTGATCCGCGACGCCGGCCTCGGCGCCCGGTTCGTCGAGCAGGTGCCGGCCGCGCCCGCCCCCGGCGAGGTGCTGGTCACCTGCGGCGGCCTGACCGGCGGCTTCGTCGCCGAGGCGGCGCGGTTCGTGCTGCTCACCGGCAACGACGTCACCGGCGGCCGGGGCACGTCGACGCGCGACATGCGCAAGATGCCGAGCCGGCGGCGCAACACCATCGACCCGCTGGAGCTGAAGGCCGGCGACCACGTGGTGCACGAGCAGCACGGCATCGGCCGGTACGTCGAGCTGGTGCAGCGCACCGTCAACGGCGCGTCCCGCGAATACCTGGTCATCGAGTACGCGGCCAGCAAGCGCGGCCAGCCGGGCGACCGGCTGTTCGTCCCCACCGACCAGCTCGACCAGCTCTCCCGGTACGTCGGCGGCGAGCAGCCCACCCTGCACAAGATGGGCGGCGCGGACTGGCAGAAGTCCAAGGCGCGGGCCCGCAAGGCGGTGCGGGAGATCGCCGCCCAGCTCATCCAGCTCTACGCCGCCCGCAAGGCGTCCAGGGGGCACGCGTTCGCCCCGGACTCCCCGTGGCAGCGGGAGCTGGAGGACGCGTTCCCCTGGCAGGAGACGCCGGACCAGCTGGCCGCCATCGAGGAGGTCAAGCGGGACATGGAGCAGACCGTCCCGATGGACCGGCTGATCTGCGGCGACGTCGGGTACGGCAAGACCGAGATCGCGGTGCGGGCGGCGTTCAAGGCGGTGCAGGACGGCAAGCAGGTGGCCGTGCTGGTGCCCACCACCCTGCTCGTGCAGCAGCACTACAACACGTTCGCCGAGCGGATGAGCCAGTTCCCCGTGCAGATCCGGCAGCTCTCCCGCTTCCAGACCCCGAAGGAGTCCGAGCGGACGCTGGAGATGGTCGCCGACGGCACCGTAGACATCGTCATCGGCACCCACCGGCTGCTCCAGACGGCGACCCGGTTCAAGTCCCTCGGCCTGGTCATCGTCGACGAGGAGCAGCGCTTCGGCGTCGAGCACAAGGAGCACCTGAAGACGCTGCGCGCCTCCGTGGACGTGCTGAGCATGTCGGCCACCCCGATCCCGCGCACCCTGGAGATGGCGATCACCGGCATCCGGGAGATGTCGACGATCGCCACCCCGCCGGAGGAGCGGCACCCGGTGCTCACCTTCGTCGGCGCGCACGACGAGCGGCAGGTGGCCGCGTCCATCCACCGCGAGCTGCTCCGCGACGGGCAGGTGTTCTACCTGCACAACCGGGTCGAGTCGATCGAGAAGGCGGCGCGGAGGATCCGGGAGCTGGTGCCGGAGGCCCGGGTCGCGGTGGCGCACGGCCAGATGGGCGAGGAGGCCCTGGAGAAGGTCATGGTCGGCTTCTGGGAGAAGGAGTTCGACGTCCTGGTCTGCACCACGATCGTGGAGTCGGGCATCGACATCCCCAACGCCAACACGCTGATCGTGGAGCGCGCCGACCTGCTGGGCCTGGCCCAGCTGCACCAGATCCGGGGCCGGGTGGGCCGGGGCCGCGAGCGGGCGTACGCGTACTTCCTCTACCCGCCGGAGAAGCCGCTCACCGAGCACGCCCACGAGCGGCTGGCCACCATCGCCCAGCACACCGAGCTGGGCGCGGGCATGTACGTGGCGATGAAGGACCTGGAGATCCGGGGGGCGGGCAACCTGCTCGGCGGCGAGCAGTCCGGCCACATCGAGGGCGTCGGCTTCGACCTGTACGTCCGGATGGTCGGCGAGGCGGTGCAGGCGTTCAAGGGCGAGCGCCCCGAGGAGGAGACCGATGTCAAGATCGACCTCCCGGTGGACGCGCACCTGCCGCACGACTACGTCGGCGTGGAGCGGCTGCGCCTGGAGATGTACCGCAAACTCGCCGAGGCCCGCGACGCCGACCGGCTGCGCGAGGTCGTCGCCGAGATGACGGACCGCTACGGCGAGCCGCCCGCCCCGGTGCAGAACCTGGTGGCGGTCGCGCGGTTCCGGCTGCTGGCCCGCCGCTACGGCCTCACCGACGTGAGCATGCAGGGCAAGCACCTCCGGTTCGGCCCGCTGCCGCTGCCCGACTCCAAGCAGCTCCGGCTCAAGCGCTACCACCCCGACTCGGTCTACAAGTCGGCGCTCGACCAGGTCAGCGTGCCCCGGCCGAGCACCCGCCGGGTCGGCGGCGAGCCGCTGCGCGACCAGGCGCTGCTGGACTGGTGCGCCCAGCTCCTCTCCGACGTGCTGGGCGACCCGGCCCCGGTGGCCCAGCCGGCCGGGGCGGGCGCCCGGTGAGCGGGGGCGTGGGCAGGGCCGGGCGGCGGGGCCGGGGCGGCGATGCGTGGTGGGCGGCGTCACCGCCGGTGGGGGCGCATGAGAGAGTGACGGTCATGCGTGCTCGCCGTCTCATCGCCGCCGCCAGCGTCGCGGCCCTCGGTGTCCTCTCCCTCGCCGCGTGCGGGAAGGCCGCGCCGGACGTCGCCGCGTACGTCGGCGACGCGGAATACTCCGTCGACCGGGTCAACGAGATCTACGACGAAGCCCAGACCAAGTACGCCGACGCGATCCGGGCGCAGGCCGGGCAGGGCGGCGCGACCCCGTCGGCGGAGCAGCTGCGCTCCACGGTCACCCGGCAGGACGTGCTCAACCTGCTGGTCAGCATCGAGCTGGGCAAGCGGGTGGTGGCCGAGCAGGGCGTCACGGTGGCCGACGAGGTCAAGCCGGAGCAGCTGGAGCAGCAGCTCCAGATGCCGGCCAGCACCGAGTACGTCCGGCTCTGGGGCGAGTGGGTGGACATCTCCGGCGCGCTCGGCGCGAAGCTGCCCACGGCCGAGGTGAGCGACGAGGCGGTCATGGCCGTCTACCAGGCCATCGCCAAGACCGGGGCGATCCAGCCCGGGATGACCGTGGCGCAGGTCCGGCAGGCGTTCGGGGAGAGCGGCGGCCCCGGCAGCCAGGGCGGCTTCGTGCGTGCCGCCACCGCGCTCAGCAACGCCCTCCAGCAGGAGGCCGAGAAGGCCGGCGCGTCGATCAACCCCCGGTTCCGGCCGGTCGGCGTCCCGTCGGTGGTCAGCACCGGCCAGTCGCTGGTCTTCTACTCGTTGCCGTACGTCGACGAGAACGGCCCGGTGACCGACATCTCCACCCCGCAGGCCCCGGCGGAGCCGACCGCACCGGCCGTGCCGCAGGGATGACCGCCCGGGTCGTCCTGCTGGTCACCTCGCCCCGGCTGCCGGTCGGGCTGCTGACGGCGGCGGCCTGGGACGTCGTACGCGGAAACCCGGTGCTGGCCGGCGCGGAGAGCGGGCTGACGGCGGCCGTGCGCGCGGCGGGCGCCGAGGTGACCGTGCCCGACGGCCCGCCGGTGCCGGCGCTGCTGCACGCGGCGGCGGCGCACGGCGCGGTGGTCTGGCTGGCCGGGCCCGCCGGCGACGAGGCGCTGGCCCGGGAGCTGGGCCTGCGGCTGGCCCGCGAGCCGGGCCTGGCCGAGCTGGAGCTGATGTACGGCTCGTGGGACCCGCCGGGCGCGCGGCTGCTCGACGCGGTCGAGGTGATGGACCGGCTGGCCTCGCCGGGCGGCGACCCGTGGAAGCGGGCGCAGACGCACCGCAGCCTCGCCGGCTACCTGATCGAGGAGTGCTACGAGGCGTACGACGCGATCGGCGCGGACGACACCGACGCGCTGCGCGAGGAGCTGGGCGACGTGCTGCTCCAGGTGCTGCTGCACGCGCGGATGGCCGAGGAGCTGCCCGACGGGGCGCGGTGGACCGTCGACGACGTGGCCGGCGGCCTGGTGGACAAGATGATCCGGCGCAACCCGCACGTCTTCGCCGACGACCGGGCCACGACGCTCGACGAGATCACCGCCAACTGGGAGCGGATCAAGCGGGCGGAGAAGGCCCGCGACTCCGTGCTCGACGGGATCGCGCCGAGCCTGCCCGCCCTCGCCCTGGCCGCCAAGATCCTCGACCGCGCCGGTCGCGCCGGCCTGACGGTCCCGCTGCCGGCGGCCGACGCGCGGCCCGACCCGTCGACCGACCCGGAGGCGCGGCCCGACGCGGGGCCTCGGGTCGACGCGGAGGCGCGGCTCGGCGCGGAGCTGCTGGCCGCCGTGGTGGCGGCCCGGGCCGCCGACCTGGACCCGGAAGCGGCGCTGCGCCGCACCGCCCTGGCCTACGCCGACGCGGTCCGCGCCGCCGAGCGCACCGCCCCCCGCCCCTGACCCGCCGCCGTCCCCGCCGGGCGGGTCCGCGAAGCGGGCCGCCCGGCCGGCTCGGCCCGCTCCCCGAGATCTTGGTACGAGAGCGCCCCCAGTGGGGCCGATCCGTACCAAGATCTCGCCGGGGAGCGGGTGTCGGGGGCGGTCGGTAGGGTTCGGGCCATGGAAGCGTTCGTGCCGCTCGCCGAGCGGATCGTCGAGGCGTTGCTGGAGAGCCGGCCGGGGCTGGCCAGCTCCGCCGGGGACCACCGCTACGACGACCGCCTGCCCGACCTCTCCGCCGACGCGGTCGCCGCCGACCGGGCGATGCTGAAGGACGCGGCCGACGCGCTCTCCGAGCTCGACCCCGATTCCCTCGACACCGACGAGGGCGTCGACCACGCGCTGCTCACCGCCCTGGTCGACCGGGAGCTGTTCGAGGCCGACGAGATCCGTGACCACGAGTGGGACCCGCTGCGGCACAACCCGGCCCCGCTGCTGCACGCCCTGCTCGCCCGCCCGTTCGCCCCGGCCGACGTGCGGCTGACCAGCCTGGCCGGGCGGCTCGCCGCCGTACCGGATGCGCTGGCGACCGCGCGTGCGACGCTGCGCGACGTGCCCCGGGTGCACGCCGAGACGGCGGTGGGGCAGTTCACCGGCGCGGCGGCGCTGGTCCGCGACGAGGTGCCCCGGCTGCTCGCCGAGGAGCCGGGGCTGCACGACCGGGTGGAGCCCGCCGCCACGGCCGCGATCGCCGCGCTGGAGGAGTTCGTGGCGTGGCTGCGCGCCGGGCTGGCCGCCGACGCCGGCCCGGGGCGGGACCCGAGGCTGGGCCGGCGGCGCTGGGAGGCCCGGCTGTGGCACACCCTCGACACCGAGCTGGGGGCCGCCGAGGTGCAGCGCCGGGCCTGGGCCAACCTCGACCGGGTCACCGCCGAGCTGCGCGAGGCGGCCGTCGAGCTGGTCGGCGGCCCGGCCGACGACGAGACCGTGCGCCGGGCGCTCGACCTGCTGGCCGCCGAGCACCCCGACGACCACACGATCGTCGACCTCGCCTCGGTCACCCTCGACGAGGCGACGGACTTCGTCCGGGCGCACGACCTGGTGACGCTGGTCGACGACCCGTGCGTGATCCAGGAGATGCCGGAGTTCGCCCGCGGCGTGGCGGTGGCCTACTGCGACTCGCCCGGCCCGCTGGAGCTCGCGCCCGTGCCGACGTTCTACTGCATCGCGCCGACCCCGGCCGACTGGCCGGCGGCCCGCGTCGAGTCGTTCTACCGCGAATACAACGATCACATGATCCGCAACCTGACGGTGCACGAGGCGATGCCGGGGCACTTCCTCCAGCTCGCCCACGCCCGCCGGCACGTCGGCCCCACCCGGGTCCGGGCGCTGGCCAGGTCCGGCCCGTTCGTCGAGGGCTGGGCCGTCTACACCGAGGAGCTGATGGCCGGTCTCGGCTACGGCGGGCTGCCGGTGCGGTTGCAGCAGCTCAAGATGCAGCTGCGGATGACCATCAACGCCCTGCTCGACCAGCTCGTGCACTGCGACGACCTGGCCGAGGCCGAGGCGATGGCGCTGATGACGGGCCGGGGCTTCCAGGAGGAGGGCGAGGCGGCCGGCAAGTGGCGGCGGGCGCTGCTCACCTCGACGCAGCTCTCCACCTACTTCGTGGGCTACAGCGAGATCGCCGGGATCGCCGCCCTGCGCCCGGCCGGGGTGTCGGTGCGCGACTGGCACGACGCGATGCTCGCCCACGACTGCCCGCCCCCGCGCCACCTCCGCACCCTGCTCGGCTTGGGGTAAGGAAGGGCCCCCTGTTAACGCATTCTGTCGTACAGGGGTCCCCTCCTAACCCGCCTGCGCACGCCGGCGTCGGCGACGGTCAGCGCCGCCGCGTCGGTCGCCGCGAGCCGCCCCTCGTCCCGCGCCGATCCGGTCGCGCGCACCGCCACCGCCCCCACCTCGTCCTCCCGCCAGTGCACACCGTGGGCGGGCCGCCCGGGGCCAGCATCCGCCGACGGGTCGGCGCGGTCAGGGCCGGACGGCCCCCGGCGCCGGGGCGGTCAGCCCGCCGGGCGGGCGGCGACGTGGTCGACGAGCCAGCGGGAGATGGAGTACGCCGGCGGCAGCTCCGCCGGCAGCCGGTCGAGCGGGAACCAGCGGGCCTCGGTCAGCTCCCGGCCGTCGACGACCGGCTCGGCGGCGGTGTCGGCGGCGGTCGCGGTGAACCCGGCCAGCAGCACGCCCGGCCCGGACAGCGCCCACGGCTGGCTGCCGAAGTAGGTGAGCCGCCCGAGGGCCAGCCCCACCTCCTCGCCGACCTCCCGGCGTGCGGCGTCCTCCAGCGACTCGCCGGCCTCCACGAACCCGGCGACCAGCGCCCACAGCGCCGTCGGCCCGGACGCGTGCCGGACCAGCAGCAGCTCGTCGGGGCCGCCGGTCGGCCCGGGGCGGGTGATGGCGACCAGGACGGCGGCGGAGAGCCGGATCGGCACGTACAGGTCGCAGCCGGGGCAGCGGCGGGACTGCTCGCCCGGCACGTCGGCCAGCTCGGCCCGGCACGCCCCGCACCAGCGGTGGGTGCGGCGGAAGGTGAGCACGGCCAGCGCCCGGCCCGCCAGGTCGGCCAGCGGGGCGGGCAGCGCGGCGGCCAGCGACCGCCAGCTGCGCCACCTGCCCTCGGGCGGCTGGCCGTCGGTGGCGTCCGTACCCCAGGCGGGCACGCCGTCGAGCGTGCCGAGCGACACCCAGCCGGTGTCGGCGGGCAGCTCGCCGACGCGGGGGAAGCGGTCGTCGGGGCCGGTCAGCAGCTTCCGTCCGGCGACCACGAGGGCGAGGTCACCTGGCTGCGGCGGGCCGTCGTGCGGTACCCCCGCGACGAACGCGCCCGCGGCGTCCCCCGTCACGAGTTGGCGGTGCGGCGGTCCACGACGCCCGCGCCGGCCGGCAGCTCGAAGCTCGCTCCGTCGACCGTGTCGGTGTAGCGGTCGAGCGCCAGCTCCATCGGCGTGCCGTCCACCTCGCCGGTGAAGCTGCCGAGCACGCCCTCGGTGGTCATGCAGGCGGTGAAGTCGCCGGCCGAACGCTCGACCTGCACGCAGGCGGCGTGGTGCCCGGCGAGGGTGGTGTCGGTCTCCTTGATGACGGCCTGCGGGTCGAGCGCCGCCTCGGTGAGCAGCCCGACCACCACCGGCGGGGTGACCAGGCCCCGCCGCTTGGCTTCGGTGAACAGCTCGACGGACGGGCGGGCGTTCGGCGGGGGCGGGGCGAGCAGCGTGCAGACGGCCTTCCCCGTGCCGGTCTCGCAGCGGGTGGTGGCGTCGGCGGTGACGGTCAACTTCCCGCCCGGCCAGGTGTACGCCGACCGGGCCGGGTCCTGCGCCTGGGTGATGGTGGCGGTCCGGCCGCCGGGGAGCTGGTATTCGGCCGAGTAGGTGAGTTCGAGCGCCTGGTCGAGCCGGGCGGCGAAGTCGTTGACCAGGTCCGACCGGCCGATCGCCTGGCCGGCGTCGTCGAGGGCCTGACAGCCGGTGACCGAGAGTGACGCGATGACCGACAGAGCGAGCGCGCGGAACGTGGTCGAGGCGGCGGGCATGGCCACCAGCCTTGTCGATCGGGTCCACCTCGCGCAAACCGGTTGCCGGTTCGGGGCCGAGAATCCGGGAATGTCCGACCCGCACCGTCCCGCCGGATGCGCCGGGCGACGCGGTGCGCCGCGCCGTCGCCCGATACGCTGCGTTCAACACCTGCCTCAGCCGCACCGTCGCGGCCCATACCGGACCGGAACCACACAAACGAGGAGCGACTCAGTGGCAACCATCGAGGGAATCGTCGCCCGGGAGATTCTCGACTCGCGGGGCAACCCCACGGTCGAGGTCGAGGTCGGGCTCGACGACGGCACGATCGCCCGCGCCGCGGTGCCGTCCGGCGCCTCCACCGGCGCGTTCGAGGCGGTCGAGCTGCGCGACGGTGACAAGGACCGCTACCTGGGCAAGGGTGTCGAGAAGGCCGTCGCCAACATCGAGGACAAGATCGTCGACCAGCTCATCGGCTACGAGGCCAGCGAGCAGCGGCTGATCGACCAGAAGATGATCGACATCGACGGCTCGGACAACAAGGGCGAGCTGGGCGCGAACGCGATCCTCGGCGTGTCCCTGGCCGTGGCCAAGGCGGCCGCCGGCAGCGCCGAGCTGAGCCTGTTCCGCTACCTGGGCGGCCCCAACGCGCACCTGCTCCCGGTGCCGATGATGAACATCCTCAACGGCGGCGCGCACGCCGACTCCAACGTCGACGTCCAGGAGTTCATGATCGCGCCGATCGGCGCGCCCACCTTCCGCGACGCGCTGCGCTCCGGCGCGGAGGTCTACCACGCGCTCAAGTCGGTGCTGAAGAAGAAGGGCCTCTCCACCGGCCTCGGCGACGAGGGCGGCTTCGCCCCCAACCTGCCCACCAACGCCGCCGCGCTGGACCTGATCGCCGAGGCGGTCGACAAGGCCGGCTACCGGCTCGGCACCGACATCGTCTTCGCCCTGGACGTGGCCGCCACCGAGTTCTTCGACAACGGCACCTACACGTTCGAGGGCGCGGCGAAGTCCGCCGAGGAGATGAGCAACTACTACACCAAGCTGGCGGGCGACTACCCGATCGTGTCCATCGAGGACCCGCTGGCCGAGGACGACTGGAGCGGCTGGGCCACCCTGACCGCGGCGATCGGCGACCGGGTCCAGATCGTCGGCGACGACCTGTTCGTCACCAACCCGCAGCGCATCGCCCGGGGCATCGCCGAGAAGGCCGCCAACGCCGTGCTGGTGAAGGTCAACCAGATCGGCTCGCTGACCGAAACCCTCGACGCGGTCGAGCTGGCCCACCGGGCCGGCTTCAAGTGCATGATGAGCCACCGCTCCGGCGAGACGGAGGACACCACCATCGCCGACCTGGCGGTGGCCACCGGCTGCGGCCAGATCAAGACCGGCGCACCGGCCCGCTCGGACCGGGTGGCCAAGTACAACCAGCTCCTGCGCATCGAGGAGGAGCTGGCCGACGCGGCGCGGTACGCCGGTGCGGGCGCGTTCCCGCGTTACCGTTCGGCCTGAGACACCCATCGGGCCTCGGGGGAGGGGTGTGACGATGCAGCAGCGCCGCACACCGGGTGGTCAGCGTCCCGCCCGCCGGCCGGGTCAGTCCGGCCGGCCGGGCGGGGCCCGCACCCGGGCGTCGGTCCGCGACGGCGTCCGCGCGGAGGCACGCGCCGCCGGCCGGTCACCCGGCGCGGCCCGCGCCACCGAGCCGGTACGCTCCGCGAACCGTCCCGCCGCCGCCCGGCGTACCGCCGCCGGTGGCACGGTCAAGCGGCTCTCCGCACCCCACCCCCGACGCTTCACCGGCCGGGCCACCGTGCTGTTCGCGGTGCTCATCGCGCTCGCTCTCGCCTACACCTACCCGGTCCGGGTCTACCTGGACCAGCAGGCGGACATCCAGCGGATGGAGGCGGCCCAGGCCGCCCAGCGGCAGCTCATCGCCGAGCGCGCCGCCGAGGCGGCCAAGTGGCGCGACGACGAGTACATCCGCATCCAGGCCCGGGAGCGGTTCTACATGGTCTACCCGGGCGAGGTCCCGGTGATCGTGCTCAACGACCCGGCCGGTGCGGCCCGGGACGCGGGCGGCGGGAAGGGCCCCTCCCGGCCGGTGACCCCCGATCCCTGGTACGACACCCTGTGGTCGAGCGTGCGGGCCGCGAACGCCGACCGCCCGGGCCAGTGAGCGCGCCACTTCCCGCACGCAGACGTTCCTGCACGCAGCCGTTCCAGCGCACCGACGAAAGATGGGCACCGTGACTGTCGTACCCCCGCCCGACCCGGCGGCGGACTCCGTACCCCCGCCGAAGCGGGAGCCGGCCACCGAGGCCGACCTGGCGGCGGTGGCCGCCCAGCTCGGCCGCACGCCGCGCGGCACCCGGGCGGTTGCCCACCGCTGCCCCTGCGGCCTGCCCGACGTGGTGGAGACGACCCCGCGCCTGGCCGACGGCACGCCTTTTCCGACGTTGTTCTACCTGACCTGCCCCCGGGCGACGGCCGCGTGCAGCCGGCTGGAGTCGGCAGGGCTGATGAAGGAGATGGCCGAGCGGCTGGCCGCCGACCCGGAGCTGGCCGCCCGCTACCGGGCGGCGCACGAGGACTACCTGGCCCGCCGGGAGGCGATCGGGCACGTGCCGGAGATCGACGGCGTGTCGGCCGGCGGCATGCCCGGCCGGGTCAAGTGCCTGCACGTGCACCTCGGCCACGCGCTCGGCGCGGGCCCGGGGGTCAACCCGTTCGGCGACGAGACCCTCGCGCTGGTGGAGAAGTGGTGGGCGGCCGGGCCGTGCGTGGACGTCCCGGCGGTGGGGTGAGATGACCACCGACACGGTTCTCGTGCGCCGCGCCCGCACCTCCGACGTGCGCGGCATCCGGCGGCTCGTCGACACCTACACCGACGACCGGCGGCTGCTCAGCAAGGCCACGGTCACCCTCTACGAGGACGTGCAGGAGTTCCGGGTCGCGGCCGACGCCGACGCCGTCGTCGGCTGCGGCGCGCTGCACGTGATGTGGGAGGACCTGGCGGAGATCCGCACGGTGGCCGTCGACCCGGCCTACCGGGGGCGGCGCATCGGGCACCGCATCGTCGGCGAGCTGATCGACGCGGCCCGGGAGATCGGGGTGGCCCGCATCTTCGTGCTGACCTTCGAGACCCGCTTCTTCGGCTCGTTCGGCTTCCGCGAGATCGACGGCGCACCGGTGCCGCAGCCGGTGTACGAGCAGCTCCTGCGCTCGTACGACGAGGGCGTCGCCGAGTTCCTGGACCTGGAACGGGTCAAGCCCAACACCCTCGGCAACACCCGCATGCTGCTGCGCCTCTGATCTCTTGATCACGTCGGGCAGGCTGGCGGGATGGGGATCGCCCGCCGCGTCTGCGCGCTGCTGCTGACCGCCGCCGCCCTCCTCGGGGCCGTCCGCCTCGTCGTACCGGCCACCGCCGGCCCGGACGGCGAACCGCCCGGGGTGGCCCGGCAGCTCGCCTTCCTGCGCGCCGCCCTCGACGACGGCGCGGGCGAGGACGCCCAGGCGCTGTTCCCGGAGGGCTGGTTCTTCGCCCACGCCCTGTACGGGCTGGCCTGCGTCGAGCTGGGCCTGCGCAAGCCGGCCGGGCAGCGGGCCGGCGAGCTGCGGGAGGCGCGCTGGGCGCTGGCCCGGCTGGAGTCGCCGGCCGGCACCGCCCCGTTCGACCCCGGCCTCACCCCCGCGTACGGGATCTTCTGGCAGGGCTGGACGAACTGGCTGCGCGGCGGTGTCGTCGCCCTGCAACCGGCCGAGCGGCGGGACCCGGCGGAGGTGGCCCGGTTCGCCGACGCGTCCGCCGCGATCGGGGCGGCGTTCGACGCGTCCGGCACGCCGTACCTGGCCGCGTACCCGGGGCAGGCGTGGCCGGTCGACTCGACCGTGGCGGTGGCCTCGCTGCGGCTGCACGACGCGCTGCTGCCCGCCGCGCCGTCGCCCGGCGCGCCGTCCACCGAGGCCCCGCCGCCGCCCCGGTTTGCCGGCACCGTGGCCCGCTGGCTGGACGGGGTGCGGCAGCGCCTCGACCCGCGCACCGGCCTGCTGCCGCACCGGGTCGACCCGGCCACCGGGGCGCCGGCCGAGGTGGCCCGCGCCACCTCCCAGAGCGTCATCCAGCGGTTCCTGGTGGACGTCGACCCGGCGTTCGCCCGCGCGCAGTACCTGACCTTCCGGGAGCGGTTCGTCGCGTCCCCGCTGGGGCTCGGCCCGGCCGTGCGCGAATACCCGGACGGCACGGCCGGGCCGGGCGACGTGGACTCCGGGCCGCTGCTGCTCGGGGTGAGCCTGTCGGCGACCGTGGTCACCCTCGGCGCGGCCCAGTCCCAGGGCGACGCCGCGCTGGCTGGCGCGCTGGCCAACTACGGCGACCTGGTCGGCCTGCCCGTCGACACCCCGGCCACCCGCCGGTACGCGTTCGGCGTCCTGCCGGTCGGCGACGCGTTCCTCGCCTGGTCGAAGACCGCCCGCCCGTGGGTGGCCGACCAGCCGGACCCGCCCCCGGCCACCGTGCGCTGGTGGTGGCGGCTGCCCCTGCTGGCGGCGCTGCTGCTGGTCGGCGCGCTCGGCTGGCTGCCCGAGCTGGTCCGGTCGCCGGCCCGCGCCGCCCGCCGCCGGGGGGCGACCCGGCGGCCCCGGCGATCCTGTCGCGGGTCATCCCCGTGCTCCCGCCGCGGGCGACCCCCGTGGTCCCGTCGCCGCCGGCGGGGTGGGGCCGCTGCCGTAGGGTTGCTGCCGTGACGACGCGTGTGGCCGCCATCGACTGCGGGACGAACTCCATCCGACTGCTGGTCGCCGACCTGCCCGACCCGGCCGCCGGGCCGGACGCGCCGCTGGTCGACCTGAGCCGCCGGATGGAGATCGTCCGCCTCGGGCAGGGCGTCGACAAGACGGGCCGGCTCGCCCCCGAGGCGATCGAGCGGACCAGGGTGGCCCTCGCCTCGTACGCCGCCGAGATCGACACGCTCGGCGTCGACCGGGTGCGGATGTGCGCCACCTCGGCGTCCCGGGACGCCTCCAACGCCGGGGACTTCCGGGCGATGGTGGAGCGCACCCTCGGCGTCGCGCCCGAGGTGGTCACCGGCGACGAGGAGGCCCGGCTCTCCTTCACCGGCGCGGTGCGCGGCCTGCCCGCCGACGCCCTGGAGCCGTACCTGGTCATCGACATCGGCGGCGGGTCCACCGAGTTCGTGGTCGGCACCCGGGCCGGTGGCGTCGAGGCCGCGATCTCGATGGACGTCGGCTGCGTCCGGATGACCGAGCGGCACCTGCTCGGCGACCCGCCCGGCCCCGACCAGATCGCCGCCGCGCAGGCGGACATCACCGCCGCGGTGGACCGCGCGCTGGAGGCCGTGCCGGGCCGGCAGGCCGCCACGCTGGTCGGGCTCGCCGGGTCGGTCACCACCGTCGTGGCCATCGCCGAGGGCCTCACGGAGTACGAGCCGGAGCGCATCCACCACGCCCGGGTGTCGTACGGCGCGGTGGCGGAGGTGACCGCCGACCTGCTGGCGAAGACCCGCGAGCAGCGGCTGGCGATCCCGGTGATGCACCCGGGCCGGGCCGACGTGATCGGCGCGGGCGCCCTGGTGCTCCGCACGATCATGGAGCGGGCCGGCATGTCCGCGGTGGTGGCGAGCGAGCACGACATCCTCGACGGCATCGCCTGGAGTCTCCGGTAACGGGCCGGCGGGTCGGTATTCGGTGACGGGCCGGCGGGCCAGGCTGATGCCCGGCCCGCCCGGGCGGTCGACCGGTCAGGAGCAGCGACGCCCCTCGTTCAGGCAGGCCGCGATCTTGCGCATCTGCTTGTCGGAGTTGACGTTGACGAAGTCGTTGTGGTCCGAGAACGGGTTGTGGTTCTCCTCGGGGAACGAGTCCAGCGCGTACTGGCCCCGGAGCTGCACGGCGCGCGGGATGTCGTAGGCGATGCTGATCCGCAGCTGCGGGATCGCCACGAAGCCCTGCGGGCAGGCCCCGGTGGCCGGGTCGGCGAAGGCCAGGTGGGCCCGGTGGTTCTCGCTGTCGGTGTTCCGGCCGTCCCAGCAGCCGGGGAAGTCCTGCACCCGCATGACCTGACTGCCGTCGGGGCAGATCGGGTACCGGTCGGACAGCCGGTCGGCGAAGCCCGAGCAGGTCCAGGTGGCGCGGGCGTTGGCCGGGCCCCGGCTGGTGGGCTTGGCGTCGCCGGTCAGCGCCCGCAGGAACCTCGGCATCGGCGTGACCTTCGCGCCCGGGTTGCCCCGGTACTCGATCAGCACCTTCGACGGCTGCACGATCCGGCCGGTGTTGTTCGGCAGCTCCAGGTTCGGCCCCTGCGGCTCCGGCAGCGGCTTGTCCCCGCCGCCGTTGCTGCCGTTGCCGTTGTTGCCGTTGTTGCCGTTGTTGCCGTTCCCGCCGTTGTCGCCCTCGCCGTTGCCGCCCGGCTGGCCGCCCACCGGGCGCTCGTCGAGCGTGCAGGCGGCGAGCGCCTCCAGCCCCTGCGGCCGGGGCGCGGTGCGGCCGATGGCGATGGCGATCCGGTCGAGCGTGGCGACGCGCTTGGACTGCAACGGACCCACGATCGCGTTGAGCGCGAAGTTCGGGCCGCCCTGGCCCTTGGTGGTGACCAGCCGCTCGTTCGCCTCCGCGATCTGCTGGTCGAGCAGGTCGAGGTTGCGGTTGACCTCGTCGAGGGCCGACGCCGGCACCCCGGGCAGCTTGTCGCGGACGCTCGGGCACCGCACACCCGGGCTCGCGCCGCTGGCCGTCGCCGGTGCCGCGCTGTGCGTGGCGTGCAGGCCGTCGTAGCTGACCTCGCAGTCCACCAGCGACACGAGGCCACGGGGACGACTGCCGGCACCGCTCATCGTCCGGGAGATCCGCTTGATCGTCTCGGCCCGCTCGGCGCGCAGGGCGCCGAGCACGGACTGGTTGAGTCGCTGGTCGATCCGTCCCCGGCTGGCGGCCATCCGGCCGTTGGCCGACGCGAGCTGCCGGTCGAGGGCGGCCAGGTCCCGCCGTACGCTGTCGCGGGCGGACGCGGGCACCGCCGGCAGCCGGTCGGCGACCCGGGGGCAGGACACCGTCGGCTGCACCGCGCCCAGCGCCTGCGGGTCCAGGTCGGCCCGCACCGACTTGTCGATCCGGACGACCGGCCAGAAGTACGACGAGCGGTCCCCGTTGCGGCAGGTGGTCCCGGAGGCCGCCAGCACCGCGTCGGGGGTGTTGGCGTCGATCGCCAGGTTGCCGACGAAGTCGTGCAGGTGTTCCGCCCCGTTGCGGATCCCGGGCTGGGCGACGGGGTTGTCCGGGCTGAACTTGCCGTTGCGGTTGGTCCCGCAGTCCACGGTGAAGACGCCCCTGGACGCGTCCGGGCCCAGTCGCGGTGTCGGCACGTTGGCGGCGACCCGCTCGATGGGGACGAAGTCGTTGAGGTTGGCCTCCGCCGAGGCGCTGCCCCGCCCACCGCCGGAGACGAACGTGACCGTGAGCGCGCCGACCGCCCCGACGGCCGCCACCACCGCCACCACCCGGCTGCCCCGGACCCGTCTCCGCTTTCCGCTGCCCGCCATCGGGTTCCTCCGTCGTGCCGGGCACTTCGCCGTGAAGTGCCGTCCGACGGTGGGTACGGCCCTTCCGGCTCTCCCCGTTCGGCCGGGCCGCGACGCGTAATCGACAGGTAAGAAAAGGCCCGAGATCGTGCTCGATCCGGGATCGAGTGGCCTCGCCCGCGCCGGATGCCACTCGATCCGTGTTCGAGCGCGAGCTGGTGCGCGGCTCCCGTGGCCGCCTCGCTCGCCCGTGCCCGACCGGCGGGCCGGTCGCCGGCCGCCGCGCTTCTTCAGCGTTCCAGCAGGTCCTGGAGCGTGCGGCGGAGCTGATCGGCCGCACCGGGGCGGACCGGCGCGAGGAACGCGTTCTCGGCGTCCTGGTACGCGGCCTGCGCCGCGTCGAAGGTGCGCCGGCCCTGATCGGTGAGCGCGACGATGTTGCGGCGTCGGTCGGTCGGGTCCGGGCGTCGTACGACGATGCCCTTGCGTTCGAGCTCGTCGAGCAGCGCGACCATCGTCGTGCGGTCGACGCCGAGCTTCTGTGCCACCTGTAGTTGCGAGGCCGGTTCGCCGTGGGCCAGCACGCGCAGCGCCCCGAAGTCCTTGCTGTCGATCCCGAGGTGCCCCAGTGCCGCGTCCGTCAGCGCGGTGAGCCGCAGGGTCGCGTGCTTGAGGAGATAGCCGAGGAGGTCGCGCGGATCCGCGGCGGCGCTGTTGTCGGTGGACACGGTCCCATGTTACGGCTAACCTGATCGTCAGTAACACTGACGATCAGAGCTACGACAGGAGTTGTCATGATCCTCGTTACCGGAGGCGCCGGCTTCATCGGTTCCCACACCGTCCGCGCCCTCGCCGAAGCCGGCCAGGAGTGCGTCCTGCTGCAACGCCGGGCTCCCGTGGTGCCCGCCCCGCTCGCCGACCTGCCCGTGCACGCCGTGCAGGCCGACGTCGCCGACCTCGACGCCCTGCTCGCAGTCGGCAAGCGGCACCCGATCACCGGGATCGTGCACCTCGCCGTCACCCTGCCGTGGTCGGACGACGACGCCGACCCGATCGACGCGTCGGCGCGGTCGCTGGAGGGATACCTCAACATCGTTCGCGCCGCGCAGGCCTGGGGCGTGCGCCGCATCGTGGCCGCGAGCACCATTGGCGTCTACGGCTTCGCGAAGGCGGGCGCGCTCGCCGAGGACATGCCCCTGCCGATGGGTCACGTCCACGCGATCCCCACCTTCAAGAAGATCTTCGAGCTGCTCGCCGGCCACCTGTCGGCCGCCACCGGGGTCCAGATCGTCAACGCCCGGATCTCCGGCACCTGGGGGCCCGGCGGGCACCTGCCCGACCCGTTCTTCGCCGCGCCGTCCCTCGCGCACGCCGCAGCGCGGCGCGGTGAGCCCGACCTCTCCGGGCTCGTCGCGCCGCCGCACGCCGAGGACGCGCTCGACCTGCTCTACGTCAGGGACACCGGCCGCGCGCTCGCGCTCCTGCAGCTCACCGACGAGCTGCGGCACGCGACCTACAACGTGGCCTCCGGTCGCGCCACCAGCAACGCCGACGTCATCGCCGCGCTGCGGTCCGTCGAGCCCGGCTTCCGGTGCGAGCTTCCCTCGGCCGGCGACCGCCCGCAGACCTGGCTCGACATCACCCGGCTGCGCGAGGACACCGGCTTCGAACCCCGGTACGACACCGCGACCGCCGCCGCCGACTACCTCGCCTGGCTGCGCGCCGGGAACGCCCGGTGACCCCTGCCACGTGGTCGGCGCGTGTGTTGGACACCCCGCGCGCCGGCCCGCTTCCCAGGGGCGGTCGTGAGCATGGCAATCGGTAGACGTGTTCGGCCAAGTTCGAGGCTCGGGGTGCCGTTTGACGGTACTTCGTAGTGCACAGTAGTGTGCGATGCGTGGATACCACGCAGCTCCTGAAAGGCGTGCTGGATCTCGCGGTCCTCGCCGTGCTCCGGGAGGAGGACGGCTACGGCTACGACATCCTGCGCCGCCTCCGCGAAGCCGGCCTGGACGAGGTTGGCGACGCCTCCGTCTACGGCACGCTGCGGCGACTCTTCGCCGCCGGCCTGCTGACCACGTACGTCGTGCCGAGCGAGTCCGGCCCGCACCGCAAGTACTACTCGCTCAACGCCGCCGGCCGGGACCAGTTGACCCGCTCCGGCAAGCTCTGGCGCTCGTTCGCCACCACCATGGACACTCTGCTCGACGATCGGGGGATGGCAGCGTGACTGTCACGGAGCAGGAGATCGCGGACTACGTGACCCGGGTCCGGGCCGCCCTGGCGGACCTGCCGCCCCACGTCCGCGACGAGTTGACCGAGGACCTGCCGGAGCACCTCGCCGAGGTCGCCGCCGAGTCCGACGGGTCGCTGGCCGACCGGCTGGGCGCGCCCGAGGCGTACGCCATGGAACTGCGCGCGGCGGCCGGCGCGGGGGGCCCCGCCGCCGCCCGCAACCTGGACCAGCGGGCCGCCGCCGCCGTGGCCGGGGTGCGTGCCCGGCTGCGCGCGGCCGACGTCCGGGTCGGCCCGATCCTCGGGTACGCCTCGGCGAGCGAGTACCTGCGCCTGCTCCGCCCCGCCTGGTGGGTGCTGCGCGGCTACCTGGCGGCCATGCTGATCACCGTCGTCACGACGGGCGTGCCGTTCGGGCTGCTGCCCAGGCTGGGCGGGAGCACGCTGGCGGCGCTGCTGCTGCTCGGCGTCTGCGTGGTCGGGTCGGTGTGGCTGGGCAGGCGCACCCCGGCGCTGACCCGCTGGCCCCGGATCGCGCTGCGGGCCGGCACGGCGATCCTCGCCATCTTCGCGTTCGTCGGCTTCGTCGACGCGGACGACCGGCTGGGCTGGAACGAGTCCGGCTACGAGTCCACGTCGGTGGAGTCGCCGTACGTCAGCGACGTCTACGTCTACGACCGCGAGGGCCGCCTCGTCGAGGATGCCCGGCTGTTCGACCAGAACGGCAACCCGATCCGGATCGGCTACCCGGAGTGCGAGCGTGCGGGGCTGCCGGAGTCGGGACGGGCGCTGCCCGTCTACCCGTACTGCCCGGAGAACGCGCCCTTCCAGGCCGGGCCGGTCGGGGCGCGCCCGGCGCCCGCGCCGCCCCTCGCCCCGCCGCTGACCACGACCCCGACCGACGGCCCGACGCCCGAGCCGCAGGCCCCGACGCCGACCGGCGGCGCGCCGGTGGCATCACCCACCGCGACGCCGCCCGGCGGCGCGACCGAAGGGCAGTCGGCCCCGACGCCGACCGACGGCGCGACCGCTGGGCGGTCCGCCCCGACGCCGCCCGGCGAGCCGGCCGGGCGGGCTCCGGCTCCGGCGCCGCCCGGCGGGGCCACGCTCGGGCCGCTGCCGACCGCCGCACCCACCTCGACGCCCTCCCGCTGACCGCCCGCCCGCCGTCGACTGCTCCAACGTGCGGGGCGTTAGGAAGGGGCCCTTCCTATACAGAAAGCGTTAACAGGGTGCCCTTCCTTACAAATGGCTGAACGGACGAGTCGCGCGGGACCACGTTCTCCGATCTTGGTCGCTACGGTGTCGTCTGCTCGTCCATCCCCTCGGAAGGAACTCCCGTGCCAGAGCCGGTCGCCCAGCACCCCGCCGCGCCGCCCGAGGACGCGCCGCGCCCCGCCGACCCACCCGCGGCCCGGGAGTCCGAGCAGCCCGAGTCCGAGCAGCCCGAGTCCGGGCAGCCCGGGAACGGCCCGGCGGTGACCGAAGCCGCGCAGGTCAAGGCCGAGAGCGCGCAGGTCAAGGGTGAGACCGGGCAGGGCGGGCGCGCGGACGAGCCCGGCGCGGGCGCGGCGGAGCCGCAGGACGGGCAGGACGGGCAGGACGGGCAGGCCGAGGGCGGCCAGGTCGAGCCGAGGCGGTCCGTGGTCCGCAAGGTGGTCGGCGTGGTCGCCGCGCTGCTCGCCGTCGGGGTGGTGGCGGCGCTGAAGTTCGGCCTCGGCGGTGCCGTGGCCGCCGCCCTCGACGAGGACGCGACCGCGAAGGCGAAGACCGGTGACTGCCTCGCCGAGCTGCCGGACGTGGCCGAGGGTGAGCGCAAGGACGCCCGCGGCGCGGAGGTGGTGGCCTGCACGTCGACGGAGGCGGTGTACACGGTGGTCGGTCGCCTCGACGGACAGACCGAGGCGCAGGCGCGGACGGGCGAGGCGTGCGAGCCGTTCCTCCAGCCCGGGCAGGCGGGTTACTTCTTCTACAACATCAAGCCGGGCAGCACCGGCTACCTGCTCTGCCTCACCCGCAAGGCGGCCTGACCCGGGCGACCGGCAACGAAACAGGAGGTGAACGCCACTGCTCGGGCGTCTTCCGGCGGCGGTCGTGGCGTGGCAGGCTCACGGCACGTAGGAACACCCTGCGACCAGCCAACGATGACTGACCGCGAGGAGGACGGGCCGATGGGCGAGATGGTGAGCTTCGTCAGCAACGGCGGGACGAGCGAGGGGTATCTCGCGATACCCTCCGGCGGTGCGGCCAACCCGGCGGTCATCGTGATCCAGGAGTGGTGGGGCCTCGTGCCCCACATCCGGTCGGTGGCGGACCGGTTCGCCGAGGCCGGGTTCGTGGCGCTCGCCCCGGACTTCTACCACGGCGAGTCGACCGGCGAGCCGGACGAGGCCCGGCGGCTGCTGATGGGCCTTCAGATGGACGAGGCGGCGAAGGACATCGCCGGCGCGGCGGAATACCTGGCGGCGCGGCCCGAGGTGGCGGGCAAGGTCGGTTGCGTCGGCTTCTGCGCGGGCGGCAGCCTGGCCCTGTGGTCGGCGACGCTGTCGGAGCGGATCGTCGCCACGGCCGGCTTCTACCCGATGCTGCCGTGGGAGAAGATGCGCCCCGAGTGGGCCGACTACGCGGGCAAGTCGGCGATCATCCACTGCTCTGAGGAGGACGGCACCTCGGCCGCGCCGGGCGTGCAGACGGCCCGTGCCGCGATCGAGGCGGCCGGCGGCACCTGCACCCTCTACGACTACCCGGGCAGCCGGCACGCGTTCTTCAACGACGACCGGCCGGAGGCGTTCGACCAGCGCGCCTCGGCAAGCGCCTGGGCCCGCACCCTCGAACTGTTCCGGGCGAAGCTTGGCTGAGGCCCGTACCCCCGACGAGGTGGTCGCCCGCGCCGCGCGGGCGACCGACCTGGTCGACCTCGACGGCGCGGTCGCCGACTGCTTCGCCTGCCCGCGCCTCGTCGCCTGGCGGGAGGAGGTCGCCCGCACGCGGCGGGCGGCCTTCCGCGACCAGACCTACTGGGGGCGGCCGGTGCCCGGCTTCGGCGTCGCCGACGCCCGGATCGGCATCCTCGGCCTGGCCCCCGCCGCGCACGGCGGCAACCGCACCGGGCGCATCTTCACCGGCGACCGCTCCGGCGACGTGCTCTTCGCCGCCCTGCACCGCGCCGGCCTGGCCAACCAGCCGACGAGCGTCGCCGCCGACGACGGCCTCGCGCT
The DNA here is from genome assembly GCF_029581295.1 of Micromonospora sp. WMMD712. Classification (NCBI taxonomy): domain Bacteria; kingdom Bacillati; phylum Actinomycetota; class Actinomycetes; order Micromonosporales; family Micromonosporaceae; genus Micromonospora; species Micromonospora sp. WMMD712. The sequence continues at coordinate 5,755,619 of NZ_CP120743.1, forward strand.
GCGCGACACCCGGATCTTCGCCGCCGTGCGCTGCGCGCCGCCGGACAACAAGCCCACCCCGGCGGAGCGGGACACCTGCGCGCCCTGGCTGCGCCGGGAGGTCGCGCTGATCCGGCCCACGCTGCGCGTCGTGGTCGCGCTGGGCGCTTTCGCCTGGGCCGCGTGGTGGCCGACGCTGCGCGAGGTGTACGGCGTGCGCCCGCCCAGCCCGCGACCGGCGTTCGGCCATGGGGCACACTGGTCCGGCACGGCCGCACCGGCGCTGCTGGGGTGTTACCACGTCAGCCAGCAGAACACGTTCACCGGGCGGCTGACACCGGGGATGCTGGACGACGTGTTCGCCCGGGCGAAGCAACTGGCCGGAGTGGACTGACGGGCGTGGGGCGGTGCCGATGGACCTCAGCGTGCTGCGCAGGTGGTGGCCGATCGTCGCGGTGACGGCCCTGCTCGCCGCCGCCGCGGTGGCCGCCGGCCACTCGTCGCTCGGCGCGAGCCGCATCCCGCCCGCCGCCGACAACATCCCGTACGTGCCGGAGTACCCGACCGCGCAGCCGCCGCCGTCGATCCCGGTGGAGCCGCGCGACGCCGGGGAGGCCACCCGCGCGCACATCCCCGAGTGGCTGGGCACCGTCGCGGTGGCGCTGCTCGGTCTGGCGATCGCCGTCGCCCTCGGCTACGTGGGCTGGACGCTGCTGCGCGGGGTGGCCCGCCGCACCAGCCGGGCGCTGCCGGCGGACCGGGCGCGGCGCACCGCCGAGGGCACCGCCCGCGAGGTGGTGGCCGCGCTCGACGCCGGCCTGGTCGAGCTGGACGACGCCGACGTCGACCCGCGCACCGCCGTGATCGCCTGCTGGGTGCGGCTGGAGGAGGCCGCCGAGGCGGCCGGGGTGGCCCGGCACACCGGCGACACCCCCACCGACCTGGTGACCCGCCTGCTGCGCGGCGACCCCGACGCGGGGGTGCCGGCGATCGCCAGCGCCGACGTGCTGGCCGAGTTCGCCCACGTCTACCGGGAGGCCCGGTACGCTACCCGGCCGGTCGGCGAGCGCACCCGCGACCAGGCCCGGGCCGCGCTGCGCCGGCTGCGCGGCGAGCTGACGGCGGTAGCGGCCGGGACGGCCGTGGCGACCGGGGCCGCCGGAGCGGGTGCAGTCGCCGGGGGCCCGGCGTGAGCACCAGCATCGACGACCTGCTCGGCTCCGCCGAGGAGGAGCAGCCCGCGCAGGAGCGGCCCGCCCGGGGCGGCCGGGTCGGCGGCGTGCTGAAGACCCTCCTGGTGGCCGGGGCGCTGACCGCCGTGGTGGTGGCCGGGCTGCGGGCCGTCGGGTTGCAGCTCTCGCTGTGGGTGGTCGTCGCCGGGGTCCTCGCCCTGCTCGCCGTGCGCCGGGTCACCGCCGCGCTGGCCCCGCCGCCACCGCCCCGGTCGGGGGCCCGCATCCCGGCGGGGGAGGAGGACGGCCACTACCACTGGGCCGCCCGGGACGCGCTGCGCGCCGCGATCAACGGCTGGGAACGGCCACTGGACTGGTCGGCGGGCAACCCGGAGCGGTTCGCCGAGCGGATCCTGCCCCGCCTCGGCGAGCTGGCCGACGAGCGGCTGCGCCAGCGGCACGGCGTGACCCGCGAGTCCGACCCGGCCCGCGCCCGCGCCCTGCTGGGCGACCGGCTCTCGACGTTCCTGGACACCCCGCCCCGCCGCACCCCGTCGCCGCGCGACCTCGTGGCGATCGTCGCCGAACTGGAGAAGATCTGATGAAGGACGTGGACCGGACCGTGCCCGCCGCCGAGGTCGGCCGCCTGGCCCGGGCGGTGCTGGACGCGGTCGGCTCGGTGGTGGTGGGCAAGCGGGAGGCCCTGGAGCTGGTCCTCGCCGGCATCCTGGCCGGCGGCCACGTGCTGCTGGAGGACCTGCCCGGCCTGGGCAAGACGCTGACGGCCCGGTCCTTCGCCCAGGCCCTCGGGCTGGACTTCCGCCGCCTCCAGTTCACCCCCGACCTGCTTCCCGCCGACGTCACCGGCTCCTTCCTCTACGACCAGCGCAGCGGCGACTTCTCCTTCCGCGCCGGCCCGGTCTTCACCAACCTGCTGCTCGCCGACGAGATCAACCGGACGCCCCCGAAGACCCAGTCGGCGCTGCTGGAGGCGATGCAGGAGAAGCAGGTGTCGGTGGAGGGCGTGACCTACCGGCTCGACGAGCCGTTCCACGTCCTGGCCACCGCGAACCCGATCGAGTACGAGGGGACGTACCCGCTGCCGGAGGCGCAGCTCGACCGGTTCCTGCTGCGGGTGTCGTTCGGCTACCCGGACGGCGAGGAGGAGTGGGAGGTGCTGCGCCGGCGGATGGGCCGCCGTCGCGAGGAGGCCGAGATCACCCCGGTCGTCGACGCCGCCACCCTGCGGGCCATGCAGGTCGCGCTGGAGGACGTGGTGGTGGAGGACTCCATCGGCCGCTACATCGTGGCGCTCACCGCCGCCACCCGGGAGCACCCGTCGGTGCTGGTCGGGGCGTCGCCGCGCGGCTCGCTGGCGCTGCTGCTGCTGGCCCGCGCGCGGGCGGTCTTCGCCGGACGGGACTACGTGGTGCCCGAGGACGTCAAGGAGGTGGCCGCGCCGGCCCTGGCGCACCGGATCACGCTGCGCCCGGAGATGTGGCTGCGCCGCGTCGACCCGTCCTTCGTGGTCGGGGAGGTGCTCGACCAGACCCCGGCCCCGGCCAGCGGGGCGCTGCCGAGCTACGCCGCCGGCCGGCCGGGGCGCTGACGGCCGTGTCCACCCCCGAGGGGCCGCAGGCGGCGGGCTGGGCGCCCACCCGGGCGCTGGGCCGGGCGGTGCTGCTGGCGGGCCTGCTGCTGATCGCCGGGGTGCTGCTCGGCCGGGTCGACCTGGTCGTGCTGGCCGTGCCGTTCGCGCTCGGCACCGCGTACGCGCTGCGCCGCCGGCCCACGGCGGGCCCGCAGTTGTGGATCACCGCGGACGACGGGCAACTCGTCGAGGGCGGCGAGTTCACCGGCACGGTCAGCGTCGGCAACCCGGACACGGTCGGCTACGACGTGGCGGTGGTGCGCACCCGGGTCTCGCCGTGGCTGCTGGTGGAGCGGGCCGGCGTCGGCGGGGCCCGGGTCGACCTGTCCCGCAGCGGCGTGGACCGGCCCTTCGTGACCGTCGTCGACCCGGGCACGGCCGTCGACCTGGAGCTGGCCGGGAAGGCCCGGCGCTGGGGCCGGCACCCGATCGGCCCGGCCGGGGCGAGGGTCGCCGCCGCCGGGGGGATGCTGGTCTCCCGGGCCGCGATCACCGAGCCGGTCCGGTTCCGGGTGTACCCGAGGACGGAGCCGTTCGAGGCGGTGGAGGCGATGCCCCGCGCCGCCGGCCTGGTCGGCGCGCACCACTCCCGCCGGCCCGGCGAGGGCGGCGAGCTGGCCGGGGTGCGGGTCTTCGGCCCCGGCGACCGGCTGCGCCGCGTCGACTGGCGGGTGTCGCTGCGGGCCCGGCAGCTGCACGTGGCCGCCACCCTGTCGGACCGGGACGCCGAGGTGGTCGTCCTGCTCGACGTCCTCGCCGAGGCGGGCCGCTCCGGCGGCGTCGGCGGGGCCGCGTCGGTGCTGGACACCACCGTGCGGGCCGCCGCCGCGATCGGCGAGCACTACCTGCACCGGGGCGACCGGGTGGCGCTGCTGGAGTACGGCCCGGCGGCCCGCCGGCTGCGCCCCGCCACCGGCCGCCGGCAATACCTCACGCTGCTGGAGTGGCTGCTCGACGTGCGCGCCGAGGCGTCGCCGCACGAGCCGTACGACCAGGTCTTCGGGCCGCAGATCCTCTCCTCGGACGCGCTGGTGGTGGTGCTCACCCCGCTGCTGGACGAGCGGTCCGCCCAGATGCTGGCCCGGATGGCCCGGTCCGGGCGGTTCGTGGTGGCGGTGGACACGCTCCCGGACGACCTGCCGCCGCCGGGCCGGCAGGGCTGGTCCGAGGTGGCGTTCCGGCTGTGGCGGATCGACCGGGACACCATGATCGGCCAGCTCCGCGAGCACGGCGTGCCGGTGGTCCGCTGGGCGGGCGCGGGCAGCCTCGACCAGGTGCTGCGCGACGTGGCCCGGCTCGCCACCGCCCCGCGGGTGGGTGGCCGGTGAGCGGGGCAGGGCGGCCGGTGGACGGGGCAGCCCGGCGGACGGGTGAGGAAGGGCGGTGCCGGTGAACCCGGTCGAGGTGGTGACCGAACGCGCCCGGGCGGCCCGCTCGGCGGTCAACCGGGTCAGCGCGGCCCCGCTGCTGGTGCGCGCCGGGATCTTCGGCGCGACCCTGGCGGGACTGCTGCTGGCGTACCCGGCGCAGGTCCTCACCGGCCGTCCGCTGGCCGCCCTCGCGCTGGTGGCGCTGCTGCCGGCGGTCGGGCCGCGCCGGATCTGGCCGACGTTCGCCGCCCTCGTCGCGGTCGGCGGCTGGCTGCTGGCCACCGAGGGGTACGACCGGCCGGTCGCGCTGTGGCGGCTGCTCGCCGTGGCGGTGGCCCTCTACCTCGCGCACTCGCTGGCCGCGCTGGCGGCGTTGCTGCCGTACGACGCGGTGGTGGATCCGGAGCTGGTCGTGCGCTGGCTCACCCGGGCCGGCGGGGTGCTGCTCGGCTCGGCGGTGCTCGGGGTGCTCCTCGTCCGGGTCGCCGATGCCGGGCCCGACCGGGGTCACCTCGGCGTGACGGTCGCCGGGTTGCTGGTGGCGGTGGCGGTGAGCGCGTTGCTGGGGTGGCTGCTGCGTCGCAAATGACGGAACGGCAATGCACGTCATGCAGCTCACAGGTGTTGTGCTCCGTCACAAAGGGGGGTCTCGGCAGGGGTTAGCGGGGCCGGCGGGGGAAAGATGGTAGGCGTGAATCCGAAGCGGATCCTTGTCGTCGGTGCCGGGCACGTCGGTCTCTACGCCGCCCTTCGCCTGTCGAAGAAGCTCTCCTCGCGGGAGGCGGAGGTCGTCGTCGTCGACCCGCAGCCGCACATGACGTACCAGCCGTTCCTCCCGGAGGCGGCGGCCGGCAACATCTCCCCCCGGCACTCCGTGGTGCCGCTGCGGCGGGAGTTGCGGCGGTGCAAGGTGGTGGCCGGCACGGTCACCCGGATCGAGCACGACCGCAAGGTCGCCACGGTGCAGCCGATCAGCGGCCCGACCCGGGAGATCCCCTACGACCACGTCGTGGTGGCCCCCGGCTCGGTCTCCCGCACGCTGCCGATCCCCGGCCTGCACGAGCACGGCATCGGGTTCAAGACCATCGGCGAGGCCATCTACCTGCGCAACCACGTGCTCGACCGGCTCGACGTGGCGGCGGCCACGCAGGACGCGCAGGTGCGCCGCAGCGCCCTGACGTTCACCTTCGTCGGCGGCGGGTACGCGGGCATCGAGGCCCTGGCCGAGATGGAGGACATGGCCCGCGACGCGCTGCGCTACTACCCGGAGCTGGAGCCGGAGGACATGCGCTGGGTGCTGGTCGAGGCGACCCAGCGGGTGCTGCCCGAGGTCGACCGGGACATGGGCGCGTACACGGTGCAGCAGCTGCTCAAGCGGAACATGGACATCCGGCTGGACACCCGCCTGGAGTCCTGCGTCGACGGGGTGGTGAAGCTCTCCGACGGCGACAGCTTCCGCTCCGACACGATCGTCTGGACGGCCGGCGTCAAGCCGTCGCCGATGCTGGACGCCACCGACTTCCCGCGCGACGAGCGTCGCCGCGTCACCTGCCTGCCGACCCTCCAAATCGTCGACGGCGACCGGGTGGTCGAGGGCGCGTGGAGCGCCGGCGACTGCGCGGCGGTGCCGGACCTGACCAAGGAGCCGGGCAACTTCTGCTCGCCCAGCGCCCAGCACGCGGTGCGCCAGGCCGCCCGGATGGCCGACAACATCGCCAACGTGATCCGGGGCCGTCAGCCGGTGGACTACAAGCACAAGCACGCGGGCAGCGTGGCCAGCCTCGGCCTGCACAAGGGTGTCGCCCAGGTCTACGGCATCAAGATGACCGGCTGGCCGGCGTGGTTCATGCACCGGACGTACCACATGTCGCGGATCCCGTCGTTCAACCGCAAGGTCCGGGTCGTGGTCGACTGGTCGCTGGCGTTCTTCCTCAAGCGCGAGGTGGTCGCGCTCGGCCAGCTGCACGACCCGCGTGAGGAGTTCGCCGAGGCGTCCCAGCCGCGCGGCTGAGGTGTGACCAAGGGCACACTTTAATGCTGCATCGGCGGGGGTCGATTCCGTCTCTTGGCGGGGTCGGCCCCACCTGGGGTGACGCCGCTCACTCCCGCCGCCCGTCCGCTACCCGACAGCCACTCTCCGTGCCGGCGTCCTTGACGGCCCCGGGCCCGGGGGCCATTCTCGTCCGGTCCGGTCCGGTCCGGTCCGGTCCGGTCTCGTCCGGTCCGGTCCGGTTCACGGGGAGAGGCGGGCTCCGGTGCGTTTTCTGTTGTCGGCGATCGGGTCACGCGGCGACGTCCAGCCGGTGGTGGCCCTGGCCATGCAGCTCAGGGCCCTCGACCAGGAGGTGCGCCTCTGCGCGCCCCCGGACTTCGCCAAGTGGATCGGGTCCTTCGGGTTTCCCTTCGTGCCGATCGGCCCCGAATGGCGTCGGTCGGCCGCGTCCGTCCGGCAGCCGCCCAGGGCGCCGGCCTCGCCGACCCGGGTCCGGCAGTTGGCGGCCGCCTCCCTCGCCGTGCAGTTCGAGGTGTTCTCGGCGGCGGTCGAGGGCTGCGACGCCGTGGTCGCGGTGACCGCCCTCCAGGTCGCCGCCCGGTCGGTGGCGGAGCTGCACGGCCTGCCCTACGTCTTCGCGACGTGGAGCCCGGCGGTCTTCCCGTCGCCGCACCACCCCCCGCCGCCGTTGCCCCAGTCCGGCCAGGCGCCGGCGCCCGCGACGGCCGACAACGCCGCGCTCTGGGCCGAGAACGCCCGGCACTTCAACGACACGTTCGGGGCCGCCCTCGACGCGCGGCGGGCGGCGGTGGGGCTGCCCCCGGCCGGTGACGTGCGCAGCCACATGTTCACCGACCGGCCGTGGCTGGCCGCCGACCCGGCGCTGGCGCCCTGGCCCGGCCCCGCCGACCTCGACGTCGTGCAGACGGGCGCGTGGATCCTGCCGGACGAGCGGCCCCTGCCCCCGGAGCTGGAGAGCTTCCTGGCGGCCGGCGAGCCGCCCGTCTACTTCGGCTTCGGCAGCATCGCCGTGGACCAGCACCTGACCACGACCCTGGTCCGGGCGGCCCGCGCCCTCGGGCGTCGGGTGCTCGTCTCGCGGGGCTGGGCGTCGCTGGCGGCCGTGGACGGCCAGCCCGACTGCCTGGCCGTCGGCGAGGTCAACCAGCAGGCGCTGTTCCCGCGGGTCGCCGCGGTGGTGCACCACGGCGGCGCGGGCACCACGACCGCCGCCGCCCGGGCCGGCGCGCCGCAGGTCGTCGTCCCGCAGGTGTACGACCAGCACTACTTCGCGCGCCGGGTCGACGCGCTCGGCGTCGGCAGCGCGCACGAGCCCGTCCCGCCCAGCGTGGACTCGCTGGTCGCGGCGCTCACCGTCGCCCTGCGCCCGGAGGTCGCCGACCGGGCCCGGGCGCTGGCCGCCGCCGTCCGCGCCGACGGGGCGGCCACGGCCGCGCAGCGGCTGGTGGCGGCGCACGCGGCGGCCCCACGCTGAGCGACCGGCCCGGGCGCGGCGGCGGCCCGCCAGGGCGGTCAGACCGGACCGGCGGGAGCGTCAGACCCGCCAGATCCACGCGTCGGCGATCCGGGTGGACGGGCCGTAGAGCTGGTCCAGGGTGGCGCGCAGGTCGTCGGCGTGGCGGGTGCCGTCGGCCACCGCGAAGCAGGACGCGCCCCAACGGTCGGCGTCGCGGGCCGCCTGCCGCCGCTCCCGGTCGCCGATCGCCGGCCGCCCGCCCCGCTTCGCCACCTCGCTGAGCAGGTACGACGTGGGGCGCTTCCAGGTGCCCATGGCGGCGGTGCCGCCCTTGCCGTACGGGGCGATGAAGAAGCCCTCGGGCATGGCGAACGCGGCGTCGGCGGCCGTGGCCCAGCGCATCGGCCACGGCTCCTTCGGCGTGGGCAGCGGCACCGGCACCAGCACCCCGCCGGGGCGCACGCACTCCCGCCAGTGGCCGGCCGCGATGAACTCCGGCAGCGCCGGCCGCTCGGCGGTGGGCAGGGGGGCCGGCAGGACCGGCAGCAGCGCGAGCCCGACCGCCGCCGGGACCAGCCGGCGGGCCCGGCCGGTGCCGCGCAGCGCCCGGTCCACGGCCAGCACCAGCAGCGTGCCGGCCAGCGGCAGCACCGCCAGGGCGAATCGCATCGGCAGCGCGCCGTCCACCACGGGCAGGCCCGCCAGCAGGGCGTACGGGCCGGGGATGCTGGTCCGGTCACCGCCGACGACCACGTCCGGGCCGAGCGACAGCGCGCCCATGACCAGCGCCCCGGCCGCGCAGGCGAGCACCAGCGGGCGGCGGCCCAGCCAGACCGCGCAGCCGAGGGTGACCACGAGCAGGGGCCAGCCGAGGAAGGTGTTGTATTCGGCCGGGCCGGTGGTGAGCCGGGCCGCCTCGTCGCTGCCGGCGGCCGACAGCGGGGAGAGCGTCCACCAGCTCGCCAGGTCGGCCGAGAAGTAGTCCGGGCTGAACATGCCGTCGGCGACGCCCTGCGGGCCGGCGAACTGGAACCACAGCGGGTAGCCCAGCACGAGCAGGGCCAGCCCGGCGGCGACCAGCATCCCCCCGGCGAAGCCGGGCAGCGCCCGGCGCAGCAGCGCCCGGTCGGCCAGCGCGTACGCGACGGCCATCACCAGCAGCGTCAGCGCGGTGAGGAAGAGCACCTCCTCGCCGACGAAGACCTGGACGCTGACCACGGCGGCGAGGCCCACGGCGGAGGTGAGCATGCGGCGGCGGTCGGGGCCGCCCCGCCCCGGCCCGCCGTCGTCCCCGTGGTGGCCGCCGCCGTCGGGCGGGGTGCCGCCGGGGCGGCCCACGCGGCCCAGCGGGTCGGCCGCGCGCAGCAGCCGGACCACCAGCCAGACGATCACCGGCACCAGCCACTGGGCGGTCATGTGCAGGTGGCTGTTGGTCTGCGAGACGATGCCCGGCCCGAAGCCGCACAGCCCGGCCCCGAGCGCGGCGGCGAGCGGTCGCGCCCCGAGGAGGCGGGTGAAGAGCAGGTACCAGGCGAGGGCGGTGCCGGCGAGGTTGAGCCCGGCGAGCAGGGCGAAGGTGACCGGCGCGCCGAACAGCAGGGTGACCGGGGCGAAGGCGACGCCGAGCGCGATGACCGTGGTGTTGGCCATCAGGTTCACCCCGTCGGGGGCGTTGAGCCGGTCGGTGAGCAGCCCGAAGTCGCCGAGCAGGGCGCGCGAGTCGACGGCCAGGAACCACTCGTACAGCGTCTGGTCCTCGGGGTTGAGCGCCAGCACCCGGCCGGACGGGTCGGGCCAGAGCCCGTGGGTGAGCCAGCCCGCCAGGGCCGCGAACAGCAGCCCGACGAGCAGGTCGGCCCGGTGCCTGGCGACGGCGGCCCGCAGCCGGGCCCACCGGCCGGCGGCCCGGGTCGGGACGTCGGAACGGACTGCCTGGTCGGGGGCGGCGTCGGGGGCCGTGGGGGCTGCGCTGCTCACGGGTCGACCCTAGTGCGGGAGCGCCGCCGGGGTACGCCGGGTCGTGGCGGACCCGCTACGGTGACACTGCACCGGCGCGTGGGCGACGCGCGGGGCCGCCCAGCCCGGGTGGTGGAACGGCAGACACGGCCGCCTTAAAAGCGGCTGCCGCAAGGCGTGCGGGTTCGACCCCCGCCCCGGGCACGCGCAGCACGGTGACCCGCGCCGGTGGAGGTGCCCGCGCCGGTGCCGGCGAGGGCGTCCCGGCGGGTCTCTCAGCTTCTTCACAGCTCCTGCGCCGGTCGGTGATCTCCACGGCGTCGAGCGGGCCGTCTACCCTGGAAGGGCACGTTCACGTGCGACGACCCCCTGAGGGAGGCCTGACAGTGAAGACTTCGAACCCGGTGCTCGCCCGACTCGGCCAGGCGGCCGAGCGGGAACGGGCCACCGGGTACGCCCCGACCGGGCCCTACGGGCAGCCCGGCTATCCGCAGCAGTACCCGGGCGCGACGGGCTACCCGGCCGCGCCGCCCACCGTGACGCCGATGTCGATCGACGACGTGGTGGTCAAGACCGTCGTGTTGCTGGGCATCCTCGGCGCGTCCGCCGCGGCGGCCTGGGTGCTCGTCCCGGACGCGCTGCTCGGCGTGGCCTGGATCGGCGCGGCGGTCGTGGGCCTGGTCCTGGGTTTGATCATCTCGTTCTCCCGGATGGCGAACCCGGCGCTGGTCATCGCGTACGCCGTCGTCGAGGGCGTCTTCGTCGGCATGGTGAGCAAGGCGTTCAACTCGCTCTACGACGGCATCGTGCTCCAGGCCGTGGTGGCCAGCTTCGGCGTGTTCTTCCTGATGGCCATGCTCTACAAGGCGCGGGTCATCCGGGCCACCCCGAAGTTCGTCCGGGGCATGGTCGCGGCGATGGTCGGCCTGTTCGCGGTCATGTTGATCAACCTGGTGCTGGCGCTGTTCGGCGTCAACACCGGCCTGCGCGACGGCAGCCCGCTGGCCATCGGCTTCAGCCTGGTCTGCATCGTGGTCGCCTCGCTGAGCTTCGTGCTCAGCTTCGCGGAGGTCGAGGAGGGCGTCCGGATGGGGCTGCCCCAGCGCTACTCCTGGACGGCCGCGTTCGGCATCCTGGTCAGCCTGGTCTGGCTCTACATCGAGATCCTGCGCCTGCTGAGCTACTTCCAGGGCGACGACTGACCCTCGTCGCTCGACGGCGCCCGCCCCGCGATCCCGCGGCGGCGGGCGCCGTCGTGTTCCGGCCCGGCCGCCCCGCCCCGGGCGTCCGGCGGCCGCGCCGGGCACGCGGCGACCGCACGGGGCACGCCGGCCCGGCGTCCGTAGACTCGGCGCGGTGAGCGCAGCGGAACTGGGCCGGGCCGTGGAGCTGCTGGTCCGTCAGGTCGGGCACTGGCAGCAGCCGCGCTGGGCGGCCTCGGCCGGCGGCGGCAACGTGCCCCGGGCCGACCTGGTGCACCGGCTCGTGCAGGAGATCGCGAACCTCGCCGCCGACGCCGAGGGACAGCCCCGCCGGGCGGTGCCCCGGCTCGACAACGACCTCGCCCTGCCCGACCAGCTCCGGGTGGTCGCCGCCGACCTGCTGGCGGCGGCCCCGCCCGACGCCGTGCTGACCCGGGCCGCCGCCGAGGTGACGGCGACCCGGTCCGCGCTCTGACGCCCCGCGCCGGCCCCGCGCTCTGACCCCCGACCGCCGGCCCTGGTGGCAGGACCCCCCGCGCGTCGACCCCGCCCGGCCGCCCGTGCGGTCGGCGCGAGCGCCGGGAGGCGACGCGCGGCTCAGCTCAGGCGTTCGAGGACCATGGCCATGCCCTGTCCGCCGCCGACGCACATCGTCTCCAGGCCGATGCTCTTGTCGTGCCAGTCCAGGGCGTTGAGCAGCGTGCCGGTGATCCGTGCGCCGGTCATGCCGAACGGGTGGCCGACGGCGATCGCCCCGCCCATCACGTTCAGCTTCTCCTCGTCGATGCCGAGCTGCCGGTAGGAGGGGATGACCTGGGCGGCGAACGCCTCGTTGATCTCCACCAGGTCGACGTCGTCGATGGTCATCCCGGCGCGGCGCAGGGCCTGCTTCGACGCCTCCACCGGCCCGAGGCCCATGATCTCGGGGGAGAGGGCGGTGACGCCGGTGGAGACGATCCGCGCCAGCGGGGTGAGGCCGAGGTCCCGCGCCCGCTGGGCGCTCATGATCACCACTGCGGCCGCGCCGTCGTTGAGCGGGCAGCAGTTGCCGGCGGTGATCCGACCGTCGGGGCGGAACACCGGCTTGAGCCCGGCGACGCCCTCCAGGGTCACCCCGGGACGGGGGCCGTCGTCGGTGTCGACCACGGTGCCGTCGGGCGTGGTGACCGGGGTGATCTCGCGGGCCCAGAAGCCGTCGGCGATCGCCTTCTCGGCCAGGTTCTGACTGCGCACGCCGAAGGCGTCCATCTCGGCGCGGCTCACGTCGTACGCCTGGGCCAGGTTCTCGGCGGTCTGCCCCATGGCCAGGTAGACGTCGGGCAGCTCCCCGGTGGAGCGGGGGTCGGCCCAGACCTCCGCGCCGCCCTCGGCGCGCCGCGCCGAGCGCTCCCGCGCGGCGGCGAAGCGCGGGTTCTCCCAGCCGCCCCCGACCAGCTCCTGCGCCTGCGGCGGGAGCGCGTCGGAGTTGCCGCGCGCGTAGCGGGAGACGGTCTCCACCCCGGCGGAGACGAACACGTCGCCCTCGCCGGCCCGGATCGCGTGCATGGCCATCCGGGTGGTCTGGAGCGACGAGGCGCAGTAGCGGGTGAGCGTGGCGCCGGGCAGGCCGTCGAGGCCCAGCAGGGTGGCGACCACGCGGGCCATGTTGAAGCCCTGCTCGCCGCCGGGCAGGCCGCACCCGAGGTAGAGGTCGTCGATCTCGGTCGGATCGAGCTGGGGGACCTTGTCCAGGGCGGCCCGGACGATGGTGGCGGCGAGGTCGTCGGGGCGGACGTCGCGCAGGGAACCCTTGTGCGCCCGGCCGATGGGGGAGCGGGCGGTGGCGACGATGACGGCATCGCGGGACGACTCAGTCGGCATGAACCAACGTTAACTTGGCGGTAACCTACCGGGAAGCGGAGCGACCAGCGGGAAATGTCACCCCGGCCCGCCGCGCGCCGGGCGGGCCCGGTCAGTGGCGGGGGGCGACGTCCGCGGCGGCGGCGACGGCCGGGAGCAGGGCGTGCGCCCAGATCCGGTACCCGTCGGCGGACGGGTGGAAGCCGTCGTGGCAGAACGTGCCGGCGTCGGCCCGGAACACCGGGCCGGTCTCGGTGCCCAGGTCGACCACCGTGCCGCCCGCGTCCAGCACGGCCGTCGTCTGCGCGCGGGCGATCCGCCGGCCGGACCAGCCGACCACCTGCCGCAGCGGCGGGGCGATCGCGCGGGCCGCGCCGAGATCCGGGCAGGTGCCGACCACCACCTCGACCTGCGCCTCGCGCAGCCGCCGCACGGCCGACCCGAGGTAGGCCCCGGCCTCGGCCGGGCTGCGCAGCGCGGTGGCGTCGTTGGCGCCGATCAGGACCACCGCCACGTCGGGGCGCGGGCCGAGCAGCGCCCGGGCCACCTGGGTGGCCAGGTCGGTGGAGCGGGAGCCGGACACCCCGACGCTGGACAGGTGCACCCGCCGGCCGGTCGGACCCTCGGCGAGCAGGTTGGCCAACTGGCCACCGACGGTGTCGCCGAGCCGGGCCACCCCGACCCCCAGCGCGGACGAGTCGCCGAGCAGGACCAGCCGCAGCGGCGGCGCGCCGGCCCGGCCGATCGTGGCGCGCAGGGCCAGGCCCAGCTCGGGCTGGGCGTACGGGCGGTTGCGGGCCAGGAACGCCTCGCCGGCCAGGACGGCCGCCCCGCCGATCGTCCCGGCGACCAGGGACATCGCCGCCGCCCGGCCCAGCCGGACGGCGAGCTCCGCGCCGAGCCCCCGGTCACCGCCACCGCGCCTGCCGCCGTGCTCGGTCATGGCCGTCCTTCCAGTGTGGGTGAGTCGGCTGCCGGGCCGGCCTGCGGCACCGCGCCGACGCCGAAGAAGGCCCGCCGGCGCAGCTGCGCCCACCGCCCGCCCGGCCCGCGGTCGCGGCCCCGGACCTGGGTGGCGCTGACCTCCGTGCCGGCGTGCCGGGCCGCCTCCTGGGCCGCTTCCGGCAGCGACCGGACACCCTCGCCCCGGGCGAGGCCGGCGCGGCGCTCCGACACCCCGCCGAGCGCGGAGAGCACCGTCGGCAGCAGCGCGGCGGCGGCCACCGCATACCCCTCCGCGGAGGGATGGAACCGGTCCCAGGCGAACATCCGGGTCGGCTCGGCGACGAACCGGGGGCCGAGCAGGTCGCCGAGGGAGACCGTCCAGCCGCCCGCCTCGACCACCGCCACCGTCTGGGCGGCGGCGAGCTGTCGGCTCCACCGCCGGGCCAGCCAGCGCAGCGGCGGCTGGATCGGCTGGATGGCACCGAGGTCGGGGCAGGTGCCGACCACCACCTCGCAGCCGACCCCGCGCAGCGCGCGGACCGCGTCGACCAGGTAGCGCACCGCCAGGGCCGGCGGGGTGCGGTTGGTGACGTCGTTGCCGCCGATCAGGATCACCGCGACGTCGGGCGACACCTCCAGCGCGGCCTCCACCTGCGGCTTCAGGCCCGAGGAGATGGCGCCCACCACGGCGAACCGGTGCAGCCGCACCGGCCGGTGCAGCCGGCGGGACAGCCCGGTGGCCAGCAACGAACCCGGCGTCTCCCGGCGGCGGTGCACGCCGTAGCCGGCGGCGGAGGAGTCGCCGAGGACGACCATGGTCAGCGGCGGGCCGGGGAGCTTCGCGCCGTAGACGCCGTCGCAGCGCGGCGGGGGCGCCTCGGCCATCGGGATGGTGCGCCGGGCCTGCCGGGCCTGGCCGAGCAGGACCCCGGTCGTCGCCGCGGCCGCCGCGGCGGTGGCGCCCGTGCCGATCGCCGCGACGCGGGCCAGCCGCCGCGCCCGCTGCCAGCGCGGGCCGGGCTGCCAGCGCGCGGCGGACCGCCCGCGCGGACCGGCCGGTGCGATTGAACCAGCGACCCCCATGCACCGACATTATCGCGCCGGTACGACACGCCGCTGTCGTCGTACTGCCCGGTTTCTGGCTGGGAGGCGACTGTTGCGGGTACCCCTTGCGGGGACACGGCACGCTGTGGAGTCGGAAGGGGCGTGGAGATGGGGAAGACACTGAAGCGCGGCGCGGCGTTCGCGGCGCTGGCCCGGGCGCTGACCGCCGGGGCGCGGGGCGGCCCGTCGCTGGGGGCCCGGCTGGCGGCGCTGCCCCGGATGATCCGGGCCACCACCCGCGGCGAGTACGACGGCGGCCTCCGGCTGGCCCTGATGACCGCGGCGACGGCGTACATCGTCTCGCCGATCGACCTGCTCCCGGAGATCCCGCTGGCGGTCTTCGGCCTGGCCGACGACGCGGTGATGGTGACCTGGCTGGCTGGCGCGGTGCTCGCGGAGACCGAGCGGTTCCTGGAGTGGGAGGTCCGCCGGGCCTCCGTCATCCCGGGCCATGTGGTGCCCTGACGGGACGTACCCTGGGCGTCGAATCAACGTCTGCCCGGCCGCCGTCGCCGGCGCCGCAACGAAGGGCACAACGAGGTGCACTACTACGACAACGTCGTCGAGATGATCGGCAACACCCCGCTGGTGCGGCTGCGCAACGTGACCGAGGGCATCCGGGCCACCGTGCTGGCGAAGGTGGAATACCTCAACCCGGGCGGCTCGGTGAAGGACCGCATCGCGCTGCGCATGGTCGAGGACGCCGAGGCCGCCGGCATCCTGCGGCCCGGCGGCACGATCGTCGAGCCGACCAGCGGCAACACCGGCGTCGGCCTGGCCCTGGTGGCGCAGCTCAAGGGCTACCGGTGCGTGTTCGTCTGCCCCGACAAGGTCAGCCAGGACAAGCAGGACGTGCTGCGGGCGTACGGCGCGGAGGTGGTGGTCTGCCCGACCGCCGTCGCGCCGGAGGACCCGCGCTCCTACTACAACGTCTCCGACCGGCTGGCCCGGGAGATCCCCGGCGCGTGGAAGCCCGACCAGTACAGCAACCCGGCCAACCCGCGCTCGCACTACGAGACCACCGGCCCCGAGCTGTGGAAGCAGACCGACGGCCGGCTGACCCACTTCGTCGCCGGGGTGGGCACGGGCGGCACCATCTCCGGCATCGGTCGCTACCTGAAGGAGGCCTCCGACGGCCGGGTGCAGATCGTGGGGGCGGACCCGGAGGGCTCCGTCTACTCCGGCGGCACCGGCCGTCCCTACCTGGTGGAGGGCGTCGGCGAGGACTTCTGGCCCACCACCTACGACCGGGACGTCGCCGACCGGATCGTGGAGGTCTCCGACAAGGCGTCGTTCGAGATGACCCGGCGGCTGGCCCGCGAGGAGGGGCTGCTGGTCGGCGGGTCCTGCGGGATGGCCGTGGTCGCCGCGCTGGAGGTGGCCCGCGACGCCGGCCCGGACGACGTGATCGTGGTGCTGCTGCCCGACAGCGGCAAGGGCTACCTGTCGAAGATCTTCAACGACGCGTGGATGGCCCGGTACGGCTTCCTCGACAACTCCGGCACCGAGCCGACCGTCGCCGACGCCCTCGCGGGCAAGCCCGGCGGGCTGCCCGAGCTGGTGCACGTGCACCCCACCGAGACGGTCCGCGACGCCATCGACTACATGCGCGAGTACGGCGTCTCCCAGCTCCCGGTGCTCAAGGCCGAGCCGCCCGTGGTCACCGGCGAGGTGGCCGGCTCGGTCGCCGAGAAGGACCTGCTCGACGCCCTGTTCACCGGCCAGGCGCACCTGCACGACACCATCGAGCGGCACACCGCCGACCCGCTGCCGATGATCGGCGGCGGCCAGCCGGTCAGCGAGGCGGTCGCCCTGCTGGAGAAGTCCGACGCGGCGCTGGTGCTGGTCGACGGCAAGCCCAAGGGCGTGCTCACCCGGCAGGACCTGCTGGCCCACCTCGGCGCCCGCTGACCCTGCAAGGAAGGGCACCTTGTTAACGCTTTCGGTAGAGGAAGGGCCCCTTATTAACGCCGCCGCCGATCACGCGCGACGCCTCGGCTGAGCCGAAGTCCGCGTGACCGGTGGGCGGCGCGGCCTCAGACATCACCGCTGCGCTGTTCGCCCTGCGCGGGCAGGACCATGTCGAGCCACCCCAGGTGCCGCAGCTCCATGTCCGGGTCGGGTGGCAGGCCGCGCCGCTGACGCTCCTCGACCCCCAGGCGGTACCAGTCACCCATGTACGCCACGAGCAGTTCGCCCCGGCCGGCGAACTCCACGAGAGTCGACAACTGCCGCTCGAAGCACGGCCACGGCTCGCCGCAGACGAAGCACGGGCCGCCCGCGTACCTCGGTGGGTGTGCGGCCATCACCGCTCCCGCGTCTCGGGCCCCGGGCGGGCCGTCGGGCCGTCGATGATGGCCTGCACCCGGACCATCAC
Organism: Micromonospora sp. WMMD712; assembly: GCF_029581295.1. Lineage (NCBI taxonomy): Bacteria > Bacillati > Actinomycetota > Actinomycetes > Micromonosporales > Micromonosporaceae > Micromonospora > Micromonospora sp. WMMD712. The sequence continues at coordinate 5,772,684 of NZ_CP120743.1, forward strand.
GACGCGCTCGCGCCACGGCGTTCCGTCGGGGCGCAGCTCCAGCCCTTCGAGCCGCACCCACCGCGACGCCAGGAAGTTCGCGTACCGGGGAACGTGGGTGACCCGCAGCGACAGCACCGTCTGCCCGATGCAGTAGTCGCACGGTTGGAGGGTGAGCACGTCGCCGGCGGTGACCAGCGGGTGCACTCTCGACGCCTGTCCCCGTTCAGGGCTCATTTCCTTCCCCTCCTCGTGGTGTAGGTGGGGGTCGCCAGCTCGCGGAAGGGCCGGGCGACCCCCGGCGCAGAACTCGCCTCCGCCTCAGGGCCGAAAGCGAATCCGCGTGGTGACAGTCTGGTGAGGGTGCCGTTACTCTCGATACGCGCTCGCCCGGTCCGCGCAGGTCAGCGGCCTGACCGGGCGGGCGTGCGGGACACGCCGACGAGGACGAGCCGAAACTGGGGGATGGGTGGGCACTGCCACGACTTACGTGCTCGGGGAGCTGCGACTGTTCCGAGCGTCGCTCGGGACCAGCCAGGAAGAGTTCGGCCGGGCCATCGGCTACTCCGGCTCGCATGTCAGCTCCGTCGAGACGGGGGGACGCCCGCCGACGAAGGAGTACATGAAGGCGGTCGACGACCACTACCAGCTCGGCGACCGCTTCGGCCGGATGCTCCGCGAGCTGGCCAAACTGGACGCCGACCCGGTCTGGCTGCGCGAATGGATCGAGTTCGAGCGCGAGGCGACCACGCTGCGGTGGTTCGAGCTGTCGTACCTCCCGGGCCTGCTCCAAACCGAGCGGTACGCGCGGGCGACGCTGGCGGGCGGGCGGTTCACCGCCGACGAGGTGGAGCGGATCGTCGCGTCCAGGCTCAACCGGCAGGAGATCCTGGAGCGCGAGCGCCCGCCGCAGCTCATCGCCGTGGTGGACGAGAGCGTGCTGCGCCGGCCCGTGCTCGATCAGCCGGGGCTCATGGCGGAACAGCTCGACCACCTTGCCGAACAGTCGACGCGGGAGCACGTCCAGGTGCACGTCGTGCCGGTCGACGCCGGCATGTACCTGGGGCTGGCCGGTCAGTTCATCATCGCCGAGCTGCCCGACGGCGCGCGGGTGGCGCACGCGGACAACCAGCTCAACGCGAAGACTGTCGATGCGCCCGCCGACGTTGCTAGGCTCGCGAGGACGTGGGAGATCGTGCGGAACGAGGCGCTTTCCCGCCGGCAGTCCATCGAACTGATCAAGGAGGTGGCCAAGTCATGGAGCCGATGACGACCCCACAGTGGCGGAAGTCGACCAGGTCCGGCGGCAACGGCGGGTCCTGCGTCGAGGTCGCGGACAACCTGCCGGGCGTCGTGCTGGTGCGCGACACCAAGGACCGCGACGGCGGCACCCTCCGCTTCACCCCCGGCACCTGGCAGTCCTTCGTCGACCTGGCGAAGATGAGCAGCCCGCTGGGCTGATCCCCCCGAACGCCGCCGAAGGTCCCCAGCGTGAAGCTGGGGACCTTCTCCGTTCGGGGAGGACGGCCGCCGCGGCGACCCCTCAGCCGAACTGCCAGCCGATCAGGTTCCACTGCCAGCAGAACCAGGCCAGGGCCCCGACCCCGGCCAGCAGCACCCCCTGGTGGACGCGTGCCGCGACGGATGCCTCACGCCAGCCGGTGATCGCGGTGCCGGCGGCACCGAGCCCCAGCGCGAACACCACGATCGGTACGACGAGCAGGGCGCGCAGGCCCGCCGGCGCGCCGGGCAGAAACGTGCTGGTACTGCCGGACAGGGCGGTTGCCAGCCCGGCCAGGAACCCGAGCCCCAGCACCATCGCCAGGGCCGCCAACCCGCGCGACAGCCGCCACGAAGGTGCGCCGTCGGCACGGCCACGTACCCGGCGTACCACCGAGGCACCTGGCACCACCAGCGCACTGAGCGCCACGACCACGAATCCGGCCAGCACCGCGAGGTTGACCGGCAACGTCTGCGCGCCACTGATCTGCTCGAACGCGGCCCCGTCGGTCATCACGTACCGGCCCCCGTCCACGACCACCAGACGGTCGTCGCCGGCCCGGTAGGAACCGTCACCCTGGGGCGTCCACGTCTTTTCCCTGAACCGGAGCGCTCCGGCGTCGGTCACCGTCAGACGCGCCGGATCGAGCAATGTGAGCAGTTTCTCGATGCCGGTGACGTTACGCCGGGCCGGGGCGTAGAAGCCCGCCTGCGGCACCACGGCGCGCTGCGACCCGGACACCGCCGGCGGCGATCCGGGCGCGAACCGGTCGAGGAACCCGTGAACGACCTCGTTCAGCGCGCCGGCCCCCTCCAGCGAGTTGACCGACAGGAAGAGCCCCAGCCGGCAGTCCGGCACCAGCACCAGCACGCTTTCAAAACCCTCCCAGTCGCCGCCGTGCATGAGCACCCGATGCCCGTTGAGCACCCGGTCCATGAAGCCGTGCGCGTACCCACCGACCCGGGGATCCGCGGGAAACGACCGGGTCCGCATGAGCGCGGCCGTCTGCGGCTTCAGGATGCCTTCGCCCCGGCCGAGCTGCGCGATCATGAACTTCGCCAGGTCCGATGCCGTCGCGCTGATCGAGCCGTCCGGCGTGAGCTGGTCGAACATGAACGGCACCGGCGCGCCACCCTCGCCGTAGCTCTTCGCGAGGTCGGGGGCCAGCGCCGCGGGCAACGGCTCGGACGCGGTGCTGTGCGTCATGCCCAGCGGCGTCAGCAGATGCCGCTGCACGTAGGCGTCCCACGGCTCACCGCTGACCTGCGTCACGAGATAACCGGCCAGTGCCGCCCCGTAGTTCGAATACGCCGGCACCACTGCGGGCGGCCGGATCCGCGCCGGGACGTTCTTCGCCAGGTACTCGCCCAGCGGCACGACGCCGTCGGCGGTGCGGGCGCCGGTGCCGATGAGGCGATCCTCGAAACCCGCGGTGTGGTCGATCAGGTCACGCAGCCGGATCGGCTGCGGGTAGGTCTGCGGGATCTGGAACGTGGTGAGGTACGAGTTCACGTCCGCGTCCAGGTCCAGTCGACCGGCTTCGACCTGCTGCATCACCGCCGTCGCCGTAAACAACTTCGTGATCGACGCGATACGTACGAGGGTCCGCTCCGGATCCATCCCGGTGCCGGCAGCCACGTCGGCGTGACCGAAGCCGTGGGCGTATGCGACGTCTGTACCGGAGACCACCGACACGACCGCTCCCGGCGTCCCCGTCCTACGCAACTGTTCCGGCATCACGGACTCGAAGTACGCGGAGGCCGCGCTCGTGGTCGGTGCGGCACAACGGGGCGGGGCTGCGTACGCGGGGGCGGCCCACACCACGCCCGCCACGCCCGCAACCAATGCCCCCAACACGCCCGCCACCAACCCCAGCCCCACCACGCCCGCCACCAGCGCCTGCACCGTGCCGGCACCGCCCTGCGGTCTTCGCCGGGCCGGCTGTTGCCGCCGGGGGAGTGTTCCGCCAGGCGCGGACGGTGGGGTCGAGTCGCTTCGAAGACGCACAGGTCCTCCTTCTCCGGGGGCAGGGCGCAGCCAGTGTCGCGGTCGGCCCGAGCCGGGCGCATCGCCGCGCGGTCGAGGCCGGACCGCGATCAAAGTCGGAGTACGGCCTAGACCTGAGGGGCAGGTGACGCGGGGCGCGGCATGCCTATGCTGCGATCCATGCGGCTGACGTCCTGGCGAACGGCACGATCCTGGTTCGGCCGCCAGCGGGTGGGTGACGCGCTGATCGTGGCCGCCTGCCTGGTCCTCACCACGCTGGCGGTCACGACGCCGTGGTCGCCGCTTCCCTTGCCGGTCGTCGGGGCCGCGGGCACGCTGGCCGCACTCGCCACGTGGTGGCGCCGGAGCCACCCGTACGCCGTCGTGGTGATCGCAGCGCTGGGTTACGCGCTGTCGGGCAACGAGGGGCCGCTGCTGGTCGGACTGTTCGCCGCCGGGCTCTACGCATCCCGCCGCCACGTCTGGTGGCTGGTGGTGGTCGGCTGGGCCGGGGCGAGCGGCCTGAACTCGGTGAAGGCCGGGCGTCTGGACTGGTGGGACGCCGAGTTCGCCGCCGTCGTGGCCGCCGCGACCGTCGGGCTCGGCGTCCACCTGGGCACCCGCCGGGCACTGCGGGAAGCGTGGCGCGAGCGGGCCGAGCGGGCCGACGCCGACCTGGCGGTACGCGAGGAACGTGCCCGTATCGTGGAGCGCAACCGCATCGCCAGGGAGATGCACGACGTGCTGGCGCACAAGGTTTCGCTGATCGCCCTGCACGCCGGGGCGCTGGAACTGACCGTGGACGGTGGCGTCGAACGCGTCCGGGAAGGCGCCGGGCTGATCCGGGTGACCGCCCGCGAGGCGCTCGTCGAGCTGCGTAGCGTGCTCGGTGTTCTGCGGGCCGACGCGCAGCCGTACGCGGACCTGAACTCCGTGGTCGCCGACGCCCGGTCGGCCGGGCAGCGCGTGGTGGTGCGCGACAGTGCGGGGCCGTTGCCGGCGCCGGCGGCGCGGGTGGTGCAGCGGGTCGTGCAGGAGGGGTTGACGAACGCGCGGAAGCACGCGTCCGGTGCGGAGGTGACCGTGACCGTCGTACGGTCGGTCGACGCGGTGACGGTGACCGTGGCCAACCCGGTGAGCGAGGCGGCGCTGGACCTGCCGGGTTCCGGGGTGGGGTTGGTGGGGCTGGCGGAACGCGTGCGCCTGGCCGGTGGAACGCTGACGGCCGGCCCGGCCGGGACCGGGTGGCGGCTGCGGGCGCAGCTGCCGGTCGTGATGTCCGCCAGGGATTTCGTGGTGCTTCCGGCGGGAGAGCCGCGGGACGTGGAAGCCCGATGATCTCGGTCCTGCTCGTCGACGACGAGGCGCTGGTGCGTGCGGGTCTGCGGCTGATTCTGGAGACCGCGGACGATCTAACCGTCGTCGGCGACGCGCAAGACGGACGCGCCGCGCTGGACGCGGTGACCCGGCACCGTCCGGATGTCGTCCTGATGGACGTCCGCATGCCCGGGATGGACGGTGTCACCGCGACGGCGGCACTCCAGACCCGGACGAACCCACCGCCGGTGATCATGCTGACCACGTTCGACACCGACGACGACGTGTTCCGGGCCCTGGAGGCCGGTGCCAGCGGTTTCCTGCTGAAGGACACACCGCCGACCGAACTGCTGCGCGCGGTACGCCTGGCCGCGACGGGAGACGGGATGTTGTCACCCAGCGTCACCCGGCAAGTCATCGCACGGATCACCGCGGACGACCGCACCCGCCGCCGGCGCGAGGCCCTGGCCCGGCTGGGCGGCCTCACCGGACGAGAACGCGAGGTCCTGGTCGAGATCGGGCGGGGCGCGACCAACGCGCAGATCGCGGGGCGCCTGCGGATGAGCGAGGCGACCGTGAAGAGCCACGTCACGCACCTCTTCGAGAAGCTCGCGGCCGGCAACCGGGTCCAACTGGCGATCACCGCGTTCCGCGCGGGGCTGGTCGACTGAAGGCCCTTGCCGCACGGCGAAGAACAGCTCCGCGAAGTAGCCCGGCCCCGGCCAACCCGCCACCGGCGGCCTCCGACCGGGTGCAGGACGGCCACGACGCACCCACGCCACCTTCAGCCCGAACGGGCACCGGATCACCGCCGCGACCGTCGGCCGGCTGGCCGGCGCACCGGGGGTCAGGGTGAGAGGGGCACCCTTCTCTACCGTATGCGTTAACAGGGGGCCCCTCCTTACCGCTCAGGCGACGGTCACGCCGCTCCCCAGGAGCGCAGCGTGTTCATCCACCCCTGGATCTGGCCGACCGAGCCGGTCATCACCCAGCTGTTGAAGCGCTTCTCGCCGGCCCCGACGTTGCCGTGCCGCAGCACGGTGAACTTCGACGAGGCGATGTCGAACTCGCCGGTGCCCGTGCCGCACCCGCCGCCGATGAACTTGTACATCCGCATCTCCGACACCGAGCCGCCCTGGCTGGTGTTCGCGCCGTACACCGCCATCGCCTTGGTCAGGTCGGCGTTGGCGATGATCACCCCGCCCCGGTTCGGCGGCGTCCAGGAGAAGTAGCTCGCGTCGGAGCACTGGCCGAAGTTGGTGCGCTCGGTCAGCGTCTGGCTGACCGCGTCGTAGGTGAAGTAGCGGTTGAACTCGGCCCGCAGGTACGCCGTCGGGACCTCGATGCCCGGGTAGGTCAGGGCCGGTGAGTTCAGCACCGTCTGGTACCGGGCGACCGGGCCGAGGCCGCCCCAGTCCAGGGTGATGTCCTTGCCGAGCTGGAAGTCCCGGTAGATCGCCGGGTTCTGCTCGCCGCCGCCGAAGTTCTGCGGGACGAAGTCGATCGGCATCGACCGGGTGGACTGGGTCTTCGACGCGGCGTCCGTGTTCAGGGCCAGCAGCGGCGACCCGTGCCGCCGGTACGCCGGCCAGGCCGGGTTGGACCAGGTGTCGCCGGCCTCGGTCGGGTTGGCCGTCACCCCGTCCCGGGAGAAGAACAGCGACGACTGCAACTGCCGGCCGTAGTCGAGGTTGTTGATGTACTGGGTGCCGTCGTACGTCCAGTTCCACAGCGCCCCGCCGGTGACCCGGTTGGACGAGATGGTCACCCCGCCCGCGCTCAGCGACGCCAGCGACGTCGCCGTGTTGAGGTACCGGGGCCAGGCGTACCCGTGGCCGCCCGCCTCGTCGCCGTAGCAGGGCTTCGCCCCCTCGTTCTGCGACCGGGTGCCGTGGTCGCCGGTGCACCCGTTGAAGGTGCGCAGGTACGGCTGCGTGCCGGCGGCCTGCGAGGTGTACGGGTAGCCGAGGGCGTACTCGGTGCCGAAGCCGGCCTCGCCGGCGGTACGGGAGTCCATGTGGTCGGAGCCGCCGTACCAGTTCGGATTGTGCAGCCGGTAGAGGGCCGACCGCCCGGAGCCCGAGTACTTCGGCACGTAGTGGGTCTGCCCGTCGACGGGGAACTGGTCCCGCTCGGCGGGGTTGTTGGTGGTCATCAGGTCGGGCCGGGAACCGACGGCGACCCGCCACAGCACGTTGGCGATCACCAGGTCGCCCCCCTCGGCGGCGCGCGCGGGTGCCGCCGGGCCCACGGCCGCCAGCAGCGTGCCGGCCAGCGCCGGCACGAGCACCAGGGCGACCCGGCGGCGACGCCGGAATCCGAAGCTGTTCATCCTGCCTCCGCAACTCGGCCCCGGCACGTGCGCCGGGCGCCTTCCGGGCGAGGATGTCGGCCCCCGGTATAGCGCTGGTATATCGGCGCGGGGGTCGACCCGCGGCGGTCGCAGGGGCCGACCGCGCCGTCAGCCGGGCGAGGGCCCGGCCCCGCCTGCGCCGGCCCGGGCGAGCAGCTCCCGGGCGCGTGCCGACCACAGCCGGGCGCCCATCCGGTCGAAGATCGCCAGCGCCCGGCGGAGGTGCTCCCGGGCCGCCGCGGGCTCGCCCCGGGCCAGGAACAGGGTGCCGAGGCTGGTCCGGGCGTACGCCTCCCACCGCGGGTCGGCGTGCGCGACGAAGACCGCCAGGGCGGCCGCCAGCTCCGCGTGCGCCTCGTCCAGCCGGCCGGACCCGGTGAGCGCGTCGCCCAGCCCGCGCCGGGCGTACGCCTCGCCGAGCGGGTCGGCGACCTCGGCGAAGGTCTCCCGGCAGCGGTGGTACGTCTCCCGCGCCTCGTCGTGCCGGCCCTGCTCGACCTGGGCCATGCCGAGCCCGAGCAGGGCCGCCGCCATGCCCAGCCGGTCGCCGAGCCGCTCGAAGCCGGCGTGGCAGTGCAGGAAGCACTCCTCGGCCTCGTCGAGGTGCCCGAGGTCCAGGTGGATGCCGCCCAGCGTGCGGCGCGCGTACGTCTCGCCGGAGCGGTCGCCGAGGGCCCGGAACGCGCCGACGCTGCGCCGGGCCACGTCCAGCGCCTCGTCGAGCCGGCCGAGCCCCCGGTACGCCACCGACAGCCCGCGCAGGGCGTGCGCGCTGCCCTGGTGCTCGCCCGCCGCCTCGAACAGCGGGAGCGCCTCGACGTACCGGCCGACGGCCCCCTCGGCGTCGCCGTGCCCCCACCGGGCGTCGCCCAGGCCGCGCAGCGCGTACGCCCTGCGCACGGGGCTGCCGGTCGTCTCGGCCAGCTCCAGCGACCGCCGGAAGTACGTCTCGGCCCGGTCGAACCGGCCCCGGTCCCGGTACAGGTCGCCGAGCCGCTCGGCCAGGTCGGCGGCCACGTCGGCGTTGCCGGCCCGGTAGGCGGCGTCCTGGGCGAGCTCGTGGGTGACCTGCCAGGCGCTCCACTGCGACCGTTCCGCCAGGAACATGGTCAACGCCCGCGCCAGCCGCCAGGTCACCTCCCACCGCCCGGTCCGGTGCGCCTGGCCCAGGGCCGCCACGACGTCGGTCTGTTCCCGGGCGAACCAGCGGCGCGCCTCCGCCCCGAACCGGCCCGCCCCGGCGGCGCCGGTCAGCGCGGCGGCGGACCGCTCGGCGGCGGCCACCCAGGCGGCGAAGGCGCGGTCCAGGGCCGCCGCCCGGTCGCCCGCCGGCTCGGCGACGGCCGCCTGCTCGGCCGCGTAGACCCGCAGCAGGTCGTGGGTGTGGTACCGGTCCCGGTCGCCGCCGGTCGGTTGCAGCAGCTGGGCGTCCACGAGCTGGTCCAGCGTGTCCTCGGCGTCGGCCGGGGCGGCGTCGAGCAGCGCGGCGGCGAGCCAGCCGGTGACGGTGGGCTGGTCGAGCAGGGCGAGCAGGTGGAACGCCCGGCGGGCGGCCGGTTCGAGGCCGTCGTAGCTGAGCTGGAAGCTGGCCCGGACGTCGAGGTCGCCGACGCGCAGCTCGTCGAGTCGACGCCGGCCGTCGGCGAGCCGGTCGGCGAACCGGTTCAGGCTCCAGTGGCCCCGGGTCGCCAGCCGGGCGGAGGCGACCCGGACGGCCAGCGGCAGCCGGCCGCACAGCTCGACGATCGCGCCGGCCGCCGCGGGCTCGGCCGCCACCCGGGCGGGGCCCGCCGCTGCGGCGAGCAGCTCCACGGCCTGCTCCCGGTCGAGCACGTCGAGGTGCAGCGCCCGCGCCCCGGCCAGCCCGGCCAGCGGCATCCGGCTGGTGACGACGGCGGCGCACCCCGGGCCGCCGGGCAGCAGCGGTCGTACCTGCTGCTCGTCGGCCGCGTCGTCGAGGACCACGAGGACCCGGCGGTCGGCCAGCCGGCTGCGGTAGCAGCGGACCCGCTCGTCGAACTCGACCGGGAGCTGCTGGTCGGTCATGCCGAGCGCGCGCAGGAAGCGGGCCAGCACGTCCGCCGGGTCGACCCGGTGCGCGCCCTGGCCGTGCAGGCTCACGTGGAGCTGGCCGTCGGGGAAGTGCGGCCGGAGCCGGTGCGCGACGTGCACGGCGAGGCAGCTCTTGCCGACCCCGGCGGTGCCGGAGAGCGCCCAGATCCGCATCGCCGCGGCCGGCGGCCGGCCGAGGAAGGCGACGGCGTCGGCGACCTGCTCGTGCCGCCCCGTGAAGTCGGGGATGTCGGCGGGCAGCTCCGCCGGCACGGGCCGGCTGACCCGCGCCGGGGCGGCCACGGCCGGGCGGCGCAGCCCGGGGGCCAGCGCCCGCAGGGCCGGGCCGGGGGGCACGCCGAGGTCGTCGGCGAGGACCCGCTCGGCCTCCCGGTACGCGGCGACCGCCTCCGCGTGCCGGCCGGCCGCCTGGAGCGCGCGTACCTGCTGTTCCCGGAAGCGTTCGTGCAGCGGGTGGTCGGCGACCAGACGGGCGAGCCGGGGGAGCAGGTCCTCGTGCCCGCCCAGGCGCAACACCGTCTCCACCGACTCGCCGATCGCCCGCAGCCGGCCCTGGTCCAGCGCGGCGGCCTCGCCGCAGAGCAGGCCCCGGCCGACGAGGTCGGCCAGCGCCGGGCCGCGCCACCAGAGCAGGGCGTCGTCGTACGCGTCGCGCGCGGCGGCCAGGTCGCCGCCCGCGGCCAGCCGCCGGGCCACGGTGACCCGGGCGTCGAACTCGTCGGCGTCGAGGCGGTAGGCGCCCGGGTCGAGCCGGTAGGCCCCGTTGCCGAAGGTGAGCCCGCCGGGGAGCAGCTTGCGGAGCTGGTGCACGTAGAGCTGGAGGTTCTTCAGCGCGGACCGGGGCGGGGCGGCGGGCCACAGGGCGTCCACCAGGTCGGCGACGGCGGTCGGCCGACCCGGCCGGAGCACCAGGACGGCGAGCACCGCACGCTGCTTGGGCGGCCCCAGCGGAACCGGCTCGCCGGCCAGCTCCGCCTCGACCGGGCCGAGAATGCGAACGAGTATCCGAACCCCCACGGCAGCCGGCGCGAGCCCATCCTGACGATCAACTCAGTCGATGATTGTAGGCCCGCCCGCCGACATGCCGAGGGTGTCCCGACGGGTGGGCGGCGGCGCGCCGCCGCCGCCCACCGCGGCGCTAGGAGTGGTTGAACGAGTAGGTGATGGTCTCGGCCGTGTTGGTCGGCAGGCACTGTGCGACGTCGGTCTTGCAGGCCGCCGGGGCGATGCCGAACAGGAACTGCACCGGGCCGGCGGTGAACGACCGGCTGGAGTCGGCGGTGATGCTGAGGTTGAACACGTACAGCACGTGGTCGGAGGTCTCCTGGTAGTCGGACCCGGTGGTCGGCATGCTCGGCCGGCTCCACAGCCGGACCCACCCGCCGTTCGCGGTGCTCTGGTGGAAGCGCATGAACGGCTGGCCGCCCGGGTTGTTGCGCAGCCACTGGGTCGGCACCGCCACCGGGAACGAGACGTACTGGGTCTTGAAGTTGAGCGTCGCCCCCGAGGCCGGCCCGTAGACCCCGGCCCCCGAGCCGATCAGCGGGCTGTACGACATCCAGTCCGACCAGGGGCCGGTCATGCCGAGCCCGGCGAAGCGCACCCGGAACCGCGCCGAGGCGTCCCGGGCGGACGGCACCGGGAACCGGCTGTAGTCCGACGTCGAGCAGAGGTACTTGTCGACCGGCGAGCAGTAGCCGCTGAGCTGCTTGACCTGCCCGCCGATGTCCTGCTGGACATGCCACGACGGGTACGACGCCCCGGCGTCCACCACGTACTGCGGCATCTCCCAGTAACTGACCGGGTAGAGCACGTTGTTGAAGTAGGTGCGCCAGACGACCTCCTTCGGGCGCGGGCAGTGCTCGGTGGCGCCGACCCCCCGCTCCCAGACGAAGTCGCAGTACGCCCGCTTGTAGCGGGGCGGCAGCTTCGAGTAGACGCGGTCGGTGTGCGCCACCAGCCCCCAGTTCTCCGCCGGGGCGTCGGCGTTGCCCTGGTGGTAGCGGTACCAGATCGCCTGGGCGGTGTCGGCGCGGTTGGCCAGGGCGGTGAAGACGTCCTTGACGTACTGGCCCTGTTTGGCCTCCTTCTCCTCCAGGGTGGACGCGGCCACGTCGTTGGAGTTGAAGCCGACCTCGGTGAGCCAGAACAGCGAGGTGGACTGCGGCACGCCCGCGGCGTTGAGCACCGCCCGGACGGCGTCGAGGCGGCCGTTGATGCCGGCCAGCAGCGTCGCCGTGGCGGTGTTGGCGTAGCCGCCGGGCAGGCTCAGCCCCATCGCGAAGGGGTACGGGTGGTAGCCGATCCCGTCGAACGGCCACGCCCCGCCGTTGGCCGAGCGGAACGCGGCGACCGAGGCGGAGCTCAGCACCCCGCTCAGGTGATTGGTGTCGTCGTTGGCGGTGCCGGAGTCACCGCCGTCCATCGCGGGGTGCATCCCGTGCGTGATCACCTTGACCGTGCTGCCGCAGGGCTTGCTGCCGGCGAGCCGGCAGTACCGGTAGAACTTTCCGATCAGCCGGCCGTACGCGTCGCCCGGCACCACGTACGGGCCGGGGTGCGCGGCGGTGCCGGGGTGGTACAGCTTGTTGGCCTCGTTGAGCACCTCGACGGCGGCCAGCCGGCTGCCGAACGTGGTGACCACCGACAGCGCCTTGTCGATCCACACCTTCATGAACTTCGTCGTGGTGCCGTACTCCGGGTACTGGCTGACCGCCACGGAGTCCTGCAACTGGTACAGGTAGGGCTCGCTCGCCGGCACCCCGCTGTTGCTGACCCCGCCCTCGACCAGGGCGAAGTTCAGCACCGCGATGACCTTGACGTCGCTGGGCAGCTTGTCGATCAACCGGCGGTAGAGCGTGAAGTCGACGGCCGTCTCGCCGGGGGCGGCGATCTCCAGGCGTACCGTCTTGACCTTGGCCTCGACCAGGTCCTTGATCATCTGGTCCTCGAACGCGACGCGCTGCGCGTCGGTGAGGTTCGGTTCGACGGCGGGCCGCAGGCTCCACGGGCTCATGACGGCCAACCCGGTCTTCGACTGGGGTGCGACGACCGCCGGAGCGACGGCGGTCGTCACCCGGCCGGCGTCGGCTGCCGAGAGCTGTGCGGTCGTGATCTGCGTGGCGGCGGCCGGTGGCGGCCCGGCGGCCGGGTCGGCGGCGGCGGGCCGTCCGGTGCCGACCGCCGTCACGGCGACGACGGTCAGGCCGGCCAGCAGCCGGCTCGTTGCTCGGTGTCGCATGCAACCTTCTCCCTCGCTCCGGCCCGTGCCGGCCGGACTGCCGCGAGCATGCGAGCCACCGGTATGCATCCGGTATAACCGCCGGTCGGATCAGCCGCCGGGCCGACTTTCCGGGGCGGTGGTCGACCTTTCGGGGCGGTCGCCGGTCCGACGCTCCGGGGTGGTCGCCGGGCCGGCCTCCCGGGGTGGTTGTCGGGCCGACCGGCGGGGCGGGCATTCACAGCCCGGCCACAAGCGGGGCACAGAGGGCCCCGGCCGGGCGTGTCTAGCGTCGGGACCAGCCGACGAGCGCCGAACCCGGGAGGAACCCATGCACCACCACCTCGACCACCACGAAGGGCAGCGGGTCAGCCGCCGCCGGCTGATCGCCGGAATCGGCTCGGTCGGGCTCGCCGGCCTGCTGGCCGCCTGCGGGCGGGACGGCGGCACGGTCACCACGTCCACCGGCGAGACGCTCTCCCCGCAGGCCACCGCCAGCACGTCCGCCGACCTGACCGCGCTGTTCGCCGAGGCCGGCACGTGCACGCTGACGGCGAGCACCACCCAGGGCCCGTACTACTTCGACGCCGACAAGATCCGCAGCGACATCCGGGAGGACCGGGAGGGCACCCGGCTGCGGGTGGCGATCCGGGTGCAGGACAGCGAGCAGTGCGGGCCCCTGGCCAACGCCGTCGTGGAGATCTGGCACTGCGACGCCGCAGGGCTGTACTCGGGTGCGGAGGCGCAGTCGTCCGGCGCGGGTGGCGCGCAGGGCGGCGGCGCTCCGCCGAGCGGCGGACCGGGTGGAGGGACCCCGCCGAGCGGCGCTCCCGACGGCACCCCGCCGAGCGGCGGACCGGGCGGAGGGACCCCGCCGAGCGGCGCTCCCGGCGGCGGCGCGGCGCCGGGCGGCGGCTCCGAGGGGTCGGCGGCCGACCTCACGCCCACCGACGACAAGCGTTACCTGCGCGGGGCCCAGGTCACCAACTCCGACGGGATCGTCGAGTTCACCACCATCTGGCCGGGCTGGTACCGGGGCCGCACCACGCACATCCACGCGATGGTGCACGTCGACAACAATCGGGTGCTGACCACCCAGATGATGTTCGACGAGGCCCTCAACACCAAGGTGTACGCCGCCGCGCCGTACGCGGCGCACACCGGGCGGGACACCTTCAACGACAACGACACGATCTACGCCGACAGCATGCTGATGAAGGTCGTCGAGGACGGCGACGGCCACCTCGGCGTGATCAACTTCTCGGTCGACTCCGACCGGGACGGCTCGTGATGCACCCGCCCCGCCCGTCCCGCCCCGCCTCGCGCCCCGCCCCGCCTCGCCCCGCCCCGCCTCGCCTCGCCGGGGCGTCAGGGTAAGAAGGGGACCCTTCTCTACCGTATGCGTTAAGAGGGGGCCCTTCCTTACACCTCTCGGGCGTAGCGGAGCTGGGGGGTGCGGGCGGTGCCGATCAGCTCCTCCCGGCGCTCGCCGGTGGGCCGCCAGCCGCCCCGCTCGTAGAAGCGCCGGGCCGGCGCGTTGCCGGCCAGCACCCACAGCACCGCCCGCGTCCGGCCCCGGTCGCGCATGGTGGCCAGCGCGTCGTCCATCAGCGCCCGGCCGGTGCCCCGGCCCCGCTCGGCGGGTTCGAGGTGGATGGCGTTGAGCAGCCCGGTCGCCGGGTCGCCCGCGTCGTCCGGGCCCACGTAGCTGAAGCCGACCAGCCGGCCGTCACGCTCGGCGACGGTCATCAGGTGGTCGTCGCGCTCCCAGGTCCACCGCTCCACCCAGTACCACCCCATCGCCTCCTGCGTCGGGTCCGCGAGGGCCTCCGCCGGCAGGAACGACGAGTACGCGGCCACCCGGGAGCGCTGGTGCAGCGCCCCCACGGCACGCAGGTCGTCGACGGTGGCGTGGCGGAGGGTGATCGTCACCCGGCCGAGGGTACCCGCCGGGGCGGCACCGGGACGGTCGTCAGGTCCTCGGCGACGACCAGCTCACCGGCGAAGTGCTCGCGGGCCTCGTCGGCGAAGCGCCGGGCGTCGCCGTAGCGCTGGGAGAAGTGGGTGAGCACCAGCGTGCGTACCCCCGACTCGGCCGCCACCTGAGCGGCCTGACCGGCGGTGAGGTGCCCGGCCTCGGCGGCGAGCGCGGCCTCGCTCGCCAGGAACGTCGACTCGATGACCAGCAGGTCGGCGTGCTCGGCGAGGGCGTACACGTTGTCGCAGAGCCCGGTGTCCATCACGAACGCGAACCGCTGCCCGGGGCGGGTCACGCTCACCTCGTCGCGGGTGACGCGCCGCCCGCCGACGTCGAGGTGGCCGGCGCGCAGCAGCTCGCCGACGGCCGGGCCGGATATCCCGTACGCGGCCAGCCGCTGGGGCAGCATCCGGCAGCCGTCCGGCTCGACGAGCCGGTAGCCGTACGTCTCGATGGGGTGCCGCAGCCGGCGGGCCTCCAGGACGCCGCCGCCGCGCAGGGCGACCCGCTGACCGTCGGCGCTGATCGGCTCGACGGCCAGCTCGGCGGTCTCGTGGAAGGAGCTGGCGTGCCGCAGCCGGGCGAAGTAGTCGGCCCCGCCGGCCGGGAAGTGCACCGCCACCGGGCGCGGAACCCGGTCCAGCGACAGTCGCTGGATGGTGCCGGGCAGCCCGAGGCAGTGGTCGCCGTGGAAGTGGGTGACGCAGATCCGGGTCAGGTCGGTGGCGGTGACGCCGGTGTGCAGGAGCTGCCGCTGGCTGCCCTCGCCCGGGTCGAAGAGGATCACCTCGTCGTCCCAGCGCAGCACGTACCCGTTGTGGTTGCGTGCCCGGGTCGGGGTCTGGCTGGCCGTCCCGAGCACCACCAGTTCACGCATGGACACGGCGCTCTCCCCGGCGGATACATGAAGCGACCCCCGGGGCTTCCGTGCTCGCGCACGGGCCGGCTGGACTTGGCCGGCACCCCGGGGGTCGGGTGGCTGTCGTGGTTTCGCCGCACCGCTGCCACACGGTCTCGACGATCGTGCACCCGCCTCGCGGCGGGCAGGTTCTCACTGTCGAGGACAGCGGCTAGCGGACAGCCACCTCACGAGTCCGATTGCTATACAAGTCTGGACCACCTCCTTTCCCGTGTACCGCCACGCTACCCACTGGATCCCGGGTGCCGGTAGTGATTTTTGAGGAACTCTCGCCGGGCGGAGCCGGCAGACTTTCGTCTGGATCGTCGAAAGTTCGTGCTTGTCTGGCCTATCTTTCGCCTCAACTGGGCATTACTGTCTGTTCCACGCAGTCTGAGCAGCAGATCTCGACCAGCCACACTTCGACCAGCCGCATCTCGCCCCCGCCCGGGTCGTCCCCTCGGGCGCTTCCCAGTGAGGTGAACCGTGCCCGTCCTCCCCGCCACCACCCCCCGAACACCCGCCCGACGATCACTGATCGCGTTCGGTCTGGCCGGCGCGTTGGCCGTGACCGCCGGACCGGTCGCCCCGGCAGCCGCGGCCGGCCGACCGGCCGGCCCGACCCCGCCCCGGCAGTCCACCGCCACCGGCGCGAACGTGGCGAATCCGGTGGTCGCCGGCCCGATCGCCCGGACCACCCCGGTCGGCGACTCCCGGCACGGCTACCCGTTCCTCGCCACCGACGTCGACCTTGCCGCCGCCGGGTACGTCGAGGAGGAGTTCTTCCTCTTCGGCACCGCCACCCGCTACGCCGTGCAGGGCACCCAGGACGCGGCAGTGCTCGGCGCCGACCAGCCGTACGGCACCCGGCTGGTCGTCCGCCGCCCGGCCAACACCGGGAAGTTCAACGGCGTCGTGATCGCCGAGTGGAACAACGTCAGCAACCAGTGGGACCAGGAGGTCGACTGGTTCCAGTCGCACGAGCACCTGATCCGGGAGGGATACGCCTGGGTCGGGGTCTCCGCCCAGCGGGCCGGGCTGCACTCGGCCACCGGGCTCAAGGCGTGGAGCCCGGGCCGCTACGGTCCGCTGGACCTCACGGTGGGCGGCACGGTCACCGACGACAGCCTCTCGTACGACGTCTTCAGCCAGGCGGTGAAGGCGGTCCGCCACCCGACCGGCGTCGACCCGCTGGGCCGGCTGCCCGCCCCCCGGTACGTGATCGCCACCGGTCACTCACAGTCGGCCGGCCGGCTCGCGAACTACTACAACGGCGTCCAGCGCTCGGCGAACGTGCTCGACGCGGTCGTCCTGCACGGCGGCGGCGGGGTGCTGCGCACCGACCTCGCGACCCCGGTGTTCCGGCTCAACTCCGAAGGGGACGTCGCCAGCGGCATCCTGCCCGCGGCGGCGCGGTCCCAGGCCGACTCGCCGGTCCTGCGGTCCTGGGAGGTCGCCGGCGCGTCGCACGGCGACTGGAAGCTGATCACCGACTACGGTCCGCTGCGCAAGCGGGACATCGGCAGCTACCCGGGTGGCTACCCGGGCGAGCCGCAGACCTGCACGCTGCCCTCCCTGTCGCGGGTGCCGCAGCACATGGTGCAGAACGCGGTGTACGACCACACCGTCGCCTGGGTCGCCCACGGCGTCGCTCCGCCGGCCGCGCCCCGGATCGACATGACCGGCACGACGCCGCCGGCCGTCGCCCGGGACGACCTCGGGCTCGCCCTCGGCGGCATCCGGCTCGCCCAGCACGAGGTGCCGCTGCGGATCAACAGCGGCAGCAACAGCGGGCCCGGCTTCTGTTTCCTCGACGGCAGTTCGGTGCCGCTGACCGACGCGCAGCTCGCCACGCTCTACCCGACCGTCCGGTCGTACGTCGACGCCAGCGTCGCCGCGACGCTGCTCGCCGCCGACGCCGGGCACCTGCCCCGGTCGTTCACCCGCGACCCCGCCTGGTACTCGGACCTGCGTGACCTGATCGGCGAGTACGTGGCCGCCGGCCGGATCAGCGAGTACGCGGCGGCCCGCCTGGAGGACCGGCTCCGGCGGGCCGAGCAGGCCGGCACCGCCGGCAACACGGCCCGCGCGGGCGCGCTGCTGGAGCAGTTGGCCGACCGGGCGGAGAAGTCGATCACCCGCGACCCGGCCGCCCGGGACGCGGTGCTGCGGACGACCGAGGCGCTGATCGCGCTCCTCGACGCCGCGGAGCGCCGCGCCCGGTGACCCGGCCGCGCCGGCCGCCCGACCGGGCGGCCGGCGCGGCCGCAGCGGTCAGTCGGCGATGCCGATCGGGCCCTCGCGTGGCCCCTCCTCGCTGGCCGGCTGCACCGCCAGCGACGGGAAGTCGGCCAGGTCGCCCTCGGGCTCGGCGTCCCACTCGGGGAACACCAGGTCGCTCTGGAGGTAGAGGCAGAGCAACTGGGTGAGGTGGCCCAGCCCGTCGAGGTGGGTGCGCTCGTGGCCGTGGGTGGCGTCCACCCCGAAGCCGAGCAGCGCCACCCGGGCGTGCGCGCCCGCCTCCACCGCCGCCGCCACGTCCGAGCGGTAGAACTCGAAGACGTCGCGGACCAGGTCCACCCCGTGCTCGCGGGCGATCGAGGCGAGGTTGCGGGTCAGGTGGTAGTCGAACGGGCCCACCCCGTCGCCCATGGCCAGGGTGGCCGCGTTCTCCCGGGACTGCTGCCCGGGGGCGACCACCGCGGCGTCCACGGAGACGATCTCGGCGACGTCCGGGTCGAGGCCGTGGCTCGCCCCGTGCCCGATCTCCTCGGTCACCGTCACCAGCAGGTGCGCGGTCACCGCCGGGGTGACGCCCGCGTCGACCATCGCCTTGAACGCGGTCAGCACCGCCGCGACCCCGGCCTTGTCGTCCAGGTGCCGGGACTTGACGTACCCGCTCGGGGTGATCGTCGGGTTCGGCAGGAACGCCACGAAGTCCCCGACGTCGATGCCCAGCGCCCGCAGCCCGGCCTCGTCGGCCACGGGCTCGTCGACCCGCACCTCGACCTGCTCCCAGCCGACCCCCTGGAGGTCGACGGCCTCGTTGTAGCGGTGCCCGCTGGCCTTCAGCGGCAGCACCTGGCCGCTGATCACCCGGTCCAGGTCGTCGGTGAAGATCCGCACGTGCGCGCCCTCGGCGAACCGGGCGCTGTGCGTGCCGACCTGCATCAGCTCCAGCCGGCCGTTCTCCTTGAGCCGCTTCACCATCCCGCCGATGGTGTCGGTGTGCACCACGACCGCCCGGTCCGCCCCGGTCTCCCGGGGCCCCGGCAGGCAGGCGCTGAGCGCGCCGCGCCGGGTCAGCGTGGAGGAGATCCCGAGCGCGGAGAGGCGCTCGCCCACGTACTGCTGCACGTGGTCGGTGCGCCCCGACGGGCTCGGGATCTCCAGCAGCTCCACCAGCACCTGGCGGAGGTAGTCCAGGTCGATCTTCAGCGGGACGGGTTTGCGTGCGGTCATGCCTGAGAGCTTGCCGCACCCGCCGGTGTCCAGAGGCGTTGCGGTGCCCGCGTGCCGGGAAAGAGGAGGTCGACGAAGCGCTCGGCGGTCGGCTGCGGCTCGTGGTTGGCCAGGCCGGGCCGCTCGTTCGCCTCGATGAACACGTGCTCCGGGGCGTCCGGGGCGCTGACCAGCAGATCCAGCCCGGTCACCGGGATGTCCAGCGCCCGGCTGGCCGCCACGCACGCCTCGGCGATCGCCGGGTGCAGCTCGCCCGTCACGTCGTGGATCGTCCCGCCGGTGTGCAGGTTCGCGGTGCGGCGCACGGCCAGCACCGTCCCCTCGGGCAGCACGTCGCTCAGCTCGTAGCCGGCGTCGGCGACGACCTCCCGGGTCATGTCGTCGACGGGGATGCGCGACTCGCCCCCGGTGGCGGCGGCCCGGCGGCGGCTCTGCCGCTCGATCAGCTCGGCGACGTCGTGCACCCCGTCGCCGGTGACCTGGGCGGGCCGCCGGACGGCGGCGGCCACGACCTCGTGGTCGATGACGATCACCCGCAGGTCCTCGCCGTCGCGCATCTGCTCGATCAGCACGTCCGGGCAGAAGCCGCGGGCCAGCGCCACGGCGGCGGTCAGCGCCTCCGGCGTGCGTACGCCGACGGTGATGCCGTTGCCCTGCTCGCCGCGCGCCGGCTTCACCACCACCCGGCCCACCTCGGCCAGGAACTCGACGTCGGCGTCGTCGCCGGTCGCGGTGCGCCCGGCCGGCACCGACAGGCCCGCCTCGGTGAGGATGCGCCGGGTGACCCGCTTGTCGTCGCAGCGGCTCATCGCCACCGCCGAGGTCAGCTCGGACAGCGACTCGCGGGTGACGATCGTCCGGCCGCCGTTGCTCAGCCGCAGCTCGCCCCACTCCGGGTCGGTGACCTCCACCCGGATGCCCCGGCGCATCGCCTCGTCCGCGACGATCTTCGCGTACGGGTTGAGCCGGTCGTACCCCTTCGGGGCGGCCGGCAGGAACAGCCGCTCGTTGATCGGGTTCTTCCGCTTCACACAGAGCGTCGCGGTGCGGTAGAAGCCGAGCCGCTCGTACAGCCGGATCGCCCCGGTGTTCTCGGCCAGCACCGACAGGTCGACGAACGCCCGCCCGCGCGCGGTGAGCCGGGCCGCCAGCTCCGTCAGCAGCGCCTGGCCGGTGCCGGGCGGCGCGGTGTTGAAGTCGACGGTGAGGCACCACAGGCTCGCCCCGTTGTCCGGGTCGGCGAAGACCGCGACGTGGTCCACGCCGGTGATCGTGCCGACCACGTCCCCGGTGGCGTCCTCGGCTACCAGGTGCAGGAACCGGTCGGTGCGGGCGTTGTCGACGAGCACGTCGACCGGGGCGGTGACCATGCCGTTGCGGGCGTAGATCCGGTTCACCGCGTCGGCGTCGTCCGCGTCGCGCAGCGTCCGGATCCGCAGCCCGGGCAGCCCGTCGCGCTCGTCGGCGGCGGCCGGCGGCGCGGGCAGCCGCAGCCGGTACGTCAGCGACGGGTCGATGAACAGCTCGTCGGGCAGCCGGGACACCAGCACGTGCGGGTCGCGCAGGTAGATGCAGATGTCCCGCGCCCCGGCCGCCTCCGAGCGCAGCACCGCCGCCACGGCGGCCTGCTCGGTGAACGTCTGGCCGAACACCAGCCGCCCCCAGCCGCAGTCGAGCACCACGCCGCCGCCGGCCGGCTGTTCCCCCTCGGCCGGCCCGTCCGGGGCGTCCGGCCGGGCCGGGGCGGGCGCCACCGGGTCACCGCCCGGCCCCACCCGTTCGCGGCGGCGGCCCAGCACCCGCTCCCGGTCGGTGCGCGCCGTCCCGGTCGCCAGGGTGTCGCTCACGGTCAGTCGATTCCGTGGCTCTGGAGCCACATTTCCAGGAGTCCCAGCTGCCACAGCTTGTTTCCGTTCAACGGGGTGAGTTCGGCGTTCGGGTCGGCCAGCAGCGCGTCGACGTACTCGGTGCGGAACAGGTTGCGGTGGCGGGCGGCGGGCGCGTGCAGCGCGTCGCGTACCCGGTCGAGGAGCTTGCCCTCCAGGTGGGTGAGGCCCGGCACGGGGAAGTAACCCTTCGGCCGGTCGATGACCTCGTGCGGCAGGACCCGGCGGCCGATCTCCTTCAGCACGCCCTTGCCGCCCTGGGCCAGCTTCAGCTCCGGCGGGCAGGTCGCGGCGAGCTCCACGAACTCGTGGTCGAGGAACGGCACCCGGGCCTCCAGCCCGTGCGCCATGGTCATGTTGTCGACCCGCTTCACCGGGTCGTCGGTCAGCATGATCTGGGTGTCGATCCGCAGGCCCGCGTCGACGGCGGTCTGCGCGCCGGGCCGGGCCAGGTGGGCGGCCACGAACTCCCGCGCCGGGTCGCCGTCGGCCAGCCACGCCGGGTCCAGCACCCGGGCCAGCCCGGCCGCGTCCCGGTCGAGGAACGCCTTCGCGTACGTCTCGACGGCCCGCTCCCGGTCGACGCCGGCCAGCGGCGGGTACCAGTGGTAGCCGCCCAGGATCTCGTCCGCGCCCTGGCCGGACTGGACCACCTTGACGTGCCGGGACACCTCCTGGCTGAGCAGCCAGAACGCCACGCAGTCGTGGCTGACCATCGGCTCGCTCATCGCCGCCACCGCCGCCTCCAGCGGGGGCAGCAGGTCCCGGGCGGCCACCCGGATCTGGTGGTGGTCGGTGTCGAAGGTCTTCGCCACGATGTCGGAGTAGACGAACTC
Source organism: Micromonospora sp. WMMD712 (assembly GCF_029581295.1). NCBI lineage: Bacteria > Bacillati > Actinomycetota > Actinomycetes > Micromonosporales > Micromonosporaceae > Micromonospora > Micromonospora sp. WMMD712. The sequence goes on from NZ_CP120743.1 coordinate 5,794,173, forward strand.
GTCGCCGGAGCGGCCGCCGACGGCGTCGAAGCCGATGGAGAACGTGGCCAGCCCGCGCTGGCCCTGCTCGGCGAGCAGGGCGACGACCAGGCTGGAGTCCAGCCCGCCGGAGAGCAGCACGCCGACCGGCACGTCGGCGACCATCCGGCGGCGCACCGCCGTGGTCAGCGACTCCAGCAGGGCGTCCTCCCAGTCGCGGGCGGACCACCCGGCCCGCTCCGCACGCCGGGTGAACGCCGGGTCCCAGTAGACCCGCTCGTGGGTGGTGCCGTCGGCCTCGTAGACCCGGACGGTGGCCGGGGGCAGCTTGGCGACCCCGCGCAGGATGGTGCGCGGCGGCGGCACGATGCTGTGGAAGCTCAGGTAGTGGGCCAGCGCCACCGGGTCGATGGCGGTGTCGACGCCGCCGCCGGCCAGCAGCGCGGGCAGGGTGCTGGCGAAGCGCACCACGCCCGGGGACTCGGCCACGTAGAGCGGCTTGATGCCGAGCCGGTCGCGGGCCAGCACGAGGCGGCCGGTGTCCCGCTCGCTGATCGCCACGGCGAACATCCCGACCAGGTGGTCGACGAAGTCGAGCCCCCACTCGGCGTACGCCTTGACGACCACCTCGCTGTCGCCGGAGGAGAAGAAGCGGTGCCCCCTGGCCTGCAACTCCTCGCGCAGCTCGCGGTAGTTGTAGACGCAGCCGTTGAAGACGCCCGTCAGCCCCGACGCCGGGTCGACCAGCGGCTGCCCGCTCGCCGCCGACAGGTCGATGATCTTGAGGCGGCGGTGGCCGAGAGCGGTCGCCCCCTGGGACCACACGCCGCTGTCGTCGGGCCCCCGGTCGCTCATCATGGCCGCCATGCGTTCCACCGCCGCGACGTCGGCCCGCGAGCCGTCACGGCGGAACTCCCCAGCCAGTCCGCACATGCCAGACAATGCTGCCAGAGGTGAGCCCCGCTCGCCTGTTGAGATGATGTCGTCGGCGTTACGTGCTTGCTAAGATGCGCGCCGTCACGCCCCGGCGGGCCGCCGCCGTCGACGCCTCCGCGCGGACCCGCCGCCGCCGCGCTCACCTGCCCGCCCGACCTGCCCGGCCGGTTGTGAGAAACCCCGCATCGGTGCGACGCCGCCGGGCCCACGGCCGACCGTACCCGGCCGGACGGCCGCGCCCCGCCCGCCGCCGGTGACCCGTTGTCCCCCGGACGGGGCATTCAGCGCCGAACGACGTCGTGCCAGGGTGAGGTCGGGCCCACGAGGAGGCGATGACCATGCGCGCGACGCGACGGACAGGCGTGCGGACCGGACGCGGCGTGCGTACCGTCGGCCGGCTGGCGCTGGCGGCGGTGGTCGCGGCGGCCGGCGTGCTGGCCGGGGTCTCCCCGGCGCAGGCCGTCGCCACCCGCACCGTGGCCTTCTGGAGCATGGACGAGGCGGCCGGCGGCACCGTGCTCACCGACAGCAGCGGCAACGGCCGGCACGGCCGCGTCGGCGACGAGGTGGTGGCCGGGACGCGCTACGACGGCGCCACCGCCCACCGCTTCGCCTACCACAACCCCGCCGACAAGGAGTACGTGCCGGGGCACGTGGACCTGGTGCCGGCGAGCAACGACTTCAACCCCGAGGCCGGCGACTTCTCGTTCTCGATCCGCTACCGCACCACGAAGTCCTTCGGCAACATCATGCAGAAGGGGCAGGGCGGCACGGCCGGCGGCTACTGGAAGTTCGAGGCGCCCGAGGGCAAGCCCCGGTGCATGTTCCGGGGCGGCGACGGGGCGACGCGCACCGGCTACACCGGCACGTCCATCTCCGACGGGCGGTGGCACACCGTCACCTGCAACCGCACCGCCAGCTACGTCGAGATGTACGTCGACGGCGTCCGCACCAGCCGGCTCACCGGCCCCACCGGGACGATCACCAACAACTGGCAGCTCTCGATCGGCGGCAAGAGCTCCTGCGACGGCGTGAACGTCACCTGCGACTACTTCGCCGGGGACATCGACTGGATCCGGCTCGTCAAGGGCGCCGGCGGCGCGGCCAACACCCCGCCGAGAGCCGACCTCGCCGCCTCCTGCTCCGGGCTGGTGTGCGCGTTCTCCGCCGCCGGCTCCACCGACGCCGACGGCGCCGTCCAGGACCACGCCTGGGACTTCGGCGACGGCGCGACCGCCGGCACCGCCAGCGTCCCCACCACCACCCACACGTACGCGCAGGCCGGCACCTACCGCGTCGCGGTCACCGTCACCGACGACCGGGGGGCCACCGGCACCGCCACCCGGGACGTCACCGTCGCGCCGCTGCCGGAACTGATCTCGTACGTCGGGCAGGCCACCGCCAACGCGAACGTCACCAACCACTCCGTCGTCGTGCCCGCCGGAGTCCAGCCGGGCGACACCCTGCTGCTGTTCCTCAGCCAGAACACCCACGCCGACACCGGGGAGCCCACCGGGGTCACCGGCTGGACGCGCCTGGAGCGCCTCGACGGCGGCTACGCCACCACGACCGCCTGGTGGAAGGTCGCCGCCGCCGGTGACGCCGGGACGACCCTGCGGGTCACCCTCGGCAAGCAGTCGAAGGGGAACCTGGTGCTCGCCGCCTACCGGGGCACGGACCCGGCCGCCCCGGTGGCCGCCTTCGCCAGCGCCGCCGACCCGGCCAGCTCCGCAACCCGGGTCACCCCGATCGCCCCGGTCGCTGCCGAGCGCGGGTGGGTCGTGTCGTACTGGCTGCACGGCGACGCCACCTCGACCGCGCTGACCCCGCCGCCCGGGGTGCAGGTGCGCAGCAACGGCTCGCAGACCGGCGGGGGACGGGTCACCGGGCTGCTCGCCGACTCGGGCGCGTCGGTGCCCACCGGCGCGTACGGCGGCCTCGGCGCGACCGCCGCGGCGGCCAGCACCACCACGACCACCTGGACCGTCGTGCTCCGCCCCGCCTGACGGGCGACGGCCCGGACGCGTGTCGCGTCCGGGCCGTCGCGCTCGGTCGGTGGGGCCAGCCGGCGGTGCGGGTTGGATCAACGCGACCGGTAGGCATCGGCGCGGTGTTCGATGGCCGTCACGGTCACGACGCGGTCGTCCTCGTCGATCTCGTAGAGGACGCGGTACGTGCCGCGCCTGGCCGACCACGTCCCCTCGAACAGCGGCAGGAGCAGTCGTCTGCCGACGCGATGCGGGTTGTCGAGGAGAACGGTGGTGATGAACTCGTAGACCGCGGCGGCGATCTTCTCCGGCAGCCGTCCGGCCAGGGCGCGTGCGGCCGGGCCGGTGACCTGAAGTCGGTAGGGGTCGGGGGCGGTGCCGGTCACCGTGCCTGCTTCGACCGCTTCGCCATCAACGCCGCGAGTTCGTCGGCATCGAGGACGTCACCGGCCTCGACCGCCGCCTTGGATTCGGCAAGTTGCCGCATGGCCTCGCCACTGGACAGGACTTCCAGGGTCTCCTCCAATGCCGCGAGATCGTCGGCGGAGATGAGCACCGCGGCGGTGTGGCCGTGCTTGGTGATCTCTATCCGTTCGTGGGTCGAGCTCACCTCGTCGATGAGTTCCGAGAGACGGTTGCGGGCGTCGGTGAACGGCACGACAGTCATGCTCGAAGTATAGGCAGTAACTGGCGCGAAGTCTGTGCAGATCTTGAGGATCGGCGGCACAGGCCACCGGGCCGTAGCCCGGTGGCCTGCGGGTCTAGGCCGTCTTGGCCACACCAACCGGACAAGTCATGCCATTGGGGCCGTGGTTGCAGTAACCGTTCGGGTTCTTCGTCGGCGCGAGATACTGCTGGTGGTAGTCCTCGGCGAAGAAGTAGTCGCCGAGCCGGGCGATCTCCGTGGTGATCTCACCCTTGCCGGCCCGCGCCACGATCGGCGCGAACGCGTCCCGCGACGCGGTGGCGGTGGCGAGCTGCTCGTCGGTGCTGGCGTAGATCGCCGACCGGTACTGGGTGCCCACGTCGTTGCCCTGGCGCATGCCCTGGGTCGGGTCGTGGTTCTCCCAGAACACCTTCAGCAGGTCCTCGTAGCTGATCACGGTGGGGTCGTAGACGACCTGGACGACCTCGGTGTGCCCGGTCATGCCCGAGCAGACCTCCTCGTACGTCGGGTTCGGGGTGATCCCGCCCGCGTAGCCGACGGAGGTGGTGAATACGCCGGGCAGGGTCCAGAACAGCCGCTCGGCGCCCCAGAAACAGCCCATCCCGAACACGGCGACCTGCGCGCCGGCCGGGAACGGCCCCTTCAGCGAGGAGCCGAGCACCTCGTGGCGGTCGCCGATCGGCATCGCGATCGGGCGGCCGGGCAGGGCCCGGTCGGGGGTGGGCAGCTCGGCGGGCATGCGACGAAGGAACACGGTGGAACTCCTCTCGTACCTCTCCCCGCGTGCAACACCGCCGGGCCCCGGTTCCTTACCCGCCCCGGCAGCGGGTAACCGACGCCGGTCGGGCGCGGGCGTCAGGCCAGGGCGGCGGCGACCCGTTCGGCGTACGCCCCGGCCTCGGCGTCGTCGGCGTAGCGGGTGCGCGGCCAGAAGAACCCGCGCAGGCCGTCGCCCTTCGTCCTCGGCACGATGTGGGTGTGCAGGTGCGGCACCGACTGGGACACCTTGTTGTTCATCGCCACGAACGTGCCGCCGGCCCCCAGGCCCGCCTCGACGGCCACGGCGAGCCGCTGCACCAGCCCGAAGTAGCCGGGCAGCTCGCCCGCCGGCAGGTCGGCCAGGGTCACCAGGTGGGCGCGCGGCACCACCAGCAGGTGGCCCTTGAACACGGGCCGGGTGTCGAGGAACGCCACCCCCTCCGGGGTGTCGACGACCCGGAACGCCGGGACGTCGCCGGCCACGATCCCGCAGAACACACACCCGCCCACCCGGCCAGGCTAGCCCCGCGCCCCGCCCCCCGCCTTCCGCGCCGTGCCCCCGCCCCGTCGCACGGTCAGGAGGCGGTGAGCGGGGAACCCTTCTCTACCGTAGGCGTTAACAAGGGGCCCCTCCTTCCCACCGGCTAACGTCTGCGGCATGAACCACGGCTTCGATACGCTCGCGATCCACGCCGGCCAGGACCCGGAGGCCCGCACCGGCGCGGTGATCCCACCGATCTACCAGACCAGCACGTACGCCCAGGACGCCGTCGGCGCGCCCCGGCAGGGCTACGAGTACAGCCGCTCCGGCAACCCGACCCGCGACGCCCTCCAGGAGTGCCTCGCCGCGCTGGAGGGCGGCCCGGTCGGGCTGGCCTTCGCCAGCGGCCTGGCCGCCGAGGACGCCCTGCTGCGCACCGTCTGCAAGCCGGGCGACCACGTGGTCATCCCCGACGACGCGTACGGCGGCACGTACCGGCTGTTCGCCAGGGTCGCCGAGCGGTGGGGGCTGGCGTACACCCCGGCGAAGGTCTCCGACGTCGACGCCGTGCGGGCCGCGATCCGGCCCGGTGCGACGCGGATCGTGTGGCTGGAGACGCCGACCAACCCGCTGCTCGGCATCGCCGACATCGCCGCCCTGGCCGCCGTGGCCCACGACGCCGGCGCGCTGCTGGTGGTCGACAACACGTTCGCCTCCCCGTACCTCCAGCAGCCGATCGCGTTCGGCGCGGACGTGGTGGTGCACTCCACCACCAAGTACGTCGGCGGGCACTCCGACGTCGTCGGCGGCGCGCTGGTCGCCGCCGACCGGACGCTCGGCGAGGAGCTGCGCTACCACCAGAACGCGATGGGCGCGGTCAACGGCCCGTTCGACGCCTGGCTGACCCTGCGCGGCATCAAGACCCTCGGCGTACGGATGGACCGGCACTGCGACAACGCCGAGCGGATCGCCGCGTACCTCGACGGGCACGCGAAGGTGGCCCAGGTGATCTACCCGGGCCTGCCGTCGCACCCCGGGCACGAGGTGGCCGCCAAGCAGATGCGCCGGTTCGGCGGCATGATCTCGTTCCGGGCGGCCGGCGGCGAGGAGCACGCCGTCGAGATCTGCAACCGGGCGAAGCTGTTCGTGCTCGCCGAGTCCCTCGGCGGGGTGGAGTCCCTGATCGAGCACCCGGGCCGGATGACACACGCAAGTGCCGCCGGCTCGCCGCTTGAAGTTCCCGGTGATCTCGTGCGACTGTCTGTCGGCATCGAGACGGTCGACGACCTGCTCGCCGATCTGGAGCAGGCACTGGGCTGACCGCTGGTGAGGGAGGGTGGCCGTGCAGGACCTCATGCCGACCTGGGTGGGCGCGACCGCGAAGCAGATCGCCCGCGGCGTACGCCGGGGTGACGTCTCCGCCACGCAGGTCGTGGCCGACCACCTCGACCACATCGCCCGCTCCGACGCCGACCTCGCCGCGTTCCGCACGGTGCGCGGCGGCGAGGCGATCACCGAGGCGGAGAAGGTCGACGAGCAGGAGGAGCTGGCCAACCTCCCGCTGGCCGGGGTGCCGGTCGCGGTCAAGGAGAACACCGCCGTCGCCGGCCTGCCCACCTGGCACGGCTCGGCCGCGGTGCGCAGCGCCGTCGCCGAGGCCGACCACGAGGTGGTCCGGCGGCTGCGCGGCGCGGGCGCGGTGATCCTCGGGGTGACCCGGATGCCCGAGCTGGGCCTCTGGGCGCTCACCGACGACGCGAGCGCGGTCACCCGCAACCCGTGGGACCCGCGGCGCACCCCCGGCGGCTCGTCCGGCGGCGCGGCGGCGGCGGTGGCCGCCGGGCTGGTGCCGATGGCGCACGGCAACGACGGCCTCGGCTCGATCCGCATCCCGGCGGCCTGCTGCGGCCTCGTCGGGCTCAAGCCGGGCCGGGGCGTGGTGCCGTGCCAGCTCGGCGCCGACGACTGGTTCGGCCTCACCGAGCACGGCATGCTGACGTCCACCGTCGCCGACGCGGCGGTCGGCTTCCAGGTGCTCGCCGGCCGCCCGCAGGAGAAGCTGGTCCCGCCGCAGCGGCTGCGGGTGGGCGTCTCGCTGCGTTCCCCGGTGCGCGGCGTCGCCCCGGACGCGCCGAACCGGGACGCGGTCGCCGCCGCCGGCCGGCTGCTCGCCGCCGCCGGCCACGACACCGTGCCCGCCGACCCGGTCTACCCGACCCGCCTCGGCCTGGCCGGCCTCGCCACCTGGTTCGCCGCGGCCGCCGCCGACGTGCGGGCCGCCGGGCTCGACCCGCGCGCCCTCCAGCGGCGCAGCCGCCGGCACGTCGCGCTGGGGGAGTGGGCGCAACGCCGGGGGTACGTCCGCGAGTCCGACCGGGTCGCCTGGCGCGAGCGCTCCGTCGGCTTCTTCGCCGACCACTCGGTCGACCTGCTGCTCACCCCGGCGCTGGCGGGCCAGCCACCGGAGGCCGCCGGCTGGTCGGGCCGGTCCTGGGCGGCGAACATGAAGGCCAGCATCCGGTACGCCCCGTTCGCCGCCCCGTGGAACATCGCCGGCCTGCCCGCGATCGTGGTGCCGGTGGGCCGCCGTCCCGACGGCCTGCCGGTGGCGGTGCAACTCGTCGGGCCGCCCGGCTCGGAGCTGCTGCTGCTCGGCGTCGCCGGCCAGTTCGAGATGCAGGCCCCGTGGGCCCGGCACGCCCCCGGCTACCCCCGCGTCGGCACGGGGTCGCCGGCCGTCGCGTGACCGGCCGGCCCGCCGTGACCGGCTCGTAGCCGCAGGTAGCGGCCGGTGTCGCCGCCGTCGGGCGGTGCCGGTGGTGGCACGATCGGGGCATGACGGAACTGGTCGGCCTCGCCGAGGTACGCGCCGCGCGGGAGCTGCTCGCCGGCGTCACCCGCACCACCCCGCTGGAGCCCTCCCGCCCGCTGAGCGCCGCGTTCGGCGGGCCGGTGTGGCTCAAGTGCGAGAACGTGCAGCGCGCCGGCTCGTACAAGGTGCGCGGGGCGTACGTGCGGATCTCCCGGCTGTCGGCGGCGGAGCGCGAGCGGGGCGTGGTGGCCGCGAGCGCCGGCAACCACGCGCAGGGGGTGGCCCTCGCCGCCGGGCTGGTCGGCACCCACGCCACGGTCTTCATGCCGGTGAACGCGCCGCTGCCGAAGGTCGCCGCCACCAAGGGGTACGGCGCGCAGGTCGAGCTGATGGGCAACACCGTCGACGAGTCGCTGGTGGCGGCGCAGACCTTCGCCGAGCGGACCGGGGCGATCCTCATCCACCCGTTCGACCACCCGGACGTCATCGCTGGTCAGGGCACCGTGGCGCTGGAGATCCTGGAGCAGTGCCCGGACGTGCGGACGATCGTCACCGGGGTCGGCGGCGGCGGCCTGATCTCCGGCATGGCGGTGGCGGCGAAGGCGCTGCGGCCCGACGTGCGGCTGGTCGGGGTGCAGGCGGCGGGCGCGGCGGCCTATCCGCCCTCGCTGGCGGCCGGCGAGCCGGTACGCCTGCCGGCGTTCAGCACCATCGCCGACGGCATCGCGGTGGGCCGCCCGGGGGAGATCACCTTCAACCACGTCCGCAAGCTCGTCGACGAGATCGTCACGGTGTCCGAGGAGGACATCTCCCGGGCGCTGCTGATGCTGCTGGAGCGGGGCAAGCAGGTCGTCGAGCCGGCCGGCGCGGTCGGGGTGGCGGCGCTGCTGGCGGGCACGGTGCAGGTCGCCACGCCGGTGGTGGCGGTGCTCTCCGGCGGCAACATCGACCCGCTGCTGATGCTGCGGGTGATCGAGCACGGGCTCGCGGCGGCCGGGCGCTACCTGCGGGTGACCGTGCGCTGCTCGGACCGCCCCGGGCAGCTCGCCTCGCTGCTGCACGAGATCGCCGAGCACCGGGCGAACGTGGTCGACGTGGAGCACCAGCGGGCCAACCCGCACCTGCGGCTCGGCGAGGTCGAGGTGGCGCTGTCGGTGGAGACCCGCGGCGTCGAGCACTCCGACACGCTGATCAGCGCCCTGCGGGCCAGCGGCTACCAGGTGGTCTTCGCCGCCGACCGCTGAGCTGCCGCCGGTGCAAGGAAGGGCCCCTTGTTAACGCATTTCGTTGCACAAGGGGCCCTTGTTAACAGTTGTCCGGCGCGGCGGCCGGTCAGCTGGTGAACGGCTCGAACTTGACCACGGTCACCTTGATGTCCGCGCCACTGGGCGCGGTGTAGGTCACCGTCTGGCCGGGCCGGCTGCCCAGGATCGACTTGCCCAGCGCCGACTCGGGGCTGTAGACGGTCAGCTCCGTGGTGGAGGAGATCTCCCGCGAGCCGAGCAGGAAGGTCTCGGTGTCGTCGGTGTCGTCGTCGAAGTAGATCGTGACGACCATCCCGGGCGAGACCGTGTCGGCGCTCGGCGCCTCGCCGACCTTGGCGGTGCGGAGCAGCTCCTTCAAGTAGAGGATCCGCCCCTCCTGCTTGCCCTGCTCCTCGCGGGCGGCGTGGTAGCCGCCGTTCTCCCGGAGGTCGCCCTCCTCGCGCCGCGCGTTGATCTCGGCCGCGATCACGGGCCGGTTGGCGATCAGCTCGTCGAGCTCAGCCTGGAGGCGGTCGTGCGCGTCCTGGGACAGCCAGGTGGCGGGCGCCTCGTTCCCGTTGTTGGACACAGGCGATCTCCTCGGTTGTGCGGACTGGCTGACGGGTGAACTACCAAGTTACCAGTGCCGTGCCCGTCCGGGTGCGGACGATCACCGCGGGTGCTGGCGGCGAGACCCGCGGTGCGCGTGGCGCGGTGGTGTTTCAGCAGCTCAGTCGGCCTGTCGGCAGCGCACCACCTCACCGATGAAAGGCCGGGCCGTGGTGGCCAGCCGATGCCGGGCGGCGGCCCGGGACTCGCCCGGCCGGGCGGTCACGGTGACCTCCTCGCGGGCCACCTCCGCCCCGTCGTGCGAGCGGGCCCGCAGCACGCAGGTCGCCGAGCCGCCCGCCGGGACCGTCACCCGGAAGTCGACCACCACCTGGGAGTCGGTGATGTCCGTATACGTGATCACCTGGGCGTCGTAGGCCGGGTCGCCGTACTTGCCGTACATGCTGAACGCCGCCAGCCCGAGTGCCGCCACCAGGGCCGTCGCGAGCAGCGCGACCAACACCGGCCGGCGTCGGCCCGGCTCCCTGCGCCGGCCGTAGCGGCCCGGCGGGAACACGGGCGCACCCGGCGTGATTGTGGCGTGCGTCTCGGTCACCGGCGGCGGTCTCCTGGCGTTGTTGTCGGCCCCATCGGCAAGAATGGCAGAGTCCAATCTTTCCAGCCCGGCGCCGGCTTGTGGACGAGTCCTCAGTCACCTTCGCTGAGGTAAGGATGACAGGTCGGCGGGCGACGCCGGCAGGCAGCGCCGGTGGGCACAGACGAGGAGCGCCGTAAGTGGCAGAGCAGCTGCGTCTCATGGCCGTCCACGCGCACCCCGACGACGAGTCGAGCAAGGGTGCCGCGACCATGGCGAAGTACGTCGCCGAGGGGGTCGACGTGCTGGTCGTGACGTGCACCGGTGGCGAGCGCGGCAGCGTGCTCAACCCGAAGATGGACCGGCCGGACGTGTGGGCCAACATCGCCGAGATCCGCCGCGCCGAGATGGACGCCGCCCGTGCCGTCCTCGGCGTGAAGCAGGCGTGGCTGGGCTTCGTCGACTCGGGGCTGCCCGAGGGCGACCCGCTGCCGCCGCTGCCCGAGGGCTGCTTCGCCCTCCAGGACGTCGAGGTCGCCGCGGGTCCGCTGGTGCGGCTGATTCGGCAGTTCCGTCCGCACGTGATCACCACGTACGACGAGGAGGGCGGCTACCCGCACCCCGACCACATCATGACCCACAAGATCACCGTCGCCGCGTTCGACGCCGCCGGCGACCCGGAGCGCCACCCCGACCTCGGCGAGCCCTGGCAGCCGCTCAAGCTCTACTACGACGTGGGCTTCTCCAAGGGCAAGATCCTGGCGCTGCACGAGGGCATGCTCGCCGCCGGCCTCGCGTCGCCCTACGAGGAGTGGCTCAAGCGCTGGGACGAGCGGCCCGACAAGGGCCCCCGGATCACCACCCGCGTCGAGTGCGCCGACTACTTCCCGGTCCGCGACGACGCGCTGCGCGCCCATGCCACCCAGATCGACCCGGACGGCTTCTGGTTCCACGTGCCGATGGAGCTCCAGCGGCAGGCCTGGCCCACGGAGGATTTCCAGCTCGCCCGGTCGGTGGTGGACAGCCCGCTGCCCGAGTCCGACCTCTTCGCCGGCGTCCGCGAGACGGCCCATGCCTGCTGAGCCGGCCGGAGCCGCGCGGGTCGCCCGGCCCGGGCGGCTCAGTGAGCCGGCCGTGACCGCCGATCCGGGGCCGGGCTACCCTGGGGGCCTGCCACGATCCGGAGGAACACCATGCTGACCGCCGCCCAGGTGCTCGCGCAGAACAACTTCGGTGACACGCGCACGGGCGGCCTGGCCGGCCCGATGGGCCTCTTCCTCATCGTGCTGCTGGGCACCGCCACCGTGCTGCTCATCCGCAACATGAACTCCCGGCTGCGCCGCCTGCCCGACCACTTCCCCGCGCCCGGCGAGCCCGCGGACGCGGGCCGGGTCGACGCCGTCGGGGGCGGGCCGGCGGCCACCGAGGCGGGGCGAGCCGACGCCACAGTCGTCGATCCGACAGACGGGACCTTGGGGCACGACTCACGCTCGACCGCCCCGAAGGGCCCCCAGCAGCACGGAAACGGGTGATCGGGGCGTGATTCACGCCGAAGCCGGCCGTCGCCCCCTGTTGCGCTCCCCGGCTTTGGCTTAGCCTTCCGCCGGGGGACCAAAAGTCCCCGGGCCGCGCGGGAGGGGGCACCGATGACCGGGTCAGCGACGGCTGCCCGTTGCGCGGTGCGACGGGCTGCCCGTCATGCGGCGCGCCGCCCGGCTGCCCGCCGTGCGCCGCGACCGGCCGCCCGCGCGGCGGCGTGGCGACCGGTGGACGGGGGAGGTCGGTGACCTCCGCCAGGGCCGACGACCCGCTCGACCTGCCGGAGCCGGTCAGCGCCGTCCCCGGCCCGCCGGAGCCGGTCGACGCCCACCCCGACCGGTCGGCGGAGCGGAGCACCCCGTACCGGGTCCTCGTGCTGACCGTCGCCGTGGCGCTCACCGCCCTCGTGGCCGCCGCGATCGGCCTCACCCTCCCCACCCACCTGCCACCCGACGACCCGCTCCCGCCGCTCGCCCGGTTCGGCATCGGCGTCGCCGTCGTCGTGGTCGCCCAGCTCGCCCGGCTGCGGTTCCGCACCGCCTCGGGCATGGTCAGCACCACCTGGGGCGAGGCGGCCCTCGTCGTCGGGCTCCACCTGGTCCCCGCCGGCTGGCTCCCGGCCACCACGCTCGTCGGCGCCGGGCTCGCCTGGGGGCTCCTCTCCCTGGCCGCCGACCGCCAGCCGCCCCTGGAGACGGTCCGCATCGCCGCCTCGCTGAGCGCCGGCACCGCCCTCGCCGTCGCGGTCACCACCACCCTCGGCGCGCCCCTGCTCGCCGCCCCCACCCCGGAGCTGGCGCTGGCGCTGGCGGCCGGCGCGGTGACGTACCTGCTCGCCACCGCCTGGCTCGGCGGGGTCGCCGTCGCCCTGCGACACGGCGTGCCGATGGGGCCGCCGCTGCTCGCCGCGCTGCGCGGCAAGCTGCTCATGTTCGTCGGGAACGTGGCCGTCGGCCTGGCCGCCGTCGCCCTGCTCGAACTCGACGCCCGCTGGCTGCTCGCGTTCCCGCCGGTGCTCTGGCTGCTCCAGCAGACCTACCGGCACCGGCTCCGGGCCGACCAGGAGCGGCGCACCTGGCGGGCCTTCGCCGAGGCCACCGCCGCGCTCAACCAGCTCGACGAGCGGGGCGTCGCCACGGCGGCGGTCACCGGCGCGCTGACCCTCTTCGGCGCCGAGCTGGTCGACGTGGACGTGGCGCGGGGCGACGGCCGGTGGCGACGCTACCGGGGCGACAGCGGCGGCCGGGTGACCGACCGCGAGATCGACCCGCCCACCGTTGCCGCCGCCGGCCCGCACGAGCTGGTCCGCCCGCTGACCGTCGGCAGCACCCAGGTCGGCGAGCTGCGGGTCCGCTTCCCCCGCTCGGCGCCGCCCAACGCCCGCGAGCAGGACGCCGCCGCCGCGTTCTCCGACGCCCTCGCCGCCGCCCTGCACGACGCCGCCACCCACCGCGAGCTGCGCCTGGTCACCGCCCGTTCGTCGTACGAGGCGGTGCACGACCCGCTGACCGGCCTGCTCAACCGGGCCGCCATGCTCGGCAAGGGCGACCAGGCGCTGCGGCAGCGCGCGCACGACCACCCCGTCGCCCTGCTGCTGCTCGACATCGACCAGTTCAAGGAGGTCAACGACACCCTCGGGCACGCCGCCGGCGACCAGCTGCTGCGGCTGACCGCCAACCGGCTCGGCGCGCTGACCCGCTCCGGGGACCTGCTCGGCCGGCTCGGCGGCGACGAGTTCGCCCTGCTGCTGACGTCGGTCCCGGTGGTCGGCGGCCGGACCGCACCCATGGCGTACGCGCTGCGCCAGGCCCGGGAGATCGCCGAGCGGCTCGCCGCCCCGACCGAGGTGGCCGGGGTGCGGATGTCCATCGAGGCGTCCGTGGGGGTGGTGGTGGCCGACGCCGGCACCGCCGACCTGACGGAGCTGCTGCGCCGGGCCGACATCGCGATGTACCAGGCGAAGGAGGGCGGCGGCAGCGTCGCCGCGTACGACAGCTCGAAGGACGCCGCGAGCACCGACCAGCTCGCGCTGCTCGCGGAGCTGCGGGAGGCCCTCGCCGCCGACGACCAGCTCGTGCTGGCGCTCCAGCCGGCGGTGGACCTCGCCACCGGCGCGCCGACCGGCGTGGAGGCGCTGATCCGCTGGCGGCACCCGCGCCGGGGCTGGCTCGGCCCCGCCGACTTCATCCGGCCGGTGGAGAACAGCGAGCAGCTCGGCACGTTCACCCGGTACGTGCTGGACAAGGCGCTCACCGTGGCCGCCGACTGGGCCCGCGCCGGCCTCGACGTGCCGATCTCGGTGAACCTGTCGGCTCGCAGCCTGCTCGACCCCCGGCTGCCCGTCGAGATCGGCGAGGCGCTGCGCCGCCACCAGGTGCCGCCGCACCGGCTGGTGCTGGAGATCACCGAGACGGTGGTGATGAGCGAGCTGGAGGTCATCGACGAGGTGCTGGCCACCCTGCGGTCGATGGGCGTGCAGCTCGCCGTGGACGACTTCGGCACCGGCTTCTCGTCGCTGGCGTTCGTGACCCGCATCGCCGTGGACGAGCTGAAGGTCGACCGGTCGTTCGTGATCCGGATGGCGGACTCACCGGAGGCGGCGGCCATCGTCCGGGCCACCGTCGGGCTCGCTCACGAGCTGGGCCTGCGGGTGGTCGCCGAGGGCGTGGAGACCGCCGAGCAGCGGCTCGCCCTGGCCGAGCTGGGCTGCACGGCCGCCCAGGGCTACCACTTCTTCAAGCCCATGCCGGCGGACAAGATCAGCGCGGTGCTCGGGTCGCTGGTGGACACGTCCCAGGCGAACGTCGTCCCCCTGCGCGCCGACGGCGCCTCCTGACCTCGACGAGCGCGGGTCCAGGGCGTTCAGACTCAGGCGCCTGACCGGACTCCTTCGGGGATCAGATAGTCCGGATGAGGGTCCTCTGCCGGCTCGGCACCCGCTCCGCTGGCGGACGTGCCACGAAGGTAGATCACCGATTTGTCGTGGGCGGTGATCCGGAGAGCGGCGGCGACCGGCACTTCGACGCCGGGCTGACGGCACAGCTCCCAGCCGGCGAACTGCTCTGGCCGTGCGGCGTCGAGAAGCCGGTGGGCGAACACGAGCACCCGTGCCGCGCGCAGCCTCGGCGGCGGCATCTCGTCGGGTGGTGGCACCGCTGCGGCGTCCCGCGGCGGCACGGCGGCCCAGAGCATCCCGGTCGATCCGGACCGGTGGACGACCTTCACGCCCGGTGGGGACTGGCCGCCGGGCTGGTCGTCCCGGCCGTACCGCTCGACGGCCGTGATGTCCGGGTGTTCGGCGGCCCGAAAGAGGGCTTCCATGATGTCCAGGGCCTGGGATACCTGCACGGTTGCGCTCTCCTGGTGATCGGGAATCGGGGCAGCTCACGGGCCGGGTAAGTCTACCGACGGGCGGCGGAGCCCGGCCCCGGCGCTCGGCCGGCGTACCGGACGGCGCGTTGTCGATCATGTGACCTGGGCTCCTTCGGTCGGCCGTGCCTCGCCTTCCTGTTCAGCCTGGGATCGATGCCCGGACACGTCCAGGAGGTTTGCGTCCGCAGCTTGTCCGCCCCATCCGCAGACGAAAGAGCCCGATATGGTGAGCTTGATGACTGACTATCTCCAGGTGGCCACGGCGACGGACAGCCGTGATGGTGGCGTGCTTCTCGCCGAGGGCGCGGTGGCCGGCCGGCTCGCCGCCGGCGCTCAGGTCGTGGGGCCGGTGACCAGCGTGTTCTGGCACCACGGCGAGCGGGGCGTCGGCGAGGAGTGGCAAGTCCTGTTCTTCACCACCGCCGCCCGCTACCCGGAGTTGGAGCGGTATCTGCTCGACGAGCATTCGTGGAGCAACCCTCAGGTGACCGCCGTGCCGATCGTGCGTGGTTCTACCGCTTATCTGGCGTGGGTGGCGCGGTCGGTGGACGTTTAGCGGCCTCGGCGACGAGAGCGCTGAGTTCGACGACGCAGGGCAGCGCCGCGTGTGGCGACAACCGGTTGAGGACGGCTTCCAGCCGCTGGCCGGGTCGGGGCGAGCCGACATCGACGGACAGCCGTGCCGCCAGGACGGCGGTTGCGCAGGCCTGCTCGATCTCGTTGGCGTCGAGGTAGGCGTCCGCCAACCAGGACAGGTAGAGGGCCTTGTCCCTGGCGTACGTGTCATCGAAGCGCAGTATCGCCCGCTCAAGGACGGGGACTGCTCGGACCGGCCGGTGCAACACCGCCCAGCAGCGGCCAGTCATGATCTCGCCCTCTGTGGCGTCGACCCAGTACACCCAGTCGGGTTCGGCGCGACCATCGTGCTCGGCGAGACAGGCGGTTCCGAGATCGAGGTGGCGGTGGGTGGCCCCATCGTCACCAGTGAGAGCATGGGCCCAGGCGGCACGTAGGTGCAGCAGCGCCCGTACCCGTGGCGTGGCGGTCGTGCCCGTCCTTTCACAGGCTGCGGTGGCGGTGTCGGTGGCCTGGCCGGTGAGGGCGAGCTGCTGATAAGCCAGGAACGCCAGCCCATTGCCCGCAAGTGCCGCGTCGTCCGCGTCATGCGCGGCGGAGAGGCTCAGCCGGTAGAGCCGCTCGGCGTCATCGTGGCGGCCGGCGTCGAAGGCGGACCAGCCAGCGAGTTGGGCCTGCTCGGCAAGGACGGCAAGGAGTTGGCGGCCGGTGTCGTCGCGGTAGGACCCTTCGCGGGCAAGGCGCGCGGTCGCATCGACCTCGGCCGCGTACAGGTGGTAGGTGTCGGCACCGCCGAGATGGTTGTCCAGGCGGCGCAGGCGCGCGGTGCGTTCGAGGAGCCGAGCGGGGGTGGCCGCGCCGATGCGTCGACCGTGGGTGAGTAACGAGTGGGGCAGCGCTGCGGCCAGGCCGGCGACGAGTTCGCGGCGGCGCAGGCCTGGGCGGGTGCCGGCCAGCGCGACGAGTTCTCCCCTGGCGCGCAGGGCGTCGTCGAGCCGGCGAGCCACCTGCGGGCTGGGTGCCTTCGCACCGGTTTCCAGCTCGTGCAGGTAGGACTTCCCGTGGTACGTGAGCTTTGCCAGGCCGCGCAGCGACAGTCCACGCTCGTGTCGGAGCTGCCGCAGGCGGACGGCGAACGACTGTTCGGTCATGACCGCTCCAGGTAGGGGGCTGGGTGGTGCCCGTCGCCACTGCCGACAGGCACCACCTCGCACGTTACGCGCAGAGCGATCGAACGGATGCCCTCGGTAGCGGTGTGGCGCGGGTCGGTCAGCCGCGGGGGAGGACGTCGTCGACCACGCTGGGCAGGGCCGCCCAGTCGGCCGAGGCGATGCTCGCGTGCGCCCGCGCCAGTTGCGCCACCCGGGCCGCCGCAGCGGTCGCATCCGTGTTCCCCACGGCCGGGGGGACGTTCTGCGCGTCGGTCATCACCAGCAGGTAGTGGTTGGTGTCGTACCAGGCGGTGTCGATGCCGCCGGTGACGTACGCCGACGCGTCGCCGTCGAAGACGACGAACCAGGGGCGCAGGGCGGTGTCGGTGTAGCGGGTGCGGGGGTCGCCGGCCTGGGCGCGGTGCACCGCCGGGAACGCCTGCGCCGAGCCGAGGGTGCCGGCGGCGGCGAGCGCGGCGAGGTGCTGGGCGTACTCGATGTCGGTCCACAGCTTGTCGGTGGGGTTGCTCTCCTCGACGGTGCCGGGGATGAGGTGCACGACGACCTGGCCGGCGAGTTGCTGCCGGGTGGGCCAGTTGTCGGCGCGGGCGGCGGCGTCGAGGGTGGCGTGCCCGCCCAGGAGGTCGGCGGGGCGGAACACGGCCTGGCCGAGCCGGGCGGCGAGCAGCGCGTCGAGCTGCGCCGGCCCCTGCCCGGTGCGGGCGCTGAAGCCGGTCTTCAGCTCCAGTTTGAGGTGCAGCGGGCCGGCGTCGGGGTGGGCGGTGAGCCAGAGCCGGATGTCGTCGAGGCAGTGTTCGAGGTTCTTGTTGCGGGTGCCGGTGTAGAGCTGGGCGGCGCTGGTGGCGGCGACGCAGTTGTTGTTGTTGCCGAGCGGGTTGGAGTGGCTGACCCGCCACTGGTTGGCCACGATGTCGGGCCACACGTCCAGCTCGATCATCCCGGGCCGGTCGTCGAGGGCCTGCGCCAGGTAGTCGTACGTCCCCTTGTCGTACGCGTTGTGGGTGCCGACGGCGGTGGTCGCCGAGAGCCGGGCCCCGGGGTCGACGGCGGCCTCGGCGGGGCCTGCGGCGACGAGCGCCGCGAGCACCGCGATCGACGTGAGCGCGGGCAGGGAACGGGGTCGGCGCATGCGGGTCTCCTCGGCGGGGCGTGCGATGGAACCCGTCGCCACGCCAGGCGTGGCGACGGGCCCCGGCTTCCCGTCGATTGAAGTACAGCGATGGGTCTACTGTCGACCGGTTCCCGGGCGGAGCATGGCCGGATAGAGCAGGGTGGCGTCGCCGCGCCGGTACAGCGCGGCCGGGCGGCCGGTGGGCGGGCTGCGCCGCTGGCCGGTGGGCACCACGAACCCGTTGACCCCGGTCACCTTGCGGTGGAAGTTGCGTGGGTCGAGGCGGACCTGCCAGACGGCCTCGTAGACCGCGCGCAGCTCGCCGATGGTGAACGTGTCGCCGCAGAACGCCGTGGCCAGCGGGGAGTATTCCAGTTTGGCCCGGGCCCGCTCCAGGGCGTCGGCCAGGATGGTGTCGTGGTCGAAGGCGAGCCAGCCGTGGCCGAGCCGGTCGTGGTCGATCGGCTCCCACCGGGCCCGCGCCGCGTCGGTGCCGGCCACCGGCACCGGCAGGTCGGGTGCGATGGCCAGGTACGCCACCGAGGCGACCGGGCCGCGCGGGTCCCGTCCCGGCGTCGCGTACGTGCGCACCTGCTCCAGGTGCAGCGTCCGGCCGTCCAGGCCGGTCTCCTCCGACAGCTCCCGCAGCGCCGTGTCGTCCAGATCCTCGCCGGCCCGGACGAACCCGCCGGGCAGCGCGGCCCGCCCCGCGTACGGCGGCTTGCCGCGCTCTATCAGCAGAACCGCCAGCCGCTCGTCACGGATCGTGAGGATCGCCAGGTCGATGGCGATCTGGAAGGCGGTGCGCTGGTCGGACACACCGGAAGGGTAGCGGCCGCGCCCCCGGTCGACGCGGCCATCCCGATCAGGCGCGGCTTCGGTCATCGCCGCTGCGGCCGGCGGCCCAGACCCGGTCGAACTCGCGCACGAAGTGCCGGCACCAGACCGGATCGCGGTCGGCACGCAACGTCACCGTCGCCTCCCGACCGTCGGGCCGGTGCGAGTAGATGTCGATCGAGATCCGTCCGGTCGGGTCCTCCGGGTCGACCAGCACCATGCCGAAGGCGGGGACGAAGTGGAGCAGCCGGACCTCCAGCCGCCCGCCGCCGGTCGCCTGCGTCGCCAGGTAGTCCAGCAGGTCGATGGTGGGCTGGACCCGGCGTGCGAACACCTCGCCGCCGTTGGCGTCCAGCCCGTTGCGGCGGGCCGCCTCCTCCGGCGCCGGGCCGGTCGGGTCGATGAGCGCGACCCGCACCGTCGCCCCGTCGGCCAACTGCTGCCGCAGGACGTCGAGCTGGCTGCGGATCGTCCGGCTCAGGGTCACCCCGACCAGTCGGATGTCCCGCGCGCCGGCCAGCGCCGCCGCCTCCGGCGCGGCGGCGGTGAGCAGCGGGTCGACGGAGCCGGCCCCCGCGGGGCGCAGGCCGTCGGCCACCCCGCGGAGGACGGACTCGACGCGCCGCAGCCGGCGTCGCCCGGTCAGCAGGTCGAAGGTGATCACGCCGAGCACGGCCAGGGTGGCGGCGGCGACCACGTCCGGGCTGGTCACGTTCAGCAGCCCGAGCGCGCCGACGACCAACGCCGTCCCGGAGACGAGGTACGCCTCCAGCTCCCCGCCGGTCAGCCTGCGGGCCAGCGCAGCCGTCCGGGCGGGAGACCGCCCGGGGCGGCGTACGCCGTCGGCGTCGCTCACCGGTCCTCCTCGACCAGGCGCAGGTAGGGCAGGAGCCGCTCGACGACGAGCGCCGCGTGCCGCGCCGCGAGCTCGTGGTCGGCGTGCCCCTTGTGCCGGTCGGCCCGGTCCGAGATGCCCCGGACGGTCATCCAGCCCCGCAACGCCCGGTCGTCGGCGATCTCCTCGTAGAACGCCTGGGCCACCCCGGCCGCCTCCGTCTCCACGGCCAGGGTCTTCTCGTGCACCTCGGCCAGCCAGGAGCGGATGCCCGAGCCGGCATCGGTCACCACCGCGTTGCCCGAGCCGATCGGCCCCCGGTGGACGCGGAAGGCGCCGTCGGGCCCGGGGCGCACGACGGGGCCGTGCCGGACGAGGAAGTCGTTGATCCGGTGCCGCAGCACCGGCGCGGTCGCCTGGATCCGCCCCCGGCGGCGGGGCCCGTCCTCGGTCTCCCGGCGGCTGTCGTACCAGATCACCTCGTCGGCGAGGACCACGTCGCCGACCGGGACGTCGGCGCGGACCCCGCCGGCGATGCCGACCAGCAGCACGAGCGGCGGCGCGAACCGTCGGCGCAGCTCCTGGTAGGCGGAGGCGGCGGAGTGCGTGCCGGGTTCGAGGGCCTGGGCGGCGACCACCCGGACCGGGCCGCCGTCGGCTGCGAGGGTGGCCCGGTGCACGGTCCGGCCGCCGTACGTCTGCTCGGCCCGGTGGTCGGCCGCCCGGCCCAGCATCTCGACGACCGCCGCCATCTCCTCGGCGAGGACCGTGAGGATCCCGATGTCGGTCGGCCGCTGGGCCCGGCGGTCGGCCGCCGCCAGGGACTCCCGCGCGGCGGCATGGTGGTGCTGGTGCTGGACGGCGTTGACGTTGCCGCCGACCGAGACGGTCCCGCCGGTGACGTGCAGGCCGGTGTTGCGGGCCCCCTCGGCGCTCATCGCCCCGCCCCCGTGCCGAGGTGCGTCTTGTTCGTCTGGGTGCTGGTCACGTTGCCCTGCACCGTGAGGCTGCCGCCGGTGACGATGGCGCCCGCGTTGAGCAGGGTCGCGGCCCGCTGGCGGTACTCGCTGGTGTCCACGCCCCGGTCCTCCAGGAAGTCGAGGACGGCGGCGAGCAGCCGACGCTCGATGATCTGCTGGTGCTTGTCGACCTCCTGGGTCTGGAGGTGGTGCCGGGTGTCGGCGGCCATCCCCAGCTCCCGGACGCTGACGCGGGCCCCGTGGTCGTACCCCTGCCGGGGTGGCCCGGCGGAGCCGAACCAGGAGGAGTTGGCGAGGGCGTCGAGCCCGGCCCAGAAGAGGTTGAGCGGGGCGCGGCCGATGG
This sequence comes from Micromonospora sp. WMMD712, assembly GCF_029581295.1. Classification (NCBI taxonomy): domain Bacteria; kingdom Bacillati; phylum Actinomycetota; class Actinomycetes; order Micromonosporales; family Micromonosporaceae; genus Micromonospora; species Micromonospora sp. WMMD712. The sequence goes on from NZ_CP120743.1 coordinate 5,814,948, forward strand.
TCGCGGGAGCGTCGACGAGACCCCGTGCCACGGCCCGCAGGTATGCTGCGGGGCCGGTCCCACCGACCTGGTCGACCACCCGGAACCGCTCGTCGCAGGGCGGCAGCGCGGTCGAGGTGAAGTCCATGTAGAGCGACCGGCCCTGGACCGCCACGTGCACGTAGACGGTGGTGACCAGCTCACCGCGCCACGAGATCATCTGGCAGACCAGGAAGTGCCGGGCCGGCGCGGTGGGCTGGCGGATGATCTCCGGGATCCACTCGGGCCGGGTGTACGGCACGAGGTACGCGACCTCGGTGCCGGCGAGGAAGATCCGGTCGTCGACGGTCAGGCCGGGCAGTTGCCCCTCGGCCTGCCGTTGGGTGGCCAGCGTGCCGAGTTCGTCCCGCAGGTGGGCGATCAGCTCGGCCGCGCCGAAGGGCGCGGTGGGGAACTCCCGTTCGGCCTCCGGCGTCGGGCCGGCCAGCGGGTTGCCGGCCCGGACCAGCCGCTGGGCGAAGCTCCAGTTCTTCAGCACGATCCCCGAGCCGACGAACGGCCGGTAGTCGGAGAAGACGACGGTGTTGCCGCCCTTCTGCTGCCGGATCTCGGCGAACCGGCTGGTGGCGCCCGGGGGCGGTGGGGTCCGGCCCGGGGCGAACCCGTCGAGCTGGCTCTGCCGCACCAGGTTCGCCACGACCGGCGGCGCGAGGGTGAGCACCAGCAGCGCCAGGACGACGGCCGGGTGCAGCCCGGCGAGGGGGTCGACCTCGTCCGAGTACGAGTACGGGGCGGCGGCGTACTTCAGCGTGGCGAACAGGCCCATGGCCGTGCTGACCAGGACGAAGATGAGGGCCGCGGACAGGAGCCGGAACCGCAGGATCGTCGCCTGGCCGACGATGAGCCCGGCGCTCGCGGACTGGCCGTTGCGGAGCTCCAGGGCGGTCTGCCTGATGACCTGCCAGACGCAGGAGAAGACGTAGGCCAGCGCCAGCAGGCCGATGACGACGGTGGTGGCCAGCGCGGACACGCAGGCGGACAGCAGCAGCATGCCGAGGATCGCCACGTCGCGTACGACGGCGAGCCGGCGGGCCCGGAGGCAGTGGTGCAGCACCGTGGGCAGGTCGAAGCCGTACGACGGGGCGACCAGGCGGTCGCGCTGGTGGTAGACCTCGTTGAGGCTGGCGCGCTGGAACTCCTCGTCGAGGTACGCGCCGGCGCAGAGGTGCCGGGTGGCGCTGGAGACGGGGGGCGGCGGGGTCGGGGCCGGGTGGGCGGCCGGCACGGTCGGGACCGGGCCGGTCGGTGCGTGATTCGTCATGACGTCCCATCTCTGGACTGTCGTGGGTGGCCGTGGAGGGGGTGGCCGCTTGCGCGCGGCGCCGCGCGCCGCACATGTTCATGTGCATCTGACGATAAGTCCACGGTAGGCGTGGGGCGACTTTGTGTCAACAAGACGATTAATGGTGCCCCGGGGGCTGCCCGGGACCGGGGTGCCGCCCCGGCGGACGCTGGATATGGTCGACCGGTGAACCGACTCGCGAGCGCCACCAGCCCGTACCTCCTCCAGCACGCCGACAACCCGGTGGACTGGTGGCCGTGGTGCGACGAGGCGTTCGCCGAGGCGAAGCGGCGCGACGTGCCGGTGCTGGTCTCCGTCGGCTACGCGGCCTGCCACTGGTGTCACGTGATGGCACACGAGTCGTTCGAGGACGAGGCCGTCGGCAAGCTGCTCAACGACGGCTTCGTGGCGATCAAGGTGGACCGCGAGGAGCGGCCCGACGTCGACGCCGTCTACATGACCGCCACCCAGGCGATGACCGGGCAGGGCGGCTGGCCGATGACGGTCTTCGCCACCCCGGACGGCACCCCGTTCTTCTGCGGCACCTACTTCCCGAAGCCCAACTTCGTCCGGCTCCTGGAGTCCGTCGGCACCGCCTGGCGGGAGCAGCGCGAGGCCGTGCTGCAACAGGGCGCCGCCGTGGTCGAGGCGATCGGCGGCGCGCAGGCCGTCGGCGGCCCGACCGCCCCGCTCACCGCCGACCTGCTCGACGCCGCCGCCGCCCAGCTCGCCCGGGAGTACGACCGGGAAAACGGCGGCTTCGGCGGGGCCCCGAAGTTCCCGCCGCACCTGAACCTGCTCTTCCTGCTGCGCCACCACCAGCGCACCGGCTCCGCCGAGAGCCTGGAGATCGCCCGGCACACCGCCGAGGCGATGGCCCGGGGCGGCATCCACGACCAGCTGGCCGGCGGCTTCGCCCGCTACTCGGTGGACGGGCACTGGACGGTGCCGCACTTCGAGAAGATGCTCTACGACAACGCGCTGCTGCTGCGCGTCTACACCCACCTGTGGCGGCTAACCGGCGACCCGCTCGCCCGGCGCGTCGCCCGCGACACCGCCCGGTTCCTCGCCGACGAGCTGCACCGGCCCGGCGAGGGCTTCGCGTCCGCGCTGGACGCCGACACCGAGGGCGTCGAGGGGCTCACGTACGCCTGGACCCCGGCCCAGCTCGTCGAGGTGCTGGGGGAGTCCGACGGCCGCTGGGCCGCCGACCTCTTCGCGGTCACCGAGTCCGGCACCTTCGAACACGGCACGAGCGTGTTGCGGCTGGCCCGGGACGTCGACGACGCCGACCCGGCGGTCCGGGGCCGCTGGCGCGACATCGTCGGGCGGCTCCTCGCGGCCCGCGACACCCGCCCCCAGCCGGCCCGCGACGACAAGGTGGTGGCCGCCTGGAACGGGCTGGCGGTCACCGCGCTCGCCGAGTTCGTCCGCCTCGTCGAGACCCTCGGCACCAACACCGGCACGGACACCGGCACCGGCGCGGGCGGCGACGAGGCCGACGCCAACCTGCTGGAGGGAGTCACGATCGTCGCCGACGGCGCGCTGCGGGAGACCGCCGAACACCTGGCCCGGGTGCACCTCGTCGACGGCCGGCTGCGCCGGGTCTCCCGCGACGGCGTGGTCGGCGCGCCGGCCGGGGTGCTGGAGGACTACGGCTGCGTGGCCGAGGCGTTCTGCGCCATGCACCAGCTCACCGGCGAGGGGCGCTGGCTGGAGCTGGCCGGCGGCCTGCTCGACACCGCCCTGGCCCGGTTCGCCGCCCCCGACGGCGGGTTCTACGACACCGCCGACGACGCCGAGCAGCTCGTCACCCGGCCGGCCGACCCGACCGACAACGCCACCCCGTCCGGCCGGTCCGCGATCGCCGCCGCCCTGGTCACGTACGCGGCGCTGAGCGGCGAGACCCGCTACCGGGAGGCCGCCGAGGCCGCCCTCGCCACCGTCGCGCCGATCGTCGCCCGGCACGCCCGGTTCACCGGCTACGCGGCGGCGGCCGGCGAGGCGCTGCTGTCCGGCCCGTTCGAGATCGCCGTGGCGACCGGCGACCCGGCCGGCGACCCGCTCGTCGCCGCCGCGTACCGGCACGCCCCGCCGGGCGCGGTGCTGGTCGCGGGCCGCCCCGACCAGCCGGGCGTGCCGCTGCTCGCCGACCGGCCGATGCGCGACGGGCGGCCCACCGCGTACGTCTGCCGGGGATTTGTCTGCCAACGCCCGGTCACGACCGTCGACGACCTCCTCGCCCAGCTGTAAGGAAGGGCCCCCTGTTGACGCTTTCGGTATAGCGGGGTGCCCCGCTCACCCCTCGCCCCGCTGGCGGCGGAGCCGCCGCTAGGCTGGCCCGCGAGATGGATACCCGAACCGGTCTGCCAGTTGTCGGCATGGTGGGGGGCGGCCAGCTGGCCCGGATGACCCACCAGGCCGCGATCGCCCTCGGTCAGTCGCTGCGCGTGCTCGCGCAGGCCCCGGACGACGGGGCGGCCCTCGTCGCCGCCGACGTCCAGTACGGCGACCACACCGACCTCGCCGCCCTGCGCACCTTCGCGAAGGGCTGCGACGTGGTCACCTTCGACCACGAGCACGTGCCGACGGAGCACATCCGTGCCCTCGCCGCCGAGGGCGTGAAGCTCTTCCCGCCCGCCGACGCCCTGCTGCACGCCCAGGACAAGCGGGTCATGCGGGAGCGGCTCGGCGAGCTGGGCGCGCCCAACCCGGCGTGGCGGCCCGTCGCCGACCCGGCCGACCTGGTCGCCTTCGGCGACGCGCAGGGCTGGCCGGTGGTGCTGAAGGCGGCCCGGGGCGGCTACGACGGCCGGGGCGTCTGGCCGGTCGACGATGCCGCGCAGGCCGCCGAGCTGGCGACCACCCTGCTCGCCGGCGGCACCCGGCTGATCGTCGAGGAACGGGTCGCGCTGCGCCGGGAGCTGGCCGTGCAGGTGGCCCGCTCGCCGTTCGGGCAGGTCGCCGCGTACCCGGTGGTGGAGACCGTGCAGGTGGGCGGCATCTGCGTCGAGGTGCTCGCCCCCGCGCCGGGCCTGCCCGAGGAGCTGGCCGTGGCCGCCCAGCAGCTCGCCATCGACCTGGCCACCGCGCTCGGCGTGGTCGGCCTGCTCGCCGTGGAGCTGTTCGAGACCCCGGCCGGGCTGGTGGTCAACGAGCTGGCCATGCGCCCGCACAACTCGGGCCACTGGACGATCGAGGGGGCCCGCACGTCGCAGTTCGAGCAGCACCTGCGGGCCGTGCTCGACTATCCGATGGGCGACACCTCGCTCGCCGCCCCCGTCGTGGTGATGGCGAACGTGCTCGGCGGGCAGCCGGGCGGCATCTCCATCGACGAGCGGCTGCACCACCTCTTCGCCGCCGAGCCGGGCGCGAAGGTCCACCTGTACGGCAAGCAGGTGCGCCCCGGCCGCAAGATCGGGCACGTCACGGTGCTCGGCGACGACCTGGCGGACGTGCGGGCGCGGGCCGCCCGGGCCGCCCACTGGCTGACGGAGGGGACGCCGGCATGACCACCGTCGGTTTGATCATGGGCAGCGACTCGGACTGGCCGACCATGCAGGCCGCCGGCGAGGCCCTCGCCGAGTTCGGGGTCGGCTACGAGGTGGGCGTCGTCTCCGCCCACCGCACCCCCGGCAAGATGATCGAGTACGGCCGCACCGCCGCCGACCGGGGCCTCAAGGTGATCATCGCCGGGGCGGGCGGGGCGGCCCACCTGCCCGGCATGGTCGCCTCGGTCACCCCGCTGCCGGTGATCGGCGTGCCGGTGCCGCTGAAGCACCTCGACGGCATGGACTCGCTGCTGTCCATCGTGCAGATGCCGGCCGGCGTGCCGGTGGCCACCGTGTCGATCGGCAACGCCCGCAACGCCGGGCTGCTCGCCGTCCGCATCCTTGCCGCCGCCGACGAGGAACTGCGGGCGCGCATGGTGGCCTACCAGGCGAGCCTGGAACAGCTCGTCGCCGACAAGGAAGCCGCCCTCCACGCCTCCCTGGCCTGACCTGATCGTCATTTCATGCCGCGCAGGGCCGTCTGGAGGCGGTCCTGCGCGCGGCGGCGGCGCTCGTTGCTCGCCCCGAGCACCAGCAGCACCAGCCCCACCGGGATCAGCACCAGCCAGGGGCCCAGGCTGAACAGCGCGTGCACCGCCGCGATCGCGGTGACCGCCGCGCCGACGATCACCGGGGCCTGCTGCTGGCTGGTGGTGCCGAAGATCAGCACCGCCACCGCGCCGAGCAGCAGCAGCACCTGCCGCAGCATGCTGGAGTCGGTGGCCAGCACGACCGCCAGGGTCGGCACGAACGCGGCGACCAGCGCCGGCCCGTACGCCACCCAGCTCGACAGGTCCGGCCGCTGCCGCAGCTCCAGCACCCCCACCAGCAGGGCCAGCGCCGCGAACGGCAGGGTGTAGGCCTCCGGCAGCGCCACGTCGGCGACCCGCATCAGGATCCACCAGGCGACGATCTCGCAGCAGACCACCGCCCAGAACAGGATCCGCCGCTCCACCGGCTGCCGGCCGGGCCGGGCCGCCGCCACCCCGAGCACGGCGCCCCAGGCAGCCAGCAGCGCGGCGATGTGCCGGGGCGAGTCGAAGGCCAGCGCCAGGGCGATCAGCGCGGCGGCGAACCCGCTCCACTCCACCGTGGCCGCCTCGCGGCGGGCCTCCGGCCGGCGCAGCCGGGGCAGGGTCGCGGCGAACACCTGGAGGGCCGCGCCGACGGCCAGCACCCCGAACGCGGACCAGACCGCGGCCAGGCCCACCACCAGGCCCACGACCAGCACGAACAACTGCGCCGTCAGCGAGGCGAACAACCAGCCGAGGATGCGGGCCCGCTGCGTGGTGCCGTACAGGGCCGCGACGACGCCCACGCCGACCGCCCCGCCCAGCGTGAACAGGGTCAGCTCCCGGGTGGCCAGGCTGCCCAGCAGCCCGGCCCCGCCGCCGGCCAGGCCGATCACGAAGACCAACACCCGGGCGGTACGCAGCGACCGCGCCCGCTCCGCGACCGGCGGGGGCGGGCTGAGCGCCAGCCCCAGCATCGAGATCGTGAACACCGACAGGGCGGCCAGCACGCTCACCGGCCAGCCGTGGCCCAGGGCCGTCGGCGTGATCAGCAGGGTCACCGCCGCCCCGGGCAGCACCACCGGCACCGCCCGGGACCGCCGCCCGCCGCTGAGCCCGACGGCGGCCAGCGCCGCGGTCAACGTGAGCAGCAGCGCGGTCAGCACGTGCGTCGGGTCGACCGCGTCGGGGGGCGGGGCGAGCAGCTCCGGCGGTGGCCCCTGCCACACCCGCCCCAGCGCCCGGTACGGCTCGACCAGCGCCACCTCCAGCGCGGGCGCGAGCGAGAACACGGCCAGCGCGACGGGCAGCGCCGCGGCGGCCAGCGCGCCGGCCGCCGGGCTGACCCGCCAACGCACCGAAGTCCCGTCGTCGTCGGGGTCCCGGCGCAGCGCGCCGTCGAGCAGCACCGTCCAGCGCCGGACCCGTTGCGCCGAGCCGGCCGGCGGCACGGTCGACGCGCGGACCAGCTCGGCGAGCACCCCGAGCAGCGCGGCGGCCGCCGCGTAGACGCCGGAGGGCAGCCCCGCCACGATGGCGGCGACGGCGCTGACGGTCGCGCCGCCGACGATCGCCGCGCTGGCGTACGGAAGGTATTGGGGCACCTGCCGGCGGACCGCGGCGACCGCGGCCAGGCCCAGGCTCGACGCGGCCAACGCGGCCGTCAGCACCACCCCGGGCGACCGGCCGGACCCGGCGGCCAGCGCGGCCACCGCGCCGGGGAGCGCGAGCAGCGCCGCCCCGGCGGCGACCCCGCCGATCTGCACCAGGTGCGGCGGCATCCCCTCGGTGGTGACGTCGTCCACCAGCGGGGCGGCGAACACCCGGGACAGGGCGGCCACGACCACGCCGATGAGCGCGATGCCGCCCAGCGCCAGCGCGGTCGTCCACGGCCGGACGAGCCCGGCGCCGGCCGCGTGCAGGGCGACCGCCCCGGCCACGGCCGCCCGGGACAGCCCGGCGCGCGGGTCGAGCGACGCGGCGGCGGCCGTCCCGAAGGCCGTGGCGACCGCCAGGCCGACCAGCACCGGCGACCACCAGGGCAGCTCGAAGGCGGCCGGGAGGCCGATGGTGGCGAGCACGGCGGCGACGCCCGAGACGTCGTGCTTCCACGGATGCGGCAGCAGCACCCCGGCGGCGACCCCGAGCAGGGCCAGGGCGACCGGGGCCTGCCAGGTGGACCCGCCGGTCGGCGCGGCCGGCCAGCCGGACAGGTCGCCCGCCCAGATCGGGCCGGGTACGGCCAGCACGCCCCAGCCGCCGCGCAGCGCGCTCCAGCCCGCGAGCAGCCCGATCAGGGTGCCGCCGACGGCGAGGCCGAGGATCGGCCCGCGCCGCCACTCCTCCGGCATGGCCCGCGCGACCACCGCGACCACCGCCACCAGCGCGGCGGCCACCACGAGCTGCCCGCCCGGGGTGAGCACCGCCGCGACCCGGACCAGGGTCGCGACCAGCGCCGCGGTGACCGCCGCCGTGGCCAGGTCGGAGCCGTCGAGCGTCAGGTCCGCGCGCCGCCCCGCGTCGATCGACGGGGCGAGGAAGACCAGCAGGCCGGCCACGAACAGCAGCCCGCCCACCCAGGCGTCGGCGGCGGTGCCCCCCGGCGCGGTGAACGCGGCGGCCGTCACCACCAGCGCCCCGAGCCCGGTGCCCAGCGCCAGCGGCATGGGGATGCGCCGCTCGGAGACCTGCACGAGGGCCGCGTAGCCGAGGGTGACGCAGACCGCGAGGAAGCTCGCCGCCAGCACCGGCACCGTGACCACGCGCAGGCTCGCCGGGGTCGGCGTCGGATCGGTCGGCACGGTCGCGGCGACGAACGCCGCCACCGACCCCGGCAGCGCGAACGCCGCCCCGCCGGCGGCCCAGTTGGCGACGGTGTCCGCGGCGGCTGCGGCGGTCATCCGGATCCGGGGCACCACCGCCACCAGCGCGCCGCCCACGAAGAGGGCGAGCAGCACGGCGGCGGTCAGCGCCGGGCGGGCCAGCCCGGCGGCCGCGCCGAGCAGGCCGACGACGGCGGCGGCGACCGCGTGCACCGTGGCGGACCGGGCCGTCGTGGCGGTGAGCCCGACCGCGCCGATGCCGATCGCGGCGGCCACCAGCGGCCACGGCGCGGCCACCCAGCCCAGGCCGAACGACGCGGGGACGGCCAGCGCGGTCAGCGCCGCCCCGGCCACCGCGAACTCGCGGCGGATCTGCGCGGGCAGCGCCAGCACGGCGGCGACGGTGAGCAGGAAGGCGCTGGCGGCGAGCTGCCAGGCCGCCGGGCCGACGGAGGCGGCCAGCTCGGCGGGGTACCGGTCGAGGTCGGCCGTCCAGGCCGGGACGGCGGCCAGGGCCGGGGCCAGCCCGGCGCGCAGCGCGCCGACGGCCACCACCAGGCCGCTGACCGTGAGCGCCGCCGCCGAGGCGAGCTGCGGGCCGCGCCGGGCGGCCTCCGGCAGGGCCCGCACCGCCAGGCCGGTGAGGGTGATGACGGCGGCGACGAGCAGCAGGGCCCGGCCGGGGAACGCCACCGACGCGACCCGGCCCAGCGCGCCGATCACCGCGAGGGTGAGCACGCCGGCGGCCACGTCCGGCAGCGGCGGCCGGCGCAGCACCAGCGCGCCGCCCAGCCCCACCAGGGCGGCCAGCAGCAACACCGTGCCCGCCCCGGCCGCCGTCGGCACCGAGGCGGCGCGCAGCACCGCCGTCACCGCGTAAGCCAGGGCCAGCGCCACCGCGACGCCGTGCAGCAGCCAGGTCAGCTCGCGCAGGGCCGGCACCGGGCGGGCCGGCGGCTCGCCGGCCGGCACCCCGGCGGAGGCGTCGAGCACCTCGCCGGCCTCCTCCGGGTCGCCCTCCGGCCGCCTCTCCCCGCCGGGCCGGGTGGCCCGGCCGGCCCCGGCGGGTCGGTGCACGGCGTCCTCGGCGGACAGGTCCGCCCCGGCGGGGCCGTCCTCGGCGGGTCGGCGGGGCGGCGGAGCGGGCGGGCCGAGCCGGCCGTCCGGCAGGTCCTGACGCACCGGCCGCTCCACCGTCACCGGCGAACGGGCCAGCCAGAGGTCGACCACGGCGACGGCGGTCAGCACCAGGGCCCAGCCGACCGGCCCGGACACCCGGTCGTACGCCAGCAGCGGCAGCACCGGCTGCGCGGCCAGCACGGTGGCGAAGCGGGGGGCGCGCAGCCCCGTGAAGAGGGCGTAGCCGAACCCGACGACGGCGGTGACCAGGAAGATCACCCCGGCGAAGACCGCGCCGGACGCGCCCCCGCCGCCGATGAGGTCCGCCGTCCACAGTGCGTAACCGGCGAGGGGCACCAGCAGCAGGCCGACGGCGGAGATCGTCTCGGCGGTCGAGGTGAGCCCGCGCCGGGCCAGCACGGGCGGGGCGAGCAGCAGCAGCACCGTGGCGACGAGCAGGACCCCGAGCCGGGACAGGGCGTCCATCGAGCTGGTGGCCACCAGGGCGAAGACCACCGCCGCCACGGCGAGCAGCAGCGCCCCCAGCCCGAGGGGGATGTTCTGCACCTCGCGCGACGACGCCTCCGGTGGATTCTCGGGGTCGTCGGCGTCCAGCCAGCGGGCCGCCGACGGCGGCGGGGGCGGCGGATCCTGCGGCGGGGGCGGGGCGGCGCCCTGGCGGGGCACCCGGGGCGGGGCCCCCGTCGTCGCGGTCGGCGGACGGCGGCCGGGGCGGCGGCGCAGCACGCGTCGGGGGCGGGCGGCCTGCTTGAGGCGTTCCTCGGTGGCGTGGCTCAGGATGTCCCGCTGGAAGAGCGCGGCCTGCATCTTCGCGGCGATCTGGCGCTGCTCGGCGGCGATGGCGGCCTCGCGGGCCTTCATCTCCGCGATCGAGCGCTCGACCTCCGCGAGGTGCCCGGCCCACTGGGGCTGGTGCGCGCCGCAGTGCGGGCACTGGGCGGCCGGCTTGATCTCCCGACTGCACGAGGTGCACTGAAAGGTCTGCACGACGACACCCCTCCACCCGGCCGGCCCGCACTGTGGACTACCACTGTCGCAGCATGCCCTGAGGCGGCGCGGATTTCGACACCTGTCGGCGGTTCGGCGGTGACGAATGGGCGACGGGGGAGCCCGTCGGGGTCGACCGGGGACGCCGACGGGGCGACCCGGGCGGCCGGCCGGGGGACCGGACACGCGACGGCCGGCCCCGGATCTCGTCCGGGACCGGCCGTCGCCGCCGTCGTCAGGGGGTCAGGGGCGGCCCATGCCCCGGTACTCCCAGCCGGCCTGGCTCCACAGTGTCGCGTCGAGGCAGTTGCGGCCGTCGACCACGCGGCGGCCGGCGACCAGCTCGCCGAGGGCCACCGGGTCGGCGTTGCGGAAGTCGGCCCACTCGGTGAGCACGCAGACCAGGTCCGCCCCGGTCACCGCGTCGGCCATCGTGGACTCGTACGTCAGCTCGGGGGCCACCCGGCGGGCGTTCTCGGCGCCCTGCGGGTCGAACACGTGGACGTCCGCCCCGGCCTTGCCGAGCAGCCCGGCGACGGCGAGCGCCGGGGCGTCGCGTACGTCGTCGGTGTTGGGCTTGAACGTGGCGCCCAGCACGGCGATCCGGGTGCCGGACAGGTCCGGACCGGCGGGCCCGGCGCGGCGGCCGAGCAGCTCGGCGGCCAGCGCGATCACCCGGGTCCGGCGGCGCAGGTTGATCAGGTCGACCTCGTGCAGGAAGCGCAGCGCCTCGCCGGCCCCCAGCTCCTGCGCCCGGGCCTGGAAGGCGCGGATGTCCTTGGGCAGGCACGCCCCGCCGAAACCGAGCCCGGCCTGGAGGAACCGGTTGCCGATGCGGGGGTCGTACCCGATGGCCTTGGCGAGCTGGGTGACGTCGCCGCCGGCCACCTCGCACACCTCGGCCATCGCGTTGATGAACGAGATCTTGGTGGCCAGGAAGGCGTTCGCGGCGACCTTGACCAGCTCGGCGGTGGCGAAGTCGGTGACCACCAGCGGGACCTCGCGGTCCTCGGTGGCGGCCAGGTCGAAGACGCCCTTGTGGGCGGCGTAGAGCATGCCGTTGGCCCAGTCGCTCTTGACGCCGACCACGATCCGGTTGGGACGCAGCACGTCGTCGACGGCGAAGCCCTCCTGGAGGAACTCGGGGCTCCACGCCACCTCGACGCCGAGGTCGGGCGGGGTGTGCTTGCCGACGAGCTGCTCCACCCACTCGGCGGTGCCGACGGGGACGGTGGACTTGCCGACGATCAGCGCCTTGCGGGTCAGGTGCTGGGCGAGGCCGGTCACGGACGCCTCGACGTACGACAGGTCGGCGCCCATCCCGTCGGCCCGCTGCGGGGTGCCCACGCAGATGAAGTGCACGTCGCCGAAGTCGGCGGTCTCGGCGATGTCGGTGCTGAACCGCAGCCGGCCGGCGGCCAGGTTGCGCCGCAGCAGCTCGTCGAGGCCGGGCTCGTGGATCGGCACCTCGCCCGCGTTCAGCTTGGCGATCTTGTCGGCGTCGACGTCGAAGCCGAGCACCTCGTAGCCCAGCTCCGCGTAACAGATGGCGTACGTCGCACCGAGGTACCCGGTGCCGAGGAAGGTGACCCGGGGGCGGGCCGCGCCCGACGGCGGCGTGACCGCGGCGATGGCCGGCATCGGTTGGGTGTTCGGGTACGGGATCGTCACGCCTGTCTTCTCCGCTCGCGCTGGCGGCGCTTGCTCGCGTCGCATTCGGCTGCGGCGCCTGGCCGGCACCGAAGGGGAATTGTGTCGTTTTCTGCTCGCCGTGCCGCGTCGACCTCCGCGCGCCGCGTCGCGTCGACGCTTCGGTCAGGCCCGAGCCTACGCGCCGGTAAGGATCAACTGAGCGCTGGTCGCTATCCTTCAGTCTGCGCGGTCGGCGGTTCCGAGACGCTACAGACTGGGCATGATAGCCGTGAAGGGGAGGGGCCGACATGGCCGCAGAGCAGTCGTTCGACGTCTACCGGTTGCCCGAGGAGCACGAGGCCGTCCGCGAGGCGGTGCGTGAGGTCTGTGCGGCGAAGGTGGCCCCGCACGCCGCCGAGGCCGACGAGACGGGCGAGTTCCCCAAGGCGTCCTACGACGCGTTGCGTTCCGCCGACTTCCACGCGCCGCACATCCCCGTCGAATACGGCGGCGCCGGCGCGGATGCCCTGGCCACGGCCATCGTGATCGAGGAGGTCGCCCGGGCCTGCGCCTCGTCCTCGCTGATCCCGGCGGTCAACAAGCTGGGCACCATGCCGCTGATCCTGGCCGGCTCCGACGAGCTCAAGCGTGCCTACCTGACCCCGGTGGCCGCCGGTGAGGCGATGTTCTCCTACTGCCTCTCCGAGCCGGAGGCCGGCAGCGACGCCGCGTCGATGACCACCCGGGCGGTCCGCGACGGCGACCACTGGGTGCTCAACGGGGTGAAGCGGTGGATCACCAACGCCGGAGTGTCGGATTTCTACACCGTCTTCGCCGTGACGGATCCCACAGCCCGTTCCAAGGGCATTTCGGCGTTCGTGGTCGAAAAGTCTGACCAGGGCGTTAGCTTCGGCGCCCCGGAGAAGAAGCTCGGCATCAAGGGCTCGCCGACCCGTGAGGTCTACCTCGACAACGTCCGCATCCCCGCCGACCGCATGATCGGCGCGGAGGGCACGGGCTTCGCCACCGCCATGAAGACCCTCGACCACACCCGGGTCACCATCGCCGCGCAGGCCGTCGGCATCGCCCAGGGCGCGCTCGACTACGCCAAGGGGTACGTCCAGGAGCGCAAGCAGTTCGGCAAGGCGGTCGCCGAGTTCCAGGGCGTCCAGTTCATGCTCGCCGACATGGGCATGAAGCTGGAGGCGGCGCGCCAGTTGACGTACGCCGCCGCCGGAAAGTCCGAGCGGGGCGACGCCGACCTGACCTACTTCGGCGCGGCGGCCAAGTGCTTCGCCTCCGACGCCGCCATGGAGATCACCACCGACGCCGTGCAGCTGCTCGGCGGGTACGGCTACACCCGCGACTACCCGGTCGAGCGGATGATGCGGGACGCCAAGATCACCCAGATCTACGAGGGCACCAACCAGGTCCAGCGCATCGTGATGGCCCGCCAGCTCCTGCGCGGCTGACCCGCCGGTCCGGCTCCTGGCGTGGCCCCGGCCGACGGCGGGGCCGGCAGGGCCCGGGGTGCCGGCGTCCGGTTGGCTCGACGTGCCGGGCCAGAGGTGTTGGCTTCCGGCCCACTCGACGTGCCGGGCCGGGGCGCGGCGGCGGGGAGACCCGCGCGCCCCGGGCCCGACGGTGGTCTCGTCAGCGCAGCTCGGTCGTGGTGTCCTCGGCGCGACGCGGCGGGGCCGACCAGGGAGACTCGCCGGCCGTGCGGCGGGGCAGCGGCTCCGGCGGCGGCTGGTCCGGGTAGCCCAGGGTGAGCGGGGCGGTGTCCCGCTCCGCCGCGCTGCCGCCCGACGGCCAGTCGGTGAGCGTGAAGGTGCCGGGGCCGGTGTCCTCCGGCCGCTGCGCCGGCGCGGGCGCGACCGCCGGCCGGGGCCAGCGCCGCCACCGCTGCCTGCTGAACGTGGCCATCAGCAGCAGCGCGCCGACCAGGAAGAGTGTGCCGTTCTGCACGGGCAGGAACAGCGGCAGCGGGTCGCCCAGCGCCTTCCAGCCCTCCGGGACGCGGTCGCGCACCTCGAACGGCGCGACGAACATCCCGACGTACGGGGCGATCAGCAGCAGCCCGGCGACCAGCGGGCCGAGCGGCGAGAATCGCAGGGTGCCGAGCAGACCGAGCAGGACGCCGGCGACGGCCAGGTAGACGCCCGGCTCGATCAGGTTGGCCGTGTTGAACGTGCCGATCTCCACCCACCGGGTGATCGTGCGGGTCGACCCGTCCTGCCCGAGCGCGAGCAGCGCCCAGGTGACGGGCGCCACCGCCAGCCCGGCGAGGAAGCTCCAGAGATGTCGCATTGGCGCACCGTACCGTTTCCGGCATGACAGATCACCCCTCCGCCGCGCCGCAGCCCTCTGCGCCCCCGCAGGGAAAACCCACGTCGTACTCCCGCGTCACGCTCAGTCGAATCATGACCGCGGTCGATGTCAATCTGTACGGGACCGTGCACGGAGGGGTGTTGATGAAGTTCGTCGACGACGTGGCGGGCGCGGCGGCGGCCCGGCACAGCGGCGGCACGGCGGTGACGGCCGCGATCGACGAGATCGTGTTCTCCGAGGCGGTCCGGGTGGGCGACCTGGTGCACGCGCACGCCCAGGTCAACTGGACCGGGCAGACCTCGATGGAGGTGGGCGTGCGGGTGGTCGCCGAGCGCTGGGACTCGGCCGAGGACGAGCCGGTGCCGGTCGCCACGGCGTACCTGGTCTTCGTGGGGGTGGACGTGGGCGGCCTGCCCCGCCCGGTCCGGCCGGTGCTGCCGGAGACCCCGGAGGACGAGCGCCGCTACCGGGAGGCGGAGATCCGCCGCGCCCACCGGCTGGCCCGCCGCCGCGCGATCCAGGCCCACCGCGAGGCCTGACCCGCCCCGCCCCGCCCGCCTGGCCGCCCCGCCCGCCACCGCCCCGCCCGCCGCCCGCCGGCCGGGTGTGAGAAGGGTGCCCTTCTCTACCGTATGCGTTAACAAGGGGCCCTTCCTTGCACCCCACACAGCGCGGGCGGCGGGGGTGTGGGGCGGGCACGCCCCGGCGGGTGGGGACCGGGGCGGACAATGTCCCTGCGACATAGGGCAAGATGGCATCACGGCCCACGTGACGGCGCGGTCCGGGCCTGGAGGAGGGTGGAGCTGTGGGTGACGTGCTGTGGACACCGCCGGCGGACGTGCGCGAGCGGTCCCGGATCGGTGCCTACCTGCGTTGGCTGGCGGAGCACCGGGGGCTGGAGTTCGCCGACTACGCCGCGCTGTGGGAGTGGTCGGTCACCGACCTCGACGGGTTCTGGCGCACCGTCTGGGACCACTTCGGCGTCGTCGCGCATACCGAGCCGACGGCCACCCTGGCCGACCCGGCGATGCCGGGCGCCCGCTGGTTCCCCGGGGCCACGCTCAACTACGCCGAGAACGTACTGCGCATGCCGGGGCTCGGCGACGACGACCCGGTGGTGATCGCGCACGGGCAGACCCGCGCGCCGCAGACCCTGACCGCCGTCGGGCTGCGCGAGCAGGTCCGCCGGGTGGCGGCCGGGCTGCGCCGCCTCGGCGTCGGCCCCGGCGACCGGGTCGCCGCGTACGCGCCGAACATCCCCGAGACGTACGTGCTGCTGCTGGCCACCGCCAGCCTCGGCGCGATCTTCTCGTCCTGCGCGCCGGAGTTCGGCACCCGCAGCGTCACCGACCGGTGGCGGCAGATCGAGCCGAAGGTCCTCGTCGCCGTCGACGGCTACCGGTACGGCGACAAGCCCGTCGACCGGCGCGGCGAGGTGGCCGCGATCCGGGCCGCCCTGCCGTCGCTGGAGCACACCGTCGCCGTCGCGTACCTCGACCCGGCCGGCCCGGCCCCCGACGGTGCGCTGCCGTGGGCGGAGCTGGCCGCGCCGACCGACGAGCCGCTGACCTTCGCCGGCGTGCCGTTCGACCACCCGCTGTACGTGCTCTACTCCTCCGGCACCACCGGGCTGCCCAAGCCGATCGTGCACGGCCACGGCGGGATCCTGCTGGAACACCTGAAGATGCTCGCCCTGCACCACGACCTGGGCCCGGGCGACCGGTTCTTCTGGTTCACCACCACCGGCTGGATGATGTGGAACTTCCTGGTCTCCGCGCCGGCGGTCGGCGCGGCGATCGTGCTGTTCGACGGCAACCCGGGCCACCCCGACCTGGGCGGGCTGTGGCGGCTGGCCGCCGAGACCGGCACCACCTACTTCGGCACCTCCGCGCCGTTCCTGCTGGCCTGCCGCAAGGCCGGGCTGGTGCCGCGCGAGGTCGCCGACCTGTCCGCGCTGCGCGGCGTCGGCTCCACCGGCGCGCCGCTGCCCGCCGAGGGCTTCACCTGGGTCTACGAGGCGGTCGGCACCGACCTCCAGCTCCAGTCGCTCTCCGGCGGCACGGACGTGTGCACCGGGTTCGTCGGCGGGGTGCCGCTGCTGCCGGTGCACGCCGGGGAGATCACCTGCCGGGCGCTCGGCGCGCGGGTGGAGGCGCGTTCGGCCGACGGCACGCCGGTCCTCGGCGAGCTGGGCGAGCTGGTCATCACCGCGCCGATGCCGAGCATGCCGGTCGGGTTCTGGAACGACACGGACGGGTCCCGCTACCGGGAGGCGTACTTCGAGCTCTACCCGGGCGTGTGGCGGCACGGCGACTGGATCACGATCAACGAGCGGGGCGGCTGCGTGATCACCGGCCGGTCCGACGCCACCCTCAACCGGGGCGGCGTGCGGCTCGGCACCGCCGAGTTCTACTCCGTCGTCGAGGGCCTCGACGAGGTCGTCGACTCGGTGGTGGTGCACCTGGAGGACGACGAGGGCGGCGCGGGGGAGCTGCTGCTGTTCGTGGTGCTCGCCGACGGGCTCGAACTCGACGACGCGCTGCGGAAGAAGATCTGCCGCGAGCTGCGTACCGCCCTGTCGCCCCGGCACGTGCCCGACGAGATCCACCAGGTCCGGGCCGTGCCGCGCACGCTGAGCGCCAAGAAGCTGGAGGTGCCGGTGAAGAAGATCCTCACCGGCACACCGGTGGACGACGCGGCGGCCAAGGGCGCCCTGGCCAACCCGGAGTCGCTGACGGCCTTCGCCGCGTTCGCCCAGCGCCGCCCCGCCCCCGAGGCGCCGGCCCGCTCCTGACCGTTGTCCCGGGCCGCCCCGCCTGCTGCCCCGGGCCGCCCCGCCCGGACGCCCGTCAGGCCAGGGTGCGGGTGACCCGTTCCGTCTCGGCACGGGCGGGCAGCCGGGCCGGGTCGGCGTTGGCGCACAGCACCGTCGACGCGCCGGCCACCAGCGGGGCGAGCAGCCAGTCGACCGGGTCCGGGTGGGCGGCCACGTCCAGCAGGACCCGGTCGCCCCGGGCGAGCCCCAGCTCCGCGGCCCGGGCCGCCGCGCGGCCCAGCAGCTCCGCGTCGGCCGGCCCACCGGCGGCGTACGGGGTGAAGTGGTCGCCGTGCGCGCGCACGGCGACCACGTAGTCGGCGAAGCCGGCGGGCACCTCGCGCAGCGGCAGGGCGAACGGGGCGAGCGCCAGCGCGTACCGCTCGCCGGCCGGCCAGGCGTCGGCCTCGCCGACCCGGTCGGCGGCGGCGAAGAGCACCTCCACCGCCCCCGGCGCGTCGACCACCACCAGTCCGGCCGACCAGCAGCCCAGCAGCACGGCGGCGGTCTGCCAGTGCGGTGGGAGCAGCGCCCCGGCCGACTCGCCCGGGCCGGCGGCCACCTCGTCGGTCAGCAGGTTGGCGGTCTTCGCCACCCAGTTCGCCAGCGTCGCGCCGGACAGTTCGGTGCGCTCGCCGGTGGCGTCGTCGTACCAGGTCAGCAGGGGTTGCGCGGGATCGGGTGCGATCGCCGCGGCGAACACCCGGGCAATGTTGTCGGCCATCGGCGCGAACGATACGCCGCCGGGACCCGTATCCCTCGACGGTGACAAGTCGACGAACGGTCGGGTCGCAGTCAGCGACCGGGCCCGGCACCGGCGTAGGCTTGCCCGGAGTGTTGTTCCCCACAGATTCGCCACCGCAAGGAGTCGCCCCGTGACCGCCGGTCGTCCGCCCCGCGTACTCATCGACGCCACGAGTGTCCCCGCCGACCGGGGCGGCGTCGGTCGATACGTCGACGGTCTGCTCGGCGCCCTCGGGAAGGTGTGCGGCCACGGGGTCGACCTGGCCGTGGTCGGCCTGCGCACCGACCTGGAGCGCTACTCCCGGATGCTGCCCGGCGCGGAGATCGTCGCCGCCCCGGCCGCCGTGGCCCACCGCCCGGCCCGGCTCGCCTGGGAGCAGACCGGCCTGCCGCTGCTGGCCCAGCAGGTCGGCGCGCAGGTGCTGCACTCGCCCTTCTACACCTGCCCGTTGCGGGCGGGTTGTCCGGTCACGGTGACCGTGCACGACGCGACGTTCTTCACCGAGCCGGAGCACTACGACAAGTCCCGCCGCACGTTCTTCCGCAGCGCGATCAAGACGTCGCTGCGCCGGGCCGCCCGGGTGATCGTGCCCAGCAAGGCCACCCGCGACGAGCTGATCCGGCTGCTCGACGCCGACCCGACCCGCATCGACGTCGCCTACCACGGGGTCGACCACGCCGCCTTCCACGCGCCCGGCGAGGAGGAGAAGGCCCGGGTCCGGGCCCGGCTGGGGCTCGGCGACAGCAGCTACGTCGCCTTCCTCGGCGCGAAGGAGCCCCGCAAGAACGTCCCGAACCTGATCCGGGGCTGGGCGCGCGCGGTCGCCGACCGGCAGGACCCGCCCGCCCTGGTGGTCGCCGGCGGTCAGGGGCACGACGACGACATCGACCGGGCCGTCGCCGAGGTGCCGTCGCACCTGCGCCTGCTGCGCCCGGGTTACCTGCGCTACGCCGACCTGCCCGGCTTCCTCGGCGGCGCGCTGGTC
Source organism: Micromonospora sp. WMMD712 (assembly GCF_029581295.1). Classification (NCBI taxonomy): domain Bacteria; kingdom Bacillati; phylum Actinomycetota; class Actinomycetes; order Micromonosporales; family Micromonosporaceae; genus Micromonospora; species Micromonospora sp. WMMD712. The sequence continues at coordinate 5,833,789 of NZ_CP120743.1, forward strand.
GCCGCCTACCCGTCGTACGGCGAGGGGTTCGGCCTGCCGATCCTGGAGGCCATGGCCTGCGCCGCACCGGTGCTGACCACGCCGCGGCTGTCGCTGCCCGAGGTCGGCGGCGACGCGGTGGCGTACACGAGCGAGGCCCCGGAGCAGATCGCCACCGACCTGGCCGCCCTGCTCGACGACGAGCAGCGCCGGCTGTCGCTGGCCAAGGCGGGCTTCGACCGGGCGAAGGAGTTCACCTGGGAGTCCAGCGCCGAGGTGCACATCGCGGCGTGGACCCGGGCCCGCGCCTGACGCCGCGCGGCGTGACGATGCGCCCGTACCGTGCGGGTTCGGGCATGATGTGCTGATGCTCTACGCCGTCATCCCGGCGGGCGGCAGCGGCACAAGGTTGTGGCCGTTGTCCCGTGCGGGCCATCCCAAGTTCCTCCACCCGCTCACCGGCACCCCCGCGTCCCTGCTCCAGGCAACGGTGGACCGGCTGGCTCCGCTGACCACGCCGGAGCGCACCCTGGTGGTCACCGGAGCCGCGCACGTCGCGGCGGTGGCGCGGCAACTGGCCGGCCTGCCCGAGGAGAACATCCTCGTCGAGCCCTCACCCCGGGACTCCTGCGCGGCCATCGCCCTCGCCGCGGCGGTGATCGCGCAGCGCGAGCCGGGCGCGGTGATGGGCTCCTTCGCCGCCGACCACCTGATCCGCGACGCCGACGTCTGGCGGGCCACGGTCGCCGAGGCGGTGACCGGCGCGGAGCAGGGGCTGCTGATGACGGTGGGCATCACCCCGACGCGCGCCGAGACCGGCTACGGCTACCTGCACACCGGCGACCCGGCCGCCGACGGTCCACTGCGGCCGGTGCTGGAGTTCAAGGAGAAGCCGGCCGCCGAGGTCGCCGAGGCGTACCTCCGCTCCGGGCACCACCTCTGGAACGCCAGCATGTTCGTCTGGCGGGTCGACGTGTTCCTCGCGGAGCTGGCCCGCCAGCAGCCGGCGCTGCACGCCGGGATCACCGCGATCGCCGCCGCCTGGGGCACCCCCGAGCAGGACGACGTCCTCGGCACGGTCTGGCCGACCCTGCCGAAGATCTCCGTCGACTACGCGGTGATGGAGGGCGCGGCGACCGCCGGGCGGGTCGCCACCGTCCCCGGCGACTTCGGCTGGAACGACGTCGGCGACTTCCACACCCTCGGCGACGTCCTGCCCGCCGACGCGGCCGGCAACGTGGTCCTGGGCACCGACGCCAAGCCGGGCGTGCTGCTGCGCGACGCCAGCGGGCTGGTCGTGGTGCCGCACTCCGGCCGGCTGGTGGCCGCCCTCGGCGTGCACGACCTGATCGTCGTCGACACCCCGGACGCCGTGCTGGTCTGCCCCCGCGACCGCGCCCAGGACGTGAAGGCCCTGGTCGACGAGCTGAAGGACCGGGGCGAGGAGAACCTGGTCTGACCCCGGGCGGGCGGCGGCCCGCTGTCCGGTCGCAGGCCCACTGTCCCGCCGCCCAGTCGCCCGGTCGCACGGTCTCCCGGTCGCCCGCAACTTGGCGGCCGGGCGGGCCGGGTCAGCCGGGCGGGCCGGGTCAGCCGGTGCGGCGGCGCAGGGCGGCCAGGGCCGGGGCGACGAGCTGGGCGGTGCCGCCGGCCAGCGGCTCCGGCAGCCGGTCCGGCGCGAACCAGCCGAGCGCCTCGGACTCGTCGCTGACCCGTTCCGTCGCGCCCGCCGGCGCGAAGACCGCGAACCGCACGTCGTAGTGCAGCGACCCGCCCTGGCAGGCGACCTCGTGGACGTCCACGTCGATCGGGACCGGGTCGACGACAAGGCCGGCGATGCCCGACTCCTCGCCGGCCTCGCGCAGCGCCGCGCCGGCCAGGGTCCGGTCGGCGGGCTCGCAGTGCCCGCCGAGCTGCACCCACTTGCGGAACTTGCCGTGCAGGCAGAGCAGCACCCGCCCGCCGGTCGGGTCGAGCACCAGCGCGCTGGCCGTCACGTGTCCGGCCCGGTGCTCGCGGGCCAGGGCCACCGGCCCGGCGGCCAGCAGCTCCAGGGTGCGGTCCCGGGCCGCGCCGGCCGCCGCGCCGGTCGGCGTCCACCCTTCGAGTACGGCGGTCGCGTCGCCGTGCAGCGCCGCGTACCTGGGGACATGGCTGTTAAGCGGGGGCCCCTGCTCGACAGAATGCGTTAACAGGGGGCCCTTCCTTGCATCTGGCACGGGTGCCACCCTATGCGGGTGACCTTGCGACTTGTCGAGTTCGTCGTCGCCGGCAACGAGGCCAGTGATCTGCTGCCGGTGCGCTCGCCGGCCGTGCTCGCCGCCCACCGTGCCCGGCGTGGATTCTGGACCGTCCTCGACGAGGGCCCGGTCGAGCAGTGCCTGGCCCTGCTGCTCGAACACGACGACGGCGAGTGGTCCGCCCACCACGTCGACGCCGACGCCGGCGTCGAGAACGGCCGCACCGAGGACGGCGAGGCGCTGGCCCACCACGACGGCTGGGTCTACGTCTTCGGCTCCCACTTCGGCTCGAAGGCGGGCCCGCTGCGCCCCCGACGTGCGTTCGTGGCCCGGTTCCGCGAGGACGACGCCGTCGGCGGCCGGCTGCCCGTGCGGGTGGTGCGCAACCGGTTCCGGCTGCACCGGGCGGTCAACGACGCGCTGGCCGCCGCCGAGCTGGCCACCCTGCCGCCGGGTCGGCGGGTGCGGGAACGGTTCATCGGCGAGACGGTGGCCCGGGGCACCGCCCGCGCGAAGGGCTGGGTGAGCCGGCTCGCCGAGGGCGACCTGCCGCTCAACGTCGAGGCGGCGGCGTTCACCCCGCACGGGACGGTGCTGCTCGGCCTGCGCTTCCCGGTGACCGTCGACGGGGAGCCGATCCTGGTCGAGGTGGCCGGGGTGCCGGAGAGTTTCGACGGCGGGGACTGGCCGCGGGCCCTCGGCGCGTACGCCCTGACCGGCGTGACCCCGCCGGGGGCGCTCACCGGCTTCCGCGCGCTCGTGCCGCTGCCCGACGGCGGCTACGCGGCGATCGTCGGCTCGATCGACGCGCTGGGCAAGGGTTCGGTGCTGCTCGACGACCATCCGCAGGGCGGCGACGTCACCTCGCGGCACGTCCGGTTCCGGCTGGAGAAGGCGGCCGGGCACCTCGTGCCGGGCGAGCTGGTGGCGGACCTGGCACCGTTCCACCACGTGGAGGGGCTGGCCGAGGCCGACGGCCGTTGCTGGTACGTCACGGACGAGGACCACCGGGTCGCGCTCTGGATCGACTGACCGGGCGCCCAGAGCCGGGCGGGCCTCGGCCCGGCCGGGTTGGCGGACGGGGACACCTCTGCGGAGCAAGGGCCGCAGACCCTCGTGGTGCCGCCCGTCCGCCGGATCCTCCCCGGCCCCGGTGGCTCGGGCCGGCGTCTATGACGGACGGCCCGTGCGGGACAACCCAGAGCATGCCGAAGGCCGACCGGGGACGTCGAGGTTTTTCAGCCCACGCTTAAAAGTGGAGATAACTGCCGCCCGGGTACAGTGCGAACGGTCGGCAGTGCCTCCCTCTCTGCCCGCCGCACGGGAGCGACCCAATGCTGAAGATCTATTTCTCGCCCGACGACGTCCTCCGGACCCGGGTGGCCCCGGGCGCGGACCCGCTCTGGGAGCTGATCCTCAGCGTGCACGTGCTCCAGGTCCGCAGCCCGGACCCGCTGACCTCCGGCTGGCGGCGGGGCGTCTCCCGGGAGCTGCGCCGGCTGGTCGGCGCGGAGCCGCTCCGGCTGCTGTTCGCGCTGAACCCGGGGCGGGGCTACTTCCCCGACTTCCTCACCCCGCACGAGGGCCTTCAGGGGCTGACGGAGGGCCTGGAGGCCGTCCGCAGCACCCCCGTGCGGCTGCTGCGCCGCGACATGACCCGGATGGCCGGGGAGCACCCGCTGCCCTCCTCGGCGGCCGCGCTGGCCCGGGGCGAGCCCGAGGTGCTGCGCCACCTGACGGACTCCATGGAGCGGTACCGCGAGCTGGCGCTGAGCCCGTACTGGGCGCACATCCAGGCCGCGATCGAATCGGACCGGATGCGGCGCGCCCGCGCCCTGCTCGACGGGGGCGTCGCGGGGCTGCTCGACAGCTTCCGCCCGCTCGCCCGCTGGGAGTCGGGGGTGTTGGAGATCCACGGCTACCCGGAGAGCCGGGAGCTGCACCTCGACGGCCGGGGCCTGCTGCTGGTGCCGTCGTTCTTCTGCGCCGGCACCCCCGTGGCGCTGGCCGACCCGGACCTGCCACCGGTGCTCGTCTATCCGGTGGACCGGCTGGGCGGGCTCGTCCCGGCGGAGGTCGGCGGCGGCGCGTCGACCCGGGCCGGCGCCGGGCGGGACGCGCTGGCCGCGCTGCTCGGCCGCACCCGGGCGGCGGTGCTGGAGGCCACCGACGCCGGCTGCACCACCGGCGAGGTGGCCCGCCGGCTGCGCATCTCCCCGGCGGCGGCGAGCCAGCACGCCACCGTGCTGCGCAACGCCGGCCTGCTGGTGAGCCACCGTGACCGCAACACCGTCCTGCACACCCTCACCCCACTGGGCCGCGCCATCCTCGACGCGTGAGCCCGGCCGGGCGACCCGCAGCGCCAGCGGGCGATCCGCAGCCCCGGCGGGCGATCCGCAGCCCTGGCAGGCGGGCCGCACAGCGTCAGCGGGCGACCCACGGCGTCAGCAGGCGGGCCGTAGCCCCGGCCGGGGCCGGCGGGCCGTTCCGCTCGGCTCAGAGCGCCAGGCAGGCGGCGGCCGTGCTGCCCGGCGGGGGCGGCAGCAGGGCCGACGGGACGCCCTCGGCGGCCAGGGCGGTGCGCAGGCGTTGCAGATCCGCGCCGAGGCGCACCAGGCCGGCCGGGTCGACCGGCGTCGGCGGCTGCCCGAGCACCAGGACGGTGGCCCGCTGCGGCCAGCCGGGCACGGTGGCGACCAGCGCCGCGCGTACCTCGGCGTCGGTGACGGGGGTGAAGGCCGTGCCGGGGGCGACCACGCCGGCCACCGCGGCGATGGCCCGCGCCACCGCCGCCGGGTCGGCGGGGGCCTCGCCGGGGCCGTCGGACAGGGTCGCGGCGGCAGCCAGCCCGGCCGCGCGCGCCTCCGCCGTGCCGAGCGAGAACAGGTCCAGCTCCGCGTCGCGGACCAGCGCCCGCGCGCCGACGCCGTCGTCGGGCGCGGTCGCGGTGAGGTAGCCGCGCACCACGGCCACGGGGACCTGGTCGCACTTGCCCTTGATCAGCTCGCCGGCGCCGGCCAGCTCGTCCACGACCGCCATCTGGGTGAGCTGGAGCTCGTTGCCGTACGGGTCGACCTCGCCCCGGTGGTCGCGGATCGCCGGCATCCCGGCCACCCCGAGCGCCACGTCGGTGAGGCCGTTGCGCCAGGGGCGGCCCATCGTGTCGGTGACGATCACCGCGACGTCCAGGTCGTAGCGCTCGCGCAGCGCCGCCCGCAGGGCCCGCGCCGAGGCGTCCGGGTCCTGCGGGAGCAGCACCAGCCGGGTCTTGTCGACGTTCGAGGCGTCGATGCCGGCCGACGCCATCACGAAGCCGTGGTGGGTCTGCACGATCCGGGTCGCCCCCCGGGTGGCCACCACCCGGGCGGTCTCGGCGGCCAGCGCCTCGTCCCGGGCGGCCAGCCGCTCCGGCCCGTCGGCCGGCACGTCCACCAGCCGCCCCTCCGCCTTGGAGACGATCTTGCTGGTCACCACGAGCACGTCGCCGTCGCGCAGCCACGGCGCGGCGGTGGCGATCAGCGCCGCCAGGTCGTCACCCTCGGTGACGTCGCCGATGCCCAGCACCGGCAGGATCTCCAGCCTCACGCCAGCTCCACCGCCGCCCGCACCATCGCCGCCGTCGCCGCCTCGTCGGTCATCAGCAGCGGGACCGCCCGCACCGGCACGCCCGGCACCACCGTGTCGGCGTCCTCGGGGGCCACCAGCCAGCCGTCCAGCAGCCCGCCGGAGGACCGGCCGCCGTAGAGGCCGCCCACCCCGGCGGCGCTGCACTCGACGCCGAGCACGGCCAGGCAGCGGTCGGCCATCCCGCGCACCGCCGCCCCGCCGACGATCGGGGACACCCCGACCACCGGGGCCCGGCCGGCGGCGAGCGCCTCGCGCAGCCCCGGCACGGCCAGCACCGGGGCGACGCTCACCACCGGGTTGCTCGGCGCGACCAGCACCACGTCGGCGGCGGCGACCGCGTCGAGCACGCCGGGCGCGGGCTTCGCCGCCTCCGCGCCGACGAAGACGAACCGGTGGGTGGGGATGCCGGCGCGGTACCGGATCCACCACTCCTGGAAGTGGATCGCCCGCTGTCCGCCGCCGTCGGGGTCGCTCACCACCACGTGCGTCTCCAGCCGGTCGTCGGTCGCCGGCAGCAGGCGTACGCCGGGCTGCCAGCGCGCCGCCAGCGCCTCGGTGACCGCAGACAGCGGGTACCCGCCGGTGAGCATCGTGGTGCGCACCAGGTGGGTGGCGACGTCCCGGTCGCCGAGCCCGAACCAGGTCGGCTCCGCGCCGTACGCGGCCAGCTCCGACTTCACCGTCCAGGTCTCGTCGGCCCGGCCCCAGCCCCGCTCGGCGTCGGCCCCGCCGCCCAGGGTGTACATGACGCTGTCCAGGTCGGGGCAGACCTTGAGCCCGTGCAGGTAGAGGTCGTCGCCGACGTTGACCACGGCGGTCACCTCGGCGCCCACCTCGCGGGCGTACGCCCGGACGCCGAGCAGGAATCGGGCCCCCCCGATGCCGCCGGCCAGTACGACGATGCGCATGCCGCCCATCCTCCCGCACGCCCCGTGCCGGGGTCGCCGGTGCCCGGGGAGACTAGGCTCACTTCGGCAACTGTCCGTTACCGCCCCGAGGGGGAGTTCGTGACCAGCCCCGCCGAGCCCGCGTCCGGTGACGCGACGCCCGCGTCCCACCCCGCCACCCCGGCCCGTCGCCTCACCGACCCGTTACGCGAGCTGATCGCGCTGGCGCTGCTCGGCGCGAACGCCGTGCTGCTGTTCGTCGGCCTGATCCGGCTGCTCGCCCCGACCGAGGGCAGCACCTTCTACACCCGGGCGGACAGCGGCTTTATGGCGTTCGCCGGCCCGGAGGCGGCCGTGCTGCCGGTGCTGGCCGTGCTGCTCGCCACGCACGTCGCCCCGGTGGCGCAGCGGGCGAAGCTGATCGTCCAGGTGGCGCTGGGCGAGTACGCCTTCGCCGCCCTGCTCGCCGCGCTCACCCTGCTGATCTGGACGGTGGACCGGCTGGCCAAGGCGGAGGTGCTCGACGCCTTCCTCGGCCTGCTGACCCGGGCCGCCTGGCTGGCGATCTTCGCGTCCGGCGCGTTCGTGGTCTTCCGGGTCTGGCGCGCCCTCTACTTCACCCCGAAGCCGAAGCCGGCCCCCGGCATGTACGGCCAGCCGCAACCGGGCTGGCCGCAGCAGCAGCCCGGTCAGCCGGGTCCGCAGGGGTGGGGCCCGGCGCAGCAGGGCGGTTGGCCGCCCGCCGGGCAGCAGGCCGGCTACCCGGTCGCCGGCCAGCAGCCCGGCCACGCCCCCGCCGGCCAGCCCGGCCAGTACGGGCAGCCGGCCTCGCCGTTCGCCCCGGCGTCCGCGCCCCCGGCCGCCGCCCCGCCGTTCTCCGCCCCGCCGGCGTCCGCGCCCCCGGCCTCCGCGCCGCCGTACCCGGCCCCGCCGCAGTCCGGCCCTCCGTTCACGCCGCCCCCGGCGGGCGCGCAGCCGGCCTCGCCGTTCCCCCCGCCGCAGCCCATGGCGGCGTCCGCGCCGCCGTTCGGGCAGCCGCCGTCGGCCGACCCGACCCAGGCGATCCCGCGTCAGCCCGGCGAGCCGGGCGCTTCGGGCGGCGAGCGCAACCCTGACGCCGAGGCCGACCGCACCCAGCGCTTCCCGCGCGAGGACTGAGCCGCCGTTCGTCGGGTGGGTTCCCTGGCGGGGCACGGCCGCCGGGAGCCCACCCGACGCGTTTCCGACACAGCGGTCACCGTCGCGTGGCCGAGCGTCACTGCCCGAGGTCGGCGCGTGCCACCCCGCCCGCCCCCTTTGCTCTGCACCCGGATACGCAACGCGCTACGGACCGTGACGGGATCGCCGAACCCGCTCCATCCGCGACCTTGGATCCGCCCAGCCTGCCCCCGGTGTTGCGCCCGTGGGTGCAGAGCAAAGGGAGCGAGGGATGTCTGTCGGGGTCGGCAGGGCGTGACGGACAGTCAGCCCGGAGAGCCGCCGTGGGCCACCGCCCGCCCGTCACCGGCCGTGTCCGGGGAGGCCGTCGCGTCGAAGGTGGCCTGGCCAGCGGATCAGGGCCGGGGGCAGGGCGCATAGGCTGGGCGGATGGTTGATCGCACCGAGCCCCGCCCCACCGCGGCCAGCATCGAGCGCGCCCTGCGCCGGGCCGCCTCCGGGCTCGCGCTGGACGTCGACGAGGCCGCCGCGCTGCTCGCCGCCCGGGGCGGCACCCTCGACGAGCTGCTCCGCGTCGCCGGTGACATCCGCGACGCCGGCCTGCGCGACGTCGGCCGTCCCGGCGTCGTCACGTACTCGAAGAAGGTCTTCGTCCCGCTGACCCGGCTCTGCCGGGACCGCTGCCACTACTGCACCTTCGCCACCGTTCCGCACCGGCTGCCGGCCGCCTTCCTCGACCGGGACGAGGTGCTGGCCATCGCCCGGCAGGGCGCGGCGCAGGGCTGCAAGGAGGCGCTGTTCACCCTCGGCGACCGGCCCGAGGAGCGCTGGCCGGCCGCCCGGGAGTGGCTGGACGCGCGCGGCTACGACTCGACCCTCGACTACCTGCGCGCCTGCGCGGTGGCGGTGCTGGAGGAGACCGGGCTGCTGCCCCACCTCAACCCCGGGGTGCTCTCCTGGTCGGAGCTCCAGCGGCTCAAGCCCGTCGCCCCGAGCATGGGCATGATGCTGGAGACCACCGCGACGCGGCTGTGGTCGGAGCCGGGCGGCCCGCACTTCGGCTCGCCCGACAAGGAGCCGGCGGTGCGGCTGCGGGTGCTCGACGACGCCGGCCGGGTCGGGGTGCCGTTCACCACGGGCATCCTGATCGGCATCGGCGAGACCCCGGCCGAGCGGGTCGACGCGCTCTTCGCGATCCGCCGCGCCCAGCGCGCGTACGGCCACCTCCAGGAGGTGATCGTGCAGAACTTCCGCGCCAAGCCGGACACGGCGATGCGCGGCATGCCCGACGCCGAGCTGCACGACCTCGCCGCCACGGTGGCGGTGGCACGGGTGCTGCTCGGCCCCGGCGCCCGGATCCAGGCCCCGCCGAACCTGATCGCCGGCGAATACGACCTGCTGCTGCGCGCCGGCATCGACGACTGGGGCGGCGTCTCGCCGGTGACCCCCGATCACGTCAACCCGGAGCGCCCCTGGCCGCAGCTCGACGAGCTGGCCCGGCGCACTGCGGAGGCCGGCTTCACGCTGCGCGAGCGGCTGACGATCTACCCCGAGTACGTCCGGGCCGGCGACCCGTGGCTGGACCCGCGCCTGCTGCCGCACGTGTCCGCGCTGGCCGACCCGGCGACCGGGCTCGCCGTCGAGACGGCCCGCCCGCAGGGTCGCCCCTGGCAGGAGCCGGAGGAGGTGTTCGGCGGCGGGCGGACCGACCTGCACGCCACCATCGACACCACCGGCCGCACCGGCGACCGGCGCGGCGACTTCGACGACGTCTACGGCGACTGGTCGGAGGTGGCCGCGCAGGCCGACGCGAGCCGCGCGGGAGCGGCCCGGACCGAGGTCGGGCGGCCGGGCCAGGCCGGCGGCGGGACACCGACCACGGCCGGGAGCGCGGCGGCGACCGCCGGCGCCGGGGACGCCGAGCTGCGGGCCGGGCTGCGGCTGGCCGCCGACGACCCGGCGGCGCTGCTGACGCCGGCCCACGAGGCGAAGGCGCTCGCCCTGTTCGCCGCCGACGGGCCGGCGCTGGACGCGCTGTGCCGCATCGCCGACGACGTGCGCCGCGACACCGTCGGCGACGACGTCACCTACGTCGTCAACCGCAACATCAACTTCAGCAACGTCTGCTACGTCGGCTGCCGGTTCTGCGCGTTCGCCCAGCGGGAGCGCGACGCCGACGCCTACCGGCTCTCCGTCGACCAGGTGGCCGACCGGGCCGAGGAGGCGTGGGCCGCCGGCGCGACGGAGGTCTGCCTCCAGGGCGGCATCGACCCGAAGCTGCCGGTCACCGGCTACGCGGACCTGATCCGGGCGATCAAGGCCCGGGTGCCGGGGATGCACGTGCATGCGTTCTCCCCGATGGAGATCGTCACGGCGGCGGCGAAGGCCGGCGTGCCGGTGCGGGAGTGGCTGACCGGGCTGCGCGAGGCCGGCCTCGACACCATCCCGGGCACCGCCGCCGAGATCCTCGACGACGAGGTGCGCTGGGTGCTCACCAAGGGCAAGCTGCCGGCCGCCGCCTGGGTCGAGGTGGTCTCGACGGCCCACGAGCTCGGCATCCGGTCCAGCTCCACCATGATGTACGGCCACGTCGACCACCCCGGGCAGTGGCTGGCCCACTTCCGGGTGCTGGCCGGGGTGCAGGACCGCACCGGCGGGTTCACCGAGTTCGTGGCGCTGCCGTTCGTGCACACCAACGCCCCGATCTACCTCGCCGGCATCGCCCGGCCCGGCCCCACGTGGCGGGAGAACCGGGCGGTGCACGCGATGGCCCGGCTGCTGCTGCACGGCCGGATCGACAACATCCAGTGCTCCTGGGTGAAGCTCGGCGACGCCGGGACGGCGGCGATGCTCAACGGCGGCTGCAACGACCTGGGCGGCACGCTGATGGAGGAGACGATCTCGCGGATGGCCGGCTCGGGCAACGGCTCGGCGCGCACCGAGGAGCAGCTGCGGGCCATCGCGGCGCGGGCCGGACGGCCGGCGCGTAAGCGGACGACCGCGTACGGTCACCTCCGGCCCTAGCATCGAACCTTTCCGGCGTGCGGGCCGTACCACTGCCTGCCGGCGGCGGCTGAGGCCAGAGCCGCGGCCGGCGGCCCCCTGCGGGCCCGGCGGTCGGCCGGCCCCGCCTTTCGTCACCGCGGGCGCGGACGCGCCGCGCGCCGGAAAGGTTGCCCATGTCCAGTGATCAGCGGAAGCGGCGTTGGCCGCGACTGACCCGCCGGCAGACGTTGACCGCCGCGGCGAGTGCCACCCTCGGGGCCGCCGCGCTCACCGTGCCCGGGTTGTCCGCGGCGCAGAACTCCCCGTCGTCCGGCGGGAAGAAGGACGAGCCCATCGTCGTGCACCTGCGGGGCGGCGACGCGATGGACGTCTTCGTCGGCACGTCCCGGATCGAGGTACGCGACCGCGGCCTGGCGGACCGGCTGCGGCGCGCCGCCGGCAAGCGCTGACGCCACCCCGGTCCCGTTTCCCCGGCGCAAGCTCCCTGCGCCGGCCCCCTCCACTCTTCCCCTGATCGCTTGCTGCCCAGTGAGGTTGGTCCGCCATGTCTTCCCACCGCGAGGCCCCGGAGATCGCGAAGGATCCGGTCGCCGACAGCTCCGACCTGTACGCGTTCGTCAGCCCCGACCGTCCCGACTCGGTCACGCTGATCGCCAACTACGTGCCGTTGCAGCTCCCCTCCGGCGGCCCGAACTTCTTCGAGTTCGGCGACGACGTGCGGTACGAGATCCATATCGACAACGACGGCGACGGCAAGCCGGACGTCACCTACCGGTTCGAATTCACCACCGAGATCACGAACCCGAACAGCTTTCTCTACAACACCGGGCCGATCGAGTCGCTGGACAGCAAGAACTGGAACCGCAAGCAGTTCTACTCGCTGACCCGCATCGCCGACGGCAAGGAGCACCGGCTGGCCAACAAGCTGGCCTGCCCGCCGTGCAACGTCGGCCCGCTGTCCACCCCGAACTACGCGGCCCTGGCCCGGCAGGCCACGTTCAGCCTGTCGACGGGGGAGAAGGTCTTCGCCGGGCAGCGCGCCGACGGGTTCTTCGTCGACCTGGGGGCGATCTTCGACCTGGGCACCCTGCGGCCGTTCCAGCAGTTGCACGTGGCCGGCAAGAAGCTGTTCAAGGCCGAGGGGGAGCCGGTCAACGCCACCGACCGGATGAACGTGCACACCCTCGCCGTGCAGGTGCCGCTGAGCCGGGTGCGCCGCCGGGCCAACCGGTACGGCACGCACGACCGCGCCTCGGTCATCGGCGTGTGGACGTCGGCGTCGCGGCAGCAGGCGCGGATCCTCGGCAACGGCTCGGCGAAGGACACCGCGACCGGCCCGTTCGTGCAGGTGTCACGGCTCGGCAACCCGTTGTTCAACGAGGTCATCGTGCCGATGTCCAAGAAGGACGAGTGGAACACGCTGCCGCCCACGGAGGACAAGCGGTTCGCGAAGTTCGTCGAGCAGCCGGAGCTGGCCGCCCTGCTCCCGGTGCTCTACCCGGGCGTGTTCCCCAAGCTGGACGCGCTGAACAAGACGAAGAAGGCCCGCGCGGACCTGCTGGCGATCCTGCTCACCGGCATCCCGGCCGGGCTGATCCAGGGCTTCTCCAACAACACCGGCGACGTGCAGGCCGACATGCTGCGGCTGAACACGGCCATCCGGCCCAGCGCCAAGCCGGACCGGTTCGGGGTGCTCGGCGGCGACCTGGCGGGCTTCCCGAACGGGCGGCGGGTCGCCGACGACGTGGTCAGCATCGCGCTGCGGGCCATCGCCGGGGTCACCGTGCCGCTGGTCGACAAGGGGTTCACCCCGGACGCGGCGGCCGGCGCGGTCACGCCGGGGCTGAGCGCCGCCGACGTGACGGCCCCGTTCCTGCGCAACTTCCCCTTCCTCGGCACGCCGTACGACGGGTTCAACAACCCGCCGGCGTCGTCCTGACCCGGACGGAGCGGACCGATGCACGCCCACCATCATCACCACGCGTACGGGCCGACGGAGACCGGCACCGTCGTCCTCGATCTGGGTGGCGACACGGGTGCCCTGATCATCTACACCGGCCGGCAGCTGCACGGCCGGGAGATCGAGATCAGTCGGGTCGACGACGCGGACGCGCCGCGCACCCACGTCGCGGTGCGTGAGCGCATCGTGCAGGACGGCACCTTCCACAGTGCCGTCTACCCCGATCTTGCCGCGGGGCTCTATACCGTCTGGTGGGATGAGGACACACCCGCCGGGACGGTCACCGTGACCGGGGGGACGGTCGCGGAGTTCACCTGGCCCACCAGCGTACCTTCGGTGGCGATCTGACCCACCGCTCAGCTCCGGCCGCTGCGCCCCGTCCATCATGTGGACGGGGCGCTGTCGGCGTTGCGGGCGCGATGGCCAGTCTCGGCCAAGTCGCGTTAACCTGTGCCCCACCAAGATCAGCATCGCGTCGTAGCCCCGCCCCCGAGGCCGCGCCGACGGCTTCGCCGGAGCCGCCCGGCGGGCCGCCGCGGCAAGAAAACTCGGGCAACTCGCCGGGGAGGGCGTTACTCGTCCGGGGTCTGAATCGATAGGGCAGGTTGCGAGGCCGGACGGCCGCAAGGGCCGTCCACGGCGTGTCGGGAGGGCGACTCCATTATCAAGTTCGGCTTGACGGCGCACGCATTACACGCGTGTAATTTGAATGGGGTTGTTCGCACGGAACGCAACAAATGGGGACCGGACGGACACGCACGCCTTTCGCGTGGGGGGTTGCAGCGGCGACGACGCCGGTGCGCGACAAGGAGGCATCTTTAGATGGACGGCCAGCTTGAGGTGGCCGACCTGCTCGGGAACGCGCCGGAGTGGCAGGAGCAGGCACTCTGCTCCCAGACCGACCCGGAGGCGTTCTTCCCCGAGAAGGGCGGCTCGACCCGCGAGGCGAAGCGGATCTGCTCGCGGTGCGAGGTCAAGACCGAATGCCTGGAATACGCTCTCGGCCACGACGAGCGGTTCGGGATCTGGGGTGGGCTCTCGGAACGGGAGCGGCGCAAGCTCAAGCGGCGGGCCGCCTGAGCGTCGCCGGGCCGGGGCGGTGGGGGCCGCCCGGCCCGGGCGTCCGGAGCGCGTGTCGGGGGGCGCGCGCCGGGGCGCAGCCGCGCTGCCGGCCGGGGCGGGGCGGGTGCGCCCGGAAAGCCGGGCCGGGCTAGGCCAGCTCGTCCGGGTCGACGCCCAGCAGGTTCGCGACCTGCTCGATGATCACGTCGTGCACCAGGTCGGCCAGGTCCTCGCGGTCCATGGCCCGGAACTCCAGCGGCCGGCGGTAGAGCACGATCCGGGGCGGGACCTCCTGCCGGCCGGGACGCCCCGGCAACAGCCGGGCCAGCGGCACCTCGCCGTCCTCCAGCACGTCGGAGTCGTAGACGTTCAGGTCGGGCGGCACGTCCTCCACCGCGAACTCCACGCCGGCCAGCTCCTTGGCGAACCGCCGCTCCAGGGTCTCGACCGTGTCGAGCACCAGGTCGTCGAAGACCTCGGCCTTGGTCCGGGCCAACGGCACGGTCGCCGGCACCAGCCGCCCACGCAGGCCGCGCCCGTGCCGGTCCCGGTGGGCGCGCCGGCCGGGGCCGGGGCGGCGGTGTTCCGGACTGGTCATGACGCACAGGGTAGCCCGCCGAGTCGCCCCGCCCACGGCTGTGCGGCTGTCGCGGCGCGCCGACCCGCCCGTCACCGCCCGACGCGTCGGATGTTGCGAATTGTGATCTCGATGACGGGCGTGTCGCAACGCGAACCGGTGCGCCGGACCCGGTAATGGAGATACCCTCCCGCCGTGAGGTCACCACGGCGCTGCTCAAGAAACGGCTGCCCCCGGCAAGCGGTCGCCACATTGACCTATGTCTACAACGAGTCGACGGCCGTGGTCGGGCCCCTCGCGGCCTTCGCCGAGCCGCACACGTACGACCTCTGCGAGCCCCACGCGCGCAGCCTGACGGCCCCCCGGGGCTGGAACGTGGTCCGCCACGAGGGCGAGTTCGAGCCCCCGCCGCCCAGCGCCGACGACCTGGTCGCCCTCGCCGAGGCCGTCCGCGAGGCCGCCCGGCCCGCGCCGCCCCGCCCGCCGAGCGACGACCAGGGCGGCGCGCCGCAACACCACCACAACCCGCAGACGGGCCGCCGCGGCCACCTGCGGGTGATCCCGCCGAACCACTGACCGCCGGTCGCACCGCGCACGCCGTCAGCGTGGGGCCCGGCCTGCTCAGTGGCCCAGGAAGCGCTGGAACACGGCGGCCCGCCGGGCCGGCCGGCCCGTGCGCAGCTCCGCCCGGTCGGCCGAGAGCATCACCCGCAGGCCCGCGTTCACGGCCAGCCAGCGCAGCGGCTCCGGCTCCCAGCGCGGCGAGCGGTGCCCCACCCACGGCAGGTCGGTCAGGTCGCTGCCCGCGCCGAGGATCAGATCGGCGAGGGTACGCCCGGCGAGGTTCGTCG
This sequence comes from Micromonospora sp. WMMD712, assembly GCF_029581295.1. Taxonomy (NCBI): domain Bacteria; kingdom Bacillati; phylum Actinomycetota; class Actinomycetes; order Micromonosporales; family Micromonosporaceae; genus Micromonospora; species Micromonospora sp. WMMD712. The sequence goes on from NZ_CP120743.1 coordinate 5,849,136, forward strand.
TCGCCACCCCGTCGCCGACGTACCCGCCGGCCCAGGCCAGCCCGCTCGCCCGGTCCAGCCCCACCGACGCCGACCAGTCGCGGGCCACGCCCAGCGGGCCGCCCCAGGTGTGCGTCACCGGCACCTGCGGCCCGAGCGCCGGAAACAGCTCGCCCAGCGTCCGGCGCAGCGCGGCGAAGACCCGGGGCTCCCGGTCGAACTCGGGCCGCACCCGGGACCCGAAGTGGTAGGGCGCGCCCCGCCCGCCGAACGCCAGCCGCCCGTCGGCCGTGCGCTGCCCGTAGATGATCACGTGGCGGTGGTCGGAGAACGTCTCCCGCCCGGCGAGCCCGATCCGCGCCCACGTCTCCTCGGACAGTGGCGGGGTCGCCACCATCAGCGAGTAGACCGGCGCGACGGTCCGCCGCTGCCCGGGCAGCCCCGGCGTGTACCCCTCGGTCGCCCGCACCACCACCGGCGCGCGGACCGTCCCGGCCGGGGTCACGGCCGCCCCGGCCCGGATCGCGGTCACCGGCGTCCGCTCGTGGACGGTCACCCCCCGACGCTCGACCGCCCGGGCCAGCCCGCGCGCCAGCCGGGCCGGGTGCACCACGGCGCAGTGCGGGGTGTACGTCCCGCCGCGTACCCCGTCGGCGGCGCAGCGGGCGGCGGCCTCGGCCGCGTCGAGCAGCACCAGGTCGTCGGCGGTCAGGCCGTGCGCGTGGGCCTGCGCCACCTCCGCGCGGGCCCGGCCGAGCTGGGCCGCGCTGCGGGCCAGCGTCACCGTCCCGCCGAGGTGCCAGTCGCAGTCGATGCCCTCGGCGGCGGCCACCCGGCCCACCTCGCGGACGGTGGCCTGCATGGCCCGCTGCATCCGCAGCGCCGCGTCGCGGCCGTGCCGACGGGCCAGCGCCGGCAGCGAGGTCGGGAACAGCGCCGAACACCAGCCACCGTTGCGCCCCGACGCGCCGTACCCGGCGATCTCGGCCTCCAGCACCGTGATCCGCAGCGCCGGGTCGGCGAGCGCGAGGTAGTACGCCGTCCACAGCCCGGTGTACCCGGCCCCGACGATCACGACGTCCGCGTCGGCGTCCCCGCCCAGCGGCGGACGGGGCGTCAACGGTTCGTCCACGGTGGACAGCCAGTACGACAGCTCCTGGTAGCGCATGAGCCGGACCTGTTCGCGGCGGCTGCGCTACAGCCGGGTCCACGCCTCGGTGAGCACCGCGCGCAGGATCTGCTCCATCTCGTCGAACTGCTGCTGCTCGGCGATCAGCGGCGGGGCGAGCTGAACGACGGGGTCGCCCCGGTCGTCGGCCCGGCAGTAGAGCCCGGCGGAGAACAGCGCGGTGGAGAGGAACCCGCGCAGCAGCCGCTCCGACTCCGCCTCGTTGAACGTCGCCCGGGTCGCCTTGTCCTTCACCAGCTCGATGCCGTAGAAGTAGCCGTCGCCCCGGATGTCGCCGACGATCGGCAGGTCGTGCAGCTTCTCCAGGGTGGCGCGGAAGGCGTCCTCGTTGGCCCGGACGTGCCCGATCAGGTCCTCCCGGGCGAACACCTCCAGGTTGGCCAGGGCCACCGCGCAGGAGACCGGGTGGCCGCCGAAGGTCACCCCGTGGGCGAACATGCCGGTCTCGGTGAGGAACGGCTCCATCAGCCGGTCGCTGGCGATCATCGCGCCGAGCGGGGCGTACCCCGAGGTGATGCCCTTCGCGGTGGTGATGATGTCCGGCCGGTAGCCGTAGCGGACCGCGCCGAAGTATTCGCCGAGCCGCCCCCACGAGCAGATCACCTCGTCGGAGACGAGCAGCACGTCGTACGCGTCGCAGATCTCGCGGACCCGCTCGAAGTAGCCGGGCGGCGGCGGGAAGCAGCCGCCGGAGTTCTGCACCGGCTCCAGGAAGACCGCCGCGACCGTGTCCGGCCCCTCCCGCTCGATGGCCCGCCGGATCTCCTCGGCCGCCCACCGGCCGAACGCCTCGGGCGAGTCGCCGTGCTCCGGGGCCCGGTAGAAGTTCGTGTTCGGCACCTTCACCGCGCCCGGCACCAGCGGCTCGAAGTCGGTCTTGATGCCCGGGAGCCCCGTGATCGACAGCGCGCCCATCGACGTGCCGTGGTACGCGAGGTATCGGCTCACGACCTTGTGCTTGTTGGGCTTGCCGGTCCGCTTGAAGTAGGCCCGGGCCAGCTTCCACGCCGACTCGACGGCCTCGGAGCCGCCGGTGGTGAAGAAGACCCGGTTCAGGTCGGCGGGGGTCAGCGAGGCGATCTTCTCGGCCAGCTCCACGGCCTTCGGGTGCGCGTACGACCACAGCGGGAAGTAGGCCAGCTCGCCGGCCTGCTTCGCGGCGGCCTCGGCCAGCTCGGTGCGCCCGTGGCCGGCGTTGACGACGAAGAGGCCGGCCAGCCCGTCCAGGTAACGGCGGCCCTGCGAGTCCCACACGTACGCGCCCTCGCCGCGCACGATCGTCGGCACCTCGCCTGCGGAGTAGCTGGCCATCCGCGTGAAGTGCATCCAGAGGTGGTCGGTGGCGTTGGCCATGTCAGCCCCATCGGGTCTCGGGCCGGTCAGGGGTGACACCGGCCGCTCTGCCCACGGTTATCCCACAGCCGCACGCCGAAAGGCAAGTGGTATCGGTGGCACTTGGCTCCCTGGGCGACGGATTCGGCGTGCTGTGACGCTGTCGGCAACGGAATCCGCATCGTGATTGATCTCTCGCGTCTCCCGGCTCCCTGCGGCTCCCGCGGGCGGTGCCGTTGCGCGGAATGGCCGGGTGCGGGCACGCGGCTGGCCCTAGGGAGCTGAGTCACCAACGACATCGCCCGCCCCAGACCACCCCTCCCGCAGGGTCCCCGCATCCCCGCCACTCCGGCTACTCCCGCCACGTCCCCACGCCATCAACCCTCGACCGCCACCCCCGCCACCCCCGCCACCCCCGCCACCCCCGCCACCTCTGCCACATCCCCGCCCTCGGCCGCCTCTAACGCCTGTCAACGTCGCCCCGGTTGCCCTCACGCCACTCCCACGCCGCCTCGGCTGCCCCACGACTCCCACGCCGCCCCGGTCGCCCCCACGTCATCTCTCAAGCACCTCGCCCGCCGCGACCCGGCCGCCCCGAACGCAGATCCTGGAGCGGGATGGCCCCTCCAGGTGTCAATGGCCAGTCAGTTCGCCCCGTAGGCGGCCAGTAGTTGTCCCCGCTGGCGGCCATGGTTTCTCCCCGCTGGCGGCCAGTTAAGTTCCCCGCTGCGGGTGGTGCTGTGTTCAGTGCAGGGCTTTGACGCCTTGTCCGGCGGTGGCTTGGTTGAATCGGTAGCTGTCACCCTGGGTCACGACGACGTGGGCGTGGTGCAGGAGCCGGTCGACGGTGGCGGTGGCCAGGGTCTTGGGCATGATCTCGTCGAAGCCGGAAGGGTGCAGGTTGGAGCTGACGGCGAGGCTGCGGCGTTCGTAGGCGGCGTCGACGAGGCGGTAGAAGCCTTCGGCGGCGTCGGGTGAGACCGGTAGCAGCCCGATGTCGTCGATGATGATCAGATCGGTGCGGATCAGCCGGGTCATGGCCCGGGTGACTGAGTCGTCGGGCCGGTGCCGGCGGACCATGACGCCGAGGTCTTCGATGGTGAACCAGGCGACGGTCATGCCGGCCTCGACGGCGGCCTGGCCGAGGGCCTCGCAGAAGTGGCTCTTGCCGGTGCCCGACGGCCCGCAGATCGACAGGTTCTCCTTGCGTTGGACCCATTCCAGGCTGCGTAGCGCGTCCTGGGTCGGCCGCGGGATCGACGAGGCCGTCTCGTCCCAGTCGCCGAAGGTCTTGCCGGACGGGAACGCGGCGCGTTTGCGGCGGGTCCGTAGGTTGGCCTGGTCGCGGCCGGCGGCTTCCTCGGCGAGTAGGACCCGGACCACTTCGGCGGGGTCCCAGCGTTGGGCTTTCGCGGTCGGGACGAGGTCGGCCATGGCCCGGCGCAGGTGCGGCAGTTTCAGCCGTTTGGTGAGCTCGATCGCTTCGGCGAGGGGGTCACCGGCCGGGCCGGTGACCCGCAGCGGGGTGATGGTCACTGCTGTTGTTCTCCGATCGTGGTGCCGAACGTGGACCAGGCAGAAGTGCCTGGTTGCAGGCTGTGGGTCTCGCTGGCCCGGGTCGCGGTGGCGTCGTCGCCGCGCTGGTGGGCCAGCAGCCGGAGCAGGTCGTTGTCGGCGAACCGGCCGGCCATGGCGGCGGTGCCCAGGGCCCGGTCGACGTCGGCCGGGTCGTGCAGCTTGGCCAGGGCGACGGCCTCGGTCATCTTGCGGCGGACCCCGCGGACACCGGTGGCGGCGGCTTCGACCAGCCAGGCGGCGGCGCCGGAGCCGAGGGCCAGGAACGCGGCCTCGTCGGCGGTGCGGGCCCGGGGCACCCGCTGGTCGGTGTCGGCCTGGCGGGCTCTCAGCGGATAGTGGTCATCGTGGATCGACGGCTGTCCGGGCTGGGCCCGCTGATGGCGGGCGACCTCGGCCGGGCCGGTGTCGCCGACGGCGGTGACGATCAGCTCGTCGCCGTGGAACCGGGCCCAGACCCGGGTGTCGACCAGGTGGTGCGGGACCGAGTAGCGCACGCCCTCGACCGAGATCGTGCAGTCCCAGTTCACCCGGCGGGTGGTGCCGAACGCGACCGTGAACGCCTGGGCTGGCAGCGGATGCAGCCGCTGTTGTTCTTCGCGCAGCGCTTCGGCCGGCCGGCGGCGGGTGTCGCGGTGGATCCGGTCGTTGACCCCGGTGGTGAAGTCACGGCAGGCCGCCTCCAGTTCGGAGAACTTGCGGTACTGGTCCAGCAGGTTCGCACTGGTCGGGACCAGGTCGGCCTTGGCGATCTTCACGGTGTTCTCGGCGCCGCCCTTGGACTGCGGGTCCGCCGGCACGCAGGTGCGGATCGTCATCCCGTAATGCCGGGCGACCTGCACGATCTCCGGATTGCGCACCGCGATGTCCGCGACGTGCTCGACCGTGATCGTCTTCTCGTTGTCGGTGAGAACATAGGCCAGCACCCCACCCAGACGGCGCAATGTGGCGTCCAGGCATGCCACGATCGTCGGCAACGTCTTGTCCAGCACCGGGATCACGACCCGGAACCTCGACCAGGGCAGCCACGCGCACCACAACGACGTGCGCCGACCGCCGATCCGCGGCCCCTCACCCCAGTCGAACTGCATCCACAGCCCCGGCTCGGGAATCCACGGCCGGAACACCCGCCGCTGCCCGGCCTGCCAGGACTTCTTCACCCCAGCCACGGCCCGGCGGGTAGTGCGTTCCCCGCCGGCGAAACCCATCGCGGTGATCCGCCGGTGCACCACATCGGCGCGGATCCGGCCACCCGAACGGGCCACCAACTCCTCGATCTTGTCCATGAAGTCGTCGATCGGCCGGGACCGGTGAACACGTTCCTCGGGGCTGCGGCCCTCCGCCCGCAACTTCACATACCGGGCCACGGTGTGGTGATCACACCCCGCCAGCTCGGCCGCCGCACGGTAACTACCCGTGAGGTCGTAGGCCTCCAAGATTTCCACGATCTCCCTGCCGCTCTTCACGCCGCCGACCCTCGCCGACCAGCATCCGGTGTCAATCAGCGGGGAGATATCTGGCCATCCACGGGGAGAACCCCGGCCATCAGCGGGACGGTAAATGGCCGCCTACGGGGATCATTCACTGGCCGCGGACATCCAGGGGCCGAGATCTTCCAAGATCAGGGGCCGAGATCTTCCAAGATCCGCCTGTCCCTGTCCCTGTCTCCCGCGCTCACGCCCCACCCCGCCCTGTCCCGTCCACGCCCGCGCTCACGCCCCACCCATGCCCCCGCCCGCGCGGCGGGCACGTTCCCGGACTGGGGGAGCTGGGGTGAGTCATCTACGACATCAGCTCCCTAGTGGCGTGAGGGACTTCGCTCCGTCGGACGGGTGCCCCTGAGGCCGGGCGGCCAGGCCGGCAGGCGGGTGGGTGGCCAGGCGGGCGGGGCATCCGGCGGGCGTTCGGCACCCATCTCGAATGCGCGCGAGACGTGCGGAACAGGTCCCGCCGCCACCTGCCGTTTCGGGCCCACCGCCAGCACCCTGCGTCGCTATGGTGCCCACTACACGTGACCGCGACAGGAGGTTCGATGGGCAACGAGACGCTGCGGGTGGCGATGGCCGCCGTGGGGGAGACCGCCGAGTCGCTGGCGGGCAAGGTCCGGGTCGATCCGAAGACGGCCGGCCGGTGGGTGTCGCAGGGGCGCATCCCGCACGCGCGCACCCGGTTGGCGGTGGCCAAGGTGCTCGGCCGGGAGGCCGCCGAGCTGTGGCCGGAGCCGTTCCGCCGCCGGGACCTGCCCTGGTTCCGCAAGTGGGCCGAGCTGGAGCAGGTCGCCATCTCGATCCGTTCCTACCAGCCGCTGCTGGTGCCGGGGCTGCTCCAGACCGAGGCGTACGCGCGGGCGGTCCTCAGCACCGGCGGGCTGTTGCCGCCGGCCGAGGTGGAGCGGATCGTCGCCGGCCGGCTCGACCGGCAGGCGATCCTCGACGCCGAGGCCCCGCCGCGACTCGTCGCGGTGATCGACGAGGTGGTGCTGCGTCGGGTGGTCGGTGACCGGGCGGTGATGGCCGGGCAGGCCGCCCACCTCGCGGCGCTGGCCGGGCGGGAGCACGTGCAGGTGCGGGTGATCCCGGCCGAGAGCCCGTGGCACACCGGGCTGGCCGGGCCGTTCGTCCTCGCCGGTTTGCCCGACGGGACGGAATTGGCTTATATCGACAACCAGCTACGCGGTCAGGTCGTCAGCGACCCGGTCGACGTTGCTAGCCTGGGGCGCAGGTGGGAGAGCGTCACCGGCGAGGCGCTGCCCCGCCGCCAGTCGATCGAGCTGATCAGGGAGGTGGCGACGACGTGGAGCTGACCGACGTGCCGACGGACGCACCCATGGGCGCGCTGGCCGGTGCCCGGTGGCGCACCGCGACCCGCAGCAGCAACAACGGCGGCGACTGCGTCGAGGTGGCCGACAACCTGCCCGGCCGGGTGCTGGTGCGCGACAGCAAGGACCGCGACGGCGGCACCCTCAGCTTCGCGCCGGCCGCCTGGCGGGCCTTCGTCGGCCTCGCCCGCCGCGCTGGCTGACGGCCACCGGGGGCAGCCGGGAGGGCAGGCTCAGGCGGTGCCCCAGCTGTAGGTCTGCTTGCGCAGCTTGAGATAGACGAACGCCTCGGTGGCGAGCACCCCGTCGACGGCGCGCAGTCGTTGCAGGATCTCCAGCAGGTGCGCGTCGTTGCGGCACACCACCTCGGCGAGCAGGTCGAACGACCCGGCGGTGATGACCACGTAGTCGACCTCCTCGAACTCGGCGAGCCGGTCGGCCACCGTCTCCAGGTCGCCGTCGGTGCGCAGGCCGATCATGGCCTGCCGGGGGAAGCCGAGCTGGAGCGGGTCCGTGACCGCGACGATCTGCATCACCCCGGCGTCGAGCAGCCGCTGCACCCGCTGGCGCACCGCCGCCTCGGAGAGGCCGACGGCCTTGCCGATCGTCGCGTACGGCCGGCGGCCGTCCTCCTGGAGCTGCTCGATGATCTGCTTGGCGACGTCGTCCAGCAGAGCGTGACTGGCACCTTCACGCACGGCGACGCGTCGACCCCCGCCGCCGCCGCTCTCCTGCTGTCGGATGGCCATCGTCAGCTCCCCATGTCCGGTTCTCCACCGGGATCGTAATGCCCTGGCGCAGTCTGGCGTAATTCGTGGTGCATTGCTATGCCCGCAACGGAATCCCTTGTGAGGCAGGTCGGCTCATGTCAGGATCAGTCGTCCATCGCCTGAAGACCCTCCCGCCGTCGGGCCTCCCCCGTCCCGCCCGCCGACGATGACCCCCTAGGAGTCGTCACATGCGAACTCCCCTCCGGCCGCTCACTCGGCGTGGTCTGCTCACCGGCACCCTCGGCTCGGCCGCGATGCTCGCCACGGCGGGCGCGCTCGCCGGCTGCGGCACCAAGGGCGCCGTGCAGACCGAGGCCGGCTGCGTCAGCGACGACCTCTCCGGCACGGAGAAGAAGCTGGCGTTCTCGAACTGGCCGCAGTACATGGACGTCGACGAGAAGGACGAATCCAAGCGCCCCAGCCTGGACGCGTTCGTCGCGAAGACCGGCATCCAGGTCACCTACACCGAGGACATCAACGACAACAACGAGTTCTTCGGCAAGGTGCAGAACCAGCTCGCGGCCTGTCAGGGCACCGGGCGGGACATCATCGTGCTCACCGACTGGATGGCGGCCCGGATGATCCGGCTCGGCTGGATCCAGAAGCTCGACCCGGCGAAGATGCCCAACGTGGCGGCGAACCTGCTGCCGTCGCTGCTCAACCGTTCCTTCGACCCGGACAACCGCATCGCCATCCCGTGGCAGTCCGGCCTGGCCGGTCTCGCGTACAACGGGTCGGTCACCAAGGAGATCCGCACCGTCGACGAGCTGCTGACCCGACCCGACCTCAAGGGCAAGGTCACCGCGCTGTCGGAGATGCGCGACACGATGGGCCTGCTCATGCAGTCCAACGGGCACGACCCGGCGAACTTCACCACCGCCCAGTTCGACGACGCGCTCAACAAGCTCAAGCGGGCCGTCGACTCCAAGCAGATCCGCAGGTTCACCGGCAACGACTACGCCCCCGACCTCGCCAAGGGCGACATCGCGGCGTGCATCGGCTGGTCCGGCGACGTCATCCAGCTCTCCGGGGAGAATGACAAGATCAAGTTTGTCGCGCCCGACTCCGGCGTGATGCTCTTCAGCGACAACATGATGGTGCCCAACAAGGCCACCCACAAGGCGAACGCCGAAGAGCTGATCAACTACTACTACGAGCCGGCCGTCGCCGCGAAGCTCGCCGCGTACGTCAACTACATCTGCCCCGTGCAGGGCGCGAAGGCCGAGATGGAGAAGATCGACCCGGAGTTGGCCGCCAACCCGCTGATCTTCCCCGACGAGGCGCTGCTGTCGAAGTCCAAGGTGTTCATGGCCCTGGACGAGAAGCAGGAGAAGGAGTTCGAGGGCAAGTTCCAGCAGGTCATCGGGGCGTGACGGGGATGAGCGCGAAGACGACGGGACACGACGTGCCGGCCGGCGACCTGCGGCTGGTCAACCTGACCAAGAGGTTCGGCATCTTCACCGCGGTCGACGACCTCGGCCTGACCATCCCGCAGGGCTCGTTCTTCGCCCTGCTCGGGGCGTCCGGGTGCGGCAAGACCACCACCCTGCGCATGATCGCCGGCCTGGAGCAGCCGACGAGCGGGCAGGTGCTCCTCGGCGACCGGGACATCGCCCGGCTGCGCCCGTACAAGCGGCCGGTCAACACCGTGTTCCAGAGCTACGCGCTCTTCCCGCACCTCGACATCTTCGACAACGTGGCGTTCGGGCTGCGCCGGCGCGGCATCCGCTCGGTCGACGACGAGGTCATGCGGATGCTCGCCCTGGTGCAGCTCGACGACTTCGGCAACCGCCGGCCCGCCCAGCTCTCCGGCGGGCAGCAGCAGCGCGTCGCGCTCGCCCGGGCGCTGATCAACCGGCCGCAGGTGCTGCTGCTCGACGAGCCGCTCGGCGCGCTCGACCTGAAGCTGCGCCGGCAGATGCAGATCGAGCTCAAGCGCATCCAGACCGAGGTCGGCATCACCTTCGTGCACGTCACCCACGACCAGGAGGAGGCCATGACGATGGCCGACACGGTCGCGGTGATGAACGCCGGGAGGATCGAGCAGCTCGGCGCGCCCGCCGACATCTACGAATACCCGGCCACCGCCTTCGTGGCGAACTTCCTCGGCCAGTCCAACCTGCTCGCCGCCGAGGCCGCCGGGCCCGCCGGGTCCGACGTGCCGGTCACCGCCCACGGCGCGCGCTACTCCGTGCCCGCCGCCCGCGCCCGCGTCGCGTCGGGCCCGGTCTACCTGGGGGTACGTCCCGAGAAGCTGCACCTCGTCGACGCCGCCGACCGGGTCCCCGCCGGCCACCAGTACGTGACCGGGGTGGTCACCGACGCCTCGTACGTGGGGGTCAGCACCCAGTATCTGGTGCGCACCGGGTGGGGCAGCGAACTGACCGCGTTCGCGGCCAACAGCGGGCTCGGCGGCCGGGTGCCCGTCGGCGCGTCCGTGGTGGCGCACTGGGACCCCCGGCACGCGTTCCTGCTGCCCCGCCCGCCCGGCGCCGACGACGCCACCGCCGGCCTGCTCGACGAGCCGGTGGGTGCGTCCTCGTGACCGCGCTGGCCCACGTTCCCACGTCGACGGGGCAACCGGCGACACCCCCGCCGCCGCCCCGGGGCGGGCGGCACCGGCTGCTGCCGTACCTGCTGCTCCTGCCCGGCGCGGCCTGGCTGCTGCTGTTCTTCGCCGTGCCGCTGTTCCAGCTCGCCGCCGCGAGCCTCTACGACCCCGCCGGCTCGCTCTCCACCGGGTACGCGCTGACCTGGGCGTTCGGCAACTATCCCGACGCGGTGCAGGCGTACTGGCCGCAGCTCGGCCGGTCGTTCCTCTACGCCGGCATCGCGCTCGTGCTGGGCCTGCTGATGGGCTACCCGCTGGCGTACGCGATCGCCCAGAAGGCCGGCCGGTGGAAGAACCTGCTGCTGGTCTGCGTCGTCGCCCCCATGTTCACCAGCTTCCTGGTGCGCACCCTGGCGTGGAAGACGATCCTGTCCGACAACGGCGCTCTGGTCGGGCTGCTGCGCGACGTGCACCTGCTCGGCCCCGACGGCCGGCTGCTCGCCACCCCCGTCGCGGTGGTGCTCGGGCTGACGTACAACTTCCTGCCGTTTCTGGTGCTGCCGCTGTACGCGAGCCTGGAGCGGCTCGACTACCGGCTGCTGGAGGCGGCCGGCGACCTGTACGCGAGCCCGGTGCAGACGTTCCGCCGGGTGACCCTGCCGCTGTCGATGCCCGGCCTGATCGCCGGCACGCTGCTGTTCTTCATCCCGGCCACCGGCGACTACATCAACGCCGAGCTGCTCGGCACGCCCAACGAGTACATGGTCGGCAACGTCATCGACTCGGCGTTCCTGGTCCGGCTGGACTATCCGCAGGGCGCGGCCCTGTCGTTCCTGCTGATGGCGGCGATCCTCGCGGTGGTCTTCGTCTACCTGCGCCGCGCCGGCACGGAGGAGGTGCTGTGAAACTGTCCCGCTGGCTCGCCGACCACTGGGTGATGGGCGTCGCCCTGCTCGTCCTCGGCTACCTGTCGCTGCCCATCGCCGTGGTCGCCGCCCTGTCGTTCAACCGCCCGTCGAGCCGCCTGTCGTACGACTTCAACGAGTTCACCCTCGACAACTGGCGGCAGCCCTGCGCCACCTCCGACATGTGCGACGCGGTGGTGCGCAGCGTGCAGATCGGCTTCATCGCCACCGTCGTCGCCACCGTGCTCGGCACGCTGATGGCGTTCGCCCTGGTGCGGCACCGGTTCACCGGCCGCTCCGGGATCAACGTGCTGATCTTCCTGCCGATGGCCACCCCCGAGCTGGTCATGGGCACCTCGCTGCTGGCCCTGTTCGTCTCCGCCGGGGTGCCGCAGGGCTTCTGGACCGTCGTCATCGCGCACGTCATGTTCTGCGTGTCGTTCGTGGTGGTCACCGTCAAGGCCCGGCTCGCCGGCATGGACCGCCGGCTGGAGGAGGCCGCCGCCGACCTGTACGCGAGCCCGTGGCAGACGTTCCGCCTGGTCACCCTGCCGCTGGTGCTTCCCGGCATCGTGGCCGCCGCGCTGCTGGCGTTCTCGCTCAGCTTCGACGACTTCATCATCACCAACTTCAACGCCGGCACCACCGTCACGTTCCCCATGTACGTCTGGGGTGCCGCCCAGCGGGGCATCCCGCCGCAGGTCAACGTCATCGGCACGGCCATGTTCGCCGTCGCGCTGCTGCTCGTCGGGCTCAGCTCGCTGCGCGGGCGGCGGGCCCGCCGGCACACCCTCCCGGTCGCACCGGCGACCGGCCGGCGGGCGAAGAGCCCGTCATGATCCTCCCGCATACCGGCCGGGCGCTCGCCGACGCGGCGCCCGTACCGTACTGGCTCGACCGGCCCGAACGCCCCGACCCGCTGCCCCCGCTGACCGGCGCGCACACCGCCGACCTGCTGGTGATCGGCGGCGGGTACGGGGGGCTCTGGGCGGCCCTGCTCGCCAAGCAGGCCGACACCGACACCGACGTGCTGCTCGTCGACGCCGGCACCTGCGGCTGGGCCGCGTCGGGGCGCAACGGCGGGTTCTGCTCCGCCTCGCTCACCCACGGCCTCGCCAACGGCGTCGCCCGGTTCCCCGGGGAGGTCGCCGAGCTGGAACGCCTCGGCCGGGAGAACCTCGCCGCGATCGCCGCCACCGTCGACGCGTACGGCATCGACTGCGACTTCGAGCGCACCGGCGAGCTGGCCGTGGCGGTGCGGCCGTACCAGCTCGCCGGGCTCGCCGAGGACGCGGAGCTCGCCCGCGGCTTCGGCCACGACGTGCGGCTGCTCGGCCGCGACGAGGTGCGCGCCGAGGTGGACTCGCCGACGTACCTCGGCGGGATGTGGGACCGCGACCGGGTCGCCATGCTCGACCCGGCGAAGCTCGCCTGGGGCCTGCGCCGCGCCTGCCTCGACCTGGGCGTCCGGATCCACGAGCACACCCGGGTCACCGGGCTGCGCGGCGACGCCGCCGCCGTGGCCGCCAGCACGGCCGGCGGCGTCGAGCAGGCCCCCGGCGTCGTGCGCGCCCGCCGGGTCGTGCTCACCACCAACGCGTTCCCGCCGCTGCTGCGCCGGCTGCGCGCCTGGGTCGTGCCCGTCTACGACTACGCGCTGATGACCGAGCCGCTGACGCCCGCCCAGCGCGACGCGATCGGCTGGCGCAACCGGCAGGGCCTCGCCGACACCGGCAACCAGTTCCACTACTACCGGATCACCCGCGACGGGCGGATCCTGTTCGGCGGCTACGACGCCGTCTACCACCACGGCAACCGGGTCGCCCCCGAGCTGGAGCAGCGCCCGGCCACCTTCGCCGCCCTCGCCGAGCACTTCTTCACCACCTTCCCGCAGCTCGCCGACGTGCGGTTCAGCCACCGCTGGGGCGGCGTCATCGACACCTGCACCCGGTTCTGCCCGTTCTTCGGCACCGCCTACGGCGGCCGCCTCGCCTACGCCGCCGGCTACACCGGCCTCGGCGTCGGGGCCACCCGGTTCGGCGCGCGGGTCATGCTCGACCTGCTGGCCGGCGCGGACACCCCGCTCACCCGGCTCGCCCTCGTCCGGGGCAGGCCGCTGCCGTTCCCGCCGGAGCCCGTCCGGGCCGCCGGCATCCACCTCACCCGCTGGTCGCTGGCCCGCGCCGACGCGCGCGACGGCCGGCGCAACCCGTGGCTCCGTACGCTCGATCGTCTTGGTTTGGGGTTCGATTCCTGATGCGTATCCTGCTCGTCGGCGCCGGCGGGGTCGGCTCCGCCGCCGCCGCCATCGCCGCCCGCCGAACATTCTTCGACACCATGGTCGTCGCCGACGCCGACGCCGCCCGCGCCGCGCGGGCCGTCGCCGGCCACGGCGACCGGTTCGTCGCCGCGACCGTCGACGCCTCCTCCGCCGACGCCGTCGCCGCGCTGTGCCGCGAACACCGGATCACCCACGTGCTCAACGCCGTCGACCCGCGCTTCGTCATGCCGATCTTCGACGGCGCGTACGCGGCCGGGGCCGACTACCTCGACATGGCCATGTCCCTGTCCCACCCGCACCCGAAGCGCCCCTACGCCGAGACCGGCGTCAAGCTCGGCGACGAGCAGTTCGCCGTCGCCGACCGGTGGGCGTCCGCCGGCCGGCTCGCCCTGTGCGGCATCGGCGTCGAACCGGGCCTGTCCGACGTCTTCGCCCGCTACGCCGCCGACGAACTCTTCGCCGAGATCGACGAGATCGGGGTACGCGACGGCGCGAACCTGACCGTCGAGGGCTACGACTTCGCCCCGTCGTTCTCCATCTGGACCACCATCGAGGAGTGCCTCAACCCGCCGGTGATCTGGGAACGCGACCGGGGCTGGTTCACCACCGAACCGTTCAGCGAGCCCGAGGTGTTCCACTTCCCCGCGGGCATCGGCCCCGTCGAGTGCGTCAACGTCGAGCACGAGGAGGTGCTGCTCATCCCGCGCTGGGTCGACGCCCGGCGGGTCACCTTCAAGTACGGCCTCGGCGAGGAGTTCATCGAGGTCCTGCGTACCCTGCACAAGCTCGGCCTCGACTCCACCGAGCCGGTCACCGTGCGCGGCGTGCCGATGTCCCCGCGCGACGTGGTCGCCGCCGCCCTGCCCGACCCGGCCACTCTCGGCGACCGGATGCGCGGCAAGACCTGCGCCGGCACCTGGGTCACGGGCGTGGGCAGGGACGGCCGGCCCCGCGAGGTCTACCTCTACCACGTCGTCGACAACGAATGGTCCATGGCCGAGTACGGCCACCAGGCCGTCGTCTGGCAGACCGCCGTCAACCCGGTCGTCGCCCTGGAACTCCTCGCCACGGGCGAGTGGGCCGGCACCGGCGTGATCGGCCCCGAGGCGCTGCCCCCGCGCCCGTTCCTAGACCTGCTGACGGCCTACGGCTCCCCCTGGGGCCTGGAGGACCGGCGGTAAAGGAAGGGCACCTTGTTAACGCTTTCGGTATAGGAAGGGCCCCCTTTTAACGGGACCCGCACGGCCGGAAGGCGGGCCGCGCCGACCCCGTGCGGAGGCGCCGCGCCGACCCGTACGAATGTGCCCGCCCGGATGGGGCACGCTGCCGCCTGCCCGGTTTCCACCCCGGACTGTACGTATCGGCCGGTTTGCCGATCGACGTCGTTGAGGATCGGTACGGCGGTTACCGAGCCGCCCCTCCCTGGTGACAATCGGTGTCGTGACCCATCAGCCGCCGTACCACCGAAACCCCGCCGCCCCCGTCGCGCCGTCCGTTGCCCGGGCGGGATGGTTCCGTCGCCTCCAGCCCGGCCAGCGGGTCGGTGTCGTCCTGGGCGGCGTGCTGTTGTCGACCGTGCTGCTCTGCTGCGCGGGAGCCGCCGTCGTCGGGACCCTCGCCGACGACCCGGGGCAGGGGCGTACCGCCGTGGCCGCCAAGGCCAGCCCGCCCGTCGCCGCCCCCGAGCCGGCCGTGTCCGAGGCGGCCGCGCCGGCTACCGCGCCGGCGCCCACCGTCTCCGCGGCTCCGTCGTCGCCGACGGCCACGCCCCCGACCGTGGAGACGCGCACCGAGCAGGAGACGCAGACGATCCGGTACGCCGAGCGAACGGTGAAGGACTCGTCCCTGGCCGAGGGCAAGCGGGTCGTCCGCACCAGGGGAGTCAACGGGGTCCGCACACTGACGTACCAGGTCACCCTGACCGACGGGGTGCCCACCGGCCGGAAGCTGCTCCGGTCGGCCGTCACGAAGCAGCCGGTCACCCAGGTCGTCGCGGTGGGCACGAAGCAGGAACGCCGCTGCGACCCCAACTACAGCGGCTGCGTGCCGATCGCCAGCGACGTCGACTGTGCCGGTGGCGGCGGCAACGGCCCCGCGTACGTCACGGGCCCGGTGAAGGTCATCGGCGACGACATCTACGACCTGGACCGCGACAACGACGGCTACGGCTGCGACGACTAACCCCCACCCCCCTCGCCCCCCACCCCCCCACCCCCACCCCACCCCCTGCCCTCGCCACCCCACCCCAAGTCGTCGGCGATCTTGCACTTTGGGCCCCGTCAAAAGCCGCGAATCGCCCACTTCTGGGGCCGCAAGTGCAAGATCGCCGAGGGGTGGAGGGGGAGGGGAAGGGCGCTAGCACAGTGGGGCGGGGTTGGGGGGTTGTCCACAGGGGCGGTCGTTGTCCACAGGGGCGAGGGTTGGTCAGGCGTCGGGGTGGGTCGTCGGGCAGCCTGCCGGCATGGGAACCCAGCTTTGGCGTACGACGTCGGTGTTGAGGTCGACCAGCCGGAAGCGGCTTCGGAACCGGCTGGCGAAGGGGCAGGTCGTGCGGGCGCGACGAGGCGTCTACGCGGACGGTCCCATCGAGGATCTCGACGCGCTACGAGCGCTGCTGCTGTGCCTGCCGTCCGAGGCGATGCTGTCCCGCCACACCGCGGCTCGCCTGCACGGCTTCGGCGTCCTTCCCGAGGGTGCCGTGCATGTGCAGTTGCCTCCTGAGGTGCCCCGGCCCCGGCTGCCAGGTGTGGTGGTTCATCACTCGGCGGTGCCAGTCGAGCCGGTCCTGGTGAGAGGGCTGCCCTGCGCGCCGGCCCCGCGCTGCGCGGTGGATCTGGCGCGTACGGTTCGGCGACTCGACGCCTTGCCGGTGCTGGACGCCGTGCTGAGGGCGGGCGTGGTGAGCCGAGATGGCCTCGTCGAGGAAATGTTGTCCCACGGCGGGCTTCCGGGCGTGCGCCAAGCCCGATCTCTGGTGCCGCTGGCCGACGGGCGGGCCGAGTGTCGTCAGGAGAGCCAGCTGCGGCTGGTGCTGATCGATGGCGGCCTTCCCGTTCCGGAGCCGCAGGTCTGGGTGCTCGACGAGGACGGGGCCAGGCGCTACCGGCTGGATCTGGGGTACCGCCGACGGCGGATCGGCATCGAGTACGACGGTTTGTCCCACCTGGACCGCGAGCGGCTCCGATATGACCGGGACCGCGCCAACTGGCTCGCCTCCGAGGGCTGGACGATGCGCCACTTCACCGACCGTGACCTCTACCGCCGTCCCGCCCACATAGTCACGACGATCCGTGCGCTCCTCCCCTGACCGCCGGCCCCAATGCTCCGGCGATCTTGCACCTTGGGCCCCGACGAAAGCGGCGTATTCGGGCATCACGGGGGCCGAAAGTGCAAGATCGCGGGGGCGGGGGCGGGGGCAGGGCAGGGCGGGGGCAGTGTGGGGCAGTGTGGGGTGGGGTGGGGTGGGGGTTTCCGGAATCGGAAACCTTCCTGGCGGATGGCTGAACCCGGCAGCGCTCCCAGGCCGTACCGCTCGGCGTAGGCCGATCATCGGACGACGGGAGAGGCACGTGAGGATACGGCGGACGCATGTCCTGGCGGCGGGGATGGCCGTGGTCGCCTCGGCGGTGGTGGCGGTCGGGACGGGGCTCGGCTTCGCCGAGACGGCACCGGCGCGGCAGAGTGTGTGTCAGGGTTCGGTGACGTTCTCGGCGGAGGGTGGTGGGCCGGCGGCGACGAGTGACCGGTTCGCGGTGGGTACGCGGTTGCGGGTGACCAATCTGGACAACGGTCGTGCGGTGACGGTGGTGGTTACCGGCCCGTCGGGCAGTTGTGTGCTGCTCAACGCCGCCGCGATGGAGTTGGTGCGGGAGCCGGGCAAGAACGTCGTGCGGCGCAACGTGGTGGAGCGCCTCGACGGCGGCGGCACACCCGCCCAGCCCGGCGGGGTGCCGGCCCAGCCCGGCGGAGGGCGGCCCGCCCAGCCCGATGCCCAGCCCACGGGGACGACGGCGACACCCGCGCGGCAGAGTGTGTGTCAGGGTTCGGTGACGTTCTCGGCGGAGGGTGGTGGGCCGGCGGCGACGAGTGACCGGTTCGCGGTGGGTACGCGGTTGCGGGTGACCAATCTGGACAACGGTCGTGCGGTGACGGTGGTGGTTACCGGCCCGTCGGGCAGTTGTGTGCTGCTCAACGCCGCCGCGATGGAGTTGGTGCGGGAGCCGGGCAGGAACGTCGTGCGGCGCAACGTGGTCGAGGTCCTGCGCTGAGAGAGACGCTGGGCTGCGAGACGCTGCGCTGAGAGAGACGCTGGGCGGAGAGAGACGCTGGGCGGAGAGAGGTGCTGCCCTGAGGCCGGGTCCTGCGGGGCGGCCGGCGACCGATGACGGGTCGCCGGCCGTTCCGCAGGACCCGGCTCAGCCGAAGGCGGCGTCGAGGATGTCCAGGCCCCGGGCCAGCTCCGCGTCGGAGATGACCAGCGGGGGCAGGAAGCGCAGCACGTTGCCGTACGTGCCGCAGGTCAGGGTGAGCAGGCCGGCGGCGTGGCAGGCCGCCGACACCGCCGCCGCGGCGGCCGGATCCGGGGTCAGGGTGCCCGGCTGCACCAGCTCCACGGCGAGCATCGCGCCCCGGCCGCGTACCTCGGCGATCCGCGCGTCGCGGGCGGCGACGGCGCGCAGCCGGTCGGCCAGCGTCGCCCCGATCCGGCGGGCGGCGGCGGCCAGGTCCAGCTCGTGCATGGTCTCGATCGACGCGAGCGCCGCCGCGCAGGCGACCGGGTTGCCGCCGTACGTGCCGCCGAGGCCGCCGACGTGCACCGCGTCCATCAGCTCGGCCCGGCCCGTCACGGCCGCCAGCGGCAGCCCGCCCGCGATGCCCTTGGCCAGGGTCACCAGGTCCGGCACGACGCCCTCGTGGTCGCAGGCGAACCAGTCGCCGGTGCGGCAGAACCCGGTCTGGATCTCGTCGGCGACGAAGACCACCCCGGCCGCCGTCGCCCACTCGCGCAGCGCCGGCAGGAACCCCTGCGCGGGTACGACGAAACCGCCCTCGCCCTGGATCGGCTCGATCAGCAGCGCCGCCACGTTCTCCGCGCCGACCTGCTTCTCCACCGTCTCGATGGCCCGCGCCGCCGCCTCGGCCCCGGACAGGCCCCCGTCGCGCAGCGGGTAGGACATCGGCACCCGGTAGACCTCGCCGGCGAACGGGCCGAACCGGTGCTTGTACGGCATGTTCTTCGCCGTCAGCGCCATCGTCAGGTTGGTCCGCCCGTGGTACGCGTGGTCGAACACCACCACCGCCGGCCGCCCGGTGGCGTGCCGGGCGATCTTCACGGCGTTCTCCACCGCCTCCGCGCCCGAGTTGAACAGCGCGGAGCGCTTCTCGAAGCCGCCCGGGGTGAGCGCGTTGAGCTGCTCGCACACCGCCACGTACGACTCGTACGGCGCGACCATGAAGCAGGTGTGGGTGAACCGCTCGACCTGCTCGCGGACCGCCGCCACGACGCGCGGCGCGGAGTTGCCGACGTTGGTGACCGCGATGCCGGCGGCGAAGTCGATCCACTCCCGCCCGTCGACGTCGGTGATCGTGCCGCCGCCGGCCCGGTCCACGTACGCGCCGACGACGCTGCCGACGCCCCGCGCCACGGCCGCGCCCCGCCGCTTGTGCAGCTCCTCCGAGGACGGCACGGGTCAGCCCTCGATGTTGTGCATGACGTGCTTGATCCGGGTGTAGTCCTCCAGGCTGTAGACCGACAGGTCCTTGCCGTGCCCGGAGTGCTTGAACCCGCCGTGCGGCATCTCGGAGACGAACGGGATGTGGGTGTTGACCCAGACGCAGCCGAAGTCGAGCCGGCGGGTCATCCGCATCGCCCGGCCGTGGTCGCGCGTCCACACCGACGCCGACAGGCCGTAGTCGACGCCGTTGGCCCAGCGCACCGCCTCGTCCTCGTCGGAGAAGCGCTGCACGGTGATGACCGGCCCGAACACCTCCTGCTGGATGATCTCGTCGGCCTGCCGGACCCCGGAGACGACGGTGGGGGAGTAGAAGAAGCCGCGCTCGCCGACCCGCGAACCGCCGGTCTGCACGTTCGCGTGGTCGGGCAGCCGGTCGACGAAGCCGCTGACCCGGGCGAGCTGGTTGGCGTTGTTCAGCGGGCCGTAGAGGACGTCGGCGTCGTCCGGCGCGCCGGTGCGCGTGTTGCGGGCCTGCTCGGCGAGCGCCGCCACGAAGTCGTCGTGGATGCCCGGACCGGCCAGCACCCGCGTCGCCGCCGTGCAGTCCTGGCCCGCGTTGAAGTAGCCGCCCACGGCGATCGCCTCGGCCGCCGCCGCCACGTCCGCGTCGTCGAAGATCACCACCGGGGCCTTGCCGCCCAGCTCCAGGTGGGTCCGCTTCAGGTCCGGCGCGGCGGCGGAGGCGACCTCCATGCCCGCCCGGGTCGAGCCCGTGATCGACACCAGCTGCGGGGTCGGGTGCGACACGAGGGTACGACCGGTGTCCCGGTCGCCGCAGACCACGTTGAACACGCCCGGCGGGAGGAACTCGGCGGCGATCTCGGCCAGCAGCAGCGTCGACACCGGCGTGGTGTCCGACGGCTTCAGCACCACCGTGTTGCCGGCGGCGAGGGCCGGGGCGATCTTCCACACCGCCATCATCAGCGGGTAGTTCCACGGGGTGACCTGCGCGCAGACGCCGATCGGCTCCCGCCGCACGTACGAGGTGTGGCCCGCCATGTACTCCCCGGCGGAGCGGCCCTCCAGCAGCCGGGCCGCCCCGGCGAAGAACCGGAACTGGTCCACGGCCGGCGGCAGCTCCTCCTCGGCGGTGAGCTGGCGGGGCTTGCCCGTGTTGCGCACCTCGGCGTCGACCAGGTCGGCCGCCCGCGCCTCCACGGCGTCGGCGAGCTTCAGCAGCGCCTTCTGCCGCTCGCCGGGGGTGGCGTCCCGCCACGTCTCGAACGCGACGGAGGCCGCCCGCATCGCCGCGTCCACGTCCGCCGCGCCGGAGACCGGCGCCTGGGCGAAGACCTCGCCGGTGCACGGGTCGACCAGGTCGGCGTACCCGCCGTCGGAAGGATCGACGTACTCGCCGTTGACGAAGTTGCGCAGCTGCTGCTGGTCGCTCATCAGGTGTCTCCGAGGGATGCCGGGGATGCGGACAGCGGAGGTTATCGGAATCTGACTGCCATCTTCGCTACTGAATTCGCGGCAGACAAGGGCATGAGCGACTGTTTCCGTGCGGGAGTTGCTGGTTACCGTGCGGCGGCGGCTCGGCTACGCTGCCGAGGTGTGGAGCCGAGAGCCTTCTTCGTCGCCGGCCGCCCCGCACACGGCGAGGGCGAGCTGACCGTCACCCACCCGTACGACGGTCGCCCGGTGGGGCGTACCACGCTCGCCACGCCCGACCAGGTCGAGGCCGCCGTCGCCGCGGCGGCCGCAGTGGCGGCGCAGGCCGCGGCCCTGCCCGCGCACGCCCGCGCGGCGGCCCTGGACCACGTCTCGCGGCGGCTCGCCGAACGGACCGACGAGGTCGCCGACCTGATCACCGCCGAGAACGGCAAGCCGGTCAAGTGGGCGAGGGCCGAGGTGGGGCGGGCGGTGTCGACGTTCCGCTGGGCGGCCGAGGAGGCCCGCCGCTGCTCCGGCGAGCTGCAACGCCTCGACACCGACCCGGCCGCCACCGGGCGGATCGCGCTGGTCCGGCGGGCGCCGAAGGGGCCCGTGCTGGGGATCGCGCCGTTCAACTTCCCGCTCAACCTGGTCGCGCACAAGGTCGCCCCGGCCATCGCCGTCGGCGCGCCGATCGTCGTGAAGCCGGCCCCCGCCACCCCGCTGTCGGCGCTGCTGCTCGGCGAGCTCCTCGCCGAGACCGAGCTGCCCGCAGGCATGTTCTCGGTGCTGCCGCTGCCCAACGAGCGGGCCGCCGAGCTGGTCGCCGACCCCCGGCTGCCGGTGGTGTCGTTCACCGGCTCCGGGCCGGTCGGCGCGGCCATCCGCCGGGCCGTGCCCGACAAGCACGTCACCCTGGAGCTGGGCGGCAACGCGGCGGCGGTGATCTGCGAGGACTGGAACACCGACGAGGACCTCACCTTCGCCGCGCAGCGGATCGCCACCTTCTCCAACTACCAGGCCGGGCAGTCGTGCATCGCCGTGCAGCGGGTGTACGTGCACGAGTGGCTCTACGACGCCTTCCTGCCGAGGCTGGTCGCCGCCGTGGAGGCGCTGCGCACCGGCGACCCGGCCGACCCGCTGACCGACGTCGGCCCCCTGGTGTCGGTCGAGGCCGCGCAGCGGGTCGAGGCGTGGGTCGACGAGGCCGTGGTGGCCGGGGCGACCATCGAGGTGGGCGGGCGACGCGAGGGGGCCACCTACCCGCCGACCGTGCTGTCCGGCGTGCCGGCCGACGCGAAGGTGTGCGCCGAGGAGGTCTTCGGGCCGGTGCTCGTGGTCGCCCGGGTCGAGAACGACGCGGCCGCGTTCGCCGCCGTCAACGACTCCGCGTACGGGTTGCAGGCCGGCGTGTTCACCCACCGGCTCGACGTCGCCTTCGCCGCTCACCGGGTTCTCGACGTCGGCGGGGTGATCGTCGGGGACGTGCCGTCGTACCGGGCCGACCAGATGCCGTACGGGGGCGTGAAGGGCAGCGGCGTCGGGCGGGAGGGCCTGCGCAGCGCCATGGACGACTACACCGAGGCGCGGGTGCTGGTCCTCACCGGGGTGCAGTTGTAGCGCCTCCGGCCGGCGGCGTCGCGTTCGTCGGCTGGTGTCACCAGGTGCCGTCGTCGCGGACGCGGGCGGGGGCCCGGCCGAGCAGCAGGGTGGTCAGGGCGGCGTCGACGTCGTCGCCGAGGAACCACTCGCCGGCCTGGTCCAGCGCGAAGACCCGGCCCCGCTCGTCGACGGCGATGATGCTCTCCTGGTTCTCCGTGCCGAGGGGGAACAGCCGGGCGCCGAGCACGGCGGCGAAGTCCGCGAGCGTGTCGGCGTTGTGGGCGACCAGGTGCGGCATGACGTCGAACCGCGAGATCCACACCTGCTGGCCGGGGCCGCGGCGGGACCCGATCAGGCCGGGGAACCGGGTGATGGCCTCCACCGCCGCGGGGAACGCGACGTGGGTGTGGTTGGCTCCGGCGACGGCCGTGACGTCCCGCACGGCGGCGGCGGCCATGATCTCGTCCCCGACGTGCGGGGCCCAGCCGGCGGCGACGAGGGCGTGGGCCACCTCGTCGGGGAAGCGGCCCGGCTCGGGCGCCGGGGCCGGTTCCGGCACCCGGGGCTGCCGGAACCCCAGGTCGGACCAGGGGAGCACGTTCATGTGCACCAGGAAGCGGAGGCACGAGTCGCAGGGGCGGTCGCCCGGCCCGCCCGCCGGGTCGCCCGGCTCGCGCACCCAGTACAGCTCGAAGAGGCTGCCCGCGAAGAGGACCCGCGCCTCGTCGAGGGTCGCCGGGGCCTGCCTCGCGGCGGCGCGCTCGTGGTCGTGCTCGTGCAGGGCGTCCGACACGACGATCAGCTCGGCGTGCCGGTCCACCCCCCGGACCAGGTGGCCGGGCGGCTGCGCGTCGAGATAGTCCCGGACGAGCCGGTGGTGCCGCAGCACCGCCTCGCCCTTGGCTCCCCCCGCGCGGTGCAGTCGGCCGCCCACGGTCAGGTGCGCGGCCGTGCCGGGGGTCGGCAGGCGGCGGATCTCACGGAGCAACTGGCTCGCCGGGTCGACGGTGCGCGGCGCGGGCTGCGCGGGCCGGCTGCGTCGGTACATCTCCCGCACGGCGGGGAACGGCAGGCGCGGCCACGTCGAGACCTCGCCGGTCTCCTTGTCCACCACGGTGGTCGGCAGGTCGCCCGGGAGAACCGCGGCGGACGGGGTCACCGTCGACGTGATCAGGTAGCCGAGGTCGAACTCCTCGACCAGCGGGGCGCACTCGTGCCCGAGTCGCTGGGAGTCCCGGTGGGCCCAGACGGTGGCGAGCTGTTCGGCCTGCTGACGGTCGATCACCCACCCGAAGTTACCGGACCCCACGGAATCCGTGGCGCCCGGTATGGTCTGCCGTACCGAGGGTGACGGGGAGGTCGACGTTGGCCGAGAGCGTGGACCGGGAGGCCAACCGGGCGCTGCGAGCCCGGTTCGACGAGGTGCACGGGCAATACCGCCAGCTCCGGTCCGGTCTGGACGAGCTGCGGTCCCGGCTCGCGGAGCTGCGGGTCACCGCGCGCTCCGACGACGGCCAGGTGACGGTGGTGGCCGGCGCCCGGGGCGACGTCGTCTCGGTGGAGCTCACCCCCGCCGCCCTCCAGGCCCGCGACGCCGGGGCCCTGAGCCGCAAGATCACCTCGACGGTCCACCGCGCCACCGCCGCCGCGGCCGCCGCCACCCAGGAACTCGTGGCGGGCTACCTGCCGGCCGGGTCGGGGGCCATGGAGTTCCTCCGCACCGGTGACTTCGACACCCTGCTGGGCCGGGCCGACGCCGTCATGCGGGGCGGGGAGCGGGCGACGTGACCGACGGACAGCTCTGGTTGGATCCGGGCCGCGCGCGGCGCGGCGGGGCCGACCTGGCCTCGGCCGGCGAGGCCGTCACCGACCGGCGGGCCCGGGTGGGGGGCCAGCTCGCGGCCGCCAGCGCCGCCCGCCCCTGGGGGCGGGACGACATCGGCGCGGCGTTCGAGAAGCAGTACCGGGGGTTCGAGGAGACGCTGCTGCGGGCCTGGACGGGCCTCGGGCGGGCGCTGGAACACCTCGGTGAGGACGTCGTGCGGTCGGTGGACAACTCCGTGCGCACGGACGCGCACAACGCCGGCCGGCTCGACCGGATCTCCGACCAGCGGCCCGCCGGGCGCTGACGACCCGAGGCCCCCGTGACCCTGCTGCCGAGCCCGATCCCGCACCCGCTGGACTACTCGCCCTGGGAGCTGCCCGGCTGGGTCTACGAGGCGCTCGACTGGGTGATCGGGGTGGAGTGGCCGGAGGGCGACGAGAAGGCGGTCTGGGACCTCGCCGACCAGTGGTACGCCGTGGCCGACGCCCTGGCCGGCCCGCGCGCCGACGCGGTCGCCGCCGCCGGCGAGGTCCGCAGCGGATACGGCGGGGTCGGTGCGGTCGCGGAGGCGTTCGACGCGGCCTGGAAGCGGGTGGCCGAGGGCGACGAGGCGCCGCTGCCGGTGCTCCTGGCGGTGAGCGGTGACCTCGGCCGGCTGGTCGAGGGGTGCGGCTGCGACATCGAGGGCGCCAAGCTCGAAGTCTGGATCGAGCTGGGCATCCTCGTCGTCGAGCTGCTCTCCCTCGCGGTGGCGGCGGTGCTCACCGCCGGTGCCGCCTCGCCCGCCGCCGGTGCCGCGATCGCCGCCAGCCGCTTCGTCGTGCAGCAGATCTTCAAGAAGCTGCTGGCCCAGCTCGCCCGCAAGACCCTCAAGCAGGGCCTGAAGGAGGCCGGCGAGCGCGCCGCCAAGCGGGTGGCCGAGGGCGGCATGCGCGGCCTCGCCCGGAAGGCGGCGCGCGGCGGCCTGGAGGAGGCGGCCGAGGAGTCGGGGATCACGCTCGCCACGCAGGCGTACCAGAATTCGACCGGCCGCCGGCACGGCCTGGACGTGACCGACGCGGGGATGTCCGCGCTCGGCGGCCTGGCGGGCGGGGCGGCCGCACCGCTGGCCGGCCTCGGCCGCCACGCGACCGGGCGGGCGGCCCGGGTCGGCGAGCACTTCGGCCGGGAGATGACCGGCGAGGTGATCGCCGATCAGGCGGCCAACGTCGCCACCGGGCAGGGCCTGGTGTCGCTGGAGGACGCGGCCCGGGCCGCCGCGTCCGGCGCCACCGGGTCGACCACCGCCCAGACCGACACGGCGCTGCACCACCGCCTCGACGGCCGGATGGCCGCTCTCGCGGGGGCGTCCTTCGCCCCGACCGACCTCGGCGGACCCGCACCGGCCCCGACCGATGCGACGCCCGTCCCGACCCCGACCGACGGCACCCCCGGCACAGGCCCGGAACGTCCCACCGTCCCGCTGCCGCGCGACGGGGCGGGCACCGGCCCCGTCGCCCCGACGCTCGGGGTGGCCGGGCCGGAGCCCGCCCCGGCCGAGGCGGCCGGCGACGCGCTGCGGACGCACCAGCCGGCGTCCCCGCCCGCGACACCCGACTCACCGCCCGGCGACGTCCACTCCGCCGGCCCGGCCGGCGGCGCCCATCCCGGCCACGGGTCGACCGCGTTGGCGGGGGCGCCGACGGAGCCGGCGGCGCAGTCCCCGGGCACCCCCGGCGCGTCCGACGGGCCGGTGGCCCCCCGCGCGACGGCCGCCCCGACGCTGTCCTCCGTCGCCCTGGTCGAGCCCGGGCAGCTCGACACGCGGGGAGCCGGGCCGCCGCCCTCGTCCGTCGCCACCGCCCCGGGCGTCGCCACCGCCCCCGTCGCTTCCGTCGCCGCTTCCGTCACCGACGGCGGCGCGCCCGGGGGGCCGGCGAAGCCCCACCTGCCGGCCCCGGCGAGCGGCACCGTCGCGCCGCCCCCGGTGGCCTCGGCGGCCCCGCCGGCGGCCGGCGCGGGCGCGGTGGGCGTGGCCGGGCCGCCCGCCCCCGGCCACGACGGCCCGTTCCCGCCCCCACCACCCCGCTTTCCGCTGCTGCACTCGTTGGATCCGCGGTCGCCGTCCGCGGACCATCCCGTTCCGCCGCCGCGCAGGTCGCCCGAGTGGCAGGCCAGGCGGCGGGCCGAACGCGAGGCGTACGACCGGCGTCGCTACCAGGCCCGCTTCCACCAGCAGCGCGCCCTGCACGAGGACAACCGGCGATACGACGACTCTCAGGAGCTACGTTCCCGGTTCGAGTTCTTCCAGCGGCGCGCCAGCGAGTACGCCGCCTACGCGCTCAGCCTGAAGCACCGCGGGCAGGACTACCTCGCGACGTCGTGGCACCGGATGGCGGTGGCGGACGAGCGGGCCGCCCACGAGTCGCGGGAACTGGCCGACGCGGTGCTAGCCGGCACGGTCACGCCGCAGTTCGTCGAGATCAGCGACCCCCTCGACTTCTACTCGATCAACACGGACGATCCGTCGCTCGTCGTCGGCGAGGTGGACACCGGCGGCCCCTCGGCGCTCACCGGAGACGACCATCCGCCGCCGATCGACCGGTCCCGCCGGTACGGGCAGTGGGGCGGGCTCCGGCCCCCGTTGGCCCTGCACCAGTCGGACCTCGAACGCGCGATGCCCCGCGACGCCGGCGGGCAGGTCCTGCGCACCGCCGATCCCCGCCGGGGCGGCTGGTTCCGGCTCGCCAACGACGGCGGGCCCGCCGCCGATCCGACCCGGGGCATCAACTGCCTGGACTGCACCCTGTCCCTCTACGAGACGTGGATGCACGGCCGCCCCCGGGTCTCCGCGCCCCGCACCTTCGACGCGTACGCCGCCGGAGACATCAGCCGGCCGCTCGGCGGCGAGCTCGGCGGCCCGGGGCGGGTCGAGGACGCCACCGGCGGGCGCTTCCAGCAGCTCGTCGACCCCGACGACGGCACCCCCGCCGACGACAGGTGGAGTGTGGTCAACCGGGGGTTCGGCAGCATCGAGAGGCAGCTACGCGCCGGAGGGCACGGCAGCTACGCGTTCCTGATCACCACCTACGAGGGTGGCGGGTCGCACGCCTGGGTGGCGCTGAACCAGGACGGCGGCGTGCTCTACCTGGATCCGCAGAGCGGAATCGTGTCCGACATGCCGATCTACCTGCACAGCGGGCTGCCGGCCCCGCACAACGTGACCGGCATCGACGCTCTGGTCCTCGGGGCGGACGGGCGACCGATGCCGTTCGCCGGGGCCGGGCCGGGGCAGTTCAGCCAGCGGGCCGAGGTGACGGAGCAGTGGCAACGGCCGCAGCCGGAGGACCGGTCGCGGGAGTGGCGGCCCGGCCCCGACGACCCCACGGACGACGAGCTGTACGTCAACCGGATGCACCTGCTGGAAGGCCCCGGCTCGGCCGATCCAGTGCTGGCGCAGGAGGATGGCACCGGTAGCCCCGACGATGATCCCCCGCGAGGTTCGATTCAATCGAACCTCGCGGGCGACCAGGTCCGTAGCGCCCGCGAGGAGGCTCGAACGGTCTTGACGTCGCGTGGGATCTCTCCGCGAAGGGTCGTGACGGCCAACTCTGACCTTGACCAGATCTTCAGTGCGGGTGTTACGCCGGTCGAGCTGGCGACAGAAATGGACGGGCCGACGCTGCGGCGCCTTGCACCGCAGTTGACCGAGGCGGCAGTGCAGGATCTGTCCGCGCTCTTTGAAGACCGCCGCGTCCGACGCATGCTGGACCAGACCTGGCGGTCTCCACCGGCCGGTGAACCATGTCTGGCCGAGACGCTGGTGAATCAGTTGGTGACGGAACCAAAGTTGGTGAGGCTGATACTGGCGACGCCGGAGTTGGCCAGATCATTGATTGCGCGCCCGGTTACGCTGCATCACCTGGCAAGTCACCCGCAGGCCCTCGAAGTGCTCCAGTCTGTGGTGCATGAGGTTGAAGAAATGGGCGCACCTCCCCAGGATCCGGGCGCATCGAGACCGGAGTCGACGCCTCTTACCGAAGAGCACCGCAGGGTCAGTGAGAGCGTCGCGCCAGAGGCGGGTGGCGCGGTCCAGCCAGGATTCGACCATGTCCGTCGAACGGATGCCAGATATCGGTCTGAATACCTGGACACCCTCTATCGCGAGGCAGCGGTCGCGCAGCAGGAGTTGACCGTACTCGCGCAGCAACTTGCGCACGAGGGCGATCGCGTGGTTGGCGTGGCAGGCTGGCGGACCGAGCCCAAGGCTAGGCAGCGCGCTGAAGACAAGATCAAGAAGTACAACGGGGAGGCCTCGCGGTTGACCGATCTTGCCGCCGCAAAGGTTGAGTTCGACTCGCTTGGCGACCTGTATCGAGCCCTCGACCGGCTGCGAGGGCATCCTGCGGTGCGGATCGTGGAGTTCAACGACCGCTTCCGAAATCCGCAGGGGAGCGGCTACCGCGACATTCAACTACTGCTCAGGTTGTCCAATGGTCATGTGGCGGAGTTTCGCCTGCACCTGGCGGCGTTGGACGAGGTGGCCGTTTGGGAGCATTCACTCTTTGAGGTCAAGCGAGACATCGAGGCTCTGGCGCTTGAGGAGGGTCGGGTGTTGACGGCGCGAGAGTCGGCGATTGTCGGTGGTATCATCAGGCGTCAGCAGGGACTCTTCTGGAACGCATTAACCTCCACTCTACAGGAAAGTGCATGAATCCTACCCCCGGCCTCGTTCTTCCTTCGTATTTCAGATACTATGCATCGCCGGTCAAGATCGTATCGTCGCCTGATGGTGGAGTGTGCGTGTGGCGAGTCTCCATAGATGACGGCGGGTGGAACAGGGAAGATGAGCTCTTTGCGGAGATAGTCTTTGCCGTGGGCGGTGAAATCTTCACGCGGCCGCCGGAAGATTTCGTTCAGGAGGTGGAGGCGTATCGCGGTTACTATCTGCGGGGCGATGGCCCGATCTTTGCGTTGTACGAGACCGTGCGGGCCGTCGAGGATGTCGCTGCCGCTGAGCGGCGTGCTCTGACGGCGGAGGAGCGGGCCTTGGTCCAGGGCATCAGGCGGCGGACGTTCGTCATGTTCGAGGAACAGTTGCAGCGGGAGGGCGATCCTGGCGCGGACCCGACCATCGCCGCCCCGTAGCAGCAGGCGCACATGCTCGTGGATCTTGGCACGAAACGACCCCTTCAGGGGCACTTCGCACCCAGATCCCCCGTCGCCGCGGCTGGGGGCCGGGACGGGGGCGGGGAACCCGGTGGACGTGGGTGGCGGGGGTGAGGCTATTATTAGTCCCGCACGCCGCCCGGTCCTGCCGGAGCGGAGCGCATGGTGGCTGTAGCTCAGTTGGCAGAGCACCGGGTTGTGGTCCCGGTTGTCGTGGGTTCAATTCCCATCAGTCACCCTCAGCACGAAGGCCCCCTCCGACCGGAGGGGGCCTTCGTCGTTCCCGCCTGGGGCGAGAGCCCCGGGGTGGGTCAGGCGGTCGGTTCGGCGCTGGGGGACTCGGTCGCGTCGCCGGGGGCCTCCTCGGCGTCCGGCGCGGCGGCGTCCGGGTCGTACGGGAGGGCGCTGCCCTTGACGTACTCGTCCCAGCTCATGTTCCAGTCGGTCCAGCCGTTGCCGTTGGCGAGCTTGCGTTCGGTGCCCTTGACGGTGATCGGGTCGCCGACGCGGGTGTTGTCGAACAGCCAGGCGCCGTTCTTCATCGAGACGTTGACGCAGCCGTGCGAGACGTTGACGCTGCCCTGCTGCCCCTCGGACCAGGGTGCGGCGTGGATGAACTCGCCGCCCCAGGTGAGACGCTGCGCGTAGTCGATCTTCGTGCGGTAGCCGTCCTCGGGACCCAGCTCCTCGAAGGTGTCGAAGACGGTCTTGCGCAGCTTCTCGATGACCACCATCGTGCCGCTGGACGACGGCGTGCTCTTCTTACCGAGGCTGACGGGGATCGTCTTGATCACCTTGCCGTCCTTGGTGACGGTCATCCGCTTCGTCTTGTTGTCGACCGTCATGATCACCGCTGGGCCGGTCTTGATGTCGACCGTCAGGTCCGCCCGGCCGTACCAGCCGTCGCCGAGGGGGAGGCCGCCGGCCTGCACCCGGTAGGAGATGGTGCTGCCGGCCTTCCAGAACTCCTTCGGCCGGTACCGGATCTCGGTGGGGCTGACCCAGTGCCAGATGCCCTCCTGGGCCGGCGTGGAGGTCACCGTCATCCGCCGCTGGACGTCGTCGCGGTAGTCCTCGGGGATGGCCCGGCTGAACTTCACGATGAGCGGCATGCCGACGCCGACGACCTGGTCGTCGCCGAGGAAGCTGCTGACGCGTACCTGGTTGCCGGGCTTGGCCATGGTGGTGAAGGTGCTGGTCGCCTGCGCCGGCTTGCCGTCGTCGCCGGTCGCCGTGACGGTGGCCGTGTAGGTCTCGCCGTACTTCAGGGCGCCCTTGGGCAGCCAGCTCTTGCCGTCGGCGGCGAGCGCGCCCGCGACGGGCGCGCCGGCCGAGTCCTTCAACTCGACCGCGGTGTCCTCGGCCTCCTTCGTGGTGAAGGTGATGCCCGTGGACGCCGGCACGTCCTTCGCGTCGGCCGCGGGCTCGGTGATGGTCGCCGCGGCCTTGGGCGCGCTCTCGCCGCCGCCCTGCCAGGACGACGGCTTGCCCCCCTCGCCGTCGGTGCAGGCGCTGGTGAGCGCCAACACGGCGGCGAGCAGCCCCGCCGCGAAGACGCGGCGTCGACCACCGCGCCGGGTCAGCTGGTCCTGGGTTGCGCGCATGATTCCCTCACTGTCGTGGTGCCCCGGTTGCCCATCGTCTCTCACTGACGCACGGAAACAGGTACCCGTTGCCGGGGGTGAAGAGAAACACTCGATCCAGGATGGCGGAAACCGGCGAAAGGCGCATCTGGCGAACCGTGCTCACATATGACGGGGCGGGCGCCGGAATCCGGCGCCCGCCCCGTGTCGACGGTCCTGTCAGGCCAGAGCCGGCCCGGCGCCGCCCTCCGGCACCGGCAGGGCGCTGCCCTTGACGAACTCGGACCAACTCAGGCTCCAGGCCGTCCAGCCGTTGCCCTGAGTGAGCTTGCGCTCGGTCCCCTTGATAGTGATCGGATCGCCGACCCGGGTCTGGGAGAAGAGCCACTTCGCCTGCGCCATCGAGACGTTGACGCAGCCGTGCGAGACGTTCTGCCGCCCCTGGACGTGCTCGGACCAGGGCGCGGCGTGGATGTACTCGCCGCCCCACGTCAGCCGCTGGGCGAAATCGATCTCGGTGACGTACCGGTTGGCCGGGTCCGGGTCGTCGCGGGTGTCGAAGACCGTGGACTCCTTCTTCTCCATCACCACCATCGTGCCGCTGGAGGAGGGGGTGCTCTTCTTGCCCAGGCTCACCGGGATCTTCCGCAGCAGCTGGCCGTCCTGGAAGACGCTCATCTGCTTGGTGGCGTTGTCGACCTTCATCTCGAACGCCCGACCGATCTTGGCGGTGGCGCTCCGGTCGACGTTGCCGTACTTGCCGTTGCTCAGCGGAATGCCGGCCAGCGCGATCCGCACGCTGATCGTGGTCCCGGGCTTCCAGTACTCCGGCGCCCGGTAGTAGGCCTGGGTGCCGTTGGAGACCCAGTGCCACGCGCCGGGCTGTGGCGGGTCGGTGCGGACGAACATCCGCTTCTGCACCGCCGCCCGGTCCTTCTCCGGGATGCCGGGGTGGAACTCGGTGACGACCGGCATGCCTACGCCGTACGTCTTGTCGCTGAACAGGTAGAGCCCGGAGGCGATCATCGACTTCGGCTTGGCCATCGTCGTGAACGTGCTGGTGCCCTGCTTGGCCTCGCCGCCGGCGCCGGCGGCGTTGACGGTGGCCGTGTAGCGGGTGCCGTACTTCAAGGGCTTGTTCGGCACCCAGGACGAGCCGTCGGCGCGCAAGCGGCCCTCGACCTTGTCGCCGTTCGCGGCGGTGAGGGTGACGTCGGTCACCTTGCCGCCCTCGGGGAGCTTCGCGGAGATCTCGGTGCTGACCGGCCTGCTCTTGGCCCCGTCTGCCGGACTGACCTTGAGCGTCGGGTCGGCGCTCGTGGCCGGATCGGCCGGTGCCGTTCCTGTCTCGGCGGCGACGCTGCTGCCGACGGCGGGCGCACCGTCGACGAACTCCGCCTTCTTCTGGTCGTCACCGCACCCGGTCAGTGCCAGCGACGCCATCAGGCTCAGGGCGCCTACCGTCGCCCCGGCCCGCGCGAACATGCCCATTCCCACCTCTGTTCTCGCGTACCTGGCGGACATCGTGCCGCATGACGGCCAGCTACCACCGCCCGCGCCGCCAATCGTGAGGGATTTAGGGGTTTTTGACCCTTAAGCGTGTCCGAAGGGTGGAGCCGGGTATCGGATTGGAACCCCGCTCAGGAGGCGTGCTAGGGTTCTCTCCGTTGCCAACGAGCGCCGCTAGCTCAACTGGCAGAGCAGCGGACTCTTAATCCGCGGGTTCGGGGTTCGAGTCCCTGGCGGCGCACCACCAGAAGGGCTCTGACCTGGGGTTTCACCCTGGGTCGGAGTCTTTTGGCGTTTCTGTTGGTGGTCCGGTGTCTCGGTGGGTGCTCGGGAGCCGTTGGACCGTTCCGGCTTCCGGTGGACGAACGGCTTGTCGGCGGACGTCCGGACCCCCGCATCGCCTGTGCGTCTGCCCGCTGTTTGATGATCTTGCTGCTTGGTCGGGTGGTGTGGGCGTCGGGCCGTCGGTCGACGGAGGTGACCGGGTTGATCCGGCCGGCGGCCGTTACGTCTGCGGCTGCGCTTTCTTAGCGAGTGCGGCGGCTGCGTGGAATGCCGTGGTCCAGGGGAAGGTGAGCCGTCGGTCGTTGCCGGTGCCGGGTGGGTGTGGTTCCCAGTTGTGGTCGGGTCCGAGGAGGATGTGTACGCCTTCGTCGCGGAGGCTGGTCACGGCGTGGCGGTAGGGGTGCCGGGTGGCGAGGGCGGTGTTGACGAAGGGGACGATGACGGTGGGTATGTGTCGTCCGATGAGTTCGGCGATGGTGGTCATGGCGTAGTTGTCGGCGAGGCCGAGGGCGATCTTGTTGATCGAGTTGTAGGTCGCGGGTGCGATGACCAGTGCGTCGGCGGCGGGTTGCGAGCGGCGGGTACCTGGGGATGCCCGGTAGTCGGATCGCACGGATGTGCCGGTCAACTTTTCGATGGCTGGGATGTCGATGAAGTCCATCGCGTGGGGTGTGGCGGTGACCGCCGTGGTCCAGGACCGTTGGTGTGCGGTGTTGATCAGGGTGGTGACGTCGGGGGCGGGACCGGCGGCGCAGACGACGATCTGGAGGTGCCCTGGGGTCACTGGGGGATCCCGGCGGTCTGGGTGAAGTCGACGACTGCGGCGCGTACCGGGCCGGTGGCGAGGTGGGCGAGGTCGTTGGTGAGGCGGTGGACCGCTGGGCGGCAGCGGATCTCTTCGGGTGCGATCTCGTATGCGGTGCGGAGGGCGTTGAGGCCCTGTTCGTGGCGTCCCCACTGGGTGTAGGCGCGGGCCACGTCGACGTAGAGGGTGGCTTTGCGTTCGGCGAGGGTCACCTTGCCGAGGGGGATGGTGCGGGCGATGGTGATGGCGGTGCCGGCGTCGCCGAGGGTGAGGGCGATGTTGACCCGGTGCAGCAGGACGTTGGTGGCGCCGAAGCCTGTCCAGCGGTCGTTGCCGTCGTAGCCGAGTCGGGTCGCGGCGTGGGTGGCCTCGTCGAGCATGGTGTGTGCGGTGTGCCGGTCGTCGCGGCGGGCTGCGGCGACGGCGCCGCGTAGGACGAGGGCGCCGTACACGGCGACTGCGTCGGTCGACGCGAGGCGGGTGTCCCGGTCGAGTGCGGCGGCGGCGTCTGCGGCGAGGGTCACGGCTTGCTCGTCGTGGTTGTTGCTCATCAGGGCGTGGGTCATGATCCGTGCGCTCGCGGCGACGGCGACCGGGTCCTGGCTCGTTGCGGCGGCTCGGGTGCTCCGCTCTGCGGCGACCAGGGCCATCCCACGGTCGCCCAGCTTGAGCAGGACGCTACCGACGACGTGGTACAGCTCGGCGGCCAGGACGTCGACCTGCCTTCGCTGTGTGCCCGCCGCGTCCGTCCTGGCGGGTTCGAGAGCGGGTAACAGCGTGCCGAGCTGGTCGAGGACCCGTTCGTATCGGCAGGCCTGGTAGTCGCGTTTGACGGCGGCCACCTTGCCGGAGAACTGTTGCACGGACAACACCGTGGCGGGTTGTTGCCGGGGCGAGACGAGCGCGTCGAGCACCGGCGCGACGCCGGGGGCAGCGGCGACGCTGACCGCAGCGCTGCGCAGGAAGTCTCGCCGTTGCACGTCACCATCCGAGTCCGGGCTGTGGTGGCTGTCCTCACCAGTATCGGCATCCGGGCCGGTGTGCGGTGGCGTGGTGCTCGCGGCTGCACCGTTGGTGCCCGTCGCCCGCAGGGCTGCGAAGCGTTCGCGGACGTCGGGTGTGGCTCGGGTCAGCACGGTGTCCAGCGCGGCCTGCATATCGGCGCGGGGAATGACGTTGTCGCCCTGGCTGCTCCACTTGGCCACCGTCCGGCGGGCCGCGCCCAGGTGCTCGGCGAAGGCGGTGACGCTCATCCGCGCCGCCTGGCGCAGGGCGGTGGCATCCCGGCCGGTCCAGGTCGTGATCGGAGTCATCGCACGTCCTCCCGACGGACCGTCTCCTGCCTGGTGATCGTAGCGGCACCTGGGGTTACCGCAGGTGCACCGGCGGTGCACCGACAGGACATTCCGTGCATGCCCTGCCCCGGGCGAGGGTGGGTGTGCCGGGCCGCCTTCCCAGGGCGCGCCGGTAGGTCAGCGGCAGTCTCAGAGCAGGGAGATTCGGATGGATGCGCCGAGCGGTGACAGGCCGGAACGCGACCCGACGCCTCCGCAAC
Source organism: Micromonospora sp. WMMD712 (assembly GCF_029581295.1). Classification (NCBI taxonomy): domain Bacteria; kingdom Bacillati; phylum Actinomycetota; class Actinomycetes; order Micromonosporales; family Micromonosporaceae; genus Micromonospora; species Micromonospora sp. WMMD712. Next base: position 5,883,957 of record NZ_CP120743.1, read on the forward strand.
TGCCGTCACCGGCCAGTCCGCCGGCAGCACCGTTGACTCCTCGTTCGCGTACCGCCAGAAGGGCTGCGTGGGCGGGCGGCGGTCACCTCGCTGCCGATCCGCCGGCCGGCAGTGGTGGGTCCACCGGGGTCCGGTGGACCCACCACTGCGAAGGACGCGTCGTGACGGGGGAGCGGGCATGACCCTGTACGCCTCCCGCTACGCGAACGGCCAGCAGGAGCGGCCCGGCCCACCGGCGTCGACAGAGCCCGTGCCGGCGGGGACCGCGGACCCGCCGCTGTTGACCCATGTGTGGCGTCGGTTCTTCGCGCAGCGGACCCGAGGGGAGATCCGCCGGTGAGCGTTGACCGAAACCCTCCGGCGACTGCGGCGGGCTGTCGCAGCCCGATGGGCTATGAGCATGTGCCGTCGCGTCCGCACTGGGGCTGCCGCGCCTGCGGCCATCCATGGCCCTGCGACGGGGCCAGGAGCGCGCTCCTGACGGAGTACGCGGGCAACCGGATCGGCCTGTTCCTCTATCTGGCCGGATGTCTGCACGAGGCCATCGACGATCTGAGCCAGCCGGACGCCAGCGGGACGAGCAACTGCGAGGACCTGTTCGACCGCTTCGTCGACTGGGCCAGGCGACGCGCCGGCTCTCCCGGGGCGACGACCGACGCACCAGTGTCTTCGAAGGAGGAGTGATCGTGAGCGGCATCGGTGTGATCACCGCTGTGGGGCGACCGGCGATCGCGGAGGTGTTTCACACCCTGGTGGTGCAGCCGACGAGCTTCTGCAACCTCGACTGCGCCTACTGCTACCTGCCTGACCGTCGGTCCCGCCGCCTCATGACCGTCGAGGTGGCGCGGGCCTGCGCCACCTCGATCGAGCAGCAGGGCAGCGAGCATCCCGTCAGCGTCGTCTGGCACGGAGGCGAGCCCACCGCCACGCCGATCGGCCACTTCCGGAACCTGCTCACCGCCTTCGAGCCGCTACGGCGAACGGGGCGGGTGCGTCACGAGATCCAGACCAATGTCACGTTGATTAACCAGAGGTGGTGTGACCTGTTCGCCGCCTACGGGTTCGCGGTCGGTGTCAGCGTCGATGGCCCTGGCGCCCTGAACCGCAACCGGGTCGACTACGCCGGTAGGCCGACGGTCGATCGGACGATGCGCGGCGTTCAGATGCTCGCTGACGCGGGTCTGGAGTACTCGGTGATCTGTGTCGTCACCCCGGAGACCATCGACCACGCCGACGACCTCATTGACTTCTTCACCGACCTGCCTGGGTGCCAGTCTGTGGGCTTCAACATCGAGGAGCAGGAGGGTGCCGCCCGGCAACCGGTGACGGAGGAGGGCGCGTACCGATTCTGGCGGCGGCTCGTGCAACGCCGAGCCGCCGGGAGCGGGCTGCGTATCCGTGACCTGGACCGGCTGGCCGATTACCTCACCGCTGCCCGCGCCGGACACGTCGACCACACACCCCATGAACCGATTCCCACGGTGTCCTGGGACGGCCAGGTCGTGCTCCTGTCACCGGAACTGCTCGGCATCACCGATTCCGAGTACGGGGACTTCATTGCCGGCAACGTGGTCGAGGAACCGATTATCGCGATGATCGGCCGGGCCGGCGGTCTGCGTTACGTGACCGAGTTCGTCACCGCGCTCAACGACTGCGCCGACCGGTGCGGGTTCTACGACTTCTGCCGTGGCGGACAGGCCGGCAACCGCTACTTCGAACACGGCACCTTCACCGTCCGCGAGACCAACTTCTGCCGCACCACCCGACAGGCCCTCGTCCACGCCACCGCGGACCACCTCACCCCGACCGGAGGACCAGCATGACCGACGCCCTCGCCGCCCTCGTCAACGCTCCGCCGCACCACCTCGACCGTCTCGGTGTCGCAACCTCCCGGGCGGTAGCGTCGATCGACGCCGCGAAGTTCGACAACCGGCCCACCTGGGACAACCGTGGCAAATTCGACAGCCGCCCGGGCTGGGACAACTGGAACAAGAAGAAGCGCTGACAGCGAACTCCCGACACTCGGCGGTGCGACGGCCGGCCCGTCTCGCACCGCCCCTCGGAAACAGGTAAGGACCACATGCGGACCACGACAGTCGGCGAACTGCGGATCCTGCTCCCGGAGCTGGACCCTGATGATCTCGACACCATCAGCGACCCAACCGACGACCTCATTGACGCCACCATCGAGAACGCCTCCTGGCGTGGCATCACCCTGGACGGCGTCACCATCCGTGGCAGCCGGCTCGTCGGTGTCGACGTGAGCGAGATCAGTTGGGAGGGCGGGTCCCTCTTCGGCTGCGAGATCACCCGTACCGACTTCTCCGGCACCACCATGTCCGGCGTCAGTATGGAGCGCTGTGCCGTCACGGGCTCGCGGTTCACCGGCACCCGCCTGACCGATGTTCGGTTGAAGGACGTGCTGTTCGAGGGCTGTCGCTTCGACTACGCGGCCCTCACCCGGGTCACCGCAGCCGGAGCCGTGGCCTTCGTGGACTGCCTTCTCACCGACGCCACCTGGTCGTCCTGCCGCCTACCCAACATCGTCCTGAGGTCCTGCCAACTGGGCCGCCTGGAACTCGACTCCTGCCACCTCCATGGCGCTGACCTGCGGGGCAACGGCCTGTACGACCTGAAGACCGGGCTCGGCAACCTGCACGGGGTCACCCTCGACGAGGACCAGCTACCCGACCTCACCCACCTGGCCGTTCAGGATCTCCACCTGACCGTACGCAAGCAGTGACATAGCCCCTCCTTCTCCCTGGCCGGTCGCCGGCTACGAGAGCACACGAACACATCAGGAGAACAACGTCGTGGCCTATCACCCAGGGCCGAACAACCTGCTTGGCGCAACTCGGCTGGCGCTGCCGTCTCCGTCGGGCTCGGGGCGCCCGATGCCCCGACAGGAGTTGGCCGACGCGGTCAACGCCCACACCCACACGCACGGAGGATGCCGCAGCGCCGTCGACGCCCGCTACATCGGCAAGCTCGAACGAGGGGAGCACCGATGGCCGTTCGAGCCGTACCGCACGGCGCTGCGGGAAGTCCTCGGTAAGACGACCAACGCCGACCTCGGGTTCTTCATCATTCAGGGACACGCCCAAGACCCTGAAGCGAGCCCCGAGAAACCAGGACCAGAAGCTAACCGGACCTCACCCGTACCCGGTGCCGACCCGGGCCGCCCGGTATCGGTAGTGACCGCGGACGGTGCGGTCATCATGGCCCGAGCGGCGGCGGTGCGGGTGACCCTGAACGTCCACGCCGAGACTGTTACGGCGCTGGTCCGTCACGACGCACGACCGGCGCTGTCGCGGTCCTCACGGGATCCGTCGAAGTGAGGATCGAACCGTCGGATGTCGCGCGGGACCGTCTCGCGGCTGTACCGAGTGTGCCGTCGACTACGGCAAGCCTTTGCCAGGTGTCCCGGCTTTCGGACCGGCGGCACCGATGACGAATGTGCGGGTCACGCAGCCGGCCGTGGACGGTCGGAGTTCGTCGGGTCTGCGCTTGCCGGGGCTGATCAGTCAGCAGCAGGTGGCCGAGGCGCGTAGGGATCTCGGTCGGCGGTTGGCCGCGTGGCGTGCCGAGCGGGGGCTGACGCAGATGCAGCTCGCCAAGAGCATCTGTTACTCCCGTAGTTCGGTAGCCAACGCCGAGATCGGCCGGGACACCAGCGTTCGTCGGTTCTGGCAGGACGCCGACCGGGCGGTCGATGCACAAGGGGCGCTGCTCGCGGCGTTCGACCAGATGGCTGCACTGGTACGGGACTTCAACGCCCAGCGGGCGCAGGCGCGGGACGAGGAACGCCAGCGGCGCGCCGGCCAGACCGCCACCCGGGCCACTCACGCGGCGACGGCTGACTATGGGTGTGGGACGGTGGTCGTCGGCCGGTGGACCGGACAGGAAACCCGCGCGTTACGCGAGGCTCTCCGGATGACCGTCCCCGACTTCGCCCGCCACCTCGGGGTAGCGTCCGAGACGGTTTCCGGCTGGGAACACCACCACACGCCCACACCGCCACCGACGATGGCCACACAAGCCGCCCTGGACGAGACGCTCACGCTCGCCGATAGCAACACCAAAGCCCGGTTCCTGCTGATCCTCGACACCACCAACCACCACACGTAAGACTGCCGGACATCTGGTGCGGGCTGCACAGCACGACCGCCACGCCGCGTGATACGGCAAGGCTTCCCCACCGCGCCCGGTCGGCGGCATGAGAGTAAGCCCCACAAGACGAGACCTTGACCGCTCTGGCCAAAGTCATGATCATGAGGTCAATGTGTCCGATCGGTGCTTTTGTAGGCGTGGTCCTCTCGTGTAAACAGGTCTGGTGGCGTTGAACACGGCAGAGCGTGACTACGGTGATGCCGTATGTGATAGCGACGATGGCATCGGGCGAGGTCGACCAGGTGCGCAGGAGACCGGTGTCGCGACAGCCGATCAGTCGGACAGGCGTTGGATAGGTCCGCCGCCCTCATGAGGTTGCATGCACGCTGCAAATGAGCTCGATGCCCTTGGATGTTCGTAGGGAGTAGGAAGTTATGATCGGGTCAATACCGGGCGCCGCAAGCTCAGGTGACCGCCGAATCCTCAATCAGCGATGACCGGCGAATCGGTCACCGGCTTGCCAGCTCCTGGCACTCGATCGATCAGCATCAACAATGTGTCGGGGATCGCCGTTACCGGCGACAACGCGACAATCTATCACGGCGCACTCGGAGCTTTGCGGCCGCCGGATCAGGTTCCGGTACCGAGTCGATTGGTGATTCTTCCGCGCAGTCCCGTCCGGAATTTCGTGGGTCGCGCCGGCGACCTTGAGAGGCTGCAGAAAGTCTTTGACGGGGCGAGCGCTAGTGCGGTGATTCAAGCCGTGTCAGGGCTAGGCGGAATTGGCAAGAGCGAACTGGCTCTACAGTACGCCTCCGGCAACGCGGACCGATATGGCCTTGTGTTCTGGGCGGCTGCGGATAGCGCGGAAAGACTTCAGGCCTCACTGGCGGACCTGGCGCGTCGACTCGAACCAGCCCATGCTTCCCTCGGCACGACTACGGAGGACGCGGCTGGATGGGCAATGCAGTGGTTGCATACGCACAGTGGCTGGCTGCTAGTTCTCGATAACGTGAATGAACGCCGGACCGTTGCGCCATTGTTGTCCAAGTTGGCCAAGCATGGAAACATCATCCTCACCACGCGCCACGATATTGACTGGCAAAGGTCTGCTTTGTTGCCACTCGATGTCCTAACGGTCGAGGACGCAGTCACCCTACTCGCGGGTATCACCGGCCAGCGCGACGAACGCGCAGCGATGGCCGAACTGGCGGCAGAGCTGGGCTATCTACCGCTCGCGCTGGACCAAGCTGGCGCCTACATTGTGGAGCGGCAGATTTCCGCAACTACGTATTTGAAGTTGCTGCAGAGGCTGGCACCGCCGCCAATGGAGGCCGTGGAATCGGAAAGTCGAGGACTCCAGGATATCGCCCGCGTTTGGGGCGTAACGCTAGCAGTCATCAACGATCGGCGAGAGTCTGCAATTTTTCTGGTGGAGGTCCTGGCCTACTTTGCACCGACATCTATCCCTCGACATTATTTGACGTCGACAATAGAGGATTCGGAGTCGGTCGACCGGGATTTGCAGGTATTAGCGTCCTATAGCATGATATCGCTCAATGCCGAGACGATTTCGATTCACCCGCTAGTGCAGGAAATGCTTCGCAGGCAAGCTAGACAGAAGTACGCGCAGACAGATCCGTCTCAAAGTCCGGCCGCCGCAGCCGTGCGCGCCCTCACCGGTTCGATTCCGATCGAAGACATGGAGGCGGATCTCAGAACATGGCCGGCATGGCGTGAACTTATTCCGCACATTGACTTTCTTGCGGATCACCTTCCTTCAGAAGCAGTATCAGGACAGGTTGCTGCCCTGCTTGAGGCATCCGCCCGCTTCGCGTCGATCCAAGGGCAATACAGCGTCGCCCTTGCCAATGCAGAACGAGCGCTGGCTATCACGGAGACCACTTTCGGTCTAGACCACCCGACGGTCGCGACCAGACTGAATAACCTCGCGAGCACGTTGAGCGCCTTGGGTCGACCTGTTGAGGCGTTGCCGCTCCAGCAGCGTGCTCTGGCTATTGCCGAGGCCGCCCTCGGCCCGGACCACCCGGCGGTCGCGACCAGACTGAATAACCTCGCGAGCACGTTGAGCGCCTTGGGTCGACCTGTTGAGGCGTTGCCGCTCCAGCAGCGTGCTCTGGCTATTGCCGAGGCCGCCCTCGGTCTAGACCACCCGACGGTCGCGACCAGACTGAATAACCTCGCGAGCACGTTGAGCGCCTTGGGTCGACCTGTTGAGGCGTTGCCGCTCCAGCAGCGTGCTCTGGCTATTGCCGAGGCCGCCCTCGGCCCGGACCACCCGGCGGTCGCGACCAGACTGAATAACCTCGCGAGCACGTTGAGCGCCTTGGGTCGACCTGTTGAGGCGTTGCCGCTCCAGCAGCGTGCTCTGGCTATTGCCGAGGCCGCCCTCGGCCCGGACCACCCGGACGTGGCGGTCCATCAAGGTAATCTTGCTGCTGGTTACCGAGCCGTGGGTCGGCCCAGTGAAGCAGCCACGCTCCTTAAGCAGGCTTCAGCCATCACTGAAGCGGTATTTGGCCCGAATCATCCAGACCTTGCAATTAGTTTGGGAAATTTGGCGACTAGTTACTCGGACTTGGGGAGGCCAGCCGATGCTTTGCCGCTCCAACAACGAGCGCTGACGATCACTGAGTCGGCATTCGGCGCAAGCCATCCTGCCGTCGCAACAAGCCTAAACAATCTCGCGAGTACGCTGAGCGCCTTGGGGCGGTCTGCCGAGGCGTTGCCCATTCAAAAGCGTGCGTTAGATATTGCCGAAGCTGCACTCGGGTCAGATCACCCAAGCGTCGCAACTTACTTGGGAAATTTGGCGACTAGTTACTCGGACTTGGGGAGGCCAGCCGATGCTTTGCCGCTCCAACAACGAGCGCTGACGATCACTGAGTCGGCATTCGGCGCAAGCCATCCTGCCGTCGCAACAAGCCTAAACAATCTCGCGAGTACGCTGAGCGCCTTGGGGCGGTCTGCCGAGGCGTTGCCCATTCAAAAGCGTGCGTTAGATATTGCCGAAGCTGCACTCGGGTCAGATCACCCAAGCGTCGCAACTTACTTGGGAAATTTGGCGACTAGTTACTCGGACTTGGGGAGGCCAGCCGATGCTTTGCCGCTCCAACAACGAGCGCTGACGATCACTGAGTCGGCATTCGGCGCAAGCCATCCTGCCGTCGCAACAAGCCTAAACAATCTCGCGAGTACGCTGGAGGTCCTGGGTCAAACCGCTGAGGCGATAAGACTTCAGCGTCGCGCGGAGGATGCACGTTTATCGTCGGAAGCTGAGCGTTAGCATGGCCGGGGAGGGTAAACCTGACGAGATTACAGTTCTTTTGCGTGTGCTTGACATCATCGAAAGTCGACTACTGATCTCAAATAACTCGTCGACTATTGATGGGTTGCAGCAAAACATCCAAGTGTCGGATTCGATCGTAGAGATTAGGGCAGCCATGAGTGATAGCTATACTGTTGGCCAAGCGGGGGCTGTTGGTCGATATGCAAAAGCCGAGCAGGTGAATTTTCAGCAGATTTGGGATGGCGCCGCTTCCGGAATCGATGTCGATGAACTGAGCGCACAGCTGAAGGATCTCCGAGCGCATCTGCGAAAGGAGGCGGATACTGCGGAGCATGACGAATCCGTCGCGGAAGTAAGCAAAGCTCAGCTTGCTGCAAGCGCCGGCGATGGACCCCGCGCGATGACCCATCTCCGCCAAGCGGGAAAGTGGGCACTCTCCGGAGCCACAGCGATCGGAACGACCGTTGCTGCCGCCGCAATCAAGGCAGCGCTTGGGATTTGATAGCGAATACTGTTGCCTACCCATTGCAGTCTTGCCCACGCCGAACGGACCTGCAGGCACGGTCTCTGCCTCCCGCTTGCGCTGCTCACCTCGCATGATCACGTGCGAAGTCATCGGCATGAGGGGCGGGTGGGCGTGACTTCGCCTGCTCGTGGATCTCGCCTTCGGTGCGTGGGAGGTGTCGGGTAGGTAGTGCCCGATCGGGCCGGGGTCGAAGGAATGTCGGCTGAGCACGCCTTCGTGCTGTAGGTGGGGTGCTGCCGGGGCGGGGCACGTCCGCCGGTCGGTCCTTCTATCGCTGTCCGGCATGTGGTTTCGGGAGCGGGAAGCGGTGCCGTAGCTCTGGCTGGCCTGTCCGCGAGAGCTTTGTCTCGCAATGTGAGACATCTGGTCCGGTTGGTACAAGATTTTTTCTGCCTGTGTCGGCCGGGATTTCGTGCCACTGGGTGCCAGTGCGGGTTAACGGGTGCCATTGCGTCCGGCTGGGTCGGGGAGCGTGGCGATTGGCTGCTGGTAATGCTGGTTGACAGGGTGTTGCTGGCGGAGGCGTACTGGTATGCACGTGACCGCGTGGCGGTCTGCCCGCCGGGTCTGATCGGCCGGTCTGGTGACGCTTCTTCGGGAGCGCTGCCGGTCGTTCGGGGCTTGGGGTGGGCGGGCCGTCGATAGTTCTCGGTAACAGGGGGTTCGCGATGAAGGATCTTTCTCCGGCTGGTTGAGCCGACGCTCCATCGGGCCGTTGCGATGCTGCGACCGCCAGAGCATCTGTGTCAGGCCGAGACGAGCCCGTTGTCGGTGCGGCTGCTTACCGCCCTGCTCCGCCGCTACCTGCTGCCGCTGCTGCCCTTGTGGTGGTCGTGTCGGTCGTTGCTGTCCTCGTCCGCCCCTTGGGTCGGCTGGTGCGCCGGGTCCTGTGTTCGTTGACAACTCCACAGCGCGTCTTTCCGTAGCCCACCGCGGTCGCCTGTGGCTGCGTACCCCTGCGGCGTCGTGACGGTCGTCGCCCATCTTCATTGTTCTCGATCAAGGAGTTGTTGTGTTCGTCGCCCATCTTGTCGTCGCGCGCTCCGGCTTGGTGCCGGTGGCGGTGACAGATTCCGTTTCGGTGCCTGTTGCGGGGTCCGGGTTGGCGTCGGTGTTGAGGTCAGTCTTCAACCGGACCCCGGAACGGACCCCTTGTTCTGTATCACATCGCAGGTCAGGCCGGCTGTCAGCGCTGTCGGCTTGTCCTGCGACAGACCCTGCCTGGTCTCGGGTCTCTCCCCCTGGGGCTGGCATCCGCACCGAAAAGGAGGTGGTGGCCGGTGGATGATCCGGTTCTTCGGGTCCAGTCCCAGCTGACCGCCCGTGACCGTGTGCTGTTGGGCTGGCTTTACGACCACGGTGTGTTGACGTCGTTCCAGATCGCGCACGCCTTGTTTTCGTCGCTGGATTTCTGTCAGCGGCGGTTGCGGATCTTGTACCGGTTGCGGTTGGTGGCGCGGTTCCGCCTGCAGCGCGCTGACGGTGGTTCGTACCCGTATCACTACGTCATCGATCAGCTTGGCGCGGAGGTTGTCGCCGCTGGTCGTGATGAGCGTCCGCCTCGGCGTGATCACGCCCGGGTGGAGCGGCGCCGGTGGACGTCCAGCCGCACCCTGGAGCACCGCCTGGGGGTGAATGGCTTCTTCACCGGCCTCGCCGGCTACGCCCGCACCCATCCTGATGCCCGGTTGGGGGAGTGGTTATCGGAGGCGGCGTGCCAGAGGTCAGGGGTGTTCACCCGCCCGGAGGATCCGGCTCTGGTGCGCGCCTACCAGCCTCGTGTGCGTCCGGACGGCTACGGCCTATGGGTTACCGGCGGCAGGGCGGTGCCGTTCTTCGTGGAGTACGACACCGGTGGTGAGCCGTTGTCGGTGTTGACCGGGAAGCTTGTCGGTTACCGGGAGTGGTTCGCCGCGTTGGGGCGGGCGTGGCCGGTGTTGTTCTGGCTGCATTCCGCCGCCCGGGAACGCAACCTGCGCCGAATGCTGGCCGAGACGCCACCGTTGGTGCCGGTGGCTACCGGTGCCCGCGACCACGCCACCACGACGGGCCTGTGCCCCGCCGAGGCGGTATGGGCCGTGGCCGGCGACGGCGGACAACGGTCCACGCTGGCTGACCTGTCGGCCTGGGTCCTCGACGACCGTGACCCGACCAGGGAGGCGGCATGACCGACAACGCTTCACCGGACCCCTTCATCGTGCGGCCGGCGTGTGAGGCGGCGACAGTCCCGGGGTCGTTCTGTCACCGGTCTGTCAGCGTCTCGCTAGAGGCTGCTGACAGACCGGTGACCGGACCGGACAGTCCTGACAGCGAGCGGGCGGAGGTATCGTCCCGGCGCCCGCGTGGCCGGTCCGCGGACCGGCCCGAGACCGCGCCATGCACGCTCCTGGTCCGGTACGCGGGGACCGTCCGTCCGTTGGTCCGGTCCGCAGGCGCGGGCGGACGGGGCGTGCTGGTGGTCCGGCCGGGGGAGGTGGGCGGCCACGACCGCACCCGGTGACCCGGACGCCGGTCCGGGACGGAACCCGGCAGAGGGAGCTGTCCAGGTCGTGATCATGTTGGCGATTGGTGGGGCGGCTGGTGCGGCCAGCTTCACCCATGTCCACAACGTGGCCGCTGCGCACGGTCAGCCGGGGTGGTTGGCGTGGGCGGACGCGATCGTGCTGGAGCTGATGTCCATCGCCTCCGGCCTGGAACTACGCCGCCGCAAACGAGCCAAGGCCTCAACAGTGTTCCCGGCGGCGGTGTTGGCCTGCGCGGTGGCGTTGTCGCTCGCGGCGCAGGTCGTGGAGGCTGAGCCGTCCCCGATCGGCTGGACCGCTGCGGCCGTGCCGGCGCTCGGCTTCCTGGTCATGGTCAAGATCGCCCTCGGCTACACCAACACCCCACCCGAACCCCCACCAGCCGGCACGCACCCGTCTACCGCCCGACCGGCGGGCCAGCCCATCGCCGCCGCAAGCCAGCTTCCGCCGGACCGCACCGACGCTCAGCCCACCCTGCCGACCGGGGACCGGCGTCTGCCCGCGTGGACCGTCCACGACACCGGCAACGGCCACCCGCGCACCGGCCCGGACCACCCCCGGACCGGGAGACCGGTCCGCCAGCGTCGGCCGTCCCGGCGCGGACCGTCCACCCACCCCACCGACACCGAGGCCCTGCTCCTGGTCGCCAGGCGCGCCCAGGAGGACCTTGCCGCCGAGGGCCGGCCGCTCACCCGCGCCGCCCTGGCCACCGCACTCCGGGCTACCGGTCACACCGTGTCCAACACCCGCGCATCCCAGCTACTGAAGATCCTCAAAGCCGACCAGGCCCCACCAGCCCCCACCACCGGCCAGCAGACTCCCGAACCCGCCGACCGCGGCACCCCGTCGACAGCGGCAGAACCCGCCATGCCTACTACCTCGCGTACCTCTGCACCGCTTCCACCGCAGTCAGGAGACCCCACCCCATGAACGCCCACACCACCCCAGACCCCCACACCCAACCGGCCAGCCCACACACGCCTACCAACGAGCCGTGGACCGTCGAGCGGATCCGCGCGCTCGGCGCCGCCACCACCCTGCCCACCGCCGCAGCGGTACTCGGGATCAGCCGGTCTCAGGCTTACCGCCTCGCCGCCACCGACACCTTTCCCACGCCACTGATCCGCGCCGGGACCCGCATCATCGTCCCCGTCACCGGCCTCCTCCGACTCCTCCTCCTCGACCACCCTGCCCCGGATCCCGACGGCGGTCGGCGACTTGATCCCGCCGTGGTGTCGAGCGTGGATGCAACGACCCCGCCACCAGCGGACTACACCCGCCACCGCTGGCGGCACCACGTCGAGCACCCGGGAGACGACGGATGAAAGGCTCCACGTTCAAACGCTGCGGCTGCCGCGACACCACCACGGGCCGCCGCCTGGGACGCTCCTGCCCTGATCTGCGCCGGCCCGGTGGCGGCTGGTCCCGCAACCACGGCCAATGGCACTGGCAGATCGACCTACCCGCCCGCGCCAACGGCACCCGCCGCACACTGCGCCACGGCCCCTACCCCACCCAAACCGACGCCGACACCATCCTCGACCGCATCCGCGCTGCCCTCGCCGTCCCCGACCCCACCGACCCCCACGTCATGGTCAAAACCGGGGACCTCATCGAAACCGCCGTCAAGACCGGCGCACCCGTCCCCACCCCCGACCAGGTCCGCCGCACCCTGCACCTCGACATCACCCCCACCGAACTCCCCACCATGGCCGACTACCTCACCGACTGGCTCGCCGGCCGCCAGAGCATCAAGAAGGGCACCGTCCGCTCCTACGAAGGCCACATCCGCCTACATCTCATCCCGCACCTCGGGCACCTGCGCATCGACCGGCTCCGCCCCGGTCATATCGACGCCATGTACGAGGCCATCGCCGAACGCAACACCACCATCGCCACCCTGCGCGCCAGCCGCAACCAGGCCAAACGCGACCAGGTCAAGAACCAGCGGGTCGTCGGACCGAGGACGATGCACCTCATCCACGCCACCCTGCGTAAGGCCCTCAACGACGCGATGCGCCGTCACCGCTACCTCGACATCAACCCCGCCCTGCTGGTCGAGCTACCCGCCGCCCGAGCGCCAAAGCCCACCGTGTGGACCGACCAACGCATCAAAACTTGGCGCGATACGGGCAAGACCCCGAGCCCGGTCATGATCTGGACCCCCGAACACACCGGCCGGTTCCTCGACCACACCCACGACGCAGGCGACCGCCTCTACGCCCTCTACCACCTCATCACCTTCACCGGCCTCCGCCGAGGCGAAGCCTGCGGCCTGCACTGGGACGACCTCGACCTCGACGCAGCCACCCTCACCGTCCGCTGGCAACTCGTCCAACACGGCTGGGCCACCACCATCGACACACCCAAAACCACCGACAGTGAGGCGGCAGTCGCTCTCGACACCGAAACCGTCGGGGTGCTGCGCACTCACCGCGCACGCCAGAACCGCGAGCGCCTCGCCGCCGGTGCTGCCTGGACCGCCACCGGTCTCGTGTTCACCACGCCCACCGGTGGACGGCTACACCCCGCTGACGTCACCGACCACTTCCACCACCTCGCTACGCAAGCTGGACTACCACCCATCCGGCTTCACGACCTGCGCCACGGCGCCGCCACCATGGGCCTCGCCGCCGGCGTCCAGATGAAAGTCATCTCCAACCGACTCCGTCACTCCAGCCCACACTTCACCGCCAAGTTCTACGGCGCCGTCCTTCCGGAGCTGTCCCGCGCCGCCGCGGAAGCAACCGCATCAGTCGTTCCGCGACGGCGCGGCTCGACAAAACCGGCGTAGCCCCAGAGGTTGCTACCCGTTGTCATCGGCAGTAGCGCTGCGGCCAGCGAGGGGTGTGCGACTTCGACACCACGTAAAATTGCGGCGTGACGGAATCGATGCCTCATTGGCTCCCCGAGCGCCATCTCGGCGTCGCCGCGACGCTGTCGCACGTTGATGAGCTGATCGGACAGGTCGGCGATCTGCTCTTCGCCTACCAGACACAGGCCCATGGTGTGGTCGGCTTGCATGAGGTTCCGGCGGGGCCGGTCAGTAGGACCGTCGTGAGCAGCGTGGCTCCGATCCCACGCAAGGTGCCACTCCTCGTGGCTGACGCGTTGGTGGCAATGCGGGCCGCGCTTGAGCACGCGCTGTTCGCCGAGGTTGAGTTCTTGGACGGTGCGCCGCTCGGAGAGAAGGCGGCCAGGCTCGTCGAGATGCCCGCGTCGGTCACGTACGAGAAGTTCGAGGAGTGGACGAGGAAGCAACTCTCCAACCGTCCGTCATCGCTGCGACCTGGCAGCGAACTCGTGCGGCGGATCGATCGTCTGCAGCCCTTTCACCGTCAGAGCGATCCTCAGATGCACCCTCTGGCTCGACTGGTGCTCCATACGAATCACGCGAAGCACAGGACGCCCGCGATCACGGCGGTGCGCTTGGCTGCCATGTACCAGGATGATCAGATGCCCCACTCGGTACGCGACCTGCCTCCGCGGCCCGAAGAGCCGCTGCGCGTCGGCGACGTCATCGCGGAGACCCAAATCGGTACCATTACCCCTGTCACTCTGTTTCCGACGATCGGGATCAATCGACCGGGTACGGACCGGTGGCCGGTTCTGATGCAGGAGCTCGATGAGATCCTCTATTGGGTCCGCACCCAGGCGGTGCCGCGCCTCGTTACGGGCACGGAGCCGCCCGAGCCGGGCCTTCCGACGCGCTATGAGATCTCTGTTGGTCATCAGGACGAACGCCGCGCAATGTCGGTGGGTTCGACGACGTCGGCTGTAGAGCGCCATACTCAGCGCTTGGGCGCGGCAGTCGTCCGGACCGACCTGGTCGAGCTGATTGGCCAGGTGGATGGCTCCCCGAGCTACCAGCAGATCGCAGCGTGGCTGGCTCAGCTGACCGACGAGGAGGTGCTCGATCGGATGTCGAAGCTGAAGGTGACCCACACCTACGACCCCGGCGTGATGCTGCAAAACCTCGAAGTCCTAGCGGGGCTGCGTGACGAGGTTCTGGGGTTTGGTCACAACGGTCAGCCTGCTGAGAAGTGAGCCGCCGCGATTTACCAGGGGCCATTGCCAAATACCTCGCCTATGACCACTAACCCGACATCGGACTTACTCGTCTATCCGTTGCCCCTGCATCGTCCCGCCCCGCAGCCCGCGTGTCCGCCCCAGCTTGGGTCGGGGCGCTCGTAACACTCTCATAGGTCAGGGCCGCCAACTCCCGTCCCCGCCAAGTTCGCAGCACCATCAGCACTTTGGCATGCCCACCAACTGGGCAGTCGCACCCGCTGAACGTCCGCAAATTCTGTCAGTGCAACGTGACAGGATGGTCCCATGCAGCGGCCGGTCGGGCTGCCTACTGGCGCGGCATCAGGGGAGGGGCGAGGGGACGGGTGACGATGCCTGGCTCGGTTGAGCAGACCAAGGCGGAGATCCGCTTTGCTTTGAACCAGTTGGCCGCTCGCAACGGGCAGCATGAGTTCGAGACGCTGACGCGGATGCTGGCTCGGGCCACCGTCACGCGGAACGTCATACCCGCCACGGGTCCTGTGGCAGCAGGCGGTGATCAGGGCCGCGACTTCGAGACCTTCCACACCGAGCTGGCCGGACAGACGCAGCGACTCGGTCGCGAGATAGGCATGCGTGAGGGCGACGGCGTCGGCTTCACCTGCACCCTGCAGCAGGCGGACATCGGGTCAAAGATCCGCAGCGACATCGACAAGATCATGGCTGCCGGGACAGCGGTGACGTTCATTCTCGCGTACTGCGAGGTGAACATCCCGGTCGCCCGCCGGCACGACCTGCAGCGTGAGGTCCGTGACCAGCACGGCGTCTGCTTGGAGATCTTCGACGGGACCGGGATCACGGAGCTGCTAGCGCAGCATTCGACGTTCTGGATCGCCGAGCAATACTTGCATCTACCGGCCCGGGCGCTGCCGCCGCCGCCTGACCGGCCAGGTTGGTACGAGGCCGACCTGGCCAGGTGGCACGCGACCACCGAGCCGGTGGTCAGCTGGGGCCACTATGTAGATCTGGCCGGCTGCCTGCGCTATGCGTACCTCACCCGAGAGGGCCGCGAGGACATCCCGTTCTGGCTCGACAGACTGGCACCTCTGCTAGATGAGCGCGCGCCACGGTCGCTGCGGCACGCCGCCCGGCACCAAACCATCGTTGCCCACCATCTCGGCCTCGGGTCAATGCACCCGATCGATCACCTGACCGCCGCCGAGATCGACGCGGCCACGACCTCGAACGACGCCAACCTCATATCGGACGCGACGGTGGTTCTTCTCCTCACCTGTGCCGCCTTCGCCCGGGGCGAGACCAGTCACACCGCCGACCGGCTCATGGCCTGGAACAGGGCACTCACCGCCCAGGTCGAGCAACTGCTCACCGGCGCTCGGTACGCCGGCGACGTGTGCTCACTACTGGAGTCGCTCGCCGCGCTCAGGATGCAACCCGACCTCGAACGGGCTGCCGCGGACGGCACGGTTTATGCGGCGCCCGATGCCACCACCGACCTGACCCTGTCCGAGCGGCTGCAGGCCGTTACCGACGGCGAGCTGGCACCGATCGACGTTCCCAGCATCGATCGGTCGGGCGTCATGGGCGCATTGGGTCGCCTCGCCGAAAGCTTGCCGGACGCCCCGCTGTACCCCGTCGAGCCCGTCTGTAGGTTCCTGAGCCTCAACGCAGCGCTGCTCATCGACGAGCCGCAGTTCGATGCCCTGGTCGACGTTTTCGACCGCCGGCTCGCGGCATCCATGGGCGACGGTGCGACCGCCGACAAGGCACTCGACCGCGCCGGTGCCCTCTTCACCGCTGGTCGCCGCCTCGCCGGACTGCGTCACCTGCACCGCGCCCGGCTTCGCCTGTTCAATGGGGAGGCCGGACCTCGACTTATCGAGGCGACCCTGGCGACCGCCGAGGCGTACAGGATCCTGCGCCTCGACTCGGCGGCCAAGTACTACGGGCTGGTAGCCGCAGCCCTGACACAGCGCGAGCACTTCGATTTATACCCTCAGGGCCTGTTCAAGGCCGCCGCCGCCGACTACCACCAGGGAAACTGGATCAGTTCCACCCAACTGAATCGCGCTGCCCTTCTCGCCCATGGCCTGCTGGCGGAGCAGGCCTTCGACCTCGACCGGCATTCGTGGCTTCGGTACTCCATATTCGAACTCGTCAACACCCGAGCATTGGCCGACAAACTCGGCACGGCCTACAAGGACCTGGTTGACGACGCCATCGCCGAGGCCGGCGTCGCCGGGCTCGTCGACGCCTTCGTCGCTGGCGTGTCGCCCAACGGACCCCCGTGGTGGGAGTCCGTGGACGCCGACCAGCACGTCGCGCACGTCGTCAAACAGTTGGGCCGTCCCGCGTTCGCGGACGCAGGTCCGCAGCGGCAGGTGCGATTCCAATGTCTGGGAGTGACCTGGACGATCGAGTTCGATAACCAGGAGCCCGACGTGGCGGTCGGCGAACGCTTCGCCGCGGCCTTGCAGATCACCCTCGCCCACTTGGCCGATACGGACTTGGCGCTCATCCCGACCGAGGCCAAAATCTTCGTTGCCACCGGTGCGCCCGGCACGGACCTCACCGTCGAGCAGGTCGAATCGACGCCGACGCAGACCCGCTTCCGCTGCACGCTCCCGACCGTCGAGCACCGCAGCCCGGACAACTTCACGACCGTCGCGCAACAGACCCTCGGCGCAGTCGCGGCCGTCATCGTCACGGTCTCCACGCTGTCTGACGAGCGGTGGATGGAGGTGCTCGACCAAGCCATCGAGCAGGACTTGCCATCGATTGTAATGTTTGCCACGCCGCACGACGTCGCGCTTCAGGACGCCACCCGCCACAACCGCCTACAGCGAAGAATCGACGGGACACGACCGCTCGGCGACGACACGACCTGCCCCGGCGCCGGCCCAGGCCTCGAATTCCCTGACACACCCGGGCCCGGATACACCCTGGCGCACAGCCATGACCAGGTGCGGTACAAGTACGAGCACCTCCCGAGGCTCATGCAGCCCACCCTGGAGGCCCTCAGACACGCACCAACGTTCGCCGACACGGTCGCCGCCCTGCGTAAGCGCGGTTGGCTCGACTGGCACATCCTCGTCGCCATCCACGGCGTCGCAAAGAACGCCCGCCTGCACTACAGATCCCCGCACTCGCCAGACGACCTCAAAACGGTACGCGAACTGTTCCTGTCCCCAGAGCCTGACGGCGACCCCGTGCCGCTTGAATTCTTCTCGGTGCCCGACCTCGAGCTAGCGCTAGATGCAACCACCGCCTCCGCCGCCGGTGCGATGTGGAAGCTCAAGCTACGACAAGAATCCATTGACATCGACGCAGTGAAGCGGCTGCTTATCGTCCGCTATGGCTGGGCCCGAGACGACATCGAGCACGTTGATCCTTTTCGGCCATGCCCGTAGCCGCGGCGCCTTGGCAGGGGCGTGGGTGTCGGGTCGGTCTCCGCTGTTAGCAAGCGGCGTGGGTGGGCTGGAGGGCCACCGCGAGTCTCGCCGGACTTGCCGCGGTGCCCGCCGTGTGGATCCCCATCCATAGTTGGCTATCGCGATATCATTAGCCTGATCTGGCTTCGTGAAGAAGCGGGGGTCGTGCGGCCCCGGGCTCGGCCGAGTCCTCGCACCAATCTTCAGGCCGTCTACCCGGCTTCGATCATTAATCGTTTGTTGGTTGCCGACAGCACCGGCGACGTTTCCGGCCACCGCTGTGGCGCGACGATCTGCGGAATTTAGGCGTCCCGGGCGAGACGACGGCGGATAGACACGGTCATCGGGTGCTCGGCACCGAGTGCGTTCTCACTGATCTCCAGCGACCGTTGCAGCAACGGTGTCGCCTCGGCCTCGCGGTCAAGAGTGGACAGCAGATGGGCAAGATTGGCAAGCATGATGGCGATGTCAGGATGCTCGGGGCCGAGAGTGTCTTGACTGATCCTCAACGCACGCTGCAGCAATGGTATCGCCTGCGCCGGCTTGCCCAGGACGTCCCAGGTAGTGGCGAGAGCGCCCAGTCTTGTGGCGACACTAGGGTGGTCGGGACCGAACGCCGCTTCGCTGATGGCCAGGGCGCGCTGTTGCAGCGGCACTGCCTCGGCGGCCCGATTTAGCATGACGAGCGTGGCCGCCAGGTTGTTCAGCGCAACGGCGACGTGAGGATGGTCTGGGCCGAGCGCCGACTCGAGGCTGGCCAGTGCGCGCTGCTGCAGGGGCCGGGCGTCCTCGGCTAGGTTCAGCTCGTACAGGGTTCGTCCGACATTGCCGGTTGCCGTGGCGGTGTTGGGATGGTCGGGGCCGAAGATTGCCTCCATGATCTGCAGCGCTCGCTGCGCCACGGGTAGTGCCTCGCCCGGCTCCCCAAGCGAGGTTAAGGATCCGGCGAGGTTTAGCAGCCCAATGGCGGTATCGGGATGATCGTGGCCCAGGGCCGTCTCACTGATCGCCAGCGCGCGGCGTCTGAGCGGCAGCGCCTCGACCGGTTTGCCCAACGCCTCGATTGTCTGGGCGAGGTTGCCTATCATGACCGCGATGGCCGGGTGGTTGTCGCCCAATGCTGCTTCGCTGATCGTCAGTGCGCGCTGTTGCAGTGGCAGCGCCTCCGTGGCCTTGCCGAGATCGCTCAGCGTTAACGCGAGGTTGTTGAGACGCCGCGCGAAGGTGGGATGCTGTGAGCCAAGTGCGGCCTCGGTAATTGCTAGCGCCCGGCGCCGCAGCGGCAGCGCCTGTGCCGGCTTGCCCAAGGCTTCCCACGTCAATGCCATATTGTTCAACCGGACGGCGAGTTCCGGGTGTTCAATGCCGAAAACGGCTTCGCTGATGGCCAGCGCGCGTTCGTGCAGTGATAGCGCTTCGGCGGGTCTTCCTAGCGTCGTCAAGGCCACCGCCAGGTTGCCCAGCCGCAAGGCCACCACCGGATGGTCCGGTCCGAACGCCGCCTCGCTGATGGCTAGGGCACGCTCGCGCAGCGGCAGCGCCTCATCGGATCTACCCAGCGCCTCCATCGTTCCCGCGAGGTTGTTGAGCGCGATGGCGACCGTGGGGTCGTCGGCACCAAGGGCTGCCGTGTCGATCGCCAGCTCGCGCTCGCGCAGCGGCAGGGCCTCGGCCGGCCTGCCCAACTCGAGTAACGCCTGTGCAAGGTGGCTCAGTCCGACGGCGACGTCGCGATGCTCGGGCCCCAATGCCGCCTCCGCCACGGCCAGCCCTTGTTGCAGAAGCGGCAGCGCCGCGTCGGCTTTTCCCAAGGCGGTCAACGATGCCCCGAGGTTGAACAAGGCGGTTGCCACGGTGGGGTGATCGGGCCCGAGCCTGGCCTTGAGAATGGCCAGTGCTCGTTGTTCTTGCGGGAGCGCGACGTTGTGCTGGCCCTGCGAAGACGCGAAGAAAGCCGATTGTGCCAGCAGGCGTGCCGTCGCCACCGTCGTCTCAGCGCTGGGAACAGTACGGGCTAGTGCGTCGATGTGTGGTACGAGCTCATGCCAGGCTGGCCATGTATCGATATTAATATGAGGATCTCCTGGCGGGATGGCTGCCGAGAGAAGGTGGGTAGCCGTGGCGACCACAGTGTCGGCGTCCTCACCATGCGTGCCGCAGTCGTTGGCTCGCTCGCGGAGCACGGCTGCGACGAGCCGATGCAGGGCAATGCGTCGCTGATCGAGCTTGATCATGCTGTAGGACGCAAGAAGGCCGAGGGCCTTATCGACCGCAACGACATCGGTCGCATCACCGCTCAGAAATCGACGGGGGATGTTGTCGGGGGCGAAGTGCGCTAGGGTGCGCAGCAGATACACGGCCTTCGGATTCTTGCTGCCGATAGCGGTGATGGTGAGGTTCCAGATGCGGGCGACAGTGCGTGACGCCTCACCGCCCTCGTCCACTGCCTGGAACGCCTCAGCGGGCCGCGCACGGAGAATAGTTAGATAACTCCACGCCGTGATCCTCTGTTGCGCGATGTAGGCGCCTGCCTGCTCTAGGGCCAAGGGCAAGTGTCCGAGTTCGGCCGCCAACTCGGCCAAGGCATGCGAGTCGCCAGCGTCGCCGACAAACCCCCTCAACAGCTCGATCGACGCCTCGGGAGTGAGAACATCCACCAGTAGCGGCTTGGCGGATCCCCGCCAGTTGATGTCGCGACGGGTGGTGGCGATGACGAACCCATGCCGGCCGACCTGCCCGAGGACGGCGGCCACAATCGCACGATTCTCGACGTTGTCGAGGATCAGCAACCAGTCTCGGTGGCACTGCAACCACTGCAACGCCCATCCTGCGGCATCGACTATCGTTGTGCCGAGCAGCGAGTGCGCCGGTTCAAGTCTGCGAGCTAGGTCAGCCAACGACTCCTGCAGCATCTCGTCCGTTTCCGCCGACGCCCACCAGATCAGCTGGTGCCGGTCGGCGTGCCGGGTCGCGTACTGCAGCGCCAGTTCGCTCTTGCCCACCCCGCCGAGTCCGAAGACCGCTTGGGTCACCACCGTGGCGCCCTGCCTGCGAAGATTTTGGTCGAGCAGGTCAAGGTCAGCCTGCCGACCCACGAACGGATCCGCCGCCGTGCGGGGAAGGCCCGTCAGCCGAGCCGGCATCGGTACGCGCTCGGG
Organism: Micromonospora sp. WMMD712; assembly: GCF_029581295.1. Classification (NCBI taxonomy): domain Bacteria; kingdom Bacillati; phylum Actinomycetota; class Actinomycetes; order Micromonosporales; family Micromonosporaceae; genus Micromonospora; species Micromonospora sp. WMMD712. The sequence goes on from NZ_CP120743.1 coordinate 5,905,040, forward strand.
CGAGCGTAGGCTGCCCAGGGCGACATTGACAATCTGGGAGTTGTCGCCGCTGATCGCGATGCCTGTGTTGGTGTCGACGGCGATGGAACGCTCGCCCTCGGCCGTCACGCCACGCTCGCTGGGTTTGGTCACCGCTGAATCGTGGCATTGTCGCCGGTGTTGGCGACACCCGAGTTGTTCTGGATTGCGATCGATCGATCTCCGGCCGCCTTCATCTGCGGAGACCCGGCCGGCAGCATGGCTGCCAACTCCCGCGCCAGTTCGCTATCCGCCGCGAGCGCCTTCCTGATCTGCAATCTGAGTGCCGCAGTGCCGTCTTGCTCGCCGCTGGCCAGGTCGCTGACCGCGTCTTCGATCGCCGCGCGCGACTCTTCCCGGCCCAGCAGACGCCTCAGCAAGCGGTGGCCCACGTTCGCCGTAGCATCGGACGTCTTGTCGACCACCGTGTCGCGAACCTTGTCCAGAGTGCTCATCCCGTACGCGGCGATCGCAGCGGTCACATATGGCATCACCGCGGCGGCGGTTTGCGAAACATCGACATCCACTCGACATGCTTACACAAGCTAGCGGTGCCAGACAAAGCAACAACCCGAAGGTGGCCGTGTGCCGGGAAAATTAACCAGCCCGATGCGGAGTCCTGCCTGATCCGTCACTGAGGCTCCTTTCGGGGTCCGGTCGTAGGTTCAGGATGTCTGATATATCGGCTGCGTCGATGGTGCGCCGTCGGAGCAGGTTCAGGAGGTCTTCCTGCCGTGGTTGGCCGAACGCCAGCCGGTACACCGCTAGGTCCGACTTGAGCCGGTCGAGTTTTGCCTGGTCGCGGCTGAGTGGGTAGGGCAGGACGTGTCGTTCGATCTTCGCGGGCCCGGGGAACACCCAGTACGGGGCGAAGTCGCCCAGTTCTCCGGATTCTGCTCGTGCCGCGTCGTAGAGGGCTTTCCAGACGTCCGGTTCGGGGGAACGTAGGGCTTCGGCGCGGTGGGCGGTGGCGACGTTGCGGCGTACGGCGTGTCCGCCGAAGCGGTGGACGCGGCCTTCGCGTTGTTCGAAGTCGACGGGGTTGGCGGGGGTGTTCCAGTGCACGACGGCGGAGCACCACTGGTGGAAGTCGATGCCTTCCTGGCCGGCGCTGGTGGTGGCGACGACGAATGGCCAGAAGGGGCTGTTGAAGGCTCGGCGTACGACTGCTTTGCGGTCTGCTTGGGCTTGTTCTTCGCCGCGGCCGCCGTAGCGCAGCGCGAACCGGCCGGGCAGTTTGATCCGCTCGTCGGGGTGGTGCGGGTTGAAGGCTTCGTACGTTGACGGTCGGCTGGCGATCGCCAGCCGCGCCTCGTCGGCGAGCCGACAGAGTTTCTCGTCGTCGAGGCGAGTGTCGGCGGTACCGCTGCGTAGGGTGTGCAGGTGCTCGTCGAGGACGGCCTGCAGATCACCGGCGGCGCAGTAGCGCAGCACCGCCTGCCAGTAGACCGGGCCCATGGACAGGCTGTCGAGCAGTTGGGCGGATTCAGGCCGGTTGAACAGGGACCGTAGTCCGTTGGCCAGTACCGCCGCGGCGCGCCAGTGCCCGGCTGGTGTGATCGCGTCGTCGGGGTGGATGAGTCGGGACAGTGCCCGCCAGGCGATGTTGCCTGGCGCGTGCATGCCGATCGCCGCGACGCTGTCGAGCAGACCGTGGAGGTGGTCTGCTGTGGGGTAGTGGGTGTTGCTGGCCAGCTCCCGGGCTCGTTCCACGTGCCGGTCCAGGCCGGTGGCTGTTGCGTCCTCGTCGGCGGAGGTACCCAGGGCGGCAGCGGCATCGTCGCAGCCGGGGTCGGCGCCGGGCCACCGGAAGACCAGTTCCCACGGCTCGGCCGGGGTCGCTTCGGTGGCCGCCGTATCGGTGGAGGCGTAAGCGAGTAGCCTTTCCCGCACCTCGCGTTCGAGCACGGCCAGCGGCGTGGTCTCGTCCGGTCGCTGCCGGGCTAGTGCCAGTGGGTCGCACAGTGTGGCCAGGGCGGGATGGGGCCAGAAGAGTGCCAGGGCGCTCATTGCCGCTGGGCGGTTGTTCTCGGTGCGGTAGTCGAGGTGCCGGCTTTCCTTACCGTGGCCGCCGAGCTGGCGTTCGGCTTCGTAGCTGAGTAGCCCGGCCACTGCGGTGGGGGTGGCGTTCCAGGAGGAGAACAGCAGCCGCTTGGTGATGCCTTCGGCCGCTGCGGTGGTGAACGGTTCGTCGAGGGTGTGGTAGGGCAGGGACGGGGGCAGCCACAGCAGTCGCCACCAGCCCCGGTCGACGGTGTCCGCGGCGAGTCGCCGTAGCCGGCCGTTGCCGAGATCGACGGGTTCTCGTCGGTTGATCGTGTCGGCGTCGAGCAGTTGCGCGGTGGCCAGCAGCGCGGTGACGTCGGGGTCCGGTTTGCCGTCGAGCGCCTTGCGGACCTTGTCGCCGATTTGGTAGCCGTCGAGGAAGTTCAGGAAGTAGGGGGCGGACTTCCAGTACTCGACCGACATCCGTGCGCCGACAACGTCGGCGACCCGGCGCATCGCCACGTAGCCGCGCACGTCACGGGTGTCGAGGTCGTCGGCCAGGTCGAGGTGTTCGCTCAGCATCCCGCCCTGGCCCAGCGCGGGCCGTTCGGTGCGGCACATGACCCGCAACAACAGAGTGCGCAGCCAGTCGCGCAGGTCGCCGCAGGGTTCGCCGCGTACCAGGGCGTCCCGGTACGCCTCGAAGGCCTTCGTCACGTCGGCGTGCCAGGACTCGTCGTCGGTGAGGAAGCGCAGGACCTGCCGGAAGTCGCGGTAGTGGTCCTCGCCGGCGCCGGCTTCCTCGGCGAAGGTGAACGGTTTGTACGGGGTGGCCGACAGCAGCAGCACCCGGGCGGCTCGATGGTCGAACAGGTGCCGGGCGAGTTCAGCGCTGTCACCACCGTCCGGGTCGAGGAGCTCCCGGAACCGCTGGAACTCGTCGAGGATGACCAGGTCCGGGTCGAGGACCTCGACGCCAGCGGTGGCCAACGCCGTTCGCAGGGCACCGGTGAGTGTGCGGGCCTTCTCCCGCAGCGCGTCGGGCAGGGCGGGGCGTCGACCGATGCCGTCGAGTAGCGCATCGAACTCGTCGAGCAGGCCGTCGTGGCGGGCACGACGCAGGAACCCCTCGGCGATCGTTGGGTCGATTCTTCCTTCGAGTTGTTCCCGGAGCCTGTTGCACTGCTCCTCGAAGCGTTCAGGGGTGGCGACGGTCGCCTGCAATGCGCGTAGCGCGGCTCGGGTTCGCCAGCCGTTCCACGAGTGGGCCTGTTCGAGGAGCAGGAAGATCAGCGCCCGCTCCTCTACGGCACCGGTTAGCCGGCCCTGGTCGAAGGAGGTGCCCGGGGTGAACGCGATCAGATTGATCGGCTTGCCGGTGGTGGCGGTCGCGGCGTTGAGCTTGTGTGCGTGTTTGGCGAGCAGGGTGAGTCGGCTGGACAGGGTGAGGGTCTTGTCGGCGGTGACCCGTAGCCGGTCGATGTTCTGCCGGGCGACGTCCTGGTTGGAGCAGACGTAGATGACGTCTACCCGTCCGACGCTGTCGTCGTCCTGTAGCCGTTGCAGGGTTTGGGCGATGATGCCCCGGGCGACGACGCTCTTGCCGAGTCCGGTTTCGTCGGCGACGAGGAACCGGCGGGTCGGGTCGGCACCGAAGTACCGGTCGACGACATGCGCGACGGTGGCGCGCTGGAAGTCCTTCAGGCCTGCCATGACCGGCCCCGCGTCGTACCGCTTCACCGGCCCACCGCCTCTGGGTTCGCGTCCCGTGCCTGGTCGATGACCCGCCACAGCTCGGTGAAGCCGGGCGGCAGCAGCCGTCTGCTGTCGCCGTCGGCTTCGATACGGGCGACCAACCGGGCCAGGTCGTCGAGCTGCTCCGGGCGGTCCACGAGAGCGTTGAGCAGCAGTTCGAGGATGCCGGTGCCGCCCGTACGCCAGATGCCCTGCCCGCCGTCGTCGCCGGTCACGGCGGCGGCAGCCTCGGTGCCGAGGCCGAGCATCAACAGCAGGAACCGCAGGAACTTCTCCGGCGTGTCGATCTGCTGGGCGAGGACGTGGTCGAGCCGGTGGGCGGGGTCACCGATCAGGGTGGCGAGGACGACGGTCTGCTCCCGACCCGTGCCGTCTTCGGCGACCACCAGGACGAACGGGGTGATGTCGGCCAACGCGAGCCCGGCGAACACCGCGGACACCGGCTGGCCCGGAACCAGCGGCACGGCTTCCCCACGGCGGGTGTGCAACTGCGCGGTGATCCGCACGCCCGTCACCTCTGGAACGGCTTCCTGCGAGTCGAGCCGGATCTCGTAGCCGCCGGCTGAGGTCGTGACGGTGGCCGACATGGGTATGGCGGCGATGTCCCGGATGAGGTCACGCAGGAAACCGGTGTCGGGTTCCGGCTCGGTGACGTCCTGGCGTTCGTGCCGTTCGAGGATCTCCCGGAAACCGGCGTCGGGACCGAGGAGGGCGTTGATCCCCCACCGGTTCCGGCTGCCGATCAGCTCCACCAGCAGTTCGACGTTGCCGCCGAACGCCGCGTCGGTGGCGTTCGCCGAGCCGAGCAGGACCCGCGCCTGGTGGCCCTTCTCCACCACGTACACCTTCGCGTGCAGCCCGTGCAGCACCTCCTGACCCGGCGGCGCCTCCTCGGCGGGCAGACCGGCCAAGGCGCTGACCACGAACGCCTCGGAACCGGCCAGGCTCTCCTCGGGCAGACGGTCGAGCGCCTCCTGCCGGCTCACCACCGACAGCGCCCCGCTGGGCGCGCACCGGTTCAGGCCACCCGGCGTGCAGAACGGCGAGATGACCAGGTGACGAGTCCCCGCAAAATCCGGCGGGCGGCCACCAGGCACCCCCAAGGCGTGAAAGACGATCCCCTGAGCATCCTCGGGTGGTTCCCACTCGGCGCGACGCAGGTCCTCGCACAGCGCCTCGATCGCCGCGTGCCGGGCGGCCGGTAGCGGCGTGACCGCCAGCCGCACCGCATGCCGCAGAAGATCGTCCAGAGGCCGGTTGTCCTTCCTCAGGCGGGTGCCCGGCACGCCATCCAACCGCAGGCACACATCCCAGCTGCGATCCTTGGTCAGATTGCGGCTGAGCACCAGCAGCCGCAGCGACACCTCTCCCGTCGTGTCGTCGCGGAACCGTAGCGCCCACAGCTTCGGGTGGAACAGGTGACCCGGCTTGGGCCGGTGCACCTGGTGCACCATCGGCTCGACGAACGCCAACAGCGCCGACGCCCCTGACGGCACCACGATCTGCCCCGCCTGACAGAACACATCGATCCGGTCCGCGCAGCGCCGCACACCCTCCATGACCGCGATCGGGTCCGCCGACTCCCGCAGGCCATGCGCAGCGAACGCCAACGGTGCGACCAGCAGACTCTCCAGATCCAGGGTGAACGTCAACGCCACCGCCCGGCACAACCGCGCCCCCGGCGGTGGGCGCAACGCGTCGAGCAACAGCGCGCGGGAGTCAGGCGCGAGCACCGGCAGCCTCCGAAGGACCAGCAGCGCAACCGTCGTGGATGTCGGCGAGGATCCGGCGAACCTGCGGCCAACGGAACACCAACTGCCGGCTACCCGACGCGCCACTCCACGTACGCAACAACTTGTCGTTGACCAACCGCGACTGGCCCTTCTTCACCGACCGCTCCCGCTCGCCGACGAGATCCCGCAGGGCCGGGTCGCTGGCCGCCTCGCCGGCAGCCCCGCTGGTCACCGCGTCGAGCCACCGCTCGATGAACTGCCGGACCTTGACGTTCGTGCTGATCCGGGGATTCTTCTCGATCAGCCGCGTCCACATCCCCGACCGATCCCAGCCTTTCAGGTCCGGCTCCGCCGACACCCGATCGCTCCATTTCGATAGCCTGTCGCGGTATCGGGCGGCCGGCTGTTCGTGCTCGGACAGGCCCGCCTGCTCGTACCGCTCGGCGACGAGCAGGTTGTACAACAGCGCCGTACCATGCATCGCCAGCGAGAAGCGCTGCGCGTCCCGAACCAGGGAACCGATCGGCTCCGGCGCGGCCAGTGCCATCGGCTCGTCCCACGGCGCATCGCCCTCAGATCCAGGGCGATGCGCGGGCTCGAGGAGGTACGCCAGCAGGGTGCCGGGCACCGCGGCGATGATCCGTTCGCGCAGCCAACGGGCCTCGTCTGGGAGTAACCTCAGCCCGCCCTCGACCTTCTGTGGAAAGTTCGGCGGTGCCCCGGGCAGGGTCGGATGCCAGCTGCCGCGTGACCGCTCGGTCAGCTCATCAGCCTCGGCCAGCCGGGATACCAGCCGTCGGTCCGGTGCCGTGTCATCCTCACCGCTGCGGATGCCGTACTCCTGGAGAGCAACGGCGTAGATGTTCGAGGGCAGGGTGCGGACCCCGACTCCGGCACGCCTGCCGATCATACCCTCCGTGTCGCTGCCACGCAGCAGAGCGGCGATCACCTTCCGCTCGTTGCGGTCGACCCGCGCGGCGAGGCGGTCACCACGTAGCCCACGCTTTTGCGCCTCCTGGTAGCACCAGGGCACGATCAACAGATAACGTGCCCGGTTCTGCAGGACCGACGTGCCGGGAAACAGCAGGTCGCTGAACGCGTCGCGGACCTGACCGATGCCCAGCTCGTCCCGGCTCTCCGTGTCGCTGAAGAGCTTGAGTAACTCGCGCATGCGTTGCTGATCCTCGCGAGAAGTGTCCAGCCAACTCAGCCCCGAGGTCATGAGCGCCTCCCGCCGGCTTCGGTGACGTCGACAAGGTCGCTGAGCGGCCCCGTGGGCAGGGCGATCCAGCCCTCGACCCCTGCGACCTGCCGCTGCTCGTCGTCGGGTCGGGTCGCCCTGCCTATGGCGGCGGCACGTGCGTTGAGGGCCGCGATGACCGCGTCGAAGGCGTCGTGGCTGCGTCGACACAGCGCCTCGGAAGCACCCAGGTCGAGCCAGGGTGCGGCCGCGCAGAGCGCGGTCACGAGGTCGGCATGCTGCGTCTTCTGGCCCCGCCCCTTGTAACCGCGATACGTCAGACCCCAGCGGCACAGGGCCGCAGCCGGGTAGACCTCGACGAGTTTGCCGTCGCCGCACCGGTCGACGTCCTGGCCGGCGGCGGCCAGCATCGACAGCAGCCCGGCGCATCGGAAGGCGGCATGAGCGATGCGGTCCGCGGACACGCTGAGCGGAATGATGCCCGTCGTCTCGCGTACCACCTCGTCGGTGAACCGGTAGGCCAGGCGACGCCGCCACCGTGCGGCTTCGCCGTCGTAGACGGTGACTGGGCCGGACCGGTGGGCCGTGACGAGCGCGACGAAGGGTTCCGGCCAGCCGAGCGGGCAGTCCAGCCCGACCTTGTCCGCGTCCTGGCTGGCCTTGACAATCTGGGCGTCGCCGACGTCGAGGACCAGGTTTCGCACCACTGCGCGGTCCGATAGCCATTCGATGGTCGCCATGGCCGTACGTTTGTCCGCCGCTGCGAGGTCGACGCCGAGGGTCAGCACCGCAACACTCTAGGTGCCGCCCTTGCGTCGAGACATGGCTCGACCGACCGTCGTTGTAGGACGTTCAGGTACGCGTGACCCCCGGATCGGTGAGTGAGAGTGGGCCCAGTCCGTGTGAGTGGTTCTGCGCGAGCATGGCCCAGGGCCTACCGTGATCCGTGGCCAGCTGGTTGTCATGATCCATGCGGTGTCTCCGTGGGTGCTCGGGCGCGATGGGACGGGGCCAGCGCGCGATGGACTGGGCTGGACGCCGTTCCGCTGAAGCTGGGGCCTGACCGTGAACAGATGGACTCACGCGACCCCGTTGGACCAGACGACTCGATCAAGATCAATCTCTTAATCCGCGGGTTCGGGGTTCGAGTCCCTGGCGGCGCACCACCGAAAAGGCTCTGACCTGGGGTTTCACCCTGGGTTGGAGCCTTTTGGTGTTCCTGCCGGTGGTTCGGTGTCTCGGTGGGTGCTCGGGAGCCGTTGGACCGTTCCGGCTGCCGGTGGACTGGTGGCCTTGTCGTGGAGGCTGTCGGTCGTCCGGGCTCCTTGGCGCGGCTCGTCTTGTGCTGGTGATCACGCCTGGTGGTGTCCCATACGCGATCGCGCCTGGGGCCTGGCCACCGTGAGGGCCCACCGTGGGGGTTCCGGGCGGGGCGGCGTGCCTCAATCCTGTGGTGGATGTTCGTCGGTGCCGGCCTGCATGTTGACTTGCCGTCACAGGGCTGATGCGCTGAGCTGCTGATCGATGGATTTGTCGTCCGGGCGGGGTGGTCGTGGGCGTGCAGGTTGATCCCGAGTGGTGGAGTTCGGGAGTCTGGAACGGTCGGCCGATCGGCGAGTTCCTGCAGCGGCGAGACGTGACCGCCGCCTTCCGGTTTCTCCATGCTCGCGGTGTGTCCTATGGCAGGATCGCGGCGCTTGTCGGCGTTTCACCAAACCGTGCCGCGGAGATCGCCAAGGGCATCCGTCAGGTCACGGCCTACGAGGTCCTGGAACGGATCGCGGTCGGCTTGAGTATTCCGCGTCCGGCGATGGGGCTCGGCCGGACCGACGACGCGGACGCGGTGCAGGATCGCAGCCACGCGACTGGTGCGAACGTCGGGGCGGAGCGGCCGTTGGCGGGTGAGGGAACAAGCGTCGAGGTGAGCAGCCTTGCTCGGCTCCGGCTGGAACTGGACGAGGCCTTGGCATCGGCTAGCGTCTCTCCGCGGCATCTGGATCTGATCGAGGAGTCGGCCGGCGAGCACATGCGGGTGTACCCGTCTGCTTCGCCCCAGGTGATGTTGTCGCTGTTGGCCGCTGACTGCCGGGAGGTTCAGGTCCTTTCGCGTCGGCGTCAGCCGGCGGTGGTCCAGGCCCGGTTGTCGGGGGTGGCGGCGCTGTTGGCGACGATGTGTGCCGATGCGCTGATGCGACTGGGGGATGTGGGCGAGGCACGACGGTGGTACCGCACGGCGATCCATGCGGCGGACGACAGTGGACAGGCGTGGTTGAGGGTGCTGGTGCGGGCCCAGGCGGCGATGCTGCCCTACTACTTCGGAGATCCGCGTCAGACCGTCGCTGTCGCTGAGGAGGCACTGGCGGTGACCTCGACAGCCTTACCGTCAGGTGCCTTGGCGGCGGCGGGCCGGGCTCGGGCTCTGGCCCGGGTCGGTGCCACCGGGCAGGCGCGGGCGGCCATCGACCAGGCACGCCGGATGTTCGACCAGGCCGGCGACGAGGACACCGACGTGGCGTTCAGGTTTCCGGCGAAGCGGCTGCTGCTGTACCTCTCCGGGACGTACACGTGGCTCGGCGACACGACGGAGGCGTACCGGGTCCAGGACGAGGCGTTGCGGCTGTACGGGGCGGCACCAGCGGTACCGATCGACGCGGCGCTCATCGCCCTGGACAGGTCGATGTGTCTTGCCCATGACCGGCGGGCGGCCGAAGCGGCAGTGACGGCACGCGAGGCCGTCGCGGACCTGCCCGAGATACAGCGGACGGAGATCATCCTGACCAGGGCAACCGATGTGGTGTCGGCGATCCCTGGTAGCAACCGGCGCGGTGAGGTGGCCGCGTTGACGGACTACGTGCAGGTGTGCCGCGAGCGCGCCCGTAGGCTGGGGAGCGCAGCCGCTGCACTCGGTCCCTAGGAGCCCCATGTTCGTTGAGGCGCGCACCCGACCGGTGCTCGCCGAGGTGTGTCGCCGTCTGGGTTACCCAGAATCGGAGGCGGCCCTGCTCCGGCACCACACCAACGCCGTCTACGCCGTCCGTGACGTGGTGATCAAGATCGCCCCCGGTGACCTTGGCATCGAACGGGTGCGGGCGGTGGTAGCCGTGGTGGACTGGCTGGTCGCTCGACGGTTTCCCACGGTGGAGTTGCATCCGGGCCTGGCACAGCCGTTGCGGGTGAGCGGTCACGCCGTCACGGTCTGGCAGCGACTGGACCCTGCCGACCACCGCCCGATCACCGTCGCCGAACTCGGAACACTTCTCCGTGACCTGCACGCCCTGCCCGCCCCGCCGATACCGCTGCCGATCCTGCAACCGATCAACGGCATCGCCCGGTCCGTCGCCCGCTCGGAGATCCTGAACGGCAAGGAGCAGGATCTGCTGATGGACCGGCTCGAGGTGCTGGCGGCTGGCTGGGAGGCGATGCGGTTTCCCCACGGTCCGAGCCTTATCCAGTCCGACCCGCAGATCCGCAACGCGCTTCGGCGCTTCGATGGCACGCCCGTGCTGGCTGACTGGGACGGTGCCGTCCTCGGGCCCCGGGAGTGGGACATCGCGACAGTCGCTGTTCACTGCCGCCGGTTCGACCCTCCTGGCTGGGCGGCCTTCGCGGACTTCACTGCCGCCTACGGCTGGGATGCCACCTCCTGGCCCGGCTTCGATGAGCTGTGCCAGCTTCGCGAACTGCAGATGATCGCGACCAACGCCCGCAAGTCCCGTCCCGGGACCGATGCCGCCGAGGAGGTGCGTCATCGGATCGCGGGCCTTATCGACGACGGCGCAGAGATCCGTCGGTGGCAGATTCTCTGAACGCAGCCCGCCGAATACTCTCGCCGTTCGCCGAATCGCGGGCGGTTGCGCTCAGACACGATGAGGTCCACCGTGACCTGCCACGCTGGGTCTATCTCCCCGCCCGCCACGAAGCGATCGTGGACCCCAGGAAACGCGTAGGCGGAACGGTCCGGGCGAAGTCCTGAAACCTGGATAGCCAGACCGAGCCGCCCGTGTCCCGACCGGAGTCAACACCGGTCGACGTACCGGCCCGAGGCGGGTGCGGCACTGGGGCGGACGTGCTCCCAGAGCCGCGACACCGTGCCACCCTCTCGGTGCCTGTCGGAACAGGGGTAGGAGCATGCCTGCACGCAGAGCAACCTCCAGCAGGAATCCGCGAAGAACGCAGGACCCGGGAGTCGGGGGAGGCCCCGTGACCGGTGCTACGACCTGGCTCAAGGCTGGCCCTGCTGCTCCGGACGGCACCGGCATCGTCGTGCAGGTGCGCGAGCCCGCCATCCACACGCTGCCACCGCCCTCGACCACAACAACTGCGGCCGGGTTCCTGGAGAACTGGTCATGACCTTGTACGTCTCATCCCACACCGTCCAGCCCGATGGTCGGTTTCCGATGCTGGCCCCGGATCCGCTCAACTCGCGGTGGCGGATGCAGGGCCGGTCAACGGCGTCCCAGATGCTGCGCCGGGGCTGGCGCTTTCTGTTCGGGCGCGAAGCGATCGCACCCGGTGGGGCCGGGCGATCAAACGGCCGGCATCGCCGCCACCGCACCCCTCACGCGACCTCGCTAAGTGCCCGTCCCAGCCGAGGTGAGGGCGGTGTGCGGGCAGCTCACCGGTCGGCAACAGGATCCGCGTCGCCGGCCTGGGCGATGGGACCGGTTGCCACAGGGGCCGAGGATGATCATCGGTTGGCGGAGGACGCCACCTCCGACTCGTCGAGGGTGGGCCGGGCCGGCTGTCCGACGTTGGCGCAGGAGTGGCGCGGGCGGGGCGGCCGGTGGTGACACGTGCCGAACCGCCCCGCCCGCACCTGCCGATGCGCCCGTTGTGGCGGTGCCGAGCCTGCGGTGCCGAATGGCCCTGCTCGCCGGCCCGGCTCCGCCTGCTGCGCGAGTACGAAGGATGCCGCGTGTCCCTGGCGCTGTACCTCGTCGTGATGCTCAACGAGGCCGTCCAGGACGCGTACCGGCTTGGGCTGTGCATCGACCTCGCGGCCTGGCACGTCCGCATGATCGCCTGGATAAGACGTCCGGAGGTGCCGGCTGAGCAAGCGCATCGTTAGCAAGACCAACGGTCCTCATTGCCGGACGCTTCTACGTTCCTCGAACTAGACGACGTCGATCCAGTGCGCCTGATGGGTTCGCTCGGCGCGCTGTCCAGACTCGTTTCTGCCATCTCGAACTGAGCAGGCCGTCTCCGGTTCTGTCCTCACATCTCGTAGCCCTTCTTCCCGTTGCTGTCTCGCGCGGGCGGTGGCACACGCCCATACCCGCAAAGCTCTGCTCGTCACGGAGGTGTTCGATGCGTGACCTGCCCCCGTCCGCCCACGATCGGCTGCTGTACGCGTACGCGCACGCCACCGGCTCGATACCCCCATGTGGCGGGCCGTTGACGGAAGTGCCGTTGGAGGATCCGAATGCCGTGCGTGCCGCGCTGACCTCGGCGGTCGGCGAGGAGAGAACGGTGGTGGTGACCGGAACGCTCGATCGTCGGCTGGCTCTCATCCTGCAACCGTCAGGATCGTGGACGGCAGCAGACCTCTCCGGGCAGCCACATCGCAGCCGTGTGTGGCCCAACTGGACCGTCGGCCACCTACATGTTGCCGACCAGGACAGCTGGCTGTCCACCGCCCGGATCACCGCAGAGGGACAGCAGCGGTTGCTGCGACCACGGCTGTTGCTCGCGTCGCTGTACCACCCGGAGCACTTCCCACTCCCTCGGTTCCCGCTGGCGATTTCCGACCTGGCCCGGGCAGCGCGGTCCACCCTGATCGGGCAGGTCGAGCTGATGGACATGCAGCTCGGCACCGGATTGGACGACATCGTCGCCCGAGTCCGCGAGGGTGTGGAGATACTCGGCGTGTCGATGACCTTCGGCCAGTATGACCTGGCCACCAGACTGCTGGATGCCGTTGCTTCGCTCGACCGGCCGCCGCTGGTGGTCGCCGGCGGCTCGCTGACCGCCCGCAACGAGCGGATCCTGCTGGACCGCTACCCGAACCTGCTCATCTGCCGGGGCGCGGGGGAACCGACGATCACCGACGTACTGTCCCATTGGCACGGTGACCTTCAAATCGGGCAGATCCGGGGTATCGGTTTCCGGGACACCTCGCAGGCCCGCCTCCTGATGCCGATCAGCCGTTCCCGCCGGACCGCGACTGTGGCAAACCGATCGCAGACCGACATGTGGCCAGAACTCGATCTACTCGACCACACCTTCGCCCACGGCGGCGTGGCGCAGCTGGAGTCGTCGCGAGGCTGCACCAACTACTGCTCCTTCTGCCCGCGGGGACACAAGGGGCAGTGGTCCGGGGCGCAGCCCGATGCGCTGCCCTGGCTCCTGCGCCAAATGAGGGCGGTGTTCGACCGGCACCCGAACCTGAACAAGACGATCTATCTGGTCGACGAGGAGTTCATCGGACGCGGTGACGACGCGGCCACCAGGGCTCTACAGGTAGCGGACACGCTCGCCCAGGCGGGGTTCACCTGGGAGACGAGTTGCCGTGTCGATCAGGTGGCCCGTCCCGACCGGGATCGCACCTGGCACCTCGAACGCGGCCACCTGTGGCGCGGCCTGGTCGACCGGAACCTGCGCCGCTGCCTGTTCGGGGTGGAGTCCGGGGTGACTTCAATCCTGGAGCGCTTCAACAAGGAGACCACCGGCGAGCAGAACGCCCTGGCCATCCGCACTCTCACCGCGCTGGGCGTGCCACCACGATTCACCTACATCACCTTCGACCAGCTGATGACCGCAGCCGAGCTACAGCAGACGTACGCCTTCCAGGGCCGCACCGACCTGCTGCTGCGGCCACAGCTCGACCTGAGCGTCGCCGAGATCATCGACGGGGTTCGTGACGAGCGGTGGGTCGCCGCCCACACCACCGGCCGCCCCTTCTACACCGGCATCAGCTACATGCTCGTTGGCATGGAATGCCTGATCGGCGCCGCCTACACCCGCCGCGCCGAAGCGGCCAGACTCACCGGAGCGGCGGACCCGTCGATGGGACGAGTCGAGGCCCGCTACGCCGACTGGCGCATCGGCGTGCTCGCCCACCGCTCCCAGCTGTGGATCGACCGGAACTTCGCCCTGGACTACACCCTCAAGTCCCTGGAGAAGATCCTCACCGGTCAGCCCTACGCCATGGTCCGCCACCTGCGCCGGCTGCTGAAGAACGCCGCCTACCAGCTCCTCGGCTCGATGCTCGACGAACTCGACCGCACCGGTCCGACCGCAACGGACCACCACGACCTCGACGTGCGATGCCAGGCGGCGGCCGACATACTCCTGACCCAGCTGCGCACCGACCTGGAGCCAGTCGTCACCACGGTCAGTGCGGCCCTGCCAGCCGACCGCAGGAACATCCTTCGGCACGAACACCACCGATGGACCGCCACCCGCGGCTGGCAGCTGATCAACGCAGCCGATCCGTGCGGCACCTGAACGGACGACCCATGATCTCCATGCCACACCGCCACCTCGCCGGCCTCAACGCGCAGGTCTCCGCTATCGGGGCCGGCTGCTGGACCATCGGCGGCCAAGCCACCAACCGGGGCACCCCGATCGGCTGGGACGACGTCGATCCCGACGCTGCCTTCGCCGGGCTCGACCGCGCCTTCGAACGTGGCGTCACGCTCTACGACACCGCAGACGTCTACGGCCTCGGCCACTCCGAACGCCTACTCGGCAAACTCATCCGAGTCACCGCACGCCACAATTTGACCATCTCCAGCAAGGTCGGCTACTTCACCGGCACCGCTCGCCACGCCTACCACCCCCTACAGATGCGCGCCCAACTCGCCACCACCCTGGACAACCTCGGCACCGATCACCTCGACATCTACTTCCTGCACAGCACCGACTTTGGCCCGCACGACCGGTACCTGCCGGACGCCGTCAACTTGATGCGGACCTGGCGAAACGAGGGAATCATCCGGGCGGTCGGCATGCGCGCACCACACCGGTTCGCCGAAGAGCGCGCCGCCACCGACCGGCCGGAGGCAGCCGAAACGCGCCGCTGGCTGCACCTGTTCGACCAGGTACGCCCCGACGTGCTCACCACCCGCTACAACCTCGTCAGCCCGCTTTACGCCGACCACGAAACCGACATCTTCCGCTTCGCCCACCGCAGGGGTGTCGGCGTCCTGATCAAACAGGTCCTCGGGCAGGGCCTCCTCCTACGTACCGAGACAAGTGCCGATCAGCGGCGGTACAGCGTCGGTGACCACCGCAGCACCGACCCGGCCTTCACCCCAGAAAACCGCCGGCAGCTACACGCCCGACTCGCACCCCTCCGCGCCCTGTACGGGCACGCTCCTGCCGCCATGGCGCGCCTCTGCGTGCAGTACGCCCTGCACCACGCTCCCGATGCCGCCATACTCGTCGGCTTTCGCAATGAGAGCCAGATCGACACCATCATCGCCAGCCTCGACCACCCACTTCACGCCGACGACATCACCCAGATCCGGGCTGTGCTCCACGCCAGCCCATACACCAACTGATAGGAACTACACCGTGCGCTACATCGAGGTCGAGAAGAAGTACAGCCTGCCCGACGCCGAGGGCCTCAAGGCCAGGCTCGTGGAGCTTGGCGCGAAGTCCGCTGAGCCGACCCGGCAGGTCGACGCCTACTACAACGCACCGCACCGGGACTTCCTCGCTCCCGACACGATCTCCGAGTGGCTACGCGTCCGCACCGAAGACCACCGAGCCTCGATCAACTTCAAGCGTTGGCACCCGGTCGACGCCGTCGTCAAGACTCACGCTGACGAGTACGAGAGTCCTGTCGGGGACGTCGAGGCGGTTCGCCTGCTGCTGGCGGCTCTCGACTTTCGGCCCCTGGTGACGGTCGACAAGACCCGTCAGGCGTGGGCTCTCTCCGACGTCGAGGTCGTCTTCGATCACGTGGTGGACGCTGGTGAATTCGTCGAGTTCGAGTTCAAGGGGGAGGCCACCGACGTCGGCGATGCCACCCAACGCCTGGACGAGTTCATCGCCTCCCTCGACGTCGCCCTCGGTGAGCAGGTCAACAAGGGGTATCCGCACATCCTTCTCGGCCGCGACCACTGAACCTTCGCCGATCATCGGGTGCCCTCGGACGGTGGCACTCGCGGGTTCCGCTGTCCCGTGACCATCAGGCGCACCGACGGGTCCGCGCCTGAAGCCTCACCCTCCTGCGGCGGGAGCTTCGAGCAGCGTGCCGGCCGGAACGTGCGCCGTGGCGAACGTGTCCCTGCTCGGGCGACGGCTTCGGTTGACGGCCGTGCGTGTCCGGAACCCGCCGGCTGAGCAGTCAGGAACAGGCGTAGCCCGCTGACACGCCGATCGGTGGCTGTCGCGTGGGGCAGATCCCCTCGTCCTGCGCCTGACCGTGCCGTTCGCGTGCTCTGCGGGTTGCTCATGGAGGCGGCAGGCGAATTGAAGTTGGGAGAGGACTTCGTGGCCTATCAACCGGGGCCTGACAACTTGCTTCGCGGGGGGCGGCTGGCGCTGCGGTCCTCGTCGGGGTCGGGGCGGCCGGTGTACCGGCAGGAGTTGGCCGACGCGGTCAACGCCCACGCCCACGCGCCTGCGGGGTGCTGTCGTGCCGTGGGTGCCCGCTACGTTGGCCGGCTCGGGCGTGGGGAGCACCGGTGGCCGTTCGAGCCGTACCGCACGGCGTTGCGGGAGATCCTCGGTAAGACGACCAACGCCGATCCCGGGTTCTTCATCATGCAGGGACACGCCCAGGACCCTGAGGTTTGCCCGGACGAATCCAGACCAAGTGGCAGGAGATTACCGGCTTCCGGTGCCGACCCGGGCCGCCCGGTATCGGTAGCGGCGGCGGAGGGTCCGGCCATGATGGCCCGAGCGGCGGTGCGGGTGACCATGAGCATCTACGCCGAGACGGTCACGGTGCTGGTCTCTCGCGACGACATGACCGGCGCTGTCGCGGTCCTCGCGGGGCCGTCGAAGTGATGATCGAACGGTCGGATGTGGCGAGGGACTGCCTCGCGCCTGGACTCGATATACCGGCAACTGCGGCCGGCCCTGGCCAGGTGTGCCGGCTTCCGGATCGGCGGTGCCGGTGACGAATGTGCGGGTCACGCAGCCGGCCTCGGACGGCCGGAGTTCGTCGGGTCTGCGCTTTCCGGGGCTGATCAGTCAGCAGCAGGTGGCCGAGGCGCGTAGGGACCTTGGTCGGCGGTTGGCCGCGTGGCGTGTCGAGCGGGGGCTGACGCAGCTGCAGCTGGCCAGGAGCATCTGTTACTCCCGTAGTTCGGTCGCTAACGCCGAGATCGGCCGGGACACCAGCGTTCGTCGGTTCTGGCAGGATGCCGACCGGGCGGTCGACGCACGAGGGGCGTTGCTGGCCGGCTTCGACCAGATGGCCGCGCTGGTACGGGACTTCCACGCCCAGCGGGCGCAGGCGCGGGACGAGGAACGCCAGCGGCGCGCTGGCCGAACCGCCACCCAGACCACTCACGCGGCGACGGGTGACTGCGGGTGCGGGACGGTGGTCGTCGGCCGGTGGACCGGACAGGAGACCCGCGCGTTACGCGAGGCACTCCGGATGACCGTCCACGACTTCGCCCGCCACCTCGAGGTGGCACCCGAGACGGTCTCCGGCTGGGAACACCACCACATGCCCACACCGCCACCGACGATGGCCACACAAGCCGTCTTGGACGACACGCTCACGCTCGCCGACAGCAACGTCAAAGCCCGGTTCCTGCTGATCCTCGACACCCCGAACCACCACGCGTAAGCCTGCCGGACACGCGGTGAGGCTGCACGGCACGAGCGTCACGCCGCGTGATACGGCGAGGCTTCTCCGCCGGGCCCGATCGGCGGCACGAGAACGCGATACCTCCAGAGGTTCGTCTTGTTCGCACTTGCGGGCATGCTGGTCCGGTGTTTGCCAACGACGTAGTCGCAGCCCTTGCAAAGTGGTCGCCGTGGCTGCCCTTCCACGATGCGGCTGTCTCGGCGCCGCGTCTCCCGGGCGTGTACCTCGCTCGGCAAGGGGCAGCAGGCGATCTCGTCTACGTGGGCATGGCCGGCGAGCGTCGTGGCCAAGGACTTCGAGGACGGCTTACGGTGTACCGCCGTGGGAAGGCGGCGGTCAGTGGGCTGGGGGAAGCTGTCCTGGATCGGGCCCTTGCCGATGTCGCATTCGTGCAGGAGCACCTTGAGCAACTCGTCGGCGGCCAGCCCAAGCGCGCGGCGGCGTGGGCGCAAGACGCCTTGCACTGGGCCGACCTACATATCCGATGGGCTGTGACGAAAGACCGGCAAGCTGCAGTGACACTCGAGCGGGCAGTCCTGGATGCGTCGGCGGCGTCACCGCTTTGGAACCGAGCACGATAGCGATTCCTTATTGGGGCATCTGAAGCCTGTCCCGAGCGGACAGCGGCATGAGAGTGCACCTTGCGGCCACCCGGGTCTACGTCAAAGCCTTGGAGCTTGCCGATCGCGAACCGGGTGCCGGCCCTGACCGTGCAGGCTGAGCAGGACATCGTCACCCGGCTGCCTCGCGCCCGACACGCTATCCACTGTGCCGACCCGTTCGTTCCGGACGGGCACCCGTCCGTCGTCAGGAACTCCCGACCTGCCAAGCCTCCTCGACTCGCTGAAGGAACGCCTCGCCAGTGAGGTCAGTCGCCGCGCAGACCGAGTAAGCCACGAGCAGCGCCGCGCGAGCCTTACGCTTACCCAGAAGGCCTAGCCTGTCGAGAACCTGGTGATACGGCACCGGCAAGGTGAGATCCTCAGCTGCAGTGATCTCCTGTGCACAGAACTGCTCGACGGCTGCCCGCACGTCGACTCCCGGCGTCAGGCGCCGTTGGCGGTGGCTGATGTTGTGCAGCAGCTTCTGTCGATAGCCATAACCGAAGCGGGCGTCCATATCCCGACATACCGCCTCGAAGATGGCGTCCGGCTCGACCGAAGCATTGTCCCTCCATCTCTTTGTCAGCTTCGCATCGCGCCGAACAAGCAGACTAATCCGATCCAGGTCGGACAGAGCTTTCGCCGACTCACCCAAGAATGCCTCCGCGGCAGCCTCCCAGGACCGGCCGCGGGCCCACTCCGCGTAGAAGGCCTTCGCCCGCCGGTTGTCGTCGTGTTGTTTCGCCGTCCGTAGCTGGTAGACGGTGTTATCGAAGCGCGCGACGTTCGGCGACTCCTCGATTGAACGAAGAAATGCTACGTCGGCACGGATGCTTTCGCGGAAGAGCTTGTAGTACTGCGTCACCAGCGCGTCGAAAGCGGCTTCGGTACCCGGTCGGGGTTCCGGATCTGCGGGCGTCTCGTAGCTCAGGTCCACACCTGTGCAGATCAGCTTATTGAGGGCGAGTGCGGCGAGTGGATCGGTCATTTTGGCCGCGTCTCGCGGTACAAGGTGCGGGGCTCGGCGACTGGTCCACGCGTGAGCTTGAATCCGATCATGAAAGCGGGTAGTGGCTGATGCCTGACGAACTGTTGAGAGGCCGAGAACAGGCGGGGCTCGAAATATACCCTCGTGCTCAATTCGTCGACCCAGACCTCACCACTCTGCTCATCCGCCCTCTCGACCCTGCCGGTGAAGATCCTCGGGTCGCCAGACTCGTCGGCAAGCAGTACCAGGGTATGGATCCGCCGTGGCAACTGCCTGGTCATCTGCTCGGACTCTCGGAACGTGCGCTTGGCCTCGGAGTAGTTGCCGGAGACGAAGAGAGCCAGCGCCTTGACGAAGGTGATCTTGTAGCTCTCGGGAAGCTCGGTGTCGCTGAGGTCGGTGACGAGATGGAGCAGGGTGTCCAGATCCGCCTGCGAGAAGTGGACTGGTATGCGACCGCCCCGGAGCAGCCGTTTTCCAGTGACCTTCTTCCAGGTGAGCTCCAGGAGTAACTGGGCACAACGCCAATCCCGCCGGGTCGCCAGCGGTGCTCTTTGCAGACGAGCGAGCGCGTTGGCTTCGCCCACCGACCCCGAGTCGGCTTCGAATTTGGCCAGAAAGTAGGTTGCGGCGGGGTCAGCATTCTGTTCCAGGCTACGGATGTTCGCCCACAACGCGTCGTCATCGGCCATCAGCCTGTTGAGCTCGGCGCCGCGGCGGTCGAGGTTCGCCCGCTGTGCCTCGCTCAACGGCACCCGGTCGACCGAGTCCAGCATGGCGACGGCATTAGTAAGGCGCTCTAGCCGTTCGTGGGAAGAGAGTGACTCAGTCTTGATCGCATCCTGGGTCGACCATGCCAGAACATCGATGGGGTAGGGGTTCCCCGGATCGATGGCGTGTGCCTGGAGCACCGCGCGGAGGATATCATCGAGCTGGCTGATGATACCGGCCGTGGGGGCAGCCTCGGGCTGCTTGGAGATCTCATGGATGATTGCACCCAGCGTCGAGGCCAGTTCGACCGTCAGCGTCAGGCGCATCATCCCCTTGACGCTGCTGTCGGCGAGCACCTCCTCAAGTAGGTCGCGATTGTACTCAAGCTCGGCGATCCGCTCCTCCGAGGTTCCGTCGCCCCGCTCCTGCCGCCAGTGGACGAAGCCGCGCACGAAGAGGGATTCCTGCAGCACCAGACGGGGGTGAAGGCGCCCGGTTTCCGCCCGCCGATCGGCGAGTGCCTCAGATATTTCACCGTAGTGTGGCTTGTACCTGGTGTCATGCAACTTCGGGCTGAGCCGTTCGAGGAGTGAGACCACGAACGCGACCTCGTCTGCCCCGGCGGTGTAGCCCTCGTTCACCCGGAGCTGCCGGATTACCTCGGTGATGATCTCGATCTCCACTTCGAGGGAGATCTCATGCTGGGCCAGGAGTTCCGCCTCCAGGTGAGAGCGGACTGTTAACAGATACTCGCCGTTGTCATCCTCGATATCGCGGATAATGTCGAATGAGTTCAATACTTCCAGTATGTTCCGCGCACCTTCACGACCGAGTATGCGCAGGACCAGATCGATCGGGACGGGCACGCCGTGCCGGGTAGCCACCAGCACCAGGGCTGTCACCTGCTGGATCGAACGGCGCTCGCCGAAGGTCTGCTCAATAAGCGGCTTCTCGTCTGCCGCCGGACCGGGAAGCATATTGCCGAGGGCGAACCCCGCGGCGTGAAACGCCGCCGCCATGGCGGTCAAGCGTTCACCCTGGCTCGCCTGCCTGCCCCGTTCCCGGACCAGCTTCTCCATCCCCTTCTCGGCAGCCCGCATTTCCCGTGCGAGGCCGCTGGTGAGGTTGAAGTGGGAGTCAGGCAGGGCGTGGTAGAGAAACGCCAGGAAGCTGGTGTCCAAGGCGGCCTTGGGTGCACGAACCTCGATGCCGAAGGACTTCAACGAGGCTAGGAGCTGCTTCAACTCGTTCTCAGTCAGTTCCGCCGGGGCGTTAACGGACAGAGAGCTGCTGTTTCGTGCGGCGTATCCCGAGCCGACGATAAGCACTTTACGGCCCCGGCTGCGCAGCTGCCGCAGGAGTGCCGCGTACTCGTCCGGGTCGACCATCCCGTCCCACACCAGGACGGTCGCCTTCGCACCGTGCTTCTCAGCCCAGGTCGCGTACATGTCGATGTCGTCGAGCGACGGCCGTACGGTGCGTCGGGACTGGTGCAGCACCGCCCACTCACCACTGCGGGCCAGCTCCACAGCAAGCGCGGCCAAGGCAACGCTCTTTCCGGTCGCCGTCTGTCCCAGCAGGACGAGTGGCGCGAGAAGATCTGGCTCCTTGAGCGCCTCCGCTACCTTCTCTGCGAGGTCCGACTCGAAATCGCGGCGGATGTTCATGCCTGCGGCGATGCCCCGCCACTGCGGCGAACCCTCGGTGGCACCGGCGAACCTGCGGAACTCCTGGTACCGCGCCGCCTCGGAGCTGAGGACGGGTGGCGTCAGCAATTCGAGGTCGACGGGGCGGGCGGAGCGCCGGATCTGGTTCCACGTGTGGATGTCGATCTCGACGAAACCGTCGCCGATTGCGATGACGTGCTGGGAACCACGAGATGGCCCAACTGGGCGGCCGACGGTGAGCGCGCCTGTTTCGGCGAGCCGGCTAATGGCGTCGTCCAGCGACTCGGAGTGCAAGACGAGTTGGCCGGCGCTGACCAGGCTTGAGACGAAGGGGTCTCCGACCCAGGGTCGTCCCGTGAAGAGGTGCACCTGACCAGGGCCGAGAGCGCGCAAAGCCGGCACCAGGTCGGTGACCGCGAGGTCATCGCCCGGCGCCCAGCCCTCGATCACGACGGTGCCTCGCGGCGTGACGGTTTCCGTCACCAGACGCATAAGCTCTTGGACGCATCGCATCCGGGCATCCGCTATCTGTAGCGGGTTGATCGGGGGCCGCTCGGACTCCGGAAGGTCCTGCCCACCGAGCAGAAAGCGGACCTCGAGTTGGGTTTGACTGCGAGAGGGCGTGGACGACATCGCGCCGAGCGGCATGACCGTACGCCATGCGGTGCGGAACTGCGCTGGTACCGCGGGATCGGTCCGCGTCGTGTAGATCCCGCTCCAGCGGTACTCCACAGCGGGGCTCTCATTAAGGGATGCCGACCGGCCGAGCAGGAGGAACGCTGGCCCGTTGGCGAGCCGAGCAGCAAACCCCTGCAGCGCGGGCATCGACTTCGGCATCGCTCTCCTCGGCAGGCATCAGCGGCAAGCATGGTCACTCAAGCTCAGATCGTTCCACGCGGAATGGTCAAAGTGAACCGGACAGTCGTCTTCGAGTCCAAGTTCCGTAGACGCACGTCCCGTCATCGGCATGAGAGGGCCTGGCCTGGCCATCGTCTGCTCGTGGATCTCGTCGTCTTGGGGTGGGGTGTCGGGTTGATAGTGCCAGATCGGGCCGACGTCGAAGACCTGTCGGCTGAGCGCGCCTTCGACTTGTAGGTGGGGGTGCTATCGGGGCGGGTCTCGTCTGCCAGTCCGCCCGTGCTGTCGCTGGTCCGGCATGCGGTTTCGGCAACTGAGAAGCGGCGGCGTGGCTCCGGCCGGTCTGCCGGCAAGAGCTCGTCTCAAAATATGAGACATCTGGTCCGGTTGGTCAAGATTTTTTTTGCCTGTTTCGGGCGGGATTCCGTGCTACTGGGTGTCAGTGCGGGTTAGCGGGTGCCATTGCGTCCGGCTGGGTCCGGGAGCGTGGCGTTTGGCTGCTGGTGATGCTGGTTGACAGGGTGTTGCTGGCGGAGGCGTACTGGTATGCACGTGACCGCGTGGTGGTCTGTCCGTCGGGTTCGATCGGCCGGTCTGGTGACCCTTCCTCGGGAGCGCTGCCGGTCGTTCGGGGCTTGGGGTGGGCGGGCCGTCGATGGTTCTGGGTGTCAGGGGGTTCGCGATGAAGGATCTTTCTCCGGCTGGTTGAGCCGACGCTCCATCGGGCCGTTGCGATGCTGCGGCCGCCAGAGCATCTGCGTCAGGCCGAGACGAGCCCGTTGTCGGTGTGGGCCGCTTGCCGCCATGCTCCGCCGCTACCTGCTACCGCTGTTCCCGCTGCCGCGACCGCCCTTCTGGTGGTCGTGTCGGTGGTTGCCGTCCTCATCCGCCCCTGGGCCGGCTGGTGCGCCGGTCGGCTTGTTCGTTGACAACTCCACAGCGCGCCTTTCCGTAGCCCACCGCGCTCGCCTGTGGCTGCGTACCCCTGCGGCGTCGTAACTGTCGTCGCCCATCTTCATTGTTCTCGATCAAGGAGTTGTTGTGTTCGTCGTCCATCTTGTCGTCGCGCGCTCCGGTTTGGTGCCGGTGGCGGCGGCGGATTTCGTTTCGGTGCCCGTTGCGGGGTCCGGGTTGGCGTCGGTGTTGAGGTCAGTCTTCAGCCGGACGCCGGAACGGACCCCTTGTTCCGTCTCGCACCGCAGGTCAGGTCGGCTGTCAGCCCTGCTGGCTTGTCCTGCGACAGACCCTGCGTGGTCTCGGGTCTCTCCCCCTGGGGCTGGCATCCCCTGCAGGAGGGGAGGTGGTGGTTGGTGGATGATCCGGTTCTTCGGGTCCAGTCCCAGCTGACCGCCCGTGACCGTGTGCTGTTGGGCTGGCTCTACGACCACGGAGTGTTGACCTCGTTCCAGATCGCGCATGCCCTGTTCCCGTCCCTGGATTTCTGTCAGCGGCGGTTGCGGATCCTGTACCGGTTGCGGTTGGTGGCACGGTTCCGCCCGCAGCGCGCTGACGGCGGCTCGTATCCGTACCACTACGTAATTGACCAGCTCGGCGCGGAGGTTGTCGCCGCGGGCCGCGACGAGCGTCCGCCTCGGCGTGATCACGCCCGGGTGGAGCGGCGCCGTTGGACGTCCAGCCGCACCCTGGAGCACCGCCTGGGGGTGAACGGCTTCTTCACCGATCTCGCCGGCTATGCCCGCACTCATTCTGAGGCCCGGTTGGGGGAGTGGTTGTCGGAGGCGGAGTGCCGGCGGTCGGGGGTGTTCACCCGGCCGGGGGATCCGGCTCTGGTGCGCGCCTACCAGCCTCGTGTGCGTCCGGACGGCTACGGCCTGTGGGTTACCGGTGGCAGGGTGGTGCCGTTCTTCGTGGAGTACGACATCGGTGGTGAGCCGTTGTCGGTGTTGACCGGGAAGCTGGTCGGCTACCGGGAGTGGTTCGCCGCGTTGGGGCGGGCATGGCCGGTGTTGTTCTGGCTGCACTCCGCCGCCCGGGAACGCAACCTCCGCCGGGTGTGGGCCGAGACGCCGCCGCTGGTGCCGGTCGCTACCGGTGCCCGCGACCACGCCACTACGGCCGGCCTGTGCCCGGCTGAGGCGGTGTGGGCGGTGGCCGGCGACGGCGGACAACGGTCCACGCTGGCTGACCTGTCGGCCTGGGTCCTCGACGACCGTGACCCGACCAGGGAGGCGGCATGACCGACAACGCTTCACCAGACCCCGGGGCTTGACCCCTGATCCTGGACACGGGGTTTATGCGGCTGGGGCGAGCGTAGCTGGCGTCGGCCGGGTGTTCTTCTCGTAGGTGATCGGTGGTTGTTGTCCGAGGCGGGAGTGGCGTCGGACGGTGTTGTAGCGGTGCATCCAGCGGAACGTGGTCAGGCGTGCTTCGCGTTCGTCGGTGAAGGCGCGGCGGCCTTGCAGGGTCTCGCGTTTGAAGGTGGCGTTGAACGACTCCGCGGCGGCGTTGTCGGCGGAGCTGCCGACAGCGCTCATCGACTGTCGGACCCCTGCCGCCGTGCAGGCTGCGGCAAAGGCCCGGGAGGTGTACTGGGCTCCGTGGTCGGTGTGCATGATCGCCCCGTGCAGGCTGCCCCGGGTGCGCCGGGCGGCGTGCAGGGCGTTGATGACCAGGTCGGTGCGCATGTGATCGGCGATGGCCCAGCCCGCGAGGCGCCGGGAGTGCAGGTCCAGGACGGTGGCCAGGTAGAGGAAGCCACGGTCACCGACTGGTAGGTAGGTGATGTCGCCGACGTAGCGCTGGTTCGGTTGCCCGGCGGTGAAGTCCCGGCCGATCAGGTCCGGCGCCTTCGCCGCGGCCGGGTCCGGCACCGTCGTACGAGTTCGTCGGCGCAGTCGCAGTCCCTGCACGCCGAAGCGGCGCATCACCCGGGCGACCCGTTTACGGTTGATCGCCAGACCGGCGTCGCGGAGTTCGGCGGTGACCCGTGGTGCTCCGTAGGTGCCGTCGTGTTCGGCGTGCACCGCCCGGATCCGGCCCACGAGAGCGACGTCCGCGGCATGGCGGGCGGCCCGCGCTTCGGCGGTCGAGCGCCAGTAGTAGAAGCTCGAACGGGACACCCCGATAGCCGTGCACAACCGCTTCACGCCGTAGCGCGCCTGGTGGTCGGCGACGAACTGGAAGCGGTTCACCAGCGCGTCTCCCCGGCGAAATACCGGGCCGCCTTCCGCAGGATGTCCCGTTCCTCCTCCAACTCCCGGACCCTGCGTCGCAACGCCGCGTTCTCGTCCTCCACCGACCCGGCCGCCGGTGCCGCCGGCCCCGCCGTCACGCCCCGACGCTGATCGTCGGCGCGGACCCAACTGCGCAACGTCTCCCGATTGACCCCGAGATCATCAGCGACCTGCGCGATCGTCGCCCCCGGCCGAGACCGGTACAACGCGACCGCGTCGGCCTTGAACTCGGCGGGGTAGTGCTTCATCACCATCTGTCAGGGACTCCTGATCTCCCCGGACCACCACGATCCAAGGCTCAAGTGTCCAGGACCAGGGGGAAACTCCCCCCTTCATCGTGCGGTCGGCATGTGCGACGACGATGGCCCCGGGGTCGTTCTGTCACTGGACTGTCAGCGTCTCACCGGGGGCTGCTGACAGACCGGCGACAGCACCGAGCAGCCCTGACAGCGAGCCGGCGAAGGTATCGTCCCGGTCTCCGCGTGGCCGGTCTGCGGACCGGCCACGGACCGGGCCATCCACGCTCCTGGTCCGGCACGCCGGGACCGTCCGTCCCCTGGTCCGGTCCGCACCTTCGGGTGGACCGGGCGTGGTGGTGGTCCGGCCGGGGGAGGTGGGCGACCACGACCGCACCCGGTGACCCGGACGCCGGTCCGGGACGGAATCCGGCAGAGGGAGCTGTCCAGGTCGTGATCATGTTGGCGATTGGTGGGGCGGCGGGTGCGGCCAGCTTCACCCACGTCCACAACGTCGCCGCCGCGCATGGTCAGCCGGGGTGGTTGGCGTGGGCGGACGCGATCGTGCTGGAGCTGATGTCCATCGCCTCCGGCCTGGAACTGCGCCGCCGCAAACGGGCACAGGTCTCAACAGTGTTCCCGGCGGCGGTGTTGGCCTGCGCGGTGACCCTGTCGCTCGCGGCGCAGGTCGTGGAGGCCGAACCGTCACCGATCGGCTGGACCGCCGCGGCCGTGCCCGCGCTCGGCTTCCTCGTCATGGTCAAGATCGCCCTCGGCTACACCAACACCCCACCCCAACCCACACCAGCCGGCACGAACCCGTCCACCACCCGACCAGCGGACCAGCCCACCGCCACCGCAAGCCAGCTTCCGGCGGACCGCACCGACGCCCAACCCACCCTGCCGACCACAGACCGGCGTCTGCCCGCGCGGACCGTCCACCACCCCACCAATCACCCGGACGCCGGACCGGGCCACTCCCGGACCGGGGGACCGGTCCGCCGACACCGGCCGTCCCGGCGCGGACCGACCACCCACCCCACCGACACCGAAGCCCTGCTCCTGGTCGCCAGACGCGCCCAGGAGGACCTCGCCGCCGAAGGCCGGCCGCTCACCCGCGCCGCCCTGGCCACCGCACTGCGCGCCACCGGCCACACCGTGTCCAACACCCGCGCGTCACAACTACTGAAGATCCTCAAAGCCGACCAGGCCCCACCAGCCCCACCCACCGATCAGCAGACTCCCGAACCCGCGGACCGCAGCACCCCGCCGACACCACCAGAACCCGCCACCGCGCGTGCCTCTGCATCGCTTCTACCGTAGTCAGGAGACCCCAACCTGTGAACGCCCACACCACTCCAGACCCCCACACCCAACCGGCCGGCCCCCACACGCCCACCAACGTGCCGTGGACCGTCGAGCGGATCCGCGCGCTCGGTGCCGCCACCACCCTGCCCACCGCCGCAGCCGTCCTCGGTATCAGCCGGTCCCAGGCCTACCGGCTCGCCGCCACCGACACCTTCCCCACACCACTGATCCGCGCCGGCACCCGCATCATCGTCCCCGTCACCGGCCTCCTCCAGCTCCTCCTCATCGACCAGCCTGCCCCGGATCCCGACGTCAGCCGGCGACTTGATCCCGCCGTGGTGTCGAGCGTGGATGCATCGACCCCGCCACCAGCGGACTACACCCACCACCGCTGGCGGCACCACGTCGAGCACCCCGGAGACAACGGATGAAAGGCTCCACGTTCAAACGCTGCGGCTGCCGCGACACCGCGACGGGCCGGCGGCTGGGACGTTCCTGCCCCGATCTGCGCCGGCCTGGCGGCGGCTGGTCCCGCAACCACGGCCAATGGCACTGGCAGATCGACCTACCCGCCCGCGCCAACGGCACCCGCCGCACACTGCGCCACGGCCCCTACCCCACCCAAACCGACGCCGACACCACCCTCGACCGCATCCGCGCCGCCCTCGCCGTCCCCGACCCCACCGACCCCCACGTCATGGTCAAAACCGGCGACCTCATCGAAACCGCCGTCAAGACCGGCGCACCCGTCCCCGCCCCCGACCAGGTCCGCCGCACCCTGCACCTCGACATCACCCCCACCGAACTGCCCACCATGGCCGAGTACCTCACCGACTGGCTCGCCGGCCGCCAGAACATCAAGAAGGGCACCGTCCGCTCCTACGAAGGACACATCCGCCTCTACCTCATCCCGCACCTCGGGCACCTACGCATCGACCGGCTCCGCCCCGGCCACATCGACGCCATGTACGAGGCCATCGCCGAACGCAACACCACCATCGCCACCCTGCGCGCCAGCCGCGACCCGGCGAAACGCGACCAGGTCAAGAACCAGCGGGTCGTCGGACCGAGGACCATGCACCTCATCCACGCAACCCTCCGCAAGGCCCTCAACGACGCGATGCGCCGCCACCGCTACCTCGACATCAACCCCGCCCTCCTGGTCGAGCTACCCGCCGCCCGAGTACCCAAGCCCACTGTCTGGACCGACCAACGCGTCAAAACCTGGCGCGACACCGGCAAGACCCCGAGTCCGGTCATGATCTGGACCCCCGAACACACCGGACGGTTCCTCGACCACACCCACGACGCCGGCGACCGCCTCTACGCCCTCTACCACCTCATCACCTTCACCGGCCTACGCCGAGGCGAAGCATGCGGACTGCACTGGGACGACCTCGACCTCGACGCCGCCACCCTCACCGTCCGCTGGCAACTCGTCCAACACGGCTGGGCCACCACCATCGACACCCCCAAAACCACCGACAGCGAAGCCACCATCGCCCTCGACACCGAAACCATCACCGTCCTCCGCACCCACCGCGCCCAACAGAACCGCGAACGCCTCGCCGCCGGAGCAGCCTGGACCAAAACCGGACTCGTCTTCACCACCCCCACCGGCGAGCGGCTCCACCCCGCCGACGTCACCGACCACTTCCACCACCTCGCCACCCAAGCCGGACTACCACCCATCCGACTCCACGACCTCCGCCACGGCGCCGCCACCATGGGCCTCGCCGCCGGCATCCACATGAAAGTCATCTCCAACCGACTACGCCACTCCAACCCACACTTCACCGCCACCTTCTACGGCGCCGTCCTACCCGAACTCTCACACGCCGCCGCAGAAGCAACCGCATCAGTCGTCCCGCGACGGCGTGGCTCGACGACAAGGCCGGCGTAGACCGGTACGACCCCGCGCATGCGGTCATCACCCAGATTCTCCAGGCCCTCTCAAACGACGGAGACACGGTGTGTGGCGCACGAGCGCGCCACACACCGCGGCGATCCATGGCTGCGCCGACTTGGGCATCTTCGCCAGCCCAGTGCGCAGGTAGCGGGGCCGGCAGCGCTGCCACGACGCACCGGGCAGGGCCTCCTACGACCGGCCGCTGGGTGCTGACGGCCTCACCTGGCGGCAGCTCGGCGACTGGTGGACCGACCACGCCGACCTGGCACACCTGCCTGAGCGAGAGGTCTGGAACAACCTGCACGACCGGCTGGAGCGCTCGCTGGGCGGCAACCCCGGCGAACGCCAGATCCTGGACGCGTACAAGAGGCGCTACCGGCGCCTCGGCCCGACATCGCAGCCCTGATCCCGCAGGTCTACCTGCACTACGACCCCTACCACCAGGCCCGCTACGGTACGAACACCCCGCCGCTGACTCGCCAGCGGATGGACTTCCTCCTGCTGCTGCCCCACCGGATCCGGGTGGTGATCGAGTGGGACGGGGCGCAGCACTACGCCGACGACGACGTGCTGCCAACCGGCGCCGGTACGCGAACCCGAGCCGCTATGCCGAGACGATGGCCGAGGGCCGGGCACTGCGGCTGCGTGGCTACGAGATCTACCGGTTCGGCGGTCACGAACTGGACGAGCCTGGCATCGAGCAGCGCCTCGACCAGTTCTTCGACGACCTCGCTCGGCGCTACGCACTCCCGGCCGGATAGTCCGCCTGGTCATCGGGCGTGGGGACCACGGCGGGAAGCCAGGGCGGCGTTGAGGACCTCCACCACGCGCTGCGCCGGCACCTTCTCGATCGCGTGGCGCCACCGCGCCGGCGACCTGCTCGCGTGGCCCGGCCGCGCGCTCGACCGCAGGTCTCCACCGTGGTGGGCAGTTCCCGTCCTGACGTCCTCGCCACAATGCACCGGTCCTGGCGTGGAACGGCGCAGCTGCGGCGACGGCGCCAAAGGACAGCGACTCTACGACTGGGCCGTGGCCTCCTTAGCCGGCACGGTCGATGGATACGGCCTGGCTGCTCATCCGACGTAGCATCACCGACCCCACGGACCTGGCCTACTACCTGTGCTTCGGCCCCGCGGGCACCCTCGACGAGGATCTGATCCGCATCGCCGGGACTCGGTGGGCGATCGAGGAGTGCTTCCAGACCGCCAAGACTGAGGTCGGCCTGGATCACTACCAGGTGCGTCGGTACGACGCCTGGTACCGGCACATGACTCTCGTTCTGTGCGCCCACACCTACCTCACCGTCACCGCCGCCAACGTCAAAAGGGGGCGCCGAATCCGATGACGGCCTCATTCCTCTCACCCACGGTGAGATCCGCCGTCTTCTGGCACACCTGACCACCACGATCCGACCGTTCGACCACATACATCGATGGTCACGATGGCGATGCCGACATCAGTACCGCGTCGGAACCGTTCACTACCAGCGAAGAACCGACTTCACCAGATGCGGCTGAAGTGCTAAGCCCTGGCGGCGGAAGAACCCCTCGACACCATGATCAAAAGGCTTCTGCAGCTACTTAACACCCGGCGGGCCGTGCTCTACGTCGGCGACGCCGCCGATTTGAGGTGGCCTTCGTCGCGGATTCCTCAATCCTGTGCTGCCCCGCCTCGTAACATGGATCAGGAGACAAAACGTACCTGGCATGGCATTAAGTGTGATACGACTACAAAGGGTGTGCGTTCATGCGTCCGTCCGGCCGTGATGTGTGGCGGTGACCGATAGAAATCGTCGTACCCCCGTGGCACAGTGGGATCAGGCGCGCGGGTGAGGAGGAAGTCTCGTGCAAGTCCTCAACCAGCATGGACAGCCGACATCACCTAACGGCTGCCGATGGTGTGGCATAGCTGAACGCGATCACGTCCAGCTATGGACCGAAGGCCGCGGATGGCACGGCTGGGAGGCACCGACGCCCGCGCAACGGCGGGTGCGGATGCTAGCCCGCCGCGCCGAACAGACGGGTCACTCGTCGAGTGCGGCGAGCGCAGTGATCTTGGCGAAGATCTCCTGAATCTTCGGAGGGACCTCGGATGCGTCCTGGAGGCTGCGCACGAGGCCTGCCATGGTGGCTGGTTTCCCGCTGGGCCCGGTATCGCTGTTGACCCGGAAAGCATCCTCTAGCGCCGCGCTGAACTTTGGGCCGCTACGCAGCTCGGCGATGTCGGCTGCCCTCCAGGGGCGGCCGTCGGTACGCCTCCAGAGTGTGTTGCCGGCGTGCGCCCATTGTTCGTCGGAGAACTCGTGCTCGAACTCGTTGCCAGGGTCGCCGAGCAGGTGGACGTGCTCGCGCTTCACCAGCCCGGCGTTCGCCAGCCTTGTTTCGCTGTAGAACTTCTTGCCGTACACGTCGCCGTCGACGACGAAGGCGACACGTCTGCCGTGCCTGACGAGGTGACCGGCGAAGATGATCGCGCCCTCATCCTTGTTGCACGGCACCAGAACGATGCCTGCGGACTGCAGGGTCCGTCCGGTGACCAGGCGGAAGAGCACCGGGAAAGCTACCATTTCGGTGTCTCCCTCGACGCCGAGGAAGAACCGTTCGTGAAGCAGGATCGTGTTACGTAAGCCGAGAGCTGCGGCGATCTGCATCAGGTGCCGGCTTTGCATGTCGTGGGCATCTGAGGTGAGGATGCTGTCGATCTCGGTTCGGTTGTTCGTCTGCAGCCGCAGGTGGACGATGTCGCCGGGCTCGGCGCCGTCGATGAGGTTCATCGAGTGAGTAGCGACGACCACCCCGATGTGCTCGTTAGCGCTCTGCTCGCGGATGACCTTCATGATGCGACGTTGTTGCAGGTAGTCCAGATGGGTGTCCGGTTCGTCGTAGATGACGATGCAGTCGTGCGGCCCGCTTTCACCGGCCGCTTCGGCGTCAGGTCCCGGCGTGTTCAGCGTGTCGCGCAGTGCGTCGCTGGCCCATTCCCAGACGGCGAGGCTGACCCGTCGGGCCCGTCCGGCGCCGGAGCGACCGACGCCGACGCCCTCACCGTCGGCGGTTGCCAGATTCAGATGTGTGGCTTTCAGGACCTTGGTGAAGCTGATCTCGGGCTCCACCTCGACCGAGGTCAACTCGTCGCATCGTGCCTTGATGTGGTCGACCAGGCCCTGCGCGTCCTGACGAACTCGCGCGCTCAGTTCCTGCTGCAGGACGGTGACCTGCTCACTGAGCTTAGGATCTTCCAAGTGCTGCTGGAATCGGGCGTTGAGCGCTGATCGGACAGCGGACTCGGCTGACTCGTGATCGCCGAAACGCAGCACCCGAGGCAGGGCATCGCGTACCTGTGCCGGCAGGGGAACCCAGTCTCTGACCGTCGGCTCTCCCTTGGCGAAGTCCTCCAGCACTTGCACGATGTCTTCCTTACGGGTCTTGCCCTGTAAGTCGACCAAGTTCTCCCTGGCAAGACGCCGAAGCTCATCCAGCTTCTTACCTGCCAACCCGCGCAAGGACTCGTCCTCGGCAACGTCAAGCTCAACCGATGCCTCGACCTTGCCGGACGGGAACCGCCCGCGACGCACTCGCACACGGGAAGGCAGGGCAAGGGTGTTCTGCTCGTGAACGGAGAGTTGGAACTCACCCGTGACGATCGTTTCCTCGACCCGTCGCCGGGCCGGCGAGTCTGAGGAACCGGGCTGCGTGTCGAGGTACGTGCGATCCTCGTCCGAAAGTGTGTACGCGCCCAGCAGGAACGACAGGGCGTCGAGGAATGCTGTCTTCCCGCTGTCGTTGTGGCCAACCAAGATCATCGGCTGGCTGATCTCAAGAGGGCCGATGTCGGCGAGGCTCCGGAAGCCCTGCACTCGGATCGTTGCAAGACGCACGTATTGACTCCAGCTTTCTACAAGTTCCGCCAGGGAGCGAGCACTACGCCAACCGTTGTGGTAACGCTCGGCGACTATCGCCACTGGGCCCCACAACATACCCCGGCAGCGATGAGCTGCCCGTCAACGACTCGCGGGCCACCAGCATGACCTCCTACAGCGGCGGCGACTATCCACCAAGCCTGTCCGTCAGTTGCTCATCGAGGTCGGCTCTGGGACGCCGCCACGAGCCGCGCCCAGCCGAAGACCAGGATGAACTCAGGCTGACTACGGTCCGTGCTGCGGACATCGCTGTCACCGACCGCGAATACCGCAGTGGCCTGAGCTGCCGCGTGGGCCCACGACCGCAGGCCCAGGGCCGGCGACGCAGCGCCGAGGGACAAGGCGATCGTCTCGAAGCCGGTGGTAACTCCGGCGCGGCCGACGACATCGAACTTACCCTGCCTGGTTCCGGTGAGTCCGTTGCGGCGGCGGCTCGGGACGGACGGAGGCGACCGTGCCTTTCACCGAAGTGCCGACCCGGACTTCATGGGTGAGGCGCCCGGTCGGTGCTGGCATGGCTTCGCCGCCTGTTGATGACAGGGAGACGAACACGCGGCCCGCGAGGAGGACGCCCGGGAGCGGTCCGGTTTCGAGCTGGATTTCGGCCAGCATCACGGATTCCTCGGTGATCGGATCTCCCCAGTGCCGCAGCACGGTCAGTCCGTGGGCGATCGCGCTGACGGGTACGTCGGCCTTGCGCTTGGCGTTGCGTACGGCCATGAGTTCGGCCCGTATGCGGTCGGCTGGTTCGCCTTCGGGTATGCCGGCGTTGAGGCACACGGCGAGGTACATCGACTTGAGAAGTGCGAGACGCCATCGGTTCTCGTTCGGTGGTGAGACCTCCAGAGTGACGTCCCCGGCGGCCAGGATCTCGCAGATGGCGGGATCGACGCGTCCTTCGGGAAGGAGAACGAACTGCCTGTTCGGTGACCATCGCACGAGTAGCCGGCCTGTCTGCCGCTTGCCTCGGACCGTGTCCGCCTCGAACGACGGCATCGTCAAAGCGCCGTCGTACCAGTCGATGAGGTCGGCTTCGACGAGGCTTCCGAATCCGTGGTTGCACCGGTCGCACGTGCGGGTCATCTTCGTGCCGCCGAGCCGTTGCGGCGGTACGTGCTCCTCGGTCGTGGCGGCGTCACCGCAGATCGGGCAGCGGTCGAAAGAGCGGGGGCGCAGCACCTTGATCAGCCTGAGCGGCGCCGTCTCCGTCGGTCCTGGCGGCTCATCCCCGAAATCGAGTGGGGCCTCTCCGGCCCGGTCCACGGACATCGCCTCTGGTGGCCGCTTACGCACGAGGGCAGCCCTTCCTCGACTGGGAAGCGCGGGCGGGCATCAGACGGCCGAGGTGATCGCCGCAGTGATCTGGTCGAGTCCCTGCTGCGCCAGCTGGCGCGCCTCCTCGCTCGCCGCGTCGGTCGCGATCGGGAACAGGAAGCCCTTGACAGTCGTTGCTAGCCGGCGCAGTTTCCCCGGCTCGGGCTGGTCCTGCTGAGCCTCGGCCAGCACCTCGTTCGCGGCGTCTTCGATATCCTGCTGTTCCTGCGGCTTGAGTCCGTAGGCGGGAAGTTGTCCGAGGATGGTAGCGACTGCTTCCGCGAGCGGCTGGAACTCCGGCGCCACCTGGTGGGCGATGTCCTGGTGTTGGGACACGTCGCGGTTGCCCCACGCCCACTGCCCGCCCTGGGTGTTTCCATGGAACACAGGCCCGTGGTTGATTGTCGGACCGTATCCGCGTTGGTCACGCAGGTATGCCGCCACGTTGCTCTTCCAGTCCGTCACACAGTCGATTCCGTCGGTGGTGATCTCAGCCTGCACCGGTCCACGGATCTCGGCGACACTGACGCCGTTGATCAGTCCCTTGTCGGACAGGTACTCGGCCGCATCCTGAATCTCCACCGTGGAGAACCGGGTCGCCTCCCAAAGTGAGCCGTCGGCCTGCCCGAACTCATCGGTGACCGGCATGTGTACCTGGGTGATGCGTTGACGGTAGAACCAGCTCAGCAAGGCCGACCGGCACGTACGCGCTCGCGATGCTGGGTCCGCCCGCCGACGGCGGCGCTCCAAGACATCGGCGATGCCGTACGCGGTGAGGACAGCGCACGGGTTACCCATGCCCGTGCCCTCGTCGCTGAGGAGGCCTTCGTCGCGGCAGTACCAGAGCAGCGTGAACGCCCCATCAAGGTCGACACCGACACTCTCGGTGAACTCCGTGATGGCGGTGTTTTCGGTGGAGGTGCCGTTCGCCTTGTCGTAGACCCAGTCCATGAGTTGATCCCGGAACGCGATAGCCTCGACCATTGCTAGTTCCCCTCACGTTGGGTAATGGGCGGTAGGAGATAGTACGGCTCGCCACCGACAGAACCATTGGAGATCGTTCTCGAGTAGACGACTGTCGCGGGCCGCGCGTGTCTCACGCGGAGGCGCCCGACGGCAGGAACAGATC
Organism: Micromonospora sp. WMMD712; assembly: GCF_029581295.1. Taxonomy (NCBI): domain Bacteria; kingdom Bacillati; phylum Actinomycetota; class Actinomycetes; order Micromonosporales; family Micromonosporaceae; genus Micromonospora; species Micromonospora sp. WMMD712. The sequence continues at coordinate 5,940,339 of NZ_CP120743.1, forward strand.
GCTGGGTCCGCGGTAGTGCAGCCGGATTCCGGTGCCGGCTGGTGGCCGCTGGCCGCGAAGCACGCCGTGCCGGTGCGGGGCGAGGTCTACGGCGGCTTCGCCCAGCAGATCGAATCCGGTGGACCAGATCGCGATTCTTGCTCGTCCGGCATCGGTGATGCGCAGCCACGTCCCGGGTGCGGGTACAGTCGCGTACCAGGTGACCTCCGGGATCGCGACGCTTTGTGGCAGCCATCGACGCGACCGGCGGGTCCGGGAGGGGTTCGCGAACCTTTCCCACGCCGCCCGGGATTCCGGGGTCGGCCAGTGCGGGTCAGAGGCCAGCCAGGGGTCCAGGTCATCGATCCACTGGTGCATGCCGGCCACCGAGTCGAAGGTGGCGTCGGAGTCGGTCACCGCCACGATGGCAGCGAGGCGGTAGTCAAAGCCGGAGCGGATGAGGATGGCGGCCGAGGGGTGGAAGGTTCCTGTTTCGATCGCGGTCACCGCGCTGCCCAGCAGGGCACCGGCGTCGGGGTTGTTCTGGGCGGCTTCGTAGACCCGGGCGGCTTCCAAGCCCCACACCAGGCTGTAGATCAGGTCGGTTTCGATGAACTGTGCGATCTGGACGCGGTCGCCGGCCACGTCGGCGAGGGCGGTGCCTTGCACCCAGTGGCGGATCACGTAGTCTCGGTTGGCGAGCGGGTTTTTCGGCGCGAACTTCTCCATCGCGAACACGATGTCGGCGATCTGGACGATCAGGTCGGCGGCCTGTTCGTGGTCGTCGCCGATGAGCGCGGTTTCGGCCTGACCGGCCAGGGCGACGATGCGCCCGGAGACCTGCGAGAGTTCGGTGCCGGCTTGCGCGCCCAGCCCGGCCAAGTACCAGCCACGACGTTGTGAGCTGGTGGCGGTCTGCCACAGGTGCCGGGTTCGGCGGACGACGAGCTCGCGCAGCGCGGCCTGCCATGGCTGGTTGTAGCGGCGCAGTTGCCGCTCGAATAGCGAGTCACGCAGACCGTCGGCCAGGATTTGCGTTGCCGCGTCGGCGACCGTGTCCTGGTCTGCTTCGCCGACGATGCTCAGGATGCTGAGGTCGAGCAGCGCGAGGTTGTCCCGCCAGGCTGCTGCGGCGGCACCTTCGTCTGTGCCGGGTGTGTGCACCGGCAGTGCCCAGTCCGGGCCGCCGGTCACATAGCTGAGCAGCGGTTCGATGGCGGAGATCCCGTGAGTTTCGGCCATCTGCCTCAGAAGGGCGATGCCGATGCCGATGAGTCCTGATTGCAGTGGTCGGCCGCTGTCACCCTGCGTGAGCTCGTGCCACTCCTGGCGGCGCCAAGCAGCGGGTTGGAACAGCGGATACAGGACGAGGCCCTCGGTATCGACGAAGGCCCGGCCGGCGCGGCCAATCACGTTCGCGAACTCGGCACCGTTCAGCAGGTCCTGGCCGCGGCGTATCCCGTGGAACAACACCGCCGAGGCGGACAGGTTCAGGCCCTGGGCCAGTGTCGGAGAGGCGATGGTCACTTTCAGGATCTTGCGCTGCAGGAGCCGCTCGATCTCGCGCCGGAAGGGGCCGGGCAGGGCGCCGTGGTGAATGGCCACGCCGAGCTGCAGGCACCGCAGGATGGGATGGTCGGCGCCGAACCACTCGGCACCGACGGCTAGCGCGTCGCTGAGGTCGACGTCGGGCGGCAGCACCGAGGCGACGAGACCCCGGTAGTGCAGCTCGATGATCGTTTCCGCGTACTTCTCGACGGTGTTGCGCTGCGGGCAGAAGACCAGGACGGTCTGGCCCTCCTCGACGAGCCGCCACCCGGTGGCGATGACGTGTTCGCGCTGGCTGGACGGGAACTTTCGGCGGAATGGCCGGCGCGGTGTCCTGGCTTCGAAGTAGCGCGGAATGAACGACTGCTCCGGACCGAGCGTGATCTCCAGCCGGGCATGGTCGCCGCGCCATTCGACCAGGCCGAAGCGTTGCTGGGTGGGCCGCCACTGCTCGCGGTGCAGGCCGTCCGGCTCGTCGTCGGTGATCCACGCGACGAAGTCGTCGAGGTCGCTGCCGGAGGGGAACACCGCTGACAGACACAGGATGCGACGCAGGTCGGCATCGGATCGGCGCAGCAACCGCTGGATCTGGGCCTCGTAGCGGACTTCGCGCTCGGTGGCTCCGATCATGTGGCCCTCGTCCAGCACGACTAGGCCGACATCGTCGAGGACGGATGGGTCGCAGCGCAGCGCGAAGTCCAGCTTCTCGGGGGTCGCGACGACGATCTCGCTGGAGCGCAGGGTGTCCTCGTCGACGTTGCTGGCGCCCATGCTGCCGTAGAGCGACGAGACGCGGATGCCCAGCGGGGTGAAGGTGCGGGTCAGCACCTGTTCGGTTTGCGCGGACAGGGCCCGCAGCGGAGTGATGTAGACCGTCCGGCGTCCACGGGCCAGGCACGCCAGGATCGCCAGCTCGGCGATGCGGGTCTTGCCGGCGCTGGTCGGGAGCGCGACGACGAGATCGTGCAGGTTCTGGAAGATCCGGTTGACGACGTGCAGTTGGGACGGCCACAGGTCGATCTCGGCACGGTCGCGGGCCAGCAGCGAGGTGACGAATGTGTCCCGCAGCTCGCGCCACCGTTCGAGCCGATCGGCGGCCCCTGGCGGCGGGGCCTGCGGGATTGTGGCTTCCAGGCTGGTGTCGAATAGGCCGCCGAGCAGGTGCCGGGTGAGGCGGTAGATCCACCAGGGCCCGGGTGCGCGCACGTCGGAGGACGCTTGCTCGCCCAGGAGCAGATCCCGCAGGGCGGCGGCGAACAGGTCCCGGTCGCCGATCTCGATCGCGAACAGCGCCGCCGAGAGCGCGGAGAGGTAGTTCTCGCTCAGCAGGAGGTTCACGGGGCCGACCTGGTCCGGTGTGGCGGCCTCGGCTGCGTCGTCGTCCCCGCCGGTGAACGCCGCGAGCAGGGCCTCGTCGGTGGCCTGGGGAGACTGCCGCAACTGCCGGGTACGGCGTTCGATGGCACCTAGGTCTCGCATGATTAGGTCCGCCAGGGTCTGCTCCATCGGCGTTGAGCGGGCGGACCCGCGACTGGCCTGGATGAGCGAGTACGCGCGGGCGGCGTAGCCGCCCAGGTGGCTGGCCGCACCGGCGACTAGGCCATGGAAGACCAGATCCGGGTCGGGTGCCGCGTTGCGGGTAGCGGCCTCGATCGCGTACGAGCTCTGGATGAATCCCCGCTGGGCGACGACGATCTGCTCGGGCAGCACATTGCTGGCCTCCATCAGCAGTAGGCTGGTGGACAGCAGAGCGTATCCGTAGTTGAGCAGGTCAGCGTCCAGGAAGGCACTGAACGGGGGTGCGCCCGGGGGCAGGACCCCGGCCCGGCGAATCACCGACTGGGCCTGTCCACGGGCCAGGAGCCGGCCGCGGAAGCCGGCGTCGGTGGCCACCGTCAGCCGGGCAGCCAACTCCTGTGGCTCACGCGCCATCGGCGATCACCATCTCGTAGGTATCCCAGATAAACTCCTGGTGCTGCTGGACCCGTACGGTGATCGTCAGCTGCCGCACCCGGCCGGAGTACGCCTGAAGATCCGCGGCCACCTGGCTGCTGGGATCGCTGCTGGTGAGCAGGAACATCAGGTGACGGACCCGGTCCGGACGGACCCCGTTGTTGACCAGCAAATCGTAAATGGCGTGGCCTAGGTCGTCGTCGGCTGTCGACAGGAGCCGGTCGGCGAACTGGGTCAGCGAGTGCGGCGAGGGCAGCTCGTCGTTGCGGGCCAAGCCCTCGCGGGCCTCGGTGATGGTAGGTTTGCCGAGTTTGGTCCGGCTCTTGGCCTCGGCCTTGGCGATGACGGGTGCACCGTCGGTGTGCCGTTTCGCCCCGAGGGCGTCGTCGCCTCGCATCGCCCACTGCTGATGATCACGGTGGATGAGCCGGCTTGGCCCCACTACGTACCCGGCCTCCTCGCGCAGGTAGGCGGTCGCCAGAATCTCGCCCATGTCCCCAGAGCGGGCGGCCTTCTCAGTGGGCAGCTTGTTACGCAGGTACTTAGCCAGAGCGTCCTTCTCTAGCCGCTGCGCCATCGCCGTCAGGGCCGCAGACGGTGCGTACACGGCCGGCAGCGCTGCAGCAAGAGTGGCAACCCCGATGCTGTCGTCGAACGACTCGACCAGCCCGGCGTGGTGCTGGCCAGTGGGCACGGGTGTCCCCACCGTGCACCAGCTCCGAAAGTTAGCCGTGTCCACCAGCGTCCGCGTCCCTTCTCGTGTCGCACCTGAGTGGACGAACTGTATCGAGCAGGCATCTCTGGCAGCACCCTGTCCGGGGCACACCCCCCGGCCGGACATGGCCGCGCGACGCCAGCTCGGCAGCCACACCGGTCCCTGCGCTGGGTCTCGGAGCATGTTCAACCCACCAGGGAGTTCGGCGGGCAGCCGGCGACCCCGAACAGCAGGGCGAATAATTTCTAGCGCTTTCCTGAGGGCGTAGGTTGTGGTTCAGGTTTCAGGGTGGTTACTGTGGTCGACGGCGAGAGGTGGTGAGATGGATGGCCGAGCTGTTGGTCGCAGACCCGGGGATGCTCATTCAGGCGCGCGAGTCTCGCGGACTGCGCCAGAACGAGGTAGCCCAGGCCATGTCGAAGCACCTCGGGATGACGGTCTCGCAGGCGTACGTCAGCAAGGCTGAAGCGGGACGCGTGAGCGTCTCCGGCGAGCGCCTGGAGGCGTTCTCGACCGCGCTGGGATACCCGGTCGCCGTGCTCTGCGATGCTCCCGACGAGGAAGGTGTCGGTGTCGGCCTGATTCACCACCGGAAGCGGGCATCCCTGGGCGCTCCGGCTCTGCGGCGCATTCACAACCAGCTGAAGTTCGGGCGACGTCAGACTGCGCCACTGCTTGCTGCAGCGGGAGATCAGCAGCACCGCTTCCGTCGGCACGAACTCGCTGAGGACGAGTCTCCCGAGGAGATCGCGCAGCTGGTGCGTCGAGAGTGGAGTCTGGGCGACGGTCCGATACCTGACGTGGTCGCCGTCCTTGAGGGTGCCGGCGCCGTCGTCCTTATTCGGGACCTCGGCACCCGGGAACTCGATGCGGTCAGCGCCTGGCCCAGCGAGGGCATCCCGCTGTTTCTCGTGAACGTCGCGGCGTCCACTGATCGCGCTCGTTTCAGTCTCGCTCATGAGCTGGGGCATGTGATCATGCATCACGTTCCAGGTGGCACGACGGCGCAGGAGAAGCAGGCCGACATGTTCGCCAGTGAGTTTCTGATGCCGGCCAGGAGCATCCGCGAACAATTGCGTCAAGGCGTCGATGTCAACCGCCTCATGCAGCTGAAACCCAGATGGGGGACTTCGATGGCGGCGCTAGCCCGACGCGCGCTCGATGTGAATGCTCTGAGTGACTGGCAGTACCGCAATCTCGCGGTCGAGTTGTCGATGTTGGGCTACAAGACGCGCGAGCCGGTTTCTCTGGAACCTGAGAGTGCATCGATGATCTTTGATGTTGTGCAGGTCCTAGTCCGCGACCGAGGCGCCACTGTGGAGGAGTTGGCGGCTACAGTCGGACTGTTCCCCGATGAGTTCCAACAGCTATACCTGGCACCGCCGTCACACGGACGCCTTCGGGGCGCCGCCAGAAGAGGTGAGAGATGACGCATGACCCTGTGCCGCCGTCGTCACGACGGCCGGCTTGGGACGCCACAGCCGAACTGACCACGGCTGCGGAGCAAGCTACGAAGGGTCGCATCTTCCTGTTGACCAGGCCGAAGGGCACCTGGGCCGTGCCCCAGTACCTCGACCCGACCATCACCGGGTTCGCTCTCTGCGGCCCTCAGGGCGAGCAGCGTATCGGCGAGCTCTCCGGGCGTCGCCGCCTGCCAGTGGTGGCCGACCTCGCCTACTACGAGAAGACACTGGCCACCCCTGAGACGCCGATGCTGTTCCCGGAGACCCTGTTCGGTCGTGACGGCTTCTTCGATGACATGCGGGCACGAACGGACTCAGCGATTTTCACGCCTACCGCATACGTCGAGGCCGGTGAGCCGGCCGCGCTTAAGGCCATCCGTTCCGCAGCTCAGGAGGTAACCCGCACCGACGTGGTCATCGTGGTGCCGCTGGACGTGACCTGGCTGCGCGACAACAAGATCGATCAGCTCATCGCGATCCTCAAGACGATCCCTCACCCGATTGCGCTCGTCCTCGGCGGCCAGTACAATCCGACCGACTCCTACGCCGACATCATGAGGAACCTGCGGCGTGTCTACCAGGAGATCGGCCGCGTTGGACCGTGGCGGACCGACCCGGTGACGGCTTTGGATGCGATGGCGCAGGGCGGGATGTTCGCCGGCATCGGGTCCTCGGGAAGCCTGCGGCACCTCGTACCCCCCGGTCAGCCCACGAAGATCACGAACCGGTTCAAGCCGTCAGTATTCATCCTGGAACTGCTGCATTTCTTCCGGGCCGACACCCTGGCGCAACGGTGGGCGAACGTGGATCCGTTGTCCTGTTGGTGCACGGTATGCGCGGGCCGAGGGCTCGACCGATTCGACAGCCATGACACGGGGGTTGACACTGAGGCGCGCGCTCACAACGCCGCCTCGTGGTCGGCGCTCTGGGCGCACATGCAAGCCCTACCGACCGGCACGGAGCGGCAGCGGTGGCTGGCCGAGCGGATCCGGCTCGCGCACCTGGCCTACGAGGCGGAGAACGAGCGCATCCAGCAGGCGAACGCCTTCAAGCCCTCCAAGACGTTGCAGCGCCTTGCGAAGTTGATGGAAGGAACCCATCCGAGCGTCATCGCAGGTGTCGGTAAGCCTGCTCGGTGAAGAGCCATCCAGCGGCGGTAAACCGTCGCTGGTTGAAGGGCGCCGGCGGCACTAGCACCTCGCCCCGTTCGGAGGGCCCGACCATCACTCCGACGCCGAACCGACGCGACTCTCGGACCATGGTGTCGACGTCCAGGGGAGTGCGCCGCAGCCACATCATCCGGGCGGTGAACGGGGCGAACCTGCCAGCACGTTCCAGGCCGGCTCGCCAGCGCGTCGCCGGCACCACTGCCAGATCGACCCGTGCCGGACGGACAGCCAACCGCTCGGCGGCTCCTGCGGCAATTCGAACGGAACCTTGGGGCATCTGGCGTAGCGTACGTTGATCACAATGAGACAGCGAGGAGACCGGCACAGGCCATCCGACCGGCATTGACATCAGCAGCTCAAGGTGATCAGAGGACAGCAGCACCCCCAGGCCGTCACGTTGCCGACGATCATGCTCTGCCTCATCGACGCGATGAGCGATGAGAACGTCACTGCCGAACATCTGCAGGAGGGACCAGTCCCGATCGCCTGGAACAAAGTCGGCGACCTGGCGCGATGCCAGCTGGACCGTGTCCGTACACATGTCCTGCAGCGCGCTACTCACATGATCACCCGTCTGCGTCCGCCTGATTGAAGCGTTCCACGCACCTTGTCCCGTACTGGGCAGATGTCATGATCGCCAGTATTTCTACCACCGATGTGGCGCTGGAGTCACCTGTCGGACGAGGGCGAAGCAATTGGCTCCGGCGGGTCAACCGGTCACCTGCGGACCGCCCACGCCCGCTAGCACGATAGCTGGCCCATGGCCGCAGCAGGCCAAGGTCGAGACATAAAACTCCGGGCAGATTGTGAGGCGCCCGACAAAGGGCAGGGACGCGGCGTGCGGGTGGTGGACAGTCGGTGACGGTCCGGCCGACCGTTTCCGAGTAGCCGGCGGTGCGGGACAGTCTCCACATGCCGGTGGCGGGTGTCTAGTGCCGTGGCCACGAATGTTCACGGTGTTGGGTGACACGCCGTCCCGGCCTGTCGGCTGGGCGGGGTCGTGGCGGTCAGGCTGTGGCGGTGGCAGAACCCGTTCGCGTTCGGCGGCTCAGTGACCAGGAGGGTCAGCAGCTGCTGAGGATCACTCGTAGAGGTACCGGCTCGCCGATCCGCTTTCGGCGGGCGATGGTCGTGCTCGCCTCGGCCGGTGGGAACACGGTGCCGTCGATCGCCCGTGGTTGCGTCCACGGGAGTGGTGTACGACTTGCCTGTGTTGGGCGTGTCGCGTAGATGAGAGACGGCCATCGCGTCGATCCACTCAGCGTGGTGATGAACCTGACTGTCACGCACCGGATCGGGTTGCGGCATGGGCCGCTCACCAGCGACAGCGCAGCACGCCTGCGCCGCGTTCTGTTCGAGGACTCGGTAAGGGCTGAGCAGCCCACCGACCCGCGGATCTCGCCTGCGGCAGTCACGCGCGAAGCGATGGAGACCGGCATTCGAGCTGTCGCGGCGAGCAGCCTGAAACGCGGGGGGCTGACCCTGCATCACGCCACCGCTGACCCGGATGCCGTCATCAGCCTCCTTGCCCAACGCTACGGCTTTTGGGACGACGACATCCCCCACGACGACCCGTTCAGCGGTGCGCTGACACTGCGGAGCGCCGAGCGAGCGTGAACACACGACTGGTTCGCGGATCCTGTCGGCGTTGTCGGGGCTTGACCCCTGATCCTGGACACGGGGTTTATGCGGCTGGGGCGAGCGTAGCTGGCGTCGGCCGGGTGTTCTTCTCGTAGGTGATCGGTGGTTGTTGTCCGAGGCGGGAGTGGCGTCGGACGGTGTTGTAGCGGTGCATCCAGCGGAACGTGGTCAGGCGTGCTTCGCGTTCGTCGGTGAAGGCGCGGCGGCCTTGCAGGGTCTCGCGTTTGAAGGTGGCGTTGAACGACTCCGCGGCGGCGTTGTCGGCGGAGCTGCCGACAGCGCTCATCGACTGTCGGACCCCTGCCGCCGTGCAGGCTGCGGCAAAGGCCCGGGAGGTGTACTGGGCTCCGTGGTCGGTGTGCATGATCGCCCCGTGCAGGCTGCCCCGGGTGCGCCGGGCGGCGTGCAGGGCGTTGATGACCAGGTCGGTGCGCATGTGATCGGCGATGGCCCAGCCCGCGAGGCGCCGGGAGTGCAGGTCCAGGACGGTGGCCAGGTAGAGGAAGCCACGGTCACCGACTGGTAGGTAGGTGATGTCGCCGACGTAGCGCTGGTTCGGTTGCCCGGCGGTGAAGTCCCGGCCGATCAGGTCCGGCGCCTTCGCCGCGGCCGGGTCCGGCACCGTCGTACGAGTTCGTCGGCGCAGTCGCAGTCCCTGCACGCCGAAGCGGCGCATCACCCGGGCGACCCGTTTACGGTTGATCGCCAGACCGGCGTCGCGGAGTTCGGCGGTGACCCGTGGTGCTCCGTAGGTGCCGTCGTGTTCGGCGTGCACCGCCCGGATCCGGCCCACGAGAGCGACGTCCGCGGCATGGCGGGCGGCCCGCGCTTCGGCGGTCGAGCGCCAGTAGTAGAAGCTCGAACGGGACACCCCGATAGCCGTGCACAACCGCTTCACGCCGTAGCGCGCCTGGTGGTCGGCGACGAACTGGAAGCGGTTCACCAGCGCGTCTCCCCGGCGAAATACCGGGCCGCCTTCCGCAGGATGTCCCGTTCCTCCTCCAACTCCCGGACCCTGCGTCGCAACGCCGCGTTCTCGTCCTCCACCGACCCGGCCGCCGGTGCCGCCGGCCCCGCCGTCACGCCCCGACGCTGATCGTCGGCGCGGACCCAACTGCGCAACGTCTCCCGATTGACCCCGAGATCATCAGCGACCTGCGCGATCGTCGCCCCCGGCCGAGACCGGTACAACGCGACCGCGTCGGCCTTGAACTCGGCGGGGTAGTGCTTCATCACCATCTGTCAGGGACTCCTGATCTCCCCGGACCACCACGATCCAAGGCTCAAGTGTCCAGGACCAGGGGGAAACTCCCGTCCGTGGACTCCGCGCTCGGATTCCTGCCATCACAAGGTCGGGATCGGACTGGCTCTGCAGCCGCCATCGACCTGTTCGGGCTGGGTCAACGTGCGTTCATCGTGCATCCGACACGGCTCGGATCGGGGCGTCCGGCTCGCCAGCGGCCAGCTGCAGGGCGGCAGGCTGGCCGCGCTAGTGCAGGCCGCAGACCAGGTGAGTCAGTGTTGCGGCGCAGCGCTGGCCGTCCTCGTTCGGGGCAACGCCCAGAGCCCACCGCCAGGGCAGCGGGAGATCCCAGATGTGGCCTGCGGTGCTGGCCCAGGCATCGACGGTGGTCCTGTGGGCGGAGCAATTTGCGCCCCATTCCGCTACCGGTGGTAGGCCGTCGGCAGGATCGGCGTCAGCGTCGGCAGCGAGGAAGCCGGCGAAGACGCGCAGCGGGCCGGAGTGGTCACGCCCCCATCGTCAGGAGAGTGTGCTCGTAGCCATCAAGCGGCAGGTCCCGATCGCAAAGCTGCATGACCCATTCTTGTGTGGTCGCCGATGCATGCTGTCCGCCGGGATCGGCGACGGCACCAGCGATGAAGCGCTGGGCGATGTGGCTGCCTGGGACACGCGGGAGATCGCCGATGTCGACCAGCTCGGTGAGTGCGCTTGGGGTGCTGAAGAAGACCCCCACCCGGTCAGGTGGGTCCGCGGCAGTCGACAGGCCGAGTTCCTCGGTGGCAAGGTTGCGCACGGCGGTGGGGACCGACAGCGTTCGTACCAGCCAACGGAACCAGAAATTGAGGTTGCTCGGTGGCCTTACGGCGCCGTGACGAGTTCGTGGCTCGATCGCGAGGACGAAGTCGGCGCACGCTGGGTCGCCGAACATCTGGACGGTCGGAAGCGGTGGTGGGTTGAACCTCGCCCAGGCTGTCGGTGCCTGGTTGTCATCCCCATCGCCTAGCACAGCGGCGAACGAAATCCGGCCATGCCCTTGGTACCTGCGCCACGTAAGGCCATCCACATGGGTCACGTCGGAGATGAGATCGCGAATCGGTGATTGACTGAGTGTGCGCAGCAGTGCCCGCGATACGTCGGAGGTGACTGGCGTCGTTGCCGACAGTGGACTGCACGCCAAGCGCATCGCGATGCGTATCTCCGGGGGGAGGTTCCCTGCCGCGAGTCGGGCGCTTGAGGCGGGGTGCGGGCTGCTGAGGTCTCGAATCCAAAGCAGCGCCGACCAGTCGCCTTGGTTTGGGGCGCGCCAAGTGCTGTTCATCCGCGGGCCGCCTCCATAATCGTCGCGGCCAGCAGCTCAACGATGACATCTGCCGTCAGCGGCGTGCGCTGGTGTATCCAGGTGTGGATGCCTTCCGCCTCGATCTGTGGGCGCTCGGCGAAGAACACGTTCTCGGCGAACCCTCGGGGTTGCCCCTGCTGCCTGGTAAGAGCGTGCGGCACAAATGAATCGAGATACCAGACCTGCTGGTCGCCGATGCTCTCGCACACGATGTTGCCCAGGCGTCGTCGTTGTCGATGTACGAACGCGAGCGCTTCGCCCGCGATGATCAGCGGCTCGGCGGCGGAGAGGGGTGGTTCGCGCAGCCACAGAGTGAGCACCAGACGCACCTCGTCGACCTCGAAGGCATGTGCGTGACCGTTGTCCTCCCAGCGCACGTCTGGGACCTCAGCCTGGGCATCCTCGGCGGCGCTCGCGCACAGGTCGGCCAGGTCCGCGAGGCCCTGGCGTCGAGCGTTGGCTCGCTCGACCGCGAGGCTGGTCAGATGTGCATCGGCGACCGTCTGTGCATGTTGACGCTGCTGAAAGGCCAGCGCGGCGTTCGCCAATCCACCCCCCGCTCGTATCCCGGTCGGCAGCGCGGCCAACGCGGCGCTGGCACTCTGTGGGCGGCGAGCCGGGTCCTTGTCGAGTAGGCGCAGCACCCATCGCGCCAGCGCTGGAGCGACCGGCAACGCCGGGATCGCGGCGCGCAGATGTTGGTCCTGAATCTCGTCCTGGGTTCCGACGAAGAGTTGCTGGCCGGTGCAGACCTCGTAGGCGACGCAGCCGAGTGCGTACAGGTCGCTCTTGTGGGTCGCGGGCTGACCCCGCCAGCGTTCCGGCGCGATGTACGGCCAGGTCCCGGCGTGCTGGAACGTCACGGTCGCCGTCCGCACGTCCAAGTCGCGGCTGATACCGAAGTCGGCGGTGCACCAGTGACCTTCGTAGAGCACGAGGTTAGCGGGCTTGAAATCGCGATGGACTACTCCGAGCGAGGAGAGCTCGGCCAGACCGCGGGTTGCGTCGTGGAGCACCGCCAACTGCTCGTCGTCGCCCAGACCTTCCGGGTGCAGGGCGAGGTGCTCTCTGAGAGGGTGGTTTGGGAGCCTTTGTCTGGTGTGGGCTTGGCGGTTCGTTGGAGGCCCTGCTGGTGGGGTTACGCCGAGGTCGTCGGCGGGGCCAGGGTGAACAGTCCGGCCTCGGGTTCGGTGAGGATCTGGCGGGCGACGAGGCGTTTGAGCTTGGCGCGGAGATTCTCGGTGTCCTTGGCGGTGGCGCCGGTGCCGAGGGCCTGGCAGATGTCCTTGGCGCGCATCGGCGCGGTCCCGGCGTGGAATACGGCAAGGATCTGTTGGTAGGCGGGGCTGGCGACGGTCGGATCAGCAGGTGCCGTCGTGTCGAGTGGGCCGCCCAGGCTCAGGAGCGTCTTGCGGGTGATGGCGAGTTCGGCGACCTCGGTCTCGGCTGCGGTGAGTTGCTCGTCGAGGGAGGCGATCTGGGTGCGGAGCCGCTCAACGGCAAGGACGGCGGCGGTTTCGCGTTCGGTGAGCAGGGTCAGCAGCGTCGGCTGGGTCACCGTTGGTAACGCCAAGACGTGGTGGCGGTGCCGGTCAACCGACGCACCAGGTTCGCCGTCGAGGCCCACCAGGTGCGGGACACCGCCGAGGCCGGTCGGCTTTCGTACTCGCGGACCAGGCGGCGGTGCAGCATCAGCGTGCCGTGGGTCTGCTCGACCACCCACCGGCGCTTCACCGGCACGAACCCGGCGGTCGTGTCGGACCGAAGGACCTGCTCGACGTCGATACCGTTAATCGCGCCGTGGATCTGCACGTCGTCCTTGAACCCGGCGTCGACCCACGCCTTGGTCACCGTCGGGGTGTGCGCGAGGACGTTGTCCAGCAGCCGGATGCCGATCGCGTTGTCGGTGACCGACGCCGCCGTGACCACCACGGCGATGATCAACCCGAGGGCGTCGACCGCGAGGCCCCGCTTCCGGCCTGGGACCTTCTTCGCGGCGTCCTTGCCGGTCGTCGCGGCCGGGACGTGGTTCGCCGCCCGGATCGACTGGGTATCCAACACCACCGCGGTCGGATCCTCCCGACGGCCGGCCTTCTCCCGCGCCTGACACCGCAGCAGATCATGAATCACCTGGTCGGTGCCGTCATCACGCCACAGGGCAAAGTAGTAGTAGGTGGCCGACTTCGGCGGCAGGTCGTGCGGCAGGTACGCCCACTGACACCCGGTCCGGTTCTGGTAGAAGATCGCGTTCACGATCTCCCGCAACTCGTACCGACCCTGATGCCCCGACACCGACGGGTGCCGGTCCTTCCACGCCTGCAGGAACGGCCCGACCACCGCCCACTGATCATCGTTCAGGTCGCTCGGATACGCCGCACGCTCACCCATGATCGGCCCAACGCGGCCGGAGCCCTACCGGTTACGACCACGCCTCACATTCACATGCCGGCCCAAACCCACAATGGACGGAAGCTACCGAACCACCCTCTGAGGTTCCGACGCGCCCGCGGCATGACCAGCAGGAGGTCATCCCCCTGATAGGCCCAGGCGTACGGCGCAAGCAGGAACGCAACTGGTTCCTGACCGATCTTCAGGGCAATGTCCAGCTCACGTTCGCCCGCGCGGCCACGAGTTGCGGCGCCTAGAACGCGTTTGATCGCCACCTCGACGCCGTCCGCACGTTGGCCGGCGGACACCGCGCCGAACCCGCCGTGCCCAAGGTCAGCTGGCAAGATCTGGTACTCCTGCCCATCGCTCGCCGTGAAGCTGTCATTACTCGACACGTGGCCTCTCCGTGACCGTCGACGTGATCATGAGATCCGAGCTGACCCACCTTGAGCTGCGGCAGATCCTCCTGTAAGATCAATGTGCCAGTTAGGGTAGCAAGCCGGCGCTACGCAGCGCAACAGAGGGGAATCATGACGATCGGCGGCGAGGAGGCCAAGCCTGGCCCTGCGCAAACGCTGGCGTCTGCGCTCCGAGAACTTCACTCTCAGGCCGGCGCACCCAGCGCCCGCGCCCTCGCGAAGCAGATCGGTACGGTCAGCCACACCACGGTCTCGGAGGCGCTCGCGGGCCGCCGGACCCCGTCGTGGCCGATCGTGGCGAGTCTCGTGCAGCGACTCGCAGGAGACGAGGACCGATTCCGCGTCCTGTGGTCGGCCGCCACGGCAGAGTCGCCACCGCCTACCACGCCCGAGCGGGACGACCTCGCGTTCCTCGTCCGGTATCGCCAACGGGCTGCACAGCGGCATCGAGCCTCCTCCTTGCCGTGGCTACACCACGGTCGAGCGGACATCGTCGACCTTTACGTCCCTCAGCGGATCTTCGTGATCGACCGATCTGGCGATCCCGGCCCGAGCGCGACCACAGACACCTGGCGGCTGGATGGCCCGTATAACCGGGCTGTCCTCTTGGCGGGCCCGGGTGGCGGCAAGAGCGCCTTCTGCGCGATGCTTACTCATCGCCACGCCATCGATGACGATCTTCCTGTGCCGTTTCTCGTTCCCATCCGCGACTTCGCGGCCGAGATTCCGCTGGCACGCTCGGTGGTTGGGTTCGTCGAGCATCGCCTGGAAACCCTGTACCAGCTCCAGCCTCCAGAAGGATTCATCGAGCGCCAGCTGGCCACCGGCAACGCGTTGATCTTGTTTGACGGACTCGACGAGGTCCCGCTGCCGAGCCATCGCGCCCTGATCTCGTCGGTCATCGACCTACTCGCTGACGACTATCCCCGCGCCAGGATCCTTGTCACCTCTCGCCCAGTGGGATACGAGCGACAGGCACTTGATCCAGCGCGGTTTGCTGCGCTTGGCCTGGCCGACCTTGATGAGGGCGAGATCCGGTTGTATGCGCACAGGTGGTTCGTCCGCGCCGTCGACGTGTCACCCGATGACGCCGAACAGATGGTCGGTCGTTTTATGGAGGAGAGCGCCTCCGTCGGTGAGCTTCGATCAAACCCTTTACAGTTGTCTCTTCTGTGTGACTTGTATCGGCGCCTGGGCCACCTTCCCCGTTCCGGACCGGAGCTCTACCAGGCGTATTGGCAGAGCCGGCTGGACTGGGACGTAAGCCGGGGGATCAAGGTCGTCCGCCATCCAACGGCGGTGGATATGTCCGCACTGGGCTACCTGGCGTTCTGGATGCTGAGCCACGGCGCAGAAGACTGGACGATCTCCCGCGCGACCCTCCTCAAGGTGATAGGCGATTTCCTGAGCGAGCGGACGCACGATCGAGACAGCGTGGAGCACGCGGCCAGGCTGGAATTGGAGTTCCTTCAGCAGCGTGCCGCAGTCATCGTCCATCGCGGGCGTACCTCCGACGGCGACGAGGCGTACGGATTCTTCCATCGGACATTCATGGAGTTTTGTGCCGCCAATCATCTCGCTCGTACCGTCTGCAACGCTGCACGAGTGGCCCAGGAGCTTGCGCCACGCCTAGACAGTCCAGAGTGGGAAAACGTCGGGATGCACGCCGTGCAGATCGCAGGCCAGCTCAGGGACGATGGCGCGGACCAGGTGATTGATGGCCTGATCACGGAAGCCCAGAACTTGCCGGCAGCTCAACGTGACACCGTTCGCCGCTTCGTGCTGAGGCTGCTTGATGTCGTCGATCTTCGGCCCCGAGTTGCCCTTCGACTCGCCCACAAGGCGAACCTCGCGAAGCTCGCCGTGCAGCAACCTGCATTCACCGACCAACCATCGCTGCAACGATATGTGCGGAGGTGGCAGGTTTCCACAGCCGTACCCGACGACATCGCAGAACGCCTACGGACGGCTCGGGACCTGACGGCTCAGGCATTCGACCGCCCTGAGCTGGTGCCGGTAGCCGTGGCTTGGACCTGGTCGACGCTGGAGGCGGCGTTGTGTCGTTGTCTCGACGCGTCGACGGATACATCGCCGGCGATGCTGATCGGAGAGGCCACCGGACGGGGCATCCTAACGCCTCAGGCCACGACGAGTTTGAAAGCGGCGTACGCCCTACGGAGCCGCGCTGTGCACGGTGGTCTCGACACGATCATTCGAATCGACAGCGCGGTTGAGGCAATCGAGGCTATTCATAACGTGATCTCGGATGTCCACCGCTCCCCAAGACACGGTCAATAACACGGCCCAGTTCGGCCTGATGTTCCCGCCCGTACGCCATCAGGGCAGCGACGACGGCGCGCGTCTGGTCGAGCGAGAACGGGCACATGCCCGACGCGGATGAGTGGGTCCCGCACGGGCTCGGTGGCCCGCCAGTGGTGTCCCGGGTCATTGCTTGGATGATCGGGCCGAGCGACCCTGGGCGCCGCGTCGGGTCGAGTCGTCGGGCCTCGTCAATCAGGCTCCGCTCGGCTGAAGTCCGGCCTGCGGCCGGTTCATCATTGCTGTTGTTCTCTCTGGAGCCGGTCGTAGATCCAGGACCTCGGGCACGCCTGCCCCTTCGGTGTCTCGCCGTCGCAGCAGGTTAAGTAGGTCTTCCTGCCGCGGTTGGCCGAACGCCAGCCGGTACACCGCTAGGTCCGACTTGAGCCGGTCGAGTTTTGCCTGGTCGCGGCTGAGTGGGTAGGGCAGGACGTGTCGTTCGATCTTCGCGGCCCCGGGGAACACCCAGTACGGGGCGAAGTCGCCCAGTTCTCCGGATTCTGCTCGTGCCGCGTCGTAGAGGGCTTTCCAGACGTCCGGTTCGGGGGAACGCAGGGCCTCCGCACGGTGTGCGGCGGCGATGTTGCGGCGTATGGCGTGTCCGCCGAAGCGGTGGATGCGGCCTTCGCGTTGTTCGAAGTCGACGGGGTTGGCGGGGGTGTTCCAGTGCACGACGGCGGAGCACCACTGGTGGAAGTCGATGCCTTCCTGGCCGGCGCTGGTGGTGGCGACGATGAATGGCCAGAAGGGGCTGTTGAAGGCTCGGCGTACGACTGCTTTGCGGTCTGCTTGGGTTTGTTCTTCGCCGCGGCCGCCGTAGCGTAGCGCGAACCGGCCGGGCAGTTTGATCCGCTCGTCGGGGTGGTGTGGGTTGAAGGCTTCGTAGGTTGACGGTCGGGTGGCGATCGCCTGCCGTGCCTCATCGGCGAGCTGGCAGAGGTTCTTGTCGTCGAGGCGGGTGTCGGCGGTGCCGCTGCGTAGGGTGTGCAGGTGCTCGTCGAGGACGGCCTGTAGATCACCGGCGGCGCAGTAGCGCAGCACCGCCTGCCAGTAGACCGGGCCCATGGACAGGCTGTCGAGCAGTTGGGCGGATTCCGGCCGGTTGAACAGGGACCGCAGCCCGTTGGCCAATACCGCTGCGGCGCGCCAGTGCCCTGCGGAGGTGACTGCGTCGTCGGGGTGGATCAGTCGGGACAGTGCCCGCCAGGCGATGTTGCCCGGCGCGTGCATGCCGATCGCCGCGACGCTGCCGAGCAGACCGTGGAGATGGTCTGCTGCCGGGTATCGGGCGTTGTCGGCCAGCTCCCGGGCTCGCCCCACGTGCCGGTCCAGGCCGGTGGCCGTTGCGTCGTCGTCGGCGGAGGTACCCAGGGCGGCAGCGGCATCGTCGCAGCCGGGGTCTGCGCCGGGCCACCGGAAGACCAGTTCCCACGGCTCGGCGGGGGTCGCTTCGGTGGCCGCCGTATCGGTGGAGGCGTAAGCGAGCAGCCTTTCCCGCACCTCTCGTTCGAACACGGCCAGCGGTGTGGTCTCGTCCGGTCGCTGCCGGGCCAGGGTCAGTGGGTCGCACAGTGTGGCCAGGGCGGGATGGGGCCAGAAGATTGCCAGGGCGCTCATGGCCGCTGGGCGGTTGTGTTCGGTGCGGTAGTCGAGGTGCCGGCTTTCCTTTCCTTGGCCGCCGAGCTGGCGTTCGGCTTCGTAGCTGAGTAGTCCGGCCACTGCGGTGGGGGTGGCGTTCCAGGAGGAGAACAGCAGCCGCTTGGTGATGCCTTCGGCCGCTGCGGTGGCGAATGGTTCGTCGAGGGTGTGGTAGGGCAGGGATGGGGGCAGCCATAGCAGTTGCCACCAGCCCCGGTCGACGGTGTCCGCGGCGAGTCGCCGTAGCCGGCCGTTGCCGAGATCGACGGGTTCTCGTCGGTCGATCGTGTCGGCGTCGAGCAGTTGCGCGGTGGCCAGCAGCGCGGTGACGTTGGGGTCCGGTTTGCCGTCGAGCGCCTTGCGGACCTTGTCGCCGAGTTGGTAGCCGTCGAGGAAGTTCAGGAAGTAGGGGGCGGACTTCCAGTACTCGACCGACATCCGTGCGCCGACGGCGTCGGCGACCCGACGCATCGCCACGTAGCCGCGCACGTCACGGGTGTCGAGGTCGTCGGCGAGGTCGAGGTGTTCACTCAGCATCCCGTCCTGGCCCAGCGAGGGCCGTTCGGTGCGGCACATGACCCGCAACAACAGGGCGCGCAGCCGGCCGCGCAGGTCGCCGCAGGGTTCGCCGCGGACCAGGGCGTCCCGGTACGCCTCGAAGGTCTTCGTCACGTCGGCGTGCCAGCACTCGTCGTCGGTGAGGAAGCGCAGGACCTGCCGGAAGTCGCGGTAGTGGTCCTCGCCTGCGCCGGCTTCCTCGGCGAAGGTGAACGGTTTGTATGGGGTGGCCGACAGCAGCAGCACCCGGGCGGCTCGATGGTCGAACAGGTGCCGGGCGAGTTCGGCGCTGTCGCCACCGTTCGGGTCGAGGAGTTCCCGGAAGCGCTGGAACTCGTCGAGGATGACCAGGTCTGGGTCGAGGACCTCGACACCGGCGGTGGCCAGCGCCGTTCGCAGGGCACCGGTGAGCTTGCGGGTCTTCTCCCGCAGCGCGTCGGGCAGGGCGCGGCGTCGACCGATGCCGTCGAGTAGCGCGTCGAACTCGTCGAGCAGGCCGCCGTGGCGGGCACGACGCAGGAATCCCTCGGCGATCGTCGGGTCGACTTCTCCTTGGAGCTGCTCCCAGAGCCTGTTGCACTGATCCTCGAACTTCTCAGGGGTGGCGACGGTCGCCTGCAACGCGCGCAGCGCTGCTCGGGAGCGCCAGCCGCCCCACGAGTGGGCCTGTTCGAGGAGCAGGAAGATCAGCGCCCGCTCCTCCACGGCGCCGGTCCGCCAGCCCTGGTCGAAGGAGGTGCCCGGGGTGAACGCGATCAGGTTGATCGGCTTGCCGGTGGTGGCGGTCGCGGCATTGAGCCGATGTGCGTGCTTGGCGAGCAGGGTGAGCCGGCTGGACAGGGTGACGGTCTTGTCGGCGGTGACCCGCAGCCGGTCGATGTTCTGCCGGGCGACGTCCTGGTTGGAGCAGACGTAGATGACGTCTACCCGTTCCACGCTGTCGTCGTCCTGCAGCCGTTGCAGGGTCTGGGCGATGACGCCCCTGGCCACGACGCTCTTACCGAGTCCGGTCTCGTCGGCGACGAGGAACCGGCGGGTTGGGTCGGCACCGAAGTACCGGTCGACGACATGCGCGACGGTGGCGCGCTGGAAGTCCTTCAGGCCGGCCATGACCGGCCCCGCGTCGTACCGCTTCACCGGCCCACCGCCTCTGCGCTCGCGTCCCGTGCCTGGTCGATGACCCGCCACAGCTCGGTGAATCCGGGCGGCAGCAGCCGCCTGCTTTCGCCGTCGGCTTCGATACGGGCGACCAACCGGGCCAGGTCGTCGAGCTGCTCCGGGCGGTCCACCAGAGCGTTGAGTAGCAGTTCGAGGATGCCGGTGCCGCCGGTACGTCAGATGCCCTGCCCGTCGGCGTCGCCGCTCACGGCGGCGGCAGCTTCGGTGCCGAGGCCGAGCATCAACAGCAGGAACCGCAGGAACTTCTCCGGCGTGTCGATCTGCTGGGCGAGGACGTGGTCGAGCCGATGGGCCGGGTCACCGATCAGGGCGGCGAGGACGACGGTCTGCTCCCGGCCCGTACGGTCTTCGGCGACCACCAGGACAAACGGGGTGATGTCGGCCAACGCGAGCTCGGCGAACACTGCGGACACCCGGTGGCCCGGAACCAGCGGCACAGCTTCCCCACGGCGGGTGTGCAACTGCGCGGTGATCCGTACACCCGTCACCTCAGGAACGGCTTCCTGCGAGTCGAGCCGGATCTCGTAGCCGTCGGCTGAGGTCGTGACGGTGGCTGACATGGGTATGGCGGCGATGTCCCGGATGAGATCACGCAGGAAACCGGTGTCGGGTTCCGGCTCAGTGACTTCTTGGCGTTCGTGCCGTTCGAGGATCTCCCGGAAACCGGCGTCGGGACCGAGGAGGGCGTTGATCCCCCACCGGTTCCGGCTGCCGCCCAGTTCCACCAGCAACTCGACGTTGCCGCCGAACGCCGCGTCGGTGGCGTTCGCCGAGCCGAGCAGGACCCGCGCATGGTGGCCCTTCTCCACCACGTACACCTTTGCGTGCAGCCCGTGCAGCACCTCCTGGCCCGGCGGCGCCTCCTCGGCGGGCAGACCGGCCAAGGCGCTGACCACGAACGCCTCGGCACCGGTCAGGCACTCCTCGGGCAGACGGTCGAGCGCCTCCTGCCGGCTCACCACCGACAACGCCCCGCTGGGCGCGCACCGGTTCAGGCCACCCGGCGTGCAGAACGGCGAGATGACCAGGTGACGCGTCCCCGCGAAGTCTGGCGGGCGGCTACCAGGCACCCCCAGGGCGTGAAAGACGATCCCCTGTGCGTCCTCGGGTGGATCCCAATCGGCGCGACGCAGGTCCTCGCACAGCGCCTCGATCGCCGCGTGCCGGGCGGCCGGTAGCGGCGTGACCGCCAGCCGCACCGCATGCCGCAGAAGGTCGACCAGAGGCCGGTTGTCCTTCCTCATGCGGGTGCCGGGCACGCCATCCAACCGAAGGCACACGTCCCAGCTGCGATCCTTGGTCAGATTGCGGCTGAGCACCAGCAGCCGCAGCGACACCTCTCCCGTCGTGTCGTCGAGGAACCGCAGCGCCCACAGCTTGGGGTGGAACAGGTGACCCGGCTTGGGGCGGTGCACCTGGTGCACCATCGGCTCGACGAACGCCAACAGCGCCGACGCCCCTGACGGCACCACGATCTGCCCCGCCTGACAGAACACATCGATACGGTCCGCGCAGCGCCGCACACCCTCCATGACCGCGATCGGGTCCGCCGACTCCCGCAGGCCATGCGCGGCGAACGCCAACGGTGCGACCAGCAGACTCTCCAGATCCAGGGTGAACGTCAACGCCACCGCCCGGCACAACCGCGCCCCCGGCGGTGGGCGCAACGCGTCGAGCAACAGCGCGCGGGAGTCAGGCGCGAGCACCGGCAGCCTCCGAAGAACCCGCAGCGCAACCGTCGTGGATGTCGGCGAGGATCCGGCGAACCTGCGGCCAACGGAACACCAGCCGACGACTGCCCGACGCGCCACTCCACGTACGCAACAACTTGTCGTTGACCAAGCGCGACTGGCCCTTCTTCACCGAACGCTCCCGCTCACTGACGAGGCCCCGCAAGGTCGAGTCGACGGCGGCGTCGCCAGCAGCCCCACTGGTCACCGCGTCGAGCCACCGCTCGATGAACTGCCGGGCCTTGACGTTCGTGCTGATCCGGGGATTCCTCTCGATCAGCAGCGTCCACATCCCCGACCGATCCCAGCCTTTCAGGCCCGGCTCCGCCGACACCCGACCGCTCCACTTCGACAGCCTGTCGCGGTATCGGGCGGCCGGCTGTTCGTGCTCGGACAGGCTCGCCTGCTCGTACCGCTCGGCGACGAGCAGGTTGTACAACAACGCCGCACCATGCATCGCCAGCGAGAAACGCTGCGCATCCCGAACCAGGGAACCGATCGGCTCCGGCGCGGCCAGCGCCACCGGCTCGTCCCACGGCGCATCACCCTCCGACCCAGGGCGATGCGCGGGATCGAGCAAGTACGCCAGCAGGGTGCCAGGCACCGCGTCGATGATCCGCTCGCGCAGCCAACGAGCCTCGTCCGGGAGTAACCTCAGCCCACCCTCGACCTCCTGCGGAAAGTTCGCCGGCGCCCCGGGCAGGGTCGGATGCCAGCTACCGCGCGACCGCTCGGTCAGCTCATCAGCCTCGGCCAGCCGGGATACCAGCCGTCGGTCCGGTGCCGTGTCATCCTCACCGCTGCGGATGCCGTACTCCTGGAGAGCAACGGCGTAGATGTTCGAGGGCAGGGTGCGGACCCCGACTCCGGCACGCCTGCCGATCATGCCCTCCGTGTCGCTGCCGCGCAGCAGCGCGGCGATCACCTTCCGCTCGTTGCGGTCGACCCGCGCGGCGAGACGGTCACCACGTAGCCCACGCCGCTGCGCCTCCTGGTAGCACCAGGGCACGATCAACAGGTACCGTGCCCGGTTCTGCAGGACCGACGTGCCGGGGAACAGCAGGTCGCTGAAAGCGTCGCGGACCTGGCCGATGCCCAACTCGTCCCGGCTCTCCGTGTCGCTGAAGAGCTTGAGCAACTCGCGCATACGTTGCTGATCCTCGCGAGAAGTGTCCAGCCAACTCAGCCCCGAGGTCATGAGCGCCTCTCGCCTGCTCCGGTGCCGTCGACAAGGTCGCTGAGCGGCCCCGTGGGCAGGGCGATCCAGCCCTCGACCCCTGCGACCTGCCGCTGCTCGTCGTCGGGCCGGGTCGCCCTGCCTGTTGCGGCGGCACGTGCGTTGAGGGCCGCGACGACCGCGTCTAGGCCGTGTTTCGTAGGGCGCGGAGCCATTGGTTGATGGCGGCGATGGTGAGGGTGGCTTCGTAGCGCACGGCGAGTTTGTCGTACCTGGTGGCCATGGCGCGGTGTTGTTTGAGCTGGTTGATGCCGCACTCCACGGCGTGACGCAGGCGGTAGAGGTCGGGGTCGAACGCGGGCGGACGTCCGCCTTTGGAGCCTTTGGCCTTGCGGTGCGCGTCCTGGTCGGTCTTGCTCGGGATGCACGCGCGGATGCTGCGGGATCGCAGGTGGGAGCGGTTGGCCTTGGACGTGTATGCCTTGTCGGCCAGCACCATGTCGGGGCGGGTGCGTGGCCGGCCGCCACCGGCGCGGGGGACGCGGAGCCTGGCCAGCACGGGGATGAACTGTGGGCTGTCGCCGCGTTGTCCGGCGGTCACCACCACGGCCATCAGTTTGCGGCCTTGTTCGCAGGCCAGATGGGTCTTGGTGGTCCAGCCGCCCCTCGACCGGCCGAGCCCGTGATCTGCCGGTTCGGTCTGCACACCACCGGGGGGCTCTTTCTGCGCCTGACCGTCGCGGCGGGCCCCAGCGGCGTGGTGATGGGCGCGGCTGATGGTCGAGTCCACGCTCACCGTCCAGCCGATCAACCCCGCCGCGTCCGCTGCGGTCTGCAACAAGGTGAGAATCCGGGCCCAGACGCCGTCACGCTGCCAGCGCCGAAACCACCGGTACAGGGTCTGCCAGGGCGGGTAGTGCGCGGGCACGTCCCGCCACGGTGACCCGGTCCGGACCCGCCACCGGATCCCGTCGATGATCAGTCTCATGGTCCATCTGCGCGGCCGAGCATGACCCGTTCCCGCAGGCAGCAACGGCTCGAGTACCGCCCACTGCACGTCGGTCAGGTCATGTCGCCTCGCTGCCGCTACGCTCGGCACGAGGTCTCCGGTGTGAAGTTCTAGCTTGGTCGCTGAACCAACTACCGGAGACCTCCTCGATTAGCGACCACCGCCACGCCGTCGATCACTACGAAACACGGCCTAAGGCGTCGTGGCTGTGGCGACACAGCGCCTCGGAAGCGCCCAGCTCGAGCCAGGGTGCGGCCGCGCAGAGCGCGGTCACGAGGTCGGCATGCTGCGTCTTCTGGCCCCGTCCCTTGTAACCGCGGTACGTCAGTCCCCAGCGGCACAGGGCCGCAGCCGGGTACACCTCGACGAGTTTGCCGTCGCCGCACCGGTCGACGTCCTGGCCGTCGGCGGCCAGCATCGCCAACAGCCCGGCGCACCGGAAAGCGGCATGGGCGATCCGGTCCGCAGCGACGCTGAGCGGAATGATGCCGGTCGTCTCGCGTACCACCTCGTCGGTCAACCGGTAGGCCAGACGACGCCGCCACCGTGCGGCATCGCCGTCATCGACGGAGACGTGGCCGGACCAGTGGGCCGCGAGGAGCGCGACGAAGGGTTCCGGCCAGCCGAGTGGGCAGTCCAGCCCGACCTTGTCCGCGTCCTGGCTGGCCTTGACGATCTGGGCGTCACCGACGTCGAGGACCAGGTTTCGCACCACTGCGCGGTCCGACAGCCATTCGATGGTCGCCATCGCCGTACGTTTGTCCGCCGCTGCGAGGTCGACGCCGAGGGTCAGCACCGCAACACTCTAGGTGCCATCTATGCGATCAGACATGGCTCGACCGACCGTCGTTGTAGGACGTTCAGGTACGCGTGCCCCCCGGATCGGCGAGTGAGAGTGGCCCGGTCCGTGTGAGTGATTCTGCGCGAGCATGGCCAGGGCCTACCGTGAGTCCGTGGCCAGCTGGCTGTTGATGATCCATGCGGTGTCTCCGTGGGTGCTCGCGCGTTATGGGGCGGGGTCGGCGCGCGATGGACTGGGCCGGACGCCGTCCCGTGAAGCTGGGGCCTGACCGTGAACAGATGCACTCACGTCACCCCGTTGGACCAGACGATTCAAGCAAGATCAACCTTATCCGCACCACCCGACCCCGGAGGACACCGTGACCTACGACAGCCGCCCCGACACCCTTATCCACAGCCTCCGCGTCGGCACCCTCATGGGCGCCCCGATCAAGGAACTGATCGCCCGGTCCACCCAGCACGACCTGTCCAAGATTGAGCCGCCCGAGGTGGAGACGTACGACGAGTACGTGCCGAAGCTTCAGGCGGCCGTGTACGGCAGCGACGAGTACCGAGCCTGTCTTGCGGCGATGGGCGACGGCCTCGCTCACCACTACGCGCACAACGCGCATCACCCGGAACACCACGACCGTGGCATCAACGGGATGACCCTCGTGGACCTGATCGAGATGCTGGCCGACTGGCGAGCCGCGTCCGAACGGCGCGGCAGCGACCTCGCCGACAGCATGCCGAAGAGCTTCGAGCGGTTCGGCATCGACGCGCAACTCGCCGAGATCCTGACCAACACGGCCCGGCACCTCGGCTGGATCGCCGACGAGACCACCCGCACCGACCGATAGGACCGCCGCGACCCACCCGCTGCATCTGCAGGCCACCCGCACCGCCTGGGCCCTCCACACCGGCCCGCCAAGCGCTCGACGCCCACGTCGGCCGGGAGGCCCCGTCGCGCCCGCAGTGGTCGCGTGAACTGCGAGCCGGTGCTCGGTGGGTGCTCGTAGCCGTTGGACCGGTTGGCGTCGCCGGGATCGCCTACTGCTGTGCGGCGTCTGGTGACGTCGGTGCCGTGCCGGTAGGTTCAACTTCCTGAGGGGCTCTCGTCGTCAGGTGGAGGAATCCGGCAGCGTGTCGCACGTCGAGAAGATCACTGCAGAGCTGCGTACGCTGGCCGCCGGGGTCGAACGCGCGCAGAGTCTGGCTGCCGCTGCTGACCAGCAGGCGCAGGAGATCGGGCTGCGGGCTGCGGGTGCCGGGTTCGCTGCGGTCGCTGCGGGTGTGGCGCGGATTCGCGGGGCCATCGCCACTGTCCGGGGCGGACTGGGCGGTCTCGCCGGTGCCGTCGGTGATGCCACGAAGGCGACCGCTGGTGTCCCTCGGCAGGGCAGTCCAGGGGAGACAATCAACGGGCTGGCTCCGGTGCAGAGTGCGGTCGACGGCATCCGCGACCAGACGGCCGCCACGATCACGCACGTCAGTGAGGCGCAGCAGCTTGTCGTCGCGGTTTTGCAGGGTGGGCAGCCAGGGCCGCTCCTCCAGGCGCTGGAGAGCGTCAAACAGGTGCTTGTCGTGCTGGTCCAGCGCACCGCTACCACCCGCCAGGTGGTTGACGTGGCGATCGCCGAGGCGCGACAGTTGGGGTCGTCGGGAAATTGAGCGGGGCTGGCGGTGCCGTACCGGCCAGCCCTTCCTCGGTTTCCACACCGTCGGTCGGCGCGGGTGTGACGACGTCGTGGACGCGCAGGCCCACCGGAGAGCGCGGCGGCTCGCCTACCGGTCGACGTACCCGGATTCCTCCGAAGGAGGACGAACGCGTGCGGCGCTCCCTGGAACTGGAGAACGAATGCGCCGATACCGTCGCTGCTGAGGGATACCTGCTCCACCAGAACCCGACCAGGCAGGAGGTCGCTGACGCCCGGCTCGGTACCGGTGATTCCGGTAAACCGGGCAAGGATCCCGACTACCTGATCGAGGGACACGTCTTCGACTGCTACTCCCCGACGCCGGCGAAGAGCGTGCGAGGCGTGTGGAGCGGGGTTGACGACAAGATCGCCAGTGAGCAGACCCAACGGGTGGTGGTCAACCTCCACGACTGGCGCGGCGATCTCGCGGCGTTGCAGAAGCAGTTCGACGACTGGCCGATCGCAGGGTTGAAGGAACTGGTGGCGGTGACGCGCAGCGGGGCGATAATCCAGATCCTGCGACGAGACTGAAGGGCTATCCATGGCGACCGAGTACCGCTTGACGCTGGCCGGCGACGTTCCTCTCGATGTGCTGGCCGGCGTCGTCGCTCCGGAGGGTGTCGAGGAGTCGGCGGTAGATGGCAGGCCCCGGGTGTTGAGTGCGGACCTCAGTGATCGGTGTGGTTACACGGTGAGCATCTACGCCGGTTCCCACGGCTACTTTGAGGCCGAGGATGGTGACGGCTCGGTGTGGGAGTGGGAACCGGAGCGGTACGTCACCATCGGCTTCCGACTGGGTAAGGGCGAATCCTCCGACCGGGCGACGCGGGAGATGCTGGCGTCTGTGGCCCGGGTACTGGGCGAGCGGGCGGAGGACGCCGCGCTGATCCTCGACGCCGACTGGCTGCTGCTGACCCGCTTCTCCGGAAGGCTGCACAGACACGCGCCGAGTTGGTGGGGCGTTCACGGCGGGGAAGACCTTGTCGGCCAGTGAGTGGTTCGGAGTCGGTCGTTGGCGTTTACGCTGCTGACGAGGGGAGACATCGGCGGGTTCGCGGCAGGGGAACCTCTATCACCCGTCGGTGCCACCGGTGCCGTGTATGTGGGACAGCAGGCGTGATCCGGGCTTTCCCGGCGTCGTCACTCTCGCTGCAGGGGAGGTCTTCTTCCGCTGAGGGTCGGCTTTGGCGCGCACCGCAGTCGACCGACCCGGCGTCATCAGTTCTCCAAGCGTCAGCGCACGGCACCTGGCTCCCCGGCTTCCTGTTGAATCGGGGTGATCAAGGTCGATCGTGCAGTGCCGGGGCTCTCGTTGAGTAGGGTGAACTCGTAGTCGCCGTAACCATCGGGTGTGATCGCGTATCCAGAGTATACTCCGGTGGAGACAAGTGGTGGAGCGGCCGTAGTGTGGCGGGTAACGTACGTCCACGCGTTGTCGACTAGGCGGACGCAGGCGATGCCGTGGGCTTTTGCCAGCTCCAGGGCACCGCGTTGGAAGCCGGTGGCGGCCACCACGACGCCCTTTTGCGCGCCTATGGACTGGAGTTTGGCGAGCAGCACCTGAACGTCGGACCGTTTGACCGGGTCCTTGTGGCGTTTGCATTCGAACAGGATCAGAAAGTCCATCCCGGCCAATTGGAAACGCGCTGTGACGTCCACGATGTAGGTTCCGTCCAGCCCTTTGAGCGGGTCGAGGTGCTTGACCTCCCAATCGAGCAGTTCAAGGTGCATCGACGTAACGATTGCCGCCACTGCTTCCTCATAGGCCTTCGGCGTGATGTCGAACGTCGGCCAATGATCTTCCTCGCCTACCGGGGCGTTGGCAGCCGGGAAACTGTTGCTCATGACATTGCTCCCTTAGGAGGCGCTCAGCACCTGGTGTGCTCGGCGGAACCCACACCCTCGCCCCGTCGCACAGCGGAAATGCTATCGGTACGTTCGCGGGGAACGCCAGTCGCGTCGGTTGGCTAGGATGCGGCCGTGGAGATGGACCAGGGCACGGTGATCGATCTCGAACACGAGGCGCACGAGCCCGTCGCGCAGTGGGAACTGCGCGAGCATGGCCCCGTGGACATGGTGGTTCGGATCCAGGTCGGCACCGTCGACGGGGGCTGGTATGTGCGTCACCAGGGGTTCGGTGACCGGCGCTTCGCCGACAAGACGGCCGCCTGGCAGGCGGTTCGCAGGCTGATGGGGCAGCACGATGCCCCCTGGGAACGTGCCGATGTCGACTCCGAACCATTCCGCGTGTTGTGCCGCCCGGATGGCTCGCGGGTCCTCTACGACACCCACGACGACGAGACCCTCCACGCCTGCTGGGGCACGCGCCAGGACGAGCGTTGGGACGCCTACCTGGCCGCGCTGAACGCGGGCGAAACGCTACGGAGCACCAAGACGCATGCGCTACTCGGAGGCACCATCGAGCTGATTGAGTATCGCGACCCGGTCGACGGGACTCAGCGGTTCGCAGTCTCCACAGCCGTCGAGGCGGGCGCGGACTGGCGGGTGGTCGACTATCGCGAGCGCGGTACGGCCGACGCACAGTATGAGCAGGAGGTACGGGACAACACCGATCCGGTGCTGCCCTACCAATCGAGCGACATCATCGACGTGCGGGTCAGCCGCCGATCGAGGCCGCCAAAGGGCCTGAGTGTCTCACCATCCGGGGAGATCGGCGAGACCGAGGATCTGGAATACCTGGGGTTGCTGCCGCCGCGCAAGAACTGGCCGCGGACGCCTGCGGCGGCCGGCAGGCCGCGTCCGGTGTGCGGTATGACGGCCCGGCCGAGAAACTGGGGGCCGAAGGAGGTGAACGTCCAAGACGTCACCCCGCAGGCATGGCGGGACGTGACCGACCCACCGCCCAACGACTTGGCCCTGGCCGCCCTGCCCGACGGGCGGTATCTGCTCGGCTTGGCCGACGATGCCGCGACCCATGTCCTGGGGACCAGGGATGGGCGTCGGCTCTGCACGGTGGCCGGGCATGCCGAACGGGTCCTGTCCGTCGGGCTCACTGTGCTTGCCGACGGTGAGATGGTGCTGGCCACCGGCGGGCAGGACCACGAGGCCCGCGTCTGGACCACCAGGGGAGTCGAGCCGGTAGC
This sequence comes from Micromonospora sp. WMMD712, assembly GCF_029581295.1. Taxonomy (NCBI): domain Bacteria; kingdom Bacillati; phylum Actinomycetota; class Actinomycetes; order Micromonosporales; family Micromonosporaceae; genus Micromonospora; species Micromonospora sp. WMMD712. The sequence continues at coordinate 5,969,387 of NZ_CP120743.1, forward strand.
CGAGCTTTCTGGGCACCGCGGGCCGGTCAACTCCGTCGCCTGGGCCGCCCCACCCGGCAACGTACCGTGGCTGGTCACGGGCAGCGACGACGCGACCGTACGGGTATGGAACCCGGTAACCCGGGAGACCCGGGCCGTGTTCGAGGTCGGCACGCCCAGCATCGACCTCGTGTGGTCGGTGGCCGCCGCCGTTAGGTCTGACGGACATGTCTGCGTCGTCGCGGGCATCGACGGAGGCAGCACCTCCTCCACCGTGTATGTCTGGGACGCGACCGCCGGCACCCTCGCGCACGAGTTCGTGTTTGAGTACGCCGATCCGGGGTTACGGACGCCGCATGTGGCGGTCGCGACGCTCGCCGACCGGTCGTTGCGGGTCGCGGCCGCCGCTGGCGGCGTGGTGCGGGTATGGGACGGCCATACCGGCGAGGTGGTACGGACGTTCGCCGCGCCCGGGTCGTCGGGTGACGGATCCGTCGCGCTGGCGGTGCTGCCCGACCTGCGTGTGGCCGTTGCCGCGACCGGTGGCCGGCGAACATTGGTCTGGGACACGGAATCGGGTGCTGTGCTAGCCGAGTTGAACCATACGGCCGAGGGTTGGCGTGTGCCGGTCGACATGGTGGCCCAGCCGGACGGCGCCCTGCTGCTGGCGACCGGGCGGGAGGGCGACACGCCGGCCCGTCTTCTGCGGTTGAGCCCATACTGGTAGCGGCCGGTGAGGATGGATGAACTCGTCGCACGGGTGTGCGCCTGGGTCGAGGATTATCACCGTTCCGGTGATCCGGCCGCGATTCTCGATGCCATCGCCGATCAGGACGCGGCCGTGCTGTGGCGGGCGGTGCGCGGCGTCGACCTGGACTCCTCCTCGGCGTCGCTGGAGGCACTGTTCCTCGCGGCGTGCCAGGCGCTAGGCTGGCTGCACTACCTTCGGCACGGGGAGTCGGCCGGCGATAAGGGCCACGCCGAGTTGGCGAGGGCGTTGCTGTGTCTGGACGCTGTTGCGGACGACTACTATGCCGTGCCGTCCAGGCTGCAACCGCTGGTCGGCCGATTCACCAACGCGGATGCCCAGGCAGAGGCGGCGCAGGCGATGCTGGCGGCCTCGGCGCGGTTGCCCGACCCGGCCCTGCTCGACGCGGCGATTCTGCTGATGACCCCTGCGGCGAAGGCGACGCCGTGGCGCGACCATCGCCGCGTCGTACGGCTCTCATACCTCTGTCTCGCCCTGCGACGCCGGTACGAGCGGGACGGCGTAGAAGCCGACCTCGACGCCGCAGTTTCTGCCGGCGAGGAAGCGGCCGAGATCGCCGACGGGCTCGGCGAGACGGGCCCGGTGGTGTGGACGCATCTGGCCGCCGCTTACCGATGCCGCCACCGTCTTCGCGGCAGGGCTGGCGACCTACGGCGTGCCGTCAGCCTGCTTCAGCGGAAGCTAGCGGTCATCGGTGCCGACATAGCCGTGCTGGCCGAGTTGGGCGAGGCATATCTGCAGTGGTACGAGCAGACCGGAGACCCAGCCCACATCGATCGAGCCGTAGCGCTGACCGACCAGGCGGTCACACGCGCCGGGGATCAGGTGAGTTCCGCGCTGTTGGTGAACCTCACCGGCGCGCTGCTGCGCCGGTACGAGCGCACCGGTGCCCGGTCCGACTTGCGGCGCGCGGCCGACCTCAGCGAACGGGCTCTCTCCGCGCTGACCCAGGACGACCGCGACCGCGGCGCTCACCTGGCGGCTGCGGCGTCCGTCCTGCTAAAACGACACGAGCGGAGCCGCTCGCTGGAGGACATTCGCCGCGCCGTCGACCTGTACGAGCAGGCGCTGGCGACGCTGCCCGACGACGACAACGTTCGCCCGTCGCTCCTGCGGGGCCTCGCTGGAGCGCTTCATCAGCGGCACCTCAGCACCGGTGACGGAGCCGACCTGGATAGGGCCGTGACGCTGGCTGGCTGGGTGCTCGCGGCGATCCCGCCCGGCCACCCTGACCGGGCCGCCGTGGCCATCGACCTGGCGGCTGTCTACCTCACCCGGCATGCGCACACCGGCGTGCTCGCCGACCTGGCCCACGCCATCGACCTGGCCGAGACGGTGCTAGCAGGCGGCGGGCCACCGCCGTGGCTATCCACCCTGTGCGAGGCATACCAGAAGCATTACCTCGTCACCGGCGACATCACCGACCTCGACCGGGCGATCACGATCGGCGAGCAGGCGATGGCTGGCACCGATGTCGCATTGGCCGGGCGGCAGATGCGACTCGCGACCGCCTATTGGCGCCGCCACCGCGGTGCGAACAGCGAGGGCGATCTGAACCGGGCGGTCGAGCTGGCTGCACGAGCCCTGTCCGGTACGCCCGCCGACCACGCGCAGCTGCCCGGCCGGCAATCACTGCTCGCCGAGATGCACCTCGACCGATACCGTCTCGGCGGCGCGGCCGACGACGCGGACGCCGCGATCGACTTGAGCGAATGGGCATTGGCGAACGTTCAGGCCAGCCATCCCGGCCGGGCGCGGTTCCTTGCCACCAACTGCGCCGCTCACCTCGAACGGGGGGCCGCCGGACTGACCCCGGACGGGCTCCGCGACCTCGCCGCCAAGGTCGTCATGACGCTGGGCGCGGCCCCACTCGACCGTACAACCGCCCACCACGCCGCCGGGTCACTCGCGCTCGCGGCCGGCGACGCGCCGCTGGCCGTCAAGCTGCTCGACCAGGCGGTCGCGCTGCTGCCGTCCGTGGCGCCGCGGGAAGCCGGATGGGCCGACCAGCAGCACCGGCTCGGCCAGCCGGCCGGCCTCGTCGGCGACGCCGTAGCCGCGCACTGCGCGGCCGGCGACCCCACCGGGGCGGTCGAGGTCGCCGAACTCGGTCGAGGCGTGCTCCTCGCGAGCCAGGCGAACATTCGCGTCGACCTGATGGAGTTGGCCGAACACAACCCGCGCCTCGCGGACCGTTTCGGTTGGGTGTGTGAAAGGCTCAACACGCCGGACTTCCCCGCCGACGAACGGCGGCGGTGGTGGACCGACTACGACGCGCTGCTCGCCGAAATCCGGCAACTGCCCGGTTTGAGTAGATTCTTGGCCGCGCCGTGTCTCACCGACCTGCAGCCAGCCCTGACGGGTGGCCGCGCGGTACTGGTCAACACGAGCCGGCACCGCAGCGATGCGGTCATCATCCAGCCTGACGCCCCGCCGTCGCTCGTCGAACTGCCCGCCTTGCGACTGTCCGACGTCAGCACTCACGTATCGGAACTCCTCGACGCGTTCGAAAGCCAACCGTCGCCGGCCACCACACAGCGCCGCATCGGAGTGGTTCGCGAGATCCTGGACTGGCTGGCCGAGGTCATCGTCGGACCGGTTACCGCCGCGCTGCCCGCCACCACGGCTACACCGTGCCGGGTGTGGTGGCTACCCACCGGTCCGCTCGGCCTACTGCCGCTACACGCGGCCGGCGCCGCCCCCGACCTGCTCATCTCCTCATACACAACCTCACTGCGCGCCCTACAAACAGCCCGCACTCGGCCGCCCACCACCCGGCGCGTACGCCTCACCGTGGCGCTACCGCACACACCCGGTCTCCCCTACCTGCCTGCAGCCGCCCGTGAGGCCGCCGCACTGGGCGGCACCGTACTCTCCGGCGAACAGGCAACCGCGGACCGAGTGGTGCAAGCTATCAAGGCCGCCACATGGACACACTTCGCCTGCCACAACGTGCTCGATCCAATCTCCCAGACCGACAGCGGCCTGCGCCTATTCGACCGGACACTGCGGCTGCCCGAGATCGGCGACCTGCAGCTACCCGAAGCGGAACTGGCCTACCTCTCTGCCTGCTCCACCGCCAATCACGGCATCCGATACGCCGACGAGGTGCTGCACCCGGCATCCGCCTTCCAACTCGCCGGCTTCCGGCACGTGGTGGCATGCCTTTGGCCACTCGACGACAGCACAGCCCTCAAGGCCGCCCGGGCCTTCTACCGTGGGCTTCCCGACTCACCCGCCGCAGACAGTGCCGCAATGGTCCTACACGAGGTGACCCGCCACCTACGCACGACGAACCTAGACCGTCCCGACCTTTGGGCCCCGTTCATCCACAGCGGGCCATGACTCCACGCCCTGACCCTTCCGACCGCATTGGCGCGAATTACGGGCAAAGGGACTTGCCCCCCGATCAGATCAGTGTCGCGCGAGGAGCCATGAGAGGCGAAGTATCTCGGCCACGACCCCAATCAAGGCCGACCGAGTTGCGAACCGCTGCGAGTTGGGCTCCCGAGGTGGCCGGCCGCCAGCCTCCGACGCCGCGGTCCACAAGCAGCGACATGCGGCGGAATGTGGCATCAATCAGCTGGCCAGGCACCGTACGGTGGCCGCCGTACGACAACCTCGCCGTTGCTGCCTGGCCACGTACGCAGTACCGCCAGCTACAGATGGGATGCCCGGCGACGAGTTCAGAACCAGAATCGATCAAGGTCATGCTGACGTGCCCGCCGTCAGAAGTGCAGGTTGATGGTCATCTCCGGCTGTGGAGACTAAGGGGGGTGAAGATCGTGGCTACGTGAAAGAGTAAGGTCTTGCCTACCGTCGACATTTGGAGGGACAAGTTGGAGTCTGAGGCCCAGCGGTTCTTTGCCCACCCCCGCTACTGGCTGATGTTCGGGCTACCATGGCCGACCACGGATCCGAACGTCAACATGGCAGAGGCGGCCTACGTGCTTGCGCCTCCGACGATTCCCCCCAAGCTTCGGGATGGTCTGTCCCGGGATGCAGCTGACCTGCTCGGATTCGTGGACCTCTATGCAAGTGAGCATCCGAAACAGCGCGTTGTCTGGTTCAGCGACGTGACGCGGTGGCTGGAGTGGGAAAAGGGTCGCAGTTGGAGCACGCTCGGTGTGGACTGGGAGTCCGCGCTGGGGGAGTTGCTCCATCTGCCCTTCCTGGGACTGTACCTGACCATTAGTGGTCGGGCCTACCACCATTTGATCAACACGGCCAAGTGCTTTCGGGTGACATACGCCGATGGTTTCAGCGAAGTGCTGACGGATCAAGAACGCGAAGCGGTACACGAGGCGTTCACGCGAACGCTCGAGGTGGATTGGCCAGAGTGTGTCGCCGCCGTGGCGGCACGGGGACAACTCTCCGTCAGCTGACATTCCTACGAGCACTCAATACGGCAACCATATAGTTAGATCCACGCCGTTTCCGCACCGTGATCGCAATCGACGGCAAGACCCTCAGGGGTGCTCGGCCCTGCGCAACGGGGCAGACCGTGACCCGATGGCCGGCTGGCGGGTCATCATCCCTGTGGCGTCTCGTGGGGTGCTCCGTAGGTGCTCCGGCGCGATGGACGGGGCCAGCGTATGGTGGACTGATTCGGACGCCGTCCCGCTGAAACTGGGGGCTGACCGCGAACAGATGGACTCACGCGCCTCGGTTGGACCAAACGACTCGACCAAGATCAATCTCTTAATCCGCGGGTTCGGGGTTCGAGTCCCTGGCGGCGCACCAGCAGTAAGGCTCTGACCTGGGGTTCCACCCCGGGTCGGGGCCTTTCTCGTTTCCGTGCCGAGGGTCTGGTGCTCGGTGGGTGCTCGGCAGCCGTTGGGTCCGGTCGCGGTGAACTGCCGCTGGACCAGGTCCGGCGCGGTCGCGGTGGACGCGGCCTTGCGGCGGCCCTTACCGCGCCGCCGACGGTGGGTGCCTTCGATGCCGGCCAGCCGCATCAGCCTTGCTACCGACTTGCGGCTCCACCGGTTCCCGCGTTCGTGCAGCTCGGCCGCGAGCCGTCGGGCTCCGTGGATGCCACGGTGCTCTGGCCATGCTTGCTGGGTGATCTCGACGCGCTGCCGGTCGTGGCGTTCCGCTCGTGGGCACGACGGCGTCCCTGGCGCAGCCAGTCGTAGAAGGCGCTGTGGCCGACGCCGAGGAGCCGGCAGAGCAGACGGACCGGGTAGGTGGTTCTTCTCCGCGTCTGACTGACCCAGGCCGGAGGTCGGTGGCGTCGAGCCGGTCAGCCAGGTGGGTATGCCGACCACATGGTTGACTGGGGTGGAAATCGGACATTGATGCGGGGAGCTCCCTAAGATGGCTCCCCTCCGAGAGTCCGCGACCGTTCGGACGTGCCAGTTCCGACACAGGAGGCCCCCTTGCGGAACAGCCCGCCGCCAGCCCATTCGCAGCTCGTCCTGAGCGAGGTCACCAAGCACTACGCCGAGCGGGTCGTCCTGGACCGCGTTTCGCTCACCGTCAAGCCGGGGGAGCGGGTCGGCGTCATCGGCGAGAACGGGTCCGGGAAGTCGACCCTGCTGCGGCTCGTCGCGGGGCTGGAGACGCCGGACAACGGCGAGTTGACCGTCTCGGCACCCGGGGGCATCGGCTATCTCGCCCAGCGGCTTCGGCTGCCGGCCGGCGGCAGCACCGTACGGGATGTGGTGGACCACACGCTCGCCGACCTGCGAGACCTGGAGGCGCGGTTGCGCGCCGCCGAGGCGGACCTGGCCACCGCCACGCCCGAGCAGTTGGACGCCTACGGCACGCTGCTCACCGAGTTCGAGGCCCGCGGCGGCTACCAGGCCGACGCCCGGGTGGACGCCGCCCTGCACGGCCTCGGCCTGGCCGAGCTCGACCGCGACCGCGACGTCGACACGCTCTCCGGCGGGGAACGGTCCCGGCTCGCGCTCGCCGCGACCCTGGCCGCCGCGCCGGAACTGCTGCTGCTCGACGAGCCCACCAACGACCTCGACACCGAGGCCGTGGAGTGGCTGGAGGATCACCTGCGGTCGCACCGGGGCACCGTCGTGGTGGTCACTCACGACCGGGTGTTCCTGGAGTCGGTCACGCCCACCATCCTCGAGGTCGACACCGACACCCGGGCCGTGCACCGGTACGGCGACGGCTATGCCAGCTACCTGCGGGCCAAGGCCGCCCTCCGGGAGAGCCGGGAGCGCGCGTACGCGGAATGGGTGGCCGAGGTCGAGCGGCAGTCCCAACTCGCGGAGCGGGCCGGGACGATGCTCCGGTCGATTTCCCGCAAGGGACCGGCGGCGTTCAGCGGGGCCGGTGCCCACCGCTCCCGGTCATCGTCGACGGCGACGTCACGCAAGGCCCGCAACGCCAACGAGCGGCTTCGCCGGCTGCGGGAGAATCCGGTACCGCGACCCGCCGACCCGTTGCGCTTCACCGCGTCGGTCGCCCCGGATGCCACGGACGCCGATACCCGTCGCGTCGAGTTGACCGACGTCCGGGTGGGCCGCCGCCTGCACGTGCCCGAGCTGACCATCGGCCCCGCCGAACGGTTGCTGGTGACCGGACCCAACGGCGCGGGTAAGAGCACCCTGATGCGGGTGCTCGCCGGGGAACTCGTGCCCGACGGCGGAACGGTGCGGCTGCCGGCTCGGATCGGCCACCTGCGTCAGGACGTGACGGTCGGGCAGCCCGGGCGCTCTCTGCTGGAGACGTACGCGTCGGGTCGGCCGGGGCGCCCCGAGGAGTACGCGGAGGAGTTGCTGGCCCGCGGTCTGTTCCGGCCCGAGGACCTGCGCATGCCGGTCGGGACGCTCTCCGTCGGGCAGCGCCGCCGGATCGACCTGGCCCGGCTGGTCGCCCGCCCGGCCGATCTGCTGCTGTTGGACGAGCCCACCAACCACTTCGCGCCCCTGCTCGTGGAGGAGCTGGAACAGGCGCTGGAGGGCTACGCCGGAGCGCTGGTCGTGGTGACGCACGACCGGCGGATGCGGAGCACCTTCACCGGGGCTCGGCTGGAACTGCACCGGGGCGTGGCCACCGGGGCGAGCCGGGCCTGACGAGCCGCCCGGGGTGCCGTGGCGGGCCCGGGACGGTGGGGGTCTCAGCCGGGTTCGGCACCCGGCACCGCCGTGAGGGTGGTCGTGGACACCGCTGTGAGGGTGGTCGTGACCTCGGCGCACACAGCGTCGAGCTGATGGTTGAGGTAGAAGTGCCCACCCGGGAAGGTGCGGACCACCGTGGCCGCTGCGGTCACCTCCGCCCACGCCGCGGCCTCGTCGGCGGTGACGTGGGGGTCGGCGGCCCCGACGAGTACGGTGACCGGGCAACGCAGCCTGGGCCCTGGCCGGTATTCGTAGGCGGCGGCGGCCCGGTAGTCGTTGCGGATGGCGGGGAGGAGCATGTCCAGCAGTTCTCTGTCGTCCAGGAGGCTGGAATCGGTGCCCTCGAGCCGGCGGATCTCGTCGATCAGCTCGTCGTCGAACCGGTAGAACCGGTCCCGTCGCCCGGCGGACGGGCTACGGCGGCCGGAGGCGAAGAGGTGCACGAGCCGATCGGCGGCGGCGGGTGGGAGCCGGCGGGCGGCCTCGAAGGCCACCGTGGCGCCCATGCTGTGACCGAAGAAGGCCACCGGTCGGTCCGCCCAGGCGAGCAGGGCGGGCAGGAGCCCGTCCACCAGGGCGTCGACGGACTCGGTCATGGGTTCGCCGCGGCGGTCCTGCCGGCCCGGGTACTGGACCGCCAGCACGTCCACGTCGGCGGCGAGCCGGCGGGCGAACGGCAGGTACGCGCTGGCCGCGCCCCCGGCGTGCGGGAAGCAGAACAGCCGGACGGCAGGGTCGTCGACGGGCCGGTAGCGGCGTAGCCACAGCTCGGACGGATCGGCGGACGGGGACATGGTGATCTGCGCTCCTCGGACTGCTCGACGTTCCGGTGTCGGTCCCCACCCCCGCGCCGACGACGGCCATGATGTCGCGCACGGCGGCGGTCACCCAGCGCGACGTCTCACTTCGGGTGCCGTCCGTCGCGTACCACCTGGACGGGGAGGCGTCGCGCGGTGAGCTGGTCGGCGTCGTAGAACTCGACCCCGGCGTGGTCGATCCGGAACTCGGTGAACTGGTCGAGCGTCTGGTTGAGGAAGACCTTCGCCTCCAGCCTGGCCAGGAACGCGCCCAGGCAGTGGTGGATGCCGTGGCCGAACGCCAGGTGCTTGTTCGACTCGCGTCGGATGTCGAAGGCGTCCGGGTCCGTGAACACCTCGGTGTCGCGGTTCGCGGAGGCGATCCAGGCGATCACCATCTGGCCCTTGCGCATGGGGTGGCCGAAGATGTCGGTGTCCTCGTTCAGGATCCGGAAGATGCAGTTGAACGGGGACCGGTAGCGCAGCGTCTCCTCGATCACGCCCGGCACGAGGCTGCGGTCGGCGCGGACCGCGGCCTGTGCCTGCGGGTGCTCCTCCAGCACCAGGAACAGGTTGCTGAGCAGCGTGGCGCTGGAGATGTGCCCGGCGGTGAGCAGCAGCGCGACGATGTTGACGACTTCCTCGTCGGTCAGCTTGCGCCCGTCGACCTCCGCCGCACAGAGGCCGCTGATCAGGTCGTCCTTCGGTTCGGCGCGCTTCTGGGCGATCTGGGCGTACAGGAATTCGGACCACTCCTCGATGGCGGGGCCCACCGTCTCGGTGAAGTCGTCCGGGAGGTTGGGATACTCCAGCCCTTCGTTGCTGAGGATGATGTCCACCCACTCGCGGAACTTCTCGTGGTCCTTGGTGGGAATGCCGAGCAGCTCGGCGATGACCGTCACCGGCAGCGGGTACGCGAGGTCGCTGGCGATGTCGATCCGGTCCTGGTCGCGTACCTGGTCGAGCACGTCGGCGGTGATCTCCCCGATCCGCAGCTCGAGCTGGGCGATCCGGCGGGGGGTGAACGCCTGGCTCACCAGCTTGCGCAGCGGCGCGTGCCGCGGCGGGTCGATGCCGCCGATGGTGCCGGGGCCCATCAGCAGGGCCAGCTCCGACGGTACGGGAAAGACCGAGGTGAAGTCCGACGAGAAGATCAGCGGGTTGGTGGTCACGGTCTGGTAGTCCCGGTAGGAGAACACGTGCCAGGCCTGACGGGTCTCGTCCCAGGAGACGGGCCAGTTCTTCCGCATGTACGCGAACCAGTCCAGCAGCCCCTGGGCGTCGGCGCCCTTCGGCAGGTCGATCGGTCCCGCCGGGGCGTTCGGGGTCTGCGTCATGGTGTGCTCATCTCCTCGGTGGTCTCGGCCGTCGGGCCGAAGGGAAAGAGAACCTTGGTTCGCGAGGGCGTCCGGTCGGGGAAGGGATCTTCCGGGCTGGCGCTGTCACCTGTGGCCAGCTCGGTCGCCTCGCCGGCATTGACGGTTGTGCTGGGCGGCGAGTCAGCGCTGTGGCGGCGGGCAGGGCGGGCCCTGCGCTTCTCCGGGGCGTCGTAATCTTCGGTCCGAATCGTGACGGCCGCAAGGCCGGACCTGACATAGTGCTGTCTGCAACGCTCGGAGCACCCGTTTTATCAGTTGATTGCGGTCATTTTTGTCGACGGTCGGGGCGGTTCTATATCGAGACTTGACATAGTCTTCTACGGATTCGTGACAATGATCATCGATCGGTGTTGGCTGAATCGACGAAAGGGGCGTGCTGTTCGAGGGGGGCGTTGCCAAGATCAATGCAAAACCGCATCCCTGATCAATGCGGAACCGCACCCTGCCTGGAAGAGAGCTGCCATGGAGCACCCAGTAACGGCCGGGTCCTGCAGGTTCTACCCCTTCAGTGACCGTACCGACCTGAATATCGATCCCACGTACGGCGAACTGCGCTCGAAAGAGCCGGTCGCCCGCGTCCGCATGCCCTACGGCGGGGACGCCTGGCTGGTCACCCGGCACGCCGACGCCAAGAAGGCCCTCTCTGACCCCCGACTCAGCATTGCGGCCGGAGCCGGGCGGGACGTGCCGCGCGCCTCCCCCCGTCTCCAGGAACCCGACGGTCTGATGGGTCTTCCCCCCGACGCGCACGCCCGACTGCGCAGGCTCGTCGCCACGGCGTTCACGCCGAAGCGCGTACGGGACATCGCCCCGCGCGTCGTCCAGCTCGCCGACAAGCTTCTCGACGACGTGGTCGAGACCGGGCCGCCGGCCGACCTCGTGCAGCAGCTCGCGCTTCCCCTGCCGGTGATGATCATCTGCGAGATGATGGGCATCGGGTACGACGAGCAGCACCTGTTCCGTGCCTTCAGCGATGCCCTGATGTCCTCCACCCGATACACGGCCGACCAGGTCGACCGCGCGGTAGAGGACTTCGTCGAGTACCTCGGCGGCCTCCTCGCGCAGCGTCGTGCCCACCGCACCGACGACCTCCTCGGCGCCCTGGTCGAGGCGCGGGACGACGGCGATCGGCTGACCGAGGACGAACTCGTCATGCTCACCGGCGGCCTGCTCGTCGGCGGCCACGAGACGACCGCCAGCCAGATCGCCTCGCAGATCTTCCTCCTGCTGCGCGACCGGACCAGGTACGAGCAACTCCATGCCCGTCCGGAGCTGATCCCCACGGCAGTCGAGGAACTGCTGCGGGTGGCCCCGCTCTGGGCCTCGGTCGGCCCCACCCGCATCGCCACCGAGGACCTGGAACTCAACGGGACGACCATCCGGGCCGGCGACGCCGTCGTCTTCTCGCTGGCGTCCGCCAATCAGGACGACGACGTCTTCGCGAATGCCGCCGACGTCGTGCTCGACCGCGACCCGAATCCGCACATCGCCTTCGGGCACGGGCCCCATTACTGCATCGGGGCGTCACTGGCCAGGCTGGAAATACAGGCCGCCATCGGCGCCTTGGCCAGGCGGCTTCCCGGTCTCCGCCTGGCCGTCGAGGAAAACGAACTTGAATGGAACAAGGGAATGATGGTACGCAGCCTCGTGTCCCTTCCGGTGACGTGGTGACCCGGCCTGGGCGCCGGATCAGGTGACGAACGGATCAGCAGTTCATTGGCTCGGCCGGCCCGGAGCTGACATGGCCTGGTGAAGTCGAAAACCACCGGCCGCCGTCGCTGCAAGCGCCCGCCGGGACGATGCGAGTTGTGGGCGCAGACGCGTGCAGCGCAGCGCAGCCGTCCCCGCCGGACCGCGGATGGGCTTTCCCAGCATCGTTCTTCGACCCAGGAGACCTCATGACCGTGCAGAGTGACGTGTTGCGCCACCGCGATATCGCCGTCATCGGGATGTCCTGCCGGCTTCCCGGCGCGCCGAGCATCGAGGAATTCTGGGACCTGCTGTGCAGCGGGCGGAGCGCGGTCGACCGCCAGCCCGACGGCGGTTGGCGGGCGGTGATCGATGGGAAGGGAGAATCCGACGCCGCGTTCTTCGGCATGTCCCCGCGCCAGGCCGCCGCGATCGACCCGCAACAGCGCCTGATGCTCGAACTCGGCTGGGAGGCACTGGAGAACGCCCGCATCCGGCCCGCCGACCTGAAGGGCTCCGACACTGGCGTCTTCGTGGGGCTCACCGCCGACGACTACGCCACCCTGCTGCGCCGCTCCGGCACGGCCATCAGCGGACACACCGCGACAGGCCTGAATCGCAGCCTCGCGGCCAACCGCCTCTCGTACCTGCTGGGTCTGCGCGGCCCCAGCTTCACCGTGGACTCCGCGCAGTCGTCGTCCCTGGTCGCCGTCCACCTGGCGTGCGAAAGCCTGCTGCGGGGCGAGAGCGCGGTCGCCGTCGTCGGCGGGGTGAGCCTCATCCTGGCCGAGGAGAGCACCGCCGCCATGGCGCGCATGGGGGCACTCTCCCCTGACGGGCGTTGCTTCACCTTCGACGCCCGGGCCAACGGCTACGTCCGTGGCGAGGGTGGCGTGGCCATGGTCCTCAAGCCGCTGATCCGCGCGGTCGAGGACGGCGACCAGGTGCATTGCGTCATCCGGGGCTGTGCCGTCAACAACGACGGCGGTGGCCCCAGCCTCACCCATCCCGACCGGGAGGCGCAGGAGGCACTGCTGCGCCGGGCGTACGAGCGGGCGGGGGTGGCCCCCGAACACGTCGACTACGTCGAGCTGCACGGCACCGGGACGAAGGCCGGCGACCCCGTCGAGGCGGCGGCCCTCGGGGCGGTGCTGGGTGCCGCCCGCGGCTGCGACAACCCACTCGCGGTCGGATCGGTCAAGACCAACGTCGGCCACCTGGAGGGGGCGGCCGGCATCACGGGCCTGCTGAAGGCGGTGCTGTGCGTACGTGAGGGGGTGCTGGCGCCGAGCCTCAACTTCCGTACGCCGAACCCGGACATCCACCTCGACGAGCTGAACCTCCGGGTTCAGACGGAACTGCAGCCGTGGCCGGGTGACGGGACGGGCCGCCCGCGTGTCGCCGGAGTGAGTTCCTTCGGCATGGGCGGCACGAATGCGCATCTGATTCTCGAGCAGGCTCCGGTGGCGGCTGAGGAAACGACTGTTACCGATTCCGGCGTCGGTTCGGTTCGGGTGGTTCCGGTGGTGGTGTCGGCTCGTTCGGTGGGGGCGTTGCGGGCTTATGCGGGTCGGTTGCGTGAGGTGTGTGTGGGGTTGTCTGACGATGGTGGCTCCGATGGTGTGGGTTTGGTGGATGTGGGTTGGTCGTTGGTGTCGTCGCGGTCGGTGTTTGAGCATCGGGCGGTGGTGTTGGGTGGGGGTGTGGAGGAGGTGGTGGCGGGTTTGGATGGGGTGGTTTCTGGGGCGGTGAGTTCGGGTTCGGTGGTGGTGGGTTCGGTGGCGTCGGGTGTTGCGGCTGGTGGTGGTCGGGTGGTGTTTGTGTTTCCGGGTCAGGGTTGGCAGTGGGTGGGTATGGGGGCCGCTCTGTTGGATGAGTCGGAGGTCTTCGCGGAGTCGATGGTGGAGTGTGGGCGGGCTTTGTCGGGGTTTGTGGATTGGGATTTGTTGGAGGTGGTCCGCGGTGGGATGGGTGAGGGGGTGTGGGGTCGGGTTGATGTGGTGCAGCCGGTGTCGTGGGCGGTGATGGTGTCTTTGGCGCGGTTGTGGATGTCGGTGGGTGTGGTGCCGGATGCGGTGGTGGGTCATTCGCAGGGTGAGGTTGCTGCGGCGGTGGTGGCGGGTGTGTTGAGTGTGGCCGATGGTGCGCGGGTGGTGGCGGTTCGGTCGCGGGTGATTGGTGAGGTGTTGGCTGGTGGTGGTGCGATGGTGTCGGTGGGGTTGCCGGTGGCGGTTGTGCTGGAGCGACTGTCGGGGTGGGGTGGTCGGTTGGGTGTGGCGGCGGTGAATGGTCCGTCGTTGACGGTGGTGTCGGGGGATGTGGATGCTGCTGTGGGGTTTGTTGGTGAGTGTGAGCGGGATGGGGTGTGGGTGCGGCGGGTGGCGGTGGATTATGCGTCGCATTCGGCGCATGTGGAGGCGGTGGAGGGGACGCTGTCGGGGTTGTTGGATGGTTTGTGTCCGGGGCGGGGGGTGGTGCCGTTTTATTCGTCGGTGGTGGGTGGTGTGGTGGATGGGGTGGGTTTGGATGGTGGGTATTGGTATCGGAATTTGCGTGAGCGGGTGTTGTTTTCGGATGTGGTGGGGCGGCTTGTCGGGGATGGGTTTTCGGGGTTTGTGGAGTGTTCGGGGCATCCGGTGTTGGTGGGTGGGGTGTTGGAGTCGGTGGGGGTGGTGGATGCGGGTGCGCGGCCGGTGGTGGTGGGGTCGTTGCGGCGTGGTGATGGTGGGTGGGGCCGGTTTTTGACGTCTGTGGGTGAGGCGTTTGTTGGTGGGATGAGCGTGGATTGGAAGGGTGTGTTCGCGGGGGCGGGGGCACGGTTGGTGGATTTGCCGACGTATCCGTTCCAACGACGCCACTACTGGGCACCGAACACTGACGGCGCGCCAGCTCCGGTCCTCGATGATCACGCGGAGGCGGAGAACGAACCAGCCGAATCCGAGCCAGGGATTCGGGCCGAGCTTCTGACGTTGGCCGAGCCCGAGCAACTGAACCGACTCCTGGCGACCGTTCGCGCCAGCACCGCCGTCGTTCTGGGCCTCGACTCGGCGCAGGCGGTCGATCCGGAGCGCACGTTCAAGGAGCATGGATTCGAATCGGTCACGGCCGTCGAGCTCTGTAACCACCTGCAACGCGGCACTGGGCTGCGGGTTCCCGCCTCGCTTGTATACAACCATCCCACCCCGATGGCCGCTGCCCGGAAACTGCAGGAAGAAATTCAGGGCCGGCAACCGGAGAACGTCCGGCAGGTCACCTCCATTGCTGCTGTGGATGATCCGGTGGTGGTGGTGGGGATGGGTTGTCGTTTTCCGGGTGGGGTGGTGTCTGCGGAGGGTTTGTGGGATTTGGTGTTGGGGGGTGGGGATGCGGTGTCGGGGTTTCCGGTGGATCGGGGTTGGGATGTGGAGGGGTTGTTTGATCCGGTGCGGGGTGTGGTGGGGAAGTCGTATGTGCGGGAGGGGGGGTTTGTGTATGACGCGGGGATGTTTGATGCGGAGTTCTTTGGTGTGTCGCCGCGTGAGGCGGTGGCGATGGATCCGCAGCAGCGGTTGTTTTTGGAGGTGTCGTGGGAGGCGTTGGAGCGTGCGGGGATTGATCCGTTGGGGTTGCGGGGTTCGCGGACGGGTGTGTATGTGGGGGTGATGGGTCAGGAGTATGGGCCGCGGTTGGTGGAGTCGGGTGGTGGGTTTGAGGGTTATTTGTTGACGGGGACGTCGCCGAGTGTGGTGTCGGGTCGTGTTTCGTATGTGTTGGGGTTGGAGGGTCCGTCGATTTCGGTTGATACGGCGTGTTCGTCGTCGTTGGTGGCGTTGCATTTGGCGTGTCAGGGGTTGCGGTTGGGTGAGTGTGATGTGGCGTTGGCGGGTGGGGTGACGGTGATTGCGGCGCCGGGGTTGTTTGTGGAGTTTTCTCGGCAGGGTGGGTTGTCGGGTGATGGGCGGTGTCGGGCGTTTGCGGGTGGTGCGGATGGGACGGGGTGGGCGGAGGGTGCGGGGGTGGTGGTGTTGGAGCGGTTGTCGGTGGCGCGGGAGCGTGGTCATCGGGTGTTGGCGGTGGTGCGGGGTTCTGCGGTGAATCAGGATGGTGGGTCGAATGGTTTGACGGCGCCGTCGGGGGTGGCGCAGCGTCGGGTGATTGGTGCGGCGTTGGTGGCGGCGGGTTTGGGTGTGTCGGATGTGGATGTGGTGGAGGGGCATGGGACGGGGACTCGGTTGGGTGATCCGATTGAGGCTGAGGCGTTGTTGGGGTCGTATGGGCGGGGTCGTGTGGGTGGGGCGTTGTTGTTGGGTTCGGTGAAGTCGAATATTGGTCATACGCAGGCGGCTGCGGGTGTGGCGGGTGTGATCAAGATGGTGATGGCGTTGCGGGCGGGGGTGGTGCCGGCGACGTTGCATGTGGATGTGCCGTCGCCGTTGGTGGATTGGTCGTCGGGTGGGGTGGAGTTGGTGACGCAGGTGCGGGGTTGGCCTGTGGTGGGTCGGGTGCGTCGTGCGGGTGTGTCGGCGTTTGGGGTGTCGGGGACGAATGCGCATCTGATTTTGGAGCAGGCCCCGGAGTTCGACGATCCAGTTGATGCCGATGCCGATGCCGATGCCGATGCCGATGCCGATTCCGGTGCTGGCGCCGGTGTCGTTGATGGCGGCGGGGGTGGTGTGGGCAGGAGCTTGTCGGTGGTTCCGGTGGTGGTGTCGGCTCGTTCGGTGGGGGCGTTGCGGGCTTATGCGGGTCGGTTGCGTGAGGTGTGTGTGGGGTTGTCTGACGATGGTGGCTCCGATGGTGTGGGTCTGGTGGATGTGGGTTGGTCGTTGGTGTCGTCGCGGTCGGTGTTTGAGCATCGGGCGGTGGTGTTGGGTGGGGGTGTCGCGGAGGTGGTGGCGGGTTTGGATGGGGTGGTTTCTGGGGCGGTGAGTTCGGGTTCGGTGGTGGTGGGTTCGGTGGCGTCGGGTGTTGCGGCTGGTGGTGGTCGGGTGGTGTTTGTGTTTCCGGGTCAGGGTTGGCAGTGGGTGGGTATGGGGGCCGCTCTGTTGGATGAGTCGGAGGTCTTCGCGGAGTCGATGGTGGAGTGTGGGCGGGCTTTGTCGGGGTTTGTGGATTGGGATTTGTTGGAGGTGGTCCGCGGTGGGATGGGTGAGGGGGTGTGGGGTCGGGTTGATGTGGTGCAGCCGGTGTCGTGGGCGGTGATGGTGTCTTTGGCGCGGTTGTGGATGTCGGTGGGTGTGGTGCCGGATGCGGTGGTGGGTCATTCGCAGGGTGAGGTTGCTGCGGCGGTGGTGGCGGGTGTGTTGAGTGTGGCCGATGGTGCGCGGGTGGTGGCGGTTCGGTCGCGGGTGATTGGTGAGGTGTTGGCTGGTGGTGGTGCGATGGTGTCGGTGGGGTTGCCGGTGGCGGTTGTGCTGGAGCGACTGTCGGGGTGGGGTGGTCGGTTGGGTGTGGCGGCGGTGAATGGTCCGTCGTTGACGGTGGTGTCGGGGGATGTGGATGCTGCTGTGGGGTTTGTTGGTGAGTGTGAGCGGGATGGGGTGTGGGTGCGGCGGGTGGCGGTGGATTATGCGTCGCATTCGGCGCATGTGGAGGCGGTGGAGGGGACGCTGTCGGGGTTGTTGGATGGTTTGTGTCCGGGGCGGGGGGTGGTGCCGTTTTATTCGTCGGTGGTGGGTGGTGTGGTGGATGGGGTGGGTTTGGATGGTGGGTATTGGTATCGGAATTTGCGTGAGCGGGTGTTGTTTTCGGATGTGGTGGGGCGGCTTGTCGGGGATGGGTTTTCGGGGTTTGTGGAGTGTTCGGGGCATCCGGTGTTGGTGGGTGGGGTGTTGGAGTCGGTGGGGGTGGTGGATGCGGGTGCGCGGCCGGTGGTGGTGGGGTCGTTGCGGCGTGGTGATGGTGGGTGGGGCCGGTTTTTGACGTCTGTGGGTGAGGCGTTTGTTGGTGGGATGAGTGTGGATTGGAAGGGTGTGTTCGCGGGGGCGGGGGCACGGTTGGTGGATTTGCCGACGTATCCGTTCCAACGACGCCACTACTGGGCACCGACGCCCACCAACCCCGCCGCCAGCCCCGCCGCGGGCGACACCACCACCGCCGACCCGGTGGGTGGTCTGCGGTATCGGATCACCTGGAAACCGCTGCCGACCGACGACCCCCGACCCCTCACCAACCGCTGGCTACTCATCGCCGACCCGGGGACCGCCGATTCGGAGCTTGCCGCAGACATCACAGCGGCGCTCGTTCGCAGGGGTGCCGAGGTCGAGTTGCTGGCCGTGGACCCGCTCGCGGGCCGCGCCCGGATCGCCGAACTGCTCGCCACCACGACGGCTGGGTCTACGCCGCTGTCGGGCGTCGTGTCTCTTCTCGGGCTTGTGCACGACGCGCATCCCCAACACCCCTCCATCGGGATGGGCGTGGTCTCGTCGCTGGCGCTGGTGCAGGCCATCGGTGACGCGGGAGCCGAAACTCCTTTGTGGAGCGTCACGCAGGGGGCGGTGGCTGTGGTGCCCCAGGAGGCGCCGGACATGTTCGGTGCGCAGGTGTGGGCGTTCGGGCGGGTGGCCGCCCTGGAACTGCCGGACCGCTGGGGCGGCCTGGTCGACCTTCCGTCCGTACCGAATGCCCGGATGCTGGACCAGCTCGCCAACGCCCTCGCCGGAGCGGACGGCGAGGACCAGATCGCGGTACGCGGTTCGGGGATCTACGGGCGTCGGGTGACGCGCGCGGCGGGCACTGTGCGCCGGGAATGGCGCCCTCGCGGGAACATCCTGGTGACCGGAGGTACGGGGAGTCTGGGTGGCCGGGTGGCCCGGTGGCTCGCTCGCAACGGTGCCGAACACCTCGTTCTCACCAGTCGTCGGGGTGCCGACGCCCCGGGGGCGGCCGAGCTGGAAGCTGATCTTCGCGCGCTCGGTGTCGAGGTGACCATGGCCGCCTGCGATGTGGCGGACCGGGCTGCGTTGACCGACGTCCTGGCGGCGCATCCGCCCACTGCGGTCTTCCACGCCGCCGGAGTCCTGCACGACGGTGTGATCGACACGCTCGCCGCCGAACACATCGACGAGGTCTTCCGTCCGAAGACCGCTGCCGCGCTGCTGCTCGACGAACTCACCCAGCACCAGGAGCTGGACGCCTTCGTCCTCTTCTCATCGGTTACCGGAGTCTGGGGCAACGGCGGCCAGGCGGCGTACGCGGCGGCGAACGCGTCGCTGGACGCGCTGGCGGAGCAGCGTCGTGCCGCAGGTCTTCCCGCCACCTCCATAGCTTGGGGATTGTGGGGCGGTGGTGGCATGGCGGAGGGGATCGGCGAGCAGAACCTGAACCGCCGTGGCATCACGGCCTTGGACCCGGAACGCGGCATCGCCGCTCTGCAGCAGGCCCTCGACCGCGATGACGTGTCTGTCACCGTCGCCGACGTCGACTGGGCGGCTTTCGCTCCGCGTCTCGCAGACCTGCGCTTGGGGCGGCTCTTCGATGGGGTGCCCGAGGCCAGGAGCGCGCTCGATGCCCGGAAGGTGGACACCGAGTCGCCGAGCGCCGGCCTTGCGCAGCGGGTGGCGGGGATGCCCGACGCGGAACGGCAGCGGGTCCTCCTCGAAACGGTGCGGGCGGCGGCGGCCGCGGTCCTGAGGCACGAGACGGTGGATGCGGTCGCGCCCACCCGGGCCTTCAAGGACGCCGGCTTCGACTCGCTCACGGCGCTCGAACTGCGCAACCACCTCAACAGCACGACCGGTCTGAGTCTGCCTCCGACGGTGGTCTTCGACCACCCCACTCCGTCCACGTTGGCGAAGTTCCTGGAGGGCGTCCTCGTCGGCGCTTCTGCCGAGGAAGTCCCGGTGACTGCCGCAGCCGTGCCCGTCGACGAGCCTATTGCCATCGTCGGCATGGCCTGCCGCTACCCCGGCGGAGCCGACACTCCCGAGAAGCTCTGGGACCTCCTGCTGGCCGGTGCTGACGTCATCGGCCCGGCCCCCGACGACCGGGGCTGGGACGTGGACTCCTTCTTTGATCCGGTGCCGGGAGCCGCGGGGAAGTCGTACGCACGGGAGGGGGGGTTTGTGTATGACGCGGGGATGTTCGATGCGGAGTTCTTTGGTGTGTCGCCGCGTGAGGCGATGGCGATGGATCCGCAGCAGCGCCTCTTGTTGGAGACGTCATGGGAGGCGTTGGAGCGTGCGGGAATCGATCCAGCGGGTCTGCGGGGTAGCCGGACCGGCGTGTACTCCGGCCTGACCCACCAGGAGTATGCCGCCCGTCTGCACGAGGCTCCGCAGGAACTCGAGGGCTATCTGCTCACCGGCAAGTCGGTGAGCGTCGCGTCGGGTCGTGTTTCGTATGTGTTGGGGTTGGAGGGTCCGTCGATTTCGGTTGATACGGCGTGTTCGTCGTCGTTGGTGGCGTTGCATTTGGCGTGTCAGGGGTTGCGGTTGGGTGAGTGTGATGTGGCGTTGGCGGGTGGGGTGACGGTGATTGCGGCGCCGGGGTTGTTTGTGGAGTTTTCTCGGCAGGGTGGGTTGTCGGGTGATGGGCGGTGTCGGGCGTTTGCGGGTGGTGCGGATGGGACGGGGTGGGCGGAGGGTGCGGGGGTGGTGGTGTTGGAGCGGTTGTCGGTGGCGCGGGAGCGTGGTCATCGGGTGTTGGCGGTGGTGCGGGGTTCTGCGGTGAATCAGGATGGTGGGTCGAATGGTTTGACGGCGCCGTCGGGGGTGGCGCAGCGTCGGGTGATTGGTGCGGCGTTGGTGGCGGCGGGTTTGGGTGTGTCGGATGTGGATGTGGTGGAGGGGCATGGGACGGGGACTCGGTTGGGTGATCCGATTGAGGCTGAGGCGTTGTTGGGGTCGTATGGGCGGGGTCGTGTGGGTGGGGCGTTGTTGTTGGGTTCGGTGAAGTCGAATATTGGTCATACGCAGGCGGCTGCGGGTGTGGCGGGTGTGATCAAGATGGTGATGGCGTTGCGGGCGGGGGTGGTGCCGGCGACGTTGCATGTGGATGTGCCGTCGCCGTTGGTGGATTGGTCGTCGGGTGGGGTGGAGTTGGTGACGCAGGTGCGGGGTTGGCCTGTGGTGGGTCGGGTGCGTCGTGCGGGTGTGTCGGCGTTTGGGGTGTCGGGGACGAATGCGCATCTGATTTTGGAGCAGGCCCCGGAGTTCGACGATCCTGCCGATTCCGATTCCGGTGTCGTTGATGGCGGCGGGGGTGGTGTCGGCAGGAGCTTGTCGGTGGTTCCGGTGGTGGTGTCGGCTCGTTCGGTGGGGGCGTTGCGGGCTTATGCGGGTCGGTTGCGTGAAATGTGTGTGGGTCTTTCCGATGGTGTGGGTTTGGTGGATGTGGGTTGGTCGTTGGTGTCGTCGCGGTCGGTGTTTGAGCATCGGGCGGTGGTGTTGGGTGGGGGTGTCGCGGAGGTGGTGGCGGGTTTGGATGGGGTGGTTTCTGGGGCGGTGAGTTCGGGTTCGGTGGTGGTGGGTTCGGTGGCGTCGGGTGTTGCGGCTGGTGGTGGTCGGGTGGTGTTTGTGTTTCCGGGTCAGGGTTGGCAGTGGGTGGGTATGGGGGCCGCTCTGTTGGATGAGTCGGAGGTCTTCGCGGAGTCGATGGTGGAGTGTGGGCGGGCTTTGTCGGGGTTTGTGGATTGGGATTTGTTGGAGGTGGTCCGCGGTGGGATGGGTGAGGGGGTGTGGGGTCGGGTTGATGTGGTGCAGCCGGTGTCGTGGGCGGTGATGGTGTCTTTGGCGCGGTTGTGGATGTCGGTGGGTGTGGTGCCGGATGCGGTGGTGGGTCATTCGCAGGGTGAGGTTGCTGCGGCGGTGGTGGCGGGTGTGTTGAGTGTGGCCGATGGTGCGCGGGTGGTGGCGGTTCGGTCGCGGGTGATTGGTGAGGTGTTGGCTGGTGGTGGTGCGATGGTGTCGGTGGGGTTGCCGGTGGCGGTTGTGCTGGAGCGACTGTCGGGGTGGGGTGGTCGGTTGGGTGTGGCGGCGGTGAATGGTCCGTCGTTGACGGTGGTGTCGGGGGATGTGGATGCTGCTGTGGGGTTTGTTGGTGAGTGTGAGCGGGATGGGGTGTGGGTGCGGCGGGTGGCGGTGGATTATGCGTCGCATTCGGCGCATGTGGAGGCGGTGGAGGGGACGCTGTCGGGGTTGTTGGATGGTTTGTGTCCGGGGCGGGGGGTGGTGCCGTTTTATTCGTCGGTGGTGGGTGGTGTGGTGGATGGGGTGGGTTTGGATGGTGGGTATTGGTATCGGAATTTGCGTGAGCGGGTGTTGTTTTCGGATGTGGTGGGGCGGCTTGTCGGGGATGGGTTTTCGGGGTTTGTGGAGTGTTCGGGGCATCCGGTGTTGGTGGGTGGGGTGTTGGAGTCGGTGGGGGTGGTGGATGCGGGTGTGCGGCCGGTGGTGGTGGGGTCGTTGCGGCGTGGTGATGGTGGGTGGGGCCGGTTTTTGACGTCTGTGGGTGAGGCGTTTGTTGGTGGGATGAGTGTGGATTGGAAGGGTGTGTTCGCGGGGGCGGGGGCACGGTTGGTGGATTTGCCGACGTATCCGTTCCAACGACGCCACTACTGGGCCCAGACCTCGCCCGCTGGCGTCGGGACGGCCGCGGCGGCCCGGTTCGGCATGGAGTG
Organism: Micromonospora sp. WMMD712; assembly: GCF_029581295.1. NCBI lineage: Bacteria > Bacillati > Actinomycetota > Actinomycetes > Micromonosporales > Micromonosporaceae > Micromonospora > Micromonospora sp. WMMD712. Next base: position 5,991,679 of record NZ_CP120743.1, read on the forward strand.
GGAGGACCATCCCCTGCTCGGGGGTGCGCTGTCGGTCGGCGGCTCCAGGAGCCTGCTTCTGGCCGGGCATCTGTCGCTCGCCTCGCACGCCTGGCTGACCGACCATGCCGTGTCCGGCACCGTGCTGCTGCCCGGTACGGCCTTCGTGGAACTCGCCCTGCACGCCGCCGCTGCGGCTGGCTGTCCGGAGGTCGAGGAGCTGCGGCTGGAGGCTCCCCTGGTGGTGCAGGCCAGGGGCGGGGTGCGGCTCCAGGTGCTCGTGGACGACCCCGGCGACGGATCCGACCGCCGCGCGGTGAGCGTGTTCTCCCGGGACGATGCGGCGCCGGCGGAGTCCGCCTGGACGCGGCACGCGGTGGGCGTCCTGGCCGCGCGGTCGCGGCCCGCACCGGCTGCGCCCTGGCACACCGACGCCTGGCCACCTTCGGGCACGGAGCCGGTCGACGTGGCCGACCTGTATGAGCGGTTCGCGGCGCTGGGCTACGAGTACGGGGAGGCGTTCGCCGGGCTCCAGGGGGTCTGGCGGGGGGACGGCGAGGTGTTCGCCGAGGTGCGGCTGCCCGACCGGGTCAGCGCGGAGGCCATTCGCTTCGGGCTGCATCCCGCACTGCTCGACGCCGCCTTGCAGGGGTGGTTGGCGGGCGACCTCGTCGGCGTCCCCGAGGGCAGTGTGCTGCTGCCCTTCGCCTGGCAGGGCGTCGTGCTCCACGCCACCGGCGCCGACACTCTGCGGGTTCGCATCGGCCGGTCCGGTGACTCGGCCGTCTGCCTGCACGCGGTGGACCCGGCCGGTGCTCCGGTCCTCTCGTTGGACGCCCTGGCCCTGCGCCCGCTCGTCCGGGAACGCCTCGGGCCGCCCGCCGATGCCGGAGCCGGGGCGTTGTACCGGGTCGGCTGGCGACGGCAGGCCGCCGTTGCCGGGGCAGCCGACCGGCGGTGGGCGGTCGTGGCCCCGAACGGTGCCGAGGCGGACGGGGCCGCCGGGCCGCACCGCTGGCCGGTCGCCACCGTCGACGTGCACACCGACGTGGACTCGCTGCGGGCGGCCCTGGACGCGGGCGAGGAACTGCCCGCCGTCGTCCTCGCCGACTTCCGCAGGACTGCCGGCTGGAGCGCCGACAGTTCGCTGGCCGCCGGCCCGTCGCCCGACGACGGCGCGGTGGGCGACGGCGCGGTGGGCGACGCCCGGGCCGGGGCCGTCCGGGCGGCGACCCGGGCCGGGCTGGATCTGCTGCAACGCTGGCTGGCCGACGAGCGGTTCATCGCGGCCAGGCTCGTGGTGGTCACCGAACGGGCCGTGGCCGCCGGGCCGGACGAGGACGTGCCGGGCCTCGTCCACGCGGGACTGTGGGGACTGCTGCGGTCGGCCCAGTCGGAGCACCCGGACCGCTTCGTGCTGGTGGACGTCGACGCGGACGACAGCTCGCTCGCGGCGCTGCCGTCGGCCCTCGCCATGGACGCGCCCCAACTGGCGGTGCGGGCCGGTCAGGTCCTGCTGCCCGAGATCGAGCCGGTGCGGCCAGTACCCGAGCCGGAGCAGGCGGAACCCGAACCGGGGGCCGTCCTGGACCCCGACGGCACGGTCCTGCTCACCGGCGCGACCGGCACGCTCGGCGGGCTGCTCGCCCGGCACCTGGTGACCACCCGTGGTGTGCGCCGGCTGCTGCTGGTCAGTCGCAGCGGTCCGGACGCCCCCGATGCCGGCCGGCTGACCGAGGAGCTGACCGGGCTCGGCGCCCACGTGACGCTGGCCGCCTGCGACACCACGGATCGCGCCGCGCTGGCCGGCGTCCTGGGCGGCATCCCCGCCGAGCATCCGCTGACCGCCGTGGTGCACGTGGCCGGCGTACTCGACGACGGGGCGGTGCAGGCGCTCACCCCCGAGCGGGTCGACGCGGTGCTCCGGCCGAAGGTGGACGCGGCACTGCACCTGCACGAACTGACCGCGGGGCTGCCGCTGGCCGCGTTCGTGCTGTTCTCCGGGGCGGCGGGGATCCTGGGCCGGCCCGGCCAGGCCAACTACGCGGCGGCGAACACCTTCCTGGACGCCCTGGCGCAGCAGCGGCGGGCCCGGGGCCTGCCCGGCGTCTCCCTCGCCTGGGGTCTTTGGGGACTGGCCAGCGACATGACGGGCCACCTGGGCGAGCAGGACCTGCGGCGGATGCGGCGCTCCGGCATCGCCCCGATGACCGGCGAGGAGGGCCTCGCGCTGTTCGACCTAGCGCTCGGCCTGGCCCGGGACGAACCGGTGCTCGTACCGGCCCGGCTGGACCCGGCGGCGCTGCGCCGGGAGTGGGCCGCCAACGGACCGGGCGCCGTCCCGGTCCTGCTGCGGGGTCTGGTGCCGGCGGCCCCGCTCCGTCGCGCGGCCTCGTCGGGCGCCGCCGGCGGTGCGCCCGTGCCCGCCGTCGCCGCGCCGCAGGAGGCGGACGAGCTGCGCGGGCAACTGGCCGGGAAGGACGCGCAGGCCCAGGTCCGGCAACTGCTGGATCTGGTACGCGCCCATGTCGCCGGGGTGCTCGCCCTGCGGGAAGCGGCGGACGTGGACCCGGGCAGACCGTTCCGCGAGGTCGGATTCGACTCGTTGACCGCAGTCGAACTGCGCAACCGGCTGGGCTCGGCGACCGGCCTGCGGTTGGCGCCGAGCCTGGTGTTCGACCATCCGACCCCGTCGGCCGTGGCCGAGCACCTCGTGGACCGCCTCGCCGCCGAGGGGGCGGCTGACGAGGGCGCGGCGGCACTGACCGGACTCGACGCAGTGGCCGCGGCGCTCGGCGGGATGCGGACGGACGACGTTCGCCGGGACATCGTCCGCAGGCGGCTGGAGGAGATGCTCGCCCTGGTCGGCGGGCCACGGTCCGGGCCGGGAGGTGACGGGCTGGTGGATGCCACGGTCGCCGAGCGACTGGACTCGGCGTCCGACGACGAACTCTTCGCCCTGATCGAGGAGCAGCTGTGAACCCCGACCGAGGAGAGGGCCGGCAGGTGACCGCGAACGAGGACCGGATGCGTGAGTACCTCAAGCGGGTCACCGCCGAGCTGGCCGGGACGCGGCGACGCCTGCGCGAGCTGGAGGACAGCGCGCGTGAGCCCATCGCCATCGTGGGCATGAGCTGCCGGTTGCCGGGCGGGGTGAGCACGCCCGAGGACCTGTGGCGGCTGGTCGAGGCTGGTGCCGACGCGATCTCCGGCTTCCCCGACGACCGGGGCTGGGACGTCGGGAGGCTCTACGACCCGGATCCGGACTCGACTGGCACGAGCTACGTGCGCGAGGGCGGCTTCCTCTACGACTGCGCCGAGTTCGACCCGGAGTTCTTCACCGTCTCGCCCCGCGAGGCGCTGGCCATGGACCCGCAGCAGCGGCTGCTGCTGGAGGCCGCCTGGGAGACCTTCGAACGGGCGGGGATCGCCCCCGACTCGGCCCGCGGCACCCGCACCGGGGTCTACGTCGGGGTGATGTACGACGACTACGGCAGCCGGCTGTCGGAGGTGCCGAAGGACCTGGAGGGCTACCTGGTCAACGGCAGCGCGGGCAGTGTCGCGTCGGGCCGGATCGCGTACACCCTGGGGTTGCAGGGGCCGGCGGTGACGGTCGACACGGCCTGCTCGTCGTCGCTGGTCGCGTTGCACCTGGCCGTGCAGGCGCTGCGGTCGGGTGAGTGTGAGCTGGCCCTGGCGGGCGGGGCGACGGTGCTCGCCACGCCGACGATGTTCGTCGACTTCGCCCGGCAGCGCGGTCTCGCCGAGGACGGCCGTTGCAAGGCGTTCGCGGACGCCGCCGACGGGACCGGGTTCGGCGAGGGCGTGGGGATGCTGCTGTTGGAACGGCTCTCGGACGCGGTCCGCAACCGTCGCCAGGTGCTGGCCGTCGTGCGGGGCAGCGCGGTCAACCAGGACGGGGCGAGCAACGGCCTGACCGCCCCGAACGGTACGGCCCAGCAACTGGTCATCCGGCAGGCGTTGACCAACGCGGGGCTGGCCGCGGACGAGGTGGACGCGGTGGAGGCACACGGCACCGGCACCCGGCTGGGCGATCCGATCGAGGCGCAGGCGCTGCTGGCGACGTACGGCCAGGGCCGGCCGGCGGACCGGCCGCTCCTGCTGGGATCCCTGAAGTCCAACATCGGCCACACCCAGGCCGCCGCAGGGGTCGCCGGGGTGATCAAGACCGTGCTGGCGCTGCGTCACGCGCGGCTGCCCCGGACCCTGCACGTCGATCGCCCCTCGACCCGGGTGGACTGGTCGTCGGGCGCGGTGCGGCTGCTGACCGAGGGGCGGCCCTGGCCCGAGCACGGCGACCGGCCCCGCCGGGCCGGGGTCTCCTCGTTCGGCGCGAGCGGCACCAACGCGCACGTCATCCTGGAGAGCGCCCCCGGTGCAGCGGCGGGGGCGACCGGGGCGACGGACCTCGCGGCCCCGCCGGCATCCGTCGCCCACCATCCGGCCCCGGCCCCGGCCCCGGCCCCGGCGGCGACGGTGCCCACTGCCCACGAACCGGCGGGGACGGCCGGCGACGACCCCGTCTGGGTCCTGTCCGGCCGGACCGAGGCGGCCCTGCGCGAGCAGGCCCGGCGGCTACACGCCCACCTGACATCCCGGACGCGGCCCGAGCCCGCCGACGCCGTGGCCCGCGCGTTGGCGCGCTCCCGCACCGCGTTCGCGTACCGGGCCGCCGTGCTGGGCCGGGACGACACCGCGCGGCTCGACGGCCTCCACGCGCTCGCGGCGGGCCGCAGCGCCGCGGGGCTCGTCACCGGGCGGGCCGTGCCGGAGCGGCGCGTGGCCCTCCTCTTCACCGGGCAGGGCAGCCAGCGACCGGGCGCGGGCCGGGAACTGTACGCCCGGCATCCCGCCTTCGCGCAGGCCCTGGACGGCGTCCTCGCGGAACTCGACCGGCACCTGGACCGGCCGCTGCGCGCCGTCATGCTCGCCGAGCCGGGCACCGGGGCGGCGGCGCTGCTGGACGACACCGCGTACACCCAGCCCGCCCTGTTCGCGCTGGAGGTGGCGCTGTTCCGGCTGGTCACGAGCTGGGGGCTGCGGCCCGACGCCCTGCTGGGCCACTCGGTCGGGGAGATCACCGCGGCGTACGTCGCGGGCGTCCTCACCCTGCCGGACGCCGCCCGGCTGGTGGCGGTGCGCGGTCGACTCATGGCGGGCCTGCCGGCCGGCGGTGCGATGGCCGCGCTCCAGGCCGCCGAGAGCGAGGTAGGCCCCCTGTTGGCGGGGCGGGAGGGCGAACTGTCGATCGCAGCGGTCAACGGGCCGCAGGCAACCGTGATCGCGGGCGACGAGGCGGCCGTCGAGGAGCAGGTCGCGCTGTGGCGTGACCGGGGTCGCCGGGCCAGGCGACTGCGGGTCGGCCACGCCTTCCACTCCGCACGGATGGACGGGATGCTCGCCGAGTTCGAGAAGGCGATGGGCGATCTCCGGGCCGGCGAGCCGTCGATCCCCGTGGTCGCCAACGTCACGGGGGCGATCGCGTCCGGCACCGACCTCCGTACGGCCGGGTACTGGATCCGGCACGCCCGCGAGCCGGTGCGTTTCCTCGACGGCATGCGTGCGCTGCGGGCCGAGGGCGTCGACACGTTCGTGGAACTCGGCCCGGACGGAGTGCTCACGGCGATGGCGCGCGACTGCCTGGCGGATCCCGCCGACCCGGTGGATGTCGCGGACGCCGCCGAGCCCGCCGGGGCCGCGGAGCCCGACCGCTCCCTGCTGTTCCTGCCCACCCTGCGCCGGGACCGCGACGACGCAGTGGCCGTGCGGGAGGCCCTGGCAGCCGTCCACGTGCACGGGCTTCCCGTCGACCCGGTCGCGCCGCTCGGCGACGGCCCGCTCGCCACCGACCTGCCCACCTACCCGTTCCAGCGGTCCCGCTACTGGCTCGACCCGCGCCCCGGGGCACGCGACCTGACCGCCGTGGGCCTCGACGTCGCCGGGCACCCGCTGCTCGCCGTCGCCGTGGACCTGCCGGACGGCGCCGGCACGGTCTGGAGCGGTCAGCTCTGCGTGCGGACGCATCCGTGGCTCGCCGACCACAGCGTGTGGGGGCGCACGGTGGTGCCGGGGACCGCGCTGCTGGAGATCATGCACCGGGTGCGCGCCGAGGTGGGCTGCACCCGGGTCGCGGAACTGACCTTCGAGGCGCCGATGGTGCTGGCCGACGACGGGGGCGTCCGCGTGCGGGTCGTCGTCGACGGACCAGACGCCGACGGGGCCCGCCAGGTCCGGATCCACTCCGCACCGGTGGGGCCCGAGCCTCCCCACTGGACCCGGCACGCCTCGGGCCGGGTCGACAGCGCCGCGCCGGGGCCGGCCGCCGGCCCACCCGCGTGGGACGCCGGCCCTGGCAGCAACTGGCCGCCCGAGGGGGCGGAGCCGGTGGGCGTCGAGAGCGAGTACGAGCGCTTCGCCGACAACGGCATCGGATACGGCCCCGCCTTCCGAGGGCTGCGCGCCGCGTGGCGTCGCGGGAACGAGACGTTCGCCGAGGTCCGGCTCCCCGAGGAGTACGCCGCCGAGGCGGGCGACTACGCCGTCCATCCGGCGCTGCTGGACGCGGCCCTGCACGCGATCGTCCTCGGTGACCAGTTTCCCGGTGGGGCACACGGGATGCTGCCGTTCGCCTTCACCGACGTGCGGGTGTTCACCTCCGGCACCGACCGGCTCCGGGTGCGCATCGCGCCCGCCGGTGTCGACTCGGTCTGCGTCACCGTCGCCGACGGCGACGGGAAGCCGGTCCTCGCCGCAGCCACCCTGGCGTTGCGCCGGGTCGCCGCCGACCGGATCGCGGCGGCCGTCACCGGCCAGGCACCGCTGTACCGGTTGGAGTGGTCCGCCGTGCAGCCCGCCCCGGTGGCCGCCGGGGCGCGGTTCGCCGTCGTCGGCGGGGACGCCCCGCTGCCGTCCGGTGCACTGGGGGCCGGGGTGCCCGTCCAGGCGTACCCGGACCTGGGCGCGCTGGCCGGTGCGCTGGCCACCGACCGGGCACCGGGCCACGTGCTCGTCGACTTCCGCCGCCGCGCCGACGGCCCGGCAGAGCGGCGGCCCGGTGACGTGGGTGCACGGACCCTACGGGCGCTGGCCGTCGTCCAGGAGTGGCTCGCCGACGACCGTTTCACCGGCTCACGGCTGGTCGTGCTCACCAGCGGAGCCGTGGACGCCGGAACAGCCGTCACCGATCCGGCCGCCGCCGGGGTGTGGGGCCTGCTGCGGGTCGCCCAGACCGAGCATCCGGACCGGTTCGTCCTCGTGGACACCGACGACCACCCGGATTCGCTGCGTGCCCTCCCCGGGGCGATCGCTGCGGGCGAGCCGCAGCTGGCACTGCGGGCCGGCTCGGCCAGCGTTCCGGGCCTGGTGCGGGCGCCGGCCGGCACCGGTGCCGCCCCGCCGTGGACCGCCGCCGGCACCGTCCTCGTCACCGGGGGCACCGGCATGCTCGGCGGCGCGGTGGCCCGGCACCTGGTCCGCCGGCACGGGGTCCGCCGCCTGCTGCTGGTCGGCCGGCGCGGGCCGGACGCACCCGGCGCGGCGGCCCTGACCCGGGAACTGGAGGAGCTGGGGGCGTCCGTCCGCGTCGCCGCCTGCGACGTCGCCGACCGTGACGCGGTGACGCGCCTGTTGGCCGGGGTTCCCGCCGTGCATCCGCTCACCGCGGTGGTGCACTCGGCCGGCGTGCCCGACGACGGCGTGCTGACCGCACAGACCGGCGAGCGGGTCGCGGCGGTGCTCCGCGCCAAGGCGGACGCGGCGGTCAACCTGCACGAACTCACCCGGCATCTCGACCTCACCGCCTTCGTGCTGTTCTCGTCGGTCGCGGGGACGATCGGCAGCGCCGGGCAGGCCGGGTACGCCGCCGCGAACGCCTTCCTCGACGCGTTCGCGAGCTGGCGGCAGGGCCAGGGGCTGCCCGCCACCGCCCTGGCGTGGGGGCCGTTGGACGGCGGGATGGCCGCCGGCCTCGGCACTGCGGACGTGGCACGGCTGCGCCGGTCCGGGCTCGTGCCGCTCGGCGTGGACGACGCGCTCGTCCTCTTCGACGCCGCCTGCTCCCGACCGGCGGCGGCGTACCACCCCGTCCGCCTCGATCCGGCGGTGCTGCGGTCCCACGCCGCCGTCAGCGTGGTGCCCGCCGTCCTGCTCGGTCCGAGCCGTGCGCGCCCGAGGGGCGGTACGCCGGGGAAGCCTGCCGAAGCCGCCCTCGCCGCGCTGCTGACCGGCAGGTCGGCGGCCGAGCGTACGGCGATCCTGACCGACCTGGTGCGGACGGAGGCCGCCACCGTTCTCGGGCATGGTGAGGCGGCGATGCTGAGCACGCAGCGGGCCTTCCGCGACGCCGGCTTCGACTCGCTCACCGCCGTGGACCTCCGCAACCGGCTCGGCGCGGCCACGGGCCTCAGCCTGCCGGCCGCCGTCGTCTTCGACCACCCGACTCCGGCGGCCCTGGCTGCCTATCTGCGGACCGAACTGGACCGCCGGTCGCCCACCGGGCAACAGTTCCCGACGGACGCCGCCGGCGTTCTGGCCATGCTCGACCGCCTGCGGGACGGAATCGCGACGGTCGTCAGGGACGACGCCGACCGGACCCGCGCAGCCGACCTGTTGCGTGTCCTGCTCGCCGAGGTCGGCAGGCCCGTCCCGGGTCCGCCCCGCGACACCGACGGCGGCTCCGGCGGCGAGGTCGGCGACCGCCTCCGGACCGCCTCCGACGAGGAACTGTTCGACCTGCTCGACAGCGATTTCCGACTGGCGTAGCGCCGGCCGGAGCACTGCCCGCTCGAATCGACCGACCCGGAAAGACACTCGGATCACAGGGGGAGCGCCGTGTCTGTCAACAACGAAGACAAGCTTCGCGAGTATCTGCGTCGTGCCATGGCGGATCTCCATGAGTCCCGCGAGCGGCTGCGGCAGTACGAGTCCGCCGCTGCTGTGGATGATCCGGTGGTGGTGGTGGGGATGGGTTGTCGTTTTCCGGGTGGGGTGGTGTCTGCGGAGGGTTTGTGGGATTTGGTGTTGGGGGGTGGGGATGCGGTGTCGGGGTTTCCGGTGGATCGGGGTTGGGATGTGGAGGGGTTGTTTGATCCGGTGCGGGGTGTGGTGGGGAAGTCGTATGTGCGGGAGGGGGGGTTTGTGTATGACGCGGGGATGTTTGATGCGGAGTTCTTTGGTGTGTCGCCGCGTGAGGCGGTGGCGATGGATCCGCAGCAGCGGTTGTTTTTGGAGGTGTCGTGGGAGGCGTTGGAGCGTGCGGGGATTGATCCGTTGGGGTTGCGGGGTTCGCGGACGGGTGTGTATGTGGGGGTGATGGGTCAGGAGTATGGGCCGCGGTTGGTGGAGTCGGGTGGTGGGTTTGAGGGTTATTTGTTGACGGGGACGTCGCCGAGTGTGGTGTCGGGTCGTGTTTCGTATGTGTTGGGGTTGGAGGGTCCGTCGATTTCGGTTGATACGGCGTGTTCGTCGTCGTTGGTGGCGTTGCATTTGGCGTGTCAGGGGTTGCGGTTGGGTGAGTGTGATGTGGCGTTGGCGGGTGGGGTGACGGTGATTGCGGCGCCGGGGTTGTTTGTGGAGTTTTCTCGGCAGGGTGGGTTGTCGGGTGATGGGCGGTGTCGGGCGTTTGCGGGTGGTGCGGATGGGACGGGGTGGGCGGAGGGTGCGGGGGTGGTGGTGTTGGAGCGGTTGTCGGTGGCGCGGGAGCGTGGTCATCGGGTGTTGGCGGTGGTGCGGGGTTCTGCGGTGAATCAGGATGGTGGGTCGAATGGTTTGACGGCGCCGTCGGGGGTGGCGCAGCGTCGGGTGATTGGTGCGGCGTTGGTGGCGGCGGGTTTGGGTGTGTCGGATGTGGATGTGGTGGAGGGGCATGGGACGGGGACTCGGTTGGGTGATCCGATTGAGGCTGAGGCGTTGTTGGGGTCGTATGGGCGGGGTCGTGTGGGTGGGGCGTTGTTGTTGGGTTCGGTGAAGTCGAATATTGGTCATACGCAGGCGGCTGCGGGTGTGGCGGGTGTGATCAAGATGGTGATGGCGTTGCGGGCGGGGGTGGTGCCGGCGACGTTGCATGTGGATGTGCCGTCGCCGTTGGTGGATTGGTCGTCGGGTGGGGTGGAGTTGGTGACGCAGGTGCGGGGTTGGCCTGTGGTGGGTCGGGTGCGTCGTGCGGGTGTGTCGGCGTTTGGGGTGTCGGGGACGAATGCGCATCTGATTTTGGAGCAGGCCCCGGAGTTCGACGATCCTGCCGATTCCGATTCCGGTGTCGTTGATGGCGGCGGGGGTGGTGTCGGCAGGAGCTTGTCGGTGGTTCCGGTGGTGGTGTCGGCTCGTTCGGTGGGGGCGTTGCGGGCTTATGCGGGTCGGTTGCGTGAAATGTGTGTGGGTCTTTCCGATGGTGTGGGTTTGGTGGATGTGGGTTGGTCGTTGGTGTCGTCGCGGTCGGTGTTTGAGCATCGGGCGGTGGTGTTGGGTGGGGGTGTCGCGGAGGTGGTGGCGGGTTTGGATGGGGTGGTTTCTGGGGCGGTGAGTTCGGGTTCGGTGGTGGTGGGTTCGGTGGCGTCGGGTGTTGCGGCTGGTGGTGGTCGGGTGGTGTTTGTGTTTCCGGGTCAGGGTTGGCAGTGGGTGGGTATGGGGGCCGCTCTGTTGGATGAGTCGGAGGTCTTCGCGGAGTCGATGGTGGAGTGTGGGCGGGCTTTGTCGGGGTTTGTGGATTGGGATTTGTTGGAGGTGGTCCGCGGTGGGATGGGTGAGGGGGTGTGGGGTCGGGTTGATGTGGTGCAGCCGGTGTCGTGGGCGGTGATGGTGTCTTTGGCGCGGTTGTGGATGTCGGTGGGTGTGGTGCCGGATGCGGTGGTGGGTCATTCGCAGGGTGAGGTTGCTGCGGCGGTGGTGGCGGGTGTGTTGAGTGTGGCCGATGGTGCGCGGGTGGTGGCGGTTCGGTCGCGGGTGATTGGTGAGGTGTTGGCTGGTGGTGGTGCGATGGTGTCGGTGGGGTTGCCGGTGGCGGTTGTGCTGGAGCGACTGTCGGGGTGGGGTGGTCGGTTGGGTGTGGCGGCGGTGAATGGTCCGTCGTTGACGGTGGTGTCGGGGGATGTGGATGCTGCTGTGGGGTTTGTTGGTGAGTGTGAGCGGGATGGGGTGTGGGTGCGGCGGGTGGCGGTGGATTATGCGTCGCATTCGGCGCATGTGGAGGCGGTGGAGGGGACGCTGTCGGGGTTGTTGGATGGTTTGTGTCCGGGGCGGGGGGTGGTGCCGTTTTATTCGTCGGTGGTGGGTGGTGTGGTGGATGGGGTGGGTTTGGATGGTGGGTATTGGTATCGGAATTTGCGTGAGCGGGTGTTGTTTTCGGATGTGGTGGGGCGGCTTGTCGGGGATGGGTTTTCGGGGTTTGTGGAGTGTTCGGGGCATCCGGTGTTGGTGGGTGGGGTGTTGGAGTCGGTGGGGGTGGTGGATGCGGGTGTGCGGCCGGTGGTGGTGGGGTCGTTGCGGCGTGGTGATGGTGGGTGGGGCCGGTTTTTGACGTCTGTGGGTGAGGCGTTTGTTGGTGGGATGAGTGTGGATTGGAAGGGTGTGTTCGCGGGGGCGGGGGCACGGTTGGTGGATTTGCCGACGTATCCGTTCCAACGACGCCACTACTGGGCACCGACGCCCACCAACCCCGCCGCCAGCCCCGCCGCGGGCGACACCACCACCGCCGACCCGGTGGGTGGTCTGCGGTATCGGATCACCTGGAAACCGCTGCCGACCGACGACCCCCGACCCCTCACCAACCGCTGGCTGCTGCTGGTGCCCGAGGCGCTGGCCGGTGACGGGGTGGTGGCGGGCGTACGGCAGGCGCTGGCCGCGCGTGGCGCCTCCGTCGAACTGCTGACCGTCGGCGTCGCCGACCGGGCCGGCCTTGCCGCGCTCCTGACCTCCGCCGCCCCCGGCGACCCGGAGGCGGCCGGCCCGGCCGGCGTGGTCTCCCTGCTGGCGCTCGCCGAGGGCGCGGACGCGCGCCACCCGGCCGTACCGCTCGGCCTGACCGCCTCGCTCGCCCTGATCCAGGCGTTGGCGGACGCGGGGACGCAGGCCCGCCTCTGGGCGGTCACCCGGGGGGCCGTCGCCGTGTCCTCCGGCGAGGTACCGGACGCCGGGCAGGCCCAGGTGTGGGGGCTCGGCCGGGTCGCGGCCCTCGAACTGCCGGACCGATGGGGCGGGCTGGTGGACCTGCCGGCGCTCGCCGGGGAGCGTGCCTTCGCGCAGCTCGCCGACGTCGTGGGCGGCTCGAACGGCGAGGACCAGGTCGCCGTACGGGCCTCCGGCGTCTACGGTCGACGCCTCGTGCGTTCCCGCGCCACCGTCACGTCCGGCGACTGGCCGGCCCGGGGCACCATCCTCGTCGTCGGGGACACCGGCCCGATCGCCGCGCTCCTGGCCGGCCGCCTCCTCGGCGACGGGGCGGCGCACGTGGTGCTCGCCGGCCCGGCCGCCGCGTCCACCGTCGGGCTCACCGGCGGGGCCGACCGGGTGGCCCTGGTCGACTGCGACCCGAGCGACCGGGACGCGCTCGCCGGGCTGCTCGGCGCGTACCGGCCCACGACGATCGTGGTGGCTCCGCCCGCCGTCGCGCTCACCGCCCTCGCCGAGACCACGCCGGAGGACTTCGTCGCCGCCGTCGCCGCGAAGACGACGACGGCGGTGCACCTCGACGCCCTTGCGGCGGAGGCGGAACTGGAGCTCGACGCGTTCGTCGTCTTCTCCTCGGTCTCCGGCACCTGGGGCGGCGCGGGGCACGGCGGCTACGCGGCGGGCACCGCCCGGCTGGACGCGCTGGTCGAGGAGAGGCGGGCCCGTGGCCTGCCCGCCACGGCGATCGCGTGGACGCCGTGGGCCGACGCGACCACAGCCGCCGGCGGGCGGGCACCCGATGCCAGCGCCGGCGGACACGAGCCCGACACGAGGGCCGGGGGCCCCGACCGCGAACTGCTGCGCCGGGGTGGCCTCACCCCGTTGGACCCGGGGGCCGCGCTGGACGTGCTGCGCGGGGCGGTGGCGCGGGGCGAGGGCCTGGTGACCGTGGCCGACGTCGACTGGGCGCGGTTCGTCGCCTCGTACACCGCGGCCCGGCCCACCACGCTCTTCGACGAACTGCCCGAGCTGCGGGCGGCCCGGGAGGCGGAGCACACCCCGGTCGAGGACTCGTCGGCCGGCGGCGAGCTGGTCCGTGCCCTCGGCGGCCGGCCCGCGGCCGATCAGCACCGGACGCTGCTGCGGCTGGTCCGTGCGCACGTCGCGGCCGTCCTGGGGCACGACGAGGCCGAGGCGGCCGATCCGGACCGGGCGTTCCGGGAACTCGGCTTCACCTCGGTGACGGCGGTGGACCTGCGGAACCGGCTGAACGCGGCCACCGGGCTGAACCTGCCGGCGTCCGTCGTCTTCGACCATCCCAGCGCCCGGGTGCTGGCCGCGTACCTGCGTGCCGAGATGCTCGGGCCGGAGGCCGACGAGGACACGGCGGAGGCCGTCGCCCCGCCGTCCGCGCCGGCCGGGGCGGGCGACGACGAGCCGATCGCGGTGATCGGGATGGCCTGTCGGTTCCCGGGCGGGGTCGACGCCCCCGACGACCTGTGGGACCTGCTGGCGAAGGGCCGCGACGCCATCTCCAGGTTCCCCACGAACCGGGGCTGGGACGTCGACGGCCTGTACGACCCGGACCCGGAGGCGCCCGGCCGCACCTACGTCCGCGAGGGCGGCTTCCTGCACGACGCGCCCGACTTCGACGCCGCGTTCTTCGGGATCTCGCCCCGCGAGGCCCTCGCCATGGATCCCCAGCAGCGCCTGCTGCTGGAGACCACGTGGGAGTCCCTGGAACGGGCCGGGTTGGACCCGACCGCGTTGCGCGGCACCCCGACCGGGGTGTTCGTGGGGACCAACGGCCAGCACTACATGCCGCTGCTGCGAGACGGCGCGGACGACTTCGACGGCTACCTCGGCACCGGCAACTCGGCCAGCGTCATGTCCGGCCGGCTCTCCTACGTCTTCGGCCTGGAGGGCCCGGCGGTGACCGTGGACACGGCCTGCTCCGCCTCCCTCGTGGCGCTGCACCTCGCGGTGCAGGCGCTGCGCCGGGGCGAGTGCACGCTGGCCCTGGTCGGCGGGGCCACGGTGATGTCGACGCCGGACATGCTGGTGGAGTTCTCCCGGCAGCGGGCGATGTCGCCGGACGGCCGGTCGAAGGCGTTCGCCGCCGCCGCCGACGGGGTGGCGCTCAGCGAGGGCGCCGCCATGATGGTGGTGCAGCGGCTGGCCGACGCGGAGGCCGCCGGGCACGAGATCCTGGCCGTGGTCAAGGGCTCGGCCGTCAACCAGGACGGGGCCAGCAACGGCCTCACCGCCCCGAACGGGCCCTCCCAGGAACGGGTCATCCGGCAGGCGCTGGCCGACGCCGGCCTGCGGCCGGACCAGGTGGACGCGGTCGAGGCGCACGGCACCGGCACCGCCCTGGGCGACCCCATCGAGGCGCAGGCGCTGCTCGCCACGTACGGCCGGGACCGGCCGGCTGACCGGCCACTGTGGCTCGGCTCGCTGAAGTCCAACATCGGTCACACCCAGGCCGCCGCCGGCATCGCCGGGGTGATGAAGGTGATCCTGGCGCTGCGGCACGACACGCTGCCGCGCACGCTGCACGTGGACCGGCCGACGCCCCGGGTGGACTGGGCTTCCGGGGCGGTGTCGTTGCTGACCGAGCCGGTGCCGTGGCCGCCGGGTGACGAACCCCGCCGGGCGGCGGTGTCCTCGTTCGGGATCAGCGGCACCAACGCCCACGTGATCGTCGAGCAGGCGCCGCCGGTGGTGCGGGAACCGATCGACCACGAGGCGGACGAGGTCACCGTCCCGCTGTTCCTGTCGGCCCGGGGGAGCGCCGCGCTCTGCGCCCAGGCGGCACGGCTGCGGGCCCGGTTGATCGAGGAACCCGACCTGGACATCGCCGAGGTCGGCTACACGCTGGCGGCCACCCGGGCCCGCTTCGAGCACCGGGCCGTGGTGATCGGGGAGAGCCGCGCGGAGGTCGGCGACGCGCTCGCGGCGCTCGCCCGGGGCGAGGAGCACCCGTCGCTGCTGCGGGGGCGGGCCGGCGCGAGCGACCGGGTCGCGTTCGTTTTTCCCGGCCAGGGCTCGCAGTGGGCCGAGATGGCCGACGGCCTGCTCGACCGCTCCCCGGCCTTCCGGGCGAGCGCGTCGGCGTGCGACGAGGCGCTGCGGGCGTACCTCGACTGGTCCGTGCTGGACGTGCTGCGTCGCGTGCCGGACGCGCCTGCGCTGAGCCGGGTCGACGTGGTCCAGCCGGTGCTGTTCACGATGATGGTGTCGCTGGCGGCGGCCTGGCGGGCGCTGGGCGTGCACCCGTCCGCTGTGGTCGGCCACTCGCAGGGTGAGATCGCGGCGGCCCACGTGGCGGGCGGCCTCTCGCTGGACGACGCGGCGCGCATCGTCGCCCTGCGCAGCCAGGCGTGGCTGCGGCTGGCCGGGCAGGGCGGGATGGTGGCGGTGACGCTCCCCGTCGACGTGCTCCGCGCCCGCCTGGCGCGGTTCGGCGACCGGCTGTCCGTCGCCGCGGTCAACAGCCCCGGTACGGCGGCGGTGAGCGGCTACCCCGACGCGCTCGCCGAACTGGTCGACGAGCTGACCGCCGAGGGCGTGCACGCCAAGGCGATCCCGGGGGTGGACACGGCCGGGCACTCCGCGCAGGTGGAGGTGCTGAAGGACCACCTGATGGCGGCCCTTGCCCCGGTGTCGCCCCGCAGCTCGCAGATCCCCTTCTACTCGACTGTCACGGGCGGCCTGCTGGACACCGCGCTGATGGACGCCGCCTACTGGTACCGCAACATGCGCGACCCGGTGGAGTTCGAGCAGGCGACCCGGGCGATGCTCGCGGACGGGCACGAGGGGTTCCTGGAGCCCAGCCCGCACCCGATGCTGTCGGTGTCGTTGCAGGGCACCGCGGCCGACGCCGGGGTCGCCGCGACGGTGCTGGGGACACTGCGGCGCGGCAAGGGCGGGGCCCGCTGGTTCGGCATGGCGCTCGGGCTCGCCCACGCCCACGGGATCGAGATCGACGCGGGTGTGCTCTTCGGAACCGACTCGCGCCGGGTCGACCTGCCGACGTACCCGTTCCAGCGCGAGCGCTTCTGGTACCACCCGCCGGCCGCGCGCGGGGACGTGGCCTCCGCCGGGCTCAGCGGCGCCGACCATCCGCTGCTGGGCGGGGCGGTCGAGCTGCCTGACCGGGGCGGCCACGTGTATCCGGCCCGGCTCGGCGTCCGACACCACCCGTGGCTCGGCGAGCACGCCCTGCTGGGCGCGGCGATCCTGCCCGGGGCCGCGTACGCCGAACTCGCCCTGTGGGCCGGGCGGCGTGACGGGGCCGGCCGGATCGAGGAGCTGACCCTCGACGCGCCGCTGGTGGTGGCCGACGAGTCGGCGGCGCAACTGCGGCTCGTGGTGGGCCCGGCGGACGCGGAGGGGCGCCGGCAGCTCACCGTCCACTCGCGCGCCGACGGCGCGGACGCGGACACCGCGTGGACCCGGCACGCGCAGGGCACCCTCGTGCCGGCCGACGCCGACGCCGCCTGGAGCGGGGAACCGGGCGCGCCCTGGCCGCCGGCCGGGGCCGAGCCCGTCGAGGTGGCGGGCCTGTACGACCGGTTCGCCGACCGGGGCTACCAGTACGGGCCGTCGTTCCGGGGGGTCCGGGCCGCCTGGCGGGCCGGCGACACGGTGTACGCCGAGGTGGCCCTGCCCGTCCCGCAGCCCGGGAGCCCGCGCTTCGGCGTCCACCCGGCGCTGCTCGACGCGGCGTTCCAGGCGATGAGCCTCGGCGCGTTCTTCCCCGAGGACGGGCAGGTCCGGATGCCGTTCGCCCTGCGGGGCGTGTCGTCGTCCGGGGTCGGGGCCGACCGGCTGCGGGTCACCATCAGCCCGGCCGGTGCCGAGGCGGTCCGGATCGCCTGCGTCGACGAGCGGGGCAACCCGGTCGTGGTGATCGACTCCCTGGTGGCGCGCGCGGTGCCGGTGGAGGCGCTCATCCCCGGCGCCCCCGGCGCCCCCGGCCTCCCCGGCGCCGGGGACGGCGCGCTGCACCACGTCGCCTGGACCGCCCGGCCGGAACCGGGGGTCGCCGCCGTGCAGCGCTGGGCGGTCGTGGGCGCGGCCGATCCCGGGCTGGCCGGGGGCCTGGACCGGGCGGGCGGCCTCTGCGGGGCGTACCCCGATCTCGCCGGTCTGGTCGCGGCGGTGGCCGAGGGGGCGGCGCTGCCCGACGTGGTCGCGGTGCCGGTCCCGTCGGGCGCGCCGGTCGGGCCCGACGCGGTGCGCGCCACCGTGCTCGGCGCCCTGGACATGATCCGGGCCTGGCTCGCGGTCGAGGGCCGGCTGGGGCTGGCCAGGCTGGCGTTCGTCACCACCTCGGCGGTGGCGGTCGGCGACGGCACCGAGCACGTGGACCCGGTGTCGGCCGCCCTGTGGGGGCTGGTGCGTTCCGCCCAGTCCGAGGAGCCCGGCCGGTTCGTCCTCGTCGACCTGGACGCCGACCCGGCCAGCGCCTCGGCCCTGCCCGCCGCGCTCGCCGCCGGGGAGCCGCAACTGGCCGTTCGCGCCGGGGCGGTGCACGTGCCCCGGCTGGTTCGGCACCGACCCCGCCCGGACGGCCCGCTGACGCCCCCGGCCGGTGCCGCGTGGCGGCTCGCCGCCGGTGGGCAGGGCACCCTGGAGGGCCTGGCGCTGGTCCCGGCCCCGGACGCCGAGGCGCCGCTGGCCCCCGGGCAGGTCCGGGTCGCGGTGCGCGCCGCCGGAGTGAACTTCCGGGACACCCTCATCGCGCTCGGCATGTACCCGGGCACGCCGGTGCTGGGTGCCGAGGGGGCCGGGGTGGTCACCGAGGTCGCGCCGGACGTGGCCGGCTTCGCCCCCGGCGACCGGGTGCTGGGCATGTGGACCGGCGGCCTGGGGCCGGTGGCGGTCGCCGACGCCCGGATGCTCGCCCGGGTTCCGCGCGGCTGGTCGTACGCCGAGGCCGCGTCGGTGCCGGCCGTCTTCCTCACGGCCCACTACGCGCTCACCAGGCTCGCCGGGATCCGCCCGGGGCAGTCGCTGCTGGTGCACGCGGGGGCCGGCGGCGTCGGCATGGCGACCCTCCAACTGGCCCGGCACCTGGGCGTGGAGGTCTACGCCACGGCGAGCCGGGGCAAGTGGGACACCCTGCGTGGCCTCGGCCTGGACGACGCGCACATCGCCGACTCCCGCAGCCTCGACTTCGCCGGACGGTTCCTGGCCGCCACCGGGGGGCGCGGCGTCGACGTGGTGCTGAACTCCCTTGCCGGGGACTTCGTGGACGCGTCCCTGCGGCTGCTGCCGCGCGGCGGCCACTTCCTGGAACTGGGCAAGGCCGACGTCCGCGACCCCGACCGGATCGCGGCCGACCACCCGGGGGTCGGCTACCGGGCGTTCGACCTCGTCGAGGCTGGTCCGGAGCTGGTCGGGCAGCTGCTCGGCGAGCTGATGGAGCTGTTCGCCGCCGGGGCGCTCAGCCCGCTGCCGTTGACCGTGCGGGACGTCCGGCGGGCCCGGGAGGCGTTCCGCCTGATCAGCCAGGCCCGGCACGTCGGCAAGGTGGTGCTGACCATGCCGCCCGCGTTCGGCGCGTACGGCACCGTCCTGGTCACCGGCGGCACCGGGACGCTCGGCGGCGCGGTCGCCCGGCACCTGGTCACCCGGCACGGCGTACGGCACCTGGTGCTCGCCGGCCGCAGCGGCCCGGCGGCGGACGGGGCGTCCGCGCTCGTCGACGAGCTGACCGCGTCCGGCGCGTCGGTGACCGTCGTCGCCTGCGACGCCGCCGACCGGGTCGCGCTGCGCCGGCTGCTCGACGGCATGCCGGCCGCGCACCCGCTCACCGCCGTCGTGCACGCCGCCGGCGTCCTCGACGACGCCACCATCACCGCGCTGACCGCCGGGCAGGTGGACGCGGTGCTGCGGCCCAAGGCCGACGCGGTGGTCAACCTGCACGAGTTGACCCGGGACCGGGAGCTGTCCGCGTTCGTGCTGTTCTCCTCGGCGGCGGCCCTGTTCGGCAGCCCCGGGCAGGGCAACTACTCGGCGGCCAACGGCTTCGTCGACGCGTTCGCCCAGTACCGCCGCGTGCAGGGGCTCCACGCGGTGGCGCTGGCCTGGGGCCTGTGGGCCGACAGCAGCCGGATGGCCGGGCACCTCGACCAGGAGGGGATGCGGCGTCGGATGGCGCGCGGCGGCGTGCTGCCGCTCACCACCGACCAGGGCCTCGCCCTGTTCGACGCCGCGCAGCTGGTGGACGAGGCGCTCCAGGTGCCGATCCGGCTCAACGTCGGCGCGTTGCGGGCCGCCGGGAAGGTCCCCGCGCTCCTCGCCGATCTGGTGCCGGCGGCGGCGTCGGGGGCCCCGGCCGCCACCCCGACCCGGGACGACGCGGACCGCACGCTCGCCGACCGGCTCGCCGGGCTGACCGTGGCCGAACAGCGGGAGCTGATGCTGGAGAGCGTACGCGGACACGCGGCGGCCGTCCTCGGACACGCCGACCCGCAGGCCGTCGACGCCGACCGGGCCTTCCGGGAACTCGGCTTCGACTCGCTGACGGCGGTGGAGCTGCGCAACCGGCTGGCCACCGCGTCCGGGCTGCGCCTGCCGGCGACGCTGGTCTTCGACCACCCCACCCCGGAGGCGCTGGCGGAGCACCTGCTCGCCGGGCTCGCGCCCGAGCAGGCCCGGACCGAGTTGCCGTTGCTGGCCGAGCTGGGCCGGCTGGAGGCGGCCCTGGCCGCCACCGACGGGGCCGCCCTCGACGGGCTGGACGACCTGGTGCGCCGGGAGGTCGGCGTCCGGATCGCGGCGCTGGCCGCCAGGTGGGGCGCGGCCGGCGACGACGTGGCCGGCAGCGACGGCGGCGGGACGGCCGACGCGCTGGAGTCCGCTGACGACGACGAGATCTTCGCGTTCATCGACGAGCGGTTCCGCGCCTGACGACCCCGCGTACGCGGGGGACGGGGTGGACGGGACCGACGGTCAGGAGGGACGAGGCGGCATGTCGCACGAGCAGAAGCTCCGCGAGTACCTGCGGTTGACCACCACCGAGCTGGCCAGGGCCACCGACCGGCTGCGCGCGGTCGAGGCGCGGGCGCACGAGCCGATCGCGATCGTCGGCATGGCCTGCCGGTACCCCGGCGGGGTCGGCTCACCGGAGGAACTGTGGGAGCTGGTCGCCTCGGGCACCGACGCGATCTCCCCGTTCCCCGACGACCACGGCTGGGACGGCGACGCGCTGTACGACCCGGACCCGGAGGCGGCGGGCCGCACCTACTGCCGCGAGGGCGGGTTCCTCGCCGGGGTCGGCGACTTCGACGCCGCGTTCTTCGGCATCTCGCCCCGCGAGGCGCTGGCCATGGACCCGCAGCAGCGCCTGCTGCTGGAGACGTCCTGGGAGGCGCTGGAGCGGGCCGGGATCCCCCCGGACTCGCTGCGCGGCAGCCGTACCGGGGTGTGCGTCGGGGCGTGGCACGGCGGCTACACCGACGTCGTCGGGCAGCCGCCGGCGGAACTGGAGGGCCACCTGCTGACCGGCGGCGTGGTCAGCTTCACCTCGGGGCGGATCTCGTACGCGTTGGGCCTGGAGGGGCCCGCGTTGACGGTGGACACCGCCTGCTCGTCCTCGCTGGTGGCCCTGCACCTGGCGGTGCGGGCCCTGCGGCAGGGCGAGTGCGACCTGGCGTTGGCCGGCGGGGCGACGGTGCTGGCCAGCCCGGCGGTGTTCGTGCAGTTCTCGCGGCAGCGGGGGCTGGCCCCGGACGGCCGGTGCAAGGCGTTCGCCGACTCGGCGGACGGGTTCGGGCCGGCCGAGGGGGTCGGCATGCTGGTCGTGGAGCGGCTGTCGGACGCCGTCCGCCACGGGCGACGGGTGCTGGCCCTGGTCACGGGCACGGCGGTCAACCAGGACGGGGCGAGCAACGGCCTCACCGCCCCCAGCGGCCCGGCGCAGGAGAAGGTGCTGCGCCAGGCGCTCGTGGACGCCCGGGTGACGGCCGCCGACGTCGACGCGGTCGAGGCGCACGGCACCGGCACCCGGCTCGGCGACCCGATCGAGGTGCGGGCCCTGATGAACGTGTACGGTGCCGGCCGGCCCGCCGACCGTCCGCTCTGGCTCGGTTCGCTGAAGTCCAACATCGGCCACACCCAGGCGGCGGCCGGGGTCGGCGGGGTCATCAAGACGGTGCTGGCGATGCGGCACGGCGTCCTGCCGCCCACCCTGCACGTGGACGCCCCGACCACCGAGGTCGACTGGTCCGCCGGCCAGGTGGCCCTGCTGCGGGCGGAGACGCCGTGGCCGGACACGGGCCGCCCGCGCCGCGCCGGGGTCTCCTCCTTCGGGGTGAGCGGCACCAACGCGCACGTGGTGCTGGAGCAGGCCCCCGGGCCCGCCGCCGCCCCGGCGGGCGACGCCCCGCCCGCCGAGGCCCGGCCCGTCGGCGACCCGCCGCCGGTCGTACCGCTGGTGTTGTCCGCCAGGTCGCAGCCGGCGCTGGCCGGGCAGGCCCGCCGGCTGCGCGACCTGCTGGCCGCAGCGCCGGGGACCGACCTCGCCAGCGCCGGACTCGCCCTGGCCACCGCGCGGTCGGTGTTCGACCACCGGGCGGTGGTGACGGCCACCGGGCGACCGCAGGCGCTCGACGCGCTCGACCTGCTGGCCGGCGGCGAACCCGGACCGGCGGTCACGACCGGCGTCGCCGCCCCCACCGGGCGCACCGTGTTCGTCTTTCCCGGGCAGGGGACGCACTGGGCCGGCATGGGTGCCGACCTGCTCGACCAGTCACCGGCGTTCGCCGAGTCGATGCGACGGTGCGAGCAGGCGCTGTCGGCGTACACCGACTGGAGGCTCGGCGAGGTGATCCGGGGCGCGGCCGGCAGCCCGCCGCTGGACCGCGTGGACGTGCTCCAGCCCGTCTCCTGGGCGGTGATGGTGTCGCTGGCGCAGGTGTGGCGGTCGCTCGGCGTCGAGCCGGACGCGGTGGTCGGCCATTCCCAGGGCGAGATCGCCGCCGCGGTGGTCTGCGGCGCGCTGACCCTGCCGGACGCGGCCCGGGTGGTCGCGCTGCGGTCCCAGGTCATCGGTCGGGTGCTCTCCGGTCGCGGCGGCATGGCGTCCGTCCAGCTGCCGGCCCGGGAGGTCGCGGGGCGGCTGGCCGCCTGGGTGGGCCGGCTCGACGTCGCGGCCGTCAACGGGCCACAGTCGACCGTCGTGTCCGGTGCCGCCGACGCGGTCACCGAACTGGTCGAGGCGCTCGCGGCCGAGGGCGTCCGGGTGCGGCGGATCCCGGTGGACTACGCGTCCCACTCGACGCAGGTGGACCGGCTGCGCGCCGAGCTGCTCACCGTCCTGGGCCCGGTCGACGCCCGTCCGGCGCAGGTGCCCTTCTACTCGACGGTGCAGGGCGGGCGCGTCGACACCGCCGGCCTGGACGCCGGCTACTGGTACCGCAACCTGCGGGGGCAGGTCCGCTTCGAGGAGACCGTGCGGGTGCTGCTCGACGACGGGCACCGCGCCTTCGTCGAGGCCGCCGCGCACGCCGTCCTCGTACCCGCGATCCAGGAGCTGGGGGACAGTGCCGGCGTCCGGGTGGTGGCCGTGGGGTCGCTGCGCCGGGAGGCGGGCGGCCTGGACCGGCTCCTGGCCTCGGCGGCCGAGGCGTTCACCCAGGGGGTCGCCGTGGACTGGTCCCGGGCTCTGGCCGGGGCCGCGCGCGTCGCCGTGGACCTGCCCACGTACGCGTTCCAGCGGCAACGCTACTGGCTGGAGCCCGCCGCGCAGGCGGACTCCGGCCCGGCCGGGGACGGCTGGCGCTACCGGGTCGGCTGGCGGCGGCTTCAGCGCACCGGCGCCGCGCCGGCCGACCGGTGGCTGCTGGTCACCGGCCCGGAGCAGGCGGCGGAGCTGGTCGAGGCGGTGCGCGACGCGCTCACCGCGCGGGGCGCCGAGGTGCGCCTGGTGACCGTCGAGCCGACCGGCACCGACCGGGCCGCGTGCGCGGCGTTGCTCACCGCGGCCGGTGCGGGCGGGGCGACCCGGGTGCTGTCCCTGCTCGGCACCGATCGTCGCCCGCACCCCGACCACCCGGCCGTGTCCGTCGGCGTCGCCGCGACGCTGCTGCTGACCCAGGCCGTCGCCGACGCCCTGCCGGCCGCCCGGCTGTGGGTCGTCACCCGGGGCGCGGTCTCCGTCGGGCCCGGCGAGACCGCCGACGAGCGCCAGGCGCAGGTCTGGGGGTTCGGCCGGGTCGCGGCCCTCGAACTGCCCCGCACGTGGGGCGGGCTCGTCGACCTGCCCGCCGACGCGGACGGCCCGGTGTGGGAGGCGTTCGTGGACGTGCTGGCCGGGGACGAGGACCAGGTCGCGCTGCGCGGCCCGGTCGGGTACGGCCGCCGGCTGCGGCGCGCCCCCGCGCTACCCGCGAAGCGGCGGTACCGGCCCAGGGGCACCGTCCTGGTCACCGGCGGCACCGGCGCGCTCGGCGCGCACGTGGCCCGGCGGTTGGCCGCCGGCGGGGCCGCGCACCTCGTGCTCACCAGCCGGCGCGGGGCCGACGCCCCCGGTGCGGCCGGGCTGGTCGGGGAACTCCGGGCGCTGGGCGCCGAGGTGACCGTCGCGGCCTGCGACGTCGCCGACCGGGCCGCCGTGGCGGCGCTGCTCGCCGGGCTGCCCGCCGACGCGCCGCTGAGCGCGGTCTTCCACACCGCGGGCGTGGCGCACTCGATGCCGATCGGCGAGACCGGGCTCACCGACGTCGCCGAGGTGTTCGCCGGGAAGGTCGCCGGAGCCCGCCACCTCGACGAACTCACCCGGGGGCACGACCTGGACGCGTTCGTCCTGTACTCGTCGAACGCGGGCGTGTGGGGCAGCAGCGGGCAGAGCGCGTACGGGGCGGCCAACGCGGCCCTCGACGCGCTCGCCGAACGGCGGCGCGCCGCCGGGCTGACCGCCACCTCCGTCGCCTGGGGCCTGTGGGGCTCCGGGGGCATGGGCGAGGGCGACGCCGAGGAGTACCTGAGCCGCCGGGGCCTGCGGCCGATGCCTCCCGAGCGTGGCGTGGACGCCCTCCTGGCCGCCCTGGACCGGGACGAGACCTTCGTCGCCGTCGCCGACGTGGACTGGACGCTGTTCACGGCCGGGTTCACCGCGTTCCGGCCCAGCCCGCTGCTCGGCGACCTCCCGGAGGCCCGCGCGACGCCGGCCGACGCCGGACCCGCGGGCTCCGACCTGCCGGCCTGGCACGCCGCCGCGAGCCCCGACGAACGCCGCCGGGGCCTGCTCGACCTGGTACGCCGGCAGGTCGCCGCCGTCCTCGGCCACCCGGGGCCCGAGCACGTCGGCCCCGACGCCGCGTTCCGGGAGATCGGATTCGACTCGCTGACCGCCGTCGACCTGGCCAAGCGGCTCAGGGCGGCGGTCGGCGTGCCGCTGTCCGCCACCCTCGTCTTCGACCACCCCACCGCGACGGCGGTCGCCGAGCACCTGGCCGGGCTGCTCGGTCCCGCGCCGGCCGGCGGCGACCCGCGCGAGGCCGAGGTGCGCCGGGCCCTGGCCGACCTGCCGCTGGCCCGGCTGCGGGACGCCGGCCTACTGGACGGCCTGCTTGCGCTTGCGGGGCTGGACGCCGACGCGGTGCCGGACGGGCCCGAGCCGGCTCCCGGCGACGCCATCGACGAACTCGATCCCGAGGAGCTGGTGCGCCGGGTGCTGGACAACGCCAGCTCCTGACCCGTTCCCTCTTCCCCCCGAGGAGCCCGCCCATGGCCATGCCCCCCGACAAGGTGATCGAGGCGCTGCGTGTCTCCGTCAAGGAGACGGAGCGGCTGCGCCGGCAGAACCACGAGCTGCTCGCCGCCCTGCACGGGCCGATCGCCGTCGTGGGCATGGCCTGCCGCTACCCGGGCGGGGTGTCCTCTCCGGAGGACCTGTGGCGGCTGGTCGAGACGGGCACGGACGCGATCGGCGGCTTCCCCACCGACCGTGGCTGGGACGTCGACGCCGTGTACGACCCGGATCCCGAGTCGCGGAACACCACCTACTGCCGGGAGGGCGGGTTCCTGGCCGGGGCGGGAGACTTCGACGCCGCGTTCTTCGGGGTGTCGCCGCACGAGGCCGTGGTCATGGACCCCCAGCAGCGGCTGCTTCTGGAGGTGTCCTGGGAGGCGCTGGAGCGGTCCGGGACCGACCCGCACAGCCTGCGCGGCTCGCGCACCGGGGTGTACGTCGGTGCGGCCCACCAGGGGTACGCGGCCGACGCCGGTCAGGTGCCGGAGGGCGCGGAGGGCTTCCGGCTGACCGGCAGCGCCGACGCCGTCCTGTCCGGACGGATCTCGTACCTGCTCGGGCTGGAGGGTCCGGCCCTGACCGTCGAGACGGCCTGCTCGTCCTCGCTGGTGGCGGTGCACCTCGCGGTGCAGGCGCTGCGCCGGGGCGAGTGCGGGCTGGCACTGGCCGGTGGGGTCGCCGTGATGCCCGACCCGGCGGCATTCGTGGAGTTCTCCCGGCAGCGGGGCCTCGCCGCGGACGGGCGCTGCCGGGCGTTCGGGGCGGGCGCGGACGGCACCGGCTGGGCGGAGGGCGTCGGTGTGCTGGTCCTGCAACGGCTCTCCGACGCGGTGCGCGACGGCCGCTGGGTGCTGGGCGTGATCCGGGGATCGGCCGTCAACCAGGACGGGGCCAGCAACGGGCTTACCGCCCCGAGCGGCCCCGCCCAGCAGCGGGTCATCCGGCAGGCGCTGACCGACGCCCGGCTCGGCGCCGACCAGATCGACGCGGTCGAGGCGCACGGCACGGGCACCCGGCTCGGCGACCCGATCGAGGCGCAGGCGCTGATCGCCGCCTACGGCGCCGACCGGACCCCGGACCGGCCGCTCTGGCTCGGCTCGCTGAAGTCGAACATCGGGCACGCCCAGGCGGCGGCCGGCGTCGGCGGCCTGATCAAGATGCTCCTGGCGATGCGGGCCGGTACGCTCCCACCCACCCTGCACGCCGACGTCCCGACCCCGCTGGTCGACTGGTCCGCCGGTGTCGTCCGGCTGTCGACCGGGGTGGCGCCCTGGCCCGCGTTGCCCGGGGCGCCCCGCAGGGCCGGGATCTCCGCGTTCGGGGTGAGCGGCACCAACGCGCACGTGATCGTCGAGCAGCCGCCGCCGGCCCCGGCCGACGACCCGACGCCGCCCACGAGGACCCTGCCGCTGGTGCCGTGGGTGCTCTCCGGCCGGACGGAGGCGGCGCTGCGCGCCCAGGCGGACCGGTTGCGTACGCACCTGGCGGCGCACCCCGACGCGGACCCGCTGGACGTGGGATTCTCCCTGGCCACCAGCCGGGCCGCGCTGGAGCACCGGGCCGTGCTGGTGGCCGCCGACCGCGACGGCCTGCTCCGCCTCGTCGACGCGCTGGCCGCCGGCGAGCCGGCGGCGGGCCTGATCCGGGGCACGGTGCGTCACGATCGCGGGACCGGGTTCCTCTTCGCCGGGCAGGGCGGCCAGCGCGTCGGGATGGCGCGCGAACTGTACGAGGCATTCCCCGCCTTCGCCGACGCCCTGGACCAGCTCGCCGCCCGGCTGGACCGGCACCTCGATCGTCCGCTGCTGCGGGTGCTGTTCGCCGAGCCGGGGTCGGACGACGCCCGGCTGCTCGACGGCACCCGGTACGCGCAGGCCGCCCTCTTCGCCGTCGAGGTGGCGTCGTTCCGACTGGTCCACGGCTGGGGGGTCCGGCCCGACGTGCTGCTCGGTCACTCGGTGGGCGAGCTGGCGGCCGCGCACGTGGCCGGCGTACTCGACGTGGACGACGCGTGCGAGCTGGTCGCGGCGCGGGGCCGGCTGATGGGGGAGCTGCCGCCGGGCGGCGCGATGGTGGCGGTCCGGGCCACCGAGGAGGAGGTCGGGCCACTGCTCGACGGGCAGCGGGTCGCGGTGGCGGCGGTCAACGGCCCGCGCTCGGTCGTGGTCTCCGGCGACGAGGAGGCGGTGCTGGCCGTGGCCGCCCGGTGCGCCGCCCTCGGCCACCGGACGCGACGCCTCAACGTCAGCCACGCGTTCCACTCCCCGCACGTGGAGGCGATGCTGGAGCCGTTCCGGCGGGTGGCGCGGGGCCTCACGTACCATGCCCCGACGATCCCGGTGGTGTCGAACGCGACGGGCCGGCTCGCCACCGCCGACGAGCTGCGCGACCCCGGTTACTGGGTCCGGCACGTCCGCCAGCCCGTCCGGTTCCGGGACGGGGTGCGGGCCGCCCGCGACCAGGGGGCCACCGCCTTCGTCGGGCTCGGCCCGGACGGGGTGCTGTGCGCGTTGGCCGAGGAGTGCCTCGGGCCCACCGGCGACGTGCTGCTGCTGCCGGTGCTGCGCCCCGGCCGGCCGGAGCCCGCGACCCTGCTGGCCGCCCTGGCCGGGGCGTACGCCGGTGGCGCGGAAATGGACTGGTCCCGGGTGTTCGCGGGCACCGGCGCGCGCAGGGTCGAGCTGCCCACGTACGCCTTCCAGCACCGGCGCTACTGGCTGGCGCCGGGCCCGCCGGCGGCCCGCCGCGACGACGCCTGGCGGTACCGGATCGCCTGGCGGCCCCTGCCGACCGTGCCCGCCGCCGCCGGGACCGAGACGGTTTCCGGGGCGTGGTTGCTGGTGGTCCCCGCCCACGACGGCGTCGCGTCGCTCGCCGACGCCGCCGAGCGGGCCATGCACCGGGGCGGGGCCACGGTCACCCGGCTGACGGTGGACGCCGCCGCCGTGGACCGGGACACCCTCGCCGCCGTGCTGACCGAGGCCGCCGCCGACGCGGACGGCGGGCCGGACGGGCTGCTCTGCCTGCTGGGCCTCGACGACCGGGCACATCCCCGGTCCGCCTCGGTGCCCTGCGGGGTGCTGGCGACCCTGTCCCTCGCCCAGGCCCTGACCGACCTGGGGGCCTCCGCGCGGCTGTGGTGCGTGACCCGGGGGGCGGTCGCGGTGACGCCCGGCGAGTCCCCGTCGGTCGCCGGCGCCCAGTTGTGGGGCTTGGGCCGCGTGGCCGCGCTCGAACTCCCCCGGTCCTGGGGCGGCCTGGTGGACCTGCCGGTCGACCCGGACGACCGGGACTGGGACCTGCTGCGGCGCGCGCTGCGCGGCCCGGAGGACCAGGTCGCGGTCCGGGGGGCGGCCGGGTACGCCCGGCGGCTGGTCCCCGCGCCCGCGCCCCGGGCCGAGCGGGCCTGGCGCCCGCGCGGCACGGTCCTGGTGACCGGCGGTACGGGCGCGCTCGGCGCGCACACGGCCCGCTGGCTGGCGCGCAACGGCGCCACGCACCTCGTCCTCACCAGCCGCCGGGGCGGGAACGCCCCCGGGGTCGCCGCGCTGCGGGCGGAACTGGTCGCGCTCGGTGCCGAGGTGACCGTGGTCGCCTGCGACGTCGCCGACCGGGAGGCCGTGGCCGACCTGCTCGCCGGGATTCCCCGCGCCGCTCCGCTCACCGCCGTGTTCCACGCGGCGGGCGTGCCCCAGGTGACACCGCTTCACGAGACGACCCCGGAGTTGTTCGCGCAGGTCTGCGCAGGCAAGGTCGCCGGGGCGGTGCACCTGCACGAGTTGGCCCGTGACCTGGACGCCTTCGTCACCTTCTCCTCCGCCGCCGGGGTGTGGGGCAGCGGCGGGCAGTGCGCGTACGCTGCGGCCAACGCCGCCCTCGACGCGCTCGCCGAGCGTCGTCGTGCCGCAGGGCTGCCCGCGACCTCCGTCGCCTGGGGGGTCTGGGGCGGGCCCGGCATGGGGGCGGGCGCGGGGGAGGAGTACCTGCGCCGCCGGGGCGTCCGGGCGATGCCCCCGGCAGCCGCCCTCGCCGCCCTCGGGCGGATCCTGGACGCCGACGAGACCGGGGTGACGGTCTCCGACACCGAGTGGGGCCGCTTCGCGTCAGGCTTCGCCGCCGCGCGTCCCGCCCCGCTGCTCGCCGAGCTGCCGACCGGGGACGTCGATCCGGCCGGCCCGGCGCACCGGGCGCAGCCGCCCGTGCCCCGACCTGCCCCGGCAGCCACCGACCGCCCCGGGCTGCTGGCGCTGGTCCGCGCCGAGGCCGCGGGGGTGCTGGGGCACGACGGGGCCGACGACGTACCGGCCGACGCGGAGTTCTCCGCCCTCGGCTTCGACTCGCTCGCCGCCGTCCAGCTGCGCCGCCGGCTCGCCGAGGCCACCGGCCTGAGCCTTTCGGCCCCGGTCCTGTTCGACCACCGCACCCCTGACGCGCTCGCCGCGCACCTGCACGGCCTGCTCACCGGCGCGGCGGGCGGGCCACCCGCGCCGGCCGCCGGGAGCGCCCTGGTCGAGATGTACCGGCGGGCCGTCGCCGCCGGCCGCGCCGCCGAGGCGGTGGAGGTGCTCGGCACCGTCGCCACGTTCCGGCCGGTGTTCCGGTCCCCGGACGAGATGGGCGAGCCACCGGCCCTCGTCCCGCTCGGCACCGGGGCGGGGGGACCCGCGCTGGTCTGCTGCGCGGGCACGGCCGCGGCGTCCGGCCCCCGGGAGTTCACGGCGTTCGCCGCCGCGCTGGCCGGTCTCCGGGACGTCACCGTCCTTCCGCAGACCGGCTTCCTGCCCGGCGAGCCGCTGCCCGCCGGGCTGGACGTGCTGCTCGACGCCCAGGCCGACGCCGTCCTGGCCCATTGCGCCGGGCGGCCCTTCGTCCTGGTCGGCCACTCGGCCGGGGCGAACATGGCGCACGCGTTGACGGTGCGCCTGGAGGCACGGGGCGCGGACCCCGCCGCGCTGGTGCTGATGGACATCTACACGCCCGCCGCCCCGGGGGCGATGGGGGTGTGGCGCGAGGAGATGCTGGCGTGGGTCGCCGAGCGGTCCGTCGTCCCCGTCGACGACACACGGCTGACCGCGATGGGCGCCTATCACCGGCTGCTCCTGGACTGGGCGCCCCGGCCGACCCGGGCACCCGTGCTGCACCTGTATGCCGGTGAACCGGTGGGCGCCTGGCCGGATCCCCGGCAGGACTGGCGTTCGCGCTTCGACGACGCGCACACCAGCGCCGAGGTGCCCGGCACCCACTTCTCGATGATGACCGAGCACGCCCCCGGCACCGCCGCGACCGTGCACAAGTGGCTCGACGAGGTGTGCCCGACCCGCGTTCCGTGACCCGTACGCCGGGTCCGTCCCGGCGAGTCCGACGACAGCAGGAGAGGAAGCGCATGATCACAGTCCCGCCCGACGGGGATCCCGCGACCTGGGCCCGCCGGCTGCAACTGACCCGCGCCGCGCAGTGGTTCGCCGGCAACCACGGCGACCCGTACGCGCTGATCCTGCGCGCGGAGACCGACGACCCGACCCCGTACGAGCAGCAGGTGGCCGCCCAGCCGCTGTTCCGCAGCGAGCAGTTGGACACCTGGGTGACCGGGGACGCCGCGCTGGCCCGGGAGGTGTTGACCGACGACCGGTTCGGCTGGCTGACCCGGGCCGGGCAGCGGCCCGCCGAGCGGACCCTGCCGCTGGCCGGCACGGCGCTGGACCACGGGCCGGAGGCCCGGCGTCGGCTGGACGCGCTCGCCGGGTTCGGCGGGCCGGTCCTGCGGGCCGACGCCGCAGGGGCGCGTACCCGGGTCGTGGAGACCACCGCGGTCCTGCTCGACGGGATCGGGGAGCGGTTCGACCTGGCCGTGCTCGCCCGGCGGCTGGTCGCTGCGGTGCTGGCCGACCTGCTGGGGGTGCCCGCCGCGCGGCGGGGCCGCTTCGCCGAGGCACTCGCCGCCGCCGGCCGTACGCTGGACAGCCGGCTGTGCCCGCAGACCGTGGCGACCGCTCTCGCCACCGTCGCCGCCACCGCCGAGCTGACCGACCTGCTGGGCGAGGTGCCGCCCCCGCCGTCGCTGTCCCCGTCCGCCGGGTCCGGGCCGTCGCGTCCGTCCGCAGCCGGGTCCTGGCCGCCGTTGCCGGCCGACGACCGGACGGCCGCCGCGCTCGCGCTGGCGGTCGGCACGGCCGAACCGGCGATCACCCTGCTCTGCAACGCGGTCGGTGCGCTGCTCGACCGCCCCGGGCATTGGGCCCTGCTCGGTGGGGACCTCGACCGGTCCGCCGCCGTCGTCGAGGAGACCCTGCGCTGCTTTCCGCCGGTGCGCCTGGAGAGCCGCGTCGCGCAGCAGGACGTCACCCTGGGCGGGGTGTTCCTCCCGGCGGACAGCCACCTGGTCGTGCTGGTCGCCATGGCGAACCGGGGTCCGCGCGCGGCGACCGCCCCGAGCCCGGACGCGTTCGACCCCGGCGGGTCGCGCGTCCCGGCCCGCGACGTGGTGGGCCTGCCGCAGCTTGCCGGCGCCGGGCCGCTGATCAGGCTCGTCGTCACGACCGCCCTGCGGACCCTCGCCGAGGCGCTGCCCACGCTGCGGCGGGCGTCCGGCGGCGTCCGGTGGCGACGCTCGCCCGTCCTGCTCGGCCACGCCCGCTTTCCCGTCGCCCGGGCGGAGAGCGGCGAACAGCGGTCCGACGACCGCCCGGCGCTGGAGGAGGCGACCCGATGCGCGTCCTGATGACGTCCTTCGCGCACAACACCCACTACTACAGCCTGGTGCCGTTGGCCTGGGCGCTGCGCGCGGCCGGCCACGAGGTACGGGTGGCGAGCCAGCCCTCGCTCACCGACACCATCGTGCGGTCGGGGCTGACCGCGGTGCCGGTCGGCGACGACCAGGCGATCATCGACCTGCTCGCCGAGGTCGGCGGCGACCTGATGCCGTACCAGCGGGGACTGGACTTCACCGAGGCCCGTCCCGAGGTGCTGACCTGGGAGTATCTGCTCGGGCAGCAGACCATGCTCACCGCGCTGTGCTTCGCGCCGCTCAACGGTGTCTCCACGATGGACGACATGGTCGCCCTGGCCCGGTCCTGGCGGCCCGAGCTGGTGATCTGGGAGCCGTTCACCTACGCCGGGCCGGTCGCGGCGCGGGTCGTCGGTGCGACGCACGCCCGGCTGCTCTGGGGGCCGGACGTGGTCGGCAACGCCCGGCGGCTGTTCACCGAGAGCCTGGCGCGGCGGCCGGCCGAGCAGCGCGAGGACCCGATGGCCGAGTGGTTGCGCTGCACCCTGCACCGGTACGGCTGCGAGCTCGACGACGACGAGGTGGAGACCCTGGTCACCGGCGCGTGGACCATCGATCCCACCGCCGACAGCACCCGGCTTCCCGTCCCGGGGCGCCGGGTGGCCATGCGGTACACCCCGTACAACAGCCCGTCCGTGGTGCCGGAGTGGGTGGCCAGGGCCGACCGGCCCCGGGTCTGCCTCACCCTCGGCGTGTCGAGCCGGGAGACGTACGGCAAAGACGTGGTCTCCTTCCAGGAGCTGCTCGGCGCCCTCGGCGACCTGGACGTCGAGGTCGTCGCGACGCTCAGCGACGCCCAGCGCGAGGAGCTGGGTGACCTGCCGGACAACGTCCGGGTGTGCGACTTCGTGCCGCTGGACGTGCTGCTGCCGACCTGTGCCGCGATCATCCACCACGGTGGGGCGGGCACGTGGTCGACGGCCATGCTCTACGGGGTGCCGCAGATCATGATCGCGTCGCTGTGGGACGCCCCGCTCAAGGCGCAGCAGGCGGAGCGACTCGGCACGGGGATCTCGATCCCGCCGGAGCGGCTCGACGCCCCGACGCTGCGGGCGGCCGTCGTCCGGATCCTCGACGACCCGTCGATCGCCGCCGCCGCCCGCCGTCAGCGCGACGAGCTGCGTGCCGCGCCCTCGCCGGCCGAGGTGGTCCGCATCCTGGAACGCCTCGTCGCGGACGACCGGCCCGGCCGGCCGGCCGGAGCCACCACCGAACACTCCTGAAAGGAGCGATGTCCATGATGTACGCGGACGCCATCGCCGAGGTCTACGACCTGATCTACCAGGGCAAGGGCAAGGACTACGCGGCGGAGGCGGCGGAGCTGGAGGCACTGGCCCGGGCCCGTCGGCCGCACGCCCGGACGCTGCTGGACGTGGCGTGCGGCACGGGGCTGCACCTGCGGCACCTGGCGGGCCTCTTCGACGACGTGGGCGGCATCGAGCTGGCACCGGACATGCTGAGCATCGCCCAGCAGCGAAACCCCGGGGCGGCCCTGCACCTCGGCGACATGCGGACCTTCGACCTGGGGCACCGCTACGACGTCATCACCTGCATGTTCAGTTCGGTGGGCCACCTGGCCACCACGGCCGAGCTGGACGCGACCCTGGCCCGGTTCGCCGCGCACCTGTCCCCCGGGGGAGTGGCGATCGTCGAGCCGTGGTGGTTCCCGGAGACCTTCACCCCCGGGTACGTGGGCGCGAGCCTGGTGGAGGTCGACGGCCGCACCATCTCCCGGGTCTCCCACTCGGTACGCGAGGGCGGCGCGACCCGGATCACCGTGCACTACCTCGTGGCCAGTTCCGGAGGGGGAGTCCGGCACTTCGACGAGAGCCACCTGATCACCCTCTTCGAACGGTCCGACTACGAACGTGCCTTCGCCCGGGCGGGTTTCACGACGGAGTACCTGACGCCCGGCCCGTCCGGCCGCGGCCTGTTCGTCGGCGTCCACCCCTGACGACCCGTTGCCGGTGCGCCCCCGACCCGCGCCCCCGACCCGCTGGAGGAACAGATGCCAGACACCCCCGAGCTGAACCGGATACTCGACGCGATCCTCGCCCAGGAGACCGACGCGCGGGAGCTGGCGGCCCTGCCGCTGCCCTCCTCCTACCGGGCCGTGACGGTGCACAAGGACGAGACGGGGATGTTCCTGGGCCTTCCCCGCCAGGAGAAGGACCCGCGCAAGTCGTTGCACACGGAGGAGGTGCCGGTGCCCGAGCTGGGCCCCGGGGAGGCCCTCGTCGCGGTCCTGGCCAGCTCGGTCAACTACAACACGGTCTGGTCGTCGCTGTTCGAGCCGCTGCCCACCTTCGGCTTCCTGGAGCGCTACGGCCGGCTCTCCGAGCTGGCTCGGCGGCACGACCTGCCGTACCACGTCCTCGGCTCGGACCTGGCCGGCGTGGTGCTGAGGGTCGGGCCCGGCGTCAACCGCTGGCGGCCGGGTGACGAGGTCGTGGCGCACTGCCTCTCGGTGGAGCTGGAGTCCGCCGACGGCCACGGCGACACGATGCTCGACCCGGAACAGCGGATCTGGGGCTTCGAGACCAACTTCGGCGGCCTCGCCGAGATCGCGTTGGTCAAGGCGAACCAGCTGATGCCCAAACCCGACCACCTGACCTGGGAGGAGGCCGCCGCGCCGGGACTGGTCAACTCCACCGCCTACCGCCAGCTGGTCTCCGGCAACGGGGCCCGGATGAAGCAGGGCGACAACGTCCTCGTCTGGGGGGCCAGCGGCGGTCTCGGCGCGTTCGCCACCCAGCTCGTGCTGGCCGGCGGGGCCAATCCCGTCTGCGTGGTCTCCAGCCCGCGCAAGGCCGACATCTGCCGTCGGATGGGCGCCGAGGCCGTCATCGACCGGGTCGCCGAGGACTACCGCTTCTGGTCCGACGAGCGCACCCAGAATCCCCGGGAGTGGAAGCGCTTCGGCGCACGCATTCGGGAGCTGACCGGAGGCGAGGACGTCGACATCGTCTTCGAGCACCCCGGCCGGGAGACGTTCGGCGCCTCGGTCTACGTGACCCGCAAAGGAGGCACCGTGGTCACCTGCGCCTCGACGAGCGGTTTCGAGCACGTCTACGACAACCGTTACCTGTGGATGTCCCTGAAGCGCATCGTCGGCACGCACTTCGCCAATTACCGGGAGGCGTGGGAAGCCAACCGGTTGGTGGTCAAGGGCAAGATCCACCCGACGCTGTCCCGCTGCTACCCGCTGGAGGAGGTCGGCCAGGCGGTCTACGACGTCCATCACAACCTGCACCAGGGCAAGGTCGGCGTGCTCGCGCTCGCGCCGCGCGAGGGGCTCGGGGTCCGGAACCCGGAGCTGCGGGAACGCCATCTTGCCGCGATCAACCGCTTCCGGGTGCCGGCCTGAAGGGCCGCCTTTGCCGCCCGGGCGCGCGGCGGCTGGCATGCGGGCGAACCGGGTGTTACCGGGCGGAAGCAATTCTCACTGCGAGTAGTTGCAGGGTGTACAGGTTACTGTGGACATATCGATAGTCTTATGTAGCCATCGACCCCCCTGAATCCTCTATTCGTTGTGTGCGAGGTGGTTGGACGTATGACTGGCACCAGCATTCCCCCGCGGGACCACGAACTCCGATTCTTCGAGCTTCTGGCCAGGGAGGCACCCTTACCGCAGTACGAGGAACTGGTGCACCAGGCGCACCGGGACGGAGTGGACCAGGCGACGCTCGACCGGGTGATGATCGCCAAGCGACTCGCGTTGGAGCTTCGAGAGGTCATCGGGAGGCGGTGTCAGCGGCAGGCGGAGCTGGCCGCCCTCGTCGACACCGCCCGTGACCTCGCCGGGGCGACGAACCTGGAGGCCGGGCTGCAACTGGTGGTGCGGCGGACCCAACTGCTGCTCGCCGGGGACGTGGCGTTCGTCAGCCTCGTCGACGACGCGGCCGGCGAGTCCTACGTCGCCTCGGCCGTCGGGGCGGCCACCGCGCTGACCAGCGGCTACCGGCTGCCCTGGCGCGACGGGCTGGTCGTGGCCGCCGCGCCGCGCGAGCCACTCTCCTGGACGGCGGACCACCTCGCCGACGAACGCCTCGAACGACACCCGGCCGCCGACGGCCTGGTCCGCGCGGAAGGGCTGCACGCGGTGCTGTCCGTGGTTCTGAGCGTCGAGGGCCGGCACCTCGGCAACCTGCACGTCGGCCACCGGCAGGTCCGCCACTTCGCCCCGGACGAGGTCGCGTCGCTGCGCCTGCTCGCCGATCTCGCGGCGACGGCAGTGGAGCGGATCATGCTGCTCGACGACACGTGGGCCGAACTCAAGCAGGCCCAGCAGGAGGCGGCCAGGGCCCGAGCCGAGCTGAACGCGGTCCGCATGGCCGACAGCCTGCAACCCGAACTCGTCCAGCTCATCCTCGACGGCGGCGAGCTCGACGACCTGGTGGGCAGCGCCGTGCGGCGACTGGGCGGCGCCCTGCACGTGCGTGACCGGGCCAACGGCGTGCTGGCGGCGGCCGGTGAGATCCCTGTCCCGAACGAGCGGGAACTGGCCCGGGTGCGGCTGAACGCCCACGCCACCGGCCGACCCGGCCGCCTGACCACCGGTTCCTGGGTGGTGCCCCTGGCGGCCCGCGCCGGTGACCTCGGCTGTGTGTTGTTCCACGCCGACGAGCCGTCCGACGACGAGCGGATGGCGGCCCTGCCGGCGGTCGCGCAGACCGTGGCGCTGCTGATGACCAGGAACGGCGGGAGCCACGGCCAGCCGGGCGACGGGCTCCTGGAGGACCTGCTCGGCCCGTGGCCGGACCTGGAGCGGGGCGGGAAGCGCCGTCGGTACACACCTGTCGAGTTCGACCGACCCTACGTCGTCGTGGTCGCCCGCCCCGAGGGCGCCACCTCGGCCCGGGTGTTCGAACGGGCGGTCTCCGTCGCCCACGGCCTGAACGGCATGAAGGCCATCCGGGACGGCCAGGCGGTGCTGCTGCTGCCCGGTGACGACCCGGGGGCCCGGGCCCGGGACGTGACGCGGGAACTGAGCGGGCTGCTCGGCCTACCGGTCACGGCCGGAGGCGCCGGACCGGTGCGCACGGCGGACTCGGTCAGCCGCACCTACCAGGAGGCGGCCCGGTGCGTCGACGCCCTGGCCGCGCTGGACGCGAAGGGGCGGGCGGCCTGCTCACGGGACCTGGGCTTCCTCGGGCTGCTGGTCGCCGGCGGCCACGACGTCACCGGTTTCGTCGACCGGGTCATCGGACCCGTGCTGAGCTACGACGCGCGCCGGCTCACGAATCTCAGGGAGACCCTGCAGACCTACTTCGACTCGGCGGGCAGCCGTACCCGGGCGGCGGAGATGCTGCATCTGCATCCGAACACCGTGTCCCGCCGGCTGGACCGCATCTCCCAGTTGCTCGGCCGGGACTGGCGGCAGCCGGACCGGGCCCTCGACACGCAGCTCGCTCTGCGCCTGCACCGGATCCGTGGCCTGCTCTGCCAGGAACGGGGCTATCCGGGCTCATCGCAGGAGCCGGACCAGCCCGCGCGGCCTACCCGGCGGCACCGCCCTCCAGCATCCGCAGGGCGTGCGCCACGGACGCCAAGGTGACGTGCCGGTGCCAGCCTTGGTATGACCGACCCTCGAAGTCTTGGATGCCCACGTCGAGGCTGACCTGGGAGAAGTCGGTCTCGACCCGCCGGGTGAGCTTGCTCAACCGCAGCAGTGGGCCGTACCCGGCGTCGGTCATGTTGGTCAGCCACATCTGCCGTACGCCGCGCTCGTAGGTCTGCCACTTGCCGAGCAGTGTCAGGGGCAGCCCGGGCGCGGCGGCGCGCGCCGCCCCCGGCGGGGCCGGGACGGACGGACCGGGTGGGCGGGCGCCGGACAGGCCCGGCCAATAGACCTGTAGCGGCGCGACCAGGCTGGTGCGCCGTGCGCCGGGGCTGGCCGGGTCGATCCACTCCACCGGACGGCGCTGGGCCCGCGTCAGGCTGAGCAGGTGTTCGGCGGAGGCCGCCGCGACCCGGTTCTCGCGCGGGCCGGGCCCGGCGGCCAGCAGGGTGCAGCCGCTGCTGATCCGCAGCAGGAAGGGCAGACCCGCCGTGGTGAACGCCTCGATCAGCGGGGGCAGCGCCGAGTGCCGGGC
The DNA here is from genome assembly GCF_029581295.1 of Micromonospora sp. WMMD712. NCBI lineage: Bacteria > Bacillati > Actinomycetota > Actinomycetes > Micromonosporales > Micromonosporaceae > Micromonospora > Micromonospora sp. WMMD712. The sequence continues at coordinate 6,029,426 of NZ_CP120743.1, forward strand.
GTCCATGACCACCGGGCGAGGGCCGATCCCCCAGGCCGCGGCCTTCAGCACCGCCTGCACCGCCGCGCCGTCGCTGGTCGTGCCGTCCTCGTCCGCCGGTACGCTCGCGCGGGCGCGGTTGTCCTGGAGCCAACCCTTACCGATGGACAACTGCCAGTTGATCGGCGCGGCGACGGTCTCCGAGGCCAGCCAGAGGCCGTAGCTCTGCTGGCTGTTGACCGTCTCGCCCAGCGCCGGCACGTACCGGCGTTCCACGCCGACCGAGTGCCGGCCGGTCTTCGGCACCAGCATCGACCGCACCACCCAGGCCCGGGGCGACAGCGTCCGGTCCAGGTGGCCGGCGAGCGCGGCACGGACGGTCTCCCACTCCCAGGTGGAGCAACTGATGAAGTGGTGCATGCTCTGTGCCGCCGCCGGATCGTCGGCGATGGCGGCCAGGTTGCGCATGGTCTTGCGGCCGGAGGCGGTCAGCAGCCCCCGGACGTACAGCTCGCCCTTGCGTCGCTGGTCGGCGCGGGGCAACGAGGCCAGCAGGGCGGCGCAGAACCGGGACACGGCGTCCGGATCGGACCTTGCCGCGGTCACCTCCTCGCGGACGTCGAGCGTCGGCACCATCACTCCCCTCCTGCGGCGGGACGATGTGCTGATCACGGCAGACCCGGCCCCCCGGTCCCACCATCGCCCGGCGACGCCTGCCTTGCCCAGGTGCGTCGGAAACACACTTGGCGACGACGGCGATCCCGCACCCACCGCGGCCCCGCCGGTGCGTGTCCGTGGCGGTCGGGCGCGGGCCGGCGACCCGGTGACGCCCGCACACATCGCGGCTTCGGCCGCGGCGAAGTGTGTGACCGGCGAACCTCGCTTCCCGCGCCGCCATCCGGAAGCCTGCAAGGGACCGGAAGCCTTCCAACGAGATTGGCATCCCCCCGGCAAAGGACCCAGATGACCTCCGCAGCGCACCATTCCCCGCATCCGGCGAAGGCCGACGCCCTGATGGACGACGCCCACGCCGACCTCGGGGTCGACGCCGAGGCCGACGGTCGACGGCTCGACCGGGCCGCCCTGCGGCGGGTCGCCGGGCTGTCGACCGAGAGGGCCGACGTCACGGAGGTCGAGTACCGGCAGGTGCGGCTGGAGCGCGTCGTCCTGGTCGGCGTGTGGACCTCGGGCACCGCCGACGAGGCCGAACGGTCCCTCGCCGAGTTGGCGGCACTCGCCGAGACCGCGGGAGCCGTGGTGCTCGACGGGGTGATCCAGCGCCGCGACCGGCCCGACCCGGCGACGTACATCGGCTCCGGCAAGGCGCGGGAGTTGCGGGACATCGTCCAGGAGGTGGGGGCCGACACGGTGATCTGCGACGGTGAGCTGAGCCCCGCCCAACTGGTACGCCTCGAAGAGGTCGTCGACGCCAAGGTGGTGGACCGCACCGCGCTGATCCTCGACATCTTCGCCCAGCACGCCACGTCCCGCGAGGGGAAGGCGCAGGTGGCCCTGGCACAGATGCAGTACATGCTGCCGCGGCTGCGCGGCTGGGGCCAGTCGCTCTCCCGGCAGATGGGCGGAGGCGCCGGCGGCGGTGGCATGGCCACCCGGGGACCCGGCGAGACCAAGATCGAGACCGACCGGCGGCGCATCCACGAGAGGATGGCCCGGCTCCGACGGGAGATCGCGGAGATGAAGTCCGGCCGCGAACTCAAGCGCCGCGATCGGCGGCGCAACAGCGTCCCGTCGGTCGCGATCGCCGGTTACACCAATGCCGGCAAGTCCTCGCTGCTCAACCGGCTCACTGGCGCGAGCGTGCTGGTGCAGAACGCGCTGTTCGCCACCCTCGACCCGACGGTGCGCCGGGCCACCACCCCGAGCGGGCGCAGCTACACGATCACCGACACCGTCGGATTCGTCCGGCACCTGCCGCACCACCTGGTGGAGGCGTTCCGCTCCACCCTGGAAGAGGTGGCCGAGGCCGACCTCCTGCTGCACGTGGTGGACGGTGCCCACCCCGCCCCGCTGGAGCAGCTCGCCTCGGTGCGCGCGGTCATCCGGGACGTGGACGCGGCGGGAGTGCCCGAACTCGTCGTGATCAACAAGGCCGACGCCGCCACCCCGGCCGCCCTGGCCGCGTTGGCGGAGGCCGAGCCGCACCACGTCGTCGTCTCGGCCCGCACCGGTCAGGGCATCGACACGCTTCGGCAGTTGCTGGAGGCCGCGCTGCCGCACCGGGAGGTCCAGGTCGACGTCCTGATCCCGTACGTCGCGGGCAGCCTCGTGGCCCGGGTGCACGCCGACGGCGACGTGCTGGCCGAGGAGCACACGGCCGACGGCACCCTGCTGCGGGCGCGGGTGGCCCCCGACCTGGCCGCCGAGCTCAGCGCGTACGCCAGGACCTGAGCGTCGCCGCCTCCCGGGCGGCATCCGGAGCTGGCGAAGCTGTGGCCCGTAGAGGGAGGCAGACGATGAAGCGAGATCTCGGGGATCTGGCACTCTTCGGAGGACACGCCAGCTTCCTCCAGCAGATCCACGTCGGGCGCCCCAACCGGATCGATCGGGCCAGGCTGTTCGACCGGCTGTCCTGGGCGCTCGACAACGAGTGGTTGACCAACAACGGGCCGCTGGCACGGGAGTTCGAGGAGCGGGTCGCCGACATGGTCGGGGTCGGCAACTGCGTGGCGACGTGCAACGCCACGGTGGCCCTCCAGCTGCTCGCGCACGCCACGGAGCTGACCGGTGAGGTGATCATGCCATCGCTCACCTTCGCCGCGACCGCGCACGCGGTGCGCTGGCTCGGGCTGGACCCGGTCTTCTGCGACATCGACCCGCGCACCGGATGCCTCGACCACGTGGCGGTCGCCGCGGCCATCACGCCACGCACGTCGGCGGTCTTCGGCGTCCACCTGTGGGGCCGGCCCTGCGACGTCGACGCGCTGGAGAAGGTGACCGCCGACGCGGGCCTGCGCCTGTTCTTCGACGCCGCCCACGCCATCGGGTGCACCTCACAGGGTCGACCGGTGGGGCGGTTCGGCCACGCCGAGGTGTTCAGCTTCCACGCGACGAAGGTCGTCAACGCCTTCGAGGGCGGGGCGATCGTCACCGACGACGACGACCTCGCCCACCGCGTCCGCTCCCTGGCGAACTTCGGCTTCGGCCTGCACAGCCCCAGCGCGGCCGGCGGCACCAACGCGAAGATGAGCGAGGCGTCCGCCGCCATGGGGCTCACCTCGCTCGACGCGTTCCCCGAGGTGGCCCGCCACAACCAGGCCAACTACGAGCAGTACTGCGGGGAGCTGGCCCGGATTCCCGGCCTCAGCGTGATCGACTTCGTCCCCGAGGAGCGGCACAACTACCAGTACGTGATCGTCGAGATCGACCCGGACGTCACCGGGTTGCACCGCGACCTGCTCGTCGACCTGCTCCGGGCCGAGAACGTCGTGGCGCAGCGCTACTTCTCGCCGGCCTGTCACCAATTGGAGCCCTACCGGTCCCGGCAGCAGTTCCAGCTGCCGCACACCGAGCGGCTCTCGGCGCGCGTCCTGGCGCTGCCGACCGGCTCCGCCATCTCCCGGGAAGACATCCGCAGGGTGTGCAACATCGTGCGGTTGGCGGTCTCCCGGGGATTCGAATTGACCGCTCGGTGGCAACAGCGGCCCGGGCCCGACGGACAGAGCGTGGTGGCACCCGGTTGACCGAACGGCACCGGACGGACGTGTGGGAGGGCCCGTGACCATGGAGATCTCCGCCTCGAATCCCGTGGCGACCTGCGCTGTCCCCGGCAGCGACCCGACCGCGGCGGCGCGCGTGCTGTACGACGAGGTCGCCGGCTCAGGAATCGTGCCGCCGGCAGAGATCGGGGCCGCCGCCCAGGGGTTGGTGGCATTGGCACGCATCTACGGGACCACCCCTTTCCTGCCGCTTGAGCAGGCCCGCCGCGAAATCGGCCTGGACCGGGCCGGGTTCGGGCGGCTGCTGGACCTGTTCGCCCGGATTCCCGGGTTGCGCACCGCAGTGGAGAACGGACCGTCCGGTCGCTACTGGACCAACACGGTGCTCGGCCTCGAAAGGGCCGGCGTCTTCGACGCCGTGCTCGACAGGAGGCCGACGTTTCCGCATCTCGTCGGGCTCTACCCGGGCCCCACGTGCATGTTCCGCTGTCACTTCTGCGTAAGGGTCACCGGGGCCCGCTACCAGGCCTCGGCGCTGGACGACGGGAACGCCATGTTCGCCTCTGTCATCGACGAGGTTCCCGCGCACAACCGCGACGCGATGTACGTCTCCGGTGGCCTCGAGCCACTCACCAACCCCGGGCTCGGTGCACTGGTCAGCCGGGCGGCCGAGCGGGGATTTCGGATCATCCTCTACACCAACTCGTTCGCCCTCACGGAGCAGAAGCTCAAGGGTGAGCGGGGATTGTGGAGCCTGCACGCCATCCGCACGTCGCTGTACGGGTTGAACGACGAGGAATACCGGGCGACCACCGGCAAGCAGGGGGCCTTCACCCGGGTACGGGCGAACCTCACGCGGTTCCAGCAGCTGCGTGCCGAGCGGGGCGAGCCGGTGCGGCTCGGCCTCAGCTACATCGTCCTGCCCGGCCGCGCCGGGCGGCTGAGCGCGCTGATCGACTTCGTCGCCGAGCTCAACGAGGCGGCACCGGACCGCCCGCTGGACTACATCAACCTGCGGGAGGACTACAGCGGGCGGCCGGACGGGAAGCTCTCCCCGGAGGAGCGCGCCGAGCTCCAGGCCGAGCTGCACCGGTTCCGGGAGAGGGCAATGGAGCGGACGCCGACCCTGCACATCGACTACGGCTACGCCCTGCACAGCCTGATGACGGGAAGCGACGTGGAGCTCGTGCGTATCCGGCCGGAGACGATGCGCCCCGCGGCCCACCCGCAGGTGTCGGTGCAGGTGGATATCCTCGGTGACGTCTACCTCTACCGGGAGGCGGCGTTTCCGGGCCTGGCCGGTGCCGACCGCTATCGCATCGGCACGGTATCTCCCGGCACGACATTGGCGCAGGTGGTGGAGACGTTCGTGACCAGCGGCGGATCGGTGGTGGCGAAGCCTGGCGACGAATACTTCCTGGACGGATTCGACCAGGCGGTGACCGCGCGGCTGAACCAGATGGAGACCGACGTCGCCGACGGCTGGGGGGACCGACGGGGTTTCCTCCGCTGATGGAGATCGACTGGTGAGAGCGGGTGGCCAAGGCCGAAGAAAGCCAGTTCCCGGTGGCCCGCACCGTCGTTTCAGTCGTCGGGTATAGTGCCCGTCATGGCTGTTGTGTGCTTCATGAGGCTCCGCCGCGCATAGCGGCGGACCATCGCTCCTCTTGATGAGTGTCGCCGCCCATCGGGTCACTGCCGGTGCGGCGTTCCCTGCCGACCGGCTCCGAACGATATTCGCGGAGCACGCACATGCCCTACATCCAGCACGCCGGGCGACATGAATTCGGCCAGAATTTCCTGGTCGACCGCTCGGTGATCGACGATTTCGTCGAGCTCGTCGCCCGGACCGACGGCCCTATCGTGGAGATCGGCGCCGGCGACGGCGCGCTGACCCTACCCCTGAGCCGGCAGGGAAGGGAGTTGACCGCAGTGGAGATCGACTCCAAGCGTTCCAAGCGGCTCAGCCGGCAGACACCCGACAACGTCACCGTGGTCTGCGCGGACGTCCTGAGCTTCCGGTTCCCCCAGTATCCGCACGTGGTCGTCGGGAACATCCCCTTCCACGTGACCACCCCCATCGTGCGGGCTCTCCTCGCCGCGGACCACTGGCACACGGCGGTGCTGCTGGTGCAGTGGGAGGTGGCCCGCAGGCGGGCCGGCGTCGGCGGCGCGACGCTGCTGACCGCGAGCTGGTGGCCCTGGTACGACTTCGAACTGCACTCCCGGGTTCCGGCCCGCGCCTTCCGGCCTGTCCCTTCCGTCGACGGCGGGCTGTTCTCCATGGTCCGTCGTGGGACCCCGCTGGTCGACGACCGGAGGGGTTACCAGGAATTCGTCCGGCTGGTGTTCACCGGCAAGGGGCACGGATTGCCGGAGATCCTTCAGCGGACCGGGCGGATCGCCCGCAAGGACCAGCAGGACTGGCAACGGGCCAACCGGGTGGGGCCGCAGCACCTGCCCAAGGACCTGACCGCCCACCAGTGGGCCTCCCTGTGGCACCTGGTGGCACCCGCCCGGCCGGCCGGCCCCCGCCGTCCGGCACCGCGCCGGCCAGGAAGCCCCGCTTCGGCGCGCCGGCGCTGAGCGGTCCTGGTTTCGAGCCCTGGCGGCGCGCTAGCGACAAGGCCCTGACCTGGGGTTTCGCCCCAGGTCAGGGCCTTTCTCGGTGCCGCTCCGGTGGCCCGGTGCTCGGTGGGTGCTCGGGAGCCGTTGGGCCGAGGCTCTCCTGCCCGGACGGGATGGACGCGCGCCGCCACTCGAAGCCCGTCGGTGACGGTCACGCTCATCGGGTGGTGGCGCTGGTGTGGGCGAACAGCCTGCACACCGGCAGACGGTCAGGTCGTCTCGCACGGCGGGAGCTGACAGGATGGTGGTGCAGAAGGTGGCCGGCCGGGGCGAGGAGTGGCCAGTGAGTGACTGGAACGACAGGATAATTTCCGAGTTCCGTGCGAACGGTGGGCAGGTGGGCGGCCAGTTCGCCGGTGCTCCGCTGCTGCTGTTGCACACCGTCGGCGCCAAGAGCGGTCAGCCCCGGGTGAACCCGATGATGTACCAGGAGGTGGACGGCGGGTACGCCGTGTTCGCCTCCAAGGCCGGTGCACCCACCAATCCCGACTGGTACCACAACCTGCTCGTCCACCCGCGGGTCCGAGCGGAGATCGGTACGGACACGGTCGAGCTGGTCGCCAGGGTCGCCACGGGGGAGGAGCGGGAGAGGATCTGGGACGCGCAGAAGGCCGCGTACCCGGGTTTCGCCGACTACGAGCGGAAGACCACCCGCCAGATCCCCGTCGTCGTGCTGGAGCCCGTGCCGTAGGAGGAGACGGCTCTTCGACCACGTCGGCATCAGGGTGGCGGATCTCGATATCGTGACCGCCCTTCTTCCTGGCGTGCCGCGTGCGGCGCGGCATCGCGTCGGGCGGCCTGCGTTCCGGGACCGGCCCAGGTCGGTCCGGTGACGCCGCGGGCTGAGGCCGGCAGCGGGCGGTCAGCTTCTGCGGCGGTGTGCCGTGGACGGGGTGGCGGGTGGCCGGCCTGGATCGCTAGTGTCCTGAATGGACGGCGATCCGGTGGTCCGAGCCTGGTCGGGCGTCGAGAATGCCATCGTCCACCCGGCAACTCGGAAGATCCGCAGGATCGGCTACCGCCGGCGGGCCGTTGAGAAGCCTGTCGGCCCCGAGGCTCGCCGCTCGCCGTCTCGAACGAACCCCTGGAGGGCCTGACGCATGGATCCGCAGCCGCGTCCGTTTCCGCCGAGTGATCCGTCGACCGGCCAGGTCCTCCCGTCGGCCCATGGCTTCCCTCCGGCCTACCGGGTCCCGTCGAGTGCGCAGCTGGTGCCAGTGGAGTCGGGGAATCAGGCGGCGCCGGCTGCGGGCGGGCCGATGGCATGGGACGGGACCGGCTCATCAGCAGCCCGGATGGCGGGTGCTGCGGGGCATGCCGTCGGGGTCGCGGGGCACCAGACGCTGCGCGCCGCGAAGGCGACCGGCACCAGGATCGGGCGCTTCTTCATCGGTGTCGGTTACTTCTTCCGCGGTGGCAGGCTGTTCGTCACCACGCCCGCCCTCTGGGCGTTCGTGCTGCTTCCCCTCGCGCTGACCGGCCTGGCGCTGCTGGGGTTGCAGGAAGCCACCGGGATGCTGGTCGAGCGGCTCACCGGTTGGCTGCTGGGGTTCGCGTCCGGTTGGCCCGAGGTCGTGCGATGGATCGTCGACAAGGCGCTGTGGGCCGCGTTCAGCCTGTTCTTCCACGGCGCGATGACCGCGCTCACCGTGCCGCTGACCATGCTGTTCGGTGCGGCGTTCTTCCCGGCCCTGACCCGCGGCGTGATCCGCCGCACCGGCGGGACGAACCAGGGCGCGCCGTCGTGGTTTCGCTCGGCGGCGGTCTGCCTGCGTCAGACGGTCATCGTCACCCTGGTTCTGCACGTGGGCTGGCTGATCATCCTGCCGCTGCTGTGGATTCCCGGCGTGAACCTCGTCGCGGCCTTCGGGGTCGGCCTGCTGTTCAACGGCTTTCTGACCGGCTCGCTGGTGCTCGCCGTGCCGCTGCACCATCATGGCGTGCGGGGCGTCGGCGAGCAGCTTCGCTTCGCCTGGCGGAACCTCGGCTTCACGCTCGGCTTCGGCATGACCAGCATCTGCGTCCTGATTCTGCCGGTGTTGTCGGTGCGGATGCTCACGCTGCTGCCGATCAGCCCGGTGTTCGCGGTGCCGGGCGTCGCCCTGTACCTGCTGACCGCACCCTCCACCCTGGTCGGGGCGGTCCTGCTGCACCAGCGGATCGAGTCGACGGGCACCGCCGGAGCGGCCGGCGACGTCGACTCCGGCGGGAGTGCCCGCCCATCGGGGAATGCGTGGTCGACCCGGGCCAGCGCCTTGCCGGCCGCGAATCCTGCGTCGCAGGCGTGACGCCCCTTCGGGAAATCACCTGATGGCTCGGCGCCTCGGTGGGCGCTCGGGAGCCGTTGGGCCGTGGACCCGAAAGCCGTGGTGGGGGAGCCGCGCCCGGCTCCGGCCCGGCCAGCGGCCGCGGCGACGGCGACGGCGATTATGCATAGTCGGCGGGCGATCTGATGGTTGCGCCGTAAACGTATGACGTCTACGCTGCAAGGCAGAATTCTGTGACCATGGGCAAGCGGGCGTGAGCGGGCAGCGGGCGTTCCCGACGGCACGATAGGTGCCGCCGGTCGGTGTTTATCGCCGAAGCGTACGTGGCCTCGCGCCTGTTCTTGCTGCGCCTTTGTCAAGGAACCACCATGGTCGGAATAGCCCCGTGTTCTCCCGCCGTCGGCCGTTATTCGTGCGGTGGTCCACCGTCGCGCCCCGAGGACGAATGTCCAGCGAACATGTCCTGTCGGCGGTAAGCGAAAGGAATGGTACGTGAAACCAGCCGTCTCCACCGTTCGAAGGTCACTGCTGGCGGTTGCGCTGGCCGTCGCCTCCACGCTACCGGCAGTGGTCGGGAATCAACTGCCGGCCTCGGCCGCCGTCCAACAGACCTACTATGTCGCCCCGGACGGAAACGACGCCAACCCCGGCACGCTCCAGTCGCCATTCAGGACACTGCAACGTGCGCGGGACGTCGTCCGCACAGTGAATGCGAACATGACCGGCGACATCGAGGTCTACCTGCGTGGTGGAAGCTACCCGGTGGGCAGCACGATCGAGTTCGGGGCCGGCGACTCCGGCACCAACGGACACCGGGTCAGCTACGCCGCCTATCCCAACGAGACGCCGGTGCTCGAAGGCGGCGTGCAGGTGACCGGGTGGACCCAGCACAGCGGCAACATCTGGAAGGCGCCGCTCGACCGCGCCAACAAACTGCGCGCGCTGTACGTCAACGACAAGCGGGCGTACATGGCGTCGAAGACCATCGGCTCGGCGGGCTGCTACGGGACGTACACGATCACGGCCGGGCAGGCCGCGTGGGCCTGGGAGTCGGGCTCGCAGTGCGACGGCGCCAAGTACAACCTGAACGACTTCCCCGCCGTCGCCCGCAACGCCGACGACATCGAGATCGAGACGGCGACGACCTGGACCACGGCGATCGTGGGGGTCCGCCAGGTGACCACGAGCTCCGACGGCGCGAACCGGGTGGCGCTGTTCCAGCAGCCGGGTGCCGCCATCGCCCAGGGCGCGTTCAACGGCAACGCCCAGACGGGCGGCAGCCACAAGGTGATGAACGCCTACGAGTTCCTGGACGCCCCGGGCGAGTTCTACTTCGACAAGGGCAGCCGGACGCTCTACTACTACAAGAGCAGCGCCGAGAACATGACGACCGCGTCGGTCTTCGCGCCGAACAACGTGACCACCCTGCTGCGGGTCGCCGGCACCTCGACGAGCAGCCACGCGCGGAACATCACGTTCTCCGGCCTCACCGTCCAGCACTCCGACTGGAACCTGTTCAACGTCGCCGGGTCGTCGTTCAAGCAGGCGCAGCAGGGCAACCTCGGGGCGCAGGCGTACGCGAAGCGGAACTTCCACGACTACTACTACCGCAACGTCGACGTCACCCCCGGCATGATCCAGGTGGAGAACGCCGACGGGATCCTCCTGCAACGCAACCGCATCCAGCACACCGGCGCCGACGGCATCAACATGGTGAACGACGTGCAGAGCAGCCAACTGGTCGGCAACTTCACCAACGACGTCGCCGGCTCCGCCATCACCGTCGGCCACCCCCAGCACGTCTACATCGGCGACGGGACGTCGAGCAACCGTGAGAAGTGGTCCCCGCAGGTCGAGGGGCTGCCGAAGAACATCGACATCAGGAACAACTACCTCTACGACAGCGCGGTGCTGTTCAACGGGCACAGCCCCATCTCGGCGTACTTCGTCGACACCCTGAGCGTGCAGCGCAACCGGATCGAGAAGTCCCCGTGGTCGGGCATCACGCTCGGTTGGGGCTGGTGGAACTTCGACGGGTCGTCAGGCTCGATCGCGCCCAACCGGCCGACCACGACGGCCCGCAACAACACCATCAGCTACAACCACATCATCGACACGGTGCAGCGCCTCAGCGACACGGCGCCCATCTACACCCTCGGCAGCCAGCCGGGCACCACGATCACCAACAACTACCTCCAGGGCGTGCCGGCCGGGCACAAGTACGGCCTGCACCCGGACGAGGGATCGGCCTACATCACCTTCCGCGACAACGTGCTCAGCGTGGACAAGAACATCACCTGGATGATCAACTCCGACGACTTCGGGCGGAAGCACGACCTGAGCATCACGCAGATCTACGGCCCGATCAACAAGGTCTCGAACAAGAACCTGCCCAACAGCACGGTCGGCGACATCATCGTCTCCTCCGACTACGTCTGGCCCGCGCAGGCGTACGGCATCGCCGCCAACTCCGGCCTGGAGGACACGTTCCGGGACATCGTCCCGGCGGCCAACCTGTCCCTGCCGAACTACGTCCTGCCCGCCAGCACCTACGTCACCAGCGGGACGGCGTCGATCCCGATCCGGAGCACGGGCGACGCGACCAGGGCGGTCTGGCTGGCGCCCGCCGGCACGACCACCTTCACCGCCGGACCGACGATGACCAGGGCCGGGGGCACCGCCACGTCCATCGCCGTGCCGACGACGCAGGGCGAGTACCGCCTCTACGTCCTCGACGCGCAGGGCAACCGGTCGGCCGAGTCGAGCTCGATCGTCCGGCAGCAGAGCGGCGGCAGCGGCCCGCAGGGCGGCCGGCTCGTGGGCGGCCAGTCCGGCCGCTGCGTGGAGGTGCCGAACTCCTCCACCACCAACGGCACGCAGGTGCAGCTGTGGGACTGCTCCGGCGGCACGAACCAGCAGTGGACCTACACCGCCAACAAGCAACTGACCGGGTACGGCAACAAGTGCCTGGACGCGAACGGCGCGGGCACGAGCAACGGCACCACGGTCATCATCTGGGACTGCCACGGCGGCACCAACCAGCAGTGGAACGTCAACGCCAACGGCACCGTCACCAACGTCCAGTCCGGGCTCTGCCTCGATGCCAACGGCGCCGCCACCGCCAACGGCACGAAGATCATCCTCTGGTCGTGCAACGGCGGCACCAACCAGCAGTGGAGCCTCCGCAACTGACCGGCGCACCGGGGCCGGGCCGAGTCGGCCCGGCCCCGGGTGCCCTCGTCACCTGGAGTGTGCCGGACTTCCTGCGCCGGCTCGGTTCCGTTCAGCGCACCGGAGCGTTCACCGCCCCGCCAGCCCGGCGAGGGCGGCCGCGCGGTCGGTGCGCTCCCAGGTCAGGTCGGGAAGCTCCCGGCCGAAGTGACCGTAGGCGGCGGTCTGCGCGTAGATCGGGCGCAGCAGGTCCAGGTCCCGGATGATCGCAGCGGGCCGCAGGTCGAAGACCTCGGTGACGGCCTTCTCGATCGCGGCCGGTGGCACCGTCTCGGTGCCGAACGTCTCGACGAACAGGCCCACCGGCTCGGCCCGGCCGATCGCGTACGCGACCTGCACCTCGCAGCGGCGGGCCAGCCCGGCCGCGACGACGTTCTTGGCCACCCAGCGCATCGCGTACGCGGCGGAGCGGTCGACCTTCGACGGGTCCTTGCCGGAGAAGGCGCCGCCACCGTGCCGGGCCATCCCGCCGTACGTGTCGACGATGATCTTGCGTCCCGTGAGGCCGGCGTCGCCCATCGGGCCGCCGACCTCGAACCGGCCGGTCGGGTTGACCAGGAGCCGGTAGCCGTCGGTCTCCAGGTCGAGGCCGTGCTTGCTGGCCACGTCGAGCACCGGTTCGACGACGTGAGCCCGGATGTCCGGCGTCAGCAGGTTCTCCAGGTCGACGTGCGGTGCGTGCTGTGACGACACCACCACCGTGTCCAGCCGGGCGGTGCGCGGGCCGAGATACTCCAGCGTGACCTGCGTCTTGCCGTCCGGGCGCAGGTAGGCCACCGTGCCGTCGCGGCGGACCGCGGTCAGGCGTTCGGCGAGCCGGTGCGCCAGTTGGATCGGCAGCGGCATCAGCTCGGGCGTCTCGTCGCAGGCGTAGCCGAACATCAGGCCCTGGTCGCCGGCGCCCTGGTTCCGCAGCGGGTCGCCATCGGCGTCGACGCCGAGCGCGATGTCCGGCGACTGCGCGCCGAGCGAGATCGAGACACCGCAGGAGGCGCCGTCGAAGCCCTTCGCCGAGGCGTCGTAGCCGATGTCGAGGATGGCCTCGCGGACCAGCCGGGCGATGTCGGCGTACGCGGTGGTGGTCACCTCGCCGGCGATGTGCACCTGGCCGGTGGTGATCAGGCACTCCACGGCGACGCGGGCCCGCGGGTCCTGGGCCAGCAGGGCGTCCAGGACGGTGTCGCTGATCCGGTCCGCGATCTTGTCGGGGTGACCCTCGGTCACGGACTCCGAGGTGAAGAGGCGTCGGTACACGGAACTCCCTTGGTCGCTGCAGCAGAGGAGCGGGGCGGACCGGCCCGCGCCGGTCCGCCCCGGGGGGCACGAGGCGGTCAGCTCTCCGGGTGGTGCACGGAGAAGACGGTGTACGCGTGCGGGTCCGGCTTCGCCAGCTTGGCCGCCTTGTCCCGGCCGACCTGGACGTCGGGGTCGGACATGGTCGCCTTGATGTCACGCTTGCTCTGCCACTGGGCGAGGTACGTGACGCGGGTGCCGTCGAGGCTGGCCAGGATGTTGACGGAGATGCAGCCGGGCCGGTGCCGGATGAACTTGTCGGCGCTCTCGGTCAGCACCTCGGCCAGTTCCCGCTGCTTGTCCGGTTCGACCTGGAAGACGTTGACCATCGTGAAGGTGCCGTCGTCGGCACGGATGACCGTTTCGCTCATGACAGAACTTCCTTTCTCCGGTTCGGCACGGACGGGGTCGCCCATGCCCTGACCACCTCGACGGCCTGAGCCGTGTTGAGGCGGGGATCGCAGTAGGTCTCGGTCACGGCCCCGGGCTCGAACTCCGCCGGGTCCTCCCAGACGCACTCCGCGACGTCGAACGGGGTCGTCTCCAGGTGCAGGCCGGCCGCCGTCCCGCCGGCCGTGGTCACGGCCGCCTGGAAGGCACGCACCTCGGCGACGACGGTGCGCACCGACCGGACCTTGACGCCGGACGGCGTCTTCTCGGTGTTGCCGTGCATCGGGTCGCACAGCCACACGACCGGGTGCCCGGCGCGCCGTACGGCGGACACCAGCGGGGGCAGCGCGGCGGCCGCCGCCCCGGCGCCCATGCGGGCGATCAGCGTGAGCCGACCCGGCTCGCGCCCCGGATCCAGGCGGGCACACAGGGCGAGCAGGTCCTCCGGGCGGGTCGTCGGCCCGACCTTGCAGGCGACCGGGTTGGCGGTGCGTGCCAGCATCATCGCGTGCGGCCCGTCCGGGCGTCTGGTCCGTTCGCCAATCCACGGCAGGTGCGTGGAGGCCAGGATGGTGCCGGACGACGTACGCCGCAGCAGCGGCAGCTCGTAGTCGAAGACCAGCGCCTCGTGGCTGGTCCAGACCGGCGCGCCGGAGGCGGGCGTCCAGGCGCTGATCCGCCGTCGTAGGTCCGTGACGGCCGAGAAGGCCGCGTGGTAGCAGTCCAGCATGCGCTCGGGCGTCGCCCGCCGGGCCGTCGCCGTCGGCTCGGGCCCGTTGACCAGGTGTCCACGGTAGACGGGCAGCTCGACGCCGTCGACGACCTCGGTGCTGGCGCTGCGCGGCTTGGCGAACTGCCCGGCGATCCGCCCGATCCGCAGCACCGGCTTGCCGGTGGCGGCCGCCATCACGCCGGCCAGCGCGTCGAGCAGGCCGGCCTTACGCAGCACCGTCGACGGGGTGCACTCCGCCGGATCCTCGGCGCAGTCACCGGCCTGGACGACGAGGTAGTCGCCGGTCGCCGCCTCGGCGAGCAGGCTGCGGAGCTGACGCACCTCGTCCCAGGTCACGAGGGCGGGCAGCCGGGCCAGTTCGGCGCGGACCGCTGCGGCCCGGACCGGATCGGCCCAGTCGGGCTGTTGTTCCGCCACGCCGAAGTCCCACGGGACGTCGTCGTCGAGGTCGGGGAACGGCGCCGCGGCGGTGGCTGACGGCCACGGGTAGCGGGCCATCAGGCCCCTACCTCGCCAGACGGCAGCCGGCGGGCCAGGGTGAGTCCGTCCGCGATCGGCAGGATGACGAGCTCGACCCGGGGGTCGCGGCGGGCGTGCTCGTTGAAGACGCGGATGGCGGCTGCCTTCTCGCCGGGGTAGTCGTCGATCACCTCGCCGCTGAAGAGGGTGTTGTCCACCATGAGCAGCGCGCCGGGCCGCAGCCGCGGCACCAGTTCCTCCCAGTAGCCGACGTATCCGGGCTTGTCGGCGTCGATGAAGGCCAGGTCGAGGTGCGGCTCGGCGGGCAGGGCGCGCAGGGTGTCGAGCGCCGGCCCGAGCCGCAACTCGATGCGGTCCGCCACCCCACCGCGACTCCAGAACTCGCGGGCCAGCCGGGTCCACTCGTCGGACACGTCGCAGGTGACCAGCGAGCCACCCGGGGGCAGGCCCCGGGCCAGGCAGAGCGACGAGAAGCCGGTGAAGGTGCCCACCTCGACGACACGGGTGGCGCCCAACAGCCGGACGAGGAAGGTGAGCAGGGCGCCTTCCTCGGGTGCGACGCTCATGTGCGCCTGCCCCGGGGCGGCCTCGCGGGTGCGTTCCACCAGCTCGGCCAGCAGCGCATCGGGAACCATCCGGCCCTGGGTGAGCAGGTAGTCGTAGAGCTCGGAGGTCAGAGGCAGATTGCGTTGGGTCAAGGGGTCGTTGCGCAGCACGGGTCCTCCGCTGTTCGTGGATCGTCCAGGTGTGGGTGAAGGGCTCAGTCGGAGGCGCTCGGGCCGGTGGCCTGCCACCTGCGGTAGGCGCGGTCGACCGCGTCGACGTCTCGGGCGCGCCCGGCGAGGAAGTCCCGGAAGTCACCGGCGCAGTGCAGCTCGAAGCGCCGCCGCTGCGTCTGGTACGCCTGGTCGCGCACGAAGTACAGGACGGTGGACCCCTCGGGCCCGCCCTCGTGCGGGTTGTACCCGCCGCCCTCCCAGAGCAGGCCGGCGTCGGTCCGCCAGGAGGCGACCAACCTGGCCAGCAGCGTCGTGCTCGGTCGGCGTACGACGAAGGCGGTGTGCCGTTCGAAACCGTGGGCGACCTCGTTGTCCTCGATCCGGCTGTGGTAGCCGGCCCGGTCGCGGGGGAAGAGGAACACCTCCACTGCGGCGTGCCGCCGGCCGTCCGGCAACTCCAGGCGCAAGCGGGTGATGGCGACGTCACAGCCGACGGGGTCCAGCAGGTAGCGGGTGACCAGCCGGTGCCGGACCACCACGCTCGGCACGGCCGGCAACGGCGCCAGGCCCAGCCGGTCGAGGTGGCGCAGGCCCGCCTCCAGGGTGTCGGGAAACAGCAGCACGCCGCAGTGGTCGAACAGGCAGGCCTGCTCGGTCAGCCGGGCCGCTTCACCGTCCTGCGGGGCTGGGGCCAGTAGGGTCGCCGGGGTGGCCGTCGACGCGAACCGCGCGGCGTTGATCGTGTCAGCGAGCTGCCGGCGGCCCGAAGGGGAGAACACGCCTTCCTCGGAAATGTCCTCGACGGCATTTCCGGAGGAATGAAGAGCGGGCATCGAGACCTCCTGTAAGGGGTTCACCGGAAGTCTGCTGCGCATACTTCGAATTTCGCAAGCCCACTTTCCCGCGTTGATCATCGAATGTCTAGGATCAGCCTATCGACCTCAATGAACGCCGCCCTTCGGTGTATCCGATGCGTTCCATCGGATGCGCCGAACCAAAAGAAAACCTTCTACGTGTGCCCAACGAAGGGTGTCCCTGCGGCTTATTCCATTGACGTATCTTGTCGGTATTGGTCCCGGCGCACTCGCGTCTCGGCAGGATCATCCCTCGTCGGTGCTTCGTTTGCGCACCTCAGCGGCACCGGGCTGGCGGAGCGTCGACCCACTGGCCCACAAGGAACACTCTTCGGCCACCTGGCGTGCGCCGATGAAGATTCTTTATAGCGGGGCCATGGACTATTTCCCGAACGGCGGACAACACTCCTTGCCGGGTCCGGCGCGATGCCGTGACGTCGTTCGTTCCCAGGAGGTTCTTCGTGGAATGTCCCGCCGTGCCACCGACGGCCCCTTCGACGTTCACCGAAGTGCTGCGCCGGGCCGCCGCCGGGCGAGAGGCCGCCGCGGTGTGGGACGGTGACCGCTGGCGCACCTGGCAGGACTGCCTGGCGCAGTCCGAGCGCACCGCGGGCGCCCTGCACCGTTCCGGGCTGCGCGCCGGCGACGTGCTCGCCACCCAGCTGCCGAACTGCTGGGAACTGCTGGTGCTGCATGCGGCCACCGCCCGCCTCGGCGTACTGCTGCTGCCCCTGCACACTGCTTACCGCGCGCACGAGGTGCAGTCGCTGGTCACCCAGGCCGGCGCGGTCGCACTGGTCGCCCGGGGCTCGCACCGGGGACGCTCACGGATGGCTGAGATCGACGCCGTACGCGCCGCCTGCCCGTCCTTGACCCACGTCTGGCTCTCCGGCGACGAGGAGCCCCCGCCCACCGCCGGCCTGATCGGTTCCGCCGACTTGATGGCGACGGAGGATCCGGGCGTCGAACTGCCCCCGGCCCCGCGCGATCCGCAGGCGCCGCTGCTGCTGCTCGCGTCGTCCGGCACGACCTCGCGCCGCCCCAAGCTGTGCGTGCACCGCCATGCCGGGCTGCTCGGCAACGCCGGGGCCGTCGCGGCGGATGGTGGCCTCGACGCGACCGACACCATCGTCTCCGCGAGCCCGCTCAGCCACGCCTTCGGCCTGCTGTCGGTGCACCTGGCCCTGGTCACCGGCGGTGCCGTCGGACTGTTCGAGGGGTGGAACGCGCAGGACTTCCTCGATCTGCTGTGCGGTGCCTCCGCGACGGCCGCCTTCGCCGTACCGGCGCAGCTGCGGGACCTGGTGTCCCTGCTGGAACGCGCGCCGACGCCCGACCGGGCGCTGCCGTCACTGCGCGAGGTGCGCACCGGCGGAGCCCCGGTGCCCCGCGAACTGGTCGACGGGATCCGACGGACGCTGGATGCCCGGGTCATCGTCCAGTGGGGCATGACGGAGGTCGGTGCGGGCACCTACACCCGCCCCGACGACCCGGCGGAGCTCACCAGCACTGTGGGTCGGCCCGCCGCAGGCGCCGAGGTACGGATCGTGGACGCGAACGGAGCGCTCGCCGGGCCCGGTGTGACGGGTGAACTGCAGTACCGCAGCCCTTTCATGTTCAGCGGCTACTTCCGGGCGCCGGACACCACCCGGGACGCGTTCACCCCTGACGGCTGGCTGCGCACCGGTGACCTCGCCGCGCTTCACCCGGACGGAACGGTCGGCTACCGCGGCCGCGCCGACGAGCTCATCAACCGCGGTGGGCTCAAGTTCAGCGCGCTCGAGGTCGAGGAACTGCTCAACGATCTGCCCCAGCTCGCCCAGCACGCGGTCGTGCCGGAGCCCGACCCCCGGCTGGGTCAGCGCTCCTGTCTGGTGGTGGCGCTGCGCGAAGGTGCCGGGCTGACCCTGGACGAGGTGACCGGCCACCTGTCCGGCAAAGGGCTGGCGACCTACAAGCTTCCGGAACGGCTGGTCGTCATCGACGAGTTGCCCACCACGGTCACCGGCAAGATCGCCCGCGCCCGTCTGCGGGCCGTGCCCCTGCCCGAGGCGGTCCGATGACCGGCGTGGACGTTCAGCCGCTGAGGTGCGTACGCAGCATCGACTGGAAGCTGACCAGGCCGGGGTTCGCGGAGTTGCGGTCCAGCCACGTCATCGTCAACGTCGTCCGCAGATCGGTGTCCTCGCTCTGCACGACAGCCACCTCGCCCCGGGCGACCTGGTGGCGCACCGACAGCATCGGCAGCAGCGCACACCCCATGCCGGCCGCCACGCACGCACCGAGCGTGCCGATGCTCGACACCTCGGCGACGGGCTCCTTCGTGCCCGCGCCGAACACCCCCTCGAACATCTCTCGAAAGCCGCAACCCTGCTCCGTGGCCAGAAACGCCTCCCGGGCCAGCTCGGCCAACCCGGCCCGGCCGCGCTCCGCGAGTGGATGCGCCGGCGGCACGATGATCACCAGTGGCTCCTCCGCCAAGGTCTCCGAGCGCAGCGACGTGTCCGGCGGGGGCGACCCGAAAGTCAGGCACAGGTCCAGATCGCCGCGGCGCACCGCCTTGTACAACTGGCCGCGGTTGTCGTGCCCAAGCCTCACCCGCATCTGCGGATTCTGGTCGCGGTAGGCGGCGAGTACCGGGGGCAGCAGGTGCACACTCACCGTTTCCAGGGCACCGACCGCCAGTTCCGTGCCGGGACGCGAGACCGCGAAACGCGCTTCTTCCAGCAACTTCAGGATGCGGTCGGTGTACTCCGAGAGCACCGCGCCCTGCGGAGTCAGCCGCAGGCGGCGCTGGGAACGGTCGAGCAGTTCGACGCCCAGCTCCCGCTCCAGGGACTGGATCTGGTCACTGATGCTGGATTGCGCGTAATGCAGTTCCTTCGCTGCCTGCGTGACGCTCAGCGTTCGTGCAACGGTCTCGAAGGCCCGAAGATTTCTCAGCTCCATGCGTCGCCCCCCGTCGGCACCCATCGGCTCAGCCGATGATACTCACCGGTCCTTCCGAGGACCACCACCCACAAATCGGTCAGCGGCTCCGGTTGAATGGAAAGTCCCGGCCACCTGGCAGGGAGCGGTGAAGGAATGCAATCCCAATCGAGGAGAAACACATGGCAACGCAGGCGGGGCCGCCACCCGTAGTGGCATCGGACCGGTCGGGCAAGCCGTCACGCACACTTCTGATCGGGCTGTCCCTCGGCTACTTCATGGTGCTCTTGGACCTGACCATCGTCTCGGTGGCACTGCCCGCCATCTCCCGGAGCTTCGGTGTCGGGCTCAGCGCGCTCGAGTGGGTGACCAACGGCTACACGGTGACGTTCGCCGCCCTGCTGCTGACCGCTGGTTGGCTGTCGGACCGGCTGGGCGGCAAGCGGGTCTTCGTCTGGGGGCTGGTCGCGTTCGGCGTCCTGTCCGGCATCTCGGCGGCCGCCACGAGCCTCGGCTTCCTGGTGGCGCTGCGCCTCGCGCTCGGCGTCGCCGGCGCGCTGCTGCTTCCGTCGTCGCTGGCGATCATCACCAACTCGTACACGGTCCCCGCCGAGCGGGCCCGCGCGGTCGGCTCGTGGGCGGCGATCACCGGCGCGGCGCTCGTCGCGGGCCCGGTGGTGGGCGGTCTACTCACGGAGTCGGTCGGTTGGCGCGCCATCTTCCTGGTCAACGTTCCCCTCACGCTGATCAGCCTGGTCGTCACGGTCCGATTCGCGTCGGAGACCGCGCTCAAGCCGCGCAGCGGCCTTGACCTGACCGGTCAGATCAGCGCCGTCGTCGCCCTGGCCGCGTTGGTGTTCGCCCTGATCGAGGGCCCCGCCAAGGGCTGGTCGGACAGCGCGGTGCTGATCGCCCTCGTGCTCGTGCCGGTCGCCGCCATCATCTTCGTTCGAGCCGAGATGCGGGCCGGTGACGCGGCCATGCTGCCGCCGCGGATGTTCCGCCGCCGCGGCTTCTCCGCCGCGCTGGTGGCCGGGCTGCTCGCCAACTTCGGCCTCTCCGGCCTGCTGTTCGTGCTGTCGCTCTTCTTCCAGGACAGCCGCGGCTACTCGGCGTCCCTCGCGGGCCTGGCCTTCCTCCCGCTGACCATCCCGACCGCCATCAACCCCATCTTCACCGGGCGCCTGGTCGGCCGGGTCGGCCCACGCCGCCCGGCCACCATCGGCTTCGTCCTCATGGGTGCCGGCGCGCTGATCCAGGCACCGTTCACCGGCAACTCCGGGCTGGCGCTCGTGGCCACCCTGGTCGGTCTGCTCGCGTTCGGCTTCGGCATCTCGTTCACCCTCCCGGCCCTGGTCGCCGGCATCGCCAGCACCGTTCCCACCGAGTTCGCCGGCATCGGCGCCGGCACGCTCAACTCCGCACGCCAGGTCGGCTCCTCCCTCGGGGTGGCCGTGCTCGGCGTGGTCCTCAGCCTGTCGGCGTCCAACGCCTCCGGCACCCGCTCCGCGCTCATCGTCGGCGGCGTGACGCTGCTGATCGGCGCCCTCATCGCGGTCACCGGACTGCGCGGGCGTACCCCCGCGTAAGGGCGCAGGACAGGCGTTTCCGCTGTCACCCTAGGAGGAGAAGTGGCATCACCACCCCTGGGCACGCCGGTCGGCCAGCCCCGGCTGAGCCTGGACGGAGTCGACCATCTCGCCTACGTCACCTGGAAGCCGCGGGCGACGCTCGAGTTCTACACCAAGGTGCTCGGCATGCCCCTGGTGCACGCCATCACCGCCAACGGCTGGGTCACCGAGGACTACCCGGACTTCGTGCACTTCTTCTTCGACATGGGGCGCGGCAACCGGATCGCGTTCTTCTACTACTTCGGCCTGCCCGAAGAGGGGCCGCCGGGTGACCTCATGCACCGCTCGCGGCATCTCGCCTTCCACGTCGACACCGCCGAGGAACTGCTCGACTGGCGGGCGAGGCTCAAGGCGCACGGCGTACGGGTCACCACGCCGCTGGCGCACGAACTCATCGAGTCGATCTACTTCGACGACCCGAACGGCATCCAGCTCGAGATCACCCGTCCGATCCGGGAGATGGCGGAGATCGACGCCCGGGACGCCGACCTGACGTTGCGTGCGCTGGTCGACGTGGCCGACTCGCCTCGCCCGTCGGCCCAGGCGTTGTGGCAGCGCAAAGCGGAGCTCATCCGCAAGAACGAGGAGGTGTCGGGCTCGTGACACTCGCCCTGTACGTACTGGACGTCGCGGAGTTCGAGCCACTGGTGCGCACCGCGCAGGGCGCCGGGATGCAGTTGCGCCGCACCGGCGACTACTGGGAACTCAGCTCGCCGGAGCCGCAACTGATACTGCGGCGTGAGGGCACCGAGATCCGCACCGCGCTGTGGCACGCCGCGCTGACCGGGGGCCTCGACGGGCGCATCGTCTCCTTCACCAGCGAGACGATCCACCTCGAAGAGGACCCGAGTTGACCAGCAACGGCCCGGCGGCGACGATCCATCACTCGGTGCTGGTCGTCGGCGCCGGACCGGCCGGGCTCAGCGCCGCACTGGCCCTGCGTGCCGCCGGTCTGGATGCCACGGTGCTCGAACGGCGCGGCCCCGGCGCGGTACGACCGGGCAGCCGGGCCGCGTACCTGCACGGTTCCTCACTGGTCGCGCTGGAGAAGCTCTCACCCGGACTCGGTCACGAGATCGCTGGCGAGGGCGTGATGTGGTCCACCAAGCGTTCGTTCTGGGCCGGCAAGGAGATCTACAGCAAGACCTACCCGCCGCTGCTCCGCGAGGGCCTGCCACCCTTCACCAGCCTCCCGCAGGTGCGCACCGAGGACCTGATGGCCGCAGCGTGCCGCGAACGGGGTGTCCAGCTGCACTGGGACGCCGAGGTGACCTCCGCCGAGATCTCCGCCGACGGAGTCCGGCTCACCGACGCCAGCGGTAGGACCTGGACGGCCGACTACGTGATCGCGGCTGACGGATCCCGCTCACCGCTGCGGTCCGCCGCCGGAATTCCCCTTGAGGGGCCGCGCTCGCAGAACACCTTCGTGATCGTGGACCTCGACGACGACCCGGCACACCCCGTGCCGATCGAGCGGGTGTTCCACTACCACCACCCCGGCGTCGACGGCCGCAACGTGCTGATCGTGCCGTTCGCCGGCGGCTGGCGGGTCGACCTGAACCTGCTCGTCGACGACGTGCCGGACACGTTCACCTCCCCCGAGGGCCTGCGCCGCTGGATCCCCAAGGTGCTGCCAGCCGCATACGGCAACCGGGTGCGGTGGGTGTCCACCTATCGGTTTGCGCAACAGGTCGCTGCCCACTTCACCGACGAGCATCGCCGGGTGCTGCTGACCGGCGAGGCATCCCACCTGTTCGCCCCCTTCGGCGCGCGGGGGATGAACTCCAGCATTCCCGACGCCATCCGCGCGGTGGACGCCGTCCGGGAAGCCCTGTCGGCGAGGGACGCCGCGGCGGCAGGGGCGGCAGTCGACCGCTTCGCCAGGGAACGCAAGGAGGCGGCGGAATACAACCGGGCCTGCGCCAGCGCGGCCCTGGAGCACATGCTCGCGGACAGTCGGGCGGTCCGGCTCAGGCGGCGGACCGCGGCGGCGCTCGCCGCCGTGGGGCGGAAGGCCGGGGAGTGGTTGGACTCCGCGCCGTACGGGCCGAAACTGGCCGCGCGCGGTGCGGCCAGGACCTCCTACTGACCGCTCGGGTGCCGGGTGCGCGGCCGATCCCCCCTCGGCCGCGCACCCCCGGAGCTCGCTGCGGCTGCGGGTCGACTGCCTGCTCCGCAGCGCCCGGCGGCCAGGGTCACGGAGCGACGAGGGGCATGTCCTTCAGCGTCACCCGAGCCGCCATCCGGGCCGCGGTGACCACGAGTTCGCTTGCCGAGGGCGACAAGGCCAGATATACCGGCAGGGGTTCCGGCGTGGGGCCGAGGACGTCGGCGGGCGCGGGGAGCAGACCGGGGTGACTGGTCCGCGAGTTGGACGGCAGAGCCGTGTACGCGAGGCCGGCCTCCACGGCGGCCCGCACCGCCACCGGATCGGCCGACCACGGCACCGAGTGCCAGCTCACGCCGTTTGCGGCCAGTGCCTCCAAGATTCGCATGCTCAACGCGGAGTGCCCTCCCACCATCGCCACCGGGTACGTGGTGTCGGCGGCGGCCGGGGCGTGGCCGAACCAGGCGAGGCTGAGCCGGCCCAGCATCTCGCAGCGTGGCGTCGAGACCCCCAGCAGGACAGCTGCCTCCAGTTCCTCCCTGGCGAGCTTGTCGGCGAGAGATGCACTGAGGCCGGTCACTATCTCAAGTCGTAGTTCGGGCCGCTCCGCCGCGAACTCGGCGAGCATGCGTTGCAATCCGGCCACACAGTGCACCGAGTAGCCCAGTCGGAAGGCCTCCTGGCCGCGCAGCGCCGACAAGGTGCCGAGGACTTCGCTATTGAGCAGCAGGACGCGGCGAGCATGGGCGACCAACTCGCGTCCGGCGCTCGTAAGCCTGAGCGGCCTGTTCGTGCGTTCGAGAAGGGGAGACTGGACCACGGACTCCAGCCGCTGGATCTGCTGGCTGACCGTCGGCTGCGTGACGTGCAGGGCCTGCGCAGCCCGGGAGAAGCCGCCATTGTCGACGACGGCGACGAGGGCCCGTAAGAGCTTTACTTCGATGTCGCGTTGCATTGCTTCTCACACCATCTCTCGTTTCATCCCGATCCCTTTCGGGACACGGTCCTGCCGACGTGGGCTGGTTCCGGCATTGTCTCGGCAAATCACCCAGATCCGTGCGGTGTTTCGCCGTGCCATGTCCGGTCCGCGCGGCGCCCGGCGGGACGCAATCACGGGGAAGGCGCAGCTCAGGCGGCCGAGTCGAGAACAGGCGGCCTCCGTCGGCGCTGTTCCCCCGGCCTGGGGTGGGGTCGTAGAGAGCGCAGCGTCGACCGCCGGCTCGGCGGCTTGGGCGCGACGTGCAGGCGTGGATCGCGTTTCCCCGTGATCGGCCAGATGGCGCAGTCAGGCTGATCACGCTGGCGGCTGATGTGGGGGGCGGTCGACAACAGTCGGCGACATGATCGACAACTGCTGCCCGCAGGTCTGCGGCGTCAGGGGTCGCCGACAGTCGATGCTGTTGACGCCGAAAGGCCTATTGACGGCCGAACATGAAATTTCCCCTTCGGGCGGGCCCCCCCGAGCGCATCCATGGCTCCAGTTTGCACTATGCCTGGCGAGGTGCGAAAGATTTACCTGCAATGAAAAATTCACCATGATGAACTTCGCTCAATCGCCTTCCTGTGATCCTGCGGTGAAATGCCCCGAACATCCGCCATGGCCTGCCGTGGTCAGCCATCCCTGGGTCACAAGCGCATGACGGTTCTCACGCCTCGCCAACAGTGGCTACGCGACGACGTTCACGGTGTGCGTGATCAAGCGCCCGGCGAAGACCTCGGGCAAATAACGCGAAAGACGCCGTCGCTCAACCGGAGAATTGGGCACGACCCTGTTTGGGCGGCGTGCCGGCAGAAGGGCTCCGACCTGGGGTCGCCTTCTCGGTCGGAGCCCTTCTCGTCGCCGCGCCGGTGGCCCGGGCGACTCTTTGCCCGACGCGGTTCGTCCGTGTGTCGTCAGGGGTGGTTCGGCAGCCCTTCCTTACCGGCAGGGTGTGCCGTTGAGGGAGAAGCCTGTGGGGACCGCGTTGCTGCCGCTCCACGAGCCCTGGAAGCCGAACGTGACGCTGGCGCCGGCCGCGATCGTGCCGTTCCAGTTGGCGTTGCGGATCGTGACGGCGGAGCCGGACTGGGTGTAGGTGGCGCTCCAGAGCGTCGTGATCCGCTGGTCACCCGGGAACGTGAAGGCCAGGGTCCAGCCGTTGACGGCCGTCGTTGCGGTGTTCTCGACCGTGACGTCGACGACGAACCCGCCGGGCCATTCCGACTGCTTCTGGTAGGTCACCGCGCAGGTGGTGCCGGGTGGCGCAGTGGTCGGGTCGGTCGGCGGGGTGACCCGCACCTCGTTGGTCGCGATCGACACGTTGCCCGCCGCGTCCCGGGCCCGCACGTAGTAGCGGTTGGGCACGGAGGGCGCGATCGACAGCTGGTAGCTGGTGCCGGTCACGGTGGCCACCAGTGTCGAGACGAAGACCCCGTCCCAGCGGTAGACGTTGTAGCCGGTCACCCCGACGTTGTCCGTCGAGGGCGTCCAGTTCAGCTTGGCGGACGTGGCGGTCGCGTCGGTGACGGTCAGCGTCCCGGGGGCGCTCGGCGGCACGGTGTCGGGGCCGGTGTCGGTCGCCGGGGTGACGATGGTGAGCGGGGCCGACCACTGTGAGCTGTGCCCGCCCGAGTCGCTGGCCTGCACCATGAAGCGATACTCCGTGGCCGGCTTGAGGGTGATCGTGGCCGTGGTGACGTTGCCGACCCGGACGGTGTCCCCGACGTCGTAGAACGCCTGGAAGTAGGTGACCGTGTAGCCGGTGACGTCGCAGCAGCCGGGCTCGGCGGCCGTCCAGGTCAGGGTGACCGACGTCGAGGTGATCCGGCTGACCGCCAGGTTCGCGGGCGGGGTCGGCGGGAGGTCTGCCGGGGGCGTCGAGCTGGTCGCGTCGACCGTGTTGGACGCGGCCGACAGGTTGCCCGCGGCGTCCGTGGCACGCACGTAGAACTGGATGCGCGGGCCGGGCCCCGTCGTGGCCGAGGGCGGCAGCTGGTACGTCGTCGACGTGGTGGTGCCGAGCAGGATGGAGGTGTACCAGCCGTCGTACCGGTAGACGCGGTAGCCGGTCACGCCGACGTTGTCCGGCGCGGCCGACCAGTACAGGGTGCCGTTCCGGTTGGTCAGGTTCGTCGGCGAGCCGGGTGGCACGGTGTCCGGGCCGCTGTCGGTGGCCGGGGCCACCACGATGATCTGGTTCGACCAGGGGGAGGTGTGTCCCGTCGAGTCCCTGGCCGCCACCCTGATGTTGTACTGGTGGGTCGGCGAGATGCTGATCGTGGCAGTGGTGACGTTTCCGACCGTGATGGTCGGTATGACGTCGCTGAACGGCTCGGGGTACATGATGTTGTAGTTGGTGATGGCGCAGCAGCCGGGGACGGATGCGGTCCAGGTCAGGGTGACCGACGTCGAGGTCACCCGGGTGGCGGTGAGCAGCGTGGGCGGGGCCGGCGGCGCCGGTGTGCTGGCCGGGGCCGGCGGCGGGACGCTGCTGGCCGGCGTCGACATGGTGCCGGCGTCGGCCGAGGGTGTGGTGGCCAGGCCCACACCGGGCACCGCGACCAGCAGGGCGGCGGCGGCCACGAAGGCCGGCCACAGGCGGCGGAACAGAGAGCCCCCGGACACGGGCGGCTCCTCTCTGGTAGGTGGTTGGCACGGACGCGCGCCGATTATTTCAATCGGCGGGAATCGATGGCCATCATATAGATGGACGATAATCTATATGTGAATTCGGTCCGCCCGGGGCCGATCGGCGACGGGAGCCCCTGATGGGTGTACGAAGGCGGCGCAGGCCGCGTCCGGCCACGGCGATCGGCGTGGCAGGTTCTCTCGTGGCGGGGCTGCTGACCGCCCAGGCCGTCGCCGGCCCGGCGGCGGCTGCCGACGGGCTCACCCTGGCCGTGGACGTGTCCGCCGCCCGGCACCCCATCAGCCCCGACATCTACGGCATGAACGGGGGCGACCCCGAGCTCGTCGCCGAACTCGGCACGCCGGTCGCGCGCTGGGGCGGCAACGCGAGCAGCCGCTACAACTTCAGGAACCACACCTACAACACGGGCAGCGACTGGTACTTCGAGAACATCGTGGCCGGGCCCGACAACACGGTCGAGGCGTTCGTCCAGCGGAACCGTGACCACGGGACCAGGCAGGTGGTCACCGTGCCGTTGATCGGGTGGGTGGCGAAGGACTCGCCCTCGTCGCACCCGTTCGCCTGCGGCTTCCCGGCCACCCGGTTCCCCGAGCAGGACTCGTTCGACCAGTGGGACCCCAACTGCGGCAACGGCCGGCACGCCGACGCGAACCTGACCGGGGCGGTCCCGACGGACACCTCGATCCCGGCCGACGCGTCGTTCGCGGGCGAGATGGTGTCGCATCTCGTGACCCAGTTCGGCCCGGCGTCACGCGGCGGCGTGTCCATCTACGAACTCGACAACGAGCCGGTGCTGTGGAGCTCCACCCACCGCGACGTGCATCCCGAGGCGGTGGGCTACGACGAGCTGGGCGGCAAGGGCACGGCGACCGCCGCGGCCATCAAGGCCGCCGACCCGCGCGCGGCGGTGCTCGGCCCGTCCGGCTGGGGCTACTGCGAGTGGGTGGCCTCCGGCGTGGACGGCTGCGCGCCGGGCGCGGACGCGGCGGCGCACGGCGGGCTCAACCTGTCCCAGTGGTACCTGAAGAACATGAAGGACTTCAGCGACGCCCACGGCGGGAAGCGCTTCCTCGACTACTTCGACCAGCACTACTACCCCCAGATCAGCGGCGGCAGGGACCCGGAGGCCAACGCGCTGCGGCTGCGGTCCACCCGGTCGTTGTGGGATCCGACGTACGTCGACGAGTCGTGGATCGGCCCCGGCGGGGTGAACGCGCCACCGTTGCAGTTCATCCGCCAGATGAAGGCGTGGGTCGCGCAGTACTACCCCGGCACGAAGGTCGCCATCACCGAATACAATTGGGGCGCGCTGGACGACATCAACGGCGCGCTCGCGCAGGCCGACGTGCTCGGCATCTTCGGGCGCGAGGGGCTGGACCTGGCGACCATCTGGGGCGAACCGAAACCGACCGACCCCGGGGCGTACGCGTTCCGGATGTACCGCAACTACGACGGCGCCGGGAGCCGGTTCGGCGACGTGAGCGTGTCGGCGGTCAGCAGCGACCAGGGACAGCTCGCGGTCTACGCCGCGCAACGCTCGTGCGACAGGGCGCTCACCGTCATGGTGGTCAACAAGACCGGCGGCGATCTGACGTCGCGGCTGACGCTCGCCGGCTTCCACGGCAGGGACAGGGCCCAGCGGTTCACCTACGGCCCGGCCGACCTCACCTCGATCGTCCGGGGCGAGGATCTCCGGGTGACCCGTGGCGGCGTCAGCGCGACGTACCCGGCGAACTCCGTGACGCTCCTGGTCCTGCCGCAGCGCTGACACCGCCCGCTTCCCGCCGGCCGGCAAGGGGGACGGCGGTGGGGAGGGCGGCGTGACCCGACGCGTCGCCAAGCCGCGGCACGACGGCCTTCGCGACGACACCTTCCCGCCACCTTCGTGTGTCAGCCTGGGCGCCGAACGGGCCGGGCCGTGACCGGCCGCCCTTGAGCCACCCGGGGAGGCGGCATGGCCAGACGCGTCTTCCTGCACGTCGGTGCCCCGAAGACGGGCAGCACCTTCGTGCAGGACGTGCTCTGGCGGAACAGGCGGGAGCTGAAGCGGGCCGGCATCCTGCTGCCGGGCAGCGCCCGCGCGCAGGACGCCGCCATGACCGACCTGCGCCAGGTGCCCTGGCGCGACGCGGACCTGCGCTGGACCTGGGACCGGCTGGCCGCGAAGGCACGCGGGTGGCCGGGCGACGTGATCATCAGCAACGAGGGGCTGGGCGGGGCGAGCAGCGTGCAGGCGGCCCGCGCCGTGGAGAGCCTGCTGCCGGCCGAGGTGCACGTCGTGGTGGCCGGACGTGACCTGTGGCGCACCCTGCCGTCGACCTGGCAGCAGAGCATCCGGGCCCGCAGCGGCTGGCGCTTCGGCGCCTTCCTGGGCGCGGTGGAACGCGGCGAGTTCGACACGTTCTGGGAGAACTACACCGCGAGCCGGATGCTGCGCCGCTGGGGCGACCTGGTGCCCGCCGGGCGACGCCACCTGGTGACGGTCCCGCCCCCCGGGGCGCCGCACGACACCCTGTGGCACCGCTTCGCGGGGATCATGGGCATCCCCGACGGCCTCTGCGAACTGGCGGCCCCCACCTCGAACCCCTCGCTGGGCGCGGCCGAGGCCGAGGTGCTGCGCCGGGTCAACCTCGCGCTGGGCGACCGCTATCCGCTGCGCAGGCCGTACCAGGAGGTCGTCCAGCGGCACCTGGTCGACTCGGTGCTGCGGCAGCGCGGGAACGGGCTGCGGTTCGGCGTCGGCCTCGACCGGGCCGCCTGGGTGGCCGACCAGGCGGAGCGGCAGATCACGGAGCTGCGGGACTACCCGTGCCAGGTCGCGGGCGACTTGGCGGAGCTCCGGCCGACCGGCATGACGCAGAGCCGCAGCCCCGACGAGCTCGACGACGGGCAGGTCCTGACCACGGCGATCGAGACGATCGTGGCCATGCTGGAGCAGGCCGAGGCGCTCAGCACGCGCGCGGACCGCCGGTACGAGGAGATCCTGGCGCGGGTCAGGACACGGGTCGACGGCGGCGTGCGCCGCCGGCTCCGGCGCGCCGGCCGGCGGTAGCGGACCGGCCGGCTCAGCTGCGTACCGACCGGTCCGGGTGGGCCCGGTCCGACGCGGTCGACGCGCCGACGTACCGGGTGGTCCGTGGCTGGGTCGGAGCGGATCCCGGCACGTCGAACACGACGACGAGTCCACCCGCCGGCCGCGGCTGGGCCCGCACGGATCCGCGGTGCGCCCGGGCGATCGAGGCGACGATCGACAGCCCCAGCCCCACCCCGTGATCCGCGCTGTCCCGGCCCCGGCGCAGCTGCCGGAACGGCTCGAACAGCGCGGCGGACTGGTCGACCGGCACGACCGGCCCGGTGTTGTCGACCCGGAGCACGGGGCCGGGGGAGCCGACCCGTACCCAGACCTGCCCGCCCGGGTGGTTGTACTTGATCGCGTTGTCCACCAGGTTGATCACCAGGCGCTCCAGCAGCACCCGGTCGCCGTTGACGACCTGCGGTGCCAGGTCGGCGTGGATGCGCAGGCCGTGCTGGCCGGCGCGGGCGCGTTGCGCCTCGACCACCCCGGCGGCCACCTCGTCGAGCCGCACGGGGGCGCGGTGGTCCAGCCCGCGGTCGCTGCGGGCCAGCACCAGCAACCCCTCGATGAGGGACTCGATCCGGATGTTCATCGCGAGCAGGCGAGAGCACAGGCCCCGTACGTCCGGGTCGGTGCTCCTGCGGGCCAACGCCACCTCGACCAGGGTGCGCTGCGCGGCCAGTGGGGTGCGGAGTTCGTGCGAGGCGTTGGCGACGAACCGCCGCTGGCTGTCGAACGAGGCGGACAGCCGGTCGAGCATCTCGTCGAAGGTGTCGGCGAGGTCGGTCAGCTCGTCGCGGTGCCCCCGCATCCGGATGCGCTCGTTGAGGTTCTCCGCGCTGAACTGGCGCGCCGCCTCGGCCATCACCCGCACCGGCCGCAGCATGCGGCTGGCGACGATCCAGCCCACCAGCAGGGCGAGCAGCAGGGTGATGGCGAGCGTCACGCCGGACTGCACCAGCAGCGTGTTGAGGACGTCGATCCGGTATTCGGCCGCCGTCTCCGGGTTCAGCGGCCGCACCAACGACGTCGGGTTCGGGCCCGCGGTGTCGATCCGTCCGGTGACGGCGGGAGGCAGCGCCGCCCGGAACAGGATGTAGTTGATCGTCAATAGGACGACGGCGCTGAGAAGGAAGATCCCCCCGCACATGAGGACCAGGTGCCCCTTGACCGACAGGCGGCGCAGGACTAGCCGCCCAATCGGTAGCCCACTCCGGACAACGTTTCGATCACCGCCGGGCTGCCCAGCTTCTTTCGCAAGGTCATCATTGTCACTCGAACCGCGTTCGTGAACGGATCGATGTGTTCGTCCCATGCCTTCTCCAACAGTTCCTCGGCGCTGACCGCGGTGCCTTCGGCCCGCATCAGGACTTCCAGTACGGCAAATTCCTTTCGGGACAGCGGGATGAACCGTCCGTCCCGCAGCACCTGGTGCCGGGGGACGTCGAGCTCGATGCCGGCGCGGCGCAGCACCGGCGGCAGCGCCGGCCTGGCCCGCCGGCCGAGGGCCTGGACCCGGGCGACGAGCTCGGCGAGGGCGAACGGCTTGGTCAGGTAGTCGTCGGCGCCGAGGTTGAGCCCGTACACCCGTTCGTCCAGGCCGGTCGAGGCGGTCAGCATGATCACCCTGGTCTCGCCGCCGGCCGAGACGATCGCCCGGCAGACGTCGTCGCCGTGCACCACCGGCAGGTCGCGATCGAGGACGACGACGTCGTAGCGGTTGATGCTGATCAGCTCCAGCGCGGCCGCGCCGTCCACGCACAGGTCCACCGCCATGGCCTGCTGGCGCAGCCCTTCGGCCGTCGCCTCGGCCAGCACCGCCTCGTCCTCCACGATCAGCACGCGCATTGAGATCCCTTCTCGGAAAACCCGGCTCCAGTGTGCACCGCTCGATTCTAAGTTCGAGATAAGAACTGCCGCTTACGCCGCCAATATCAGCTCGCTGGTACACCTGTTGGCAACAATGACATCTTCCTGAGCTGGAGATGATCCTGATCGGGAGAGGGCCCGGAAAGAGGAACGCCATGAGTCGTAAGTGGTTGACGCCCGTCCTGCTGGCCATGCTGCTGGCCACCGGCTGCGCCGCCGAGGCCGGCGGCAGGGAGGTCGCGTCGGTGTCCGGTGCCTCGCAGGCGCCGCAGGAGGCGGACCAGGACGAGTTCCGGCGGTGCATGAGGCAGCAGGGAGTCGATCTCGACGCGAACAGCGACAGCACCGAGTTGGGCGGCGACTCGGGGCACGAGTCGGGCAAGGTCGACTCGACCAAGCCCCCCGGCCAGCAGCAGCGGGAACTCGCCGCGCTGGAGCAGTGCCGTCAGCACCTGCCCAACGGCGGCAATCCGAAGCCGCTCAGCGAGGAGGAGCTGGAGCAGGCCCGGGCGCTGGCCAAGTGCATGCGCGCCGACGGGTTCGACTATCCGGACCCCGATCCGCACTCCGGTGGCGGGGACGGATCGCTGGCCATCCCGCCGGGGATCGACATCGACAATCCGACCGTGCTGGCCAAGCTGCACGAGTGCCGGCAGGAGGCGGGCTACCTGCCGGCCACACCGGGTGCCGGATCGTGAGCGCGGCGACCGCCGACCGCAGCGGCGGCCCGGTGCGGGTCCGGCGCGAGCGGCGACGGCGCTGGCTGCTGGGGGGCCTCGTGGCCGTGGCCGTGCTCACCACCGGCGGCGCCACGGCGTACAGCCGACTCCAGCACGTCTCCGCCGAGCCCACGCGGAAGGCCACGCCCCGGCGTACCGCGACGGTCGTCCGGACCGACCTGGTCGAGCGGATCGTGGTCGACGGCACCGTCG
Organism: Micromonospora sp. WMMD712; assembly: GCF_029581295.1. Classification (NCBI taxonomy): domain Bacteria; kingdom Bacillati; phylum Actinomycetota; class Actinomycetes; order Micromonosporales; family Micromonosporaceae; genus Micromonospora; species Micromonospora sp. WMMD712. The sequence continues at coordinate 6,061,849 of NZ_CP120743.1, forward strand.
GGTACGGGCGGAGCAGCCCGGTGACCGGCCGCCGGGCCGGCACGATCACCTGGCTGCCCAGCCCCGGCGCGCGGGTCGGGCGGGGGGAACGGCTCTACTCGGTCGACGCCGACCCGGTCCCGTTGCTGGTCGGGGACACGCCGATGTACCGGGACCTCGGCGACGGGGTCTCCGCCGGGCCCGACGTCCTGGTCCTGGAGCGCAACCTCGACGCGCTCGGCTACGACGTCGGCACGGTCGACGGCAGGTTCCGGTCGGGCACCCGGCGGGCGCTCGGCGAGTGGCAGCGCAAACTCGGCCTGCCGGAGACCGGGAGACTCGCCCTCGGCGACGTCGTGGTGCTCCCCGGCGAGGTGCGGGTCGACAGGGTGACCGGGCAGCTCGGTGGCTCCGCCCAGGGCGAGGTGCTCGACGTGACCGGCGTCGGGCGGCTGGTCAGGGCAGGGCTGGAGGAGGCGCAGCGCCGGTTCGCGCGCCCCGCCGCGAAGGTCCGCCTCGACCTGGCCGACGGACGGTCCACGACCGGCACGGTCAGGTCGGTCGCCGCCGACGCCGACGAGGAGGACCGCGCCGCGCTCACGGTGACGATCGACTTCACCGACCCGGCGCTGGCCACCAAGGTGGACACCGGCCCGGTCACCGTCCGGTTCGACGGCGTCAGTCGGGCGGATGCGCTCGCCCTGCCGGTCGAGGCCCTGCTGGCGCTGCGCGAGGGGGGCTACGGGGTCGAGGCGGTCGAGGGCGAGCAGCGGTACCACGCGGTCGAGCTGGGCCTGTTCGCCGACGGCATGGTCGAGGTCTCCGGCGACGGGGTCGTCGAGGGCATGACGGTGGTGGTCGCGGGATGACCGCCGTGCTGGAGTTGGAGAACGCCTCCAGGACCTATCCGGGCGGGGTCCACGCGCTGCGGGCGGCGAACCTCCGCGTGCACGAGGGGGAGATGATCGCCGTCGTCGGGCCGTCCGGTTCCGGCAAGTCGACCATGTTGCACCTGATGGGCACCCTCGACCGGGCCACGGCCGGGACGGTGTCGGTCAACGGCCACCGGGTCGACCGGCTGACCGACCGCCGGCTCTCCGCGTTGCGGGCGTCGTGGATCGGGTTCGTCTTCCAGTCGTTCCACCTGACCGACGGGTTGAGCGCCCGGGACAACCTGGTCACGGCGCAGCTCTACCGGGGCGTCCCCGCCCGGCTGCGGCGCGCCCGCGCGGACGAGGCCCTCGCCCGGGTCGGGCTCGCGCACCGGGCCGACCACCTGCCGACCGAGCTGTCCGGCGGGGAACGGCAACGGGTCGCGATCGCCCGGGCCGTGGTGAACCGTCCCAGCATCGTGCTGGCCGACGAGCCCACCGGCAACCTCGACTCCCGGGTGGGCGCGGAGGTGCTCGGCCTGCTCCGGGAGCTCAACGCCGAGGGCACCACGATCGTGGTGATCACGCACGATCTCGGCATCGCCGGCCGGTTCCCCCGCCGGGTGGAGATGCTCGACGGGCGGATCCGCGCCGACGTGACCCGGCCGGGCACGGTGACCGGATGACCCTACGACTGCCACCGCCCGCCCGGCTGTCGGTGTCCGACCTGCTCGGGCTCGCCACCGTCGGCATCCGGGCCCGCCCGGCGCGCACGGTGCTGGCGGCCCTCGGGATCACCATCGGCATCGCCGCCCTGATCGCGGTGCTCGGGATCCCGGCGTCCAACCAGGCGGCGGTACGGGCGGGCCTGGCCGCGCTCGGGCCGAACCTGCTCACCGTCACGCCCGGCCAGAACCTGGTCACCGGGGACCGGGCGCAGCTTCCTGCGGAGTCGGTGCCGATGATCCAGCGCATCGCACCGGTGCAGTCGGCCTCCGCCATCGGCTACACCTCGGCCAGGGTGCGGCGGACCAACCTGGTGCCGGAGGGCGAGACCAACGGCCTCGCGGTCGCCGCCGCCCGGCTCGACCTGCCGACCGTGCTGAGGTCGACGATGCGTGCCGGGGTGTTCCTCGACCGGGTCACCGAGCAGTATCCGGCCGTGGTGCTGGGCGCGCGGGCCAGCGAGCTGCTGGGCATCGAGCCGCACCCGGGGGAACCGGCCCCGCCGGTCTGGATCAACGACCGCTGGTACGTCACCGTCGGGGTGCTCGACCGGCTCCCCCTCGCGCCGGAGATCGACAACTCGGTCCTGGTCGGCTGGCCGGCGGCGCAGCGCTACCTCGGCTTCGACGGGCGTCCCCAGGCGATCTTCGTCCGGGTGGACGACGAGGCTGTCGACGACGTGCGGGCGGTCCTCGGGCGGACGGCGAACCCGCAGCGGCCCGAGGAGGTGCTCGTCTCCCGGCCGTCCGACGCGCTGGCCGCGCAGCGTCTCGTCGAGCAGGCGTACTCCTCGTTGTTCCTGGGGCTCGGCGCGGTCGCGCTGCTGGTCGGCGGGATCGGCGTGGCCAACACGATGATCATCTCGGTGCTCGAACGCCGCCGGGAGATCGGCCTGCGCCGGGCGCTCGGTGCCAGCCGCGGACACGTCGCCAGTCAGTTCCTGGCCGAGTCCGTGCTGCTCACCGGCATCGGCGGCGCGCTGGGAATCCTGCTCGGCGCGGCGGTCACCGCCGGCTACGCCGTCGTCGAGCGGTGGCCGGCCGTCCTGCCGCCGACGGCCCTGCTCGGTGGGCTCGCGGTGGCGGTCGGCACCGGCGTGCTGGCGGGTGTCTACCCGGCGGTGCGCGCCGCCCGGCTGGCGCCGACCGAGGCGTTGAGCACGAACTGACCGCCGCCGCCCGCTGCGGGGTGGTGGTCGGGCCGGCGGTGGTCGGGCCGGCTCGACGCGGACACGGGTGCGGCCCCCCGGAGAGCCGGGGGGCCGCACCTGCTGCCGATCGAGCGGGTTCGGGATCAGCCGATGGTCAGGAACCGGAACGCGGTCGCCGGCCCGTAGGCGCCGCAGTCGATCCAGCTGTACCAGGAGCCGACCCCGACGTAGGCGAGGTTGTACCAGCCCAGGCCCGCGCAGTACACGCCGAAGCTGACCGAGCCCGAGTACACGGTGTAGTAGGCGTCGACGCGGTTGGGCGCGTAGTAGTACACGCTGTAGCTGTAGGACGCCGTCGGCCCGAACACCGAGTCCTTGCCGAGCACCTTGGCCCCGGTCGGCGTGGCGGTCGGCGCGGCGGCCGAACCGATCGCGGCCTGGGTGCCGCCGGTGGGCGCCGGCTTGGGAGCGGCCTGGGCGGGCGCGGCCACCGCGGTGGCCGCGAAGACCATCGCTACCGCCAGCGTCAGCTGGAGCAGGAGAGTGCGGATGCTCTGGCCGTCGCGCCGGAGCTTGGTCGGAACGTTCATCCTGGGACCTCCATGGAGCCCTCGTGGGGGACGGACACCGACAAGCATCGGCAGCAATCGGCGAGGCGCAAATAAATGGAAGCGATCCTTTCCACGACATGCGGCGAGGTGAATGTGCGGGCGATTCTCCACTCAGCCGATCATCCTTCGGTGGTGGTCCGAAGGGTTGGTCGGATTCCCCCTTCAACCCATCGTCCGACAACTGTTCGGCGGGTGTCGGATGATGCGTCGAATTCGACGAGCGGGATCAATGCGGGCGAATGCCTGGTTGCTGGGCCGGTGTGGACGGCATCGGCTCGGATGTGCGGATTCCCTCGGTTGGGCACGGGCGGCGGGCGACGCAAGAATTGCGCGGCGTGGATAATTGACCCGCCGGGGTTGACGCCGTCCGGTTGTCCGCCGAGGCGTGGGAACTCGGCGGCGCGCGCGGCCGGGCCCTGCTGGTCCCGGCCGCGTCCCGCGGGCTTTCCCGCAGGCGTCCGGGCGGGGGCCGGCTTCTCCGCCTGGCCGGAGGCGCTCGCCTCGCCGGAGGCTGCCGCGGGCCGGGCCGGGTGTATCCGGGTGTGACCAAAGAAGTGACATTGCGCCGTAGGGCCTCTTTGGGTCGCGAAGCGCCGCCGGGTATGCATCACGAACATGGCGGGGTGGCGTGTTGTGCTCGGCCCGGGTGTCTTACGCGTATCGCCGGGTCGGCCGGTTGGTGGCATTCGTCCAGGCGTGGGCGGCGGGCGCGACGAACGCCTGCGCGCCCTTTATGTTTTGCTTATAGCGGCGCTGCCACAATCACGGTCCGGGGGATGGGGAATGTCGTCCGACGGGCTCCGGCGTAAACCACTCGGTGTGGGCCCGGCGGGCTGCCCGGTCCCCTCCGTCGGCATGGTGGGTCCGTGTCGACGGTCGGCGGGCGATCCGTCGATCTCCCGGACGTGCCGCTGTGCTCCGGAGGAAGGCGGGCGGTCGAGGCTCACCGGGCCCGGCCGTCATCCGGGCGTCGGGCTGCTGCGGCAACGAGCGGAGGCAGGGATTTATGATGATGACCATAGATCAGCTCGCGGCCGAGGTCTGGCTCACCCCACGGACCATCCGCTCCTACCACACCCGTGGGTTGTTGCAGCCGCCGAACCGGATCGGCAGGACGCCCTACTACGACCTTCCCCATCTCAACCGGATGCGGACCGTGGCGCTCCTGCAAGGGCGGGGCCTCTCCCTGGAGACGATCTGCGCCCTGCTCGACCCGGACGGGGTGATCGGCAAGTTCATCCTGCCGGAGCGGACGATCGACCAGGTGCTGCGCGCCGACCCGAGCCTGGTCCGCCCGTTGATCGACAGCGGCGTCCTCCTGCCGCGTCCGGACGGCGCGTTCGGCGTCCGGGGCGCCCGTGCGGTGCTGGCCGCACGGGTCGCGAGCAGGCCGGACGCTCCGCTGACCGAGGTGCTGCACGTGCTCGCCGGCTCGGTGACCGCGATCGCGCCGCTCGCCGACGAGCTGCTCAGCCGGGTGGGTGCGGAGCTGCTCCGCCTGGTGCCCGGCGGCGTCTCGCACCGGGAGGAGCTGCTCGACCTCGTCGTCGAGGCGTTGCGGGTCGGGCTGCAGACCATGGCCACGCCGACCCCGTGAACCGCGCCGCGTGCGGCGACGGGTGGCGCGCCGGCTCGGCCGGCACGCCACCCGTCTGGTACGTCCGGGCCGGGGTCAGCCGGTCCGGCAGGTGACCGTCGGCCAGTTCCAGTTGCCGTTGGCCATGATCGTGATGCCGAAGTTGTTGCCGTTGCCGTTCGGCCTGGCGGTGACGGTGCCGGTGGTGCCGCTGACCGAGGCGTTCCAGCTGTTCTGGATGCTCTGGCCGCCGCCGAGGCCGAGGCTGACCACCCAGTTGCTGGCGCCGCTGACCGCCACGTTCAGGTTGAACCGGTCACCCCACTGCTCGGCGGGCGACAGCACCGCGGTGCAGTTGCCACCCGCGGGCGGGGTGGTCGTCGGGCCGCTGGTGGGGTTGCCCCCGCCGCCCTCCCAGACGGTGACGTCGGAGCTGCCGCTGCTCTGGTAGCCCTCGGTGGCCATGATCTGGTAGGCGTGGTTGGTGCCGAGGTTGAGGCCGGCGCGGGCCCAGGCGTCGAAGTGGTTGGCGGTGGTGATGGTGCCGCTGCTCCGCTTGTTCTGGCGCACGCTCCAGTACTGGTAGAACGTCTGGTTGCCGTCGATCGACGGGGCGTTGACCCGCAGGCTGCGCAGGATGTCGTAGGTGCCGCCGTCGGTGGTGACCGTGCCCAGCCTGGTGGCCCCGGTGCTCGGGTTGTAGTTGCCGAAGTTCTCCACCACGTAGTACTCGATGAGCGGGTTGCGCGTCCATCCGTACAGGGCGAGGTAGGTGTTGTTGTTGCCCGGGTTGTAGTTGGCCGAGTAGCTGACCGTCCGTCGGGTGCCGGTGGCCCAGCCCTTGCCGCCGACCCAGTTGTTGGTGCTCCGGTCCCAGCTGCTGCTGTAACGGCCGTCGGCGCGCAGCGTCATGCTGGCGTTGCCGCTGTCCTTCCAGAACGAGAAGTAGTAGCCGTTGTGCGTGCCGGTGAGGTTGGAGGTGAGGGTACGGTCGGCCTCGGCGTACGCGTTGGGCGAGGCGATGAACGTGCCGGTGACGGCCAGCGCTGCGGCGCACGCGGCGCCGAGGAGGAGCCGTAGGCGGCTGCCCCTTCGCGGTCTGGTCGAGGTGTGGTTCATGTGCGTGTTCCTCCTCGTGACAGCTGGTGGTGGCCAGCGCCGCGGTGCGACCCGGCGGGCTGTCGACGGCCAGGCGCGGCAGCCGGTCGGTCGGCGTCTCACCACACGGTGGGCGGGCGGTCCTCGGGCACGACCGGGACGGGGTCGCGGGGGATGACATCGACAGCATTGAGAACCGTCGATGACGAACGTAGGACGCCGACTTCGGGTCTGTCAACGACTTTCCGAAATATTCCCGAAACTTCTCCTCCTCCGGTTCGAGGTCGGGGGGTGGCTCCGGCCGGCTTCCGGCCGCGTGCCGGGGCCGCGTTCCGCATGGTCATGCGGTGCCGCCGGGTGGGAGCGGCGACCCGGATCCGGATTCTCGAAACTTCCGGAACCACCCCCGTCCACGCCCGGCCGTCAGGCGCTCACCGCCGCGAGCCGCTGACCGCGCCACAGCCGGACCGCCGGCCCGAGCGCACGGGGCCAGTTCTCGCCCCGGCGGGTCAGGGACCGCTCACTGATCTCGAACCCGCCCACCAGCCCGGCCAGCTCGTCGAGGACGTCGGCCTCGCGGAACGGCTTGCAGGAGAAGATGTTCACGAACACCTCCCGCAGCCCCGGATAGGTGTGGATGGCGGCGTGCGACTCGGCGAGGATCACCACGGCCGACTTGCCGGCCTGGTGCGGCGGGCCGTCCTCGCTGGCGACCAGCGGCCCGGCGATCACGGTCATGCCGATGCGGGCGACGAGGTCACGCATGAAGGTGTGCAGGGCCTCGCCGTCGTCCAGGGCGCGCGTGTCGGTCACCGCGGACAGCCGCAGGGTCAGCTCGTCCCCGTAGTGGTCGTCGGTCGGATGGTCACCAGGGTGCCCGGTCATCGGTCGGTTCTCCTTGTCGGTCGGAGGTCGGTGGGGTCAGCCGGCGCGCGACAGCAGCCGGACCGGGTCGGCGGTCAGCTCCTGCATGATCGAGACGACGCGGGACGGCCCGGTCGGCGGCGCGGCGGCCCGGGCGGACCGGGACGGCCGGACGGTGCCGGCGCGGTCGACGAGCTCCCGCAGCCGCTCCGGCCGCCAGTCGTCGTCCCCGCAGTTGGCGGCCAGGCCCTGCCGGGCCAGCATGTCGGCGAAGTACTCGCGCTCCGGGTCCCCGCCGGGGAAGACCAGCAGCGGCACGCCGGCGTGCACCGCGCTGGCGAGCGTGCCCCGGCCACCGTGGCAGAGCAGCGCCCTGGCCCGCCCGAGCAGGTTGCGCAGCGGCAGCAGCGGCCACGCCTGCACGTTGCCGCGCGGCGACACCCGGGGCGGGGCCGTGTCGGTGCTGCCCGAGGCGATGAGCACGTCGACGTCCGTGCCCTCGAACGCCGCGAGGCAGTGCCGGTAGTACCAGTCGGCGTCCATCGGCGGGCCGCTGGTGTAGGCCAGCAGCCCGCGCTGCCCCGGCCGGGGCCAGTCCGCCGGCCCGGTGACGAGGTGCCGGTCCAGGGACGCCGCAGTGAGCTGGCCGACGTACTCGCCGGTGCTGTGCCGCGCGACCAGCGGGTCCATCTCGGGCGACAGCGGGTAGACCAGGCGGGTGCTCCAGGTGAAGAGCACCTCCGACAGGGACTGGGGCTCCGGTGCCCGGCTGCGGCTCAACGCCGGCCGGAAGGCGGCCAGCGCCCGGGTGTCCACCGGCGCCCACCCGTCGCTGCCCCGCCCGAAGAGCCGGTGGTCCGGCCAGGTGACCGGGGTGACCACGGGGATGCCGGCGAGCGACCCGGCGACCACGGTGGTCAGGTCGTAGTCGTGGAACAGCACCTGCACCCGGCGGGCCCGGAACTCCCGCAGCTGCGCGGCCAGGACGGTCTCCACCAGGTCGGGGTCGGCGTATGCGGACCGGGACAGCAGGTCGTCCAGGCGCAGGGCGGTCGCCGCGTCTGGGTACGGCGCGGCGTCCGGCCCGGGGATCGGCACCGCCGGCACGCCCAGCCGGTCCAGCAGCGGCCGGAAGTGTGGGCTGGCGAACAGCACCGGCGTGTGCCCCGCGAGGCGAACCGCCTCGTACACGGAGAGCACGGTGGAGACCGAGCCGAGGCCGTACGACCACACGCCGGGAACCAGGCCGACCCGCATGGTGTCATCCTCCTTCCGGGCGCCGCACCGGTGTGGCCGGTGCCCTGCGGCGACTGTAGGAAGCCGGCGACGACGGCAACAAGGTGGCGACGTCCGCCGCCGGCACAGATGCGCCCTGGGTGCCATCTGTCCTGCGCCGAAGGTCGTAGATATCGATCCGGAGCGGGCCTGCGGCGGGTCGCCGTCCCTATCCTGGGCGCGACGATCCGTCACACTCTGGGAGGGACTCATGAGGCAACGCGAGTTGTCCGGCGGCGCGGGGATCCAGGTCAGCCAGCTCTGCCTCGGCGCGATGGCGTTCGGCACCGAAGTGGACGAGGAGACCTCGTTCGCGATCCTGGACCGCTTCGTCGAGGCGGGCGGCACCACCATCGACACCGCGAACTGCTACTCGTTCTGGGTCCCCAACGGGGTCGGCGGCGAGAGCGAGACGGTGCTCGGCCGGTGGCTGGCCCGCCGGGGCGGCCGGGACGGCCTGGTGCTGGCGTCGAAGGTGGGCTCCGGGCCGGGGGCGAACGGCGGGGCCGAGGGGCTCGCCCCGGAGGTGATCCGCACGCAGCTCGCCGGCTCGCTCCAGCGGCTCGGCGTGGACCACCTGGACCTGTACTACTCGCACCGGGAGGACCGCGACACCCCCGACGAGCAGACCCTGGCGACGTTCCACGAGGCGGTGACCGAGGGGAAGGTCCGCACGCTGGGGGCCAGCAACCACGCCGCCTGGCGGCTGGCCGAGACCCGGGCGCTGGCCGAGGCACGGGGCTGGACGCCGTACACGGCGGTGCAGCAGCGCTACTCCTACCTGCTGCCCCGCCCGGCGACGGCGCTGCCCGAGGGTGGGCACGTGCACGCCAGCGACGAGCTGCTGGACCTCGTCCGCAGCCGGGGGCTGACCATGTTCGCGTACAGCACCCTGCTGTGGGGCTCGTACACCCGGCCGGACAAGCCACTGCCGGAGCACTACCAGCACCCGGGCACCGAGCGGCGGCTCCAGGCGCTGCGCGAGGTGGCGGACGAGCTGGGCGTCACGGTGAACCAGGTGGTGCTGAGCTGGCTGATCGGCGGTGACCCGGCGGTCGTGCCGATCGTCGGGGTCAGCTCGGTGGCCCAGCTCGACGAGGCGCTCGCCGCGGTCGACCTGGACCTCCCGACCGAGCTGCGCAAGCGCCTCGACGAGGCCTGCTGAACCGGACCCGCGTCGGCGACCGGGCAGGGGATTCCCCTGCCCGGTCGCCGTGTGTCCACGCGGAAACCCCGTCCCGCTCCCCGGGCGGGGGAGCGGGACGGGGCCGGCCGGTGGCCGCGCGAGCCGGTCAGCCGGCGCCGGCGAGGGAGACGGTGAAGCGCTGTCCGAGGTGGTCGGAGAGGCCCTGCGGGCCGACCATCCGGTAGTCGTGGGAGCGCACCGGGCCGGAGACGAACGCCCAGTCCAGCCGCCACCACGGCTTGCTCTCCGGCCAGGACGCCGGGTAGAGCCGGCCGCTGGCCTCGGCCACGTCGGCCATCCCGGCGGCGAGGTCGTGCAGTTCGCCCATCGCCGAGGTGGCGTTGAAGTCGCCGGCGACGAGCTGCCCGTTGCCGTTGCCCGCCAGGTCGGCCCGCAGCGCCCGGTAGTGGGCCTGCCGGCGGTCCTCCTGGGCCCGCATGAACTCGGTGAACTCGGCGTCGGTCGGGTCCATCGAGATGTCGAGCTGCACCGGCACGTGCACGTTGTAGACGGAGAGCACCCGGCCGTCGACGAGCACGTCGGTGCGGAGCACCTTGTGCCGGTAGTAGTCGCCGAAGTCCGAGTCCGCCGGCACCCCGTGCCGGACCGGGTCGGCCAGGTACGGCAGCCCGTCCAGGGCCCGCGAGGCCACGATCGGAAGGCGGGACATGGTGAGCAGCTCCCCGACGGCCACCACCTGGTAGTCGGGGAAGAGGCGGCGCAGCTCGGCGACGTGGTCCACCCGGACCGGACGGTGCCGGTCCAGGTCCCAGCCGACGTACTCCTGGAGCAGGTAGACGTCGGCCTGCTGGGCGGCCAGGTAGTCGTGGAAGCGCTGCGGGTCGGTGCCGTCGTACCAGTACTCGGTGTTCCAGGAGAAGACCCGGACCGCGCCGGGCGGGGCCGGGGTGGCCCCGCCGGACAGCGCGGCCGGGTTCAGGCCGGACACGTCGAACCCGATGACCAGGCAGCACACCGCGGCGACGGCGAGCCGGGCGCGCGCCGGCCGGGCCAGCGGGGCGAGGGCCAGCAGCAGCAGCGGCACCGCGACGAAGACCAGCGGCGGCATCAGCTCGACGGGCCGCCACCACCAGTGCCCACCGGTGAGGGACAGGAACGTCAGGAGGAACACCGCCCAGCAGGCGGTGAGCGCGGCGAGCCAGCGGGCCCGGCGCGGCCACCCCGGCCTGCCCGGGTCGCGGCGTCGCGGTGCGGTGGGGGCGATGACCCCGGGGGTCCCCGGCGCGGCGGTGGCCGCGCCGGGGACGGGGTCGAGCAGGAGGCTCATGCCGTGGTCCCGACCATCGTCGGGGACGACGGGGTGCGGGCGGACGACCACTCGGCGTCGTAGAGCCGGCGGAAGTCGCGGGACACCAGCCACTGGAGGGCACCGACCGCGATGCCGGCGGCGATCGCCACGTTCGTGCCGAAGGCGACGGCGGTGAACACGGCCAGGAACGGCAGGCCCTTGCGGCGTCGCACGTGTCGGTACATCTCCGCGTCCGCCGACAGCGAGATGCCGAACAGGGCGGCGGTCAGCAGCAGCCAGGCGGGGTGCAGCACGGCCAGCGGCAGGCTGGCGAGCACGCCGAGGGCGGCCACCGTGCCGAAGGAGCGGGCCGGGCTCTCGAAGCCCTTGGCGAAGCGCCGCCGCCGGGCGAACAGCGGCACCCGCAGCCGGGCCCGGCGGTAGAGCTTGTGCAGCAGCGGCCACAGCTCGTCGTCGTCGTCGTGCCAGCCGCGGACCTGGTCGGTGACCATGATCTGGTGGCGGGCCGACATCCGCTCGCCGTAGTCGACCTCCTCGGTTTGTCGCAGCCGGGGGTTGAACGGCCCGACCTCCTCGAAGACCCGGCGGGGGATCGCGGTCAGCGACGAGAACAGGAAGCTGACCTCGCCGAGGGACGCCATCCGCCAGCAGTACGCCTGGAGCACCCGGCACTCCTCGACGATGCTGTCGCGGATCAGCGGGTCCTCCTCGTAGATGCCGCAGACCGCGCCGTACTCGGGGTGGGCGGCCAGCTCGGCGACCGCCAGCTCCACCGCGTCCGGGCGCAGCGCCACGTCGGAGTCGACGAAGAAGAGGATCTCGCCGCGGGCCGCCGCGGCGCCGGTGTTGCGGGCGACGGCCACCCCGCTGTTGCGCGGGGTCTGGAGCACCGTCACCGGCCGCTGACGGGCCTTGGCCAGCGAGTCGTCGGTGCTGTGGTCGTCGACCACGATCACCTCGATCGGCTGGTAGGTCTGCCCCAGCGCGGCGTCGATGCACTTGCCGATGGAGTTGCCGTAGTTGTAGTTCGGGATGATCACCGAGACCAGCGGGTTCGCGGTCGGGGTCGTCATGGGGCTGTCTCCTCAGGAGGGGGTGGGTGAGGTGGGTCGGGATCGTCAGTGGGCGAGGGCGAGCAGGGCCGGGTGTTGGGTGACGAGCAGGACGCCGCCGATCAGCACGCCCCACAGCAGGGCGTTGACCAGCATCGCCCGGTCCTTCAGCAGCACCCGGGTGGGTTCGCCGCCGTCACCGTCGACGACGACCACCTGGAGGTAGCGGGCCACCGCGAAGAGCGCGAACGGGGTCGAGCCGACCAACGCCAGCGCCTGGTACGGGGTGGGGATGGTGGCCTGCACGTGGCCGAGGAAGCCGCTGATCGCGACCGCGGCGCAGAGCACGATCAGCAGGTCCAGGTACTGCACCGAGTAGCCGGCCAGCGAGGGTCGGTGGGCGCTGCCACCGACGGCCATCTCGTGCCGCCGCTTGCCGAGGATGAGCAGCAGGCAGAGGGAGAAGACGGCGATCAGCAGCCAGCTCGACACGGCGACCCCGGCGGCCAGGTAGCCCTGCACCACCCGGAGCAGGAAGCCGCCGGCCACCACCAGCACGTCCAGCAGCGGCAGGTGCTTGAGCCCCCTGCTGTACGCGACGTTGAGCGTCAGGTAGGCCGCGAGCGGCCACCAGGGGAACGCCGGTCCGAACGCCACCGCCGCGACCAGCGCGGTGGCGATCAGCGCGCCGAAGGCGTACGCGGCGGGCACGCTCACCCGGCCCGAGGCGATCGGCCGGTTGCGCTTGGTGGGGTGCGCCCGGTCGCGGTGCCGGTCGTAGACGTCGTTCCAGACGTAGACCAGCGCGGAGACCATGGTGAACAGCAGCACCGCCCAGCTCACCCGGCCGAGGAGACCGAGGCCGAGCCGAGGGGTGTCGATCAGCACCAGCGGCACCACCAGCAGGTTCTTCGCCCACTGGTGCGGTCGGATCAGGGTGATCAGGTCACGCACCAGGTTGCGGTCGGTGGCGGGGGAGTCGGTGGCCCGGGCCGCCGTGGGGGCGGCGGCCGGGGCCGGCCGGTCGAGGGTCGGCGGGTCGACGAGGACAGTCACGGTTACCTCCGGTGCCGATCAGAAGATGGCCTTGGCCAGGCCGAGGGCGCCCTGCTTCCAGGGGTCCCGGCTGGTCCGGCCGGACGAGGTCGGAGCGGCGGTGCGGTTGTTGGCCCGCCACCAGTCGTAGGTGCGCAGGATGGCGTCGCGGTTGGACAACCGGGGGGTCCAGCCGAGGACGTCGCGGGCCTTGTCGACGCTGACGTAGGAGTCCGCCCGCAGCTTGTGGATGAGGCGTCCGTAGACCGGGGAGAGCTTGAGCCGTTGCAGCAGCTCCAGCGCGGCGACGGCGGGGCGCACCGGCACCGAGACCACGCGCTTGCCGTGGCCGGCGGCGTCCAGCACCGCCTGGAAGTCCTCCCGCAGGGTGGCGAACTGGTCGGCGGCGATGTTGAACGTGTCGTTGGCGACGTCGTCCGGCGCGTGCAGCACGGTGCGTACCGCGTCGACCAGGTCGTCGATCGCCAGCATCTGGATCCGCACGTCGCCCTTGCCGAGCACCGGGAAGTTGCGGCCCTCCTCGGCCCACTCGAAGAGCATCGAGAACAACCCCATCCGGCCCGGCCCGAGGAACGTCTTGGGCCGCAGCATCGGCAGCACCATGCCGGCTGCGCGGTACCGCTCGGCGACCTCCTCCGCGCCGGCCTTGGCCCGGCTGTACGGGTCGACCGGCTCCCGCGGGTACTCCTCGGTGGTGGGCACCACGTTCGGCAGCCCGTACACGGCGGTCGAGGAGACGTGCACCACCCGGGCCGTGCCGGCGCGGGCGGCGGCGTCGAGCACGGTCTCCGTGCCGCCCACGATGATCGAGCGGATCTCGTCCTCGGGGTAGCTGGGCAGGGCGGCCGCGGTGTGCACCAGGGCGTCCGCGCCGGCCAGGACGGCACCGACCCTGGCCCGGTCCCGCACGTCGGCGACCGTGTACTCCACGCCCCGCACCGGCTCGATCGGGTCGCGCACGTCCAGGCCGCGCACCCGCCAGCCGTCGGCGGCCAGCGCCCGCACCAGGTGCCCGCCCAGCATTCCGCTGCCGCCGGTCACCACCACCGTCTTTGCGTTCTGATTCACCACAGCGACGACACCTTCTCCTTGACGAAACGGGTGACCAGCCGGGGCAGGCCCTGGGCGAGGGTCTTGTCCAGGCAGTCGAGGAAGTGCTCCACCTCGGCCGTGCCGGTCACCAGCGACGGGCCGACCACCAGTGGGTTCTTGCCGTTGAGCGTGTAGTACGTGTAGATGTCGTGGTCCCGGTAGAGGGCGCTGATGACCGCGCAGGTGACGAGCTTCGTGCCGAACTGCGGGTCCTTGGCCAGGCCGCCGGGCGCCAGCTTGGTGACCAGGTCCAGCACCCGTGGCGCGTCCAGGAACACCCCCCACAGGGCGCCCGCGCCCCGGACCTCGGCGATCGCGTCCGGGTGCTCCTTGGCGAGCCGGGCCAGCCCGGGACCCAGGACCCGCTCGATGTCGCGGGCCCGGGCGGGGAAGTCCTCCTCCACCGCCACGTTGATCGCCTCGATCGCGGTGGCCGTCTCCTCGCCGAAGCCGTAGTAGGTGGTGCTGGTGCTCTGCAGCAGCGCGTCGTTGAAGCTCTCGTACGCCTTGTGGAAGATCGGCCGCCGGGCCACGTACGCGGAGATCGAGGACTTGCCGCCGCCGAAGGACTTCGACGTGGTCACCACGTCCGGGATCAGCCCCGGGTAGCGCATGAAGTAGAACATCGTGCCGGTCTTGCCCCAGCCGGTGTAGATCTCGTCGAAGATCAGCACGATGTCCTCGCGGGTGCACAGCTCGCGCAGCCCGCGCAGGAACTCCTCCGAGCACCAGCGCATGGTCGAGGCGCTGAACGGTTCGATGAGGATCGCGTACACGTCGCACTTGCCCCGGCGGTCCCGGGTCGCGTCGACGGCGGCCTGGACCGCGGCCAGGTCGTCGTACGGGAAGCTCACCACGCCCGGGATGCCGGGGAAGGTGAAGTGGTTCTGCGAGCTGCCGGTGAGGCTGCCCGAACCGAGCAGCTTGCCGTGGAAGCTGATGTCGCTGCGCATGATCGTGTTGCGCTTGCCGCCGTGGTATTTGTAGGCGAGCTTGACCGCGCCCTCCACCGCCTCCGCACCGGAGTTGGGCAGGAACGACATGTCGAGGTCGCCGGGGAGCACGGCGGCCAGGTTGTGCGACAGGGCGGCCAGGTACGGCGAGAAGTAGGTCTTGTGCACCTCCATCCGCTGCTGCTGCTGGAAGCGCTGCCGGGCGGCCAGGATCCGGGGGTGGTTGTGCCCGTGGTTGAGCACCCCGACGCCGCCGGTGAAGTCCAGGATCCGCCGGCCGTCCCGGGTGTGGATCCAGGGGCCCTGGGCGTGGTCGACCAGCTCCCGGCCGAAGCCGAACGAGGTCATCAGGCTGACCTGGCTCTTGTTGACGTGCTTGCGGTAGAGGTCCTGCACCTCGGCGACGGAGAGCTGCTCCGCGTCGTCGATGGTCAGTAGCTCGGTCATGAGGGGTCCTTTCCGAAGCGGGGTTTTCCGGAGGCGGTGGTGGTGGAGCGGTGGCGGTGGTGGTGGAGCGGTGGCGGTGGTGGAGTCGGCGGGTCGTGCCCGGGGTCAGCCGGGGGTCGGGGTGAGCCGGGCGTCCGCCCCGGCGGGCGGGGTGGCGGCGCGGCCCCTGGCGGCGAGCCGGTCCGAGACCGTGACCGTGAGCAGCGCCAGGCCCGCCGTGAGCACCTCGGCGAGGGTGCTGAGCACCCGGCTGGCCACCGCCGCGGTGACCGCCGCCGGCAGGGGCAGGACGGTGGACAGGGCCGCGACCACCAGCACCTCCCGCACGCCGGCGCCGTCCGGCACGAAGATGGCGAACGTGCCGGCGGTGGTGGCCAGGGCGAACGCGCCGACCGCCGCCGCCAGGGCGGCGCGAGCGTCCGCGCCGAGCAG
The DNA here is from genome assembly GCF_029581295.1 of Micromonospora sp. WMMD712. Lineage (NCBI taxonomy): Bacteria > Bacillati > Actinomycetota > Actinomycetes > Micromonosporales > Micromonosporaceae > Micromonospora > Micromonospora sp. WMMD712. The sequence continues at coordinate 6,077,488 of NZ_CP120743.1, forward strand.
CACCGCGACGACCCACAGGTGCATCCCCGAGAGCACCCAGGACAGGGTCTGCCACCCGATCGAGCGGCGGACCTCGGCGGGCCGGTGCAGCGGTGCCGGCTGGGGCCGGCGGGCGACCCGGGCGGCCAGCCGGACCAGGGTGTCGAGCAGCCCGGGCCGGACGGCCAGCACCACCAGCAGGGCGACCGGCAGGAGCAGCCAGGCCAGCCCGGCGCCGGTGCCGAGCACGGCCGGGGCCACCAGGAGCCCCACCGCGCCGCCGGTCAGCAGCACCACGACCAGGTTCACCAGGTAGGTGCCGGCCATCCGTCCCCGGCTGACCCCGGCGGCGTCGCCGAGCCGGAGCTGGGCGAGCAGGCCCCACAGCCGGCCCGGGACGAACTTGCCGAGGAACCCGACGAAGAACATCCGGACGCCGGTGCGGGACGGCACCTCCGCCCCCACCGAGGCGAGCGTCAGCGTCCAGGCCCGCATGCCGCAGAGCAGACCGGCCCCGGTCACCAGCAGCGCGGCCAGCAGCCACCCGGCGGTGTCCGGCCGCAGCAGCCGGCCCAGCGTCGACCAGTCCTGCCCGCGCAGGGCCAGGGCGACGCCGCCGATCACCGCGACCACGAAGACCGCCGTGAGCGCCGTGCGCCACGCCCGCCGCCTGCCCATCACCGACCCGCCGCGAGGGGTAGCGGGCGGGGGCTGCCGGTGCCGCGCAGCCGGGCGACCAGCCCGGCCGCCGCGCCCACCACGATGGCGAGCTGGGCCACCAGGTGCACGCCGACGAACCAGGCCAGGAAGGCCGTGCCGCGCTCGCGCCGGACGAACGGCAGCAGGCCCGGGTCGGCGAGCAGGAAGAGCCCGAAGCAGGCGAGCGGCACGGCGAGTAGCGCCGGGTGCAGCAGACCGAGCGGCAGGGTGGCCAGCACCAGCGGGGCGGCCAGCACGCCGAGGGCGGGATTGACCGCCACGCTGCCGGCGCGCATCCGGTGCGCCCCGGCGAACGCCGCCAGCGGCAGCGAACGGCGGTACTGCTCGCGCAGCATGTCCCCGAACCGGGCGCAGTCGTCGTGCCGGCCGACCACGGTGTCGGTGAGCCTGATGCCGGTGACCCGGGCGAGCCGCTCGCTGTACTCGACGTCCTCGGCGTCGCGCAGCTCCTCGTGGAACTGGCCGGCGGCGAGGAACGCGGAGCGCCGCACCGCGGCCAGCGCGAAGATCGCGGTGTTGACCCGGCCCACGCTGCGCCGCCGCCACCAGTGCGCGTGCAGCACCTTGTAGTGCTCGATCGGCCCGTCGTCGTAGAGCGGCTGGGTGTCGTAGGTGCCGTGCACGCAGCCGCAGGAGGGATCGGCGGCGAGCACCGCCAGGGCGTTGGCGATCGCGTCGGCCCGCAGCGCCACGTCGGAGTCGACGAAGAAGAGGATGTCGCCGGTGGCGGCCCGCGCGCCGATGTTGCGGGCCGCCGACACGCCCCGGTTGCCACCTCCGTCGACCACCCGGCACGGGTACCGGGCCGCGATGTCGCGGGACCGGTCGGTCGAGCCGTCGTCGACGACGATGACCTCGTACGGCCGGTGGGTCTGCGCGAACACGGCGTCCAGGCACGCACCGAGCGTCTTCTCGTAGTTGTAGTTCGGTATGACGACCGAAACTCTCTGCCCATCAGCGGCCATTCGGCCTCTCCCCCTCACTCCCGACGCCGTGGTCGACGTCGATGAATACCGGTGCCAACGACGTTAGGGACATCGATTCCTTTGGCCAAGGTGGCGCATCCTCATTCGGGTGGGATTTCCTCGAAGGTGGAAGGTCCATCTACGACCATCAGCGCATGGATTTTCTCCGCAGTGGCATTACGGCAGAGAAAGGGGCGCCCCGCACGTCTGGCACGACGTGCGGGGCGCCCTCGGTCAGGGTGGCGCGGGTGCGGCTGGGGCTCAGTTGCGGTGCGCGGTGTAGAGCAGGATCGGGGGGCAGTCGTCGGCGATCGCCCGCACGCTCCGTCGCACGCGGTGCAGGGCCTGCCGCCACCGGCTGCCCAGCGAGCGGCGGGCGGGCGGCGTCGGGCCCGGCGTGGGGTCCGGCGTCGGCGGGCCGGCCGGGCGCCGGTCACCGGCGGCCCGGGGCGGCGCGGACGGGGTCGGGTGCCCCAGCGGGGTCGTGATGGTCATGCTGCTCCCTCCATGGATTGCGGTCGGTTCCTTCCGGTGGTCACACCTGCGCCAGCCGGCTCTGGGCGAGCTCGTCCCAGCGCAGCGCCGCCCCGGTGATGCCGAGCCGGCGGTGGCAGTCGGCCAGGACGGTGAAGGCCGCCGGGTCGTACGGGTCCACCTCCAACGCCCGGCGGTTCCAGCGGATCGCGGCCCACCAGTCCCCGGTCTCCAGGGCCAGGTCGCTGAGGAGCCGCAGGGCGTGCAGGGCGCGGACCCGACACCACTCCCGCTCGGCCACCGCCCACTCCGCGTCCTGGTTGGGCAGCAGGTCGCCCCGGTAGACCTCCAGCGCGCGCCGCAGGTGCCCGGCGGCCAGCGTCCGGTCGCCGCCGGCGACCGCGGCGGTGGCGGCGGTCATCCGCCGTTCGAAGGTGGCCACGTCGATCCGGAGGTGGTCGGCCTGGAGCAGGTAGCCGCCGTCCACCGAGGCGATCCGCACCGGCGAGTGCCGTTCGCCCGGTGCGCAGAGGGCGCGCCGGGCCCCGTGCACCGCGGCCTTCACCGAGGTGACGCCGGCCGACGGGGGCAGGTGCGGCCACAGCGCCGAGCGGAGGGTGTCCCGGCTGACCGGTCGGCCCCGGTGCAGCAGCAGGTATTGCACGAGCGCCTGGGACTTGCCGGCCCGCCAGTTGGTGACGGGTCGGCCGTCGATGGTGATCCGAAATCCGCCGAGCAGTTCGGCGCTCGACGTGACTGCGATGTCTGACATAGTGTTCCACCACGCTCTGTCGTCCACTGGGCTGTGGGTGCCCTGCCGACCGTAAATAGCCTGCGCGGCGGAGGCCAAGGTGGCGCAGTAAATGTGGCCACGGAAGTGTCAATAGGTAGTAGGGGGTCTGCTACCTACGTCGTAGGCGTAAGTGAGTGGGTCGGGTGAACCGGGTAACGCGTTTCACCTCCACGATATTCACATGACCTACCACTCGGGAATTCGGTTCGACCGGTACACCCGGTCCGTCGGTGTCGTGCGGCCGTCGTCGGTGGCGGTCTTGGAAGGCTGCCGGCACGTGGTGGCGAGTTGGCGGGAGGCACGCCCCGTCGTCCAGGTCGTCTTCCAGCTTCGCTTCCTCGCGGGTGCGGCCGTGGCCGCACCGCAGGCGGTGCTGACCCGGCCCGGCTCGCTGCTGGCCGGCTCGTTCGCCTGGCTCTGCGCGACCTGGTTCGTGTACCTGCTGAACGGGCTCTCCGACCAGGTCGAGGACCGGCGCAACGGCTCGCCGCGACCGCTCGCCACCGGGGCGCTCCCGATCGGCGTGGCCCGGCGGATCGTGGTGGCCCTGGCCGGGCTCGCCCTCCTGTCGGCGGCGACGGTCTCGACGCGCCTGGTCGGGCTGGTGGCGCTGATGTTGGCCCTCGGCTGGCTCTACTCGGCCGGTCCCCGGCCGCAGAAGGGCAACATGTTCGGCTTCGTGCTGGTGGTGGTGTCGGGTGGGATCGTCACCTACCTGGCCGGCGCCGCCGCATCGGGCGGGCCGGTGGGCCCGGAGCTGGTCGTGCTGTCGGTCGCGATGTCGCTGTGGATGGCGCTGGGCGGCACCACCAAGGACCTCTCCGACGTGGCCGGTGACCGGGCGGCCGGCCGGCGCACCCTGCCGGTGCTGCTGGGCGACCGGGCCGCCCGCCGGTTGATGGCCGTCCTGGTGGTGGTGGCCGGCGGCGTGCTGCTGTCGGGCGCCCTGGTGGTGGCCCCGGTGCTGATCCTGCCGGCGGTGGTGCTGGCGATCGGCGCGACGGGGGTGGTCGGTTGCCTGCTCACCGGGGCCGGCGCCACCGGGCGTTGGCTCCAGCGCCGCCCCTACCGGCTCTTCATGGCCAGCCAGTACGCCGTGCACCTGAGCGTGCTGGGGTTCCTCCCCGCCTGACGGCGGTGTCGGAAGTGGACGGTTATCTTCGTCACTGCCCGCCAAGGGTCTACGCTCCGCTACAGGCACGCTACCGTGGTAGCCTCTGGCGAGACAGCGGGGGGGTCCGTGGCGAATCCGTACGCGATGCAGCCCGTGGCCGAGGCCGAACTGTCCTCGATGGCGCGCGAGATCGTCGAAGCGTTTCAGCAGTCACTGCATCAGCAGGAAAGTGACCTGGCCAGCGGTCCCGACGTCCTGGCGCAGCTCGCGGCACAGGTGCAGGCGGTGCTCAGTGACGTCGCGGCCCGGGTGTCCATGACGGAGGCGCCACCGATGGATCTGGTCGGCGAGGCCCGGTTGTTCGCCGTCGACATCGGTGCCGACCGGGCCCGGCGCGGCATCCACCCGGTCCAGTCGCTCCGCGCCGCGACCACGCTCTTCGAGGTGATGTTGCCGATCATCACGCGTGGCCTGCCGGCCGCGGACAGCGCCGGGGCGCTGCGGCTCAGCCGTGCGCTGCACGAGGCGATCATGGCGCGGGTCGCGCTGGCCTCGCTGTCGTACGTGGGCTTCCTGATGGAGAAGCTCCAGGCGTCCCGGCAGGAGGAGCGCACCCGGATCGCCCGCGAGCTGCACGACCGGGTGCTGCACGAGATGGGGCTCACCCTGCACCGGCTCGACCTGCACCGGCACTACGCCGACCGCGACCCGGAGCAGGCCCGCGCCAAGATCGACTCGGCCATCGAGTCGCTGGACGAGGCGGTCCGCACGGTGCGCGGCCTCTCCGCCGAGCTCCGTCGTTCCGTGGGCGAATACGGCCTGGAGCGCACCCTGCGCGGCTACCTGGAGGCCAACGTCCCGCCCGCGGTGCAGTTCTCGCTGGTGACCAACGGCGATCTCAAGGTCCTCCCGCCCGACGTGCTGGAGGAGCTCTACCTGATCCTGCGGGAGGCCGCCCGCAACGCGTTGCGGCACGCCGAGCCGAGCCGGCTGGACATCACGGTGGACGTGGGGGACAACGCGGTGGCCGCCATGGTGGTCGACGACGGGTGCGGCTTCGACACCACTGATCCGGAGCGCGCCCGGGGCGGCCTGCCGTCGATGTTCGAGCGGGCCCTGTTGCTGCACGGGCAGGTCGAAGTGATCAGCGCGCCCGGTCAGGGCACCCGCGTCGAGGTGCGGATCCCCTTCGCCGAGGCGGGCCTGTGACCGACGCGGACCGGCCCCAGATCCGGGTGTGCCTGGCCGACGACCACACCCTGCTGCGCGACGGCATCCGGGAGATGCTCTCCACCGAGCCGGAGTTCGCGGTGGTCGGTGAGGCGTCCTCCGGCCCGGAGGCGCTGGCCCTCGTGATGCGCCTGCGCCCGGACGTGCTGCTGCTCGACGTGGAGATGCCGGGTCCGGGCGCGGCGGCGGTGATCCGGCAGGCCCGGCGGGTGGCGCCGGAGACCCGGGTGATCGTGTTGACCATGCACGACGACCCGGACATGGTGCACGATCTGTTGGAGGCCGGTGCCGTGGCATACCTCCTCAAGACGATCCTGCGGGACGACCTGGTCGCCGCGGTGCGCTCGGTGGTCCGCCGGCCCACGCAGAGCGTCCTGCTGGCGGTCTCCCGCGAGACGGTGGAACGGCTGGACCGGCAGAAGCCGCGGACGAACGGCACGCCGTTGACCTCGCGGGAGCTGGAGGTCCTCCGGCTCACCGCGGAGGCGATGAGCAACGCGCAGATCGCCAGCCGGCTCTTCATCACCGAGGCGACGGTCAAGCGGCACCTCACCAACATCTACGCCAAGCTGCAGGCGGTGTCCCGGGTGGACGCGATCCGCAAGGCGACCGCCGCCCGGCTGATCAAGCCGATGGACGACCGGCCGAGCGCCCGCTGACGACCACGACACGCATCGTGAGGCATGACCGAGCCATGACCGGGGTCCCCTAGGTTGGTTCGGTCGGATGTCGTCGAGGTTTCGCCCGGTGTTCTCCCGGCCTCGCGCCGGCGGAATGTATGCCGGGCCAGTCTCCGGAACTGGGAGAGCCGCATGTCTCGGTGGAGGGAGTCCCGCTACTTTCAACTGGTGGTCAGCCAGGCCCGGGATTTCGCGGTCTGGCCCATCGGTCGACGGCCGCCCGCGGGGTGGCGGGTCGTGCCGTTCGCCGGCACCATCCAGGCCTGCGGCCGGCAGGTGGCGGAGCTGACCGGCGTGTCGCGGGCCGGCGACGCGGCACGCTCCCTCGCGACCGACGTCAGCCTCGTCGGCCTGCTCCGCAAGGCGGCGGGGGAGCAGCCCGACGCGCCGGCGCTGTGCGTCGGCGACCTGCGGCTGTCCTACCGGCGGTTGTGGGAGTCGATCGACGACGCCGCCGACCGGCTGGCCGCCGCCGGCGCCGGACCCGGCAGGCGGGTGGCCGTCGTCGGCGAGCGCGCCGAGGACCTGGTCGCCGCGGCGCTGGCGGTGCTGGCGGCCGGAGCCACCTGTGTCCTGTGCGTCGGCAGCCGCCCGGACGCGGCGGTGCGGGAGGCGCAGCCGGAGCTGGTGCTGACCCCGGCGGGAGCGGCTGCGCCCGACGGCTGGCCGGTGGTCCGGCAGCGCTGGCGCAGCGTGACCGGGGCGTTCTGGCAGGCCCATGGCCGCACCGGGCCGGCGATCGGCGCGCCGCCGGGAGAGGAGTCCGGACCGTCCCTGGTGGTGCCGCTGGCCGACGGCGCGGTGGGGGTGGTGTGGCGCGGTGCGCAGCTGAGCTGGTTGTCCGGGGCCTGCGGCCTGCCTCCGTCGGCCCACGGGGACCGGCTGAGCGTGCCGGCCTCGGCGGGCCCGCTGGTCGGCGTGGTGGCGGCGACCCGCGCGCTGCTGACCGGCGCGGAGCTGCTCCTGCCGGCGGCGCAGGCGCCGGGAACGGGCGGCTGGGGTGACGACACGGCGGGGCCGGCACGGTGGTCGCTGCACATCGACCGCAGCACCGGCCCGGCCGAGAGGACGGAACTGTTCGGCTTCGCCGAGACCTCGATGATGGCGGCGGTCGCGCCGGACGGCGAGGTGTTGACGCCGCTGCCGCAGCACCGGTGGCACGTCCTCGACCCCGGCTTCGGGCCGGTGCCGACGGGGGAGGTCGGGGAGCTGTTCCTGGGCGGCCCCATGCTGGCCGTCGGGTACCTCGACCGGCCGGACCTGACCCTGGCCCGGTTCCTGCCCGATCCGCTGGGCGGGCCCGACGGCAGCCGGATGTTCCGGACCGGGTGTCGGGCGCGGTGTCTGCCGGGCGGCGGGTTCGTGCTCGTCGACGGGGAGGACTGAGCGCGGGTCGACCGGCCGCAACCCGCCGGACATGGCATTGACATATCTCACTCGATGGCTCTAGGGTCTTGCCGAATCGGTTCGACGCCAGCGGACGGTCCGGGTTGCGTCCGGCTCCGCGCGGTGCGGATGCCGTCGACGATTCGAAGACCACCTGGTCCTGCCTGGGCAGCGAGACCGGAGATGGAGCCTGCGGACGCGGAGCCGGGCACCGCGGGCACGTCGTGCGCCTCTCCCGCGTTCCCCCAGTGGTGGGCGTGATCGGGAGCGGCAGTCGTGGCGTCAGGGGGATCGCCGTGGCCCCCGCACCCGAAGCAGTCCGAGCCGAGTGGCAGGAGCCCATCGATGGCGAAGCGCAGACCAATTCTCGGAACCATCGCGGCGGCGGCGATCCTCGTCGCCGGCGTGAGCGCGACGGCGCTGGCCGGAGGCCTGAGCGGAACCGCCTCGGCCGCGGGCGTCGGGGCGGCCGCAGCGACCGCGGGGTGCGGCAAGGCGCCCACGTTGACCAGCGGGCAGCGGTCCATCCAGAGCAGCGGCCAGAACCGCAGCTTCATCCTGCGGATCCCCGACAACTACGACCGGAACCACCCCTACCGGTTGATCTTCGGCTTCCACTGGAACGGCGGCACCGCCAACGACGTGGACTCCGGCGGGACGGACGGGGCGGCCTGGTCCTACTACGGGCTGCGCCAGCAGGCGAACAACAGCACGATCTTCGTCGCGCCCCAGGGCAACGGCAACGGCTGGGCCAACCCCGGCGGCCAGGACGTCACCTTCGTCGACGACATGATCAGGCAGATCGAGGCGGACCTGTGCGTCGACACGACGCAGCTGTTCGCGCTCGGCTTCAGCTACGGCGGAGGCATGAGCTACTCGCTGGCCTGCTCCCGGGCGACCGTCTTCCGCGCCGTCGCGGTCTACTCGGGCGGGCAGCTCAGCGGCTGTAGCGGCGGCACCCAGCCGATCGCGTACATGGGGATCCACGGCATCGGGGACCCGGTGCTCAACGTCTCCGCCGGCCGGTCCCTGCGCGACACGTTCGTGCGCAACAACGGGTGCACGGCGCAGAGCCCGCCCGAGCCGAGGGCGGGCAGCCTGACCCACATCACCACCACCTACTCCGGCTGCCGGTCCGGCTATCCCGTGGTGTGGGCCGCGTTCGACGGCGGTCACACCCCCGGCCCCGTGGACGGCGGCGGCGACAGCGGGGTGCGGACCTGGACCAAGGGCGAGGTGTGGCGGTTCTTCACCCAGTTCGACGGCACGGGCCCGAGCCCGTCGCCCACCGTCAGCCCGACCACGCCGCCGCCGGGCGGCACCACGCCCGTCCGCAACTCCGCCGCCGGCCGGTGCCTGGACGTCAACGGCGCCTCGCAGACCAACGGCGCCGCGGCGATCATCTGGGACTGCCACGGCCAGAGCAACCAGGCCTGGACCTCGACCGCGGCGCAGGAGCTGCGGGTCTTCGGCGGCAAGTGCCTCGACGTCAACGGCGGCGGCACCGCGAACGGCAGCTCGGTGATCATCTGGGACTGCAACGGCCAGTCCAACCAGCGGTGGCGGTTCAACGCCGACGGCACGATCACCGCCGTCGGTTCGGGCCGGTGCCTGGACCTGGTCAGCGGCGGCACGGCCAACGGAACGCGCACCCAGATCTGGGACTGCACCGGGGCGGCCAGTCAGCGGTGGAGCCGCAGCTGAGTCGCTGAACGTCGCGGACGAAACGGTGGATCCGGCGGGGCCCCGGCAGGCTATACATTGACGATAGCCGATTCATAAGGTCAACTTGTCGACGTGGTGGGCCGCTGGCGGCCTGCCGGGGCAACGCCGCCTCCGCCGTACAGGAACGACGTTTTGTGGGGAGAGCAGGACATGGACGGACATCAGGACGGCCGCCGGTGGGCGCGATGGGGGCGGGCGGCGCGGACAGCCGCCGCCGCGGCGGCGGCAGCCATCGGGATCGCGGCGCTCGCCGTCGGAGTCACGGCGGGCCCGGCCACCGCGGGCACGGGCTCCGCCGAGCGCGGATCGCCGAGCGCCGCGCTCGCCGCCGCGTCGGTGGCCCGGGTGGCCGCGGGTAACGCGCACACCTGCGCGATCCCCGCCGACGGGACGGTGTGGTGCTGGGGCGACAACCTCAGCGGCCAGCTCGGCGACGGGACCACCACGAACCGCACCACCCCGGTCCAGGTGGGTGCGGCCACCACCTGGGCGCGCATCGACGCCGGCACCAGCAGCACGTGCGGGGTGCGCACGGACGGGACGCTGTGGTGCTGGGGCGGCAACTCCAACGGGCAGCTCGGCGACGGGACCTCCACGAAGCGCACCACCCCGGTGCGGGTCGGTGACGCCACCGACTGGGCCAACGTCAGCGTCGCCGCCAACCACACCTGCGGCGTCCGGACCAGCGGCACCCTGTGGTGCTGGGGCCTGAACCGCAACACGCAACTGGGCACCGGTTCGTCCCCCTACTGGACGACCACCCCGTTGCAGGTCGGCACGGCGACCACCTGGGCGAGCGTCTCCACCGGCTACGCGCACACCTGCGCCGTGCGCACCGACCGGACCCTGTGGTGCTGGGGCGACAGCACGGACGGCCAGCTCGGCCTCGGCATCCTCAGCTATCGGTCGACGCCGACGCAGGTGGGGACCGCGACCAGTTGGGCCGGCGTGACGACCGGCTACGCGCACACCTGCGCGGTCCGCACCGACGGGACCCTGTGGTGCTGGGGCGAGAACGGGTACGGCCAGCTCGGCGGCGGCACCGGTTTCCAGACCACTCCGGTCCAGGTCGGCACCGCCGCCACGTGGGCCAGGGTCGACGCCGGCGTCGACACGTCGTGCGCGGCCCGCACCGACGGCAGCCTGTGGTGCTGGGGCAACAACAACTCCGGGCAGGTCGGCGACGGCACCACCACCCACCGCAACACCCCGACCCGGATCGGCACCCTCACCACCTGGACGGACGGCTTCGCCGTGACCTACCACGGCTGCGCGATCCGCACCGACGGCGGCCTGTGGTGCTGGGGCAACAACATCTCCGGGCAGGTGGGCGACGGCACCACCGTCAACCGGTCGACTCCGGCGCAGGTGGTCGTGCCGGCCTGACCGGAAGTCCCGTTCTTCTCCGCCGCGCGGGCCCTGGTCCGGGTGGCGTACCGGCGGAAAGGCCCTGGCCTGGGGTGTGAATCACCAGGCCAGGGCCTTCTTCTGTTCCCCCGAACCGGCAGGGCATTCGCCGGTGCCATTCGCGCCCACCGGGGGGACGGCTGACAGGAGCAGTCGTCGGCGGTACGCTGTGGGCGCTCGGAATCCGAGCGGCATATCCAATTCTGTCATTCAGCCGGATTTCTGTCGGACTTCCGGCAGTGATGCCGTCGACCGTTTACCGCGACCGCGTTCGCGATCCCTCCGATTACGGTGAGTGTCGCTTTAGTTGTGTCCGGTAATCGTCAATGCATCGTGACGGAGAGATTGTGTTGGGAGAGAGGGCATTGATGCATCGGCCCAGAATGTCTAGATGGCGAATGTTCTCCGCCGTCGCGCTCGGCGTCCTGCCGGTCCTTGCCGCCGCGCCGTCCGTCGCGGCGGTTCCCGGGGAGGCGGAGCGGCTGCCGCAGGCGTCGACGACCTTTGAGCACGAGTTGCTCGGAAAGGCCGTTCCCGACGAATGTTTCGCCGGCATCGGACAGCCCTATCCCGCCGGGCCGCCGTGCGCGCAGGGGCAGGCCAAGGTCAACCAGGCGTACGTATGGTCGCTCGCCCAGGCGAACAATCGCCTCTGGTTCGGCACCGGAGCAAATGTTAACTGCATCGTAACGGGGTCGACGCTCTCCCTGCCGAACCCGCGGCTGAACGACGACTATGTCTGCGAGTTCGCGAGCAGTCAGATTGTCGTACAGAATCCGACCATGCCGACAAACGTGGGCGATCACCGGCAGCCCCGGGTGTACGTATACGACCTGGCCTCCAAAGTGCAGACGGAGAAGACCAGCGTCATCACGAACGCGTCGGCCGACGACGCGTCCCGGCTGAAGAGGACGCTGGGCCTGCGGGCCGGCGGAACGCACCAGGGTGTCGTCCTGCTCGCCGGGCCGGCCCTCGGCCAGACGGTCAACATGTTCGCGTTCGACACGGCGACCGGCGATTACCTCGGGTCGGCCAACTTCACCAAGTACGGCAACATCCGCCACTTCCTCGTGGCCGGCGACGTCCTCTACGCGGGCGTCGGGGTCGGCGCCAACGGCCGTGACGGCGGGTACATGCTGCGCTGGGCCGGCGACCGGACCAACCCGTTCAACTTCGTCGAGGTCGGCAAGCTGCCCGCCCAGATCGCCGACCTGACGGAGCACGACGGCCGGGTCTTCGTCAGCACCTGGTCGGCGGCGACCGGCGGCTCGCTCGCCGCGCGTTCGACGGCCCGCACCGGCTGGGGCCGTCCCGGCGTCGCGCCGGCCGACGAGCCCAACCCCGCCGTCGCCGGCGTCTGGATGAGCCCGCCGCTGGCCGACGGCGCGCCCGGCCTGACGGAGGAGGACACCGTCGGCTGGAAGCAGGTCTGGAGCGCGGCGTCCTACGAGCCGGACCCGGTCATCGCCGGCACGTACGGCCTCGGTGCGCTGATGTCCTACCAGGGCTACCTCTACTGGGGGACGATGCACGTCCCGATGAAGTCGACGAGCGTGGTCGCCGACCTGTACCCGCCGGCCGACGAGACCGCGGCGCGGACGATGCTGGAGAACACCCAGCGCCCGGTGAGCATCTTCCGGGGCAAGCGGTTCGACACCGACCGGGAGAAGGTGGAGCTGCTCTACGGGGAGCGGGTGCTGCCGGCGTACGACCCGACGGCGAACGAGGGCGCGGGCGCCTGGAAGTGGACCCCCACCGGCTACAAGCCGAAGTACGGCCACAGCGGGTTCGGCAACGTCTACACCAACTACACCTGGACCATGGCCGTCGCCGGCGGCCGGCTCTTCGTCGGCACGATGGACTGGAGCTACCTCGCGAAGGACCTGCTGCCCGAGGCCGCGCGGCAGATGGGCTTCGCCAACGCGGCGCGCGGGCTGAGCGACGACCTGGACCCGATCGAGATCGACCCCGAGCTCTACGGCGGCGACCTGTACGTGTTCGAGTCGAGCCTGCGGCCCGCCACCGCGGTCGACACGAAGGGGATGGGCAACTACCTCAACTACGGCTTCCGCACCATGGTCGCCGACGGCTCGACCCTGTACCTCGGGATGGCCAACCCGATGAACCTGCGTACCGACCCGACCGACGACGTTCCGGAGGGCGGCTGGGAGCTGATCAAGCTCACCCCCACCGGACACTGAGCGGCAGCGGTGGGGCCGCCCGGCGCGTCCGGGCGGCCCCACCGGCTCTCGTCCGGGGGCGGCCCCGGTAATCAGAAGAGGGTGAGGGGCTCGACCGGCACCGGCTCGGGCAGCGCCCCGAGGCCGGGCACCCGGGCGCGCACCTCGTCGTGGAACCGGCGGGCGAGCGCCGGCGCGTCGGCGTTGTCCGGGGTGTGCACGAACACGGTGGGCGAGCGGCCCTCGCGCAGCCAGTCGGCGACCACGTCGACCCAGCGCCGCCAGCCCTCGACCGTCCGCCCGGGGTCGTCGCGGCCGAGGTACCGGACGATCGGCCGGTCGGTCAGCGCGCGGGTCCGCAGCGGCAGGCGCGGCTTCCGCGTCCACGCCTCCCGCTCCGCGTCGCTGGTCGGCGGGCTCGCGAAGAACGCGGTGGTGTCGAACGGGATCCACTCGGCGTCGGTGCCGGCGAGCGCCTCCTCGAGCAGCCGCGCCGCGTGGGCGTCGGCGAAGAACGCGGGATGACGCACCTCCACGGCCTGCCGGTGGGCCGCCGGGAGCCGCCGCAGGAAACGGGCCAGCGCGGGCACGTCGGCGGGGGCGAACGAGCCCGGCAACTGGACCCAGAGCGCGTGGGCCCGGGGCCCGAGCGGCTCGATCGCGTCGAGGAACGCGCGGAGTTCGGCGTCGGCGTCGGCGAGGCGGCGGTCGTGGGTGACGAGCCGGGGCAGCTTGACCACGAACCGGAAGTCCGGCTCGGTCTGCCGCGCCCACGACGCCACGGTGTCCCGGCTCGGCGTCGCGTAGAACGTCGTGTTCCCCTCGACCGCGTCGCACCAGCCGGCGTAGTGCCGCAGGCGCTCCTGGGCGGGCGACGGGTGCGCCAGGAAGCGCCCCTGCCACGACCGGTGCGCCCACATCGCGCATCCCACGTGCAGCCGCATGGGCCGACCCTATCCGGGCGCGCCGGGCCGGGGTCCGCCCCGGGTGGCACGGCTCCCCGGACCGGCGGCGGTGGTGTCGAACGTGGAGCCCCGATCGTCAACCTGGGGTTGACGATCGGGGCTGCGTCAACTTATGGTTGACGTATGACGGAATACGCCCAGCTTCCCAATCCGGTCCGGCTCGACGACCTCATCGCGGGAATCAAGAAGGCCCGCCCCGACGTGCTCGACCAGCTCGCCGACGCGGTCGTGGCCGCCGACCACCTCGGCGACGTCGCCGACCACCTCATCGGCCACTTCGTCGACCAGGCCCGCCGCTCCGGCGCGTCCTGGACGGAGATCGGCCGCAGCATGGGGGTCAGCAAGCAGGCCGCCCAGAAACGCTCCGCCGCCAAGGCGGAGACCGCCGCCACGCTCGACCCGAGCGCCGGGTTCGGCCGGTTCACCCCGCGCGCCCGCAACGTGGTGCTGGCCGCGCAGGAGGAGGCGCGGGCGGCGGGCCACGCCGAGATCACCCCGGGGCACGTCGTGCTCGGCCTGCTCGCCGAGCCGGAGGGGCTGGCCGCCGCGCTGATCGTGGCCCGGGGCGTACCCCTGGAGCGGGTCCGGGAGGCCGCCACCGCGGCCCTGCCGGCGAAGGCCGACCGGGTCCCGGAGCTGATCCCCTTCGACGCGCGGGCCAAGAAGGTCCTGGAGCTGACGTTCCGGGAGGCCCTGCGCATGGGGCACAACTACGTCGGCACCGAGCACATCCTGCTCGCCCTGCTGGAGGAGGAGGGCGGCGACGGCGTGCTCGGCGGGCTCGGCCTGGAGAAGGACGCCCTGGAGTCCGCCGTGGAGGGCGCGCTGGCCGAGCTCGCCCGCAAGCGGGCCTGAACCGCGTCGGGCACGCGCCACGGGGGCGCGTGCCCGACGTCGGGACGGCGGTCAGTCGGCGGCGGGGAACCCGTAGCGGGCCGCGTGCTCCGGGTCGGCCGGGTCGACCTGCCGGATGCCGGCGTCGGCGAGCCGCTTGTTCACCTCGTCGAGCTGCTCCCGGACCAGCCGGGCCTCCTCCTCGGTGACCCGCCCCCGGTGCGGCTTGCCGGCGTGCTCGATGGTGCCGTAGTCGACCTTCTCGGCACCCTTGCGGGCCTTCGGGGGCCGCACCCGCTCGGCGGTCTTCAGCAACTGGGCCATCGGCACGTCGGTGGCCATCGCGTCGAACTCGCTGGCCGTCAGCACCACCCGGCGGGGCTCGCCGCCGCCGTGCCGGTCGTGGACCTCGACCACCACGACGTCCAGGGCCGCGTCGTCGATGCTCTCCACCTCCGTCGCGGTGGCGTCCAGCTGCACGGGCCCCGCGACCAGGTCGGGGTGCTCCAGCACCACGACGCGGACCACCTCGTCGTCCGGCTGCAGAACGGTGCCGCTGAAGTCGGAGACGTGGATCGTCTTCTTGCCCATGCGCGGAGCTTCTCCTGTCGGTGACCGGTTGTCGGACCAGAAGAAATTACCCGACAGGTGTGCGAAAGGACGGGCTGGACCGGACGGGTGTGTCGCGCGGCGGCGGCCGGTCGGCACGCGGGGCCGAGGGCCGCAGGACGCCGCCTACGATCACCGGGTGGACACCCCGGTCGCCGCCCCGCCGCCCCGGACCGAGGCCGAGGCGCTCGCCGTGCAGGACCGGCTGCGGCCGTTGGTGGACCTCACCGGGCCGGGGCCCGCCGCGCCCGCGACCGTGGCCGGGCTCGACGTCGCGTACGCCGAGAGCGGCGACCGGCTCGCGGCGGCCGTCACCGTGCTGGACGCCCGGACGTTGGCCGTGGTGGACCAGGCGGTGAGCGTGGGCCGGCCCGCCTTCCCGTACGTCCCCGGCCTGTTCGCCTTCCGGGAGCTGCCCGCCCTGCTGGCGGCGTTGGAGCTGCTGACCGTCCGCCCGTAGCTGCTGGTCTGCGACGGGCACGGGCTGGCCCACCCGCGCCGGTTCGGGCTCGCCTGCCACCTGGGCGTGGTGACCGGCCTGCCGGCGATCGGGGTCGGCAAGACGCCGCTGGTGGGCCGCTGGGAGCCGCCGGCCGCCGCGCGTGGCGCCTGGTCCCCGCTGTGCGACGGCGGGGAGGTGGTGGGCCGCGTGCTGCGCACCCGGGACGACGTGAAGCCGGTCTTCGTCAGCGTCGGGCACCGGATGGGGCTGGAGAACGCGTGCGCCCGGGTGCTCGCGCTGACGCCGCGCTACCGGCTGCCCGAGACCACCCGCGCCGCCGACCGGCTCTGCCGCGCCGCGCTCGCGGCTGGCGGCACGGGGTGAGTCGGCCGTCGCCGCGCGGGTTCGGCCCCGCGCCAGTTCACGCCGGGTCGGCCCGGGTCGGCAGCGCCTCGAAGTAGGGCTTCATCGCCGGGTGGTAGTCGTCGAAGCTCGGTGCGGGCCGCCCGTCCCGCGCCGCCGCCAGCATGTCGAGGTAGTACTCCCAGCCGGGGCCCAGATCGCCGATCCCGTCGGTGGTGGCGAGGTGCTGGACCAGCCGGAGCTCGGTCCGGCCGGCGGAGTGCGACAGCAGCAGCTCGATCCGCCAGCCGCCGGGCCCGTCGGTCGTCGACAGGGCGAGCCGCCGGGGCGGCTCGCACGCGTCGATCCGCAGGTCGAACCAGGGCTCCTGGTCCTCGTGGGCCATCTGCACCCGGATCACCCGGCCGGGGGCGGCCTCGCCCTCCCACGGCCCGAACCACCGGGCGGTACGGTCGGATTCGGTCACGCTGGCCCACACGTCCTCGACGGGTGCCCGGAACGTGCGGCTGACGACGAGATCGTGGCCGCCGGGGACCGGGCAGAGCCGGCCGGTGGGTGGGCTGGTCATGCTGTCCTCTCCCGTGGGTGATCCGGCGCGTCGCGCCGGCGGCGCTCGCGACGGGTGCGATGGACCTCGGTCTCCAGCGCGTCGAGACGGCGCTCCCAACCGGCGGCGGCGGTGACCTGATCGGCGGCGGTGACCTGGCCCGCGGCGGTGAACTGGCCGAGCCACTCGACGAGCTCGCCGAACGGCGACGCGTCGAGCTCGTAGAGGCGTCGACGGCCGACGAGCGTGTCGCGCACCAGCCCGCTCTCGCGCAGCACCCGCAGGTGCCGGCTGACGGCGGGCCGGCTGATGACGAACCGGTCGGCGATCTGCCCCGCGGCGAGCCGCCGGCCGCGCAGCATCACCAGGATGTCGCGCCGCACCGGATCGGCGATCGCCGCCGCCACCTCGTCCACCGGTAAAGGGTAACCAACATGTTACGCGTCCGGCAAGGCGCCCCCGCCCCGCCCGCCGTGCCGGGGCCGGGTGAGAAGGGGACCCTTCTCTACCGCAGGCGTTAACAAGGGGCCCCTCCTTTCCGCGCCGCGCCGCGATCGGTGGCCGGTAGTAACCTGACCCGCGGACCCGGACGGGAGAAACGGCGGTGATCATGGCGCTACGTCGGCACGCGACGCGGCTCGCGGCGGTCTGCGTGATGCTGGGCGGCCTGGTGGCCGCCGGGGCGTCGCCGGCCCTGGCCGAGGGCGACTCGGTGCGGGTACGCGCCACCGACAGCTTCCGGCCGGGCGGCTCGCCCGGCGCGGTCAACGTCGAGGTGCGCAAGCGCACCGAGGGCTGCGTGGTGCTGCGCACCGGGCTGGGCCTGAGCCTCGCCGGTCTCGCCGCCAACCAGGTCACCGCGCAGGTGAGCCTCGGGGGTCGCTGGGTCCCGGTGCCGGTCTCCGGCGGCGGGGGAGCGGTCACCACGGGCCGGTCCGCCCCGACGAACCCGACCCTGTGCAAGGGCAAGGGCGTCACGATGCGCTACCGGCTGACGTTCGCGGCGGGGGCGCCGGGCGGCCGGCTCACGGTGGTCGGCGAGGCGGTCGACGGGCGGGGCCGGGCCATCGGCCGGGGGGCCGTCGCGTCCCGGGTGGTCGGGCCGCAGGCGGCGACGCCGTCGCCCACCCCGAGCCGCAGCCCGTCGCGGTCGCCGAGTCCCAGCCCGAGCCCGACGGCGGAGCCCACGACCGACGCCCCGACGGCCGGGGAGCCGACCCTGGCCGCCGTCGCCGCCGAGGCCGGCGGGGCCGGCACCGTGGCCGCGGCCGAGGAGGGCTCCGGCGGGCTGTCCTGGATCATGCTCTTCGGCGTCGGCCTGGTCGTGCTGGGCGTCGGCCTGATCGTGCTGCTGGTGCGCCGGTCGCGGGCCGACCGGGAGCCGGCCGACGACGCCGACGCCCTTTCCGGCGTCCCGTTGCCGCGCAACCCCGGCGGCACCACCTACCGGTCGGCCACGCCCGCGACGCCCGCGCCGGGCCGGACGCCACCGACCCCCGGGGTGTACGGCCGGCCGGCCGCGCCGCCGTCCGGCGGGGTCTACGGCTCGCCGGCCGCGCCGCCGCCCACCGGGGGGGTCTACGGCGGCGCGCCGTCACCCGCCAGGGGCGACGCGGCGGGGCCGGGCGAGCCGCCCGCGCCGTCCGGTGGGGGCGACGCGACGACGATCATGCCGCGCCTGCCCGGCTGAGGCCGGCCGCCCCCCGGTGCTCCGATACGCTCAGGCCGTTGGCGACCTGCGGCGAAGGAGCGAAGCGCGTGTCTGATCTGTCCCGGATCGTGAAGGCGTACGACGTCCGTGGGACGGTGCCGGACCAATGGGACGAACGCGTCGCCGAGGCGCTCGGGGCCGCCTTCGGGCAGGTGCTCGCCGCCGCCGGGGAGCCCGGCGACGCCGTGGTGATCGCGCACGACATGCGGGCCAGCGGGCCGGGCCTGGCGGAGGCGTTCGCCGCGGGCGTCCGGGCCGAGGGGCGCTCGGTGATCGAGCTGGGGCTGGCCTCCACCGACATGCTCTACTACGCCTCCGGCACCCTCGGGCTGCCCGGGGCGATGTTCACCGCCAGCCACAACCCGGCGCAGTACAACGGCATCAAGATGTGCCGGGCCGGCGCCCGCCCGATCGGCCAGGACAGCGGGCTGGCCGAGATCCGGGACCGGGCGCAGGCCCTGCTCGACTCCGGGGCCGCCCGGCCGGCCGGCGCGCCGACCCGGCCGACGCAGCGGCGCGACCTGCGCCCGGAATACGCGGCCCACCTGCGCAAGCTGGTCGACCTGTCCGGCATCCGGCCGCTGAAGGTCGTGGTCGACGCGGGCAACGGGATGGGCGGCTGGACGGTGCCCAGCGTCCTCGGCGACGCCGTGCTGCCCGCGCTGCCGCTGGAGATCGTGCCGCTCTACTTCGAGCTCGACGGCACCTTCCCCAACCACGAGGCCAACCCGCTGGACCCGGCCAACCTGGTCGACCTCCAGCGGGCCGTCCGCGCGCACGACGCCGACCTGGGCCTGGCGTTCGACGGCGACGCCGACCGCTGCTTCGTGGTCGACGAGCGCGGCGAGCCGGTCTCCCCGTCGGCGATCACCGCCCTGGTGGCGGTCCGCGAGCTGGCCAAGCACCCCGGCTCCACGGTGATCCACAACCCGATCACCTCGCGCGCCGTGCCGGAGATCATCCGCGAGCACGGCGGCGAGCCGGTGGTGACCCGGGTCGGCCACTCGTTCATCAAGGCCGAGATGGCCCGCACCAACGCCGTCTTCGGCGGCGAGCACTCCGCCCACTACTACTTCCGCGAGTTCTGGTTCGCCGACACCGGCATGCTGGCCGCCATGCACGCGCTCGCGGCGCTCGGCGGGCAGGCCCTGCCCCTGTCCGAGCTGGCCCGCGAGTACGAGCGCTACGTCGCCTCGGGTGAGATCAACTCCACGGTGGCCGACCAGGCGGAGAGCATCGCCCAGGTGCGGGCCGCGTACCCGGAGGCGGCGGTCGACGAGCTGGACGGGCTGACCCTGAGCTTCCCCGACGGCGCCTGGTTCAATCTGCGCGCCAGCAACACCGAGCCGCTGCTGCGGCTGAACGTCGAGGCACCGACCGAGGAACGGATGATCTCCCTCCGCGACGAGGTGCTCGACCGGGTTCGCCGATAAGATCCCCTGCGCCGGCCGGCACCGCCGACCGCCGCCTACGCACCCGTGGAAGGAGCCGCACCGTGGCCCTGGACCCGCAGTTGCTCGAGATCCTCGCCTGTCCGGACACACACCACGCCCCGCTCGACTACGACGCGGGGGCGCAGACGCTGACCTGCACCGAGTGCGGGCGGATCTTCGAGGTGCGCGACGACGTGCCGGTGCTGCTGCTCGACGAGGCGCGCGGCGGACCCGCGCAGCAGTCGTGATGGAGGGGACGGCCGGGGTCAGCGGGCACCGGCACGCCGACGAGGCCCTGCTCGACAACCCGGACGCCCTCGCCGAGCACGACCCGGGCGGCATGCTGCGGTTCATGGCCTCGGCCGGGGCGCAGGTGCGGGAGTCCGCCGCCCTGGCGGCGGAGGCCAACCTCACCGTGCTCGCCGACGAGGGCCGCCCCCGGGCGGTCGTCATCGCCGGCATCGGCACCGCCGGGCGTACCGGGGACGTGCTGGCCACGGTCGCCGGGCCGCGCTGCCCGGTCCCGGTCATCCCGCACCGCAGCGCCGGCGTGCCCGGCTGGGTGGGCGCGGCCGACGTGGTGATCGCGGTCAGCGCCTCCGGCCGCAGCCCGGAGGCGCTCGGCGCGGCCGAGGCCGCCCACCGCCGGGGGGCCCGCCTGGTCGCCGTCGGCGCGCCCGACTCGCAGTTGCAGTCGGTGGCCGAGCGGGCCCGCGCGCCGTTCATCCCGGTGCCCCGCCGCGCCCCGGCCCGGGCCAGCCTGTGGGCGCTCACCGTGCCGGTTCTGCTCGCCGCCCGTACGCTCGGGCTCGTGAAGGTCAACGAGGCGGATCTCGCGGAGACGGCGGCGCGGCTCGACGCCGACGCCGACCGCTGCCGTGCCACGGCCGAGTCCTTCGTCAACCCGGCGAAGTCGCTGGCCCTGGGGCTGGCCGGCTCGGTGCCGATCGTCTGGGGCTCGTCGCCGCTGGCGACCGTCGCGGCCCGCCGGTTCGGCGACACCCTGTCGGCCAACGCCCGCTACCCGGTGGTCAGCGGGGCGCTCGGCGAGGCCGGGCGGGGCCGCGTCGGCCTGCTCGACGGCGTGTTCGGCGGGCTGGCCGAGGGGGAACGGGACATCTTCGCCGACCCGGGCGAGTCCGCCGACGGCGGCACCCGGCTGCGGCTGGTGCTGCTGCGCGACGGCGGGCTCAACGCCGAGGACGACGCCGACGAGCCGCTGGCGGTCGAGGAGCGACGGGCCGACGCCGTGCAGACGCTCGCCGAGCGGCGCGGGGTCCGCTGCGACGTGGTGACGGCCGAGGGCGGCTCCGCGCTGGAGCGGCTCGCCTCGCTGGTGGCGGTGCCCGACTTCGCCTCCGTCTACCTCGCCCTGGCACACGGGCTGGACCCGATGGCGGTTCCGGCCATCACCGAGATGAAGGAGCTGGCAAACCAGTGAGCACGTGCGGCATCGAACGGGGAGCGGTGTGAGCGCCAACGGCGGTACGAGGGCGATCGTCGCGGCCCTGCTGGCCAACGTCGGCATCGCGGTCACGAAGTTCATCGCGTTCCTGTTGACGGGCTCCTCGTCGATGCTCGCCGAGTCGATCCACTCGGTGGCCGACTCGGGCAACCAGGGGCTGCTGCTGCTCGGCGGCCGGCGGGCCAAGCGCGAGGCCACCCCGCAGCACCCGTTCGGCTACGGCCGGGAGCGCTACGTCTACGCGTTCATCGTGGCCATCGTGCTGTTCAGCCTCGGCGGCCTGTTCGCGCTCTACGAGGCGTGGCACAAGGCGGCCGACCCGCACCCGATCGAGAGTTGGCAGTGGGTGCCGGTCGTCGTGCTGGTGGCGGCGATCGTGATGGAAAGCTTCTCCTTCCGCACGGCGATCGTGGAGTCGAACCTCATCCGGGGCAACCAGTCCTGGGTGCGGTTCGTCCGCCGGGCCAAGGCCCCCGAGCTGCCGGTGGTGCTGCTGGAGGACTTCGGCGCGCTGGTCGGTCTGGTCTTCGCCCTGTTCGGCGTCGGGATGACCCTGATCACCGGCAACGGCATGTGGGACGCGGCCGGCACGGCGATGATCGGCGTCCTGCTGGTGGTCATCGCGGTCGTCCTGGCTATCGAGACCAAGAGCCTGCTGCTCGGCGAGGGCGCGGAGCCGACCGACGTGGCGACCATCGAACGGGCCGTCACCGACGGCCCGGAGGTGGAGCGGATCATCCACATGAAGACGCTCTACCTGGGCCCGGAGGAGCTGCTGGTGGCCGCGAAGATCGCGGTGCCGGCGTGCGAGAGCGCCGAGGAGCTGGCCCGGGGGATCAACGCCGTCGAGGCGCGGATCCGCGCGGCCGTCCCGGTCGCCCGGGTGATCTACCTGGAGCCGGACATCTGGTCCGCCACCGCGCAGCGGGCCGGCACCGGGGCCGCCGCGCAGACCGCCGTCGCCACGCCGGAGGCCGTCGCGCCGCAGGCGGCGGTGGCCGGCGCGGACGAATCGCACGCCGGGGGCTGACCATGGAGCCGCTGCACGGCCCGATCCGGGACTACGCCTGGGGTTCGCGCTCGGCGATCGCCGGGTTGCAGGGGCGGCCCGTGCCCAGCCCCGGGCCGGAGGCGGAGCTGTGGCTGGGCGCCCACCCGGGCGCGCCGGCCAGCGTGCAGCGCGACGGCGAACCGGTGAGCCTGCTCGACGTGCTGGCCGCCGAGCCGGGGCGCTGGCTCGGCGAGCGGTCGGTGCGGCGGTTCGGCCCCCGGCTGCCGTTCCTGCTCAAGGTGCTCGCCGCCGACGCTCCGCTGAGCCTGCAGGCGCACCCCGACGCGGAGCAGGCCCGCGCCGGGTACGCGGCCGACGCGGCGCGGCCGGCGGGGGAGCGCAACTACGCCGACCCGCACCACAAGCCCGAGCTGCTGGTCGCGCTCACGCCGTTCGCGGCGCTGTGCGGCTTCCGCGACCCGGCGGCGTCGGCGGCGGCGCTGGCCGCGTTCGGCGTGCGGGCGCTGGAACCGGTGGTGGCGGCGCTGCGCGAGGGCACGGCGGGGCTGCGGGAGGCCGTCCGGCTGCTGCTGAGCTGGCCGGAGGCCGAGCGGGCGGGGCTGGTGGGGGCCGTGCTGGCGGCGGAGGCCGCGGGGCCGGACGCGGCGCTGGCGCGGGCTCTGGGCACCCGGTATCCGGGCGACCCGGGGGTGCTGGTGGCGCTGCTGCTGCACCACGTGCGGCTCGCGCCGGGGGAGGCGATCTGGATGCCGGCCGGCAACCTGCACGCCTACCTGCGGGGCACCGGTATGGAGATCATGGCGGCCAGCGACAACGTGCTGCGGGGCGGCCTGACCCCGAAGCGGGTCGACGTCGACGAGCTGCTGCGGGTGCTGCGCTTCGAGGTGCTCGACGACCCGCTGGTGGCCCCGGAGCAGGTGGCGCCCCAGGTGGTGCGCTGGCCGGTGCCGGTCGACGACTTCGCGCTGCACCGGGCGGTGCTGGCCGGCGCGCCGGTGCGGCTCGCGGTGCCGGGCCCCCGCGTGGTGTTCTGCCGCGCCGGGAAGGTCCTGGCCGACGACGGGACGGGTGCGGTGGCCCTCGCGCCGGGGCAGGCCGCGGTCGGCCCCGCCGACGCGGGCCCGCTCGTCCTCGACGGCGAGGGCGAGGCGTACGTGGCGACCAGCGGGTTGGACCGGGACGCCCTCGGGTCCCGCTAAAGCCGGGCTTGGGTTCCGCTTGGCCCGGCGGGTTTTCCGCTCGTTCGACCTGCCCGTGCGGGGCGGCCGAGGTGGCCGGTGGGTGGGGACCGGGCGGGCGGAGCCGGCCGACACAAATCGGGAATTCCCGAAATAGCTTGACGGTGTGCTGGCTCGGTGTAACTTTCTAAGTGCGCAGCGTCACCGCGACGAAGGTCCGGTGGCGCGCGGGGAACCAAACCGGGGGGATGCACGGGGCGGCCGGACCGTGGGCGGACAGTCCGCTCGCGACCGACCGCCCCGTGCGCTGTCGGTCTCCGCGCGTAAGGTGGAGGGTCGCGCAGCACTTCGTTCGTTCGACAGGAGCTTCCATGACCAGCACCCTCCCGGCGGCCCAACCCGGCACGCCGTCCGAGGCCCGGCCGAGCACCCTCGCCGAGGGCGACTACAAGGTGGCGGATCTGTCGCTCGCCGAGTTCGGGCGCAAGGAGATCCAGCTCGCCGAGCACGAGATGCCGGGCCTGATGGCGATCCGCCGCGAGTTCGCGCAGGCGCAGCCCCTCGCCGGGGCGCGGATCACCGGCTCCCTGCACATGACGATCCAGACCGCCGTGCTGATCGAGACCCTGGTCGCGCTCGGCGCGCAGGTCCGCTGGGCGTCGTGCAACATCTTCTCCACCCAGGACCACGCCGCCGCCGCGATCGTCGTCGGCCCCGACGGCACCCCCGACGCGCCGGCCGGCGTCCCGGTCTACGCCTGGAAGGGCGAGAGCCTCCAGGAATACTGGTGGTGCACCGAGCGGGTCCTCGACTGGCCCGACGGCCAGGGCCCCAACATGATCCTCGACGACGGCGGCGACGCGACCCTGCTCGTCCACAAGGGCGTCGAGTTCGAGAAGGCCGGCGCCGTGCCGCCGGTGGAGTCGGCCGACTCCGAGGAGTACGCGGTCATCCTGGAGGTGCTGCACCGCTCGCTCGGCGAGGACGGGCAGCGGTGGACCCGGATCGCCGCCGGCATCAAGGGCGTGACCGAGGAGACCACCACCGGCGTGCACCGGCTCTACGAGATGCACCGCGCCGGCACGCTGCTCTTCCCGGCCATCAACGTCAACGACTCGGTGACCAAGAGCAAGTTCGACAACAAGTACGGCTGCCGTCACTCGCTGATCGACGGCATCAACCGGGCCACCGACGTGCTGATCGGCGGCAAGATGGCCGTCGTCCTCGGCTACGGCGACGTGGGCAAGGGCTGCGCCGAGTCGCTGCGCGGCCAGGGCGCGCGGGTCGTGGTGACCGAGGTCGACCCGATCTGCGCCCTCCAGGCGGCGATGGACGGCTACCAGGTCTCCACCCTGGACGACGTCGTCGAGCAGGCCGACATCTTCATCACCGCCACCGGCTGCTTCGACGTCATCACCAACGAGCACATGGCCCGGATGAAGCACCAGGCCATCGTCGGCAACATCGGCCACTTCGACAACGAGATCGACATGGCCGGCCTGGCCAAGCGCTCCGACGTCGAGCGGGTCAACATCAAGCCGCAGGTCGACCTCTGGAAGTTCGCCGACGGGCACGCGATCATCGTGCTCTCCGAGGGCCGGCTGCTGAACCTCGGCAACGCCACCGGCCACCCGAGCTTCGTGATGTCGAACTCGTTCGCCAACCAGACGATCGCCCAGATCGAGCTGTTCACCAAGACCGACGAATACCCGACCGGCGTCTACGTGCTGCCGAAGCACCTCGACGAGAAGGTCGCCCGGCTGCACCTGGCCGCGCTCGGCGCGAAGCTGAGCACGCTGACCAAGGAGCAGGCGGCCTACCTGGGCGTCTCCCCGGAGGGCCCGTTCAAGCCGGAGCACTACCGGTACTGAGCCAGCACGACAGGGACCGGGTCGGCCGCACGGCGGCGGGCCCGGTCCCTTCGCGTGTGGGGGCGTGCGGCGGGGGCCGGCGGCGATCCCGGGGCGGGTGACGTGGCGAAGAACAACTTGACGGGGCCGGGCCGGCGGGAGGAAGGTATGGCTGCCCTAAGTTAACCGAGGCAACCTGATCGATC
Organism: Micromonospora sp. WMMD712; assembly: GCF_029581295.1. Lineage (NCBI taxonomy): Bacteria > Bacillati > Actinomycetota > Actinomycetes > Micromonosporales > Micromonosporaceae > Micromonospora > Micromonospora sp. WMMD712. The sequence continues at coordinate 6,102,756 of NZ_CP120743.1, forward strand.
ACGGAGCACCGATGTTCGCCACCTACCTGATCGGCCTGCGCGAGGGCCTGGAAGCGACCCTCGTGGTCAGCATCCTGGTCGCCTTCCTCGTCAAGTCGCAGCGCCGGGACCGGCTGCCGCAGGTGTGGGGCGGCGTCGGGCTCGCGGTGGCGCTGTCGGTGCTCGTCGGCTGGCTGATCGAATACACCTCGACCTCGCTGCTGGCCCGCTCCGAGGACCGGGAGCTGTTCGAGGCGGTCACCTCGGTGGCGGCCGTCGTCTTCGTCACCTGGATGATCTTCTGGATGCGCCGGGCGGCCCGCACGATGGCCGGCGAGCTGCGCGGCCGGCTCACCGAGGCGCTCGCGGTCGGCTCGCTCGCGGTCGCCGGGATGGCCTTCCTCGCGGTGGTCCGCGAGGGGCTGGAGACCGCGCTCATCTTCTACTCCGCGGCCCAGGGCGCGGCCGGCGACAGCGGGCCGCTGCTGGCCCTGCTCGCCGGCATCGCCAGCGCCGTGGCGATCGGCGTGGGCCTCTACTTCAGCGCCCTGCGGATCAACCTGTCGGTGTTCTTCACCTGGACCGGCGCGCTGCTGATCCTGGTCGCCGCCGGCATCCTCAAGTACGGCGTGCACGACTTCCAGGAGGCCGGCGTCCTGCCGGGCCTCAACGACCTGGCCTTCGACATCAGCGCGACGCTCGACCCGAGCACCTGGTACGCGGCCCTGCTCGCCGGGATGTTCAACGTCACCCCCGCGCCGAGCGTGTTGGAGACCGTGGCCTGGGTCGCGTACGCGGTGCCGGTGCTGGCGCTCTTCCTGCGCCGCCCCGCCCCGCCCACCGGCGCGGGCGCGCCCGCCCCGTCGGCGGCCGCCGCCGGCGTCACCGAGCCCACCGGAACGGCGTCCGCGTCGCCGCGCGCCTGACCATCCCGAGGAGAAACCCCGATGCGTACCACCCGTTTCCTGGTGCTCGCCGCCGCCGGCGCGCTCGCCACCACCGGCCTCGCCGCCTGCGGCGGGCAGGAGAAGGACGCCGGCACGGCCGACGGCGGCCCGATCGCCGTCAAGGCGAGCGACACCGCCTGCGAGGTCGGCCGGACCGAGCTGGCCGCCGGCCAGTCCGTCTTCGAGGTGACGAACTCCGGCGCGAAGGTGACCGAGTTCTACGTCTACGCCGCCGGGGACCGGGTGATGGGCGAGGTCGAGAACATCGCCCCCGGGCTCAAGCGCGAGCTGCGCGTGGAGCTGCCCGCCGGGACGTACGAGACGGCCTGCAAGCCCGGGATGAGCGGCAAGGGGATCCGGGGGGCGCTGAAGGTCAGCGGCACCGCCGCGACCGTCGCCCCCGACGCCGCGCTGGCCGAGGCCACCGCGAGCTACCAGCGGTACGTCACCAGCCAGACCGCCGCGCTGCTGACGAAGACCGAGGAGTTCGTCGCCGCCGTCAAGGCCGGCGACGTGGCGAAGGCCAAGGCGCTCTACCCGGTGGCCCGCACCTACTGGGAGCGGATCGAGCCGGTGGCGGAGAGCTTCGGCGACCTCGACCCGAAGATCGACGGCCGCGAGGAGGTCGTCGAGGAGGGCATGGAGTTCACCGGCTTCCACCGGATCGAGAAGGACCTCTGGACCACCGGCGACATCAGCGCCGACGGCCCGATCGCCGACCGGCTGCTCGCCGACGTCAAGGAGATCGTGGCCAGGGCCAACGCCGAGAAGCTCACCCCGCTCCAGCTCGCCAACGGCGCGAAGGCGCTGCTCGACGAGGTCGCCAGCGGCAAGATCACCGGCGAGGAGGAGCGGTACTCGCACACCGACCTGTGGGACTTCAACGCCAACCTGGAGGGCTCGAAGGCCGCCGTCGCGGCGCTGCGCCCGGCCCTGGAGCAGCGCGCCCCCGACCTGGTCGCCCAGCTCGACACCGAGTTCGCCAACGTGGAGACGGCGCTCGGCAAGCACCGCGACGGCGACGGCTGGAAGCTGCACACCGCGCTGAGCAAGGCCGAGCTGAAGGAGCTGTCCGACAGCATCAACGCGCTGGCCGAGCCGATCAGCAAGGTCGCCGCGGTCGTCGCCCGGTGACGTACGGCCCCGGCGGACGCGCCGACGAGCAGGAGAGGGTGGTCGCATGAGCGCGAAGTTGTCCCGGCGGCGGGCGATCACGCTCGCCGGCGCGGGGGTCGCCGGGGTGGCGGGCGTCGCCGCCGGGGCGGGCGCGCTGGTCCGCGGCGGGGTGGAGCACGCCTCGGCCGACCAGGGCGCGGCGGCCGGCGCGGTGCCCTTCCACGGCGAGCACCAGGCCGGCATCACCACCCCGGCCCAGGACCGGCTGCACTTCGTCGCCTTCGACGTGGTCACCAAGGACCGGGCCCGCCTGGTCGAGCTGCTCGGCGAGTGGACGGCCGCGGCCGCCCGGATGACCGCCGGGAAGGACGCCGGGGTGATCGGCGCGGTCGGCGGCGTGCCGGAGGCCCCGCCGGACGACACCGGCGAGGCGCTCGGCCTGCCCCCGTCCCAGCTCACCCTCACCGTCGGCTTCGGGCCGACGCTGTTCCGCGACGCCCAGGGGCGGGACCGGTTCGGCCTCGCCGACCGCCGGCCCGCCGCGCTGGTCGACCTGCCGCACTTCGCCGGGGACGCGCTGCGGCCCGAGATCTCCGGCGGCGACCTGTGCGTGCAGGCGTGCGCCAACGACCCCCAGGTGGCGGTGCACGCCATCCGCAACCTGGCCCGCATCGGCATGGGCGTGGTCAGCGTCCGCTGGTCGCAGCTCGGGTTCGGGCGCACCTCGTCGACCTCGACCGGGCAGGCGACCCCGCGCAACCTGTTCGGCTTCAAGGACGGTACGGCCAACCTCAAGGCCGAGGACGGCGGGCTGCTGCGCGAGCACCTGTGGGTGCAGCCCGGCGACGGCCCGGACTGGATGACCGGCGGGTCGTACCTGGTCACCCGGAAGATCCGGATGCTCGTCGAGACCTGGGACCGCAGCTCGCTCGTCGAGCAGGAGCAGATCGTCGGCCGGGCCAAGGGCAGCGGCGCGCCGCTGGGCAGGGGCGACGAGTTCGACGAGCCCGACTTCGCCGCGAAGGGCGACGACGGCCAGCCGGTGATCGCCGAGACCTCGCACGTGCGGCTGGCCCACCCCGACGCCAACGACGGGGCGCGGCTGCTGCGGCGGGGCTACAACTTCGTGGACGGCTCCGACGGGCTGGGCCGGCTCGACGCCGGGCTGTTCTTCATCGCCTACCAGCGGGATCCGCGCAAGCAGTTCGTGCCCATCCAGACCCGGCTGGCCCGCAACGACGCGATGAACGAATATCTGCGGCACGTCTCCAGCGGCATCTTCGCCTGCCCGCCCGGCGTGCGCGACGGCGGCGACCACTGGGGGCGGGCGCTGTTCGGCTGATCGGGCGGCCAGTCGGCGGCCCGCCGGCAACTCCCCGGACGGTGCCGCTCCCACCGACCGGAGCGGGGATGGAAGTATAGATCCCATGAGAGCCCGGGTACTGGTGGTCGACGACGACCCCGCGCTCGCCGAGATGCTCGGCATCGTCCTGCGCAGCGAGGGCTTCCTGCCCTCGTTCGTCGCCGACGGGGAACGGGCGCTGGCCGCGTTCCGGGAGAACCGGCCCGACATCGTCCTGCTCGATCTGATGCTGCCCGGCATGAGCGGCATCGACGTGGCCCGGGCGATCCGGGGCGAGTCGGGCGTGCCGATCGTGATGCTGACGGCCAAGAGCGACACGGTGGACGTGGTGCTCGGCCTGGAGTCCGGCGCGGACGACTACGTGGTCAAGCCGTTCAAGCCCAAGGAGCTGGTGGCCCGGATGCGGGCCCGGCTGCGCCGGGGCGAGGACGTGGCCCCCGAGCTGCTGACCATCGGCCCGCCCGGCAACCAGATCAGCATCGACGTGCCGGCGCACACGGTGAGCCGCAACGGCGAGGAGGTGAAGCTCACGCCGCTGGAGTTCGACCTGCTGGTCGCGCTCGCCCGCAAGCCGCGTCAGGTGTTCACCCGCGAGGTGCTGCTGGAGCAGGTCTGGGGCTACCGGCACGCCGCCGACACCAGGCTGGTCAACGTGCACGTGCAGCGGCTGCGGGCCAAGATCGAGCCGGATCCGGAGCGGCCGGAAATCATCCTGACGGTGCGGGGCGTGGGCTACAAGGCGGGCACGGGATAGCCTTGGTCGCACTGTGACCACCTCCCCGCCTCCCGGTCCCGCACCCACCGTCACCCGCCGGCCACCCGCCGCGCGGGAGCTGTGGCGCGTGTCGTCCGGGCGGGTGGCCCGGCTGCTGGCGGGCCTGCACCAGATGTGGCGTCGCTCGCTCCAGCTCCGGGTGGTGACCATCACACTGGTCACCTCCAGCCTGCTCGTGGGCGGGTTCGCCTACCTCATCGCCGACAAGATCACCAACATCCTGCTGGAGAACGCCGAGACCGACGTCCGGCTGCGGCTCAGCAGCGGCAGCGACTACGCGGCCAAGCAGTTCAGCCTGTTCAGCCAGGCGCAGGAGGCCCAGCTCCAGGACACCATCGACGGCACGGTCAACTACCTGGCCGGCGGTGACCCGCAGCAGACCAGCGGGGTGGTGGTGGCGATCACCGCCGACAACTACACCGGGATCATCGAGCCGCGCTTCTCGCCCGACGTCGACGTCCGGCCGCTGATCAGCCGGGAGCTGCGGGCCACCGTCGCCGACGGCAACATCGCCAGCCAGATCCGCACCGGCCGGCTCACCGGCGACACCACGAAATACCTGGTATACGGCTCCCCGGTGCCGACCCGGTTCGGCCAGGTGGAGCTCTACTACCTCGTCCCGCTGACCCGGCAGGACGCCACGGCGACCGACGCCCGGGCCACCGTGGTGGCCACCGGGGCGGCCCTGGTGCTGCTGCTCGGCCTGCTCGCCGCCCTGGTGACCCGGCTGGTGGTGACGCCCGTGCGGGTGGCCGCCCGCACCGCGCAGCGGCTCTCCGCCGGCCTGCTCGACCAGCGGATGGTGGTCAACGGCGAGGACGACCTGGCGCTGCTGGCCGCCTCGTTCAACCAGATGGCGACCAACCTGCAACGGCAGATCCTGCGGCTGGAGGAGATGTCCCGGTTGCAGCGCCGGTTCACCTCCGACGTCTCGCACGAGCTGCGCACCCCGCTGACCACCGTCCGGATGGCCGCCGACCTGATCTTCGCCGAGCGCGACGAGTTCGAGCCGGCCGTGGCCCGCAGCGCCGAGCTGCTCCAGGCCGAGCTGGACCGCTTCGAGGAGCTGCTCACCGACCTGCTGGAGATCAGCCGGTTCGACGCCGGGTTCGCCATGCTCGACGCCGAGCCGACCGACCTGGTCCCGGTCGTGCACCGGGTCGCCGACCGGCTGGCCGGGCTGGCCGAGCGGGTCGGCGTGACCATCGACCTCGACCTGCCGGACGCCCCGGTGATCGCCGAGGTCGACCCGCGCCGCGTCGAGCGGGTGCTGCGCAACCTGGTCGGCAACGCCGTCGAGCACGGCGAGGGCAAGCCCGTCCGGATCACCCTCGGCCACGACCGGGCGGCCGTCGCGGTCACCGTCCGCGACCACGGGGTCGGCCTCAAGCCGGGCGAGGAGAAGCTGGTCTTCAACCGGTTCTGGCGGGCCGACCCGTCCCGGGCCCGGCAGACCGGCGGCACCGGCCTCGGCCTGTCCATCAGCCTGGAGGACGCCCGGCTGCACGGCGGCTGGCTGGAGGCGTGGGGCGCGCCCGGGCAGGGCGCCCAGTTCCGGCTCACCCTGCCGGCCCGGGCCGGCGACCGGCTGACCACGTCGCCGCTGCGACTGGTGCCCGCCGACGCGACCCTGCCCTTCGGCGGCCCCCGGGCCGGCGGGCTGCTCGCCATCGGCCCCGGCCCCGGCGGCGCCCTGGCCATCGGGCCGGCGGCGGGGGCCGAGGACCGGGCGGAGGTCGGGTCGTGACGCGCCGCCGGCTCGCCGGGCTGCTCGCCGGGGCGCTCCTGCTCGCCGGGGCGACCGGCTGCGGCATCCCCGAGCGGTCCGAGGTGAGGGTGGACGGGCAGGTCACCGCCGCCAAGTCCGGCTCGTCGAGCTTCCGCCGGGACGAGCCGCCGAACCGGCTCGCCAGCGGCACCGACCGCGCGGCCTTCGTCACCAACTTCCTCTCCGCCGCGGCCGGCGAGGCGGACCGCGCCTACTACCGGGTCAAGCAGTTCGTCGCCCCCGAGGGGCGCAGCCGGATCCAGGAGAAGCAGCCCAGCGAGGTGGCCCTCACGGTGGTCCGGCTGCGCGAGACACCCGTCATCACCGACAGCACCGACGGCACCCGGGTCACGCTGCGGGTGCAGCAGATCGGCCTGCTGCGCGCCGACGGCACCCTCATGCCGCCGGTGGCCACCGAGACGGAATACCGCTTCGAGCTGCGCGCCGCCGCCCAGGAGGACAAGCCCGACACCGGCTGGTACGTCGCCGACCCGCCGCCGAACGTGCTGCTGCTCAGCGACCAGGCGCTGCGCCAGTACTACCAGACCCACATCGTCTACTTCTGGAACACCGGCCGCACCCAGCTGGTGCCCGACCAGCGCTACCTGCCGCTTGCCGTGCCCGACGAGCGGCGGGTCACCGAGGTGGTCAAGTGGCTGACCGCCGGGCCGTCGGAGTGGCTGGGGCCCGGCACGAGCCGGCTGCCCGACGGCACCCGGCTGATCAACAACGCGACCGGGGCCGACGGGCGGTGGGAGGTCAACCTCGACATGCCGGTCGACGCGGACGACCGGCGGGTGGAGGAGTTCGTCGACCAGCTCGCCTGGTCGCTGCCGGAGCTGGACGGCCAGCTCGAACTGCGGATCCACAACCAGACCCGGGTGACCGTGCCCGACCTCGGCCAGCGGCGGCGGGACCGGCCGGCGTACCCGCTCGGCGGCAACCCGCAGCGGTTCTGCGTCTACGACGGCGCGGTGCACCCGCTCGACTTCGGCGGCGGCGAGCCGGTCGACGCCGTTCCGGTCACCGAGGCCGTCAACAAGGGCGTCGTCTCGGCCGGGTTCAGCCGCTCCCACGACGAGATCCGCGCCGCGCTGGTGACCGCCGGGGCGGACAAGCGGCAGCGGCTGGTGGTCGGCGTAGGCGCGGCACCGGTGTCGATCGTCCAGCGCGGCACCCGCACGTTCGCCGCGATGGGCCAGCCGGTGTGGCTGCGCTCGCCGGCCCCCGACCGGCCGCAGGGCCTGGTGGTGGCCGACGGCACGCTCTACCGCTTCGACTCCGGCGCCCAGTTGCGGGCCGTCCCGCTGACCGCCGAGGGCAAGGTGACAGCGGTGGCGACCTCGCTCGACGGGCACCGCATCGCCGTCATCGTCGGCGGCGCGCTCTACGTCGCGGCGGTCAACCTCAACGGCGGCGTGGTCTCCGTGGGCCCGGCCCGCCGGCTGGCCACCTCGCTGACCGACCTGTCCGCCGTGGACTGGGCGGGGGAGAACACCCTGCACCTGGCGGGCTCCGCCGGCCGGCCGGCGATCTACGACATCAGCGTGGACGGGGCACTGGAGACGCCGCTGCGCCGGGACGTCGGCGCGCGGGTCAGCCACCTGTCGTCGTACCCGTTGAACGCGGTGGCGCCGTTCCCCAACGGCAACCTGATGTACGAGGCGAACGGGGTGGCCTACCGCAACAGCCCGTTCGACACGATCAAGCGGGACGAGGTGCGGGACGTGACCCCGCCGGCGGCCGGGGCGCAGGCCGGCAACCCGACCGCCCCGTTCTTCCTCTACTGATGCGCCTCTGGGCGGACCTGACCGACCTGGTGCTGCCCGTGGAGTGCGCCGGTTGCCGGGAGCGCCGGGCGGCCCGGCAGGGGTTCTGCGTCGACTGCGTGGCGACCCTGGCGGCGCTGCGCCCCCGGCCGGTACGCCCCACCCCCGCCCCGCCGGGGCTGCCCCCGTGCGTGGCCCTGGGCCCCTACGGTGGGGCGCTGCGCGAGGCGCTGCTGGCGTACAAGGAACGGGGCCGGCACGGGCTGGCCCGGCCGCTGGGCGGGCTGCTCGCCGAGGTGGTGGCCGACGCGGTCGGCGCGGCGCGGCCGGTGCTGCTGGTCCCGGTGCCGGACACCGCGGCGGCGGCCCGCGCCCGCTACGGCGACCACCTCGGCCGGCTGGCCCGGCACGCGGCGGCCCGGCTCGCCGGGGCCGGCTGGCCCGCGCGGGTGGTCCGGCCGCTGCGGGCGCTGCCCCGCCCGGACTCGGCCACCCTGGACAGCGCGGGTCGGGCCCGGGCGGCGGAGTCGGCGTTCCGGGCCCGGCCGGGCGCGGCCGCGCCCCGGGTCCGGGCCGGCTCGCCGGCCCCGGCGGTCGTGCTGCTCGACGACATCGTCACCACCGGAGTCACCCTGGCCGCCGCCTCCCGGGTGCTCACCGCGACCGGCCTGTCGCCGACGGTGGCCGCCGTCCTCGCCGCCACCGAGAAACGCCGCCTTCCGTGACCCAGCGTGTTTCTGATTCACCCGACCGTGTGTGAGCTGTGAAAATTCTGAGGCTTTGCGCGTTGGGGGGTGACTGCCGGGCGAACAGGGGTTAGCGTTTTCGTGTCGGGGGTAGGAAGGCATTCCCACCCACCCCCGGCGGTGAGAGGAGGCGTAGCCGCACTGACCCGGTCGACGCCGAGCGTGGGGTCTCCCAGAAGGCGAGCCGGCCGGGATTTCCGGATCGAAGACCGTCCGAACAAGGGAGGTCACGTGGACATCGTGGTCAAGGGCCGCAACGTCGAGGTCCCGGATCATTACCGGGTGCACGTAGCCGAGAAGCTCGCAAAGATCGAGCGTTACGATCACAAGCTTATTCGCGTCGATGTCGAGTTGTTCCACGAGCGCAATCCGCGCCAGTCCGACCATTGCCAGCGGGTCGAGATAACGTGTGTTTCCCGTGGTCCGGTGATTCGGGCCGAGGCCTGCACCGACGATTTCTACAGCGCGCTCGACGCCGCGATCGCCAAACTGGACAACCGGCTGCGCCGCGCGGCGGACCGCCGCCGGGTCCACCGGGGGCGGCACGCGCCGATCTCCGTCGCGGCGGCCACGGCCGACCTGCCGGTCGCCGACCTCGGCGCGCCCGTCGCGGCGCTCGACGGCGTCGGCACGGCCACGGCCGTCGCCGAGCGGTTCGAGGAGGAGCCCGACGACCAGCCCTGGCACATCGCCCGGGCGAAGGTCCACCCCGCCGAGCCGATGACGGTCGACGACGCGCTGTTCCAGATGGAACTGGTCGGGCACGACTTCTACCTGTTCCACGACAAGGAGTCCGGCCGCCCCAGCGTCGTCTACCGGCGACACGCCTACGACTACGGCATCATCTCCCTCGACACCTGACCACCCGATCCGACGACCGCCCCGCTGACCCGGCCACGGGCCAGCGGGGCGGTCCCGTTCAGCGGGGCTCGTCGGTGGCGAGCCGGGCGTACTGGACCGAGTCGACGCGGGTGCCGTCGGGGCCGGGCAGCCGGCCGCGCAGGAGGCCCTCCCGGGTGAAGCCGGCCCGCGCGAGGACCCGCTGCGAGGCCGCGTTCTCCGGCCGGGTGCCCGCCCAGACCCGGGCCAGCCCCACCCCGTCGAACGCCCACCCGGTGACCAGGCGCACCGCCCGGGTGGCCAGCCCCCGCCCCCGCCCGGCGGGCAGCAGGCTGAAGCCGACCATCGCCTGCCCGGTCGCCTGCTCGTCGTGGTAGAGCATGCACCCGCCGGCCAGCTCGCCGGTGTGCGCGTCCACGATGGCCAGGTCGGCCGCCTCCCCGGCCAGCCAGCGGGTGCCGGCCAGCCGGCACCGCCGCTCGACCTCGGCGGGCGTCGGGGCGCGCGGCGGCACCCGGTTCGCGACGACCTCGGGCAGGCTGTGCAGCGCGAACAGCGCCCCCGCGTCGTCGGGCCCGACCGGGCGCACGGTCACCACGCCGTCGGTGAGCCGCCCGCCGGGCAGGTCGGGCAGGAGGCGGGTCGTCGGGCCGGGCGGGTCGTCGGCCAGGCGTACCCAGCAGACCAGGTCCTGCCGGCCGCCGCCGCGCGCCAGGTTCGCCGCCCGGCGTACCCCCTCGTGCCGGAACCCGGCGGCGAGCGCGACCCGCTGGCTGGCCGTGTTCTCCAGGTGGGTGAGCAGCTCCAGGCGGGCCGTGCCGTGCGCGAAGGCCGCCGCCGCGAGCGCCCGGGTCGCGGCCGTGGCCACGCCGCGGCCCCGCGCCCACGGCGCGACCCAGTAGCCCAGCTCCGCCTGCTCCCGCACCGGCACCAGGTTGCCCAGGCCCGCGCCGCCGAGCAGCCGGTCGGTGGCCGGGTCCGCGATCGCGTACGAGGCCCCGCCGGCGGCCCAAGCCGCCGCGACGCCCTCCGTCACCCACCACCGGGCGTCGGCCTCCGTGTAGGGGCTGGGCATGCCCGAGATGAACCGCTGGGTGAGCGGGTCGACGCAGGCCGCCGCGACGTCCGGCACGTCCGCGAGGCGGTACGGCCGCAGCCGCACCCCGTCGCCCTCGATGGTGTCGGGCAGGCGGGGCGCGCTCATGCCCCGCTCCCGGTCGGCCTGGGCGTGGTCGCGGCGAGGTCCCCGGGCAGCAGCGACGCGACCCACGCGTCGGCGCGGCTGCCGGCGCGGGTGGGCAGGAAGCCCCGGGCGGTGCCCTCCATGGTGAACCCCGCCTTCTCGGCGACCCGGCGGGAGGCGGTGTTGCCGACGAGCGCGCGCCACTCGACGCGGGCCAGGCCGAGGGTGGTGAAGCCCCAGGCGGCCAGGGCGGTGGTGGCGGCCGGCATGTATCCCCGGCCCCGGGCGTGCGGCGCGGTCATGAAGCCGACCATGCCCTGCACCGGGTCGGCGGCGGCGATCCGCAGGTCGACCGAGGCGACGTACCGGTCCTCGCCGTCGGCGACGGTGAAGTATCCGCCGGTGCCGCGCGCCCAGGCCGCGTCGGCGACGTCGCGCCTGAACCTCGCGGCGTCCGCCCGCTCGTACGGGGCCGGCACGGTGGTCCACTTGACCGTGTGCGGGTCCCGGCAGGTCTCGGTGATCGCGTCGAGGTCGCCCTCCTCGATCGGCCGCAGCCGCAGCTCCCGCCCGGCGACGGTGGCGAACAGGGTGGGCTGCTCCCGGCCGAAGACGCCGGCCCGGCGGGCGTCGAGGGTGTCCGGCCCGGCGGGGCCCGCGTCGCCCGGCGCGGGCAGGTCCTCGGGGAACAGGGAGCCGACCCAGCCCTCCCGCCGCCCGCCCGGCGACGGGTCGGCCAGCCGCAGCTCGCCGGAGACCCGGAAGCCGGCGCGCAGCGCGGCCAGCCGGGAGGCGTGGTTGCCGATCTCGGCCTGCCAGATCAGCCGGCGCAACCCCAGCGCGTCGAACGCCCAGCGGGCGACGGCCCGGGTGGCCCGGGTGGCGACGCCCCGGCCCCGGGCCCACGGCGCGACCCAGTAGCCGACCTCGCCGGAGTCCGTCGTGCGGTCCACCGAGACCAGCCCGCACGAGGCGAGCAGCTCGCCGGTGGCGGCGTCGCAGACGGCGAACGGCGCGCGGGTCCCGGCCCGCCAGTCCCCGGCGCTGATCTCGCCGACGAAGGCGCGGGCGTGTTCCGGCAGGTACGGGCGCGGTACGGTGGTCCAGCGCTGGATGTCCGGATCCTGGCAGGCCCGGTGCACGGCGTCCGCATCGGCCGTCCGCCAGGGTCGCAGCAGCAGGCCGTCCTCGGTGAGCTCCACGGGTTCCACCCGAGCCATCGTGCCGGATCTTTCGCGCTGGGCGTAACCGGATATCCCGCCGCCCGGCCGGCGGTCGGAGTGTTATGTCGGTTTCTCGCCGATCAGACCGCCGCCACCAGTGACCATCGGGCCGACGGAGCGCCTACGATGGGTCGAGACTGTCTAGGGGAGCGTTGATCCGTGTCGATTCTGGAAAAGGTCCTCCGCGCGGGCGAGGGCCGCATGGTGCGCCGGCTGAAGGCCATCGCCGCCGCCGTCAACTCGATCGAGGACGACTACGTCAACCTCAGCGACGACGAGCTGCGCGGTCTCACGGACCAGTACCGGGAGCGGCTCGCCGACGGGGAGACCCTCGACGACCTGCTGCCGGAGGCGTTCGCCACGGTGCGCGAGGCGGCCGCCCGGGTGCTCGGCCAGCGGCCGTACGACGTGCAGGTGATGGGCGGCGCGGCGCTGCACTTCGGCAACATCGCCGAGATGAAGACCGGTGAGGGCAAGACCCTGACCTCGGTCATGGCGGTCTACCTCAACGCGCTGTCCGGCAAGGGCGTGCACGTGGTCACGGTCAACGACTACCTGGCCCAGCGCGACGCCGCCTGGATGGGCCGGGTGCACGAGTTCCTCGGCCTGACCGTCGGCGTGGTGCTGCCCAACCGGCCGGCGAGCGAGCACCGCGCGGCCTACGAGTGCGACATCACCTACGGCACCAACAACGAGTTCGGCTTCGACTACCTGCGCGACAACATGGCCTGGTCGAAGGACGAGCTGGTCCAGCGCGGCCACAACTTCGCCGTGGTCGACGAGGTCGACTCGATCCTGATCGACGAGGCCCGCACGCCGCTGATCATCTCCGGCCCGGCCGAGCACTCCGCCCGCTGGTACGGCGAGTTCGCCAGCGTGGTGGCCCGCCTCCAGCCCGGCAAGGACGGCGAGGGCGACTACGAGGTCGACTACGCCAAGCGCACCATCGCGGTGACCGAGCGCGGCGTGGCGAAGGTGGAGGACCGCCTCGGCATCGACAACCTCTACGAGTCGGTCAACACCCCCCTGGTGGGCTACCTCAACAACGCCATCAAGGCCAAGGAGCTCTACAAGCGCGACAAGGACTACATCGTCAGCGACGGCGAGGTCCTGATCGTCGACGAGTTCACCGGCCGCATCCTGCACGGCCGTCGCTACAACGAGGGCATGCACCAGGCGATCGAGGCCAAGGAGGGGGTGGAGATCAAGCAGGAGAACCAGACGCTCGCCACGATCACCCTCCAGAACTACTTCCGCCTCTACGAGAAGCTCTCCGGCATGACCGGCACGGCCCAGACCGAGGCGGGCGAGTTCAACAAGGTCTACAAGGTGGGCGTGGTGACCATCCCCACCCACCGGCCGATGGTCCGGCAGGACCGGGCCGACGTCATCTACAAGACGGAGAAGGCCAAGTTCAACGCCGTCGTCGAGGACATCGCCGAGCGGCACCAGGCCGGTCAGCCGGTGCTGGTGGGCACCGTCTCCGTGGAAAACTCGGAGATCATCTCGCAGCTGCTGCGCCGCCGGGGCATCCCGCACTCCGTGCTGAACGCCAAGTTCCACGCCCGCGAGGCCGAGATCGTCGCCCAGGCCGGGCGCAAGGGCGCGGTCACGGTGGCCACCAACATGGCCGGCCGGGGCACCGACATCCTGCTCGGCGGCAACGCCGAGTTCCTCGCCGCCAACGAGCTGCGCCAGCGCGGCCTCGACCCGGCGGAGAACGAGGAGGAGTACGCCAAGGCGCTGGAGGAGGTCCTGCCCAAGTGGAAGCAGGCCTGCGACGCCGAGGCGGAGGAGGTCGCCGCCGCCGGCGGGCTCTACGTGCTGGGCACCGAGCGGCACGAGTCCCGGCGCATCGACAACCAGCTGCGTGGTCGCGCCGGCCGGCAGGGTGACCCGGGCGAGTCCCGCTTCTACCTGTCGTTGCAGGACGAGCTGATGAAGCGCTTCCGGGCCGGGGCGGTCGAGGCGGTGATGGACCGCTTCAACATCCCCGAGGACGTGCCCATCGAGTCGAAGATGGTCACCCGCCAGATCAAGAGCGCGCAGGCCCAGATCGAGGGCCAGAACGCCGAGATCCGCAAGAACGTCCTGAAGTACGACGAGGTGCTCAACAAGCAGCGCCAGGTCATCTACGCCGAGCGCCTGCGGGTGCTCAACGGCGAGGACCTCTCCGACCAGGTCCGCAACATGATCGACGACGTCGTCGGCGCGTACGTCGTCGGGGCCACCAGCGACGGGTACGCCGAGGACTGGGACCTCGACCAGCTCTGGGCCAGCCTCAAGCAGCTCTACCCGGTGGGCGTGACCCTGGACGAGCTGGAGGAGGAGCTCGGTTCCCGGGCCGGCATGGACCAGGACTTCCTGGTCGCCCGACTGAAGGACGACGCGCACGCCGCGTACGACCGGCGCGAGGAGCAGCTCGGCGCCGAGGGCACCCGTGAGCTGGAGCGGATGGTGCTGCTCCAGGTCATCGACCGCAAGTGGCGCGAGCACCTCTACGAGATGGACTACCTCCAGGAGGGCATCAGCCTGCGGGCGTACGCCCAGCGCGACCCGGTGGTGGAATACCAGCGCGAGGGCTTCGACATGTTCGCCACCATGATGGACGGCATCAAGGAGGAGACGGTCGGCTTCCTCTACAACCTGGAGGTGCAGGTCCAGGAGGCCGAGCCCGAGGCCGAGGAGGTGCAGCTGCTGGAGAAGCCGGTGGAGATCAAGGCCAAGGGTCTGGGCCGCGCTCCCCAGCAGCAGGGCCTGCAATACTCCGCGCCGACCATCGACGGCGAGGCGGGGGCCGGCGCGGTCGCCGTGGAGCGGCCCGAGGAGCAGGCCCCGCCGGTGCGCAAGCCGCGCGCGGCCCGGCCGACGCCCCCGCCGGCCCCGGAGCCCCAGCGCGCCCCGGCGGCGTTCGGTGGCAGCGGGCAGGCGACGGCGGCCAGCTCGGCCCGCCGGGTGGCACCGGGTCAGGCCGACGCGTCCGGCAACACGTCCCGCAACGCGCCCTGCCCGTGCGGCTCCGGCCGGAAGTACAAGCGCTGCCACGGCGCCGCCAACGGCGGCAACTGACCCACCGCGACACCGACGGGCCCCGGCGTTCTCGCCGGGGCCCGTCGGTGTCGGTGCCGGCGACCTGCGGTCAGAGGACCTGGAGGGCGGTGCAGAGCCAGCGCCCCCGGCGGTGCTCCAGGCGCAGCGCCATCGCCCAGGTGCGGCCGGTGGCGGCGGTCAGGACGGCGGCGGCCTCCACGGCAGCCGGGCGGGGTTCGCAGACCCGCAGCCGGCGCAGCCGCACGGCGGGGCGGGTGGAGCGACGGCGCACCGGGCCGGTGTGTGCGGCGGCCGTGGCCAGCTCCTGCGCCACGTCGGCTGCCCGGCCGGGCTCGGTGAGCGGGCGGATCTGCCCTGGCGGCCGGTAGCCGTTGACGATCTCCAGGCAGGTGGCGACGAAGCGTTGGGCCGCCCGGGTCGCCTCCGGGGTGGCGGTCACCAGGGCGGACGGCCGTGGGGCGGTCGGGTCGGCCCGGCCGGGGCCGCCGGGGGCGGGGCGCGGGTCGTGCGGCCGGCTCGTGGGGCGGTGCGGGGCGAGCCGGTGCGCCTCGAACAGGTCGAGGGCCAGCTGGGCGGCGACCGGGCGGGGGAAGCCCTCGGCCGGCTCCTCGACGAAGGGCGGGTCGAGCGGCGGCGCGGGGCGGACCCGCACCGGGGGTCGGACGGGCCCGGGCCGGCGGGACTCGATCATCGCAACCCCCGATGCTTGCGTTTGCCTTCGTTTGCCTCCGACAGCCTCGATTCTCGGCCACGCAGCGGCCCCGGTCAATGGCGCGGGGTGCGGCGGAGGCTACTCGGGGTCGCGGTCGGTCAGCGGGTTGCCCCGGACCCACTCGGCGGTCTCGGCGTACTTGCGCTGGATGTACTCCTCCAGCCGGGCCCGCTCGACGCGCCACTGCCCCCGGCCACCGATCTTGATCGCGGGCAGCTCGCCGCTGCGCACCATGTGGTACACCTGCGAGTCCGACACGTTGAGCTCGGCGGCCACGTCGGAGAGCAGCAGGAACCTCGGCTCCACGGAATCTCCCGGGGTTGGGATCGTTTGCTTCAGTTTGCCACCTGCTGCCGACGACGCCGCCCCACGCCGGTCGACGCGCCGCCCGGCCGGCCCGCGCGGCAGCTTCCCGCCGGCCGGGTGCGCGGTGTATGACGGTCACGGCGTACGGCATGATCGGCGCCCGGGCCCACGCACGTCGGCCCGGAGGCGGAGGGAGACCACCGGTGAACGACGAGCTTGTCCGGGTGTACGTGCCGGCGATCGTGCCCATGCTCGCCCGCCTGCCCGAGCAGGGGCTGCCCGAGACGGACGCGCACGCCGTCACCCCCGCCCTGCGCGAGTGGTACGCCGAGGGCGACGAGGAGGAGCTGGAGTACGTCGCCTTCACCCGCGCCGCCCAGGACGCCCTGCTCCTGCTGCGCGACGACCCGGCCGCGCCCCGCCGCCGGGTGGTGATCTCGGTCGACGTGCCGGCCGCCGCGCTGCGCCGCACCGACGACGTGCTCGGCTCCAGCGCCGTCCGGCTGGTGCGCCCGGTGCCGGTGTCGGCCGTGGCCGCCCTGCACGTGGACGGCGACGCCGCGGTCGCCGACGTGTCGGCCGCCGCCGACGTGGCCGCCGAGGCCCTGGCCGGCGACACCGACGCCCAGTTCACCGTCGACGGCGCGGAGGACCACGAGCTGGAGTGGTACGACGTCACCGAGCTGGAGCAGCTCCTGCGCGTCGCCTCCTGACCCGCGCCCCGCCGCCCTGCCGCCGACCCCGGCGCGTGCCGGTCAGCGGTCGGCGCTCGCCTCCACCGCCTCCACGCCGTCGTCCTCGGCGGCGTCGTCGGGCGACGGGCCCAGGGTGCGGCCGAAGGCGATCAGCGCGGTGAGCGCGCCGACGAAGAGCACCCAGATGCCGTTGTCCACCCGGGAGGTGCCCAGCGAGGTCTGCGCGACGGAGTCCGCCTCGCTCAGCGCGCCGGCCAGGTCGAGCAGGGACCGCCCGCCGACGCGGATGACCACCTCGGCGAGCAGCAGGAGCAGGCCGGGGCCGGCCCCGGCCAGCAGGTAACCGGGCCAGCGGACGTCGCCCGTCGCCGGGTCGCGCCGCTGGGCGCGGCGACGGGCCCAGGTCAGGTACGCGAAGGCGAGCAGCCCCGCCACCAGGCCGGCGAGCAGCGACTCCGTGCGCGACACCCACTTGGCGGCGGTGACCAGGGACTCCTGGGTGTCGCCCGCCCCGAACAGGTCGAACAGGGGGTCCCGGGCCCGGCTGAACGCCACCACGAACACCAGCGCCCCGAGCGCGGCGGTGACCACCGCCCCGGCGACCCGGGCGTTGCCGGCGCCGGCCACCGCGCCGCCGATGGTCGCCGCCGCCGCGGCGGTGCCGGCGATGACGTTGGTGGTCGCGTTGTCGAAGTAGGTCAGGTTGATCACCACGGCGGCGGCGAGCCCGACGAGCAGGCCGGCGCCCGTCGCGACGACGAAGCGCAGGGTGGCCCGGTCGACGCCGCGCCGGGCCAGCAGGTTCGCCGCCGCCAGGGCGGCCGCCGCGCCGGCCACCAGCGCGGCCGAGATCACCCCGGGCAGCGCGAACGCGGAGAGGCTGATCGCGGTGACGCCCGCCTGGGCGGAGGTGATCGCCGCCCGGGTCGACCAGAGCATCGCCGCCAGCCAGCCGACCGCCAGCACCGCGAGCACGACCGCGCCGGGGGCGCGGGCGATCGCGCCCCCGGCGGCCGGGAGGGCCTCGGCGGCCGGCTCCCGCCCGGCGGCCGGCTCCCGCCCGGCGGCCGGGTCGGTCTCCACCGGCTGGTCCGGCTCCTCGGCCGTGGAGCTGCCGGGCTGGTTGCTCATCGTCTCCCCTTCGACGGGCGCCCGGGCCCGCGTCGGCACTGCCGGGACGCGGCGGGCTGGTCACCGGCCATCCAGCGTACGCGCCGGGCCCGCCGCCGGGCCCGCGGCCGGGTTGGCGGGCGGGCCTGCGCCGGGCGGGCCTGCGCCGGGCGGGCTCGCCATGCCGGCGACATGGGGGTGTCCTGCGGCGGGGATGCCCCCATGTCGCCGGCATGGAGTCGATCATGCGGCGCACAGGCCGGACGGCGCAGGCCGGCCCGGGCCGCCGGAGCGGGGGCGGGGCCGGCCCGTGGAAGAATCGGCGCAGGTCCCGCCGCCGCGACCGGTACACCGCGCGGTGCCCGGCGTCCGGTCACCCGGCCGGCCGCCCGCGGGTCCGGTTTCGCCACCGCTGTCGAGATCGCCAGGAGCGCTGATGGACGCCGTGTTCTCCGTACCCGAGCCGCACAACGAGCCGGTCCGCACCTACGAGCCGGGCGGCGTCGACCGGGAACGGCTCCAGCGGAGGCTGGCCGAGCTGGCCGCCGAGCGGATCGACCTGCCGATGACCATCGCCGGGGAGCAGCGGATGGCCGGCGGCGACCCGATCGACGTCGTCCAGCCGCACCGGCACGCGCACGTGCTCGGCGTCACCGGCCACGCCACCCACGACGACGCCCGCGCCGCCGTCGCCGCGGCGAAGGCGGCCGCCCCGATGTGGCGGTCGCTGCCGTTCGCCGAGCGCGCGGCGATCTTCCTGCGGGCCGCCGAGCTGCTCGCCGGCCCCTGGCGGGACACCCTCAACGCGGCCACGATGCTCGGCCAGTCGAAGACCGCCGTCCAGGCCGAGATCGACTCGGCGTGCGAGCTGATCGACTTCCTCCGGTTCAACGTGTTCTTCGCCCGGGGCCTGCTGGAGGAGCAGCCGTTCTCCTCCCCGGGGGTGTGGAACCGGTTCGACCACCGCCCCCTGGAGGGCTTCGTCTACGCGGTCACCCCGTTCAACTTCACCGCGATCGCCGGCAACCTGCCCTCCGCGCCGGCCCTGCTGGGCAACACGGTGGTCTGGAAGCCCGGCCCGACCCAGCAGTTCGCCGCGCACTTCACCATGCGGCTGTTCGAGGCGGCCGGCCTGCCGCCCGGCGTGATCAACATGGTCACCGGGCGGGGCGAGGAGGTCTCCGACGTGGTGCTCGCCGACCCGGACCTGGCCGGCATCCACTTCACCGGCTCCACGAAGGTCTTCCAGCACCTGTGGCGCACGGTGGGCGAGAACATCCACCGCTACCGGGGCTACCCCCGACTGGTCGGCGAGACCGGCGGCAAGGACTTCGTGGTCGCGCACGCCAGCGCCGACGTCGACGCGCTGCACACCGCGCTGATCCGGGGCGCCTACGAGTACCAGGGCCAGAAGTGCTCGGCCGCGTCGCGGGCGTACGTGCCCCGGTCGCTGTGGGAGGGCGGGCTGCGGGACCGGCTGGCCGCCACCGCCGACTCGCTGACCTACGGCGACGTCACCGACTTCACCAACTTCGGCGGGGCGGTGATCGACGCGAGGGCGTTCGACCGGCACACCGCCGCGCTGGAGCTGATCTCCGGCGACCCCTCCTGCACCGTGCTGGCCGGCGGCACCGCCGACGACTCGGTCGGGTGGTTCGTCCGGCCGACCCTGTTCGAGTGCTCCGACGCCGCGCACGAGACGTTCACCACGGAATACTTCGGCCCGATCCTCGGCGTGCACGTCTTCGACGACGCCCGCTTCGACGACGTGGTGGCCCAGGCCGAGTCGATCGCCCCGTACGCGCTGACCGGGTCGATCTTCGCCACCGACCGCCGGGTGGTCGACGCGGTGGCCGAGCGGATGCGGTACGCGGCCGGCAACTTCTACATCAACGACAAGCCGACCGGGGCGGTGGTCGGGCAGCAGCCCTTCGGCGGCGCCCGCGCCAGCGGCACCAACGACAAGGCCGGCTCCTGGCACAACCTGGTGCGCTGGATGTCCCCCCGGACGATCAAGGAGACCTTCGTCCCCCCGACGGACCACACCTACCCCCACATGGGCTGAGCGCAAGGAAGGGCCCCCTGTTATCGCTTTCTGTTGCACAGGGGGCCCTTCACAACGCCCGAGGCGCGCCCGAGGCTCGCCGGCGGGGCGCCAGCGGGGGCGCCAGCGGGGGTGCCGGCGGCGGGGTGGGGGGGGCGCCAGGTCACCGTCCCTTAACGGACTGTCGCCGGCCGACAGTGCACATTGGAAGCCGTCCGGGTGGCGAAAGTGGCAAATCCTGGACGGCGCGGCGGCAAAGTGGCAGCGTAATGGGCATGGCGGATTCCGGAGTGAACCCCACGGCGGCGGCCCTTCTCGGGCTGCTCCACGAGGGTCCCATGACAGGCGGTCAACTGATGGCCGCCGCCGAGCGCAAGCTCGCCCCGTACTGGTCGATGACCCGCAGCCAGGTCTACCGGGAGCTCCCGGTGCTGGCCGAGCGCGGTCTGGTGCGGCTGGGCAAGCCCGGCCCCCGCTCCAGCCAGCCCTACGCGATCACGGCGGCCGGGAAGCGGATGTTCTCCCGGTGGCTGGCCGAGGACCCGGGACGCGACACCATCCGCAACCCGATCGCCCTGCGGATCGCCTTCGGCAGCCTGCACTCGGCCAACCAGCTACGCAACCTGCAGGCCTCTGCCAATGAATACCACACCGAGGCCCTCGCGCGGGTGCGGGAACAGGTGAAGAACGCCAAGAAGGAGGGCGACAACTTCGACGCCAGCGCGCTGGAGTTCGCCGTCGCCTACCACAAGGCCGCCCTGTCCTGGCTGAAGTCCGCCCCGGTCGGCTGACGCCGTCGACCGCGCGGCCCGTCACCCCGCCACCGGGCCGCGCGGTCGGTCTCCAGGCTGCCCCCCGCCCGCACCGGGGACAGTTTTGGCTCGTGACCGCGGGGCTGGCAAGCCCACCCGGGGCCACCGCAGTACGCTTGTCAGTCGTGACCGCTGCCGATTACGCCGAACAGCTCAAGGAACTCGACGCCATCCTGCGCAACATCGAGGCCGTGCTCAACATCGACCGGCTGCACGAGGACAAGGCCCGGCTCGAGGAGCAGGCCTCCGCGCCGGACCTGTGGGACGACCAGGCCAAGGCACAGCAGGTGACCTCCCAGCTGTCCTACGTCAACGGCGAGATCGACAAGCTGGGCAGCCTGCGCTCCCGGCTCGACGACGCCCGGGTGCTGCTGGAGCTGGCCGAGGCCGAGGACGACCCCGGCGTGCTCGCCGAGGTGGAGACCGAGATCGGCGCGCTCACCAAGAGCATCCAGGACATGGAGGTCCGCACCCTGCTCTCCGGCGAGTACGACTCGCGGGAGGCGCTGGTGGCGATCCGGGCCGGCGCGGGCGGGGTGGACGCGGCCGACTTCGCGGAGATGCTGCTGCGGATGTACCTGCGCTGGGCCGAGCGGCACGGCTACCCGACCGAGGTCTACGAGACCTCCTACGCCGAGGAGGCGGGCCTGAAGTCCGCGACGTTCGCGGTCAAGGTCCCCTACGCCTACGGCACCCTCAGCGTCGAGTCGGGCACCCACCGCCTCGTGCGGATCAGCCCGTTCGACAACCAGGGCCGCCGGCAGACCAGTTTCGCCGGCGTGGAGGTCCTGCCGGTCACCGAGCAGACCGACCACATCGACATCCCCGAGAACGAGGTGCGGGTCGACGTCTACCGCTCCTCCGGCCCGGGCGGGCAGAGCGTCAACACCACCGACTCGGCCGTGCGGCTCACCCACATCCCGACCGGCATCGTGGTGACCTGCCAGAACGAGAAGTCCCAGCTACAGAACAAGGCGTCCGCGCTGCGGGTGCTCCAGGCCCGGCTGCTGGAGCGCAAGCGGCAGGAGGAGCAGGCCAAGCTGGACGGCCTGAAGACCGACGCCGCCGGCTCGTGGGGCGACCAGATGCGCTCGTACGTGCTGCACCCCTATCAGATGGTGAAGGATCTCAGAACCGAGCAGGAGACGGGCAATCCGAGCGCGGTCTTCGACGGTGAGCTGGACAGCTTCATCGAGGCCGGCATCCGCTGGCGCAAGCAGCGGCAGCTCGCCAGCGACTCTGCGTGATCACCCGTGGGCGGAGCGCGTCGTCGATCTCCTGCTAACCGGGCGTTTCGACGACGCGCCCCGCATGACGGGGGCGTGGGGCTTGGCTCATCGATTACACCGCGTAGACTCACCACCCGTGATTCAGCTTGAGCAAGTGACGAAGACGTACCCGAAGGCGTCCCGGCCTTCGCTCGACAACGTGTCCGTCTCGATCGAGAAGGGCGAGTTCGTCTTCTTCATCGGCCCATCCGGCTCCGGCAAGTCCACCATCATCAAGCTGCTGCTGCACGAGGTGACCCCGAACAAGGGGCGCGTCATCGTGAACAGCAAGGACGTGACCTCGATGCGGTCGTGGAAGCGCCCCCACTTCCGGCGCTCCATCGGCTGTGTCTTCCAGGACTTCCGGCTGCTGCCGAACCGCACCGCGTACGAGAACGTGGCGTTTGCCCTCGAGGTGATCGGCAAGACCAAGGCGGTCGCCCGCCGGGTCGTGCCCGAGGTGCTGGAGCTGGTCGGGCTCGGTGGCAAGGAGCACCGCTACCCGCACGAGCTCTCCGGTGGTGAGCAGCAGCGGGTGGCCGTGGCGCGGGCGTTCGTGAACCGCCCGCTGATCCTGCTCGCGGACGAGCCGACCGGAAACCTCGACCCGGACACGTCCATCGAGATCATGCGCCTGCTGGACCGGATCAACCGCACCGGTACGACGGTCGTGATGGTCACGCACGACTCGAACATCGTGAACCAGATGCGCCGCCGGGTCGTCGAGATCGAGAGCGGCCGCATCGTGCGTGACCAGGCCCGCGGCGTCTACGGGTGAGCCGGCGCTCCACCCCTGTGCAGCCTGACGACGAACACCTCACGCCGGAGACCCGGAGGAATTCCCGATGCGCGTGAAATACGTCCTGTCCGAGGTACTGGTCGGACTGTGGCGCAACGTCACCATGACCATCGCGATGATCATCACGTTGGCCGTGTCGTTGACCATGCTCGGTGTCAGTGGCCTGGTGTACAGCAAGGTCGACGACATGAAGGACCTGTACTACAAGAACATCCAGGTCTCGATCTTCCTGAAGAGCGACGTCACCGACCAGCAGCGCACCGACCTGGAGACGAAGCTCAAGAGTGACTCCCTGGTGAAGGAGGTCCTCTACGTCAACAAGGACGAGGCGTACAAGCGCTTCCAGGAGATGTACCAGGACGCGCCGGACCTGGTGACGGCCGTGAAGCCCGACCAGCTGCCGGAGTCGTTCCGGCTCACGCTGGTCAACCCCGAGCAGTACAAGAGCATCTACGACCAGTACAAGGACACCGAGGGCGTCGACGAGATCGTCGACCAGAGCCGGCTGCTGGACAAGATCTTCGACCTCTTCACCGCCGGCCAGAACATCGCCCTGGCCGGGGCGATCGCGATGGCCATCGCCGCCCTGCTGCTGGTCGCCAACACCATCCAGGTGGCCGCGTACAGCAAGCGGCGCGAGGTGGCGGTCATGAAGCTGGTCGGCGCGTCCAACTGGTTCATCCAGGCGCCGTTCGTCCTGGAGGCCGTGGTCGCCGGTCTGATCGGCTCGTTCCTCGGCCTGGGCGCGCTGATCGCCTTGAAGTTCTTCCTGTTCGACGGCTCCCTGAGCGCGTTGCAGGGCCTGTTCTCCCCGGTGACCTGGAGCGACATCTTCCTGATGTTCCCGATCATGGCGGGCGTCGGCGCACTGGTCAGCGCCGTCACCGGCTGGACTACCCTCCGGTTCTACCTGCGCGTCTAGTCGCCCACCGGGTCTGCCGGCGACAGCCGAGGGCCCCCCGGCGCGGAATAATCCGCGCCGGGGGCCCTTGTCGTTCGGGTAGGATGATCTCCGCTTCCGGCCCGCCGTCCGGGCCGGGGCGGGTATCGCACGAGGGGAGGGGCACCGATGCCACGGGAGAAGGGGCGCAAGGTCGTCGCCTCCAACAAGAAGGCACGGCACGACTACGCCATCCTCGACACGTACGAGGCGGGCATGTCGCTGACCGGCACCGAGGTGAAGTCGCTGCGGGCGGGGCGGGCGTCGCTGGTCGACGCGTTCGCCCAGGAACGCGACGGCGAGCTGTTCCTGCACGGCATGCACATCCCGGAGTACACGCAGGGCACCTGGACCAACCACGAGCCCCGGCGCACCCGGAAGCTGCTGCTCAAGCGTCTGGAGATCGACCGCCTGATCGGCAAGACCCGCGAGGGCGGCCTCACCATGGTCCCGTTGCAGGTCTACTTCTCCGACGGCTGGGCCAAGGTGGAGATCGCCCTGGCGAAGGGCAAGAAGTCGTACGACAAGCGTCAGGACCTGGCCAAGCGGGACGCGGAACGGGAGATCGCCCGGGCCGCGGGCCGACGCGGCAAGGGCATGGACGACTGATTCGTCCCGTTTGTCCGCCTCGGCGCGCCGGGGCGGGGCTCGGGGATGAATCCCGTTGCGGCAGGCGTTAGTCTTGGTGGTGCCGCCACACCGGCGGCCCGTCGAGGGGGTGACTGGTTTCGACTTCGTACGTTGCGGCAGGGGAAGCGAGCCGAGGAAGCCGACGTCGTCTCGAGAATCGGTCGTCGGAAACCAATAAGCGCCAAGAACAATCGCGCTGACTTCGCTCTCGCCGCCTGAGGCGAGTAGCTAAGTCTGTCGGCCTGGGAACGCCTTCGTCCCAGTAGCCGGCATCAGCTAGAAGGCTGGCCAACCGGACCCGGTCGCGGGGTCCGTGCGGCGAGATCAATCAGCGACTGGGCCCGTCACACCAACTTGCTCGCGTGAGCGGTGGGGCCGAGTAGAGGCACAGCGAGCTGCGCTCGGAGAAGCCCTGACAAACCGGCGAAGGACCCGGGTTCGATTCCCGGCACCTCCACCACCTGACGAAGCGCCCCGGCCACCCGGCCGGGGCGCTTCGTCGCATCCGGTGGAACCGCAGGCCGCGCGGGCGCGTCGTAGCGGTATGCGTCGAGTTCTCGCCCTGCTGGGGCTGCCCCTGTTGGTCGTCGCGGCCGGTTGCGCACCGGCCGGTTCCGGGCCGTCCGCCGGCGGCAGCCCCGCCGGCAGCGCCAACGACGAGCGCTTCGCGGCGTTCGGGCAGCGGGCCGACGAGGTCGCCGACGCGTGGCGGCCGGGCACCGCCTGGACCGGCGGCTACCTGCCGTTGCAGGAGCCCACCGTGCTCCTCGGCGACCCCGGGTTCAGCCCCGACACCGAGCAGGCGTTCCGCAACGGCTGGTACCGCGAGCAGATCGAGGTGCCCACCGCCCGGCCGGCCGACGGTGCGGTCCGCTTCCCCGACGGGACGCTCACCGTGAAGCTGCTCAGCGCCGCCGAGGCGTACCGGCAGCTCGACCAGGGGGACCCGCCGCCCTGCGCGGGGCGGCCGAGGAGCCCCGGGCGGCCGGCGAAGCCCGGCTCCGGCCCGGTCGTCGAGCCGGGACCCGACGGTCCGACCGTCGGGGAGGGGCCGTACGGCCACAGCGTCGGCCCGAACGACCCGGTCGGCAGCGCGCCCGCGTCGGCCTGCGTGCCGCTCACCGTCACCGCCGTGACGCTCGGCACCGCGCCGGTCCGCACCAGCCGCGGTGAGGCGCAGGTGCCGGCGTGGCTGTTCACCGTCGACGAGCTGACCGCGAAGGTGGCCCGGCTCGCCGTCGTCGACCCCGCCGCCCCGCCGCAGCCGACCGCGCCGCCGGGCCGGGCCCCCGACGGGGTGGTCAGCGCGCAGGACCTGCGGGCCGTCGACGGGGCGAAGCTGACCTGGCAGGTCGGCGTGGGCGCCTGCGACACCGGGATCACCCCGCTCGTGCAGGAGCGCGACGACGTGGTGGTGGTCGGTGGCGGGGTCGTCCGGGGCACCGGCGTGTGCATCGACCTGCTCAAGCTGGAGCCGGTCACCGCCACCCTCAAGGCGCCGCTGGGCAACCGGCCGGTGCTCGACGTGGTCACCGGCGCGCCGCTGGTCCTGCGCCCCTGAGCGCGGCCCGAGGATGCAGGGCGTCCGCCGAGGGCCCCTCGTCCCGGCCCCGGTCCCCGTGGACGCTCAGAGCAGTCGCGGCACCTCGGTGCTGATCGGCGCCGGCAGCACGGTGGGCCGGTCCGCCGCCAGGGCCGCGCCCAACGCGTCGCCCAACCCGTCCGGCTCCGCGACGACCGTGGCGGCGCAGCCGTACCCCCGGGCGACCGCGACGACGTCCAGACCGGGCAGGTCCAGGCCGGGCACCCCGGGGGTGTGCTTCAGCTCGGCGAACGCCTTGAGGATCGCGTACTGCTGGTTGACCGGGACCACGACGGCCAGCGGCAGGCGCAGCCGCGCGGCCGTCCACAGCGCCTGCACCGAGTAGTGGAACGACCCGTCGCCGATCACCGCGACCACCGGCCGGCCCCGGCCCGTGTCCCGCTCCGCCAGGGCGATCCCGACCGCCGCCGGCAGCCCGAACCCGAGGCCGCCGCTGGCCATCGTGAAGTACGACCCGGGGCGGGTGACCTTCAGCCGGCGGCGCAGCGCGGCCAGGTTGGACGGTGACTCCTGGACGAGGACCCCGTCGGGCGGCCAGTGCCGGGCCAGGGCGGCGAACAGCGCGTCGGGGCTCGCCGGTGGGCCCGGGTCGGGCGGCCCCGGCGCCGGCCGGGGCGGCGGGGGCAGCCGGTCGGCCGCCGGGAGCAGCTCGGCCAGGGCGGCCAGGGCCAGGCCCGCGTCGGCGAGCAGGCTGTCGCCGACCGGCGCGCGGGCCGTCTCGTCGGGGTCGTCGGTGACGTGCAGCAGCCGGGCGCCGGCGGGCAGGTAGTCGCCCGGCACGTGCGGGTAGTAGCGGAACACGGGCGCGCCGACCACCAGCACCGTGTCGTGCCCGGCCAGGGCCTCGGCCAGGGGCCCGATCGCGTACGGCAGCACGCCCCGGTAGTGCGGGTGGTCCTCGGGGAACGGGGTCCGCTCCGGGGCGGGTGCGGCCCAGACCGGGGCGGCCAGCCGCTCCGCCAGCGCCACCGCCGCCGGCCACGCCCCGGCCCGGTCGACCGCCCCGCCGAGCACCAACGCGGGGCGGCGGCTGGCGGCCACCCGGGCGGCGAACTCCCGCAGCCGGGCCGGGTCGGGGGCGTACCGGGTGGCCACGGTGCGCACCTCGGGCGGCCCGTCCGCCGGCCGGGCCCAGTCGTCCAGCGGCAGGGACAGGAAGACCGGGCCGGCGGGCGGCTGCACCGCCGTGGCGTACGCCCGCATGAACGCCGCCGGGATGTCCTGCGCGCGGGCCGGCTCGTGGCTCCACTTGACGTACGGCTGGGTCAGCTCGGCCGCCCGGGGGCTGGCCAGCCGGGGCTCCAGCAGCAGCATCTCCCGGGTCTGCTGACCGGCCGAGACGATCAGCGGGGTCTTGTTGTGCCAGGCGGTGACGAGGTTGCCCATGCCGTTGCCGGTGCCCGGGGCGGTGTGCAGGTTGACGTGGGCGGGGCGGCCGGTGGCCTGGGCGTACCCGTCGGCCATGGCGACGGCCGACGCCTCGTGCAGGGCGTGGACGTAGCGGAAGTCGGCCGGGAAGTCCTGGAGGAAGGGCTCCTCCGTCGAGCCGGGGTTGCCGAACACGGTGGTCATGCCCAGCGCCCGCAGCAGCTCGTACGTCGTCTCGCGGACCGTTGCCACCCGCCGAATCTATCGGGAAGAGGCCCACCTACCGGGCTATTCGCCCTCCCGTGAGCCCGGCCGGGCTCAGGGCAGGGCGAAGGGCAGCTTGATCCCGTCCAGCGCGTGCCCGCACGGGCAGTCCCGCCCGGCCGGCAGGGCGGCGACGGCGTCCAGCAGCACCCCGCGCAGCCGGTCGGTGTTTTCGGCGAAGACCCGGAAGACCTCCTCCTGGGTGACCGACTCGCCCGCCTCCACCCCGGCGTCGAGGTCCGTGACCAGCGCGATCGGGGTGTAGCAGAGGGCCAGCTCGCGGGCGAGCACCGCCTCCGGGTGCCCGGTCATGTTGACCACCGCCCCGCCGATCGCCGTGAACCAGCGCGACTCCGCCCGGGTGGAGAAGCGCGGCCCCTCCACGACCACCATCGTCCCGCCGTCGACGGCCGGCACGCCGCGTCCGGCCGCCGCGTCCAGCAGGGCCCGGCGGCCCACCGGGCAGTACGGGTCGCCGAAGGCCACGTGCACCGCACCCCGGTCGTAGTAGGTCTGCACCCGTCCGCTGGTGCGGTCGATCAACTGGTCCGGCACCACGAACGTGCCCGGCCCCAGCTCGGGGCGGAGCCCGCCGACCGCGCACGGGGCGAGGACCTGCCGCACCCCGAGCGCGCGCAGCGCCCACAGGTTCGCCCGGTACGGGATCAGGTGCGGCGGGTGCCGGTGGTCGCGCCCGTGCCGGGGCAGGAACGCCACCCGCCGGCCACCCACCTCGGCGATCGTGACCGCGTCCGAGGGCTCGCCGTACGGGGTCTGCACCCGGTGCTCGGTCGCGCCCTCCAACAGGGCGTAGAGCCCCGAACCGCCGATGACCGCGATGTCCGCCGTCGGACCCATCGTCGCCCCCTTCGATCCCACTCGATCACCCACCGGTCAGACCTTAGCCAGCGCCGCGGGCGCAGGCTATGGTGCCAGACATGGCGTTGACAGCACGGATGAGCCCGGCGTCCCGTGCCGACCGGGTCCGGCAGGCCACCCCCCATGCCGGCCACGACGTCGGTCCTGTCCGGCCCGGCGGCGACGCCGTCCGGGGGCGTCACTTCCGCGTCCTGGCGCGCGGCTGACGGATGTCCGACATGCAGGGAGAGGACCAGGCGATCGGCGGGCGGGCGATGGACTCGATGACCGGACGGCTGCTGGTCGCGACCCCCACGCTCAAGGACCCGAACTTCGACCGCACCGTGGTGCTGCTCGTGGCCCACGAGCCGGGCGGCGCGCTCGGCGTGGTGCTCAACCGGGCCACGGAGGTGCCGGTCGCCGACGTCCTCGGCGACTGGAGCGACCTGGCGCGGGACCCGGCGGTGCTGTTCGAGGGCGGCCCCGTCCAGCCCGACTCGGCCATCTGCCTGGCCCGGATGCGTAACCCCGTGAGGCGGCTGCGGGGCTTCCACCAGGTCTCCGGCGCGGTCGGCACGATCGACCTCTCCGTGGACCCGGAGCGGATGCGGGAGAGCATCGGCGGCATCCGGGTCTTCGCCGGCTACTCGGGCTGGGGCGCGGGTCAGCTGGAGCAGGAGATCGAGGACGGGTCCTGGTTCGTCCTCGACGCGCTGCCCGGCGACGCGTTCGTCGACCGCCCCGACGACCTGTGGCCGATGGTGCTGCGCCGGCAGGGCGGGATGATGGCCGCCGTCGCCCACTTCCCGCCCGACGTGGCGCTCAACTGAGGCGCGGCGGGGGAGGGCCCCCGCGAGATGACCATGCGGGCCGGCGTGTGTATAGTTCTGTCCGTGCCCGGGAGACCGGGGGCGAACAGCAAGGGGCCGTGGCGCAGCTGGTAGCGCACCACACTGGCAGTGTGGGGGTCAGGGGTTCGAGTCCCCTCGGCTCCACCCTTGAACGCCAGGTTGGCGGCATTGAGAGCTAAGCTCGTCGGTGCCGCCATTCTGCGTCTCGCAGCTTGTTGCGTCGGCTGCGTGAGCCCTACCCGTCCTGATGGTGGATGCGACCCGGAAGCCGGGATAGGGACGCTCCTCCACCGCCCCCGCGCACCGCGACGATCTCGGCGGCGATGCTCAGCGCCGTCTCCTCCGGGCTGTGCCCCCCGAGATCGAGACCCATCGGGGCTGCCAGCCGGCCCAGCGCCGCCTCGCCGACCCCGACCTCGCGTAGCCGACGTCGCCGGTCCTGCGCGGTCCGCCGGGAACCGAGGGCACCGACGTACGCCAGCGGCAGCTCCAGCGCATGCTTCAGTACCGGCACGTCGAACCGGGGATCGTGGGTGAGCACACAGACCACCGTCCGTTCGTCGACCCGCCCGGCCGCCGCCTCGGCGGCGAGGTACCGATGCGGCCAGTCCACGACCACCTCGTGCGCCTGCGGGAACCGTCGCGCGGTGGCGAAGACGGGTCGCGCGTCGCAGACGGTCACCCGGTAGCCGAGGAACCGCCCCATCCGGGTGACCGCCGCCGCGAAGTCGGTGGCCCCGAAGACCAGCATCCGGGCCGGGGACGGGTACGTCACCACCATGACCGACAGCGGCCCGGCCGACGAGTGGGGAAGCCGGACCACACCGCAGCGCCCGTCACGCAGCAGTGCCCGTGCCTCGGCGGCGACCGCCGCGTCCACCGTCGCCGTGCCCAGAGTGCCCCGTTGCCCGGCTGGATCCACCACGATCCGCCGGCCGCACCATCCCGGCGGCCCGTCCACGCAGGTCGCCGTCGCGACGGGCCGGCCCGCGGCGACCGTGGCGGCCACCAGGTCGAGGTCGGGGAACCGGCGGCGGTCGACCCGCTCGACGTACAGTTCGACGGTGCCACCGCAGGTCAGGCCGGCGTCCCACGACTCGTCGTCGCTGACGCCGAAGCGGACCACCCGGGGCGTCCCGTCCTTGACGACCTCGCGGCACAGTTCGTAGACGGCCCCCTCGACGCAGCCGCCGGAGACGCTGCCGACCACACTGTCGTCCGGTCCGACCAGCAGCGCGGCACCGGCCTGGCGAGGGGCGCTGCGCCACGTCCGGATCACCGTCGCGAGTCCCACCGGCTCGTCCGCCTGCCACCAGCGCAGCAGGTCGGGGAGAACGTCACGCACCGGCGGACCACCCCGGCCGGTCCACGTCGGTGTCGTCAGCGATGCCCGAGCAGTCGACCACCCGGAGCCGCTCGGCGTGTGCCCTCAGGTACGCCCGCGCGCCTGCGTCGCCGACCGCCAGCGCCGCCACCCCGGCCCAGTGGCTGCGGCCCAGCAGCACCGGGTGGCCGCGCCGGCCGCCGGGATAGGCGGCCATCACCAGGCTCGCGGCCGTCGCGTCGCGGGCGACCCGCCGCACCGCCTCCGCCGTGACCCCGGGCTGGTCCACGAGCAGTACCAGCGCCGCTGGCGCCCCGGTGGACGCCAACACCGCCAACGCGGTTCGCAACGACGAGCCCATCCCGTCGCTCCAGTCGGGTTTGTCCACCGGCATCGTCCCGTCCAGATCCGCCACGTCCCGCACCTGCTGGGCCGCCGCCCCGAGCACCACCACCGTCGGCGAGCAGCCCCCGTCGACGAGGGTACGGGCCGCCCGCTCCACGAAGAACCCTCCGTCGGGGTGCCGGGCCAGGGCCTTGGGGCCGCCGTACCGGCTTCCCGCCCCGGCGGCCAACAGGACGCCGGCCGCCGGGGGAGACGACGGCCCGGAGGTGCCCCGGCGGGTCATCGGGCCGGTCGGGCTTCCGCCCAGGGGTACGCCTCGGCGCGGTACCGGAGGTACGTCTCCGGCAGGCCCGCCGGTTCGTCGTCGAGTCGGTGCGGGGTGAGCAGATGTGGCCCGACCAGGTCGCGGTCCGTGCCGGAGCCGGTGGCCACGGTGGGCGCCAACCGGGTCGACGCCGGTAGCGTCGGCTGTCCGGGCAGCGAGTGGTCCGCCCGGCCCTGCGACGACACCGCCGAGGGCAGCCAGGACTCTCGGCCGTCCACCTCGGCGAGCAGATCCGCCAGGGACACGCCCGGCGCTCGAGCGACGATCTCCGCGGCCGTGGCCGCCCGGGTCGACACGTCCCTCGGCAGCGCGGCGTGGCCGTCCTGGGCCGCCCGCACCAGCGGCAGCAAGGACCTGGCGGTCAGCCACTCGCAGGCCAGGGCGTGCAGGGTCACCGGCGCGCCCGGGTGCGGCTCGCCGGGGCGCCACATCCGCACCTCGTCCATGGGTTCCAGCGCGGCCGGGTCCGCCGCTTCGGCGTCCGTCCCGCACCACGGGCAGGACCGCGCCCGCACCGCGACCCGGGTGGTCGACGAGAGCGCCCAGGCGGCGAGGTTCGGTCGCAGCAGCAGCGCCGACGCCTCCCGGCGGGCCATCCGGCGTACCACCCCCGCCAGATCCCCCAGGTCGTGCTCGCCGGACCGGGAAGGTGACAACGAATCGTGGGCCGTGGGTCGCGCCCCGGCGGCGACCGCCAGCAGACCCAGGTCGACGAGGGCCGCCCACCCGGCCGGATCCAGCGCCCGCCGGTCCCTCCCGGCCAGGCCCACCTCCAGCCAGGAGGAGATGGCGCAGCTGCGCAGCGGCGGCACCAGGTCGGCGTGCTCGCCACCCGGGTCGGCGGGCGCCACCTGGCGAAGCAGGTCCGCGCCGAGCAGGTAGCCCGCTGCCCACACCTCCAGGGTCAGCGCCGGATTCACCGCCTTCAGCGACGGTTGGTCGGCCACGGCAGCCCGCCACCGGGCGACGATCTGCCCGGCCGACGCCCCGGCCAGGTCCGCCTGGTCCCGCCAGTCCCAGGCGAACGGATGCTCCAACGGCTCGTCGGCCGACCTGGACAGCAGCCGCAGCCCGCACCGGGACTCCCGTAGCTCGACGGCCAGGCCCCCGCTCTCCGGCCGCTCCGGGGCCGGGACCGGAGCACCGCCGGCCGACTCCCACCACGTCGGCGAGATCTTCAGCTGCTCGTCGTACAAGGTCACCGGGCGGCGGCCCTCGTCGCCGTAGATGGACAGGCTCACCACGTCCGCGTGCTCCACGAGGTTGGGCACGGTGGCGAACACCCGGATCCCCCGGTCGGCGCAGAACCTGGTCACCAGGTGATCGTCGTCGACCTGCTCGTCCGGATGCTCGGCCAGGAACCGCGCCAGCTGCTCCGCGTGCCCCACCGGCAGGGCAAGGGCGAGTGTCGGCGTCCACTCCACCGCCGACATCTCGGCGAAGGGCCGAGCGGCCAGGGCGGCGCGGCGCACCGCGTAGGAGTTGCGCGGGCTGGTCTGCTGCACCGACAGGGTCACGCCGTCGGTCGGCCGGGCGGCCAGCGCCCGGTGGAGGTGCTCGGCGAGCCCCGGGATGGGAAGGATGTCGTCCTGCAGGACGAGGTGGTGGGTGGCGCCGGGCGCGATCGCCGCCCAGGCGCGCTTGGCGGTACGCAGCGGGCTGGGCGGGCCGCTCGGATCCGGATCGACGACGACCCGCACGGACAGTGGCTGGCACGCGGCGAGCAGCGCCGGAATGCGGTCGCTCCGACGCGGATGGTGCATCACCACGACGCTGATCTGCACCGGGTCGATCGTGGTCACTGTGGAGCACCTCCTGGTTTCGGATGCCGGCCCTTCGCCGGGCCGGCGCGTCGTGGTCTCCCGAGCCTCGTGCCCGGACGACGACGGCTTGGAACCGGTGGTCGGGCTGTGGCCGGCGGCAACGTCTCCGCCGGCCACAGCCCGATTGCCCGGGATCAGTCCCGATCGACGCCCATGTGGTGCAGGACGTTGCGGGTCAGCACCTGCAGGCCCGCGTCGACCGCGAGGGCCCCCGGATAGTTCGTCGAGCCGGCGTTGAGCACCCGGCCACCCGCCGGGCGCTCCCAGTAGATGAGGTCGGCGCCGTGCCCGGAGTCCGCACCCCAGTGCGCGACGAAGCGGGGGCCGTGGTCGGCGTGCGCGAGGACGGTCAGCCCCTTGGGATCCAGCGCAGGCATGCCCTGCACCTCGGGCAGCCCGTCCATCTCGTATCCGCTCACGGCCGGGCCGTCGTGCGACCGGACCCCGATCAGGTTGCCGGGCTCGGTCGGCACCGGCTGCGGATCGTGGAACAGGAAGTGATCGGGCGCGGTGACCGTGAACGGCGCGAACGCGGTCCGGTCCCCGCTGTCGATCCAGCCCAGCGTCTCCAGACCCAGCAGCTCGCTCGGCGCCTGCCCGAGGTAGGACCACTTCCCGCCCGGGCGACCGTCGGTGTGCCAGCGCTCACCCCACTCGTCCGGCGGCAGCCAGGCCACCCCGGTTCCCTCGCCGGGGTGCGTCGTCTTGCGGGTCTCGATGACCTTCGTCTGCTGGTCGTAGCTGACCCGCCAGAAGGCGGTGTTGCCGCTGAAGCACACCACGTTGCCGCCGCCGCGCAGGTACGCCTCGACACCGTCGCGCATGCTCTGCGTCCAGTACTCGTTGTGGCCCACGATCATCAGGGCGGCGAAGCGGTCCAGCAGGCCGGGGTCGGCGTCGAGTTCCGCGTCGGTGATGCACTCGTAGGCGTAGCCCTCGCGCGCCAGCCAGGACTCCGCGTGCCGCTCCGGCCGGACCAGGTGCTGGTGGACGGTGGCGTCGCACAGGTGGCTGCGGTGCACGAAGGGCTGCACCCGCGGCAGGGGCATCTTCATTCCCAGGTTGAAGAACAGCCGGCCGCTGATGTTGCGGGTGTAGGCGGAGGACACGAGGCCCGGGATGTTGACCCCGTCGACGGAGCGCCGCGCGTACGTGGTCCAGGTGAACGTGGCGTACAGCAGCGCGATGGAGCGCGGCCGGCGGGGTTGCGGGCGCACCACGACGAAGGGCAGCTCCAGCGGTTCGTCGTCGGCGCCGGCCAGCGTCACCCGTACGTAGTAGGTCCCGCTGTCCGCGTCCTCCGGCACCACGATCTCGGCCCCTGCGGGCCATCCGCAGTCGACGAGGTCGTCGGAGGAGAAGCGGACACAGCCGCCCCGGGTGGGGTCGGCGTCCGGGTCGTAGCCCGGCCGGCCGATGGCCCGGGAGGCCGACGGGCCCGGGATGTTCAGCGTGGGGGTGTTGACCAGGGTCAGGTGCCGGTCGTTGCCGCTGACGTCCACCGCGGTCGTGCCCGACCGCTCCCGTAGCGGCCAGTGGGCCAGCAGCGCGTCCGTTGCCACCGGCACTGTCGGCGACATCGCCCGGTCCTCGGTGAGCGTGACCACCTCGTGCCGGGTCAGCGTGCGTGAGAAGAGAGCCACGCTGCTCACGTCGCCGTCCAGCAGGTGATCGACGAGGCAGCTCTGTGCCGCGGCGGCGACGCGCAGCGTGCCAGCCGCCGAGGTGCCCACCGCCGCCGAACCCTCGGCCGCGACGGTGCCGTCGACCCACAGCTGCACCCGGTCGCCGTCGACGGTGAAAGCGAGGTGGACCCACTCCCCGAGCCGGCCCAGCAGGGACGAGCCGGCGAACGTCCAGTTCACCCGGTCGTGGTGCCCGCCGTCGCCGACGTAGCAGCCCGGATGCCCGTCGGCGTCGACGCCGATCGCCCAGCCGCACCGGTCGGGGTAGTCCAGGTCGCTGACGACCGCCGCCCAACTGGACGTCTCCACCGTGGCGGGCAGATGCCACACCCGGACCCAGGCGGAGACCGTCGAGGGGCGCTCGGCGGGGCCGTTCGCGGCGACACCGTACGAGCCGGGGTGCACGTCGTGCCGGTTGGCCGAGGCCGACGACACCTGCCCCAGCCAGGTCACCTCGGCCCGGTCCGCCGCGTCGTCCGGCTGGGGTAGCAACAACGCGTCGCGTCCCAGGCGGCCCACAGCGATCTCGTGCGCCGCCGGTGCGGAGAGATGCACCCGAAGCGTCTCGCCCGGGCGTACGCCCAGCGGGTCGACGTAGCCCATGAGGCTGGCGACCCGGACGGGACGGTGCGCGGGTGCCTGGTGTCCGCTCGGGTCACCGAGGCGGACCTGCCACCCGTTGGCGGATGCTGGCTGTCGCGCATCTGTTGGCATGGGTCTCCAAATCATGAGTCGTTACCGATGGGTGCGGCCGTCGGATCTGTCCACCGACGGACGGTGTCGAAGATGGCGGGTCAGCTCCTCGAACTCGACGCCGCCGGCCATCGCCGAGGTGAGTTCGTCCCGGCTGATCTGCTCACGCGTCCACGAACCCATCAGCCGGCCGCGGTTGAGCACGACGAACCGGTCACCGATCGGATAGGCGTGGTGCGGGTTGTGGGTGACGAAGACGACCCCCGCCCCGCGGTCGCGGGCCGCGGCGACGAAGCGCAGCACGGCGGCTGTCTGCTTGACCCCCAGCGCCGAGGTGGGCTCGTCGAGGATGAGCACCCTGGCGCCGAAGTACAGAGCCCGGGAGATGGCCACGGCCTGCCGCTCGCCGCCGGAGAGCGTCCCCACGGCCTGGTCCGGGTCGCGGACCTCCAAGCCGATCTTCCGCAGCTCCGCCCGGCACACCCGCCTGCTGGTCTCGACGTCGAGCAGCCGTAGCGGGCCGTACCGGCGAGTCGGCTCGACGCCCAGGAAGAAGTTGCGCCAGATCGACATGAGCGGCATCGTCGCGAGGTTCTGGAAGGCGGTGGCGATGCCGTGGCGACGTGCGTCGCGTGGGGAGTCGAACCGTACGGCCTGGCCTTCGACCCTCAGCTCACCCTCGTCCTGCGGCTCGACGCCGGAGAGGATCTTGATGAAGGTCGACTTTCCCGCCCCGTTGTCGCCGAGCACGCAGGTGACCTGACCACCGTGGACCGACACGGAGACGTCGGACAACGCCTCGACGTTGCCGTAGCGCTTCGACAGGCCGCGGCCCTCCAGCAGCGGCGTCGGTGCCGTCATCGCTCCGCCCGTTCAGCGCTGCGCCGGACGAGATTGTTCACCAGCACCGCGAGCAGCAGGATCACGCCGAGGAACAGAAAACGCCAGTCGGTGTTCCAGCCGGAGAACTGGATGCCGATGAAGGCCATGCCCACGATCACGGCACCGAGCGAGGCCCCGACGGGGGAGCCGTAGCCGCCACCGAGCAGGGTGCCACCGACGACGGCGCAGACGATGTACATGAACTCGTTGCCGACACCCTGGGTGGCGGTGACGGAACCGAGCCGGGTCGCCACCATGATGCCCACCAACGCCGCCGTCATGGACGTGGCCACGAACAAGCCGATCTTCACCCGCGCGACGGGCACGCCCATCATCCGGGCCGCCCCCGGATCGCCCCCGACGGCGAAGATCCAGTTTCCGGTGCGGGTCCGCTTCAGCAGCAGCGCCGCCACCAGGGTGATCGCTATCCACCACAGCAGGGTGACCCTGAAGTTCCAGGGCGAGAACGTCCCGCCGAACACGGCGCGGACCTGGTCGTAGCCGGCGACCGCCCGCAGACCGCCGACCTGGACGTTGTTGGTGAGCAGTTTGGTCACCCCGAGATTGACACCCTGGAGGGCGAAGAACGTCGCCAGCGTGACGATGAAACTCGGCAGGCCGGTGCGTACCACCACGACCCCGTTGAGCCAACCTACCGCAGCCGCGAACGCGAGCGCGGCGACGACGCCGAGCCACAGGTTGACCCCGAGTCGCGTGCTGAGGATGCCGGCAAGGAGTCCCGCGCTGCCGACCATCACCCCGGCGGACAGGTCGAACTCGCCGGCGATCATGAGCAGGGCCACCGTCACCGAGACGATGCCGATGGTCGAGGCGACGTCGGTCCAGTTCGCCATGCCGCCCGGCGAGGCGAACCGGGCGGTGCTGACCGAGAAGAACAGCCCGACGACGATCACCGCAGCCAACGCGCCCAGTTCCGGGTGGCGCATCAGCCGGGTCAGCAGGCGCGGGCGATGCGGCACCGGCGTGTTGCGGGGTGCCGGTGGCACCGGAGGGCCGGCGCGTAGTGCGACGCTTCTGGTCGTCCGCTCCACCGCGCTGCCTCCTTACCGGGTGCCCTGCTCGACCAACTTCTGCACGTCCTTGGCGTTCGACTGGTCCACGAACGCCGGACCGGTCAACACCGGACTGCCGCCGCCGACCAGGTTCGCGTTGGTGCGGAAGAGGTTGAGACACATGATCGGCAGATATCCCTGCAGGTAGGGCTGCTGGTCGACGGCGAAGTCGACCTCACCCTGCTCGATGGCCGACAGCACGTCCCGGCTCAGGTCGAACGTCCCCAGCTTCACCTCCCGCCCGACCGACTTGATCGCGTCGCGGGCCGCCAGGGCGATGTCGGGATTGAGGGTGAGCACCGCGTCGACCTGCGGATCGGCGCGCAACTTGGACTCGATCTCGCTGAGCGTGGTGGCGATGTCGCCGGCCCCCTTGACGTTGACGACTTCGGTCCGGCCGGTGAACCCCCGCTGGGCGCCCTGGCAACGCTGGACCTGGCCGACGTTGGCGCCCTCCCCGTTGATGCACAGCAGCCTCGTGCCGCCGGCGTCGGCGAGCCGCTTGCCCGCCTGGGTGCCGGCCACCGTCTCCGTCTGACCGATGTGGGCGATCGCGCCCAGCGCGGCGGACTGTTCCGCGCCCGAGTTCAGGGTGACGACGGGGATCCCCGCTGCGCGCGCCTGCTGGACCGCGTCGGTGATCGCGTCCGGGTCGGCCGCGGACACCGCGATCCCGTCGACCCGGTCGGTGACCGCGGAGGCGATCAGCTGTGCCTGCCGCTCGTGGTCACCGTCGGCCGTGTTGAAGACGAGTTCGACCCCCAGGTCCCGCGCGGCCTGCTGGGAGCCCTGCTTGACCACCGCCCAGAACGACCCCCCGTCCCACTCCGTGATCACGGCGAACTTCGCCGAACCTTCGCCGCCGGCGGGCACCTGTTCGTCGGAACACGCGGTGGTGCCGAGCAGCAGGGCCGTAGCGGCGGCTCCTGCGGCAATCCGATATAGCCTGGTTCGTGCTGTCATGGTTTCGCCCTTCATGAGCTGCGGTTGTTTGCTCAGGGTTCGCGGCGGCGGGCGGTTTCGCCGTCCCAGACCGACCGCCATCCGCCGGGTCTCGGGTGGGCTCACCAGCCGCCTTCGTTCGCGGCCACCACCTTGGCCACGGCTGCGGCGATGTCGACCATGTCCTCCTCGTCGCCGAGGAAGGTGCTGTGGTGGGTCAGCACCGCGTGTCCCGCCATGCGCTCGGCGTGCGGGAAGTGGCGTCCGCGGTGCAGTTCGTGGAAGCGCTGCGCCAGCGACGCGAGCGCCGGTTTCGTCGAGGGCCGCAACAGGTGACTGCGGTCCAGCGGCTCGCGGGGCGGGTAGAAGCGCACTCCGAGCTCGGCGGTCAGGGCGTCGGCCAGGTCCCGGTTGGAGCGGCCCTCGGGCAGGTCGTCGAAGACGATCGGCGCCTCGTAGACGGAGATCCGGTTCTGCTGCGGCAACGGGCACAACAGGCGCACCCCGGGCACGTCGGCGAGGAGTTCGCCCAGGCGCGCGTAGTTGCGGTTGCGGATGTCGTGCTGCGCGTCGAGCATGCCGAGCTGCGCGCACAACAGCGCCGCGCTGAACTCGTCGAGGCAGAAGTTGGCACCCTGGACCGTCGCGGTCTCGACCAGGTCGAGCTCGCCCGGCCGCGCCTCGTCCGAGCGGTATCGCCTGGAGTCGGCCCGCAGCTCCTCCAGCACACCTGCCAGGTGCTCGTCGTCGGTCACCACCGCGCCGCCCTCACCGCAGGTGAGCACCTTGCCGTTCTGCATGCTGAAGCACCCGAGCCGGCCGATCGTGCCGGCGTGCCGGCCCAGCCACTGCGCTCCGTGTGCCTGCGCGGCGTCCTCGATCACGACGATTCCGCGGCTGTCCACGGCCGCCGTGATGGCCGGTACGTCGGCCATC
Source organism: Micromonospora sp. WMMD712 (assembly GCF_029581295.1). Lineage (NCBI taxonomy): Bacteria > Bacillati > Actinomycetota > Actinomycetes > Micromonosporales > Micromonosporaceae > Micromonospora > Micromonospora sp. WMMD712. The sequence continues at coordinate 6,141,804 of NZ_CP120743.1, forward strand.
ACGGCCGACCAGTGCACCACGATGACCGCGCCGGGGTCCACGTCGAGGTCCAGCCCGTCCGCCTCGATGCACCCGGTCTCGGGCGAGACGTCGGTCAGAACCGGCACCAGGCCGGCCCGCAGCACGGCCGACGCGGTGGCGACCCAGGTCAGCGCCGGCACGAGAACCACGTCGCCGTGGCTCAGGCCGAGCGACTCGAGCGCGATGACGAGCGCGCTGGAGCCGTGGTCGACCGGGACGCAGTGCGCCACGTCCAGGTACTGGCTGAACAGCCGCGCGAAGCGCCGTTCGTAGAGTTCGCCGCCGCAGCGGGGGCTGCTGATCGCCCAGCGGCCGCTGTCGAGCACCGCGGCCAGCGCCGCGGCCGCCCCGGGGGCCGGTTGGGGCCAGGTCGGCCACGGCCGGTCGGGTGAACGCACCGGGGCCCCGCCAGCGATGGCCAGGCGACCCGGCGAACGTGCGGCGTGCGGCAGGGCGGACATCGTCCTCCATCCTTCGGCGTCCACGCCCGGCGCGGCGTGGGGACCGTGGGCTCAGCTGGTCAGCGCTTCGTCGCGCGAGAACGGCACCGGCGTCCTGGCGCCGGTGCGGCCCGCCGTCGCGGCTGCCGCCGCGATCTCCTGGGCACGCAGCGCGTCATCCGGGCCGCACGGGCTCGGTCCGCCACCGGCGGCCAGGTCCAGGAAGGCGCGCATCTCGGCCCGGTAGGCGGCGGCGAAGCGTTCGGTGAAATCAGCGAAGGCCGGCATCTCGCCGGACCGGGCGGCCGTGTTCATGCGCGTGCCGGGCAGGCGGGTCGCCTGCAGGACCCGCAGGGGAGTCATCCCGTTGAGGCCGGCGGCCATCGACAGCCGGGTGCCGAGCACCTCCATGCGATGGTCGTAGCCGAGAGGGTTCAACCGCGAGGCGGTGAGCACGGCGACGCCGCCCCCGGCGAAGGTGAGTACCACGGTGCCCACGCCGATCCCGTCGTCACGGGCCGGCTGGTCGGGCACCTCGCGTGCGTCCGCCTGCACCGCTACCACCTCGTCGTGCGCGATCCAGCGGGCCGCATCGATGTCATGGATCAGGCAGTCGGTGAAGATGTCGCCGGACGTGAGCTGGTATCCCTCGTCCGGTGGCCGATGGTCGAAAGCGGTTCCCCGTATCATGATCAACTGACCGGCGGCGCCGGAGGCCACCAGCTGATGCAACCGGCGGTAGTCCGGGTCGAACCGACGCTGGAAGCCCACCTGGAAGCGCGCGCCCGTACGGCGAGCGGTCCGGGCCACCTGGCGTGCCTCCTCCAGCTCGGCGGCGAGGGGCTTCTCGCAGAAGACGGCGGTCCCCTTCGCCATCGCCGTCGCGAGGATGTCGGAGCGCTCGGTGGCCGGAGTCGCGACGACCACGGCGTCAGCGTCCTCGACGAGTGCCGCCACGGTCGGGCGGACCGAGCCGGCCAGTTCGGCGGCCACCTGGTGGGCCGTGGTGGCATCGGCGTCGTGGATGAGCAGGGAGTTGGCGGGAAGCATCGACGCGAGATTGCGCGCATGCACGGAACCGATTCGGCCAACGCCGATTACCCCGATTTTCATCGAAGCGCGACGTGTGGGGAAGGTGTCGATAAAGACGGCGCAGTAAAGCGTGGGTTAAGCATGGACGCAGACCACCCCCGTGAATCACGTCTTTGCATGTGTCGATCTCCTCGGTCGACGATGCTACCCACACCTCCCGTGATCCGCCACCCCGTACGGCCTGCTCGGAATGGGGTCGCTCGACGCCTGCGCCCGATCATCGAGGGCACCAGGGCCCGCTGCGGAACCGGGGCCGGCCCGCGACCACGAATGGCCTTCCGGCCACGGCGACGGGGGCCGGACCCGCCCACGATCCCGGGCTCGCCGGGCTCAGTCGTCCCGCACCGCGGCGGCGGGCAGGCGCCGCTCCAGGGCCAGCACCGCCAGGATCGCCACCCCGTTGAGCGCCGCGAGAGCCACCCAGGGCAGACCGTGGTACGCGGCGAAGAGCATCGTGAAGAAGCTCGGACCGACGACCTCGGCCAGGGTGAAGGAGTACTGGAAGATCGCCAGGTAGCGCCCACGGGTGTCGGCCGGCGCGGCGGCCGCGGCCAGCCCCATCGAGACCGGCGCGTGGATGACTGTGGCGGCCGTGTACAGCAGCGTCGACGCGACGAGCAGCGGGATCGCCCACGACAGGTGCTCCGGGCGCAGCACCGCCAGCAGCAGCGCCCACACCGCCCAGAGCGCGGCCGCGGTGGCCACCACGCGGGTCCGACGGAACCGGCGCAGCCGGAGCACGACCGGCGCGGTGACCACAGACACCACGACGGTGTTGCCGACCAGCAGGCCGGACACCAGCCAGCCCGGGGCATGCAGGTGCAGCAGCACCAGTGTCGGCAGGGCCAGCGCCAGCATCATGGTGGAGAGGGCGAACACCGCGTTGACCAGCACCAGCCCCAGGTAGGGCCGGTCGCGCATGAGCGCCCGGTAGCCCTGCAGGGAGGGCACGTCCTGCTGCTTGGCCCGAGGCGCCCGTACCACGAGCGCGATCGTCACCGCGGCGACAGCGAAGCACGCCGCCGCGCCGAACGCGATCATCCGGAAGGTCTGCTGGCCGGTGTGTGGGCTGGCGAGCGCGATGCCGGTCAGCACGCCGCCGACGCCCAGGCCCGCGGTGCGGGCCATGTTCGCCCAGCCGTACCAGTAGTCCTTGCTCTGCGCGCCGTCGCGCCCGTCGACGTAGTCGGCGATCAGCGTGAAGATCGAGGACCAGAAGAAGCGCACGCCCAGGGCCGTCAGGACCGCCGAGAGCAGGATGCCCACGGACCCGTGCACCATGCCCGCCGCCGCGTAACCGAGCGCCTGGAGGACCTGCGCCAGCACGACCAGCGGCAGCGCGCCGAAGCGGTCCACGAGGGCGCCTGCGAACAACGGAATGGGCAGTTGCATCACGTTGGCGACGCTGAGCAGGACGCCGATGAGGGCCAGCGGGACGTCGGTGATTCGGGTGAAGAAGATCAGGCCCAGCGGCAGGAACAGCCCGTTGCCGATCGAATCCACGACCAGCGCGCCGATCAGGACGGCGCCGCCCCGGCTGCGGCGCGCCGCAGCCGCCGGTGCGGTGACGGATTCTCCGATTGTCAAGACTGGCGATCCTTTCGGGCGGTCGAGCGGACCAATCTCACTTCGGTCCTCTTGCGCACATGCACCCGGACCGACCGAACTTGCACACTACACTCGGCAGTGGCCATGGCAAATGAATATCCATCAGGTGGCCGTCATTGCTGCCCTCACGCAATTGCTGGTAGCATCCGACTGCTTCGATGAGTGAGCACTGCTTCTGCGGGTTCTACCAGGTCATCACCGGTCGGGGGATTAAGTGATTAACCTGTTTGCGAACGGCCCGGGGCTGGGCATCGGGCGGACGTCACGGTGATCGAACAGATGTTGCGGGCCACGGCCGCCGCCGTGCCCGCCGGCGACGCCATCGTCTACCAGGACCGTCGCATCACCTATGACGAGCTCTACCGATCGGTCCGAGCCGGCGCCGACGGGCTGCGCCTGCACGGCGTCGGCCCCGGTGACACCGTGCTGCTGGCGTTGACCAACTGCCCCGAGTTCGTGACGGTCTACTTCGCCACCGCGTTGCTGCACGCCAAGGTGTACGCGATCGACCCGAACGCCGCCGAGCCGGAACTGCGGCGATGCATCCGGGACGCGGAGCCGGTTCTCGTGGTCACCCACGCGATGCGGGCCGGGACGTTCCAGCGACTGCTCGCCGAACGCGCCGACCTGCGCAGCCGGATCGCGGTCGTCGGCGGGGAGCGGGGTGGTCATCTCCTCGTCGCCGACCTGTTCACCACCACCAACGCCGCCAGCAGCGGACCGGCGGACCCTTACCCCGGGGAATGGTCGGTGACCTACTCGTCCGGCTCGACCGGCGCCCCGAAGCGGATCTGCCGCACCCAGCGCAACCAGGTCGCCGAGGCCGACAACATCACCCGCACCGCCGGGATCGGCCCGCAGGACCGGATGCTGTGCGTCGTGCCCCTGTTCCACGCGCTCGGCCAGTTCTGCTGCATGATCGTCGCGGCGCGGGCCGGCGCGACGCTGGTCCTGCTCGAACAGACCGGCCCGCCGGGCCAGGAAGGCGATCGCCAGCTCGTCCTCGGCTCCCGCATCGACCGGGTGCTGGAGATGATCGAGAAGCATGGCGTCACCGTCATGCCGGCCGTACCGTACATCTACGAGCTGCTCGCGGACGTTGACGAGCGTCACCCGGCGGACGTCTCCACCGTCCGGCTGTTCCTGTCGGGCGGGAACTTCCTGCCGACGGCAACCGCCGAGCGGTTCCTGCGCCGCTACGGCAAGCCGATCCGGCAGACGTACGGCAGCTCCGAGGCGGGCAGCGTCGCCTGGGACTGCCGCGACCCGCGACACGCCACGGCCGGGTCCGTCGGCCATGTGCTCGACGGCGTCGAGGTCCGCCTGGTCGACGGCGACCGCCAGCCGCTGCCGCCCGGCTCCGTCGGCGAGGTCGCGGTCCGCGGCCCGTCGGTCATGACCGGCTACGACGGTCGGCCCGACCTCACCGAGGAGGTCCTCGCCGACGGCTTCTACCACACCGGAGACCTCGGGACGCTGGACGAGGACGGCCGGCTGTACATCACCGGGCGCCTGAACCTGCTCATCGACACCGGTGGCCGCAAGGTCAACCCGCTGGAGGTCGAGGCGGTGCTCGTCGAGCACGAGCGGGTCCGCGAGGCCGTCGTGACCGGCGTGGGCACCCGGGGCGGCGACGAGATCCTCGTCGCGGTGGTGGTGGCCGACGGCCCGGTCGACGCGGACACGCTGCTGGACTTCTGCCGCGGCCGGCTGACCGACTACAAGGTGCCGCACCGCCTGGTGTTCCGCGACGCGCTCCCGCGCTCCCCGCTGGGCAAGGTGTTGCGGCGCAACCTCGACCTGGGCACCGAAGAAACCGCCGCCAGTCCGCGGGCCACCGACAACCGACCGGCAGAGATGACCGCCTACCTGGTCGGACAGCTCGCCAGGTTGCTGCGCGTGCCCCCGGAGCGGATCGACGTCACCGCGCCGGTCCTGGCCACCGGCCTCAACAGCCTCGTGGCGATGCAACTGCGCCTGGCCATCGAACGTGACCTGGGCGTGCCCGCTCAGCTCGGCACGCTGCTCGGGGCGCGTTCGCTGGCCGACGCCGCGGCGCGGCTGACCGACCCCGGGCGATCACCCGACGCCGCCCTGATGCCCGCCGCGGGGCCGCCGGAGTTCCCGCTCGCCGCGGCGCAACTGCCGTACGTCTCCGCCCCGGCGCCGTGGGCGGCCCACCTGCTGGCGGCCCGACTAGCGGGACATGTCGACGAGGCCGCCCTGCGCGCCGCCTTCCAGGCGCTCGTGGACCGGCACCCCATGCTGCGGATGGCGGTCGACCCGTCCGGCCCCGCGCCGACGCAGCTCACGATGCCCCGCGTCGAGGTGAGCTTCGGGGTGGAGGACGTGCCGCCCGCCGAGCTGCCGGCACGGATGTCCGCGCTGGCGGCGACGGCGGCGGCGCTGCCGCGGTCCGCGGGCGGCGGGCCCCTGCACGTACGGCTGCTGCGCGACGGTGCGCAGGCGCCGCTCCTCGCCGTCGGCGTCCACCGGATCGCGGCTGACCGGTGGTCGCTCGCGGTCCTGCTGCGCGACCTGGCGATGCTGCTCGGGGGGCAGCGTTTCAGCGACGACACCTACCTGCCGGCGTTGCCGTACACCTACCGGGACTTCGTCCAGTGGTCGGCCGGGCAGGCCCCGGCCGCAGCGCCCTTCGCGCCGGTCGAGTCGCCCGAGGCGCGGATCACCGAGGTGACGCTCGATCCGGCCCTCGCCGGGGTGCTGCGCCGGCTCGCGGGTCAGCGGGACGTGAGTGTGGCGTCGCTGCTGCTCGCCGCCGTGACCGCTGCGGCCGGCGACGACCGGGTCGCGGCGGTGCACTTCGGCCGCGACCGGCCGGAGTTCCACGATCTCGTCGGCCGGTTCGCCCGGGTCGTGTCGGTGCCCGGCGGCGACGCCCTCGAATCGGTGCTGCCGACGGTCCGCGACTGGTCGGCGTTGCCGGCGGCCGGTCGGAACGACCGACCTGCCGTCCTCGTCGTCGACGACACCGGGCCGCTCCCGGCGCTGGCCCACCAGATGCGGTTCGTCGCCGCAGGCGGCGAGACCGTCGCGCTCGGCAGTCTTCGCCTGCGTTCGGTGCCGTTTGGCGTCAGGCCGCTGTCGGCGCCCGTCGAGTGCCGCATGAGCCGCGTCGGGGACGACGTCACCGTCTCGTGGCGGTACGACGCCCGCGACGACGCCGACCGGATCGACGAACTCCGGGCACGGTTCGACGGCATCCTCCGCACCGCCGCAGGACAGACCGCGAACAGGCGATAGGAGGCTCGCAGTGATCTCGCACATTCGCCAGGTCAGCCTGGGCGTACCGGATCTGACGCGTGCCAGGGACTTCTACGAACACCAGTGGCAGCTCGACCTGGTCGGCGTGGACGACGACCGGGTGTACCTCGGCGCCGGCTGCGCCGAGAGCTACAGTCTGCGGCTGCGCTCGACCAGCGAGCCGCGGGTCGACCTGCTCGCGCTCGCCGTGACGACGCCGGCCGACGTGGACGCCATCGCCGAGCGGGTGGCGCGGCGGTCCGACGCGAGGCTCGTCGGGCTCCCGGGCCCCCGGCAGGAGCCCGGCGGCGGATACGCGGTGCGGTTCCACGACTGCGACGGCCGCACCCTGGAGGTGTCCGCAGGCGTCGACCAGCGGGCGTACGAGCCGCTGGCGGCCACCGACACCCGACCGGTCGGCATCAGCCACGTCGTCCTCAACACCGTCGACATACAACGGTCCCGCCGCTTCTACGAGGACGTGTTGGGCTTCAAGGTGTCCGACTGGGTCGAGGACTACTTCTGCTTCCTGCGGACCGGCCCGGCGCACCACCTCATCGCGTTCACCTCGGCCCCCCACGCCTCGCTCAACCACGTCGCGTTCGAGGTGCTCGGCATCGACGAGTTCATGCGCGCCACCGGCCGGATGATGCGCAACGGGCACCCGCTGATCTGGGGTCCCGGCCGGCACGGGGTGGGCGACAACACCTTCTCGTACTTCTCGGATCCGTCGAGCGGCTTCGTGATGGAATACACGACGGCTCTGCAGCTGGTCGACGAGTCCACCTGGGAGCCGCAGGTGCATGCCTCCACCGACCAGGGCATCGACCAGTGGGGCACCTCCAACCCCCTCGACGACGCCGTCCGATCGAGCATGCGGGGGCGGCCCGATCCCGGGCTGTGGACCCCGCCCCCGGTGTGACGCCCACGGGCCCCGGCTCGGACGGGCCGCGGGTCGCGCTGGTCACCGGTGGGGCCTCCGGCATCGGCTGGGCCGTCGTCGGTGACCTTGCCCGCCACGACCATGCCGTGGTGGCATTCGACCGGCGGGCGCCACGGGCACCGCTGCCGCCCGGCGTCGTGTTCGTCGAGGGTGACGTCACGGACCCGTCCGACAACGACCGGGCGGTCGCCGAGGCGCTGCGGCGCTGGCGGCGGCTCGACGTGTTCGTCGGCAACGCCGGAATCCACGACGGCGGCGTGCGCCTGTGTGACCGGGACGGCCCACAACTGGCCGCGCTCACCCGGCGCGTCCTCGACGTGGACGTCGTCGGATACATCCTGGGTGCCCGAGCCACCGCGGAACACCTGAGCCGCTGGCACGGCAGCATGGTGTTCACCCTGTCCGACGCCTCGTTCATGGTCAGTGGAAACGGCGCCGGCCTCGCCTACGCCGCCGCGAAACACGCCTGCGTCGGAGTGGTGCGCCACCTCGCCGCGGACCTCGCGCCGCACGTGCGGGTCAACGCCGTGGCACCGGGTGGGGTGATCACCGGCCTGCGGGACGCCGACGGCAGCGAGGTCTACGCCGAGCCAGCACCCGTCGCGGCGGCGATCCGGTCGCTCAACCCGCTCGGGGCTCTCGCCACGGCGGAGCAACTGGCACCGTTGTACCGCTTCCTGGCGGGCCCGGACGCGAGCCACCTCACCGGCGAGATCCTGCGGCCCGACGGCGGGCTGGTCGTGCGCTGACCGCGTGGCTGCTCAGGCCACCACCACGTCCAGCACGTACGGCACCTCGCTGGCGAGCGCCTCACCGAGCATGGCCGGCAGGTCGTCGGCCCCGGACACCCGGGCACCACGGCATCCCTGTGCCCGCGCCAGCCCGCTGAAGTCGAGACCCGGCAGGTCCGCACCGACGGGCTTGTCCATGCCGAGCAGCTGGGCGAAGTGGCGGACGGTCGCGTAGCCGCCGTTGTTCACCACCACGACCGTCATCGGCGCGTTGTCGATCCGGGCGGCCGACCACAGCGCCTGGATCCCGTACATCATCGAACCGTCGCCGATGACCGCGATGACTCGCCGGTCGGGGCGGCCCAGCAGCATCCCCACGGCCGACGGCAGGCCCAGCCCGAGCCCTCCGCTGGCGCAGGTGAAAAAGCTCTCCGGCGCGTCGTTGGGTAGGTATTCGCACATCACCGGTCGGCTGCTCGGCGCCTCCTCGACGATGATGCTGCCCGGCGGGCGCAGCCGGTGGAGGGTCTGCATCAGCAACTCCACGGTGATCGCGCCGCCGGCCCGGACCGGCGCGGGCCGGGCGCGGCGCGGCGGGGCCGGTCGCGGGCTCGCCGGTGGGTAGGCCAGCAGTTCCGCCACCGCCGGGGCGATGCTCGTCACCAGCGAGGTGCCGACCGGAGTCCACGCCGCCTGCTGCGGGTCGTCGGTGAGCTGCCACAGCCGGGCACCGTCGGGCAGGTAGCGGCCCTCGCCCGGGAGGCGGTAGGTGAACACCGGCGCACCGAGAACGACAACCAGGTCACAGCCGTCCAGGCAGTCGCGCAGCCCTGACCGGGCCGGCGGCAGGAAGCCGGCGAACAGCGGGTGGGACTCGGGAAAGCTGCACCGGGACGACATCGGCGCCGCCCACACCCGCGCCTGGTGCATCTCGGCAAGCCGCACCGTGTCGGCGAAGGCGAGCTCCTGGTCGACCAACGCACCGACGACGAACGCCGGGCGGCGCGCGCCGGCCAGCGCGGCGCCCAGCTCCGCGACCTCCGCCTCCGCGGCGCGCACCACCTGGCTCACCCGCCGTGGTGGCACGTGCTCGGCCGGGCGGTCCCAGTCGTCCACCGGGATGGACACCAGCACGGGGCCGCGCGGTGGGCTCATCGCCACGTGGTAGGCCCGGGCGATCGCCCCAGGGACGTCCTCGGCGCGGGCCGGCTCCCGGCTCCACTTGACGTACGGCCGGGGCAGCGCCGCCGGGTCCTCCGAGAAGAGGTACGGCTCACCCGCGAGCAGTTCCCGGGCCTGTTGGCCGGCGGTGACCACCAGCGGGGTCCGGTTGCGGTACGCGGTGAAGATGCTGCCCATCGCGTGCCCCACACCGATCGCCGAGTGCAGGTTGACCACGGCGGCGCGCCGTGTCGCCTGGGCGTACCCGTCGGCCATGCTGACCACCACGGATTCCTGTAGGCCGAGGACGTAGCGGAAGTCGTCGGGCAGGTCCCGGAACATCGGCAGTTCGGTCGAGCCCGGGTTGCCGAAGATGGTCGTCATCCGGTGGTGGCGCAGCAGCGCGATCGTCGCCTCGCGGACCGTCGTCGGCTCACCCATCGGCCAGGCCCGCCTTGACCAGCAGCGGCCACACGGTCGACGGCGCCAGGGGCGTCGCCACGACCTCGGCCGCGATCTCGGGAACCGCGGCGGCCAGGGCGTTTCCGACCGCGGCCGGCGTCGGGATGCAGCCACCTTCGCCGAGTCCCTTGAAACCACCGGGGATGACCGTGCTGGGGGTGCACCGGTGCTCGATGAGCGGATCCGGTACGTCCGAGGGCAGTGGCAGCAGGTAGTCGAAGAGCGAGGTGCTCAGCGGCTGGCCGGTCGTCGGGTCGTGGCGGACCTCTTCCAACAGCGCGACGCCGAGCCCTTGGGCGATCCCGCCGGCGATCTGACCGTCGGCGAGCATCGGGTTGACCAGCACACCGCTGTCGTTGACCGACCAGTATCCCTCGACGGTGACGCGTCCCGTGTCGATCTCGGCCAGGACGGCGGCGCCGGCGACCGAGTACGCGAAGGTGATCGCTGGGGGATCGAAGTCCACGACCTCTTCGAGCTGGATGCGGTCCGCCTCGGCGCGGCCCCATCCCATCCAGCCACGGTGTGCGACCTCGCGCCAGGTCAGCGTGGCGGAACCGGGACCGCCGCCGAACACGGCGCCGTCCCACGTCACCGCCGTCTCCGCCACGCCCAGGGCGCGGGCGGCGAGGCCACGCATCCGTTCCCGCATCCTGGCGCCGGCCCGGACCAGCGCTCCGCCGGCCAGCGTCACGGATCGGCTGGCCTGCGAGGACAGGTCCGAGTACGACGAGGTGGCGGTGTCGCCGAGGTGGACGCTGACCCAGTCGATCGGCACCTGCAGCTCGTCGGCGGTGATCTGGGCCAGCGCCGTCTCGATGCCCTGGCCGACAGCGTTCACCCCGGAGGTGACGGTCACGCTGCCGTCCTGGTTGACCCGGATCCGTCCGCTCTCCCAGCCGCTCCAGGGAATCTGGAACATCTCCAGCAGCGCGCTCGGAGCGAACCCGGTGATCTCCACACTGCAGGCCAGGCCCACGCCGCGGCGTACCTGGTCGGCCGGCCGGTCCGGTCCGGGCCGTACGGTGTCGGCCAGTTCGGCGGCCCGGCGGAGGGCCGACGGATAGTCGCCGGAGTCGTAGGTCAGCGAGGTGCGCGTGGTGTAGGGCAGTTCGGCCGGGGTGACGAGATTGCGCATCCGCAGCTCGACGGGGGAGACGTCCAGCTCCCGGGCGGCCTCGTCGATCATCCGCTCCCGGATCCAGGCGGCCTCCTGCATGCCGTAGCCGCGGTAGGCGCCGGTCGGTACGAGGTTGGTGTAGACGGCGGACACCGTGGCGCCGGCGGTGGCGAACCGGTACGGCCCCTCGATCGCCAGCCCGGCCACCTGGAAGGGACCGCTGCCCGCCTGGGTGGCGAACGCGCCGAGATCCCCGACGATCTCGGCATGCAGGGCGGCGAAGCGGCCGTCGGCGTCCAGCGCGAGTCGTGCCCGTGCGCGCTGCCCACGGCCTTGGTAGGTGGCGAGCAGGTTCTCCCGGCGGTCCTCGATCCACTTCACCCGTCGGCCGAGCACCATCGCGGCGGCGCAGACCATCGCCTCGTCGACGTACAGGGTGTTCTTGCTGCCGAACGACCCGCCCACGTCGGCGGCGACGACCCGAACCTGGTCGACCCGCAGCCGCAGGGTGGCGGCCAGCTCGTGCCGGGCCACCTGGCTGGCCTGACTGCTCATCCACACGGTGAGCTGCTCGGTGCCGGCGATCCACTCGGCGAGCAGACCGCGCGGTTCCAGAGGACTGTGCGCGACACGTTGGATGCTCAGCTCACGCTCGACGACGTGCGGCGCGTCCGCGATCGCCGCCTGCAGGTCGGCCAGCGGGTCGCCGAAGTGGATCTCCCCGGCGACGTTGCTGCCGTGCTCCGGGTACAGCAACGGTGCCCCCGGGGCCCGGGCGGCATCGACGTCGCACACCGCCGGCAGTTGTTCGAAGTCGAGCAGCACCCGTTCCGCGGCGTCCTCGGCGAGGGCGCGCGAGGCGGCCACGACGACGCCGAGCGGCTGCCCGACGTACCGCACGTTCGTGGTCGCCACCGGGATGCCGGTCAGGTGTTGTCCGGGCAGCCGCCACTTGGTGGGCAGCGGATCGGCCAGCCCAGCCAGCTCGGCCGGCCCCAGCACCAGCTCCGCCAGGCCCGTGTCGCGTACGGCGGTCGCGTCGAAGCGGGTCAGCCGTCCGTGCGCGACGGGGCTGCGGACGATCACGGCGTGCCGCGCGCCGGCGTCGTCGATGTCGTCGACGTAGCGGCCCAGGCCGCGCAGCAGCCGCGGGTCCTGCGGACGGTCCACCGACTGGCCGACGTAGCGCCCTGCCTGCACGTCAATCCTCCCTCTGCGCCCAGTACCGCCGGATCGCCGCGCGGATGCCCGCGTAGCCCGTGCAGCGGCAGGTGTGCCCGCCGAGCTGTGCGCCCAGCACCTCCTCGTCGGACCGCCCGGCCCGGTCGGCGGCGGTGAGGGTCATGAGGAGGCCCGGCGTGCAGAAGCCGCACTGCAGGCCGTGCTCACGTCGCATCGCCTCCTGCAGGCCGGTCAGCTCGGTGGCGTCGGCCAGCCCTTCGACGGTCTCGACGTGCCGGCCGTCGACCTGCACGGCGAACATCAGGCACGAGCGCACGGGTGCCCCGTCGACGAGCACGGTGCACGAGCCACACGCGCCCTGCTCGCAGCCGACGTGGGTGCCGGTGAGCCCGAGGTCGTGGCGAAGGAAGTCGCTCAGCAGCGTGCGGGCCTCGGTCGTGCGCCGCAGCGACGTGCCGTTGACGGTGACGCCGACCTCCCAGACCCCTCCGGTGGCGTCCGCCGGGGGGTGACCGGCCGCGTTCACCGGGCCTCCACGGCCGCCACGCCGGTGGCCGCGCGGCGCAGCGCGCTGCGGAGCAGCGCGCGGCGGAAAGCCGCGGTTCCCACCGCGTCGTCGGGCGGGTCGGTCTCGTCGGCCGCGGCCGCGAGCGCCCGGTACAGCGGGGATTCGTCCGGACGGCGGGAGGACGCGGGCCCGGCCAGCTCCGTCAGCGCCCGGCCGGTGAGCGCCCGTTCGGCCGCCGGCAGGCGGACCGGAGTCGGGCCGACCCCGCCCGCGCCCACGCGTGCCGAGGCGACCACCCCTTCGTCGACGAGTATCGCCACGCAGACGCCGACGAGCGGCAGGTCGTTCGTCCGCCGGGAGATCTCGACGAACCGGGCGAGCAGGCCGGGAGGGGCGGGGATCTCGATCTCGGTGAGCAACTCGCCGGGGCGCCGGTCGGTCGTCCACGGGCTCCGGTAGAAGCTCGTGGCCGGCACGACCCGTTCGCCGGCGGCGGACCGCAGCCGCAACCGGGCGTCCAGGGTGACCGCCAGGGTGGGCAGCTCAGCCGCCGGATCGGCGTGGCACAGCGAGCCGCCGATGGTGGCGCGACTGCGGATCTGGGGGTGCCCCACCAGTGCCGCGGCCTCGGACAGGACGGGGAGCCGGTCCCGTAGCGCCGGCTCCCGTTCGAGCCGGGCGACGCGGACCGTCGCGCCCACGCGGACGGCGTCCGCGGTGAGGGTGATGTCGTCCAGGCCGGGAACCCGGTTGATGTCCACCACGACGGCCGGGCGCACCGCCCGCACGTTCATGAGGCGGACGAGGCTCTGGCCCCCGGCGAGCACGGCGACGTCCGGTTCGGCGTCGGCCAGCTCGCCGAGCACACCGGCGAGGCTGTCGGGTCGGCGATATCGGAACGGGGCAGGCTTCATGCCCGATCCTCGTACGGGGTGGCGCTGTCGACGCCCTCGGTCCGCACCCGCACCAGCTCGGTGGCGACCTCCGGAGTCAGGTGGCACAGCGCCTCGAGCACGGTGGCGTCCAGCACGGTGGACGCGCCGGAACGCTCGGAGCGGAGTTTCAGCCGCAGGCCGTTGCCCTTCGGGGCGGCGAGCACCGTGACCGCCGCCGACTCGCTCGTGATCCGGCACAGCTCCCGCTCCTGGCGCTCCTCGGCGTTCCAGGCAAGTCCGCTCACGCCTCGCTCCTGATCTTCGACCTTGCTAGAGGATGATGGAGAGTTGCTGGTACGTGGCGACCTCGGCGTCGAGCAGCACCCGCCGGCGCAGCAGCTGGAACCGTTCACCGCCGAGGTGCCGCAGCACGTCCTGGCGGCCGGCGCTGATCACCGTCGACTCCTCGATGCCGCGGTTCCAGAAGGCGACGACGTTGCTGTCGACCCGCAGCTCCCCGTCCCGGGAGGTCTCGTGGACCCTGACCCCGCCGACGATGTGCCGGATCGACGCGCCCGGCCGGTCCGACCACGCGTAGTGCTTGCCGACGCGACCGAGCTTCATCGACATGATGTGCTTCGTCGCCTCGTAGAGCATCGCCCGGTCGCTGTGCCGGGGGAGCGCAGGATCCTCGCGCAGCAGCGGCACGGGCACCTGGTAGATGAAGCCGGCGGCCAGCATCTCCAGCCAGTCGTCCGGCCGGTTCTCGTCGAGCGCCGCCACCTCGTCGGTGTAGAACTCGGTGACCGCCGCGGTCAGGTCACGTCGTCGGGCGCCCCGCTGCGGGAACGGCAGGCGCTCGTACGCCGGCTCGTCGTCGGCGGTCTCCGTCGTCGCGATCACCTCTGTCATCGCGTCTGTCCCATCAGTCCCTCGTAGCCCATCAGGGCGCCCCATCTGCGGTAGAAGGCCCGCTGGTTGTGCTCCGAGAGCGTGCAGTACTCGGCGTCGCCCGGCCCGGGGAAGTCGGGCACCGGCTCGCCGAGCCCGAGGCCGAGGGTCAGGTCGAGCGGTTCGCCGTCGGTGACCGGCCCGCTCACCACGTTGTCTATGCGGGCGAAGTTCTCGAAGTCGTCCATCTCAAAGAGCATTCCCCCGGCCGACTGCGACCGTGCCTGGAACTGGTACGACCGGCGCTTCCACTCCTCCGGCATCGCCTTCGGCACCAGCGTCCAGTAGTGGCACTCGGTGTGGCGCGCGTCGATGGGCGTGTGGGTACGCCAGACCGTGTACCTGGTCAGCGGGTCGTCGTCCCGGCCGATCGCCCGGTCGTGGGAGACGCTGAGGTAGGCGATGTTCGGGAAGACGGCGCCGTGCAGCACCTCGCAACGCGAGTTGAAGCGGATCTGCTCCCGGGTCTGCCCGGCGGTGAAACTCGGCCAGACCTCGGGCGGGTAGCCGAGGTAGGCCGGCTCGGAGACGTCGGTGCTGATCGACCGGTCGCCCTTCTCCACCACGTAGCCGGCGCGCAGGCTGTGGCCGTGTGCGGTGCTGACGTTGATGCCGATCAGTTCCAGTTCCTTGCGGCCCAGGGTGCCGCTGGCCAGCGAGTCGCCGTAGATGCCCTGCTCGAAGGCGGCCTGGTGGGTGGTGCCCATGTGGTAGCCGTCGCCGGCGAAGTTGTCGGTGGGCACCTTCCAGTTGCCCTTCATGATCGAGCGCTGGGGCGGGCCGTACACCTCCCACTCGCCCCCGGCCAGGTCGAGCATCGCGTCGAGATACCAGCGGAACTCGCCGAGGTGTTCCTCCAGCGACGGTCCGTCCGGGGACCAGGTGGCGAAGACGAAGCCCCGGTACGCGGTGACGCGGGCGCGACGCAGGTCGTAGAGGGTCTTGTCGAACCCGGCGGGGTACGCGGTGCGCAGGTGCGGCACGCCGACCAGCCGGCCGTCGTTGCTGTACGTCCAGCCGTGGTAGCTGCAGCGGAAGTGCGCGGCGTTGCCGAAGGTGGCCCGGCACAGTTGCGTGCCCCGGTGGTTGCAGGAGTTGAGCAGGACCGCGACGGCCCCGCTCTCGTCCCGGGTGACGATGACGCTGTCGCGGCCCATTCGGCGCACCACGTAGTCGCCGGCGTCGGGCAGCTCGGATTCGAACGCGACGAACTGCCACGACGGTTTGAACACCAGCTCGAGTTCCCGTTGCAGGATCTCCTCGTCGGCGAACGCTCGCCGGTCCAGGCGATACGGCAGTTGGGTGCTTCTCCAGTCTCCGACCGCAGACATGCGTGACTCCCGGATACGGTTCAGAATGGCGCGGCGGAGCGGAATCCCCGCGACCCTGTCACGGCGGTGCGTCAGAGTGTGACCGGAGACCGTCGCGTTGCCCGGGTCAGGATCGGGGCCGGCCCGTCGGGCGCCCGGCTTACCGGCGGCTGCCCGGTATGTCGTGAAGTTGGCCAGTATCGATATGCATGCCAGTCCCCGTTTCGACGCGAACGCACAGCTCGGAAGCGCCTCATGATCATTGCGGTCGGCTTCTGCATCAATCTTGACGGTTTCCTTGATCGACGCCTGTGACAGTATGCCCCATCCCGCAACGCCCGTCTACCCGTCCGGAAATCGCTGCTGGGGGCCCATCTGGTGGCGGGTTCGGGGGGTGGTCGACCGGTGCGGCGTGCATTTCGGACGATCCTGGGTCTCGTGCTCGTCTCGCGGGTCGGGGTGGCGGGTCAACGGGGTTGCGGATCGCTGGTCATCACTGCTTGAATCGGGGATGGAGCTTGTCGTGGTGGTCTGAAGACGCGGTGCGCCTTTGTACTGACTTGGTCGCCGATCGATGTTGTGCTCGCGTCTTCCCCTTTTTGGTTCATCCGCCACGAGCCGGCCTCCGGGCCAATGATCTTTCCGCCGGCGTCCTGGCGGCGCCGCGATCCGCCGTGTCCGACACCGGGCACCATTGTCACGGGGAGTGGACGTTGGGTTCCGACACGTTGACCGCCGCAGAGTTCACCCACAACGAGGACAAGTACATCCCGGACCCGTTCCCGTTCTACGCGCGCATGCGGGCCGAGTCGCCGTCGTATCGCTCGGAGCGGATCTTCGGGGGGGCATGGCTGTTCTTCAGCTACGCCGACAACATCGCCCTCATGACCGACGAGCGGCTGTCCAACGCCCGGGCCGCCGTGCCGCTGTGGTTCCTGCCGCCGGACCAGCGCGACGCGTTCCAGGACATGGTCGGCGTCTTCGAACGCTGGCTCGCCTTCCACGACGGCGCGAGTCACACCACGTTGCGCCGCCAGGCCAACCGCAGCTACATGCCGTTCACCGACGAGGTGCTGGAGCCCCGGATCCAGGCCATCGTCGACCGGTTGCTGGACTCGGTCGACCCCTCCGGGTTCGACCTGATGACCGACTTCGCGTTCCCGCTGCCGGCCATGGTGATCGCCGACGTGCTCGGCGTGCCGACCGACAGCCATCAGGACCTCACCCGGTGGACCGACGACATCGCGCACCTGTTCGGGTCGACCCAGGTGTCACTCGAACATGTGCAGCGGACCCGGCAGAGCACCCGGGAACTCGTCGACTTCCTCTCCGCGCCGGACATCGTGGCCCACGCCGCACGCAAGGAGGGCCTGCTCCACACGCTGCGCACGACCGAGGTGCACGGCCACCGCTTCAGCGAGGAGGACATCGTCTCGCAGGCGGCGCTCCTGCTCTTCGCCGGCACCGCGTCGATCCGCTACCTGGTCGGCAACAGCGTCCACGCCATGAACGAGCGGCCGGTGTCCGAGCGGCAGCTGCTGCTGTCCAAGGACACCGTCGACGACGCGGTGGAGGAGCTGCTGCGCTTCTGCACCCCGGTGCAGTTCGTCGGCCGGATCGCCCGCGAGGACTTCGACTACGTCGACGCCCGCGGCACCCACTGCCGGATCGAGGCCAACCGCCCCATGCTGCTCTACGTGGCCTCGGCGAACCGGGACGAGCAGCACTTCCCCGACGCGGATTCGCTGGTGCTGACCCGACCGGCGCCGAACCGTCACCTGACCTTCGGCGCGGGCCGTCACCTGTGCTTCGGTGACCCGCTGGTCCGCCAGACCACCCGCATCGCGATGGTCAGCCTGTACCGCCGGTTCCCGCAGCTGAACGTCCCGCCGCAGACGCTGAACTGGAACAACAACCTCGGTTTCCACGGCTTCCAGACCCTGGAGGTGCGCCCGTGACCCACCTGTCGAACTTCGTCGACGGCAAGCTGACCCAGGCCGAGCAGAGCGACCGCCACCCGCTGGTCGACCCGGTGACCGGGGAGGAGTACGGGACGGCGCCCGCGTCGAGCGCGGCCGCGGTCGACGCGGCCATGCGCAGCGCGGCGAACGCCTTCGAGCGGTGGCGCGCCACCACCCCGGCAGAACGCCAGGCGCTGCTGCTGCGGGTAGCGGACGCGCTGCAGTCGCGCCTGCCCGACCTGGTCCGGGCGGAGCTACGGCAGACCGGCAGCCGGGGGGCCGCCAACGAGATCCCGCTCGCCGGCGATCAGCTGCGGTTCTTCGCCGGTGCCGCGCGGGCGCTGCAAGGACTGGCCGCCGGGGAGTACGCGACCGGCCACACCTCGTACGTGCGGCGCGAGCCGTTGGGCGTCTGCGCGCAGCTCGCACCCTGGAACTACCCGATGATGATGGCCGCGCTCAAGTCGGCCCCCGCCCTGGCGGCCGGAAACACGGTGGTCCTCAAGCCGGCCGAGAGCACGCCGGCGACGGCGCTGTTGTTCGCCGAGATCGCGGCCGAGATCCTGCCGCCGGGCGTGCTCAACGTCGTCTGTGGCGGAGCGGAGACCGGCCGCATGATGGTCGAGCACCCGATCCCGGCGGCGGTGTCGCTCACCGGCTCCATCGCCACCGGCGTCGACGTCGCGACGACCGCGGCGGCGTCGCTGAAGCGCGTCCAGCTCGAACTGGGCGGCAAGACCCCCGTGGTGGTGTTCGCCGACGCGGATCTCGACGCCACCGTGCAGGGCATCCTGACCGGGGCGCTGAGCAACGCCGGCCAGGACTGTACGGCAGCGTCCCGCGTCCTCGTCGCCGAGGAACTGCACGACGAGTTGCTCGCGGCGCTGGAGGCGGGGGTGGCGGCGGTCCGCACCGGCGGCCCGGACGACGAGTCGGCCCTGTACGGGCCGTTGAACAACGCCGACCAGCTTGCGCGGGTCAGCGGGTTCGTCGAGACGCTGCCCGACCACGCCCGGGTGGTGACCGGAGGGCACCGGGTCGGGACCGCCGGTTACTTCTTCGCCCCGACGATCATCGCCGACGTCCGCGAAGACGACCGGGTCAGCACGGAGGAGATCTTCGGCCCGGTCATCACCGTGCAGCGCTTCCGCACGGAGAAGGAGGCGGTACGGCTGGCCAACTCCGTGGTGCACGGCCTGGCGTCGTCGGTCTGGACCACGGACCACGCGCGTGCCCTGCGGGTGAGCGCCGAGCTCGACTTCGGCTGTGTGTGGGTCAACACCCACCTGATGTTCCCCACCGAGATGCCGCACGGGGGCTTCAAGCACTCGGGCTACGGCAAGGACCTGTCCGTGTACGGGCTGGAGGAGTACACCCGGATCAAGCACGTGATGCACCGGTTCGCGTGATGCCCGCCCGTGCCGTCGGGTCAGATCGCCGCGATCGGGCCGCTGGCACGTTCGGGCCGGCTGAAGGCGCGCAGCACGGCGGCCGGCCCGTGCCGGCGGGCCGCCAACCGGGTCAGCAGGCCGAGCACGGCCGCCATGGCGGCGTCGGGATACTCCGGCGTCGCCACCGGCGCGCTCGCCGCCAGGTCGTCGCCGTGGACCGCCATCTCCAGCATCCGGGTCAGGAGGAAGTCGTCGAGCCGCAGCCGCCGGCCCGTCCAGGGGATCCGGACGATCCGCTCCGCGGGCTCGCCCGGCAGCGCCGCACGGAGCCGGGCGCACGCGGCGGCGACGTCCGCGGCGAGCGCCTCCGGCCCGCCGGAGGCGAGGCGCTCGCCGGCCTGCCGCACCGTGACGTTCACCGGCTCGTCGAGGCCGGCGCCGATCCAGGTGGCCCGGGCGTAGTGCTCCAGCACGGACAGCACGGGCCCGCCGCCCGCCGGCTCGCCCAGCACGACCTCGATGTTGAACACCTGGGCGGCGAGGTGGCCGGCCAGACCGCCGACACTCAGCCTGGGCAGGGCGCTGGGGTGGTGCCAGGCGGGCGCGAGGTGTGGGTCCCCGAGCAGCGCGTGGACGACGTCGGCCGTGTCCAGTGTGAGGGCCCGCAGATCGACCATGACGTCACCCTACCGACCGGGACGACTCACGACGGCGTGACAAGCTTCAATGCCAGGAACACGGATCACTATCACGAGAGGCCCCACCGACGTGCGTACCTTGCCCATGACGCCTGGCCAGGCCGTCTACCACGACTTCATCGTCGCTCCCACGACCTGCGTGCCGGCCAAGCGGCTGTTCGCGGCCTACGTGGTGCAGGCGCGGCTGGACCTTGACCGGCTGGCCGCGGCGGTGGACCGGGTCGTGGCGTTGCACGACAGCCTGCGCACCGCGATCGAGCCGGCCGACGACATGCCGGTGCAGGTGATCCGCGAGCCGGGTGAGATCGCCGAGCGGGCCCTGCGGACCGTGACGTGGGACGGCACGCCGGAGGACGCCGCTCGGCACGTCGGTGCCCTGGACGACTGGTGGACCGTGCCCCGTCCGCTCGCCGTCCAGGTCGTCGCAGGCATCGGGCCCACCGACGAGACGCTGGTCGCCTGCGTGTTCAACCACGTGTGCAGCGACGGCATCTCCGCGGAGATGGTGTTCGACCAGATCCGCAGCGAGTACGACGGTGAGACGGTCAAGCCCGCCGACGTCGAGCAGTTCGCCGGCTACTACCAGGCGATGGTCGAGGAGGGCCTGCGGGAGACGTTCGACGACTGGGTCGGGCTGCTGGACCAGGGCGGACCCGCGCTTCCCGAGTGGATGGTCGAGGACAAACTCGCCGCTGCGGAGGTGTCGATCAGCTTCCACGGTTGGCGGTTCTCGGCGGAGAGCCTGAGCGCGCTCGCGGCGGTGGCGCAGGCTCAGGGGTGCACCCAGTTCGAGGTGCTCGCGGGGTGTGCCGGACTCTACTTCCGGCGGGACGACGGGCGGCCGGCGAACTTCGGTGTCATCCACAGCGGGCGGCACAGGTTGCGTGGCTTCGACGTCCAGGGCCTCCTGCGCAGCTACGTCGTTGACGTGGTGGACCATGCCGGTGTCCCGACGGTCGCCGACGCCATCGCTCGCCGCCGGGACGAACTGCGCGCCCGGACGGAGCACTTCGCGAAGCTGCCGTTCGAGGAGGTCTGCATGCGCACCAAGCGCTCTCCCGGTTGGCGGGCGGGCCAGCTCGGCGCGTGGGAGATCGAGCTCAACGGGATGTACGCGGCCACCCCGAACCTGTCGATGCAGCAGGCGCCGGTGCGCGTCGCCGACATTCCGCTGTCGGAGGAGGCCACCTGTGAGAACGGGGGCCCGACGCTGCTGCTGTCCTTCACGCTGGGGCCCGCCGGGATCGACGCCAGTGTCCGATACGTCTCCCCGCCGATCGACGCCCCGCTGGCCGCGCGTATCGCCGAGGACCTGGAGGCGACCGTACGCTTCGTCCACGACGATCCGCGAGCGCCGGTCGACGCCGCGCCGGCCGTCTTCCGGGCGGCGCCGGTGCGCCCTGCGCGGTCCTGACCGGTCGGCGGCCCGCCGGCCCGGGAGCCGCCACCCGGGCCGGTGGCTGCGCGAAGGCGGCGGAGTTTAGGGCGTGGGCACCGGCGGGCCGGCGGCTGCTACGGCCTGCAGCAGTCGTGGCCCGACCTGCGCCCCGGCGGCAGTCCAGGCGACGAAGCTTCCGCGCCAGGCCGTGCCTGTCGGGTCCGGCATCATGACGAACCGGCCGCCGGCCGCTTCGACGAGGCACCGGCCGGCGGCCACGTCCCACGCGAAGATGTCGGTGTTGGCCGCGGCGTCGGCCCGGCCGACCGCCAGCCAGGCGAGCGCCAGAGCCGACGAGCCCAGCCGCCGTACTTCCGCATGTCGCGACAGGCGCAGCAGCAGGTCCCGGTCGGCCGGGTGCGGCCGGTTGCCGTGCGGGATGTCGGTGAGCACCAGGGGCGACGTCGCGGGGACGGGCCTCGGGCTGCGCCAGGGCCGGCCGTTGACCGACAGCCGGCCGTCCACCGCCACGAACAGCTCCTCGTGGGAGGGGTCGTAGACGCAGCCACCGCGCGGCACGCCCGCGACGGAGAACCCGATGGACACGCAGAACAGGGGCAGGCCGCGGACGAAGTTGTAGGTGCCGTCGATGGGGTCGACGTACCAGCAGAGGTCGCCGTCGCCGTACGAACCGTGCTCCTCGCCGATGATTCGAGAACCTGGGGCCACGTCCTGCAGGCGTTGGCGGATCATGTCCTCGGCGCGCAGGTCGCATTCGGAGACCACGTCGCGGACGTGTGCCTCGGGATCGCCCACGCCGTCCTTGGTCCGCACGTCGACCTGGCGGCGGAACTGATGCCGCAGGAAGTTGCCCGCCTCGATCCCGGCGTGGACGGCTGCTCGCGCGAGGCGTTGGCAGTCGTAGCGGTCCGGCGTCTCGTTCCCTCGGCCCAAGACCTGATCACCCCGTCTGATTTATCAGAATCTATCGATAGATACGGTAGCCTGCCCGGGGCGGTTCCGTGGACCGCCCCGGGCTGTCCGCGCGGGTCAGCTGTCGACGTAGCGGTCGGCGACCTCCAGCGCCTCGTCGAGGATGTCCAGCCCCCGCTGGGCGTCCTGTTCGGAGATGACGCAGGGCGGCACCACGTGCACCCGGTTGAAGTGGGTGAACGGCCACAGTCCCCGCCGGCGGCAGGCCGCCGCCAGCTCGTTCATCGGCGCCGCCTGGGCCGGGGTGGGCGCGAACGGCACCAGCATCTCCCGGGTCCGCCGGTCGCGGACCAGCTCCACCGCCCAGAACGCGCCGAGCCCCCGCACCTCGCCGACGCTCGGATGCGACTCGGCCATCTTGCGCAGCCGGGGGCCCAGGACGTGCTCGCCGAGCCAGGCGGCGTGCTCGACGACCCCCTCGTCCTCCATGGCCCGGATCGTGGCCACGGCGGCGGCGCAGGCCAGCGGGTGACCGGAGTAGGTCAGGCCGCCGGGGTAGGGACGGTCGGCGAACTCCGCGGCGACCCGGTCGGAGATGATCACGCCGCCGAGCGGGACGTAGCCGGAGTTGACGCCCTTGGCGAAGGTGATCAGGTCGGGCACGACGCCCCAGTTGTCCACCCCGAACCACGCCCCGGTCCGGCCGAAGCCGGTCATCACCTCGTCGGTGACCAGCAGGATGCCGTACCGGTCGCAGATGGCCCGGACGCCGGGCAGGTAGCCGTCCGGGGGCACCAGGATGCCGTTGGTGCCGACGATGGTCTCGATCAGCACGGCGGCGATGGTCGTCGGCCCCTCGAACTGGATGACCTGCTCCAGGTGCTCCAGCGCCCGCGCGCACTCCTGCTCGGCGGTCTCGGCGTGGAACGCCGACCGGTACGGGTACGGCCCGAAGAAGCGGACCACCCCGGCCGTGCCGGTGTCGGTGGGCCACCGGCGCGGGTCGCCCGTCAGGTGCATCGCCGTGTGCGTGGCCCCGTGGTACGACCGGTAGGCGCTGAGCACCTTGGGCCGCCCGGTCACCAGCCGGGCCATCCGCACCGCGTGCTCGTTGGACTCCGTGCCGCCGTTGGTGAAGAACACCCGGTTCAGGTCGCCCGGCGCGTGCTCGGCGATCAGCCGGGCCGCCTCGGAGCGCTGGTCGTTGGCGAAGTGCGGGGCGATGGTGCACAGCCGGGCGGCCTGCCGCTGGATCGCCTCGACCACCCGGGGGTGGGCGTGGCCGATGTTGAGGTTGACGAACTGCGACGAGAAGTCCAGGTAGCGGTTGCCGTCGTAGTCCCAGAAGTGCACGCCCTCCCCGCCGGCGATCGGCAGGGGGTCGATGTGCGCCTGCGCCGACCAGGAGTGGAAGACGTGGGCCCGGTCGGCGGCCCGGACGGCTGCCGCCGCCCCCGGGTCGGGCCGCTGGTTCTCAGAGTGCATCGCTGCTGTCCTTTCGGGCTCTCGGGTGGGGCTTTCGGGAGGGGACGGCCGGGCGCTCAGGCCGGCACCGGGAATGCCCGCTCGTGGTGCAGGAAGTAGTCGATGTCGGCGCTGACCGTCTCGATGAACCGGCCGGGGTCGCCCGCCCCGTGGCGCAGCAGGTCGGCGTTGCGCCGCCGCACCTCGGCGGAGAAGGGCAGGTTGCCGGCATCCCGGTAGCGGATCGCCCCGTCCGGGTCCCGGCCGGGAACGACCTCCGACCGCGCGTGGACGCTCGCGCTGAACGGCACGTCGAGCCGGCCGGCGTCGAACGCCGCCACGATCGCGCCGGCCAGGTCGTCGCCGTCGAGCACCGGGTCGACCAGCTCGGCGACCTCGCGTTGCAGCCAGTGCATCTCCTCGGCGACCCGGTCGGTGTCGAGGCGGACGAAGTCGAGCAGGGCGGAGCCGCCGAGCAGGGTGGTGTGGATGCCGGTGGCGTTGGCGGCGGCGTCCGGGATCCCGTACGCCTCCTGGTTCGTCTTGTTGATCACCTTGTCGGCCCCGCCGAGCCGGGCGACCAGGCCGCCGTAGAGGACGAGCGCGTCGGCCGCCCGGCGGTCGCGCGGGAAGACCCCCATGAACTCGTGCAGCACCGGGTAGACCTCGACGTCGGCCGGCAGGTACCGCGCGGCCAGCTCGCGGATCGACCGCAGGGCGGCGACGTCCTGGTGCACCTCCCCGCCCTGCGGGTAGGCGATGGACAGGCAGCGCACCCCCTGCGCCACGGCGGCGCGGGCCTCCAGCAGGGTGGCGGCGAGGCTGATCGACGGCGGCACCAGCACGGCGGTGAGGGTGCCGAACAGCTCCCGGTCGACGAGCACGCCCGCCTCGGCGAGCCGGCCGCAGACCGCGTCGACCTGCCGCCAGCACTCCAGCGACGTGGCCAGCGGGACGTTCTTGCAGTACGGGATGTTGTAGCCGATCCCGCCGCCCTCGAAGGAGGTGAAGCCGGCGGCGAGCGACACCGCGAACAGGTCGCGGGGGTCGGGCGAGCCGTGCCGGATCTCCAGCGGCACGTCGACGGTGGCGACCAGTTCCCGGCCGCGCTGCCAGCCGTGCGCCACCAGCGGGTAGCCGTTGAGGTCGGCGGGGTTCTCCCGCAGCACCCGGGCGGCGTGGTCGAACTGCCGCAGCCGGGTGAACGAGTCGATCGTCACGGTCAGCATGCCCGGTCCGGCGGGCGCGAGCGAGCGCAGCAGCTCCGTCATCGCGTCGTGCGACCCGACGCCGCAGCGGGGCTGCACGATCGGCCGGCCGGCGCGGCGGGCCGCCCGCAGCGCAGCCACCGCGGTCGGCGCGCCGCTGTCGCGCAGGTGTGCCACGGTCTCCGCCCAGGACGGCAGCCCGTCGACGGTGCTGTCCGCCAGGTGCAGGTCGGCCCAGTCAGCCACGGCTGCCCACCGCCGTCCGGGACCCGCGCTGGCCGGCGGCCCGCGTGCCGGTGCCCTGGTGGGCGGCCCGCGTGCCGGTGCCCTGAAGGTGGGCCGCCCGCGTGCCGGTCCTGGTCCGGGCGTTGCGCTTCTTCGCGCGCCGGGTCGCGCCGGGCGTGGCCGCGCGCAGCAGGTCCAGCACCAGCGGCAGCTCGTAGGGGTTCTCCAGGATGTGGTCGACGCCGAGGGCCCGCAGCCGGTCGTGCACGTCGTCGGCCTTGTGGCTGCCGACCGAGAGGTTCCCGCCGAGGATCACCGGGCGGCCGAGCCGCCCGGCGGCCCGCAGCGCCGGCAGGTCCCGCAGGTCCGCGTACGCGTGCCCGTTGAGGCTGCCGATGATGACCGCCTCCGCCTCGGGGTGCGCGTCGACGGCGTCGGCGAACTCGGTCAGCGGCGTGCAGACGCCGAGGTTGACCACGTCGTAGCCGTGCTCACGCAGGTGCATCGCGATCAGGTGGTTGGCCACGGCGTGCGCGTCGCTGCCCGCCACGCCGAGGATGACGAGGTTTCGCGTGGTGTCCATGATGCTCCCGTCCGGGCCGTCGGGCCCTCGTGTCGTGGGGGTTGGGCGGCGGGGCCCCACCGGCCCCGCCGCGTCGGCCGGTCAGTCGTCGAAGGCGGCGAACAGTTCGCGGTCGCTGGTCTCCGCGAGCCGCTGCGGGTCGAACTCGTCGGGGTCGGCCTCGGCCAGGGAGTCGAGGACCAGGTTGATCGCGGGGATCAGGCCCCAGATCTCGCGGTACGGGGGCCAGCCCCGGTGCCCGCCGTCGATGTCGGCCTGCCGGGCGAAGATGTAGTTGGCCCAGTCCCGGCTCATCGGGCGGCGGTGGTGGAAGTCGTGGCAGACGGTGTCGCCGGTGAGCACCAGGTAGCGCGAGGGGAAGTGGACCAGCAGCATCCGGGTCCACCAGCGGGCCCAGGCGCGCGCCGCGGCCCCGCCCCGCAGGGAGCTCGCCGGGGCGGGCTCGCCGATGAAGATGGCGTTGGTGAGGCTGGCGAAGTACGCCTTGCCGCGGCGCTGGGTCTGCCAGGGGGCCGGGAACGTGTGCTTGACGCAGAGCCGCAGGGTGTTGCTGACCTGGAAGAAGACGGTCATCGGCAGCACCCAGCCGACCAGCACCAGGGGCCAGGCGTGGGCGACCGTGGCGAGCGCGGCGACGGCGGCGTACCCGGTGGCGGTGAAGGCCCGTTCGGTGCGGCTGGCGGCGTGGCTGTAGGAGCGGATCCGGGCCCAGAGGAACCGGGCGTGGAACACCGGCGAGGTGAGCCGGCCCAGCACCTGCCGCCACATCTGCCGGCGGGTCATCCCGGGGCGCAGCCGCAGGCTGACCAGGAACGCCTGCACGGTGGGGTCGCGCAGCGTCATGTGGTGCAGCGCGTGGTGGTCGGCCACGTGCTCGGCGCTGTAGCGCTCGAAGTGCTGCACCATCAGCACCCCGGCGACGATCTTGCCGAGGATCTGGTCCGGGCGCTTGCGGGCCCACATGTTGCGGTGGGCGCACTGGTGGAACACCATCATGCGCAGGTTGCGCGCGCCGTGCAGGGTGCTCGCCCAGCCGGGCAGGAGCAGCGCGAGCCACCAGCCCGACAGGGCCAGGGCGACCCCGGTGGCGGTCAGGCCGACGGCCACGGAGACGGTCGCGGTGACCAGGTGGACGGTCGGGGTCAGCCGCAGCGGCCGCTGCCCCGTGTGCGGCCGGCCGGTCAGGAAGGTCAGCGGAAGCTGGGCGAAGCGGGGCAGCCGCCGCATCGAGTCACGGACGCTGTTGTCGGCCGAGTCGCGGGTGTCCCGCTCGGCGACCGTCAGCCGGCCGGGCCGCTGGTCGGCCGCCGCCGGCCCGCCGGCCCGGGACGCCGGGCGGCGGGGCGCGGTGACGGTGGGCTGGTGCGGCCCGCTGGCGGCGGCACGACGGGGCGCGGCGACGGTCGGCGGGTGCGGCTCCGTGCCGGTGCTGCGGCGGGGCGCGGCGGCGGTGCGGCGCGGGGCGGCGGTGCCGTCCGGGTCGGCGGGCCGCGCAGAGGCGTCGATGGTAGTCATTTCTCCCCTGTTTCTCTCTGCTCGGGGCGGCGGGACGCCCGCCGCGCTAGCGGCTCGCCTGCGCCGACCGCTCCAGGTCGGCGGCGGTGGCGAGGATGTCGTCGATGACGCGGTCCAACTCGTCGGTGGTGGTGGCCGGGTTGAGCAGCATCAGCTTGAGGAAGACCGGGGACGACCCGTCGGGCCGGCGCACCCGGGTGCGGGCCAGCAGCGTGACGCCCCGGGTCATGAGCTGCCGCCGCAGCTCGCCGTTGAAGGCGTCGGCGTCGCCGTCGTGGCGGTAGCGCAGCAGCACCGTGCTCATGGACGGCCGGGCGGCCAGTTCCAGGGCCGGCTCCGCCTCGACCCGGTCGGCGGCGTAGAGGGCGAGGTCGTGGCAGCCGTCCACCATCGCGGCCATCCCGTCGCGGCCCAGCGCGTTCATCGTGACGGCGATCTTGAAGGCCTCCGCGCGGCGGGTCGCCTGCACCGAGCTGCCGTACAGGCCGATGAAGCCGGCCTCGGCGTCGTCGTCGGCGTTCAGGGTGGTGGTCTGCTGCGCCAGCGGCGTCATGACGCTCGCGTCGCGGACCAGGAAGATGCCGGAGGTGGCCGACGTCCAGCCGAACTTGTGCAGGTCGAGCGTCACCGAGTCGGCCTCGGCGATGCCGTCCAGCCGGGGGCGCAGCCGGGGGGAGAACAGGGCCCCGCCACCGTACGCGGCGTCGGCGTGCAGCCACACGCCGTGCCGGCGGGTCACCTCCGCCAGCGCCGCCACGTCGTCGACCCAGCCCTGGTCGGTCGCGCCGACGCAGGCGATCGCCGCCACCGGGACCACGTCCTCCGGCAGGCCCGCCAGCGTGCGCTCCAGCTCCTCCGGCAGGAGCCGCCCCAGCTCGTCGGAGGGCACCCGGACGATCATGTCCTCGCCCAGGCCGACGATGCCCACGGCCCGGCCGATGGAGAAGTGGGTGGCGTCCGTGGCCAGCACCACGGGGCGCTTGTCGAGCCCGGTGAGGCCCTGCGCGAAGGGCCGCCACCCGCACCGCTGCGCCAGCACCCGGTCGCGGGCCGCCAGCACGGCCATCAGGTTGGAGATGCTGCCGCCCGCGGTGATGGTGCCGCCCGCGTCCGGGCCGTAACCGACCAGCTCGCCCAGCTCGCGGATGACGTAGCGCTCCAGTTCGAGGGCGTACGGGCCGCTCTCCCAGGCGTGCAGGGACTGGTTCAGGATGCCCACCACCAGCTCGGCGGCGGCGGCGACCGGGGTGGGCGGGCACTGCATGCGGGCCACCGCGGCTGGGTGGCTGACGTCGACCGACCAGGTGGCGTAGTCCCGCACGAACCGGCGGAACGTCTCCAGGGGATAGCCCGGCTCCGCCGGCAGCAGCGGCCCGCCCAGGGACCGCCGGGCGGCCTCCCGCACCGCCGCCGGACCACCGGCGGTCACCGGGCCGGGCCGGTCCAGGGTCACCTCCCGCAGGGTCTCCAGCGCCACCGCGGTCAGCGCCTGCACGTAGTCCAGTCCGGCGAGGCTGCCGGCCGGCGGCAGCACGGCGTCCACCTGACGGGCGGCCGAACCCGCCGCGACCGTCTCCGTCCGGTTGCTCTCTTGCATGATCGTCACTGCGGTCTCCTCGACTCCGGCTCCGTTGCCACATCGGCGGTGGCGGCTGACGTCGGAGGAAATCCCCGGGCATCCTTCGGTCGGCTATGGCCCGGCTATCCGTCGGTCGGGGCGGCGCGACCCACAGATCGGTTAGCCCGGGGATAGGACTTCGATAGCCGGCCGGGGACACAGGTGACAGACGCGATCCGCACCCGTTCCCGTGGAGGTAACCGATGATCCGCCTGCTGCTGGCGACGACCGCCGCCGTCCTCGCCGTCGCGGTGCCCGCCGGTCACGGCACCGCCTCGACGCCGAACCTGGAGCCGGAGACCGGCTGGGGCGCGTCGGCCGGTCACACCATCGAACCGATGGACGAGACCGGCTGGGGATTGCCACCCGCACCCCAACGGCAGCGGTGAGACCGTCGGGCCCGCCCGGTGGGACGGGTGGGCCCGTGCGGTGGGCACGGGGCGGGGCCGCCGGTGGGACAGGGCGGCCCCGCCCCGTGCCGCGCCTACCCGGACACGTCCGCCAGGGCGCGCAGCGCGCGGGCGTGCCACACCCGCGCCTGCAACTCTCCGAAGATGTCCGCCGCCCGGCGGAGCTGGTCCGCCGCCTCCGCCCGGTCCCGGTCGGGCAACTGGGACAGCTCGTACAGCGCCTGCGCCTCCACCACCCGCTCGACCACCTGACCGGCGAGCTGCCGGGCCCGGGTCAGCATCGCCCGGGCCTTCGCCAGCCGCCCGTCCCGGCCGTACACGACACCGAGGCCGTGCAGCGCGTACGCCTCGCCCGTGCGGTCGGCGGCGGCCCGGACGATCTCCAACGTGCCCTGGAACGACTCCTCGGCGCGGCGCAGCTCGCCGGAGCGCAGATACAGCTCACCGAGCCGGTGCAGCACCTGCGCCTCGACCCGCCGGGCCCCCGCGTCCCGGCAGATGGTGAGCGCCTCGCCGAGCAGGGCATGCGCGGCGGCCGGATCGCCCTGCTCCAGCCGGATCCCCGCGATGCTCACCAGCACGTGCGCCCGGCCGACCAGGTCGCCGGCCGAGCCCAGCCCGGCCAGCGCCGCCTCGTAGCCCCGCAGGGCCGCCCGGTCGTCGCCGCGCAGCCGGTGGAGGTAGGCGAGGTTGCGTTCCACCAGCGCCACCCCGTGCCGCTCGCCGAGGGGACGCAGGATCCGCAGCGCGGTGGTGAACATCCGCTCGGCCTGACCCGGGTCGCGCAGGAACATGTGCATCGCGCCGAGGGAGTGCAGCGTGATCCCCTCGCCGCGCCGGTTGCCGCTGCGCCGGGTCGCGGACAGGGCGATGTCGGCGGTCTCCGCCCACTCGTCGAAGTAGCTGCGGGCCTCGAAGAGCGTCACGAGGGTGAACGCGAGATCCCAGCACAGCTCGTCGAGGCCGAGGGCGTCGGCCTGCCGCACGGCGCAGACCAGGTTGCGCCGCTCCAGCTCCAGCCAGTCCATCGGCCGGCCGAGCAGCCCGTCGGTGACCGCGCGGGGCACCGGCCAGCGGGCGGCGGCGCCGTGCACGATGGTGAAGTCGCCGCCGTACTCCCGGCGGTGTGCCTCCTCGGCCACGGCGAGCCAGGCGCCGAGCACGTGCCGCACCAGCGACTCGCGCTCCTCGGGCGGCTCCTCGGCCAGGAGGCGTTCGCGGGCGAAGACCCGGACGAGGTCGTGCAGCCGGTAGCGGGTGGAGCCGCTCTGCGGGTGGCCGTGCGCCTCCAGCAGCCGCACGTCGACGAGCTGCTCCAGCAGGTCCTCCAGCACCGACGGCGGCTCGTCGAGCAGCGGCGCGGTCACCCACAGCGGGAAGTCCTCGCAGTTGAGCAGCGCCAGCCGGCGCAGCAGCCGGCGGGACCGCTCCGGCAAGCTGTGGTAGCTCAACCCGATGGTGGTGCGGATGCACAGGTCGCGGTGGACCAGCTCGTTGAGCAGCTGGGACTGGTCCCGCAGCCGGTCCACCAGGCGGCTCACCCGCCAGTGCGGACGCGAGGCGAGGCGGGCACCGGCGATGCGCAGCGCCAGCGGCAGCCACCCGCACAGCCGCGCCAACTCGTCGGCCTGGACGGGCTCGGCGGCGATCCGGTCGCCCACGATCTGATGCAGCAGGGCCACGCTCTGCTCCGGCGTCAGGGCATCCACGTCGACCTCGTGCGAGCCGGCGAGGGTGCCGAGCCGGACCCGGCTGGTCACGATGACCGCGCAACCGGCCGTGTTCGGCAGCAGCGGCGCGACCTGCGTCTCGTCGGCGGCGTTGTCCAGCAGGATCAGCACCCGCCGCTCGGCGAGCCGGCTGCGGTACAACCCGATCCGCTCGGTCAGGTTGTCGGGGATCGCCGGACCGGCCACGCCCAGCGCCCGCAGGAAGCGGTCCAACACCTCCGCCGGGCGCTCCGGGCTGGGCGACGGCCCGCCGAGGTTGGCGTAGAGCTGGCCGTCGGGGAACCGGTCCACCAGCGAATGCGCCACGTGCACGGCGAGGCTGGTCTTGCCCGCCCCGCCCGGGCCCGTGATCACCGCGAGCGGGGCGAAGCCCCGGTGCCCCGGGTCGGCCTCGGCCGTCAGCACGTCGCGGATCTCGCCGACGAGCTTCTGCCGGCCCGTGAAGTCCGCCAGGTCCGCCGGAAGCTGGTGCGGAGCGCGCGGGCCGGGCGGACCCGGCGACGCGGGACCCGCGCCGGCGGACGGCGCGGCCGGGGACGCGGCGGGCGTCGCCGGAAGATCGAGCTGCGGCGCGCGGGACAGGATGGCCCGCTCCAGCCGGGCCAGCTCCGCGCTCGGCTCCATGCCGAGCTCCTCCACGAACAGCGCCCGCGCCCGCCGGTACGCCTTCAGCGCGTCGGCCTGCCGGTCGGCCCGGTAGAGCGCGAGCATGAGGTGGGCGTGCAGCCGCTCGCGCAGCGGATGCCGGGCGATCAGCGCCTCCAGCTCGCCGACCAGCTCGTCGTGGCGGCCGAGCGTCAACTCCAGCCGGATCCGCTCCTCGACGGCCGCGCCGCGCCGCTCGTCGAGCCCCCGCCGCCACGCCTCGACCGGCTCGCCGGGCACGCCGGCCAGGGTCGCGCCGTACCAGAGCGCGTCGGCGGCCCGCAGCCGGGCGACCGCCTCGGCCACCTGGCCGTCGCCGCTGAGGTGCCGGCTCTCGGCGACGAGCAGCTCGAACCGCCCCGCGTCCAGCTCGGTGGGGGCCAGCCGCAGCAGGTAGCCGCCGAAGCGGGTCTCCAGGGCGTCCTTGCGGCCGACCTCGGCCAGCAGCCGCCGCAACTGCGACACGCAGATCTGGATCTGCGAGCGGGCCGTGGACGGGGGGCGGCCGTCCCACACCGTGTCGATCAGATCCTCCACCTGCACCGCCCGGCCCCGGTTGGCGGCGAGGATGGCGAGGACCGTGCGGGCGCGGAGCCCGGGAATGTCGAGCCGGCGGTCTTCGTGGGTGATCTCTATTGGCCCAAGGACCCGTAGCAGCACGACCTTCCCCTGACCGTAGCCGAGTGTCCACTCAGGCTAACAGTGGGTACTTGCCGCCGCAGTGGCGCGAAGCGGCGGCGGCCCGTGGCGCGTAACCGGTGACGCCCGTGCGAGCCGGTGGCCGCCGCCTTTCGTCGCCTGTCGCCGTTCGTCCTCAGCCGACCCGGAGCCGTTGCAGGTGGACCACCGCGCCGATGACCAGCAGGCCGCCCGCGATCTGCACGGCGTTGAGCGACTGGCCGAGCCAGGTCCAGGCGAGGACCGCGCTGAACACCGGCTCCAGGCAGATGTTCACCGCCCCGGCGTGCGGGCCGACCCGGGCCGTGCCCCAGGAGAAGAGCACGAAGGGGGCGAGGGTGCCCAGGATCGCGACGAAGAGTACCCCGGGCAGCAGGTCGTGCCGCCCGACGATCTCCGGCACGCCCTGCGGGGCGAAGTAGAGCAGCCAGGCCACACTGGACACGGCGAACGCGTACGTGTTGGCGCGCAGCGCGCCGTACTTGCGGGTGGCCCGGCTGCCCAGCACCGAGAAGGCGGCCACGCCGATGGCGGTGGCGATGCCGAAGCCGACCCCGAGGAGGTTCACCTCGCCCAGCGGCGTGGTGGGCAGCTCCACCACCAGGGCCACCCCGGCGAGGGCGACGAGCAGCCCCAGGGCGATCGCGATGCCGGGCCGGCACCGGCCGAGCACCACCAGCCACCCCACCACGAACGCCGGGGCGAGATTCTGCAACACCATGGCGACCGCGACCGGCAGGTGGCTGATGGCCAGGAACAGGCACGCGTTGGCCACGGCGATCGCCAGGCCGAACGCGACGACCAGCGGCCAGTCGATCGGCTCCGTGCGCCTCGGCGTGCCGGGGCGGCGGCGGGCCAGGGCGAGCAGCAGGCCGAGCCCGGCGAGGCTGATCAGGGTACGGGCGGCGACCAGCTCGGCGGGGCGCAGCCCGGAGTCGAACAGGTCGCTGGCGACGGTGCCACCGAAGCCCCACAGCGCGGTGGCGACGCACACGGCGAGCAGCCCGAGCCGCCGCGCGCCGGGGTCGGGCGCCTCCTCGTCGTGGTCGGGGCGGGCGTCCCGCTCCTCGGGGTGGGCCTGCCGCTCCTCGGGGTGGGCGTGCCGCTCGTCGGCGGACGAGGGGGTCAGGTCGGCGGATGCCGTCATGGAGTCACCTCGGCGTGGTCGTCGTGCGTGTCGGACCGGTTGCGGACGGTGGTACCCAGCGCAATGCCGACTGTAACCTCTAAACTGTTTGAGTGGTTACCGACGCGGGGAAGTAGGGCGATGTGGGAGGTGGGGCGATGAAGCGCCAGGAGGCGCCCGGCCGGCTGGAGGTCGTCCGGTCCTTCGTCAACACGCTCGACCTGGAACGCGGCGTCGACGACCTCGACACGGTCGAGGGCCTGGCCGGCTGGCTCGCCGCCGCTTGGTCACTTGCCGATCTCCCTGCTGAGCCGCTCCAGTCGCCCGCGCTGGAAGCGTCGTCTCGGCCCGGGGAGTCGCCCCGGCCTGGTGGGTCACCCCGGCGGCCGGGCGTGCCGCCCGCGCTGACCGAGGCGGACCGGCGGGCGGCGGTGGAGCTGCGCGAGGCGCTGCGCGACACCATCGCTGGCGCTGGCGCTGGCGCTGGCGTTGCTGGTGCTGGTGCGTTCGGGCTCTCTGCCCCCGGGGCTGCTGCCCCCGCCCCGGCGGGAGTGGACCGGCTCAACCGGGTCGCCGCGCGGTTGCCCGTACACCTGAGTTTCGGCGCCGCGGCGACGCCGCAGTTCGTCCCGGAGCGTGGCGGTATCGACGCGGTGCTGGCCGGGCTGCTCGGCGTGGTGGCCGTCGCCGCGCTCGACGGTACCTGGGTCCGGCTGAAGATGTGCCCGGCCGAGGACTGCCGCTGGGTCTTCTACGACCACGCCCGCAACCGGACGGGGGTGTGGTGCCAGATGGCCGAGTGCGGCAACCGCCGCAAGGTACGCGAACACCGCTCCCGCCAGCGTGCCGCGTCGACCACGTTCCATGAGGCGTAAGAGGTGAAGACGAGGAGTCGGCAGATCTTGGAAGATTTCGCCTCTGGAAGGGCCCCTGGAGGGGCCGTTTCGCTCCAAGATCTCCCATTCTCGTCCGCGATCTTGCAGTTGCGGCCCCCCCGATGGAGCGTGTTGTTCCTTTTGTCGGGGCCGCAACTGCAAGATCGCGGGGCAGGGGTGGGGGGCGGTGAGTGGCAGTGGTCGTCGGTGGTGAGGGGCGTCGCTCGGCGTTGCTGGAGGTGGGCGGTCGGCTGTGGGCTCCGCGTGGGGGGCCTCGTGCCTGCTGCTTCGTCCGCACGTCACCATCAGCGCCTCTTTGGCGTTGAGAGAGCGATGCACTGAGGTCGGCATCTCCGAAATTGCTATTAATCATGACAAATGCATTTCACTCTCCTCAAGCGGACTTTGTGGCCCCAGGGGTGCTTTCGCCGCGTAGCTACAATGCGGCTGCCGCTGTCGGTTGCACCGGGGAGAGGCGCGGATGCTGGGAACTGCGAGGAAAGCCGTGACGACGATGAGCATCTGGCGTAGGAGTCTGTGGCGCTATCGAGTCACCACTGCGGGAATTTCGCTGACCTCTTTCGGCGCCGCCACAGCGATCCACAACCCTCCTGTCGCAATCAGCGTGCTGGCGGCGGCGGCCGGCTGTTTCGTTTCCGGGCTGGAGATCCATGCCAATCGTCGCCGGGCCCGGTTGGTGCGGTTCCAGTCGCGGGACGGCGACGACTACAGCGACCTGTCGAGTCACCTCAGCACTCTGGGGACCATCGTCAAAAGCGCACACGACGTCGGCGTGATCATGGCGAAGGAGTGCGCGCGGCTCCGCGGCCAGCCCGTCAGGGCCGAGCTGGAAACCTCACCGTATCGCCTGCCTCGCGAGCTCAGGATCTGGTCGTTCGACTTTCTCGCGCGTCGGGCCCGCGTCGCTGCCATGTACAACGGTGACATCATCGGCCTGGCCTCCGATGTGCCATCCGGTGACGAGGACGCGGCTGTCAAGCTGAGGCCCGGCCGCTATTTCGACTTCTTTTGCAGCAATCTGCTGGCTCCGTTCGACGTATGGGGGACGGGTAGGAAACTGCCGCTTCTGCGGGGAAGGGAGTTGATCCTCGACCAGGGTGGGAAACTGCTGACCTTTCGGCGT
Organism: Micromonospora sp. WMMD712; assembly: GCF_029581295.1. Lineage (NCBI taxonomy): Bacteria > Bacillati > Actinomycetota > Actinomycetes > Micromonosporales > Micromonosporaceae > Micromonospora > Micromonospora sp. WMMD712. Next base: position 6,177,054 of record NZ_CP120743.1, read on the forward strand.
AGCCGACTCGCCAACACTGTCGGCGTGTCCTCGCTGGCCTTCACGGCGGACGGCCAACTGATCCTCGTGGCCCAGGCCAGGGACAACGTGGGCAGCCCTGGCCTCATCGCCCCGTCCGGCTCTGGCGCTCTTGAACCCCGCGACGTGCCACAGGACGGCACCGGGCTGACGCTCGGAGACATCGTCCGCCGCGGTGCGGAGCGGGAGTTGCGGGAGGAATGCCACATCAGCGAGCAGGACATCGAGGTCAGCGCGATCGTGGGGCACGGTCGGTGGGTCAGCCGGGGCGCGATGCCGGAGTTCTGCGTGGTCACCCTGCTCCAACTCACCAGCGACGAGGTGCTCGATCGGGCCGTCCGGCTCGTCGAGCGCCCCTACGTCACCGAGGTGCTGGCGGTCGACCTGGCACCGATCACGAGATGGAACCCGAGGAAGCCGTTGGCCATGCTGCCGGAAGAGATCAGAGGATCGGCGTCATGGCCCCTGGCCCTCGGCCTGGCCTGCCTGGCTCAGTCCATCCTCGACCAGGACCAGTCGTGGCCGCTGCGGCAGGAGTTGATGCAGCGGCTGGCCCACCCCAGGTGTTCGACATCGAACGGGAAGCGGTGATCCCCTGCCCGCAAGCTAGCTCATCCCACCGCCGGTGTGGCGGAGCCGGGTGAGCACGTCGGCGATCTCCCGGGTCTCCTCGTGCTCCGGCCCGTAGATCAGGAAGAGGTCCTCGTGCAGCGGCACCAGCTCTGCCATCGCCTGGTCGGTGTTGCCTTCGGCAAGCAGCAGCATGCCGATGTCTCGTCGTAGCTCAAGGGCGTCCGAGGACACGTCGCCCTCGGCGGCGCGGACGTGGTCGAGAACCTGTCGGAACTGGCGTAGCGCCACGGTGGCCTGGCCCAGCTCCGCCCGGCAGTGAGCAGCCTGGCGCAGGCAGGCCAGCGCGTCGTCACCGGTCGGCCCTCCGGTGCGCGCGAAAGCTGAGAACAAAGCATCGAACTCGGGCAGGGCCCGGCGGAAGTCGCCGCCGAGGACCAGGATCGCCGCCCGGCGCTGCCGGAGGGTGAGGACGCGCGGGTGCTCGACGCCCAGCGCCGTTGCCGCCGGCTCGATGACCTGTCGCAGCGCCTCCGCCGCCTGGGTGTACCGACCCTCCGCGAGCAGGTCGTTGGAGCGCTCGACAGCGACTTTGATCGTGGCCCGCAGCTTGGTGGCCGGCAGGGCGTCCGATGGTCGGGGTGGGACGGGGCGGTCCCGCGGATCGCTCGCCACCGCGGTGCCGGGGCGGGGCCTGGGAGCGTTGGGACGGCGGTACGGCAGCGTGGGGTCGGGCACGTGGGCTGGGCCGCGTCCGACGGTTGGCAGGGTCGCCCCCGGTCGGGGGAGAAACGGCAGCAGTCGCTCGTGGACGTCGTACGCGTCCTGGGGACGCTGCTCGGGGACCTTGGCGGTGAGTTCGCCGACCAACCGCTCCAGCGCCTCAGGCACGTCGGGGCGGAGGCGCCGCAGCGGCGGCGGCGTCTCGCTGACGTGCTGCCGCATCAGCTCGAACTCGTTGTCACCGGTGAAGACCGTCCTGCCCACGAGCAGCTCGTGCAGCACACAGCCGAGGGCGTACAGGTCGCTCTGCGGGGTGATCTGCGCGCCCTGGATCTGCTCCGGCGGCATGTAGTGGTGGGTGCCGACCATGCCGCCGGTGCCGGTGAGGCGGGTGACGTCGGTGCGCAGGATGGCGGCTATCCCGAAGTCGAGCACCTTCACCGCGCCGCCGTCGGACACGAGGACGTTCTCGGGCTTGAGGTCCCGGTGCACGACGGGGACGGCGTGGGCGTGGGACAGCACGGTGCAGATCTGGGCGGCAACCGCCGTCGCCCACTCGATCGGCACCGGCCGCAGGGGGTCGACGTAGGCGCGCAGCGAGGTGCCGCGCACGTACTCCATGACCAGGTAGACGCGGTCGTAGGAATTGTCGAGCACCGCGTCGTACACCTGGGGTACGCCGTGGTGCTGGATGCGCGCGGTCACGCGGGCCTCGCGGCGGAACCGCCTGGCGAACTCCTCGGCCTGGTCGGCGGAGGAGATCACGTCGGGGCGGATCAGCTTGACCGCGACCTCGCGGTCGAGCACGGCGTCGTAGCCGCGCCAGACCTGCCCCATGCCGCCGGAGCTGATCTGCTCGACCAGCTCGTACCGGCCGGCGACCGGCTCCGGGTGCATCACCACGGCCCTCCCGTCCCCTGCCTCAGGCGGCGTCCGTGACGCCCTCCTGCTCGCGGATCATCCGCCAGGCCGCGCTGCGGGCGCTGCGGTTGAGCGAGCTGCGGAAGTTCTGCTGCTGGTCGAAGTACTTGCGTCCCATCTCGGCGGTGGTGTCGAAGTGGTCCATCATCTTGTCCTCGAAGACCGGGTCGAAGACGTGGCCGAAGTTCTCCTCGTCGTTGGCGACGGCGGCCAACCGCACCTTCGGGTCGGCGAGGGCCTCGTTGAACGGCTTGATGACGTCCTGCTCGGTGAACTCCGTGGCATGCTTGTCGTTGAACCGCGCGATGAGCTCCGACAGCAGCGACTTCTCAGGTTCCTTGGCGCGGCCGGAGCCGTCTCCGAAGCCCGTCAACTCGGCCGTCCCCTCGGGCACGAGGCTGATGTCCTGCTCACGGTCCAGCTCGACCCGCAGGTGGGTGAGGTCGATCTCGCCGATGTCGACGCCGCCGTCGTCACGGCGGGGCAGCCGGTTGAGCAGGTGCCTCCCGTAGAGGTAGAGCCGCTCCAACTCGTCGTCCGTGTAGGGGACGATGCGGGAGAGGAAGCCGTACTTGCGGACGTAGTCGCTGAGGTCGGCCCGGAACGTCTCGGCCCTGGCCTGGTCACCCTCGTCGTCGCCGTTGAGCAACTCGGCGAAGCGGGCGACCGCCGGGTCGAGGTGCCGGTACAGCTCGGCGTGCAGCTTCGCCCGGTTCGCCGCGCTGCCGGCGGCCTGCTCGTCGGCGGCCAGCCAGGCCGTGGCGAAGGCGAGCATCTCCTCGTCGACGAGGAGCTCCGCGGACATCACCCGGCTCTGGGCGGTGTAGAGGAGGTTCGGGTCCGGGGGGAGGGTGGCGGCCTCCTCGAAGTACGGCCGGAAGGCGTCCTGGATCGCTTCGGCCTCGTTGCTGAAGTCCAGCACCGCCAGGTCGGACTGGCTCTTTCGGTCGGCGGTGCGGTTGAGCCGGGACAGGGTCTGCACGGCGGCGATGCCGGCCAGCGGCTTGTTGACGTACATCGTGGTGAGCAGCGGCTGGTCGAAGCCCGTCTGATACTTTTCCGCGACGACCAGGATGCGGTATTCGCGCTGCCCGGCCCCGCCGGCCTTGTCGTCGGCGCGCGTGTAGGCGAACGCCTTGGGCAGTGCCTTCTCCGGCAGGCCGCCGTTCTCCTTCGCCTCGGTGACCTCCTCCCCGTCGTAGGTGAGCGTGCCGGAGAACGCCACCAGGACGCCCCAGTCGGGATACCCGAGGTCGCCGATGTGCTTCCTGATCGACCGGGCCATCTGCACGGCCTGCGCCCTGCCGAACGTCACCACCATCGCCTTGGCCCGGCCGCCGAGCCGCCCGGCGGTGTGCTCGCGGAAGTGCTCGACGATGACCTGCGCCCGCTGGGCGACGGTCGAGTCGTGGGTCAGCGCGTAGCGGGCGATCAGCGGGTTTGCCTTGGAGCGGTCGACCTTCCGGTCCTCGGGGTTGCCGTTGGCGAGCTTGTAGTAGGTGTCGTAGGTGACGTAGTTGCGCAGCGGGTCGAGGATGAAGCCCTCCTCGATGGCCTGGCGCATCGAGTAGGTGTGGAACGGGTGGTATTCGCCGTCCTCGCCGAGGGTGCCGAACTCCACGAGCGTCTTCTGCTTGGGCGTGGCGGTGAACGCGAAGTAGGAGAGGTTGGCGGCCCGCTGCCGGCTGCGCGCCCGCTCCTTCAGCTTCGCCTCGGTGCCCGTCGGGGCCGGCGCGCTGGTCGCGCCCGGGTCGTCGGAATCGGCGTCCAGGCCCAGGTCGCGCAGCACGGCCCGGACCGCGTCGGCGGCCGCACCGGTCTGGGACGAGTGGGCCTCGTCGATGACGATCGCGAACCGTCGCCCCTGGATCTCGGTCCGGTGTTCCTTGAGGTATTCCGTCAGGGCCGGGAAGGTGTGCAACGTGACGGTGACGATCTTTCCCGTCGCGCGGGAGAGCGCCTGGGCGAGCTGCTCGGACTTCGCCCCGTGCTCCTCGTCGATCTTCACCACCAGGCCGGCGGTCTGCTCGAAGCTGCCGACCGTCGCGCGGAGCTGCGCGTCCAGGTTCCGCCGGTCGGTGATGATGATGACCTTGTCGAAGACGGGGGAGCCCGGCTTCAGGCCGGCCGCCACCGCGGCCGGGTCCAGCTCGGCGGGGTCGCCGGGGGCGTGCAGCGACGACAGGCGGTGGCTGAGCCAGGCGATGGTGTTCGACTTGCCCGACCCCGCCGAGGCCATCACCAGATAGTGGTGACCGGCCCCGTGCCGCGCCGCGTGCGCGGTCAGGGTCTTCACCACGTGCCACTGGTGGTAGCGGGGGAAGATCAAGGTCTTTCGGGTACGCCCGTCCGCGCCCTTCTCCCGGTGCAGATGGACGAAGCGCTCCAGCAGATCCAGCCAGTTGTCCCGCTGCCAGACCTCCTCCCACAGGTAGGAGGTGGCGTACTTGCCGAACTCGGTGGCCGGCGGATTGCCCTTGCCGCCCCGTCGGCCCGGCCCCGCCGAGCCGGTGTTGAACGGCAGGAACCGGGTCGGCCTGCCCCGCAGTTGGGTGGCGACGAAGACCAGGTCGGGGTCCACGGCGAAGTTGGCGACCACCCGCCGCGCGAAGATCAGCTCGGTCGGGTCCCGCTCGGTGCGGTACTGCTCCTTGGCGTGCTCGACCCCCGAGCCGGTCAGCGGGTTCTTCAGCTCGGCGGTGGCCACCGGGATGCCGTTGAGGAACAGCGCCAGGTCGAGCCGGTTGCCCCGGTCGGCGTGCTTGGTCGCGTACGCCAGCTCCCGGACCACGGTGAGCCGGTTGCGCCGGTAGTCGTCGAGGATCGCGTCGGACTCCACGAACGAGGGGCGGAAGTAGGCGAGGCGGAGGCGTACCCCGTGGTCCTTCACGCCCTTGCGGAGCACGTCGAGCAACCCGTCGACGCTGATCGCCTGGTCGAGGCGCTTGGCGAAGCCGCGCTGCGCGGCGGCCTGGTCGCCGCCGTAGAGGGTGACCAGCTCGTCCCACTCGGCGGCCTGGGTGGCCCCGATGAAGGCGAAGAGCTGGCCGGTGTCCAGGCCGAGGTCGGGGCGGTAGTCGGCGCTGCTGCCCAGCTCCCACCCGTGGGTGAGCATGGCTTCGACGATCGCGTCACCGAACTTCGACTCGTGGTGCGCGGCGCTCACGCGTCCTCCTCGACGTCGTCGCCGACGGCGGCCAGGGTTTCCTGCGCCAGCGCCCAGAGCGACTTGCCCCCCGGCAGGTGCCACCGGGCCGGGCCCTGGGCGGCGGCGGGTGCCTTGCCCCACCCTGCCAGCCGCCACATCTCCTGCACCAGGCCGGAGGGGGAGTAACGCTTGCCGTCGGCCGCCCACAGGATCGGGCGGACCCGCTGGTTGACCCAGGTCGCGGCTGCCCGGCTCGGGTCCGCCGCGATCCAGGCGGCCATCGCCTCCCGTTCGGGCCGCCCGGCCGCCTGGTAGGTCAGCGGCGTGCCGTCGGCCAGCACCCCGGCGTCGATCAGGGTGGGGACGGCGTTGGGCCGTCGCTTCTGCTTCGGGATGCTGGCAGGTTGATATTCGATCGGCAGGTCGGGGACCGGAGCGCCACGCTTCAGGTCCGCCAGGACCAGGCCCGCGAGGGTACGGCAGTGGTCCGGGTTGGCGAGCGTGCTGGACACGATCGAACTCCGGCCGAACGTGGCGTCGACGTGATAGACGAGCCAGGCTGCGACGCGTTCGACGGCCTCGGGCACCTGGGCGAGGACCTGCTCCCAGTCGGCGTCTGGGTCGTCGATGCCGTCGAGGTCCAGGTGCTGAAAGACAATGTGCGCGATCAGCCGGTTCCCGCGCTCCACGATCGCCTCGGCCCGCTCCTGACGCTTCTTGGCGGTGCGATCGATCGTGTTGTCCACTTCACGCAGGATGAGGACGCTGCGCCAGATCTGGTGGGCGGAGGGCCTGTCTTGTGCGTCGAACAATAGTTGGTAGGCCCCCTGAGGGCCCTCCTCCCACAGCAGGTCCACGTTGCGCTTTGCCCGGACGGCGAGGTCGGAGTTCCGGTGCGCGCAGGCCAGCGCGGTCGCCGCGACCTCCACCGAACAACCGCTGTCCGGAGCGGGCGGCTCCCCGCGTTTGACCGCGTACGTCTTCTGGAGCGAGAGAAGGAAGTCCTCCCTGATGGCCCGCTGTACCGGATCGAGCGCGACGAAGTCGCGCCGCTCCACCCGGTTCTGCGTGTTGGTGGCTGTGGTCACCGCGTCGGCGAAACCCGGCGGGCAGGTCCTCAGCGAGATGACCCGGACGGTGACGTATCCCTCGGCGACCGCCTCGGCGTTCTTGCGAAATGCGTGGTGGATGGCGTGGACGGTCTGCGCGCCGTTCACAATGCTGGCACCGGTCAGCCGGAGCACGACGGGAGATCGCGCGCCCAGCCGAGCGTACTCGGGCTCAAGACTGTCGCAGAGCAGGGTGATCCCGTTGTTGAAAAACCAGAAGTTGTGCGGCTCATCGGTCAGCGTCGCGATCAAACCCTGATTGACCTGCGTGATACCGAGCGGCTTGCGGATGTTGCGGTCAAACAACCGGTCTTCGTGGTCGTCATACCACTGGGCGATGTCGGCGACCGAGACGATGCCCTGGAACGCCTCGTACTGCCCGGAGATCTTGATCCAGTCCTGCATTCCGACGCGCAGCGCGATGGGTGGTTCGGCGAAGTCGTTGCGCACCACCTCCCAGATGTCGCGCGCCAGGTAAACGCGTTGGTCGAGGATGTTGCCGTACTGGTTGAACTCGTCCTGCGCGTCGACGAGCCGCTGCATGACGTCGGCCGCGAGCGCGTCAGTCCGCATGACCGCCGTCACCAGGGTGATCTTCGATCCCGGTGTGCTGAGAACCGCGTCAACGCGGTCGGCGAGGTCCTGAAAGCGCATGTTGAAGCGGTCGAACTTCCGACCGTCGATGTGGCGCAGGCCGTCAACGAACTTGAGCGCGTCGGCAACCTCGAACCTGGCCTTGCCCTTGTCGCTCCACTTCGCCTGGACCAACCAGAGATGCGACCCCGTTTTGTCGGTGGCCACCGCATCGATGCCGATGTCGTTCTGACCGTCAACAACGGCGTCGGCCGCAGCCGCCGAGTCGCAACCGGTCAGATCCCGCACCACCAGGGCGGCTAGGGCCCTCGAACGAAGGGACTGCTCACGTTCGGCAGGTGGTCTGTTGGCGAGATCCGTGAGGTCGATCAGCCCTTCGAACTCCCGTAGAAGCGCGTCCTGTACCTGCCGGACCTGCGTCTTTGGTTCGGTGCTCCCGCTCATCCGACTACCTCACTGCCGATCTTCACCGTCATCGCAGCACACCGCGTCGGGAGGCCCGGCCTTGCGCTACCGCCGCAGCACAGTGGGCGGAGGTGCGCCGGTGTCGGGCTGAGCCTGCTGTGCGCGGCGAAGCGCGCAGGAACGGGCAAAAGTTGATCTTGACGAGGGTGCGTCACCCATCGTAGCCGTCCTGGCGGTCCGGCGGGCCGATCGGAGATCGCTTTCCGTGGGGGAGCGTTCAGCGGAGCGTATCGGTGCAGCTCAGCGCCGCCGACGTCACGTCCGCGCCTGGAAAGCGCGACCGCCCGAGTCGGATATCCGATCGGTCGGCGACAGCGGCGTGACGTGGCCCGGGGGTGCTCAGAGCGTTGGGGGTGAAGCTACCGTCGGGTCAGGCCGATGGTGGCGGCGAGGCGGGCGACGTCGGCGGCGGTGGGGCCGGCGCGGAGCACGGCGGTCAGCGCGGCGTGGGCGGCGGGGCGGAGGCGGGTCTCGGCCGGGGCGATGCCGTCGGCGGTGACCAGGGCCCGGCCGGCGGCCTGGCGGTCGCCGAGGTCGAGGTGGGCGCGGGTGATGTCGACGAGGTGGGCGGCCCGGTGCTCGGCGGGGAGCAGACGCCATGCGTCGTCGCCGGTGGCCCGCCGGTGGGCGGCGACGGCGAGCTGATGGTCACCGAGGCGCATGGCGGTCAGGGCGCGGGTGAGTTCGACGGTGGTGGGGCCGAATCCGATGCCGTCGTGGTCGTCGTGCTGCCGCTCGCCGTGGCTGGCGGCGAGCTGGGCCGCCCGCTCGGTGAACTCGGCAGCAGCGGCGACGGCCCCGCACGAGGCGGCGGCGAGAGCGGCCTCGGTCAGCAGGGTGCCCGTCAGCGCGGGCTCCTCCGGCAGGAAGACGTGGGACCGCGCGAGGTCGAGGCGGTGCACGGCGGCCGCGGCGGCACCCGTCGCCAGCTTGCCCTGCCGTAGCGCCCGGAGCGCCTGGGCGACGGAGACCGCCGCCAGGCCGGCCAGCCGTGGATCGTCGGCGGCCCCGCTCATCGCCCGGTCGGCCGCCAGCCAGGCCAGGTCGGCCTTGCCGAGCTTGACCAGCACCTGGGCGGCGAGCCGGTAGACCCGCACCGGCAGGTCGGCGGCGGACGCGCCGCCGACCGCGCGGGCGTCGGCGAGCAGCTCGGGCAGCATCCGCAACACCTGGGCGTGGTGGCCGTTGCGGTACGCCGTCCAGGCGTACCCGATCTGGTCGGCAGGCTGGCGTGGCGACGACGCCGGCTGGCCGTCGCTGCCGATTCTTGGTACGTCGTAGCGCGCCAACGCCTCGCGCACCCGCTCCACGGCGCTGCCAGTGTCGGTGCCGGCGGCCGAACCCCGCTGGGCCCTGCCGCCCAGCAGGACGGCCGGGGTCACCCCGAGGGCCGCGGCCACCGTCTCGATCACCGAGAACCGATCGAGGGTACGGACGCCGCGCTCGACCTTGTCGACCCAGCTCTTCGACCTGCCGATCCGGTCGGCGAAGATCTGCTGGCTCATGCCCCGGCTGACGCGCAGCTCCGCCACCCGCCGCCCGATCGGCGGCTCGTCGCCGGTGCGCCGCGTTGGCCGGGTCACCGGTCCCGCTCCGTCGGCGGCATGGCCAACGTGGACTCCCCGCAGCGCGGACACCACCGCGACTTGACCCGGAAGGCCAGCAACCCGAGGAGGAACCCCGGCACCAACCCACCGAACACGACCGACACAACTTCGGACATCACGATCACTCTCACCTCTGGCGGAGACGGAGAACGAGCGTTGCGACGTCCGCTCCCCGGCCGTGCAGGTTGACCTGTCCCGAACGTCACGCAGCGAAGCGATCCGTGGGCGGTGTGTGTCCAGAGTTGCGCATCAAGTGATGCAAAGCAAGCCCTTGTTTCAGTTCAACCGCTGAGCCGCGTTGGAGGCCGCGCACAGCAGTGAGCGGGTTTGAGGCAGAATCACGACATGCCTCGTTTCACGCCAGCGACACCGCGCTCCCGTCGGCTCGGCCGGGAGCTGCGCAAACTCCGTGATGCCAAGGGTCTGACCGGTGAGGACGCGGCGAAGCTCGTTCGCTGCTCGTCGTCACGGATCAGCCGGATCGAGTCCGGCGAGATCAAGCCCCGTGCGGGCGACGTCATGGAGCTTCTGGTCGCGTATGGCATCAGGATCGACGAGGAGCCCGCCACGTCGCTGCTTGAACAGGCCCGCGACCTGCGCGAGGAAGGGTGGTGGCAGCGCCTCGGCGGGCGGTATGCGACCTACATCGCCTACGAGGAGGAGGCTGCCGAGCTGAAGAACTTCGAGCCGATGTTGGTGCCGGGGTTGTTGCAGACCGAGCGCTATGCCCGCGAGGTCAACATGATCGGCCGGGAGTCCGACAAGGACACCATCAACCAGCGTGTCGCCGCTCGAATGACCCGACAGAAGGTGCTGCACCGTGAGCCCGCGCCGCTGCGGGTGCATGCCATCCTGTCCGAGGCGGCGGTGCGCACGGAGGTTGGTGGCCTGGACGTCCTGCGCGAGCAGCTCGACCACCTGGTCACGTTGAGTCGCCTGCCCAACGTGACCATCCAGGTCCTACGCTTCGAGGCCGGTGCCCACCTCGCAGTCAGTAGCGGCTTCGCCCTGCTCGCCTTCGAGCAGGGCGAGCCGCCGTTGGGCTACGTCGAAACCCTGGCCGGCGAACTGTTCCTTGAGTCGGCTCGCGACCTGGCGCGACTGAGCGACGCATACGACAATCTGAAGACGCTGGCACGTTCGCCGGCCGAGTCCATCAAGTTCATCAAGGAGTTGAGCAGGCATGGAGCGTAACGCCTGGCGCAAGTCAACCCGATCCGGCAACAACGGGCAGTGTGTCGAGGTGTGCAATCGAGGTCACTTGATCGATGTGCGCGACTCAAAGGCTCCGGAGAGTGGGATGCTGAGCTTCGAGGCCGCCGCCTGGGGCGCGTTCGTCGGTAGCTTTAAAGCGGAAGCAACTTGTGGGTAGAAGTCGACATTGCGCTGATGTTGGTTGATTGAATCCGATTAGTGGTCCAGTCCTCGCCTGCCGGCAGTGCATACGTCAATCTGGCCAGTAACGGCAGCGGTGATTACTGCCTGGCGTCGCTCAGTGATCCTCTTTGAGAAATGCCCAACCAATTTGTTGAGGTCTTCAAACTTCTGTCGATATCCGTCCAGCTCTTTCCTCTTCGCGATCTGATCGCTGAGGCTGGGAAGGTGGATTGGAAAAGATCTCAGAGCGTCATTGTTGATGATTCGAATTCGGGAATATTGCGCCCACTCCCTGATTTCTTGGTGAGCGGCCCAAAGTTGCCAGGCCAGAAATCTTCCATCCGTGTTGCTTTGGGGCTGGATGGCGGTCAATTGCTGGTTTCCGGTCGCGGTGTGATCTAAGTAGCCAATCTTGCCGAGAGACTCTCCGATTCCGGTGATTAGGATGCTTCCGGATGGGAACGTGGGGACATCACTTTCTTGGTCGAGCGGTATCGCTTTCTCGGCTTGGCCGACCGACAGAATCCCATACAGCGAGGCCGGCGTATACCACGGCCTGAAGTCTTGGGGGCCATTAGGCGTATAATCTTGCAGGTTGGCTGGTGTGCTTCCTGTTTGTACTGAGCGCGCTGCCCGTCGAAGTGGCACGACGGTTCGGGTGGAGGGCTGTGCTCCCTGCCTGATGATCACCCGTCCAGTAGCGTGGGCTGCACGGGCTGATATTTCTTCGATCGATAGGTCGAGCTGACGCCTTCGCAAGGCGATGAGGTGATCGATGCGGGCGGTTTCGGCGTCAAGGAATTGGGCGATTCGGCGTTGTTCGGGTACTGGCGGAAGTGGAATAGGGGTGCCTGCGAGCCTGTCTCGGTTGAGCTCGATCTGGTTGGTTGCGCCGACGGCTAGCGCCGTATAGATGTACTCCTGGAATGGCTTTGAATTGAGCCAGTAGTAGGCGAATCTCGGCTCTACGTGGTCAGTTTCGAAGCGAATTACGGTTATATGGCTGTCCGCCATGCAGGGAGATCCATCGCTTGGGCCGTGGAAGAATCCGACCCTGCCGAGGGTTCCTGTCCCTGTCGAGTTGATGATGATGTCGGATGGTTTAAGCAGTCCTTTGAGCTTGGTTAGGTCGCCGCGGTAATCGTGGCACCTGGTCTTTGTCCAGTCGATGCCGGTTGACTGATTGGCGGCCTGACTTATCGCTCGCACGGGACCGTCATCCACGTAATTAGGTGCTGATCCTCTGCTGAGGAGGCTGGTTACGTATTTTAGTGGTGAGGATGGCCAGCATTCTCGGGTGCTTAGTCCGGGCGAAGAGCTCATTTCGTCACCTCGCCGAGTAGAGCCTGAATCTCGGCCTCCAGTGCCTTCAGTTCGGCGTCGATCTCCGCGAGTGGTCTCGGGGGCTTGTAGACGTAGAAGTGGCGGGTGAACGGGATCTCGTACCCGGTCTTGGTCTTCTCGTGGTCGATCCAGGCGTCTGGGACGTGCGGCAGCACCTCGCGGCGCAGATACTCCTCGACGTCCTCGTCCAGCGGCACGTTCTCGTAGTCGCGCAGCTCCTGGTCCGGCTCCGGTTGGCCCTTGACGAGCTGCACCTCGCCCTCGGGGTCGCGCACGCCGATCGCCTCACGTAGCGCCTTCTGGAACGGCGCACCGGAGGGCCAGGGCACCCCGGCGGCGGCCATCGCGGTACGCAGCGCGTCCCACGCCGCCCGCTTCGTCGGCCAGGACTGCCCGTGCAGCGGCTTCAACGCCGTGGCAAGCGCCTCCGCGTCCAGCGCCCTGCCGATCGCCTTCGAGTCGCGCACCCGGGTCAGGGTTTCGTCGGTGACCTCGAAGCGGAGCTTGAGGGGCCGCTCGACGGTGATCCGCCGGTAGCCGAAGTCCTCGTTGGCGAAGACCTTCACCTTGGCGTGCTGCGGGTGCTCTGGGTCGCGGGCGGCGTCGAGCGCCTCCCCGTACAGCCGGGTGATGTTCTTGATCTGGTCTTCGGTGATGAACTTGCGCTTGTCGCCGAGCGACTTGCGCATCTTGGCGAACTGGTCGCGGGCGTCGAGCAGCACGACCTTGCCCCTGTGGCCGGCGGCCTTGCGGTTGGTCAGGATCCAGAAGTACGTGGAGATGCCGGTGTTGTAGAAGAGCTGGTCGGGCAGGGCGACGATGCCTTCGAGCAGGTCGCTCTCCAGGATCCACCGCCGGATGCGCGACTCGCCGGACTCGGCCGCCCCGGTGAACAGCGGCGAGCCGTTGAAGACGATCGCGATGCGGCTGCCGCCCCTGCCGTCGGCGGTGGGCTTCTTCATCTTCGAGATCATGTGTTGCAGGAAGAGCAGCGAGCCGTCGTTGATCCGGGGCAGGCCCGCGCCGAACCGGCCGCTGTCGCCGAGGGTCGCGTACTCGTGCTCGACCTCGTCCTTGACCTTCTTCCACTCCACCCCGAACGGCGGGTTGGCCAGCAGGTAGTCGAAGCGCTGGCCACGGTGGCGGTCGTCGCTGAACGAGTTGCCGAACTTGATGTTCTCCGGGTCCTGGCCCTTGATCATCATGTCGGATCGGCAGATCGCCCACGACTCCGGGTTGAGTTCCTGGCCGAAGACGGTGACCGTCGCCGACGGGTTGAGCCGGGTGATGTGCTCCTCGGCCGCCGACAGCATGCCGCCGGTGCCGCAGGCCGGGTCCAGCACCCTGCGGGAGGTGCCCGGGACGCTGAGCACGTCGTCGTCGGGGGCGACCAGCAGGTTCACCATCAGCTCGATGACCTCGCGCGGCGTGAAGTGCTCGCCGGCCGTCTCGTTGGAGCTCTCGGCGAAGCGCCGGATCAGCTCCTCGAAGACGTATCCCATCTGGTGGTTGGAGACCACCTCGGGGCGCAGGTCGAGATCGACGAAACGGCCGACCACCCGGTAGAGCAGGCCCGCGCCGTCGAGCCGCCGGACCTGTTGGGCGAACTCGTAGCGCTCCATCACCTCCTGCGCGTTGGTCGAGAACGCGCCGATGTAGGCGAGCAGGTGCTTCGCGGCCTGGCCAGGATCGTTGGCGATCGTCTCCAGCGTGTAGCCACTCACGTTGTAGAAGCTGTGCCCGGACGCACGGCGCAGGAACCGGGAGACGTCCACGTCCTTGTCCTTGAGCCGGTCGTGCTCCGCGAGGACCCGATCGCGGGTGGGTTCGAGGACGCACTCCAGCCGGCGCAGCACGGTGAACGGCAGGATCACCTTGCCGTAGTCGGACTGCTTGTAGTCGCCGCGCAGGAGATCGGCGACCGACCAGGCGTGATTCGCCAGCTCGGAGTGTTTGCTGCTGTTCAACGTGGTCCTTCCGGTGGAAGCAGTGCGCCGCGCCCTGGTGCCGAATCTCGGGGGAAGACGATGGCTCTCGCCCGGACGGTGACGTCCTCGTCCGACGGAGCGGGAAGGCCGGGGTGCTGCCGACGCCAGTTGCTCACAGCGGCGCGCGTGACGCCGGGGAACCGGGAGATCTCGACGGCGGTCACCTGGGAGGGTTGCGGCATGGGCGTCCTGTGAATGATGGCGTGGTGCGCCGCTCATCGTACACGATCTTCGAGGTGTGCTTAATCGGTTTGGCGCTGCTATCGCCGCCTGCCAGGGCGGGGCTGCTCCGGCGAGAATGGCCGACGGGCTGCCCGGCGTTCGTCGGTGCCGGGGCTCGGCGGTCGGCTCCACCGGCGATCCCCGCGTGAACGTGAATGAGCCCTGGCCGGATTGCGAATGGCGACGGGCGTGCCACGCGCCTCCTGTTGGATATCCGACCCCCGGAAGCGCTTTTCTTGACCGTAGCTAACCAGCGTGGCAGCCTGTTTCGGCGGATGCGGCGCGAGCGGCAGCGGCGAATTCTGGTCTCGGTAAGGGGGTACCGAAGATGGATGACGCGCCCTGGCTGACGAATCATCCTGTGCTGGAGGCGCTGCGGCGTCGGCGGAGGGAGAACGACTCTCCAGGCAACCGGTCGGACGATTTCAAGATCGGATTGGCTGTTGAGGGTGGTGGAATAAGAGGCGTGGTTTCCGGTGCCATGCTGTGTGCGCTGGAAGACCTTGGCATGACCACAGCCTTCGACGCCGTCTACTCGGCGTCGTCCGGCGCGATCAACAGCGCCTACTTCCTGGCCGGGGGCAGCTGGTATCCACTGTCGATCTACTATGACGATCTGACCACCCGGAAATTCGTCGACTTCCGGCGGTTCTTCCGGGGCCACATCCTTGACCTGGACTACGCCTTCGGAGTCGTGGTCGACCAGCTCAAACCGCTCGACTATGACAGGGTGATCGCTTCGCCCGTCCCGCTGCACATCGCGATCACCCTGGCCGACGAGATCCGGACCGAGACGGTCCATGATTTCACCTCCCGCGCCGACCTGCGTAGTGCCCTCGTCGCCAGTGCATGGCTGCCGGTGGCGTTGCGTGGCACGGCTGTCTTCCGCGGTGAGCGGGTGGTCGACGGTGGCGTGTTGACTCCCCACCCCTACCGCATTGCACTGCAGGACGGCTGCACCCATGTGCTCTCGCTCAGCACCCGGCCGATCCGCCCGCCCCGCGACGGGGTGTCACTCTCGCAGCGCTACGCCGCTCGGCACCTCAACGCGATCAGGGACGGGCTCGGGGCCGGGTACCTGCGTGCGATGCGTGACTATCGAGTCGAGCGGCGCATGCTGCAGCGGCGGATGACCGAGCCGGGGGAAGCGCCATACGTGCTCGACCTGGCGCCCTTGCCGTGGATGCCTGAGGTCAAACGGCACGAGATGGACTCCGGGCGCGTCATCGCCGGGGCCCGGGGTGGCTATGAAGTCATGTACTGCGCCATCGAGAACCGTGACCCCGCGCTCATTCCCGGCGGGCGTATCCGAGCCGTGCCACGCCTCACCATAGTTGCGAAGGATCATGCACAGTAGCGCTAGGCGAGACACCCTCTCGACCGTTCTCCGGGCCATCTCCCCTGACGCCGAGGAGAGTGGACCCGCCGAGCAGGAGCTGGTGGGCTTGACTCGCTACAGCTGGGGAGTGACGCTGCTCCAGCTGCCGACCGACGCACAGAGTTTCCTCAGCCTGTTCGAGCGGTCCTGGGACAGCGTGGTGGACGATCTCCACGGGTGGTGTGGTGGGTTCCGTGCCCGACCGGAATCGGTCCAGCGGCCGCTCGAGAACGTCTTCGGTCATCTCGGGCTGCTCCTGATCACCCTTGTGTCTCTGCGGCACTCCGATGAATACCGCCATCCCCGCAAGGAGGTGGACTCAGACGGCGGGCATGGGCAGACCGGTCACGATTGCGACTCGTTGTGCGTGCCGCTGGTGCGGGACCCCGCCGTGCGCCGGGCAATCGCCGAACATTACAGTCCGGATGCCTGGATCCCGGGGCACGATACGAGCGAGATCGAGCCGAGCGCCTCGGCCCGCAGTGAGTGGAACGGCATCGACTTCGACACGGTCCGGTTTCACCGACACGGCACCACCTCGTTCATCCTGGCGGGTTACCCGGTCGGGGCGGCACACGGACGGCGTCGGCAGCTCGCGCTGAAGTGCCTGGTATATCCATTCTTGCAGGTGCCGACAATCGTCAGAAATACCGCGGAGTACTATTCCAGGTACGGCGTGCCCAGCCGCGATCTGCGACATCTGGTGCAGATATGGGCGAGCAGCGCCAGCTGGATCCTGATGGATTATGTTCCGGGGGAAACCCTCGCCGAACATCTCGACCGCCGGCGCGGCAACACGCCGGGGTCGGCTTCCGCCGACCGAACGACTCGGCGACCCGCAGCCGCGGCGCGCGAGATCGAAATCGACGTGCTGGCCGATCTTGGCCGGGAGCTCTTCGCTGCAATGGCTGAGCTCGAGCAGGCCGGGCTCCGGCATTGCGACCTGTCCCCGTCGAACATCATCGTCGCGAGTGGCGAGGAAGGAGCGCGCCCCTCCTTCATCTTCATCGATCTCGGTGTCAACTACCTCTACACCCATGCCCTTCCGGGCATCGGAGGCCCGGACGCGACCTATGTCGCGCCCGAGCTCAGGGCCGGCGGCACCGGCACGAACAGAACCGATCTCTATTCGGTCGGTCAACTACTTGTCGCCATCTCCGGCGCACCCGGCGGATCCGACGGCACGGTGCCGGACCTCTTCTATGCCGAGACCCCGGTGATGGCCCGGTTCATCGAGGACCTCGTCGACGGCGAGCCGACCCGCCGGTTGCTGCTCTTTCGGCCGGATCCGCCTCCAGCCCCCCTCTACCCACAGCTTCGCCGATTCTTCGACGAGGAACTCGCCGCCATGGCGGCTACCCGCCGTGGACGAGTCGGCCAGGTCAGAATTCGGTGGCTGGCCGCCCTGCTCGACCTCTTCATGCCGCTGGCCGGAGCGCCAGCCCGGCAATGGCAGGTCTGGCGGATCCGGCGGAGTCAGGGGCTCTACCGGCATCCTCGTCGTAGCATGCACATCCGTTGGCTCCTCACTGCTTCATGGCTGTCGGCGGCGGCCTGGTATGTCGCGGCCACGATCCTGGTCACCTGGTGGTTGCGTGACCTGGGCTGGGATTGGGGGAACCAGGCGATCGCCTTCCTGCAACAGGCGACCGGAACCCCGTCAGACAGGTTTCCCTACCTCGATGACCTGCGGCAGCCGGACTACCCGATCTCCGATTTTGCGGAGAACCTCCCGGTACGCATGGTCGGCCTGAGCTTCCTCCTCGTCGGTGCGCGCTACTACCAGAACCTCTTCGCCGGGTTGACCCCTTTGGTGGCCGGCCTGCGCCAGGGGTGGCTGAGTCTGCTCGCCGTCCTCGCCGAACTGCACATGCGGCTCTTTGCGGTAGCTGCCTTCCTGCTGGTCCTGCCACCGACGCTGGTGCAGGGGCGTTGGTGGTCTGTCTTCACGCCGGTCGGCGTGCTCTTCGTGTTCATCTGTAACTGGTCCTGCCTGTCCTTCGCCCGGCTGGCGCTGCGGCGCGCCAAGGCGGCGCAGCTTTCGACCGTTCCGGCCAGCCGTGTTGCCGGCCTTGATGCCTTCAGCGGCTGGACACCATCGGCGGCTTTCTATGCGGTGACCTGCGGGGTAATTGGCACGCTGATCTATCTCGATCTTGTCAAAGACGTCTATGTTTATGCCGGTGCCGTAACCGCCATCAACACCGTTCTCTTCTACGTCATCAAGTGCAGCGGTCGTAGTGCCGCGGACGTCCGGACCGGGCTGGGGAGGGCCTTTCTCGCCGCCGAACGTCTCCGCTACGCGGCCGAAGGCCGAGTGCCCAGGCCACGTGTCGGTGACTGAGCACCTGCGCGTGGGCGGAGAGATGGGTAGGCCGCAGCGGACACCGCCGGAGGGGCCCCTGCTGCGGGACCCCTCCGGTCAGCTTCCGAGTTGCCGGATCGTCACTTCTTGAGCAGTCGCACCTGCACGGTCTTGCTCGCGCTCTGCCCCGTCGCGTTGCCGAACGCGACCGTGACCGTCACGTCGAGCCGCCCCGCCTTCACCAGCTCCTGCCGGTACGCGGGCGCGACCGTCACGGTCAGCGTGACCGTGCCCGCCTTGCTCACCTGCTTCGTCACACCGACCACCTTGTCGCCGGTGAGGGTGAGCGTGCCGGCCGTGTTGACGGTGGCGGCGATCGTCGCCGTGCCCGCCTTGGCGTCGGTCGTCACCTTGCCGAGCTGCACCGTCGGCGGCGGCGTCACGGGGGCCACCTTGCCCACCACCGCCTTGGACAGCGTCGCCCGCCCGGCCGAGTCGACGACCAGCGCCTGGAGCTTGACCTGCCGGCCGGCGTCCCTGGCGCCGGGCGTCCAGTCGAACAGGTACGGGGCGACGGTGCTGGTGCCGACCCTGACGCCGTTGACGAGCAGGGTCGCCGACGCGATGGCGAAGTCGTCGGTGCCCCGGATCAGCGGGCGCACCGTCGTCCCGACCTGGAACACCGCGCCCTGCCCCGGGTCGGCCACCTGGGCCCACGGGGCGTGGTCGGCGACGCGACCCACCCCGGTCGGCACCGCCTTCGGCGGCTTCGGCAGCCGCTTGGCGACGGTGACGGTGGCCGCGCCCGTGCTGTCGGGGCCGGAGATCGCCTCGACCCCGGTGCGCGGGTCGGCCGGGCCGCCCGCGAGCGGCGCGCGCTTGCCGAGGTAGCTGCCGGTCACCGTGACCGGGGCGGCCTCGCGTACGCCCGTGTTGTCGGCGTTGGCGTTGTAGACGGCGAACCCGTTGCCGGTGATGATGTCGCCGGAGACGGTGAGCGCCCCGGCGGTGTCGGTGCCGGCGTCGGTCAGCAGGATGCCGAAGGACTTCTCCGGCGCGGGCCGGTGGTAGTTCCCGGTGATCCGGCTGTCGTCGACGAAGCCGGTTGCCCCGCTGGCGTACTGGATGCCGACCTGCGGGAACACGCTGCTCGACGCGCCCGTGACGACCGTGCCGGTCACGTAGCCGTGGTGGCGGATGCCGGTCCGGGCGGTGTTGTCCGGGCTGCCGTCCGTGCCCCGCGCGCCGTCGAACAGGATGCCGCCGGACTGGTAGCCGGTGACCACGCTGCCGGTGACGGTCACCTCGCTCTCGACGGTGGCGACGCCCGCCCCCCGGATCACGCCGGTCTTGACGATGCCCCAGCCGTGCGGGTGCTCGGCCAGTTCCTGCGCGGTGGTGGCGGCCCGCAGCGGGCCGACGACGCTGTCCGCGACGCGACCGGCCGCGCCGAAGAAGGCGATGCCGGCCTCGGCCCAGACGTCGCCGGAGGTGACGGTCACGCCGGAGATGTCGACGAACATCTCGTTGGTGTCGGTGGAGCCGAGCGACTGCCGCGACACGGTGATCACGTTGCCGCCGCCGTCGCGCAGGTAGGGCTGGTCGCCCGCGAGGGTGCCGAGCGACTGGTCCGGCTCGATGGTCACCTTGTCCGCGCCCGCGCCCTTGATCTTCAGGGGCTTGGTGATGGTGAGGCCGTTGCGTGCGCCGGCCTGCACGGGGTTGGACGCGTGGTGCACCGGCGTCGAGGACTCCCGGT
The DNA here is from genome assembly GCF_029581295.1 of Micromonospora sp. WMMD712. Classification (NCBI taxonomy): domain Bacteria; kingdom Bacillati; phylum Actinomycetota; class Actinomycetes; order Micromonosporales; family Micromonosporaceae; genus Micromonospora; species Micromonospora sp. WMMD712. The sequence goes on from NZ_CP120743.1 coordinate 6,196,582, forward strand.
AGACGCCCGCGCAGACCACGATCGTGTCCCACGGCGACGCGTGGTCGACGGCCGCCTGGATCGAGGTGAACTGGGCGGTGGGGCACTGCCTCCCGTCGTCGTCGACGGTCCAGGTGGTGTTCCCGCGCGGGTTCGCGACCGGGTCGACCAGCGCGACCTTGCCGGGGGTGTTGTCGTACGCGGCGAGGTAGGTCGCCGGGTCCGGGCCGCCGAGGGCGGACTTGCCGTAGCCCGCGCCGTTGGCGTGGTTGCCGTCGGACAGCAGCCGCGCCCCGGCCGCGCTCTCCTGGAAGCGTACGTCGGCGAGCTGGATCGAGCCGGACTTCGGCAGGTCGCCCGCCCCGAAGCGCAGTTCGAGCTTGGCCAGGGAGCTGACGTCGACGCCCTGCGCGGCGAACTCGCTCAGCGGCACGCGGATCTGGTCGAGGACGATGTGCGTGTTCGGCGTGTTCGTGCCGGTGGACATGTGCAGGGCGTTGCCCCAGCGCGGGTCGCCGGCGTCGACGGTGGCCTCGTGCCCGGCCGTGTCGCTCAGCGCGATGACGAAGCGCTGCGTGGTCGACGTCGGGTCGTACGACGTGGGCAGCTCGTTGGGCCAGACCGGGCTGGTCGGGGTGCCGTTGACGGTGGTGTCGCGGGTGTTGTCGCCCCGGTTGTCGGCGCCCGGGTTGCGGGTGTCGAAGAAGTTGACGGCGGCGCTGAGGGCCAGCGCCTTGAGGCCCCGTACGTCCTTGGACGCGGCCGGGATCGCGGCGGTGAGGGTGGCGGGGGAGGCCGGCTCCCAGGCGAGGGTGAGCTGCCGGCCGTAGGAGTGGTTGATCGGGCTGTTCTCGCGGGTGGCGTTCTGCCCGCCGAGCGCGCCGGCCGCCGGCAGCGGGCAGGGCTTGGCGGCGGTCGGCAGCCCGGTCTTGCCGAGCTGCGCGGGCGCGAAGTCCTGGGGCTCCGGGTTGCACCAGTCGTAGCCGCCGGCCGTCGCCGCCGGCTTCGGCGCGACGCCGGCCGCCTGGGCGTACGGGTCGGCGAAGCCGCTGCCGGTCAGCGCGCCGCCGAGGGCGTTGAGGCCGAGGGGGTTCTCCACCTCGGGGCGGATCACGTCCACCCGCTCCTGCGGCGCGGCGAAGTAGCTGGTGTTGACCCGCTCGTTGCAGGGGATGGCCGTGCCGGACGGGCTGGTCGGGCAGGCCGTCGCCGGGACCTGGAGGCCGCTGGCGGTGTTGGCCAGCTCGCCGGTCAGCCAGGGCTGGAACGCGCCCTCGCCGCCGACGTAGCGGCGGAAGAAGGCGGCCATCGTGGCCAGGCCCAGCTTCTCCTGGTCGCCCATGCGGGCCGCGTCGCCGGAGAACTTGGTGTTCACGGCCGGGTTCAGCGGGTCCGAGTTGTCGATGGCGTAGTTCAGGTCGGGGTCGGTGTAGCTGGCCGCGCCGCTGAGCCGCAGGTTGTTCGGGTGGATGTTGTTCGTCGCGAACGGGGCCGAGTTGCCGCAGGCGGCGTCGTTGTTGCCCTGGCCGTCCGCGCCGCCGTCGGCGTACCAGACGGTGTTGTACCAGTTGTGGATCGCGCCGAGGTGCTCGACCTGGATGCGGGGGAAGGGGTCGCCCGGGTTGACGTACTGGCTGCGCTCGAACAGGCGCGCGCCCTGGAGGTTGGACACGTCGCCGTCGCACATCGGCAGGATCGTCAGGTACGGCATGCCGTACGGGGCCTTGCGCTCGTAGTCCACCGGGGCGAGGGAGATGACGCCGCGCAGGGGGTAGCGCGGGCCGTCGGTGCGGATGCGGTTGTAGTCGATGAAGCTCGACACGGCGTCACCGCCGCGCGAGTGTCCCATCAGGCCGATGCGGGTCAGGTCGAGGCGGCCGGAGAGCGTGGTGCCGACGGTCGTGTGCTCGTCGACCGGCAGGCCCCCGGCGCGGTTGGCCGCGCTGAGCGCGTCCAGGGTGGCGGCGATGAGCATGCGCCGGCTGTGCATGCCTTTGCCCTTGCTGCTGTCCTGCCGCATCATCAGCTGGTCCTGCGACACCGAGAACGTCGTGTAACCCCAGGTGGCGAGGTTCTCCGCGAGGTAGGCGTAGCCGTTCTCGTTGTGCTTGAACTGGGCGCAGGTGAGCTGGGCGCTGTTCTGCCCGGAGTCGCACGAGCCGTGGTTGCCGTGCACCAGGACGATCAGCGGCGACGGCGTGGTGCGCTTGGCCCAGTCCGGCGTGTAGAGCTGGCCGCGGATCTCGATCTGCTCCGCCGCCTGCGCCGTCCCCGGCGTCGGGTCGGCCCCGGCGGAGTTGGGCTCCTGGATGTCGGCGAGGCCGAACTTTGCCTCCTGGACGGCCTGGTGACCGAACGGTCCGCGCGCCGTCGGGTCGGGCAGGCCCGCCGGCGCGGCGGGGGGCGGCGCGGCGGGGGTGGGGGATGCCGCCATGGCCGGGGCGGCCAGCGCGACCGGGGCCGTCAACGAGACGGCCACCGCGAGGAGAATACGCACGCTCCTCGATGTTCGTACCTTCAAAGTGTCTCCCCGGAAAGGAGTGGAAATGTTCAACGAGCGGGACGCTAACCAGCCCTCGTTTCTCCCGCGTTTCGTATGACATGCGTCTCGCGGCGCTGGAGAACCCGCCTCTACCAGGGGATATGCGCCCCGGACGGGAAGTCGGCCGCAACTGCGGCGATTGGGACTCCGGGGCTCTCCGCGACTCATATCCGTGCCGGGAAACGGCGTGCCGAACGGCGCGCTTCGGGGCGGCGCAATTCGTTGTGAATTGCGGTCCCGCGAATGGAGAGCCGTACTTGAATGTATTGCTGTCGTCGGTCGGCGCGGGGGTGTGCCGCGCGGGCCTCGGCGCGGGTCACGATCTACGCAACAGGGCCATCACGGGCAAGTAGTGCGCACGCCCGTGGACGTGGCCAAGGGGGCAGGGTGGCCAAGTCCGTGACGAGTTGGTGCAGGTCGGTGGAAAGATTTCGGGCAGATGACCGGACCGTGATCTTCTCGATACGCAGCTATTGGTGTCCGGGTCCCCGAGCGGTAGCATCCACATTCGTGACGGTCGCTGGGCGCGATTGTGTCGGTGTCGTCGCGAGCTGGCTTTGGCCTATTCGGCCGAATGTGGCGTACACAGGATCGCTCGGTCCCGGCGACGGGCAGCCGTCGACCGATCGATCCGCCCTGCTTCCGGCTCTTGGCAGAGCCGTGTGACCGCTGGCCGGTGTTCCATTTCGGTGCAGGTCCAAATGCGTGGAACAATCATTCACGGCTGCGCCAGAACGAGGTAGAAATGGTTGCCATCCGGCAGGTCTCGGCGGATCAGAACAGCGAGTTGGCCGCCTGCGTCAGAGCCTGGCGGCACCGGCTGGTGCCCGAGGACCGGCAGGTCGTCCGCAGGCGTCGGGCCCGTCGGTCGACCGTCACCCAGGAGGAGATCGCGGAGATCGTCGGGGTGAGCGTCGTCTGGTACAGCAACCTGGAACGCGGGGTGCGGGCCAACTACTCGGACGCCTTCCTCGACGCCGTCGCCGAGGCGCTGCGCCTCGACCGGCGCGAGCGGGAGCTGCTGTACCTCCTGGCGGTCGGCCGGATGCCGGCGCCGTCGACGGTCGGCGCGACCGCCGTCGTCCTCGGCCCCGCCCTGCGCCAGTTCGTCGAGGGGCAGCGCTGGGCGACCTACGTCCTCGACCGGTATGCGCGGGTGGTGCTGCACAACGAGGTGTGCGAGGCCTATTATCCCTGGCTGCGCAGCGATCCCAGCTATCCCCGCTGGCTGTTGACCGACGCCGACGCGCGCCGCCGGCTGGTCAACTGGGAGACCGACTGGGCGGCGCCGCTGCTCACCCAGATGCGTATCGCCCAGGCGCTGCACCCCCAGGACGCGGGGATCGCCGCTCTGGTGGACGCCTGCCTGGAAACCAGTCCCGAGGCCCGTTGCCTGTGGAACGCCCACGCCGCGTACGGGTGCGCGTTGCGGTCCAGGCGGGGCATCCGGCTCAGCGAGCACCGCACGACGCTTGTCGATGTCGTGACCCTCACCGATCCGAGCGCGAGTGAGCTGCAGATCGTCTCGCTGATTCCGGTGGCCGAGGCCGCGTAGCCGCCTTTCATCTCCCGCCTGCCCCGCGGCGTTTTTCGCCGCCGCCGGCATCCGGCTGTCCGCGCGCTCCTGCGGAAACCGTTTACACCAACTGCCACTTGGTGAAAGTGGCAATTTCTGGCTGCCGCCGCTATCGCCCGGCAGGATTCTGCACGGCCGCTTCCGGGGGCTATGTGGACTCCCTGCGGCATCGATGTGGACCGGAGGCGGATCATGAATCCATTCGACGATGCGGACGGCACGTTTCTGGTGCTGGTGAACGCCGAGTCGCAGCACTCGTTGTGGCCGGAATTCGCCGAGACGCCGGCGGGCTGGACCGTGGCATGGGGGCCGGGCGGGCGCGACGACGCGCTGCGTTTCGTCGAGGAGAACTGGCAGGACATGCGGCCGAAGAGCCTCGCCCTCGCCATGGACCAGGCCGGGAACGTGGACCAGGCCGAGAACGCCGCGTCCCATGGGTGAGGACGACCAGCGCTGGCCGTTGAGCAGCGAGCAGCAGCGGCTGTGGTTCATCGACCGGTTGGCGCCGGCCAGCGCCGCGTACCACGTTCCGGTGTCGTGGCGGCTGCGGGACGCCGTGCCGCTGCCGGAGGTCGTCGCCACCGTCGGCCGCCTGCTGGCCCGGCACGACGCGCTGTTCACGGCCTTCGAGGAGGTCGACGGCGAGCCGGTGCAGCGCCTGCTGCCGGGCCGCGAGCTGCCCCTGGAGGTGCACGACCTCACCGGCTGCCCGGCCGCCGAACGCGACGCCCGGTGCGCCGAGGTGGTGCGGGAGGTGTCCCGCCGGCCGTTCGACCTGGGCGCCGGGCCCCTGGTCCGCGCGGCGGTGTTCGCCGTCGACGACCGGGTGCGGCTGCTCCACCTCACGTTCCACCACATCGCCGTCGACGGCCTCTCGCTGGAGATCGTCGAACGGGAGCTGGCCGCCGGGCTGGGCGGCGCTCCCGTCCCGCCCCCGGCGGAGGCCACGTACGTCGAGCACAGCGCCCGGCAGCGGGAATGGCTGGCCGGGCCGCGGGCGCAGCGGGACCTCGACCGGCGCGTCGAGCAGCTGCGGGGCGCGCCGGAGCTGCTCGAACTCGGCCGCGACCGGCCCCGGCCCCGCGACTTCACCTACCGGGGCGAGACCCTGCGGTTCACCGTGGAGCCCGGCGCCCGCGACCGGGTGCGGGCCCTGGCGGCGGCCAGCGGTGTCACGCCGTACGTGGTGCTGCTGGCGGCCTTCCACGTCTTCCTGCACCGGCAGACCGGGCAGACCGACCTCGTCGTCGGCTCGCCGGTCGCCGGCCGGGGGGACAGCCGCTTCCTGGACGTGGTCGGCCTGTTCGCCGGCACGATGGTGGCCCGCACCGACCTGGGCGGCGAGCCGACCTTCGAGGCCGTCGTGGCGCGCACCCAGGAGTCGGTGCTGGACGCCCTGGAGCACCTCGACGTGCCGTTCGACCGGCTGGTCAACCGCCTCGTGCCGCAGCGGGTGCCCAGCCACGGCCCGCTCGTGCAGGTGCTGTTCGCGTTCCACGAGACCGGGTCGAAAGCGGGGGTCGGGCCGGCGGCCGGGGCCGGCGTCGCGGGCGGAGCCGGGGCGGGGGCCGGCGCGTCGTTCCTCACCCGCGAGTTCGTGCCCACGGACACCGCGAAGCTGGACCTCACGTTCACCGTCTACGACGACGGCGACCGCTTCGACATCGAGATCGAGTACTGCACGGACCTGTTCGGCCGCGACTCGGTCGAGCACTTCTTCCGGCACTGGTCGCACCTGCTGTCGAGCGCTCTCGACCAGCCCCGGCTGGCGGTCGGGCGGCTCGCCGCGATGGACGCCGCCGAGCGGTCGCTGATCCGGTCCTGGTCGGCGGCCCAGACGTCGGCGGTGGTGGACCCGGCGGGTGACGACGCCGACCTGACGGTGCACGGGTTGGTGGGTCGGTGGGTGGATCGTTCGCCGGGTGCGGTGGCGGTGGTGTGTGGGGAGGTGGTGTTGACGTATGGGGAGTTGGGGGCGCGGTCGGATGTGGTGGCGGGGTTGTTGCGGGGGGTGGGGGTTGGTGGGGGTTCGTTGGTGGGGGTGTGTGGTGGGCGGTCGGTGGAGTTGGTGGTGTGGTGTCTGGGGGTGTTGAAGGCTGGTGGGGCGTATGTGCCGTTGGATGTTGATTATCCGGCGGAGCGGTTGTCGTGGATGTTGGCGGATTCGGGTGTGTCGGTGGTGTTGGGGGCATCGGGTGCGGCGGGTCGGTTGCCGTCGGGTCCGTGGCGGGTGGTGGAGGTCGACGCGGAGGCTGCGGAGCCGGTCGACCAGGTGCCGCCGCCGGTGGAGGTGTCGGGCGACAGCGCGGCGTATGTGATCTACACGTCGGGCTCGACCGGCCGCCCCAAGGGCGTCACGGTGACCCACCGCAACGCGGTCCGGCTGTTCGCCTCGGCCGCCCGCGACTTCGACTTCGGCCCCGACGACGTCTGGTCCATGTTCCACAGCTCGTCGTTCGACGTCTGCGTCTGGGAGACGTGGGGCGCGCTGGGCACCGGCGGCCGGCTCGTCGTGGTGCCCTACTGGGTCTCCCGCAGCCCCGACGACCTGTACGCGCTGGTGCGGGACGCGGGCGTGACCGTGTTCAGCCAGACCCCGTCCGCGTTCGTCCAGTTCGAGGCCGCCGACGCCCGCCTCGCCGACCCGCACCGGCAGTCGCACCCGCAGCCGCTGGCGCTGCGCTACGTCGTCTTCGCCGGTGAGGCCCTCGACCACGGGTCGGTGCGTCGGTGGGCCGCCCGGCACGGCTGGGACCGGCCGCGACTGGTCAACATGTACGGGATCACCGAGACCACCGTGCACAACACGTTCCGCGAGGTCGGGGCCGACGACCTGACCCGCGCCCTCACCCAGATCGGCCGCCCGCTGGCGGACCTGGCGATCCACGTCCTCGACGGGCACCTGCGGCCCTGCCCGGTCGGCGTCATCGGCGAGATGTACGTCGGCGGGCCCGGGGTCGCCCGGGGCTACCTCGGCCAGCCCGGGCTGACCGCCGGACGCTTCGTGGCGGACCCGGTCGGCGACGAGCCGGGCGCGCGCCTCTACCGCAGCGGCGACCTGGCCCGGTGGCGTCCCGACGGGACCCTGGAGTACGCCGGCCGCGCCGACAGCCAGATCAAGATCCGGGGCTTCCGGGTGGAGCTGACCGAGATCGAGGCCGTCGCCCACCAGTTCCCCGGCGTCACCGGCACGGCCGTCACCATCCGGCCCGACGACGCGGGGGCCCCGCAGCTCATCGCGTACGTGGTGCCGGCGGCCGGGTCGACGGTGCCGGTCGCCGAGCTGCGGCAGTGGCTGGCGGACCGGCTGCCCGACTACATGGTGCCGGCGCGCTTCGTGGAGCTGGCGGCGATCCCGCTGACGCCCAGCGGCAAGACCGACCACCGGCGGCTGCCCGACCCCGTCGAGGAGGCCCGCCCCGCCGGCAGCGGCGACTACGTCCCCCCGCAGGGCCCGGTGGAGCGGCGGCTCGCCGAGATCTGGGTCGACGCGCTCGGCCCCGTCCAGGTGGGCCGGCACGACAACTTCTTCCACCTCGGCGGCGACTCGATCCGCAGCATCCGGGTGCTCGGCGCGGCCCGCGCCAGCGGCATCACCTTCGAGTTGCAGGAGCTGTTCCACCGCCCCACGATCGCCGAGCTCGCCGCCGCCTGCACGGTCGTCGACGTCCCCGACGCCCCGACGCGCCGCCCGTTCGAGCTGGTCGACGCCGCCGACCGGGCCCACCTGCCGGGCGGGCTCGTCGACGCGTACCCGATGACGGCGTTGCAGGTCGGCATGGTCTACGAGATGACCCGCGACCCGGAGCGGCTGCCGTACCACAACGTCGACAGCATGAAGGTGCGCGCGCCGTTCGAGGCCGACGCCTTCTCCCGGGCCGTCGCGCACGTCGTGCGCCGGCACCCGATCCTGCGTACGGCGCTGTCGCTCACCGACTACAGCGAGCCGCTCCAGCTCGTGCACGCCGAGGCGGTCCTGCCGGTCGGCTGCGACGACCTGCGCGACCTCGACGAGGCGGCGCAGGACGAGATCGTCCGGGCCTACCTGGAGCACCAGCGGGTCACCCCGTTCGACCACGACCGCCCGCCGCTGCTGCGGATGCACGTGCACCGCCGCACCGACGACGTGTTCCAGTGGACCCTCACCGAGCACCACGCCGTGTTCGACGGCTGGAGCCTGCACTCCACGCTCAGCGAGATCATGCGGGTCTACCAGGGACTGCGCGACGGCGTCGAGCCGGCGGACCCGCCGCTGACCGCGCAGTACCGCGACTTCGTCGAGCTGGAACGCGCCGCCCTCACCTCGACCGGGACCGAACGGTTCTGGCGCGAGCGGCTGGCCGAGCCGCCGGACACCCGGCTGCTGCGCTGGCCCGACGGGCCCGTGCCGGAGCTGCCCGGCGAGCAGCGCTTCGCGGGCGAGTGGTGGTATGCCACCGACGCCCGCCAGCGCTACGGCTCGGTCGAGACCGTGCTCAGCCCCGAGCTCTGCGCGGCGCTGGGGGACCTGGCCAACCGGTGCGGCACCCCGCTGAAGGCCCTGTTCGTCGCGGCCTGCCTGCGTACGGTCGGCTACGCCACCGGCGCGACCGACGTGCTGGTCGGGGTGACCGCCAACGGCCGGCCGGAGGAGGCCGGCGGCGACGACGTGCGGGGGCTGTTCCTCAACACGCTGCCGTTCCGGCTGGCGCTGCCCGACGGCACGTGGACGGACCTGATCGCCGCGGTCTTCGCGGCCGAGCGCGACATGCTGCCGCACCGCCGCTTCCCCATGGCCGAGATGCAGCGCCGGCTCGGCATGGACCAGCCGGTCAACGTCAACTTCGTCTACAACCACTTCCACGTGATGGCCGAGATGCTCTCCGGCCGGGGCACCGAGATCCTCGACGGCAAGATCGGCAGCTTCTCCACCGTCCGCGCCGAGCCGACGAACTTCCCGCTCAACATCGGCGTCGTCCGCGACCCCGTCTCCGACCGGGTGCTGCTGGCCATGGACTTCCACACCGACGCCGTCCGGGCCGAGCAGGTGCGGCTGCTGCGCGACTGGTTCGTGGCCGCCCTGTGGGACATGGTGACCGCGCCGGACCGCCGGTACCTGCGCGAGCCGCTGGCCGGCGCGGCGGAGCGGTCCCTGCTCGCCTGCTGGTCGGCGGCGGCCGCGCCACCCCCGGAGCCCGCCGACCGCGCGCTGCTGGTGCACGAGTTGGTGGGTCGGTGGGTGGATCGTTCGCCGGGTGCGGTGGCGGTGGTGTGTGGGGAGGTGGTGTTGACGTATGGGGAGTTGGGGGCGCGGTCGGATGTGGTGGCGGGGTTGTTGCGGGGGTTGGGGGTTGGTGGGGGTTCGTTGGTGGGGGTGTGTGGTGGGCGGTCGGTGGAGTTGGTGGTGTGGTGTCTGGGGGTGTTGAAGGCTGGTGGGGCGTATGTGCCGTTGGATGTTGATTATCCGGCGGAGCGGTTGTCGTGGATGTTGGCGGATTCGGGTGTGTCGGTGGTGTTGGGGGGTGCGGGTGCGGCGGGTCGGTTGCCGTCGGGTCCGTGGCGGGTGGTGGAGGTCGACGCGGAGGCTGCGGAGCCGGTCGACGCGGTTCCTCCGGTGCCGACGACAGGGGACAGCGCGGCGTATGTGATCTACACGTCGGGCTCGACCGGCCGCCCCAAGGGCGTCACCGTCCCGCACTCCGCCGTCGCCCGGCTGCTGCACTGGGGCGAGGAGTTCCTGGCCGCCGGCCCCGACGACGTCTGGTCCATGTTCCACAGCTCGTCGTTCGACTTCTCCGTGTGGGAGATCTGGGGCGCGCTGAGCACCGGCGGCCGGGTCGTCGTGGTGCCCTACTGGGTCTCCCGCAACCCCGAGGACTTCCACCGCCTGGTCACCGACGCCGGGGTCACCGTGCTCAACCAGACCCCCTCCTCGTTCGCCCAGTTCGAGGACGTGGACTCCCGGTCCGACCGGCCCCACGCGCTGCGCTGGGTGGTCTTCGGCGGCGAGGCCCTGGAGCACGCCTCGGTGCGTCGGTGGGCCGCCCGGCACGGCTGGGACCGGCCGCGACTGGTCAACATGTACGGGATCACCGAGACCACCGTGCACGTCACCGCGCGTACCCTCGGGCCCGACGACGTCGGCGACGGCCTCAGCCGGATCGGCCGCGAGGTGGCCGGCCTGACCGCGCACGTCCTCGACCCGATGCTCGTGCCCGTGCCGCCCGGCGCGGTCGGCGAACTCTACGTCGGCGGCGCGCGGCTGGCGCGCGGGTACGTGGGCCGGCCCGGACTCACGGCGGAGCGGTTCGTCGCCGACCCGTACGCCAGCCCGCCCGGCGGCCGGCTCTACCGCACCGGCGACCGGGTGCGGCTGCGCCCCGACGGCGACCTGGAGTACGCCGGCCGCGTCGACAACATGGTCAACATCCGGGGCTTCCGGGTCGAACCCGGCGAGGTCGAGGCGACGATCGCCCGGCACCCGGACGTCGGCGCGGCCGTCGTGGTGACCCGCCCCGACGAGGCGGGACGCGCCGGGCTCGTCGGCTACGTCACCCCCGCCGGCCCCGCCACCCTCACGGCGGCGCAGGTCCGCGAGTGGCTGCGCCACCAGCTTCCCGAGTACCTGCTGCCGGCGCGGCTCGTGGTGCTCGACGCGCTGCCGCTGACCCCGACCGGGAAGGTCGACCGGGCGGCGCTGCCCGAGCCCGAACTCGACGGGTCGCTCACCGGCCCGGCTCCGCGTACCCCGGCCGAACGCATCCTGTGCGACCTCTTCGCCGAGCTGCTCGGGGTGCCCGAGCTGGGCATCGACGGCAGCTTCTTCGGCCTCGGCGGCGACAGCATCATGTCCATCCAGCTCGTCAGCCGGGCCCGCCGCGCCGGCCTGCGCCTCAAGCCGAAGGACGTCTACCAGCAGCGCACCGTGCGCGCCCTGGCCGCCGTGGCGACCACCGTGGACGGCGCCGACGGCGGCCCGGCCGACGACGGCACCGGCACCGTGCCGCTGACGCCCATCATGGCCTGGGCCCGGGAGGAACTCGGCGGCCCGCTGGACGCGTTCAGCCAGTCGATGCTGGTGCGGGTGCCCGCCGGGCAGACCGTCGAGCGGGTCCGCGAGGCCGTGCAGGCGCTGCTCGACCACCACCCCGCGCTGCGGATGCGGGCCCGCACCGGGCCGGGCGACGAGCCGTGGGAGCTGGAGATCCCGCCCGCCGGGGCGGTACGCGCCGACGACTGCCTGCGCGTCGTCGACCTCGCCGACGCCGACGCGGCCGACCGGCCGGCGCTCATCGCCGCGCAGGCGCGGGCCGCCCGCGGGCGGCTGCGCCCCGCCGACGGCGTGCTCGTGCAGGCCGTCTGGTTCGCCGCCGCCCCGCACGTCGGGAACCGGCTGCTGCTGGTCGTGCACCACTTCGCCGTCGACGGGGTGTCGTGGCGGATCCTGCTGGCCGACCTGCGCGCGGCCTGCGCCGCGCTCGACGCGGGGCGGCCCCCGGCGCTGGAGCCGGCGGGCACCACGCTGCGCGCCTGGGCGCGACAGGTCGCGGCGCTGGCCGGGGAGCCAGACCGCGCCGACGCGCCAGACCGCGCCGACGCGCCAGACCGCGCCGACGTGCCAGACCGCGCCGCCGAGCCGACCCGCGCCGCCGAGCTGGCCGCCTGGACGCGGCTGCTGGACCGGCCCGACCCGCCGCTGGGCGACCGGCCCCTCGACCGCCGCGTCGACGTCCACGGGCGGCTGCGCAGCGTCACCCGCACCGCGTCGCCGGCCTGCACCCTGGCCGCGCTGACCACGGCCCCGGCCGCGTACCGGACGGGGGTGGACGAGATCCTGCTGAGCGCCCTGGCGCTGGCGCTGCCGCCGTGGCTGGCCCGGCGGGGCCGGGGCGGCTCCGACGGGGTGCTGGTCGCCCTGGAGGGGCACGGCCGCGACGGGCTCGTGCCCGACGCCGACCTGTCCCGCACCGTCGGCTGGTTCACCCGCATCCACCCCGTGCGGCTCGACCCGGGCCCCGTCGACGGGGCGCAGGCGCGCACCGGCGGCCCGACCGTCAGCGCCGCCGTCAAGCGGGTCAGGGACCAGCTCGCCGCCCTGCCCCCGGCCGGCGGGTACGGCGTGCTGCGCTACCTCGACCCCCGGACCGGCCCCGCGCTCGCCCGGCTGCCGGCCCCGCAGGTGGCCTTCAACTATCTCGGCCGGTTCCCCGCCGCCGAGCCGGACGACTGGGGTCCGGCGGAGGAGGGCCTCGCGCTGCGGGGCGGGGCCGACCCGGCCGACCCCGTGCCGCACGCCCTGGAGATCGGGGCCGTCACCGTGGACGGCCCGGCCGGGCCGCAGTTGCGTACCACCTGGTCGTGGCCGGCGGGGCTGCTGGCCGAGACCGACGTGGCCGACCTGGCCGACGACTGGCACGCCGCCCTGGAGGCCGTCGTGGCCAGCTCGGCGACGCCGTCCGCCGGCGGTCACACGCCGGCGGACCTGCCGCTGGTCTCGCTGACCCAGGACGAGATCGACGACCTTGAGCAGGAGCTCGCGGCGGAACAGGGAGCGGTGTCATGACGACGTCGAACATCGAGGACATCCTGCCGCTGGCCCCGTTGCAGGCCGGGATGATGTTCCACTCCTGGCAGGGCAGCGCCGGCCCGGAGGTGCAGACCGCGCAGCTCATCCTCGACCTGCACGGCCCCCTGGACGCCGCCGCGCTGAAGGCGGCGGCGGGCGGGCTGCTGCGCCGGCACCCCAACCTGCGGGCCAGCTTCCGGGAACGCCGCTCCGGCGCGCCCGTGCAGGTGATCACCACGGGGGCGGGCCTGTCGTGGACGGAGGTGACCGTCGAGCCGGGGGAGGACCCCGACGCCGCCCTCGCCCGGCACACCGAGGCCGACCAGGGCCGCCGGTTCGACCTGCGCCGGGCCCCGCTGATCGTGTTCCGGCTGATCCGCGTCGACGGCGACCGGCACCGGCTCGTCGTCACGTACCACCACATCCTGCTCGACGGCTGGTCCACGTCGCTGCTGATCCGCGAGCTGTGCGCCCTCTACGGGCACGGGGGCGACGGTGCGGCGCTGCCGCCGCCGGTGCCGTACCGGGACTTCCTCGCCTGGCTCGGCGCGCAGGACCGGCCGCGCGCCGAGGCGGCCTGGCGGGCGGCGCTGGCCGACCTGGACGGGCCGACCCTCGTCGCCCCCGCCGACCCGGCCCGCGCCCCCGTCTGGCCGGGCAGCCTGCCCGGCGAACTCGGGCCGCGGGACACGGCGGACCTCGTCGCGTTCGCCCGCCGGCACGACCTCACCGTCAACACCGTCGTCCAGGCCGCCTGGGCGCTGCTCGTCGGCCAGCTCACCGGCCGCTCCGACGTGACGTTCGGCGCGGCCGTGTCCGGGCGGCCCCCCGAGCTGGCCGGCGCGGAGAGCATGGTCGGCCTGCTGATGAACGTCGTGCCGGTGCGCGTGCGGCTGCGCCGCGACGAACCGCTGTCGGCGCTGCTGACGCGGATCCAGCACGAGCAGGCGCACCTCATCGAACACCACCACCTCGGCCTCGCCGACGTGCAGAAGGTCGCCGGGACGGGCGAGCTGTTCGACACCTGCGTCGCGTTCGAGAACTTCCCCGAGTCCGGGGAGCTGCGCTGCGGGCCGCTGCGCGTCGAGGCGGGCGCGGACGACGCCGCCCACTATCCGCTGAGCCTCAACGCGGCGGCCGGCACCCGGCTGCGGCTGCGGCTGTCGTACCGGCCGGACCTGTTCCCGGCGGCCTTCGCCCGGGGACTGCTGCGCCGGTTCATCCGGCTGCTCACCGAGCTGCCCGCCGCGACGGCGACCCGCACCGGGCGGCTCGACCTGCTCGGCGTCGAGGAGCGGCACCGGCTGTCCACCCAGTCCCGCAACCCCGACCCGGTGCCCCTGGCGACCCTGCCGGCCCTGGTGGAGGCGTGGGCCGCCCGCACCCCCGACGCGGTCGCTGTGCGCTGCGGCGCGCGCAGGCTGACGTACGCCGAACTGAACGCCGCCGCGAACCGGCTCGCCCACGCGCTCGTCGCCCGGGGGATCGGCCCGGAGCGGCTCGTCGCGCTCGCCCTGCCGCGCGGCGTCGACCTGGTCACCGCGATCCTCGCCGTCACCAAGGCCGGCGGCGGCTACCTGCCGGTCGATCCGGAATACCCGCGCCCCCGCGTCGAGCAGATGCTGGCCGACGCCGAGCCGGCCTGCGTCGTGTTCGCCGGGGCGGACGCCGCGCCGGTGGCCCGCGCCGCCGCCGAGGCCGCCGGCCTGCCCCGCCTCGACCTGGACGACCCGGCGCTGGCGGCGGAGCTGGCCGGCCGCCCGGACCGTGACCCGACCGACGGGGACCGTCGGGTCCCGCTGCTGCCGACCCACCCCGCGTACGTGATCTTCACGTCGGGGTCCACCGGCCGCCCCAAGGGCGTCGTCGTCACCCACCGGGGCGTCAGCAGCCTCGCCGCCACCCAGGCCGCCCACCTCGGCGTCGACGGGCGGGCCCGGGTCCTCCAGTTCGCCTCGCCCAGCTTCGACGCCTCCTTCTGGGAGCTGTGCATGGCGCTGACCAACGGCGCGGCGCTGGTCGTGCCGACCGAGCGGCTGCTCGTCGGCGAGCCGCTCGCCGAGTGCGTCCGGGCGCACGGGGTCACCCACGCGACGCTGCCCCCGGCGGTGCTCACCCAGCTCGCCGTGCAGCCGCTGCCGACCCTGCGCTCCCTGGTGCTGGCCGGCGAGGCGCTGCCCGCCGAGCTGGTGACCCGCTGGGCGCCGGGCCGCCGCATGGTCAACGCGTACGGCCCGACGGAGACGACGGTGTGCGCCACCATCAGCGCCGACCTGCGCGCCGACCGGGTCGGGGCGGGGGCCGCCGTGCCCATCGGCCGCCCGGTCCGCAACTGCCAGGTGTACGTCCTCGACGACAGCCTCCGGCTCGTCCCCGCCGGGGTGGCCGGCGAGCTGTACGTGTCGGGGCGGGCGCTGGCCCGCGGCTACCTGCGCCGGCCGGGGCTGACCGCGACCCGGTTCGTCGCCGACCCGTACTCGGGGCCGGGCGAGCGGATGTACCGCACCGGCGACCTGGTGCGCTGGCGTCCCGACGGGGAGCTGGAGTTCGTCGGCCGGGTCGACGACCAGGTGAAGGTGCGGGGACACCGGATCGAGCCCGGCGAGGTGGAGGCGGTGCTGACCCGCCACGACGCGGTCGCGCAGGCGGCGGTGGTCGTCCGCGAGGTCGGCACGGGCGGCCGGCAGTTGGTCGCGTACCTGGTCGGGACGGCTGGCGGACCCGCCCCCGACCCGGCGGCCGTGCGCGCCTTCGTCGCCGCCCACCTGCCCGAGTTCATGGTGCCGAACATCTTCGTGCGGCTCGCCGCCCTGCCGCTGACCCCCAACGGGAAGGTCGACCGGCTGGCCCTGCCCGCGCCCGGCCAGGAGCCCGCGCCCGGCGACGACCTGCCGGGCACCGCCACCGAGAAGCTGCTCTGCGACCTGTTCGCCGAGGTGCTCGGGGTGCCCACCGTCGGGGTGGGGGACAGCTTCTTCGGCCTCGGCGGCGACAGCATCTCGTCGATCCAGCTCGTGAGCCGGGCGCAGAGCGCGGGGCTGGCCATCCGGCCCCGGGACGTCGTCGCCCACCCGACCGTCGCCCGGCTGGCCGCCGCCGCCGACCTGGCCGCCGACGTCGCCGCCGCCCGCACCCGCGACGCCGCCGTCGCCCGCGCCGACGACGGGGTCGGCGAGCTGGACCCGACGCCGATCATGGAGTGGCTGCGGGCGGCCGGCGGGCCGGTGGACGGCTACTACCAGTCCATGGTGGTGCGCGTGCCGGCCGGGCTCACCGAGGCCGACCTGCGCGCCGCCGTGCAGGCGGTCCTCGACCGGCACGACACGCTGCGGATGCGGCTGGACCGGCCGTCCTGCCCCGACGGCCCGTGGCGGCTCGACGTGGCCGCGCCGGGCAGCGTGCCGGCCGCCTCGGTGCTGACCCGGGTGCCCGTCGACCCGGCCGACGAGGAGCCGGCCCTGCGGGCGGTCGTGGCCGCGCACGCCCGCGCGGCGCAGACCCGGCTCGCGCCGGCCGCGCGGGTCATGCTCCAGGCCGTCTGGTTCGACGCCGGCCCGCAGGCCCGGGGCCGGCTGCTGCTGGCCGCCCACCACCTCGCCGTCGACGCCACCTCCTGGGGGATCCTGCTGCCCGACCTGGCCGCCGCGTGGACCGCCGCGTCGGCGGGCGGCCGGCCCGAGCTGGCCCCGGTCACCACCTCGTACCGGCGGTGGTCGGCGCTGCTCGCCGAGGAGGCGACCCGGCCGGCGCGCGCCGCCGAGCTGGACCTGTGGCGCGGGGTCCTGACGGCACCCCCGCCGCCCGTCGGCACCCGCCCGGCCGACCCGGCCCGGGACACCGCCCGCACCGCCCGCAGCCTGGCCCAGACCGTGCCGGCGGAGCTGTCGGCGGCGCTGCTGCGCCGCGTCCCCGACGCGTACCATGCCGGGGTCGACGAGGTGCTGCTGGCCGCGCTGACCATCGCGGTCGCGTCCGAGCGGCCCGGTGGGCTGCTCGTCGACGTCGAGAGCCACGGCCGGCAGCCGCTTACCGAACACGTCGACCTGTCCCGCACCGTCGGCTGGTTCACCAGCCTGTTCCCGCTGCGGGTGGACCCGGCCGGCGTGGACTGGGCGGACGTGTGGGCCGCCGGAGCGGGCGTCGGCGTCGTCGTCAGGGAGGTCAAGGAGCGGCTGCGGGCCGTGCCCGACAACGGCATCGGCTACGGGCTGCTGCGTCACCTCAACCCGGCCACCGGCCCCGAACTCGCCGGGCTGGGCCGCCCGCAGCTCGGCTTCAACTACCTGGGCCGGCTCGGCGGCGGCGCGGCGGAGGCCGACTGGACGCCCGTCGCGGGCGACGCCCTCGGCGGCGACGTCGACGCGGACATGCCGCTGCCGCACGCCGTGTCGCTGAACGCCGTGACCGTGGACACCGCCGACGGCCCCCGGCTGCGGGCCACCTGGACGTGGGCCGGCGACGCCGTGCCCGAGCCCCGGGCCCGCGAGCTGGCCGACGCGTGGCTGCGCGCGCTACAGGTGCTGGCCGACAGCGCGGCGGCACCGGCGGCGGGCCGGATCCCGTCGGACTTTCCGCTGGTCGACGTCGGGCAGGCCGAACTCGACGCCATCGGGGCCGAGTATCCGCGCCTGACGGACCTGCTGCCGCTCGCGCCGTTGCAGGAGGGCATCCTCTACCACGCCACGTACGCCGAGGCCGGCGCGGACGTCTACACCGCCCAGCTCACCCTGGAGCTGACCGGCCCGCTCGACCCGCAGGCGCTGCGCCGCGCCGCCCAGGGCCTGCTCACCCGGCACCCGCACCTCGGCGCGGCGTTCCGGCAGCGGCTCGCCGGCCCGCCGGTGCAGGTCCTCGGCGACGGCGTGGAGCTGCCGTGGCAGGAGACCGACCTGTCGGCGCTGCCCGCCGCGGAACGCGACGCCGAGGCCGCCCGGATCGCCGACACCGAACGGCGGCGGCGCTTCGACCCGGCCCGGCCGCCGCTGCTGCGGTTCAGCCTGACCCGGCTCGACGCCGAGCGGCACCGCCTCGACTTCACCCACCACCACATCCTCCTCGACGGCTGGTCGCTGTCGCTGGTGCTGCGCGATCTCATCGCCGGCTACGAGCACCACCGGGGGGCCGCCGCCCCGCCGCCGCCCGTGCCGTTCCGCGACTACCTGGCCTGGGTGGCCCGGCAGGACCGGACCGCCGCCGAGTCGGCGTGGCGGGCGGCGCTGGCCGGCCTGACCGAGCCGACCCTGCTGGCCGGGCCGGGCGCGGCGCACCCGACGGCGCTGCCGCGCGACGTCGACCTGGAGCTGGACGAGGAGCTGACGGCGGCGCTGACCGCCCTGGCCCGGGAACGTGGCGTGACCGTCAACACCGTGCTCCAGGGGGCGTGGGGCGTGCTGCTCGGCTATCTCACCGGCCGCGCCGACGTGGTGTTCGGCACCCCGGTCGCGGGACGCCCGCCGGACCTGCCGGGCGTCGAGCAGATGGTCGGGCTGTTCCTCAACACGCTGCCGGTGCGGGTGTGCGCCGGCCCGGGGGAGACCTTCGGTGACCTGCTGACCCGGCTGCACGGCGAGCAGTCGGCCCTGGTGCCGCACCAGCACCTCGGGCTGGGCGCGGTGCAGCGGCTCGCCGGCACCCAGGGCGTCCTGTTCGACACCCTGTACGTGTTCGAGAACTACCCCGTCGCGCTCGACGGCACGCCGGCCGTGGGCGACGCCCGGATCACCGCCGTGACGGGCCGCGACGCCACCCACTACCCGCTGGCCGTCGTCGTGCTGCCCGGCCGCCGGATGCGCGTGCGCGTCAGCCACCAGCCCGACCTGGTCGACGCGGCGACGGCGGCGGCGGTGCTGGAGCGGTTGGCGGCGCTGCTGCGGGCGGTCGTCGCCGACCCGGCGACCCCGGTGGCCCGGCTCGCCCCGCTCACCGGCGCGGAGCTGCGCCTGCTCGCCGTCGCCAACGACACGGCCCACCCGCTCGGTGGTCCGGCCCCGCGCACCCTCGCCGGGCTGGTCGAGGCGCAGGCGCGGCGCACCCCCGACGCGGTCGCCGTCCGCTGCGGCGACGAGGAGCTGACCTACGCCGGCCTCGACGCCGCCGCCAACCGGCTGGCGCACCTGCTGATCGCGCGCGGGGCCGGCCCGGAGCGGGTGGTGGCCGTCGGGCTGCCCCGCTCCACGGCCAGCCTCGTGGCGATCCTCGCCGCCGTGAAGGCGGGCGCGGCGTACCTGCCGGTGGACCCGGACTACCCGGCCGCGCGGCGGGCGCTGATGGTCCGCGACAGCGCGGCCGTCTGCGTCGTCGCGACCCGGGACACCGCCGGCCAGCTCGTCGCCGACGGCTGCCCCGCCGACCGGTGCGTCGCCGTCGACGAACCGGCCGTGGCGGACCTGCTCGACCGGCAACCCGCCACCGCGCCCACCGACCGGGACCGGCGCGCGCCGCTGCGCCCCGGGCACCCCGCCTACGTCATCTACACGTCCGGCTCGACCGGGCGGCCCAAGGGGGTGGTCGTCCCGCACGCCGGCATCGTCAACCGGCTGCGCTGGATGCAGGAGGAGTACGGGCTGACCACCGCCGACCGGGTCCTGCACAAGACCAGCCTCAGCTTCGACGTGTCGGTGTGGGAGATGTTCTGGCCGCTGTCCACCGGCGCGGCGGTCGTCGTCGCCGACGCGCAGGAGCAGCGCGACCCGACCCGGCTGGCCCGGCTGATCGCCCGGCAGGGCGTCACCACCGCGCACTTCGTGCCGTCGGTGCTCGCCGCGTTCCTGGCCGAGCCGGTCGCCGCGTACTGCGCCGGCCTGCGCCGGGTGATCTGTAGCGGCGAGGCGCTCGACCCCGACCTGGCGCACCGCTTCCACGCCACCTGCGGCGCGGAGCTGCACAACCTGTACGGGCCCACCGAGGCGTCCGTGGACGTCACGCACTGGCCCGTGCCGGCCGGCGCACGCCCGGCGTACGTGCCGATCGGCCGGCCCATCTGGAACACCCGGGTGCACGTGCTCGACGGCTGCCTGCGCCCCGTACCGCCGGGCGTGGTGGGCGACCTCTACCTGTCCGGCGTCGGCCTGGCCCGGGGCTACCTGGGCCGGCCCGCCCTGACCGCCGAGCGGTTCCTGGCCGACCCGTTCGGCGGCACGGGGGAGCGGATGTACCGCACCGGCGACCGGGCGGCCTGGGACGCCGCCGGCCAGGTGGTGTTCCACGGGCGCGACGACCAGCAGGTGAAGGTGCGGGGCTTCCGCGTCGAGCTGGGCGAGATCGACGCGGCGCTGGCCCGCTGCGCGGGCGTGGCCGCCGCGGCGACGACGGTCCGGGAGGACGTGCCGGGCATCCGCCGCGTCGTCGGCTACGTGGTGCCGCAGCCGGGCACCCCGTTCGACCCGGCCCGGCTGCGCGCCGAGCTGGCGGCGGGCCTGCCGGCGTACCTGGTGCCGGCGGCGCTCGTCGAACTCGCCGCGCTGCCGCTCGCGCCCAACGGCAAGCTCGACCGCGCGGCCCTGCCCGCGCCGCCGGCACCGGCCGCCGAGGCGGACGCCGCAGCCGACGCCGACGCCGGGGCGGTCACCGCCTGGGAGGCCCGGCTGTGCGCGCTGTTCGGCGAGGTGCTGGGCGTGCCCGCCGGGGTCGACGACGACTTCTTCGACCTCGGCGGGGACTCGCTCACGGCGATGCGGCTGGTGCACGGCGTCGAGGCGCTCGGCGTCGACCTGGAGGTCCTGCAACTGATGCTGCACCCCACCCCCGGCCGACTGGCCGCGCACCTGCCCGAACCGGTGCCGGCCACCCGCACCCCTGCGCACGAAGGTTCCGCCCCCACCCCTGCGAACGAAGGTTGACGACAATGCTGACGCTGGGATTCAGCGGCCTCGACCGCGGCACGGCGCTCAAGCGCGCGATACTCGGCGACGGGTGGCGGCGGGAACAACGGATCGTCCAGGGCCTCGACGCCGCGGCGGCCCTGGTCGACGAGACCGGGGTGATCGCCGCCGCCGCGCAGGAACGCTACGACGGCGACAAGGGCACCGGCCGCTTCCCCCACGACGCGATCGACGCCTGCCTGCGGGCGGCCGGGGCGACGATGCGCGACGTCGAGGTCGTCGCACACGGCTTCCGGTACGAGCCGTCCCCCGTCTGGCGGCTCGACCACCTCGCGACCCGGTGGTACGAGGAGGTGTACGCCCAGCGCGTGCAGCGGGAGACCTTCCGCGCCCACTACCCGCCCGCCGTCGCCGAGCCCCGATTCGTCCACGTGCGGCACCACGTGGCCCACGCCGCCAGCAGCTACTACCTCAGCGGCTTCGACGAGGCGCTGGTGGTCGTGGCCGACGGCATGGGCGAGCAGGAGTCGCTGACCGTGTTCGAGGGCCGGGGCGCGTCGCTCGACCAGTGCGGCAGCTATCCGATCATGAGTTCGCTGGGCATCCTCTACAGCGTCTTCACGCACTACCTGGGCTTCCAGCCCGGCATGGACGAATACAAGGTGATGGGCCTGGCCCCATACGGGGACCGGCAGCGCTACCGGGGGCCGCTCGACGAGTTCGTCCGGCTCGACCCCGACGGCGGGTTCGCCGTGCCGCTGCTGTCGGCCAACAAGTCCCCGCTGGAACGCGAGACGCACCAGGGCGTGCTGCGCCGGCTGGAGGAGAAGCTCGGCCCGGCCCGCGAGCCCGACGCCGAGCTGGCGCAGCACCACATGGACGTGGCCGCCGCCCTCCAGGACGCGCTGGAACGGACGCTGCTGCACGTGCTCACCGAGTACCGCCGCCGCACCGGGCTGCGCCGGCTCTGCCTGGCCGGCGGCGTCGCGCTCAACTGCTCCGCCAACGGGGTGATCCTGCGCAGCGGCCTCTTCGACGAGGTGTTCGTGCAGCCCGCCGCCGGTGACGACGGCACCGCCCTGGGCGCGGCCCTGGCCGCGCTGCGCGAGGCGCGGCCGGCGGCGCCGGCCGGCATGGACATGCCGTACTGGGGGGACGACCTCGCCGACGCCGACGTCGCGGCGGCGCTGCGCGACCTCGGCCCCGGCTTCACCGTCGCGCGGCACGCCGGGGAGGACCTGGTCCGCGAGACCGTCGCGCTGATCGAGGGCGGTGCCACGGTGGCGCTGTGCCAGGGCCGGATGGAGTTCGGCCCGCGCGCCCTGGGCAACCGCAGCATCCTCGCCGACCCGCGCTCGCCGACGATGCGCGCCCACCTCAACACCGTGGTCAAGCAGCGCGAGGAGTTCCGCCCGTTCGCCCCGGCGGTGCCCGTGGAGGACGCCGCCACCTACTTCGACATCCCGCCGGGGACGGCGGCGGCGTTCCGGCACATGCTGATGGTCACCGGCGTGCGGGAGCCCTACCGGGACCGGCTGCCCGCCGTCACCCACGTCGACGGGTCCGCCCGGGTGCAGGTGGTGCAGCGCGAGTCCGCGCCGCTGTTCTGGGCGCTGCTGCGCGAGATGGGCCGCCGCACGGGGCTGCCGGTGCTGGTCAACACGTCGTTCAACCTGCGGGGCCAGCCGATCGTCCGCACCCCCGCCGAGGCGGTCGCCACGTTCGCCCGGTCCACCCTGGACGCGCTGGTCCTCGGCGACCACCTGGTCAGGCGCGCCACCGCCGGTGACGACGCGGCTGACGACGCGGGGCGGGCCGCGTGAGCATCGACAACGAGCCGGCGACGGCCGATGCCGCGCCGTACGCCGAGATCGTGCACGCCGCCCTCGGCCAGGTGCTGCGGCGGGACCGGATCGACCCGGACGCCGACTTCTTCGACCTCGGCGGGCAGTCCCTCCAGGCCGTCGAGGTGGCCCTCGAACTGCGCCGGCGCACCGGCATCGCCGTCGACCTGGACCTGCTGTTCACCTGCCGGCGGCCCGTCGACGTGGCCGCGCACCTGGCCCGGCACGCGCCGGCGGCGCGCGAGACCCCGATGTCGCCCACCGAGGAGCGGCTGCTGTTCGCCGACCGGCTGCACCCCGGCTCGCCGCTGTACTGCGTCCCGGTGCGCTACCGGTTCACCGGCGAGCTCGACGCCGAGGCGCTGCGCGCCGCGTTGCAGGACCTGGTGGACCGGCACGAGGCGCTGCGCACCTGCTTCACGGCGGACGGCCGGCGGCTGGTCCGGTCGGCCGCCGCGCTGCCGTGGACGGTCGTGGACCTGTCCGGGGAGGAGCCCGCGCGGGCCGCCGCCGAGGCCCGCCGGCACGTCGCGGAGGAGGCCCGCCGCCCGGTGCCCACCGACGTGCCGCCCCTGGCGCGCGCCTGCCTCGTCACCGAGCCCGGCGACCGCGCGGTCCTGCTGCTCACCCTGCACCACCTGATCGCCGACCAGCACTCACTGGACCTGCTCGACCGCCAGCTCCAGCAGTCGTACGGCGAACGCGTCGGCCTGGCCCGGGACCTGCCGCCGCTGCGCCGCCGGGGCCTGGCCGGACGCCCCGACGCGGCGGCGGCGCGCGCCCACTGGCGGGGGCAGCTCGCCGGGCTGGGCGGCCGGATGGCGCTGCCGGCCGACCGGCCGCGCCCCGACGTGGTGGGCCCGGCCGGCGAGGTGGTGACCGCGCCGGTCGACGCCGCGCTGGTGGCCCGCCTCACCGAACTCGCGGCGGCCTGCGCGGCGTCGGAGTTCATGGTGCTGCTCGCCGCGTACGCGGCGTTCCTCGCCCGGGTCGCCGCGGAAGGGGGCGCGGCGCATGCGCCGGAGGTCGTGGTCGGCGCGCCGCTGGGCGGGCGGACGGCCGACGACGAGGACACCGTCGGCATGTTCGTCAACGTCCTGCCGGTCCGGGTGCGCATCGGGCCCGACACCACCTTCCGGCAGCTCGTCGCGCAGGTGCGCGGGCAGGTCAGCGCGGCGCTGGCCTACCAGTGGACGCCGTTGCAGGAGCTGGTGGCCGACGCGACCGCCTCGGCGGGCCCGGCCGGGCACCCGCTGACCCAGGTCAGCATCTCGCACGTCGACGACCGCGCCTGGCACTGGGCCCCGGCCGGGGCCACCGCCGCCCGCGACGTCCTGTCGACCGGCACCGCCAAGTACGAGCTGCTGTGGACGGTCACCACCGGCGCGGCGTCGGCGACGTCGGCGCTGGAGGCCGCCGCCGACCTGTTCACCCGGGGCCGGGCCGAGGAGCTGCACGGCCGGCTGCTGGCCGACCTCGCCCTGCTCAGCGCCGCCCCGGACGCCCCCGTCGCGGCGACGCTGCCCGCCGCGCAGCCGCCGGCCCCCTCGGCGGTCCGGGTCGCGCCGGCCCCTGCGCCGGTCCCGGCCCCCTCGGCGGTGCCGGTCGCCCCGACCGCGTCGGTCGCGCCCGCGCCGATCGCGTCGGCCCCGTCGGTTGCGGCGGCTCCGTACCGGGCCGCCGGCCGGACCCCCGGCGGGTACCGCCGCCAGCCCGCCGAGCGGCCGGTGCACGAGCTGGTGGCGCACCGGGCGCGGGCCTACCCGGACGCGGTCGCCGTCCGGCACGGCGGGAAGAGCCTGCGCTACGGCGAGCTGGACGCCGCCGCCGCCGGGCTCGCCGGGCACCTGGTCGAGGCGGGCGTACGGCCGGGGGACCGGGTCGCGGTGGCCGCCGAGCGGGGCGCGGACGCGGTCACCGCGTTCCTGGCCGTGCTGCGCGCCGGGGCGGCGTACGTGCCCGTCGACGTGGCCCAGCCGACCGCCCGCAGTCGGACGATCCTGCGCGACAGCGGCGTGCGGCTCGCCCTGTGCCAGCCGGGCGCGCGGGGGCACGTGCCGGCCGGGGTGCCGAGCGTCGACCTGGCCGCCGCGCTGGCCGGGGCCGCCGACCGGCCCGCCCCGCCGCCGGTGCCGGTGACCGTCCGGCATCCCGCGTACGTCATGTACACCTCCGGCTCCACCGGGACGCCGAAGGGGGTGGTGGTCCCGCACGAGGCGATCCTGCGGCTGGTGCCACGGTCCAACTTCCTGAGCCTGCACCCGGAGGACGTCGTCGCGCACCTGTCGAACACCGCCTTCGACGCGGCCACCCTGGAG
Organism: Micromonospora sp. WMMD712; assembly: GCF_029581295.1. Classification (NCBI taxonomy): domain Bacteria; kingdom Bacillati; phylum Actinomycetota; class Actinomycetes; order Micromonosporales; family Micromonosporaceae; genus Micromonospora; species Micromonospora sp. WMMD712. The sequence goes on from NZ_CP120743.1 coordinate 6,221,206, forward strand.
GTCTGGGGCGCGCTGTGCGCGGGCGCGACGCTGGCGGTGGTGCCGCGCGAGGTGGCCCTGTCGCCGCACCGGATGGGGCGGTTCCTCGCCGACACCGGCGTGAGCGTCATGTTCACCACGAACGCCCTGCTCAACGCCATCGTCGCGCACGTGCCCGACGCGTTCGCCGGGCTGCGGGTGCTGCTCATCGGCGGCGACCAGTACGCGCTGGAGCCGGTCCGGCGGATGCTGGCCGCCGGCGCGCCGCAGCACCTCGTCAACGCGTACGGGCCGACGGAGAACACCACCTTCTCCGCCGCCCACGAGGTGACCGCCGCCGACCTGGACCGGGGGGTCCTGCCGATCGGCGGGGCCATCGACGGCACGTACCTGCGGGTGCTCGACGACCGGCTGGCCCCCGTCGCGCCCGGCGGCACCGGCGAGCTGTACGTCGGGGGTCAAGGGCTGGCCGACGGCTACGTGGGCGACCCGGGGCGCACCGCCGCCGCGTTCGTCGCCGACCCGTTCGCTGCCGACCCGGTGGTCGCGGACCCGTTCGCCGTCGAGCCCGGCGCGCGGCTCTACCGCACCGGCGACCTGGTGCGGCTGCTGCCCGACGGCGGCGTCGTGTTCCTCGGCCGCCGCGACGACCAGGTCAAGGTCAGCGGGTTCCGGGTGGAGCTCGGCGAGGTGGAACGGGTCCTCGGCGACTGTCCCGGGGTGGGCGAGGGCGCCGTGCTGGCGGTCGCCGACGCCGACGCCGTGGAGCTGGTCGCCGTGCTGACCGGCCCCGCCGACCCGGGCGAGGTGCGGGAGTTCCTGCGGGCCAACCTCCCGGCGTACATGGTGCCGGCGCGGTGCCACCGGGTGCGGCGGCTGCCGACGACGAACAACGGCAAGGTGGACCGGCCGGCGCTGCTGGCAGAGCTCGGCCGCGCCGCCGCCCCGGATCCGGCCGCCGCCCCGGCCCCGGATCCGGACGCGCCGGCCGTCCCGGCCGACGGTCCAGCCACACCCGACGGCCTGCCCACACCCGGCGGTCCAGCCACAGCCGGCGACCCGGTCGCCGCCGGGCTCGCCGACATCTGGCGGGACCTGCTGGGGGTCGCCGACGTCGCCGCCGACAGCCACTTCTTCGCCCTGGGCGGCACCTCCATCAAGGCCCTGCACCTGGTCGGCGCGGTGCACCGGCGCTTCGGCGTGGACCTGCGGATCGTCACCGTGTTCCGCCGGCCCGCCTTCGCCGACCTGGCCCGCGAGATCACCGACCTGGCCGGGGAGGCCGCCGACCCGGTCGGGGAGAGCACCGGCCCGGCCGGGACCGAGCGGAGGGGGCACGGCGATGGACCTGGGCGACCCTGACCTCTACCTCGACCCGGGCCGGTTCGCCCGCTGGCGCGGCCACGCCGCCGCCGACGCCGTGCTGTGGAGCGGGGCCGGCACGTCGCCGGGCGGCTTCTGGTCGGTGTTCTCACTGGCCGCGTGCCGCGCGATCCTCGCGCCGAAGGCGCCGTTCACCTCCGAGTACGGGATGATGATCGGCTTCGACCGCGACCACCCCGACAAGGCGGGCGGCGGCATGCTCGTGGTCGCCGACGGGCCCCAGCACGGCCGGCTGCGCAGCGTGATCATGCCGTTCCTGTCCCGGGCGATGGCCGAGTCCCTCGACGACGTCGTCCGGCAGGAGGTGCGCCGGCTCGTCGCCGACGCCGTCTCGGCCGGCGGCGTGGACGTCGCCGCCTCGCTCGGGCCGGTGATCCCGGCGAGCGTCGTCTGCCGGATCCTCGGCGTGCCGGCCGACGACCGCGACATGCTCATCGAGCTGACCAACCACGCGTTCGGCGGCGCGGACGACACCTTCGACCGGATGTCGCCGGAGGCGGCCCACTCGGAGATGATCCTCTACCTCGCCGACCTGGTGGCCGACCGGCGGCGCAACCCGGGCGACGACCTGATCAGCGCGCTGGCCGCCGACAGCCGCTTCGACCTGCGCGAGGTGCTCCTCAACTGCGACAACGTCCTCGTCGGCGGCAACGAGACGACCCGTCACGCGATCGCCGGCTGCTTCCACGCGCTCGCCACGTCGCCGGGGACCCTCGCCGGCCTGCGGGCCGACCCCGGCCTCGTCGGGCCGGTCGTCGAGGAGGTCATCCGGTGGACGTCGCCCGCGATGCACGTGCTGCGGGTCGCCACCGACGACGTCGACCTGCCCGGCCAGCGGGTGTCGACCGGCGAGGCGGTCGTGGCGTGGCTGCCGGCGGCCAACCGCGACCCCCGCCACTTCGCCGCCCCCGACGAGTTCCGCCCCGGCCGCGCCGCCAACCACCTGGGCTTCGGATACGGCCCGCACCACTGCCTCGGCGCGGCGCTGGCCCGGTTGGAGCTGCGGGCGCTGCTGCTGGCCCTGGCCGAGTTCGCGGGGGCCGTGGCCGTGCTCGGGGAGCCGGTGCCGCTGCGCTCCAACCTGGTGCACGGCTATCGCCACCTTCAGGTGCGGCTGGAACCCGTCGGCCGTCCCGTCAACCACCGAGAGGCGCTGAGTTGAGTGACCGCGTTCAGGGACGGCCGGTTTCGGCGGCTGTACATCGGCGACGCCCTGTCGGGCTTCGGGGACACCGCGCTGCTGCTGGCCCTCGGCATCTGGGTCAAGGACCTCACCGGCAGCAACTCGGCGGCCGGCGTGGTGTTCCTGGCCATGGGCCTGCCGGTGCTGTTCGCCCCGCTGGCCGGGCGGCAGATCGACCGGGTACGCCGCAAGACGCTGCTGATGGTGACCAACGGCATCGCCGGGCTGGTGGTGCTGGCGCTGCTCGGGGTGCGCAGCGCCGAGGACACCTGGATCATCTACGCCGTCGCCATCGTGCACGGCTGCGTCGCCACGGTGCTCACCGCGGGGCGCAACGCCCTGCTCAAGGACCTGCTGCCCGACCGTGACCTGCCGTCGGCCAATGCGGCGTTCGGCACGCTGTTCGGCTTCACCCGCATCCTCGCGCCGCTGGTCGGCTCCGGCATCTACGCCGCGTTCGGCGGTCACCTGCTGGCGCTGATCGACGCGTTGACCTTCCTCGCCGCCATCACCGCGCTCGCGTCCGTACGCGTCGCCGAGTCGCCGCCGGAACCCACCGGCGAACGGTTCGGCACGGAGCTGCTCGCCGGCCTGCGGCACATCCGGTCGGTCCCGCTGCTGTCCCAGGTCACCCTGGTCAGCGCCGTCGCGTTCGGGGCGGTGGGGTTTCTGGAGCCGATCATCTTCGTGGTGGTCGAGGACGGGCTGCACCGGCCGGCCGCGTTCTTCGGGGTGATCGTCAGCGTCCAGGGCATCGGCTCGATCGCCGCCGGCTTCACCGGCGCGTGGCTGCTGCGCCGCGTCGGCGAGGCCCGGGCCATCGGCGGGGCGCTGGTCGGCCTGGGGATCGGCTGCGCCGCCCTGGCCGTCGGCGCGACCCCCGTCGTGCTGGGCGGGGCGATCGGGATCGGGCTCGCGGTCACCTGGTTCTCGATCGGCTGGAACACCCTGCTCCAGCGGCACACCCCCTCGCGGCTGCTGGGCCGGGTCTTCACCACGGCGGGCATGCTGGTGACGGTCCCGCAGACGGCGTGCATCGGGGTGGCCGCCGTCCTCATCGGCGTCGTGGACTACCGCGTCCTGCTGGCCGTCCTGTCGTTGGTGATCCTGCTGTCCGGGTTGCGGCTGCTGACCCGTCCGAAGCCGACGCCCGGGCCCGCCGAGGAGAAGGCAGACCAGACCGAGCTGGAGGTCGCGCCGTGACCACCGTCGAGAGCCCGACCGTCCACCGGACCGTGCGGGTGCCTTTCGCGGGGCACCGCGCGGGCCGCTGGCCGATGCCCCACGGGCAGAGCAACGTCTTCGACTGGATGCCGCACGAGGGCACCGGCGCGGTGTTCGTCGTCCACGCCGACCTGCCCGCCGGCCACACCGTCGACGAGGTGCTCGCAGCCGTCGGCGCGCTGGTGTCCCGCCACGAGGGGCTGCGGACGGTCTACGAGGTCGGCCCGGGCGTCGAACGGGCCCAGGTGGTGTCCCGGTCCGGCCACGTCGAGGTGACGCTGCTCGAACTCGGGCCGCAGGCGCGCGACCGCACCTGGATCACCGATCCGCCCCGCCCGTTCGACCACGGCGTCGACTTCCCCGTCCGGATGGCGGTCACCACCGACGCCGGGGTGCCGGTGCGGGCGGTCTTCGAGTTCTCCCACACGGTCGCGGACCTGGTGGGGGCGAACATCGTGCTGGACGAGCTCGTCGGGCTGGTCGCGTCGCCCGCCGACGCTGCGGCGGCCCCGCCGGCCTGGCAGCCCGCCGACCAGGCCGAGCACGAGCGGACCCCCGAGGCCCGGCGGCGGATGACGAGGACGCTCGACTACTGGCGCAGGCAGTTGCAGACCCTCCCGCCCTGCCTCGTCTCCACCCCGGCCCGCCGGCAGGGGGAGCCGGAGCACCGGCTCGCGACGCTGCGCTCCGCCCCCGTCGCCGCCGCGCTCGCCGAGATCGCCAGGCGGGCCCGGGTCACCCCGGCCAGCGTCCTCGTCGCCACCACGGCGACGCTGCTGTGCTGGTGGACCGACACCGACCGGGCGATGCTGGAGGCCCTCTACAGCAACCGGGCGCTGCCCCGCATGCAGAGCTTCGTCGGCAGCATCGCGCAGAGCGCGCTGGTCCCGTTCGCGCCGGCCCCCTCGTTCCACGAGACGCTGCGGCAGACGCACCTCAACATCTTCAACGCCTACCAGTACGCCTACTTCGACGCGACCGCCGTGGAGGAGCTGGTCCAGTCCATCGGCTCCCAGCGGGGCTGCCAACGGCACCGGGACCTCGTGATCAACGACATGAGCACCTCCCGGGGCGGCGTCTTCGACGGGCGGGCCGGGGTGCCGGTGCGGGGCACCGAGGTGGAGAGCGGCCTGGAGACGCAGACCACCGGCCCGGTGCAGCTCGTCATCCTGCGTACCCGGCCCACCGTCGTGGTCGGCCTCACCCACGACGTACGGCACGTCACCACCGACGAGGCGGCGGAGCTGCTGTGGTCGATGGAGCGGATCCTGCTGACCGCCGCCGAGCGGGACATCGACTACGACCGGTTCGGCGACCTCGTCGGGCTCGACCGGGTCGAGCGCGGCGACAACTGGGTGGAGATCGACTCCGCCTGGATCGACCTCGCCGAAAGCGAGCGGGTGCTCCGGGAGACGACCGGCGACCCGACCGCCAGGGTCGTCCTGCGGGACGGGCCCGTCGGCACCCGGTCGCTCGTCGGGTACGCCGCCCCGGCCGACCCGCGCGTCGACCCGCGCGACGTGCACCGGGCGATCATGGCGACGCTCGGCGGCCGGCACGGCGCGACCGCCCCCGACTCGTACGTCCTCTGCGCCCACCCGCCCCGTCGACCCGAGGACCCGGCCGCCTGGCAGGCCCAGCCGTTCCGCGCGGCGGGCACGGGCAGGTAAGCGGGCACGGGCAGGTGACACCGGGCCGCCCGTCGAACCTTTGCCGCCCCGCGTCCGTACCAGTGCGCGGGAGGTCGACACCATGGCCGTACGCCGCATGTTCGCCGCCGTCGCGGTCGCCGCCGCGACCGTGGCGCTCGCCGCGCCCCCGGCGTACGCCCACGGGGCCCCCACCGAGCCGCTGAGCCGCGCCGCCGCGTGCCGGCCCGGCGGCCCCCACGCCGCGGCCCCCGCCTGCCGGGCGGCCGTGTCGGCGGGCGCGGCGGTCCGCGAGTGGGACAACATCCGGGTGGCCCGCATCGACGGGCGGGACCGGCAGCGCATCCCCGACGGGGAGCTGTGCAGCGGCGGGCTGTCCGCCTACCGGGGGCTGGACCTGGCACGCTCCGACTGGCCGGCGACCGAGTTGACGGCGGGCGCGAAGTTCACCTTCCGCTACCGCACGACGATCCCGCACCGGGGCACGTTCCGGCTCTACTCGACCGTCGACGACTACGACCCGAAGCGGCGGCTGACCTGGGTCGACCTGGAGACCGAGCCGTTCCTCACGGCGACCGACCCGCCGATCCGCGACGGGGCGTACACGATGACGGGCCGGCTGCCGGCGGGCCGCAGCGGGCGGCACCTCATCTACACGATCTGGCAGAACTCCGACACCCAGGACACCTACTACTCCTGTTCCGATGTCGGCTACCGCGAAGCTGCGGCCCCTCGCGGCGGCCCGGCGGCGGAGAAGCCGAAGACCACCTCCGCCTCCGCGGGGGAGTCGGGGCCGGCCGACGCGCCCGAGGTGCTGGCCGCCGACGCGGGCACGCTGGGCTCGTCGGCCGGCGAGACCGTCGGGGGTGCGCCCGGGGTGCCGGTCGCGTCGGTGAGCCGGCTCGGCCCGGGCGGGTGGCCGGTCGCGGCCGGTGCGGCGGTCACGCTGGTCGTGCTGCTGGCCGCCCTGGTCGTACGCCTGCGTCGCCCCGCCGCCCCGCCACCCGGCCGCCCCTGCGGGGTACGCAACCACCGCGCCGGCCGCCGCCGGGTCTGGTGAGCCGCCTCAGCCGAGGTTGGGCTTCGGCGTGCTGTCAGCCGTTCTCCGTTGCGCAGCGGGCGGGGTCGAAGACCGGATCGGCGATGGCCTCCATCAGCCGCTTTGCCGGCGTGTAGGTCGGATCCACATGGCGGCCGAGAACGATCGCGGCGACCGTGGCGACACCCGCGACCTTAAGGGCGTGGGCCAGTGACTGCACGCGGGCACCGGTCGTCCAGGTGTCCTCAAGGATCAGTGCGTGGATCGGCGATGGGGACGAGGGAATGGCCGGGGTGAACCAGTCGGCGTGGAAGTCGTGGTCGTCCGGCCCGTAGCTCGGGTTGACCGCGCTGTCGATCCAGGGCAGGTGGAGCCGACTGCCGACGAGGTCGGTGAGCGGATGAATGCCGGGGCGGCGGGTGCTGGGGACGGTGATCACATGAGTTGGCGGTGCGCCGGTGCGGGCCGCCACACAGCCAAGATGGTCGCGCAGGAAGAGCAGCAGGACGGCGAGCAGGCTTCGTCGAGCCTGCTCGGAACGGGCCGTGCCCTTGTATGCCCTGAGGTTGTGATGGTGCTGCCAGGTGCGTGGCGAGTAGGAGATCGGTAGCACGAGGTCCGCGAGGACGCCGGCCGAGCGACTCAGGTGGGACTGGCACCGGAAGCAGAGCGGGTAACCCTCGCCTCGCACCCCACGGCAGGTGGGACAGATCCAGGGGCACGCGGGCAGTGGATTCCGCAGGTAACCGCGCTGGACTTCGACGTACCGGTGAATGGTGCTCCAACGCTGGTCAGCGGAGGGCGAAGTCAGGGAAGTTCTCCAGACCGGCTTCGGTGGGCTGATAGCTGAGGATGTCGTCGACGGCTTCCAACAGTTGCGCGGTGCCGTGGACGACGTAGACGCCGGGCTTCTCGGCGAACGCCCTGGCCCAGTCGCACTGCATGACCTGACTGGTCAGGACGACGGGGCGGCCGTGCTGGAGGGCGAGTCGGGCCTGGATCCTTGCTCCGCTGGTCTCGCCTGCCTCGACGACGACAGTCGCGACCGCATATCCGCTCATCACGGCATTGCGCATGGGAAAGCTCTGCCGGCTGGGCGGGGCATCGGGCCAGAATTGGGAGATCAGCAGCCCGACATCGGCGATGTGGTCCTGTAGGCGCCGATTGTCCGGCGGGTAGTACCGACGGATGCCGGTGCCGATGACGGCGACGGTGCGCCCCCCTGCCTCCAGCGCGGCGGAGTGAGCGGCCGTGTCGATGCCGCTGGCGAGCCCGCTGACCACGGTCACCCCGCGCCCGGCGAGGGTGGTGGCGACGGCACGGGCGATTCGTAGCCCGTCCGCGCTTGCCCTGCGGCTGCCGACAACGGCCACCGCCCGATCATGGAGGCGCAGGTCACCTCGGCTGAACAGAAGCGGCGGCATCTCCCGGATGCCGAGCAGTTGGGCCGGGTAGGCGGCGTCGAAGAAGGCGTGGACGCCAATCCCGTCCGCCTGCCAGCCGGCGATTTCGGCGGCGGCGGCGTCGATCAGGTCGGCGGTCGAATCCGCGTCCGGAAAGAGGGTGTCGGAGTGGCCGACCGTGCGGTCCAGGACGGCCCTGGCGCTGCCGTTGTCCTGGATGTCCAGGGCCGTCTCCGACCAGTTCACGCGAGGGCGGCGAAGCAGGGCGACCAGTGCAGCCCGTTCCACCATCGCCGTGTCCATGCGGACGATCGTAGGCCCTGGTCTGCCCTCCTGGCTCGGACCTCCCGGCCGTTGTCGCTGGTGAGAATTCCCGACGAAGGTCATCGGTCGAACATATGTTCGAATGGCGCGCGGGGTCAAGGCCGGGCTGCCGCATGCCACGTTGGCGCGGATCATGAGTTGGGCTGCTCGTCGGCGGGGACCAGGACACCGCTGCCGGACCAGTCGATGTGCTCGCCAGCGAGGGACTTGTCCGGCTCGCCGTCCTCATCGAGCGTGGAATAGCCGGCGTGGTAGCGGCCGAAGCCGTACTCGCCGGCCGCCAGGGTGGCCAGGGCCCAGGGCAGCAGCCCGGCGCGCAGCTTGTCCGGCGCGTGCCGGTCGACGGGCACCCGGACGACCCCGAGCAGGTCGTACCACTCGTCGGGCGTGCCCGCTTCGCGCACCTGGCAGAGCGAGAACGCGTGCCGCACCTCCGGCTCCGGAGCAAACCACCTGGCCTCGTTCAGCATGCTGCCTCCTCTTGCTCATCCATGTTCAGTGGTCGTAGTTGAGGTTGCACCAGATTCTTCTTGCTATCAAGAGTGGTGATGAGAATACTGAGGGTGTTCTTCGAGGGAGAGGCAGAAGCAATGCCCGTCACGTCATCGAGTGCAACGCCACCGCGCGGATCGTCGGCCCGTGTGGAGCCGTCGCCGGTCGTGCAAGCCTGGGAACTGGGACTGCGGCTGCGTCAGCGCCGCGAAGAGATCGGCTTGACCGCATCGGCAGCCGGGCGCGCCATCGGCATCATCCAGACATACGTCTCGGGAGTGGAGGCGGGCAGGGTGAAACTCCCCGCTGCCCGGCTGGCCCGAATCATCGACGTCTACGAGCTGGAGCCGGAGGAGGCGGCAGAGCTGGAGGAGCTGCGGATCGGCGCGAGCCGGCGCGGCTGGTGGCACGAGTATTCCCAGCTCTTCCCGGCCGAGTTCATCCGCTTCCTCGGCTACGAGGCCGGGGCCGAGGAGATCCGCTTCTACGACAGCGAGCTGGTGCCCGGCCTGTTGCAGACCGAGGGGTACGCCCGAGCGGTCATCGCCGGCGGGACCACCACCATTCGGCTCACCGAGGTGCAGCGGCGGGTGGCAGCCCGGATGGCCAGGCAGGCGCGACTCCACACCGAGCCCCCCATCCGAGTGGCGGCGCTGCTCGGCGAGGGCGCGTTACGCCAGCAGGTGGGCGGCCCGGCTGTGATGAGGGCACAGCTTGAGCACCTGGTCGAGATGGCGACCGAGCGGCCCGGGCAGATCGACATCCGCGTGCTGCCCTTCGCCGCCGGGGCGCACCCTGCGCTAGGTGGCTCCTTCCAGATCCTTTCGTTCCCGTCGCCCAGGCTGCCTGACCTGGTCTGGCAGGAGGTGCTTACGTCCATCGACATCATTGATCAATCCACGCTGGTGAACGACTACCAGGTGACCCTCGAGGAAGCCTGTGAGCGGGCGTTACGCTCCGAGGACTCGATTGACCTGGTCCGCCAGATCGCCAAGGAGATGACGTGAGTCCGTCGTACAACTCCGGGGAGGGCTGGTTCAAGTCCTCCCGTAGCGCCAACAACGCCAACTGCGTGGAGGTGCGGTTCGTCGGCGGCGTGGTTGACGTCCGCGACACCAAGGACCGCACCGGCCCGACGCTCGCCTTCGACGGTGGCTCGTGGTCCAGCTTCCTGGCCGGGCTGAAGGCCGACTCGGCGCTGTAGCGCCCTTCGTGGCGTGGGCGGACCACGACGGATCAGGCCGCCCGCTCTGGTTTGCCGAGATGTGACTGAGCGTTCAGAAGCGCTTGATGCGTATGCCGTGGGGCCTTGCCGTGTCGTCCAGCTTGAACTCCCGTGGCAGATGCACGGTGGTGCGTTTCCCGCGCAGCGGCATCAGGTCGATCCCGGGTGGCGGAGCCTCTATCCACAGATCTCTTAGTTCTGACAGGTCGCCGAGCGGCATGAGATCGAGGACGTGCTCGGTGTTGCCGATGTACAGCTGCCGCAGTCGGGTGAGGTTCGACAGCGGTGTCAAGTCGGTTACCGACGTGCCTTCGATATCCAGGTTGGTTAGTGACGGAAATCGCGAAAGCGGCTGAATGTCTGTCACCCATTGGCACCGCAAGAGGCCCAGCTTGGTGAGATCAAGCCAGCTGAGCTGGCCCACAAGTGCAGAGAAGCCGCCGGCAGGCTCTGCGGCCGCCGTCAGGGTTAGCCCGGTTAGGTGGGGTAGCGGGGCAAGGATGTCCACGCCCCACGAGGACTGCGGAGAAATGCTTAGGTCTTTCAGCGACGGGAGGCTTGCGAAGAGTTCTCGGGTGACTGGTGTGCCCGAGACACCGAGGGTGGTTAATTTGCTGAGGCCAGCCAAGGCCGCTAGATCTTGATTGGCCGCGAGGTCGTGAAGGTGTAGGTGAGTGAGGTTTGGCAGGGTGGCGAAGGCGCGCAGGTCTATCTGCCTGCCACCGGCCGAAAGCTGGAGGAAGCCCAGGTCGGTTTGTTTGGCGAGGTGTTCGAGGCTTCCGACGAACCTTGAGTTCACGGATAGCACCACTAGATCTGGCGCGTCAGCAAGAATTTCGAGATCGATGTTGTCAGAAGACCAGAATGTGGTGTTAGTGAGGTGGCGGAGCCGGGGCAGCGCTGGCAGCAGGCTTGCGCTGCCGATTGTTGCCGCGCCGTTTTCGAGTGGTGCATCGGCGAGGACCTTCTCGGCGTACTCGTGGGGGTCGAAGTATTCCCAGGCGGTGATGAGTTCTCGTTGGACGCGAGGGCGAGGGTCGGCGGCGTACCGGGCGAGGCTGGCCAGCGCTGCGGGCCCGTTGACCAGGGCGACGGCTCGCACGGTCGCTGCGGCTTGGGCCTCGCTCAGCGTCCCGAGGTCGGCGGGCAGCTCGGCGAGCAGCGGTTCTCCGACGGCGGCCAGGGATCGGGCCTCGGCCACGGACCGGGGTAGCAGGCTGCGCAGGTGCGAGCGGATGCGGGTGAGGATCTCCGGCTCGACCGCAGGCGCGGTTTCCAGGCAGGCCGCGGCGAGCAGCCGCAGCCTGCGGGCCTTCTTCGGTTGCTCGTCGGCGAGGGCGAGCAGGCCGGTCAGCAGTTGGGTGCGGATGGGCGCGTTGGCGTGGCCGGCGGCCAGGATGATGGTCTCGCGCCAGGTGTCGAGGTGGGCGTGTTCGAGAAGCGCGCCGGTGTGTCCCTGGTCGGCGGCTTCGCGGGCTGCCAGGTATTCCTGGAAGGTGCGGTGGACGAAGTCGATGCGGTCGGGGATCGGCTCGCGCAGGATGCCGCTGCGGTGGATCATGTGGTCGAGTACGGCATTGGTGGGTGCGGTGATACGCCGGATCCCGGCCAGCCGATGGGCGAAGCGTTGTTCAGCTTCGGCGCGGGTGAGCTCGGTACGGTTGTTCTGGGTCAGCCACCAGGCGACTTCCTGCAGGATCTGGGCCTGGTCGCGGCTGGTGAGATCCGGCAGGTCGGTGAAGACGCCGCGCTGTGAGTCGCGGCGGTGGAGCAGCATGTCGATCGCGGCCTGATAGATGTCCATCCGATTGCGCGGCAGGTTGCTGTCGCGGTCGAGGTTCAGTGCGCACAGCATCGCGCACAGCAGTGGGCTGCCGGCGAGGTTCTGCAGGTGGGCGCTGCCGTCGAGCTGGGCGAGCAGTCGTTGTTCGTAGCCGGGCAGCAGGTGCGGCTCGCAGGGCAGGTCCCCGGCGCGGCGGACGGCCTCGTGCCAGTGGCGGATCAGGGCCTTGACGTCGGCCGGTCCCATCCGTTCCAGGAACACCGAGGTGAAGCCCTCGGAGCTCAGCCACTTGGCGGACGCGGCGGCGGGCCGGGAGGTGACCACGACCCGCAGGTCGGGGTAGGCGGCCAGCAGGCCGCGCAGCCAGTCCCGCACCGCCCGCCGTTGGGCTTCGGGCACCTCGTCGACGCCGTCGACGCACAGGATCGCCCCTGCGTCCAGTTGGCGGTGCGCCCAGCCGGGAGGCATCAGCCCGGCCACCGTGGCGGCGATCAGGTCGAGGAACCGTTCCGGGGGAGGCAGGGACTGGCCGACGTGGTCACGCAGCCGGATCAGGAACGGGGTGCGCCCGTTCCAGCTGTCGAGGTCTCCGGTGAACCCCTGCCGGGCTGCGGTGACCGCGATCCACTGCAGCAGGGTGGTCTTGCCGGAGCCGGCATCGCCGCGCAGCAGGACCCGCTCGGCAGCGCCGAGGGCCTGCTCGGCCCGTACCGAGGAACTGTCACCGCCGCCGTCGGAGCGCAGCCGGCCGGGATCCCAGCGGAACCCGCCACGGCGCAGGCTGCGGGCGTTGGCCCCGGTGACGGCCAGGCTGATGTAGGCGATGCTCAGCGGGGTACGCAGCCGGTAACGATGCACGTCGATGCCGAACAGTTCCAGCTGGTCCAGCATGGTGAGGAGATGGGCCAGGTACCGGGCCCGGAACTGGGTGTCGTGGCTGGTGCCGGTCGGGGCGTCCAGGCTGGTCACCGGCAGCCGTGCCAGGACCTGGGAGAGGCCGTCGGCGACCGTGGTCAGCCGTTCCAGGGCCTGCACGGTGGCGCGGGCCTGGAACGGGCCGAGCTGGACGACCAACTGGGTCAGGCAGGTGCAGCATTCGTCGAGGACCCTGCCGTACAGGTGGGCGGCGCCCTCGCTCAGCCCGGCCCGATCGGGCACGTCGGGCAGTTGCCGGCGCAGCCGGGTGGCCATCAGCGCGGGGTCGACGTCGTCGGCGAACACCGCCGCGTCGGACAGATCGGCGGCCCGCAGCGTGTCGGACACCGCGTCCAGGGCCGCGGCGACCTCGTTGTCGGGCAGCGCCTGCTCGCCGCGGCGGACCAGCGGCTGGAGCCGTTCGTAGACGGTGTCGACGATGTCGTCCAACCGCCGGCCGGCCCGGCGTACTCCGAGGTCGTCGGCGATTCCTGAGCCGATCAGCTCGATCAGGGAGGTGTCGCGTTCCCGTTGGGCGCGGCGGTTTCCCAGCCACCGTTTCACGGCTGGCGTGACCACCGAGCCCGCAGTGCGCAACAGCGCCGTCTCGACCAAGCCCACGCCGCGCATCCCCTCGCTGCCTGCGACACCCGGCCGGTGAGCGTGTCGGCACCTTCGGGCCGTTGCCTGAACGGACCCGCGCGGCTGACGTCCTTGCCGAGTGTCCACTTAGGCTAACAGCGGGTACTCGCCACCGTGGGGAGCGCGGCGGGGCCGATGGTGACGCTCAGCCGAGGTGGCCGTCGATCTCGGCCAGCTCCTCGGCGGTGAAGTCCAGGTTGTCCAGGGCGGCGACGTTCGCCTCCAGCTGCGCGACGCTGCTCGCGCCGATGATCAGGCTGGTCATGCGCGGGTCGCGCAGCGCCCAGGCGAGCGCGAGCTGGGCCAGGGACTGCCCGCGCCGCTCCGCCACCCCGCCGAGCGCCCGGATCGTGGCCATCTTCTGCTCGTCGAGGTCGCTCTCGTTGAGGAAGACACTGGTGCGCACCCGGGAGTCCTCGGGGATGCCGCCCAGGTAGCGGTCGGTGAGCAGCCCCTGGGCGAGCGGGCTGAACGCGATGCAGCCGGCCCCCACCCGCTCCAGCGTGTCCAGCAGGCCGTCGCGCTCGGTCCAGCGGTCGAGCATCGAGTACGACGGCTGGTTGATCAGCAGCGGCGTGCCGAGGTCCCGCAGGATCGCGGCGGCCCGCTCGGTCTTCTCCGAATCGTAGTTGGAGATGCCGACGTAGAGGGCCTTGCCGGAGCGGACGATCGCGTCGAGCGCGCCCATCGTCTCCTCCAGCGGGGTGTCCGGGTCGAACCGGTGCGAGTAGAAGATGTCGACGTAGTCCAGCCCCATCCGGCGCAGCGACTGGTCGAGCGAGGCGATCAGGTACTTGCGGGAGCCCCACTCGCCGTACGGGCCGGGCCACATGTCGTAGCCGGCCTTGCTGGAGATCACCAGCTCGTCCCGGTACGGCTTCAGGTCCGTGGCGAGCATCCGGCCGAAGTTCTCCTCCGCCGATCCGGGCGGGGGGCCGTAGTTGTTGGCCAGGTCGAAGTGGGTGATGCCGAGGTCGAAGGCGCGCCGGACGATGTCCCGCTGCCGCTCGTACGGCCGGTCCGGCCCGAAGTTGTGCCACAGCCCGAGCGATACGGCCGGCAGCCGCAGCCCGCTCCGCCCGCTGCGCCGGTAGGTCATCGTCTGGTAGCGCTCGTCCGAGGCAAGGTAGGTCACGTTTCCGACCCTATCGCCGCGCCGGCGGCCGGGACAGCGACAGCTCGTCGCCGCTGCCCCGGCCGTCGGGCGGCCGTCAGACGGCGATGCAGCTCAGGGCGGGTGCGGTGGCGGGGCCCGTGCCGATCAGCCCGAAGGCGGTGCTGGCCCCCGGGGCGATCCGGCCGTTCCAGTCGGCGTTGCCGATGGTGACCACGTTGTCGATGGTCGAGGAGATCGTGGCGCTCCAGATGTCGCGTACCCCCTGGCCGTCGGCGAGCGGCAGGCGCACCGCCCAGCGGGCCACCGGCGCGGTGCCGGTGCTGTGCACCGTCACCTCGGCGTGGAAGGCCCCCGGCCAGTCGCTGACCAGCCGCCACGTCGCCGAGCAGCGGATGGCGGTCGTCGGCGTGGGGCTCGGCGGATCGGTCGGGTGCGTCGGCGTGGGGGTCGGGGAGTCGGTCGGGTACGGCGGGCCCGTGGTCGGCGTGGGAGTCGGGTAGTCCGTCGGGTGCGGTGCGCCCGTGGTCGGCGTCGGCGTCGGGCGCGGGCTCGGCGTCGCGGGTGGTGTCGGGGCCGGCGTCCAGAGCGGCGCCGGGATGCCCAGGGCGGCGGCTCCGGGGGCACCCGCAGTTTCCGCCGCCTCGGCGGCCGAGGCGAGGCCGGCGACGGGCATGAGCAGCAGCGCGCCGGCCAGCGCCAGCAGGCCGGTGCGGAGTCTGGGACGCGGACGGTTCATGGCAGCCTCCGGGACGGGAGCGGCAGGTGGTGGGTTGGGAGCGCTCCAACCATCGATGTACGCCTATTGTCTTGTCAATCGGCGATCCGTCTCGTCACGCCGCACCCGCCGTCCACCGCGCCCCCGGGGCAGGCCCGCCGTCGCCCCGGAGCCTCCGCCGTAGGTTAGGAAGGGGCCCTTCCCATACAGAATGCGTTAACAGGGGGCCCCTCCTTGCAACACGGCCGCGCTAGCGTGGGTCGGGTGACTGAGCCCAACCAGGTTCTCCCGGTCCCGCCCGCCGACCTGCCCGCCACCCTCGGCGCGCTGCGGGCCGCCGGGCACCACTACCGCACGGTCAAGCAGGAACTCCGCGACAACCTCCTCGCCCGGCTGCGTGCCGGCGGGGACCGCTTCCCCGGCATCGTCGGCTACGACGACACGGTGCTGCCCGAGGTCGAGCGGGCGCTGCTCGCCGGCCACGACATGGTGCTGCTCGGCGAGCGCGGCCAGGGCAAGACCCGGCTGATCCGCTCCCTGGTGGCGCTGCTCGACGAGTGGACCCCGGTCATCGCCGGCTCGGTGCTCAACGAGCACCCGATGCACCCGCTCACCCCCGCGTCCCGCGCCCTGGCCGCCGAGGCCGGCGACGACCTGCCGGTCGCCTGGCTGCACCGCAGCATGCGGTACGGCGAGAAGCTGGCCACCCCCGACACCAGCGTCGGCGACCTGATCGGCGACGTCGACCCGATCCGGATCGCCCAGGGGCGCACCCTCGGCGACCCGGAGACCATCCACTTCGGGCTGGTGCCGCGCACCAATCGGGGCATCTTCGCCGTCAACGAGCTGCCCGACCTGGCCGAGCGCATCCAGGTGGCGCTGCTCAACGTGCTGGAGGAGCGCGACATCCAGGTGCGCGGCTACCAGCTGCGGCTGCCGCTGGACCTGCTCCTGGTGGCCAGCGCCAACCCGGAGGACTACACCAACCGGGGCCGGATCATCACCCCGCTCAAGGACCGCTTCGGCGCGGAGATCCACACCCACTACCCGCTCGGCCTGGAGCTGGAGCTGGCCCTCATCCGGCAGGAGGCCGACCTGGTCGCCGAGGTGCCGCAGCACGTGCTGGAGGTGCTGGCCCGGTTCGCCCGCGCGGTGCGCGAGTCCCCGTCGGTCGACCAGCGCTCCGGCGTCTCGGCCCGGTTCGCGATCGCCGCCGCCGAGACCGTCGCCGCCGCCGCGCTGCGCCGCTCGGGCCTGCTCGCGGCCGGTGCCACCACCGACGGGGTACGCGAGGAGACGCCCGTCGCCCGGGTCGGCGACGCGGTGTCGGTGACCTCCACGCTGCGCGGCAAGGTCGAGTTCGAGAGCGGCGAGGACGGGCGGGAGGTCGAGATCCTCGCCCACCTGCTGCGTACCGCGACCGCCGACACGTTCCGGGCCCGGCTCGCCGGGCTGGACCTGTCCGGCTTCACCGCGCTGGTGGACGACGGCCGCGTCGTGGAGACCGGCGAGTTGGTCGCCTCGGCCGAGCTGCTGCGGCAGGTCGGCACCGTGCCGGGGCTGGCCAAGGCCCTCGACCGGCTCGGGCTGGGCGACGCGCCGACGCCGGAGCAGGCGGCGGCCGGCGTCGAGTTCGTGCTGGAGGGGCTGCACCTGACCCGCCGGCTGGGCAAGGACGTCACCGACTCCGGACGCACCGTCTACGGCGGCCGGGGCTGACGTGGCCGGCAACCGGTTCCGGTACGGCCAGTGGCGCGGCGGCCCCGACCCGCTCGCCCCGCCGTACGACGTGCGGGCCGCCGTCGACTCGGTCGGCGCGGAGGTGCTGGCCGGCGGCAGCCTCCGCGAGGCGCTGCGCGACCTGCTGCGGCGCGGCCCGCAGGGGCGCGGCGGCCTCGACGACCTCGCCGCCCGGGCCCGGCGGCTGCGCCGCGAGGCGCTGCGCCGGGGCGACCTCGACGGGGCGGTGACCCGCGCCCGGGCGCTGCTCGACCAGGCCCTCGCGGCCGAACGGGACGAGCTGCGCGGGCGCGACGACGAGGCGGCCCGCTTCGCCGAGGCGGTGCTCGACAACCTGCCCCGGTCCACCGCCCGCGCCGTGCGGGAGCTGGCCGGCTACGAGTGGGCCAGCGACGAGGCCCGGCAGGCGTACCGGCGGATCCTCGACGGGCTGCGCGGCGACGTGCTGGAGCAGCGCTTCGCCGGCCTGCGCGACGCGGCGCGGGCCGCCGGCGACCCGCAGGTCCAGCGGCAGCTCGCGGAGATGATGCGCGACCTCAACGAGCTGCTGGCCCGGCACGCCCGGTCGGAGGACACCACCGACGCGTTCGCCGAGTTCATGCGCCGCCACGGCGAGTTCTTCCCGGAGCAGCCGAGGGACGTCGACGAGCTGGTCGACGTGCTGGCCCGGCGGGCGGCGGCCGGGGAGCGGCTGATGCGGTCGCTGTCGGACCGGCAGCGCGAGGAGCTGGCCGGGCTGATGCGCGAGTCTCTCGGCGAACGGCTGGCCGGCGAGCTGGCCGCGCTCGACGCGAACCTGCGGGCGTTGCGCCCCGACCTGCACCGGGGCGGCGGCGAGCGGGTGCGCGGCGACCAGCCGCTCGGCTACGGCGAGGCGGCCGGGGCGCTCGCCGAGATCGCCGAGCTGGACGAGCTGCTCGACGCCCTGGACCAGGAGCACCCCGGCGCGACCCTGGACGACGTGGACGTCGAGGCGGTGGCCCGCACGCTGGGCCGCGACGCCGCCGACGACGTGCGCCGGCTGCGGGAGCTGGAGCGGGAGCTGCGCCGGCAGGGCTGGGTGACCCGGGACGCCGACGGGTTGACGCTCAGCCCGAAGGCCCTGCGCCGGCTCGCCGGCACCGCGCTGCGCCAGGTCTTCGCCGACCTGACGGCCGGGCCGCGTGGCCAGCACGACCTGCGTACGGCGGGCGCGGCCGGCGAGGTCAGCGGGGCGTCGCGGCAGTGGGAGTACGGCGACGAGCAGCCGATCGACGTGGTGCGCACCCTGCACCGGGCGGTCCGCCGGGCGGGGCCGTCGGTGCCGGTACAGCTCGCCGCCGAGGACTTCGAGGTGGCGGAGACCGAACGCCGGGCCTCGGCGGCGGTGGCGCTGTGCGTGGACCTGTCGTACTCGATGATCTCGCAGGGGCGGTGGGGGCCGATGAAGCAGACGGCCCTGGCCCTGTCGCACCTGATGGCGACCCGGTTCCCGCAGGACGCGCTCCAGATCATCGGGTTCGGCCGGCAGGCCGCGCCGCTGACCCAGGCGGAGCTGGCGGCCGTCGAACCGGACCTGGAGCAGGGCACCAACCTCCAGCACGCGCTGCGGCTGGCGGGGCGGCACCTGCGCCGGCACCCGGACGCGGAGCCGGTGGTCCTCGTGGTCACCGACGGCGAGCCCACCGCCCACCTCGACCCCGACGACGGCCGGGCGTACTTCAACTGGCCGCCGCTGCCGGAGACGATCACGGCGACGATCCGGGAGGTGGACCGGCTGACCCGGGCCGGCGCGATGCTCAACCTGTTCATGCTCGGCGAGGATCCGGGCCTGCGCCGCTTCGTCGACGCGGTGGCCCGCCGGTCCCGGGGCCGGATGTTCACCCCCGACCTCGGCGACCTCGGCGAGTACGTGGTCAGCGACTACCTGCGCGCCCGCCGGGGCCGCCGCTGAACGCCCGCCCGCCCGGCCGCGCCGACGGCCCGGTCCCGTCCGGGTGATCCGGGCACGGTAGCGCTGCCCGGCCGGGCCGGCGTCGGGGTTGACTGGGACGGTGGACAGCGAGGCCCTGCGGCGGGCGTACGACGAGGTGCTCGCCGAGGTGGCGGCCGGCGGGTTCGGGCCGCCCGGCGACGGGGAGCTGAGCGCCGAGCAGATCGTGGCGCACCTGGTGGCCAGCGACGAGCTGATGAGCGAGGCGACCGAGGCGGTGCTCGCCGGCTCCCCGGTCGCGTACTACGACCTGGACGCCATCCACCGCCCGCAGCTCGACGCCCTCGTCGCCGAGTACGCCGACCTCGAGGCTCCCGGCCCCGGGGCACCCGGCCCCGGCCCGCCGACGCCGGGCGGTCCGGCGGTGTCGGGTGGGCTTGCGGTGTCGGGCGGGCCGGCGGCGCTCGGTGGGCTGGCCGACCGGCTGCGGGAGACCAGCCGGCGGCTCTGCGCGCTCGTCGACCGGCTGGGCCCGGCGGCGCAGACGCCGGTCGAGACCAGGCTGCACGAGGACGTCGACCTGCGGGTCGACGAGACGCTGCCCTGGGCCCGCACCCTCGACCTGCACGCCCGGGTCCACCTGCCGAAGCACCTGGCCCAGCTGCGGGCCCTACGCCCCCAGTTCCACGCCCACCGCGCCTGACCGCCGACGCCGCCGGCCACCCACACCGCACCCTCCACGCTGACCCCCGGGCATCGAGAGATGACGCAGCGTAGCCGTGGCCGCCGGGGTCCACACCATCCGTGCCCACCCCTTTGCTCTGCACCCGAATACGCAACGCTCACGTAGCGCGATCGGCCCGACCGCCCGCGAAGGCCCACCCCCGCGCCCGGTCCCAGGTAGACCGCCATGTTGCGTCGGTGGGTGCAGAGCAAAGGGAAAGGAACGGGTGGGGCGCGGCGGATGGAGGGTGACGAAGCGTAACAGTGGCGGGACGAGTGCGCGGCGGCGAAGGCGTCACGGAAGGTAATCGGTTCGCCGCAAGTCGCGCCGTCGCCGTCGCCGTCGCCGTCGCCGTCGTCGCGGTCGCCGGGGCTGGGCCGCGTGGGGACCAGAAGGCCGGTCAGGCGCGGGCCCGAAAAGCCCTGCGGTACGCCGACGGGGAGACGCCGACCCGTCCGTGCAGCCGCTGGCGCAGCGCGGTGGCGGTGCCGAAGCCGGACCGGCGGGCCACCTGTTCGACGCTGAGGTCCGTCGTCTCCAGCAGCAGCCGGGCGTGGTCGGTGCGCTGCTGGAGCAGCCACTGGGCCGGGCTGAGCCCGGTCTCCGAGCGGAAGTGCCGGGTGAAGGTGCGCACGCTCATCCGGGCGTGCCCGGCCAGGTCGCGCAGGGCCACCGGCTCGTGCAGCCGCTGCCGGGCCCACTCCCGGGTGGCGGCGGTGCCGTGGGCCGGGTCCCGGGGCACCGGTCGCTCGATGTACTGGGCCTGCCCGCCGTCGCGCCACGGCGGCACCACGCAGCGCCGGGCCGCCCGGTTCGCCACGTCGCTGCCGTGGTCGGTGCGGACGACGTGCAGGCAGAGGTCGATCCCGGCGGCTACCCCGGCGGAGGTGAGCACGTCTCCGGAGTCGATGAAGAGCACCTCCGGGTCCAACTCGATCGCGGGGTGCAGCCGGCGGAACAGGCCCGCGTACGCCCAGTGGGTGGTGGCCCGCCGGCCGTCGAGCAGGCCGGCGGCGGCGAGCACGAACGCGCCCGTGCAGATCGACATGACGCGGGCGCCCCGGGCGTGGGCGTCGCGCAGCGCCTCCGCGACGGCCGGCTCCACCGTGCCGTCGGTCATCGGCCCGCCGCCGTGCACCCCGGGCACGACCACCGTGTCGGCGGCGGCGACCAGCTCCAACCCGTGGTCGGGCAGCACCTGGAAGCCGGCGGTGCTGCGGATCGGGCGACCGCCGGCCGTGCAGGTGTCCACCGCGTAGAGGGGGTCGCCGTCGGGGGTGCGGGCCGCGCCGAGGACCTGGGCGGGGGTGCCGAGGTCGAGGCCGACCACCCGGTCCACGGCGAGCACCGCGACCCGGTGCGGAGCGAACGTCATGGCCCGATTATTGCGCACCATGGCGTTCCGGCCACTCGTCGCGGGGCGGCGGCGGCCCGAGACTCGGTGCGTGACCCGCATCCGTCGTCTCCACCCTGCCTGGGCCGTGGCGGCCGTCGCCTTCGTCGCGCTGGTCGGCGCGGCCGGCTTCCGCGCCACCCCGTCGGTGCTGCTGCACCCGCTGCACGCCGAGTTCGGCTGGCCGCTGGCCACCGTCTCCGCCGCCGTCTCGGTCAACCTGCTGCTCTACGGGCTCACCGCCCCCTTCGCCGCCGCGCTGATGGACCGCTTCGGCATCCGCCGGGTGGTGGCCGCCGCGCTGGTGCTGGTGGCCCTCGGCAGCGGGCTGACGGTCTTCATGACGGCGAGCTGGCAGCTCGTCCTCTGCTGGGGCGTGCTGGTCGGGCTGGGCACCGGGTCGATGGCGCTGGCCTTCGTGGCGACCGTCACCGGGCGCTGGTTCGTGGCGCGGCGGGGCCTGGTGACCGGGGTGCTGACCGCCGGCGGGGCCGCCGGCCAGCTCGTCTTCCTCCCGCTGGTCGCCGTGCTCGTGCGCGACCACGGCTGGCGCGCGGCGGCGCTCGTCGTCGCCGGGGCCGCGCTGGCGGTCGTACCCCTGGTGGGATGGCTGCTGCGGGAGCACCCGGCGGATCTCGGCGTGCCCGCCTACGGCGCGGCGGAGGTGGTCGCGCCCGCGCCGCCGGCCGGCGGGGCCGGGGCGCGGGCCGTGTCCGTGCTGGCCGCCGCCGCGCGGACCCGGCCGTTCTGGCTGCTGGCCGGCGGCTTCGCGATCTGCGGCGCGACCACCAACGGGCTGGTCGGCACCCACTTCGTGCCGGCGGCGCACGACCACGGCATGGCCGAGACCACCGCCGCCGGGCTGCTCGCCCTGGTCGGGCTCTTCGACATCGTCGGCACGATCGCCTCGGGCTGGCTCACCGACCGGTTCGACGCGCGGCTGCTCCTCGGGGCGTACTACGCGCTGCGCGGCGCGTCGCTGCTGGTGCTGCCGAGCCTCTTCGCGGGCACCGCCGAACCGAGCATGCTGGTCTTCGTCGTGTTCTATGGCCTGGACTGGGTGGCCACCGTGCCGCCGACCGTGGCCCTGTGCCGGGAGTGGTTCGGCGCGTCCGGCGCGGTGGTCTTCGGCTGGGTCTTCGCCGCCCACCAGTTCGGCGCGGCGCTCGCCGCGACCGGGGCGGGGCTGGTCCGCGACCGGCTCGGCGACTACGCCGTCGCCTGGTACGTCGCGGGCGCCCTGTCGATCGGCGCGGCCGGGCTCTCCCTGCTGCTGCGTCGGCGCGGGGCGGCTCAGTCGACGACCGAGACGTCCTTCCAGAAGGCCACCCGGTCGCGGACCATCTCGGCGGCCGGCAGCGGATCCGGGTAGTACCACACGGCGTCGGCGCTGGTGTGCCCGTCGTGCTCCAGGGAGTAGTAGGAGGCGGTGCCCTTCCACGGGCAGAACGTGTGCGTCCCGGAGTCGCGGAGCACGTCGTCGCGCAGGGCCGCGCGCGGGAAGTAGTGGTTGCCCTCGACCACCACCGTGTCGTCGCTGTCGGCGATCACCAGGTCGTTCCAGACGGCTTTCGGCATACGCCCCACGCTAGCGCGGGCGGACGCGGACCGGGTGCCCGCGCGGGGCCTGTGACGTGGTAAAGGCCACCGTGGACGTCCCACCGGAACGATCGTTCGCGCGTACAGTGATCTCATGCGCGCGGGTCGTGTGGATCATGGTGTCGACCACGACGGAGCGGTGGACCTGCTGCGGCGGTCCTATGCCGCGGTGCCTGCCGGCGAGACCGTTCGACTGGCCAAACGCACCTCCAACCTGTTCCGCCCGAGATCCGCCCCGAGCGCCCCCGGCCTGGACGTCAGCGGCCTCGGCGGGGTGATCGACGTCGACCCGGTCACCCGCACCGCCGAGGTGCAGGGCATGTGCACCTACGAGCGGCTGGTCGCCGCGACCCTGCCGCACGGGCTGATGCCGCTGGTGGTGCCGCAGCTGCGCACCATCACCCTGGGCGGCGCGGTCACCGGCCTCGGCATCGAGTCCACCTCGTTCCGGCACGGCCTGCCGCACGAGTCGGTCCTGGAGCTGGACGTCCTCACCGGCGCGGGCGAGATCGTCACCGCCCGGCCCGACGGGGAGCACGCCGACCTCTTCGCGGCCTTCCCCAACTCGCTGGGCAGCCTCGGCTACGCCACCCGGCTGCGCATCGAGCTCGCCCCGGTCCGCACGTACGTGGCCCTGCGCAACGTCCGCTTCACCGACCTCGACGCGCTGACCGCGGCGATCGGCGAGGTGACCGCCACCGGCTCCTGGGCCGGCGAGCCGGTCGACGCGATGGACGGGGTGATGTTCAGCCCCGGCGAGGCGTACCTCGTGCTGGCGACCTTCACCGACGACGCGCCGCAGGTGAGCGACTACACCGGCCAGGGCATCTACTATCGCTCGCTGCCCCGGCGCACCCGCGACTGGCTGACCACCCACGACTACCTGTGGCGCTGGGACACCGACTGGTTCTGGTGCTCGGCGGCGTTCGGCGCGCAGCACCCGGTCGTGCGGAGGCTCTGGCCTGCCCGGTTGCGGCGCAGCGACGTCTACCACCGGCTCGTCCGGCTGGAGCACCGGCACCAGGTGGCGGCCCGCATCGACCGGCTGCGCGGCCAGCCGGCCCGCGAGCGGGTCGTGCAGGACGTGGAGATCCCCCTGGAGGGCACCGCCGGCTTCCTGCGCTGGTTCGCCCGGGAGGTGCGGATGTCCCCGGTCTGGCTCTGCCCGCTGCGGCTGCGCGAGCCCGCCGGCCCCGGTTCGGCGCGGGCCTGGCCGCTATATCCGCTGCGTCCCGGCCAGAACTACGTCAACATCGGCTTCTGGGGGACCGTGCCGATCACCGGGGGCGCCGCCGACGGCGACGTCAACCGGCTGGTCGAGCGCGCGGTGTCCGACGCGGGCGGCCACAAGTCGCTCTACTCGGACGCGTACTACGACCGCGAGGCGTTCGACCGGCTCTACGGCGGGGACACCTGGCGCGCGGTGAAGGACCGTTACGACCCGGACCACCGGCTCACCGGACTTTACGAGAAGGCGGTAGCGCGAAAATGAGCCTGATTGACCGAGAACAGGGGGCGGCCGACGTCCCGTCCGTCCCGCCGGCCGGGGGCCGGCGCGCGACCCCGACCGTGGCCGACGTGGTCCGTGCCGTCACGGCCGGGGCCCTGCCGGTCCGGATCACGGGGTACGACGGCAGCGCCGTCGGCCCGGCCGACGCCGGCATCACCCTGGCCGTCCGCTCCGAGCGGGGCCTGTCCTACCTGCTGACCGCCCCGGGCGACCTGGGCATGGCGCGGGCCTACGTCAGCGGCGACCTGGAGCTGGGCGGCGTGCACCCCGGCGACCCGTACGAGGCGCTGCGGGTGCTCAAGGACGAGCTGAAGTTGCGCGCGCCGTCGCTGGCCGAGGGGCTGGCCCTGGTGCGCGGGCTGGGCTGGGAGCGGCTGCTGCCCCCGCCGCCCCCGCCGCAGGAGGCCGCGCCGCGCTGGAAGCGGGTGGTCAACGGGCTGCGGCACTCCCGCGTACGGGACAGCACCGCCATCTCCCACCACTACGACGTGTCGAACGCCTTCTACGAGCTGGTGCTCGGGCCGTCGATGACGTACACGTGCGCGGTGTACCGCAGCCCCGACGACACGCTGGAGCAGGCCCAGGCGGCGAAGTACGACCTGGTCGCCGGCAAGCTCGGGCTGAAGCCGGGGATGCGGCTGCTCGACGTCGGCTGCGGCTGGGGCGGCATGGTCCGGCACGCGGCCCGGGAATACGGCGTGAAGGCGCTGGGCGTGACCCTGTCCCGGGCACAGGCGCAGTGGGCGCAGGCGGCCATCGAGCGGGAGGGGCTGTCGGAGTTGGCGGAGGTGCGGCACCTGGACTACCGGGACGCCCCGCGCGAGCAGTTCGACGTGATCTCCTCGATCGGCCTGACCGAGCACATCGGGGTGCGCAACTACCCGGCCTACTTCCGGGCGCTGGGCGGCCGGCTGCGCGTCGGCGGGCGGCTGCTCAACCACTGCATCACCCGGGCCGACAACCGGGCCCCGCACCGCTCGGGCGCGTTCATCGACAGGTACGTCTTCCCCGACGGCGAGCTGGCCGGTCCGGGCCGGCTGATCAGCGAGATCCACGACGCGGGGCTGGAGGTGCACCACGAGGAGAACCTGCGCCAGCACTACGCGCTGACCCTCGCCGGGTGGTGCCGCAACCTGGTCGAGCACTGGGACGAGTGCGTGGCCGAGGTCGGCCAGGGCACCGCCCGGGTGTGGGGGCTCTACATGGCGGGGTCGCGGCTGGCGTTCGAGCGCAACGAGATCCAGCTCCACCAGGTGCTGGCCACCCGCAACGGCCCGCGCGGGGTCAACGGCTACCCGCTGCGGCCGGACTGGTCGGCCTGACCGCGGGGCACTGACGAGAGGGGACGGCCGCCCGGCCGTCCCCTCTCGTCGAACCTATTGACAAGAAGTTTTTGTACGTACAAACTGGTTTTGCTATGAGAGACGTCCTGTACCTCGAAGAGATGTCGCAGGCCGAGACCCTGCTCAAGCCGCAGCGGATCGAGGTGCTGCGGCAGCTCGCCGAGCCCGGCACCTGCACCGAGGTCGCCGCCCGGCTCGGCCAGACCCCGCAGCGGGTCTACTACCACGTCAAGCAGCTCGTCGCCGCCGGCCTGGCCGAGCAGGTGTCCGAGCGCAAGGTGCGCGGCATCAGTGAAGGCATCTACCAGGCCGCCGCCCGGTCCTACTGGCTCTCGCCCCGGCTCGTCGGGCGCATCGGCGGGCTGCGCCGGGCCCGCGACGAGCTGAGCCTCGGTCACCTGCTCGACCTCATGGAGGAGGTCCAGGCGGACGTCGCGGCCCTGGACCGGGCGGCCCCCGAGCTGCCGTCGATCGGCGTCTCCGGGGAGATCCGGGTGCCGGCCGAGCGCCGGCAGGAGTTCCTCGCCGACCTGCGCACCGCCCTGGAAGACCTGTTCACCCGCTACGGGGGCGCCGAGGGAGACGCCTTCAAGCTCGCCGTGGCCTGCTATCCCAAGGGGGAAGACCGTGACTGAACCGATGACCGTGCGCGCCCGCCTCGCCGCGCCCGTCGAGACCGTCCACCGGGCGCTCACCGACCCGGCGGAGCTGCGCGCCTGGCTGGCCGAGCACGCCGAGGTGGAGCTGCCCCACCGGTACGCGTTCTGGGGGCGCTACACGCCCGAGGGCGACGCCCCGCACCAGCGCCTGCTGCACGCCGACGAGCGGACGCTGCGCTTCGGCTGGCTGCTCGACGGGGTGGAGACCACCACCGAGTTCACCCTGGAGCCGGACGGCGACGCGACGATCCTCACCCTCCGGCAGAGCCACTTCGACTTCGCCGAGGCGATGAGCGGCAGCACGATCCGGGGCGTGCTCCAGACGTACTGGGCGTTGGCGGTCGCCAACCTGGCCGCCCACCTGGAGGGCCGCCAGCTCCTGCCGCGCACCGACTTCACGTCCGCCGACCTGCGCGGCGAGCTGCTCATCGCCGCCCCGCTGGCCAAGGTGTACGAGTCGCTCACCGACTCGGCGCAGGCCAGCGCCTGGTTCGGCTACCCGATCGGCATCGAGCCCCGGGTCGGCGGCCGGTACGCCATGGGCGGCTTCGAGTCCGGCTACGCGGCCAAGGTCGTCGACCTGGAGCCGGGCCGCCGGATGTCGATCGACTGGGGCCCGACGGGCGTCACCACCTGGGAGCTGGCCGAGTCCCAGGGCAAGACGAAGCTCACCTTCGTGCAGAGCGGCTTCGACGAGCAGAACCCGCCGTACGCGGCGTGGAGCGGCACGGTCGCGGGGTTCGGCGAGCTGGTCCGGTTCCACGAGCTGCCCGACTGGCAGCCGATCTGGCTCCCGGACCCGACCCCGGTCTCCTGAGGCACCCGCTCCGGTAGCGGCGTCGACGTAGCAGTGGTGACCGGCGGCGGGGCGGCCCCCTTGGCCCGCCGCGCCGCTCCTGCTGTCGGGTGGTGACCGGCCGCGCAAGCCGAAGATCCTGCTCGATCATGGATCGAGTGGCTTCCGACCCCGGGCGAGACCACTCTTTCCCGGATTGAGCACGATCTTGTTTCTCCCGTTGGCAGTGATCACAGGTGCAAGGAGTGCGGCGGGTGGGTACTGCGGGGCGATGTTCTTCATATTCGGGCTCCGCACCAAGGTCGACCGGTCGGGCGTGACGCAGCAGATGTGCCGGAACTGCGGCAACCACGCCGCCCAGGTGATCAGTCGCCGGTCGACGAAGTTCACCCTGTTCTTCGTCCCGCTGATCCCGATCCGCACCCGCCACGTCCAGCAGTGCACCTTCTGCGGCGCCCAGTACGACATCTCCGCCGCCGAGGCCGCGCGCCTCCCGGTCGGCTGACCGCCGATGGCCCGTTTCCTCTGCTGGCTGATCGGCTGTCGTCCCCTGACCGGCGGCCACCCCGTGACCGATCCCGCGCCCGTGACCGATCCCGCGCCCGGGACCGATCTTCAGCCCGGGACCGACCCGGAGCCGGTGACCGACCCGGGGCCCGGGACCGTGCCCGGGGCCCCCGTGCCGGGGGTGCCCGCTCCCACCGCCTCCCGCCCGCCCTGCACCCCGGGTCGCCGGCCCCGCCGCCGCGCCCGTCGCCCGCAGGCGGGCACCGCCCTGCCCCGCTCGCCCTGGAACCGCTCCGCCGACCGCTGACCCCCTGACCGGCCCGCCGGCCGCCGCCCGCCGTCCGGCTGCTGCTCGCCCGACCGCCTCCGGCCTGCGGCGATGCGCTGTGATCTCCGCCCCGAACCCGGTGCCGCCCCGCCCGCGCCACCTAGGCTGGGGCCGCCGCGAAGAACGGGGAGAAGCGTGCGCAACCATCCGGCCGTCGTGCTGGTCGCCGTCCTGCTGTCCACCATGTCGTTGCCGATCTCGCTGACCGGCGCGTCGGTCGCGTTGCCCGACATCGGCCGCGACCTCGACGCCGGGCTGGCCGGCGTGCAGTGGGTGGTGAACGGCTACAACGCCACCTTCGCCAGCTTCATGCTCGCCACCGGCGCGCTCGCCGACCTGCTCGGCCGCCGCCGCGTCTACGCCACCGGCCTGGCGGTCTTCGCCGTCGCCGGGCTGGCCGGCGCGTTCGTCGACGACATCGTGCTGCTCGACGCGGCCCGGGTGCTCGCCGGCATCGGCGCGGCCGCCGCCGCGACCAGCGCCGCCGCCCTGCTGGCCGGCGCGTTCCAGGGGGCGGGGCAGGCCCGCGCGTTCAGCCTGTTCGGCACGGCCATCGGCGCGGGCCTCGCGTTCGGCCCGTCGATCGCGGGGCTGCTGATCGAGGCGTTCGGCTGGCGGGCCGTGTTCGTCGTCCCCGCGCTTGTCGCCTGCGCGGTCCTCGGCCTCGTGCCGCTGCTGCCGGAGTCCCGCCAGCCGCACGCCGGGCGGGTCGACTGGCCCGGCACCGTGTCGTTCACGGCCGCGCTGCTGCTGCTCATCTTCGGCTTCGTGCAGGGCCCCGAGTTCGGCTGGTCCGCCCCGGTGATCGTGGCGGCCTTCGGCGCGGCGGTCGCCCTGCTGGTGCTCTTCGTGCGGGTGGAGCGCCGCCGCGCCGCGCCGATGTTCGACCTGGCCCTGCTGGCGAACCCCCGCTTCGTCGGCGTCTGCCTGGCGGCGGCCACGATCGTCGCGGTGCTGGTGCCGCTGCTGGTCTACCTGCCGTCCTACCTGACGACCGTCGTCGGGCTGAGCCCCGGGGCGGCCGGCGGCACGCTGATCCTGCTCACCGCGCCGACCCTGGCGCTGCCCCTGCTCAGCGGCGCGCTGACCCGGCTGGTGCCGGCCCCGGCGGTCATCGTGTGCTCCGTGGCGCTGGTCGCGGCCGGGGCGGCCTGGGCCACCGTCATCGCCCCGGGCAGCGGCACCGCGTCGCTGGCCGGGCCGCTGCTGACGATCGGCGTGGGCATCGGCCTGTCGATCGGGCTGCTGGACGCGATCGCGATCGGCAGCGTCGAGCCGGGGCGGGCGGCCACCGGCGCCGGAATGATCAACACCGCCCGGCTGGCCAGCGAGACGATCGCCATCGCGGTGGTCGGGGCGGTGCTGGCCAGCACCACCGCCGGCCGGCTCGCCGACCCGGGCTTCACCTCGGGGCTGCGTACGGTGCTCTGGGCGATGGCCGGGGCGGCGCTGGCCGCCACGGTCGCGGTGGCCGTGCTGGTCCGTCGCGGCGCGGCCCGCGCCGAACGCGCGCGGACCGCCTAAGGTGGCGTGTCGTGACGAGCACCGCGCGGCGACTGGCCGAGATCCGGGGCGGCGGGCCGCCGCGCCGGCACAACGCCCGGACGATCGCCGCGCTGACCGGCAACCCCGGCTGTGACCGCCGGGCCGTGCTGGACAGCGCGGGGGCCGACAAGCCGGGGCTGGCGGAGCGGGTCGGGTTCCCGGCCCGGTTCGGGCAGTCCCGCTTCGCGATCACCCGGGGCAACGCGTTCGAGGCGCAGGTCAAGGCCGACGGCGGGGCCGAGCTGCTGCGGCTGGTCGCCGAGCGGCTCGGCGTGGACCCGACCGGCCCGGCCACCTGGACCGACCTGGGCGCGGAGGACCACGGCGAGCGGCCCGACGCCGCCGGCCAGCCCGGCCGGGCCGCGCGGTCCCGCGCCGCGCTGGCCGCCGCCGCGCCGGCCGGCGTCGACGACCCGGCCGCCCTGTTCGACCACCCGCTGCTCGGCCTCGACGTCGCCGGCCAGCGGGTGCACCTGGAACCGGACCTGGTGGCGGCCCGGCTCGCCGGCCGGTTCCACGTCGTGGAGATCAAGTCGTTTCCTTTGATCGACGGGCAGGCCGACCCGGGCAAGGTGGCCGCCGCCGCGATCCAGTCCGCCGTCTACGTGCTCGCGCTGCGCGAGCTGCTCGCCGCCGAGGGGCACGACGCGGCGCTGGTCTCCTCCGACGTGGTGCTCGTCTGCCCGCGCGACTTCGCCAACCGGCCCGTCGCCAGCCTGGTCGACGTGCGCAAGCAACTGCTGGTGCTGCGCCGCCAGCTCGACCGGATGGCCCGCGTCGACGACCTGCTGGCCCGGCTGCCCGCCGACTTCACCGCCGACCCGTCGACCGACCCGGAGCGGCTGCGCCGGTCGCTGGCGTCGGTTCCGGCCCGCTACGCTCCCGACTGCCTCGCGGCCTGCGAGCTGGCATACTTCTGCCGCGCCGAGACCCGCGCCGAGACGGCCGCGCTGGGCCGGCCAGTCCGCGAGGCGCTCGGCGGGGTCGCGACGGTGGCCGAGGTCCTCGCGCTGGCCGCCGGCTCCGACCCCGGCGCGCCCGAGCAGGCGGAGGCCGCCGCGCTGCTGCGGGCCGCGGCCCGGCTGCGCGCCGACGCCCTGGCCGGTCAGCCCGCATGAGTACGCTGCGCGCGCTCGCGAAGGCCCAGGCGCTCGCCGCCGGGGTGGCGCAGCCGGTGGCCACCGTCCGGCACCTGCACCTGTCGGACCGGCCGCTGGTGCTGGTGCCGCTGACGATGGCGGGCGAGGCGAACGCCCCCCTCGCGGCGCTGGTCGGCGACGCTCCCGACGCGGCACGGCTGCTGATCGTGCCGCAGCCGCGCAACCGCGACCAGCGGTTCGCGTTCGCCGCCGAGCTGGCCGGGATCGTGCTGCCCTACCTGGACTCGTTCCGTGGCGACACGGAGGCGGTCGCGGTCGACCGGGGCCGGGACGTCCGGCACCGGTACGTCGACGCGCCACAGCTCGTCGTGCCGAACCCGGCCGGGGTGACGTTCCTGCGGCTGTTCGGCCGCTCCACCCGGTTCCGCCGCACCGACGGCGACTACCCGGTGCACCCGGCGGTGCCCCTGCTCGGGCGCTGGCTGACGTTCTTCGCCGAGCGGGCCGAGCACCCCGGCTCGTCGGCGCTGCTGGCGCTGACCGACGCGCTGACCCTGCACTGGGCCACCGGGCAGAGCGCGGTGGAGGACCAGCACCTGCCGGCGGTGCTGGGCTGGCTCGACCCGCCGCCGGGGCTCACCGGCGCGCAGGCGGCGGCCCGCGCCGAGGACCCGGCGCGCTGCCCGCCCGCCGGCCCGGCCACCGACCCGGAGTTCGACAACCGGGTGCTCGCCCCGGCCATCGCCGCCTACGCCGACGCGGCCGACGACGAGGCGGCGCGGCGGGCCGCGTACGCGGAGCTGGAGCTGGCGTTGCGCGGCCAGCTCGCGCCCACCTGGGAGCTGGTGTGGCGCGGCCTGGGGCTGCTCGCCGCCCTGCCGGCGGGGGCGCGGGTGGCGGGGCGCTGGGCCGGCGACCGGGACGCCTTCACCGGCCACGCGGAGCACGTCGACGCCGGCGGCGGGCCGCAGCCGCGCCGCGACGGCGCGGTGGCGGCGGCCGTGCGGCTGCACCGGCTGGAGCGGGCCGCGGCCTCGTACGCGGTGCAGCGCGCCTACGACGACCCGCTGGTGATGGCCGAGCACCGGCTCACCGGGGAGGCGTTCGTCGGGGACGTGACGCTCGCCGACCCCGCGCGGGTCGACGACACCGGCAAGCGGCCGGTGCTGCGCCCCCGCATCCAGGTGGTCACCACCGAGCCGGTGGCGGTGCCGGTCGGCGCGACGCTCCACTCGCCGGCCCGGCCCGGACAGAAGGCGCGGGTGGTCTTCCTGACCCCGGCGGCCGACGGCAAGACCGAGGTGGTGCTGGAGCTCTCCGGCGGGATGGGCCGGGGGCTGACCGCCCCGCCGGGCTCGGTGCCGGAGGTGGGGGAGCGGCTCTGCCTCACCACCCTGTCGGACGGCTTCCTGCCGGCGGGGTCGTTCCCCGCCCCGGAGGAGACCCCGTGGACGCACGGCGGTCCGCCGGCCGCCCCCGTCCTCCCCGCTCCCGCCCCCGGCCCGCTGGCGGGGCCGGCGGACGGCGACCCGGCGGAGGAGTGGGCCTGAGCCGTCGCTCCGATCCGGGGCGCGCCACCGTCCTCTGTGCACCGGCCTGGCGGCCCGCCCGGCGGCTGGCTACGCTTTCGTGGTTCGCCGTCAATCACCGGTCCTCGCCGTCGAGGGTGCGCGCAGGAGAGAGAGCCGGACGACACTGTGCTGCCCCACGACGCACGTCCCGCCTGCGCGGCTCCCGCCCGGGCGGTTCGGCCCGGCCGGGTCGGCCTCGCCGTGGCCGCGGCGATCCTGCTCGTCGAGCTGACCTGGCTGATCGCCGCCCTGCCCGGCGCGGCCCTGGCCAGCGACCTCACCGCGATCGCCGTGGCGGGCTGGGCCGCGCACGCCTGCGTCCGGGCCGCCCGCCGGCACCCGGCGCCGCTGCGCCGGTTCTGGGTGCTGCTCGCGGTCACCATGGGCCTCGCCGCCCTCGGCCGCACGGTGTGGACGGTGCAGCGGCTCGGCGACGACGCCCTGCCCCACACGATGCTCATCGGCGTGCTGTTCACCCTGGGCATCGGCACCGGCACCGCCGCGCTGCTCTGCTGTGCCGCCGCGCCCCGCAACGCCGTCGGCCGGGCCCGCACCGTGCTCGACGGCGTGATCGTCGGGCTGGCCCTCATCCCGATCGGCTGGGTGGTGGTGTTCCGGGACGTCGCCGACGCCGACCTGGCCGACCCGCTGCGCACCTTCGGGCTGCTCTATCCGATGCTCGACCTGATGCAGCTCACCGTCCTCGTCGCGGTGGCCGGCACGACCCGCCCGATGTGGCGGCCACTCGCCGCGATCGGGGCGAGCCTGGGCACCCGGGCGCTCGCCGACGCCGCGTACGTCTCCCTGTTCGCCCACGGCAGCTACGCCCCCGGCCATCCGATCGACGTGTGCTGGCCGCTGAGCTACCTGCTGATCGGCGTCGCCGCCCACTACCCGCCGCCGCCGGCCTGGGACCCCTCCGAGGAGGCCGCCGAGCAGCCGCTGCCGCCGTGGTGGCGCGTCGCCCTGCCGTACCTGCCGGTGGGTGGCGCGATCGTGGCGGTGGTGCTGGCCCGCCAGCCCACCGGGCAGACCCCGCACCTGGTCTTCGTCGGCATGATGGCCCTGCTCGGGGTGCTCGCGCTGCGGCAGGGGCTGGCCGCCAACGAGAACCTGCGGCTCGTCGCCCGGCTGCGCCGGCTCGCCTACACCGACCAGCTCACCGGCCTGCCCAACCGGTTGACCTTCACCCGCCGGCTGCGCCGGGCGCTGCGCGACGGCCCGCCGGTCGCCGTCCTGCTGCTCGACCTCGACGGCTTCAAGCAGGTCAACGACCGGTTCGGGCACGTCACCGGCGACGACCTGCTGACCAGCATCGCCGGCCGGATGAAGGCGGCCGTGGCCGACGACGGCACCGTAGCCCGGCTCGGCGGCGACGAGTTCGCCGTCCTCGTCGACGGCGACCGGCAGGTCCGCCCGGAGCACCTGGCCGAACGGCTGCTCGACGCCCTGCAACCCTCGCCCGGCGAGGAGGAGGCCGGCGTGCACCCCTCGGCCAGCATCGGCATCGCCGAGTACGGCCCGCAGCACGCCTCCCACACTGACCTGCTGCGCGACGCCGACATCGCCATGTACGCGGCCAAGGCGGCCGGCAAGTCCGCGTACCGCACGTGCACGGCCGCGCTGCGGGAGGCGGCGGTGGGCCGCGCCGAGCTGATCGCCGACCTGCGCCGCGCCGTCGACGAGGAACAGCTGCACCTGGAATACCAGCCGATCGTCGACCTGGCCACCGGCGAGGTGCGCAGCGCGGAGGCGCTGGTGCGCTGGCGGCACCCCCGGCTGGGACTGCTCACCCCCGCCCGGTTCCTGCCGCTGGCCGAGGAGACCGGGCTGATCCTGCCCATCGACCGGTGGGTGATCCACGAGGCGTGCCGGGCCGCCGCCACCTGGCGGGACCGCAACCCGGACGCCACCGTCGCGGTCAACATCGCCGCCGCGCACCTGCGCCGGCCCGACCTCATCGCCACGGTCACCGCGGCCACCGCCGGCGCCGGCCTCGCCCCCCGCGCGCTCACCCTGGAGCTGACCGAGTCGGCCCTGATCGAGGGCAGCGACGCGGTGCTGGACCGGCTGCGCCAGCTCCGCGAGCTGGGCATCCGCATCGCCATCGACGACTTCGGCACCGGCTACTCGTCGCTGAGCTACCTGCACCGCATCCCCGCCACCGAGCTGAAGATCGACCGGTCGTTCGTGGCCCGGCTCGGCGAGGACGCCCGCGCGTACGCCACGGTGGAGATGGTGACCCGGCTCGCCGACGCGTTCGACCTGACCGTCGTGGCCGAGGGGGTGGAGACCGACCGGCAGCACGAGGCGGTCACCGCCATCGGCTGTGTGCACGGCCAGGGTTGGCGGTACGGCCGCCCCACCGGCCTCGCCGGCCTGCGCGCCGCCCTCGCCCCGGCGGCCCGCAACTGAGCCTGACCCGGGCTTGACCCGAGCTGACCCGAGCCTGCCCCCGTCTGGCATCCGCTCGGCGATCGGTTCGGCCGTCGCCCAGCGTGCCGTCGTCCGGCGTGTGCCGTCGTCCGGCGTGTGCCGTCGTCCGGCGCGTGCCGGCGGCCGGTCGATGGCGGCCCGGCCTCGTTCCCTCGGCCCGCGCGCTTCTTTTCTTCCTCCCCCTCCGGCTCCGTCCCCCATGGTGCTTTCGGGCCCCTAGCGAGCTGAGTCAGCTACGACATCACGGCATGGACGCTCGGCCTCCCGAGCCCGGCACCCGGTGCTCCCGAGCGTGCGGGACTCGACGCTCCCGATTACCCGGCACCCGGCACCCGGCACCCGGCACTTCCGAGCGTGCCGGACCCGGCGCTTGCGATGACCCGGCACCGGCACCGGCACCGGTACCCGGCACCCGGCCCCCGACATCCGGCGCTGCCGAGCATCCGGCATTCGGCCCTTCCGAGCGCCCGCAACCGGGGTCCCGGGTCCGCTCCCCGGCGCTTCCGGGTGCTTTCCAGGGCGCCCCGAGGCGCTCCCGGCCGGCGACCGGTCCGGGTACCCCGCTCTGAGTCATCCACGACATCAGCTCCCTAGGGCGCATGACGACCCTCCCCGCCTTCGGCCGCCACACCGGCGAGCCGGCCGCCACACCGGCGGGCAGGCCCGCCGTCCGCAGGTCACCACAGCAGGTCGAGCAGCAGCACGCCCGCGAAGCCGACCACCGAGATGATCGTCTCCAGCACCGACCAGCTCTTGATGGTCTGCCCGACGGTCAGCCCGAAGTACTCCTTCACCAGCCAGAAGCCGGCGTCGTTCACGTGCGAGAAGAACAGCGACCCGCAGCCGATCGCCAGGGCCAGCAGGGCGACCCCTGGCCGGTCCATCGTTGCGGCGAGCGGGGCGACGATGCCGGCGGCGGTGATCGTGGCCACCGTCGCCGAGCCCGTCGCCACCCGGATGCCGACGGCGACCAGCCAGCCCAGCAGCAGCGGCGACAGGCTGGCGTCCTTCGCGGCGTCGGCGACCAGGTTGCCCACCCCGGCGTCCACCAGAACCTGCTTGAACCCGCCGCCGGCCGCGACGATCAGCAGGATGCCCGCGATCGGCGGCAGCGATCCGCCGAGCACCGACGAGACCTGCTTACGGCTGAATCCGGCCTGGAAGCCGAGGGTGAACATGGCCACGATCACCCCGGCCAGCAGCGCCACCATCGGGGTGCCGACGATGTCGAGGACCCGGCGGCCCGGCGTGTCCTCGGCCAGGGCCAGTTCGCCGATGGCGCGCAGCAGCATCAGCACCACCGGCAGCAGCACCGTGATCACCGCCGGCCAGAACTTCGGGGCCCGCCGGACGGTCTCGGTGCCGGAGTCGTCCACCGGCACACCGGGCCGGCCGGTGCCCGGGTTGACCAGGTCGTCCTCGGTGAGCAGCTCGCCGTCCACATCGGCCTGCCGCCGCCCGGCCGCCGCTGGCCCGTCAGCCCCGGGCCCGGCCGTCCCCCGCTCCGCTCCGCCGGCGGCGGCCGGCGTGCGGGTCGGCAGGAGCGCCTCGGGGATGGTCGCCGGCACGTACCGGGAGATCATGTTGCCGAAGACCGGCCCGGCGACGATCACCGTCGGGACGGCGATCAGCAGGCCCAGCCCCAGCGTGAGGCCAAGGTCGGCGTCGAGCGACGAGATCGCCACCAGCGGCCCGGGGTGCGGCGGCACCAGGCCGTGCAGCACCGACAGCCCGGCCAGCGCCGGAATGCCGACCTTCATCAGCGACATGCCGGTGCGCTTCGCGACCAGCAGCACGATCGGCACCAGCAGCACCACGCCGACCTCGAAGAACAGCGGCAGGCCGATCAGGGCGGCCACCCCGGCCATCGCCCACGGCAGGGCCCGGCCGGAGACCCGGTCGACGATGCGGGTGACGATGCCGTCCGCCCCGCCGGACTCGGCGAGCAGGCCGCCGATCATCGCCCCCAGGGCGATCAGCAGCCCCACCCCGCCGACGGTGGAACCGACGCCGCCGCTGAACGAGGTGACGATCGCCTCGGCCCCCACCCCGGCGACGACGCCGAGCACGCCCGCGCCGAGGATCAGCGCCAGGAACGGATGCACCTTGCCCCAGGCGATCAGGACCACCACCGCGGCGATGCCCAGCAGGGCCGCGACGATCAGTTGGGCGTCACCGGCGTCGGTGAGGGGTTCCGCCGGTGCGGCGAGGAGTGTGACCACGGGTATCACGACCTTCGGACGGCGTCCGTGCCGACGGCGGCACGGGCGAGCACATGGGTGGGGCGGTGGGTGGCGGCTCCGGCGGGAGGTCCGGGGCCAGCCGCCGCAGTGACGTGAACGTCGGGACGAGCGCTTCGTAGAGCTCCGCGTGCACGGGGAGCAGGGCGGCGTACGTGGCGGCGGCGGCCGGGTCGGGGCGTACCGTCTCGTCGATGCGGACCAGGTCGGCGGCGACGTCGACCGACGCGATCAGGCCGAGGGCCTGCATGCCCAGCAGCGCCGCGCCGAAGCTCGACCCCTCGTGCCCGGCGGGGAAACGCACCGGCATGCCGAGGGCGTCGGCGAGCATCTGCCGCCACAGCGGGCTGCGGGCGAACCCGCCGCTGGCCCGCACCTCCCGCACCTCGTTGCCGGCGGACCGCACGGACGCCAGCACCAGGGCGAGCTGCTGGCAGACCCCCTCCAGCGCCGCCCGGACCAGGTGTTCGCGGCGGTGGCCGTGGGTCAGCCCGACGTACGCGCCGCGGGGCAGCGCGCTCCAGTGCGGCGCGCGCTCGCTGAGCAGGTACGGCAGCATGACCAGCCCGCCGGAGCCGACGGGGGCGCGGGCGGCCAGGGCGAGCAGCTCCTCCTCGGAGTCCTCGCCCAGCTCGGGGGCGAGCGCGTCACCGGCCCACTGGAGGACGATCCCGCCGTTGTTGATCGCGCCACCGACGACCCAGCGGTCCTCGGTCAGCGCATAGCAGAACACCCCGCCGAGCGGGTCCACGGCGGGGCGCTCGACCATCACCCGCATCGCCCCGCTGGTGCCGATCGAGCAGGCCACCACGCCCGGCCGCACCGCGCCGAGCCCCAGGTTGGCCAGCGGGCCGTCCCCGGCGCCGACCACGACCGGGGTGTCCGCCGGCAGGCCGGTGGCGGCGGCGTACTCGGCGGTGAGCCCTGGCAGGACCGTGGTGGTCGCCACGAGCTGCGGCAACTGTTCCTCGCTGATCCCCGCGATGCGCAGCGCCTCGGCGTCCCAGGCGCGGGTCTGGATGTCCATCAGGCCGCTGGCGGACGCGACCGAGTGGTCGGTGACCAACGCGCCGCACAGCCGCAGCAGCACGTGGTCCTTGATGCCGACCCAGTGCGCGACCCGCCCGAACAGCTTCGGCTCCTGCTCGGCGAACCAGACCAGCTTCGGCAGCGGCGCCATCGGGTGCACGGGGGTGCCGGTGCGCCGGTGCAGCGCCAGCCCCGACCGGGCGGCGCGCAACCGTTCGGCCTGCCGGCTGGCGCGGGAGTCGGCCCACGTCACCGACGGGGTCAGCGGCTGCCCGTCGGGGTCCAGCCCGATCAGGCTGTGCATCGCGGTGCTGAACGACAGCCCTGCGACCGGCCCCGGCAGCCCGGCCACCACCGTGCGGATCGTCTCCACGACCGCGTCGAGGATCAGCGACGGGTCCTGCTCGGCGAAGCCGGGCTGCGGCTCGTCCAGCGGGTAGCCGACCGAGTGGCTGGCGAGCTGCCGCCCGTCGGTGTCGTACGCGACGCTCTTGGTGCTGGTGGTGCCGATGTCGACCCCGATCACCACGTGCGGGCGCTGGTCCGGGTCGGCCACGGTTCCTCCTCGGCGTCGGCGGCGCCGGCACGCCTGCCCGCGCCGGGCTGCGGAAGGCGTTACCCAGTGATCAACCTCCGCACACGGGTCCCGGCGGGGAACGTGAATCGACGTGCTGCCATCCCCCTACTGTGCCTATTGGTCCACCGATCGGGTGATTAGCGCGTTTCGACGGGGCCGTCGGCTCCGTCGGTGCCGTTGATCCGGGTGACACCCCGGTTGGTGGCTCGCGCGGCGAAGGAGTCGGCGTGGCGAAGACTGATTCGACGGGTTCCACAGGGAGTTCGCCGGGCTTCACCCGGCGGCAGTCGACCGGTGCCACCTGGCGGTACCGGTGGGCGCACCGGCAGAACGAGCGGCGGCAGCGGACGTACCGCGACGCCGAGCGGGCCTGGCGGCGACGCGACGACGAGCTGCGGCGGCGGCGCGCGGCGGCGGCCGACTTCGGCCGCCAGGCCAACGCCGGAGCCGGGCTGCCCCTGGAGCTCGCCCCCGGCGAGCGGGTGTTCTGGGCGCTGCCCGCCGTGCAACTGGTCGAGCTGCGGCACACCGCCGTGCTCCCCGCCCCCGACCTGTGCGTCGACCCCGGCCGGTCCGCGCTGCACCACCGCCGCCCCGACGGGGTCAAGGTCACCGACGCCGGCCTCGCCGTGCTCACCGACCGCCGCCTCGTCCTGCTCGGCGGGCGGGGCCGGCGCGACTGGACGTACGGGAGGATGACCGGCCTGGCCCACGACCCGGCGGCGCCGATCACGCTGATCCAGGTCCTCGACCGGCGGCGCACCTCCGGCCTGCTGCTGCCCGCCGACGCCGCCGCCGAGTTCCGGTTCACCCTCACCCTGGCCTTCGCCGAGGCCATCGAGCAGCGCGGCGCGGTGCTGGCCCAGCTCGACGAGCTGATCGCCGAGCACGACCAGACCCGGCCGTTCCGCCCCGCCATCGCCACCCCCGCGCAGGCCCGGATCACCTCCCTCGTGCCGGGCGGCCGGCGTACCGTCGCGGTGGCCGCCGCCGCGGCGCTGCTGGTGCCCGCGGTGCTGTTCGAGTCGGACCCGCCGGTGCGGCCCGGCTCGGACGTCGCGGCCGCCGCCACGGCCGCGCCGCCCACCGCCGGGCCGACCGGGCTCCCCGCCGCCCGCGCCGCCGCGGCGTCCGCGTCGAAACCGCGGCACGGCACCGTGTCGTCCACCGCCGCGTCTTCCCCCGCCCCACCGGCCGCGACGCGCGACCGGCTCTGCGGCGCGCCGGCCAACCCCTTCGGGTACGACTACTGCGGCGGCTCCCGCATCCGCCGGCCCGACGTGCGGGTGTGCGACTACTTCGACTGCGGCCAGGACTTCTGGGCCGGGACGGGGTACCTGGTGCAGTGCCGCGACGGCGCGCTCACCCTCACCGGGGGCCGGGCCGACGTGTGCGCCGCCCACGACGGGCTCCGCCGCACCGTCTGGTCCTGACTCCTCCGTTCGGTCAGGTGGCGCGGGTGTCGGATGATCGTGGGCATGTTCAGCCTCAAGCGGGACCGGCACCGCAAGAAGAAGCGACGCAGCGTCGACTCCTGCACCGACTGCGACTGCGACGGCCCGGACTGCTGCGACTTCGGGCTCTTCTCGTTCCTGCTCACCCTCGGCTCGGTGGCCGCCGGGGCGACCCGCGCGCCGGTCGTCGACCGGGCCGGCCGGGCCGCGATCCTCGGCTACCGCCGGTGGCTGTCGCACCGCTGGCCGGGCCAGTGCCGCTACACCCCGACGTGCAGCGCGTACGGGCTGGCCGCCGTGGAGCGGCACGGCCTGGCCGTGGGCGGGCGGATGGCCGCCGAGCGGCTGCGTCGCTGCAAGCCGCACGTGCCCCGGGGCACCCACGACCCGGTCGACTGAAACGTGCTCACCTGTAGCCGCTCAACGAGTTCCTGACATTCGGTTCCTACGCTTCCCGCCATGACATCGAAGCCAACTTCTGGCTGGCGCAGCAGCGTCGGCGTCGCGGGCGCGGTCACCGTGCTCGTGACGACCGCCCTGGCCGGGGCCGCCCCGCAGGCCGTGGCCGCGAAGCCCGGTCCCGTCGCCACCCACGCCGTCGCCGTCACCGCGGCGCAGCGGCAGGCCGTCCTGGCGTACTGGACGCCGCAGCGGATCGCCGCGCTCACCACCCCGTCGGCGGAGGTGCCGGCCGTCGCCGGGCCGGACGGCGCGCCGTGGACGCGGGCGAACGCCGTCTCGCGTACCGTCGGGCGGCTCTTCTTCACCGACCACGGCGAGGACAGCAGCTGCACGGCGACCGTGCTCGACAGCGCCAACCGCAGCACCGTGGTGACGGCCGCCCACTGCGTCAACAACACCGACCTGATCGGTGAGGACAACCAGTGGTCGGGCAACGTGCTGTTCGTCCCCGGCTACCGCGACGGCCACGCGCCGTACGGCATGTTCGTCGCCCGGCTGTCGGTGGCCCCCTCGACGTGGCTGCGCAACGACCAGATCGACAGCCGCTACGACTCGTACGACCAGGCGTTCGTGGTGCTCCACCCGAACAGCGACGGACGCCGGGTGCAGGACGCCGTCGGCGCGGCCCAGCGGATCGGCTACGACGTGCCCGGCGCGCGGGTGGTGCACCAGTTCGGCTACCCACGGGCCAGCTCGGACAAGGCCCGCGAGGGCCTGCCCGAGTACACCGGTGAACGCCTCGCCTACTGCGCCGGCCCGGCGGTGGAGCAGCAGGCGACCGAGGACTGGCCGGAGCCGCCCGGCCAGTGGGGCACCGAGTGCGTGATGGGCGGCGGATCCAGCGGCGGCCCGCGGTTCGCGGACTTCGACCGCCACACCGGGCTCGGCGTCGTGGTCGGCGACAACTCCCACGGCTGGCTCCCCGGGAAGCGCTACCTCGTGGGCCCGCAGTTCACCAGGGCGATCACCCAACCGGTCTTCCACCGGGCGCAGCACAGCTGACGTTCATGCGGCGATGGCGCGGGCTGCCGCGTACAGGTCGGCCGGCAACGGGTGCGCCAACTCCCAGACGATGCGCATCGGCCGGTCCCCGGTGTGCCGCCGGTACGCCATCGGCCCGGCGTACAGGTAGGCCGGCGCGCCGAGGTCCCGGT
Organism: Micromonospora sp. WMMD712; assembly: GCF_029581295.1. Taxonomy (NCBI): domain Bacteria; kingdom Bacillati; phylum Actinomycetota; class Actinomycetes; order Micromonosporales; family Micromonosporaceae; genus Micromonospora; species Micromonospora sp. WMMD712. Next base: position 6,262,358 of record NZ_CP120743.1, read on the forward strand.
CCGGCACCCGCGTCTCCCGCACGAACAGGTGCACGCTCGACCCCGATTGCTCGTGGTTGACGTACCGCTGCCCGGTCGCCGACGCCGCCGACGTGGTGCTCTGCGACTCCCACTGGAACAGCCGGTCGGTGACGGCCCGGTCCGCGTACATCGTGGTGGGGGAGTAGTGCCGCTCCGACTTGACCAGGGTCACGAAGAACAGGTCCGCCCGCTCGGACTCCAGCCACTTCACCCCCTCCCGCAGCGACCCCGGGTTCGGCATCCCGAACGCGGCGCACGCCTCGTTGCGGCTGTAGCGGGCGTGTACCCGCAGCGCGCCGACGGGCACGGTGACCCGGTGGATGCGGTCCCGCAGCACCCCGGCGAGCTGCCGCAGCTCGGCGCAGCGCGCCGGCTCCGCCCACAGCCGGGCCAGCCGCGCGTCCCGGTCGGTCAACGGTGCCTGCGGACCCCACAGGTCGAAGTGCAGCATGTCCCACAGCCGTCCCGGCCCCGGCCGCTCACCGGCGGCGACCCGGGCCAACAGGTCCAGCCGGTCGGCGTCGTCCAGGTGCAGCATCCGCCCGATGGCCCGCCCCAACTCGCGGTCGTCCGGGCCGGGGGCCGGGGTGTCCAGCCCGGCGAGCCGCCGCAGCCCGGTCCACCCGCCGACCGCCGCCGAGCGGTAGACGTCCTCGACGTCGAGGCCGGTCTCCCGCAGGAACCCGGCGAGGTCGACGTCCCCGAGCTGCCGCAGCTCGGCCACCAGGCCCCGTTTCGAGGTGGGCAGGGCGCTGCGAAGGTTGGCCAGCACCACCTCCTTCGCCACCCGGTCCAGCTCGACGTGGCAGCCGCTGGGCAGCGTGGGGAAGCCCTGCTCGACCGCGTCCCGGACCGCCCGCCGGCTCACCCCGGTCAGGGCCCGCCAGCGCAGGTCGAACCGGAAGTTCGCGTGCTGCCCGCCGATGAAGTCCAGCACGGTGAGGCAGGGCTTGTCGTCGTCCAGGCGCAGGCCCCGGCCGAGCTGCTGGAGGAAGACCGTCGCGCTCTCGGTGGGCCGCAGGAGCAGGATCGTGTCGACCATCGGCAGGTCGACGCCCTCGTTGAACAGGTCGACGGTGAACAGCACCCGCAGCTTCCCGGCCCGGAAGTCGCGCAGCAGCCCGTGCTGCGCCGACCGGTCCAGCCGGGACGTCACCGCCGCCGACGGCACGCCGTGACTCGTGAACCAGTCCGCCATGAACTCGGCGTGCCCGATGCTCACGCAGAACCCGAGCGCCCGCATCCGCCCCACGTCCACGGTGTCCCGCACGGCCCGCAGGATCAGCCGCGCCCGCGCGTCGTCGCCGGTGTAGATCGCGCCCAGCTCGCCCGGGTCGTACCCCTGGCCGCGCCGCCACCGCAGGTGCGACAGGTCCGTGCCGTCGTGCACCCCGAAGTACTGGAACGGGGCCAGCAACTGCCGCTCCAGGGCCTCCCACAGGTGCAGCTCCACGGCGGCGCGGCCGTCGAACCACCGCCGCACGTCGCCGCCGTCGGCCCGGTCGGGGGTCGCCGTCAGCCCCAGCAGCACGCGCGGACGCAGCCGCTCCAACAACCGGGCGTACGTCGGTGCCTCCGCGTGGTGGAACTCGTCGACGATCACCATGTCGTACGCCCCGGGGTCGATCTCCCGGCGGTGCAGCGACTGGATCGAGGCGAAGACGTGCCGCCAGCCTGTCGGCTCGCTCCCGCCGACCAACAGTTCGCCGAAGCTGCCGTCACCCACCACCTGCCGGAACGTCGACAGGCTCTGCCGCAGGATCTGCTCCTGGTGCGCGACGAACAGCAGCGAGTCGACCGTGCCGCTGCGGCGCAGGCGTCGGTAGTCCAGGGCGGCGACGACGGTCTTGCCGGTGCCCGTCGCCATCACCACCAGGTTGCGGTGCCGGCCGTGCACCTGCCGCTCCGCGTCCAGGTCGGCCAGGATCTCCGCCTGGTACGGGTACGGCCGCACGTCCAGGTTCGCGATCTGCGTCGGCGATCCCTCCCGCCGTTCCCCGCTGAGCGCGGCGCGCAGCCGCTCACCGTCCCGCCCGGCGTCGTACGCCTCGAACGCCGGATCGTTCCAGTAGTCCTCGAACGTGGCGGTGAACGTGTCGATGACGTGCGGCTGCTCCGCGTCGGAGATGCGGACGTTCCACTCCACCCCGTCGACCAGCGCGGCCTTCGACAGGTTGCTTGACCCGACGTACGCCGTGGTCAGGCCGTTGCCCCGGCGGAACAGCCACGCCTTCGCGTGCAGCCGGGTCGTCCTGGTCTCGTAGGAGACCTTGACCTCGGCGCCCAGCTCGGCGAGCCGGTCCAGCGCCCGCTGGTCGGTCGCACCGAGGTAGGTGGTGGTGATGACCCGCAGCGTCCCGCCCCGGCCGATCAGCTCGCGGACGGCCGGCTCGACGATGCGCAGCCCGTGCCACTTGATGAACGCGCACAGCAGGTCGACCCGGTCGGCCGAGGCCATCTCGTGGGTGACCTCGTGGCCAATGCGCGGCTGGTGGCGGCCGTTGACCAGCAGCGCGCCGGTGGAGAGCGGGGTGGTCGGCCGGGCCGGGAAGGCCGGCTGCGCGGGCGGGGTGGGCGGCGCGGCGATGGCGTGCAGCAGGTTGCGGGCGTCGGTGACCTGGTCGTGGTCGTCGGTGGCGGTGGGGCTGAGGGTGGCGATGGCCTCGGCGATCCGGTTGGTCAGGTCGACCTGGCGGTGCAGCCTGTCGTCGCCGCCGGGGACGGCTTGCAGGGCGCGGCTGATCAGGGCGGCGAGGTGCCGGGTGAGGGGCTGGTGGGCGTCGGCCGGGTCCAAGGGGTGGTGCTGGACGTGGGCCGGGTCGAGGTGGTGGAGGCGGGTGGCGAGCTGGCGGGTGATCAGATGCTCGTAGATGCCGACCTCAGGCTCGTCCATGGGTCGGAGGTTAACGTGCCCGTGCTCGACGAGCGCTCATGCCGAATTGAGTGCATGGAGCTTCGCGCCCGGTGATTTTCTCTGTGCTCCCCAAAGACCGGCCACGACCGAAGTATGCGAGTCGGATCGCCGCAGCGTTCGGAGAACAACCTGGGATGGGTGGCCCGATAGATCTCTTCCGACAGCGGGTCGAACGTCCAACTCGTGACGCGCGACGCAACTGCACCCGAAGACCCGGCCATCTTCGTCCAGGTGGATGACGTGGAAGGTGATTATGAGAATGCGCAGAAACGCGGATACGAGACTGTGCATCCGCTGACCACAGAGCCATGGGGTGCACGCCGGTTCTTTGTCCGGGCACCAGACGGCAACGTGATCAACACCGCGCACCATCGGGGCTGAACCAGCAGTGCGGCGTTCAGCGGTTGGTGGGGTCCTGCCGCTGTTCGACAGGAGCGGCACTACCGCTCGGATCCGTTGAGTTCCAGCACCTCTCTGATCTCCTCGATCCCTCGTTCGAGCCGGGCCCTCACCGCATCGGCCATCGCATGCGGAAGGACATCGGTCAGCCAGACGAGCCGGCTGTGGTCGCCCTCTTGAAGCACCTGGAACGCCGCGTGGTGGTAGGTCAGTGGCAGCCGTTGGCCCTCTACCACTGCGTACGCCATCCTGCGGATGGTGTGGTCGACCGCCAGGATGAGTTCCCGTACCTGCGCCCCGTCCGGCATTGTCAGGATGCGTACGTCACCCTCGATCCGGGCATCGACCACCCGGCCGGGCAACAGTCGCCGGTGTACCGCGCCGACATCCGCGATGGCCTCCCACACGCGCTGTGCGGGCACGTCGATGGCGACTTCGACACAGACCGTGGCCATGATCGATACTTCCCATCGCTGTCTGAAGGCGGGACGGCCGCCGCAGCCTATCGGCCCCCTGACGGAGCACCAGAAGGACCCCGGCACGCCCGAACTGACATCCGCTCATGCCGCCGACGGCTCGGTCGAGCCATGCAGTTGCACGCTCACCCCAGTCGGTGTCGGCGGTACCGCAGGGAGGGATCGCCCTCCTCAATCCCGTTCTCGTCCAGCGCGTTGTAGATCGTCAACCAGCCGCTCACGAATCGCAGGCCCAACGCCACGGCACCGTCCGCCAGGCCACCCCCGGCCCACTCCAGAACCTCCACCGCCTCAAGCCTCTGCCCGTGCCGAGCAGCCAACAGTGCGGGAGCATCGCTGCGCCAGCGGAGCCGAAACGCGTCCGAGGTCGGCCACACCGGCTTCCGCGTCACGTCGATCGACCCATACGTGATCGACAGATCATCAAACTTCTGATGATTGACCTCAAGGCGCTCGTCGTCGAAGTCGAACACCACCGGGCAGTCGGCAAACCAGGTGTCGTCATCGTCATCCCACACCACCCAACTGGACGTCAGCCGCCGGCCGACGAGGCCCCGCAGCCGATGCGCGTGACGACCGGCGACCTCAGCAGCTCCGTTCAGCCAGGCAGGCTGGTAGCCGGTAATACCGAAGTCGAAGGTCATCACGGTACGGTAATCCCGAGCCGGCCTGACTCGCACTCGGGTATCCGGATCTGCCGCCGTTCGAGCGCGAATGTTGTGCCGATCGATAGCGTCGCTGATCAGTCCTCACTCAGGGCCGCTCCCACCAGCGTCAGCACCTCATCAGTCAGGCCGGGCGCGATGCCGAGGGTCATGGCCGACCGAGCGCAGTGGTTGCTTCCGTCCCGGTCGACCAGAATCGCACCTGCCTCCAGGGCGATAGCCGTTCCGCCAGTCATGTCCCACGGGTGATTGGACAACGTCAACGTAGCGTCGATCCGCCCCTCCGCCAGCCACGCCAGGTCGAGCGCGGCTGTCCCGGTCATCCGCACCCGCTGCACCGCCTCGGCCAGCCGGGCCGTCAGGGCGAGCCGGGACCGGTTCTTGACTGCGGCGTCCGGCCCGACGGCGTAGTCGCCGATCGCCACCACCGCGTCGCTCAGCCTGCTGGTGTCGCTCACCCGGATGGGCTTCCCGTCGACTGTCGCGCCGTTGCCGCGGGCGGCGGCGTACCGGTTTCCCAGGAAGGGCGCCTCGACGACACCGAGGACCGCGTCGTCTCCGTGCAGCAGCCCCAGCGACACCGCGCACAACGGAATCTGGCGCACGAAGTTAGCCGTCCCGTCGATCGGGTCGAGGACCCACTGCATCTCGCCGGTGGCGTGGACCCCGTCCTCCTCGCCGAGGAAGCCGATCTCAGGAGTGGCGGCCTGAAGGAAGGCGCGGACCTCCCGCTCGATCTCGTAGTCGAGCTGGGTCGCGAAGTCCCGTTCACCCTTGGCGGTGAGCGGGCCAGGGGATCGGTGCCGCATCGTCTCGGCCGCCCGAGCTACCGCCGCCTCCGCGACCGGAAGCAGGTGCCGGTATTCGCTCATACTTGCTGCCCCGCTGCCACTGCGATTCGAAGAACTGCTCGACGACCGGATACAGGCGGCACGCGCCTGCGGCGGATGCCCCCGCGTCCTGCGGGCGCGTCGCCGGACCGGGAAGAAGCTGCCGTTGGTCGCGCGAGCCGTACGTCAGTCATCGTCGTGCCGCATTCTTGGTCGACGTGGTGAGATCAGCGAACGGTGTCCAGCGCGTCCCACGATCGTCCTCGCGGACAGAATGGAGACGCCGGTCGAATTCGGCGGCTACCTCCTCGGATGCGGTAAGAAGAGGCACGGCGGCGACGATCATCTTCAACTCGCGTGCCTCCCGTAGCAGCCGCCACGAGGGGTCGGAGGTCACGTCGCAGCCGTAGGCAGTGGTCAACGCCTCGTGTACCCCCGAGCGTGCGAATCGCTCCTCGCCCACCGCGACCGCCGCCAGATCAACCTGCCATGGGCCAACACAGGTGGCGTCGAAGTCACACATCACCACCCGGCCCGACTGCTGTCGGAGCAGGTTGCCGACATGAGCGTCCCCGTGGATGAGATTCCGTTCCGCGCGCTGGTACAGGGCGGCTATCTGTGGCTCCAGGCGGTCGCACCACCGCACCAGGAATTCACGGTCACTCCCGCGAAGGCCGTCGGCGTCGGCCAATCGTCTGCGTGCGTCATCTACCGGGTCCCAGGCAGGAAGCGGAAACGGTGGCACGCCGAGCGAATGGAACTCCCGCAGCACAAGGCCGAGGTCTTTCACCGTCGGGGCGGGCGATCCTGGTGGGACGTACTCCCACACCGAAGCGACCAGGTTGCCGACCTCGACCGGCTGCTCGACGCCCGGTGTCAGGCGGATGGTCGGTGCCTCGATGTCGGCGAACCAGCGCGCGAGCTGCACGACCTTCGTCACCCGGTCGCGGAGCCGGTGCGTACGGGCGATCCGGATAACGACGCCCGAACTCGGCAGGGCGAAGACAGCGTTGTTGGTCAACCGCAGCAACTGTGCGTCCCCGCAGGGAACACCCAAGATGCCTGCGACATCTCGCATCGCCTCCGTCATCACCTGCTCCGAGAACCGCCCACTCATGCAGCGGCCACAGCGCGGGCTGTGAGCGCCCGCTCGAAGGCGGCAACCTCCGGCAGTTCCCGATGCCGCGACAGATCTCGACGCAGGTTGACGACACGATCGATCACCCGTCGGGAGCTGATCCCACGTGCCTGCTCCAGCACCCGGGCACCCACGGCGAGGGCTCGCTCTGGCTCGTCAGCGAGGAAGAGCGCGCTGCACAATCCGACCTCGTTCAACACCGTGCTGCGCACGTTGGCCACGTCGAACGCCGCGACGGCGTCCTCGGTCCAACGCACCGCCTCGGGTGCGTGTCTGCTGTCCTGCCGCGCCCCGTCCCGGTAGACGCGGCCGTACTGGGCGAGCAGCTCACCCCGGTCGTAGAAGCCCATCCACCCAGGCTCACGTTCGTGGCTGATGCGATCGAACTGATCATTGGCCTTGCCCAAGGTGGTCACCGCAGTCTGATGATCGCCAAGCGCGGCAACGGAGGCGGCTTCCGCGCCCCAGAAAAGGGCCTTGACCGCCGGGGTGGCCTGCGATCCGAGTTGGGCGTGCGCGAACTGGAGCGTCGCGAGGGCGTCCCGGTTGTGTCGCAGGTGCTGAAGCTGCTTGGCCTGCGCATAGCGGATCATCGCAGCCAGTGGCGCATCGCCAGCGGTGACGGCGGCCCGTTCACCAGCGACGAAGTGCCGCTGGGCGTCAGCGTGCCTGCCCGCGTCGAAAGCCGTCCAGCCGGCCAACTGGCGGGCTGCCGCGACCGCTGCCACCAGCCGTGGGGTGAGCCCGGCTGGGTGCATCCAGTCGAGCATGCGGTACACCGACTCGGCGAAGCGGGCCACCTCCTGATACAGCAGGCCGCCCCCGCATTCCCGGTCCACCGATCGATAGAGCGTCAGCACGGCGTTCAGGCGCGCGACATCCGCAGCGCCGATGCGTCGGGGCTGCATGATGTCCGTGCTGCTGGTCAGGCCCGCGCCCGCCGCTACGGCGGCGATGCCAGCCAACAGCGCTCGCCGGCCCTCGTCCGGCCCCGGGGGCTGTGGCTCGCGTTCGGCGGCGACACCCGTCATGTGGCTCCGGCCTGGCGGGGTGAACCACAGGTAGGCCCTAGGGATGCCGAACACCCCTGCCCAGTGGGCCAGCCGGTCCAGGTGCACCAGCGGTGGGCCGTTCTCCACCCGGCTCAACTGCGCCTGGGTGATCCCCAGCCATCCCCCCACCACGGTCTGCGGCAGCGGGTGCCGCCCGTGGTAGGGATGGCACCGGTACGCCCTGATCACCCGCCCGAGGTGCCGCTCGGCGAGCGCCTGTCGTACCGGCTGGTGCTCCCAGAAGGAAGCGGGCACCACCGGCGGCGTGCCGAGCCGGTCTCGCTCGGCGGCCTGGCAGGGCGTGCAGCGTCCGCTGTCGTTGTCGCGGGCGAGTCGCCCGCCGCAGCGTGGACAGTTCGCAGGTGTCACCGGGAACCTCGCCAATCGCGGGCGGCTGAGTCCGAAGTCGAGCGTATCCAGTCAACCCGCTCCGTGGGGGTTCGGTATACGTAGCGCGCATATCGAGGACGTCCGGACGCTCGGCGGCTGCGAGTGATCGGCCAAATGCTCAGCGCGCATGACTCTCACGATCATCAGTACATGGTGGAACCCCTGGCCAGCGTCGATCGTCGACCGCATGGCCCGGGGCGGGTGCCGGGTTCCGGGGCGTGTCGACCCGAACGACGCGACCTCGTCCCCGCCCGCCCCGGCACCCACTCCATCCGGCACGACATCCAGGGGCGCAGACACCATGGGCAGCACCGCAGCAGACCTCCCCACGGGGCCACCAGGCGACGGGCGTCACGGCGTGCCGCCGGCCGAGATCGTCCGTCGGTGGCTGCGGCTGGTGGCGGCGGACGCGGAGCTGTCCCCGTACCTCGTCGGGGTGGATCTGGATCGGATCGCCGCGCACCTGACGGCGAGCCTGACCGCCGCGCTCGCCGATGAGCCGGCGGACGCCTGGGGTGGGCTCGGCCTGTCGGAGGCGCAGCGCCGGCGGATCGGTGACTACCTGGTCGGGGTGTGCTGGGCGGCCGACCTGCCGGGCGAGCGGATTGCCCAGGCGCGCCGGGCGGTGGCCCGATGAGCGCCGCCGAGGTGTGGGCCGGTGACGGCGTGCCGGCCAGGGTGATCGGCCACGACCGGCCGTGCGCCGGCATCGCCGTCCTGACCCTGCGCCCCTGGGCGCGGCTGCCCCACCGCCCCGGCCAGGCCGTCCCCGTCCAGACCCCGCGCCATCCCGGGCGGTGGCGCTGGTATTCCCCGGCCAACGCGCCCCGCCCCGACGGCACCGTCGAGCTGCACGTCCGCGCGGTGGCCGCCGGCACCGTCTCGGGCGGCCTCGTCCAGGACGTACGTCCCGGCGACCTGCTGCGCCTCGGCCCGGCCCGGGACACCGGCCTGCACCTGCGCGACGGCGACCTGCTGCTGGTGGCCGGCGGCACGGGGCTGGCCCCACTGCGCGCCCTGGTCGAGCAGGTCGCCGCCACCCCTGGCCGCACCAGCAGGTGTACGTCTGCGGGCCGCCCGCCATGGTCGACATCGCCCGCTGCTGGCTGCCCCTCGCCGGGGTGCCCGAGGGCCGCCTCCACCTGCCCGACCCGGCGGCCCTGACAAGGAGCCTGCCGCAGCAGACGGCGTAGCCTCGCGGGATGCCGGACTCCACTCTCGACAGTCTGCTCGCCGCCTTCACCGACCCGATGCCGTTCACCCGGGAGACGGTCGCCCAGGCGCCGCTCGCGCCCGGAACGCACGTCGTCGTCCTCGACGGCGGCATCGTCTACGTGGGTGAGACGGGGCGGAGCCTTCGGGAGCGGCTCCGCGCCCACCTGCGGGGCAGCCGGGGCTCGTCGGTGCTGCACAAGCAGGTCGGTGAGCTGCTCGACGAGGAGTTCGGCCGGCAGGCGAGCACCGACGAGATCGCCGCCTGGCTCGGCCGGTGCGAGATCAGGTGGCGGGAGGCGGCCGACCCGAAGGCGCTCAAGGATGCGTTGCTCACCGTGGTCACGCCACGGTTCAACCGGCTGGGCTCGGGGCAGCGGGGCGCGTCCACCGATCCCGTGAGCCGCTTCGAGCGGTTGGCGGACGGCCCGTACTTCAGCTCCGTGGTGGCCGCCAACCGCGCCTACCTCGACGCGGTCGTGCCGGACGCGGCTTCCACGGAGCGGGACCGCTGGGCGCTCTCCTGCCTGCCCAGCACCAGAACGAACCCGCCACGGCTGTCGGCGATCTCCATGAAGACGATGGAGACGTTCGTGCTGCACGAACCGGCCGAGCCGGGTGCCGGTGCCGGGGCCGAGGGCTTCCTGGTCGTCCGCAGGTCGGTGCTCGACCGGCACTGGACGCCCGCAGGCTTCCGGGCGGCCCATCCCGCCCTCACCACCTGGCGGTCGGAGTACGTCGATGCGGGGCCCGACCAGGAATGTCTCGCCGGTGACGTTGAGGACCTGATCGCGGCGCTCGGGGACGAGCGGATCGTCCTCGCCGCCCGCGCCCTCACCGAGCCGCTGCTGCGATCCCGGACCCTGCACGCGCGTGGGCACTGTCAGCCACTCGCGGACGTGGTGCTGGGCCGGCGCGAACCGATCGACTGGATCTACCCGGTGCACATGGGTGACAGCCCTTCGGGGAGGAGCCGCGACGTCTGGGAGTGCTTCTCCACCGAGGCGGTGGTCGACTGGCAGCTCTCCGCCGGCTATCACCGGATCGCCACCGGAGACCGGATCTGGGTGTACGCCGCCGAGCCGTCCGCCCGTCTCGTCGCGGCGGGCGTCGCCTGGGACGACCCCTGTCGACGGGCGGCGGAAGACGGGCTGGAGTGGTGGGTGGCGGTCCGGTGGGACACCGAACTGACCCGTCGGATCCTCGACGACGAGCGGGGCGTGCCCGTCGTGCCGGCCGGGTCGGCGCGGGGCGTGCGGGCGATGAGCGCGGCCGAGCGCGACCGGCTCGCGGACGCGCTGGAGGCGATCAGGGCACCCCAGCCCGACGGGCTGCCGGAGGGGCGTCGCCGCCGGCTCGCGGAGGTCACCGCCCGCCAGGGGCAGGCCGACTTCCGGCGCAGGCTCATCGAGGCGTACGGGGGACGCTGCGCGATCACCGGCTGCGACACCGAGGCCGCCCTCCAGGCTGCCCACATCTCGCCCTACGACGGGCCGACCACGAACCGGGTGACCAACGGTCTGCTGCTCCGGGCCGACGTGCACAACCTCTTCGACCGGGGCCTGATCTGGGTCGACGAGGACTTCCGTGTCCGGGTCAAGGCGGAGGCGGGACACTACGCGGGCTGGCACGGCGGGAAGCTGCGCCCACCGGCCCGCGCGGCGGACCACCCGGATGCCGCCGCGCTGCGCGTCCATCGGCGGGAGGTGGCCGGGATGCGCTGAGACCCCTGGCCCGACATCGACCTTCGTGAGACCGTCTATGTCGGAACGTGTGCGACAGGACACGGGGGGTGATCGGTGTGGGTGTTGCCGACGGGCCGTCGCGATGGTCGATCGAGAGGTTCGGGTTCGCTCAGGCGGTGGCGCTGCGCAAGCGCGTCCCGGCGGCCCTCAAGCGGGCGGTGGAGCGCGCCATGGACGCCCGGGAGGCGTCCGAGATGACGAGCGACCACGCGTTCGGGTCCGTGCGCTGGCTCGTGCAGTACGAGGAACTGCACCATCATCTCCGGGAGCTGCCCGACGTGACGGACCTGCGGCCACCGGGTGCCCAGTTCAGGATCACGGTCTGCGCGGGGCACCTGCTGCTGCCCTGGCACTACTCCAGCAGGGGCGACGTCGACATCGCGCGGACCCGGCCGGGGCGCACCCTCAGCCGCTTCGCCCGCGGCCTGCTCGCCCTGTGCGGCCCGGAGCCGCGCTACCAGCAGGACACCCTGCCGCTCATGCCGCTCACCGATCAGGAGGCCGACGGTCGGTCGGAGCTGCGGGAGGCCCTCGATCGGCTTCCTGTCGAGCCGAAGGTTCTGCTGATCGGGTACGCCTGCAACTCGGAGGCCGGTCTGCTCCGCGTGTGCTGGGGCGAGGCGGCGCTGCGGGGGAACGGCGACCTGGAGTGGCAGCACGTGGAGGAGCTGCCGACGCCGGGCGACGCGGCCCAGGGCCGGCGCGGCGTCGCCGCCTGACCGGAGTTCCTCTACAGTCGATGATCTTGATGATCGCGACGGCGAGAGGGTACGGATGCGCATCGGCATCAACACGTGGGCGTGGGCGGCTCCGCTGACCGACCGGGCGCTCGCCCGGCTGGCACCCCGGATCAGGGCGTGGGGCTTTGACGCCATCGAGTTGACCGTCCAGGCGCCCGGCGACTGGGATCCCGGGTCGGCGGCCGACCTGCTCGCCGGGCTGGAGCTGGCCCCCGCCGTCTGCGCGGGTCTGCTGCCCGGGCACGACCTGCTCGCCGACGACGCGGAGGTGCTGCGGCGTACGGAAGAGTTCGTCCGGCACTGCGTGCGGGTCGCGGGGCGGGTGGGCGCGGCCGTGGTGGCGGGCCCGCTCTACGCCCCGGCCGGCCGGCGGTGGCTGCTCGACGCGGACGCCCGGCGGGCCGCCACCGCCCGCCTCGTGGCGCGGCTGCGGCCGCTGGCCGACGAGGCGGCCGGGCAGGGCGTGACGATCGCCCTCGAACCGCTCAACCGGTTCGAGACGAGCCTGCTCAACACCGTCGAACAAGGGCTGGAGGTGGTGGACGGCGTCCCCGGGCTGGGCCTGGCGCTGGACACCTTCCACCTGAACATCGAGGAACGCGACCTGCCGGCCGCGATCCGGCTGGCCGGCGACCACCTCGCGCACGTCCAGGTGTGCGGCAACGACCGGGGGACGCCCGGCGGCGACCACCTCGACTGGCCGGGGATGTTCGACGCCCTGTGCGACATCGGCTACGGCGGCCAGGTGAACATCGAGTCGTTCACCGCCGAGGGATTGGCCGTGCCGATGTCCGTGTGGCGGCCCCTCGCCGCCGACCCCGACGCCCTCGCCGTCGAGGGGCTGGCGTTCCTGCGCGGCCTGACCGGGCGTAATCTCCGGTGACCACGGGGGGAGAGGTCGATGCTCGGGCTGGAGGTGCCGCCGTCCGTCGAGGCGGAGCGGGTCGTCACGGCGGTGCTGGCCGACCTGCGTTCCGGTGACCACCGGGGCGTCGTCGTCGACTCGCCGCCCGGTGCCGGCAAGTCGACCCTCGTCGTCCGCGCCGCCGTCGAGCTGGCCGCCGCCGGGGAGCCGCTGATCATCGTCGCGCAGACCAACGAGCAGGTCGACGACCTCATCGACCGGCTCGCCCGCAAGGCCCCGGGGCTGCGCATCGGCCGGCTCTCCGCCACGGAATACCGGCCGACGGACCGGGTGAAGGACCACCCGACGGTCAAGGTGGCCGCGAAGGTCGCCGACCTCGGCGGGCCGGCCGTCGTCATCGGTACGGCCGCCAAGTGGGCCATGGTCACCGAGGGCTGCTGGCCGTGGGCGATCGTCGACGAGGCGTACCAGATGCGGTCCGACGCGTTGTTGCGCGTGGCCGGCAGGTTCGAGCGGGCCCTGTTCGTGGGGGATCCCGGGCAGCTCGACCCGTTCTCCACGGTCGAGACCGTGCGCTGGACGGGCCTGACCTGGGACCCGATGCAGTCGGCGGTGGCGGTGCTGCTGCGGCACAACCCGCAGTTGCCGGTGCACCGGCTGCCGGTGTCGTGGCGGCTGCCGGCGTCGGCGGCCCCGGTGGTCGCTGCGGCGTTCTACCCGTTCACCGGGTTCCGCGCCGGCACCGGCCGCGCCGACCGGGTGCTCGCGTTCACCGACGCCGGGCCGGGGGACGCCGTCGACGCGGCGGTGGAGCTGGCGGCGTCGACGGGCTGGGCGCTGTACGAGCTGCCGCAGCGGCACGCCCCGCGTACCGACGCCGAGGCCGCCGCCGCGTGCGCCGCGCTGGCGCTGCGGGTGCTGGCGCGCGGCGCGGTCGCCGTCTCCGAGCACGCGCCGGCCGGCGCGCCGGTCACCGCCGACCGGATCGCCGTGGGGGCGGCGCACCGCGACCAGGTCGCGGCCATCCGCGCGCACCTGGGCGCGGCCGGTGCGGGCGTCACGGTGGACACCGCCAACCGGCTCCAGGGCCGCGAGTACGACGTGACGATCGTGCTGCACCCGCTGTCGGGCCGGCGGGACGCGACCGCGTTCCACCTGGAGTCGGGGCGGCTGTGCGTGCTGACGTCCCGGCACCGGCACGCGTGCGTGGTGGTGGCGCGGGCGGGCATCGCGGAGCTGCTCGACGCCCACCCGTCGACCGAGCCGGTGCACCTCGACGTGCCGGTGAAGTTCCCCGACGGCTGGCAGGCCAACCAGGCGATCCTCGACCACCTGCACCACCCGCGCCGGCCCTGACCGGCCGCCGGCCGCCGGTGGCCGGTGGCCGTGACCGGTCAGGTCGTGCCCGACCCGGGGGCCAGCGCCCACGCCGCGACGCCGGCCAGGGCGAGCAGCGCTGCCACGAGCAGGCACCACACGAGCACCCGGGACGGCGAGCCGCCCTGCCCCGGGTCTGGGGCGGGTGGGCCGGTGGCCGTCGGCCGGTGGGGGTGCGCGGCGTCGGTGCCCGGGCCGGGGGTCGCCGGGGGGCGCACCGGCCACCTGCCCACGGCGGTGGCCGGTGCGGCGGGCGCGACGGGGCTCTCCTCGAGGTGCGCCTGCATGGCGCGCGCCGCCAGCCGGAGGCACCACAGGCCCCGGTCGGGCCGCAGGTCCTCGAAGGTCGTGCAGGTCAGCGCCTGGGCGATCAGGGAGAGGCGGGCCTGCCTGCGCCAGGTCGCCGGCCCCGCGAGCGGCTGGGCGTACGCGGTGCCGACCTCGTCGGCGATCCGGACGAGTTCCGCGACGGGCCCGACCAGCGCGCCCGGTCGCCCCCGCTGCGGGTGGACCAGGTAGTCGATCAGCGCCTCGGACCCGTCGTGGTCGAGACTCGGGACGTACCGGAGCACGGTGGCCAGCAGCAGGGCGGCGACGTCGCGGGTCAACGGGGCCTCCGCGTCGACGGCGCTCAACCCGACCAGCGAGAACCGCTCGGGGTGCGGCCGGCCGTCGGCCCCGCAGGGCACGAGCACGTTGCCGCCGTGCAGGTCGCCGTGGGCGAAGCCGGCGTGGAAGCGGACCGGTCGGCGGTGGTGGGGCGATGCCGGGTCGACGGTCCGCAGCGGGTTCGGCAGGGGCCGCGAGTCGATGACCAGCGACTCGGCGTCACTGCGGAAGCCGAAGATGCCCAGCGCGTGATGGATCTTCTCCCACGCGCCGGCGGCCCGCAGCTCCCGTTCGAGGTAGGGGCCGAGGGTGGTCTCGCGGTGCGGCGGGCCGGCGCGTCCGGGGGCCGGTGCGGCGCTGTTCCACTCGTGCAGCACCGCCTCCAGCACGGCCCGGAACGCGGCGAGCAGGTCCTCGCCGTCGAGTTCGTCGAGGCCCCGCATCCGGGCGTCGTCGTCGGTGGTCTCCTGGAACATCAGCCGGCGGCCGTCGCGCAGGTCGATGGGCGGGAAGATCTGCTCGGCGAGGTGCTGCCGGGCGAAGTCGCCCAGGGCTGCCCGCGGCCGCTGTTGGCCGCGCACCTCCCGCTGCCGCGAGCGGGCCGGCAGGACCTTGACGAAGACCTTCCGGGTGGGCTCCCGGCCCGGCGGCGCAGGCTCGGTGAGCCTCGCGACGAAGAGTGTGCCGCCTCCGTAGCCCCGGTCGAGGCGCGTCTGCGGCGGGACGCTGATCTCCCGGTCGCACTGCTGCCCGAAGTCCTCCAGCGCCGCCCTGAGCGTGGGGTCGGGTACGTAAGGTTCGAGGGGTTCGCCCATGTCCGCCGTCGGGCCCTTCACGAGGGAAAGTGAATGTGGACGATCGGGATTGCGTCGTCCAAGAAGGGTGTCGCGCGCGGAGTAGAAGCTACCTCAGGGCGGGGCGAATCAGGGGGATACGCGCAGCGGCCCGACAACCTACTTCAAGGTTGTTCCGGCCGGGTTCAGCCGGCGTACTGGTCGCCGAACTCGCGGACGCCGTCGACGTCGAGGGTGATCCGGCTGTTGTCGGCCCAGACGCCGGTGGCGGCCCGCCAGCTCGGGTCGTCCCGCTCGTCGACGGCGGTCCAGTTCTGCCGGTGGAAGCGGAGCTGGATGGGCCCGCTCGACTCGCCGGGGGCGAGGGTCCCGCCGGTGAAGGTGAGCCGGACGTGGCCGGGGACGGGCGTGCCCGGCACCGGGTACCGCGTCGCGGTGGGCACGGGCGTGGGGCTGCTGCCCGGTGGCGGCGGGGGCGGCGCGGGCGGCAGGTAGAAGAACAGTTGCCGCTGGACCCGGTCGCAGCCCAGCGCCGCCCAGTCGCACTCCGTCACGAGGGACGTGTTGCCGCCCTCGAAGGTCAGGTGGTAGTCCATCCGCACGGTGCGCAGGTCGAGCGGCTGCGTGCCGGTGTTGACGACCTGCGCGACGAAGTGGACCTGGTTGTCCGTGGGCGCCCAGTCGAGGTTGAGGTAGCTGACCTTCGCCCGGCCGTACGCGGTGCGCAGGTCGGTGGTCGCCGACGTGCCGGAGTATCCGCCGATGGTGTGGGCCTGGATGGCCACCTGGTATTCGGTGCCCGGCGGCAGGGCGGCCAACGTGATCGAGGGCGTCTGCGTGCTGCCCAGCCCCCGGTACGTGTTGGGGCCCAGCGGCACCAGCACCTCGTACGTGATGGGTTCGGTGCCGCCCGGCTCGCCCACCCACGTCGACGGCGTCCAGGCGAGGGTGAGCTGGTGCGGCTCGTTGGCCACGACGACCGGCGCGCCGGGCGTGGTGAGGGCCGGGCCGTCGGCGGCGCGGGCGGCGGTGACGGCGAGCAGGCTCAGCAGGCCGGCGACGGCGGCTGCGGCGGTGACGCGACGGGCACGCATGGCCGGCATCCTATTAGTAGATGACTATCGATGGATATGGCTGACCGGCCCGACGCGACCGGCCGACCGTCCAGGGGTGGCGGAGCCGCGGGCGCCCTGACGGTCACCGGCCGATCGCCCTCGGTCAACGGGGTGAACCATCGATGGTCACCGTCCGTACCCATCGCCGTGGAGACGACGGAGCTGCGAGCGGGGCCGACGGTCAGGGTGGCGGAGACGATCCGGGCGGTGAGCGCCGACCTCGGCCCGTCCTGGGCGGCGACCGCCGCCGCCGTCGACCGGGCCGCCGCCACCTTCCTGGACACCGTGAGTGACCGCCTCCCCGGGCTGCTGGCCGAGCGGGACCACGTCGTGGTCTTCGCCACGCTCGGCCGGCTGGCCGGCGGCGGCGACGACCCGGCCGGGCGCGCCGCCGCGCTGGCCGTGCTGGCCCGGGCCCACCGGGGCGTCGGCCTGCTGCCGCAGCACGCCGACGTGCTCGGCGACGCCCTGCTCGCCGCCGTCGCCCGGGAGAACCGGGCCCGCTGGACGGCCACCCTCGCCGCCGGCTGGGAGCGCGGGCTGCGCCGGGCGGTCACCGCCGTGCGCCGGGCCGCCGCCCGGGTCGGCGACGGGCCGGCGTGGTGGCGGGCCGAGGTGGTCGCCCACGACCGGGCCGCCGACGGCGTGGCCGTGCTCACCGTGCGCCCGCGCCGGCCGCTGCCGTACCGGCCGGGGCAGGCGGTGCCCGTCTGCGACCCGCGCCGGCCCGGGGCCTGGCGGTGGTACTCCCCGGCGAACGCGCCCCGCCCCGACGGCACCGTCGAGCTGCACGTGCGCGCCGTCGCCGCCGGCGCCGTCTCGGGCACCCTCGTCGACGGGGTACGCCCCGGCGGGCCGCTCCTGCTCGGCCCGCCCTGCGGGATCAGCCTGCTGCTCGACCCGAGCCCCTGGCACGACCTGCTGCTCGTCGCCGGCGGCACCGGGCTGGCGCCGCTGCGCGCCCTCGTCGAGCAACTCGCCGCCGCCCCGGACGGCCGGCGGGTGACCCTGGTCGCCGGGGCGCGCACCCCGGCCGACCTCTACGACCGGGCCACCCTCGCCGAGCTGGAGGCCGCCCACGAGTGGCTGACGGTGGCGCCCGCGTACTCCCACGACCCGGCGGCCGGCCCCGCCGAGCGGGGCGACGCGCTCACCGTGGCCCTGCGCCATTACGCGGGCGACCAGGAGGTGCACCTGTGCGGGCCGCCGCCGATGGTGGCCGGCGCGCGGCTGCGGCTGCTCGCCGCCGGGGTGCCCGCCGACCGCATCCACCTGCCGGACACCTTCGAACGCTGACGGCCCGGACGCGCCGGCGGCGGGCCTGCCGTGGCAGGCCCGCCGCCGGGGTCGCCCGCTCAGCCGGGCACATGGTCGTCAGTCGGGCACGTGGTGGTCAGTCGGGCACGTGGTGGTCAGTCGGGCAACCAGTCGAAGGTGTCGGGGTGCGGGCCCTGCCGGCCCGCCTCGCCCCGGTCGAGGCCGGTGATCCGCTCCATCGTCGCGTCGTCCAGCGCGAAGTCGAAGATCTGGAAGTTCTCCGCCATCCGCTTCGGGTCGATCGACTTGGGGAAGACGATGTCGCCGCGCTGCACGTGCCAGCGCAGCACCACCTGGGGCACGGTGCGCCCGATCTCCTCGGCGATGTCGACGAGGTTCGGGTCGTCGAGCACCGCGCCCTGGGCGATCGGCGACCATGCCTCGGTGAGGATGTTGTGCGCGTGGCCGTACGCGCGCACGTCCTCGTTGCCGAGGTAGGGGTGCACCTCGATCTGGTTGACCGCCGGCACCACGTCGGCCTCGGCGGCCAGCCGCTCCAGGTGCGGCACCTGGAAGTTCGACACGCCGATCGAGCGGGCCCGGCCGTCGCGCCGGAACTCCTCCAGGACCTTCCAGGTGGAGACGAAGTCGCCGTCGTAGCGGGTGGGCAGCGGCCAGTGGATCAGGAACAGATCGATGTGGTCCATCTTCAGCGCGGCGAGGGTGGCGTCGAACGCGCGGCGGGCGTCGTCGGGGCGGTGGAAGCTGTTGTTCAGCTTGCTGGTGACGAAGACCTCGTCCCGGGCCAGGCCGGAGGCGCGCACCGCCTGGCCCACCTCGGCCTCGTTGCCGTACATCTCGGCGGTGTCGATGTGCCGGTAGCCGATCTCCAGGGCCCGGCCGACGGCCTCGGCGGTCTCCTCCGGCGGGATCAGATAGACGCCGAAGCCGAGCTGGGGGATGGTGTTGCCGTCGTTGAGCGCGATGTCGGGAACCGTGTTCGCCATGTCGGCAGTCTCTCCCATCGTCAGGGGCCCGGGCGCGCGGAGGCTGCGCGGCCGGGCCGTGCCACCCGGTTGTCCTACCCCGCCCGGTCGCCATCTCACGACCGGGGCGGGGTGATCCGCGACAACCGGGTGGCCCCGGGCGGGGTCAGCCCCAGATGGCGGTGGCCCACTCCGGGTGGTCGACGAACGGGTTGCGGTTGCCCTGCCAGCGATCGTAGATGACCTGGTTGCGGCGCTTCTCGAACGCGTCCGGCGGGTCGGCCAGGTTCCAGGCGAGCAGGACCGACAGCTTCCCGTGGTACGGGGACGTGCCGTTGGACACCGAGTTGTTGATCTCCAGGTTCGGCCAGCCGTCGTCGCCCTCGTAGCGGATCGCCATATACATGATCATGCGGGCGACGTCGCCCTTGACCGCGTTGCGCGGCTCGAACGAGTCGGCGTCGGAATAGCAGCCGGCGCACTCGGACACCCCGCTGCCCCCGGTGTCGAAGTCCTTGTTGCCGCGCGTCGAGTTGACCGAGACGTCCTCGGGGCGCAGGTGGTGCACGTCGGTGCCCGGGCCGGTGGCGGTGCCGAAGTCGCCGTGCGACTTGGCCCAGACGTGCTCGCGGTTCCAGTCGTTGGCGTCGCCGCCGTTGCTGGTCTTGCTCTGCGAGCGGCCGCTGTAGAGCAGCAGCACGTTGTTGGCGTTGGCCGGGTCCTGGTCGGTGTCCTTCAACGCCTCCCACACCTGGTCGTAGTTGAGCTTCGTCTGCGTCCTGATGATGGCGTGCAGGGAGCTGCGCAGCGCGGCGCCGGTCTTGCCCATCGCGCTGGCGTAGTACGTCGAGTCGTACGGGCCGCCGCCGCCGGTCGGGCTGGGCGACGGGTTGGGCGACGCGGTGGGCGACGCCGTCGGCGACGGGCTCGGGGTGCCGCCGCCGAGGCTCATCGCGGTCGGGTTCTTCAGCCCGCCGTGGCTGAAGTACGCGGTC
Organism: Micromonospora sp. WMMD712; assembly: GCF_029581295.1. Taxonomy (NCBI): domain Bacteria; kingdom Bacillati; phylum Actinomycetota; class Actinomycetes; order Micromonosporales; family Micromonosporaceae; genus Micromonospora; species Micromonospora sp. WMMD712. Next base: position 6,281,938 of record NZ_CP120743.1, read on the forward strand.
AGCGCCCCGGTGGCGGTGACCTGCCTGCCGCGTAGCCCCGGGTTGGTCAGCAGCCCGAAGGTGCTGCGGTACGCGGCAGTCACCTGGACGTAGAGCATCCTGCCCGTGCCGGTCTCGGCGGCGCTGTCGGCGATGGCGATCGCCGTGTCCGCCGTGTAGCCGGAGGTGATCACCGTGTTCGTCGCCGTCGGCTGCCCGACGACGTATCCGGTGACGGTGGCCGTGCGCCCGTCCTGGGCGGCCAGCGCCTGTGCCACGGTCAGCGTGGTCGCCGCCGACGCGGAGGTGCTCGCCACGACGGGTGCCACCATCGTGACGGCCAGTGCGAACGCCGTGATCAGCCGCCCGGATCGCGAGCGGGTGACGCTCTTTGTATTCATGGTCGACGATGCTATCGGCGCCGGTGTGAACATCGGGAGAGCGCCGGGGAACTTTACGGGTGCCGACCTGTTGGAGACTTGATCGACTTCATGTCGGCGACATGGCGTGATCATCCGGGCTGGATACCGCCACCCGGCCGTCATGACCTTGGCGCCCCCGCGGACCCGTGATTGAACTCCTCGCCCCCGCGCGCCGTACCACTGCGCGAGGATGTGGTGCGGCGGGTCGGCCGCACCGCTGCCGAGCTGCGGGAGGCCTGCCGTGCGAGTTGGTGAGCAGTCGACGGATCCCATCGACCAAGTGCTGGGTGAGGTGCCGGTCCCGGCGTCCCTGACACCCGAGGACGTCCGGCTCGCGGTCCGGGCGGTGGTGGTGCACGCCGCCGAGGAGTGGCCGTCGGGGGCGTTGTGCCGCAACGACGGAGCGTCGTACCCCTGCCGGCTGCACCGCTGGGGTCGGCGGGTGCTGGAGGCCCACGGCCTCAACGGGCGGCAGATCGACGCCCTGATCAGGCACGGAAACCCGTTCGTGCACGTGCCGTTCCCGTTCACGGCGACCGGTCCGTCGCGCGCCGACCGGCCCGCCGTGCACCCGGCCGCCGCGCAGTCCGGGCGGGGCGCGACGCCCCCGGGCCGCGCCGCCAACCCGGGCGGGCGTACGCCCGTGCCGCCGGGCCGGGTCTCCGCGTCCGGCGGGCGGGTGCCGACGCCGCCGGGTCGGGTGCCGACACCTTCCGGTCGGGTGCCGACGCCCCCGGGGCGGGTGCCCCCTGCGCCTGGGCGGGTCTCCGTGCCCACCGGGCGGCCCGTGGTCCGGCCCGGCCTGCCCAGCCGGCCGGTGCCGCCCAACGCCGCCGCGCCGCGCTGGCCTCGGGCGAGCTGACCGGAACGTTGCGTCGGCCCGGTAGCGGAGGTTGCATCTCGCGACCGGGCCGACGCCGTGCGGGCAAGGCCCTGCTCGATCACGGATCGAGTGGTCTCGCGGGGCGCAGGAGGCCACTCGATCCGTGATCGAGCGCGATCTTGCGCCGGGACGACGCGACGCCGGGACGCCGCGACGCCGGGACGCCGCGACGCCGGGACGGGGCGAGCTCGCAGCCGACTCGTGCGGAGGGTGATCCCCGAGGTGGCGGCGGCTGGCGGTAACGTCAGCGGGGGCTCGGGGAGGTGGCTGGTGGCGCGCGGTGGTGTCTTCTGCGTCGAGGGGCAGTGGCACCGTGACCTCAACGAGCGCGGGTCGGTCCTGCCGACCCTGGAGCTCCTCGAACGGCTGGGCAAGATCCGGTTCATCCACAAGGACGCGGCGACCCGCGACGAGCTGTTCTACTTCCTCGACCGCTGGCTGCTCAAGCAGTACGCCGACTACCGGGTGGGCTTCTTCGCCATGCACGGCGAGCCGAGCCGCCTCTGCCTCACCGACTGGGACTCGGTCGACCTCTCCGACGTCGCCGAACGGATGGCCGGCCGCTGCGACGGCCGCCGCCTCTACTTCGGCAGCTGCTCGGTGCTGCGGGCGTCCGACGCCGTGCTGCGCGACTTCCTCGACGAGACCGGCGCGGCCCTGATCTGCGGGTTCACCCGGGAGGTCGACTGGGTGGAGTCGGCGGCGTTCGAGACCGTGCTGCTCGACGTGCTGGCCAACGGGCAGCGGCACAACGCCGCCGAGCTGCGGATGGGCTCGGCGCACTGGGCGCCGCTGGCGGCGTACCTGGGCTTCCGGGTGATCTACGCCAACGGCCGGGCGTGGCGGCCCACCGTGCGGCCCCGGGTGCCCGCCCAGCCCACGGCGGGGCGGAACACCGCCCGGCCCCGCTGACGGCGCTGCTGGTAGAAACGGGTATGGCACGCAGCATCGCGAGCAACACCCGGGTCGACCGGGCCGCCCTGCTCGACTTCATCCGTCCCCGGCACCGGGTCCTGCTGATGACCACCCGCTCCGACGGCCGCCCCCAGTCCTCCCCGGTGGCGTGCGGGGTGGACCCCGAGGGCCGGCTGGTGATCTCCACCTATCCGGAGCGGGCCAAGGCGCGCAACATCCGGCGGGACGCCCGCGTCTCGGCCTGCGTGCTCTCCGACGACTGGGACGGGCCCTGGGTGCAGGTGGACGGCACCGCCGAGGTGCTCGACCTGCCCGAGGCGCTGGAGCCCCTGGTGGCATACTTCCGCAGCATCTCGGGCGAGCACCCGGACTGGGACGAGTACCGGGCGGCGATGGTCCGGCAGGGCAAGTCGCTGATCCGGGTCACCGTCGACGACTGGGGACCGATCGCCACCGGCGGCTTCCCGGCCCGCCTCGCCGACTGAGCAGGCGCGCCGACTGAGCAGGCGCGGTCTGACACTGTGCCCACGCGGTCTGACTGTGCCCGCGCGGCGGCTGAGCACGCGCGACCTGGTCGGGCGGGGCGGGACCGGGCACACCCCGCCCCGGCTCAGTAGCCGGCGGTGAAGCGCATGTTCTCGAAGCGCGGGTTCTCGATCTCGTCGACGACGGCGACGGCCAGGTCCTCGTAGCTCAGCGCCGCGCGCCCCCGCTCGTCGGTCACCGGCTCGTCGAGGCCGGTGCGGTAGTGGCCGGTGCGCTCCCCGGGGTGGAACTCCAGCGGCGGCGGGGAGACGTACGTCCAGGTGACCCCGTCGGCCGCCGAGCGGTACCAGGCCAGGGCGTCGGCCTGGCCCAGGGCGGGCTCCCGGTACTCCTCCGGGAAGTCCGGCTCCTCCAGGTACGGGGTGCCGCGGGGCGTCAGCAGGGTCGCCCCGCCGCCGACGTGGATGATCCGGGGCGGGTTCGGCACGTCCCGCAGCACGGTGACGAGGTTCTCGGCCGCGTCGCGCCACAGCGCCCGGCCCTCGTCGCCGCCGACGGCGACGACCATGACGTCGGCGGCCGGGGCCAGCTCCCGCACGCTGTGCGCCGAGGTGACGTCCCCGGTGACCAGGTCGACCCCGGCCGGCAGGTAGCCGGTCGCCTCGGGGCGGCGTACGGCTGCGGTCACCCGGTGGCCCCGGGCGACCGCCTCGGCGGTGATCCGCGACCCCGCCGTGCCCCCGGCGCCGAACACCACGACGTTGCTCATGGCCCCAGGCTAGGAGCCGGCCGGGCCCGGCGGCGGCGTTCCGGCGATCCCGGCCGCGCTTCCTCGGCGTCGCCGACGAGACGCCCCGGATACCGCCGGCGGGGCCGCCCCCGATGCCGCCCGCGACACCACCGCGCCGTGCCCGACGCCGTCGGCGGCGGGACCACCGGCCGGCTCAGTCGACCAGGGCGGAGTAGACGAGCTGGCGCAGCTGGGGCCGCAGCGGGTGGGTGCTCGACGGCATGAGCTGGGTGAACAGCAGCGCGGTGACCTCCTCCACCGGGTCGACCCAGAACGCGGTGCTGGCCATCCCGCCCCAGTAGTATTCGCCGGCGCTGCTCGGCACCCGGGACGGGACCGGGTCCTGCACCACGGCGAAGCCGAGGCCGAAGCCGATGCCGTCGAGCACCGTCTCGGCGAAGCCGGTCGGGGCGTAGGAGGCCAGGTCGCGGCCGTCGGGCAGGTGGTTGCGGGTCATGAAGCGCACCGTGCGGGGCCCGAGCAGGCGCACGCCGTCCAGCTCCCCGCCACGCAGCAGGAGCTGGGTGAACCGGTGGTAGTCGGCGGCGGTGGAGACCAGCCCGCCGCCCCCGGAGAGGAAGTCGGGCGCGGCAAGCGCGAGCCGGCCGAGCGCGTCGGCGCGGATGGCCTGCCCGGTCGCGGGGTGCGGGAAGTAGAGCGCGGCGAGCCGCTTGGCGTCGGCCTCCTCGACCCACCAGCCGGTGTCGGTCATGCCCAGCGGCCGGAAGATCCGGGCGGCGAGGAACTCGTCGAGCCGCTGCCCGGAGACGACCTCGATCAGCCGGCCGAGCACGTCGGTGGAGACCCCGTAGTTCCAGCCGGTGCCGGGCTGGAACAGCAGCGGCAGCCGGGCGAGCCCCTGGCTGGCGGCGGCCAGGTCGGCGCCGGCGGGCACGCCGAGGTCGAAGCCGGCCGCCCGGTAGAGGCCGTCGACGACGGAGACCTGGGCGAAGCCGTACGTCAGGCCGGACATGTGCGTCAGCAGGTGCCAGATCCGGATGGGCTCGACCGCCGGCACCGTGTACGGCTTGGTCACCGGCCCCTTGTCGTAGACCCGGACCTCGGCGAACTCGGGCAGCCAGCGGCCGATCGGGTCGGTGAGCTCGAAGCGGCCCTCCTCCCACAGCATCATCGCGGCGACGGAGGTGATCGGCTTGGTCATCGAGTAGATGCGCCAGATGGTGTCCGGCTCGACCGGCAGCCCGGCCTCCCGGTCGCGCATCCCGTAGGTGCTGGCGTGGGCGACCTCGCCCCGGCGGGTGACGACGATCTGCCAGCCGGCGAGCCGGCCGTCGTCGACGTACCTGCCGAAGTGCTCGTCGATCCGTGCCAGCCGCGCGGGGTCGAAGCCGATGCGGTCGGGGTCGGTGCGGGGGGCCAGGCTCACCCACCGAACCTACTAGCCGGTACGCGCCGCGCGGAAGACGTCGGTGGCCGCCGTTAGGCTGGCCGGGTGCCGGAGCCCACCGAGGACGCGACCTTCCGCCACGACGACTGGTATGCCGAGGACCTGGCCGACCGGCACTTCGTGCGCTGCGAGTTCTTCCACGTCGACCTGACCGAGGCGGTCAGCCGCGGCGCGGTCTTCACGGAGTGCGTCTTCGGCAACGTGGCGTTCAACGCCTCCCGGCACGTCGACTCGGCCTTCACCCGCTGCGTGTTCAAGCGGTGCAACCTGTTCGAGGCCGAGTTCACCGGCTGCAAGCTGGTCGGCAGCAGCTTCGACCAGTGTGACCTGCGGCCGTTGCGGGTCGACGGCGGCGACTGGTCGTTCGTGGCGCTGCCCGCCGCCGACCTGCGCGGGGTGCGCCTGACCGACGTCCGGATGCGGGAGGCGGACCTGACCGGCGCCGATCTGACCGGCGCCACGGTCACCGGCGTCGACCTCTCCGGGGCCCAGTTGCACGGCTCCTGTCTCGTGCGCGCCGACCTGCGGGGCAGCGACCTGTCGGCGCTGGATCCGACGACGGTGCGGCGGGCCGGGGCGCTGGTCGACGCCGGGCAGGCGGTGCTGCTGGCGCAGGCCCTCGGCTTCCAGGTGGGCTGATCGGCGACTCAATCGGGGCCCGCCCCGGTTCGTGGACTTCGCCGCTTTCGCGCTTAACGTGACCTCCAGTACGCTCAGCGCAGCCGGCGGCGCCACCACCGCCTCGGCGCGTCGCGGTGCGCCCTGCCTGTCTCGCCGCGACGTCGGCGCCCGCCCGGCTGACCCCCGCCGACGTTCCCGCGCCCGTCCGGTGACCCGGCGCCGTGGCGCAGCCCGCCCCGGTCGCTGGGGAGCCGGTCGCGCGCCGGCTCCTACCGGACGGTAACGAAGTGGAAACGCCCGGCGGGACACCCCTGGCGTCCGGCCGGGGGTGGTGCCAACGTGATACGGCTCACGCCGGTGCGCGGCGGTCGCCGGGACCGGGACACCGGGTGGGGAGTGGAGGCCAGGTGGCGCAGGAAGACCTCACGCGGGACGTCGATCCTGGTGGGCGGGGGGTGTCCGGCCCGCTGCGCCGGGCCGGGGAGCCGGTCGACGGCCGGACGCGCTCGGAGCAGCGCCGGCTGGCCCGGGCCCGGCAGCGCCGGCGGTGGGCGGTGGAGGGCCTGGTGGTCGTCGCCTGTCTCGTCGCCCTCGGGGTGTATGCCGCCGCCCCGGACGGCCCGGCCGCCGGCCCGGACGACGAGGCGGTGCTGCCGGCCCCGGCGGGCCGGCCCAGCGGCGGGTTCCCGGTGGCGGACCGGCCGGGCTCGCCCGCCGACGCGGCCACGCCCGGCCTGCGCCCCCGGCAGCGGACCCCGACCGCCCCGCCGCCGCCGTCGCCGTCGAGCCCGGTGGCGCCGCAGCCGGCGGCGGTCCACCTCGACGTCGCCCAGGCCGACGTGCCGGCCGCCGTCGACCTGACCGCGGCGGGCACCCGGGACTGGGTCCACTGGGGACTGCGCGGCCCCGACTCGACGGTCCGCAAGCGTGACGGTTCGGGGGAGATCGCCGACGAGGGCGGCCGCGGCGACCGGGTGGGCCACGACGTCAGCCCGGAGACGTTCAGCTGGCGCGACGGTGCCCCGGTGACGTCGTCCACGGCGACCACGACAGGCGTCTCCACCTGTGGCGTCGGCAGCGGCTTCGCGCTCGCCGTGGACGGTGGGGGCGAGGCCCGCACCGTGCGTCTCTACGCCGGCCTGTGGATGGCGCGCGGCCGGCTGGAGGCGCGGCTGTCCGACGGCGGTGGGACGGCCGTCCGCCGGCTGGAGGACCCGCACACCACGCACACCACCGAGTTCACCGTGCGGTTCCAGGCCCCGAAGGGGACGAAGCTGCTGCTCACCTGGACCGTCGAGGCCACCTTCGGCGGGTGCGGCAACGTCAACCTGCAGGCCGTGGCGCTGCGTTGAGCCGGTGCGGGCGGTCCGGGCCCGCCTGCCGATCGGGACAGTTTGTCCGTCGGGCCGCCTCCGGACGGTCGTAGGTTGTCCGCTGACCTGGTCCGTCCGTCCTCTGTGGAGGCATGCCCGATGAGCCGCACCGCCACCCCCACCCGTGCCGCCCGTTCCGCCGCCGTTCCCGGCGCGCGCGAGGAGTCCGGGGAGGGGCTGTGGGACATTCCGCTGCCGCCGTACGTCACGGGGGAGGACGCCCAGTTCGCGGTGCGGGCGGTCGTCGTGCACGCGCCCCGGCGCTGGTCCGGCGGGATGGTCTGCCGCAACGACGCCAGCCCGCACCCCTGCCGGCTGCACCGCTGGGGTCGGCGCGTGCTCGCCCTGCGCGGCCTGCGGGCCGCCGAGATAGACCTGCTGATCGAACGGGGCGACCCGGCCGCCACGGTGCGCCCGCCGGACCGCCCCGGCGCGTGACGCGCCCGTCGGCCCCCGGGACGCCCGTGGGCCCGGGCCCCTTCCTCCGCACCCGGAAGGGGCCCGGGCCGGTCTGACAGGTGACGCCTCCACCCGCTCGGGGCTTGCGGCGCAACGCTGCATGCGCTGATGCTGCCATGGAGAATTCTGCCGGCCAAGCCCATGGAGCGAAGGTTAGTGCCGGATCGGGCGGCGGTCCGGGGCCGCGGCGCGCCGACGGACCGGTCCGCCCCCGTCCCCCGGCCCGCCGACGGACCGGTCCGGCCCTGTCCCCCGGCCCGCCGGCTCGCGTCAGGCGGGCCCGGGCGCGGGGCCGGTCGTCTCCGGATCGGCGCGGTAGCGCGGGTCGCGCCGCACCACGAGGGGCGCCGCGAGGGCGGCCAACGCGCCGCCGAGCAGCGGGAAGACGACGAACACCCAGAGCTGTCGCAGGGCCGTGCCGCCCTCGAACACCGCCGGGCCGAACGACCGGGCCGGGTTGATCGAGACGCCGTCGAGGGTCAGGCCGACCAGGAGGCAGGCGGCCAGGCTCAGCCCGATCGCCAGCCCGGCGAACCCGGCGTGCTCGGCCCGGCTGGTCACCACCAGCACGACGAGGACGAACAGGAAGCTCAGCACCGTCTCCAGCACGGCCGTGCCGCCCAGGTTGATGTGCGCGCCGTAGCCGTTGGTGCCGAGCACCCCGGTCTGGTCCGCCACGCCACCCCAGCGGGTGAGCCCCCAGATGAGCAGCGCGGCCACCGTCGCCCCGGCGAACTGCGTGATCCAGTACGCCGCCGCGCCGACCGGGGAGATCTTGCCCGACAGCAGCACCCCCAGGGTCACCGCCGGGTTGACGTGGCAGCCCGAGAGCGGGCCGATGGTGTAGACCAGCCCCACCAGGATGAAGCCGAAGGCCAGCGCGACCACCACCACGCCGCCCTGGACCTGGGCGAAGACCGCGCTGCCCACGCCGAAGAAGACCAGCAGCAGGGTGCCGACGAACTCGGCCGCGTACCGCCTCGCGTCGTCCATGGGCTCCAGCGTAGGGAGCATCCGGGCAGCTCGGAGCCGGTTCCGTCGCAAGGCCCGATCGAACTCGTTCCATTTGACGGATGCCACCGCAGCGGGCACGGTGGGTGCAGGGGCGCGTGCCGAGCAGCCCCGTTTCGCCCGGTGACGGCCCCGCCGTCACCCGAGCTCCCCCGTGTGACCGTCCGCGGGCCGAGCCCGGTCCGCACCCGGGTGCCACCGAGAATCCACGAGGAGTGCCCCATGCTGACCATGACCGACAACGCCGTGCTGGTGATCCGCGACCTGGCCGCCCAGGAGGACGTCGCCGAGGGCGGCGGCCTGCGCATCGCCGCCGACACCGACGCCGGCTCGCTCACCATCGAGCTGGTGCCCGAGCCCGTCCAGGGCGACCAGGTGGTCGACCAGCAGGGCGCCCGGATCTTCCTCGACTCCGACGCCGCCGACCTGCTCACCGACACCTCGGTCGACGCCACCGTCGACGACGAGGGGATCGTGCAGTTCGGCTTCACCGAGCAGTAGCCGGCCCCTCGCCGCGTCGGCCCGCCGCGCGCGTGGGCCGGCCGGTGGGGCGGCGATCGCCGTCGTGGCGGAGCTGGTGCAGCACGTGGGCCAGGTGGTGCGAGGTGCTCCAGGCCGCCCAGTTCGTCGTGGAGCCGGCCCCGGCCACCCGCCGGGCCCGACGCAGGATCTCGTGGTCACCCCACGAGAACGCCGCCCCGGCCGTCGGCCAGTGCGTCGCCGACACCAGCGTCCGACACAGGTCGGCGACCCGCTCGTCGCCCCGGCCGCCCCGCCGGTACCAGCGGTAGAGCCACCACGCGTGGTCGGTGGTGTAGCGGACCGTGGGCAGGCGGTCGGAGAGCGGCTCGCCGCCGGGCACCGCGCAGCCGACCGCGTAGTCGCCGTACCGGACGCCGAGGTCGGCCAGTCGACGCCAGAGCAGCCAGTCCCAGCGTTCGAGGCGGACCGGCTCGTCGGTGGGGAACCCGGCCCGCGTCGGCGGCAGCCCGCCGGCCGCCACCGTCACCGCCCGCCAGGCGTGCCGCCGCGCCCAGTCCACCAGCCGCCGCACGCGCGGCTCGGCGAGCCGGACGTCCGCCGGGCAGCAGACGTCCCCGGCGTCGACGAGGAGCTCGCACTGCTCGGGCACGAGCCGGGTGAGCCGCCAGATCCGCTCCACCGAGGCCGTCGCGGCGTCCGGGCCGGACCGGTCGCTGCGGGCCCGCAGCCGCACGACCAGCCGTCCGGCGTACGCCCGGGCCGCCACGCCGTGCGCGGCCAGCCGCGCGTCGCTGTCCGCGAGCCCGGCCACCGGCACCAGCGGCACGTTCCACCGGGCCAGCTCGGCGTCCGGCCCGTCGGGCAGGGCGGTGACGTCGACCGCCGGCAACAGCCCGGGCGGGAGCCGGGTGAACGCCTCCGCGAGGGCGCGGTCCACGATGGACACGTCGAGGACCGGGGCGACCAGGGCGGCCGTGGCGCTGTCGAGGTGGCGGAGCGCCTCCAGTTCGCCACGGTGGCAGGCGAGGATGGGGTGGTAGACCGGTTCCGCCGCCCGGCCCCCGTGGGCGGGCACCATACCTCAATGTAGCGACACATCGGCCCTCGTCACAGGGCTTGCGGCAAATGCCGGGCGTCCGGCCGGGGGGCGCTCGTACGATCCCCGGATGCCCGACGCGCCCTTCCGCTACCGATCGTCCGAAGAAGACAGCGCCCGCTGGGCCGGATTCCCGTTCCGCGACGGCGACATCGTCATCAGCACCCGGTCCAAGAGCGGCACCACCTGGATGCAGATGATCTGTGCCCTGCTGGTGTTCGGCACGCCCGACCTGCCGGCCCCGCTGTCGCGGCTCTCGCCCTGGCTGGACTGGCTGGCCGAGCCCCGCGCCGAGGTGTACGCCCGGCTCGCCGCCCAGCGGCACCGCCGGTTCGTCAAGACCCACACGCCGCTCGACGGGGTGCCGCTGGACGACCGGGCGCACTACGTGGTGGTGGCCCGGCACCCGCTGGACATGGCGGTGTCGCTCTGGCACCAGAGCGGCAACCTGGACCGGGCGCGGCTGGCGGAGCTGACCGGCCGGCCCGCCCCGGCGGGGCCGCCCGCCCCGCGTACCCCGTTGGTGGAGTCGTTGCGGCGGTGGGTGGACCGCGAGGTCGACCCGCGCGCGGAGCTGGACTCGCTCCAGGGGGTGTGGTGGCACCTGGGCGACGCCTGGCGGCGTCGCGACCGGCCCAACGTGACCCTCGTGCACTACGACGACCTGGTGGCCGACCTGGCGGGGCAGATGCGCGCGCTGGCCGGCCGGCTCGGCGTCGAGGTGGCGCAGCCGCGCTGGCCGGAGCTGGTCGAGGCGGCCACCTTCGACCGGATGCGTGAGCGGGCGGACCTGCTGGTCCCGGATCCGGCGGGGGTGCTGAGGGACCGGCACGCGTTCTTCCGGCGCGGCCGTTCGGGGCAGGGGCGGGAACTGCTCGACGCGGCGACGCTGGCCCGCTACCGGGCGCGGAGCGCCGCCCTCGCCCCGCCGGACCTGCTGGCCTGGCTGCACCGCGACGGCTGACCGGGCCGGGCGGCCACGCGGGCGGCGGGAGTCCGTGATCGGACAGGGTCTGCCCAGCTCAGGGCTGTGATCAAATAGCCGGCTGTCCATGATTGGACAGCCGGCGGGGATGGCTGGCCGGCGGGTGGCGGGGCTACCGTTCTACTCGTAAAAGGTATTGATCAGTGTGAAAATTTGCTTTCCGCGCTGATCACTACTTTTCACTACATCCCTCTATTTGGTCGTCCGCCGCCGGGCGGCCGCGAAGGAGTCATCATGTCCGAGTCCAAGAAGACCGCCGACCAGCCCGCCGCCAGCCCCGAGACCCTCGCCGAGGTGGCCGCGCTGTCCGTCCCCGCCACGCTGTACGGGATGCCCCCGACAGCGCAGATCTTCTTCGCGGTGGTCGACGCCAACGGGACGCTGATCCGGGGCTTCGGCACGGTTTCGGCGACCCGCCTCGGCGTCGGGACCTACCAGGTCGTCTTCTCCCACGACCTGACCCGGTCCGCGTACCTCGGGACCATCGGCCTGCCCGGCAGCGTCGGCGCCTCACCCAGCGGCGAGATCGCCGTCGTCGGCCGCGCCGGCGTGCCCAACGGGGTGTTCGTGCAGACGTTCACCTCGGCGGGGGCGCCCGCCGACCGGGCGTTCCACCTCGCCATCGCGTCCTGACGCGCCCGCACCGGCGTCCCGTGCGCCGCTGCACCCGGCCCCCGCCGCAGCCCGCGGCGGGGGCCGTCCGCCGGGCCCGCCCCGGGCACCGGTCGCCGGCCCCGGACAGGAGCGCACGGCGCCGCTGCGACCCGGGGGTCGTAACGTCGCCGCGCTCCGGCCGTCTCCCACCACCGCAGCCGTACGGCGGTACGCCGGCGGGGACCTGGCTCGACCGGACGCGTACGCCGGTCGGAGGTGTCGATGCCCGGTCCGGCCGGGTCCAAACCTCGGATCAGTGGGAAATCGCACCATCCGTCGTTCCCGGCGTGACGCGCGGCGGGACCGGGTATGTGCGGGCCATGGAGCATTTCACGATCGCGACAGTCGCCGAGAAGAGCCCGGACTTCCGCCGCGTGCTGTGGACCGGCGACCACACCCAACTGGTGATCATGACGATCCCGCCGGGCGGTGAGATCGGCGAGGAGGTCCACGAGGGCATCGACCAGATCCTCACCTTCGTCAGCGGCACCGGGGAGGCCCGGGTCGCCGGCGAGACGAAGGAGGTCGCCCAGGGCGACCTGGTGGTGGTGCCCGCCGGCACCAAGCACAACTTCGTCAACACCGGCCCCAACCCGCTGGTGCTCTACACCGTCTACGGCCCGCCCGAGCACGCCGACCAGGCCGTCCACCACACCAAGGCGGAGGCCGACGCGGCGGAGGCGGCCGGCGAGGACGAGCCGCCCACCGCCTGAGGCCGGCGGGCGCGCGGCCCGGGCCCGCCCGCACGGCGGCCCGGGGCCCGCCGCCCGGGGCCCGTCGCCCGCCCGCACGCACGGCCCCCCGGGGGCCCGTCGCCCGGGGCCCGTCGCCCGGTCGAGGCCGGCTGCCTGGTCGGGGGCCGGCTGTCTGACCGGGGCCGCTGTCTGATCGGAGCCGGCGCGGGTACCCCGGGCGGGTGGACCAGCCGCCCATCTCCGACTACGCGTTCCTGTCCGACTGCCGCTCCGGCGCGCTGGTGGGCCGGGACGGCTCGATCGACTGGTGGTGCCCGGACCGGTTCGACGGGGCCGCCGTCCTCGGCCGGGTGCTCGACCCGGCGGCCGGGCACTGGCGGCTCGCCCCGCTCGCGCCGTCGCGGGTCGAGCGGGCGTACCGGCCGGACACCCTGGTGTTGCGCACCGTCCACCACACGCCCGCCGGCAGCGTCGCGGTCACCGACGCGCTCGCCGCCGAGTCCGGCGCGCGCGGTCACGAGCTGGGCATGAACTCCCCGGCCGTGCTGCTGCGGGTCGTCGAGGGGCTCACCGGCCGGGTCCGGATGGGCCTGGACCTCGCGCCCCGGCCGGAGCACGGCCTGCTCACGCCGTACCTGCACGAGCAGGCCGACGGCAGCGTGCTGGCCGCCGCCGGCCCCGCGGTGCTGGTGCTGGCCGGCACCGGGCCCGCCCTGCGCGCGGACCGCGACCGGGTCCGGCAGGAGTTCACGGTCGCGGCCGGTGAGACCGTCGGCTTCACCCTCGCGTACGCCCCGGCGTACGGCGGCCCGCCGGTGCGCCTCGACCCGGTCGCCGCGCTCACCGACACCACCCGGGCGTGGCAGGCGTTCCGCGAGTCCCACCACTACGAGGGCGAGTACGTCCCGCAGGTCCGGCACAGCGCGGTCGTGCTCACCGGCCTCACGTACGCCCGCAGCGGCGCGGTCGCCGCGGCCCTGACCACGTCGCTGCCGGAACGCCTCGGCGGCGACCGCAACTACGACTACCGGTTCTCCTGGCTGCGCGACTTCGCCTCGACGATGCGCGCCCTCTGGGTGGCGGCCTGCCCGGAGGAGGCGTCGCGCCTGTTCGCCTGGGCGGCCCGCTCGATCGGCCGCATCGGCGACGCGCCGGTGCCCGTGCTGTTCGGGCTGGAGGGGGAGCGGGACCTCTCCGAGCACGACTGCCCCCACCTGCGGGGATACGCCGACAGCCGGCCCGTCCGCCTCGGCAACGACGCCTGGCGGCAGCGGCAGCTCGACGTGCCGGGCGAGGTGATCTCGGCGGTCTGGCGGTTGCACGAGCAGCTCGGCGACACGCTCGCCGACGAGCTGGCGGAGATGGTGGTCGGCCTCGCCGACCAGGTGGCCGCGACGTGGCGGCTGCCCGACCGGGGGATGTGGGAGACCCGGGACGCCGACCGGCACTACCTGTCGTCCAAGGTGCTCTGCTGGGTGGCGCTGAACCGGGCGGTGGCGCTGGCCCCGCAGCTCGGCGGGCGGGCCGACCCGGGCCGCTGGGCGGCGACCCGCGACGAGATCCGCGCGACCGTGCTCCGGGAGGGCTGGAACGACCGGGTCGGCGCGTACACGGGGGCCTTCGGCTCGCCGGAGCTGGACGCCTCGGCGCTGCTGCTGCCCCTGGTGCGCTTCGCCGACGCGACCGAGCCCCGGATGCGCGCCACCATCGAGGCGGTCGAGCGCGAGCTGGGCGCCGGCGACGGCCTGGTGCGGCGCTGGTCCACGGACCCCGCCGGCTTCCTGCTGTGCTCGTTCTGGCTGGTGGAGTGCCGGGTGCTGACCGGCGAGCGGGACCGGGCCCGGCGGCTGTTCGAACGGCTCCTCGGGCACGCCAACGACGTGGGGCTGCTGCCCGAGCAGATCGACCCGGGCAGCGGCCTCCACCTCGGCAACACGCCGCAGGCGCTGTCGCACATCGGGCTGGTCAACGCCGCGTGGCGGCTGACCGACCCGACGACGAGCTGACCCGCCGCGCCCGGCGGGCGGCCGCCCGGCTGCGGCGTGTTAGGAAGGGGCCCTTCCTCTACCGAAAGCGTTAACAAGGGGCCCTTCCTTGCACCACGGTCGCGCCCGGTCCTCCCCGGCGGCGAAGGCGCGCACAATCGGCGCGCAGCCGGTCGACTGCACGGCGACCAGCCGGGGCGGCCGGTCGGTGAGCCAGCCCAGCCCGTGCAGCTCCTGCATGGCCTTGTGGATGCCGATCAGCCCCACCCCGCCGCCCGTCGGGTAGACGATCACGTCCGGCACCTGCCAGCCGAGCTGCTCGACGATCTCGTACCCCATGGTCTTCCTGCCCTCCAGCCGGTAGGACTCGCGCAGCGTGCCGGCGTCGAAGACCGCGCCGCCGGCCGCCGCCACGAGCGCGGCCACGTGCCGCCCGGCGTCGCCGATCAGCCCGTCGACCAGCCGCAGGTCGCCCCCGGCGGCCAGCACCTCCCGTCGGCAGATGGCCGGCGCGTCCACCGGCATCACGACGGTCGCGGCGAGACCGGCACGGGCGGCGTACGTCGCCCAGGCCGCGCCCGCGTTGCCGTTGGTCGGCAGGGCGATCCGCCGGACGCCCAGCTCCCGGGCCCGGCTCACGCCGACCGCCGCGCCGCGCGCCTTGAACGACCCCGTCGGGGTGAGCCCCTCGTCCTTGACGATCAGGTCGGGATGCCGATCCGGGCCCCGTACGCCGGGGCGCGCAGCAGCGGCGTCCAGCCCTCGCCCAGCGTGGTGACGTGCCGGGGGTCGGCCACGGCAGCAGCTTCCGGTAGCGCCACAGGTCGGCCGGGCGCAGCGCGAGCCGCTCCGGGGTGACCGCGGCGGCCACGGCCGCGAGGTCGTGGCGGGCCAGCAGGGGTGACCCGCAGGCGCACAGGTTCTGCGGATCCGCGGCCGGGTACGCCCGCCCGCAGCGCGGGCACTCCAGGTGCGTCAGGTACACGGTGCGTTTTCCCGCCCTCGGCTCGGAGCTCTCAGGTCACGCCGGTGGTCGTGGCCGCGCCGGCGCAGAGGTGGAGGGCGGCGGTGCTCCGCCAGGCGGTCGGCCACCCCCGCATTCTGCGCCGAACCGGGCGGTCGCGCAGGCGGGCGCCGTGCGCCGTGCGTGCCGCGCCGGGCATGGCCGGCGCGATCAGGGGTACGACAGCGGCCATGGACACTCTCGACCAGCCCACCGTGCTGCTCCCCGGCGACGTGCGGATGCCGCTGCTCGGCTTCGGCACCTGGCAGGCCACCGGCGAGGCCGGGCACGCGGCGGTGCTCGCGGCCCTCGACGCCGGCTACCGGCACGTCGACACCGCCACCATGTACGGCAACGAGGCGGAGGTGGGCCGGGCGGTCCGCGACAGCGGACTGCGCCGGGAGGACGTCTTCGTCACCACGAAGCTGCCGCCCGACCGGGTGGGCCGGGAGCGCGAGACGATCGAGGCCAGCCTGCGGGCCCTCGGCCTCGACCACGTCGACCTCTGGCTGATCCACTGGCCGCCGTCGGCGGCGTCGGACAGCATCCCGGTGTGGCGGGAGCTGCTCGCCGCGCGGGACGAGGGCCTGACCCGCGCCGTCGGGGTGAGCAACTACGGCACCGGCCAGCTCGACGAGCTGATCCAGGCCACCGGGGAGGTCCCGGCGGTCAACCAGATCCGCTGGGGTCCCGCGCTGTACGACCGGCGGCGGCACGCCGAGCACCGGGACCGGGGAGTGGTGCTGGAGGGGTACAGCCCGTTCAAGTCCACCGACCTGTCCGACCCGGTGCTGACCCGGATCGCCGCCGCGCACGACGTGTCGCCGGCCCAGGTGGTGCTGCGCTGGCACGTCGACCACGGGATCGTGGTGATCCCGAAGTCGGTCACCCCGGAGCGGATCCGCGCCAACGCCGACATCTGGGGCTTCTCGCTGACCGCCGAGGAGATGCACGACATCGACGCCCTCGGCGGCTGATCTGCACGCGGCGCGGGGGCGGCCCGGAACCGGGCCGCCCCCGCGCCTGTGGTGGTGGTCAGGAGCGGGTGCAGGTCATGCCGTTGAGGGTGAAGCTGCTCGGCGACGAGTACGCGCCGCTCAGCGTGCCCTGGTAGCCGAAGCTGGCCGTGCCGCCCGGGGCGAGCGTGCCGTTGTGGCTGATGTTGCGCGCCGTCACGGCCGAGCCGCTCTGGGACACGGTGGCGTTCCACGAGCCGGTGATCTGCTGGCCGCCCGGCAGGTTGTAGTTCAGCGTCCAGCCGTTGAGCGTCGCCGTGCCCGTGTTGGTGATCTGCACGTCGGCGGTGAAGCCGTTGTTCCACGAGTTGGCCGTGTACTTCACCGCGCAGGCGCCGGTGCCCGGGGGCGGGGTCGGGTTGGTGGTGGGCGGGGTGCCGCCGGTGTTGACGCTCTGCGAGAAGTTCGTCACGGCCAGCCCGGCGCCGCCCTGCCAGGGCTCGAAGCCGGCCTGGATGCTGGTCAGGTACCAGGAGTTGGTGATCGCCCCGCGGTTGCGGGTGTCGTTGATGAAGTGCAGCACGTCGAAGCTCAGGCTGGGGATCGCCGACGACGCGACGTAGGAGATCACGTTGTTGCCGCCGTTGTTGCCGCGCCAGACCTCCCAGTTGCGGCCGGCGATGTTGGCGTTGCCCACCGGGGAGCCGATCGGCTGGATCGGGCCCTGCCGGTTGAGCCAGATCATGATCTCCATCTGGTTCACCCCGTCCCGCTTGGGGCTCGGGTCGAGCCAGATGTCGTACGAGGCGTTGTAGATGGCCCCGCTGACGTAGCGGTAGTTGATGCTGCCGGGGGCACTGCTGATCTGGCTGACCTGCACCGGCAGGTTGGTCCCCGGCGAGCAGTTCGTGTAGTGGCAGCCGACGAAGATCGACGGGTACGCGGTCGGCGCGCCGTTGGTCGGGCTGCTGCCGTTGAGGGTGGTGATCTCGAAGCCCGTGCTGGTGGCGTTGATGCACTGCTGGGCGGTGGTGCCCCAGCGGTTGTTCTGCACGACGTACTTGCCGCCGATGACCGTCGAGCCGAACTGCTCGCAGATCTGGGTGTCGGCGGAGGCGGTGCCGCCGACGGCGACGGCGACGATCGAGGCGGCCGCGAGGAGGCCGGCGGCCGCGAGGGCGCGGAGTGGACGTTTCATGATGCTCCTTGCTGCGACGGCGAAACGCTCGGGACGGGTCGGGGGTGCGGTGTGGTCGGGGGTGCGGGAGCGCTCCCACGCTCCGACGACACATTTACATGTTTGAAACCGTTGCGCAAATGAAACGGTTAAGCTAGCGGGGAGTCGGCGTTCGGTCCGTCGAACGGCGGCCACGAATCCCCGGCCAGCAGCCAGCGTCCCGCGCCCACCCGCCCGGCCGCCTCGACCAGCGCGGCGGCCATCTGCGCCCGGGTCTGCGGCCCCAGCCGCGCCACCGGCGCGCAGAGCGCGATCGCCTCCGTCGCCGGCCGCCGCAGCGGCACCGCCACCGCGACCGCCGCCAGCCCCGGGTCGCACTCCTGCGCCTCTGCCGCCCAGCCCCGCTCGCGTACCGCCGCCAGCTCGGCGCGCAGCCACGCCGGTCCCGTCGCCGTGCTCGCCGTCCGGGCCGGCAGCGGCCAGCTCAGCAACCGGTCCACCGCGTCGTCCGGCCGCTGGGCCAGCAGCGCCCGGCCCGCCGCCGTGGCGTGCGCCGGCAGCCGGCAGCCGACCGGGTGGTACGCGCGCAGCGCGTGCGGCGACTCCCGCCGGGCCAGCAGCACCACCGACCCGCCGTCGAGCCGGAACAGCTGCGCGGTCTCGGCGAACCGGGCCGTCAGCCGGTCGAGCACGCCGCCCAGCAGGCCCGTCGCGCCGTCGCGCCCCAGGTAGGCCGCGCCGACCTCCAGGGCCCGCAGGCCGAGCGCGAACCGGCCGCCGCCGTCGTCCGTCTCCACCCAGCCCCGCGCCAGCAGGGTGCGCAGGAGCGCGTGCAGGCTGCTCTTGGGGATGCCGAGCGCCCGGCTCAACTCGCCCAGCGGGCGCGGGCCGCCGGCCGCCGCGAGGGCCTCCAGCACGTCGAGCGCGCGACCGGCCGACTTCACCGCCCGGTGCGCGTCGCCCGCCGTCACCCGGAACACTTTAGCGGTCGTCGATGGACCGGCCCACCGGCGGAACGGAGTTCACCTCGCGGAACAACTTTTCCGCCCGCCCGGCCGGCCCGTGGGGCGTCCCCCGGCGATCGACGCAACCCGTCGAGGGTCGACCCGCCCGAGACGAACGGCCCTGGCGTGCGTCGATCGCACCGAGTAGTGTCTTGCCTCCAACGCGTGCCGCTACCCCCCGGAGGCGTACACCACGATGGGTGGCTCCCCCCTGCGCATCCTCGTCGTCGGCGCGGGCATCGCCGGTCTGGCCGTGGCCCGGGCACTGCGGAGGGTGGGTCTCCGGCCCGATGTCACCGAGCGCCTGCCCGCGTCGGCCCTCGTCGACACCGGCCTCTACCTGCCCGGCAACGCGGCCCGCGCCCTGCGCGGGCTCGACCTCGACGGCCCCGTGCGCCCCCTCGGGCAGGTCATCCGCCGGCAGTGCTTCCTCGACGCCGCCGGCGACCCGCTCTGCGAGGTCGACCTGGGGTCGCTCTGGGCGGACGTCGGCGAGTGCCGCGCGCTGCCCTGGTCGGAACTGCACCGGGTGCTGCTCACCGGTGCCGGCGGCGAGGTCCGCCACTGCGTCGAGGTGCGGGAGGTCGAGCTGCTGCCGGCCGCCGTCGGCATCACCTTCGCCGACGGCGCCACCGCCGAGTACGACCTGGTGATCGGCGCCGACGGCCCCCGCTCGGCCGTGCGCGCCCTGGCCGCGCTCGGCGGGGCGCCCCGCCCGGCCGGGCACGTCGTCTACCGGGGCGTCGTCCGGGGCGGCCCGCCGGTCGACGAGTGGACCGCGCTGCTCGGCCAGCAGGCCGGCTTCCTCGTCGTGCCGCTCGGGGCCGGCCGGCTCTACT
This sequence comes from Micromonospora sp. WMMD712, assembly GCF_029581295.1. NCBI lineage: Bacteria > Bacillati > Actinomycetota > Actinomycetes > Micromonosporales > Micromonosporaceae > Micromonospora > Micromonospora sp. WMMD712. The sequence goes on from NZ_CP120743.1 coordinate 6,301,162, forward strand.
GCTACGCCGACGAGGTGGGCACCGTCGCCCCCGCCGACCCCGTCGCGCGGCTGACCGAGCTGTTCGGCGCGTACGCGGGCCCGGTGCCCGAGGTGCTCGACGCGCTGGAGCAGGTGCACGTCGGCGTCACCGAGGAGGTCGAGCTGGGCCGGTGGTCCCGGGGGCGGGTGCTGCTCGTCGGCGACGCCGCGCACGCCACCGCGCCGACCCTGTCCCAGGGCACCGCCATGGCCCTGGAGGACGCCGTGGTGCTGGCCGAGTCGCTGACCTCCACCGACACCGTCGAGGAGGCCCTGGCCGCGTACGAGAGCCGCCGTCGCCCGCGTACCCAGTGGGTGCGGGACCGGACCCGGGACCGCAACCGCACCCGCGACGTGCCGCCGGCCCTGCGCGACCCGTTCCTGCGCCGGCGCGGGGCGGAGATCTTCGGCGCGCACTACGGGCTGCTGGTCAAGCCGGTGTGAGCGGGGTCGTCGGCCGCCCGGCGGGCGGGGCCGCCGGTCGCGCCCCGCGTGTCGGCCGCCCGCCGCATCGGCCCTGACGCCGACGACGGTCGCGCGGGACGGTCGGTCGCGCCGGCGCGAGCGCGCGCGAACGGGGCGTGATCGTAGCCGGCCACCCCACGCGGCACCCCCACCTGCCGGGGACTATCCTCCTTGCGGATGACGGCTCGCAGATAACCAGGGCGTGCCGAGCGGGACAACCCAGAACCGGAGGCCACTCGTGACCACCGTCGCACCCAAGCCGGTCGTGACCCGGCCCTGGCCGGTCCGAGAGCCGGTCAAGGGGTCGGCAATCGCGCGGCTGCTGCGCACCACGGACGCGAAGCAGATCGGGATCATGTACATGGTCACCGCGTTCGCGTTCTTCATGATCGGTGGCCTGATGGCGCTGATCATGCGGGCCGAGCTGGCCCGCCCGGGGCTGCAGTTCCTGTCGCCGGAGCAGTACAACCAGCTGTTCACGATGCACGGCACGATCATGCTGCTGTTCTTCGCGACGCCGATCGTGTTCGCCTTCGCGAACTACGTGGTGCCGCTGCAGATCGGCGCCCCGGACGTGTCGTTCCCCCGGCTGAACTCCTTCGCGTACTGGCTCTACCTGTTCGGCGGCACGATGGCGACCGCCGGTTTCCTCACCCCGGGCGGCGCGGCCGACTTCGGCTGGACCGCGTACACCCCGCTGAGCACCGCCGAGCACTCGCCGGGCGTCGGCGCGAACATGTGGGTCGTCGGCCTGGCCATCTCCGGTCTGGGCACCATCCTCGGCGCGGTCAACCTGATCACCACGATCCTGACCCTGCGCGCCCCCGGCATGACGATGTTCCGGATGCCGATCTTCACCTGGAACATGCTGGTCACCAGCCTGCTGGCGATCCTGATCTTCCCGCTGCTGGCCGCCGCGCTCTTCGCGCTCGCCGCGGACCGGCTGCTCGGCGCGCACGTCTACGACCCGGCCACCGGCGGCCCGATGCTGTGGCAGCACCTCTTCTGGTTCTTCGGCCACCCCGAGGTGTACATCATCGCGCTGCCGTTCTTCGGCATCATCACCGAGGTCATCCCGGTCTTCTCCCGCAAGCCGATCTTCGGCTACAAGGGGCTGGTCGCCGCGACCATCGCCATCGCCGCGCTGTCGATGAGCGTCTGGGCGCACCACATGTTCTCCACCGGCCAGGTGCTGCTGCCGTTCTTCAGCTTCCTGAGCTACCTGATCGCCGTGCCGACCGGCATGAAGTTCTTCAACTGGATCGGCACCATGTGGCGGGGCCAGATCACCTTCGAGACGCCGATGCTCTTCGCCATCGGCTTCCTGGTGACCTTCCTCTTCGGCGGCCTCACCGGCGTGATCCTGGCCAGCCCGCCGCTGGACTTCCACGTGCACGACTCGTACTTCGTGGTGGCGCACTTCCACTACGTGCTGTTCGGCACCATCGTGTTCGCCGTCTTCGCCGGCATCTACTTCTGGTTCCCGAAGATGTTCGGCCGGATGCTCGACGAGCGGCTCGGCAAGATCCACTTCTGGCTGACCATGATCGGCTTCCACACCACGTTCCTGGTGCAGCACTGGCTGGGCAACGAGGGCATGCCCCGCCGGTACGTCGACTACCTGCCCGGCGACGGCTTCACCTTCCTCAACACGGTCTCCACGGTCGGGGCGTTCATCACCGGCATCTCGACCCTGCCGTTCATCTGGAACTGCTGGAAGTCGTACAAGACCGGCCCGGTGGTCGAGGTCGACGACCCGTGGGGCCACGGCAACTCGCTGGAGTGGGCGACCAGCTCGCCGCCCCCGCTGCGCAACTTCGACCGGATGCCCCGGATCCGCTCCGAGCGCCCCGCGTTCGACGCGAAGTTCCCCGAGCTGGCCGCCGGCCAGAGCCTCGCCGGCCCGCCCGAGGGCGGCTCGAAGCCGCTGACCAGCGAGTCCGACGACGGTGCCAGCTACCAGGAGGACAAGGCGGGCAACGTCGACCAGCGCTGAGCCGCCGGTCAACCCGTACGACGGGCGCCGCACCCCACCCCCGGGGCGCGGCGCCCGTCGCCGTACGGGCCCGTCTGAGTCGCCGCCCCGGGCCAGCCCGCCCGGTTGGGCCAGCTTGCCCGGTCGGGGCGTTCGCGATGTCGGCGACATGGCGGGGTCGGAGGGGGTGGGAAACCCCGATGTCGCCGACATGGCGGGGCGACCAGGTGCGGGGCGGCGGCCGACTGGCCTTCGCGGCCCGCGACTCGGGCGACCAACGACGGCCGGGGCCGACCGTGCCCGGCGGAGGGATCAAGCCTGACCGCCCGGAGCCGGGCACGGTCGGCCCCGGCCCCCACCGTGCACGCCGTGCACAGCGGGTCAACCGGTTACGCCGGTGGTGGCGGAGGCCGGCGCAGCAGGGCCCGGCGACCCGGGAACCGGTTCGGCCGACAGCGGCGGGACCGGGTCCGCCGCGGACGCCGGGGTTCCCCCGGTCGGAGCGGCCCCGGTCGGAGCGGCCCGGGTCGGGGTGGCCGCCGTCGGGGTGGTGCGGCGGAGCAGCTCGGCGGGGAGCACGGCGGCGGCGACCAGCAGCCCGATCGCGCCGGTGACCACGAAGCCCCATGGCGGGGCGGAGGCGTCGATGACCGCGCCGGCGAGCGGCGCGCCGAGGGCGATGCCGACGGTCACCGCCGAGCCGTGCAGGCCCATCGCCTCGCCCCGCACCTCGGCCGGGACGAGCCGGCTGACCGTGTCGGCCGTCGCGGCGAGCGTCGGCGCGCAGAGCATCCCGGCCGGGACGAGGGCCAGGCAGAGCAGCCACCAGTGCGCGCCACCGAGCCCGACGGGGATGGTGCACAGGCTGAGCACGGTGACCAGGGCCAGGGGCGAGACCGGGCGGCTGACCGCGCCGTAGGCGAAGCCGCCGACCAGCGACGCGACCGCCCACGCGGCGAGCACCACCCCGGTCCAGCCGACCTCGCCGCCGGCGCGCAGCACGGCGACGACCGCGACGTCGGTGCCGCCGAGCACGAGGGTCGTGGCGAGGCTCACGGCGAGGACGGCGACCATCCGGCGGGTCAGCCACTCCCGGCGGGGCACCCGACGCCGCTGCGGGGCGGGCTCGTCGGCGGCGCGGGTGGGCGGGTCGAGCAGCCAGAGGGCGACGCCGGCGGCGACGATGCCCGCGCCGACCGCGTAGAGGGTGACCCGGGCGGACACGGCGGTGGACATCGCCACGGCGAGGGCGGGGCCGACCATGAACGACAGCTCCACCGACATCGAGTCCAGCGCGTACGCCGGGCGGCGGTGCTCGGGCGGCGCGAGCGCGGCGATGGACTGCCGGATCACCGAGAAGATCGGCAGGGCGAGCAGGCCGGCGACGAACGCGGCCGGCAACAGCACCGGGTACGGCAGTGCCGGCGCGGTGGACCAGAAGACCGCCTCGGCGGCGGTGGTCAGCACGAGCACCGGGCGCAGGCCGCGCCGGTCGACGAGCCGCCCGAGCAGCGGGCCGCCGAGTGCCGCGCCGACGGTCATCGCCGCCCCGACCAGACCGGCCGCGCCGTAGCCCCGGCCGAGGTCCAGCACCACGTGGAAGGTGATGGTCACCCCGGTCGCGGTGAGCGGGACGCGGGCGAGCACGGAGACCAGCAGCAGCGACCGAAGGCCGGGCAGGGCGAGCGCCTGCCGGTAGGGCGACATGTTCACGACGGTGGGACACCTCCGCCCGACATCCTCGACCGGGGGTGTGACACGCGCCAGCGGTTTACCCGCTCAGGCGGCTCCGACCACCGGCGTGCCGGTCATCGCCACCCCCGCCCCCTCCATCGCCCGCAGGGCCACGTCCAGCGTCTCGGGCGCCACGGCGGCGGTGAGGTCGAGCAGGACGGTCGTGGCGAACCCCTCCCGGGCGGCGTCCAGGGCGGTGGCCCGTACGCAGTGGTCGGTGGCGACGCCGACCACGTCGACCCGGTCGACCCCGCGGGCGCGCAGCCAGTCGGCGAGGTGCTCGCCGTCGGCGGCGTGCCCCTCGAAGCCGGAGTATGCCGCCGCGTGCTCGCCCTTGTGGAAGATCGCCTCGATCCGGCCGGTGGCCAGCTCGGGGTGGAACTCCGAGCCGGGCGTGCCGACGACGCAGTGGGCGGGCCAGGAGTCGACGTAGTCGGGCGGGTTGCCGAAGTGCGCGCCCGGGTCGACGTGGTAGTCCTTCGTCGCCACCACGTGGTCCCAGCGGTCGGGCTCGGCGGCGAGCAGCCGGGAGATCCCCGCCGCGACGCCGGCGCCGCCGGCCACCGCGAGGGAGCCGCCCTCGCAGAAGTCGTTCTGCACGTCGACGATGATCAGCGCGTTCGCCATGCCAGGGGTGCTCCTTCGCGGTGCGGGGCGACGGGGGTCGGGGGTCGGTCGGGTCAGCCGGCGGGGACGACGGTCACCGGGACCGCCGGGTCGCCGGCGGAGAGCTTGAGGCCCTCCCACGGGATCGAGATGAGGCACTGCCGCAGGTGTTCCCGCGACTCGTCAAGCGTCGGCGGCTCGACCGGCTCGCCGCCGGCCACGTACGTCCGCTGGAGCAGCCGGTCGTGCGGCTGCCGGTCGGGCACGCCCTGCGGCACGATGATCTCCTCGGTCGCCGTGCCGGTGGGCTTGTGCCGGCGTACCGCGACCTTCCGGCCGCCGATGGTGGCCTTGTGCTCGGAGCGCTTGACCACCGGCCGCCCGGCCACCTCGACCAGCTTGTAGACCAGCCCGGCGGTGGGCGCGCCGGAGCCGGTGACGACGGCGGTGCCCGCGCCGTACATGTCGACGGGCTCGGCGGCGAGCGCGGCGATGGCGTACTCGTCGAGGTCGCCGGAGACGATGATCTTCGTCTCGGTGGCGCCGAGCGAGTCGAGCAGCTCGCGGGACTGCTGGGCGATCACCGCGAGGTCGCCGGAGTCGATCCGGACGGCCCGCAGCTCCGGACCGGCCACCGCGATGGCGTTGCGGATGCCCTGGCTGATGTCGTACGTGTCGACCAGCAGCGTGGTGTCCTTGCCCAGCGTGGCGACCTGCGAGGCGAACGCGGCCCGCTCGTCGTCGTGCAGCAGGGTGAACGCGTGCGCGGCGGTGCCGGCGGTCGGGATGCCGTAGCGCTGGCCGGCGGCCAGGTTGGAGGTGAACCGGAACCCGGCCAGGTAGGCCGCCCGCGCCGCGGCGACGGCCGCCTCCTCGTGGGCCCGCCGGGAGCCCATCTCGATCAGCGCGCGGCCCCGGGCGGCGGTGACCATCCGGGCGGCCGCCGCGGCGACCGCGCAGTCGTAGTTGAGCACCGACAGCACCAGCGTCTCCAGCACGACGCACTCGGCGAAGCCGCCGGAGACGGTGAGGATCGGCGAGCCGGGGAAGAACAGCTCGCCCTCGGCGTATCCGTCGATGTCGCCGGTGAAGCGGTAGCGGGCCAGCCACTCCGCGCCGGCGTCGTCGACGACGCCCGTGCGGCGCAGGAAGTCGACCTCGTCGGCGGAGAAGCGGAAGTCGCGGATCATGTCGATCAGCCGGGCGGTGCCTGCCACCACCCCGTAGCGGCGGCCGGTGGGCAGCCGACGGCTGAAGACCTCGAAGACGCACGGGCGGTCGGCGGTGCCGTCGGCCAGGGCGGCGCTGACCATGGTCAGCTCGTAGTGGTCGGTCAGCAGCGCGGGGCGAAAGGTGCTCACCTGCCCAGCCTAGAGTTCACCTTCCCGGCTCGCCCCCCTGGCCCGGGAAGGATCGCCCCTCGTCGGGGCCGGGGCGGGGCCGCCCGCCGTCGCCGCCCGGGAAGTGCCACCCGCCGCCGTCGCCCGGAGAGCCCGAGGAACCGGGACGATCCGGAGAGCCCGCAGGGCCCGCAGAGCCTGGGCAACCCGGAGAGCCCGACGGCCAGCGGAGGGCGGACCGCAGCTCGGCCCGGCCGGTCACGCCGAGCTTGTGGTAGATCCGGTGCAGGTGGTTGTCCACGGTGCGGCTGGACAGGAAGAGGCGCTCGCCGATGGCGCGGCTGGTGACGCCCTCGGCGGCGAGCCGGGCGACCTCCCACTCCCGGTCGGTCAGGGCGGGCTCCCCGAGCCGCAGCGCGGGGGTGTCGACCTGGTCACACCGCCCGAGCAGCTCGCCGAGGCGCCCGTGGGCGGCGACCGCCGCGCCGGAGCGGCCGCCGCGCAGCCGGTGCACCGCCGTCGCGGCCGCCTCGGCGGCCCAGACCCGCAGGTCCAGCGCGGCGAGACCGTCGGCGACCGCGAGCAGGTCGTCGGCCGGTCCGGCGACGGCGGCCCGGGCGTACCGGGCCAGCAGGGGCGGCAGCGGGCCGTCGACCCGTTCGCAGAGCTCGGCGAGCCGCTGGGCGACCGTCCGCCTGCCGCCGTCGGTGCAGGTCGGCCCCACGGGCGCGGCGGCGGCGTCCAGCCGCACCAGGTCGTGCAGGACGAGCAGCTCGTGGCCGGCGAGCCCGTCGTCGCGGAGCCGGTCGGCGAGGGCGGCGAGGTGCTTGGTCGCGCCGGCCTGGTCGCCGCCGGCGGCGAGCACCGCGCCCCGGGCCTGCTCCAGCCAGGGGTAGAGCACCGCCATCCCGGGGGCGTGGGTGCGGTCCGCCTCGGCCATCGCCTCGGCGGCGTGCGCGGCGTCGCCCCGCAGCGCCGCCGCCTGTGCCCGCTCGGCGTGGGCCAGGCCCGCGTACACCCGGCTGGTGGCGAGCACCGCGCACGCCTCCAGGGCCGTCTTCAGCGCGGTGCCGCTGCTGCCGCGCAGCCGCGCCGCGTACGCCCGGAGGATGCCCAGGTAGCCGGTGCCGAGCCGGAAGTCGCCCGCACCGGCCAGGTCGGCGAACTCGTCGGCCACGATGGCGTCGATGCCGGCCAGGTCGCCGGCGAGCGCGAGCCGGGTGCCCCGGGCCAGCTCCAGCGCGAGCTGGAGGTAGGGCATGTCGGCGCGCCAGCGGGCCGCCTCGGCCTGCACCTGCCCGATCGCCGCGCCGCTGCGGGCGAACTGCCCCTGGGCGGCCTGGAGGTGGGCGAGGGTGCAGCGGGCCAGCTCCCGGGCGGCCGCGCTGGCGGCCGGGCGGTCCAGCACCGCCTGGGCCAGCCGCACCGCCCGGGCCGTGTCGAGCCGGTGCAGCCGCATGATCGCCTCGAAGGCGTGCACCCGGGCCCGGCCGGCGGCGTCGGTCAGCTCCGCGCCGCGCGCCGCGATCTCGTCGACGGTGGACTCCCGGCCGAGCCCCCAGTAGCTGACCATCCCGCGGACGGTCAGCCACCGCACGCACCTCGCCTGCTCCGCCGCGTCCTGCGCGACGGAGTCGAGCATCGCGATCGCCTCCTCCGGCCGGTCGGCGAACATCAGGAGGGTGGCCAGCAGCTCCGCGGCGTCGAAGCCGCCGTCGGCGTCCAGCGCCGCCCGGGCCAGCCGGGTCGCCAGGGGTACGTCGTACCGGGCGAACGCCTGCGCGGCGGCCCCGAGCAGCAGCGCCGGGTCCTGCGCGGTGCCGGAGTCGAGCCGCCAGACCGCCACCCGCAGCAGGTCGTCGCGGCGGCGCGTCCCCGCGGCCTCCAGCAGCTCGGCGAGGCGGGCCTGTAGGCGGCGGGTGCGGCTGACCGGGCACCGTCGGCGCATCGTCTCGCCGTAGAGCGGGTGCGCCAGCCGCACGTCGGTGCGGCGGTCGTTGGGCTCCACCGCGATCAGCCCGCGCTCCTCGGCGGTCTCCACGTCTGCCGGCTCCACCGCCTGGTCGAGCAGGCGCAGCCCGAGCGGCTCGCCGAAGGCGACCAGCTCCAGCACCGCCCGCACCCCCGGCGTGAGCCGCCCGATGCGGGTGTCGACGAGGTCGGTGAGGCTGGGGGCCGGCGCCGGCCGCCCGGTCCACCGCCAGACGCCGTACGTGCGGGTCAGCTCGTCGGCCGGCGCGCCCATGACGAGCTCGCGCAGCAGCAGCGGGTTGCCGCCGGAGAGCCGCCACAGCCGGTCGGCGGAGCACGCGTCGACGGGGCCGCCGAGGATGGCGGCGAGCAGCCCGGCGGTGTCGGCGGGCCCCAGTGGGGCCAGCTCCACGCGGTCGACCAGGTCGTCGGTCCACAGTGCCCGGACGGGCAGCGGCAGTTGCTCGCCGTCGCGCAGCGTCCCGATCACCGTGGTGTTCTCGACGCGGGCCACCAGGTGCACCAGCGCGGCCGAGGGCGGGTCGAGCAGGTGCGCGTCGTCGACGGCCAGCACGATGCGCCGCCCGGCGGCCCGCTGCTGCAACTGGCCCACCGCCCAGCGCAGCACGCCGGCGGGGGAGAGCCCCTCCGGCGGCTCGGCGGGGAGCACCTGGACCATGCCGCCGAAGGGCAGGGCGGCGGTGGTGGCGCTGGCCGAGACCGACCAGACGGCGTGCCGGTCGGCGGGGACGGCCGCGAGCGCCTCGCGCAGCAGCCGGCTCTTGCCGACCCCGGCGGAGCCGCTGAGGAAGAGCCCGCGTTCCGTCGCCCCGGTCGCCGCGACCAGGAGACGGTCGAGCTCGGCGCGGCGGCCGACGAAGTCCCACCGACTCATCCGGGCAGCATATCGACCGCCATCCTTCCGTACGGGCACCGTCACGCGGCGAAGTTGAGTAACCTGTCGATTACCGGTGAGTATCCGACCGGCGCGGTCGAGCTGTCCCAAAGGCGTAATCTTCCCGCATCCGGGTGCCACCGCCGGATGATCCACGCGGCCGGGTCCCCCGCGGCCGCCCGCACCGGGAGGCCGCTGATGAAGCCGGGCCCTCTCCCCGGGGTCGCCGTGCCCGACGAACCGGGCGACCCCGCCGCCCCGCCGCGCCACGCCCCGCTGCCCGCCCGACTCGGGCGCACCGAGCCGTCGGCGGGCGAGCCCCTCGCCGTGGTCGCCGCCGGCCCGGCCGGCGCCGCGCGCCGCGACGTGCTCGCCGCCCTGCTGGGGCTCGCCCCGGAGCGGCTCGCCGTGCCGCCCGGGAGCTGGCTGCTGGTCGACCACGCCCGGGTGTCGACGCGGGCCGCGTACGTGCCGGGCTACCGGCAGCCGCACGCGTACGCGCCGGACGGCTCGGCGACGGGGCCGGCGCTGGCCCGGCCGCCGCGGCGGGTCGAGCTGACCGTCGCCGAGCCGCTGCTGCGGCGGTTCGCCGTGGTCGATACGCCCGACACCGGGACCCTCGGCCTCGCCGGCGGGCGGCTGCTGCTCGACGCGGTCGGCCGGGCCGGGGCGCTGCTCTTCGTGATCGCCGCCGACCAGGCGTTCAGCGCCGCCGAGCTGCGCCTGCTGGCCGAGGTCGCCGCCCTGCCGGTCGAGGTCTTCTTCGTCGTCACCCCGGGGCTGTCGGGCTGGGCCGCGCCGCCGGAGCTGGCCGGGCCGCCGGAGTCGGCCGGGCCGCCGGAGCTCGCCGGGTCGCCAGGGCCGGCTGATCCGCCGGCGCCCGCCGGGTCGCCCGACCTGCCTGACCTGCCCGGGTCGGCCGGTCCGCCCGGGGCGGTGGATCCGGCCGGGTCGGCCGAGGCGGCCAGGGCGGCCAGGGCGGCCGGGTCGGCCGGGGCGGTGGATCCGGCCGGGGTGGCGGTGGCCGCGCACCGCGCCGCGCTGCTCGCCGCCGTGCCCGGGCTGGCCGGGGCGCGGTGGTACCCGGCCCGTCCCGACGACACCGAGGCGCTGCGCCGGGCCGTCGTGGGGTGGGCCGCCGACGAGGGACTGCGCCGGTGCAGCGCCCAGCCGCCCGAGCCGCCCGGCGCGCACGACCGGGTGCCGGTCCTGCCCGGCGCGGAGGCGACCGACTGGGCCGGTCAGCTCGAACGGCAGGCCCGCTCCTGCGCCCAGCGGATCCGGCAGGACGTCGCCCTGGAGTTGGCCGACACCCACCTGCGGGTGGTGCAGGAGATCGTCTTCGGGGTCGGGTGCGCGGGGCTGCCGCAACTGCTCGACCGGGAGCTGGAGGTGCTCTCCCTGTCCGCCACCGCCCTGTGCGACCGGGCCGTGCGGGCCATCTGCGACGACGCCGCCGAGCGGGTCCTCGGCGGACCGGTCCCCGACGGCGTACGGCGGCGGATCGCCGAGGCCGTGCGGTTCGGGCTCGACGACCACACGGCGGGCCGGGGCCTCGACCGGGTGCTGCTGGTCACCAGCACCGCCGGGGTGGCGGAGCTGACCGGCCCCGGCGCGTCCGACGCGCTGCGCGGCTATCCGGGCGCGGAGCGCCCCGAGGTGCTCCCGCCGATCGCCGTGGGGCTCTCCGGCGGGTGCTGGCAGCGCTGGCGCGGCCCCGGCAACGACGACCCGGGCGGTGCCCGGGCCTGGGCGCAGCGGGCCCTGCGCGAGGTCGAGCTGGAGCTGACCCGGGAGGTGTCCCGGCGGTTCGAGGCGGTCCGGCTCTCGCTCGCCACGGTGCTGGCCGATGCGCTCGACCACGGCATCCTGCTCGCCTGACGGCGGGCCCGGCGCGCGGCGGCGGGGCCAGGCCGGGCCGGCCCGGTGCGCCGCTCCGGCGGCCGATCCGGGCCCGTCCGGCGTTCCGGTTCATCGCTTCCCCGCGACCGGTGGCACGATGGGGGCATGGCGGCTCCGCAGGTTGCGCCGGTCGAGACCCCGGACACCGAAGAGGTGCCGGTCTCCGACCGGCCGTGGGTGACGATCGTGTGGGACGACCCGGTCAACCTGATGTCGTACGTGACCTGGGTCTTCCAGAAGCTGTTCGGCTACAGCCGGGAGAGGGCCGAGAAGCTCATGCTGGACGTGCACCACAAGGGGCGGGCGGTGGTCTCCAGCGGGGCCCGGGAGCGGATGGAGCACGACGCGGCGCAGCTGCACGCGTACGGGCTGTGGGCCACGGTGGAGAGGTCGTGAGCATGTTCCGTCGCCGGGGCGAACGATACGTCGCCACGCTGGCCGTGGACGAGGTCCGGGTGCTGCGCAAGGTGGCCTCCGAGGTGGTGGGGCTGCTCACCGAGGGCTTCGACCACACCGACCCGGTGGTCGGCCGGCTCTTCCCCGAGGTCTACCCGGACGACTCGGCGGGCACGGCGGAGTTCCGCAAGTACACCGAGGGCGACCTGAAGACCGGCAAGATCGACCAGGCCGGGGCGATCCTCGCCGCGCTGCCCGACTCCGCCGGTGGCGAGGTGCAGCTCGACGCCGAGGCGGCCGAGGCGTGGCTGCGGGCCCTCAACGACGCCCGCCTCGCGATGGGCGTCCGGCTGGAGATCAAGGACGGCACGGACCTGGGCGCGGAGCTGGACGCGGCGGTCGGCGCCGATCCGTCGTCGAGCCGGGTGTTCCAGCTTTCGGTCTACGCCTATCTCGGCTATCTCCAGGAATCCCTGCTCAACGCCATGATCGACTGACCGTGACCCGCGCCACCTCGCTGTGGGCGTCGGCGAGGGGCTAGGCTGGGCGGCGTGCTGAGCATCGACCGGTCGATCATCGACGCGATCGTCGCCCACGCGCGTCGGGACCACCCGGACGAGGCGTGCGGCGTGGTCGCCGGCCCCGCCGGCAGCGACACCCCGACCCGGCACATCCCGATGGAGAACGCCGCCCGCTCCATGACGTTCTACGAGTTCGACTCGATGGAGCACCTGCGGGTGTGGCGGGAGATGGACGACCGTGACGAGGAGCCGGTGGTGATCTACCACTCGCACACCGCCACGGAGGCCTACCCCTCCCGCACCGACGTCGCCTTCGCCGGCGAGCCGGGGGCGCACTACCTGCTCGTCTCCACCCGCGAGCCCGACACCGAGGAGATCCGGTCCTTCCGGATCGTCGACGGCGTGGTGACCGAGGAGCCGGTGGAGATCGTGGAGGCCGCCGTGGACCCGCACGCCGTCCAGTCCTACATGTTCGGGCAGAGCCCGGCGACGGTCGACTACGAGTGTTCCGACCGCTGACCCAGCGGCCCCGCGACATTCCTTCTCTTCCCGTCACCGTGCAGACCGCACACCCGAACAAGGAGTACGACACCATGGCCATCGAGGTTCGCATCCCCACCATCCTGCGCACGTACACCGGCGGCGCGAAGGTCGTCGAGGGCGCCGGCGACACCCTGGGCGACCTGCTGACCGACCTGGACTCCCGGCACGGCGGCCTGCGGGCCCGCCTGGTCACCGACGCCGGCGCGCTGCACCGGTTCGTCAACGTCTACGTCAACGACGAGGACGTCCGCTTCCTCGGCGCGCTCGACGCCAAGCTCAACGACGGCGACAGCGTCACCATCCTGCCGGCCGTGGCCGGCGGCGCGTTCGGCTTCGCCGCCGCCGCGGCGATCGCCTCGCACAGCGCCTCGCACCCGGTGACCCCGCACGCCGTCGCCCGCTGAGGCGGCCGGCGATGGCGCGCTACGACAGCCTGCTGGACGCCTGCGGTGGCACGCCCCTGGTGGGGCTGCCGCGGCTGTCGCCGGTGGTGCCCGAGGGGGCGCCCCCGGTGCGGCTGTGGGCGAAGCTGGAGGACCGGAACCCGACCGGCAGCATCAAGGACCGGGCGGCCCTGTTCATGGTCCGCCGGGCGGAGTCCGACGGCAGGCTGCGCCCCGGCGACACGATCCTGGAGCCGACCAGCGGCAACACCGGCATCTCCCTGGCCATGGTGGCCAAGCTGCGGGGCTACCGGCTGGTCTGCGTCATGCCGGAGAACGTCTCGACCGAGCGGGTCCAGCTGCTCCGGATGTACGGCGCGGAGATCATTTTCTCGCCGGCCGCCGGCGGCTCGAACCAGGCCGTCGCCACCGCCAAGCAGATCTCGGCCGAGCACCCCGACTGGGTGATGCTCTACCAGTACGGCAACGAGGCGAACGCCCGGGCGCACTTCGAGACCACCGGCCCGGAGCTGCTGGAGGACCTGCCCACGATCACGCACTTCGTGGCCGGGCTGGGCACCACCGGCACGCTGATGGGCACCGGTCGCTACCTGCGGGAGAAGGTCGACGGCATCCAGATCGTCGCCGCCGAGCCGCGCTACGGCGAGCTGGTCTACGGGCTGCGCAACATCGACGAGGGCTACGTCCCGGAGCTCTACGACGCGACGGTGCTGACCCGGCGGTTCTCCGTCGGCACCCGGGACGCCGTGCTGCGCACCCGGCAGCTCGTCGAGGTGGAGGGGATCTTCGCGGGCTTCTCCACGGGTGCGATCCTGCACGCCGCCCTCGCGGTGGCGCACGAGGCGGTCCGCGACGGCCGCCGCGCCGACGTCGCGTTCGTGGTCTGCGACGGCGGCTGGAAATACCTGAGCACCGGCGCGTACGGCGGCACCCTCGCCGACGCCGAGGAGGCCCTGGAAGGGCAGCTCTGGGCGTGACGAGGGGGCCGGCGACGGGCCCGACGGGGCGCCGGCCGGGATGACGACACGGACGGGCCGTGACCGGGTGACCGGCGGCGGCCCGTCCGTCTCGCTGACCCGGAGACGGGCCGGGGGTGTCACGTTCGTGACAACTTCCAGCAGATGATTCTTGCCCCGGGGTGCGTCAGCGTAGGCTGCGCAGCGTGTCGTACGCGTCGGTAAAGATCATCGACGGAGCGGCGGCCGACGTGACGACTACGGTATGCGACAGCGGGACGACTCCATGAGACTGACCGTCCTCGGCTGTGCCGGGAGCTTTCCCGGACCCGACTCCCCGTGCTCGGCCTACCTGGTCGAGGCCGAGGGTTTCCGGCTCCTGGTCGACTTCGGCTCCGGCGCCCTCTCCACCCTCCAGCGCTACGCCGGGCTGCGTGCCCCGGACGCGATCCTCCTCACCCACCTGCACTGTGACCACATGCTCGACGCCGCCTCCTACGTGGTGGTGCGGCGCTACGCCCCGGACGGCCCGTACCCGGCCCTGCCCATGTACGCCCCCTCCGGCGCGCCGGACCGGCTCGCCCTGGCCTACGGCCAGGAGGACAGCACCGTCGAGGACGTCTACCAGTTCTACGGCCTCCAGCCCGGCACGTTCCCGATCGGCCCGTTCACCGTCACCGTCGACCGGATGAACCACCCGATCGAGACGTACGGCGTGCGGCTGGAACACGACGGCCGGGTGCTCTGCTACTCCTCCGACACGGCGCCCTGCGAGGCGCTGCTGCGGCTGGCCCAGGACGCCGACGTCTTCCTCTGCGAGGCCAGCTACCTCGACGGGGTGGAGAACCCGCCGGACCTGCACCTCACCGGCCGGGAGGCCGGCGAGGCTGCCACCAAGGCCGGCGTGGGGCGGCTGCTGCTGACCCACCTGGTCGCCGCGTGGGGCAGCGAGGCGCTCACCGTCGAGGCGGCCGGCACGACGTACGACGGTCCGCTGGAAGTGGTCCGCGCGGGCGCCTGCTACGACGTCTGACCCGGCGGGTGCAAGGAAGGGCCCCCTGTTAACGCATTCTGTTGTACAGGGGCCCCCTCCTAACCGCTGGGCCGGCGAGACCGCTGGGCCGGCCAGCGCGTCGATCCGGCGTGCGCCGACGCGAGCGCGCGGGGCGGGACCCGCGGCGGCCCCGTCCGCCGCACCGCATAGGGTGCAGGGATGGCGCGACCTGACGGGCGGCGGCCCGACCAACTCCGACCGGTGACCCTGAGCCGGGGCTGGAGCACCCACCCGGAGGGCTCCGTGCTCGTCGAGTTCGGCGGGACGCGGGTGCTGTGCACAGCGAGCGTCACGGAGGGGGTGCCCCGCTGGCGCAAGGGCTCCGGGCTCGGCTGGGTGACCGCCGAGTACGCGATGCTGCCCCGCGCCACGAACACCCGCTCCGACCGGGAGAGCGTCCGGGGCAAGGTCGGCGGGCGCACCCACGAGATCTCCCGGCTGATCGGCCGCAGCCTGCGGGCCGCCATCGACCTCAAGGCCCTGGGCGAGAACTCCGTCGTCCTCGACTGCGACGTGCTCCAGGCCGACGGCGGCACCCGCACCGCGGCCATCACCGGCGCGTACGTGGCGCTGCACGACGCGGTGACCTGGCTGGCCGCCCGCAAGGCGCTGGCCGGCAGGCCGGAGAAGGTGATGCACCGTTCCGTCGCCGCGGTCAGCGTCGGCGTGATCGCGGGCGAGGCCCGGCTGGACCTCTGCTACACCGAGGACGTGGCCGCCGAGGTCGACATGAACGTGGTCTGCACCGGGACCGGCGAGTTCGTCGAGGTGCAGGGGACGGGCGAGTCCGGCGTCTTCGCCCGCGACCAGCTCGACGCCCTGCTCGACCTGGCCGTGGCCGGCTGCGCGGAGTTGGCCGAGGCCCAGCGAAAGGCACTGTCATGACGAAGATCCTGCTCGCCACCCGTAACCGCAAGAAGCTCGTCGAGCTGCAGCGGATCCTCGACGGCGCGCTCGGCGCGCACCGGGTCGCGCTGCTCGGCCTCGACGACGTCGAGGAATACCCGGAGCTGCCGGAGACCGGCCTGACCTTCGGTGAGAACGCGCTGATCAAGGCGCGGGAGGGCTGCCGGCGCACCGGGCTGCCGACCATCGCCGACGACTCCGGTATCGCCGTGGACGCGCTGAACGGCATGCCCGGGGTGTTCAGTGCCCGCTGGTCCGGCAAGCACGGCGACGACCGGGCCAACCTGGAGCTGGTGCTGGACCAGATCGCCGACCTGCCCGACGAGCACCGGGGCGCGTCCTTCGTCTGCACGGTGGCCCTGGTGCTGCCCGGCGGCAAGGAGCACCTGGTCGACGGCCGCCAGGCCGGCCGGCTGCTGCGCGCGCCGCGCGGCGAGGGCGGCTTCGGGTACGATCCGATCTTCCTCGGCGACGGCCAGGACCGCACCAACGCGGAGCTGACCCCGCAGGAGAAGGACGCGGTCAGCCACCGGGGCAAGGCGCTGCGCGAGCTGGCGAAGCTGGTCGCGAAGGTGCTGCCGCCGGCGGCCTGACGGCGGGGCGGGCGGCGGTCGGCCGGGTGGCGACGTGCCTGGTGTGCTGACGGGGTTCGCCGTCATCGGCGCCGTCATCGGCGTCGGCTACCTGGTGGGCCGCCTCGGCGTGCTCGGGCCGGGGGCGTCCACGGTGCTGTCCCGGGTGGCGTTCTTCGTCGCGACCCCGGCGCTGCTGTTCGACACGGTCGCCCACGCCGACCTGCGCGAGGTCTTCTCGGCCGCCCTGGTCGTCACGGTTGCGGGCACCACCGTCGTGGCGGCGGTGTTCGTGCTGGTCGCGCGGCTGCTGTGGCGGCGTCCGGCGGCGGAGGCCACGATCGGGGCGCTCACGTCGTCGTACGTGAACGCGGCGAACATCGGCATCCCCGTCGCCGTCTACGTCCTCGGCGACGCGTCGTTCATCGCGCCGGTCATCATGTTCCAGCTCGTCGTGATGGCACCGGTCGCCTTCGCCGTGCTGGACACGGCGGTCGGCGGGCGGCGCTCGGTGGCCCGGTCGGTGGTCGCGCCGCTGGCCAATCCGGTCACGGTGGGCTGCGCCCTGGGCCTGGCCGTCAACCTGACCGGCTGGCTGCCGCCGGAGCCCGTGCTGCGGCCGGTGGAGCTGGTCGCGGCGATGGCCGTGCCCGCCGCCCTGCTGTCGTACGGGCTGTCGCTGCACGGCGCGCCCCGGCCCGGCTCCGGGGACACCGGGCGGGACGTGTGGCTGGCCGTCGCGCTGAAGACCCTGGCCCAGCCCGTCGTCGCGTACCTCGTGGCGCGGCACGCGCTGGGGTTGCCGCAGCCGACGGTGCTGGCCTGCACGGTCACGGCCGCGTTGCCGACCGCGCAGAACGTCTTCGTCTACGCGGTCCGCTACGACCGGGGCGTGGTGCTGGCCCGGGACGCGGTGCTGCTGTCCACCGTGGCGGCGGTGCCGGTGCTGATCGGCGTGGCGGTGCTCGGGAGCTGAGGCGGCGCGGCGCGAGGCCGGCCGGGCCGGGCAGGACGGCACGGCCGGGCGGGGACACGGCCGGGGAGGGCGGGACGGCGCGGCCAGGCGGGCCGGGCCGGCGACGCTCAGCCCAGCGGGCCGATCTCCCGCTCGATCGCCGCCCGCAGCTCCGGCCCGGCCACCACGGCGCGGGCGGCCTCCATCAGCGGGGCGAGGAAGACGTCCGGCCCCGGCTGGCCGGCGGCCCCGCCGAGCGCCGCGAGGGCGGCCCGCCCGGCCGGGGACGGCGTGAGCGGGGCGCGGAGCTGGAGGCCCCGCACGGCGGCCAGCAGCTCCACGGCGAGCAGGCTGGTCAGGTTGTCCAGCACGGTGCGCAGCTTCTTGGTGGCCGCCCAGCCCATCGACACGTGGTCCTCCTGCATGCCGCTGGTCGGCAGCGAGTCCACCGAGGCGGGCGCGGCGAGCCGGCGGTTCTCGGCGACGATCCCGGCGGCCGTGTACTGGGCGATCATCAGCCCCGAGTTGACCCCGGCGTCGGGGGAGAGGAACGCCGGCAGGTCCCGGTTGCGGGTGACGTCGAGCAGCCGGTCGACCCGCCGCTCGGCGATCGCCCCGACCTCGGCGGCGGCGATGGCCAGGAAGTCGGCGGCGAAGCCGAGCGGCGCGCCGTGGAAGTTGCCGGTCGACTCGACCCGCCCGTCGGGCAGCACGACGGGGTTGTCCACCACGGACACCAGCTCCCGGTCGGCCACCGCGCGCACGAAGTCCAGGGTGTCGCGGGCCGCCCCGGCGACCTGCGGCGCGCAGCGCATCGAGTACGCGTCCTGCACGGCGTGCGCCAGGTCGTCGCGGTGCGAGTCCATCACGGCGGAGTCCTGGAGCAGCCGGTGGATGTTCGCGGCCGACACGGACTGGCCGGGGTGCGGCCGGATCGCGTGCAGCTCCGGCAGGAACGGCCGCTCGGAGCCGAGCATCGCCTCGATGGCCAGCGCGGCCGTCACGTCGGCCAGGGTGAACAGGTGGGCCGCGTCGCGGATCGCCAGCAGCAGCATGCCGAGCATGCCGTCGGTGCCGTTGATCAGCGCGAGCCCCTCCTTCGCGGCGAGCTCGACCGGGGCCAGCCCGGCCGCGTCCAGCGCGTCGGCGGCGGGCAGCCGTTCGCCGGCCGGGCCGAGCACCCAGCCCTCGCCGAGCAGCACCAGCGCGCAGTGCGCGAGCGGGGCCAGGTCACCGGACGCGCCGAGCGAGCCGTGCTCCGGCACCCACGGGGTGACGTTGGCGTTGAGCAGGTCGACCAGAGCCTGCGCGACCAGCGGGCGGACCCCGGAGCGGCCCAGCGCCAGCGAGCGTACCCGCAGCAGCATCATCGCCCGGACCACCTCGCGGGGCATCGGCGCGCCCACCCCGGCGGCGTGCGAGCGGATCAGCGCGTGCTGCAACTCGGCCCGCCGATCGGGCGCGACGAACGTGTTGGCCAGCGCCCCGAACCCGGTGGAGACGCCGTAGACGGGGCGGCCGGCGGCCTCGATGCCGTCCACGATGGACCGGCTGGTGGCCATCGCCGCCACGGTGGACGGGTCGAGGACGACCTGCGCGCCGCCGCGCGCCACGGCGAGCACGTCGGCGGGGGAGATCCCGGTGGGCTGGACGGTCACGATCGACATTGCGGCACTCCGTTGTGCAGGACCTGGCGGATCAGGGGGACACCGGGCCGGTAGGCCAGGTGCAGGTGGGACGGGGCGTCGAGGACGATCAGGTCGGCCCGCGCGCCGGGCCGCAGCACCCCGACGTCGTCGCGGCGCAGCGCCCGCGCGCCCCCGGCGGTCGCGGCCCACACGGCCTCCGCCGGGGTCATCCGCATCTCGCGTACGGCGAGCGCGACGCAGAACGGCATCGACGAGGTGTACGACGACCCGGGGTTGCAGTCCGTCGCCAGCGCCACGGTCACGCCCGCGTCGAGCAGCCGCCGCGCGTCCGGGTACGGCGACCGGGTGGAGAACTCCGCCCCCGGCAGCAGGGTGGCCACGGTGGCCGAGCCGGCGAGCGCGTCGACGTCGGCGTCGGACAGGTGGGTGCAGTGGTCGACGCTGGCCGCGCCCAGCTCGACGCCGAGCTGCACCCCCGGGCCGGGGCCGAGCTGGTTGGCGTGCAGCCGCACCCCGAGCCCGGCGGCCTGCCCGACGGTGAGGATCGCCCGCGCGTGGTCGGCGTCGAACGCGCCCCGCTCGCAGAACACGTCGACCCAGCGGGCGTACGGCGCGGCGGCGGCGAGCATCGGCCCGCAGACCAGGCCCACGTAGTCGTCGGGGCGGCCGGCGTACTCGGCGGGGACGACGTGCGCGCCGAGGAACGTCGTCTCGGCGGTCACCTCGGCGGCGATCCGCAGGGAGCGGGCCTCTTCGGCGACGGTGAGGCCGTACCCGCTCTTGGTCTCGATCGTGGTGGTGCCCTGCCGCAGCGCCTCGCCGACCAGCCGGCGCACGGTGGCCCGCAGCTGGCCGTCGGAGGCGGCGCGGGTCGCGCCGACCGTGGTGCGGATGCCCCCGCCCGTGTACGGCTCGCCGGCCATCCGGGCGGCGAACTCGGCGGCCCGGTCCCCGGCGAAGACCAGGTGGGCGTGGCTGTCCACGAAGCCCGGCAGGACCGCGCCGCCCCGCGCGTCGACGCGGCGGTCGGCGGCGGGCGCGTAGCGCGCCGGCCCGACCCAGGCGACCCGGCCGTCCTCGATCAGCACGGCGGCGTCGCGGCGCAGGCCCAGCGGGCTGCCGTCGCCGGTGCCGGCCACGTTGGTGACCAGCTCGCCGATGTCGTCGACCAGCAGGCTGCCGATCACCGGGTCACCGCCCCGATGGCGGCGCGCAGCTCGGCGGGCACGTCCACGGTCAGGTGCCGCCCGTCGGCGACCACCTGCCGGCCGTCGACGACCACCGAGGCGACGTCGGCGGCGGTCGCCGCGAAGAACGCGCCGGCCGGCGGCACCCCGGCGGTGCGGGCGGTGTCCAGGCGCACGGTCACCAGGTCGGCGCGGGCCCCGACGGCGAGCCGGCCGGCGTCGGCCCAGCCCAGCGCGGCGTGCCCGGCGGCGGTCGCGGCGGCCAGCAGCTCCGCCGGGGCGAAGTGCCCCCGGCGGCGGGTGCGCAGCCGCTCGTCCAGCTCCACCGCCCGCGCCTCCTCGAACGGGTCGACGACGGCGTGGCTGTCGCTGCCCAGGCTCAGGGCGACGCCCGCGTCGGCGAGCCGCCGCGCCGGCCCGATCCCGTCGGCCAGGTCCCGCTCGGTGGTGGGGCAGAGGCAGACCCCGGCGCGGGCCCCGCCCAGCAGCGTCACGTCGGCGCTGGTCAGGTGGGTGGCGTGCACGGCGGTCGTGGCCGGGGTGAGCGCCCCCCGGTCGGCCAGCAGCCGGGTCGGCGTGCAGCCGTACGCGGCCCGGCAGGCGTCGTTCTCGGCCGGCTGCTCGGACAGGTGCACGTGCAGCGGCACCCCCGCGTTGCGGGCGGCGAAGGGGGCGATCTGGTCGGCCGGCACCGCCCGCACCGAGTGCAGCGCCGCCCCGATCCGGGCGTGCGGCCGGCCTCGTTGCGCGGCGGTCAGCCGGTCGTGCCGGTCGGACCACCCGTCGACGTCGCCGTCGCCGAAGCGCCGCTGCGGCCCGGCGAGCGGCGCGCCGCCGACGGTGGCGGTCAGGTAGAGCGTGTCGAGCAGGGTGAGCCGGATGCCGGCCTGGGCGGCGGCCTCGATCAGGGCCGCGCCCATCGCGTTCGGGTCGGCGTAGCCGGTGCCGTCGGGGCCGTGGTGCAGGTAGTGGAACTCGCCGACGCAGGTGATCCCGGCGAGGGCCATCTCGGCGTACGCGGCGCGGGCCAGGGCCAGGTAGCCGTCCGGGTCGAGGCGGGCGGCCACCTTGTACATCCGGTCGCGCCAGCTCCAGAAGTCGCCCCGCCCGCCCTGACCGCCGTCCGCGCCCTGGGTGCGCCCGCGCAGGGCGCGGTGGAACGCGTGCGAGTGGGCGTTGGCCAGGCCGGGCAGGGTGAGCCCGGGCAGCCGTACGGCGTCGGCCAGCACCTCGACCCCGGCGGTGGGCGCGCCGTCGGCCGACAGCGGGGCGATGGCGGTGATCCGGCCGCCGTCGGCCTCGATCAGCACGTCGGCGGTGGGCTCGGGCCGGTCGGGCAGCCACGCGTGCTCGGCGAGCCAGCGGGTGGCGGTCATCGTCGCGGCTCCCCGGTCATCGGCACGTCAGCTCCCCGGTCATCGGCACGTCAGCTCCGTCAGCACCCGGGCCAGGGCGGCCACCCCGGCGGCGCAGTCGGCGTCGGTGGCCGCCTCGGCGGGGGAGTGCGACACCCCGGTCGGGTTGCGCACGAACAGCATCGCCGTGGGCAGCCGCCCGGCGAGGACCCCCGCGTCGTGGCCCGCCCCGGTGGGCAGCACCGGCGCGTCGAGCAGCGCCGCGAGCCGCCGGCCGAGGTCGCCGTCGAAGCCGACCAGCGGCGTCGCCGACTCCTCGGTCACGGTGACCTCCGTGCCGTCGCGCCCGGCCCGCTCGGTCGCCTTGGCGCGGACCGCCTCGACCAGGCCGGCGACGGTCTCCGGGTCGGCGGCGCGGGCGTCCAGCCAGCCGGTCACCCGCGCCGGGATCGCGTTGGTGGCGTTCGGCTCGACCCGGACCCGGCCCACCGTGGCGTGCGCGCCGCGCAGCCGGGCCTCCTTGTTGGCCGCGAGCACCGTGAACGCGTACGTGAGCATGGGGTCGCGGCGGTCGGCCATCCGGGTCGTACCGGCGTGGTTGCCCTCGCCGTGGAAGTCGAAGCGCCAGCGGCCGTGCGGCCAGATGGCGCTGGCGACCGCGACGGGCGCGCCCTGGTCGACCAGCGCGCGGCCCTGCTCGACGTGCAGCTCCACGAAGCACGACCAGCCGGCGAGCAGGTCGGGGCGGGGGCCCGCCGGCCGGTCGCCCAGCGCCTCGGCCAGGCTCACCCCGTCGGCGTCGCGCAGCCCGGCCGCGTGGTCGGCGTCGAGCGCGCCGGTGAGCAGCCTCGACCCCAGGCAGGGTACGCCGAACCGGGCCCCCTCCTCCTCGGCGAACGCGGCCACCACGAGGGGCCGGGACGGGGTGACGCCGGCGGCGCGCAGCTCGTCCACGGCGAGGAACGCGCTGACGATGCCGAGCGGCCCGTCGTACGCGCCGCCGTGCGGCACCGAGTCGAAGTGGCTGCCGGTCAGCACCGCCTGCGGCGCGTCGGGCTCGCCCCAGCGGGCGAAGAGGTTGCCGTTGCCGTCGACGGTCACCGGCATGGCCCGACGCTCGGCCTGCGCCCGGAACCAGTCGCGCAGGGCCAGCTCGGGGCCGGTGAACGCGTACCGCAGGTAGCCGCCGCTGCCGGCGTCGCGCCCGATCGGCGCGATCTGATCCCACAGCTCGCGGAACCGCCGCTGGCTGCTGTGGTCGTCGTTAGGAAGGGGCCCTTCACCTGCAGAATGCGTTAACAAGGGGCCCCTCCTTGCACCTCGGCCATCGGGACGCGGACGCCGGTGCGGGCGGCGACCTCGCGGGCGGCGTCGTAACCGGCGTCGACGTGCCGGATGACGCCCATCGCCGGGTCGTTGGTGAGCACCCGCTCGATCTTCTGCCCGGCCAGCGGGGTGCCGTCGGCGACGCAGACCTGACCGGCGTGGATGGACCGGCCGATGCCGACCCCGCCGCCGTGGTGGATGGACACCCAGGACGCCCCGCTAGCCGTGTTGACCAGCGCGTTGAGCAGCGGCCAGTCGGCGATCGCGTCGGAGCCGTCGGCCATTGCCTCGGTCTCCCGGTAGGGGCTGGCGACGCTGCCGCAGTCGAGGTGGTCGCGGCCGATCACCACCGGCGCGGAGAGCTCGCCGGAGGCGACCATCTCGTTGAACCGCACCCCGGCGCGGTCGCGCTCGCCGTAGCCGAGCCAGCAGATCCGCGCCGGCAGGCCCTGGAACGCGACCCGCTCGCCGGCCAGCCGGATCCACCGGGCCAGCGACTCGTTCTCGGGGAACAGGTCGAGGATCGCCCGGTCGGTGGCGGCGATGTCGGCCGGGTCGCCGGAGAGCGCCGCCCAGCGGAACGGGCCCTTGCCCTCGCAGAACAGCGGCCGGATGTACGCCGGCACGAAGCCGGGGAAGTCGAACGCCCGCTCGTAGCCACCGAGGCGCGCCTCGCCCCGGATCGAGTTGCCGTAGTCGAAGACCTCCGCGCCGGCGTCGAGGAAGCCGACCATCGCCTCGACGTGCCTCGCCATCGACTCCCGCGCCCGGTCGGTGAACTCGGCCGGCTTCGCCTTCGCGTAGTCGGGCGCGTCGGCCGGCTCCACCCCCTCCGGCACGTAGGACAGCGGGTCGTGCGCGCTGGTCTGGTCGGTGACGACGTCGATCGGCACGCCCCGGCGCAGCAGCTCGGGGAAGACCGTGGCCGCGTTGCCGACGACGCCGACCGACAGCGCCCGGCGGTCCCGCTTCGCGGCGAGCACCCGCTCGACGGCGTCGTCGAGGGAGTCGGCGACCTCGTCGAGGTAACGGTCGCGCACCCGGCGGTCCAGCCGGGACCGGTCGACGTCGACGATCAGGCACGCGCCGCCGTTCATGGTGACCGCGAGGGGCTGCGCCCCGCCCATCCCGCCGCAGCCGGCGGTGAGCGTCAGCGTCCCGGCGAGCGTGCCGTCCCTGAAGCACTTCGCGGCGACGGCCGCGAACGTCTCGTAGGTGCCCTGGAGGATGCCCTGGGTGCCGATGTAGATCCACGAACCGGCGGTCATCTGCCCGTACATGGTCAGGCCGAGCGACTCCAGGCGGCGGAACTCCGGCCAGGTGGCCCAGTCGCCGACCAGGTTGGAGTTGGCCAGCAGCACCCGGGGGGCCCACTCGTGGGTGCGCAGCACCCCGACCGGGCGGCCGGACTGCACCAGCATCGTCTCGTCGTCGCGCAGGTCGGTGAGCGTGCGCACCAGCGCGTGGTACGACGGCCAGTCCCGCGCCGCCCGCCCGGTGCCGCCGTAGACGACCAGGTCGTCGGGGCGCTCGGCCACCTCCGGGTCGAGGTTGTTCATCAGCATCCGCAGGGCGGCCTCCTGCGGCCACCCCCGGGCGGTGAGCGCGGCCCCCCGGGCGGCGCGGACGGGCTGGGGCATCTCGTCTCTCCTCTCAGCCGAGGAACAACTGGCGACGGGCGGCGGAGGACTCGAAGGCCTCCAGCCGGCGCTGGGTCTCGGCGGGGGCGGCGTCGCAGATGGCCTGAAGGACCACCATCGCCAGGGTCATCGGTGCGGTGTGCAGGTCGAACACGAGGTCGGTGCCGACGGCGGCGGGGAGCACCACCTCGGCGTGCTCGGTCGCGGGGCTGACCGGCGAGTCGGTGATGGCCACCACCGTCAGCCCGGCGGCCCGCGCCTCGGCCAGCGCGTCGAGGGTCTCCCGGGGGTAGCGGGGCAGGACGAAGGCCAGCAGCGCGGTCGCGCCGGCCGCCGCGGCCTGCTCCAGGCGGTCGGCGAGCAGGCTGCCGCCGTCGTCGAGCACCCGCACGTCGGGGTGCACCTTCGCGGCGAAGAACGCGAAGTACGCGGCCAGCGGCGCGGCGGCCCGCAGCCCGAGCACCGGCAGGGGGCGGCTCGCGGCGAGCAGCTTGCCGACGGCGGCGATCCGGTCGGTGTCGGCCAGCTCGCCGGCCAGCCGCTCCAGGTTGGCCACCTCGGTGTAGACGGCGCGTTGCAGCTCGTTGCCGCCGGAGGGCTCGTCGGTGCCGGCGGCGCCGGTCAGCTCGCGCAGCCGGCGGCGCAGCGCCGGGTAGCCGTCGTGGCCGAGCGCGACGGCGAACCGGGTCACCGACGGCTGGCTGACGCCGGCCAGCTCGGCCACCTCGGCCGCTGACAGGTACGCCGCCGCGGCGGCGTGCTGCACCAGGCTGTGCGCGATGCGCCGCTGCGTCGGGGTGAGCCGGACGCCCTGGAAGAGGTCGAGCACCCGGGCGGCGGACGCCCCGGAGGTGCCTCCTTCATTCATGGCCTGACCCTATGCATGAAAACTTTCAGAGGCAACCCCGCGACGGCCTCCCGCGTCGTGCCGCCTCGGTACTATCCGCACGGCGGGTGAACAGAGGAGTGGGGCATGCAGCCGGAGGGTCCGTACAGGTTCACCGAGGCGTCGGGCGTGTGCCAGGTCGGCAGCGTCTGGTGGGCGGTGGACGGTCAGGACCGGCTGCTGACCATCGCCGTGCTGGAGGGGGCCGCCGCCGCCGACCGGCCCTGGCGGGAGGCGTTCACCAACGCGGCGGACACCCTCGCGCAGACCCCCGGCGGCCCCCGCTACGTCAACGCCGACTTCGCCGCCGCCCGCCCCTGGGTGGCCTACCCGGCCGAGGTGGAGAACGCCGCCGACAAACTCTTCGGCCTGCTCGGCATGCCGCTGCGCTCGCCCCACCTGGAGCCCGTCGGCGACCCGGCCACCCGGGGGGCGACGCCGGCACCCACCCCGGCCACGCCGACCACCCCGGGCAGGCCGACCCCGGCCACGCCGACCTCGGCCGTCCCCGCCTCGGCCGTCCCCGCCTCGGCCGTCCCCGCCTCGGGTCAGCCCGCCTCCGGTGTCCCGGTCTCGGGAACGCCCAGCTCGGCGGTGCCCGCCTCCGGAGCGCCCGTGTCCGGGATGCCCGGCTCGGGGGCGCCGCCGGTCTGGGCGGCGCACGCCACCGGCTCGCCGGTCGTCGCGACCGCGCCGGCGGAGCCGCCGGCCGCCCACCCCGGGTTCGCCGACCCGCCGCCGCACGACCCGTTCGCGTCGCCCGCCCGGCGCATCCAGCCGTCCCCGCCGCCCCGCCCGCGCACCGGGCTGCGGCTCGGCGTCGCGGCGCTGGCCCTGGTCGTGCTCGCCGCGGGCGGCGGGCTCGCGGCCTGGGCCGTCACCCGGGGCGCGGACGCGCCGTCGCCGGCCGGCCCCGCCGGGGCGTTCCCGACCGTCACCCCCGCCGCCGGCTTCCGCCCGTGGAGCCAGGCGGCCCCCTACAGCGCGCAGGAACGGGCGCTCGCCACCGCCGCGCCGGGGCTCGTCTTCGTCGAGGCCGTGTTCAACGGATACCTGCGCGACGGGCGGACCGGGGCGCTGCTCAACCCGACGCCCGTCACGTTCCAGCGGCGGTGCAGCGGCTTCGTGGTCGACCCCGCCGGGCACGTGCTCACCAACGGCCAGTGCGTCGCCCCCGACGAGCCGGTCGCCCGGGAGCGGGCCCTCTACACCCTCGGCCGGATCCTCGTCGCCGGCAAGAAGCTCACCTCGGGCGCGCTCGACGGCTGGGTCCGGTCGCGGACGGCCGGCACCCGGTTCACCGGCAAGGAGCCGGACCGTCCCCCGTCCAGCCAGGTCTTCGTGCAGCTCAACCAGGCCACCGGCGGGCTCACCGGCACCCCGGCGATCGCCGGGGAGGTGGTCCGCACCCGGGCCGCCGACGCCGGGGACCTCGCCCTGGTCAGGGTCGCCCGGCCCGACCTGCCCGCCGTCGAGCTGGGCGACGCCGCCGCGCTGACGCCGGGCGGCGTGGTGGCGGTCGCCGGCTACCACACCGTCGACGCCGACTTCCGCGACGCCACCTACACGCTGCGCTCGAAGACCGTGCAGGTCACCGCCACCGACACCGGCCAGGGCCCGGTGCCGCTGTTCCGGATCGGCGACGACATCGGGATCTACTCCCACGGCGGCGTCGCGCTCGACCCCGCCGGCCGGGTCGTCGGCGTACTCACCAACGACCGGTCCGGGGCGGGTGGGGCCAACCGGGCCGTGGTGCCGGTCACCGCCGCCCGGGAGCTGCTCGCCGAGGCCGGGGTCACGCCCGCGCTCGGCGACGCCGACCGGCTCTACCGGCGCGGGCTGGACGCGTACTTCACCGGGCGGGACGACACGGCGGTGTCCCAACTGGACGCCGTCGCCCGGGGCGGCAACGGCAACGAGCTCGCCGAGGCGTACCGGCAGAGCGCCGCCGACCGGCAGCAGCTCACGGCGGCGGCGCCGGAGCAGTCCAACCTGCCCACGGTCCTGTTCTCGGGGCTCGGCGGCGCGCTGCTCGCCGCGCTCGCGATCGGCGTGGTGCTGCTGGCGCGGCGTCGATCGCGCCGCTGACCCCGGCCCTCCTTCGGGCGGTCAGCGGGTCGAGGTGTCCCGGCCCCACGCCCCGCGCGGGTGGCGGCGGGCGCGCAGCGCGGCGGCGAGCGTGACGGCCACGTAGACCACGGCGGCCGGCGCGAGCCAGGGGCGGGGCAGCACCACGTCCCGCAGCCAGGACGACGGGACCGACGGGCGGATCCCGGGGTGCGAGGCGCGCAGCATGGCGTTGCCGGCCCGCACCCGGGCCAGCGTGCGGACCAGGTCCCGCAGCGTCCGGGGGGTCTGCACGACCGACGCCACCGCCGACACCTCGCGCTTCTCGGCCGAGGCGAACCGGGAGTCCAGGAAGAGATCGTCGGCGATCTCGG
Organism: Micromonospora sp. WMMD712; assembly: GCF_029581295.1. Lineage (NCBI taxonomy): Bacteria > Bacillati > Actinomycetota > Actinomycetes > Micromonosporales > Micromonosporaceae > Micromonospora > Micromonospora sp. WMMD712. The sequence continues at coordinate 6,328,861 of NZ_CP120743.1, forward strand.
CCGGGAACCGGTCGAAGCGCTCCCGTCCCGCCGCCGACACGCCCAGCACGCCCCGGCCGAACAGCGCGTCGGCGAAGATCGGCAACCGGGTGTTGATCGCGTAGTAGGCGCGCACCAGCAGCGGCCGGCCGGTGGTGACCATCTCCCGGCGGGGCGTCACGGCCAGCGGCGGGTCCACCGGGGCGGTCAGCGCGGCGGCCATCGCGCGCAGCGCGCCGGGGCCGAGGACCACGTCGGCGTCCAGATAGAACCGGGGGAAGCCGCGCGCCACCGCGTCCCCGGCGTTCAGCGCGGCCGCCTTGCCCGCCTCGGCCAGCTCCACCACCCGTACGCCGGGCCGCGCGGCGGCCACCCGCGCCGTGTCGTCCGTGCAGCCGTTGGCCACCACGACGATGTCCAGCTCGACGCCGGAGCCGGGGCCCGCGTCGGCGAGCAGCGCGTCCAGGCAGCCGCCGATGACGTTCGCCTCGTCGTGGGCGGCGATGACCACACCGATCGGGACGGGGCGGGGCGGGGGGCTCGGCACGGCTGACCAGCTTGCCGGACGGGCCGCCGCACCGGCAAGCCGGGGTCGCGTCGCCGCGCGCCCCGCCGGGCGGCCTCGGGGTCAGCGGACGGGGCCCCCGCGTTGGTATCGTCCTGGTGTTTCGCCCCTTACCGACGGTTGGACAAGGTGGACAGTCCCACGCCGCTCACCGCCCCCGGCCCCCGGCTCGCGGGCGGCACGCCGGAGCGGCTCGACCGGGCCGCCGGCCACCTCGCCACCGCCGCGCTGGCGCTGATCGCGGTCAAGCCCCTGCTCGACATCGGCGAGCGCGACGCGGGCGGCGGGGTCGACCTGGGCGTCCTGCTCAGCGCCGTCGGGGCGGGCTGCATGCTGGCCGCCCTCGCGGCGGCGGTGCTCGCGGCCCGCCGGCTGCCGCCGCGCCCCGTGCTGGCGATGCTGCTCGCCCTCGCCCTGCTGCTGGTCGTCTCCGGGTTCAGCTACCTGGCGGCCGGTCCGCGCGCCGACCTGCTGGCCCTGTTCGACATCCGTCGCTACCCCATCTACGGTCCACGGCTCGACCCCGCCTCGGCGATCCCCGCCGAGGCGGTGCGGCTGCTGGTCAGCTTCGCCCCGGTGGCGCTGATCGGGATGGCGCTGATGAGCCCGGCCCGGTTCCCCGTCCGCCGGCTGGCCGGGGTGGCGGCCGTCGTGCTGGCCGGCGCGGTCGTCCACTGCGCGCTGGCCTGGCTCCAGGTGGCGGGCGTCGTGCCCTACTCGTTCTACTTCGAGCTGCCCGGCCAGAAGATCGGCCGGGCGTCGGGGGGCTACTACCACCCGATGTCGCTCGGGCGGCTGCTGATGTTCTCGGTGTTCCTCTGCTACGTGCTCGGCGACCGGCTCCGGGCGGCCGGCGACCGGCTGCGCCTGACGCCGCTGCGCCGCTACGCGCTGATCGGCCTCTTCGTGGCCACCGGCGCGGTGTCGCTGCACCGGCTCACCATCGGCTGCCTGCTGGTGATCGTGGTCGCCTTCGAGGCGCGGCGGCTGGGGGCCCTGCGGGCCGCGCTGGGCACCCGCGTCGGCCGGCGGCGGGTCGTGGCCGTGGCCGCCGGCCTGCTCGCGGCCGGCGGGGTCGCCGTCGCGCTCGCGGGCGAGACCGTCCGGGAGCGGGCCGGGGTGGCGCTGACCGAGGTCGGCTCGCTCGACGTACGCTCCGACACGTTCATGCACGGCCGGGGCGCGATCTGGAACGACGTGGCCCGCGTCCTGCACCGGTCCACGCCGGACGTCTGGCTCTTCGGGTTCGGCTACGAGCCGTGGGACATGCACAACGACCTGCTGCGCATCCTCGTCGTCTGGGGCGTCGTCGGCCTCGTCGCGGTCGTCGGGATCGTCGCCGGCCTCCACGTCGTCGTCCGGCGGCGGTGCGCCGACCCGGCGCAGCGCTGGGCGCTCGGCGTGCTCTACGCGGTCTTCGTGCTCTTCGGGCTCACCCAGAAGCCGATGGCGTACCCGTACTTCATGTGGCTGTTCCTCTTCGGGCAGCTGGTGATCCTGTCGCCCGGCGGCGCGGCGGGCGCGTCGCCGGGCGACGCCACGGTCGCGGCCGAGGTCGAACGGGGGGAGGAGGGGCGGCTCGATGAGGCATCCACTGCCGGCGTCCGTCCAGGGTGAGCACGACGCGGACGGGGTGGCGCACGCGGGCGACGACGCGGCCGTGGTGCCGACGTTCTCGGTCTGCATCGTGGTCCGCGACCGCGCCGAGCTGCTGGTCGACGCGGTGCGCAGCGTGCTGGCCAACCACCACCGGGACTTCGAGCTGGTCGTGGTCGACGACGGCTCGGCCGTTCCGGTCACCCGGGTGCTGGCGGAGGCGGGCGTGTCCGCCGACCGGCGGGTCCGGGTGCTCAGCCTGCCGCCGAGCGGCATCGCCCGGGCCCGCAACGTCGCCCTGCGCGCCGCGACCGGCCGCTACATCACGGTGCTGGACTCCGACGACGAGCTCTCCGCCGACGCGCTGGGCCGGCTGCACGACCTGCTCACCGCCACCGGCGGCGGCTGGGTCTACGTCGACTACCACGAGGTGCGCGGCGACGCCTCCCGGCGCATCCGGCTGCCCGAATACACTTCGGCGCGCACCATGCTGCTGGGCGTGCTGACCCGCCCCCGGCTGCCGTTCAAGCACTCCGGCACCACCATCGACCGGCGGGTGCTGGAGCGCATCGGCGGGTACGACGAGAGCTTCCGGCTCTTCGAGGACGTGGAGCTGATGCTGCGGGCGCTGCGCGCCGGCGTGCACCCCCGGCACCTGCCCCACCCGGTGGTCCGGTTCCGCCGGCACGACGGCAACATCACCCGGGGCCGCCTCGGCGGCCTGGTCTTCTGGTTCCGGCTGGTCGACATGTACCGCCCGTCGCGGACGCCCGGCGTGGCGCTGGGCATCAAGGCGCTGCGCACCCTCAGCGAGACGGGGAAGTGGCTTGTCAGCCTCGGCCGTTGACGCCGGGCGCGGCGGCGAACCGCGGCGCGGGCGGGAGCCGGACTCCGGCCCCGGGCCGCACCCGAGGCCCGGGCGCGGTCGGGCGGCCACCATGCTGGCCCAGGTCGGCCTGCTGGGGCTGAGCCAGGCCGGCGTCACCGTCGCCGCGTTCGGCAGCCAGGTGCTGCTCGCCCGCACGCTCACCCGGGAGGACTTCGGCTCGTTCACCGCCGTGCTGGCCGTGGTGTCGCTGACCGCCCCGCTGGCCGTGTTCGGCGTCTCCGAGCTGTGGTTGCAGGTGTTCGGGCAGGAGGGCGCGCGGGCGTACCGGTGGGTGGGGCCGTCGCTGCGGCTGGCCGGCGCGGCCTGCGCGGCGCTGCTGCTCGGCGTGCTGGCCTGGAGCGCCGCCGAGCTGCCCGACGTCACGGCGGCGGCGGTGCGGGCGCTGCTCGCCACCGTCGTGGTCGCCCAGGCGGCGCTCGCGCTGGCCGGCTCGGTGCGGCAGCTGCGCGGCGACTACCGTGGCCTGTCCGCGCTCCAGCTGGCCCCCCACCTGGGCCGGGTGCTGGTCACCGTGGCGGTCTGGGCGGCCGGGCTGTCGGTCGTCGCCGCGGCGGCCGGGTACGCGGTCGTCGCCGTGGCCACCGTCGCCGCCTGCCTGCTGGCCTCCCGCGAGTTCCGGCGCGGCGCGATGCCGCTGGAGGGCCACCCGGCCCCCGCCGCCCGCGCCGCCGTCCCGGCCCCCGGTGCCGTCCCGGCTCCCGCCGTCGTCCCGGCTGGCCCCGCCGTCCCGGCCGGGGGCCTCGACGCCGGCCCCCGGCCGGGCGAGCTGCTGGGGGCGGCCACACCCTACGTGCTCGGCAACGTCTGCTACCTGCTCGGCATCCACTTCGGCACGGTCCTCGCCGCCGAGCTGCTCGGCGGGGCGGAGGCGGCCCTGCTCGCCGTGCCGATGGCCGTGCTCACCGCCGTCTACCTGGTGCCCCGGGTCGTCTACCAGCAGTACCTGCTGGGCAAGCTGCACCGCTGGGCCGGCTCGGACGCCGAGGCGGTGCTGCTGGCGTACCGCTGGGGCAGCGCCGGGATGGTCGCGCTCGGCGCGGTCGTCGCGGCGGCGGTGGCGGTCGGCGGCCTGGTGGCCCTGCCGGTGGTGTTCGGCCCGGAATACCGCGACGCCGCGCCGGTGCTGGCGGTGCTGGCGCTGGCGGTGCCGTTCCGGTTCGGCGGCGCCGCCGTGGCCGCGCTGCTGACCAGCGGCGGGCTGCTGCGCCGCAAGGTGGCGTACCAGGCCGTGGGCGCCGTGGTGCTGCTGGCGGCGCTGGCGGTGGCCGTCCCGGTGTGGGGCGTGCGCGGTGCCGCCGGGGCGACGGTGCTGGCGGAGGCGGTACTCTGCTGCCTGCTCTGGGTCGCCGCCCGACGGGGCGTCGTGGGCGACGCCCCGCTGCCCACCTGGCGCGACCTGCGCAGGCGCCTGAGCAGGGAGGCTCCCCGTGCGTCCTGAACCGGCCCCCACCCGTCCCGCGCCGGCCGCCGTGGCCCGCCGGCCCCTGGTCGTCGGCTACTACGGCATGGAGAACGTCGGCGACAACGCGTTCTGCGTCGTGATGGACTGGGCGACCCGGGTCTACTGGGGAGCCGAGGAGCCCGTCTTCGCCGCGCCGCCCATGGTGGACCTGCCGCCGGAGCGCACCGGCATGGACCCGCGCTGGTACCGCTCGCGCGGCACCGCCGACCGGGCCGGCTGGGTGCTCAACAAGGCCGCCCTGCTGCGCCGCTCCACCATGCTGGTCTTCGGCGGCGGCTCCGTGTTCCGCGAGATGGGGCCGCTGAGCGAGAAGAAGGTCTTCTCGCTCTTCTCCGGGGTGTCCGGGCATCCGATGGCCGCCGTCGGGGTCTCCGTCGGCCCGTTCGTCTCCGCCGCCTCCGAGCGCCGGTTGCTGCGCGTCCTGCGCCGGGTCGCCTTCATCGGGGTACGCGACATCGCCTCCGCCGAGGTCCTCGAACGGGCCGGCTACCCGGGCGTGCTGGTGCCCGCCGGTGACCTCGCCGGCCTGCTGCCGGAGGCGCTCGGCGAGCCTGTCCCGCCGCGCCGGCCGCGCCCCACCGGCCGGGCCCGCCTCGGCGTGACCCTGCTCGGCGTCGACCACGAGGCCGCCGACGCCGATGTGCGCCGCCGCGAGGACGCCCTGGTCGAGGGGGTGCGCGCGCTGGTGCGCGCCGAGCCCGTCGACGTCACCGTGTTCGTGTTCAACACCCACCCGCTGCACGGCGACGAGCGGGTCGGCGAGCGGCTGCGGGCCGCCGTCGCCGGGCACTGCGACGTGCGGGTCGTCACCGCCCGCGACGGCGTGCGGGCCTGCTGGGACGAGATGAAGCGCTGCGACCTCGGGCTGCACATGCGGCTGCACGGGGCCGTCTTCGCGTACCTGGCGGGGGTACCGTTCACCCTCGTGCCGTACCAGCGCAAGTGCGACGACTTCCTCGACGAGATCGGGCAGCCGGCGGCGCTGCGCACGCCCCGGATGCCCGGCGACGCGGCGGCGGTGACCTGCACGCTGACCGGCCTGCTCGCCACCGAGGAGGTGCCGGAGCTGCCCCGGGCGATCTACGCCGAGCGCGCCCGGCGCAACTTCACAGCCGCCCCCTGGGCCCGTGGGTGACGGCGGCCGGAGCCTCGACCGGGCGTCGCTGCCCCACCCCGACGACGCCGCCGGGGCCGTGGCCGGCGCGCCCACCCGACCCCGGCCGGTTCCGGCGGTGACCCGGCCGCGCCCGCTCACCGCCGCCGGCCTGCTGGTGGCGGCGGCGCTGGTCGTCGCCACCGTGCTGCTCGCCGGCATGGCCGCCGTCGGCACCGGCCGCGCCGGCGACCCGGGCGGGGCCGCCCGGTCCGCCCCGGCCTACATTCCGTCGGCGGCCGGCACGCTGCGCGGCCTCGCCCCGGCCGGGACGCTGATCGGCACGGCCGTCGACCCGAGGGGCCTCAACCTCGACCCCGCCTACCCGGGCGTCCTCGCCGCCGAGTTCAACGCGGTCACCGCGGAAAACGCGATGAAGTGGCGCAACCTGGAGCCCTCGCCCGGGGTGTACGCGTGGGCCGGCGGCGACCAGATCGTCGACCTGGCCCACCGCAACGGCCAGGCCGTCTACGGTCACACCCTGGTCTGGCACAACGACGTGCCCGACTGGGTCTCCCCGGACTGGTCGGCGCAGCGGCTGCGGGAGGTGCTGCGCCGGCACGTGACCGCCGTCGTCGCGCACTACCGGGGCCGGGTGTGGGCCTGGGACGTGGTCAACGAGGTGCTCGCCGAGGACGGCTCCCTGCGCGACACCCTCTGGCTGCGCAAGCTCGGCCCCGGCTACGTCGCCGACGCGTTCCGCTGGGCCCGCCAGGCCGACCCCGACGCCAGGCTGTTCGTCAACGAGTACGGCACCGAGGGGCGGACCGCGAAGGCCGACGCGCTGCTGGAGCTGGTGCGGCGGCTGCGGGCCGACGGCGTACCGGTCGACGGGGTGGGCTTCCAGGGGCACCTGGACGCCGAACGCCCACCCCAGGATGTCCGGGGCAACCTGCGCCGGTTCGCCGCGCTGGGCGTGCGCGTCGCCGTCACCGAGCTGGACGTGCGGGTACGGCTCCCCGCGACGGCGGAGGGGCTGCGCCGCCAGGCGACCGTGTACCGGGACGTGCTGCGCGCCTGCCTGGACGTGGCGGCCTGCGCGTCGGTCACCGTGTGGGGGTTCACCGACGCCCGTAGCTGGATCCCCGGCTACCACGTCGGCTTCGGCGCGGCCTGCCTCTTCGACGCCGACTTCCGGCCGAAGCCGGCCCACGCGGCGCTGCTCGACGAGCTGGCGGCGCGGCGGCGCACCGGCGGCTGACGCCCCCCGGGGAGAAACCGCCGGCGGTCAGTCCCACCAGAACGACCAGCTCTGCCCGCCCCGGATCTCCTCCGCGTACGCGGCCAGTGAGCCGCTGCCCTGCCGGACGTTGTCGGGGCAGAAGGCGAGGTGCTCGGCGGCGACCCGCAGGGCGTGCTCAGGCGTGGTGGGCGGGGCAGCCACGCTGAGGTGGAGGGTGTCGAAGCCGACCCCGACCACCAGCGCGCCGAAGCGCTCCGCCCAGCTGCGCAGCACCGCCGTGAGCTGGCCACCGGAGTCGAGGTGGTGCACCGGCCCCCGCCAGCCGGTGGCGGCCGGCGCGTCCGCGCCGCCGGCGGCCGGCACCAGCCCGAGCCGGGTCTCTCCGAGGTATTCGGTGTCGCTGAGCAGGAAGTCCGCCAGGTCGTCGGCGACGTCGCCGGCCGGCTCCTGCGGCTCGCCGGGCGCGGCCAGGCCGGGCCAGCGCCGGCCGAACGGGGCGGTGGCCTCGGCCAGCTCGGGGTCGTCGTCCTCGGACACGCAGCCGTCCCACCAGTGCGCCAGCAGCTCCGCCGGGTCGTGGCCGCCCCGGGGTGGCCGGCGGGCCGGGGCCACCTCCCCGTCGACCCAGGGGCGGTGCGGCTGGCCGCCCAGGCCGCTCAGCAGCAGCGGCCACAGCCCGGTGCCGGGGTGGTCGCGCCGGAACCGCGCCCACATCTCGGACTCGGCGGCAGCGTCGCTCAGCCAGTAGCGCGGCGGGCCGCCCGCCTGCGGCGTGATCAGGCGGCCGGGGGGCAGCTCGCCGGCGGGCAGCGCGCCCAGCAGCCGGGACAAGTCATCGGACACGGCGGCAGCCTACGGACCGGGTCCGACGTTCCCGGGTCGGGACCGCGCACCGGCCCGACCCGGGAACAGGCGGGACTGCCGGTCACGAGCCGGCGGCGACGATCTCCTTGACGGCGTCGCGGCGGACGGCGTCGTAGAGGGTGCGCGCCCGGCGGTCGTCGGCGAAGACGACGCTCTCGCCGCCGACGGTGCCCGTGCCCCGGCTGGGCGAGGTGAAGAAGAACAGGTTGCCGCCGCGCAGTCCGCGCAACTGGGTCGCCATGTCCAGCAGCGACATGCCCCGGTCGACGGAGACCGAGTCGGAAGTGGCCCGCACGAACGCGTTGAGCCGGCCGGGGTTGGCGAGGATGCCGCCGGACGCGGCCCGGTCGAGGATCGCCTTGATGACCTGCTGCTGGTGGCGGATCCGGGCGAAGTCGCCGTCGGCGAACTGCTTGCGCTGCCGGGCGTAGTCCAGCGCCGTCTCGCCGTCCATGAGCTGCGGCCCCTGCCGGAAGGTGCGGAACGGCGGGTGGATCGAGGTGAACGTCTTCTCCGAGGTGATCTCGACCCCGCCGAGGGCGTCGATGATCTCCCGGAACCCCGCGAAGTCGACGAGCACCACGTGGTCGATGCGGACGCCGGTGAACTGCTCCACCGTCCGCACCATCAGCGGCACCCCGCCCCAGGCGTACGCGGCGTTGATCTTCGCCTCCCGGCCGCCGTGCCGGCCGTCGGCCGAGCGGGGGACCGGGACCCAGGTGTCCCGGGGGATCGAGATCAGCTCGGCGCTCGACCGGTCCTTCGGCAGGTGCGCCACGATGATCGTGTCGGTGCGCGACCCCTGGGTGCCGTCCGGGTCCCGCGAGTCGCTGCCCAGGACCATGACGTTCAGCGCGCCCCGGGCCGCCGCCGCCGGCCGCTCCTGCTCCGGCACCTCGGCGAACGCGTCGACCCGGTCGACGCCCCGCTCCACCGACCGCAGCCACAGCGCCCCGGCGACCGTGCCGCCCGCGCCGAGCAGCACCACGGCGAGCAGCGCCACGAGCGCGATCCGACCCCACCGGCGGCGCTTCGGGCGCGCCCCGGCGCCCTCCGGCGTGGACGCTGCGGCGGGCGGGCCGGGCGGGCCGCCCGGGGTCGGTGCGGCGGCCTGCTCGGGACGGGACATGGCGGCGATGCTATCGACGCGCCGCGCCCCGCACGTGCCCGTTCCGGCCGGTCCGGGGCCGGGCGACGGTGAAGTTCGCCACCCGTTGTTTCCCCGGACCTGGTACAACCCTCCCGTGGACGCAACGAAGCTCCGGCGGGCCGTCGCCCGCACCCGGCTCGCCTCGGTCGCCGCCTTCCCCAAGCGGCTCGCCCGGGTGGCCCGGCACGACGCCAGGGTGCTGCGCGCCTCCGCCCGCTGGCTGGTCACCTCCCGGGAGCACCACAACTACACGTACGAGCTGACCACGCTCAGCCGGCACCACCTGTCCTGGTTCGTCAGCGTCGTCTGCGACGTGCCGGTGGGCCGGGTGCGCGGCTGGTTTGCCGAGATCGAGGGCGACGACGAGCTGCGCCGGCACATCGAGCGGGCCACCGCCGGGGCGGCCCGCCGGGGCCTGGCCGACCGCCAGGTCCGCTACGCCCGCCGGATCGGCTGGTACGCGATGGTCCGCGCCACCCGCCCCGCGCACGTGGTCGAGACCGGCGTCGACAAGGGGCTGGGCAGCTGCGTGCTGGCGGCGGCCCTGCTGCGCAACGCCGCCGAGGGCCACCCCGGCCGGGTCACCTCGCTGGACATCAACCCCGAGGCCGGCTACCTGGCCCGCGCCGCGCCCTGGTCCGGGGTCGTTGACCTGGTGGTCGGGGACTCCGTCGCCTCGATCGGCGCGCTCGACCGGCCCGTCGACCTCTTCCTGCACGACAGCGACCACAGCCGCGCCCACGAGAGGCGCGAGTTCGACGCCGTCGAGCCGAAGCTGGCCCCCGGCGCGCTGCTGCTCACCGACAACGTCACCGCCACGAACGTCCTCGCCGAGCACGCCGAACGCACCGGCCGGCGGTTCCTCGCGTACCGGGAGACCCCGGCCCGGCACTGGTATCCGGGCGACGGCATCGGCGTCGCCTGGTGACGCCCGGCGTCTTAGCTTTGGCTTAGCCGGCTTGTCCCCGACGCCACGGGTCCGGCAGCATCGACCGGCGTGACCGACGCGAGCGCGCCCCCGGACGCCCCCCAACCCGCCGGCGGCCCCGGCCGCCGCCGCGCCCCGGGCCCCGGCCGGTCCCGCTGGCTCGCCGCCGGCGGGGTGGCCGTCCTCGCGGGCGTCCTCGGCCTGACCCTCGCCCTGCGCGCCGGGGCAACCCCGGCCTGCGCCGCCCCACTCGGTGTCGTCGCCCCGTTTGGTGTCGCCGTGCCCGCCGCCGCGCCGCCGGTCGGCGGGACCGTCCACAAGGGCAAGGCCACGTTCTACGACTCGAAGGGCGCCGGCGGCAACTGCTCCTACCCGAGCGCCCCGGCGAACCGGCTCTACGTGGCGCTCGGCCCGTCGGAGTACGCGGCCGGCGCGGCCTGCGGCGGCCACCTCGACGTGACGGGCCCGAAGGGCACCGTCCGGGTCCTCGTCATGGACCAGTGCCCCGAGTGCGCGCCAGGGCACCTGGACCTCTCCCGCGAGGCGTTCGCGCGGATCGCCGACCCGGTGCAGGGCGTCGTCTCCGTCAGCTACCGCGCGGTGGTCGACCCGCCGCTGCCCGGCCCGCTCGCGTTCCGGATCAAGGAGGGCGCGTCGCGGTACTGGTTCGCCGTGCTGGTCGCCGACCACGGCAACCCGCTGCGCGCCGTGGAGGTACGGCAGGGCGACTCGGGCGGGTGGCGCGCCGCCGACCGGCAGGACTACAACTACTGGCTGGTCGAGTCCGGCGTCGGCCCCGGCCCGTTCTCGATCCGGGTCACCGACGTCCACGGCCACCGCGTCACCGCCGGTGGCGTCCGGCTGACGCCCGGGCAGGTCCAGCGCGGCACGGTCAGGATGTACGGCGGCGCGACGGCCGGCGGTGGCCGACCGGCCACGCGCTCCGCGTCGCCCCGGCCCAGCGCCTCGCCGTCGCCCCGCGCGTCGTCGCCCCGCCCGTCGCCGTCGGCCGCCCCGGCCTCAGCCGGCCCGTCGGCCCCGGTCGCGCCCGTCGTGCCGCTCGCCGCCGAAGCGCCCGCCGCCGGCTGCCGCAACTGACCCGGCGCCTCGTCGGCGTCCCCACCTGGCCGGGGCGGGATGTCTGGCCGGCTCCGCCACCCGACACGCCGACGCGACCGCACCGCAACCGGCCAGTGATCGGACTACCGCGACGCCTGCTCGGCGTCGGGGCTGCCGGCGGTGAGGTCGAGCCACATGAGGATCTCGTCGCGGTCGTCGCCCGGGGCGACCCGCAGCGCGCCGGGCAGCCGGCCCACCTCCCGGTAGCCGAGCCGCGCGTAGAAGCGTTCCAGCCCCAGCCCGCCCCGCACCGTCACGTGCAGCGCCTGGCGACCCAGCTTCCGGCCGAGCCGTTCGGCCTCCCGCATCAGCGCCGAGCCGTATCCCAGGCCCTGCGTGCCCGGGTGCACCATCACCCGCTTCAGCACGCACCAGTGCGCCTTCAGGTCGAACCGGTTGTCGGCGAAGACCAGCACGGCCAGCGGGCGGTCGCCGTCGTAGCCGACGAGCAGCCGGTCCGGGCCGTCGACGATGCCGGCGAACGTCGCCTCGGCGACGGGGCGGACGTCGGCCGCGGTGACCGGCGGCACGAAGCCGACCGCGCCGCCGGCGTTGGTGACGTCCACCCACAGGTCGACGATCCGTTCGCGCAGCTCGGCGGTGGGGTCGGGGTCGAGGACGAAGCGCAGGCTCACCCCGTCATCCTGGCCCCGCCGCCGCCCGGGGGACGCCCGATCGTGACCGGCGCAACAGCGGGTGCCGGCCGCCCGCGCCGGAAGCCGAGGTGCGACGGGGCCGGTCGAAGTCTCGGCCGGCCCGTCGACCGCGATGATGCGCGCGACGGAAACCCTGGTGCGCGCGATGGAAACGTGGTGCGGGAGAGGGGACTCGAACCCCCACGTCCTCACGGACACAGGAACCTAAATCCTGCGTGTCTACCCAATTCCACCACTCCCGCCTGCCCGAGGAGTCTAGAGGGTTCGGCGTCCCTCGTGTTGGCGCCGTCCGGCAGGCGGACCGCCCGGGTCCGGGCCCGGGATCAGTTGACCGGGACCGGCGTGCTGTCGCTCCCGCCGTGCGCGGGGTCGTGGGCGGGCGCGTTGATCTCGACCGGCGGCGGGAAGCGGGTCACGAAGTCGCACAGCGTGAGGTGGGTCGGCCTGATGGTGATCACCGCCATGTCGGTCGTGTGCGCGCGCTTCTGCTGCTCCCAGCCCGGGGCCAGGCTCTTGTCCGCGAACATCCGCCACGACGCCTTGACGTGCACGTCCGGCACCCCGGGGTGGACCTCGATCGACGCCGTGCCGCGCACCAGCATGACGACGGGCGTGTAGTCGGAGACGGTCGGCCCGAGCTGCGCGGCGACCCTGCGCCGCACCTCCGGCGAGTACGTGTCGACGCTGAAGGAGACCTGCGGGTGCGCCGCGATCGCCCGCACCTTGTACGCGGTCGTGGGGCTGGCGAACTGGAACGCCTCGCCGTTCCACAGGTACGCGACCGGCACCGTGCGCGGGTGGCCGTCCAGGCCCACGTAGCCGAGCCGCATCGCGACCGGCGAATCCAGCAACACCTGCGCCACCGGATCGGTGTTGACCAGGTGCACGATTTCGGCGTAGTCCACAGCTGCCCCTTCCCGCCCGCGGATGCCGGCAGCCGCCCCGTCCCGGTGCCCGCCCACGGCGGGGCGGGCGATCCTCGGCGTCACCGGCCGTAGTCTGATCGCTACCAGGGAAGTATGGGTGGCGGGTGCCGCCCCGGCCATCTCGCTGCTTGCCGTCGTGCCGGGGCGCGGCCGCCTCGCCGGCGGTGTCGACCGAGCCGCGCGGGCCGGTGGCCCGGCCGCTCAGTCCAGGCCGAGGTCGCGGCGCAGCTTGGCGACGTGGCCGGTGGCCTTGACGTTGTAGAGCGCCCGCTCGATCTTGCCGTCGGGGTCGATGACGAAGGTGGACCGGATCACCCCGGTCACCGTGCGCCCGTAGGACTGCTTCTCGCCGTACGCGCCGTAGGCGGTGAGCACCGCCCGGTCGGTGTCGGCGACCAGCGGGAAGGTGATGGCGTCCCGCTCGCGGAACTTCGCCAGCTTCTCCGGCTTGTCCGGCGAGATGCCGACCACCTCGTAGCCGGCGGACCGCAGCGAGGCGAGCGAGTCGCGGAAGTCGCACGCCTGCTTGGTGCAGCCGGGGGTCATCGCGGCGGGGTAGGCGTAGAGGATCACCGTCCGGCCGCGCAGGTCGGCCAGGGAGAGGCTCTCGCCGGTGTCGGTCGGCAGGGTGAACTCGGGCGCGGGGTCACCGGGGCTGAGGCGGGCGGGCGCGGTCATGGCCGAACCCTACCGCCGTCCCGGGTCAGCCGGGCCGACCGCACCGTGATCGACGCCTCCGCACTGTTGCAAGGGATTGGCAACAGCTCATCCGTGGAAATAGGCTGGGTCGAGCCGGCGCGGACGCTCCCGCCGGGCCTGCGGGAGGTCGAGTGGAAACCCTGGCGATGCACATCTCCAACGGCATCGTGAACGGCCCGGTCGCCGCCGTCTTCGCCGCGTTCGCCCTCGCCGTGCTGACTCTCTGCGTGCTGCGCGGCCGGCGCGACCTCGACGACCGGCTCGCCCCGATGGCCGGGCTCGTCGCCGCGTTCATCTTCGCCGTCCAGATGCTCAACTTCCCGATCTTCACCGCCGGGGTGAGCGGCCACCTGCTCGGCGGCGCGCTCGCCGCGCTGCTGGTCGGCCCGTGGGTCGGCGCGCTCTGCGTGGCGGTCGTGCTGGTCGTGCAGGCGCTGGTCTTCGGCGACGGCGGGGTGGCGATGCTCGGCCTGAACGTCACCAACATGGCGGTCCTCGGCACCGCCGCGGCGTACCTGCTGATCGCCCTGCTGCTGCGGGTGCTGCCCCGCACCCCCGTCGGCCTCGGTGTGACGGCCTTCGTCTCGGCGCTGGTCAGCGTCGTGGTCGCGTCCCAGGGCTTCGTGCTCCAGTACTGGCTGGGCGGCACCACCGACCTGGGCGGCAACCTCGCCGGCCTGGCCGGCACGATGGCCGGCGTCCACCTCCTCATCGGCATCGGCGAGGGCCTGATCACCGCCACCACGGTGGTCACCGTCGCCAAGGTCCGCCCCGATCTGGTCTACGCGCTGCGCTCCCTCAGGCCGGCCGCGCCGGCCCCCGTCGTTCCGGCCGCCGGAGGTGCCCGATGAGCAAGCGTCCCTGGGGTTTCGTCGTCGGCGGGCTGCTGGTCGCCCTGCTGCTGGCCGGCGTGGTGAGCAACTACGCCTCGGCGCACCCCGACGGGCTGGACTCGTCGCTGCTGCGGGGCTGCACGGTCGACGCCGAGGGGGAGATCACGGGCGGCAGCTGCCCCGCCCAGCAGGAGCGCGACCACGAGCTGGCCGACAGCCCGCTGGCCGACTACGGCGTCCGTGGCCTCGACAACGACTTCCTCTCCACCGGGCTGTCCGGGGTGCTCGGCGTGCTGCTCACCTTCGCCGTGGGCGGCGGCGTCTTCTGGCTGCTGCGTCGCCGCGGCCCGCAGCAGCCTGCCGCCGGCGCGGCGACGGCGGAGGCGGGCGGGCGGGCCGCCGGGAGCCCGGCCGACGACGCGTCGCGCGCCGCGCGGTCCCGGTAGGCGGCCCGACGATGGGGGCCGGTCACGCGCACGTGCTCTACCGGGAGGCGACCTCCCCGGTGCACCGCCTGCCGCCGGAGGTGAAGATCGCCGCGATGGTGCTGTTCACCCTCGCCGTGGTGGCCACCCCCCGCACGGCGTTCTGGGCGTTCGGCGGGTACGCCCTGCTGGTCGCCGCCGTGGCCGCGCTGGCCCGGGTCGGGCCGGGCTGGCTGCTCAGCCGCGCGGCGATCGAGCTGCCGTTCGTGCTCTTCGCCGTCGCGCTGCCGTTCCTCGGCGCGGGCGAGCGGGTCGAGGTGGCGGGGCTGGCCCTGTCCGTCGACGGGCTGCTCGGCGGCTGGAACATCGTCGCGAAGGGCACGCTGGGCGTGCTCGCGTCGCTCCTGTTGGCCGCGACCACGACGACGCGGGACCTGATCGTCGGCCTGGACCGGCTGCGCTGCCCGCAGATCGTCACCCAGATCGCCACGTTCATGCTCCGCTACCTGGACGTGCTGGTCGGCGAGGCCCGCCGGATGCGGGTGGCCCGGGTCTCCCGGGGCGACGATCCGCGCTTCCTGTGGCAGCTGCGCGGCTTCGCCGCCGGGATCGGCGCGCTGTTCCTGCGCGCGTTCGAGCGCGGCGAGCGGGTCTACCTGGCGATGCTGTCGCGCGGCTACGCCGGCCGGATGCCGGCGGTGTGGCAGGGGGCGGGCGCGGCGAGCGCGGGGCAGTGGCTGGTCGGGGCGACGGTGCCGCTGGTCGCGGCCGGGATCGCCGCGACCGCCGTCGCCCTGACATGATCGGTGGCGTGCAGAACCCGGCTCCCCCCTCCCTGGACGTGCGCGGCGTCCGGTTCGCGTACCCGGACGGGCACGTCGCCCTGGACGGGGTGGACCTGACCGTGGCGCGCGGCGAGCGGGTGGCGCTGCTCGGGCCCAACGGCGCGGGCAAGACGACGCTGGTGCTGCACCTCAACGGCATCCTCACCGCCGCCGCGGGCACGGTGAGCGTCGGCGGGCTGACGGTGGGCCGGGACCGGGCCACCCTCGCGGAGATCCGCCGCCGAGTCGGGATCGTCTTCCAGGACCCCGACGACCAGCTCTTCCTGCCCACGGTCGCCGAGGACGTGGCGTTCGGCCCGGCCAACCTGGGCCTGCGCGGGGCCGAGCTGGCCGCCCGGGTCGACGAGGCCCTCGCGGCGGTGGGGATGGGCGGGCACCGCGACCGGGCCCCGCACCACCTGTCGTTCGGGCAGCGCCGCCGGGTGGCGGTGGCCACCGTGCTGGCCATGCACCCGGAGATCCTGGTGCTGGACGAGCCGTCGTCCAACCTCGACCCGGCGGCCCGCCGGGAGCTGGCCGAGATCCTGCGCGACCTGCCGGTGACCCTGCTGATGGTCACGCACGACCTGCCGTACGCGCGGGAGCTGTGCGACCGGTCGGTGATCCTCGACGGCGGGCGCATCGTCGCCGACGCCGACACCCGGGAGCTGCTGGCCGACCGGGAGCTGCTGGCGGCGCACCGCCTGGAGCTGCCCTACGGCTTCACCCCCTGACCGGCTCCGCCGGGGCGGGGACGGCCCGGTGGGCGGCGGCGCGGAGGCGGAGCAGGCCCGCCGCGGTGGCGCCGGCCCCGGTGGCCAGGACCAGGACGAGCAGGACCCGGGCCACCCCGCCCGGCCAGGGCAGCGGGGGCACCGAGCGGGCCAGGACGGCGACGTTGGTGACCCCGGCGAACAGGGCGAGGCACGCCCCGGCCAGCGCGAGGGCGAAGTCGGCGGCGGGGCGGCGGGCCAGCGCGTAGCCGCCCGCCGCGAGCGCGCCGAGGCCGGTGAGCAGCGCCCAGACCTGCCCGCCGAGCAGGCCCAGCAGCACGCCGCCGACGCCCGTGGCGCCCGCGTCCAGCTCCCGGCCCACGGTGAACACGATTGCGGCGACCCCGCCCACTGCCAGCGCCGCGCCGGCCCCGGCGAGCGCCCGCGCACCGAGCGGGGTGCCGGCCGCCAGCAGCCCGGCGGAGCCGACCAGCAGGAAGCCGAGCGTGGCCGCCACCCACCAGGGGTACGCGTCGGGCGGCGGCACCCAGTCGAGGGTGCCCCGGATCTCCACCGGCTCGACGCCGTCGCGCAGCGGCACTGCCCAGTCCCGGACCCGCTGCTCCCGGGTCGGGTCGGCGTGCACCGCCGCCGGCGGGGCCGACTCCTGCCAGCGGGCGCGCCGGTCGTGCCAGCGGGCCGTCGGCCCGTCGCCGACGCGCCGCCAGTCCGGGGCGGCGGCCGGGTCCGCCCGGGCGGGCAGGGCCGTGTCCCCGGCGAGGGTCCGGTTGAGGTACGTCGCCGGGGAGCGGCTGTTCTCGTAGACCCCGTCCGGCCCGACGCGCAGGTACGGCTCGCCGGTGTAGCCGATCACCTCGATCGGCCGCCCGGTGCGGTTGACCAGCTCCAGCCGCGCCCCGCCCTCCACGACGCGGGCGGTCAGCCCGGGCCGGGCCGGCGCGACGCCGGTCACCTCGGCCCGGTAGTCCGTGCCGTCGGGCGACTCCCCGCCGTGCGCGGCGGCCGGCGTCGCCGTGGCGAGGACGGCGGCCAGCCCGGCGAGCACGCCGACCAGCCGCGCGGCGACGGCCGGCCGCCGGGACCGGGCGAGGACGGCGGAGAGCGGCGCGGCGGGGGTCACTTGCCGGCCGCCGCCACCGCCGCCGAGAGGCCCGCGGGCGACCGGTCGGCGACCTCCGCGCCGTTGACCTTGACGGTGGGCGTGCCGGTGACGCCGGCCCGGCTCGCGTCCTCGGTGACGTGCTCGGTCCACGCCTTGTACGTCCCGTCGGAGACGCAGGAGGCGAAGTCGTCCCGGTTCAGCCCGACGCCCGCGCCGATGTCGACCAGCTCGTCGTCGCTCAGCCCCGCGCCGCCCTCCGGCGGCTGCTTGGCGAACAGCGCCTTCGCGTACTCCTGGAACTTGCCGCCCTTCGCGGCGCAGCCGGAGGCGGCGGAGGATCGGGTGGAGTATTCGGTCGTGGAGAACCGGTTGAGGTAGGCGACGGGGTGGAACACCACCCGCGCCTTGCCCTCGCTGACGAGCTGGTCGATCGTCGCGCCGCTGGCCTGCTGGAACTGGTTGCAGGCGGGGCAGAGGAAGTCCTCGTACAGGTCGATGGTGACCGGGCCCGTCCCGTAGGCGATGCCGGTGCCGGCCTCGGTCGCGCCCGGCGGGGCGGTGAAGGTGTCGGAGCGTTGGCTGGACCAGACGGCCCAGCCGATCCCGCCGGCGATGACCAGCACGGCGACCGCCACCAGCGACGTCCAGAGGGTGCGCTTGCGCCGGCGCTCCCGGGCGAGCTGCTCGCGGACCACGCGGGCGGCGTTCCGCTGCCCCTTGCGACTACTCATCATCGTCCTCCACCGGTGGGCCCGCGAGCCAGCCGTCGACGGAGACGGGGGTGCGGGGCCAGGTCAGCAGGAACCCGGCCAGGGCCAGGAATCCCAGGTCCCGGAGGATCTCCGGGAGGTAGCTCGGCGTCTGCCCGGCGGCGAGCTGCCCGCCGCTGCCGAAGCAGCCGCAGTCGATGGCCAGGCCGCGCGACCAGGCCGAGGCGATGCCGGCGACGAAGACCACCAGCAGGGCCGCCGAGATCCCGGCGGCCAGGCGGGTGGCCAGGCCGACCAGCAGCAGCGCCCCGAGGGCCAGCTCGACGAAGGGCAGCGCCGCGCCGATCACGGTCGCGACGTCGTACGGCATGACCTGGTAGGCGTTGACGGCGCGCCCGGAGGCGGCCAGGTCGCCGACCTTGGCCCCGCCGGCGACCAGCCAGACGGCGGCCAGGCCGAGCCGGGCGGCGACGCCGAGCCAGGGCCGGACGGCGGCCCAGCGGGCGGCCCCGGTGTGCGATGCGGTCACGCTCATTGGTCGCTGCGACCCCGACGGAGGTTCCCCGTCGCGCACGAGTTCCCGGTCACGGCCGGCGTTTCCGGTCATCCGGCGAGCGCGTCGCCGGCCGACTCGACCAGGTCGTGCCGGGCCCGGGCCACCCGGGAGCGGATGGTGCCGACGGGCACCCCCTCCACGGCGGCGGCCTCGGCGTACGACAGGCCGAGCAGTTGGGTGAGCACGAACGCCCCGCGTCGTTCGGCGGGCAACCGGCGCACCAGGTCGACGGCGCCGAGCTGCCCGGCGGGGTCCGGGTGCGGCAGGTCGGTGTGGGCGTGGCTGACCAGCCGCTCGGCGAGCCGGCGGCGGCGGACCACGACGCGCAGGTGGTCGGCGCAGGCGCGGCGGGCGATGCCGAGCAGCCAGGTGCGGGCGCTGGACCGCCCCGCGAAGGCGGGCAGCGCCCGGAACGCCCGCAGGTAGGTCTCCTGGGTGAGGTCGTCGGCGGTGTCGGGGTCGACCAGCGCGGCGGCGAACCGCCACACCTCGGCCTGGGTGGCCCGGACGAACGCCGCCTGGGCCGCCGGGTCGCCGTCGCGGGCGGCCAGCGCCCAGCCGGTCGCCGGGTCGGCCCCGCGCGGGGCCGCCGGGTCGGGGACACGACCACCCGCCGGGTCGTTGGGACCGTCGGCGGCGGGCTCGCGCGGCGCGGGGATCACGTCAGACCACGGTACGCGGCGTGCCGGTGACCGGCAGGGTCCTTCGACCCTTCCGATGACGTGGCCCACTCCGGGAACTTTTCCGGTGCCCCGCCCGACCATCCCCTCATGACTTGCGACTACGTCCGCGTGGCGCCGTCGGCGCGGCCGGACGGCGCGGACCCGCAGGCGTCGGCGACCCCGGGAAGCGCCGGCGGCGCGCCCGAGGGCCGGGCGGGGCTCGCCGACCGGCCCGTTCATCGGCGAGCATGGCCGGCATGACTGCTGCCACTCTCCGGCCCCCCCGCCGGCTCGCGCGCCTCGGCACGTTCGCCGGCCTGCTGGTCACCGTCGTCGCCCTGTTGTTGGCCCCGGCCACCCCCGCGAGCGCCCACGCGGTGCTGGTGAGCAGCAGCCCGGCCGCCTCCGCCGTGGTGCCGAGCGCGCCGTCCGAGGTGGTGCTGACGTTCAGCGAGCCGGTGCGCAAGGTGGCCGGGAAGATCCGGGTGATCGCCCCGGACGGGGCGCGGGCCGACCGGGGCGAGCCGTCCTTCACCGACACCGTGGTGACCATCCCGGTGGACCCCTCGGCGGGGCGCGGGACGTACCTCATCAGCTACCGGGTGATCTCGGCGGACAGCCACCCGATCTCCGGCGCGTTCACCTGGTCGGTGGGCGCGCCGTCGACCCCGCCGACGGACAGCGGGTCGGACACCCGGGCCGACCCGGTGGTGGAGACCGGCGTCAAGGTCGCCAAGTACCTGGGCTACGCCGGCCTGCTCCTGCTGGTCGGCCCCGCGCTGGTGCTCGGCGCGCTCTGGCCGCGCCGGCTCGACCGCCGCGGCCCGGCCCGGCTCGCCTGGACGGGGGTCGGCGTGCTGGCGTTCGCCACCGTGGCCGAGCTGTGGCTCCAGGTGCCCTACACCGCCGGCGGCGGGCTGTTCGACGTGACCGGCGCGGGCTTCGCCGACGTGCTCGGCAGCACGTACGGCACGGCGCACCTGGTCCGGCTCGGCCTGCTCGCGGCGGCGGCGTTCCTGCTCCGCCCGCTCTTCGCCGGGCCGGTGGGGCGCACCGACGCGATCATCCTGGCGGTCCTCGGCGGCGCGGCGCTGTTCACCTGGCCGCTGGCCGGGCACCCGGCGGCCTCGCCCGCGCCGGCGGTGTCGGTGGTGGTCGACGCGGTGCACCTGGGCAGCATGGCCGTGTGGCTGGGCGGGCTGGTGATGCTCGGCGGTTTCCTGCTGCGCCTGGCCGACGAGCGGGAACTGGGCGCGATCCTGCCCGTCTGGTCGCGCTGGGCGGCGCTGTCGGTCGCGGCGCTGCTGCTCGCCGGCACCGTGCAGGCGCTGATCGAGGTGGCCACCCCGGCGGCCCTGGTCGACACCACGTACGGGCGGCTGGTGCTGGCCAAGATCCTGCTGTTCGCGCTGGTGATCGGCGTGGCCGCGTACTCCCGGGCGCTGGTGCGCCGGCGCACCGCCGCGGCCCACCCGGCCCCGGTGCGCCGGGCGGTCTGGGTCGAGCTGGCGATCACGGCCGTGGTGCTCGGCGTGACGGCGACCCTGGTGCAGACCCCGCCGGCCCGCAGCGCCGCCGAGGTGGCCGGCACGCCGGACAACTTCTTCACCACCACGCTGTCCAGCCCGCTCTACTCGCTCCAGGTGGAGCTGGACCCGGCCCGGCGGGGCAACAACTCGATGCACCTGTACGCGTACACGTCGGACAACCGGCCGCAGCCGGTGGCCGAGTGGAAGGCGACCGCCGCGCTGCCGTCGGCGGGGATCGAGCCGATCGAGATCCCGCTGCTGCCGCTGACCGACAACCACGCGTCCGGGGAGATCAACCTGCCCGCCTCGGGCGACTGGCAGTTCCGCTTCACCGTCCGCATCTCGGACATCGACCAGGCCACGGTGAGCGCCACCGTGCCGATCCGTTGACGAAAGGTAGTCCCCCATGCTCCGTCACCGCCGTTCCGTAACCGCCGCCGCCCTGGCCCTCGGCGCCGTCGCCGCCGCGGTGCTCGGCGTGGCCGCGCCCGCCTCGGCGCACGTCTCGGTCAACCCGAAGGAGGCGACGCAGGGCGGCTACGGCCGGTTCGCGTTCCGGGTGCCGAACGAGAGCGACGAGACGTCGACGACGAAGGTCGAGGTGGTGCTGCCGGAGAACGCGCCGGTCGGTTCGGTGTCGACGATGCCGGTGCCGGGGTGGACGGTGGCGGTGGAGAAGCGCAAGGTCGACCCGCCGGTGCAGGTGCACGGCAGCGAGGTCACCGAGGCGGTGGCGAAGATCACCTGGACGGCGACCGGCGACGCGGCGGTGAAGCCGGGCCAGTTCCAGGAGTTCCCGGTGTCGATGGGGCCGCTGCCGCAGGTGGACACGATGGTGTTCAAGGCGCTCCAGACCTACTCGGACGGCACGGTGGTGCGCTGGATCGAGGAGCCGGCCGCCGGGGCCGAGGAGCCGGAGAAGCCGGCCCCCGTGCTCACCCTCACCGCCGCCGCCCCGACGGAGGGCGCCCCGGCCCCGGCCGCGCCCGCTGCGGCGGCGGACGATGACGACGACTCCGACGGCGGGGCGGGCCTCGCGTTCGGCGTCGCGGGGCTGGTCGCCGGCCTGGCCGGGCTGGTCCTCGGCGGGCTCGCGTTCGCCCGCACCCGGCGGGGGCCGGCCGCGACGAGCTGACCCGGGAGACCCCCGCCCGTCGGCCCGCCGGTCCACCCGGCGGGCCGGCCCGTTTCCGGCCCCCGTCGTACGCCGTTGCTGCTGATATCGGGTCGATTGCGCCTTTTGCGCCGGTAAGGTCGGCCGAGTACCCAGGCCACGGAAGGAACGACACGGATGCGGATCGCTCGCGCGCTCGTCGGCATGCTGCTGCTCACCATCGGTATCCCGGCGCTACTGGCCGCAGGCGTGTTCGGCGTCCTGTCCCGGCACCCCGACGCCGCCGGCGGGTTCACCGTCGGAGTCGGGGCGGTGGCCCTCCAGGCGCGCGTGGCCGCCGACTGGTTCCCGGCCGCCGCCTGGCTGCTGGCCACCCTCGGCGTCCTGCTGGTGGCCTCCGCCGCGCTGCTGCTGCGCCCGGCGCGACCGCGCGAGGTGGTCTTCGTGGTCGAGCCCGACCAAGTTCCGGCGCTCGCCGACCGGCTCGGGGTGACCTCGCTCAGTGGGCTGGGCGCGCGTCCCGCGCCGGACCCGGCCGTGCCCGCCGACCGGCAACTGGTCGCGGTGGGCGCGGCGGCCGGGCGGCCCCGGCCCGCGTTGGGCCCGGCCCCGGCCCGTCGCCCGGCCACCCTCGCGGACCTGGCCCCGCCGCCCTTCCCGCCCGGCCCGTCGGCCCGCCCGGCGTCGTCGTCGGGGTCGTCGGCGCTTGCGGGCCCGCCGGCCTGGCCGCCGGCCGCGCCGGAGGCCACCACCCGGCCGGTACGCGTCGAGCCGCGCCGCATCCGCCCCGCCGCGCCCAGCGCCCGCCGCCGGCACCCCTGACCCGGTGCCCGGCGGGGCGGCCCGGTGCCCCAGCGGGGCGGTGAGCGGGGAACCCCTCTCGACCGGAGGCGTTAAGCGGGGGCCCTTCCTCGCACGGCAGGCGAGCGGCCCTCCGTGCTGCCGACACGGAGGGCCGCCTGCACCGGGGGATCGGTGCCACGGGGAATGCCCGAGGTATGGGTAAGATTAGCCGGTAACGACGCTACTCGGGACAACTGTCCATTTGGTGCGATTTCTCGCCCTGGTGGGCGGAAGCCGGGGCGGGGCGGGCGACGGGCAGGGCCGCCACCAGCAGCAGGCTCAGCAGCACGTAGGCGTTGCGCGCCAGGAACTCGCCGGGCGAGTCGGTGGGCACCGGGGCCACCCCCCAGTCGTGGAACGACACCACCCCGTAGCCGATCAGCGCGCCGGTGCCGACGGCCAAACCGGTCAGCCACCGTCTGCGTCGGGCCCCGGCCGGCGTCGTCGGGTCCGTGCCGAGCGCCCCGTCGGCGAGCAGCACCACCGCCGGCACGAACCAGTAGATGTGGTGGGTCCAGGTGATCGGGCTGACCAGCGCCCCGACCAGGCCGGTCAGCGTCAGGCCGGTCAGCGCGTCCCCGGCGCGGGCGGCCCGGGTGGCCCGCCACAGCCCGTACCCGGCGACCAGCAGGGCCAGCGCCAGCCACAGCGCCCGGCTCGGCTCGGCGGGCGCGGTGAGCCGGCTGAGCAGCCCGAACAGCGACTGGTTGCCGGTGTAGTCGGTGCGCCCCACCCGGTCGGTCGCCCACAGCTCGTGGGTGAAGAACCGCCACGAGTCCGCCGGCGCGACGGCCGCGGCGAGCAGCGTGGCGCCGGCGGCGGTCGCCGAGGCCACGGCCGCGTCCCGCCACCGCCGCGTGGCCAGCAGGTAGACGATGAAGATGCCGGGGTAGAGCTTCAGCGCGGTGGCCAGCCCGACGCCCACGCCCGCCCAGCGCCGGTGCTGCGGCACGGCGAACAGGAGGTCGGCCAGGATCAGCACGACCAGCAGCATGTTGATCTGGCCGAAGGTGATCGTCTCCCGGGTGCTCTCCACGGCGAAGACCAGCAGCACCCCGACGGTGAGGGTGAACACCCGGGGCAGGCCGTGCCGGGCCACGACCGGGGCGAGCAGCCACCGCGTGGTCACCACCACGCCGAGCACGGTGAGGACCGTGAAGACCGCGATCGTCAGCCCCAGCGGCAGCAGCGCGAACGGGCGCAGCAGCAGCGCGCTCACCGGCGGGTAGGTGAAGTACAGCTCGCCCTGCACCCGGTCCGGCTGCACGTAGTCGTAGAGCGGGTGGCCGGCGGCCCACCAGTCCATCGCCCGCATGTAGATCTTGAGATCGAGGAAGTCGTGCTTCAGTCCCGGCAGGTACAGCGCGGGCAGCACGGCCGCCAGGGCCAGCACCGTGACCAGCCGGCGGACCCGGCGGCCGCCCGGCTCGTCGGCGGTCACGGAGGGTGGCGCGATCGGTTCAGCTGGCACGGGGAAACCCTAGCGGTCCATCCCGCGTACGCCGCCGAGGCGCGAGGGTGCGGGCTGCGCGTAGGCTGTGCGCGTGGCTGATCTCCTCGTCTGGATCGACTGTGAGATGACCGGGCTGGACCTCGGCAGGGACGCCCTGATCGAGGTCGCCGCGCTGGTCACCGACCCCGACCTCAACGTGCTCGGCGACGGGGTCGACGTGGTCGTCCACGCCGACGAGGCGGCGCTGGCGGCGATGCCGGAGATCGTGCGCACCATGCACGGCAAGTCCGGGCTGACCGAGGAGGTCCGGCGGTCCACCGTGACCCTCGCCGAGGCCGAGGACCTAGTGCTCGACTACGTCACCAGCCACGTGAAGGACGCCCGCTCCGCCCCGCTGTGCGGCAACTCGATCGCCACCGACCGGGGCTTCATCGCCCGGGACATGCCGCGCCTCGACGCCCACCTGCACTACCGGATGATCGACGTCTCCTCCATCAAGGAGCTGTGCCGGCGCTGGTATCCGCGGGTCTACTTCGGGCAGCCCAAGAAGGGGCTGGCCCACCGGGCGCTGGCCGACATCCGGGAGAGCATCCGCGAGCTGGAGTACTACCGGCGGACGGTCTTCGTGCCGCGGCCCGGCCCGGACGTGGACACCGCGAAGGCCATCGCCGCGCAGCTCTGAGCCCACCCGGCCCCGCGTCGGTCCGGGTCAGCGGGCCGTCAGGCCGCGCCGGGTGGAGCAGCCGGCCGGCAGCCGGTTCAGCTCCGCCCAGGACAAGGCCGGCCGGGCGCCGCGCGCGTTGCGGGCCTCCCGGTATGCCGGCTGTGCCGGGAACCACCCGCGCGTGCCCCGCCGGCGCCGCTCGGCGTCCTGCTCGTGTCGGTCCTCAGGCAGATTCGGCATGACCTTACCGTCCCAGAGAAAGTTGTACATGTATGGAAATAGATATGACGTGGTCGGAGCGCCCCGGGTTCCCGCCGCCGACGATGTGACGGCGCGCCGCCCGTCGTCGGCGGCCCCGCTGCCCGCCCGCCCCCGGGCCCCCGCCGACCCGCGCACGGCTGCGCGCCCACCGGCGTACCGTGATCATGTCGGCGCCCCCCGGCGGGCGCGGCGGAGGGAGGCGACCGGTGGGCGACCGGCGGCTTTACCTGCACCTGGTGACCTGGCTCGGGCGGTGGCCGCCGGGGCCGGGGCTGCACGTGGTCGGCTCGTACCGGCGTGACCTGCCCGCCTGGGACGGCCGCCTCCGCCCGGCGATCGCGGTCGGCGACGGGCGCGGCACGGTGCTCTCGGTCGCGCCCCGGCACGTCCCGGCCGTCCGGGCGCTCGCCGCCCGGTCGCACCGGCGGCTGCTCGCCGGCCTGCCGGGTGCCGTCACCCACCCCCGCTGGGTGCCCAACGACGACGTGTTCCGGTGGACCCTGGCCCCGGCCCCGCTGCCGGAGGTGGGGGAGTGGGTCGCGCCGACCGAGCCGGGGCTGCCCCGGTGGCTGGGGCTGTTCGACCGCGAGGTGCTGGTGGTGCGGGACGCCGACGGGCGGTACCTGGCCGGCGTGGCGATCAAGCGGCACGACGCGCACGGTCACGAGCTGGCCGTCGGCACGGTGCGGGCCGCCCGGGGCCGGGGGCTGGCCCGGCGGTTGGTGGCCCAGGCCGCCCGGCGGGTGCTCGACGAGGGGGCCGTGCCCACGTACCGGCACGACCCGGCCAACGGCGCGTCGGCGCGGGTGGCGGAGGCCGCCGGCTTCCCGGACCGGGGCTGGCGGTCGTACGGGGTCTATCCCCCGTGAGCCGGGCGCGGACCGTGGATCCCGGGCCGGATCCACGGTCCGCGCGGCCTCCCCCCAGGTCCTCCCCGTGGCACGGCCGGTCGCTCCCGCCGGCCGCCGTCTCGCCCATGACGCTACGTAACGAGATCGGCGGCAGGCAAGGGGAGTCGGCGGGTCGGCGGTGTCGTCTAACGGACTTGACCTGCGCCTTGATGTCGCGCCGGGTCAAAGGTCAGTGACGCAGCGTGCGGATGAGGGTGATCGCCTGGCGGGTGGCCGGGCGCAGCACCCGCAGCCGGGACAGGCCGACGAGGCGGTCGACCAGCGGCACCGCACCGTCGACGAGCTGCCGGGTCTTCGCCTGCCCGGGGGAGCGGTCGTGCACCCAGTAGAGGATCATCCCCAGGTACGCCAGCCAGAGCAGCTCGGGCAGCTCCGGGCGCAGCTCGGGGTCGACCTTCGCGGTCGAGCCGTCGAGCACCTCGCGGAACAGCGCCACCGACGCCTGCCGGGGCGCGGCGGACTCGGCGGAGAACGGGCTCAGCGGCGACGTCGGCTCGGCCGCGGTCTTGAAGAACGTCCCGGCGAACTCGTGGTACGGGGTGAGCACGTCGAGGCCCGCGTGCAGCACCCCGGCCAGCCGCTGCCCGAACCCGGTCTCCCGCGCCAGCACCGCCGCCGCGGCGGCCCGGTGCTCCACCTGCGTGCCCGCGTAGAACTCCTGGATCAGGTGGTCCTTGGAGCCGAAGTAGTAGTACGCGTTGCCGACCGCGACGCCCGCCTCCTGGGCGATGGCCCGCATGGTGGTGCGGGCGTAGCCGCGCTCCCGGAACATCCGCAGCGCGGTGTCCAGGATGAGCCGCCGCGTCTGCTCACCCCGGACGGTCGCCGCCTCGCCCGCAGCGGTCGTCGGCGCAGTCTGCTCGGTCATCGTCGTCACCGTATCCCGGTTCGGGGCCGGCCGATCCGTCCCACTCCTCGCGGACCAGCCCGCGGACCGACGAGGCGGCGGCCACCATCCGCCGGGCCAGCGGCATGAGGTGCGGCCGGGCCAGCCGCTCGGCCGTGGCCCGGTGGTCCGCCAGCGCCCACAGGCAGGCGAACCAGGCCCCGTCGCCCGCGTACACCTCGCCGGTGTCGGCCACCACGGTCAGGTCGCGCAGCGTGGCGTCGTGGTCGAGGCCGGGGAAGCGCCGCCGGGCCTCGGCCGACCCGGCCGGCACGAACTCCAGGGGTACGAGCTGGGCGCGCGTGGCCAGCCAGCGCCGGGCGGCCCGGCACAGCGGGCAGTGCGCGTCGTAGAGGACGGTGAGGCCGCCGGTCCCACCGCCCCCGTGTGCGGTGGGACCGGCGTCGCCCGCCGGAACGGGAGAGTGTCCGCTCATCGGGCCGGCGGGACCGGGCCGGCGCCCGTCGCGCCACCGTCCGGGGCGGCCGGAGGCCCGGCAGGCTGCGGGCCGGCGGGGTGCGGGGCGACTGGGCGCGGGCCGGTGGGCTGCGGCGCGCTTGGGTGTGGCCCGGCGGGGTATGGGGCGACCGGGTACGGCGCGTGCGGCGCGTGCGGGCCTGGCTGGGCGGGCGGCGGGGCGAGCCGGGCGACGGGTGCCACCGGGGGGTGCGTGGCGAGCTGGCGCAGCCGGCCCCGGCGGTAGCGGCCGAGCGCGAACACGTTGAAGAAGTGCAGCGCGCCGAGCACCAGCAGCACCAGCCCCACCTTCAGGGACAGCTCCTCCATCGCCTGGCTGGTGCCGGTGACCGGGTCGCGGTGCCGCATCGCCACCGTGACGTAGCCGAGGTTGAGCAGGTAGAAGCCGACGACCAGGAGGCTGTTCACGGCGCGGGCCAGCCGCTCGTCGGCGAAGACCTCCTCCAGGAAGACCAGCCCGTTGCGGGACAGCGACCGCGCCACCCAGACGGTCAGGCCGATGCTGACCGCGAGGTAGACCAGGTACATCCAGACCTTGACGTCCATCCCGGCACCTTCCTTGAACACGTTCAAATTCAGGTCGTCCTCAGCGTAGGGCACAACTTGAACGCGTTCAAGAGCGGGCCGTGGCGCCGATGATCGTCTGTCGGTTGGTGAGACGACACGCCGCGGCTTCTCTCGCGGAGCAGCAGGCGATCATGGCTGCCGCCCCCGCCCCCGCCCCCGCCCCCGCCCCCGCCCCGCCTCGTCCCGGTGGCGGTGGCTCGGTCAGCCGGTCAGGCCCAGCGCCCGGGCCGCCGCGTGGCCGTTGGCGTGGCTCGCGCCGTACGTGGTGACGAACGCGCGCGCCCCCGCCGGCCGCCACCGCCCCGGCCAGCCCATCTCGACCACGACCACCGGGTGCGCGGCGGCCAGCGCGTCCGCCAGCGCCGCGCCGCCCGGCAGCCGGTGCAGGTGCCGACCGACCAGCACGATCGGCCGCTCCCCGGCGTGGGCGCGCAGGGCCGCCGCGTCCGCCTCGGCGGCCACCACCCGGATCTCCTCCGACCTGGCCAGGTGCGGACCGAGGCCCCACGGCACCCGCCCCTGCGCGATCGTGGTCGCGGCGTCCAGCCGTACGACGAGGGGCCGGCCCAGCCCGGCGACGTCGCCCTCCACCCGGACGGCGCGCCGCGCGGCGGCGTACCCCAGGTCGGTGGGGGTGGGCGCCGGCGGGCGGGCGGCCCCGTGCGCGGCGGCGAGCGCGGCGGCCCGCGTTCCGGCGGCGAGCGCGGCGGCGCGGCCGGCGGCCTGCTCGACCCGGGCCCGGTCGAGTCGGCCGTCGCCCAGCGCGGCGACGATCTCGGCGGCGACCCGCTCGACCAGGCCGGCGTCGACCCGCGCGCCGATGCAGAGCAGGTCCGCCCCGGCGGCGAGCGCCAGGACGGCGGCCGGGCCGACCCCGCCGGCGGCCAGCGCCGCGCCCTGCATCTCCAGCGCGTCGGTGATCACCGCCCCGGTGAAGCCCAGCTCGCGGCGGAGCAGGTCGACCAGGACCGGGCGGCTGAAGGTGGCCGGGCCGTCGCCGGTGAGCGCGGGCACCCGGATGTGCGCGGTCATGATCGACTTGACCCCGGCGTCGACGACCGCCGCGAACGGGGGCAGGTCGCGCTCGCGCAGCAGCGCCGGGGACGCGTCGACGGTGGGCAGCTCGTGGTGGCTGTCGGCGACCGTCGCGCCGTGGCCGGGGAAGTGCTTGGCGCAGGCGGCCACCCCGGTCGACTGGAGCCCGGCGACGGCTGCCGCCGAGTGGACGGCCACCCGGGCCGGGTCCGCGCCGAAGGAGCGGGTGCCGATCACCGGGTTCTCGTCGGCGGTGTTCACGTCCACCGTCGGGGCGAGGTCCACGGTGATCCCCAGGGCGGCCAGCTCGCCGCCGATCGCCGCGTAGACCTGCCCGGTCAGCGCCGGGTCGTCGACCG
The DNA here is from genome assembly GCF_029581295.1 of Micromonospora sp. WMMD712. Lineage (NCBI taxonomy): Bacteria > Bacillati > Actinomycetota > Actinomycetes > Micromonosporales > Micromonosporaceae > Micromonospora > Micromonospora sp. WMMD712. The sequence goes on from NZ_CP120743.1 coordinate 6,357,975, forward strand.
CGCCGAGGGCGGCGTTGCCCGGGTACGGGCTGCCGGTCGCGTGGGCGAGGCGGGTCACGTCCCCGCCCTCCTCGTCGATCGCGACGAGCACGTCGGGCCGGGCAGCGCGCAGCGCGGCGGTGCTCGCCGCCACCTGGGCCGGGTCGTGCACGTTCGTGCCGAACAGGGTGTGCCCGGCGAGCCCCTCGGCGACCAGCTCGACGGCCCAGTCCGGCGGGACCGGCCCCGGGTACGCGGCCAGCAGCGTGCCCAGCGCGAGCCGGCGCAGTCCAGGATCGGTCGCCACGGAGGTCTCCCCTCTGCCGTGCCCGGTCGGGCGCGGTCGTCGTACCGGAGGCGTCGGCGGGTGCCGGGTCGTCCGAGTACCCAGGTCCGGGGCGGCCGTTACGCTACGGTCACCCGCGTGTCGGTTTGGTTAGCAAAGTTTACGAAAATTTGAGGACGTGGCATGAGTGCGACCCGCCTGCCCGGCACCCCCCGCCTGTTGCGGGCGCTCAACGACCGCGCGGCGCTGGAGCTGCTGCTGGAGCAGGGGCCGCTGACCCGGGCCCGGCTCGGCGAGCTGACCGGGCTGTCCAAGGTCACCGCCTCCCAGCTCGTCGAGCGGCTGGAGGAGCGCGGCCTGGTCGCCCGGGTCGGCGAGCAGGCCGGCGGGCGGGGCCCGAACGCCCAGCTGTACGCCGTCCGGCCGGGCTCGGCGTACGTGGTGGGGGTGGACGTCGGCGCCGAGCGGGTGGTGGCCGCCTGCGCGGACATCACCGGTGCGGTCGTCTCCCGGGTGGAGCAGTCCACCCGGGACACCGACGACCCGGTCGGGGTGGTGCACAACGCCGTCGTCCAGGCCGCGAGCGGCGCGGGGGCGGAGCTGTCCAGCGTGCGCCGGGTGGTGCTGGGCACCCCCGGCCTGGTCGACCCGGCCAGCGGCGACATCACGTTCGCGTTCAACCTGCCGCGCTGGCACCGGGGCCTGCTCGCCGCGCTGCGCGAGGACCTGGCCACCCCGGTGGTCTTCGAGAACGACGTCAACCTGGCGGCCGTGGCCGAGGCGCAGTCCGGGGCGGCCCGGGACAACCGCGACTTCGTGCTGGTCTGGGTGGGCGCGGGCGTCGGCCTGGCGATCATGCTCGGCGGCCGGCTGCACCACGGCAGCAGCGGCGCGGCCGGCGAGATCGGCTACCTTCCGGTGCCCGGCGTGCCCATCCCGCGCGACGTGTCGCGCCGGGCCAAGCCGGCGTTCCAGCAGCTCGCCGGGGCCGACGCGGTGCTCGCCGTGGCCCGGGAGCACGGGCTGCCGGCCGACTCGGCGGCCGACGCGGTGCGCGCGGCGATCGCCGCCGGCACCGCCGGCGGCCCGCTGCTCGACGAGCTGGCCCGCCGGCTGGCCCTGGGCGTGGCGAGCACCTGCGTGGTGCTCGACCCGCCGCTGGTGGTGCTCGCGGGCGAGGTCGGCCAGGCCGGCGGGGCGGCGCTCGCCGAGCGGGTGCAGCACGAGGTGGCCGCGATCACCCTGGTCCGGCCCCGGGTGGTGCCGACGGGGCTGACCGAGGAGCCGATCCTGCACGGCGCGCTGCGCACGGCCCTGGACGCGGTGCGCGACGAGGTCTTCGGCAGCACCGTGGGCTGACCCCGCGCGGCTCATGTGAAGGAATTCTTCACCACCGCGCGGGGTGCTGCAACGTGTCGCCGCGCCTGGCGGGCGGCCCGGCGAGGTGTGGTGCCCGGCGGGCGGCTCAGGCGAGGTCGCGGCGACGGAACGCGCCGAACGCCGCCGCCGTCAGCGCGCCGACGAGCACCAGCAGCACCACCAGCCCGAGCCCCCAGCCGATCTGGTAGCTGCCGTCGCAGTAGCCGCCCACCCCCCGGCAGGCGGTCGCGTCGGAGAGCCGGGCCTCGCCGGTCAACCACGCGTCGAGATACGTGGAGAGCATCCAGTCCTCGCCGCGCGGCAGGCCCACCACCTCCACCACCACCCGCAGGCCCAGCTCCCACACCACCGCGTACGCGGTCACCGCGCCGAGCGCCGCCGCCGTCCGCCGGCCCAGCGTGGCCAGGGCGAAGCCGGCCGTCGCGACGAGCAGCACCAGCACCAGCCCGCGCAGCCAGACCAGCCCCAGCCCGGGCCAGAAGTCGCCGCCCGTCACCCCGGGCAGCCCGGCGCCCTGCCCGATCAGCCAGAACACCCCCAGGTACGCCGCCGACGCCAGCACCGACAGCAGCGTCACCGCCCCCAGCAGGGTGCCCAGCTTCGCGCCGAGCACGGCGAGCCGCCGGGGCCGCCAGATCAACAGGTTCACCACCCCGCCGGTGGACAGGTCCGCCCCGATGTACGACGCACCCACCAGGAACCCGAACAGCACCAGGAACAGGACGAGGAAATAGAGCAGCGGCCGGGCCTGGTCGGCGAAGGTGAACACCCCGTGGAGATAGTCGGCGGCCACCGGCAGCCGGTCGCGCTGCCCCGGGTCGAACACCGAACAGTCCGGCGGGTAGTCCTGGGCCTCCTCCGGCGGCAGCGTCCCGCGTACGGCCGCCAGGCACTGCTGGAACGTCTCCTCCAACGCCTGCCGCTCCGCGGCGGCGCTCTGTCGCGCAGCGGCGATCTCGGTGAACGACGGCCGGTGCGAACCCACCAGCGCGGTCGCCGCCGTGATCGCGAACGCCAGCACCAGCAGCGCCAGCATGAGCCGCACGAACCGGCGTGCCGCCAGCCGTTCCCACTCGGCCCGAACCAGGTTCATGCCCCTGCCTCCCCGTCGTGCGTGCCGCCGTCGGTCAGCTCCAGGAAGACGCTCTCCAGGTCCGGCCGCAGCGGGACCAGCTCGCGTACCCACAGCCCCTGCTCGCCGAGCAGCCGGCTGACCTCGCCGGCGTCGGACACCCCGCCGACCACCAGGTGGTCGGGGCGCTCGCCCACCATCAGGTCGGCGGCGCGCAGCAGCTCCGCCGCCCGCTCGGGCTCCGGCACGCGCACCAGCCACTCGTGCCGGTCGTGGCCGGCCAGCACCTCCGCGACCGGGCCGGAGGCCACCCGCCGCCCCGCCGAGACGATCGTCACGTGGTCGCAGATCAGCTGGATCTCGCCGAGGATGTGGCTGGACAGCAGGACGGTCACCCCCGCGTCGGCCAGCGACCGCATCAGGTCCCGCATCTCCCGGATGCCGGCCGGGTCCAGCCCGTTCGCCGGCTCGTCGAGGATCAGCAACTCCGGCTCCTTGAGCAGCGCCGAGGCCACCGCGAGCCGCTGCCGCATGCCCAGCGAGTAGCCCCGCACGTCGTCCTCGCCCCGGTCGAGCAGCCCCACCTGGGCCAGCACCTCGTCGACCCGCCGGGTCGGCACCCCGCCGGCCAGGGCGAGCAGCCGCAGCGTGCGGTGCCCGGTGAAGTTGCCGAAGAACTGCGGGGTCTCCACGATCGCGCCGACCCGGGCGGCCACCCGCGCCTGCGCCCGCGGGACGTCCTCGCCGAACAGCCGCATCCGGCCGGAGTCGGCGCGGACCAGGCCGAGCAGGGCGCGCAGCGTGGTGGTCTTGCCCGAGCCGTTCGGCCCGAGGAAGCCGTGCACCTCACCCCGCCCCACCAGCAGGTCGAAGCCGTCCACGGCGACGTGCCGGCTCCGGTACGGGCCGTGGAACGTCTTGCGCAGCCCCTCGATCTCGATGACGGCGCTCATCCGACGTGCTCCCGGTGTGACATCCGCGCCTCCCCCGTGCGGTGACCAACGACACGGCGCCCCACCCTAGGGCGTGGACGCCGCCCGTGGGGGGCGGTGTGGAGGTGCGTGGTTGGATGGGCGGGTGACTGGTGACCTGATCCCCGGCGCCCCCGCCGCCGCCCCCGCCGCCAGCCCCGTGGACGCGGATCTGGTGGTCAGCCTGGACGGCGTCGCCGTACGCCGGTCCGGCACCGCGCTGCTGCACGACGTGCACTGGCGGGTCGAGCTGGACGAACGCTGGGTCGTGCTGGGCCCCAACGGGGCCGGCAAGACCACCCTGCTGAACCTGGCCGCCGGCCGGCTGCACCCGACGACCGGCGTCGCCCACGTGCTGGGCGAGCGCATCGGCCGCACCGACATCAACGAGCTGCGCACCCGCATCGGCCTGTCGACCGCGGCCCTCGCGGGGCAGGTGCCCGCCGAGGAGCTGGTCGCCGACGCGGTGGTCACCGCCGCCTGGTCGGTGGTCGGGCGCTGGCGGGAGAGCTACGACCCCGCCGACGAGGCGCGGGCCCGCGCCCTGCTCGGCCAGCTCGGCGTCGGGCACCTCGCCGACCGGGCCTTCGGCACCCTGTCCGAAGGGGAGCGCAAGCGGGTGCAGATCGCCCGCGCGCTGATGACCGACCCCGAGCTGCTGCTGCTCGACGAGCCCGCCGCCGGCCTCGACCTGGGCGGGCGCGAGGACCTGGTGGCCCGGCTGGCCGAGCTGGCGGCCGACCCCGACGCCCCGGCGCTGGTCCTGGTCACCCACCACGTCGAGGAGATCCCGCCCGGGTTCACCCACGCGCTGCTGCTGCGCGAGGGCGTCGTGGTGGCCCAGGGGCTGCTCGGCGACACCCTCACCGCCGACAATCTCGCCAAGACCTTCGGCCTGCCGCTGACGGTCGAGCGCCACGGCGACCGCTGGACGGCCCGCGCCGCCTGAGCCGCGTCCGTGCGGCCGCAGTGGCCGGAACAAGGGAGGCAACCGTGCGGCAGACCCGCGTCGCCGTCGTGGGCAGCGCCAACATGGACCTGGTGGCCACCGCCGGGGCCCTGCCCCGCCCCGGCGAGACGGTGCTCGGCAGCGACTTCGTCATGGTGCCCGGCGGCAAGGGGGCCAACCAGGCGGTCGCCGCCACGCGGGCCGGCGCGTCCTGCGCCTTCCTCGGCGCGATCGGCTCCGACGCGTTCGGGGTGACCCTGCGGGCGCGGATCACGGCGGCGGGCGTCGACACCGGGCATCTCCGGGTGGTCTACGGGGCGTCCGGCGTCGCCCTGGTGATGGTCAGCGCCGACGGCGAGAACGCCATCCTGGTCACCCCCGGCGCGAACGCCGCGTTCACCGGCCTCACCGAGGCCGAGCTCTCCGCCGTACGCGACGCGGACGTCCTGGTCGCCCAGCTGGAGATCCCCGTGGCGACGGTGACCGAGGCGGCGCTGGCCGCCCGGGCCGCCGGCACCCGGGTGATCCTCAACGCCGCGCCCGCCCGGCACGTGCCGGCGGAGCTGCTCGACGCCGTGGACCTGCTGGTGGTCAACGAGACCGAGGCGCGCATGCTCACCGGCGCCGGGCGCGACGACCCGGGCGCGCTGCTTGCGCTGGTGCCCCGCGCGGTGCTGACCCTCGGCGGCGCGGGCGCCTGGTACGTCGCGCGCGACGCCGCGCCGGTGCACGTCCCGGCGGTGCCGGTGGAGGTGGTCGACTCGACCGCCGCCGGGGACGCGTTCACGGCCGCGCTCGCGGTGGCCTGGGGGGAGGGGCGGGACCTGCGGGCGGCGGTGCACTGGGCGGCGGCGGCCGGCGCGGCCTGCGTACGCCGGCTCGGCGCGTCCGTGGCCCTGCCCAGCCGGGCCGAGATCGACCAGCTCTACGCCCCGCCGGCCTGATCCACCCTGGTCGGCCGGCCCCACCCGCCGGACCGGCTCACTCGTCGGTCAGCTTCTCGCCCCGGCGGCGGAGCATGCCGAGGCCGGGGATGCCGGCCACCGCGAGCTTCAGGTCGCGGGTGACGTCGAGCAGGTCGTGCAGGTCGGGGCCCACCCGGTCCAGCGTCGCCAGGATCGGCAGCACGTCGGCGGTCAGGTGCTCCCTGAGCTTGGGCAGCTCGTCGACGAGGCGGATGGCCGCGGTCACCTCCTCGTGGCTGAGCTGCTCGACGAACCGGGCCGCCATCGGCGCGCCCCGGCGCAGCGCCGGCTCGTACGCGGCCAGCAGCTCGGCGGCGGTGCCGGCCGCCGCCGCGGCGGCGGTCACGGTCCCCGCGGCGCGGTGGGCCACCGCGTCGGCCTCGGCGACCACGGTGCCGGCGGCGGCGGAGACCCGCTCGGCCTCGCCGACGACCACGGCCGCGGCGGCGGCGACCTCGGTGGCGGTGTCGATCGCGGTGGTCGCGGCGGCACTGATCACGGCGACCTCCCGGACGGCGCTCTCGGCGTCGTCGAGGATCCGGTCGGTGCGGTCCAGCGTCCCCTCGATCCGGTCCACCACCCCGTTCACCCGGTGCAGCAGCGCCTCCACCCCGTCGAGCAGCGCGAAGGCGCGGGCCGGCAGGGCGGCGACGGAGGCCGCCGAACCGAGCGCCTGGTCGAGTGCGGAGCGGGTGAGGCCGACGACGGCGGACGGCCGGGGGAGGGGAAGCACCATGCCCTCCAGTGTGCGCGGGACGGGCCAGTGCCGCCCGGTCAGCCCCGGTCGCCCTGCTGCTCCACGGCCCGCTGCACGGCGCGGTAGATCTGCCCGAACCGCAGCGCGTCCGGCGTGCTCAGCAGCATCACCTCCCGCCCGTGGTGCTGCACCCACAGCTCGTTGACCCGGTTGCCCCGCTCGTACGAGCGGTCGAGCCAGCCGAGCGGCACCTCCAGGAACGGGACCAGGGCCAGCGCGCCGACCGCGCAGGCGGCCAGGATGATCAGGGCGAGGGTCCAGTTGCCCCGGTCCTGCGCGGACCAGGCGAGCGACACCACGCAGACCAGCGCCACCAGCGGCGGCAGCGACAGCAGGAGCACCAGCACGCCCCGACCGATCACCCGGCCGCGCACGGCGAGGGTCGTGCGCCCGCGCGCGTGCCAGACGTAGGTGACGTCGGCGAGCAGGATGGTGTGGCCACCCACCCGGATCGACTCGGAGGTCACCTGCACCGCGTCGTCCTGGTAATAGATGGCCATCACCAAGCCTAACCGCCGCCGGGCGTGCCCGCCCAGCCCGGCGAGGGACGTTCGGCGCGCTAGGGAGCTGAGTCGGCTACGACATCAGCTCCCTAGTCTGGCTGAAGCCCCTGCTGGGCGGGGCCACGTGGGATCCGCCTCCCTCGGGCCGCCGCGAACGGCCGCCGGGCACGGGCCCGCCGCGCACCGGCCGGGGCGGGGCGGGGCACCGGCCGGGGTCCGCGCCGGGGCGCTACGGCCTGACGGCGCTTCCCGGCGGGCGGCCGCCGGTCCGACCGAACCGCTCCGCCTGCCCCGCCTGCGCCTGCCCCGCCTCCACCGCCCGCTGCACCGCCCGGTAGATCTGCCCGAAGCGCAGCGCGTCGCCCGTCTGCACCAGCCGCACCGGCTGGCCCCGCCAACGGGCCCACAGCTCCCACTGGCGGCTGCCCCGGGCGTACGAGCGGTCCAGGCGCTCGAAGAGGAAGTCGGCGACCGGCCCGACGGCGAGCCCGACCAGCACGGAGGCCCCTACGATGGCGATCGTGACGGTCAGCGAGCGGTGCAGCCACAGGGCGAGCGCCACCCCCAGCGCGGCGGCTACCAGCGGGGCGGCGAGCGCCGCGCCGATCGCGCCCCGGCCGGCGAGGACCCGCCAGGACCGGCTGCCGCGCAGGTGCCAGACCACGCTGATCTCGGCCAGCGGGTACGTCCGGCCGTCCGCCCGCACCGCCGTGGAGGTGACCTGCACCGACCTGTCGTCGTAGTACGTGACCATGGCGGCCTCCGGTGGGGCAGGGGCGGACATCAGACTATCTGCCCCAACGATCCGGGCCGTAAGGTTGGCACGCGACTTCGACGAGGAAGTGAGGGCAGCGTGAGCGAGTTCGTGCGGCTGGAGACCAAGGACGGCATCGGCACCATCCGGTTGGACCGGCCGCCGATGAACGCGCTGAACAAGCAGGTCCAGGAGGAGTTGCGCGCCGCCGCCGCGGAGGCCACCGCCGACCCCGGGGTCCGCGCCGTCATCGTGTACGGCGGCGAGAAGGTCTTCGCGGCCGGCGCGGACATCAAGGAGATGGCCGTCATGTCCTACGTGGACATGGCGGAGCGGGCGGCGGACCTGTCCAGCGCGCTGGGCGCGTTCGCCCGGATCCCCAAGCCGGTGGTCGCCGCGATCACCGGGTACGCCCTCGGTGGCGGCTGCGAGCTGGCCCTGGCGTGCGACTGGCGGGTGGTGGCCGAGGACGCGAAGCTCGGCCAGCCGGAGATCAAGTTGGGCGTCATCCCCGGCGCGGGCGGCACGCAGCGGCTGGCCCGGCTCGTCGGCCCGGCCCGCGCGAAGGACCTGATCATGTCGGGCCGGATGGTGGACGCGCAGGAGGCGCTGCGGATCGGCCTGGCCGACCGGGTCGTGCCGGCCGCCGACGTGTACGCCGCCGCCGTCGAGCTGGTCACCCCGTACCTGAGCGGGCCGGTGCAGGCGCTGCGGGCGGCGAAGCTGGCGGTCGACGCCGGCCTGGACATGGACCTCACCTCGGGCCTGGCCTGGGAGACCCAGCTCTTCGCGGCGCTGTTCGCCACCGACGACCGGCGCGAGGGGATGGCCGCCTTCGTCGAGAAGCGCAAGCCCGACTTCACCGGCCGCTGACCCGAGCCTGGTTCACATTCTGCCTACCGGCCAGTAGCGTGTGACTCCGGCCACGGCGAGGGGAGCGGCGATGACGGAGCGGGTCGAGGGTCACGGCGGACAGTTGGCGCTCGCGGCGCTGCGCGCGCACGGCGTACGCGAGATGTTCACCCTCTCCGGCGGGCACGTCTTCCCGCTCTACGACGCGGCGCACACCGCCGGCTTCCCGCTCTACGACGTGCGGCACGAGCAGTCGGCGGTGTTCGCGGCCGAGGCGGTGGCCAAGCTCAACCGCCGCCCCGGCCTCGCCGTGCTCACCGCCGGCCCCGGCGTCACCAACGGCGTCTCCGGGCTGACCAGCGCCTTCTTCAACGCCTCGCCGGTGCTGGTGCTCGGGGGCCGGGCCCCGCAGTTCCGCTGGGGCTCCGGCAGCCTCCAGGAGATGGACCACCTGCCGCTGGTCGCCCCCGTCACCAAGCACGCCGAGACGGTGTTCGGCGCCGACGACATCCCGCGCGCGGTGAGCGCGGCGCTGACCACCGCGCTCACCCCGCACCGGGGCCCGGTCTTCCTCGACTTCCCGCTGGAGGCGATCTTCTCCGTCGGCGACGCGGAGCTGCCCGAGGCGGTCGCGCCCGCCCCGATCGAGGCCGACCCGGAGGAGGTGGCCCGGGCCGCCGGGCTGATCGCCGCCGCCCACCGCCCGGTGCTCATCGCCGGCTCCGACGTGTACGCCGGGAACGCCGTCGACGCCCTGCGCGCCGCCGCCGAGGCGCTGCGGGTGCCCGTGTTCACCAACGGGATGGGGCGCGGCGCGCTGCCCCCGTCGCATCCGCTGGCCTTCGCCAAGGCCCGCCGGGCCGCCCTGTCCGGCGCCGACGTCGTCGTCGTGGTCGGCACCCCGCTGGACTTCCGGCTCGCCTTCGGCGACTTCGGCGACGCGCGGGTCGTGCACGTGGTCGACGCGCCCAGCCAGCGGGCCACCCACGTCACCCCGGCCGCCTCGCCCGCCGGTGACCTGCGGCTGATCCTCACCGCGTTCGCCGAGCACCCCGGCGACCGGGCCGACCACGACGACTGGATCGCGCGGCTGCGCGAGGCCGAGGACGCCGCGAAGGCCCGCGACGCCGAGGCGATGGCCGCCGAGACCGACCCGATCCGCCCGGCCCGCGTCTACGGCGAGCTGCGCCGGGTGCTCGCCCCCGACGCCATCACCATCGGCGACGGCGGCGACTTCGTCTCGTACGCGGGGAAGTACCTGGAGCCCGCCCAGCCCGGCACCTGGCTCGACCCGGGCCCGTACGGCTGCCTCGGCACCGGGATGGGCTACGCGATGGGGGCCCGGGTCAGCCACCCCGACCGGCAGGTCTGCGTGCTGATGGGCGACGGCGCGGCCGGCTTCTCGCTGCTGGACGTCGAGTCCCTGGTGCGCCAGCAACTCCCCGTCGTGATCGTGGTCGGCAACAACGGCATCTGGGGGCTGGAGAAGCACCCGATGCGCGCCATGTACGGCTACGACGTCGCCGCCGACCTCCAGCCCGGCCTGCGCTACGACAAGGTCGTCGAGGCCCTCGGCGGGGCGGGCGAGACGGTCGAGAAGGCCGGCGACCTCGCCCCGGCCCTGGAGCGGGCCTTCGCCTCGGGCGTGCCGTACCTGGTCAACGTGCTCACCGACCCGGCCGACGCGTACCCCCGCTCGTCGAACCTGGCCTGAGCGCCACCGCTTAATTCGGGGGACTCCCGGCGTCTGTCGTCGTAACGTCAGCCGAGGCTCGGCAGTTTGTCAGTGCCGTCGGCCAGTTGGCGTGACACATGCACAGACGACAGGAGTTTCCATGACGTACGCGATCCGGGCGGAGGGCCTGGTGCGACGCTTCGGCGCCACCACGGCCCTCGCCGGAGTCGACCTCGCGGTCCCCAGCGGGACCGTGTACGGGCTGCTCGGGCCCAACGGGGCCGGGAAGACCACCACCGTGCGGGTGCTCGCCACCCTGCTCGCCGCCGACGAGGGTCACGCCACCGTCGGCGGGTACGACGTGCGCCGCGACGCCCACCGGGTGCGCCAGCTCATCGGCCTCACCGGCCAGTACGCCTCGGTCGACGAGGCGCTCACCGGCACGGAGAACCTGCTGCTCATCGGCCGGCTGCTCGGCCTCTCCCGGGCCGACGCCCGGGCCCGGGCCCGGGAGCTGCTCGCCCGGTTCCAGCTCGCCGACGCCGCCGACCGGGCGGCGAAGACCTACTCCGGCGGCATGCGCCGCCGCCTCGACCTGGCCGCCAGCCTGGTCGGCCGGCCGCAGGTGCTGTTCCTCGACGAGCCGACCACCGGGCTCGACCCGCGCAGCCGCAACGACCTGTGGGACACCGTGCGCGGCCTGGTCACCGACGGGGTGACGGTGCTGCTGACCACGCAGTACCTGGAGGAGGCCGACCAACTGGCCAGCGAGATCGCCGTGGTCGACCACGGCCGGGTGATCGCCCACGGCACCCCGGAGGAGCTGAAGGCCAAGACCGGCGGCCAGGTCCTCACGGTCCGCCCGGTGGACCCGGCCGACCTGGCGACCGTGGTGGCCATCGCGGGGGAGGCCGCCGCCGCCAGCCCGGAGGTCGCCCAGGGCGCCGTCACCGTCGCGGTCAACGGCCCCGGGGTGCTGCCCGGCATGGTCCGCCGCCTCGACGACGCCGAGATCCCCGTGGCCGAGCTGGCCCTGCGGGGCGCCAGCCTCGACGAGGTCTTCCTGCACCTCACCGGCCACCGCGCCGAGCCCGACAGCCCGTCCGGGGCCGACCTGGAGAGGACGCCGGCATGACCGCCGCCACCGTCACCGCCCCGCTCGCCCCGGCCCGCCGCCTCGGCGTGGGCGCCGGGCTGCGGCACACCCTCACCCTGGCCTGGCGCAGCCTGGTGCAGATCAAGCACAACCCGATGGAGCTGGTCGACCTCAGCATCCAGCCGGTGATGTTCGTGCTGCTCTTCACGTACGTCTTCGGCACGGCGATCTCCGGCTCGCCGGGGGAGTACCTCACCTTCGCCCTGCCGGGCATCATCGTGCAGAACGCCCTGTTCGCCACGATGACCACCGGGTTCGGGCTCAACAACGACCTCACCAAGGGGGTGTTCGACCGGCTACGCGCCCTGCCGATCGCCCGCTGGGCCCCGCTGGCCGGGCGGATCCTCGCCGACACCGTCAAGCAGGCGTGGTCGGTGTCGCTGTTGATCGGCGTCGGGGCGATCCTCGGCTTCCGGCTCGGCAACGGGGTGGTCGGACTGCTCGGCGCGTTCGCCCTGCTGCTCACGTTCTCGCTGGCCGCGGCGTGGATCTCGGTGCTGGTCGGGGTGCTGGTCAGCGAGCCCGACAAGGTGCAGATCTTCGGGTTCATGGTGATCTTCCCGCTCACCTTCACCAGCAACGTCTTCGTCCCCACCGACCGGATGCCGGGCTGGCTCCAGCACTGGGTCGAGGTCAACCCGGTGACGATCCTGGCCGACGCCCTGCGCGGCCTGCTGGTGGGCGGCCCGGTGGTCGGCCCGGCGATCCAGGCGATGATCTGGGCCGTCGTGCTCGCCGCCGTCTTCGCGCCGTTGGCGGTCCGGGCCCTGCGGCGTCGCGTCTGACGCCCGCCGGGGGCGGCCCGGTCACACCTCGGGGCGGTTCTCCTCCCGGGGCGGGTCGCCCTCGCGGTGGCGCAGGTCGTCCTCGCGCCGGCGCAGGTCCTCCTCCCAGCGGCGGAACAGCTCGGCGTCCTGCCGCCGGGCGCGTTCGGCCAGGGAGTCGAGGAACTCCGGGTCGTCGTCCGGGGCGAGCGGCCGGCGCGGACCGCCGGCTGCCGACCGGGGCGTGCCCGGCCCTCCGGCGGGGCGCTGCCGGCCGGCGAGGAACCAGGTGATCGCGCCGACCAGCGGGAAGAACAGGATGACCAGCACCCAGGCGAACCGGGGCAGCCCCCGGACCGCCCCCTCCTCGGCGGAGAGGCAGCTGATCAGCGCGCACACCGCGAGCGCGATCTGGACCAGGAAGAGCAGGACGTACAGGCGGGCCATCTCCCCATCATGGCGCACCCGCGCCCGTCAACCCAGTCCGCGCAGGACGAGCAGCACGCCCAGCGTGGCCTGCCACGCGGCGGCGAGGGCCAGCGCCGGCATGGTGCGGGAGGCGGCGCGCACCGGGCCCGACCCGACGGCCCGGCCCCAGCACAGGGCGAGGGCCGCCGCCCAGCCGGCGACCGCCGCGCCGGCCAGCACCGCCCCCGTGGCGTCCCCGGTGAGCGCCAGCCGGACGGTCAGCACGGTGACGGCGGTGAGCGCGAGCAGGCTGCGCCGCCAGGCGAGACGGGTGCGTTCGGGTTGCAGCCCCGGGTCGCCGGCCGGGGCGCGGCCGACGGTCACCGGCCGCCGACCGCGCGGGCGAGCACCGCGATCACCAGCAGCACCGCGCCCAGCCCCACGGCGAGGGCGAGCACGGCGGGGAAGCGGGACGCCGGCAGTTCCTCGCCGAGCCGGATGGCGCGTTCGGTGCGGGCCCAGTGGTCCACTGCCCGCACGGCGACGGTGCCGCCGAGCAGCAGCAGCGCGATGGCGATCGCCTCGCGCAGGTGCGCCAGCGGCAGCGGCGGGAGGAACTGGGCGGCGGCCAGCCCGCCGGCCACCAGGGCCAGCCCGGTGCGCAGCCAGGCCAGGAAGGTCCGCTCGTTGGCCAGGGAGAAGCGGTAGTCGGGCGTGCTGCCCACCGACCGCAGCTCCCGCGGGTCGAACCACCGCCGTACCGTCTCCCACACGCCGCCGATTATCCGCTTTGTCCAGGGCATAGGTTGGACGGGTGACTGATCTTGACGCGACGACGCTGCGCGAGGCGTACGACAACCAGCTCAAGGCGTGGGCCCCGGACCCGCTGCCGGCGGGCGTGACCGTGGAGCGGGACGGGCCGCTGGTGCGCGTCCTCGGCCTGGACCACGGGGGCTTCCTGACGTACCGCGACCTGGACGGCCTGACCGGGGCGGCGCTGGACGACCTGATCGCCCGCCAGGTGGAGCTCTTCCGCGCGCGGGGCGAGTCGGTGGAGTGGAAGCTGCACGGCCACGACGAGCCCGCCGACCTGCCCGACCGGCTGCGGGCCGCCGGGTTCGTGCCGCAGGAGCGGGAGACCGTCGTGGTCGGCCCGGTCGCGCCGCTGGCGGCCACGCTCCCGGTGCCCCCCGAGGGGGTACGCCTGCGCGAGGTGACCGCCCGCGCCGACCTGGAGCGCATCGCGGCCATGGAGGAGGAGGTCTGGGGCGAGTCCCGGGGCCACCTGATCGAGGGCCTGGGGAGGGAGATCGCCGCCGACCCGCAGTCGATCACGGTGGTGGTCGCCGAGGCGGGGGAGACCGTGGTCAGCGCCGGCTGGGTGCGTTACGTGGCGGGCACCGGCTTCGCGACGCTGTGGGGCGGCTCGACGCTCGCGCAGTGGCGTCGCCGGGGGATCTACCGGGCGCTGGTCGGCTACCGGGCGCGGCTGGCCGCCCAGCGGGGCCGGACGCTGTTGCAGGTGGACGCCTCCGAGGACAGCCGGCCGATCCTGGAGCGGTTGGGTCTCGTCCCGGTCACCACCACCACGCCCTACATCTACACTCCGTGACCATGGAGCAGCCGCTGACGGACGAGGAACGACTCACCCTGAAGACGGGCGCGTTCGGCGCGGTCTTCCTGGTGTCGAACGCCGACCCGGGCATGTTCGCGATGCTGCGGGAGAGCTTCGCCGCGTCGGGGGCGATGGCGGGGGCGAGCGGCCCGGTGAAGGAGGCGCTGACCACCGGCCCGCTGCCGAGGCTGCCCCGGGACTCGGCCCTGGAGGTCGAGGCGGTGGTGCTGCCGGCGCTGGGCCGGGCGGTGGGGATCCTGCGCGCGAAGTCGCCGGGGGACGTCGCGGCGTACCGGTCGCTGGTGCTGGCCGCCGCCGACCGGGTGGCGCGGGCGCACCGGGGGGTGACGCCGGCCGAGGCCGAGGTGATCGACCGGATCCGGGGCGCGCTGGCCGAGCCGGCCTGAGCGCGTGCGGCGCGGCGCGCCCCGGCGGCCGGGCACGCGGTGAGCTGTGTCACCCTGAGGCCCCCGGGAGCCGATGCTACTTGTGGGTAACATTGGCGCGTGGGCAAGTGCACAGCAGCCCGTGGTTGACCGATCGTTAAGTTTCGCGGGAGGCTGCGCCCGTGACCTGGCGAGGGATCGCCACACCAACAGGAGGGGTCGTCGAAGCGCGATGAACATTGTCGTACTCGTCAAGCAGGTGCCCGATTCGGGCGCGGACCGCAACCTGCGTCCTGACGACAACACCGTCGACCGCGGTTCGGCGAGCAACGTCATCAACGAGATGGACGAGTACGCCATCGAGGAGGCGTTGAAGATCAAGGAGGCGCACGGGGGCGAGGTGACGATCCTGACCATGGGTCCGGACCGGGCGACCGAGTCGATCCGCAAGGCGCTGTCGATGGGGCCGGACGCCGCCGTGCACGTCGTGGACGACGCCCTGCACGGCTCCTGCGCCGTGGCCACCTCGAAGGTGCTCGCCGCCGCCCTCGGTCAACTCGCCGCCGACCTGGTGATCTGCGGCGCCGAGTCGACCGACGGCCGGGTCCAGGTCATGCCGCACATGATCGCCGAACGGCTCGGCGTCGCCGCGCTGACCGGCGCGCGCAAGCTCACCGTCGAAGGGTCCACCCTGACCGTGGAGCGGCAGACCGAGGAGGGCTACGAGGTGGTCACCGCCTCGACCCCGGCCGTCGTCTCCGTCTGGGACACCATCAACGAGCCGCGCTACCCCTCGTTCAAGGGCATCATGGCCGCCAAGAAGAAGCCGGTGCGCACCCTCTCCCTGGCCGACCTCGGCGTCGCCCCGGCCGAGGTGGGCTTCGACGGCGCGACCAGCACGGTGCTGGAGCACAGCAAGCGCCCGCCGCGCTCCGGCGGCGCGAAGGTCACCGACGAGGGCTCCGGCGGCGCGCAGCTGGTCGAGTTCCTCGCCACCGAGAAGTTCGTGTGAGGGGTGCAGGTCATGTCTGAGGTTCTCGTCGTCGTCGAAGCCACCCGCGAGTTCGGCGTCAAGAAGGTCACTTTGGAGATGCTCACCCTCGCCCGTGAGCTGGGCACGCCCGCCGCGGTCGTGCTCGGTGGCCCCGGCGCGGCCGAGGCGCTGAGCGCGAAGCTGGGCGAGTACGGCGCGGAGAAGATCTACGCCGCCGAGAGCGAGGAGATCGACGGCTACCTGGTGGCCCCGAAGGCCACCGTGCTGGCCGACCTCGTCAAGCGGGTCCAGCCGGCCGCCGTGCTGCTCGCCTCCGCCCAGGAGGGCAAGGAGATCGCCGCCCGGTTGGCCGTCAAGCTGGACAACGGCATCCTGACCGACGTGGTCGCCCTCGCCGCCGACGGCACCGCCACGCAGGTCGCGTTCGCCGGCTCGACCATCGTCACGTCGAAGGTCACCCGGGGCCTGCCGCTGGTCACCGTGCGGCCGAACTCGCTGACCCCGGCCCCGGCGCCCGCCACGCCCGCCGTCGAGCAGCTCACCGTGACGGTGGGCGACGCCGACAAGCTGGCCAGGGTCGTCGACCGGGTCGCCGAGCAGAAGGGCTCCCGCCCCGAGCTGACCGAGGCGTCCGTGGTCGTCTCCGGCGGGCGCGGCGTCGGCAACGCCGACAACTTCAAGCTGGTCGAGGAGCTGGCCGACCTGCTCGGCGGGGCCGTCGGCGCGTCCCGCGCGGCCGTCGACTCCGGTTTCTACCCGCACCAGTTCCAGGTGGGCCAGACGGGCAAGACGGTCTCCCCGCAGCTCTACGTGGCGCTGGGCATCTCCGGGGCGATCCAGCACCGGGCCGGCATGCAGACCTCGAAGACCATCGTCGCGGTGAACAAGGACGGCGAGGCGCCCATCTTCGAGCTGGCCGACTTCGGCGTGGTGGGCGACCTGTTCAAGGTCGTGCCGCAGGCCGCCGAGGAGATCCGCAAGCGCAAGTGAGCCGCTCCCCGGGGCGACCCGGGCGAGACGCCGAAGGGGGCCACCCGGGATCGGGTGGCCCCCTTCCGCCGTTGTCGACGGGGAGCTGATCGGCGGGCCGGGGAGCTGATCCGGCCCGCCGATCAGCCCGTCAGGGTGCCCCTCAGCAGGCTGTCGCCGGAGTGGGCGGGCTTGTTGTCGTACTGCTCGGCGGAGACGTCCACCACGGAGTAGGTCCGGAGGTCGACGTTCGGCGGCAACGGTAGCAGCGCGTCCCCCGTGCCGGAGTTCAGCACGCCGACCGAGAACATCCGCATGGTCGCCGGGTCGATGAGCCAGACCTCGTAGTACCCCGGTACCGCCGGGAGATTCGCCACGTGCAGGTGCAGTTGGTTGTCGGTGAACACCCGGGCGTCCCCGTTGGCGTCGCGCGGCGTCGTCCCGTACGCGGTCAGGGACCCGCTGGCCAGCACCACGCGCTCCGGCGCCCGGGGCTCGTCGGCCCGGCCCGACAGCACGGCGAAGGTGCCCGCCACGCCGACCGCGGCGGCGGCGGCCGCCGTGACCGCCGTGACCGCCCAGCGGGGCAGCCGGCGTCGCCGCCCACCGGCCCGCCCGGGCCGTGACGCGCCGCTTTCCGCTCCTGCGCCGCCGCCCGGCGTCGGGGCGGCCGCCGACACCCCGGCGGCGCGCCGGTCGCCGAGCGAGGGCAGCGCCTCGGCCGCCGCGACCTGCGCGACGATCCCCTGCCACACGTGCTCGGGCGGGTCGGGCAGGTCGCCGAGGCCCTGGGTGCCGGCGCCGAGGCCGGCGACGTGCCGCAGGCCGTTCACCTCGGCCCGGCAGTGCGCGCAGGCGTCGAGGTGGCGGGCCTCACCGTCGTCCGCCTCGCTCTCACCGAGCGCCAGGAAGACCAGCCGGTCGTGGTCCAGGTGCTGCACCGTCCACCTCCCATCTGCGTTTCAGGCTCGCCATACCCCGGCGGATGTGGCTCTTGACCGTCCCCAGGGGCACCCCGGTCACCGTCGCGATCTGCTGGTGGGTCAGGTCGTCGTAGAACGCCAACTCCAGCATCCGGCGTTGCTCGTCGGGGAGCCGGGCCAGCTCGTCGGCCACCACCAGCCGGTCGACGACCGTGTCCGGGTCCGGGCCGGTCGGGGCCGGGTCGGGCAGTTGCCGCACCGTCTCCACCACGCGGGTCTCCCGCGCCGAGGCGCGCAGCCGGTCGACCACCTTGCGCCGGCCGATGCCGAGCAGCCAGCCGATCAGCGACCCCCGGGTCGGGTCGAAGGTGTCCCGCCCCAGCCAGGCCGCCACGAAGGTCGCCTGGGTCACGTCCTCCGCGTCGCTGCGGTTGGCCAGCGTGCTGGTGGCCAGGTGCAGCACCGCCCGGCCGTACCGGTCGTACGCCTGGCGCAGGGCGGCCTCGTCGCCCGCGCGGAACCGCTCGGCGAGGTCGTCCTGGGGTGGTGGCTCGGGTTCCTGTTGCACCGCTGTCACCGGGCGGTTCGCCTTCCGTGGAGCATGCCCGACTGTAACCCCCGCCGTCATCGCCCCACCTTCGCGCCTCGTGCGTCCGCACCTGTCTCACCTGCTCTTCGTCGCCGGGGACCGCCGCGGATGCGCCGGGCGGAAAGAAAAAGAAGTCGTCGGAGGGCGCATCCGGGGCGGCGGGAGCCGGCGTAACCCGTTCTGCACACCAGGCCTGACGAACCAGCACGAACCACCAGGAGGCAGACATGCAGCTCTCGTACTTCCGTCGGGTCGCCGCGGGCGGCGCGGTCGCCGCGCTGGCCTTCGCCGGCGCCGGCGCGCTCACCGCCACGCCGGCCTACGCCGCCACCAGCAAGGTCTCCGTCGTGCACGGCATCCCCGACACCCCCGTCGACGTGTACGTCAACGGCAGGAAGACCCTCGACAACTTCAAGCCCGGCGACGTGGCCGGCCCGCTCGACCTGGAGCAGGGCGCGTACGACATCGCCCTGACCAAGCCCGGCGAGGCGCTCGACAAGGCGATCCTCACCGTCGACGACGCCGAGGTGCCGGGCGGGGCGAACATCAGCCTCGCCGCACACCTCGACGAGGCGGGCAAGCCCAAGATCACGCCGTTCGTCAACGACACCGCCAAGGTCGACGCCGGCAAGGCCCGGCTGATCGTCCGGCACACCGCCGCCGCCCCGGCCGTGGACGTGCGGGCCGGCGGAAAGCCCGTCTTCGAGGACCTGACCAACCCGAACGAGTCGAAGGCCGACGTCGACGCCGGCACGGTCTCCGCCGACGTGGTGCTCGCCGGCACCGACACCGTGGCGATCGGCCCCGCCGACCTCGACCTGAAGGAGGGCACCGCCACCATCGTCTACGCGATCGGCTCCGCCGAGGCCAAGAACCTCGACCTGGTGGCGCAGACGATCACCGGCCTGCACTCCGCCCCGGGCGGCGTGCCCAGCGGCACCGGCGGCCAGGCCGGCACCGGCGTGCAGACCTGGTGGTACGTGCTGGCCGGCGCCGGCGTCCTGCTGCTGGTCGGCGGCGGCGTCCGGGTCGCCGCCACGGCCCGGACGTCCCGCCGGTGACGGTGCGCGACCGCGGCGCGCTGGCGGCGCTGGCCGCCGGCGCTGCCGCGCTCACCGTCGCCGCCGTGGTCGCCTGCGGCGCGCAGCCCGCCGAGGACGTCGGCGCGGACGACGCGGCGGCCCTGGCCGTGGCCACCGGATCGCCGGCCGCGAGCGCCCCCGGTGGCCCGTCGGTGCCGGTCACGGCCGGCGAGCTGCCCGCCGGCGACGCGACCGTGCCGCCGGTGCGGCTGCGCATCCCGGCGATCGGCGTCACCGCCCGCGTCGACCCGGTCGGGGTCAACCCGCGCACCGACGAGTTCGAGGTCCCGCCCAGCGTGGACCGGATCGGCTGGTACCGGTACGGCCCCGGCCTGTCCGCCGACGCCGGGTCGGTGGTGATCGCCGGCCACGTGGACAGCGCCGAACAGGGCAGGGGGGCGTTCTTCCGGCTGCGGGAGCTGGACCGGGGCGACACCGTCACCGCCACCGGCGGCGACGGGACGACGCGCGAGTACCGGGTCGTCGCCCGCGAGGAGTACGCCAAGACGAAGATCCCGCTGGACCGGTACTTCGCCCGCGACGGCAGCCCCCGGCTCACGCTGATCACCTGCGGCGGCCCGTTCGACCCGCAGACCCGTCGTTACCGGGACAACATCGTCGTCACCGCCGTCCCGGTGTGAGGGTTCCGCCCCGGAGGCCGCCCCGCCCCAGGGCGGGGCGGCCTCCGGGGTCGGGCGGGGGCGGGGCCGGTCAGTAGGCTGAACGGCGATGGCATACCTGGATCACGCGGCGACGACTCCGATGCTCGACGAGGCACTGGAGGCGTACGTGGCCGCCGCTCGCGACGTCGGCAACGCGTCGTCACTGCACGCGGCGGGCCGCCGCGCCCGCCGCCGGGTCGAAGAGTCCCGCGAGCGGGTGGCCGCCGCGCTGGGCGCCCGCCCCTCCGAGGTGATCTTCACGGGCGGCGGGACGGAGAGCGACAACCTGGCGGTCAAGGGCATCTTCTGGGCCCGCCGGGCCGCCTCCCCGGCCCGCCGCCGGGTGGTCTCCAGCGCCGTCGAGCACCACGCGGTCCTCGACGCGGTCGACTGGCTGGCCGGGCACGAGGACGCCGAGGTGGGCTGGCTCCCGGTGGACCCCGCCGGCCGGCTCGACCCGGAGGCGCTGCGCGCCGAGCTGGCCGAGCACGGCGACGCCGTCGCCGTGGTCACCGCGATGTGGGCCAACAACGAGGTCGGCACCCTCCAGCCCGTGACGGCGCTGGCCGCCGTGGCCGCCGAGCACGGGGTGCCGTTCCACACCGACGCGATCCAGGCGGTCGGCCAGGTGCCCGTCGACTTCGCCGCCAGCGGCGTCTCCGCGCTGACGGTCACCGGGCACAAGCTCGGCGGCCCGGCGGGGGTGGGCGCGCTGCTGCTCGCCCGCGACGTCGCGGCCACCCCGCTGCTGCACGGCGGCGGCCAGGAACGCGACGTGCGCTCCGGCACCCTCGACACCGCCGGCATCGTCGCCTTCGCGGTCGCCGTCGAGGCGGCGGTGAAGGGCCAGCAGGAGTACGCGGCCCGCGTCGCCGCCCTCCGCGACGACCTCGTGCGGCGGGTCCGGCACGCCGTGCCCGAGGTCGTCTTCAACGGCGACCCCGACGACCGGCTGCCCGGCAACGCGCACTTCTCCTTCCCCGGCTGCGAGGGCGACGCGCTGCTGCTGCTGCTCGACGCCCAGGGCATCGCCTGCTCCACGGGCTCGGCCTGCTCGGCCGGGGTGGCCCAGCCCTCGCACGTGCTGATCGCGATGGGCGCCGACGACGACCGGGCCCGCTCCTCGCTGCGCTTCAGCCTCGGCCACACCAGCGGCCAGGCCGACGTCGACGCGCTCGTGGCGGCCCTGCCGGCGGCGGTGGAGCGGGCCCGCCGCGCCGCCGCCCTGCGCGCGCCCCGCTGACCGCGCCCGCTGCCCCGGGGCCGCCGCGCCGGGCCCGGTACGCTCGGAGCGGGGAAGGGAGCGTGACGGGGTGAGGGTGTTGGCGGCCATGTCCGGCGGGGTCGACTCCGCCGTGGCGGCGGCGCGGGCCGTGGAGGCCGGGCACGACGTCACCGGCGTGCACCTGGCGCTCGCCCGCAACCCGCAGACCTACCGCACCGGGGCGCGCGGGTGCTGCACGCTGGAGGACTCGCGGGACGCCCGCCGCGCCGCCGACGTGCTCGGCATCCCGTTCTACGTGTGGGACATGGCCGACCGGTTCCACGCCGACGTGGTCGACGACTTCGTCGCCGAGTACGCGGCCGGCCGCACCCCCAACCCCTGCCTGCGCTGCAACGAGAAGATCAAGTTCGCGGCGGTGCTGGACCGGGCCGTGGCGCTGGGCTTCGACGCGGTGGTCACCGGCCACCACGCCCGGCTCGGCCCCGACGGGCTGCTGCGCCGCAGCGTCGACGCGGCCAAGGACCAGTCGTACGTGCTCGCGGTGCTGACCCGCGCCCAGCTCGACCGGTCGGTCTTCCCGCTCGGCGACTCGACCAAGGCCCAGGTCCGCGAGGAGGCGGCCCGGCGCGGCCTGGCCGTCGCCGACAAGCCCGACTCGCACGACATCTGCTTCATCGCCGACGGCGACACCCGGGGCTTCCTCGCCGGCCGGCTCGGCGAGGCGCCGGGCCAGGTGGTCGACGCGCTCACCGGAGCGGTGGTCGGCAGCCACACCGGCGCGTACGCGTACACGGTGGGGCAGCGCCGCGGCCTGCACCTGGACCGGCCCGCCCCCGACGGCCGTCCCCGCTACGTGCTCTCCATCACCCCGAAGACCAACACCGTCACCGTCGGCCCGGCCGAGGCGCTGGAGGTCTCCACGGTGCGCGCCGAGCGTCCCGTGTGGACCGGCGGCGAGCGCCCCGACGGGCCGATCGAGTGCGAGGTGCAGCTGCGCGCCCACGGCGACGTGGTCCCCGCCACGGTCGAGCTGACCGGCGACACGCTGCACGCCGAGCTGCGCCGCCCGGTGCGCGGCGTCGCCGCCGGCCAGGCCGTCGTCGCGTACCGGCCGGACCCGGCCGGCGACGTGGTGCTCGGCTCGGCCACCATCGCCGGCTGACGCGCCGCCCGACTCGACCGGCGTCGCGGGCGCGGTGCACAGCTGTGCGACCAGCGCCGCGGGCGCGGTGCCCGGTCGTGCGACCATCGCCGCGTGCCGCCGGCCGCCGACCGGTACCCTTCGCCCGTGACAGCTAGCGCGTGGCCCTGGCCCCTCGGCGCGGCGACCGGCATCGGCTCGCTGCCCGGCACCGACATCGCCGAGGCGCAGCGGATCGTCCTCGGGGAGCTGCCCGCCCTGCCCCACCTGCCCGAGCTGCCGGCGCGCGGCCCCGGGGCGGACCTGATCGGCCGCACCGGCGGCCTGCTGGTCGAGCTGCCCGTCGAGCTGTACGCGGCCCGCTGGCGGGTCGCCCCCCGCCCGGGGCGGGACCTGCGCCGGGCCCGGGACCTGATGGAACGCGACCTCGACCAGCTCGCCGAGCAGGCCGAGGAGTACGCCGGCCCGGTCAAGGTGCAGGCCGCCGGCCCCTACACCCTGGCCGCCGGCATCGACCTGCCGATCGGCGGCCGGATGCTGCGCGACCCGGGCGCGGTGCGGGACCTCGCCGGCTCCCTCGCCGAGGGGCTGCGCGCCCACCTCGCGGCGGTCGCCCGCCGGCTGCCCCGCGCCTCGGTGCTGCTCCAGCTCGACGAGCCGTCCCTGCCGACCGTGCTGGCCGGGCGGGTGCCCACCGAGAGCGGCTTCGGCACCTACCGGCCGGTGCCGCAGTCCGACGCGGCGGACCTGCTGCGCGCGGTGGTCGAGGCCGTCGGCGTGCCGGTCGTGGTGCACTGCTGCGCGCCGGACGTCCCGCTGGAGCTGATCCGCTCGGCCGGCGCGGCGGCGGTCGCGCTCGACCTCGCCCTGGTGCAGGACCTGGACCCGCTCGGCGAGGCGATCGACGCCGGGCTCGGGCTGCTGGCCGGCGCCGCACCGGCCACCCCGCCGCCCGGCGGTCGCGCGCCGACCTCCGCCCAGGTCGCCGACCGGGTACGCCAGCTCTGGGACCGCCTCGGCTTCCCGCGTCGCCGGCTGCCCGAGCAGGTGGTGGTCACCCCCGCCTGCGGCCTGGCCGGGGCCACGCCGCAGCACGTCCGGGCGGTGCTCGCGGCGTGCCGGGACGCGGGCCGGCGACTCGCCGAGGACTGAGGTTTCCTGTCGCACCCCGCGGGCAGGATGAGGCACATGATCGGTCAACTGCGTAGCACGGTCGTCGACTGCCCCGACCCGCGTGCCCTCGCGGCGTTCTACGCCGAGCTGCTGGGCCTGCCGCTGGCGGAGGGTGACTCCGACGGCGACGAGTGGGTGGTCCTCGGCGGCCCGGTGGGGCAGCACCCCCGGCTCGCCTTCCAGAAGGCCCCCGACCTGCGCCCGCCGACCTGGCCCGACCCGGAGCGGCCGCAGCAGCTCCACCTCGACGTCACCGTCACCGACATCGAGGCGGCCGAGCGGGCGGTGCTGGCGCTGGGCGCGCGCCGGCTCGACGGCGAGGGGGAGGGGTTCCGGGTCTACGCCGACCCGGCCGGCCACCCGTTCTGCCTCTGCTGGGACTGACCGGCCCCGGCTGTGTCCCGCCACATGGCGGGGACCGCCGGGGCGCGGCATGATCACACGGGTGATCGACTCCTCGCTCCGGCGGGCCTCCGGCTCGCTGCTCGGCCTGGCCTACGGTGACGCGCTGGGCCGCCCGACCGAGTTCCTGACCGTCGCCGAGATCCACCGCCGCTACGGCCCGTCCGGCCCCCGGGAGCTGGTGGGCGACCCGGCGCTGGTCACCGACGACACCCAGATGGCGCTCGCGGTGGGCTGGGCGCTGCACGACGCGCCCGCGTACACCCCGGCGGCGGTCGAGCCGCTGCTGCGCGAGCGCTTCCTGGCCTGGGCGGTCAGCCCCGACAACAACCGCGCGCCGGGCATGACCTGCCTGCGGGCCTGCGCGGAGCTGTCCCGGGGGGTGCGCTGGCAGGAGGCGACCGTGGCCGGCTCGAAGGGCTGCGGGGCCAACATGCGGGTCACCCCGGTCGGGCTGCTCGCCGTCGACCTGGACACCCTGGCCGGCCTCGCCCAGCTCCAGGCGGGCCTGACCCACGGCCACCCGACCGGGCTGGCCGCGAGCGAGCTGACGGCGTACGCGGTGCGCCTGCTGCGCGACGGCGCGGCGCTGGCCGAGCTGCCGGCGCTGCTCACCGACCGGGCCCGGGAGCAGCGCCGGGTCTACCGGTCGGACTGGCTCGGCGACCTGTGGCAGCGCCCCGGCGTCGACTCGCCGCCGGAGTTCATCGCCCGGGGCTGGGACGAGTGCCTGGGCGCGCTGGGCCGCCTGACCACCACCCTGACCCGTCCCGACGACGGCGACGACCCCTGCCGGCGTACCGGCGAGGGGTGGGTGGCCGAGGAGGCGCTGGCGACCGCGTTGCTCTGCGCGCTGTGGCACGCCGACGACCCGGTCGGCGCGCTGGCGCGCGGCGCGACCACCGCCGGCGACTCCGACTCCATCGCGGCCCTGGCCGGCGCGTTCGTCGGCGCGGCGTACGGCCTGCCGGCCTGGCCGACCGACTGGGCCGCCCGCATCGAGTACGCCGACCAGCTCGCCGCCCTCGCCGCCGGACTCGACTGACCGCTCCCCGGCCGACTGCCTCCCGCGCCCCGACTACTCTCTTCCCCTGCCTGCCCTCGACCCGCCCCCCGAGCCCGCGGCGGGCCGAGGGCGGATGACTGCTGCCGGCACATAGGGAGCTGAGTCGAATACGACATCAGCGCCCTGCGCGGCAGCCCGGCTACGGGCGGCGACACGCTCTGCGGTGCGCCAGCAGCCCGGCGGCGTTGTGGCGGTAGGGCCGTGGGGCGATGTGGCGGCCTGAACGCGCTGCTCGCGTTGCCCCAGTTGAGGCGGGTCGGCGCAGGCTGGAGGCCGCAGGTCGACCCGCACACGCGATGCCGACTCGTTGCCGGTCGGAGCGTATCGGACACGGTGCGGCGTTCCGGGGAGACGCAGCGACAGGGCAGGCTGTGTGCCGAAGCCAGCGATGATCGTCTGCTGATTTCGGAGACGGGCGTCGGCGTGTCGTCTCCGAAATCAGCAGACGATCATGGCCGGGTGGCCGGTGGGGGGTGATGTCGTTGGTGATTCAGCTGCCTAGGCACCGCAACTGCCCAACCTCCCTCGCGTGACGTGGGCTGCGCCGCCCAGGCCGCGGATTGTCCCACCGTCCCGATACGGTGCGGGGGTAGCGTGAACAGGGAGGTCGACGCGGTGTCCGAAGCCGGCAACATGTCCGAGGAAGCCGTTCCACAGCAGGTGAGCCCGGCGCAGGAGGCGGCGGCGGGCCCCGAGCCGACCCCCGAGGCGCGGGAGCGGCACGCCACCCTCAGCCAGGAGCTGACCGAACACCAGTACCGCTACTACGTGCTGGACGCCCCCACCGTCTCCGACGCCGACTTCGACCGGCAGCTGCGTGAGCTGGAGGCCCTGGAGGCCGAGTTCCCCGCCCTGCGCACCCCCGACTCGCCGACCCAGCGGGTCGGCGGCACCTTCTCCACCGACTTCACGCCGGTCACCCACGCCGAGCGGATGCTCTCGCTCGACAACGCGTTCGCCGACGAGGAGCTGGCGGCCTGGGCCGAGCGGGTGGAGCGGGACGCGGGCGGCCCGGTGCCCTACCTCTGCGAGCTCAAGGTCGACGGGCTGGCGATCAACCTCACCTACGAGAAGGGCCGGCTGGTCCGGGCCGCCACCCGGGGCGACGGGCGCACCGGCGAGGACGTCACGGCCAACGTCCGCAGCATCCGCGACGTGCCGGCCCGGCTGACGCCGTCCGACGAGTTTCCCGAGGTGCCCGAGTTCGTCGAGGTGCGCGGCGAGATCTACTTCCCGATCGCCGGCTTCGCCGACCTCAACGCGAGCCTCGTCGAGCAGGGCAAGGCGCCCTTCGCCAACCCGCGCAACGCCGCCGCCGGCAGCCTGCGGCAGAAGGACCCCCGGGTCACGGCGTCCCGGCCGCTGCGGCTGGTGGTGCACGGCATCGGCGCCCGGCGCGGCTACACGCCGACCGCGCAGTCCGAGTCCTATGCGGCGCTGCGCGCGTGGGGGCTGCCCACCAGCGACCGCTGGCGGGTCGTGCCCGACCTGGCCGGCGTCGCCGGGTTCATCGCCTACTACGCCGAGCACCGGCACGACGTCGAGCACGAGATCGACGGGGT
Source organism: Micromonospora sp. WMMD712 (assembly GCF_029581295.1). Classification (NCBI taxonomy): domain Bacteria; kingdom Bacillati; phylum Actinomycetota; class Actinomycetes; order Micromonosporales; family Micromonosporaceae; genus Micromonospora; species Micromonospora sp. WMMD712. The sequence continues at coordinate 6,384,235 of NZ_CP120743.1, forward strand.
CGTGGTCAAGGTGGACCCGGTCTCCATCCAGGGCCGGCTCGGCTCGACCAGCCGGGCCCCCCGCTGGGCGATCGCCTTCAAATACCCGCCGGAGGAGGTCAACACCAAGCTGCTCGACATCGCCGTCAACGTCGGGCGCACCGGCCGGGTCACGCCCTACGCGATCCTGGAGCCGGTCCTGGTCGCCGGGTCCACGGTGGCCCAGGCCACCCTGCACAACGCGCACGAGGTCGAGCGCAAGGGGGTGCTCATCGGCGACACGGTGGTGATCCGCAAGGCCGGCGACGTGATCCCCGAGGTGCTCGGCCCGGTGGTCGACCTGCGCCCCGCCGACGCCAGGCGGTTCGAGATGCCGGCGGACTGCCCTTCCTGCGGCACCGCCCTGCGCCCGGAGAAGGAGGCGGACGTCGACATCCGCTGCCCCAACAGCCGAAGCTGCCCCGCGCAGCTGCGCGAGCGGGTGTTCCACCTGGCCGGCCGGGGCGCGTTCGACATCGAGGTGCTCGGCTACAAGGGCGCGGCGGCGCTGCTCGACGCGCAGGTCATCACCGACGAGGGCGACCTGTTCGGCCTCGACGCGCAGCAGCTGGCCCGGTCGCCGTTCTTCGTCAACAAGGACGGCAGCCTCGGCAGCAACGCCACCAAGCTCCTCGACAACCTCGCCGTGGCCCGGGAACGCGACCTGTGGCGGGTGCTGGTCGGGCTCTCCATCCGGCACGTCGGCCCGACCGCCGCCCAGGCCCTCGCCCGGCACTTCCGGTCGATGGCGGCGATCCAGGCCGCCAGCGAGGAGGAGCTCTCCTCGGTCGACGGCGTGGGCCCGACGATCGCGGCCAGCATCGTCGAGTGGTTCACCGTCGACTGGCACCGCGAGGTGGTGCGCAAGTGGGCCGAGGCGGGCGTACGGATGGCCGAGGAGGCCGTCGACGAGGGGCCGCGCCCGCTGGAGGGGCTCACGGTCGTGGTGACCGGCACCCTCGGCGGGTTCTCCCGCGACCAGGCCGCCGAGGCGATCCAGGCCCGGGGCGGCAAGGTCACCGGCTCGGTCTCCAAGAAGACCGGCTTCGTGGTGGTGGGCGACAACCCGGGCTCCAAGGCCGACAAGGCGGCCACCCTGAAGGTGCCGGTGCTCGACGAGGACGGCTTCCGGGTCCTGCTCGACCAGGGGCCGGACGCGGCCCGGGAGGTGGCCCGGGTCGGCGAGTGACCCGAGCGGGAGCGCGGCGGCCCGCGACGGGCGGCCGCTCGTACACCTTGACCGGACCTGGCCGCGTATACCAAGTTAGTTACGACTAGGACCGATTCGCGGCTGTCATCTCTGAAAAGCGGCACCCAGAGCGTTTCATGGTGGTCACGGCGGGCGCAGGGCCCGTCGTGACCGCTGCCCGGGAGGTGCGATGGAGGCCGCCGATCCGCGAAACTCCGTCCCGCCGGGGCGGGCGACGTCCTTCTTCGGCTTCGTCGCCGCCGTCGCCGCGCTGGCGGCGCTGCTCACCGTCGGGCCGCTGGCCGCGCTGGCGGGCCGGCTCGACGAGCTGCCGGCGGCGTTCTGGACGATGGCGGCGCTCGCCGTCGTCTGCGACGCGCGGCCGTTCGTGCCGCCCGGGCGGCGGCAGTCGTCGGCGGTCTTCCCGTCCACCTGCTTCACCTTCGCGATCCTGCTCGGCTGGGGGCTCGGGCCCGCGGTGGCCGTGCAGACCGTGGCGGTGGTCGTCTCCGGCTGGCGGATGGGGCACGCCGGATGGCGCTCCGGCTTCAACGCCGCCCAGTACGCATGCGCCCTCGCCGCCGCCTCGGCGGTCACCGCGCTCGGGCCGGGGAGCATCTTCGCCGGCGGGCGGCTGCGCGCGGTCGACGTGCTCGCGGTGGGCGGGGCGACCGCCGTCTGGTTCGCGGTCAACTACGGCCTGGTCAGCACCGCCATCCGGCTGCGCTTCGCGGACCGCTGGTGGCCCGGCGTCCGGTCCGGCCTGGGCTACGAGCTGATCTCCACCGGGTCGCTGCTGCTGCTCGCCCCCGTGCTGGTGGCCGCCGCCCGGGCCAGCGCCGCGCTGATCCCGCTGGTGCTGGTGCCGCTGTTCGCGGTGTACCGGATGGCCCGGCTCGCCGCCGAGCAGGAACAACTCGGCGCGCTCGACCCGCTCACCGGCCTGCCCAACCGCAAGGCGCTGCTGGCCGAGGTCGCCGAGCAGGTCCACCTGCACGCCGAGCGGTCCGCGCGCAACGAACCGGACGCCCACCTCGCGCTGCTGCTGATCGACCTGGACCGGTTCAAGAACGTCAACGACGCGCTCGGCCACGCCGTCGGCGACCGCCTGCTGATCGAGGTCAGCGCCCGGCTGGCCGGCGCGGTGGGGGAGCGGGACCTGCTCGCCCGCCTCGGCGGGGACGAGTTCGCCATCGTCAGCACCGGCCTGGCCGGCGTGGACGCCGCCCGCGCCACGGCCGAGCGGCTGGTCGCCGCGCTCGCCGAGCCGGTGTCGCTGGACGGGCTGCCGCTGGACGTCGGCGGCTCCATCGGCATCGCCCTGTATCCCGAACACGGCGAGGACTTCGCCACCCTGATGCGCCACGCCGACGTCGCCATGTACGACGCCAAGCACCGCAACGACACCATCGCCGTCTACGCCGCCGAGTCCGACCACAACTCGGCCGAGCGGCTGGGGCTCCTGGCCGACCTGCGGCGCGTACTCGAGGCGGGGCCGGCCGGGGCGGCGGAGCGCGACGCGCCGGTCGGTGCGCGCGGCGGCGACGGGGCCGCGCTGCCGGCGGCCCTCCCCGCGGCGGCGGGCGGCCCGGTCGACGCGGGGCGGCCGACGCCCGCCGGGCCGGGCCGGTGGCGGGCCCGCCGGCACCGGCAACGCGCGGAGCCGGACCACCCCGACGACCTGATCAACCGGATCGTCACCGCCGCCGACCCGATCCGCCGGCGCTCCGCCGGGCCCGACGCCGAGCCGGGCGGGGCGGACGCCGTGGGGCCGGCGCCGCAGGCCGGGCCGGCGTGCGGCGACGTCGAGGGCGTCGGGCGGATCACCATGTACTACCAGCCGCAGGTCGCCATCGCCACGGGCGAGGTGGTGGGCGTCGAGGCGCTGCTGCGCTGGCGGCACCCGCGCCGGGGCATGGTCGACCCGGAGGAGCTGATCCGGGTCGCCGAGCAGAGCGCCGTGATGCGGCTGCTCACCCGCCGGGTCGTCGACGACGTGGTGGAGCAGTTGGCCAAGTGGGCGGCGGCCGGGATCACCCTGCGGGCCGCGCTCAACGTCAGCGTCCGGGACCTGCACACCGGCGAGATCGCCGACCAGATCGCCGACCGGCTGGCCCGCTACGGCGTCCGGCCCGACCGGCTGCAACTGGAGATCACCGAGGGCGCGCTGATGGCCGACCCCCGGCGGGTGCTGGCCACCATCTCGCGGCTGCACGCCATCGGGGTGGCCATCGCCCTGGACGACTTCGGCACCGGCTACTCCAGCATGCAGCACCTGCGCCGGCTGCCCCTGTCGGAGGTCAAGGTGGACCGGTCGTTCGTGCTCGGGATGGCCGACGACGCCGACGACGCCGCGATCGTCCGGTCGATGATCGAGCTGGCCGGGGCGCTCGGGCTGCGGGTCGTCGCCGAGGGCGTCGAGGACGAGCGCACCTGGCGGCTGCTGCACGCCGCCGGCTGCGACGTGGCGCAGGGCTGGTTCTACGCCCGCCCGATGCCCGCCGGGGAGCTGACCGACTGGCTGGCCCGCTACCGGCCGCTGCGGCCGGCGGCCCGCGAGGCGGAGAGCCGCCCCCCGCAGGCCCGCTGACCCCGCCACCGCGCCGGCCGCGGGGGGAGTCGGGGACGCCCGGCCCGTGCCGGGCAATAGACTCGCTGCGGTCACCGCGCGTCATCGTCGTTGCCGGCGCGCGGCCGGCCACCGCCAGATGCAGCAGGACAGACAGCCAGAAGGGGGCACTGATGGCCGCCATCTCCCGCGAGGAGGTCGCGCACCTGGCGCGACTGTCGCGGCTCGCCGTCACGGAGGAGGAGCTGGACACCTTCGCCGGCCAGCTCGACACGATCCTCCAGGCGGTCGCCCAGGTCGGCGAGGTCGCCGCGGCGGACATTCCGCCGACGTCCCACTCCGTGCCGTTGACCAACGTGCTGCGTGAGGACGTGGTGGTGCCCGGCCTGACCCCGGCCGAGGCCCTGTCGGGCGCGCCCGACGCCGAGGAGCAGCGGTTCCGCGTCCCGCGGATCCTGGACGAGGATGTGGCGTCATGACCGACCTGACCAAGCTGACCGCCGTCGAGCTCGCCGGCCTCGTCGCCGACGGCCAGACCTCGGCGGTCGAGGTGACCCGGGCCCACCTGGACCGCATCGCCGCCGTCGACGACCGGGTCAACGCCTTCCTGCACGTCGACGCCGACGGCGCGCTCGCCGCCGCCCGCGCCGTCGACGAGCGCCGGGCCGCCGGCGAGGAGCTCGGCCCGCTCGCGGGCGTGCCGGTCGCCGTCAAGGACGTGCTCACCACCAAGGGCGTGCCGACCACCGTCGGGTCGAAGATCCTCGAAGGCTGGCGTCCGCCCTACGACGCGACGATCGTGCAGCGGCTGCGCGCCGCCGGGACGGTGCTGCTCGGCAAGACCAACATGGACGAGTTCGCGATGGGCTCCTCCACGGAATACTCGGCGTACGGGCCGACCCGCAACCCGTGGGACACCGACCGCATCCCCGGCGGCTCCGGTGGCGGCAGCGCCGCCGCGCTCGCCGCGTACGAGGCGCCCCTGGCCATCGGCTCGGACACCGGCGGCTCGATCCGCCAGCCGGGCGCGGTCACCGGCACCGTCGGCGCGAAGCCGACCTACGGCGGCACCTCCCGCTACGGCCTGGTGGCGTTCTCGTCCTCGCTGGACACCCCCGGCCCGTGCGCGCGTACGGTGCTCGACGCGGCGCTGCTGCACGCGGCCATCGGCGGCCACGACCCGCGCGACTCCACCTCCATCCCGCAGCCGGTGCCCGACGTGGTGGCCGCCGCCCGGCTCGGCGCGACCGGCGACCTGACCGGCGTGAAGCTGGGCGTGGTCACCGAGTTCTCCGGCGAGGGCGCGGAGCCGGGCGTCGCGGCGGCGTTCCGCGACTCCGTCGACGCCCTGGCCAAGCTCGGCGCGGAGATCGTCGAGGTGTCCTGCCCCCACTTCAAGTACGCGCTGCCGGCGTACTACCTGATCGCCCCGAGCGAGTGCTCCTCGAACCTGGCCCGCTTCGACGGCGTCCGGTTCGGGCTGCGCGAGGGCGACGACGGCAACCGGTCCCTCGAAGAGGTCATGTCGCTGACCCGGGACGCCGGCTTCGGCCCCGAGGTCAAGCGCCGGATCATGCTCGGCACGTACGCGCTCTCCTCGGGCTACTACGACGCCTACTACGGGCAGGCGCAGAAGGTCCGCACGCTGATCACCCGCGACTTCACGGCCGCGTTCGAGCGGGTCGACGCGCTGATCTCGCCGACCACCCCGTTCGTGGCGTTCCCGATCGGCGCGCGCACCTCCGACCCGTACCAGATGTACCTGGCCGACCTGTACACGATCCCCACCAACCTGTACGGCGGGCCGGGCATCTCGGTGCCGTGCGGGCTCTCCGAGGGGCTGCCCGTCGGCCTCCAGGTCATGGCCCCGACGATGGCCGACGACCGGATGTACCGGGTCGCCGCCGCGCTGGAGTCCGCGGTCGGCACGTTCACCCCACCGGCACTGTGAGGCAGGAGCACCGATGAGCACGACCACCTTGCCCGCGTACGACGACGTCGTCGCCCGCTACGAGCCGGTGATCGGCCTGGAGACCCACGTCGAGCTGGGCACGAACACCAAGATGTTCTGCGGCTGCCCGACGGACTTCGGGGGCGAGCCGAACACCCGGGTCTGCCCGGTCTGCCTGGGCCTGCCCGGCTCGCTGCCGGTGGCCAACAAGGCGGCGATCGAGGCGACGATCCGGATCGGCCTCGCGCTCAACTGCTCGATCGCCTCGTGGTGCCGGTTCGCCCGGAAGAACTACTTCTACCCGGACATGCCGAAGAACTTCCAGATCAGCCAGTACGACGAGCCGCTCTGCGTCGACGGCTACCTCGACGTCGAGGTGGGCGGCGAGCTGGTGCGCATCGGCATCGAGCGGGTGCACCTGGAGGAGGACACCGGCAAGACCCTGCACGTCGGTGGGGCCACCGGCCGCATCCACGGCGCGACGGAGTCGCTGGTCGACTACAACCGGGCCGGCATCCCCCTCGTGGAGATCGTCACCAAGCCGGTGCCCGGCACCGGGGCGCTGGCCCCCGAGGTGGCCCGCGCGTACGTCACCGAGCTGCGCGACGTGATCCGTTCGCTGGGCGTCTCCGACGTGCGGATGGAGGAGGGGTCGCTGCGCTGCGACGTCAACACCTCCCTCAACCTGTCCGGCCAGGAGTGGGGCACCCGCACCGAGACCAAGAACGTCAACTCGCTGCGCTCGGTGGAGCGGGCGGTCCGCTCGGAGATGCTGCGGCAGGCGTCGGTGCTCGACGCGGGCGGCCGGATCGTCCAGGAGACGCGCCACTTCCACGAGGACACCGGCGACACCACCCCGGGCCGGTCGAAGGAGACCGCGACGGACTACCGCTACTTCCCGGAGCCGGACCTGGTGCCGCTCGCCCCGGACGCCGCCTGGGTGGCCGAGCTGAAGGCGGCCCTGCCGGAGCTGCCCCGGCTGCACCGCCGCCGCCTCCAGGAGCAGTGGGGCCTGTCCGACGCCGACATGCAGTCGGTGCTCAACGCGGGCGCGGTCGAGCTGATCGAGGCGACCGTCGCCGCCGGGGCCACCCCCGCCGCCGCCCGCAAGTGGTGGCTGGGCGAGCTGTCCCGCCGCGCCAACGAGACGGGCGTGGAGCTGGCCGACGTCGGGGCCACCCCGGCGCAGGTCGCCGAGCTGCAGGGCCTCGTCGACGCGGGCAAGCTCAACGACAAGCTGGCCCGCACCGTGCTGGAGGGCGTGGTGGCCGGCGAGGGCTCGCCGACGGAGATCATGACCAACCGGGGCCTGGAGGTCGTCTCCGACACCGGCGCGCTCACCGCCGCCGTGGACGAGGCGATCGCCGCCAACCCGGACATCGCCGAGAAGATCCGCAGCGGCAAGGTCGCGGCGGCGGGTGCGCTGGTCGGCGCGGTCATGAAGACCACCCGTGGCCAGGCCGACGCGAAGACGGTCCGCGAGCTGATCCTCTCCCGCCTCGGCGCCTGAGGTGCAAGGAGGGGACCCTTGTTAACGCTTTCTGTATAGGAAGGGCCCCCTCCTAACGCCCCGCCCGCCCACCCACCCACATACACCCCCACACCCCCACACCCCCCGCGCGGGGCGTCAACGGCGACGCCCGGATGGAGCAACCCCGTGAACCAGCACGACCTCGACGTCCTCGACGAGATCCAGCGGCGGGTGCTCTGGCTCGCCACCCGCATCGTCGACGCGGCCAACCACGACCGGGACACCGGCGACGGGGTAAAGGTCGGCGGGCACCAGGCGTCCAGCGCGTCGCTGGTCACGGCGATGACCGCGCTGTGGTTCGCGCACCTCGACGCCGCCGACCGGGTCGCGGTGAAGCCGCACGCCTCCCCCGTGTTCCACGCGATCCAATACCTGCTGGGCAACCTCGACCGGTCCTACCTGACGCGGCTGCGTGCCCGGGGCGGCCTCCAGTCGTACCCGTCACGCACGAAGGACCCCGACGGCGTCGACTTCTCCACCGGCTCCGTCGGCCTCGGCGCCGCCGCGCCGCTGTTCGCCGCCGTCACCCGCCGGTACGTCGACGCGCACTTCGGCGCGCGCCCCCGCTCCCGGTTCGTGGCGTTGATCGGCGACGCCGAGCTGGACGAGGGCAACATCTGGGAGGCCGTCGCCGACCCGGCCACCACGGGCCTGGGCAACGTGATGTGGCTGGTCGACTTCAACCGGCAGTCCCTCGACCGGGTCGTCCCCGGGGTGCGGATCAACCAGTGGCGCGGCCAGTTCGAGGCCGCCGGCTGGCACGTCGTCGAGGTCAAGTACGGTCGCCGGCTCGCGCGGGCGTACGCCCGGCCGGGCGGGGAGGCGCTGCGCGACTGGATCGACGCGATGCCCAACGAGCAGTACCAGTCGCTGTTCGGGCTGGCCGGGCCGGCGCTGCGGGAGCGGTTCTGCGACGGCGCGCCGGCCGGCATCGCCGAGCTGATCGCCGACGTCGCCGACGACGAGCTGGCCCCGCTCGTCACCGACCTGGGCGGGCACGACCTGGAGGCGATGCTCGACGCGTACGCCCAGTGCGACGCGGTCACCGACCGGCCCAGCGTCGTCTTCGCGTACACCGTGAAGGGTTGGGGGTTGCCCATCGCCGGCAATCCCCGCAACCATTCGGCGCTGCTCACCACCGCGCAGGTCGACGCGCTGCGCGCGGCCCACGGCCTGACCCCCGCCACCGAGTGGGACCGCCTCGACCCGGCGTCGCCGGCCGGCATCCGGGCCGGCGCGCGCCGGGAGGCGCTGTCCCGACCGCCGGCCGGGCGGGCGCTGCCGGTCGCCGTGCCGGAAACCACGAGGGTACGCGCGAGCCGGCCCGTCTCCACCCAGGAGGTCTTCGGCCGGGTGCTGGTGGAGCTGGCCCGCGACGAGGCCGTCGCCCCCTACCTGGTGACCACCGCGCCCGACGTGGCCACCTCGACGAACCTCGCCGGGTTCATCAACAAGACGGGGGTGTTCGCCCCGACCGAGCAGCGGTCCTGGACGGAGGACCGGATGCTGCGCTGGACCGAGAGCCCCGCCGGGCAGCACATCGAGCTGGGCATCTCGGAGATGAACCTGTTCCTGCTGCTCGGCCAGCTCGGCCTGTCGTGGGACCTGTCGGGGCAGCCGCTGCTGCCGGTCGGCACGGTCTACGACCCGTTCGTGCTGCGCGGCCTCGACGCGTTCCTGTACGGCACCTATTCGGGCTCCCGGTTCGTGGTCGCCGGCACCCCGTCGGGCGTCACCCTCGCCCCCGAGGGCGGCGCGCACCAGTCCACGATCACCGCGTCGGTGGGGCTGGAGCTGCCCGGGGTGACGTTCGTCGAGCCCGCGTACGCGGCCACCCTCGACTGGCTGCTCTGCGACGCCCTCGGGCAGATCGCCGCCGGTGGCACGCCGGCCAGCACGGCCGCGCCGGTCGAGGACGGGGCGTACTACTTCCGGCTCAGCACCCGCCCGATCGACCAGGCGCCCTTCGAGGCGGCGCGGGCCCGGCTGGGCGACGCGGTGCTGCGCCGGCAGGCGGTCGCCGGGGCGTACCGGCTGGTCGACGCGCACGCGGCGCATCCGGAGCTGGCCGACGCGCCGGTGGTGCAGCTCGCCGCCTCCGGCGCGGTGCTGCCGGAGGTGCTGGCCGCCGCCGCCGAGCTGGCCGAGGAGGGCGTGGCCGCGCACGTGGTGGACGTGACCAGCCTGGACCGCCTCTACCGGGCGTGGCAGCGCACGTTGCGCCAGGGGGTGCGGACGGCCACCGTGCCGAGCGTGCCGGGGGCGCTGCGGTCGGCGTTCGTCGACCGGGTGCCGGTGGTGACGGTGCACGACGCCGCGTCGCACGCGATGGCCTGGCTCGGCTCGGCCGTCGGCGCCCCGGCGGTGCCGCTGGGCGTGGACGAGTTCGGCCAGTCGGGCAGCGTCCGCGAGCTGTACGAGCTGCACGACCTGCTGCCCGGCAGCATCGTCAACGCGGCCCTGGCCGCCCTCTCGCTGCGCTGACCCCGCCCCCGCCCCCGCCGCGCCCGCCGCCCGCCCTGCTGTGCGCCGCTGCCCGCCGCTGCCCTGCTACGCCGCTACCCGCCGCCGGCCCTGCGGTGCCGCTGCTCTGCCGCGCCGCGGCGCGGGCCGTGCCGCCGCGTGGGCCGCGCCGCCGCGTGGGCTGCGCTGCCGCGTGGGCTGCGCCGCCGCGTGGGCCCAGACCCTGGCGGCCCGTAGCCCGTCGCGCTCCGTGTCGGGTGCCTCGTCGTCACTTTCCGTGGCATCCCCCGCCGGCCTCACCCCGCCCACCTTTCCTTTGCTCTGCACCCAAGGATGCAACACTGGCGCTGACCAGCGCTAACGGCCGGCGTATCCCGGCGATGCCCCTCGGGGTTGATTGCCGAGGGTGACTGTTGCGTCCATGGGTGCAGAGCAAAGGAGTCGAGGAGGTGTGTCGCCCGGCGCGGTTCGGTTACCCGATGTCACGGGCGGCCGTGGCCTGCGGGCCGGTGGGGCCGTAGGCCCGTGGCAGATCCGTGCCGGCAGGTCCGTGGTGGTCCGTGCTGGCAGGGCCGTGGTGGCAGGGCCGAACCCGGCGGCGCGGTGAGCGAGGCGGTGGCGGCGTGGCCGCGAGTGGTGCGGGCACGGGTGGCGTGGCCGCGGGGGTGGGCGTGGGCGCAGGTGGCGTGGCCGTGGGGGCGGGCGCGGGTGGCGGGATCGGCCGGGTCAGCGGGTCGGGGTCGGGGTGACCGGCACCTGGTCGCCGGCCTTCGGGTTCTGCACCACGTGCCGTTCCAGGTTGACCTGCGCCTGCCCGGTGCCGCCGACGGTGATGTCGTCGTATGCCTGGAGCAGCTTGTCCTTGTCGAAGTAGAGCACCGTCATCGACAGCGGGGTGGGCTTCTCGCCCTCCAGGCCGCGCAGCCCCGCGCCGCCGGTGGAACCCTCCACCATCAGCTGCGTCGGCATCTGGCCCGGCGCCTGCGGCAGCTTGGAGATCTGCCGGGCGTGGGTGTGCCCGGCGAGCACCAGCGGGCAGGTGCCCGACAGGGGGCCGGCCGACGCCGGGTCGTGCACCAGCGCGATGTTCACCGGCCTGGGCGACTTGCGCACGGTGGCGGCGAGCTGGTCGCCGGCCCCGATCACCTGGTTGGCGACCTCGCTGGTCAGGCCGCTGCCGGCCGGGGAGGTCTCCTTGTCGGGGGTGAACCGGGGGTCGCCGATGCCGGCGATGGTCAGCCCGGCGACGGTGGTGGTCGAGTTGTTCAGCACGATCGCGTTGGGCTGCTGGGCTACCGCCGCGGCCGTCTTGCCGGAGTCGTGGTTGCCCCGGATGTAGACGTACGGCTTCTTGAGCAGGCCGATCGAGCCGACGAACGACGCCTCGGGCTCGCTGCCCCAGTCGGTGATGTCGCCGGTGTCGATCACCACGTCGATGCCGAACTGCTCCACGACCGTGCGGATGAGCTGCCAGCCCGTCGGGTTGAGGTGCATGTCGGAGACGTGCAGGACCCGGGTGGTGCCGGGGGCCGGCTCGTACACCGGCAGCGCGGAGACGGTGGTGTAGAGCTGGCTGACGTTGCCGACGAGGCGCTGGAGCTGCTCGGCGTACTTGGTGTAGTCGTTGGCGATCCGTCGGGCGTCACCGACGATCGCGGGCGCGTTGACCAGCAGCCCCTCGTACCGGGGCTCCTCGATCGCCTGCGGCCGGATGGTGGAGGCGGCCAGGCCGAGACTGCCGGCGGTGACCAGCAGCGACAGCCCGCCCGCCCAGGCGGTGCGCCGGGTGTCGCGGAACACCAGCCCGGCGAGGACGAGGGTGACCAGCACCGCCGCGCCGACGGTGCGCAGCCCGAGGCGCAGCACCCCGTTGCGGACGTCGGTGACGGCGGACTGGCTGGCCCGGCTGATGCTCGCCGGGTCGTCGATCAGCGCCTCGGTGCGCCGCTGGTCGAGGGCCCCCAGGCCGACGGTGAGGTGGGTGGGCCCGTCGTGGCTGTCGAGCTGGAGCGCGCCCAGCGGCGGGATGTCGACGGTGGTGCCGCCCTCCAGCGAAGGCGTGATGCTCAGCTGCGCGCGGAACGGCCCGATGTCGGTGTGCACCCGCCCGCCGGCGAGGGTGCCGATGACGGCCCCGGCCAGGGCGATCACCAGGACGGCGAGGACCACCCCCGCCCGGCGGACCCGGCCGCGCCCGGCCCTGCGGGGCACGGCTTCGCCGGTGCTGCGCTGTTCGTTCTCCTGCCCGTCCATGCTGAGATTCTGACCTGCCCAGTGAAGGATCTTGGCAAACCCGGGATTCCGGCCCTGTTGGCGGCGGCGGGTCAGCTGCGGCCCGCGCCGCCGTCGGTGAAGACGAGCCGCAGGATCCGGTCGTCCTCGGGGGCCGGCTGGCCCCGCCCGTCGTGGTTGGAGGTGGTGACCCAGATCGACCCGTCCGGGGCGGCGATCGCGCCGCGCAGCCGGCCGTACCGGCGGGTCAGCAGCTCCCGGGGCTGGCCGAGCACGGTGCCGGTGTCGGTCAGCTCGACCAGCCACAGCCGCTGCCCGCGCAGGCAGGCGGTGACCAGCAGCCGCTCGGCCGCCGCGAGCCCCGAGCAGGAGGCGTCGGAGGTGGGCCACTGCACCAGCGGGTCGGCGTACCGGCTGTCGTCGGCCTGGCCCTCGACCTGGGGCCAGCCGTAGTTGCCGCCCTTGGTGACCTGGTTGATCTCGTCCCAGGTGTTCTGGCCGAACTCGACGGCGTACATCCGCTTGCCGGCGTCCCAGGCCAGGCCCTGCACGTTGCGGTGGCCCAGGGACCAGACAGGGGAGCCGGCGAACGGGTTGCCCGGGGCCGGCTTGCCGGCGGTGGTGATCCGCAGGATCTTGCCGCCCAGGTTCTTCTGGTCCTGCGCGGCCTCCCGGTTGCCGGCGTCGCCGGTGCTCGCGTAGAGGAAGCCGTCCGGGCCGAAGGCGAGCCCGCCGCCGTTGTGGATGCCGGCCTTGGGGATGCCGGTCAGGATCGGGGTGGGCGCCCCGTCCAGGTCGAGCTTGACGATCCGGTTGTCGTTCGCGGCGGTGTGGTAGACGAAGATCGTCTGGTCGGTCGCGTAGTCGGGGGAGACCGCGATCCCCATGAGCCCGCCCTCGCCGCCGGGCACCACGCCCGGCACCGTCCGCACCGGGGTGACCGTCAGCCCCTCGCGCCCGGACCCGGGGCCGACCTGGAGGATCCGGCCGCTGTCCCGCTCGGTGACCAGCGCCCCGCCGTCGGGCAGGAACGCCATGCCCCACGGCACCCGCAGCCCCTTGGCCAGCACCGTGGTGACCACCTGCTGACCGGCCCCGGCGGGCGCGGAGACCGACGGGGTGGGCAGGTTGGGCGGCTCGCCGGCCGGGTCCGGCTCGGGCTCGCCGAAGCTGCACCCGGCGGCGGCCAGCAGCAGCGCCGCGCAGGATGCCGCGACGACCGCCCGCAGCGGGCTCTTGCGGTGGTACGGGGCACCGGTGCTCACCCGGCCCAGCCTAGCCGCCCCGGCCGTGCCGCGACGGGGGCCCGCACCGGCTATCGTCGGCGTTCGTGAAGGTCTGGATCCCGCACCCCGCCGGCCGCGCCCTCCTCGGCGAGGTGCCGCCCGGGGTGACCGTCGAGGTGGCCGAGGACCCGTCGCGGCTGCCCTCCGGGGTGGCCGGCGTCCGGTTCTGGGTGCCGCCGTTCCTCTCCGGCGTGGACGCCACCGCCCTGCTCGGCGAGCTGCCCGACCTGCGGGTGGTGCAGCTGCTCTCGGCCGGCGCGGACGCATGGGCGGGCCGGGTGCCGCCCGGGGTGACGCTCTGCGACGCGCGGGGCGTGCACGACGTCGGCACGGCCGAGTGGGTGGTCGCCGCGATCCTGTCCCAGGTGCGCGGCTTCCCCGACTTCGCCGTCGCCCGGTCCCGCCGCGAGTGGGCGTACGACCGGCTCTGCCCGACCGACGAGCTGGCCGGCAAGCGGGTGCTGATCGTCGGGGCGGGGTCGATCGGCGCGGCGGTGCGGGCCCGGCTGGCCCCGTTCGAGGTGACGTTCACCCTGGTCGCCCGGACGGCCCGCCCCGCCGAGGGGGTGCACGGCGTCGACGAGCTGCCCGCGCTGCTGCCCGAGGCCGACGTGGTGGTGCTGCTGGTGCCGCTGACCGACGCGACGCGCGGCCTGGTCGACGAGAAGTTCCTCGCCGCGATGCCCGACGGCGCGCTGCTGGTCAACGCCGCGCGCGGCCCGGTGGCCCGCACCGACGCGCTGGTCGCCGAGCTGGCCGCCGGGCGGCTGCGGGCCGCCCTGGACGTCACCGACCCGGAGCCGCTGCCCGCCGACCACCCGCTGTGGGAGCTGCCGAACGTGCTGCTCACCCCGCACGTCGCCGGCTCGGTGCGCGGGCTGCTGCCCCGGGCGTACCGGCTGGTGGCCGAGCAGGTCCGGCGCTTCGCCGCGGGCGAGCCGCTGGCGAACGCGGTGACGGACGGCTACTGACCGGCCGGCCCACGGCGGTGGGGTCAGGCGGCCGGGCCGGGCAGGGCCTGGCCGGTGACCGCGACGAGCCGGGGCAGTTCGCTGCCGCGCACCCCGGGCAGCACGAGCAGCTCGCCGTCGTCGAGCCGGGCGACCGCCCGCCCCCGGGCGTCGGCGCCCAGCTCGACGACCCGGTCCCAGGCGACCCGGCGCTGCCCGGCCAGCGCCCGCAGGCGCAGCTCCCGGGCGTCGGCCTCGGTGCCGGCCCGCCAGGCCCAGACCCCGATCGCCAGCGGGACGAGCAGCACGGGCACGAAATACCACCCGGCGCTGGCCAGCGGCAGGGCCCCGATGAAGGCGATCACCGCCGCGACCAGGATCGCCTGGTTGTGGCGGAAGCGGACGGTCTCGGTACGCACCCGGAGATGATCCCACCTGGTCGGTGCGGCCCGCCGGCCGGGCGTCGGATGGCCGGTGGGGGGCAGTGACCCGAATCACGCCTACCCGGTCGGCCGCGCCCGCGTCCGGCGGTGACGATGAATCGTTCTCCCGTATCGGGCGGGTTCAACCGCCGCGCCCTGCCATGCCGCTGGCAGGCCCGTCCGCCGGGCGACACCGCCGATCGTCCCGGCCCGGCGACCGCAACCGCCGTGCCGGGCCGCACCGCCCTACCGCATCCGCCCGTGCCCCCTCACGAAGGCGACCGCCGTGCCCGACGCGTACCCCTCAGGTGTTCCCCGCCTGCGCCCCGCCGACCTGCTGGTGCTGGCGGTGGTGGCGCTGCTCCTCCTCGCCGGGCTGGCCGGCGCGGGCCCGCCGCTGGCCGTGGTGGCGCTCGCCGGTGCCGCCGGCAGCGCCCTCGCCGGGGCCCGGCTGTCCCGGCTGGTCGTCCCGGCCAGCGGCGACGACCCCGCCGGGGACGGCGGCGACCGGCCCGGCCCGTGGCGCGGCCCCCGGGTGCGTCCCGCCGCCGGGCTGCTCCACGCGGCGGTGCTCACCGTCGGGCTGACCGTCGCCGTGCTGCCCCTGGCCGCCGCCGGTCTGCGCGTCGCCGTCGGCGCGGCGGGGCTCGGCCTCGCCGCCGTGCTGCACACCGTCGGGCTGCTCCTGCTGCCCGGCCGCACCCGGCTGGCGGCCCGCGCCCGGGTGCGCCACGCGACGGACATCGTCAGCCTGGGCCTGAGCCTGCACTTCGCCGCCTGGGTGCTGATGCCGACGGAGCAGGCCCCGCTCGCCGCCCGGATCGCGGTGGCGTCCGGCGGGTTCGGCTTCGCGGCGGTCGGCGTGGCGGCCCTGGCCGACTGGCGACGCCGCCCGGGCGCGGCGGCCTGCCTCCTGGGCACCGGGGCCGCCCAGTTCGGCCTGCTCGCGCTGATCGTGCTGCTGGCCTACGGCGCGCCGGACCGGGCGGCCCTGGCGACCGTGCCGCCGCTGGTGGCCGGCGTGCTGCTGACCGCGGCCGGGGTCCGGCGGGTGGCCGCCGGCGACCCGAGGCGGGCGGGGGGCCCGCCGCCGGTCTGGCCCCGGGTCAGCGCGCCCGCGGGCATCGCCACCGTGGCCGCCGCCGGGCACCTGGCCGTCTATGGCCCGTTCAGCACCGGCATGGTCCTGCTCGGCCTCTCGGTGATCCCCCCGCTGGTCGTCCGGGAGCTGATCTCCGCAGCCGACAACCGCCGGTACGCCGGCCGGCTCGCCGCGCAGGAGGCGCACTTCCGTGCCCTGGTCTCCGGCGGCAACGACCTGATCCTGCTGCTGGACGACGCGCTGCGGGTGCGTTGGCAGTCCCCGGCGGCGGCCCGGCTCTTCGCCCTCACCGACGCCGACGTGCTCGGCCGGCACTTCGCCGACCTGCTGCACCCGGACGACGCGGGGCGGATCGCGCGGCTGCTCGACCGGGTGCTCGCGGGCGACCGGCCGACGCTGCTGCCGGCCCGGATGCGCGACGGGCACGGGGCGTGGCGGGAGACCGAGTCCACGGTGAGCGACCAGCGCGGGGTGCCCGAGGTCCGCGCGCTCGTGCTGCACGTGCGCGACGTCGGCGAGCGCCGCCGGCTGGAACGCGCGGTGCACCAGCTCGCCGCGACCGACCAGCTCACCGGGCTGGCCAACCGGCAGGAGCTGCTGCGCGAGCTGCGCGCCCGCCGGGACCGGTCGGGGGCGCTGCTGGTGGTCGACCTGCACGGCCTGGGCGTGGTCAACGACGGCCGTGGGCACGCGTTCGGCGACACCGTCGTCGTCGAGGTGGCCCGCCGGCTGCGCGCCGTGGCCGGCCCGGAGGACCTGGTGGCCCGGCTGGTGGGCGACGAGTTCGCGGTGCTCACCGACGCGGGCCCGGTGCTCGCGTACGGGCTGGGCAACCGGCTGCTGGCGGCGCTGGCGGAGCCGTACCGGATGGCGGGCGACGACGAGGTCCGGTTGCAGGCCAACATCGGCCTGGCCGAGGTCCGCGGCGCGGGGCCCGACGACGTGCTGCGCCAGGCGGACCTGGCCCGCCGCCGGGCCGCCCAGCTCGGGCGGGACCGCATCGAGTGGTACGACGCGTACCTGGAGGAGCAGCTGGTGCGGCGGCTCGACCTGGAGCGGGAGCTGCCCGGCGCGGTGGCCCGGGGCGAGCTGGACCTGGTCTACCAGCCGGTGCTGGGGCTGGCCGACCGGCTGCCGGTGGGCACGGAGGCGCTGCTGCGCTGGCGCAGCCCGGTGCTGGGCACGGTGCTGCCGGCCGAGCTGCTGCCGGTCGCCGAGGACCTGGACCTGATCGGCGAGGTGGGCCGCTGGGTGCTGGACCGCGCGTGCCGCCAGCTCGCCGACTGGTCGGCCGGCGACCGGCGGCTGTGGATGTCGGTGAACGTCACCCCGGGGGAGCTGACCGCGCCGGACTTCCTCCGCCGCACGGCGGCGGTGCTGGCCGCCCACGGGGTCCCGGCGGACCGGCTGGTGGTCGAGGTGGCCGAGCCCCGCGTCGGCCCGGAGCTGCCGGCGGTGGTGGCCCGGCTCGCCGGGCTGCGGTCGCTCGGCGTCCGCACGGCCCTGGACGGCTTCCGGGCCGAGCACGCCTCGCTGGCCCAGCTCCGCCGGCTCCCGGTCGACCTGTTGAAGCTGGCCCCGGCGGCGGCGTCCGCGCACCGGCCCGGTGGGGCCGGCATGGGCGGCGCGACCGGCGGGACCGGTATGGGCGGCGTGGCCGGCGCGACCTGTCCGGCCGGCGTGGCGGGAGGGACCGGCGCGGTCCGGCCGCCGCTGACGGACGTGGTGGTCGGCCTGGGCCAACGGCTCGGCCTGGAGGTGGTCGCCGCGGCGCTGGAGACCCCGGCGCAGGTCGACGCGGCGGCGCGGGCCGGCTGCCGGTACGGGCAGGGCCACGCGCTGGCCCGCCCGGCGACCGCCGAGCGGGTGGAGGCGTACCTCGAGGAGTTCCCGTCGGCGTCCCGATGATCGCTTAACCGGTTCAGGCGACGCTGGCCCGGCTCACCGTGCCCGGGGCGGCGCGGTGCTGCCCCGGGGGGTGAGGTGCGCCGTCTCGCCCTGCACGCCGCTGACCGGCTCGCCCGCGATCACCTGGAGCAGCTGCCGGGCGGCGTGCGCGCCGTACGCGGGGATGTCCCGGCCCAGCGCCGTGAGCGGCGGGTGCACGAGCTGGCACAGGGGCGAGTCGTCCCAGGCGACGATGGACAGGTCGCCGGGGACCGTCAGGCCCATCTCCTGGGCCACGGACAGGCCCGCCACCGCCATCACGTCGTTGTCGTAGATGACGGCGGTGGGGCGGTGCGGGGAGCTGAGCAGCCGGCGGGTGGCCCGCGCCCCCTCCTCGCCGGTGTAGTCCGACCAGACCGTGACCGACTCGTCGAGCCCGAGTCGCCGGCACACCTCGGTGAAGGCGTCGCTGCGGACCTCGGTGTGCAGCAGCGAGGGCAGCCCGCCGACCCGGGCGATGCGGCGGTGCCCCAGGGCGACCAGGTATTCCACGGTCTCCACCAGCGCCGTGGCGTCGTCGGACCAGACGTGGGCCAGCCCGCCGGTGTGCCCGGGGCCGCCGATCACCACGGCGGGCAGTTGCAGCTCCTCCAGCGCCGGCACCCGCCGGTCGTCGGTGCGCAGGTCGCAGACGAAGACCCCGTCGACGCGGCGCTCGGCCCACCAGCGGCGGTAGACCGCGATCTCGGCGTCGGGGTCGGCGACCACCTGGAGGGTCAGCGCGTACGAGCGGGCGGACAGCTCGGCCTCGACGCCGCTGATCAGCTCCATGAAGAACGGCTCGATGCCGAGTATCCGGGCCGGGCGGCACAGGGCGAGGCCCACGGCGTTGGCGCTGGCGCCGGAGAGCGCCCGGGCGGCGCTGCTCGGGCTGAACCCGATCTCCGCGGCGATGGCCAGGATGCGCTGGCGGGTCGCCTCGGAGACGCCGGGCTGCCCGTTCAGCGCGTACGAGACCGCGCCCTTGGAGACCCCGGCCCGCCGCGCGACGTCGGCGATGGTCGGCCGCTTCACCGGCGTGTTCCTCCACTTGCTCGGCCCGCCCCCGTGGCGGGTGCACGCTGCCGGGGTGGCCGGCGGCCCTCACGCTACTGCAACCGGCCCGGCCGCCGATCGGGGCCGGGGCCCGTGCGCGGCGCGGCCCCGGGGCGGCGCTTGCGCGGTTAAGCCCCCGCGAGACGCCGGCAAGTTACGGAAAAGGCACCTGGTTAACCGGCCGTTGACACTGCTGAAGCCGGCCCGTACGGTGGCGTCACTTATCCGGTTCAGTCAACGTCTCTCGATGTCGGGAGCGTTCCAGCATGCTCGGAGGATGACATGAGACGGTCCTGGAGCCACTGGGCCCGCGCGGTCGCCGTGGGGGTGGTCGGCCTGACCCTGGTGGCCGCGTGCAGCGGCCGGAGCACCACCGGCGGCGGCGACGCGGATGGCGGCACGGTCACCCTGAAGATCAATTTCTGGGGCGACTTCGGGCTCCAGGACCTCAAGACCAGATACGAGGCCGCGCACCCCGACGTCAGGATCCAGCTCAACTCGGGCGAGTACAACGCCCAGCACGAGGACCTCCAGAAGAAGCTCGTCGCCGGCTCGGGCGCGGCGGACATCGCCGCCATCGACGAGGGCTACGCCGTGCAGTTCCGCAGCCAGTCCGACAAGTTCGTCAACCTGCTGGACAAGGGCGCCGGGTCGTTCGAGAGCAAGTACCTGCCGTGGAAGTGGAAGCAGACGCTCTCCGCCGACGGCAGGACCCAGATCGGCCTCGGCACCGACGTCGGCGGCCTGGCCATGTGCTACCGCACCGACCTCTTCAAGGCCGCCGGGCTGCCCACCGACCGCGACCAGGTCTCCGCGCTGTGGCCCACCTGGGACAGGTTCATCGAGGTCGGCCAGCAGTACACCGGCGCGACGGGGAAGAAGTTCATCGACTCGGGCACGAACCTGTTCAACCCGATCCTCGGCCAGCAGCAGGCCGGCTTCTACGACGAGCAGGAGCAGCTCCGGATGGACGGCGGCCCCAAGGTCGCCTTCGACTACACCGTCAAGGCGCTCCAGGCCGGCATCTCCGCCAAGCTCGTCAGCTTCCAGGCCGACTGGGACAAGGGCTTCACCAGCGGCGCGTTCGCCGTCCTCGCCTGCCCGGCGTGGATGCTCGGCCATATCAAGGACACCGCCCCCGGCACCGAGGGCAAGTGGGACATCGCGGCCGTGCCCGGCGGCGGCGGCAACTGGGGCGGCTCGTTCCTGACCATCCCCAAGCAGAGCAGGCACGTCGACGAGGCGTACGAGCTGCTGGAGTGGCTGGTCCAGCCGGAACAGCAGATCGAGATCTTCAAGAAGGTCGGCAACCTGCCGTCGCAGCCGGCCCTCTACGCCGACCCGGCGATCGCCGAGTTCAAGAACCCGTTCTTCACCGACGCCCCGGTCGGGCAGATCTTCCCGAAGATGGCGCAGGGCCTCACCCCGCAGTACCAGGGCAGGAAGAACGGCCCGACGCGGGTGAACGTGGAGAACGTCATCCGGCGGGTGGAGAACGGGACGCTCAAGCCGGACGCCGCCTGGGCCGAGGCGGTCAAGGAGGCCGAGAAGGCCAGCAGGTCCTGACATGCCCGACACCCGGCGGCTCGCCTGGCGCGACCGGCTGTACCGCTTCGACATGCGCTACCTGCCGTACCTGATGATCGCGCCCTTCTTCCTGCTGTTCGCCGTCTTCGGCCTGTTCCCGTTGCTGTTCAACGGCGTGGTGGCGCTGCGCAACTACGAGCTGGACGACCCGACGCTGCCGTACTGGGCCGGGCTCGACAACTTCACCCGGCTCGCCGGCGACGAGGACTTCTGGAACGCCCTCTACAACACCTTCGGCATCTTCCTGCTCTCCTCGCTGCCGCAACTGCTGCTCGCCCTGGTGCTCGCCTCGCTGCTCAACCGCAGGCTGCGCGCCCAGACCTGGTGGCGGGTCGGCGTCCTGCTGCCGTACGTGACGCCGATCGTCGCCTCCACGATGGTGTTCAGCGTCTTCTTCTCCCGCGACTTCGGCCTGGCCAACTGGCTGCTCGGCCCGTTCGGCGGTGGCGACGCGCCGATCGACTGGCGGGCCGACAAGCTGCACTCCTGGATCGCCGTCGCCACCATGGTCAACTGGAAGTGGATCGGCTACAACGCGCTGCTCTACCTCGCGGCCATGCAGTCCATCCCCCGCGACGTCTACGAGGCGGCGGCGATCGACGGCGCGGGCCCGTGGAAGCAGCTCTGGCAGATCACCGTGCCGATGATCCAGCCGGTCGTCGTGTTCACCGTCGTGCTCTCCACCATCGGCGGGCTCCAGCTCTTCACCGAGCCGATGCTGTTCGACCTCAACGCGCAGGCGGCCACCGGCGGCCCGAACGGCGAGTGGCAGACCATCGCCCAGCTCATCTACAAGGTGGGCTGGAAGGACCTCAACCTCGGCTACGCCGCCGCGATGTCCTGGGCCCTGTTCCTGATCATCCTCGTCATCGCCGGCATCAACACCTGGCTGACGAGCCGCCTGTCCGGAGGCCGCACATGAGCGCCGTCGACACCGCGCGCAGGCCCGTCGCGCAGGTCCCCGCGCCCCGGGGCCGGCGGGCCCGGCTGATGGGCCGCGCCCCGCAGGACACCCCGGCGGGCCTCGGCACGTACCTGCTGTTGGCCGTGACGATCCTCTTCTCGGTCTTCCCGCTGTACTGGATGTTCGTCATCGCCACCAGCGACGACGAGGCCCTCGCGATGATCCCCCCGGCGGTCGTGCCCGGCGACCGGTTCCTGGTCAACCTGGAGGAGGTCTTCTCCCTCCAGGACGTCTTCTTCGCCGCCGGCCTGATCAACAGTCTCATCGTCTCCACCGTGGTCACCGCCTCGGTGCTGTTCTTCTGCTCGCTGGCCGGCTTCGCGTTCGCCAAGCTGCGGTTCAAGGGCAGCGGCTGGCTGATGCTGTTCGTGGTGCTCACCCTCACCGTGCCCAACCAGCTCGGCATCGTGGCGCTCTACATCGTGATGGGCAAGCTCGGCTGGAACGGCACCCTGCTCGCCGTCGTCGCGCCCGGCCTGGTCACCGCGTTCGGCGTGTTCTACATGCGCCAGTTCATCGTCAACTCCGTCCCCGACGAGCTGGTCGAGTCGGCGCGGGTGGACGGCGCGACCACCATGCGGATCTACTGGAGCATGGTGCTGCCGGCGATCCGGCCCGCCCTCGCGGTGCTCGGCCTGCTGACGTTCGTGGCCACCTGGAACGACTTCCAGTGGCCGCTCATCACGCTCAGCGGCACCGACTTCCCCACCTCGATGGTGGCCATTTCCGACCTGGCCAGCGGCAACTACGTGATCTACCGGCGGGTGCTGGCCGGCGCGTTCGTCGCCACGATTCCCCTGTTGGTCATGCTGTTCGTCGGCGGGCGTCAGATCGTCCGCGGAATCATGGAAGGCGCGGTGAAGTCGTGATCCGGCAATCGTTGCACGAGGGTTGGCTGCTGCGGGCCGTCGCCGGGGGCCAGGCGCCGCCGCAGGTGGCGAGCCGGTCGGTCCCGGCGAGCGTGCCCGGCTGCGTGCACACCGACCTGCTCGCCGCCGGGCTGATCCCCGACCCCTACCTCGACGACAACGAGACGGCGCTGGCGTGGATCGGGCGCACCGACTGGGTCTACGAGACCACGTTCGACGCGCCGACCGGCGACGCCGACCGGGTCGACCTGGTCTGCGCCGGCCTCGACACGGTCGCCACGCTCGCCGTCAACGGCGTCGAGGTCGGCCGCGCCGAGAACATGCACCGGGGCTACCGGTTCGCCGTGGCGGACGCGCTGCGGCCGGGGGCCAACACGCTGACCGTCCGGTTCGACTCGCCCTACCGCTACGCCGAGGCGCACCGGGACCGGCTCGGCGACCGGCCCAACGCGTACCCCGAGCCCTTCCACTTCATCCGCAAGACGGCCTGCAACTTCGGCTGGGACTGGGGGCCGACGCTCGTCACCGCCGGCATCTGGCAGGAGATCGGCCTGCACGCCTGGTCGACGGCCCGGCTCGCGACGGTCCGGCCGCTGGTCACCGTCGCCGACGGTGTCGGCCGGGTCGAGGTGGTAGTCGAGATCGAGCGCGCCGCCGCCGGGCAGACCACCGCCGGGCAGGCCGTCGCCTCCGGGCAGGCCACCGCCGGCGAGCCGGTCACCGTCCGCGCCACGGTGGCCGGGGCCGCCGCCGAGGCCGTCGTCGCGGCGGGGGAGCGCACGGCCGCGCTGACCGTCGAGGTCCGCGACCCCGCGCTGTGGTGGCCCCGGGGGTACGGTGACCAGCCGCTGCACCCCCTCGACGTGAGGCTGCACGCCGCCGACGGCCGGGAGCTGGACGCCTGGTCCCGCCGGATCGGCTTCCGCACCGTGCGCCTGGACACCGCCCCCGACGCGTACGGCTCCGCGTTCACGCTGGTCGTCAACGACGTGCCGGTCTTCGTCCGGGGGGCCAACTGGATCCCCGACGACGCGTTCCCCGACCGGGTCACCCGGGCGCGGCTGGCGCACCGCTTCGACCAGGCCGTCGGTGCGAACATCAACCTGCTGCGCGTCTGGGGCGGCGGCCGGTACGAGTCGGAGGACTTCTACGAGCTGGCCGACTCCCTCGGGCTGCTGGTGCAGCAGGACTTCCTGTTCGCCTGCGCGGCCTACCCGGAGGAGGAGCCGTTCCGCTCCGAGGTGGAGGCCGAGGCGCGCGAACAGGTCACCCGGCTGGCCGCCCACCCGTCGCTGGTGCTCTGGACGGGCAACAACGAGAACATCTGGGCCTGGCACGACTGGGGCTGGCAGGAGCGCCTCGCCGGGCGCACCTGGGGCCGGGGCTACTACCTGGAGCTGCTGCCGGCGATCGTCGCCGAGCTGGACCCGACCCGCCCGTACTGGCCGGGCAGCCCCTGGTCGGGCTGGTCGGACCGGCCCGGCTCGGCGGAGATCCACCCCAACGACCCGGCGCACGGCAGCATGCACATCTGGGACGTGTGGAACACCGACGACTACACCAAATACCGCGAGTACCTGCCCCGGTTCGTCGCCGAGTTCGGCTACCAGGCGCCCCCGGCGTACGCGACGCTGCGCCGGGCCATCTCCGACGACCCGCTCGCCCCCGACTCGCCGGGGATGGCCCACCACCAGAAGGCCATCGACGGCGACGCGAAGCTCCGACGGGGCCTGGACGCGCACCTGCCCCCGCCGGCCGACTTCGCCGAGTGGCACTACTTCACGCAGCTCAACCAGGCCCGCGCCATCCAGCTCGGGGTGGAGCACTTCCGCTCGCACCGGCCGGTCTGCATGGGCGCCATCGTGTGGCAGCTCAACGACTGCTGGCCCGTCACCTCCTGGGCGGCCGTCGACGGCGACGGCCGGCGCAAACCGCTGTGGTACGCGCTGCGCCGCGCGTACGCCGACCGGCTGCTCACCGTCCAGCCCCGCGACGGCGGGCTGGCGCTGGTGGCCGTCAACGAGACCGGGCAGCCGTGGCGGGCCCCCGCCGCCGTCACCCGGGTCACGGCCGACGGCGAGCCGAGGGCGAAGTCGGCGTACGACCTCGACGTGCCCGCGTACGGGAAGGTGGAGCTGGCGCTGCCGGCGGACCTGGCCCGGCCGGAGGAGCCCCGGCGGGAGCTGCTGGTCGCCGAGGCGGGCGACGCCGGGCGGGCGTTCTGGTTCTACGCCGAGGACCGCGACGCCGACTGGCCGGCGGCGGAGTACGACGCCACGGTCGAGGAGGTCGACGGCGGGCAGCGGGTACGCGTCACCGCCCGCACGTTCCTGCGCGACCTGACCCTGTTCCCGGACCGGCTCGACCCGGCCGCCGAGGTCGACGAGGCCCTGGTGACGCTGCTGCCGGGGGAGTCGGCGACGTTCACGGTGCGGGCCCCGCGCCCGCTGCCCGCGGCGGCCCTCACCGCCCGCCCCGTCCTGCGCACGGTGAACTGAAAGGAGGGGCCCCTTGTTAACGCTTTCTGTATAGGAAGGGGCCCCTCCAATCACCCCGCAGGCGCTTGACAGCAGCCGAGCGAATGCACGAGAGTCGATGCGTTCCCGAGGTGCGGCGGCGCGCGCCTTTCCCCTTTCCCCGAAGGGCCTGCGCGATGCCGCTCCCGCTCGACCGCCGCCGCCTGCTGCGCCTCGGCGGCGCCACCCTCCTCGCCCCCGCCGTCACCGGCCTCGGCCAGCCGGCCCGGGCCGCCGCCGGCCCCGGGCTGACCAGCGCCGGGTCGCCCGCCGCCGGCCGGCCCGCCCGCGCCGCCGGCACGGTCACCGCCGACCTGGTCGTCTACGGCGCGACGTCGGCCGGGATCATGGCCGCCGTGCAGATGCGCCGGCTGGGGCGCACCGCGCTGGTCGTGGAGCCGGGCGGCCACGTCGGCGGGCTGACCACCGGCGGCCTCGGCTACACCGACAGCGGCACCAGCGCCGCCATCGGCGGCCTCGCCGGGGAGTTCTACCGCCGGGTCCACGCGAAGTACGCCGGCACGGCCGTCACCCCCACCTCCCCGATGCGGCTGGTCTTCGAGCCGCACGTCGCCGCCGCCGTCTTCGCCGACCTGCTCGCCGAGCACGCGATCCCGGTCCACCTCGACGCCCGGCTCGCCGCCGTGACCCGCGCGGGCGACCGGCTCACCGGCCTGGCCACCGACGACGGGCGGCTCTTCGCGGGCAGCATGTTCGTCGACGCCACGTACGAGGGTGACCTGATGGCGGCGGCCGGGGTGCCGTACACGGTGGGCCGGGAGGCCAACTCGGTGTACGGCGAGACGATCAACGGGGTGCAGCTACGCGGGGCGCACCAGTTCACCCTGCCCGTCGACCCGTACGTGACGCCGGGCAATCCCGCGAGCGGCCTGCTGCCCGGCATCTCCGCCGCTCCCGTCGCGCCCAACGGCACCGGCGACGACCGGATCCAGGCGTACAACTTCCGGATGTGCCTCACCCGGGCCGCCGACCGGATCCCGTTCCCGAAGCCGGCCGGCTACGACCCGGCCGACTACGAGCTGCTGCTGCGCTACGTGCAGGCCGGCTACACCGGCCCGTTCTTCACCACGCAGAGCGTCGGCGGCGGCAAGACCGACTCCAACAACACCGGCGCGTTCTCCACCGACTTCATCGGGGCCGGCTACGCGTACCCGACGGCCACCTGGGCGCAGCGGGACAGCATGGTCGCCGAGCATCGCGCGTACCAGCAGGGCCTGCTGTGGTTCCTGGCCAACGACCCCCGGCTGCCGGCGTCGGTCCGGGCCGACACCGCCGCCTGGGGCCTGGCCGCCGACGAGTTCACCGCCACCGGCGGCTGGCCACCCCAGTTGTACGTCCGCGAGGCGCGGCGGATGCTCGCCGACTACGTGATGACCGAGCGGGACTGCCGGGGCGCGGTGCGGGTCGCCGACTCGGTCGGCCTGGCCAGCTACACGATGGACTCGCACAACTGCCAGCGGGTGGTGGTGAACGGGGTGGTGAAGAACGAGGGCGACGTGCAGGTGGGGGTGCCGGGGCCGTACCCGGTCAGCTACCGGTCGATCGTGCCCGCGCAGGGGCAGTGCGCCAACCTTTTCGTCCCGGTCTGCCTGGCGGCCAGCCACATCGCGTACGGCTCGATCCGGATGGAGCCGGTCTTCATGATCCTCGCCCAGTCCGCCGCGACGGCGGCGAAGCTGGCCCTCGACGCGGGCGTGCCGGCGCAGCGGGTCGACGTCGGCGCCCTCCAGGCCCGGCTGCGCGCCGACGGGCAGATCCTCACCTGGCCGCCCGCCGCCGAGGGCGAGATCGTGGTCGACAACCGCGCGGCCGGGGTGACCCGGGGCGGGGCCTGGGTGGGCAGCACCGCCGTCGGCGGCTACTACGGCACCGACTACGAGCACGACGGCAACACCGGCAAGGGCGTCAACCGGCTGCGGTTCACCCCGGCGCTGCCGGCCGCCGGCACGTGGACGGTCCAGCTGCGCTGGACGGCCGATCCGAACCGGGCGAGCAACGTGCCGGTGGACGTGGCGCACGCCGGGGGCGTGACCACCCGCACGGTGGACCAGCGTGGCTCGGGCGGGCAGTGGGTGTCGCTCGGGGCGTACGAGTTCGCGGCGGGGTCGGCGGGCAGCGTGCTGATCCGCACGGAGGGCACCGACGGGTACGTGGTGGCCGACGCCGTCCGGTTCGTCCCGGCGGCCTGAGGGGGCGTCCCCGCTCGTCGACTTGAAGATTTCTGCAAGTGTTAAAGTCTTCATGTATGGGTCGTCGAGCGGGGAGTCCCCAGGTGTCCGTGCCGCTGTACCAGGCCAAGGCCGAGCTGTTCCGCACCCTCGGGCACCCCGTGCGCATCCGCGTGCTCGAACTGCTCCAGGACGGGCCGAAGCCCGTCCGCGACCTGCTCACCGCCATCGACGTCGAGGCGTCCAACCTCTCCCAGCAGCTCGCCGTGCTGCGCCGCGCCGGCATGGTCGCCTCCCACCGCGACGGCCCCCTGGTCGTGTACTCCCTCAGCACCCCCGACGTGGCCGACCTGCTGGCCGCCGGGCGGCGCATCCTCGGCGCGGTCCTCACCGACCGCGACGCCCTCCTCGACGAGCTGCGCGCCGACAGGTGAGCGCCGCGATCACCGCCGTCCGCGACCGCGTCCTCGGCCTGCTGCCCGGCCGCGCCGACTGGCACGCCGTACGCCGCTCGCCCCGCCGCGACCTGCTCGCCGGCCTCACCGTGGCCATCGTCGCCCTGCCGCTGGCCCTCGCCTTCGGCGTCACCTCCGGGCTCGGCGCGCAGGCCGGGCTGGTCACCGCCGTCGTCGCCGGTGCCGTGGCCGCCGTCTTCGGCGGCTCCAACCTCCAGGTCTCCGGCCCCACCGGCGCGATGACCGTGGTCCTGGTGCCCGTGGTGCAGCAGTTCGGCCCGACCGGGGTGCTGATGGTCGGCGCGCTGGCCGGCCTCCTGCTGATCGCCCTCGCGCTGGCCCGCCTCGGCCGCTACGTCCGCTATCTGCCGACCCCCGTCATCGAGGGCTTCACCGCCGGCATCGCCGTGGTCATCGCCCTGCAACAGGTGCCCGCCGCGCTCGGCGTGACAGACGCGCACGGCGAGCGGGTGTGGGCGGTGGCCGCCGACGCGGTCGCCCGGTTCGTCGTACACCCCCGGCCGGCTGCCCTCGCGGTGGCCCTCGGCGTCGCGGCGCTGATGCTGCTCGGCGGCCGCTGGCGGCCCGGCGTGCCGTTCTCCCTGGTCGGGGTCGCCGCCGCGACGATCCTCGCGGAGACCGCGCCGGTCGACCTGGTCCGCATCGGCGCGCTGCCGCAGGGGCTGCCCGCGCCGTCGCTGAGCTTCCTCGACCCCGGCGCGGTCGGCGTGCTGCTGCCCTCCGCGCTCGCCGTCGCCGCCCTCGCCGCGCTGGAGAGCCTGCTGTCGGCCACCGTCGCCGACGGCATGACCGTCGGCGAGCGGCACGACCCCGACAAGGAGCTGTTCGGGCAGGGGCTGGCCAACCTCGCCTCCCCGCTGTTCGGCGGCATCCCGGCCACCGCCGCCATCGCCCGCACCGCGGTCAACGTGCGCGCCGGGGCGTCGTCGAAGCTGGCCGCGCTGACCCACGCCGTCGCGCTCGCCGCGATCGTGCTGGCCGCCGCGCCGCTCGTCGGCCGCATCCCCCTCGCGGCGCTCGCCGGGGTGCTGCTCGCCACCACCGTACGGATGGTCGAGGCCGCCTCGCTCCTGGCGCTGGCGCGCGCCACCCGGGGCGACGCGCTGGTGCTCGTGCTCACCTTCGCCGTCACCGTGATCTGGGACCTGGTGACCGCCGTGGCCGTCGGCATCGCCGTGGCGGTCGTGATCGCGCTGCGCGCGGTGGCCCGCAGCGCCAGGCTGGAGCAGGTGCCCCTCGACCGGGGCGAGCACAGCGCCGAGGAGCACGCGCTGCTCGACGAGCACATCGTGGCGTACCGGCTGGACGGGCCACTCTTCTTCGCCGCCGCCCACACCTTCCTGCTCCAGCTCTCCGACGTCGCCGACGTGCGGGTGGTCATCCTGCGGATGTCCCGGGTGTCGGCGCTGGACGCCACCGGGGCGCACGTGCTGGGCGACGCGATCCGGCGGCTGCGGGGCCGGGGGATCACCGTGCTGCTCTCCGGCATCACCCCCGGCCACGACCAGGTGCTCGCCACCCTCGGGGTGGCCGACGAGCTGCGCCGCGACGGGCTGGTCTTCCCGGACACCCCGGCCGCGATCGCCCACGCCCGGGGCCTGCTGCGCGGCGCGCCCACCGCCTGACGGCCCCTGACGGCTTCGGCGGCCCCTGACGGCTTCGGCGGCCGCTGACGGCTTCGGCGGCCGCTGACGGCTTCGGCGGCCGCTGACGGCTTTGGCGGCCGCTGGCGGTCGCCGTGTCGCTCAGCCCGCGCCGACGCCTGTGTCGACGCCCGCGCCGGTCACGCGCAGAGCGGCGAGCTGGTGTACGTCACGCCGCCGTAGACGACCTCGCCGACCGCGCAGATCACCGAGTTGTCGCCGTAGAGCTGGTCGCCGTAGTACTGCGCGCCGGTGCCGCCGTACCACGGCGTCGACTTGTACGGGCTCTCCCTGTAGGCGCTGACCTTGACGCTGTTCGGGGTCACCCGGTTGTTGATCCGGCCCCAGTTGGTGCCGCAGGATGCGCTGTAGCGCAGCTCCACCACGGCCAACGTCGTCGCGCCCTTCATGATGTACGCCGGCTGGCTGGTCGCGTTGCGGGCGTCGGCCGAGCAGCCGGTGTTGATCGGGTCGCTGCCGTCGCAGCCGGAGGAGGGGCAGGCGGCGCTCGCCGGGCTACCTACGAGCAGGCTGGCGGCGACGAGCGTGCCGGCGGCCACGACGGCCAGCGCCCGGCGGGCGGCCCTCGGCGTACGGGATGCGGTGGTCATCTTTCCTCCACAGTGGATAGCCGATGTTCGGCAATGAATCGACCTCCATCTCTACCTTCCGCGGGCGGTCGTCTCTACGCTGTGTGGCGCTGGACAATCAATGCCGGCGCTGGTCAATCAATCCGAGGAGCCAGGATGGCCCGGGCGGAGCGCCCCCTCGACCCCGACGCCGACCCCGTGCAGGCCTTCGCCGCCGAGCTGCGCAGGCTACGCGAGCAGGCCGGACGGCCCACCTACCAGGCGCTGGCCCGCCGGGCCCACCGCTCGTCCAGCTCGTTGTCCGAGGCGGCCGGCGGGCGGAAGCTGCCCACCCTCGACACCACCCTCGCGTACGTCCGCGCGCTCGGCGGCGACGAGGCGGCCTGGGCCCGCCGCTGGCGGCAGGTCGCCGCAGCCGCGCCCGCGACTGCCGTGGCCGGTGCTCCGAGCGCCGCCGCGACCGGTGGTTCGGGCGTTGTCGTGGCCGGTGGCGGTCCCGGAGCCGTCGCCGAGGCGGTCGGGCCGCCCGCCGAGGCGTCGCCGCCCCCGGTGCCGGTTGACCGGTCCCGCCGCCGGCTGCTGCTCCCCGCCGCCGGGGCGGGGCTGCTGCTGGCGCTCGTCGTCGGGCTCGCGTCGCTCGGCTGGCGCTCTGCGGACCCGCCGCCCGTCCCCACCCCGCCGGCCGGGGCCGGGTCGCCGACGTCCGCCGGGCCCGCCCCGGCCGTCGAGGTGCGCGACGGGGCGGACCCGAAGGACGCCGGCTGCGCCGCCGACCCCGCCGTGGCGACCGTGGACAGCGCCGCCGTGCTGGTCGACGAGCGGGTCGTCGGCATGGTGGAGCTGCGCTACTCGCCCGCCTGCGGGGCGAGCTGGCCCCGGTTCATGCCGGCCCCGGCGGGCGCACCGGCCGTGCCCCGGCCGGCCCGGGTGGTGCTGACCGTCACCGACGGCGACGCCCCGGCCCGCAGCCGCGACTTCACCATCGACTACGCCGGCATCTCGTCCTACGGCAACCTGCTGACCAGCACCCGGAGCTGTGTCTGGGCCGAGGTGCGGATCACCGGCGACGGCTGGACGTCGCCACCGGGGCGCACGGGCTGCTACCGGGGCGCCACCCAGGTCCGCCCGATCCCCTGACCGACGTCACCAGCACAGATCCGATCATGCCTCCGGCCGGCCGACGGTCGCACGGCGCTCGGCCCCTGCGGGCGGGGCGTCGAACTCCGGGCTGTCCTGGGAGGAGATGGCGGTGGAGACGAGGCTGGCGGACACCGGCTGCACGGGGGTGACATCGTCGGGCATGCGGAGCCGCGGGGGCGCGGGCATCCACGGCTTGAGGTTCTGGATGATCTGCTCGTAGAAGTCGTCGATCGCGTGCAGCACGGAGTCGATGAACGCACCCCGTCCAGTGCCGCGCTTGGTGCCCGCCGTGGTGCTCTGGGCGACCCGGAAGGCGCGCAGCTCGCGGGACGGGTCGGCGATCAGCGTGGTGGGCTCCTCGCGGACCCGACGCAGGAGATCCGTGGCGCCGCCGCCCCGGGCATGCATGGCGAACGCCTCGACCCGCACGGTGTCCGGTGCGTCCCTCAACTGGCGGACCAGCCAGTTCACCCTCGTCGTCGGCCGGCCCGAGCGGGGGGCGTCAACGTCGACATGGCAGACGATCTGCCCGGCCCGCAGGTCGGCCATGACCTGAAGTGCGCCGACCGCACCGGGAATCCTGATGCTGCCGGTCAGGGTCCCGGTGCTGACGAGCTGGTTCACCAGCGACTGGGTGCGGCCGGCCGGATCGGCGAGATCCTTCCGGCTCAGCGCGGGGGTGACCTCGGTGCCCAACTGTCGGCCGAGACGAAGGCAGGCATAGCGGATCAGCGCGTCGAAGCGACCGGCCACCTCCGCCGCGCCGCCGTCGTTGGCCCGTAGGGTCCCGGCGGACACCCCGTCACGCACCTGCACCCACGCCGGCCCCATGTCGCTGAACTCCAGCGCGCCCGAGCGGGGGTGCTCCAGGTACCTGATCAACTCGCCGAGGACCCACGCCTGATCCGGGTCGGCGACGCCGCGATACTCCTTCTGGATCACCGCCTGGGTCAGGATCTCCGTCCAGGGCAGGTGATACAGGGCGACCTTGCGCAGCTTCCGGCGATCGACGGTCGTCGGATGCTGGCCCGGGACCGGGGCGATCTCGTTGGAGATCGTGATGAGGGCGTCGAAGCCCTGCTCCCGAGCGATGTCGAGGTAAGCCTCCAACTGGTCGGTCCGCAGCGTGTTGCTGCCGGTCTTCACCTCGACCAGCGCGGTCCACTGCCGTTGCCCTCGGGTGACCCGGATCAGGCCGTCCGGGAAGAGTTGCTGGGTGCCGAGCTTGAAGGGCACCTCGATGAAGGTCTGCACCGTCCCGGCCGGCGCTCCGAGGGACTGGGTCAGGACGCGCCCGAACTCCCGTACCGCGCTCATCACCGCCAGCAGGGCGGAGGTCGCCCGCCGTTCCTGTTCCTCTGCGCCGTTGATGCCCGACGTGGGGATCAGGCGGGCAGCGAGCCAGGTCTCCTCAGACATGCGATGACTCCTCGTGAAGGCGGTGGTACGAGAAGCTACTCGGCGGACAGGGTAGAAACCGGCGCGACTGTTGGCGCGAACGAACGGAAGAAGCTGCCTGGTCGGGAGCCAGTCGATCCGCCCAGCCGGCTGCTGCTGTCGGACGGAGATGTCGACATCATCGCTTTGGTCCATGACGACACTTCTGTCCGCTAGCCGACTGCGGTCGGCCAGCGAAGCACGATGATGGCTCGACGGCTCGGGGTGGCCTGAAGGGCGCTGCCCTGCGCCGGGCCGGTCTTCCGAACGCGAGGGTCGTCCGACAGCACGCGGAACTCCCGCAGGCGGAAAGTCTCGCTGTCCGTAGTTGCGACTACGGTGGTACCGGCGCGATCGTGTGACCGCCGCTCACGAGGAGACACCACCGAGCATGACCTTGAACGGGTACCCGTCATGACCGACCGATTCGCGCGACCTCCCGCGTCCGCGCGGGACACGCTGGCCATCCCGCTGAGCCTGCCTGAGCTGGAACAGTATCTGGCCAGGGCCGCTGACCTGCTGCGCGGCAGCATCGACCAGGCGGACTTCAAGGCGTACATCTTCCCGCTGATGTTCTTCAAGCGGATCAGCGACGCCTACACCGAGGAGTACGAGCGGGCGCTCGCGGAGTCGGACGGCGACCACGAGTACGCGTCGTTCGCCGAGAACCACCGTTTCGGCATCCCGGAGGGCAGCCTCTGGGAGGACGTGCGTGCCCGCACCGAGAACGTCGGGCAGGCACTGGTGACCGCCTTCCGGGCGATCGAGAAGGCCAACCCGGACGTGCTGTACGGCATCTTCGGCAGCGCCGCCTGGACGAACAAGGACAAGCTGCCCGACGCGAAGCTGCTCGACCTCATCGAGCACTTCTCGACCAGGACGTTGAGCAACGCGGTCGTCGCGCCGGACGTGTTCGGGCAGGCGTACGAATATCTCATCAAGCGGTTCGCGGACCAGTCCAACAAGAAGGCCGGCGAGTACTACACCCCGCGGCCGGTGGTGAAACTGCTCGTCGACATCCTCGACCCGCAGGAGGGCGAGACGGTCTACGACCCGGCGTGCGGCACGGGCGGCATGCTCATCGAGGTCATCGAGCACGTGAAGCGGCAGGGCGGTCGGCCGCAGACCCTCTGGGGCAGGCTGTTCGGCCAGGAGAAGGTGCTCGCCACCTCCGGCCTCGCCAAGATGAACCTGCTCCTGCACGGCGTCGAGGACTTCCAGATCGCCCACGACGACACCCTGCGCTCGCCGGCCTTCTACGACGGCTCGCGCCTGGCCCAGTTTGACTGCGTGATCGCGAACCCGCCGTTCTCGCTCAAGAACTGGGGCGAGGAGGCGTGGGGGACCGACCGGTGGGGTCGCAACCGGCTCGGGGGCGTGCCGCCCAAGGGGTACGCCGACTGGGCCTGGGTCCAACACATGATCACCTCTGCGGCGCCCGGGACCGGCCGGGTCGCCGTCGTGCTGCCGCAGGGCGCGCTGTTCCGCCAGGGAGCCGAGGGGCGCATCCGCGAGTATGTCCTGAAGGCGGACCTGGTCGAGGCCGTGATCGGCCTCGCGCCGAACCTCTTCTACGGCACCGGCCTCGCCGCCTGCGTGCTCATCCTGCGCCGACGCAAGGCCGACGAGCGCAAGGGCAGGGTGCTGTTCGTCAACGGGGAGGCGCTGTTCAAGCGCGGCCGTAACCAGAACACCCTCGAACCCGAGCACGCCGACGCCCTGCTGCGCACCTGCCAGTCGTTCGCCGACGCGCCCGGCCTGGCGGCGGTCGCCACGCTCGACGACATCAGGGCCCACGGCTACAACCTCAACATCCCGCTGTACGTAGCCCCCGCCGACGACGGCGACCAGCCGACCCTGGAGCAGGCCCTGACCGACCTCGAAGCGGCCCACGCCGCCGCCCGGGAGACCCGCGCCGCGTTGGAAGCCGAACTCGCCAAGTGGGGCCTCGCCCCGACGGAGGTGACGGCGTGAGCACCCGCATCACCCAGCGCGAACTGGAGTCGTACCTGTGGGGCGCGGCCGTCGTGCTGCGCGGCCTCATCGACGCCGGCGACTACAAGCAGTACATCTTCCCGCTGGTCTTCCTCAAGCGGCTCTCCGACGTGTACGACGAGGAGCACGCCGCCGCGCTGAAGATCTACGGCGACGACGAGCTGGCCGACCTGCCGGAGAACCACCGCTTCGCCATCCCCGACGGTGCCCACTGGCAGGACATCCGCAAGGTCGCGAGCGACGTGGGCGCGGCCATCCTCGCCGCCATGCGGGCGATCGAGTCGGCCAACCCGGACACCCTGACCGGCGTCTTCGGCGACGGCGACTGGGGCAACAAGAACCTGCTGCCCGACGAGACCATCAAGCGGCTCGTCGAGCACTTCTCCACCAAGACGCTCACGGTGGCCAACCTGCCCGAGGACGAACTCGGCCAAGGCTACGAGTACCTCATCAAGAAGTTCGCCGACGACTCCGGCCATACCGCGCAGGAGTTCTACACCAACCGCACCCTCGTCCACCTGATGACGATGATGCTCAAGCCCGAGCCGGGGGAGTCGGTCTACGACCCGACCTGCGGCACCGGTGGCATGCTCATCTCCACCGCCGCCGAGCTGCGCCGCCAGGGCAAGGAGTGGCGCAACCTCCGCCTGTACGGGCAGGAACTCAACTACGGTACGTCGGCCATCGCCCGGATGAACCTGTTCCTGCACGGCATCGTCGACGGCCACATCGCGCACGGCGACACGCTCACCAGGCCCGCCTTCCTCGACGGTGGCCGACTGCGCACCTTTGACGTGGTGCTCGCCAACCCGCCGTACTCCATCAAGGCGTGGAACCGCGCCGCCTTCGCCAAGGACCCGTACGGCCGCAACATGTGGGGCGTCCCGCCGCAGGGCCGCGCCGACTACGCCTTCTTCCAGCACATCGCCGCCAGCCTCGACCCGGAGAGCGGCCGGGCCGCGATTCTCCTCCCGCACGGCGTCCTGTTCCGCCGGGACGAGGCGGAGATGCGGGAGGGCCTGGTCAAGGCTGATCTCGTCGAGTGCGTCCTGGGGTTGGGCGAGGGCCTGTTCTACAACTCGCCCATGCCGGCGGCCGTGGTCGTCCTCCGATCGCGCAAACCAGTCGACCGGAAGGGGAAGATCCTCTTCATCGACGCCCGGACGGAATTTGCGCGCGAGCAGACCCAGTCGTTCCTGCGTGACCATCACCAGCAGAAGATCCTCGCCGCCTACGAGAGCTTCGAGGACCAGGAGGGGTTCGCTGCCGTCGCCACTGCCGACGAGACCAGCGACAAGGGGTACAGCCTCGCCATCCCTTCCTACGTCAGCGCCGCCACGACCGAGACGGCCGAGGCCGTGAGCGTCGTCGACGCCGTCCACGCCTGGCGGGCCTCCGCAACGGACGCGGATCGCGCCATCGACGACGTGCTAGCCCTGCTGCGACAGGAGATGGCCAAGTGAGCCTCAACCTCGACAAGAGCGGCTGGAAGCGCGTTGCGCTCGGCGACGTGATCAAGCACGTCACGGATCGGGTCGACGCGGAAACCTCCGGCCTCGAACGGTTCCTCGCCGGGGAACACATTCCGAGCAACAGCCTGCACATCACGAAGTGGGGCGTCATCGGGCGAGACCCGATCGGCCCCATGTTCTACAAGCGCTTCCGGCCGGGTCACGTCCTCTATGTGTCCCGTCGTTCATATCTCCGCAAGACGGCGGTGCCCGAGTTCGAGGGGATCACCGGCGAGAAGACCTTCGTCCTCGAAACCCGCGACCCGGACATCCTGCTTCAGGAGTTCATGCCGTTTCTGTTGAGCGCGGAGGCGTTCCACTCCTACGCTGTGGCCAACTCGCGTGGCTCGGTCAACCCCTACGTGAACTGGACCGACCTGGCGAGTTTCCAGTTCGACCTGCCACCCATCGACGAGCAGAAGCGCCTCGCCGAACTTTTCTGGGCTATCGAACGTCATCGGCGTAATGTCCCAATAGGAAAGTTGTCCCTGCTGGAAGTGCGCATGCTTGAGCAGCTCTTGGATGCGGATGTTGGGGGCCCAGCTCGGATCGACAGCCTCGGGACGGTCCTAATGGGCCGCCAGCGGTCTCCGAAGCATGCGCACGGCGACCACATGATTCCGTATCTTCGAGTGGCGAACATAGGTGACGATGAGCTGCGCCTGTCGGACGTTAAGCGAATGAACTTTAGTCCAGATGAGCAAGAGAATTTCAGTGTCCTGCCGAACGACATTCTGATCAGCGAGGGGCAGAGTCGGGAGTTGGTCGGCCAGTCGGCTCTGGTAACTTCGTTGCCAGAGCCGATGTGCTTTCAGAATACCTTGATCAGGTTCCGGCCAAATCTTAACATTGTGCGACCCGCCTATGCCCAAGCTCTCTTCCGGGCCTGCCTCTATTCGGGCAAGTTTGCGGACCTCGCGACCCAGACGACCTCGATTGCTCACCTTGGGGTGGCGCGTTTTGCGATGTTTGAGGTGCGAGTCCCCGATATCCCGATGCAGGACCACTTCCTGTCTCGGCTTGGAG
This sequence comes from Micromonospora sp. WMMD712, assembly GCF_029581295.1. Classification (NCBI taxonomy): domain Bacteria; kingdom Bacillati; phylum Actinomycetota; class Actinomycetes; order Micromonosporales; family Micromonosporaceae; genus Micromonospora; species Micromonospora sp. WMMD712. The sequence continues at coordinate 6,420,873 of NZ_CP120743.1, forward strand.
AGGTGCGTGCTGCCATTCGCTCCGCTAAAGCGGAGCTTGCCTCTTTGTCGGGTCTTTCCGATTCGTTGGCCGGCAGGGTATTTGGCGGTGTCGAGTGATATTCGACGAGGCCAACACCGTTCGGGACTTCGTACGGGATCTTGTCGCGTCGACCGACATTCAGTTCTTGCCTGGCAGGGAGTTGCCGCGCCGGACGGATGAGGTGCTGTTGGAGGGGCCGGTCAGGGAGGCCCTCAAGCGGCTGAACCCGGTCATCGAGGCCGACCCACGCCTGGCCGACGAGGTGATCTATCACCTGCGGGCGATCATCCTGTCCGCCCGGCGCACGCCGAATCCCGTGGTGGCGAATGAGGAGTTCGCCGCGTGGCTGACAGGGCAGAAGTCGATGCCGTTCGGCCCGGCCGGAGAGCACGTCACGATCCGGCTCGTCGACTTCGACAACCCCGAGCCGAGCGCCAACCAGTGGATGATCTCCACGGAGGTGACGTACAAGGTCGGGCGGGTCGAGCGCCGCTTCGACCTGGTGTTGTGGTGCAACGGCTTCCCGTTGGTCGTGGGTGAGGCGAAGTCGCCGGTCCGGCCGGCGTACACGTGGATCGACGCAGCGGCGCAGATCAACGAGGACTACGAGGTCAACGTCCCGGCGTTCTTCGTGCCCAACGTGTTCAACTTCGCCACCGAGGGCAAGGATTTCCGGTACGGCTCGGTCGGCATGACGGTCGATCTGTGGGGCCCATGGCGGGAAGAATCCGACGATGACGTCCCGGCACCGAGCGGCCTGGCGGCGGTGCGCGAGGCTGTCAAGGGCGTGCTCAACCCGGCGGCGGTGCTGGACTTCCTGCGGTTCTTCACCGTCTTCGCCACGGACAAGAAGCACCGCAAGATTAAGATCATCGCCCGGTTCCAGCAGTTCCAGGCGACGAACCTGATCGTCGAGCGGGTGCTGACCGGTCAGGTCAAGCAGGGCCTGATCTGGCACTTCCAGGGTTCGGGCAAGTCGCTGCTCATGGTGTTCACCGCGCAGAAGTTGCGTGCCACGGCCGGGCTGACGAACCCCACGGTGATCATCGTCGTCGACCGGATTGACCTGGACACCCAGATCACCGGCACGTTCAACGCCTCGGACGTGCCGAACCTCGTCTCGACCGACAGCCGCCGGGAACTACAGGCCCTCCTCGGTGCGGGGGCGCGCAAGGTCATCATCACCACGGTGCACAAGTTCGGCGAGGCGCCCGGGGTGCTGGACGACCGCGACAACATCATCGTGATGGTCGACGAGGCCCACCGTTCCCAGGAGGGCGACTACGGGCGCAAGATGCGTGAGGCGCTGCCGAACGCGTTCCTGTTCGGCCTGACCGGCACCCCCATCAACAGGCGCGACCGCAATACTTTTATGTGGTTTGGGTCCACTTTGGACGAAGGTGGTTACCTGTCGCGGTACTCGTTCCAGGACTCGATCCGGGACGGGGCGACGCTCCCGCTGCACTTCGAGCCGCGCCTTTCGGAGATCCATCTCGACGCGGCCGCGATCGACGCCGCGTTCGCGGAACTGGCCGAACAGCACCGGCTCACCGAGGCCGACAAGACCACCCTGTCGAGGCGGGCTGCCTCGCTGGAGTCGCTGATCAAGGCCGACGGGCGGGTTCGCCGGATCGCTGCGGACATCGCCGAGCACTTCCGGGCCAAGGTCGAGCCGCAGGGCTTCAAGGCTCAGGTGGTCGTCTACGACAAGCCGACCTGCGTGGCCTACAAGGCGGAACTCGACAAGCTCCTCGGCCCCGACACGTCCACCGTCGTCATGAGCCACAATGCGCGGGACCCGAAGGCGTGGAAGGAGTTCACCCCCGACCGGGACGAGTTGGAGCGGATCACCGCCCGGTTCAACGACCCGGCCGACCCGCTGAAGATCATCATCGTGACGGCCAAGCTGCTCACCGGGTTCGACGCTCCGATCCTCTATGCGCAGTACGTCGACAAGCCGCTCAAGGAGCACAACCTCCTCCAGGCGATCACCCGCACCAACCGGGTCTACCCGCCGACCAAGACGCACGGCCTGATCGTCGACTATCTGGGCATCTTCGACGACGTCGCCAAGGCCTTCGCCTTCGACGACAAGAACGTGCAGCAGGTCATCAGCAACATCGGTTTACTGCGGAATCAGCTCGGCCCGGCCATCCAGGCCGCGCTGGCCTTCTTTCCCGGCGTCGACCGAACCGTGGGCGGCTACGAGGGGCTCATCACCGCTCAGACCGCGATCAGCAGCGACGCGGCCCGCGACGCTTTCGGTCAGTCCTTCAGCGTCGTCGCCCAACTCTGGGAGACCCTCAGCCCCGACCCGATCCTCTCGGCCTACCAGACCGACTACCGGTGGCTCACCGACGTGTATGAGTCGGTGCGGCCGGCGGACGTCGCCGGCCGGCTGGTGTGGCACACCCTCGGCGCGAAGACCCTGCAACTCATCAACGCGCACGTCACCGTGGAGGTGCCCCGCACCGACCTTGACACCATCGTCCTGGACGCTCAGGTGATCGAGGACCTGATGTCGGGTCGGCCAACGAACGTCGACCCGGTCGAGGTCGAAAAGTGGATTACCGCCCGCATCGCCAGGCACATGGGTAATCCTGTCTTCATCGAACTCGGCAAGCGGCTCACGGCTCTGCGGGAGAAGTACGCGCACTCCCAGCAGGCCAGCCTGGAGTTTCTCAAGGAGCTGTTCCTCCTGGCCAAGGACACCGTGGCCGCGGAGAAGAACGCCACCGAGGTCCCCCGCGAGGACCAGGGCAGGGCGGCACTGACGGAGCTGTTCCAGTCCCTCAAGGGCAACGGGACCCCGATCATCGCCGAGAAGATCGTCGCCGAGGTCGACGAGGTCGTGCGGGCGGTGCGCTTCACCGGCTGGCAGGACACCCGCGACGGCGACCGCCTGGTCCAGCAGGCCCTCCGCAAGACGCTCTACATCAAGTTCAAGATCCGTGACCCCGACGTGTACGAGCGGGCCCTCGGCTACATCCGCGAGTACTACTGACGGCGGTTTACCGGGTGCGGCAGCGTCGACGCCCGCCGCACCCGGCTGCCGTCAACGGGTGCGCCCGACCTGGCCGGTGAAGGTGGTCCAGGCGGCGGGGGTGAAGGTGAGGGCCGGGCCGGCAGGATCCTTGCTGTCGCGTACGGCGACGATGCCGGGCAGGTTGTCGGCGACCTCGACGCACTCGCCGCCGTTGCCGCCGCTGCGGGTGCTCTTGCGCCAGCGGGCACCGGTCAGATCAGCCATGGTGGACCTCCCCAACAATCTTGTTGATCAGTTGCCTCGATTGTTCCTCGTCGAGGGCGAGCGAGAGCAGGCTCGACCAGACCTTCTCGTAGGCGGCGAATTCGCCCGGACGGTCGAGGTAGAGCGCCCCGGTCCATGACTCGCTGTAGACCACCGATGGATCCGGGGTGCTCCGGTTGCCGAGCGGAAAGTCGAGCATGACGAACTCGCCACCGACCGCACCGTGATGCGGGCCGGCGATCAGGGGCAGGACGCGGATCGAGACGTTGGGCTGCTCGCTGAGTTGAAGCAGCCGCCGGAGCTGGTCCGCCATCGTGGCCGAGCTGTCGACCGGGCGGAGCAGGACCGACTCGCAGAGCACGACCTCCACCTGCGGGGCCTTCGGCAGGCGGCGGGTCAGCAACGACTGCCGTTGCAGGCGAAGCTCGACGGCGCGCTCCCGGTCGTCCTCGCTCATCTCCGGCTGGTCGATCCGGTAGATGCCCAGCGCATAGTCCCGGCTTTGCAGAATGCCCGGCACGAGACTGTTCTTGTAGAAACGCAGCCTGGACGCGGCGGATTCGAGGCCGACGTACAGCTCGAACCAGTCGGGAATGGCGTCTCCGTACGCGTGCCACCAACCTTTGGCCTTCGTCTCGCCGGCCAGCGCGACCAGCGCCCGGGTCAGCTCGTTCTTCGCCCGGTAGAGCTCGCACATGGCGCGCACGTCGATGCTGCGCGCCGCGCCGAGCCCGCTCTCGATGCGCCACACCTTCTGCCGGCTGCACTCCAGCGCCTCGGCGGCGGCGTCCAGGGTGATCCCCGCCTCGGTGCGCAGGTCACGTAGTGCTCTGCCGAGCCGGCGGCGGGGCACCGTCGATCCCATGTCCTCGGCCATCGGCCTCCTTACCCGTTGCGTTTTGCAACATCCCGACGCCCCATTCTGGAACGCCGAATGTTGCGGACGATTAGCGGAACAGTGTGCGGGGGCATTCGTTGTGATAGTGCCTCCGACCCTACAAGATGGCGTTGTCAAAGGCGATGGCCGTGGAATTTCCACAGCCCATCATCTGCCGCATCGAATGGTCGTTCAGGAGGTGCGCCGTGCGCGCGATTCCCCATCAGGTCCGCCCGGCCGGCATCCACCTGGCGGCGCTCCGGTGAGCGGGCGCTGGGTGGCGCACCTGCCGTTCACCGCCGCCGACCTGAGCGCCGCCCACCGGTTCGCGGCGGCGCTGGCCCGCTCGGTGACGTTCCTGTCGCAGGTGGACGCCGGTGAGGCGACCGTCTCGGCCGAGGACGAGCAGGGCGTACGCCATCGGGTCTTCTGCGACCTGCCGCTGCCCGGCGGGCCGCGCTGCGCGCGCCGCGTCGACCACGACGGGCCCTGCACGGCCCGGCCGCCCCGGTGACCGGCGCGCCCACCGTCGCCTGCCCGGCCTGCGACGGCACCGCCCCGGCCGGCTGCCACCGCTGCGCGCGGCGGGGCCTGCGGCGCGCGCAGCTCGTGCTGACCGTGGCCAACCTCGACACCGGCGCGGTCGCGTCCCACGAGGTGCTGCCGAGCAACCTCGACCCCGGTCCGGTGGCGGCGGGCGGCTGGGCGGTCGACCTGACTGCCCGGGTACGCGAGCTGGCCGCCGAGGCCGGCGTCGCCGCCACCGTGGAGCCGGTGGTCGTACCGATGCCGGACGCCTGGCGGCCCGACCTGCCGGCGGCCGAGCGGCACGAGTTGGTGGCGCGGGCCCTCGCCGGGGCGGCCGGGCCGGCGTGGCGGGTGTGGGTGGGCCGGTCGGCCGCCCCGCCCCCGGTCGACCCGGCGCGGCGGCTGGGCCGGCTGTGCGCGCTGGCCGACCTGCTCCTGCTCGACCTGGTCGTGGAGGCCCGCCGGCACGGCGACGCCCTGCGCTGGGCCGTCCGCTACGAGGTGCCCGGCTCACGGGTGCCCGACCTGCCGCCGGAGCCGGGCTTCGCCGACCTGGCGGCGGCGCTGGCCGGCACCGACGTGGCAGACGCGCTGACCGGGCTCGGCGAGCGCGGCCGGGACGCCCCCGCGCGGCAGCTCCGCCCCGACCCGCTCCGGCCGCTGATCCCGGGGGCGACCGTCAACGTGGCGCGGGTCGCCCGGCGGGTGCGCGCCGACTGCGCGGGCCGGACGGGCGGCGGGCGGCTGCCCGGCGCGCAGGCCGTGTGGCGGGACGGCCGCTGGTGGCATACCGGCCTGCGTCCCGGCGGGCCCGTACCCGACCTGGCCGGGCAGCCCGCCGGCCCGCGCCGCAGCCGGCCGCACCGGCCCGACGGCCTACCCCGAAACCGGACGCCGCTGCGCCGGGCCGCCGAGCCGCCGGACCCGCCGTGGCTCGGCGAGCCGGTGCCGTCGCGGCCCTGCCCGGCCTGCCGCCCCGCCCGCCGCCGGGTAGCCTGGGCGCTGTCCTGCGCCACCTGCGCCGGCACCGGCCGCGTGCACCAGGCCGCGCTGGTCACCCTGACCGACCTGCGGTGCCGGGTGGCGCACCTCGCGTGGCGGGCCGGCGTGCCGGAACCCGTGACGGCGGTCAGCGTCAGGCCGGGCGGCCGGTCGGTGGTCCGGCTCCCCGACCGCTACCGGCTGGGTGCCTGGGCGACCGTGTTCGGCGTACGCCCGGAGGACCTCGCCGAGGCCGACGGCGGCCACGCCCTCCCGCCGGACGTGCGCGACGGCTACGTCGCCCTGCCCTGGGCCGGCGCGGACCCGGTGGGGGAGCAGGTGGCCGCCGTCGGCCCGGCGCTGCCCGCCGCGCGCCTGCTGGTCACCGCCGTACGCCCCGAGGCGCCGCCGCTGGCCGAGCTGCTCCGGCTGGCGTGCGGCCTGGACCTGGCGCTGCTCGTGAACGTGCTCGACCTGCGGCGGGACCCGGCCGCGCCGATGCGGGCGCACGGGGTGCTCTGGTCGGTCGACCTGCGCGCGCCGGCTGCCCCGGTGCGCCCCGACGACCTGCCGGACCTGCCCAGCCTCGCGGCGGCCGTGGCGCGCTGCCTGGAATGCCTCGACGTCACCCTGCCGGAGACCGCGCCGGCCGACCCCCGGACGCCGGTCCCGGTGCCCCGGTCGACGCCCTGCCCACTGCCGCCCGACCCGGTGCCGGGGCTGCGGCGGCTGGCCGCCCGGCACGCCGGCCGCCCGCTCAGCATCTGGTTCACCCGAGCCGGCCGCACCGTCCACCGCCACGACGACGACCGTCTGCGGCCGCTCGCCGAGGGCGTCGACCTGCCCGATCGTCGGCTGACGTGACGTGCCGGGGAACAGGATGTGCGACGCGTGCGGGCCTGGCCGGCCCAGCGGCGCGGATCCGGCAGCGGGGCGGTGAGAAGGGGCCCCTGCTATACGCCAGGCGTTAACAAGGGGCCCCTCCTTCTACTCCGGCACGCGGCGGTATGCGCCGTCGCTGGCGGACGTGGCCATCGACGCGTACGCGCGCAGCGCCGCCGACACCGGGCGCTGCCGGTCGGCCGGCGTGTACGGCCTGGGGCGCTTCTCCTGCGCGATGCGCCGCGCCTCCAGCACGTCGTCGGGCACGTTCAGCTCGATGGACCGGCCCGGGATGTCGATGACGATCTCGTCGCCGGGCTCGACCAGGGCGATGAGGCCGCCGGAGGCCGCCTCGGGGGAGACGTGCCCGATGGACAGCCCGGAGGTGCCGCCGGAGAACCGGCCGTCGGTGAGCAGCGCGCAGGAGCGGCCCAGCCCGCGCCCCTTGAGGAACGAGGTGGGGTAGAGCATCTCCTGCATGCCGGGCCCGCCCTTGGGGCCCTCGTAGCGGATCACCACCACGTCGCCGGCGACGATCTCCTTGGCCAGGATGGCCGTGACGGCGTCGTCCTGCGACTCGTAGACCTTGGCCGGGCCGCGGAAGGTCAGGCACTCCTCGGGCACGCCGGCGGTCTTCACCACGCACCCGTCCGGGGCGAGGTTGCCGTGCAGGATGGCCAGCCCGCCGTCGGCGCTGTACGCGTGCTCGCGGTCGCGCACGCAGCCGCCGGCCGCGTCGGTGTCCAGCGTCGACCAGCGGTTGGTGGTCGAGAACGGCTCGGTGGTGCGCACCCCGCCCGGGGCGGCGTGGAACAGCTCGATCGCCTCGGGGGTGGCGGAGCCGCCGCGGACGTCCCAGTCGGCGAGCCACTGCGCGAGGGTGGGGGAGTGCACGGCGTGCACGTCGCGGTGCAGCAGCCCGGCGCGGTCCAGCTCGCCGAGGATGGCGGGGATGCCGCCGGCGCGGTGCACGTCCTCCATGTGGTAGTTCGGGGAGTTCGGCGCGACCTTGGCCAGGCAGGGCACCCGGCGGGAGACGGCGTCGATGTCGGCGACGGAGAAGTCGAGCTCGGCCTCCCGCGCGGCGGCGAGCAGGTGCAGGATCGTGTTGGTGGACCCGCCCATGGCCACGTCGAGGGCGATGGCGTTCTCGAACGCGGCCCGGTTGGCGATCTGCCGGGGCAGCACGGAGGAGTCGTCGCCGTCGTACCACCGCTTGGCGATCTCCACGACGGTGCGCCCGGCCTCGACGAACAGCGACCGCCGGGCGGCGTGGGTGGCCAGCGTCGAGCCGTTGCCGGGCAGGGCCAGGCCGATGGCCTCGGTGAGGCAGTTCATCGAGTTGGCGGTGAACATGCCGGAGCAGGAGCCGCAGGTCGGGCAGGCGGACCGCTCGATCTCGCCGAGCTGGTCGTCGGTGACCGCCTCGTTGGACGAGGCGATCATCGCGTCGATCAGGTCGATCTTGGAGTGGACGACGCCCTCGATCGCCACGGTCTTGCCGGCCTCCATCGGGCCGCCGGAGACGAAGACGGTGGGGATGTCGAGCCGCAGCGCGGCCAGCAGCATGCCGGGGGTGATCTTGTCGCAGTTGGAGATGCAGACCAGGGCGTCGGCGCAGTGCGCGTTGACCATGTATTCCACCGCGTCGGCGATCAGCTCGCGGCTGGGCAGCGAGTAGAGCATGCCGCCGTGGCCCATGGCGATGCCGTCGTCCACGGCGATGGTGTTGAACTCGCGGCCGACCCCGCCGGCCTCCGCGACCGCGTCGGCGACGAGGCCGCCGAGGTCCTTGAGGTGTACGTGGCCGGGGACGAACTGGGTGAAACTATTGGCGATGGCGACGATCGGCTTGCCGAAGTCGTCGTCGGTCATCCCGGTGGCCCGCCAGAGGGCCCGGGCGCCGGCCATCGTCCGACCGTGGGTGGAGGTCCTCGACCGCAGCTCAGGCATGGCTACCAGTCTTGCACCGCCGGAGGGGCAACCGCCGGGGCGCGGCCCCGTGTCCCAACAGTTGCACACCCGGCCCCCCATGGACACCGGGCATCCGGCACAGTTGGGAGCGTGCACTTCCCCCCGGGCCTGATCGCCGTCGTGGTGCTGAGCGGGCTGGTCGCCGTCGGCGCGACCGCCCTGTTGGTCGTCTCCGCCCGGCGCTCCGGCCGTCGGTGCGGGCGGGCCGCCGGGCTGGTCGCCGTGGCGGGGGGCTTCGCGGTGGCCGGCCTCGCGGTCGGGCTGGCCGTGGCGCTGACCGGCGAGCACCTGGCCCACCGCCAGGGGCAGCGCACCGGCTGGGCCACCCTGGTCTCCGCCGGGGTCGCGGCGAGCGCGCTCGCCTTCGGCGCGGGCCTGCTGCGGCTGCCCGGCGCGGGGACGACCCGCGCGGCGACGGCCCGCCTGGTCCTCGACAGCGTGACGATGGCCACCGCCCTCTGGTTCGTGGGCTGGGTGCTCTTCTCCGAGCCGACCCGGCTGCTCGGCGCGGCCACGCCGATGGCCTGCGCGCCGATCCTGCTGGCCACCGTCAGCGTGGCGCTCACCGCCGGGCTCACCCTGATCGTGCTCCTGCGGGCCGCCCGGCCCCGCCGCCGGCTGGCCCTGCTCGGCACCGGGATCACGGCGGTGACCTCCGGCGGGCTCGGCATCGCCGGCGGGCTCTGCCAGGCCGTGCCGGGCATGGTGCTGGCGGGCGCCGCGCTGCTGGCGGCGGGGCTGCTGACCGCCGCGCTGGTCGTGCGCCGGGCCGACCCGCCGGGGCAGCTCGACGTCGACCTGATCGGCTCCGACGGCGCGTACGCCTTCGTGCCGATGGGCGCGATGGCCGCCTCCGCGATGTACCACCTGCTCCAGGGCGGCCGGTTCGACGCGCTGGGCATCGTCGCCGGCAGCCTGGAGGGCTTCGCGCTGGTGGCCCGGCAATACCTGGCCCTGCACGACGTGCGCCGCTACGCGGGCCGGCTGGCCGAGCGGGAGGCGCACTTCCGCGAGCTGGCGCACACCGACCCGCTGACCGGCCTGGCCAACCGGCGGGGGCTGCTGCGCGCCCTGCACCAGGCGACCGGCTCCGGCGACCCGTGCGTGCTGCTCGGGCTGGACCTGGACGGCTTCAAGAACGTCAACGACATGCGCGGGCACGACGTGGGCGACGAGGTGCTGGCGGAGGTGGGCCGGCGGCTGCGCGGCAACCTGCGCCCCGACGACCTGGCCGCCCGGCTCGGCGGCGACGAGTTCGCGGTGCTCGTGCCGGGCCGCCCGGCCGAGGCGGGGCGGGTCGCCGAGCGGCTGCTCGGGGTGCTCGGCGACCCTTACGACCAGCCGGGCGGGCCGGTCTTCCTGTCGGTGAGCATCGGGGTGGCCGGGCTGCCCGACGAGCCGGACACGGAGCTGCTGCTGCGTCACGCCGACCTGGCCCTGCGCTACGCCAAGCAGCGCGGCAAGAACCGGATCGAGCACTACGACGGCGCGTACGACAAGCTCTTGCGCCGCCGCACGACGGTGGAGCACGAGCTGCGCGGCGCGATCGAGCGCGACGAGCTGCGGCTGGTGTTCCAGCCGGTGGCGTCGCTGCCCTCGGTGCGCCCGGTGGGGGCGGAGGCGCTGCTGCGCTGGCACCACCCGGAGCTGGGCCACGTGCGCCCGGACGAGTTCATCCCGCTGGCCGAGGAGTGCGGGATGATCGCCAAGCTCGGCGCGTGGGTGCTGCACCAGGCGTGCTACCAGCTCTCCCGCTGGCTGGCCGACGGGCACGACGTCTGGGTGTCGGTGAACGTCTCGCCCCGGGAACTGCACGCCCCGGAATACGTGGTGCAGGTCGCCGACGCGCTGCGCGCCCACCACGTGCCGCCGCAGCGGCTGGTGCTGGAGGTCACCGAGCACGCCGTCGCCACCGACCTCGACGAGCTGATCCGGCGGCTGACCGCGCTGCGGCGCACCGGCGTCCGGATCGCCCTCGACGACTTCGGCGCGGGATATTCGTCACTCGGCCAGCTCCGCCGGCTGCCGATCGACATCCTCAAGATCGATCACGGGCTGGTGGCCGAGCACGAGCCGGTCCGCCCGGCCGGCGCGGACGGCCCGCCCTTCGCCCCGATGGTGGACATCGTGATGCGCCTGGGGCACCAGCTCGGGCTGGAGGTGATCGCCGAGGGGGTGACCAACCCCACCGAGCTGGCCGCCGTGGTCGCCGCCGGCTGCCGGTTCGGCCAGGGCGCGCTCTTCGGCTGGGGGGTGCCGGCCGAGCACCTGGAGGCGATGCTGGAGGCGGCGACGTCGTCCGGGGCGCGCCGTTCCCCGGTGCCGGCCCCGGCGGCCCCGGCCGGGCCGCCGGCCCCGGTGCGGCCGGCGCGGCTGCCCGCCCAACGCGCGGACTGGGAGGGGCCCGCCCCACGGGCCGACTGGGACGGGTCCGCGCAGCTCGCGGGGGGTGCGGGCGGCGCGTCGGGGCAGGACGCGCCGACATCCGTTAACCAAAATGTGGGATCAGTTGACTCATCGCGTGAGATGCGGCAGGCTTGACCGCATGTCGTCGAACCGGTCTCCGCGAGTACTTACCTGAGCGCACTCTCCGTCGTCGAGAGTGCGCTGGCCCCGTGCATGTCTGCACGAGGGCCGTTTTTATTGCCATCGGACCCCCATCGCATCGGGGCGGGCACCCGCCCGCGTCGCACGCCCGCAGAGCACCAGCCACTCCAGCCGAAGGCCTGAACCGCAATGACGAGACCCACGCCAGAGACACTCGCCCACTCCGCCCGCCGGGCCCGCGCCGGCGCCGAGCCCGCGACCGACGCCGCGCCGAACGGCCGCGCCGCCGCCCCGGCCACCCCGGCCGTACGGCAGCCCGAGCCGGTCCAGCTCTCCGGGGCCGGTTCCCTCGTGCGGTCCCTGGAGGCGCTCGGCGTCGACGTCGTCTTCGGCATCCCGGGTGGGGCGATCCTGCCGGCGTACGACCCGCTCTACGACTCCACGGTGCGGCACATCCTGGTCCGGCACGAGCAGGGCGCCGGCCACGCCGCCACCGGCTACGCCCAGGCCACCGGCCGGGTCGGCGTCTGCATGGCCACCTCCGGCCCGGGCGCGACGAACCTGGTCACCCCGATCGCCGACGCGTACATGGACTCGGTGCCGATGGTGGCGATCACCGGCCAGGTCGCGCGGCCGTCGATCGGCACGGACGCCTTCCAGGAGGCGGACATCCAGGGCATCACCCTGCCGATCACCAAGCACAACTTCCTGGTCCAGACGGCCGAGGAGATCCCGCGGGTGCTCGCCGAGGCGTTCCACCTGGCCTCGACGGGCCGCCCCGGCCCGGTGCTGGTCGACATCCCGAAGGACGTCCTCCAGGCGCAGACCACGTTCTCCTGGCCGCCGACGCTGGACCTGCCCGGCTACCGGCCGACGCTGCACCCGCACGGCAAGCAGATCCGCGAGGCGGCCCGGCTGATGACGAGCGCCCGCCGGCCGGTGCTCTACGTCGGCGGCGGCGTGCTCAAGGCCGGGGCCACCGAGGCGCTGCGCCGGCTGGCGGAGCTGACCGGCATCCCGGTGGTGACCACGCTGATGGCGCTCGGGGCGTTCCCCGACTCGCACCGGCAGCACCTGGGCATGCCCGGCATGCACGGCACCGTGGCGGCCGTCTACGGCCTCCAGAAGGCCGACCTGATCGTGGCGCTGGGGGCCCGGTTCGACGACCGGGTGACCGGCAAGCTGGACTCCTTCGCCCCGGACGCGACGGTCGTGCACGCCGACATCGACCCGGCCGAGATCGGCAAGAACCGGCACGCGGACGTGCCGATCGTCGGCGACGCGAAGCACGTGATCGAGGAGCTGATCGCGGCGGTCACCACCGAGCGGGCCGCCGGGCGGCCGGCCGACCTGGGCGACTGGTGGACCCAGCTCGACGACCTGCGCGAGCGCTACCCGCTGGGCTACGAGGAGCCGGCCGACGGCACCCTCTCCCCGCAGTACGTGATCGAGCGGCTGGGCAAGATCGCCGGCCCGGACGCCGTCTACGTGGCGGGCGTCGGCCAGCACCAGATGTGGGCGTCGCAGTTCATCTCGTACGAGAAGCCGGGCACCTGGCTCAACTCCGGCGGCCTCGGCACGATGGGCTACGCGGTCCCGGCCGCGATGGGCGCCAAGGTGGGCCGGCCGGACACGGTGGTCTGGGCGATCGACGGCGACGGCTGCTTCCAGATGACCAACCAGGAGCTGGCCACCTGCGCGCTGGAGGGCATCCCGGTCAAGATCGCCGTGATCAACAACGGCAACCTCGGCATGGTCCGGCAGTGGCAGACGCTCTTCTACAACGAGCGCTACTCCAACACCGAGCTGGGCACCCACAAGCACCGCATCCCCGACTTCGTCAAGCTCGGCGAGGCCCTCGGCTGCGTCGGCCTGCGCTGCGAGAACGCCGCCGACGTCGACAAGACCATCGAGGCGGCGATGGCGATCAACGACGCCCCCGTCGTGATCGACTTCGTGGTCGGCAAGGACGCGATGGTGTGGCCGATGGTCGCCGCCGGCACCAGCAACGACGAGATCATGTTCGCCCGCGGCGTCCGCCCGGCCTTCGACGAGGACGACATCTAGTCATGACCGAATGCACCGAGCGCAGCGAGGGCCATGAGGGCATGACGAGAGAGGCACTGCCATGACGATGCACACGCTTTCCGTGCTGGTGGAGAACAAGCCGGGCGTCCTGGCCCGGGTCTCCGGGCTGTTCTCCCGGCGCGGCTTCAACATCGACAGCCTCGCCGTCGGCGAGACCGAGAACCCGGACGTCTCGCGGATCACCATCGTGGTCAACGCCGAGTCGTCCCCGCTGGAGCAGGTCACCAAGCAGCTCAACAAGCTGGTCAACGTGCTCAAGATCGTCGAGCTGGACCCGCAGGTCTCGGTCGCCCGGGAGCTGCTGCTGGTCAAGGTCCGCGCCGACCGCGCGGCACGAAGCCAGGTGCTGGAGACGGTCAACCTGTTCCGCGCCCGGGTCGTCGACGTCGCGCCCGACACGCTGACGATCGAGGCCACCGGCACCCCCGACAAGCTGGACGCGCTGCTGCGCGACCTCGAACCGTACGGGATCAAGGAGATGGTCCAGTCCGGGACGGTGGCGATCGGGCGCGGCTCGCGCTCGATCACCGCGGGCCCGGCCCTGCGGGCCGCCTGATCCCCCGCACCACCGACCGCACAAGCCACGACGGGCCACACCCGGGCCGCCGTACGAAAGGGAAGTCAATGAGCGTTGAGGTGTACTACGACGACGATGCCGACCTCGGCCTGATCCAGGCCAAGAAGGTCGCGGTGATCGGGTACGGCAGCCAGGGCCACGCCCACGCGCTGTCGCTGCGCGACTCCGGCGTCGACGTGGTGATCGGCCTGCCGGCGGGCTCGAAGAGCCGGCCCAAGGCCGAGGAGCAGGGCCTGCGGGTGCTCACCCCGGCGGAGGCCGCGGCCGAGGCCGACGTGATCATGATCCTGGCCCCGGACACCGCGCAGCGCGGCCTCTACACCGAGGCGATCGCCCCGAACCTGGCCCCCGGCAAGGCGCTCTTCTTCGGCCACGGCTTCAACATCCGGTACGACCTGATCAAGCCCCCGGCCGACGTGGACGTGGCGATGGTCGCCCCGAAGGGCCCGGGTCACCTGGTCCGCCGCCAGTACGTCGACGGCAAGGGCGTGCCCTGCCTCGTCGCCGTCGAGCAGGACGCCAGCGGCACCGCGTTCGCCCTGGCCCTGGCGTACGCCAAGGGCATCGGCGGCACCCGGGCGGGCGCGATCAGGACCACCTTCAAGGAGGAGACGGAGACCGACCTGTTCGGCGAGCAGGCGGTCCTCTGCGGCGGCGCGGCGGCGCTGGTGCAGACCGGCTTCGAGGTGCTCACCGAGGCGGGCTACGCCCCGGAGATCGCCTACTTCGAGTGCCTGCACGAGCTGAAGCTGATCGTCGACCTGATGTACGAGGGCGGCATCGCCCGGATGCGCTACAGCGTCTCCGACACCGCCGAGTACGGCGACCTGTCCCGCGGCCCGCGCGTCGTCGACGCCCGGGTCAAGGAGGAGATGCGCAAGATCCTCTCCGAGGTGCAGTCGGGCGAGTTCGCCCGCGAGTGGATCGCCGAGGACGACAACGGCCGCCCCAACTTCGCCAAGTGGCGGGCCGAGGGCGCGGCGCACCCGATCGAGGCGACCGGCCAGAAGCTGCGGTCGATGATGAGCTGGGTCGACCGGCCGATCACCGAGACCGCCTGAGCACCGTCCGCACGGCGGCGACCCGCCCGACGCTCTCCCCGGCGTCGGGCGGGTCGCCGTGTCATTTCACCCGGTCTTAACACCCCTGACATGTCTGGTTTGTGAGGGCACTCACCCCAGCGTCCGGGGCACGCCGGGCGGCCCGCGCCCTACGATCGCGGGTAGGTGCGTAGCCGGCACCTGACGGCCATGGCACGAACCAGCGCAGGGCGCAGCGCGGCGCCCCGTCGCCCCGGCCGACCGCCAAACGACCTCTACGAGGACCGATGAATCCTGTCGTACTGATCGCCGAAGAACTCGCCCCCGCCGCCATCGAGGTGCTCGCCCACGACTTCGACGTCCGTCACGTCGACGGCACCGACCGCCCGGCCCTGCTCTCCGCGCTCTCCGAGGCCGACGCGGTGATCGTGCGCAGCGCCACGCAGATCGACGCCGAGGCGATCGCCGCCGCCCCGCGGCTGAAGGTGGTCGCCCGGGCCGGTGTCGGCCTGGACAACGTCGAGGTGCCGGCCGCCACCGCGCGGGGCGTCATGGTCGTCAACGCCCCCACCTCCAACATCGTCTCCGCCGCCGAGCAGGCCGTCGCGCTGCTGCTCGCCGTGGCCCGCAACACCGCCAGCGCCAGCGCCGCGCTCAAGGCCGGCGAGTGGAAGCGGTCCAAGTACACCGGCGTCGAGGTGCAGGGCAAGACCGTGGGCGTCGTCGGCCTCGGCCGCATCGGGGTGCTCTTCGCGTCCCGGATGGCCGCGTTCGGCACCCGGCTGATCGCGTACGACCCCTACATCCAGCCGGCCCGCGCCGCCCAGCTCGGCGTGCGCCTGGTCGGGCTGGAGGAGCTGCTGCGGGAGAGCGACTTCATCTCGATCCACCTGCCGAAGACCCCGGAGACCGTGGGCCTGATCGGCGAGAAGGAGCTGTCGATCGTCAAGCCGGGCGTGCGGATCGTCAACGCCGCCCGGGGCGGGCTGGTCGACGAGCAGGCCCTCGCCGACGCGATCGCCGAGGGCCGCGTCGGCGGCGCGGGCGTCGACGTGTACGCCAAGGAGCCGTGCACCTCCTCGCCGCTGTTCGCCTTCGACAACGTGGTGGCCACCCCGCACCTGGGCGCGTCCACCGCCGAGGCGCAGGACAAGGCCGGCCTCGCCGTGGCCAAGAGCGTGAAGCTGGCCCTCCAGGGCGAGTTCGTGCCGGACGCGGTCAACGTCCAGGCCGGCGGCGTCGTCGCCGAGGACATCCGCCCGCTGCTGCCGCTGGCCGAGAAGCTGGGCCGGGCGTTCACCGCCGTGGCCGGCGGGGTGGCCGCCAGCGTCACCGTCGAGGTGCGCGGCGCGGCCGTCGCCCACGACGTGTCGGTGCTCAAGCTCGCCGCGACCAAGGGGCTGTTCAGCTCGGTGGTCGAGGAGCAGGTCACCTACGTCAACGCGCCGCACCTGGCCGCCGAGCGGGGCGTCGAGGTCAACCTGGCCAGCCAGGCCGAGACGACCGACCACCCGACCCTGGTGACGGTCCGCGGCGCGCTGCCCGACGGCCGCACGGTCAGCGTGTCCGGCACGGTCGCCGCGGCGGGCGCCCGCGACGTGCTGAAGCTGACCGAGGTGGACGGCTTCGACGTGGAGATCGGCGCGGAGGGCATCCTGCTCTTCCTGCGCTACGTGGACCGCCCGGGCGTGGTCGGCACCGTCGGCACCCTGCTCGGCGAGGCCGGCATCAACATCGCCGCGATGCAGGTGGCCCGCCGGGAGGCCGGCGGCGAGACCCTGATGACCCTCACGGTCGACCAGGCCCTCGGCGCCGACCTGCTCACCTCGGCGGCCGACTCGATCGGCGCGACCGCGGCGAGCGCCGCGGACCTGCGCGACGAGTAGGCTCCGTCCACCGTGGACCGTCGCGCACGGTCCACCTGGGACGACCGCGGGGCCCGGCCGGATCGGCCGGGCCCCGCGTCGTGTCGGACGGCGTCGGATCGTGTCGTGTCGTTCGGGTGGGCGGACGGGAGCGGACGGGTCAGCGCCGGGTGCGGGCGGGCGGCGGATAGACCGAGCCGTCCTGGTAGTCGAAGAGCATCAGGTCGTACTCGCCGGCCAGCCGCTCGATGTCGAGCAGCACCTGGTCCTCGCAGGCGGGGTTGAGGTTCATCTCGATGTGGTCGTTCGCCGCGTGCAGCGGCACGACCTCCCACGGTGAACCCGGGCCGGCCGGCCGGTCGGGATAGCTGGCCGTGATCGCCCGGTAGAAGGCGACGACCCGCGGGTCCGGGTAACGTTCGCCGTGCTGCCCCTGCCGGCACCGTTGCACCGCTGCCCGCACGTCCGCGGGCGTGGCCCCGTCCGGGAGGGCCCACACGCTCAGATCGAAACTCACGGCGGACAGCGTGCCATCTTGGGCCCGGGAAGTCACCGCGACCCCACCGCAGGTGAACGGGGAAAGTTCCGAACGTCCCTCCTGGACGGTCCGCTGTGGAGACTCTTGCGTCGAGTTGCGTCGATTCGCTAGCGTACTCGTGCGGTCACTGGCTGAGTTCGGTCGTCGGCCCGTCTTCGGGTGGCGTGGTCTGACCTCGGGCCCGGCCGGTCCCGCACCCCTCGATTGCGCGAGCCACGCGCACTCGTCGCTGATCGGCCCCCACGGTCGTTGCCGAGACCGTGGGGGCCGATCGCCGACCACCCGGCGGCCGGGATGCGAAAGCCGGCCGGCGCGGGTGGCGGCGGCCCCGCGACCGGTGGGTCGTGCCGGTTCACCCGGCGGCGGGCCCGGCGTCGAGGCCGGCGTCGAGGCCGGCTCAGCGCCGGCGGTGGGCGAACAGCGCCCGGTAGTCCGATCCGTTGCGGAACCAGGCCAGCCCCGCCGGGCCGGCGGCGTAGAGCGCGGTGGCGTAGGCGTCGGCCACGGCCAGGTCCGGGCCGATCACGGTGGCCGCGTCGAGCTGGTCGGCCGGCTCCCCGGTGTGCGGGTCGACCACGTGTCCCCGCCGGCCGGTCACCCCGGAGGTCCCCACCGCACCGGCCGTCATCTCCAGCGCCAGCGGGGCGCGCCGGGGGTCGGTCGGGTGGTGCACCGCCACCCGCCACGGGCCGCCGTGCGGGGCGTGGCCGCGGACGACGAGGTCGGCGCCGGCGACCACGGCGTAGTCGTGGATGCCGGCGGCGCGCAGCCGGGCCGCGGCCCGCTCCACCGCCCAGCCGCCGAGCAGGCCGCCCGGGTCGAAGCCGCCGGGCACCGCCCACGCGTCGAACCAGCCGTCGGTGGCCGCTCGCATCGCGGCGCACCGGTCGACCAGGTCGGTCAGCGGCGCGTACGACTCGGGGCTGATCTCTCCCCGGCGCAGCCGGGAGACCAGGCTGTCGGGGCGGGTCGGGCTGTAGGTGAGGTCGACGGCGCGCAGCTCGGCGACGGCGTCGGCCAGCGCCTCGCCGACCCCGCGCCGGCCCAGCCAGCTCGGGGCGTTGAGCAGCAGCGAGTATTCGGCGGCGCCGGTCCGGACGGTGTGCTGCACGGCGATCCGGTCGACGGCGGCGCCACCGGCGGGGTCGAGGCGGTGGCTGCGGGCGCCCAGCCGCAGGTCGGGGCGGCGGCTGGCGAAGGCCGACTGGTCGACCCAGCGGGTGCGCGGCTGTTCGTCGACCCAGCGGTGCCGGGGCTGCTCGTCGATGCGCATCCTGCCGCTCCTTCGCTGACGGTGCCGCGGCACCGCGGCGACCACCCGTCCGGGCCCCGGGGACCCGTTCGCCACCCACCCTAGGCAGGGAAGTTGACCGCATCATGAATCTCACCTGGGAGCCTGCTGTGCATTCCGCTTTCCCGAATTGTGGAAGGCTCGTACCGGGAGGCGGGACGGGGTCGTACCGTTGGGCGGAGACGACGAGGCGAGGGAGCTGAGGACGTGGCACGCATCGCGGTGGTGGCCGGTGACGGGATCGGACCCGAGGTGGTCGCGCAGGCCCTCAAGGTCGTCGACGCGGTGCTCCCCGGGGTGGAGACCACCGCCTACGACCTCGGCGCGGCCCGCTACCACCGCACCGGCGAGGTGCTGCCGGAGTCGGTGCTGACCGAGCTGGCCGGGCACGACGCCATCCTGCTCGGCGCGGTCGGCGACCCGACGGTCCCGCCGGGCGTGCTGGAGCGGGGACTGCTGCTCAAGCTCCGCTTCGCCTTCGACCAGTACGTCAACCTGCGCCCCTCCCGGCTGTGGCCGGGCGTGGCCGGCCCGCTGGCCAGCGTCAAGCCCGGCGAGGTCGACCTGGTCGTGGTCCGCGAGGGCACCGAGGGGCTCTACGCCGGCGCGGGCGGCTCCCTGCACCGGGACACCCCGGCCGAGGTCGCCACCGAGGAGAGCCTGAACACCCGGCACGGCGTGGAGCGGGTCATCCGCGACGCGTTCGCCCGGGCGGCGCGCCGCGAGCGGCGCAAGGTGACCCTGGTGCACAAGACCAACGTGCTGACCCACGCCGGGTCGCTGTGGGCCCGCGCCTTCGAGGCCGTGGCCGCCGAGCACCCCGACGTCGCCACGGAGTACCAGCACGTCGACGCCGCCGCGATGTTCCTCGTCACCCAGCCCCAGCGCTACGACGTGGTGGTCACCGACAACCTCTTCGGCGACATCCTCACCGACATCGCCGCCGCCGTCACCGGCGGGATCGGGCTGGCCGCCAGCGGCTGCATCAACCCGTCCGGGGCGTACCCGTCGATGTTCGAGCCGGTGCACGGCTCCGCGCCGGACATCGCCGGCCAGGGCGTCGCCGACCCGGTCGCCGCCGTGCTCTCCGCCGCCCTGCTGCTCGACCAGCTCGGGCACGCCGAGGCCGCCGCCCGGGTCACCGCCGCCGTCGGCACGGAGCTGGCCAACCGCACGGCCGGCGTACCGCTGCGCACCGCCGAGGTAGGCGACCGGCTCGCCGGCTACGCGGTGGCCTGAGCCGCCGGGGCCGTCGCGAGCACCCGGTGACCGGCCGGCACCGCCGGCACCCTGTCGGAGGCCACCGCCCGTCGGTTGGCGCTACCCGCTGAACGAGCGTTCGGGGTAGGTTTCTGGCAGCACTTTTCCCCGGCGTGCGGTCCCGCGCGCCGTCGTTCCCCAGGGAGGCACGCGCGATGAGCGGTGGTGACATGCTCGACTTCGAGATCCGTCCGAATCCCACGCCGGTATCCGCCGTCGAACGGGCGGCCCTGCTCGCGGCCCCGGGGTTCGGCCGCGTCTTCACCGACCACATGGTCACGATCCGCTACGCCGAGGGCAAGGGCTGGTACGACGCCCGGGTCGAGGCGCGCGGGCCCATCCCGATGGACCCGGCCTCCGCCGTGCTCCACTACGCGCAGGAGATCTTCGAGGGGCTGAAGGCGTACCGGCTCGCCGACGGGTCGATCACCATGTTCCGGCCGGAGGCCAACGCCGCCCGGTTCGTCGACTCGGCCCGCCGGATGGCGATGCCGGAGCTGCCGCCGGAGCTGTTCGTCGACTCGCTGCGCCAGCTCGTCGACATCGACCGGGACTGGATCCCAGAGGGCGACGGGAGCAGCCTCTACCTCCGCCCGTTCATGATCGCCAGCGAGGTCTTCCTCGGCGTCCGGCCGTCCAACGAATACCTCTACGTGGTGATCGCCTCCCCGGCCGGGTCGTACTTCTCGGGCGGGGTCAAGCCGGTCACGGTCTGGGTCTCGCCGGACTACACCCGCGCCGCCCCCGGCGGCACCGGCGCGGCCAAGTGCGGCGGCAACTACGCCGCCTCGCTCGCCGCCCAGGCCGAGGCGATCGAGGCCGGCTGCGACCAGGTCGTCTTCCTCGACGCGGTGGAGCGCCGCTACGTCGACGAGCTGGGCGGGATGAACGTGTTCTTCGTCTACGACGACGACACCCTCGTCACCCCGCCGCTGACCGGCACCATCCTGCCCGGCATCACCCGGGACGCGCTGCTCACCCTGGCCGCCGAGGCCGGCCACCGCGTCGAGGAGCGGCCGCTCAGCTTCGCCGACTGGCAGGCCGACGCGGCCAGCGGCCGGCTGCGCGAGGCGTTCGCCTGCGGCACGGCGGCCGTGATCACGCCGATCGGCCGGGTCAAGTACCCCGACGGCGAGTTCGCCGTCGCCGACGGCGGGCAGGGCCCGGTGACCACGGCGTTGCAGCAGCGGCTGGTCGACATCCAGCGCGGCCGGGCCGCCGACCCGCACGGCTGGGTCACCCGCCTGTAGGTGCAAGGAAGGGCCCCTTCTTAACGCCTGGCGTAGAGAAGGGGCCCCTTCTCACTCCCGCCGGAGCGGGGGTGGTGCGGCTCAGGTCAGCAGGTGCGCGCGGAGCGCGGCGAGCTGGGCGTCGGTGACGCCGGCGTGCCGCAGGTAGCCCTCCGCCGAGCCGTGCCCCTCCCGCAGCTCGGCCAGGAACAGCGTCATCGCCTCGGCGGGCGAGGCCAGATAGGGCGCCGGCAGCTCCCGGGCGTCCGGCATCGTGGCGGCCACCCAGGCGCTGAACCGCTGCGACGCCTCGGTGCTCAGCGCGTAGTCGGCGGCGATGTCGGCGTCGCTCACGCCCAGCGCCGACAGGGTCAGCGCGCAGACGATGCCGGTGCGGTCCTTGCCGGCCACGCAGTGCACGACGACCGGCTCGGCGGCGCTGTCGGCGATCAGCCCGACCGCCTCGGCGAGCCCGGCCGCGCCGGTGCCGGCGAGGTCGGCGTACCGGTCGGCGAGGAAGCGGGCGAGGCTGGCCCCGGGCTCGTACTGGGCCTCCGCCCAGTCGGCGTGCTCCGGGTGGATGTGCCGGTAGGCGAGCCCGGGCAGCTCCGGCACCCGGCCGTCCCGGGCCACCTCGGTCGGGCGGCGCAGGTCGATCACGGTGCGCACGCCGAGGGCGACGAACGCGTCCCGGTCGGGGCCGTCGATGCGGTGCGGGGAGTCGGAGCGGTAGAGCCGGCCCCAGAGGACCGTGCGCCCGTCGCCGGCCGGGTAGCCGCCGACGTCGCGGAAGTTGAACAGGGCGGTGAAGGGGATCCTGCGCTTGTCCTCGGTCGCGTCCACGCTGACACGGTAACGGCCGGTGGGTCGGAACCCCACCGGCCGTCACGGCGGGCGGTGGCCGTCGCAATGAGCGCCGCCGGGCGCGGCGAGCGGTGGCCGGCGTGGCGAGCGCCGCACCGGCACCGCCACCACGGCGGGCGGCGGCTCAGCGGGCCGTGCCCGGGGGCAGGTTGCCGTAGCTCTCGTCGTAGTAGCCGCCGAGCCGGTCGCGGAACGCCGGGTCGCCGTGGCTGTCCTCGTCGTATTCCGGGGCGGCCTTGATCTGGTCGCGCTCCCGGTCGACGTGCACGGTGCGGGCGTCGTGGTCGACGTGGTTGACCGTGCCGGCGGGCAGCATGACCTTCCTGCCGAAGATCCAGGGGCCGGTGTCGACCACCAGGTAGCTGCCGCCGACCTCGTGGCTCGCGCTGTCGATCTTGCCGATGCCGCCGTCGGTGGCCTCGACGTGGTAGCCGACGAGGTCGGCGTCGGCGACCGAGGGCCGGTCGCGGTAGCTCCACGGGTCGAACGCCCCGGCGGGGGCGCCGCCGGCGATCGCGCCCTGGTCGCCGTGCCGCATCGGGTCGGGCGTGCCGGTGGCGGCGTGCGGGTCGAGCCTGTCCATGGGTGCTCCTGCCCCGACCGTCGTGGTCGTCTCGGAGGGATCGTCTCGGCGGGGTCGTCCCCGAACGACCACCTACCCGGGCCCCGGGCCGCCTACACGCCGGCCCCTCGCCGGGCCGCCTACACGCGGACACCCGCCGGGCCGCGGGGTGCGGCGCCGGCGGGTGTCCCGGGCGTACGGCTCAGGCGAGCGCGGCCTGCGCGTCGAGGGCCACGGCGGCGGCGTGCACGACGGCGGCGATGCGCAGCCCCTCGTGCACCTGCTCCCGGGTGAACCCGGCGGCGCGCAGGGTCTTCTCGTGCGACTCCAGGCAGACCCCGCAGCCGGTGATCGCCGACACGGCGAGGCACCACAGCTCGAAGTCGCCCTTCTCCACGCCCGGCCGCGCGATGATCTGCATCCGCAGCCGAGCCGGCATCGACGCGTAGTTCTCGTCGCCGATGAGGTGCTTGGCCCGGTAGTAGACGTTGTTCATCGCCATGATCGTCGCGGCGCCCTTGGCGGCCTCGACCGCCTCGGCGGTGAGGTGGCCGGCCGCCTCGGCGGCGATCTCCCGCAGCACGACCGGGTTGCGGGCGGCGACGGCGCAGGCCAGCGCCGTGCCCCACGCCTGCTCCGGCTTGAGCGTGGAGGCGCCGACGGTGGAGCCCAGGTTGAGCTTGATGTCCTTGGCGTACTCGGGCAGGGCCGCCTTGATCGCGTCGAGGCCCATCGTCAGGCCCCGACCCCGGCCCCGGCCCCGGCGAGCAGCTTGGTGGCGTCGAGGGTGTCGCCACCCTTGTTCCAGTTGCACGGGCACAGCTCGTCGGTCTGGAGGGCGTCGAGCACGCGCAGCACCTCGGAGACGTTGCGGCCGACGGAGCCGGCGGTCACCATGGCGAACTGGATCTCGTTGTCCGGGTCGACGATGAAGGTGGCCCGCTGGGCCACGCCGTCGGCGCCGAGCACGCCGCAGGCGTCGGTCAGCTCGCGCTTGATGTCGCTGAGCATCGGGAACGGCAGCTCACGCAGGTCGGGGTGGTCCTTGCGCCAGGCGTAGTGGACGAACTCGTTGTCCACCGACACGCCGAGCACCTGGGCGTCCCGGTCGGCGAACTCGCCGTTGAGCCGGCCGAACTCGGCGATCTCCGTCGGGCAGATGAACGTGAAGTCCTTCGGCCAGAAGAAGACCACCCGCCACTTGCCCTCGTACGACTTGTGGTTGATCGACTCGAACGCCCGGTCGGCGTCCAGCGAGACGCAGGCGGTCAGCTCGTACTCGGGAAAGCGGTCACCGACAGTGAGCACGGGGTCCTCCTTGACAGCGGCACGGGGCCGGTAACTTGATCGGTTCCAGATACTGCCGCAGCGGTGTTTCGGCTCGATAGCGGCCGGATGACTTGTGAAGTCGATCACCGACGGCGCGTTCCGCCCCGGGTGGGGCCCGCCCTGCGGTATGCAACCCTCCGTGACTGTCCCGGTATGTGGATTGTTCCTCCCGAAACCCGGGTGCGGGTGGCAGAGTGGCGACCGTGACCAGCACCGTCGCCATTATTGGCAGCTAGCGCGCCCGGCAACCGACTCGCCGAGCGCGCAGACCTCCCGCATCCGCGGGGGGTCTTTTTGTTGGTCCCCCCTCCGCCACCGCACCCCGTCCCGTCCGTGCCCGAAAGGACTCCCCATGACGTTCCAGCTGTACGACACGACGCTGCGCGACGGCGCCCAGCGCGAGGGGCTCACCTACTCGGTCGTCGACAAGCTCGCCGTGGCCCGGCTGCTCGACGAGTTCGGGGTGGGCTTCATCGAGGGCGGCTGGCCGGGCGCGGTGCCCAAGGACACCGAGTTCTTCCGCCGGGCCCGCACCGAACTCGACCTGAAACATGCCCTGCTCGTGGCGTTCGGGGCCACCCGCAAGGCCGGCGTCGCCGTCGCCGACGACCCGCAGGTGCGGGCGCTGCTCGACGCGCAGACCCCGGCCGTCGCGCTGGTCGCCAAGGCCGACCTGCGGCACGTCGAGCGGGCGCTGCGCACCACCGCGCAGGAGAACCTGGCGATGATCCGGGACACGGTGCGCCACCTCGTCGCCGAGGGGAGGCGGGTCTTCGTCGACGGCGAGCACTTCTTCGACGGCTACCGCAACGACCCCGCGTACGGCGCGGAGGTCGTGCAGACCGCCCTGGCCGCCGGGGCCGAGGTGATGGTGCTCTGCGACACCAACGGCGGCATGCTGCCGTCCCACGTGAGCGCGGCGATCGCCGACCTGACCGCCCGCACCGGGGTCGACCCCGCCCGCCTGGGCATGCACGCCCAGAACGACACCGCCTGCGCGGTGGCCAACACCATCGCCGCCGTCGAGGCCGGCGTCCGGCACGTGCAGGGCACCGCCAACGGCTACGGCGAGCGCCCCGGCAACGCCGACATCTTCGCCGTCGCCGCCAACCTCCAGCTCAAGCTCGGGCTGCCGGTCCTACCGGAGGGCTGCCTGGAGCAGATGGTGCGGGTCTCCCACGCCATCGCCGAGATCGCCAACATCGCCCCCGACACCCACCAGGCGTACGCCGGGGCCGCCGCCTTCGCCCACAAGGCGGGGCTGCACGCGAGCGCGATCAAGGTGGATCCGCTGCTCTACAACCACGTCGACCCGACCGTGGTGGGCAACGACATGCGGATCCTGGTCACCGAGATGGCCGGCCGGGCCAGCGTCGAGCTGAAGAGCCGCGAGCTGGGCCTGGACCTGGCCGGCCATCCGGAGACCCTGTCCCGCGTGACCAGGCGGGTCAAGGAGCTGGAGGCCGGCGGCTGGTCCTTCGAGGCCGCCGACGCCTCGTTCGAGCTGCTGGTCCGCTCCGAGCTGCCCGACGCCGCCCCGGCCCGGCCGTTCGCCCTGGAGTCCTACCGGGTGCTGGTCGAGCACCGGGAGGACGGCTCGGTGGTCTCCGAGGCCACCGTCAAGATCCGGGTACGCGGCGAGCGGCTGATCGCCACGGCCGAGGGCAACGGCCCGGTCAACGCCCTCGACGAGGCGCTGCGGGTCGGCCTGTCCCGGCACTACCCGGAGCTGCGCGACTTCGAGCTGGCCGACTACAAGGTGCGCATCCTGGAGGGCAGCCACGGCACCGGCGCGGTGACCCGGGTGCTGGTGGAGACCGCCGACGGGGCGGGCCGCGACTGGACCACGGTCGGCGTGCACCCCAACGTCGTCGAGGCGTCCTGGCACGCCCTCGTCGACGCCCTCACCTACGGCCTGGACCGCGCCCGCGTGTAAGGAAGGGCCCCCTGTTAACGCCTGCGGTAGAGAAGGGTCCCCTTCTCACCACCGCAGGCGGCGCGGCGCGGCGCGCGGCGGGGCGGCGCGGGGCGGGGCGGCGGGGCGGCTCAGGCGGCGGGCAGGCGCAGCTCGGCGAGGACCGCGCGGTGGTCGCTGCCCGGCACCGCGTGCACCGACACGGACCGGACGGCGATCCGCCGGTCCGCCAGCACGTGGTCGATCGTCACCGGCGGGATCGGGTCGCCGTCGTACGGTCCCCAGGTGCCGACGAGCCCGGTGCCGGTGGCGTCGGCCGCGTCGACGTACCCGGTGGCGAGCAGGTCGCGCAGCGGGGCGTGGTCGAGGGTGGCGTTGAAGTCCCCGGCGAGGATCGACAGCCCCGCGTCGGGGGTGGCCGGCGGCTGCGCCGCGAGGTCGGCGCGCCAGAATCCGACCTGGTCCAGCGCGTACGGGGCCGACGGGTGGACCGACTCGACCCGCACCGGCGGCCCGCCGGGCGGGGTGATCGTCCCGTACGCCTGGGTGAAGCCCCAGCCGCTGCGGTGCTGCCGGATGCCGCCCCCGGCGATCGGGAAGCGGGCGTAGAGCCCCGAGCCGACGGTGCCGACCTGCGGGTTGAGCTGCCGGTGGGGCAGCAGGGCGGCCAGGCCGAGCCGGTCCAGCTCGGCCGCCGCGCCCGGGGTGAACTCCTGCACGGCCAGCACGTCGACCCGCAGGTCGCGCACCAGCCCGACGACGGTGCCGGCGTCGGCGGCGCCGGCCAGCAGGTTGGCGGTGAGCACCCGCAGCGTCGGCCCGCCGGCCGGCGGCTGCGTCGACGGCACGGCCCGGGGCACGACCACGGCGATCAGCGCCGCCGCGACCAGGGCCGCGACCGCCGCCGGCCAGCGACGCCGCAGGGCGAGCGCGAGCAGCAGCGGCACGGGCGTCCAGGCGGCGACGTACGGGGTGAAGGCGACCGCCTGCACCGCCGGTCCCCGTTCGAGGCCGGGCATGCGCACCGCCGCCCACACCAGCCCGGGGGCGACGGCGAGCCAGCACAGCCAGGCCCGGATCCGGGCGGCGCGAGCGGCCGGTCGGGCGGGGGCGTCGGCGTGGGTGAGCACGTCGACACCGTAGCGGCAGGGCGCGACCGGCGACGCCGCCCGTGCCGGATCGGCGGGCATCGTGAATTGTCGAGCGTTCATGTTTCGCAATTTATGGGCCGGGCTGGAACAGTCTGAAACGCCGCCTTCCGCCATTGACCCCGCGCTTTGGCCGGTGCTACTTTCCACCTGGTTCCAGCCCCGATTCTCAGGGAGTAATAGCTGCTCAAGGCGGGTGTGGATGCTTCTTCAGCCGGCTTGACGGTGGTCGCTTCAGCGACATTTTTCGGTGCTGGCAGGCTCGGATAAAGCCGGCTCGTTGTTTCGCGGGCCGGTCGTGTCGACACGGTCAACAAGGGGGACCTGTCATGGCAAGAATCATTTCCCGTAGGGCGGTCGCGGTCACGTTCGGCGCGCTGGTGCTGACGCTGGCCGGCGGCGGGATCGCCGCCGCCCAGACCACCACGGCGGCCCGGCCCGCGGCCCAGACCGGGCAGCCGGGCGGAAGCGCCGTCGCGCCGTCCGGACAGCCGCAGCCGACGGTGGCCGAGGCGGCCGCGGCCAAGGCGGCGATGAAGAAGGGGGTGAGCCCCTCCTACGTCAACGGCTCGACGTCCTTCGCCGTCGTCAGCAGCGCCGGCACCCTGCTCCGCTCGCGGGACGCCGTCTCCGCGACCAAGTACGGCCCCGGCCAGTACCAGGTCATCTTCAACCGCAGCCTGACCAGTGCCGCCTTCGTGGCCACCATCGGCACCACGGACTCGTGCTGCATCCCGCCGGCCGGCGAGATCTCGGTCGCGCCGCGGCTGGCCACGCCGAACGGGGTCTTCGTGCAGACGTACGACTCCACCGGCGCGCCCGCGGACCGGCCGTTCCACCTGGCCGTGTTCACTCCCTGACCCTGTACCGCCCGGCGCGGGTGCCGGCCCCGGTGACGGGGCCGGCACCCCTCGTGTTTTGACCATCGGGGGGATTTGTGGTGGTCGAGGTCTAGCGGAATGGGGAGGACCCTGTCCATGATCTGAGTTCTCACACAAAGATCATCAATGGGCAGGGTCCTCGATGAGGAGAGTAACGGCTACTGGTGCTGGTGACGGCGAGCTGGGCCGGATCTTGTTGGATGCGTGGCGGCGGGAGTTGTACGAGGGCGTCCTGGTGTCCCGGTCACGGACGTTGTTCACGCTGGTCGACGAGCTGGCCGCCGATCAGGGCCGGTGTGGCTGTCCGGCGCATCTGTCGCTGGGCGCCGTCACCGGGCACGCCGCGGCGTACAGGGCGTTGCGCGACGGTGAGGTGGACACCGGCCGGGCGTTGCGGGCGGCGTGTCGGATCGCCGCTCGGTCCGGCCTGCCCCGGGTGTATGCCGTCGACACCACCGCGTGGCCACGGCCGAACGCGGCCACCAGCCCGGACCGGCAGCCGCAGTACACCCCGGGCGGCCCGCGTGGCGCGGCGCTGATCAGGACCGGGTGGCGGTATCAGCACGTCGTCCGGTTGACGCTGACCCCGGACTCGTGGGTCGTGCCGGTCCTGACCGACCGGATCGCCTCCGGCGACGACCTGGTGGAGGTCACCGTGGACCACATCGCCCGGGTCTGCGCCCAGGACGGGGCCCGCCCGGCCGATCCGTCGCTGTTCCTGCTGGATTCCGGCTATCCCGCGGCCCGGATCACCCATCTGCTGCGCGAGCGCGGGATTCCCGCGGACGTCCTGGTCAGGCTGGCGACCTCGCAGACCATGTGGACCCGACCCGAACGCCGGGCCGCTCACCCACTCGGAGGCCGGCCCCGCCGGCACGGGTTCCGGCTGGCCCTACGCGAACCCGACCTGACCCCGGACGCCGGTGTCAGCGGACCACTCGACATCTACGGCATCGTCACCGTTCGGGCCTGGCATCAGGTCCACCCCAAACTCACCCGCGCCAGCCGCGGATTCACCGACCCGGGTACCCTCCCGATCGTCGAGGGCACCGTGCTACTCGCCCGGGTCCAGCACCTGCGCCCCAGCCGCCGCGCCGGCGACCTCGCACTCTGGTACTCCGGCCACCGCCGCGACCTGCTCACCCTGGTCATGACCTACCTGGCCCGCTTCGACGTCGAGCACTACTTCCGCTACTTGAAAACCACCGCCCAGGCCCCGGACTTCCACCCCCGCCAGCCCGGCACCCTGACCACCTGGCTCCGCCTGCACGCCTACGCCTACCTGCACCTGTTCTGCGCCCGCAACCACATCACCCACCACCGGCTGCCCTGGGAACCCGCCACCACCACAACCCCGACCCCCGGCCAGACACGCCGACAGGTTTCGCCCGCTCTGCGCAACGCCTGGCAACCACCAGGACACGCGAAACCCGGGCACCCCGGACCCGGACGCCCTGCCGGAAGACGCCGCAAACGCCGCACTCGCTATCCGGTCATCCGCAAGAACGCCGTCCACAAGGGCAAATGACAGCCCTCAACCACACCACCACGAACACACCCACACCACACCGCCAGACCACCCTGCCCACAGAACGGTCAAAACACGAGGGGTGCCGGCCCCGGTGACGGGGCCGGCACCCTCGTGCCGCCCGCGGCCCCTGCGGCCTTCGGTCGCGGTTGAGGGTGCTCGTCCCGGTTCGGACCGGTAAGGTGCTCGAATTCCGACGTTTGCCCGGGTGCCGGCCCGGGAAGCAAGCACCGTGACGGACATCTCGGACACCCTGGCCAGCCTGCCCACCGCGGTCGATCCCGATCCGAGCGGCGTCGAGCTGGAACAGACCCTCTTCGAGGTCAAACGCGTGATCGTCGGGCAGGATCGGCTCGTCGAGCGACTGCTCACCGCCCTCGTCGCCGGCGGCCACTGCCTCCTGGAGGGGGTACCCGGCGTGGCGAAGACCCTCGCCGCGCAGACCCTCGCGACAGTGGTCGGCGGGACGTTCTCCCGGATCCAGTTCACCCCGGACCTGGTCCCCTCCGACATCGTCGGCACCCGCATCTACCGGGCGTCGAAGGAGAGCTTCGACGTCGAGCTCGGCCCGATCATGGCCAACCTCGTGCTCGCCGACGAGATCAACCGGGCCCCGGCGAAGGTGCAGTCCGCCCTGCTGGAGGCGATGGCCGAACGGCAGGTCTCCATCGGCGGGCGCGCCTGGCCGGTCCCCGTGCCGTTCCTGGTGCTGGCCACCCAGAATCCGATCGAGTCGGAGGGGGTCTACCAGCTCCCCGAGGCGCAGCGGGACCGGTTCCTCATGAAGATCGTCGTCGACTACCCCGGGGACGCCGACGAGCTGGCCATCCTCTACCGGATGAGCACCGACCGGCCCACCCCGCGCCGGGTCCTCGACCCCGACCGGCTGCGCGCGCTCCAGCGGCGGGCCGGCGACGTCTTCGTGCACCACGCCGTCGCCGAGTACGTCGTGCGGCTGATCCTGGCCACCCGGGACCCGGGCCGGTTCGGGCTGCCCGAGATCGCGCCGCTGCTGGCGTACGGGGCGAGCCCCCGGGCCACCCTCGGCCTGGTCGCCGCCGCCCGCGCCCAGGCCCTGCTGCGGGGCCGCGACCACGTGCTGCCCGAGGACGTCCGGGAACTGGCGGTGGACGTCCTGGCCCACCGGCTGGTGCTCTCCTTCGACGCGGTCGCCGACGGGGTCTCCGCCGAGGCGGTGGTGCACCGGCTGATCCAGGCCGTGCCCCCGCCCCGGGTCGCCGCCCAGCACACCGGATACGCCACCGACCTGGCGGCGGCGTGAGGGGCTTCGCCGGCCCGCCCGCCGGCACCGCCCCGGTGAACCGGGCCGCCGGGGGAGCACGGGCCGCCGGGGGAACGCGGGCCGCCGGGGGAGC
Source organism: Micromonospora sp. WMMD712 (assembly GCF_029581295.1). Taxonomy (NCBI): domain Bacteria; kingdom Bacillati; phylum Actinomycetota; class Actinomycetes; order Micromonosporales; family Micromonosporaceae; genus Micromonospora; species Micromonospora sp. WMMD712. The sequence goes on from NZ_CP120743.1 coordinate 6,451,424, forward strand.
CGGGGCGGTGCCGCCGGACCCGACCCTCGCCGACCTCGCGCCGGACCGGCGGCTGCGCCGGCTGGAGCTGACCGTCACCCGCCGCCTCGACGGGCTGCTGCACGGCGAGCACCGGGGCCTGCTGCCCGGCCCCGGCAGCGAGATCGCCGGCAGCCGCGAGTACCGGCCCGGCGAGGACGAGGTGCGCCGGATGGACTGGGCGGTCACCGCCCGGACCACCGTCCCGCACGTCCGCGAGGTCGACGCCGACCGGGAGCTGACCACCTGGCTGCTGGTCGACGCCAGCCCCAGCATGGAGTTCGGCACCGCCGAGCTGGACAAGCGCGAGCTGGCGGTGGCCGCCGTGGCGGCGGTCGGCTTCCTCACGGCGGGCTCCGGCAACCGGCTCGGCGCGCAGCTGCTCGGCGCGCACGGGCTGCGCCGGTTCCCCGCCCGGGGCGGGCGTACCCACCTGCTCGGTCTGCTGCGGGCCCTGCTGGCCGCGCCGCGCGCCGCCGGGACCGACCCGGCCGCCGGCCCGCCCGCCGCGCCCGGCCTCGCCGACGGGCTGGCCGCCGTGGGCCGGGCCGCCACCCGGCGCGGCCTGGTCGTGGTGGTCTCCGACCTCCTCGACGGGCTGCCGGACGACCCGGCGGACCCGCCGCCCTGGGAGGTGGCGCTGCGCCGGCTCGCCGTCCGGCACCAGGTGCTCGCCGTGGAGGTGACCGACCCGCGCGAGCTGGAACTGCCGGACGTCGGCCTGATCACCCTGGTCGACCCGGAGACCGGCCGCCGGCGGGAGGTCTGCACCGGCGACCGCCGGCTGCGGGAGCGGTACGCCGAGGCGGCCCGCGCCCAGCGCGACCAGGTCCGCCAGGTGCTGCGCCGGTGCGGGGCAGCCCACCTGCCGCTGCGCACCGACCGCGACTGGTGCGCCGACATCGTCCGGCACGTGCACGCCCAGCGCCGGCTCGCCCTGGCCCCGGCGGCCAGCGGCACCGGCCGAACGGCCCGCTCCGGAGCGCTGTCGGGAGGTGCCGCGTGAGCTGGGAGTCGCCCCTGCGGCTCTGGCTGCTGCTCGGGGTCGCCGCGCTCGCCGTCGGCTACCTGCTCGCCCAGCGCCGCCACAACCGGTACGCGGTCCGCTTCACCAACCTGCGGCTGCTCGACCGGGTGGCCCCGCACCGCCCGGCCTGGCGGCGGCACGTGCCGGCGGGCCTGTTCCTGGCCATGCTGGCGCTGCTGGTGGTGGGCTTCGCCCGGCCCAGCGCCGAGGTGCGGGTGCCCCGGGAACGGGCCACCGTCATGGTGGCGGTCGACGTGTCCACCTCGATGCTCGCCTCCGACGTGGAGCCGGACCGGCTCAGCGCCGCCAAGGACGCGGCCCGGCGCTTCGTCGACGGCCTGCCCGAGGAGTTCAACGTCGGGCTGGTCGCGTTCGCCGGCAGCGCCGCCGTGCTGGTGCCGCCCGGCACGGACCGCCAGGCCCTGCACGACGGCATCGAACGCCTCGCCGAGGGCAGCACGGGCGTGCAGGGCACCGCCATCGGGGAGGCGATCAACACGTCCCTCGGCGCGGTGCGGGCGCTGGACAGCCAGGCCGCGCAGGACCTGCCGCCGGCCCGGATCATCCTGCTCTCCGACGGCGCGAACACCTCCGGCATGGACCCGATGGAGGCCGCCGCCGAGGCCGTCGACGCGAAGGTGCCGGTGCACACCATCTCGTTCGGCACCCCGTCCGGGTTCGTCGACCGGGGCGGGCGGCCCATCCAGGTGCCGGTGGACGGGCAGACCCTCAAGGCGGTCGCCGACTCCACCGGCGGCGGCTTCCACGAGGCGACCACCCGCGAGGAGCTGCGGGCGGTGTACGACGACATCGGCACCTCCGTCGGCTACCGCACCCAGCGGCAGGACGTCTCCGCCCGGTTCATCGGGCTGGGACTGGTGCTGGCCATGGGGGCCGCGGCGGGATCGATGCGGTGGTTCTCCCGGCTGCCCTGAACCCGGCGGCCCCACCGGCCGGCCCGGTCCGGCCGGACTCCCCGACAGACGTCGACGTGAGGAGCAGCGGATGGCAGTACAGACCGGACTGGGCGAGCCGCGCGGGCCGTGGTTCGTCTCGCCCGAGCTCGACCCCGACGGGCGTGGCCGGCGGGACGTACCCGGTGGGGGCGGGGCCGACCGGCGTCGGACCTGGCAGGGCCGGCTGCTGGCCGCCGCCGGGGTGGTGGCGCTGTCCACCCTGTCCGGCGCGGCGGCGGGCGCGTGGGTCGCCGACCCGGGCGACGTGCCGGGCCCGGAGGCGGCGTCGGCCGCGCCCGTGCCGGCGGAGCTGGTGACCGCCGCCGAGCGCACCGTGCCGGGGGTGGTGTCGGTGCTGGTCGGCGGGGCCGCCGGAAGCTCGGCGACGGGGTCCGGCTTCGCCATCGACGACCAGCAGCACCTGATCACCAACGACCACATCCTCGCCAAGGGCGGCGGCGGGGCGGTGACGGTGGAGCTGCCGGACGGCCGGCGGTTCGCCGCCGAGGTCGTCGGTCGGGAGCCGGGCAGCGACCTGGCCGTGCTGCGGGTGCCGCCGGACGCCGGCCTGGCCCCGCTGCCGCTGGCCAAGCCGGGGGCCACCCGGGTCGGCGAGCCGGTGCTCGCGGTCGGCTCCCCGCTCGGGCTGGCCGGGACCGTGACCGCGGGCATCGTCAGCGCCCTCGACCGTCAGGTGCGCCTCGGCGCGACCCGGCACCGCGCCGTGCAGACCGACGCGTCCATCAACCCGGGCAACTCCGGCGGCCCGCTGGTCAACGCCCGGGGCGAGGTGGTCGGCGTGAACACCGCCATCGCCACCATCGACGGCAGCGGCTCGATCGGCATCGGCTTCGCCATCCCGATCGAGCAGGTGCAGCAGAGCGCCGACGCGATCATCGGGAAGGGCGGCTGACCCCGGGCGGGCCGCCGCCGGGCCCCACGGCCACCCGCCACGCCCGGGCGGGCGCTAGCCTGCTGACGTGGAAGACGGACTGCGGGTGACCGACCGGCTGGTGGTGCCGGCCGCCGAGCTGCGGGAACGCTTCTCCCGCTCGTCGGGCCCGGGCGGGCAGGGCGTCAACACCACCGACTCGCGGGTGGAGCTGAGCTTCGACGTCGCCGGCTCGCCGAGCCTGCCCGAGCCGCTGCGCGCCCGGGCCCTGGACCGCCTGGCCGGCCGGCTCGTCGACGGGGTGCTCACCATCGCCGCCAGCGAGCACCGGGCCCAGCTCGCCAACCGGGAGGCCGCCCGGGAGCGGATGGCGGCCCTGCTGCGCGAGGCGGTCGCCCCGCCGCCCCCGCCGCGCCGCCCGACCCGCCCGTCGCGGGGGGCGAAGGAACGCCGCCTCGCCGACAAGAAGCGCCAGGCGCAGCGCAAGCGCGACCGCCGCGTCGACGGCGACTGACCGCGTCGCGCCCTGCGCCGGCGCGACTGCCACCTCCGCGCGTTGCCCGCCGCGTCGGGGTCTGCTGGAATGGCTCCGGGAGCAACAGGGCCGTCACCGACCGCGCACGACGTCACGTGACAGGAGTCCCTCCACCATGCCCCGAAAGCCCTTCCTCGCCGCCCTCCTCGCCGCCCTCGCGGCCGTGCCGCTGACGTTGCTGCTCGGGCTCGTCGCCGCGCCGCCCGCCCTGCCGGCCGCCGCCGACCCGGTGCGCGTCATGCCGCTGGGTGACTCGATCACCGGCTCGCCCGGCTGCTGGCGTTCCCTGCTCTGGAACCGCCTCCAGTCGACCGGCCACACCGACGTCGACTTCGTCGGCACCCTCGGCCCGCAGGGCTGCGGCCAGCCGTACGACGGCGACAACGAGGGCCACGGCGGATACCTGGTGACGAACGTCGCCAACCAGAACCTGCTGCCCGGCTGGCTCTCCGCCACCGACCCCGACGTCGTGCTCATGCACTTCGGCACCAACGACGTGTGGAGCAACATCCCCCCGGCGACCATCCTGGCCGCGTACTCCAAGCTGGTCGACCAGATGCGGGCCAGCAACCCGGCGATGCGGGTGATCGTCGCGAAGATCATCCCGATGGCCCCCGCGAGCTGCGCCGAGTGCGGGCAGCGGGTGGTGGCGCTCAACAGCGCGATCGACGGCTGGGCGGCGGGCAAGACCACCGCGCAGTCGCCGATCGTGGTCGTCGACCAGTGGACGGGCTTCAGCACCGCCGCCGACACCTACGACGGGGTGCACCCGAACGCCGCCGGCGACCAGAAGATGTCGGACCGCTGGTATCCGGCGTTGGTCGCCGCGCTGACCGGCGGCACCCCGACGGCCACGCCCACGGCCACCCCGACGGCCACCCCCAGCGCGACCCCGTCGGTCACGCCGACGCCCACCCCGACCGTCACGCCGACGCTGTCGCCGCCGGTCACCCCGACCTCGAACCCGGGTGGCGGGTGCACGGCCAGCTACCGGATCGTCGGGCAGTGGCAGGGCGGCTTCCAGGGCGAGGTGACCGTACGCAACACGGGCACCGCGGCGCTGAAGGGCTGGACGGTCCGGTTCGGCTTCGCCGACGGCCAGCGGATCGACCAGGCGTGGAACGCCGACGTGACGCAGAGCGGAACCGCGGTGACCGCGCGGAACGTCAGCTGGAACGGGGCCCTCGCGCCCGGTGCCGAGGCGGCCTTCGGGTTCCTCGGCAGCGCCGGTGCCAGCAACCCGGTGCCGCAGACGAGCTGCGCCGCGTCCTGATCCCCGGCCGCGCCGCGCGCTTCGGGCCGACCGGCCTGCCCTCGCCACCCCCCGTTTCCGTCCCTTTGCTCTGCACCCTGATACGCAACAGTGACCCTCGGTGGCCGCTGCGCCCGTGGGTGCAGAGCAAAGGGGGCGGGTTGTGTCTGGTGAGGCGGCGGGTCGGTCGGTGGAGGCCGGCGCGCGGCGTCGCCGTCAGCGGGCGTGCCCGTGGGCCCGCCCCGGCAGCAGCCAGTGGTTGAAGTCCCAGCCGAAGACCGAGGTGCAGGTCATCCGCTGGATGCCGGGCTTGAAGCCCCAGAGGTCGAGCCGGCCGAGGCCGTGCGCGGCCAGCTCCGCTGCCGCCGGGTCGGTCGTCGCCAGGTCCGTGTCGTCGAGGACCACCAGGCCGGACGGGGCGAGGTGCTTCGGCGCGACCCGGGCGCAGACGGTGCGCGAGGCGCCGTCGATCACCACCACGTCCCAGGGGGCCCCGTCGGCGACCGCCGTCACGTAGGGGGAGTCCGCCGAGCCGTCCCACCAGCCGTCGGCGCAGGGCACGTGCCGGATCTCCCCGTTGGCCGGCTGGGGGAGCTGGGCGAACCAGGCGGCGTCGTGCTCGACGGAGACGATCTCGCCGACCCGGCCGGGCCGGGCGAACCAGGACGTCGACGATCCCGAGCCGTACTCGAACACCCGCACCCCGGGGTGCAGCACGTCGTCCAGCCACCGCACGGCGGAGTAGCTGAGCCAGGGCAGCGGCCGGCCCTCGCCGTCGACGGGCGCCGCCCCCACCGACCGGTGCCAGCCCTGCCCGCGCAGGGTGGCCAGCGCCTCCAGCGACGTCTGCGCCTCGCGGCGGGAGCGGGGGATGCCGGGCGCGGTGCGTCGGATCAGGCCCCGCGCTCGCCCGGCGAGTGATCGTCTGGTCATGGTGCTCCCGTTTCCTCGTCCCGCGGGTACAGGAAGCCAACGAACGGAAAGCGCGAAAGGTGATGAAAGGTGCGAAAAGGGGAGGGTCAGGCGATGCCCAGCGCGGCGAGCAGGCGGGCCCGCAGGCCGGCGGCGCGCTCGGCGAAGCCCCGCTGGGCGGCGGCGTACTCGGCCCGGCCCTCCGGCGTCTCCACCCGCACCGGCGGGTAGCCGAGCGCGGCCAGATCGTAGGGGCTGGCCCGCATGTCCAGCGTGCGGATCTCGCGGGCCAGCGCGAACGCGTCGGCGACCAGCTCGCTGGGCACCAGCGGCGACAGCTTGTAGGCCCACTTGTAGAGATCCATGTTGGCGTGCAGACAGCCCGGCTGCTCCAACTCGTGCTGGCGCTCCCGGGTCGGGGTGAGCACGTTCAGCGGCCGGGCCGGCGCGGTGAAGAACCGGTACGCGTCGAAGTGGCTGCACCGCACGCCCCGCTCCTGCACGACCTCGGCGGTGCGCTCCGGGCTGAGCCGCAGCGGCCACGCGTTGTGGCGTACCTCCTCCTGGGTCTGCCGGTAGACCATCGCCCACTCGTGCATCCCGAAGCAGCCCAGGTGCGCCGGGCGGCCCGCCGTCGCCGTGAGCAGGGCACGGATCCAGTCGACCGACTCGGCCCGTCGGGCGCGTACCACATCGGTGTCGAGGGTGAGCCCGGCGGCGGTGGCGCGGTAGTCCCGGCCGAACTCGGCCGGGTCCGCGCCCCGCAGCACCGCCCCCGCGCCCGGGTGCCAGCGGCGCAGCTGGGCGGGGCGGTGCGAGTAGTAGGTGAAGAGGAAGTCCTCCACCGGGTGCTTGCGCCCGGCGCGGCGGCGGGCCAGGTGCGGGGCCAGCCACCCGTCGACCCGCTCCTCGTGAGCCCGGCGCCGCGCCTGCCAGTCGGCCAGGTCGAGCGGCGCGGCGGGGGCGAGGGCGGCGGTCACCCGACCAGCGTACGACCGCCGCCCGACCGACCCGGCCTCAGGGAACGTCGACCCGGACCCCGGCGGAGAACACCCCGCTGCGCAGCTCCAGCTGCTCGGGCCGGTCGGCGTCGTCGACGGTGAACACCAGCGGCAGCACCAGCCGGCTGCCCGCGGCGAGGGGCTGGCCGAAGACGTCCCGCCCCTGGTTGGCCAGCCGGGTGGCGGCCTCGTCGACGCTGACCCAGGTGCCACCCGGCAGGTACGCCCGCTGCATCTCGCCGTGCCAGGTCTGCTGCTCGGGGGTGAGGTTGCGCACCCCGACCGTGGCCTGGCACTGCCGCCCGGCGATCGACGGCGTCGACGGGCAGGCGACCCGGTAGACGGTGAACTCCAGCGCCTGCTCCCGCAGCGGCACGCCGACCACGCCGGTGGTGCTGGTGCCCACCCACGCGCCGCTGCTCGGCTGCTTGGTCGTGTCGATCGCGGCCACCCGCTGCGTGGCCGTCACCGTCGCGGCGAGCGCCACGCCGGCCAGGACCGCGACGGCCGCCCCCACCACCAGCCACACCGGGGGCCTGCGGCGGCGGCCCACGGCGACCGGCGTGACCGGACGGGACGGCCCGCCCTGGCCGGGTGCCGCCGTCGGGGCCGTGCCGGGGGACCCTGCGCCGGTGCCGGCGTAGACGGTCCCCGCACCGGCGGGCCGGTTCCCCGCGCCGCCGGATCCGGTGCGCCCGGCCGTGGCCCGGGCCCGGCGGCGTCGCTGCCACCACCAGAGCCCGGCGGCCGTGAGCAGGAGCACCCCGGCCAGCGCGGCGAGCAGCGCCGCGGGCCGTCGCCAGGCCGGCGCGTCGGTGGCCTGGGCCGCCGGGACCGGGGAGCGGTCCCAGGTCGCGGTCGCGCAGTCGTACGGCCGGTCGCCGCCGGCCGCGAAGGCGCAGGCGGGCGCGGACAGGGCGCGGCCCGGCGCGGCGGTGGTGAGCGCCGTGTGCAGGGTGGTGGTGCTGCGCGCCGGGAGCCGTAGCTGCCAGGTCACCTCCGTGGTGGTGGCCGAGCGGCTGGTCCGCCCACCGGGCGTGACCCAGGTGGCCGACGTGCCGGGCGGCAGCTCCTGGCGCACCGTGGTGGCCACGGCCATGCTGCTGGCGTTGCGCACCTGGACCTGGTAGCCCGGGGCCGGCGTGCCGGCCGGCGTGACCAGCACCGTCACGGCCGACGCCGCGCCCCGCGTCGGCACGACCACGGACGGGGAGACCAGCGGCGGCGGCGCGGGGGCCGCGGGCGTCGCCGCGGTGCCCGTCGGCGTCGGCGTCGGCGTCAGCGTGGCCGCCGCCGCCCGGAGCACCCCCGGTGGCGCGGCGGTGGCCCGGGGTGCGGTGGCCGGTGGCGCGGCGGCCCGGGGTGCGGTGGCCTCCGGCGCGGCGGGCTCCGGGGCCACCGTGGGCAGCGCCGGAACGGCGGCGAGAATGCCGAGGCAGTGCACGAACACTGCGAGGGCCCTGTGGTGTCGTCTCGATGCAGGCATACGAACGAACCTCCGGTAGCCGACGCTAGGTGCGGCTCCCCGCCGTGCGGGTACGAAGCGGCGAACCCGGCCCGCGGCGGCGGCATCCGGCGTACGCTGGCCCGCCGCGCGCCGGCCCGTGGCCGACGCGCCGGTGCCGCCCCGGCCGGGCGGGCTAGATTGGCCCGGTGCGTATCGCTCGTTTCGCTCATGCCAAGGGAATGTCGTTCGGGGTCGTCGAGGGCGAACCGGGGGCGGGCCCCGAGGGCCTGACCGTCGCCGAGATCGAGGGTCACCCGTTCGGCCAGATCCAGTTCAGCGGCGCCCGGTGGGCGCTCTCCGACGTCCGGCTGCTCTCCCCGATCCTGCCCAGCAAGGTGGTCTGCGTCGGCCGCAACTACGCCGAGCACGCCGCCGAGCTGGGCAACGACGTGCCCAAGGAGCCGCTGCTGTTCCTCAAGCCGTCCACCTCCGTGATCGGGCCCCGGGACGCCATCCGGCTGCCGATCTTCTCCAAGCAGGTCGAGCACGAGGCCGAGCTGGCCGTGGTGATCGGCGCGCCGGGCGCCCGCCGGGCCGACCGGGCCGCCGCCGAGCGGGCCATCTTCGGCTACACCTGCGCCAACGACGTCACCGCGCGGGACCTCCAGCGTTCCGACGGGCAGTGGACCCGGGCCAAGGGCTTCGACTCGTTCTGCCCCATCGGCCCGTGGATCACCACGGGGCTCGACGTGACCGACCTGGAGGTCCGCTGCGAGGTCGGCCGCAACCCGGAGGAGATGGAGGTACGCCAGCTCGGCCGCACCCGGGACATGGTCTTCGACGTGCCGGCGCTGGTGTCGTACGTCTCGCACGTGATGACGCTGCTCCCCGGCGACGTGGTCCTCACCGGCACGCCGGCCGGGGTTAGCCCGCTCACGGAGGGGGATACGGTCACCGTGCGTATCGAGGGGATCGGGGAGCTGAGCAACCCGGTCGTCCCGGTGACCTGAGCCGTCGGAAGCCCGAAGCCGCAGGCCAGATGCGGTTTCGGGCCCCCGATTTGGCCTGTGGGGGGCGGGAGGGTAAAGTTTCTCTCCGGTGCCGCAAGGCACCGAACGGCACCGCGAGGTGCCAATGGGGTATGGGGTAATTGGCAGCCCGACTGATTCTGGTTCAGTTAGTCTAGGTTCGAGTCCTGGTACCCCAGCAACCGGCGTTCGCGAGAGTGACCGGTCGCTGGATCACATCGGAGAGCGTTCCGGCCCGCGCGAGCAGGCAGGGGCGATCGACCGGTAGTGTTCAGTGGCACCGCCCGGCAGGGCGGTGGAGCAAGGCAGGTTCTGGCCCCGTCGTCTAGCGGCCCAGGACGCCGCCCTCTCAAGGCGGTAGCGCGGGTTCGAATCCCGTCGGGGCTACAGGTGTATCCAGCCCGTCTCACTGCGGTGAGGCGGGCTGATTTGCGTCCCGGGCCCGCCCGCGGCGGTCCTCTCGGCATGGTCTTCCCGTCGGCGCCGCCTTCGCGTTCCGTCCACCCCTGCGCGCGCGGCCCGGGGACCCGTCGCTAGACTACAGCGGCACCGTCCGGCAGGGCGGTGAAGCAGGAAAGTTCTGGCCCCGTCGTCTAGCGGCCCAGGACGCCGCCCTCTCAAGGCGGTAGCGCGGGTTCGAATCCCGTCGGGGCTACACCCAGGAAGGCCCGTCTCACCCCGGTGAGCCGGGCCTTTCCCCGTCCCACCCCCGTCCCGCCCACCGGCACGGGAGGGGCGGAACAGGGGTGGGGGTCGGGGTCAGAGGCCGCTCAGGCGTTGGCCGGCTCGGACGACGGCCATGGCGTGACGTTCGCCGGGGCGGCGGCCGAGGCGCTCGATGGGGCCGGAGATGCTGATCGCGGCGATCACCCGGCCCGTGCGGTCCCGGATCGGGGCCGAGACGCTCGCCACACCCGCCTCCCGCTCGGCGACGCTCTGCGCCCAGCCGCGCCGGCGCACCTCGGCGAGGGTGCGCCCGGTGAACTTCGACCGGGGCAGCAGCGGCATCACCGCCTCCGGCGGCTCCCAGGCCAGCAGGATCTGCGCCGCCGAACCGGCGGTCATCGGCAGCACCGAGCCCACCGGGACGGTGTCCCGCAGCCCGCTGGCCCGCTCGGCGGCGGCCACGCAGATCCGCTCGTCCGCGCGGCGCAGGTAGAGCTGGGCGCTCTCCCCGGTGGCGTCGCGCAGCGCGGCCAGCAGCGGCTCCGCCGCCGTCAGCAGCACGTCCGGCGCGGCGTTGGCGAGCTCACCGAGCCGGGGCCCGGGGCGCCAGCGGCCCTGGGTGTCCCGGACCAGCATCCGGTGGATCTCCAGCGCCTGTGCCAGCCGGTGCGCGGTGGCCCGGGGCAGCTTGGTGCGTTCAACGAGTTCGGCCAGGCTGGCGCCGTCGACACAGGCGGCCAGGATGACCACCGCCTTGTCGAGAACGCCGACACCGCTCATACTGTGTCCCACAAGCCGAAATTTACCTCCCAGAATTTAGGATGTCCAGATGGTGGGAGACACTCGACCGAGGACCCTGGCCGAGAAGGTCTGGGACGCGCACGTCGTCCGGTCCGCCGACGGTGAACCGGACCTGCTCTACATCGACCTGCACCTGCTGCACGAGGTCACCAGCCCGCAGGCCTTCGACGGCCTGCGGCTCGCCGGCCGCCCCGTGCGCCGCACCGACCTCACGCTCGCGACCGAGGACCACAACACCCCCACGGGGTACGCCGACCCGGCGTTCTCGCAGCGGCGCGGCGACCTGCTCACGATCGCGGACCCCACCTCCCGCACCCAGATCGAGACGCTGCGCCGCAACTGCGCCGAGTTCGGCGTGCGGCTGCACCCGCTCGGCGACGCCAACCAGGGCATCGTGCACGTCATCGGCCCGCAGCTCGGCGTCACCCAGCCCGGCATGACGATCGTCTGTGGCGATTCCCACACCGCCACCCACGGCGCCTTCGGCGCGCTCGCGTTCGGCATCGGCACCAGCGAGGTCGAGCACGTGCTGGCCACCCAGACCCTGCCGCAGGCCCGCCCGAAGACGATGGCCGTGAACGTCACCGGCCAGCTCGGCCCCGGCGTCACCGCCAAGGACCTGGTGCTCGCCCTCATCGCCCAGGTCGGCACCGGCGGTGGGCGGGGTCACATCGTGGAGTACCGGGGCGAGGCGATCCGCGCGCTCTCCATGGAGGGGCGGATGACCGTCGCCAACATGTCGATCGAGTGGGGTGCCAAGGCCGGCATGATCGCGCCGGACGAGACCACGTTCGCGTACCTCAAGGGGCGGCCGAACGCGCCCCAGGGGGCCGACTGGGACGCGGCGGTGGAGTACTGGCGGAGCCTGCCCACCGACGACGGCGCGACGTTCGACGCCGAGGTGACCCTCGACGCGAGCCGGATCACGCCGTTCGTGACCTGGGGCACGAACCCGGGCCAGGGCGCGCCGCTGGGCGCTGCCGTCCCCGACCCGGAGGCGTTCGCCGGCGAGTCCGAGCGGGCCGCCGCCCGCCGCGCGCTGGAGTACATGGACCTCACCCCCGGCACCCCGCTGCGCGACCTCTCCGTCGACGTGGTCTTCGTCGGCTCCTGCACCAACGGCCGCCTGGAGGACCTCCGCGCCGCCGCCGACGTGCTGCGCGGACACACGGTCGCCGACGGCGTACGGATGCTCGTGGTGCCCGGCTCGGCCGCCGTCCGGGAGGCCGCCGAGGCCGAGGGGCTGGACAAGGTCTTCACCGACGCCGGGGCCGAGTGGCGGTTCGCCGGCTGCTCGATGTGCCTGGGCATGAACCCGGACACGCTCGCCCCGGGTGAGCGTTCCGCCTCGACCTCCAACCGCAACTTCGAGGGCCGCCAGGGCCGGGGCGGACGCACCCACCTGGTGTCGCCGCCGGTCGCCGCCGCCACCGCCGTGGTCGGCCGGCTCGCCGCCCCCGCAGACCTGTAGAAGGGCAGCCGCACAGATGGACAAGTTCACCGTGCACACCGGCACCGCCGTGCCGCTGCGCCGCTCCAACGTGGACACGGATCAGATCATCCCCGCCGTGTACCTCAAGCGGGTGACCCGGACGGGATTCGCCGACGGGCTCTTCAACGCGTGGCGGGAGGATCCCTCATTCGTGTTGAACGATGCCGCGTATTCGGGTGCGTCGATTCTTGTGGCGGGCCCGGAGTTCGGCACGGGGTCGTCCCGGGAGCACGCCGTGTGGGCGCTGCGCGACTGGGGGTTCAAGGCGGTGGTCTCGCCCCGCTTCGGTGACATCTTCCGCGGCAATGCCCTCAAGGAGGGGCTGCTGCCGGTCGAGTTGGAATTGCGGGCCGTCGAGGAGCTGTGGGCCCTCGTCGAGTCCGACCCGGCGACCCCGGTCACCGTCGACCTGACGTCCCGTGAGGTCCGGGCCGGGGACGCCACCTGGTCCTTCCCCCTCGACGACTTCAGCCGTTGGCGGCTGATGGAGGGGTTGGATGACATTGGACTCACACTTCGACACGAGGCCGACATCACCTCATACGAGCGCGGCCGGAGCCCGTTCCTGCCCTCCGTGGCATAGCCGTACGCCCGATCCCGCATCGGTTTCCGCCCCCACCGGCCCCGCCGGTGGGGGCGAATCCGTTACGACACAAGGGCTTTTTTCCACCGAATGTTTGTGTCCAGGCAGCACAGGGCATACCGTGCGCGCAGAATGGCTCGCGTCGAGTCAGTTGCACAATCGGGAGGAAGTAGTGAACAAGGCCGAGCTCATCGAGGCGCTCGCCGTTCGCCTGGGGGACCGGAAGACGGCGACGGCCGCGCTCGACGCGGTCCTCGCTGAGGTCCAGGCGGCGGTCACCAAGGGCGAGAAGGTGGCGATCACCGGATTCGGAGCGTTCGAGAAGCGCGTCCGGGGTGCGCGAACAGCGCGCAACCCGCGTACCGGCGAGGCGGTGAAGGTCAAGAAGACATCCGTCCCGACCTTCCGGGCCGGCGCCGGTTTCAAGGAGATGGTGGCCAGCGGGAAGGTGCCGAAGGCCACGGTGGCGGCGAAGAAGACCGCCACCGCCGCCACCAAGGCCACGACCGCCAAGGCCACCACGGCCAAGGCGGCCGGGACCAAGGCCACCACGGCCAAGGCCACCACCGCGAAGGCGGCCGGGGCCAAGGCCACCGGGGCGAAGGCCACCACGGCCAAGGCGGCGGGGGCCAAGGCGGCGGGGGCGAAGGCCACCACCGCGAAGGCCGCCGCGACGAAGAAGGCCGCCCCGGCGAAGGCGACCAAGACGACGGCGGCCAAGACCGCCACGAAGAAGGCCGCCCCGGCGAAGAAGTCGGCGGCGGCGACCAAGTCGACCGCGGCGAAGAAGACCACCACGGCGGCGACCAAGAGCACCACGGCCAAGAGCACGGCGGCCAAGAAGGCGCCGGCGAAGAAGTCCCCGGCCAAGAAGGCGGCCACCAAGCGCTGACCGGCCGGCACCGTCCCGCGGGGCGTCCACCCGAACGGTGGGCGCCCCGCGGCGTGCCTGGGTGGGGCAGCGTCGCTCTCCGACCGTTGACCGACGGCGTGCCACGCGCGGAGAATCGCCGAACCCCTCACCGGTCGGCGAAAGGCAGCCCGTGCGCTACCGCCACCTCAGCACCGCCGCGCTCGCCCTCGGCGTCGTCGCGCTCACCGACGTGCTGCGGGTCTTCCTCCCGTCGGTCATCACCATCTTCGGGCAGGCCGCCACCACCCCCGCCGAGCTGCTCGGCGCGTTCGCGCTGGGCTGGTTCGTGCTCGCCCTCGCGTTCCCGCCGCTGGTCCGCCGGCTCGGGGCGCGGCCCGTCACGCTCGCCGCCGCCGTCGCGCTGGGCGGCGCACGGCTCGCCCTCACCGCCGCGCCGGGCGGTCGTACGCAGCTCTGGCTGGCCACCGCCGGCCTGCTCGCCGGACTGCTCTGGCTGGCCGGCACCGCCGCCACCATCGGCCGGCCGGTGCCGGGGCTGGCGCTGGGCATCGCCCTCGGCGCGGTCGGGCACGCGGTGCTCGGCACGTACGACCTGGTCTGGCGGGGTGGCCCGGTCGGGTGGGCCGGCAGCGTGGCCCTCGTGGCGGTGTTCCTGGCCGCCACGGCGGGTCCCGCGCGGCCGGCGGAACCGGGCGGGGCCCGCGCGTGGCTGCTCGCCGGCCCGGCGTTGCTGCTGACCGGCCTCGTGGCGCTCTCCCCGGCGGTGGCCGCGACCGCCGCCTCCTACTGGCGTGGCCCCGGCGGCGGGCTCTCCTGGCCACCGGAACCCGGCGACGTCGCCACCCTGCCGGCCTGGGCGGTCGGCATCTTCCTGCTCGCCGCGCTGGCCCGGCCGCCCCGGGGGCGCTGGCGGCTGGCCGGCCCGCTGGCGCTGGTGGCGGGCGCGGTGCTGTTCGCCACCGGCGACCCCGGGCTGCTGGGGCCGGCGGTGGTGCTGACCGCCGCCGGCACGGGTGCCTGCCTCGCCCTCGCCGGCAGCGCACCGACCGTCGTCGCGCCACCCGCTGCCGCCGGGCTGCCCGCTGCCGCCGCTCCACCCGCCACCGCGCGGCTCTCCGCCGGGGCACCCGCCGCGCCGCCCTCCGCCGCCGCGTCACCCGCCGTCGGGGTCCCCGCCGCGCCGTCACCCGGTAGGGACCCGAGGCGGGCCTCCCGGCCCGGCCTCGCGGCGGTGCTGGGCATGCTGCTCTTCGCCGTCGCCGCCGTCGGCTACTACGCCGCCTACGACCTCGGCTACCCCAACGCCGCCGTGCCGGTCGCGGTGGCCGCCCTCGTCGCCGCCGTGGCCCTCGGCGGGCCCCGGGGGGCGACGTCCGCGCCGCCTAGGCGGTGGGTGCCGGGCATCGCCGCGGCCGGCGGCCTCGTCGTGCTCGCCGCGACGGGACTGCCGGCCGGCGTCCCCGTCCCGTCGCGGCCCGGCACGCCCCCGGCGGCGGTCCGGGTGGTGGCCTACAACATCCGGATGGGGTACGGACTGGACGGACGGTTCGACCCCGACGGGCTGGCCCGGGTGGTCGCCCGCGAACGCCCCGACGTGGTGGTGCTCGGCGAGGTGGACCGGGGCTGGCTGCTCAACGGCGGCCACGACACCCTCGCCCTGCTCGCGGCGCGGCTGCGCATGCCGTACGTCTTCGCGCCCGCCGCCGATCCGCTCTGGGGCGACGCGGTCCTCAGCCGGTTTCCCGTGGCGGCGGCCCGCAGCGAGCGGCTGGCCCCGGCCGGCGCGCCCACCGGCGCCCAGGCGCTCGGCGTGACCGTCGACGTCGGCGGCGGCGTACGCCTCGCCGTGGTCGCCACCCACCTGCAACCGCCGCCGGGGCGGGAGCCGGTGGCGCAGGCCCGCGCCGTGGCGGGCTTCGCCCTGCGGTACGCCGCCGGGCTGCCCCTCGTGGTCGCCGGTGACCTGAACACGGAGCCGGGCGCACCGGGGTACGCGGAGTTCACCCGCGTCGGGCTGGTCGACGCGCTGGCCGCGGCCCGGCCCCTGCCCACGAGCCCGGCCGACGAGCCGCGCGAGCAGATCGACCACGTGCTGGTCTCGGCGGGCGTGCGGCCCGCCGGCCCGGTGGCGCCCCGCAGCACCGCCAGCGACCACCTCCCCGTCGCGGTGACCCTGGCCCTGCCGTGACGCCCGCCCCAGCCCGGCTGCGGGCGTGGCGGTGAGAGGGGAACCCCTCTCTACCGGATGCGTTAGGAAGGGGCCCTTCCTTACCAGCGGTCGGCGGCGAGGAGACGGTCGGCGGCGAAGGCGAGCAGCCAGCCGCCGCCCTTGTCGGTGGTGAAGTCGCCGGCGCGGCCGGCGAGGCGCTCCAACGCGCCGGGCATCACCCGGCCCTGGCTGCACGCCCCGGCCGTGCCCCCGGCGGCGGCCAGCTCGGCCAGGCAGGCGGCGGCGGCCAGCGCCCGCTCGTGCGGGTCCTGACCGGGCCGTGGCTCGTCCAGGTCGCCGGTCACCTCGACCGGCAGGTCGAGCAGGGCGGCCGCCGGGTCGAGGGTCTGCACGCACCGGCGGGCGGAGGCGGACAGCAGCCGGGTCGGGCGGACCAGCGCCACCAGGGGCGCGAGGGCGTGCGCCTGGGCCCGACCGGTCTCGTCGAGCGGCCGGGCGGAGTCCGGACCGGACCAGGTGCCGCGCCGGCCGGCCTGGGCGTGCCGGACCAGGGCCACCGTCGCGGTGACCGGCGGGAGGGCGGCGAACGCGGTCAGCACCTCGGCGTCGTGCGGGTAGCTGACCAGCCGGGCGGCCTCCCCGACGGGCAGCCAGCGGATGTCGTCGACCTCGGTGTCGGGCTGGAAGCCCCCCGTGTCGACGGCCCGCATCGACCAGTAGTGGACGACCTTCGGCCGGCCCTCGCTGCGGTAGCGCACGGTGGGCAGCCGCACCTGCGGCACCGCCCGCACGTCGGCCTCCTCGGCGACCTCCCGCACGGAGGCCAGCAGCGGGTGCTCGCCCGGCTCCAGCTTGCCCTTCGGCAGCGACCAGTCGCCGTAGCGGGGGCGGTGCACGAGGCAGACCAGCACGCCGCCGTCGGCCTGACGCCAGGCCACCCCGCCCGCCGCCCGGATCACGCGTTCCCCCTCCGGCATCCGCTCAGCCTAGGCTCATCCGGCCGTGCCGCCGACGCGGCGCAGCAGCAGGTCCTGTAGGTGGGTCGGCGGGGCCTGCCCCGTGCCGGTGCTCCGGGTCCAGGAGCCGTCGCCGTGCAGCTCGAACGCCTCCACGTCGGGGCTGAACGCGGCGGTGAGCACGTGGTCCAGCTCGGCGCGGGCCACCGGGTCGCTCACCTGCACCAACGCCTCCACGCGGCGGTCCAGGTTGCGGTGCATCAGGTCGGCCGAGCCCATCCAGAACTCGGCCGAGCCGTTGTTGCCGAACCGGAAGATCCGGGAGTGTTCCAGGAACCGGCCGAGGATCGAGCGGACCCGGATGTTCTCCGACAGCCCCGGCACCCCCGGGCGCAGCGTGCACATGCCCCGGATCAGCAGGTCCACGTGCACCCCGGCCCGGGACGCCCGGTAGAGCGCGTCGGTGACCTCCTCGTCGACCAGCGAGTTGACCTTGAACTGGACCAGGCCCGGCATGCCGAGCCGGACGTGGCTGACCTCCCGCTCGATCCGCTCGATCAGCCCCCGCCGGATGCCCTGCGGCGCCACCAGCAGCCGGCGGTACGCGGTCTGCCGGCTGTAGCCGGTCAGCACGTTGAACAGGTCCGTCAGGTCCGCGCCGATCTCGGGGTCGGCGGTGAGCATGCCGAAGTCCTCGTAGAGCCGGGCGGTCTTCGGGTGGTAGTTGCCGGTGCCGATGTGGCAGTAGCGGCGGATCTGGTTGCCCTCCTGGCGGACGACCAGGGCGGTCTTGCAGTGCGTCTTGAGGCCCACCAGGCCGTAGACGACGTGGCAGCCCGCGCGTTCCAGGGTGCGCGCCCAGCCGATGTTGGCCACCTCGTCGAAGCGGGCCTTCAGCTCCACCAGCACCACCACCTGCTTGCCGGCGGCCGCCGCGTCGACCAGCGCGTCGACGATGGGGGAGTCCCCGCTGGTGCGGTAGAGGGTCTGCTTGATGGCCAGCACGTCGGGGTCGGCGGCGGCCTGTTCGATGAAGCGCTGCACGCTGGTCGCGAACGAGTGGTACGGGTGGTGCACCAGCACGTCGCCGTCGCGCAGGGTGGCGAAGACGCTGCGTGGCACCTCGCCCTCGGTGAGCCGGGGATGGGTGGCCGGCACGAACGGCGGGTCCTTCAGGTCGGGGCGGTCGGCGTCGCCGTAGAGCTGCCACAGCGCCGACAGGTCGAGCAGCCCGCGTACGCGCAGCACGTCGTGGCTGTCCATGTCCAGCTCGCGGACGAGCAGCTCCAGCATGTGGTCGGAGATCGAGGCGGCGACCTCCAGCCGCACGGGCGGGCCGAACCGGCGGCGGGCCAGCTCCCGCTCCAGGGCCTGCAGGAGGTCCTCGTCACGGTCCTCGTCGACCTCCACCTCGGCGTTGCGGGTGACCCGGAACAGGTGGCACTCGACGACCTGCATGCCGGAGAAGAGCTGCCCCAGGTGCACCGAGATCAGCTCCTCGACCGGGAGCACCCGCACCCCGGGGGACTCCCGGTCGACCCGGACGAAGCGCGGCACGTTGTTCGGCACCTTGACGCGGGCGAACAGCTCCGAGCCGCCGTCGGGGTCGCGGACCGCCACGGCCAGGTTCAGCGACCGCCCGGAGATGTACGGGAACGGGTGCGCCGGGTCGACCGCGAGCGGCGTGAGCACGGGAAAGATGTGTTCCCGGAAGTAGGTGCGCAGCCGCTCCCGCTCGGGGGCGTCCAGGTCCGTCCAGCGCAGGATGCGGATGTCCTCGGCGGCGAGCTTCGGCAGCACGTCGTCGACGAAGCAGGAGGCGTGCCGGCCGACCAGCTCGGCGGTCCGCTCGCCGATCCGCTCCAGCTGGGTACGCAGCGGCAGCCGGTCCCCGCCGCGCACCGGCAGCCCGGCGGACTGGCGGCGCTTCAGGCCGGCCACCCGGACCATGTAGAACTCGTCGAGGTTGCTGGCGAAGATCGCCAGGAACTTGGCCCGCTCCAGCAGCGGCGTGCGCGGGTCCTCGGCCAGGGCGAGCACCCGGGCGTTGAAGTCGAGCCAGGACAGCTCCCGGTTGAGGAACCGGTCCTCGGGCAGCGGCTTCGGCGACGCGGGCTCGTCGTCGGGGAGGGGGCCGGCGTCGAGCACCTCCTCCAGCCCGGTCGACGCCGAGGCCCGGCCGGGCAAGGCCGTCGTCGGGTCGGGCGGGGCCGTCGTCGGGTCGGCGGGCCCCGGGGCGGCCCCGGCCGTCGGGGGTTCGCTCCCGTTCGGCCCGGCGGCCCCGGCGGATGCCGGCCGACCGGGACGGCCCGGCTCGGCGGTCGCGGAGGCCCCGGCCGAGCCGGCGGCCTCGGGAGCGTCGCGCGGACGGAACCGGCCGTCGGTGCCGCGCCGGCGGGACCCGTCGCGCCGACGCGCCGGATCGCCGGGCTCGGGTCGGTCGGCGACGGCGGGCTCGGGTCCGTCGGGGCCGGGCTCGGGTCGGTCGGCGGCGGGGCGGTGGTCGGCGGCCGGGCCGGTGGGGTGCTCGCGAGGGGTGCTCACCCAGTCATAATGTCCCGGAACGGGTTAACGCAAAATGAACTTGGGCGGGGAGCTCACGGCATCGTCGGCAACGTCACCCGGACGATCGCCCCGGCGGCGTCGGTCTCGACCCGCACCCGCTGGCCCAGCCGCAGCAGCCGCAGGCCGGAGGCGTCGAAGGCGCGTGCCGGGAACGCCAGCTCGGTGCCGTCGTCGAGCAACAGCACGCCGCTGCGCGTCGCCGCGTCGTAGGTGGCCACGGTGCCCTGCATGCCAGCACCGTACACCGGGGCCGGCGGTGGCTCAGCCCGCGCGGGCGGCGGTGAGGGCGGCGGTGCGCGGCCCGAGCCCGAGCCGGGCGGCGGCGGCCAGGTCGGCCGCGGTGTCGACGTCCCGGCGCAGGGTGGGCCAGTCGCCGGCCAGCGGCAGCGCCCCGCCCGCCTCGTGCGCCGCGGCCGAGCCGACCCCGAACCGGGGGTCCAGCGGCACGCCGGCCGGCGCGGCGAGCAGCACCGTGCCGCTCCCCGGGGCGTCGGCGACGAAGCGGCGTACCCCCGGCGGGCCGGCGGCGATCGCGCGTAGCGCGGCGGTCAGCTCGGCCGGGCGCAGCGCCGGCAGGTCCGCCGTGAGCCCGGCCACCCACCCGCCGCCGGCCGCGACCGCCGCGCCGAGCCGGAAGGCCGCGTTCAGGCCGGCGTCCGGCGCGTCCGGCACGACCCGCACGCCCGCCGCGCGGACGGCCGCCGCCACGCGGGCGTCGCGGGTGACGACCACCACCCCGGCGACCGCCGGGCACGCCCGCACGGCGGCGACCGTGTCGGCCGCCAGGGCCAGCGCCAGCTCCTCGTGGGGTACGGCCGGCAGCGCCCCCCGCAGCCGGCTCTTCGCCACGCCGAGGCGCTTCACCGGCACCACCACAGTCCAGGTCCGCTGCCGCACGGCACAATCCTGCCAGTCGGCCCGGCGGTACCCTCACTGGCCGTACCGGGGGCGAGCAGGCATGATTTCGCTGCGGGCGGCACGGGCGGGTGCGGCGTGGGGTCGGGGCTACGAGGAGGCAGGGTGACGCGGCGCAGGCTGGGGTTCTGGCAACGATTCGCCGTGGTGCTGGTCAAGCCCGTCATGACGGTCTGGACCCGGCGCACCTGGCGCGGCATGGAGCACCTGCGCCACGACGGCGGCGTCATCATCGTCCCCAACCACCTCTCGCACGCCGACCCGCTGGTCTCCGCGCACTTCATCTACGACGCCGGGCGCTGGCCGAGGTACCTGGGCAAGGCCAGCGTCTTCCGGGTGCCCGTGGTGGGCTGGATCCTGCACCGCTGCCTCCAGATCCCCGTCGAGCGCGGCACGGTCGACGCCGTCAAGTCCCTGGACGCCCTCGTCGCCGCCCTGCACGAGGACGGCGCCGTGGTGATCTACCCGGAGGGCACCACCACCCGGGAACCCGACCTGTGGCCGATGAAGGGCAAGACGGGGGCCGCCCGGCTCGCGCTGGCCACCGGCGCGCCGGTGATCCCGGTCGCCATGTGGGGGCCGGAGCGGCTCTTCGACCCCCGGAACAACCGGCTGGGCCTGCGGCCCCGCATCCCGGTGACCGTCGTCGCCGGGCCGCCCGTCGACCTGAGCCGGTGGGCCGGCTCCACGCCCACCAAGGCCACCCTGGAAGAGATGACCGACACCATCATGCTGCGCCTGCGCGACCAGCTCGCCGAGATCCGGGGCGGGACGCCGCCGCCGCTGTGGGAACGACCGGCGCGGGCCGCCGGGGCCGCCCGCCCGACGCGGGGCCGGGAGGACGCGGCGTGACCGGCCACGTGGCGGTGCTGGGGGCCGGGTCGTGGGGGACCGCCTTCGCCAAGATCCTCGCCGACGCCGGCCGGGACGTGACGATCTGGGCCCGACGGCAGCCGGTGGCCGAGGCGATCCGGCTGCGCCGGCACAACCCGGAATACCTTCCCGACCTGCGGCTGCCCGACCGGGTCACCGGCACCGGCAGCGCCGCCGAGGCGATCCGGGGCGCGGAGATCGTGGTGCTCGCGGTGCCGTCGCAGACGCTGCGCGGCAACCTCGCCGAGTGGGTCGGCGACCTGCACCCGGACGCGACCCTGGTGTCCCTGATGAAGGGCATCGAGCTGGGCACCACCAAGCGGATGAGCGAGGTGATCGTGGAGACCGCCCGGGTCACCCCGGACCGGGTGGTCGTCGTCTCCGGCCCCAACCTCGCCCCCGAGATTGCCGCCGAGCAGCCCGCCGCCACCGTGGTCGCCGGCACCGACGACCGCCGTGCCCAGCTCGTCCAGGCGTCGATCCGCACGCCCTACTTCCGGCCGTACACCAACGACGACGTGATCGGCTGCGAGCTGGGCGGCGCGGTGAAGAACGTGATCGCCCTCGCGTACGGCATAGCCACCGCGATGGGCTTCGGCGACAACACCCGGGCGATGCTGATGACCCGGGGGCTCGCCGAGACCGCCCGCCTCGGGGTGGCCCTCGGCGCGGACCCGATCACCTTCGCCGGCCTGGCCGGGATGGGCGACCTCGTGGCGTCCTGCTCGTCGCCGCTGGCCCGCAACCGCACCTTCGGCGAGCACCTCGGCCGGGGCGAGAACCTGGAGCAGGCGCAGGCGGCCACCCGGCAGACCGCCGAGGGCGTGAAGAGCTGCCTGGCGATCCGGGACCTGGCCCGCGCGCACGGGGTGGAGATGCCCATCACCGAGCAGATCGAGCGGATCTGCCACGAGGGGATGGACCCCCGGCTCGCCGTCGACGCGCTGATGAGCCGCACCGCCAAGCCCGAGTCGTACGAGTGAGGCGGCCCGCGTGACGACCCCCGGCACCGACGGCGAACCCACCGACGGCGAACGCGTCGACGGCGACGGCACCCGGTGCGTGCGGGCCGGGCTGCCCGAGCCCGCTCCGGGGCAGCCGTTCCTGCCCGGCCCGGTCTTCGCCGCGCCCTACCACCTCGACCCCCGGCAGGGCCCGGCGGCGACCCCGAACGGGTACGGCCGGCCCGACAACCCGACCCGCCGGCTGCTGGAGGCGGCCATCGGCGAGCTGGAGGGCGGCGACGTGCGCGTCTTCGCCAGCGGGCAGGCGGCGATCACCGGCCTGCTGCTGGCCGTGCTGCGCCCCGGCGACACGGTGGTGCTCCCCGCCGACGGCTACTTCCCGGTGCGGGCGTTCGCCACCGACACCCTCGCCGGGATCGGCGTGCGGGTGCTGTTCGCGCCGACCGCCGGGCCGTACCCGTCGTTCGCGGGGGTGCGGCTGGTGCTGCTGGAGTCGCCGGCGAACCCCGGCCTGGACGTCGCCGACGTGCCGGCCCTGGCCGCCGCCGCGCACGCCGCCGGGGCCCTCGTGGCGGTGGACAACACGACGGCCACCCCGCTCGGCCAGCGCCCGCTGGACCTCGGCGCCGACGTGGTCGTCGCCTCCGGCACGAAGGCCCTCACCGGCCACTCCGACCTGCTGCTCGGCTATGTGGCGACCCGCTCCGCCGGGCTGCTCGACCCGGTCACCGCCTGGCGCACCATGACCGGGGCGGTGCCGGGGGCGTTCGACGCGTGGCTGGCGCACCGCTCGCTGGCCACCCTGGACCTGCGGCTGGCCCGGCAGAGCGCCAACGCGGCGGCGCTGGCCCGGCTGCTCGCCGGCCGTCCCGACGTCACCGGCGTGCGCTGGCCGGGGCTGCCGGGCGACCCGGCGTACGCGCTGGCCTCGGCCCAGCTGCGCCGGATGCCCGGGGTGGTGTCGTTCGACCTCGGCGACGCCGAGCGGGTGGCCCGGTTCCTCACGGCGTCCCGGCTGGTGGCCGCCGCGACCTCCTTCGGCGGGCTGCACACCACCGCCGACCGGCGGGCGCAGTGGGGCGACGACACCCCGCCCGGGTTCGTCCGGCTCTCCTGCGGCGTGGAGGACACCGCCGACCTGGTCGCCGACGTCACCGCCGCCCTGGAAGGAAGGGCCCCCTGTTAACGCATACGGTAGAGAAGGGTCCCCTTCTCACGCTCAGTCCACCACGGACGCGCTCGTGTCGCGGTTGCGCGCGGCCGGCTGCGTCTTCGCCGAGGAGGAGGCCGAGCTGCTCGCCGCCGCCGCCGACACTCCCGAGCGGCTCGCCGACCTGGTCGAGCGGCGGGTCGCCGGCCTGCCGCTGGAGCACCTGCTCGGCTGGGCCGAGTTCTGCGGCCTGCGGGTCGGCGTCGACCCGGGCGTGTTCGTGCCGCGGGCGCGTACCGCGTTGCTGGTGTCGGCCGCCACGGCGGTCACCGGGCCCGGCGCGGCCGTGCTGGACCTGTGCTGCGGGTCCGGTGCCGCCGCGCTGGTGCTCGCCGGGCGGCTGCGTCCCCGCTGGCTGGCCGCCGCCGACCTCGACCCGGCCGCCGTGGCGTGCGCCCGGCGCAACCTCGCCCACCTCGGCGTGCCCGTCTACCAGGGCGACCTGTACGAGCCGGTGCCGACCGAATGGCGCGGCCGGCTCGACCTGATCGTGGCCAACGCCCCGTACGTGCCGACGGAGGCGGTGGCGCTCATGCCGCCCGAGGCGCGGTTGCACGAGGCGTCGGTGGCGCTCGACGGCGGGTCGGACGGGCTGGCCGTGCTGCGCCGGGTGGCGCGGGGGGCGGTGCACTGGCTGGCGCCGGGCGGGCACCTGGCCGTGGAGGCTGGCGTCGGGCAGGTCGAGGCGCTGTGCGCCGCGCTGGCCGACCTCGGGCTGACGCCGTCCGTGGCGTACGACGAGGAACTGGACGCGACCGCGGTGACCGCCCGCCGGCCCGGCTGACGGCGGCGGACCGCGCCCCGGTGCTCCGGCTCGGCCGGGGTGCCGGCGGGCCGGAACGAGGTGGTGGTCCACCCGCCGGCCGGCGGTGCGGACCGGACGGCGGGTGGACCACGACGGGGCCGCGCGGGCCAGCCGGGACGGGACCCCCCGGCCGGCCCGCGCGGCGGTCAGGGACGCCGGGAGGTCAGGGGCGGCGCGGCGGCGAACGCGGCCCACGCGGTCGGCGGGAAGAGCAGCGCCGGGCCTGTCGGGTCCTTCGAGTCGCGGACGGCCACCTTGCCGGGTACGACCGCCATCTCCACGCAGGCTCCCTCGTCGCCGCTGCGGCTGCTCTTGCGCCATCGCGCCGTGGCGAGGGCCGCGCTCGTCGTCGGGGTCATGTTCTACCGTCCCTTCAGGAGTCGGAGGAGCTGGTCCCGGGTGGCCGCGGGGCTGAGTGCGACCGTCCGCAGGTGCTCCATGATCTTGGTGCAGGTACGCAGGTCGCCGGGCCGGTCGAGGACCATCTGACCGGCGACGGTTTCCACCGACGCGATGATCGGGTCCTCCGGGTCGGGGAACTCCAGGATGTGCAGCGACCCCCTGGTGCCCCGGTGGTAGCCGGCGGACAGGGGGATCACCTGGACCGTGATGTTGGGCAGCTCGGCCATCTTCAGCAGGTGGTGCAGCTGCGCCTCCATCACGGCCTGGCCGCCCACGGGGCGCAGCAGGGCGCCCTCGTCGATGATCGCGTCGAGGATCGCCGGGTCGTCGCCGGTGATCCGCTGCTGCCGGTCGAGTCGCAGGTGGACCCGCTGCTCGACCTGCTCGTCGCTGAGGGTGTGCGGGCCGCCCCGCATCACCCCCCGGATGTAGTCCGCGGTCTGGAGCAGGCCGGGCACCACCGACGGCTCGAAGTTGGCGATGCCGGAGGCCTCCGCCTCGAGCGCGATGAAGTCGATGGTGCGCCGGTCCAGCAGGTACGAGTAGGACACCCACCACCCGGGCTTGCGGGCATCCTTGGCGAGCTGGACGGCGGCGGCGATCTCGTCGGCACCCACCCCGTACAGGGTGAGCAGGGCGCGCACCGTGGCCGGGCTGATCAGCGTCTGGGCGTTCTCGTACCGGGACAGGGTGCTGCGGGTGCTGTTGATCTCGTCGGCGGCCGCTTCGAGGGTGAGGCCGGCCGCCTCCCGGTGCGTACGCAGCGCGATGCCGAGCCGTCGGGCCCGGGCCGTCTTCGGTGCCATGCGTCGATGGTGGCACACCTGCCCGGGAAGATGCACATGAGAGAACGGCGATGAGAGTTGCATTCACGCCGATCAGCGTGCAACCTGTGACCAGTTCCTCACTGCCGGTTGTCGTGGCGACGGCGGTGGTGAGTGACCGGAGGGGATGGGGCGCGTGGCGATCGGGTTTTCTCCCCCGTACCCGATCGCCGCGTGCCGCCACCCGGGACGCACCGGAAGGGACTCGCATGACGGTGACCGCCTGCTGGCCCCGGGTGTCGCGGTGCCGCTGGTGCGCACACCCCGTGCTGCGCGACAACGACGACGCGTGGATCCATGCCCACCTGGCGTACGTCTGCCGGGACCGCTCCGGCGGGCTGGCGGCGACCACCGCGGAGCCGGAGGGTTCGCCCGGCCGGCCGGCGTGGGGAGCTGCGGGAGGCCGGCGGTGACCCGGTTCCTGGTGGTGCTCACCGACGTCCGTCCGGTGGACGGCGTGCACCGGGACGAGCGGCAGGCCCCCGAGCGGCGGCGGCAGGTCGTCGGGGCGAGCAGCCGGGAGGCGGCGGACCGGATCGCCGGCGCGTTCATGGCGCTGGGCATGGTGCGGGCCGGGCGGCAGCGGGTGAAGGTGATCGCCGTCGGCCGCCGCTACGGCCTCTGACCGCGAGCTGTCGGCCGCCGCCACGGCCTCTGACCACGGGTTGTCGGTCGCCGCTACGGCCTCTGATCGGCGCGCCGTCGCTCGCCGCCACGGCCGCCAGCAGGGCTGCTGTCCGGCGTGGTCCGATTACGCAGAGTATATGCAGTGTTGACCGGTTGCGCAGTGCTGCCGCTTCTCCCCGGGTATCAACTCCGTTGTCCGGCCACGCACAGTAAGGTCATCCGGGTGGGCGCCGCCGGCGAGCACCACGAGCCTCGCAGTCGCGACGAAAGGGTGACCGAGTGACCACCCCAGGCAAGACCCGTGTGGCCCTCGTCTTCGGCGGCCGCAGCCCCGAGCACGGCATCTCCTGCGTCAGCGCCGGCAGCGTGCTCGGCGCGCTCGACCCGGACGAGTTCGAGGTGGTCCCCGTGGGCATCACCCGCGCCGGCAAGTGGGTGCTGACCAGCGGCGATCCGGCCCAGTTGGCGATCAGCGCCCGGCAGCTGCCGGAGATCACCGCCGAGGCCGGCGCCGACCTCGTGCTGCGGGCCGACCCCACCGGCAACGGGCTGCTGGTGCTCGACCCCGCCGCGGGGCCCCGGGCGCTCGCCGACGTCGACGTGGTCTTCCCGGTGCTGCACGGCGCGTACGGCGAGGACGGCACCATCCAGGGCATGCTGGAGATGGCCGGCATCCCCTACGTCGGGGCGAACGTCTTCGCCTCCGCCGCCGCGATGGACAAGGAGTTCACCAAGAAGCTCTGCGCCGTCGAGGGCATCCCCGTCGGCCCGTACGCCGTGCTGCGCAGCGGGGTCACCCTGTCCGAGGAGGACAAGCGGCGGCTCGGGCTGCCCGTCTTCGTCAAGCCGTCCCGGGCCGGCTCGTCGTTCGGCATCACGAAGGTCGACGACTGGGCCGACCTGGAGGCCGCCGTCGCCACGGCCCGGGAGATCGACCCGAAGGTGCTGGTCGAGGGCGCGATCGTCGGCCGGGAGGTCGAGTGCGGCGTGCTGGAGGGCGAGGCCGGGGGCGGCGCGGAGGCGTCCGTCCTGGCCGAGGTGCGGGCCGGCGGCGACCACGACTGGTACGACTTCGAGGCGAAGTATCTCTCCGAGCCCGAGTACGACCTGCCGGCCACCCTGCCCGACCACGTCACCCGGCAGGTCCAGGACTACGCCGTCCGCGCGTTCGCCGCCCTGGACTGCGCCGGGCTGGCCCGGGTCGACTTCTTCGTCACGCCGGACCTGGACGTCTACCTCAACGAGATCAACACGATGCCCGGCTTCACCCCGACGTCGATGTTCCCGCTGATGTGGGCCGCCTCCGGGCTGGAGTATCCGAAGCTGGTCAACCGACTGATCCGCACCGCCCAGCGGCGCGGCGTCGGCCTGCACTGAACGCGCGCACCAGCCGGCGGCCGGCCGGCGCAGCCGGGTCGGCCGGCGGTGGCTGGGCCGGGCCAGCCGCACGGTCAGCCGACGCAACCGCCGGGGGCGTCGCCGCCGGAGGGCACCGAGGCGACCACCACGTCGGAGATGGGGCTGACCCACTGCAGAGCCGAACCGTAGGTGCGGGGCACGGTCACCCGCACCGCCGTCTCCCGGTCCAGCGTGGTGAGCACCGTCGCGTCCGGCCCCTCGGCCGCGTGCCAGCAGACCTTGTTGACGACCCAGACGTCGTCGGTGTCGTCCGGCTCCGGCTCGGCGCCACCGCAGGCGATGGTGAGCGCCGGGTCGCCGTACGCGGCGTTCTGCTCGGGGCCGGCGGTGACCGGCCGCTGGGCCAGGTCGCGCACGGTCGGCGGGAGCTGCGACGTCAGGGCCCGGCACACCGTCTCGGGCCGCTCGGCCAGCCGGGGGGCGGCCATCTCGACCGGCGCGGTGGACCGTGGCCCGGCGCTGGTCGCCGTCGGGCCCGGCCCGGCGGCCGGGGCGTCCGGGGTCAGCTTGGCGAAGGTGAACCCGGCCACGGCCACGGTGACCGGCACCGCGACCAGCGTGGCCAGCAGCGCGGCGCTGCGGTTGGTGCGGTCCCGGCGCGGGGTGCCGGCGGCGTCGGTCGCCTCCGGCCCGGCCGGGGACTCGGTGGAGGAAGTGATCTCGTCCACTTACAGGCGCACCACCGAACACGTGAGGGTGCGGGTGATGCCGGGCACCATCTGCACGTTGCTGACGATGAGTTTGCCGAGCTCGTCGACCGTGTTGGCCTCGGTGAGCACGACCACGTCGTACGGCCCGGTGACGGCGTCGACCCGCACCACGCCGGGAAGGTCGCCGATCAGGCCGGCCACGTCACGCGCCCGACCCACCTCTGTCTGGATGAGGATGTACGCCTGTACCACGACTCGACCTCCGTCCGTCGCCGCCGCTGGGCGGCCCGAAGGGTGAAACTACCTTACGGACCAGGTCTGATCCCTATCGGTGGCCAAGGAGAAGCGGTGAGCGAGCGCGACGGGCGCGACGGCGGGCGGGCGGCGGGACGATCCCGGGTCCCCGGCGGGCGGGGCAGGGGACCGTCCCGGGTCCACGGTGGGCACGGCCGCGGCGGGGAGCGGGCATGAGCGTGACCGGAATCGGTGAGTTCGGGTTGATCGACCGGGTCACCGCCCGGCTGCCCCAGGGGGCGTCGTGCCTGCTCGGGCCCGGCGACGACGGGGCGGTGCTGGCCGCGCCGGACGCCCGGGTGGTCGCCTCCACCGACGTGCTCGTCGAGGGGCGGCACTTCCGCCGGGACTGGTCCGCCGCCCGCGACGTCGGGCACCGGGCGGCGGCGGCCAACCTGGCCGACATCGCGGCGATGGGCGCCACCCCGACGGCCCTGCTGGTGGCCCTGTGCATGCCGGCGGATCTCGACCCGGCCTGGGCCGAGGAGCTGGCCGACGGGCTCGGGGCCGAGGCCGCGACCGTGGGCGCGAGCGTGGTCGGCGGCGACATGTCGGCGAGCCCCACGCTGACGATCGCCGTCACCGCGCTGGGCGACCTGGGCGGCCGGGCCCCCGTCGTCCGCTCGGGGGCCCGCCCGGGGCACGTCGTGGCGCTCGCCGGCCGCAGCGGGTACGCCGCCGCCGGCTACACCGTGCTGTCCCGGGGCTTCCGCACGCCGAAGATCCTGGTCGAGGCGTACCGGCGGCCCGAGGTGCCGTACGCGGCCGGGGCGCACGCCGCCCGGCTCGGGGCCACCGCCATGATCGACGTGTCGGACGGGCTGCTCGCCGACCTCGGGCACGTCGCCCGCGCCAGCGGGGTCGGCATCGACGTGCGGCGGGACGCCTTCGAGGTGCCCCGGCAGATGCGCGACGCCGCCCAGGCGCTCGGGGTCGACCCGTACTCGTGGATCCTCGCCGGCGGCGACGACCACGCGCTGGCGGCCACGTTCCCTCCGGCGGTGGCGCTGCCCGACCCGTGGCGGGCCGTCGGCCGGGTGACGGAGGGCACCGGCGTCACCGTCGACGGCGAGGCGTACGACGGCCCGACCGGCTGGGACCACTTCCGGTAGGGGGCCGGCCGGCGACGTACCCTTTCCCCCGTGAGCGAGATCGAGATCCGCCCGGCCCGCTTCGACTCCTCGGAGGCCCAGGCGCTCATCCGGGCCGCCCTGGCGGACCTGGGCCGGCGGTACGGGGGCAGCGGCGACGACACCCCGGTCGACGCCGCCGAGTTCGTGCCGCCGCACGGCGCGTTCCTGGTGGCCTACCTCGCGGGGGAGCCCGTCGGGTGCGGCGGCTGGCGCAGCCACGGCGACGCCGGGGAGACCGCCGAGCTGAAGCGCATGTACACCAGCCCGCAGGCGCGGGGGCGGGGCGTGGCCCGGGCGGTGCTCGCCGCCGTCGAGCGGTCCGCCCGCGAGCACGGGCGCAAGCGGCTCGTCCTGGAGTGCGGCGACAAGCAGCCCGAGGCGATCGCCATGTACAGCACGGTCGGCTACGAGCGCATCCCGAACTTCGGCTTCTACCGGGACCACCCGGGCTGCCTATCGTTCGGCCGCACCCTCTGACCGACCCGCCCGGCCCGCCGCCGGGTCGGCCGCTGCGGGCGGCGGGCCGTCAGGCGACGGTGACGCGGATCTCGGCGGCGGCGGCGCGGGCGGCCCGCTCGGCCTCGGCCGGGTCGACGCCCCAGGCCAGCACGTGCCCGCTGCGCCGGCCCGACGACGTGACCGGCGCGACGGTCGCGCCGACGGCGGTGTCGAGCTGCACCTCCAGCACCCCGGCCACCCGGCGGGCCGGCCGCAGCCCCTCGATGCCGGTGACGGTGCCCGGCTGCGCGAGCAGGAACTCCACCGCCGCCGCCCCGGTCGGCCGGGCCGGCAGCGCCGGCCGCTCGCCGCGCAGCACCCGCAGGTACGCGTCGATGAAGCCGAACTCGTAGCCGATCGAGATCAGCGCGGTGATCATGTCGCCGGGCAGCCGGGCGGCGCACTCCACCAGGTGCGGAACGCCGTCGACGACGATCCACTCGCTGTGCAGCACCCCGGTGCGGAAGCCGGCGGCGGCGCACAGCCGCCCCGCCGCGTCGAGCAGGTCGCGGCGGGTCGCCCCGGGCAGCGCCGACGGGACGGTGTGCCCCGTCTCGACCGGCAGGGGACCGGGCAGCACCCGCTTGTCGGTGACGTTGCCGAAGATCACCTCGCCGTCGGCGACGAGCAGCTCGACGCTGTGCTCCCGGCCGTCGAGCACCTGCTCGGCGAGGACCTGCGTGGGCAGCCCTCGGTCGGTGGCCTCCGGCGGGGCCTCCGGGGACGCGGTGGCCGCCCAGGCGGCCGGGATCTCGGCCGGGTCGGCGACCAGCCGCACGCCGAGGCTGCCCGAGCGCCGGGTCGGCTTGAGCACGCAGCGACCGCCGTGCCGGCGCGCGAACTCCATCGCCTCCGCCGGCCCGCCCACCAGCGCGTACGCCGGGTTCGGCAGCCCGGCCCCGGCGGCGAGCAGCCGCATCCGGTGCTTGTCGGAGAAGACGTCGGCGGCCTCCGCCCCGGCGCCGGGCAGGCCGAGGCGGGCGGCGAGGCGCGCGGCGGCGCCGACGGCGTACTCCAGGCCCGGCATGACGAGGCGGGCCCCGGCCAGCTCCGGCTCGCGGGCGAGCAGCGCGTCCGCGTCGAAGCCCGTCTGGTATTCGGCCGGCACGACCCGGGCCAGGACGGACAGCCGCCCGACCAGCTCGTCGACGCCACGCCGGTCGATCACGTCGGGCTCCTCGACGACGACCACGCTGCCCGCCGGCAGCTCCTCGTCGAGCCAGCGCAGGGTGCCCAGCGAGGCCCCGACGACGATCATCTCGGCGGGGCCCAGGCCCAGGTCCAACGGATGCCTCCCTGCTGGAACGCGCACACCACAAGCCGGCGGGCCCTCGGGCCCGCCGGCTTGTCGACGATGGGTGGGTCGGCGCTACCGCGTCAGGCGCGGGTGACCTTGCCGGCCTTGATGCAGGAGGTGCAGACCTTCAGCTTCTTGGTGGTGCCGCCACCGGCCGGGGTGCGCACCGACTGGATGTTCGGGTTCCAGCGGCGGTTGGTCCGCCGGTGCGAGTGGGACACGTTGTGGCCGAAGCCCGGCCCCTTGCCACAGACGTCGCACACGCTAGCCACGGGATACTCCTGGGATTGATACGTTCATGAGGTCGCCGCCAGGCGCAGCCCGGGCAACCTGGCCAGGTTACCCGATGCCCCCGTCGCGGCCCAACCGGGCCCCTGGTGACGCCGTGGCAGGGGCGTCCCCGGCACCGTCGCCGCCGTCATGTCGCCGTCGTGCCGCCACTGGATCGCCTTCGGGGCGTCGCCGTGCCGCAGCGGTGCCGCCGCCGGGTCGCCGACATGGTGGCGTCGCCCCCGGCGGGTGTCGGTGTGCGCCAGTAGGCTTCCCGACGTGCTGGACACCCTCGACGCCGCCGCGGTGCGCCGCTGGTGCGCGGGCGGGCTGGCCGCGCTGCGCCGGCACCAGGGCGAGATCGACGACCTCAACGTCTACCCGGTCCCCGACGGCGACACCGGCACCAACCTGGTGCTCACCCTCACCTCGGCCCAGCAGGCGCTCGCGATGGACCTGGCCACCCTGCCCGACGGCGGGCCCACCGCACACGGGCACGCGCTGCGGCTGATGGCGCGCGGCGCGCTGCTGGGCGCCCGGGGCAACTCCGGGGTCATCCTGTCGCAGATCCTGCGCGGCCTCGCCGACGCCCTGGCCGCCGCCCCGGCGGTGCGGGGCCGGCAGCTCGCCGCCGCGCTCGGCGACGCCACCGCCGCCGCCTACTCCGCCGTGGCCGAGCCCGTCGAGGGCACCGTGCTCAGCGTGGTCGCCGCGGCGGCCCACGCGGCCGGCGCGGCCGACAGCGACGACCTGCCCGCCGTCGCCCGGGCGGCGGCCGGCGCGGCGGCCGAGGCGCTGGCCCGCACCCCCGAGCAGTTGCCGGCGCTCGCCCGCGCCGGCGTGGTCGACGCCGGTGGCCGGGGGCTCTGCCTGCTGCTCGACGCGCTGGTCGAGGTGGTCACGGGCGAGAGTCCGCGCCGGCCGGCCCCCGCGCCCCGCCCGGTCCGCCCGCCGGCCACGGCCGCCCGGGAGACCGGCTCGCCGGACTACGCGTACGAGGTGCAGTTCCTGCTCGACGCCGACGCCGACGCGGTGGCCCGGATGCGGCGGACCCTGGCCGGGCTCGGCGACTCGCTGGTGGTGGTCGGCGACGGGGCCGGCGGCGCGGCGTCGGCCACCTGGAACGTGCACGTGCACGTCAACGACGTCGGCGCGGCGATCGAGGCGGGGGTGGCGGCCGGCCGGCCGCACCGGATCTCGGTGACCCGCTTCGCCGACCAACCGCCCGCCGCCCCGGTCGACGCCGGCGCGGCGGCCCCGACGGGCGACGGCCGGGCGGCCGTGGTGGTCGCCTCGGGGGCGGGCATCGCCGAGCTGTTCGCGGGGGAGGGGGCGACCGTGGTGCCGGGCAACCCGTCCACCGGCGCGCTGCTCGACGCGATCCGCGCCACGGCGGCGGCCCGGGTGGTGGTGCTGCCCAACGACCCCAACACCCAGGCCGTCGCCCACGCCGCCGCGCGGGAGGCGCACGCCCTGGGGGTACGGGTCAGCGTGGTGCCGACCCGGTCGCCGGTGCAGGCGCTGGCCGCGCTCGCCGTGCGCGACCCGCAGCGCCGCTTCGCCGACGACGTCATCGCGATGGCCGAGGCGGCGGGGGCCTGCCGCTACGCCGAGGTCTGCTGGGCCAGCCGCGAGGCGCTCACCGTCGCCGGCCCGTGCCGCCCCGGCGACGTGCTGGCCCTCGTCGAGGGCGAGGTGCACCTGATCGGGGCCGACCTCGCCGACACCTGCACCGCCGTGGTCGACCGCATGCTCGGCGGTGGCGGTGAGCTGGTCACCCTGCTCTCCGGGGCGGACGCCCCCGAGGGGCTGGCCGACGCCGTCGCCGAGCACGTCGCCCGACGCTGGCCGTTCGTGGAGGTCCAGGCATATGCGGGCGGCCAGCCGCACTATCCGCTCCTGGTGGGGGTCGAATGACGACGACGTCCGAGCCGGCCACGGTCGACACGCCGCTGAAGAAGCTGGTCGGGGAGAAGACGGCCAAGGCCCTGGCCGCCCACCTCGACCTGCACACCGCCGGCGACCTGGTGCACCACTTCCCCCGCCGCTACGACGAGCGCGGCGAGCACACCGACATCCGGTCGCTCGACGTCGGCGAGCAGGTCACCGTGCTGGCCCAGGTGCGGCGCACCGACGTGCGGCCGATGCGCCAGCGCCGGGGCAAGCTGCTGGAGGTCACCGTCGGCGACGACTCCGGCGGGGTGCTCACCTGCACGTTCTTCGGCAACCAGGCGTGGCGGGAGCGGGAGCTGCGCCCCGGCCGGTGGGGGCTGTTCGCCGGCAAGGTCACCGAGTTCCGGGGCAAGCGCCAGCTCAACGGCCC
Source organism: Micromonospora sp. WMMD712 (assembly GCF_029581295.1). Classification (NCBI taxonomy): domain Bacteria; kingdom Bacillati; phylum Actinomycetota; class Actinomycetes; order Micromonosporales; family Micromonosporaceae; genus Micromonospora; species Micromonospora sp. WMMD712. The sequence goes on from NZ_CP120743.1 coordinate 6,485,104, forward strand.
GGAATACGTGCTGCTCGGCGAGGGTGGCGACGGCGAGGCCGCCGCCAACGAGGAGGTCGAGGAGTTCGCCGGGGCCCTGATCCCGGTCTACCCGGCCGCCGCGGCCGTGCCGACCTGGGTGATCGCCCGCTGCGTGCGGGTGGTGCTGGACACCTTCACCCCGCCGGAGGACCCGCAGCCCGCCGCCGTCCGGGCCACCCGCAACCTGATCGACCTCGGCACCGCCCTGCGCGAGATCCATCGGCCGTCGAGCAAGGAGGCCCTCTACCGGGCCCGCCGCCGGCTCAAGTGGGACGAGGCGTTCGCCGTGCAGCTCACCCTGGTGCAGCGCAAGCACCGGGCCGCCGCCTGGCCGGCCCGGTCCCGGCCGCCGCGCGCCGGCGGGCTGCTCGACGCGTTCGACGCCCGGCTGCCGTACGAGCTGACCGGCGGCCAGCGGGCCGTCGGCGCGGAGATCGCGGCCGACCTGTCCACCGCCCACCCGATGCACCGGCTGTTGCAGGGCGAGGTCGGCTCCGGCAAGACGGTGGTGGCGCTGCGGGCGATGCTCCAGGTGGTCGACGCCGGGGGCCAGGCCGCCCTGCTCGCCCCGACCGAGGTGCTCGCCGCCCAGCACCACCGGGGCATCCTCGACCTGCTCGGCCCGCTGGCCCGGGCCGGGGAGCTGGGCGCCGCCGACGGGGCCACCTCGGTGGAGCTGGTCACCGGCTCGCTGGGCGCGGCGGCCCGCCGTCGGGCCCTCGCCGAGGTAGCCGCCGGCCGGGCCGGCATCGTGCTCGGCACCCACGCCCTGCTCTACGAGGGCGTCGACTTCGCCGACCTGGGCCTCGTCGTGGTCGACGAGCAGCACCGGTTCGGTGTGGAGCAGCGCGACGCGCTGCGCGCCAAGGCGGAGCAGCCGCCGCACGTGCTGGTGATGACAGCGACGCCGATCCCGCGCACGGTGGCGATGACCGTCTACGGCGACCTGGAGGTCTCCGCGCTCACCCAGCTCCCGCAGGGGCGCTCGCCGATCGCCTCGCACGTGGTGCCGGCGGCCGAGAAGCCGGCGTTCCTCGACCGGGCCTGGCGTCGGCTGCGCGAGGAGGTCGCCGCCGGCCACCAGGCGTACGTGGTGTGCCCCCGGATCGGGGACCCGGCGTCGGGGTCGGGTGGCTCGGGGCCGGGCGGCTCGGGGCCGGGCGGCTCGGGGTCCGGGGCGGAGGAGGAGCCGCCCCGGGAGGACGACAACGGCCGCCGGCCCCCGCTCGCGGTCACCGAGGTCGCCCCGCTGCTCGCCGAGGGGCCGCTGCACGGGCTGCGGATCGGGGTCCTGCACGGGCGGCTGCCCGCCGACGAGAAGGACGCCGTGATGCGCGCCTTCGCCGACGGCGAGCTGGACGTGCTGGTCGCCACGACCGTCATCGAGGTCGGCGTCAACGTGCCCAACGCCACCGTGATGATCGTGCTGGACGCCGACCGGTTCGGCGTCTCCCAGCTGCACCAGTTGCGCGGCCGGGTGGGCCGGGGCTCGGCGGCGGGGCTCTGCCTGCTGGTCACCGAGGCGGCCGAGGGCTCGTCGGCCCGGGAACGCCTCGACGCGGTGGCGTCCACCACGGACGGCTTCAAGCTCGCCGAGCTCGACCTGGAGCAGCGCCGCGAGGGCGACGTGCTCGGGGCGACCCAGTCCGGCCGGCGCTCGCACCTGCGGCTGCTGTCGCTGCTGCGCGACACCGACCTGATCCGTGACGCCCGCGCCGAGGCGATCGCGCTGGTGGAGGAGGATCCGGAGCTGGCCCGTCATCCGGCGCTGGCCGCCTCGGTGGCCGCCCTGGTCGACGCCGAACGCGCGGAATACCTGGAGAAGGGCTGACCGGCCCAGGCTTCCCTGCCGGCCGTGGCTCCCTGCCCGCCGCAGGTTCCTGCCTGGGCCGGCTGCCTGTCTGGGCCGGTTACCCGACTGGCGGGTGCCAGGCCGATGATCGACTCCATGTCGGCGACATGGCGGTATCCGGGCCCTGCTGATACCGCCATGTCGCCGACATGACAGCTCGGTCCCCGGTGGCGGGCTCAGGCCGCGCCGGGTCCGTTGCGGGCCCGCCGGGGCGGACCGTGTCTGCGCGTACGCCCGCGCCAAGATCGTGCTGAAACACGGATCGAGTGGCGTCCGAGCGGGGCGCGATGCCACTCGATCCGCGATCGAGCGCGATCTACCCGTTGGGCGCTGGGCGTGCGGGGCGAGACATCCGCCGCGACGCACCCCGCCCCCCGCCGCGACGCACCCGCCCCCCGCCGCGACGCACCCGCCCCCCGCCGCGAGGCACCCACCGCCGCGAGGCACCCACCCCCGCCACCCCAGACGCGAGGCACCAGAGAGCAGACACACGGCGAGGGCGCGTCGACCGGGGTGGTCGACGCGCCCTCGCCGGTGCGTCAGATCAGTTCAGCTCAGGCGGTGAAGCGGATCCGGCGACGCCGGGCCAGCACGAAGAGCACCGCGCCGACCGCGAGCAGGGCCGCCGCGCCGGCGGCGATGCCGCCGGCCGCCGCGCCGGTCACCGGGAGGCCACCCTCCTGGTCGCCACCGCCGGAGCCGCCCTCCTCGCCGCCCTCGCCGTCCTCGCAGTCCTTCGGCTGCTCCCACTTGATCGCCTCGCCGGAGGCGAGGTCACCGGTGACGGTCACGGTCAGGCCGGGGCTGGCCGGGAAGGTGACGGTGACGTCGCGGCCGGGCTCGACCGTGACGGTCTTCGGCTCGCCGGTGCTCGAGGTGAAGGTCGAGGTCAGGGTCGCGCCGTTCTCCGGGTTCGCGATCCGGAAGATCATCTCGTCGCAGGTCGACTCGTAGCCGCCGTCGGGCTCGCCGACCTCGGGCTCCTGGCAGTCCTCGGGCTTGGCCCAGCCGCCGGTGAAGTCCTCCATGCCGGGGGCGGTGACCTTGAGCTCCTGCGCCTGGCCGGGGTTCAGCTTGCGGGTCTCGATCTTGCGCATCGGCACGGAGACGGTCTCGGTGTAGCCGCCGCTGCCGGTGATGGTGAACGCCGCCGCCGCGTTGCCGCTGCGGTTGACCAGGGTCAGCTCGACGTTGCCCTCGCAGTCGGACTGCGCGATGACCTCGGGGACCGGGCTGCACGTCTCGGAGCCGCCGTTGTACCAGGCCTGCGGGCCCTTCGACTGGGAACCGATGCCCTTGGGGCTGCCGACCTTGCGGTTGTTGTACCGCGGGCCGGTCTCGGTGAGCGGGTCGATGATCTCGTCACCGAAGACGAAGTCGACCTGGGTGTAGCACTGGGGGACCTCGACCTTGAAGTCGAGGGTCGCCACGCCCAGCTCGCCCGCGCCGACGCCGGTGAACTTCTTGACCGACTTGTCGAGCACGTACTGGGGGAAGGCGATCTTCGCCGACGGGGCGACGTACGAGACCAGCGCGAGGGCCTGCTCCTCGCCCTCGCAGAGCGGGCCGTTGACCAGCGTGATGCTGGCCTCGCCGCGCTTGCCCTTGAAGGTGTGCGTGTAGCGGGCGTCGGCCGCGCTGACGCAGGCCGGTCCCTCGTTGGCGGGCGAGGTCGCCGCGGCGGTCGGGGTGGGCGACGCCGTGGCGGTCGGCGAGGGGCTGGTCGCCAGGGCCGGCGACGAGACCGCGAACGCCGTGGCGAGGCCGGCCAGGGCGGCGGCGGCCACGACGAGCGGTCGCCGTGGCGACAGCTTGGGACGGATCACGCGTACTCCCGGGGTGAAGAAACGTCAGGGTGCGGCGCGGGCAACGGCGGTCAGCGGTCGCGGCCGGGTCAGGCGCACCCGCGACGACGCCTCCCGGCGCCGGTGGGCCGGCGGAGCGCAGCCGGCACCCGGCAGACCCTAGCGAGAACGCGCCGACCGTTACAGCGCTCAGATAGCCCTAAGGGTGATGTTATGAACTTGAGATCATTGATATACGTAACGTGTTCGCGTGGGGACGCCGGCGGCACGCACGGTGCCGCCCGCCCCGGTGCCGGCGTCGCGTAGCGTCGGGGCATGAGCAGGAGCAGTCGGTGACCCGGATCGTCGCCGGGGCGCTCGGCGGCCGGCGCATCGCCGCGCCGCCCGGCGCCGGCACCCGGCCCACCTCCGACCGCGTCCGGGAGGCGCTGTTCAGCGCCGTGCAGGCCGAGGTCGACCTGGCCGGGGCGCGCTTCGCCGACCTGTACGCCGGGTCGGGCGCCGTCGGCCTGGAGGCGCTGTCCCGGGGGGCGGCGCACGTGCTGCTGGTCGAGTCCGACCCGCGCGCCGCCCGCGTGGTGCGGGAGAACATCGCCGCGCTGCGGGCCGCCCCGGCCGCCCGGCTCGTCACCGGCAGGGTCGCCACGGTGCTGGCCGCCGGCCCGGACGGCGGGCCGTACGACGTGGTCTTCGCCGACCCCCCGTACGCCGTGCCCGATGCCGACGTCACCGCGATGCTGGCCGCTCTGGTCGACGGCGGCTGGCTGGCGGCGGACGCCCTCGTGGTGGTCGAGCGCTCCAGCCGGACCGGGCCGGTCGGCTGGGTGGAGGGCGTCACTGCCGAGCGCAGCCGCCGTTACGGCGAGACCACCCTTTGGTACGGTCGCCGATCATGAGACGTGCGGTGTGTCCCGGCTCGTTCGACCCGGTCACCAATGGACACCTCGACATCATCGGGCGGGCCGCCCGGCTCTTCGACGAGGTGATCGTCGGCGTGCTGATCAACCAGTCGAAGAGTGGCCTGTTCACCGTCGAGGAGCGGATCGAGATGCTCCGCGAGGTCACCTCCTCCTACGAGAACGTGCGGGTCGCGTCCTTCCGCGGTCTGCTTGTCGACTTCTGCCGCGCCCAGCGGGCCAGCGTCCTGATCAAGGGTCTGCGGGCGGTCAGCGACTTCGACTACGAGCTCCAGATGGCCCAGATGAACATCGGCCTGGCCGGCGTCGAGACGCTGTTCATGCCGACGAACCCGCTCTACTCCTTCCTCTCCTCCAGTCTGGTCAAGGACGTGGCCAAGTGGGGCGGCGACGTCTCCGCCCACGTGCCCGACCTGGTCCGCGAGGCCCTCCAGGTCCGGCTCGGCCCGCCGCCGCGTTCCTGACCTGCGGCGGTGGTCCTTCGCCCGGCCGCGCGGCGGGCCGGCCTGACCGGCGGTGGTCCTTCGCCCGGGCCGGGTCGCCCGGCCGCGCGGCCAGGCGACCCGGCGGCGGGCCGACGCCCCCGACCGGCGGGTCCGGCCGGCCGGCCCGGCCGTGCACGACGCTCTGACCGGCCGCGACACGACGCGCCGGGCGGGGTGGATCGGCGGGCGGTGGCCGGGGCGCGACATGATGGTTCGAGCGGGAACCCGGCCGTAGCCCGCATCATGTAGGTCGGCCGACGAACGACAGGAGTGAGGTACCGGTGGACCCGCTCGACCGCATCGACGAACTGATCGCCATGGTGGAGCAGGCCCGCTCCGTCCCGATGTCGCGGAACAACTGCATGGTCGACCGGGGTGAGATGATCGCCGCGCTCGACGAACTGCGCGCCGGCCTCCCCGCCGACCTGCGCCGGGCGGCGGCCCTGCTGGAGGAGCGGGACAAGATCATGGATGCCGGCAAGCGGGAGGCCGACCGGATCATCAGCGAGGGTGAGGCGGAACACGCCCGCCTGGTGTCGGTGAACGAGATCACGGTCTCCGCCGAGCACGAGGGCGCCCGGATCATCGCCGAGGCCCGGGCCGAGGCGCAGCGGCTGCGCGAGGAGGTCGACGACTACGTCGACACCGCGCTGGCCAACTTCGAGCAGTTCCTCACCCGGGCGCTGGCCTCCATCGAGCGTGGCCGGGACAAGATGCACGCGCTGCGCGAGATCGGCACCTTCGGTGGGGACGAGGCCGACCGCCCGCTACCCTTCTGAGCGGCACCTCAGCAGCCGACAGGCGGGGCGGGCGTCGCCCCCGGTTCGACGGTGCGGGGGCCGCCCAGGTAACCTTTTTTGTCGGCCTCTCACTGGCCGGAGTCTGACTATGCCCAAACACTCGCCTTCATCACTCAACCCCAAGGCGCCGCTGGTCCTCGACACGAGGGACCTGCCGCGTCGCCCTGGCGCGTTGCGTACGCTCCGGCGGGTCGTACCGGCACCGAAGGACCTCGGCGTGGAGTTGATCGGCGTGCCGGAGGGCGCGGACCTCGACCTCGACCTGAGGCTGGAGTCGGTGTCCGAGGGGGTGCTCGTCTCCGGGACCGTCAGTGGTCGCGTCAAGGGCGAGTGCGGGCGTTGCCTGCGTGAGATCGACGACTCGGTGGCCGTGCCCGTCCAGGAGCTGTACGCGTACGAGAACAGCACCACGGACGCCACGACCGACGAGGACGAGGTGGGCCGGATGCAGGACGATCTGATCGACCTGGAGCCGGCGCTGCGGGACGCGGTGGTGCTCATGCTGCCGACCAACCCGCTCTGCCGGGAGGACTGCCCAGGGTTGTGCCCCGAGTGCGGGGTGCACTGGGACGATCTGCCGGCCGACCACAGTCACGAGCAGATCGACCCGCGTTGGGCGGGCCTGTCGCAACTGAACCGTACAGAGGAGTAGGAACCGTGGCCGTCCCGAAGCGCAAGATGTCGCGCAGCAACACCCGGTCCCGCCGGGCGAACTGGAAGGCGACCGTGGTGGCGACCACCGCCTGCCCGCAGTGCAAGTCCCCGAAGCTGCCGCACGCCGCGTGCTCCGTCTGTGGCACGTACAACGGCCGCCAGGTTCTCGAGGTCTGACCTGGACGCCGAGTGACGCCCCCGACCCCCGGTCGGGTGGCGCGCGCATCCTGGCGATCGCCCGGTGCCCCGGCTCCCGCCGTCGCCGGCCGGCCCGTTCCGGCCGGTGTCCCGCTGGAGCCGGGCACCGCGCGGATCGCCGTTGACCTCCTCGGCGGGGACGACGCTCCCGCCGTCGTGGTTGACGGCGCTCTGCTTGCCATGCGCGCCGACCCGGACCTGCACCTCCTGCTCGTCGGCCCCGCCGAGGTCGCCGACGAGCTGATCGGTGCCCTCGACCCGACGCAACGCGCCCGGGTCACGGTCCGGCCGGTGCGCGCCGCCGTCGGCATGGCCGAGAACCCGGTCGCCGCCCGCGCCGACAGCACCGTACGCACGGCCGCCACCGCCGTCCGCGACGGCCTCGCCGACGCGATGGTCTCCGCCGGCTCCACCGGCGCGACCGTCACCGCGGCGGCGCTCGGCCTGGGCCGCTGGCCGCACGTGCGCCGGCCGGCCCTGGTCGCGACCCTGCCGGCGGTCGCCGGACCGGTGGTGCTGCTCGACGTCGGCGGCTCCCTGGAGCCCGGCCCCGCCACCCTCGCGCGGCACGCCGTGCTCGGCGCGGCCTACGCGGCCGTCGCGCACGGCGTGGTCGAGCCGCGCGTCGGGCTGCTGTCGGTGGGCACCGAGGCGGGCAAGGGGGACCGGTTGCGGCGCAGCGCCGACCCGACGCTCGCCGCCGCGCCGCTGCCCTGCGCCGCGCGCTACGTTGGCCTCGTCGAGGGCTACGACATCGCCTCCGGCCTGCGCGCCGACGTGGTGGTCACCGACGGGTTCACCGGCAACGTGCTGCTGAAGGCGATCGAGGGCGCGTACGCGATGGCCGGCGGGCCCCCGCCCGGCGGCGGCGCTCCCCGGGCCGCCGCCCTGCTCGGGGTGGCCGGCACGGTGGTGGTCTGCCACGGCGCGGCCCGGGGCGAGGACGTCGCCTCCGGCATCGCCCTGGCCGCCCACCTGTGGCGTCGCCGGGCCACCGACACCGTCTCCGTCCTGCTCGGCGTCCCCGGTGGCGTCGGCCCGGCCGCCGGGATGGCCCTGGAGAGCTCCGCGCAGTCCGGTGACCACACCGAGCGCACCACCGACACCGAGGTGAGCCTGTGACCGCCCGTACCGTCCCGACCGGCCGCGTCGACGCGCCGGCACCGGCGGGCGCGCCCGGCGCGCGCCGTCCGGTCGTGAACCGAGAGGTAACCGCATCATGACCATCGACAGGCGGCGGCGTGCGCCGATCGGTCACCTGGAGACCGCGTTCGGGGTCTCGCTGGACCCGGAGCTGCTGGAGCGGGCGCTGACCCACCGCTCGTACGCGTACGAGAACGGCGGTCTGCCCACCAACGAGCGGCTGGAGTTCCTCGGCGACTCGGTCCTCGGGGTGGTGATCACGACCGCGCTGTTCCACAACCACCCCGACCTGCCGGAGGGGCAGCTCGCCAAGCTGCGGGCGAGCGTGGTCAACATGCGGGCGCTCGCGGACGTGGCGCGGGGCCTGGGCCCGGACGGGCTCGGCGCGTACCTGCTGCTGGGCAAGGGCGAGGAGAGCACCGGCGGCCGGGACAAGGCGAGCATCCTCGCCGACACCCTGGAGGCCCTGCTCGGCGCGATCTACCTCCAGTACGGCCTGGACACCGCCGCGATCGTGATCCACCGGCTGTTCGACCCGCTGATGGCCGAGTCGGCCGGGCGGGGCGCGGCGCTGGACTGGAAGACGAGCCTCCAGGAGCTGACGGCGGCCCTCGGGCTGGGCGTGCCCGAATACCGCATCGAGGGCACCGGGCCGGACCACCTCAAGACGTTCACCGCCTGGGTGGTGGTCGCCGGCAACCGGTACGGCGGGGCGGAGGGGCGCAGCAAGAAGGAGGCCGAGCAGCGGGCCGCCGAGTCGGCCTGGCGGGAGCTGACCGCCCAGGCCGAGCGGGAGCAGGCCGAGGCGGCACGACGGGAGCGGGCCGCCGCCGGGGCCGCGGACGGGCCTGTCGAGCCGGGCGCGGTCAACGGGACGGACGTCGTGGGCGTGGCCGGCGAGGTCGACCCGCCGGGTGTCGTGGGCGCGTCGGCGCTGGTCGCCGCCGACGGCGAGCCTGCGGACGCCTCGACCGGCGAGCCCACGGACGCCCCGGCGGCCGGCGAGGCGAACCGTGCCTGAGCTGCCCGAGGTCGAGACCGTCCGGCAGGGCCTGGCCCAGTGGGTCACCGGCCGCCGGATCGTCGGCGTCGAGGTGCGCCACCCCCGGGCGGTGCGCCGGCACCTGGCCGGGCCGGCGCACTTCGCCGACGTGCTCGCCGGGCGGACGGTGCTCGACGTGCGGCGGCGCGGCAAGTACCTGTGGCTGCCGCTGGACAGCGGCGACGCCATCGTCGGCCACCTCGGCATGTCCGGCCAGCTCCTGCTCCAGCCGGCGACGGCGGCCGACGAGCTGCACCTGCGGGTCCGGTTCCGGTTCGCCGACGACGGCCCCGAGCTGCGCTTCGTGGACCAGCGCACGTTCGGCGGGCTGGCGGTCTCCGCCGGCGGGGCCGAGCTGCCGTCCGAGATCGCGCACATCGCCCGGGACCCGATGGACCCGGAGTTCTCCGACAGCGCCTTCGTCGCCGCCCTGCGCCGGCGGCGCACGGAGGTGAAGCGGGCCCTGCTCGACCAGACCCTCGTCTCCGGGGTCGGCAACATCTACGCCGACGAGGCGCTGTGGCGGGCGAAGCTGCACGGGGCCCGGCCGACCGACCAGCTCACCGCGCCCGTCGCGCAGCGGCTGCTCGGCCACGTCCGGGACGTCCTCGGCGAGGCGATCTCCGAGGGCGGCACCAGCTTCGACGCCCTCTACGTCAACGTCAACGGCGAGAGCGGCTACTTCGACCGGGCGCTCAACGCGTACGGGCGGGAGGGCGAGCCGTGCCGGCGGTGCGGCGCGCCGCTGCGCCGGGAGGCGTTCATGAACCGCTCCTCCTACAGCTGCCCCCGCTGCCAGCCCCGGCCCCGGGCGGCGCTGCGGGGCTGACCCGCCGCGCGGTCGCCCGCCCGCCGGCCGGGCCGCGCCCAGTCGCCGCCGGCCGGGCCCCGCTCAGTCGCCGCCGGTCCCGTTGCGGCCGGGGGCCGGCGGGGCGTCCGGGCAGGCGTCCCGCCACGCGTCCAGCGTGCGGCGCTTCTGGATGGAGGCGAAGCCGTACCCGAGGGTGGTCACGCAGAACTCGTCGGGGTCGCCCGCGTATTCGACGTGGAACACCGGCTTGCCGGCGTCGGCGAACGGCAGCAGCTTGGCGCATTGGCGCAGCCGGACGCACTCCTCGTCGACGGCGAAGTCGAAGTCCGGCGCGAGCGCGGTCACCTGCGGCACGTCCCCGAGCAGGCCGGGGGACAGCTCCAGCGAGCGGGCCAGGGCGGCGACCCGCCGGTTGAACCGCAACTGGTCGTCGAAGTCCAGGTCGAAGCCGGTCGGGTGGGCGTAGCCGTCGGCGTCGGCGAGGGCGACCGCCCCGAAGCCCTTGCCCCGGCACAGCCGGAGCCGGTCGGCCAGGATCGGCTCCAGCACGTCCCACCGCCGCACGTCCACCCACCGGGTGCCGGGCGACCGGCCGGCCGCGCCGCCGACGTCCGCCGGGTACCGGTCGGCGTCCGGGTCGGTCCGCGCGTACGCGCCGACGCCGACCTGGCAGACCAGCCGGCGGTCCCGGCCGCGCAGCGCCGCGGTCTCGGTGCTGGTGGTACGCACGGGGTCGAGCAGGAACACGTCCGCCTCGACCGTGGTGTCGAGGGGGCCGGTGAGCTGCCACTGCCAGCGCCAGTGCCGGGCCTGGCCGGGCGGCCACGGGGTCGGCGCGCCCGGCGGCGTCACCACGGCCCGGCAGCCGTACGTCGTCGTCACCAGCGTCAGCGCGAGGAGCACGCGCAGCAGTCGACGCGGCGCGCGCCCTTCGCCGGGCGGCGGCGGCCCGATCCGCATCGGCAGCTCCGCAGGTCGCGGTGCGGCGTCCGGCCGCCCGGAGGCGGGTGCGTCCACCGGCCGCCCGCGGCGCACCGGCCGTCGGGCCGTCCCGCGACGGACCTGCCGCCCCGGGCACCGCGCCCGGCGCGCCTCACCCGGTCAACGAGCGTGGCCCCCGGGACGACTCGCCTCTCCCCGTCCCGGGGTCCCCGCCCGGCGCGGGTCAGCGCGGGGTGCCGAAGTCCTGCGTCCAGTAGGGCCCGTCGCTGTTGGCGACGCCGACGCCGATCTCGGTGAAGGAGCAGTTCAGGATGTTGGCCTTGTGCCCCGGGCTGTTCATCCAGGCGTCCATCACCGCGGCCGGGGTCTGCTGGTTCCACGCGACGTTCTCGCCGTACGCGCGCCAGGCGTAACCGGCCCGGTCGAGCCGCTCGCCGACGTCGCTGCCGTCGCTGCCGTCGTGCGTCATCTTCCGGTGGTCGGCCTGGTCCTGGCTGTGCGCCTGGGCCGCCGCCATGAGCTTGTCGTCGATCTTCAGCGCGCCGCACCCGGCCTTTGCCCGCTCGGCGTTGACCAGGTCGACGACCTCCTTCGCCTGCGCGCTCACGCCGGGCGCGGCGGCGACCCGGGGCGTGGCCGGGGCGCTGCTGCGCTGGTTGCTCCGCGACGCGGCGGTGGTCCGGCTGGGCTTCGGGGTCGGCTTGGCCGTCCGGCTCGGCGAGGGCGACGGGCTGGCGCTGGTCGGCGAGGCGCTCGGCGAGGGCGACGCCGACGGGCTGGCCGAGGTGGCGACGGCCGGGTCGGCGGGCGCGACGACCGGGGCGTCGGCCGCGGCCGGGTCGGTCCGTGGGGTGTCCCCGCCGGGCAGCACGAGGGCGGCGACGCCGAGGCTCACCACCAGGGTGGCCGCCGCGGCGGCGCCGCCGATCAGCAGCGGTCGGGAAAGCCGCCGGGCGGGCCGGTGCCGTCCCTCGCCGCCGCCCGCGGCGGTGCCGGGGCGGCGCGTGGCGGCGGGGCGGGCCGGCCGTGCGGCGGTCGGCGTGGCCGCGCCGCCGGTGGGGCCGGGGACGACCGGCAGCGCCCGGGTGTGCTCCGCCGCCGGGGCCGGGCGGTCGGCCGGATACCACTGGTCGGAGGCCCGTTCCGGGGCGTGCCACCGATCGCCCGGTGTCTCCGGCGCGTGCCACTGTCCGCCCGGCCGTTCCGGCGCGTGCCATTCTCCGTTCGGCCGTTCCGGCGCGTGCCACTGTCCGTTCGGCTGTTCCGGGGAGTGCCACCGGGCGGTGGGCTCGTCTGCCCGGGGCCGGTCGGCCGGCGACGCCGGGGGCCGGGCGGTGTGCCGTTGGTCACTCGGCTGGTCCGGTTCGTCCCCGAACAGGTAGGTCGACCGGGGCGCCGGGCGGTCGGTCAGCCAGGCCGGCTCGTCGGCCGGGGGCTCCTGACGCCGTCGCGCGACCTCCGGGTCGTTCGGGTCGGTCCAGCCGTACACGCCTGTCGCCTCCATGGGTCGGTTGCGGGCCGGGGTGACCGTACGGGCGTGCCGCAAGCTGCGGCAACGTGGCTAAGAAAGAGTTAAGACGAAAGCGCTTCACGCGGGGTGAGTTCCGTTGTTCCCGGGCGTACAGTTAACGCGTCCGGACAGAGAGTGTCCGCGCCTTGTGGCAGCCACCGACAAGCGGCCCGGCCGACGTGAAGATGATCTACGGCCTGCGCTAACTTGACGAATGAGGGGTTGTCGGCTCAATATGTAGGTGTCGCCAGTCGCGCCCGTTCGTGCCCAGAATCGCTGGGAATGACAGCCGCGTACGAGTGGGCGCGCGTTGGTCCGGCCTTTCCGGCAGCGCATATCAAGGAGTCAGCATGGCGAAGGCCCTCTACGGCCACGTAGGTGCAGCGCCCGATCGGCGTCTGCTCGACGAGGTCACCCGACTGCGGTCCAGGGTTCAGGCCCTGGAGTTCGAGATCACGCGTCTGCGCGCCGAGAACGATCGGCTCGCGGCGGCTGCGGCGGAGGCGGACGACCTCCTCCGGCTGGCCGAGCCGGCGCTGACCTGATCTTCCGCAGGTCCGACAACTGAATCGCACCACGCAGAAATCGCGCGCCGACACTTAATGTGCCGGCGCGCAGCCATGTCCGGGACATTTCCCCGTACCATTCTCTGATCTTGAATAATTGATCAAGCTCCGCGTCGGCCGGGGCCGTCCGATCCGTACCGGGAAACCCGGTACGCGGCGTCCCGGCCGGTCGTCGACGCCGGCCCGGGGCGGGTCGCGTGCCCGAGCCCCGGCGACACCGGGTTAGTCTGCGGGTTCACCAGGTCCGCGCAGCCCACGACGCTCGGCGGCCACCGGACGAGGATCGAGAAGGTGTATCTCAAGAGCCTGACGGTGAAGGGGTTCAAGTCCTTCGCCTCCGCGACGACGCTGAAGCTGGAGCCCGGGATCACCTGCGTGGTCGGCCCGAACGGCTCCGGCAAGTCCAACGTCGTCGACGCGATCGCCTGGGTGCTCGGCGAGCAGGGCGCCAAGGCGCTGCGCGGCGGCAAGATGGAGGACGTCATCTTCGCCGGCACCGCCGGGCGGGCCCCGCTGGGCCGGGCCGAGGTCACCCTCACCATCGACAACACCGACGGCGCGCTGCCCATCGAGTACACCGAGGTCTCCATCACCCGCCGGATGTTCCGCTCCGGCGAGAGCGAGTACGAGATCAACGGCGACTCCTGCCGCCTGCTGGACATCCAGGAGCTGCTGTCGGACTCCGGCATCGGCCGGGAGATGCACATCATCGTCGGCCAGGGCCGTCTCGACGGGATGCTGCACGCCAAGCCGGAGGACCGGCGGGCGTTCATCGAGGAGGCGGCCGGCGTCCTCAAGCACCGCAAGCGCAAGGAGAAGGCGCTGCGGAAGCTCGACGCGATGCAGACCAACCTCAACCGCCTGACCGACCTCACCGCCGAGCTGCGTCGCCAGCTCAAGCCGCTGGGCCGGCAGGCCGAGGTGGCCCGCCGCGCCGCCGCGATCCAGGCCAACCTGCGCGACGCCCGGCTGCGGCTGCTCGCCGACGACCTGCACACCCTGCGCGCCACCCTGGACCGGGAGATCGCCGACGAGAGCGCCGCGCGGGAGCGCCGCCGGGAGGTCGAGGCGGAGCACGCCGAGGTGCAGGGCCGGCTCGGCGAGCTGGAGGCCGCGCTCGCCGAGGACGCGCCGCTGCTCGCCGCCGCCCAGGACACCTGGTACAAGCTGTCCGCGCTCTCCGAACGGTTCCGCTCCGTCGAGCAGCTCGCCCGCGAGCGGCTGCGCCACCTCACCGCCACGCCCGACGACGAGCGCCCCGGCCGCGACCCCGACCAGCTGGACGCCGAGGCGGAGCGGGTCCGCGAGCAGGAGGAGGAGCTGCGCGGCGCGCTCACCGACGACCAGATCCGCCTCGCCGAGGCCGTCGAGCAGCGGCAGGAGCTGGAACGGCAGCTCGCCGCCACCGAACGGGAGCTGGTCGCCGCCGCGAAGGCGATCGCCGACCGACGGGAGGGGCTGGCCCGGCTCACCGGCCAGGTCAACTCCGCCCGCGCCCGCACCACCAGCGCCGGGGAGGAGATCGAGCGGCTCGCCGCCGCCCACGCCGACGCCCTGGCCCGCGCCGAGCAGGCGCAGGCCGACCTCGACGCGGTCGCCGAGCAGTCCACCGAGGCCGACCGGGACAACGCCGACCTCGACGACCGGCACGCCGAGGCCGTCGCCGCCCAGGAGCGGGCGCAGGCCGCCGCGCGGTCCCTCGCCGACGCGGAACGGGCCGCCGAGAAGGAGGCCGCCACCCAGAAGGCCCGCGAGGAGGCGCTCGCCATCGGCCTGCGCCGCAAGGACGGCGCGGGCGCGCTGCTGGCCCGCGCCGGCGAGGTGCCCGGCCTGCTCGGCAGCCTCGCCGGGCTGCTCACCGTCGCCCCCGGCCACTCCGCCGCGCTCGCCGCCGCGCTGGGCGGGCTCGCCGACGCGGTCGCGGTCACCGGCGTCGACGAGGCCGTCGAGGCGATGCGGCTGCTCAAGATCTCCGACGCCGGCCGCGCCGGCCTGCTCGTCGGCAGCCCCGCCGGGCCGGGCATGACCGGCGGCCCCGACGCCCTGCGCCCGAAGCTGCCCGCGCACGCCCGCTGGGCCCCCGACCTGGTCGAGTGCTCCGCCGAGCTGCGCCCCGCCGTGCACCGGGCGCTGCGCGACGTGGCCGTCGTCGACGACCTCGCCGCCGCCGCCGAGCTGGTCGCCGACAACCCGGAGCTGCGCGCGGTCACCCCCGACGGCGACGTCGTCGGGGCGTACGCGGCGGCCGGCGGGTCGGCGAAGGCACCCAGCTTCATCGAGGTGCAGGCCGCCGTCGAGGAGGCCCGGGGCAACCGGCTCGCCGCCGAGCGCACCGCCGCCGAGCTGCGCGAGCGGCTCGTCGAGGCGCGCGCCGAGGTCGCCGCCGCCAAGGAGGCCGTGCAGCACGCCGCCGCCGCGAAACGGGAGGCGGAGAGCCACCGCAACGCTGCCGCCCGCCGCCTCGCCGAGCTGGGTGCCGCCGCCCGGTCGGCGAAGGCGGAGACCGACCGGCTCGGCGAGTCCCGCGCCCGCGCCGAGGCGGCCCGGCAACGCGACCTCGCGGCCCTGGCCGAGCTGGAGGAGCGGCTGCGGCTGGCCGAGGCCACCCCGATCGACGCCGAGCCGTCCACGGAGGAACGCGACCAGCTCGCCGCGATGGTGCCGCAGGCGCGGCAGAACGAGATGGAGGTCCGGCTCGCCGTGCGTACCGCCGAGGAGCGGGTCTCCTCGATCGCCGGCCGGGCCGACTCGCTGCGCCGGCAGGCCGCCGCCGAGCGGGCCGCGCGGGAACGCGCGGCGGCCCGGCGCGCGGCCCGCGCCCGGGGCGCGACCATCGCCCGCGCGGTGGCCGGCGGCGCCCGCGAGGCGCTGGCCCGGCTCGCCGTGTCGATCGCGCGGGCCGAGGAGCACCGCGACGCCGTGGCGCGCGAGCGGGCCGCCCGCGAGGCCGAGCTGTCCGAGGTACGCGGCGCGGCGAAGCGCCTCGGCGCGGAGCTGGAGCGGCTGACCAGTCAGGTGCACCGCGACGAGGTGGCCCGCGCCGAGCAGCGGCTGCGCATCGAGCAGCTGGAGGCCAAGGCCGCCGAGGACTTCGGCCTCGACGTGGAGACGCTGCTCGCCGAGTACGGCCCGACGCAGCCCGTACCCCCGACCCAGGCCGACGTGGCGGCGGCCGAGCGGGACGGGTCGCCGGTGCCCGAGCCGGTCCGCTACGAGCGGCCGGCGCAGGAGAAGCGGGCCGCGAAGGCGGAACGCGAGCTGGCCCTGCTCGGCAAGGTCAACCCCCTGGCGCTGGAGGAGTTCGCCGCGCTGGAGGAGCGCTACAAGTTCCTCTCCGAGCAACTGGAGGACCTCAAGGCCACCCGCCGGGACCTGCTGACCGTGGTGAAGGACGTCGACGAGCGCATCCTGGAGGTCTTCGCCAGCGCGTTCGCCGACACCGCGCGGGAGTTCGAGCAGGTCTTCACGGTGCTCTTCCCCGGCGGCGAGGGGCGGCTGGTCCTCACCGACCCCGAGGACCTGCTCACCACCGGCGTGGAGGTGGAGGCCCGGCCGCCCGGCAAGAAGATCAAGCGGCTGTCCCTGCTCTCCGGCGGCGAGCGCTCGCTGACCGCCGTGGCGATGCTGGTGGCGATCTTCCGGGCCCGGCCCAGCCCGTTCTACATCATGGACGAGGTCGAGGCGGCCCTCGACGACGTCAACCTGGGCAGGTTGATCACGCTGCTGGCACAGTTGCGGGAGAAGAGTCAGCTGATCGTCATCACCCACCAGAAGCGGACGATGGAGATCGCCGACGCCCTCTACGGGGTGACCATGCGCAGCGGCGTCACCCAGGTGATCAGCCAGCGGCTCAACCGGGCCGAGGGCGAGCAGAGGCCGCCCGCCCGCGCCGCCGTCGACGGCGGCACCGTGCGGGACGGCGACGACGACCAGCGGCACGGCCGCGGCGAGGAGAAACAGTAGTGGCTCGGGAACGCGCGACTGCGCTCCTGGTGGATCTCGACGGGGTGCTGCGGCGCTGGGACCCGGCGGTCGCCGCCGGCGTGGAACGGGAGTACGGCCTCGACGACGGGGTGCTCGCCGAGATCGCGATGCACTGGGGGCGGCTCCAGCCGGTGCTGACCGGCCAGGTCAGCCACGCCGACTGGGTGGCCAGCGTCGCCGACGCGCTGGCCGACTCGGCCGGCGGCCCGCAGCGCGCCCGCGCCGCCGTCGAGCAGTGGCAGCGCTACCGGGGCGAGGTCGACCCCGAGGTGCTGGCGTTCGTGCGCGAGGTGCGGGCGGCCGGCGTACGGGTCGGGCTGGGCACCAACGGCACCGACCTGCTCGACACCGACCTCGCCGCGCTGGGCCTGACCGACGAACTGGACGTGGTGGTCAACTCCTCCGTCGTCGGGGTGCACAAGCCCGCGAAGGAGTACTTCCAGGCGGCCTGCGCTGCGCTGGAGACCCCGCCGGCCCGGGTGCTGTTCGTCGACGACGAGGACTGGGCGATCCGGGGCGCGCGGGCGGCCGGGCTCTCGGCGTACCGGTGGGACGGGCCGTCGGGGCTGCGCTACCTGCGGGCGGCCCTGGCGTACTGAGCGGTCGTTGCCGGGGCCGGCGGGCTGCCGGCCCCGGGTTCTTCCGTCACTCGTCGGCCCCGGGGCCCGTCACTCGCCGGTGACGCCGTCGATGCGTTCCCGGATCAGGTCGGCGTGGCCGTTGTGCCGGGCGTACTCCTCGATCATGTGCAGGTAGACCCAGCGCAGGCTGAACGTGCGCTTCTTGGGCCCGGCCTCGGTGAACGTCTCGTCGAGGGAGCGGCCCGCCGCGGCGGCGCGGGCGAGGTCGACCTCCCGGTGGTAGGTGGCGAGGTCGGCCTCGGCGTCGGCGGCGCTGACGTCGTGGTCGGCGTCGGGGTTCTCCGGGGTGAAGTACGGGTAGTCGACGCGCTGCCCGTCGAAGCACTCCCGGAACCACCACGCCTCCACCTCGGCCAGGTGCCGCACCAGGCCGAGCAGGCTCAGCCCGGACGGCTCGACGCTGGGCGTGCGCAACTGCTCGGCGGTCAGCCCGGCGCACTTGAGCAGCAGGGTCTGCCGGTGGTAGTCCAGCCAGCCGTCGAGCATGGTGCGTTCGTCGCCGACGAACGGGGCGTCGCTGCGGGTGGTCTGCGGTGCTCTCCAGGTCATCCGCCCATCCTGGCCGGCACCCCCGACACCGGGCCACCGCATTGCGCGCCTGCCGCCCGCCGCCTGCCGCCTGCCGCCTGCCGCCCGCCGCCCGCCGCGGCGCGGGGTGTTAGGAAGGGGCCCTTCCTATACAGAAAGCGTTAACAGGGGGCCCTTCCTTGCACCTCAGTCGAGGGCGTCGTTGAAGCGGCGCAGCAGGCGGCCGAAGTCCGCCACGTCCCGTCTCGACCAGCTCTCCACTATGCGCCGGAACAGCGCGAGCCGGGTCGCCCGGGCGGCGTCGAACCGGCGCTGCCCCTCCTCGGTCAGCGTGAGCCGCCACGCCCGCCGGTCCTCCGGATCGGCCTCCCGGCGCACCAGTCCGAGCGCCTCCAGGCCGTTGATCTGCCGGCTCAGCGTCCCCTTGCTGATCCCGAGCCGGGCGGCCAGGTCGGTCAGCCGGGTCGCGTCCGAGCGGCGCAGCCACAGCAGCAGGCCGTACGCGTTCTGGTCGAGGTTGGGGTGCACCTCCTGGGCGACCTCGAAGGAGAGCGAGCGTCCCCGGCGCAGCAGCGCGGTCAACTCGTGCTCGACGAACCGCAGGGTCTCCGGGGAATGATCGTCCACGCCGTAAGGGTACGGGTGCGACGAGCTCAGCCCCCGGAGGCGAGCCGCCTTCGGAACACCGTGCGCAGGTGCCCGTCGCCGGTGGTGCCCTCGATCGTCACGTCGGCCGTGCGGCCGGCGTGGGCGAGGGTCGCCACGGCGTTGCCGAAGTAGGGGCCGGCCAGCTTGCGCCAGCGCACGCTCGGGCGGCGCACCCCGGCGCTGCGGGCCAGCGCGCGGGCCGCCCCGGCCGGCCCCGGCGACCAGCCCAGCCGCATCAGCGGACGCATCGCCGCCGGCACCTGGTTGTGGATCGGCGAGCAGGTGAGCTGGTGCACGGGGGTGTGCACCCCCGGGTCGGCGAACCGGGCCCGGGCCACGTACGAGTGGTGCACGTCGCCCGACAGCACGCTGATCGACGCCGGCGGCGGGTACGCCGGCCCCGCGCCGACCCGGTCGCCGGTGTGCCCGGCCGGGCCGCTGCCCAGCCGCGTGAAGAGCGCGCCGAGGGCGTCGAAGGAACGCCGGAACGCCGCCCAGTGCTCCAGGTCGAGCGCCCGGCGCAGCCGCTCGGCGAAGCCGGCCACCCAGCGGTGCCGGGAGTCGGCGAGCTTCTCGTTCCACGCCTCGACGTGGTGGATGCCCGGCGGCAGCAGCCAGGGCAGCGACGCGCCGACGACGAGGTGGTCGTAGACGCCGTGCGCGCGGTCGAGGAACCAGGACCACTCGCCGGGCGGCAGCATCGCCCGGTTGCGACGCTCCAGCACCCGGCTGCACCGGTTGTCCAGCATCACCAGCCGGGTGCGCCCCAGGTCCAGGGCGTAGCTCCACTGGTACTGCACCGCGCGCCAGCGTTCGGTGTCGTGCGCCTCGTCGGCCTCCTTGTCGACCCGGGCGCCGAACTCGCGCAGGACCTCGGTGGCGTCCCCGGCGGCGACGACCTTCGCGTAGACGGGGTCGGCGGCGATCTCGTCGGGGGCGAGGTTGCCGAGGTGCTGGTAGACCCAGTAGGAGGCCAGCCCGCTGCCGATCCGCTCGGCCCACCAGGGCTGGGCGCGCATGTCGTCGCGCCACGCCGCCGAGGTGTTCCAGTCGTCGATCACCTCGTGGTCGTCGAAGATCATCACGCTCGGCACGGTGGAGAACAGCCAGCGGATCTCCGGGTCGCGCCACGACTCCAGGTAGAGCTTGGTGTACTCGTCGAAGCTGACCACCTGCGTCGCCGGGGCGCCCTCCGGCCGCCGGCGACGCCGCTTGAGCAGCCGCCGCACGGTCGGCGACGTCTCGTCGGCGTAGACCTGGTCGCCGAGCAGCACCAGCAGGTCGGGCTGGGCGTCGGCCCGGCCCGGGTCGGCCATCAACCGCCGGGCGTACGCGTCGAGCGCGTCGGGGGGCAGCTTGCGGGCGGTGGAGTGCTGGGTGGTCTCCCGGCAGGAGCCGAAGACCAGGCGCACCGGCTGGTCCCGGTCGTCGGCGGCCCGGGTGCGGATCACGCTGGGCGGGAAGGCGGACCGGGGCTCCGGCCAGGCGACCTCGTCGTCGACCAGCACCTCGTAGGTCGTCGCGCTGTCGGGGGTGAGCCCCTCGACGACGACGAGCGCGTAGTGGTGGTCGTACGCGGAGAAGGTGGTCGCGGTGCCCTCGGCGCCGTCGGCCGTGCGGACCCGGACCGTCGCGGGCGCGCTGGTCTCCACCCAGACGGTGGCCCGCGTGCCGACGACCCGGCGCAGCAGCGGGCCGATGAGCAGGCGGGGTGCCGGCATGGGGAACCTCCAGGAGACGAGACGATCTCATCATTTCTACCCGGTCGGCCGTCGCGCCACCCCTGGCCGTGGCGAGCGTACCCGCAGCTCGCACCCCCGCCGGTAGCGGTGGCTGGGACGCCGTCGCCGGCATCTGACAGGATTTCGGCATGACGGAATACCTCCTCATCGCGCTCGCCCTGCTCGGCGTGCTGATCCTCGGCGGCCTCGGGCTGGTGGTGCCGCGGCTGCGCCGGCGTCCGCAACCGCCGCTGCCGGAGACGGAGGTGGACACCCGCGCCGGGCAGGACCTCGCCGGGCCGCCCGTCGAGGCGCCGGAGGCGGACCTCGCCACGGGGATCCTGGTCGAGCCCCCGCCCGTGGTGGAGGCGCCGCCCGCCGTCGAGGTGCCCGAGCCGACCGCCGGCCGGTTGGTCCGGCTGCGGTCCCGGCTGTCCCGCTCGCAGAACGCCTTCGGCAAGGGCCTGCTCGGCCTGCTCAGCCGGGACCGGCTCGACGAGGACACCTGGGAGGAGATCGAGGACAGCCTGATCACCGCCGACGTCGGCATCGACTCGACCCGCCAGATCGTCGACCGGCTGCGGGAGCGGACCCGGGTGCTCGGCACCCGCACCGTCGACGAGCTGCGCGCCCTGCTCGCCGCCGAGCTGGTCGACGCCCTCGACCCGGCCCTGGACCGGTCGCTGCGCACCGCGCCGTCCGACGGGGTGCCGGCGGTGGTGCTGGTGGTCGGCGTCAACGGGGCCGGCAAGACCACCACCTGCGGCAAGATCGCCCGGGTGCTGGTCGCCGACGGCCGCAGCGTGCTGCTCGGCGCGGCCGACACGTTCCGCGCCGCCGCCGCCGACCAGCTCCAGACGTGGGGCGGCCGGGTCGGCGCGGAGACCGTCCGTGGCCCGGAGGCCGCCGACCCGGCCAGCGTGGCGTTCGACGCGGTGAAGCGCGGCATCGACACCGGCGTCGACACGGTGCTGATCGACACCGCCGGCCGGTTGCAGAACAAGGTCGGCCTCATGGACGAGCTGGGCAAGGTCAAGCGGGTCGTCGAGAAGCACGGGCCGATCGACGAGACCCTGCTGGTGCTCGACGCCACCACCGGCCAGAACGGCCTGGAGCAGGCCCGGGTCTTCACTGAGGTGGTCAACGTGACGGGCGTGGTGCTGACCAAGCTTGACGGCACCGCCAAGGGCGGCATCGTGATCGCCGTCCAGCGCAAGCTCGGCATCCCCGTCAAGCTGGTCGGCCTCGGCGAGGGCAAGGACGACCTCGCCCCGTTCGATCCGGCGCAGTTCGTCGACGCGCTGCTCGGCGTCGAGCCGCTCGCCCGCGACGCGTAACCTCGCAGTGACCAGTGACGATCGCGCCTACGTCGGGTGGCGCGAGGACCGCCACCCCGCGCCGGGCCTCGGGAGACCGTACGTGACTTCGCAGGAGATCCCGCTGCACGGCGGGAACGTCAGCACCGTCGTCCGGGTCGGCGACACCGTCCGGCGCAACGCCGGCCCGTGGACACCGTCCGTGCACGCCCTGCTGCGCCACCTGGAGTACGTCGGGTTCACCGGCGCGCCCCGGGCGCTCGGCATGGACGAGCGCAACCGGGAGGTCCTGTCGTACCTGGAGGGGGAGTGCGGGGAATACCCGCTGGCCCCGCACTGGGTCACCGACGAGGCGCTGGTGACGGTCGCCACCATGCTGCGGATGTTCCACGACGCCCAGTACGGTTTCGCCCCGCCGCCCGGGGCGGTGTGGCGCTCGTTCGGCCCGCCGCCGCCGGACACCGAGGTGATCTGCCACCACGACGCCGCCCCGCACAACGTGATCTGGCGGCCGGACGGCACCCTCGGGCTGATCGACTTCGACCTCGCCTCGCCGGGGGCGCGGATCTACGACGTGGCGTACGCGGCGTGGACCTGGGTGCCGATCTTCTCCGACCGGGACTCGATCACCCTCGGCTGGCGGCACCCGGACCGGCCGCGCCGGCTGCGGCTGTTCGCCGACGCGTACGGGCTGATCCCGCGCGACCGGCACCGGCTGGTGCGCACGATCCGCAAGCGCGTCGTCGACCACGTCGAGGGCATCCGCCGGATGGCCGCCGCGGGTGAGCCGGCGTTCGTCCGGATCGTGCACAAGGGTCACCTTCGCCGCCCGATGCGCGACCTCCGCCTGTTGGACTACGAACGGCACGCGTTGGAGTACGCGCTGCGGTGACGTCCCGCCCCGCCCGGCGGCGGTGAGGTTTTCTTCACACGTACGAAACACAGCGTCACGGGCTGGAAATCGCGTGGTGACGCTGAAGGAAACAGGAGACGACCAAGCTTCCGCGCAACCGGCGTACGGGCGACGCTGCCCCGGAAGCCGCGAAGGAGGGAACTTCACCTTTAGGAGGCCAGCGTGCCTGAAGCACCGACGATCGACGGCGGCAACACCGTTTGGCTGCTGGTTTCGACCGCGCTCGTGCTGCTCATGACGCCCGGACTGGCGCTGTTCTACGGCGGGCTCAACCGGGCCAAGGGCGTGCTCAACATGATGATGATGAGCTTCTCCGCCATTGGGCTCATCTCTGTTCTGTGGTGGTTCTACGGTTTCAGCGTCGCCTTCGGGACGGACGTGAACGGCTTCTGGGGCGACCCGGGGGCGTACCTCGGCACCAAGACCTTCCTGGCCGAGACCGACCTGTGGGGCGCCACGGCGGAGAACCCCAGCGGCATCGGGGTCCCGCTCTACGTGTTCATGGCGTTCCAGATGGTCTTCGCGGTGATCACCGTCGCGCTGATCAGCGGCGCGATCTCCGACCGCGCCAAGTTCGGCGGCTGGCTGCTGTTCGCCTTCGGGTGGGCCACGCTGGTCTACTTCCCGGTCGCCCACTGGGTCTGGGGCGGCGGCATCATCGGCGGCGACATCCACGCGCTGGACTTCGCCGGCGGCACCGCCGTGCACATCAACGCCGGTGCGGCGGCCCTGGCCGTGGCGCTGGTGCTCGGCAAGCGGCTCGGCTGGCCCCGCGAGGGCATGAAGCCGCACAACATCCCGCTGGTCGCGCTCGGCGCGGGCCTGCTCTGGTTCGGCTGGTTCGGGTTCAACGCCGGCTCGGAGCTGACCGTCGACTCGGTCGCCGGCCTCGCCTTCATCAACACCCAGCTCGCCACCGCCGCGGCGGTGCTCGGCTGGCTCGCGGTGGAGTGGATCAAGGACAAGAAGCCGACCATGGTCGGTGCGTCCTCCGGCGCGGTCGCCGGCCTGGTCGCCATCACCCCGGCCTGTGGCTTCATCGCCCCGTGGGCCGCGGTCCTGCTCGGCATCGTCGCCGGTGCGGTCTGCGCCCTCGCCATCGCCCTGAAGTACAAGCTCGGCTACGACGACTCCCTCGACGTGGTCGGCGTGCACTTCGTCGGTGGCTGGATCGGCTCGCTCTGGCTCGGCCTGTTCGCCACCAACTCGGTCAACTCCGCGATCACCGACGTGGTCGGCGCCTCCGACGGCCTGTTCTACGGCGGCGGGGTCACCCAGCTCGGCCGCCAGGCCATCGCCGGCCTGATCGTGACCGTCTGGTCCTTCGGGATCGCCTGGCTGCTCGCCTTCGCGATCGAGAAGACGATCGGCTTCCGCCTCAAGCCCGAGGCCGAGGTCGAGGGCATCGACCTCGCCGAGCACGCCGAGAGCGGTTACGACCTCTCCGTGGCCGGTGGCAGCGGCGGCGGCAGCGCCTTCGCGCTCGCCGGGATCGGGACGCCGGCGGGCGCCGGCACCAAGCCGGCCTCGGACGAGTCCGAGCCGGTCAGCGAGAAGGTCGCCGGTTAACGTTCCTGGGATGGAGGGGTTGGACATGAAGCTGGTGACCGCGGTCATCAAGCCGTACCAGCTGGACGCGGTGAAGGAGGCCCTGCACGCCCTCGGCGTGGCCGGGCTGACCGTCAGCGAGGTCCAGGGCTACGGCCGGCAGAAGGGGCACACCGAGGTCTACCGGGGTGCCGAGTACACGGTCGAGTTCCTGCCCAAGATCCGGGTCGAGGTGCTCACCGACGAGATCGACGTCGAGAAGATCGTCGACGCGATCGTCAGCGCCGCCCGGACCGGCAAGATCGGCGACGGCAAGGTGTGGGTGACCGGCGTCGAGGACGTCGTCCGCGTCCGCACCGGCGAACGCGGCCTGGACGCCCTCTAGGCCGGCCCGCATAGATGACCTCGTTGATCAGGGGAGACGCGTCGGACAGCGCCGGCGACGGTGACGCGGACCTCCTGGTCAACGAGGTCGTCGGCGTTCCCGGGGGGATCGGGGACGCCGCACGCCGGGCGCGGGCCGCCGCCTTCGACCGGTGGCTGACGCCGCTGCTGCCCGACCGCCCCGGCATCGCGCTGGTCGCCGTGGGCGGGCTCGGGCGGCGGCAGTGCGCCCCGTACGGCGACCTCGATCTGGTGCTCGTGCACGCCGGGGTGCCCGGCATGGACGAGCTTGCCCCCAAGCTGTGGTATCCGATCTGGGACGCCGGCCTGCGGCTCGACCACTCGGTGCGGACCCTGGCCGAGGCCCTCTCCGTGGCCCAGGACGACGTGAAGGTCGCCCTCGGCCTGCTCGACGCCCGCTACGTCGCCGGCGACCGGGAACTCGCCGACACCCTGGCCCGCACCGCCGCCGACCACTGGCGGCGCACCGCCGTCCGCCAGCTGCCCGCCC
Source organism: Micromonospora sp. WMMD712 (assembly GCF_029581295.1). Taxonomy (NCBI): domain Bacteria; kingdom Bacillati; phylum Actinomycetota; class Actinomycetes; order Micromonosporales; family Micromonosporaceae; genus Micromonospora; species Micromonospora sp. WMMD712. The sequence continues at coordinate 6,510,044 of NZ_CP120743.1, forward strand.
TGCGGGAGATCACCGAGGCCCGCTGGCAGGCCCACGGCGAGCTGGCCTTCCTGCTCGAAGGCGACCTCAAGGAGTCCGCCGGCGGGCTGCGCGACGTGGGCATCCTGCGCGCCATCGCCACCGCCGGCATCACCGACGCGCTGCGCCCCGCCGTCCGGGCCGCCCACCTGCGCCTGCTCGACACCCGCGACGCCCTGCACGCGCAGGCCGGCCGCCGCGTCGACCGGCTCGTCGCCCAGGAACGCGACGGCGTCGCCGCCCGGCTCGGCCTGCGCCAGCCGGCGGGCGACGCCGCCTCAGGGGCCGTGGCCCCGCACGACGGCGACGTGCTGCTGCGCCGCGTCGCCGGCGACGCCCGCACCGTCAGCCACGCCCTCGACGACGCCTGGCGGGCCGCCGACCGGCTGCGCTCCCGCCGCCGGGGGGCCGACCCCCGCCCGGCGCGCCGCCCGGTCGCCCGGGACGTCGTCGAGCACGACGGGGAACTGGTGCTGGCCCGCACCGCCATCGGCGCGCGCCCCGACCCGAGCCTGTCCCTGCGGATGGCCGCCGCGGCGGCCACCACGCGGCTGCCCATCGCCCGGGCCACCTGCGAGTGGCTGGCCGCCTACTGCCCGCCGCTGCCGTCGCCCTGGCCGGCGGAGGCCCGCGCCGCGCTCATCACCCTGCTCGGCGCGGGGCCCGGCCTCGTCCCCGCCTGGGAGACCTGCGACCGGTACGGGCTGATCGACGGCTGGCTGCCCGAGTGGACCCGGCTGCGCAGCCTGCCCCAGCACAACCCCGTGCACCGCTACACCCTCGACCGGCACCTGGTGCAGGCCGCGTACGAGGCGAGCCGGCACACCCGCGACGTGGACCGGCCGGACCTGCTGCTGCTCGGCGCGTTCCTGCACGACGTCGGCAAGGGGCTGCCCGGGGACCACAGCACCGTCGGCGCGCCGCTGGCCGAGGCCGTGGTGGCCCGGATCGGCCTGCCCGAGCCCGAGGTGGCGCTCATCGGCACGCTGGTCCGGCTGCACCTGCTCCTGCCCGACGTGGCCACCCGCCGCGACCTGTCCGACCCGGTGACCATCGCCCGGGTCGCCGAGGCCGTCGGCGACGGCGCCACCCTCGACCTGCTGCACGCCCTGGTCCGCGCCGACGCGGCGGCCACCGGCCCGGCCGCCTGGTCGGACTGGAAGGGCCGCCTCGTCGCCGAGCTGGTCGCCCGGGTCCGCACCGCGCTGGACACCGGCGTGCTGCCCGCCCCGCCCGACCCCGACCCGGCGCTGCTCGACGGGCCGCTGCCGGTCGTACACCTGACGGGGGACCGGGTGGCGGTGGCCGCGGCGGACCGGCGCGGCCTGCTCGCGACGGTGGCCGGCTGCCTGGCCCTGCACCGGCTGGAGGTGCTCTCCGCCGACGCCTCGACCGTCGACGGCCGGGCCCTGGTGGAGTGTCGGGTGCAGCCCCGCTACGGCCTGCCGCCCGACCCGATCGCGCTCGCCGGTGACCTGCGCCGGGCGGTCGCCGGGGACGTCTCGGTCACCCAGCGGCTGCGCGGCCGGGCGCTGGCCGCGCGCGGCTCCGGCGCGGCCCCCCGGGTCGTGTGGCACCGGGACGCGGCCACCGACGCGGTGGTGCTGGAGCTGCGCGCCGCCGACGCGGCCGGTCTGCTCTACCGGGTGACCTGCGCCCTCGACGAGGCGGGCGCGCAGGTGCGCGCGGCCCGGATCTCCACCCTCGGCGGGGACGTGGTGGACGCGTTCTACCTGGTGGGCGGCTGGCCGCCGGACGACGAGCGGGCCCGCCTGGAGGCCGCCGTCCTCGCTGCGGTGTAAGGAGGGGCCCCTTGTTAACGCTTCTGGTAGAGGAAGGGCCCCCTGCTAACCGCCGATCCCCGCGAGCGCGGTGCCGGGCGGGCCGGAGCGCGGGTGCGGCCGGCGGGCTACCCTAGCCATGGCCGGACACCTGCGCCCGGTCGCGTTGTGCCCGCCGAAACACTGACAAACGGGATGTTCGCGTGTTTGACACCTTGAGTGACCGCCTCTCCGGGATCTTCACCAAGCTCCGCGGCAAGGGCCGGCTCACGGACGCCGACATCGACGCCACGGCGCGCGAGATCCGCCTGGCGCTGCTGGAGGCCGACGTCGCCCTGCCGGTGGTCAAGGGCTTCATCGCGAACGTCAAGGAGCGGGCGCGCGGCGCGGAGGTCTCCCAGGCGCTCAACCCGGCCCAGCAGATCGTCAAGATCGTCAACGAGGAGCTGATCAACGTCCTCGGCGGCGAGGGGCGGCGGCTCCAGTTCGCCAAGCAGCCGCCGACGGTGATCATGCTCGCCGGCCTCCAGGGCTCCGGCAAGACCACCCTGGCCGGCAAGCTGGCCCGCTGGCTCAAGGCCCAGGGGCACCAGCCGCTGCTGGTCGCCGCCGACCTCCAGCGTCCCAACGCCGTCGGGCAGCTCCAGGTGCTCGGCGGCCGGGCCGGCGTCGAGGTGTACGCCCCGGAGCCCGGCAACGGCACCGGCGACCCGGTGCAGGTGGCCCGCGCCTCGATCGAGCACGCGAAGCGGGCGGCCCGGGACATCGTCATCGTCGACACCGCCGGCCGGCTCGGCATCGACGCCGAGATGATGCGGCAGGCGGCCGACATCCGTGACGCGGTCGACCCCGACGAGGTCATCTTCGTCATCGACGCGATGGTCGGTCAGGACGCCGTACGCACCGCCGAGGCGTTCCGCGACGGCGTCGGCATCACCGGCGTGGTGCTGTCGAAGCTCGACGGCGACGCCCGGGGCGGCGCCGCGCTGTCGGTGCGCGAGGTGACCGGGCAGCCGATCCTGTTCGCCTCCACCGGCGAGAAGCTGGAGGACTTCGACGTCTTCCACCCCGACCGGATGGCCAGCCGGATCCTCGGCATGGGCGACGTCCTCACTCTGATCGAGCAGGCCGAGGCGGCCTTCGACTCCGATCAGAAGGAGAAGATGACCGCCAAGCTGATGGGCGGCGAGCAGTTCACCCTGGAGGACTTCCTCGACCAGCTCATCGCGGTGCGCCGGATGGGCCCGATCGCCAACGTGCTGGCCATGATGCCCGGCATGGGGCAGATGAAGGACCAGCTCGCCGAGCTGGACGACAAGCACTTCGACCGGGTCACCGCGATCATCCGGTCGATGACCCCGGCGGAGCGCACCAACCCGAAGATCATCAACGGCTCGCGCCGGGCCCGCATCGCCAACGGCTCGGGCGTCACCGTGATGGACGTCAACCAGCTGCTCAACCGCTTCGCCGACGCGCAGAAGATGATGAAGCAGATGGGCGGCATGATGGGCCTGCCCGGCGGCGGCCGGCGCAAGGCGACCAAGTCGCCGAAGAACAAGCGCAAGGGCACCAAGGGCGGCAACCGGCCGCGTACCGGGGCGGGCGCGGGGATGCCGGGCGGGTTCCCGGGCGGAATGCCGCAGCTCCCGCCGGGCCTGGACCCGGGCGACCTGGCCGGCGGCCAGGGCCTGCCCCCGGGCTTCAAGCTGCCGAAGATCGACTTTAACAAGTTCGGCAAGGGCGACGGCCGGCCCCGCTGACGCGTGTCGGTGACGGTGGGCGACGGCCTCGACGCTTAGAGTGGTCGTCGCCTCCTGGGAGGAGATGTCATGACCGCAGCGCCCATCCTGCCCGAACGGCACGAGTGGACGGTCGACGACCTCGGCGACCTGCCGAAGGACCTTCCGTACGAACTGATCAACGGAAGGTTGATCGTGCCGTCGCCGACTGCCCTGCACCAAGAGTTGTGCGTGGAGCTGCTGCTCACGCTTCGCGTCAACTGCCCGCCGGAACACCTGGTGAGCTTCGACCTGTCGATGCGGGTCGACCGCCGCAACGAGCCGCGCCCCGACGTCGTCGTCATCCGCCGCCGGCACGCCGACCGCTCGCCCGTCCCCGTCGAGGATGCGCTGCTCGCCGTGGAGGTCGTCTCGCCGACCTCCACCTTCCGCGACATGTACGACAAGGCGAAGGTCTACGCGCACGCCGGGGTCCGGTCGTACTGGGTGGTGGACCCGCTCCAGGAGCGCGTCACGCTGACGGAATACGCGCTCGCCGCCGGTGGCCGGGAGTACGAGCAGATCACCCACACCGAGGACCTCTTCGTCACGGAGCTGCCGTGGAAGGTCTCCGTCGACCTGCCGGCCCTGACCGTCCGCCGGGACGGGCTGCTCGCCACGGAGGGGGAGTGATCGGGTAGGACTGTGCGCATGGCTCTGCATGTGCGCGGTGTGCTCCTGCCCGACGACGAGGTCCGGGACCTGTGGCTGGTCGGCGACCGGGTCACCTTCGACCCGGTGCCCGGCGCGGAGACGATCGTCGACGGCGGTTTCGTGCTCCCCGGGCTGACCGACGCCCACTGTCACCTCGGCATCGCCCGGGGCGGCGCCCCGATCACCTCCCTCGACCAGGCCCGCGCGGCGGCCCACGTCGACGTCGACGCCGGGGTCCTCGCCATCCGGGACGCGGGTTCGCCGTACCCGTACCCCGAGCTCGACGACGACCCGGGGCTGCCGCGACTGGCCCGCGCGGGCCGGCACGTCGCCCCGCCGCGCCGCTACCTGCGCGACATCGGGGTCGAGGTCGACGCGCCGCAGGTGGCCGCCACCGTCGCCGCACAGGCCGCCGCCGGCAACGGCTGGGTCAAGCTGGTCGGCGACTGGATCGACCGGGGTGCCGGCGACCTCGCGCCCGCCTGGGACGCCGACACGATGACCGCCGCCGTGGTCGCCGCGCACGCCGCCGGGGCCCGGGCGGCGGTGCACACGTTCTCCGAGGCGGGCGTCGAGATCATGGTGCGGGCCGGGGTGGACTCCGTCGAGCACGGCACCGGGCTGAGCCTCGACCTGATCGACCTGATGGCCCGGCAGGGCACCGCCCTGGTCCCCACGATGATCAACATCCGGACGTTCGGCGGGATCGCCGAGCAGGCCCGCGCGAAGTTCCCCGGGTACGCCGATCACATGCTCGCCCTGCGCGACCGCTTCCCCGAGGTGGTCCGGTCGGCGTACGAGGCGGGGGTGCCGATCTACGTCGGCACGGACGCGGGCGGCGGCATCGATCACGGGCTGGCCGCCGAGGAGATGCTGTTGCTGCACTCCCAGGCCGGCATGCCGGCGGTGGACGTCCTCGCCGCCGCCTCCTGGCGGGCCCGGGAGTGGCTCGGCTTCCCCGGCCTCGTCGAGGGCGGCCTGGCCGACCTCACGGTCTATCCCACCGACCCCCGCCGCGACCTGGGCGTGGTGCGCACCCCGAGCCGCATCGTCCTGCGCGGCCGGGTGCTGCGCTGACCGTCGCGGCGCCGCCCCGCGCGGCGCTGGTCAGGGGAGCGCGGGCCAGGGAGGCGTGGGGCCAGGGGGCGGGGGTCAGGGGAGCGGGGCGAAGAGGCGGGTGGCCAGCGTGGCCAGGGCGTCGGCGGTCTGCTCGACGGGGGAGCGGGGCAGCACGATGTGGCTGACCACCAGCCGGACGACGGTGTCGGCGGCGAACGCCAGCGCGGCCGGGTCGGCGGCGGGCAGGTGGCCGCCGGCCCACTCCAGCAGCGCGGCGGTCGACTCGGTGAGCACCAGCTCGGCGCGCGTCGTCAGGTAGGGCAGCAGCTCGTCGGACCCGCCCCGGGCGCTGGTCAGGATCGCCTTGATCAGCGGGTTGTCGGCCGCCGCGGCGAGGGTGTGCGCGATCGCCGCGTACGCCGCCGCGCGCAGGTCGTCGCCGTGCTCGTCGAGGCGGGCCCGCACGTCGGTGACGAACCGGTCCACCTCGCGCCGGGCCAGCGCCTCGGCCAGCCCCGCCTTGGTGCCGAACTCGTTGTAGACCGTCTGCCGGCTCACCCCGGCGGCGGCGGCCACCCCGCCCATCCGCACGCCGTCCCAGCCCTCGGCGATCGTCTGCGCCCGGGCGGCGTCGACGATGCCGTCGCGCAGCCGCTGCCGGGCGGCGTCCCTCACTTCACCCATCGTGGCCGAAGTCTACGGCCGGCCTGAGTGGTGTCGTGGCCCGCGCGCCGCCGAACGGGCCCTTGCCGCGCCGGGTGACGATCCGGCCCCGGCGGGGACGGCGCGGGGCGGGAGCGCGCCCGATGACGGCGTCGTGTGGCGGGGCGCATAGGATGTGCGGTCATGGCACGCGTGCTCACTCCCCGTGCGGAGGACTTTCCCCGCTGGTACCAGGACCTGATCGCCAAGGCGAAGCTGGCCGACAACGGCCCGGTCCGCGGGACCATGGTCATCCGACCGGCCGGCTACGCCATCTGGGAGCGGATGCAGGCCGAGATGGACGCCCGGATCAAGGCGGCCGGCGCGGAGAACGCGTACTTCCCGCTGTTCATCCCGGAGAGCTACCTCAAGCGCGAGGCCGAGCACGTCGAGGGCTTCTCGCCGGAGCTGGCGGTGGTCACCCACGGCGGCGGCAAGCAGCTCGCCGAGCCGGTGGTGGTGCGCCCCACCAGCGAGACGGTGATCGGCGAGTTCATGGCCAAGTGGATCGACTCCTACCGGGACCTGCCGCTGCTGCTCAACCAGTGGGCGAACGTGGTCCGCTGGGAGCTGCGCCCACGCGTGTTCCTGCGCACCAGCGAGTTCCTCTGGCAGGAGGGGCACACCGCCCACGCCACCCGGTCCGACGCCCGCGCGTACGCCCGCAAGATCCTGCACGAGGCGTACGAGGACCTGATGGTCAACGTGCTCGGCATCCCGGTCGTGGTGGGCCTCAAGACCGCCCGGGAGCGCTTCGCCGGGGCCACCGCCACCTACACGTGCGAGGGCATGATGGGCGACGGCAAGGCCCTCCAGCTCGGCACGAGTCACGAGCTGGGGCAGAACTTCGCCAAGGCGTTCGACATCAGCTACTCCTCGGCCGAGGGTGGCCGGGAGCACGCGTGGACGACGTCGTGGGGCACCTCGACCCGGATGCTCGGCGGCCTGATCATGGCCCACGGCGACGACAACGGCCTGCGGGTCCCGCCGAAGCTGGCGCCCGTGCAGGCGTACGTGATGATCGTCAAGGACGGCGAGGGCGTCGGCGAGGCGGCGGCCAAGCTGCGCGACGGCCTGCGCGACGCCGGGGTCCGGGTCGCGCTCGACGACCGCACCGACACCGCGTTCGGCCGCCGGGCCGTCGACGCCGAGCTGCGTGGCTATCCGGTACGCGTGGAGGTCGGCCCCCGCGACCTGGCCGCCGGCAACGCGGTCGTGGTCCGGCGCACGGACGGCTCGAAGTCCCCGACCCCGGTCGCCGACGTGGTCGGCGCGGTGCTGGCCGCCCTGGAGGCCGACCAGCGCGCCCTGCACGATCAGGCCCTGGACCACCGCCGGTCCCGCACCGTGGAGGTGGCCACGCTCGCCGAGGCGATCGAGGCGGCCGCCACCGGCTGGGCCCGCGTGCCGTGGTCGGCGGTCGGCGTGGCCGGCGAGGCCGAGGCGAACGGCCAGGGCGTGACGGTGCGCTGCCTGCTGCGCGCCGACGGCTCCGTCCCCGACTCGGAGGACGAGCCGGACCTGGTCGCGATCCTGGCCCGCGCCTACTGACCCACCGCCGTGGAAAGAAGGGCGGCCGGCCGGTGCCGCCAGCCAGACCGATAGGGTCGGTGCCATGAGGTTCGCGCCCGGCCGGCTGATCGTGCACCGCAACGTCCGGCACGGCCGGATCGGCTGGGCCCGGACGGGGCGGGTGGTCAGCGACGACGAGCGCGGCCTGCTGCTCTACGTCGCCCGCGACTCCCCGGTGGCCAACGAGGTGACCGCAGCCGGGCTCGGCATGCGGGCGGTGCCGTTCACCGAGTGGATCACCTCGTCGTACCGGTTGGCCCACGGGCGGTGGAACGGGCCGGCGCTGCTGAAGTTCCTGCCCGTGGGCGAGGCGCACTCCGTCTGGTGGTTCTCCGACGCCGCCGGCCGGTTCAGCCACTGGTACGTCAACCTGGAGGAGCCCGGCGTGCGCTGGGACGACGGTGACCTGGCCGGGGTGGACATGGTCGACCAGGATCTCGACGTGGTGATCCGGCCCGACCGCACCTGGGAGTGGAAGGACGAGGAGGAGTTCGCCGAGCGGCTGGCCTTCCCCGCCCACTACTGGGTGGCCGACGAGGCCGCGGTCCGGGCCGAGGGGAAGCGGGTGATCGCCCGCGCCGAGGCCGGGGAGTTCCCGTTCGACGGCACCTGGTGCGACTTCGTCCCGCCGCCCGGCTGGGACGTGCCGAGCGCGCTGCCGCCGGGCTGGGACCGCCCGCCCGCCCGCTGACGACGAACCACCACAAACGGCGCGAAACGCGCGTTCCGGTGCCGCTGGGCGGCGGCCCGGCCGGCCGATGTGAGGAATCCCGGCCCGATCTGGCAGAATGGGTCGCTGGTATCCGGCGCGCGTCCGGCGCCCTCTACCCCGGGCGCGTCGCCAGTCCACCGAGCAGTCTCCGGCCCAACCCCACTGTGCCGGTCGGCGCTCACCCGTGCACCGCCCGGACCGGGCCGGTGAGATCGCAACAGGAGCGAAACAACTGTGGCCGTAAAGATCCGGCTCCTGCGGATGGGCAAGATCCGCAACCCGCAGTACCGCATCGTCGTCGCCGACTCGCGCTCCAAGCGTGACGGTCGCGCGATCGAGTTCGTCGGTGTGTACCAGCCGAAGGAGGACCCTTCGGTGATCGAGGTCAAGTCGGAGCGGGTCCAGTACTGGCTGTCCGTCGGCGCGCAGCCGAGCGACGCCGTGCAGCGCCTGCTGGAGCTGACCGGTGACTGGCAGAAGTTCAAGGGCCTGCCGGCCCCGCCGCCGCTGAAGGTCGCCGCCGAGCGCGCCGACCGCAAGGCGGCGTACGAGGCCGAGGCGAAGGCCGCCGCCGGCCTGGCCGACGCCCCGACGAAGCCGGCCAAGAAGGCCGCCAAGGCCGAGGCCCCGGCCGCCGAGCAGGCGCCGAAGGCCGAGGAGCAGCCCGCGGCGGACGCCGCCGGCGAGCAGGCCTGACATGGCACTGCGTCCGGCGCTTGAGCACCTGGTCAAGGGCATCGTCGACCACCCGGACGACGTCCGGGTCCGGCTGGTCGACAACCGTCGGGGCAAGCGGCTGGAAGTCCGCGTGCACCCGGAGGACCTCGGCACGGTGATCGGGCGGTCCGGCCGGACCGCCAAGGCGCTGCGCCAGGTGATCGGCTCCATCGGTGGGCGCGGCGTGCGCGTCGACATCGTCGACTCGTACTGATGCGGCTCATCGTCGGCCGGATCGGCAAGCCGCACGGCATCCGTGGTGAGGTCACCGTCGAGGTGCGCACCGACGAGCCCGAGGCACGCTTCGCGCCCGGCTCGGTACTCGCTACCGAGCCGGGCGCGACGCCGCCGGCCAACCCGGCCCCCGGCCCCGGCGTGCCGTTCCGGGTCCCGGCCGCGCTGACCGTCGAGTCCGCCCGCTGGCACCAGGGGCGGCTGCTGGTCGCCTTCGAGGGCGTGCTGGAGCGCGACGTCGCCGAGGCGCTGCGCGGCACCCTGCTGGGGGTGGACAGCGCCGACGTCGCCCCGCCGGAGGACCCGGAGGAGTTCCACGACCACCAGCTCGTCGGGCTGGCGGCGGTCACCCCGGCCGGTGAGCACCTCGGCGAGGTGGTCAAGATCGACCACGCGCCCGCGTCCGACCTGCTGGTGCTGCGCCGCCCCGAGGGGCGCACCGCGCTCATCCCGTTCGTCAGGGCGATCGTGCCCGAGGTCGACCTCGCCGGCGGTCGCGTCGTCGTCGACCCGCCCGGCGGCCTGCTCGACCTCTAGGCCCCTGGAGCACCCGCGCATGCGCGTCGACGTCGTGTCGATCTTCCCCGAGTACCTCGCCCCGCTCGACCTGTCGCTGATCGGCCGGGCCCGGGCCGCCGGGACGCTGCGGCTGGCCGTACACGACCTGCGGAGCTGGACCCACGACGTGCACCGCACGGTCGACGACACGCCCTACGGCGGCGGGCCCGGGATGGTGATGCGGCCCGAGCCGTGGGGCGAGGCGCTCGACGCCCTCGCCCCGGCCGAGCTGGCCCCGGACGGCGTGACCCTGCCCCGGCTGCTGGTGCCGTCGCCGGCCGGCGAGCCGTTCACGCAGGCCATGGCGCACGAGCTGGCCGCCGAGTCGCACCTGCTCTTCGCCTGCGGCCGGTACGAGGGCATCGACCAGCGGGTGCTCGACCACGCCGCGACCCGGATGCGGGTGACGGAGGTCTCCCTCGGCGACTACGTGCTCTTCGGCGGCGAGGTGGCCGTGCTGGTGATCCTGGAGGCCGTGACCCGGCTGCTGCCCGGGGTGCTCGGCAACGCCGGCTCGCTCGACGACGAGTCGCACGCCCACGGGCTGCTGGAGGCGCCGATGTACACCAAGCCGGCGAGCTGGCGCGGGCACGAGGTGCCGGAGGTGCTGCGCTCCGGCGACCACGGCCGGATCGCCCGCTGGCGGCGCGACGAGGCGCTGACCCGCACCGCCGCCCGCCGGCCCGACCTGCTCGCCGCGCTCGACCCGGCGAGCCTGGACAAACGGGACCGGGCGGCCCTGGACCGGGCCGGATTTCCGCTGCCGGCGGGGGATGTGGCAAAGTAGGGAGGTTGCCGTGACCGCCCGCGCCGCGGGCGGCTGCGAGGATCCTCGACCGGGGCCGCCCGCGGTCGCCACCCGGGGATCAGAATCACCCATCCGCGCACCGACTGACGGTGCGCCGTGAGCCTCACGAGGACGCAGCGATGAACATCCTGGACGCCCTTGACGCCCAGTCGAAGCGGGTCGACATCCCCCAGTTCCGCGCCGGTGACACCGTCAAGGTGCACGCGCGGGTCGTCGAGGGCAGCCGGTCCCGGGTCCAGATCTTCCAGGGCGTCGTCATCCGCCGCCAGGGTGACGGCCTGCGCGAGACCTTCTCGGTCCGCAAGATGAGCTTCGGCGTGGGTGTCGAGCGGACCTACCCGGTGAACAGCCCGGCGATCGACCGGATCGAGATCGTGACCCGTGGCGCCGTGCGCCGCGCCAAGCTCTACTACCTGCGCGAGCTGCGGGGCAAGAAGGCCAAGATCAAGGAGCGCCGCGAGAAGCAGCCTAGCTGACTTCCCGCTCGCCACGCCGCCTGAGCTGCGCGGATGTCGTACGGGCCCGGCCCGGTTACGCTGGTCGCACGGGCGCAGGCGGGCATCGATGCGTCGCGGCGTCAGCCGTGGTCGCGGATCGTCCCACTACCGCCCGTGGGGCCTCGTCGAGGCTCCCGGGCGGTAGTGGCGTTTCTGCGAACCGGGGAGTGGCATGGTGCGCACGCTTGACGAGGGCGACGCGGTCGATCCGTGGCGTCGGCGGGAACGACGGTCCCGCCGGCAGATGCCGCTGTGGCAGGAGCTGCCGCTGCTGTTGGTCGTCGCCTTCTGCCTGGCGGTGCTGATCCGCACCTTCCTGCTCCAGGCGTTCTTCATCCCCTCCGGCTCCATGGAGGACACCCTGCTCGTCAACGACCGGGTGCTGGTCAACAAGGTCGTCTACGACGTCCGCGACCCGCAGCGCGGCGAGGTGGTGGTCTTCCGGGGCACCGACAAGTGGGTCGCCCAGGAGGTCCAGGAGCCCGAGCCCGGGATCGTCGGCAAGTTCGGCCGCACCGTCGGCGACCTGGTCGGCGTGAGCCGCCCCGGCGAGAAGGACTTCATCAAGCGGGTGATCGGCGTGCCCGGGGACCGGGTCCGCTGCTGCGACGCCCAGGGCCGGGTCACCGTCAACGACATCCCGCTCGACGAGCCGTACGTGATCCGCGACTCGCCGCTGGACCTGCCGCCCAACCCCGCCGAGTGCCGGTCGCGGCGCTTCGACGAGGTGGTCGTCCCGCCCGGCCAGATCTTCGTCATGGGCGACCACCGGCTCGTCTCCCAGGACGCCCGCTGCCAGGGCCCGGTGCCGATCGAGAACGTCGTCGGCCGGGCGTTCGCGGTGGTCTGGCCGTCGTCGCGGTGGGCGTCGCTGCCGGTGCCGGAGACCTTCGCCACGGTCACCGGGCCCACCCCGGCGGCCGGGCAGCCCCTGGCCCCGGTGCGGCCCAGCGGCACGGGCGGTGTGCTGCTGCTCCTGCCGGTCTCGGCCGCGCTGTCCGTTCTCGCGCGTTCCGGGCGGCCGGTCCGCCTGCGGCGACGTAGGCTCCACCCGTGATTGACGAGCAGACCGACAAGAAGAGCGGCTCCTTCTGGAAGGAGCTGCCCATCCTCCTGGGCGTGGCGATCCTGGTAGCGGTGCTGGTGCGGGCCTTCGTGCTCCAGACCTTCTACATCCCGTCGCCGTCCATGGAGAACACTCTCCAGATCAACGATCGGGTGCTGGTCAACAAGCTGGTCTACGACTTCCGGTCACCGCACCGGGGCGAGGTCGTGGTGTTCAAGGCACCGACCGAGTGGAGCGGCAACCCCGACGGCGAGGACTTCATCAAGCGGGTGATCGGCGTCGGCGGCGACCACGTCGTCTGCTGCGACCCGCAGGAACGGCTCATGATCAATGGCAAGCCGATCGACGAGCCGTACATCTACTCGGCCAACGGCCAGCAGGACAAGGCCGCCGACCAGGAGTTCGACATCACCGTGCCGCAGGGGCGGCTGTGGGTGATGGGCGACCACCGCTCGGCGTCCGGCGACTCGCTGGAGCACTGGCAGCAGTCGGGTCAGAACATCGACAGCGCCACCATTCCCGAGGACCAGGTGGTCGGGCGGGCGTTCACCGTCTTCTGGCCGGTCGACCGGGCCACGTGGCTCACCGTGCCGAAGTCGTTCGACGACGTACCCAACCCCTGATCGGCCCGCGCGACCCCAGCGGCCCCCGGGTGGGCATGGGCGTCCGGCGCGGCGTCTGGCAGGCTGGGACGGTGACGGTCTACACCCCCCGACGCGCGGCGCGCGTGCTGCTCGTCGACGCCGCCGGCCGGGTGCTGCTCCTCGCCGGGCACGACCCGGCGCGGCCCGACCACCGATACTGGCTGACCCCCGGCGGCGGGCTGGAGCCGGGGGAGTCCCCGGCGGCGGCCGCCGCCCGGGAGCTGGCCGAGGAGACGGGCCTGCGGCTGACCCCGGCCGAGCTGGGCGAGCCGGTGGAGCAGGAGCGGATCCGCTTCCCGTTCGGCGCCGCCTACTACGAGCAGGAGCAGCAGTTCTTCCTGGCCCGCGTGGCGGGGTGGGAGGTCGACACGGCGGGCCTCGACGCCGTCGAGCGGGCCAGCATCACCGGGCACCGCTGGTGGCCGCTCGACGAGTTGGCGGCCACGACCGAGCGCTACTACCCGGCCGACCTGCCGGCGTTGCTGCGCCGGGCGCTCGCCGCGCGCCCCGAGCCGGCCGACCCGCCGCCCGCCCCCGCCGGGTCCGCCGCCCCCGCCGGGTCCGCCGACGTCGGGTCCACCGCCGGGGGCGCGCCGTGCTGACCCCGCCGCGCACCGTCGTGCGCCGGGAGGCCGGGCTGTACGCGCTGGAGCGCGCCCTGCAACGCCGGGGCTTCCGGCACGTGGCCGGCGCCGACGAGGCCGGGCGCGGGGCCTGCGCGGGGCCGCTCGTCGCCGCGGCGGCGGTGCTGCCGGAGGGGCGGCGGGGCGAGATCGACGGGCTGGCCGACTCCAAGCTGCTCACCCCGGCCAGCCGGGAGCGCGTCTACGACCAGGTGGTCGCCCGCGCCCTCGCGTACGCGGTGGTGGTGATCCCGGCCGACGAGGTCGACGCCCGGGGCCTGCACGTGTGCAACCTCGCCGCGATGCGCCGGGCCCTCGCCTCGCTGGCCACCCGGCCGGACTACGTGCTGACCGACGGCTTCGGCGTCGACGGCCTGGACGTGCCGGGGCTCGCGGTGTGGAAGGGCGACCGGGTGGCGGCCTGCGTCGCGGCGGCCAGCGTGCTCGCCAAGGTGACCCGGGACCGGATCATGGTCGAGCTGGACGCGTCGTACCCCGGCTACGGCTTCGCCGAGCACAAGGGCTACGTCACCGCGGAGCACACGGCGGCCCTGCGGGAGCGCGGCCCGTGCCGGGAACACAGGTTCTCGTACGTCAATGTGGCCACCGTTTCCGGCCTGGACGGGCGGCCACCCAGATCCCGCCGTCCGGTGGGTGCGCGGCCGGTCGAGCCGATGGAGCGTTTCGACGTGTCAGGGGGTACCGTCGGCGTGGCGTTGGGCGAGCAGCCCCGACCTCCCGCGCCGGTGGGGGAGGATGTGGTCATGGAAGGCGGAGTGCGATGAGCGCGGAAGATCTCGAGAAGTACGAGACCGAGATGGAGCTCCAGCTCTACCGGGAGTACCGCGACATCGTCCGTCAGTTCTCGTACGTGGTGGAGACGGAGCGCCGCTTCTACCTGGCCAACCAGGTGGACCTGCACGTGCGCAACTCCGACGGCGAGGTCTACTTCGAGGTCGAGATGCACGACGCCTGGGTGTGGGACATGTACCGTCCGGCCCGGTTCGTCAAGAATGTCCGGGTGATGACGTTCAAGGACGTCAACGTCGAGGAGCTGGAGAAGCCCGACATCTCCCTGCCGGCCGACTCCGGCTTCGGCGGCTGACGACCGCACCGTAACCGCCCCGTCGGGCGTCGGGCGTCGGGCTCCACCCGATCCGCGCTCTGCCTCCCGGCTGCGCCAGCCGTCGGGCCCCACCCGATCCGCGCCCTGCCGGCTGCGCCAGCCGTCCCCACCGCCACCGCGCCCCGCCGCCGCCCGCCGGGCGGCGGAGCCCACCCCGCCGACCCCCACGCCGCCCCGCCGGCGGTGGCCGCGTCCACCGGCTCCGCCCGACGCGGTCCGCGCCCACCGGCCATAGCAGATCATCGGGCCGGGCGGGGGTTGTCCACAACGACGCCGGCTGTCCACAGGCGAGCCGTGGCCGGTGGCGGCCACCCCGGCCTTCCGGCACGCTGCCGGACATGCGGACGAGGCACGCGCCGGGCGGTCCCGGCCCGGACAGGAGCAACGGCACGGGCGGCCCCGGCGCGGGCCGGACCGGGGGCGCGGGCCGGGTCGGGGGCCGTCGTGGTAGTCGAACGCGGCGTCGAAGCGCGCCGGCCCCGAACCGACTACGGCCGGCGGCGGCCGCCGGGGTCGTCCTCTGCGGCCTCGGCCTCGCCCTCGCCGCCGCTGCCGCCCCCGGCCCGGTCGCCTCGATCCTGGTCGTCGCCGGTGCGGCCGTTCCGACCCCGGTCGCCGTCGACCCCGTCGTCGCCGGTCCGGTCGTCGCCGGTCCGGCCGCTGTCGGTCCGGTCGCGGTGGGCCCGGTCGTCGCCGGCCCAGGTTCCGGACTGCCTGCCTTCGGGTGGCCGCTCGACGGGGTGCCGCGACCCGCCCGCCGCTTCGAGCCGCCGCCGCAGCCGTGGCTGCCCGGGCACCGGGGCGTCGACCTGATCGCCGAGCCGGGTGCCGTGGTCCGCGCCGCCGGGCCCGGGGTGGTGCTCCACGCCGGGCAGGTCGCCGGCCGACCGGTGATCACCGTCGGGCACAGCGCCGGGCTGCGGACCACCTACGAGCCGGTGACGCCCGGCGTCCGGGTCGGCGACCGGGTGGCCGCGGGGGCGTCGCTGGGCCGGCTGGAACCCGGGCACGCGGGCTGCCCGGACCGGGCCTGCCTGCACTGGGGCCTGCGCCGGGGCGAGGAGTACCTCGACCCGACGGCGCTGCTCGGCCTCGGCCCCGTCCGGCTGCTGCCGCTCTGACCGTCGCCCCCCTGGCCCGGGACGCTCGGCTGCCCCGGTCGCGCTCGCCGCAGCGGGCGTCACGCCGGCGACCTGGCGGCAGCCGGGTCCCACGGCGCCCCCATGCCGCCGGCAGGGCGGCAGCCCGGTCCCACGGTGCCCCCGTGCCGCCGGCACGGCGCGGCCGTCAGGGTCTGGCGGCATGGCGGGAAGGGGGCAGCACGGGTCGGTCGTCAGCGCCGGGCGAGCAGCGCCGGCAGCCGGGCGGCGAGGCGTTCGTACTCGTCCGGGGTGTTGTAGACCTGGCCGCACACCCGCAGCCAGCCGCGACCGGCCCAGGCCATCACCGCCACCTCGGCCGACAACTCCTCGGCGATCCGTTCGCGCAGCGCGCGGGCGGCGTCGATCGTGGTGGCCAGCCCGTCCGGCAGCGGGACGATCCGCATGGCGACCGTCGGCCCGCCGGGCTCCGGCAGGTCGGCCGGCGGCACCCCCAGCGCGTCCCCCAGCACCCGCTGCCCGTACGCGGCAAGCGCGGCGTTGTGCGCGCGTACCCGCTCGACGCCGAGGCTGCGCAGGGTCCAGACGCCGGCCGGCGCGGCGAGCCACGACGTGTAGTCCAGGGTCGCCTGCCACTCGACGTTGCCGGGGAAGCCGGCATCCTGCTCCCACGAGACCACCAGCGGCTCCATCCGGTCACGCCACGGCGACGCCACCACCAGCGCGGCGGTGCCGCGCGGGGCGTACCCCCACTTGTGCAGGTTGCCCACCCAGAAGTCCGCGCCGATGCCCGCCACGGGGGTCGCCAGCATGCCCGGCGCGTGGGCGGCGTCAACGAGCACCGGCACCCCGTGGGCGTGCGCCGCCGCGACGACCTCGGCGACCGGGAACAGGCGGGCGGTGGCGGAGGTGAGCTGGTCGACGACGAGCAGCTTCGTGCGGCCGGGGCGCAGCCCGGCGCGGACGATCTCGACGACCTGTTCGTCTGTCGCGGTCAACGGCACCGGCAGGATGCGCCGGGTCGCCCCGGTGCGGCGGCACTCGCGGTCGACGGAGAAGCCGACCGCGCCGTAGCCGTGGTCGGTGGTGACCACCTCGTCGCCGGGGCGCAGGCCCAGCGACTGGAGCACCACGGCGACGCCCGTGGTGGCGTTGCCGACCAGGGCGGTGCCGTCCGGGTCGGCGCCGAGGAAGGCGGCCAGGTGCCGGCGGGTATGGGTGATCCGGTCCACCAGGCTGAGCCCGAAGAAGCGCAGCGGGTTCGCCTCCATCTCGTCGCGCAGCCGCTGCTGGACGCGCTGCACGTTGACCGGCACCGCGCCGAACGAGCCGTGGTTGAGGTGGCTCACCGCCGGGTCCAGCGAGAAGAGCAGCCGGGCACCGGGAAGGGGGTCGGGCGGCTGCGGCGCGCTCATCCGATGATCGTAGCCGGGCACGGTGGGCGGTGCCCCCCGACGAGGACCGGGCCGCGCCGGGCCCCCGCCGCCGGGGCGGGAGGCCGGCTCAGGCGCGCGGGTGGGCCTGCCGGTACGCGGCCCGCAGCCGCTCGACCGACACGTGGGTGTAGATCTGGGTGCTGCCCAGCGACGAGTGCCCCAGCAGCTCCTGCACCGCCCGCAGGTCCGCGCCGCCCTCCAGCAGGTGGGTGGCGGCAGAGTGGCGCAGCCCGTGCGGGGTGGTCCGGGGCAGACCGGCGGCCTCGGCGTGCCCGGCGACGACCCGCCGCGCCGTCGTCGGGTGCAGCCGCCCGCCCCGCGCCCCGAGCAGCAGGGCGTCGCCCGAACCGGGACCCGCCAGGGCGGGCCGCCCGGCCCGCAGCCACTCGTCGAGGGCGTGTTGCGCCGGCACCCCGTACGGCACGGACCGTTCCCGGGCGCCCTTGCCGAGCACCCGCACCACGCGGCGGCCGTGGTCCACGTCGGCGGTGTCCAGGCCGCATGCCTCGCTGATCCGCACGCCGGTGGCGTAGAGCAGTTCGAGCAGGACCCGGTCCCGCAGCAGCACCCCGTGCGCCACCGCCGCCTCCCGATCCCCGCCGCCGGTGGGCCCGGCCGGGGGGACCCGGGCGGAACCGGGTCCCGCCGCGGGCGCGCCGGCCGCCGGGGCCCCGGGGCCGGCCGGCGCCCGCATCAGGGCGGCCGCCTGGTCGGCGCGGAGCACCGTCGGCAGCTCCCGGTGGGCGCGGGGGCTGGCCAGCGACGCGGCCACGTCGGCGGGGGCCAGCCCGGCGCGCTGCGCCCACGCGCTGAAGGCGCGCGCCGCGGCGGCCCGCCGCGCCATCGTGGTGCGGGCGGCCCCGGTCGTGCGCTGCTTCGCCAGCCAGCTGCGCACCACGCCCAGGTCGAGGTCGGCCACCTCGGCGCAGCCCATCCGGGCGGCGTGGTCGAGCAGGGAGACCAGGTCGCCGACGTACGCGCGGACGGTGTGCGCCGACCGGTTGCGCACCCGGGCCAGGTGGTCGGCGAAGTCGTCGACCGCCTCCCGCATCGGCGTGGGCAGGGCCGCGTGCGTCGCCCTGCTGCCGGGACCGGCGCGGCTCACCGGGGACAGCCCCGCGTGCCCGCCGCCCGCCGCCGCGCCCGTCCGTAGCCTCGCACCGGCCCAGCTTACGGGCGCGCGCCGAGCCCGGCCGGGCACCGACGCGGAGCAGGACCGGCACCCGTCACGTCCCCGACGCCGGCGCGGCACCGGTGGCCAGCGCGTATCCGTCGGCGCGGCGGCGCACCAGGCCCAGCTCCTCCAGCAGGGAGAGCTTGCGCAGGGCGGTCCTGACGTCCACCCCGGCGCGCGCGGCCAACCGGTCGACGCCGGTCGCCCCGCGCCGGGGCATCGACTCCAGCACCTGCGTCGCCTCGTCGTCGAGCAGGTCCCGGGGTCGATGCGGGGCGCGCGCGGGCGGGGCGAGGTCGGCACCGATCCGGCCGACCTCCTCCAGCACGTGCGCCACGCCGGTGACCAGCCGGGCCGACGGGTGCTCGCGCAGCAGCTCGTGGGCGCCGACCGACATGGCGGAGGTGACCGGCCCGGGCACCACCATGGCGTGCCGGCCGGCGGCGAGGGCCCGGTTGAGGGTCTGCGTCGCTCCGCTGCGGGCCGACGCCTCCACCAGCACCGTCCCCCGGGTCGCCGCCGCGATCACCCGGTTGCGGACGAGGAACCGGGGGCGCAACGGCTCCGCCCCGGGCGGCCACTCGCTGACCAGCAACCCGGCCTCGCCGATGCGGTCGAACAGCGCGGCGTTGCCCATCGGGTACGGCCGGTCGATCCCGCAGGCGAGCACCGCCACCGTCAGCCCGCCCGCGTTGAGCGCGCCCCGGTGCGCCGCCGCGTCGATGCCGAACGCGCCGCCGGAGACCACCGTCCAGTCCCGGTCGGCCAGCCCGTAGCCCAGCTCGGTGGCGACGTGCACCCCGTACGGGGTGGCGGCCCGCGCGCCGACCACCGAGACCGCCCGGTCCAGCGCGTCGCCGAGCGGCCACGCGCCACGCACCCAGAAGCAGAGCGGAGGCGCGGTCTCGACGTCCACCCGGCGGGTGGTGCCGGGCAGGGCCAGCCGGCGCAGGTGCTCGACGGTGGCGGGCCACTCCCCGTCGGCGGGGATGACGAGCCGGGCCCCCAGCCGGACCGCGCGGGCCAGGGCGTCGGCCGCCACGGCCCGGGCGTCCCCGTGCCGGCTGCGGGCGGCCACGGCGGCGCGCAGCCGATCCTCCGGCGCCCCGCCGCCCAGCAGCAGCTCCAGCGCGCCGACCGCGCCGAGCTGCTCGACCAGCCGGTGCACCGACCGGGTGCCGGGCTCGGTCAACCAGGTCAACGCCACCCGGGCCAGCCGGTCGTCGTCGCTGCTCACGCTCCGTCCCCCATTCTCAGTTGCAGCGCCTCCCGGACGTCGTCGGCGTGCGGGCGGTCCCGCCCGTCGAGGTCGGCGACCGTCCACGCCAACCGGACGACCCGGTCGAAGCCGCGCGCCGACAGCGACCCGGAGTCGAGCCGCCCGCGCAGCTCCCGGGTGTCCCGTTCGGGCAGCCGCCACGGCGGCCGGCGCAGCCGGGGGCCGGGCACCTCGGCGTTGACCCGCCAGCCGCTGTCCGCCCAGCGGTCCGCCGCGACCCGGCGGGCGGCGGCCACCCGGGCCGCGACCGTCGCCGACGACTCGCCCGTGCCCCCCGCCTCCATGAGCTCCGCCGCCCGCAGCGGCGGAAGGGTCACCTGCACGTCGATGCGGTCCAGCAGCGGGCCGGAGAGCCGGCCGAGGTAGCGCCGACGGGCCAGCGGGGAGCACTCGCAGTACGTGTCGCCGGCCGGCCGCGCGCACGGGCAGGGGTTGGCGGCGAGGACGAGCTGCGTGCGGGCCGGGTATTCGGTGCCGCCCCGGCTGCGGGCGAGCTGCACCCGGCCGTGCTCCAGCGGCTGCCGCAGCGCCTCCAGGGCCCCCTTGCCGAACTCCGGCGCCTCGTCGAGGAACAGCACCCCACGGTGGGCGAGCGACACGGCGCCGGGGCGGGCCAGCCCGGACCCGCCGCCGACCAGCGCGGCCACCGTGGCGGTGTGGTGCGGGGCCTGGAACGGCGGACGGCGCAGCAGATGGCCGTGGGCCGGCAGCAGCCCGGCGATCGAGTGCAGCGCGGTGACCTCCAGCGCCGCGTCGTCGTCGAGCTCGGGCAGGATCGACGGCAGGCGCTCGGCGAGCATCGTCTTGCCCGCGCCGGGCGGCCCGAACAGCGCCAGGTGGTGCCCGCCGGCGGCGGCCACCTCCAGGGCCCGCCGGCCCAGCGCCTGCCCGGCCACCTCCGCCAGGTCCGGCCCGCCCGGCCCCTCCGCCGGGGCGGGGCCGGGCGGCTCGATCAGCGGCGTGCCGTCCCGGACGAAGCCGACCAGCCGGTGCAGCGTGTCCACGGCGCGGACCCGGACGCCCGGGATGACCGCCGCCTCGGCGGCGTTGCCCACCGGGACGACCACCCGGTGCAGCCCGGCCCGCGCGGCGGCGGCCACCATGGGCAGCACCCCGCGCACCGGCCGGACGGTGCCGTCGAGCCCCAGCTCCCCGAGGACCACCACCCGTTCCAGCGGCAGCAGCGGCAGCTCCCCGGAGCCGCCGAGCAGCGCCACCGCGATCGCCAGATCGAAGGCCGAACCGAACTTCGGCAGCGTGGCCGGCAGCAGGTTGAGGGTGATCCGCCGGTTGGGCCAGCGCTGGCCGGAGTTGACGATCGCGGCGCGCACCCGGTCGCGGGCCTCGTGCAGGGCGGTGTCCGGCAGGCCGGAGATCGCCACGGCCGGCAGCCCCGGGGCGAGGTCGGCCTCCACCTCCACCACGTGCCCGGTCACCCCGACCAGGCCGACGCAGAGCACCTTCGCGTAGCTCACGCCCGGCCGCCCATCAGAACGCGCCCTTGAGGTGCTCGACCCGGGCCGCGCCGGCGTCGGGCAGCTCGACGGAGAGGACGTCGAAGCGCACCTCGCCGGCCCTGGTGCCGGTCTCGGCGAGCCAGCGGACCGCCAGCCCCCGCAGCCGCCGCGCCTTCGCCGGCACGACCGCCTCGGCCGGCGTCCCGTAGTCGGTGGTGCGCCGGGTCTTCACCTCGCAGAAGGCGAGCACGGGGCCGTCCCAGGCGATGATGTCGATCTCACCGGCGGGGCAGCGCCAGTTGCGGGCGACCGGGCGCAGCCCGGCTCCGATCAGGTGCCGGACGGCGCAGTTTTCCCCGTACGCGCCGACGGCCTGGTTCCGCTTCGTCATGGCCCGCACCATGCCGAACCGCGCTCGCCTCCGCCGGACGCCTGTGGACGACGGAGGCGGTTGTGGACGAACGGACGATCATGCCCTTGGTGTGCTACGTGCCGGCGGCCGGACGGTGCCCGTTTCCGGGTGCTCCCGGGGGGTGTCGCCGCCGGCGCGCCGTCCGTCCGGATGGCGCGGGGGTGCGCCTGTCACATACGGTGCCGACCGTGAACGCACGACGGAGCTTTCCCGAAGATCAGGAGTCGCGTTGGTACCCCGGCGAGCGCGGGTACGGCGAGTCGGACTGGCGCCCGGCGGGCGAAGAACGCTATCGAGCCGACGATCTCCGAGCCGCTGACCAGCGCGGCGACACCGGAGAGCGGCGCTACGACGAGCTGACCGACCCACCCGTGAGCCGGTACGGCGAGACCGGGCGGCACGGCGCGGACGACGCGTTCGGGTCCACCGACCCCGATACGGACAGTTACCGTCCGGCGCGGTCCCGCCGGGCCGACACGGGCTCGTTCGGGGTGTCGATGGACGAGCTCGCCGCCGAACGGGAGGCGCGCCGGGCGGCGCGGGCCGCCGAGCCGGCCCCGTCCGCCGACGCGGCGCTGCCGGCCGGTCAGCACTCCGTCGCGTTCCCGCTGCCGCCCGCCCAGCGGGCCGTCGAGTTCCCGCTGACCATCGGGCAGCGCCCCACGCCGCTGGCGGCGCCGGGGCAGGAGGACCGCTCCCTGTCCGCCCCGGCGCACGAGGACCGGTCGCTCGCCGGTCTGGCGCACGACGACCGGCCGTTGCCCGGCCCGGCCTACGAGGACCGGCCGCTGTCCGGCCCGGCGCACGACGACCGGCCGTTGCCCGGCCCGGCCCGGGACAGCGCCCTGCTGTCCGGTCCGGCGCGCGAGGCGGGCCCGCGGGACGCCCCGCTCGACGCGGACCCGCTCGGGGTCGACCCGGTGGGACGCGGCGCGGAGCCGCCGCGCGCCGCGCCGCTCGGCGGATACCCGATCATCGAGCCCGGCCGCCCCAGCGAGTCGGGCCGCCCTGGCGACCTCGGTCGCCCCGGTGACCTCGGCGGCCTCGGCGGCCCCGGTCGTCCCGGCGACCTTGGCCGCCCCGGCGAGTCGGGCCGCCGCGCCGAGTCCGGCCGCCCGGACGAGCCGGCGGACCGGGGCGTGGGGGAGTGGGGCCCGGTGGACCGGGGCGCGGGCAGCGCCACCGCCGTGGAGCCGGCGCGCGCCGCCGATCCGGGTCGTCCCGCCGAGCCGCATCCGCTGGACCTGCCGACCGGGCCCATGCCCCCGGTGGCGCCCCGCCCCGACCTGCCGCCGCCCGGCCTCGACCCGGCGTACGCCCCGGACGGGCTGCGCCGTCCCGGCCCGGCGCCCTCCGACGGCGTCTACCGCACCCGGCGCCCGGCGCTCGCCGTGCTGATCGCGGTGCTGGTGGCGGCCTTCGAGGTCCCGGCCCTGCGGGTGCTGAGCCACGGCGTGCTCGGCGACCCGCTGTCGGCGGCCGACGTCGTGGTGGGCATCTTCCTGGCCGGCGGGCTGCCGATCTTCGGCATCGGGCTCTACGGGCTGCGCACGGGTGGCCTCGCGCTCGCCGAGGGCGGCCGGGGCTGGCTCCGCCCGCCGACGGCGTACCTGACGGTGGGGCTGGTGCTGTTCCTCGCCGCCGCGCTCGCGGCCGGCTGAGCCGCGCCGCCCGCCCCTGACCCGCCGCGCTCGGCCGCCCGCTGAGCCGCGCGCCGGGCAGGGGCGTACACTGGGCGCTTGGCGACCGCCTCGCGCGGTCGACCTCGCGCGCCCTCTCCACGTCTCGTGGGGCGGCGGCCTCCCTGGTCCCGATCATCGTCGGGCCCACCACGGCCGGCGACCGGGCGCCAGGACGCCCGGCCGCCGGCCGGGCGGCGCAACCAGGGATCACAAGGAGTACCCCACCATGGCCGTCGTGACCATGCGTCAGCTGCTGGAGAGCGGTGTCCACTTCGGGCACCAGACCCGGCGCTGGAACCCGAAGATGAAGCGCTTCATCTTCACCGAGCGCAACGGTATCTACATCATCGACCTGCGCCAGACCCTCGACTACATCGAGAAGGCGTACGACTTCGTGCGCAACACGGTGGCCGAGGGCGGCAGCATCCTCTTCGTGGGCACCAAGAAGCAGGCCCAGGAGGCCATCGCCGAGCAGGCGACCCGGGTCGGCCAGCCGTACGTCAACCACCGCTGGCTCGGCGGCATGCTGACCAACTTCCAGACGGTGTACAAGCGGCTCCAGCGGATGAAGGAGCTGGAGGCGCTGGGTGACCTGAGCGGCACCGCCGCCGGTTACACCAAGAAGGAGACCCTCCAGCTCTCCCGCGAGAAGATCAAGCTCACCAAGACCCTCGGCGGTCTGCGGGACATGCAGAAGCTCCCGGCCGCGGTCTGGATCGTCGACACCAAGAAGGAGCACATCGCCGTCGACGAGGCCCGCAAGCTGGGCATCCCGGTGATCGCGGTGCTCGACACCAACTGCGACCCCGACGAGGTCGACTTCCCGATCCCGGGCAACGACGACGCGATCCGCTCGGCCGAGCTGCTGACCCGGGTCGTGGCCGCCGCCGTCGCCGACGGCCTGATCGCCCGCTCGGGCCGTCGCCGGGGCGGCGACGAGAAGCCGGAGCCGGGTCAGGTCGGCGCCGACGAGCCGCTGGCCGAGTGGGAGCGCGAGCTGCTGGAGGAGCCGAAGAAGGCCGACGAGCAGCCCGCCGCCGCCGAGCAGCCCGCCGCCGAGCAGCCGGCGGCCGCCGCAGCGGAGTGACCGCGCCGCCGCGCGCCCGCCGTCCGTTTCCCCGGGCGGCGGGGCGCGGCGGGCACGCCGGGCGCGTCCGGCCCGGTCCCGGGTGACCGGTCCCGGCTCGACCCACCCGGCCCCCAGACCAACCCACCGAGTCCCAACACCGAAGAGAGAGTCATGTCCAACTTCACCGCCGCGGACGTCAAGAAGCTCCGCGACCTCACCGGCGCCGGCATGATGGACTCCAAGAAGGCGCTGACCGAGGCCGAGGGCGACTTCGACAAGGCCATCGAGATCCTGCGCGTCAAGGGCGCGAAGGACGTCGGCAAGCGGGCCGGCCGCACGGCCGCCAACGGCCTGGTCGCCCACTCCGGCAAGGCGCTGCTGGAGCTCAACTGCGAGACCGACTTCGTCGCCAAGAACGACGCCTTCATCGCGCTGGCCCAGCAGCTCGTCGAGCACGGCGAGGCCAGCGGCGCGACCTCCGCCGAGGAGCTGCTCGCCAGCAGCATCGACGGCAAGCCGGTCGCCGACCTGATCCAGGAGCAGTCCGCCAAGATCGGCGAGAAGCTGGTGCTCAACCGCTTCGCCAAGCTGGACGGCACCGTCGCGGTCTACCTGCACCGCAAGAGCCAGGACCTGCCGCCGGCGGTCGGCGTGCTGGTGGAGTACGCCGGCAAGACCGACGAGGCCGGGGACGCCGACGCCCGGGGCGTCGCCATGCAGATCGCCGCGATGCGGCCGAAGTACCTCACCCGGGACGAGGTGCCGGCCGACGTCGTCGAGTCCGAGCGGCGCATCGCCGAGCAGACCGCCCGCGAGGAGAACAAGCCCGAGGCCGCGCTGCCGAAGATCGTCGAGGGCCGGGTCAACGCCTTCTTCAAGGACTACGTCCTGATCGAGCAGGCGTCGGTCGCCGACAACAAGAAGACCGTGAAGCAGGTGCTGGCCGAGGCCGGCATCGAGGTGACCCGCTTCCTGCGGTTCGAGGTCGGCCAGGCCTGAGCCGCCGGTCGGGCGCCTGATGCGCGCCCGTGGGCAGGGAACGTCGACGAGGAGGCCGCTGGTGTACGTGACGGGCACCGCGGCCTCCTCGTCCCATGCCTGGCCCGCGCGGCCGGAGCGGCGGCGTAGGGTCAGCGACGGCAGGTACGCGGTAACCGGCGCACGTGGGGTGCGGCCGGGGAAGGGCGGGGCGGATGACGCAGGTTGTGAGTGACCGGAGCCTGGCGGCGGAGGATCCGACCGCCCCACCGCCGGGACGGGCCCGCCGGGTGGTGCTGAAGCTCTCCGGCGAGGTCTTCGGCGGCGGCGCGATCGGCGTCGACCCCGACGTCGTCCAGGCCATCGCGCGGCAGATCGCCACCGTGGTACGCCGCGGCGTGCAGGTCTCCGTGGTGGTCGGCGGCGGCAACTTCTTCCGCGGCGCGGAGCTGCAGAAGCGGGGCATGGACCGCGCCCGCGCCGACTACATGGGCATGCTGGGCACCGTGATGAACTGCCTGGCCCTCCAGGACTTCCTGGAGAAGGAGGGCATCGAGACCCGGGTGCAGAGCGCCATCACGATGGCCCAGGTCGCCGAGCCCTACATCCCGCTGCGCGCGATCCGGCACCTGGAGAAGGGCCGGGTCGTCATCTTCGGCGCCGGCGCGGGCATGCCCTACTTCTCCACCGACACCGTGGCCGCCCAGCGGGCGCTGGAGATCCGGGCCGACGTGGTGCTGATGAGCAAGAACGGCGTGGACGGCGTCTACACCGCCGACCCCCGGATCGACCCGACCGCCAGCAAGCTCGACTCGATCACCTTCTCCGAGGTGCTCCGCCGCAACCTGCGGGTCGCCGACGCGGCCGCGTTCAGCCTCTGCATGGAGAACGGCCTGCCGATGCTGGTCTTCGGCGCGCAGGGCGACGACACGATCATCCGCGCGGTGGGTGGCGACAAGATCGGCACCCTGATCACCGCCTGAGCGGCCGTGGGCCGCGCGAGGCGGCCCCGCGACACACAGCACAGCCCACGACGAGCACAAAGAAGGAGGCGAGGAGACCGGTGATCGACGACACCCTCCTCGAGGCCGAGGAGAAGATGGAGCGGGCCATCGAGCACGCCAAGGAGGAGTTCGGCGCCATCCGCACCGGTCGCGCCAACGCCGCCATGTTCTCCAAGGTCATCATCGACTACTACGGCACCCCCACGCCGCTGCCCCAGATGGCGTCCATCGGGGTCCCCGAGCCTCGCATGGTCATCATCAAGCCGTACGACAACTCGCAGATCGGCGCCATGGAGCGGGCGATCCGCGACTCGGACCTCGGCGTGAACCCGAACAACGAGGGCACCCAGCTGCGCATCCTGCTCCCGCAGATGACCGAGGAGCGCCGCCGCGAGATGATCAAGGTGGCCCGGCACAAGGGCGAGGAGGCCAAGGTGGCGGTGCGCAACATCCGCCGCAAGGGCAAGGAGGAGCTGGACCGGCTGGTCAAGGACGGCGAGGTCGGCGAGGACGAGGGCCGCCGCGCCGAGAAGGACCTCGACGACCTGACCCAGAAGTTCGTGGCCACCGTCGACGAGCTGGTCAAGCACAAGGAGAGCGAGCTGCTCGAGGTCTGAGCCGCGACCGGCCCCAGGGCCGGCACGCGAGACCTGTTGTCGTGGCACCGGTGTGCCGCCGTCGTCGGGCGGCGGCGCCGGTGCCTCCGTCGTCACGGGCCGGAACCGGGCGAACCCGGGGCGCACCGCCGGCGGCGCACGGAGGGCTCGTCCACCCTCCCGGGGCGACCCGTGCAGTAGGCTCGGCACGATTCCGGCCACCACGCGGTGAACGGGCGGGATCGCCCGGCCGTCGCGCCGGTCAATCGGACGGAACAGTCGTCGTAGGGGATGGTCTTGGTCGTACGTCATGTGGTGAACCCCGTACCGCGTCCGCTCGGTGCGTGATGTCCCACCTCGACCCCTACCGCAGCCCCGAGTCCCGCAGCTGGGACCGGCCGGACGCCCCCGCCGCGCTCCCCTGGCCCGACCGTGAGCTGGAGCCGGGGCAGTGGGCCCGCAGCGCCACCACCGACGCGTACGCCCCGGTGGCCCCGGGCGGTCGGCCCGAGACGCGCCGCCCGGCGGGGCGGCCGGAGCCGTTCGACGCCGACGCCACCGACCCGTACGGCGCCCGCCCGGTGCCCGACGAGCCGCCGCGACCCGGTGACCCCGTCGACCCGCCGGGCTGGCGTGGCGCTCCCGGGGCGGGTGGCCGGTTCGCTCCCGAGCCCGACGGGCTCTTCCCCGCCCACCCGCCGACGGGGCCGGCGTACCCGCCCGACGAGCCGGCCGGTCCGGCGTACCCGTCGGACGGGCCGGCCGGCGACGTCGCCGAGCCGGAGCCGCCCCGGGGCCGGCGCGGGCCCGGCCGGCGACGGGCGAGCGCGGAGCGTCCGCCCACCCAGCAGGCCCCGGCCGGCCGCGCCGGCCGCAACCTGCCGGCGGCGATCGGGGTGGGCGTCGGCCTCGGCGCGGCCGTCCTGCTGCCGCTCTTCTTCTACCTGCCCGCCTTCCTCCTCGTGCTCGCCGCCGCGATCGCGATCGGCAGCTGGGAGATGGCCCGGGCGGTCCGCCGCAGCGGGGCCCATCCGCCGCTGGTGCCGCTGATCGCCGGTGGCGTGCTCACGGTCGGCCTGGCCTGGTTCGCCGGCCCCGACGCGCTCTGCCTGGGCCTGCTGGTCACCGTGCTCGGCACGATGATCTGGCGGCTGGGCGACGGGCCGGGCGACTACCAGCGCGACCTGACGGCGGCCACCCTCATCGCCGTGTACGTGCCGTTCCTCGGCGGCTTCGCGGCGATGCTCGCCGCCGCGCCCGGCGACGGGCACCTGCGCGTGCTGGTCACCCTGGTCGCGGTGGTGCTCTCCGACACCGGCGGGTACGCGGCGGGAGCCAACCTCGGCAAGCACCCGATGGCGCCCTCGATCAGCCCGAAGAAGTCCTGGGAGGGCTTCGGCGGCTCGGTCACCGCGGCGGCGGCGGGCAGCGCCCTGCTGATCTGGCTGCTGTTCGACGTGGCCCCCTGGTGGGGCGCCCTGTTCGGCGTGGCCGTCTCCTGCGCGGCGGTCCTCGGCGACCTGGCCGAGTCCATGATCAAGCGGGATCTCGGCGTGAAGGACATGAGCAACCTGCTGCCCGGGCACGGCGGCCTGATGGACCGCCTCGACTCGATCCTGTTCGCGGTGCCCACCGCGTACCTGTTGCTGGCGGTTTTCGTCCCGGTGGTGGGCTGAGGCATGAATCACGCCGGTCAGCCCGTTCCGGCCGCGTGGTCGGGTCCGATTCGGCACCTCCGGCCAGGTGCGTCGGGCGAACGGCGTGGGAGACTGGACGGGTCATGACGAGCCTTCCCCTGATCCCCGTCACCCCGGACACCCCCGCCGCACGCCGCGCGGCCATGCCGCCCCGCCACCTCGCCGACCTCGACCTGCCCGCCCGGCAGGCCCTGGTGGCCGAGCTGGGCGAGCCGGCGTTCCGCGCGAAGCAGATGTCCACCCACTACTTCGGCCGCCTGGTCCGCGACGCCGCGTCGATGACCGACCTGCCCGCGGCCACCCGGGACAGGCTGGCCGCCGAGCTGCTGCCCACCCTGCTCACCCCGGTCCGCGAGCTCGCCTGCGACGACGGCGCCACCCGCAAGGCGCTCTGGCGGCTGCACGACGGCTCGCTGGTGGAGAGCGTGCTGATGGGATATCCGGACCGCGTGACCGTCTGCATCTCCAGCCAGGCGGGCTGCGGCATGGCCTGCCCGTTCTGCGCCACCGGCCAGGCCGGGCTGACCCGCAACCTGTCGACGGCCGAGATCGTCGACCAGGCGGTCTACCTGGCCGGCGTGGCCGCCTCCGGCGCGGTCGCCGGCTCACCGCCGCGGCTGTCCCACGTCGTGTTCATGGGCATGGGTGAGCCGTTGGCCAACTACTCGCGCGTCGTCGCGGCGATCCGCCGGCTGGTCGCCCCCGCCCCCGAGGGGCTCGGCCTGTCCCAGCGGCACATCACGGTCTCCACGGTCGGCCTGGTGCCGGCGATCCGGCGGCTGGCCAGCGAAGACCTGTCGGTGACCCTTGCGTTGTCCCTGCACGCGCCCGATGATGAGCTGCGCGACGAACTCGTGCCGGTCAACCAGCGGTGGAAGGTCGCCGAGGTGCTGGACACGGCGTGGGACTACGCGGCCCGCACGGGGCGTCGGGTGTCGATCGAATACGCGATGATCAAAAACGTGAACGACCAGCCGTGGCGGGCCGACCTCCTCGGCAAGCTGCTGGCCGGCAGGTTGGCCCACGTCAACCTCATCCCGCTCAACCCGACCCCGGGCAGCCGGTGGGACGCGAGCCCGAAGCCCGTCGAGCGGGAGTTCGTCCGGCGTCTGCGCGCCGCCGGGGTCTCGACGACGGTCCGGGACACCCGGGGGCGCGAGATCGACGGCGCGTGCGGGCAGCTCGCCGCCGCCGGCGACGGGGACAGCGGGACGCCGCAGGAGGCAACGGCGTGACGGGGCGTACCGAACGAGACCAGGAGACATAGTGGCGAGTCAGGGTCAGCGTTTCCGGCGCAAGGCGCTCCGCCGGGGATACAAGGTCGACGAGGTGGACGCCTTCCTGGACCGGGTCGAGGCGACGCTCGACGGCCGGCCCGTTGGCGCGCCCGTGGCCTCCCAGGAGGTCCACGACGTCGTCTTCCGGGTCCGCTTCAACGGCTACGACGAGTGGCAGGTCGACCTGCACCTCGACCGCGTCGAGCGGCAACTGGCCGAGCTGGAGGAGCGCGGCGGCTCGCCCGGTCGCGGCGCAGACCCCCGGATGTCCGACCGGATGGGCCCGCCGGACCGGATGGGCCCGCCGATGCGGGACGACCGGGGGCCCGTCCCGATGCGCGACGACCGCGGCCCCCTGCCGATGCGCGACGACCGTGGGCCGCTCCTGCGCGACGACCGGGGGCCCGCGCCGATGCCGCAGCCCATGCCGCCCCGGCCGATGCCGGCGCAGGCCGGCCCGCCCGGCGACCGCTACGGCCGGTACGACGAGCCGACCGGTGGCTTCTCCGGCGGCGGCGGCGGATACGACGAGCCGACCGGTGGCTTCTCCGGAGGCGGCTACGACGCGCCGCGCGGCGGGTACGACGCCCCGCGCGGCCCGGGTGGCGGCCCGCTGGGTCCGGGCGGCCCGATGGGTCCCGGCCCCGGTAGGGGGCCCGGCGGCCCGCCGCCCCGGGGCCTGCCCCCGGGCCCCGGCGGCTACGCCCCCGACGAGCAGCGCTTCGACGGCTTCGAGGCGGGCCGGCACGGGCGGGCCGACATGACCGCCGAGATCCGGATGCCCGAGCGCGACCTTCGTGAGCTGCGCGGCCGTGGCCCGGCCGGGCCCCCGCCCATGCCGCCGCAGCCGATCGGGGGCCCGCCGCCGCTGGCCGGCCCGCCCGTGGGCGGCCCCCCGATCGGTGGCCCGCCCGTCGGTGGCCCGCCCGTCGGTGGCCCGCCCGTCGGTGGCCCGCCCGTCGGTGGCCCGCCGATGGCCGGTCCGCCCGGCAGCGACCTGCACCGGGTGGACCAGATCCGCCGCAGTTTCCAGGTGCGCCGGTTCGGCAGTGGATACGACCCGGACCAGGTCGACCGGCTCTTCGAGGGCATCCTCGGTGGGATGGCCGGCCGGGGCCCGATGCCGGTCAACCCGAAGGACCTGGACACCCTGCGCTTCGGCCTGGTCCCGGGCGGCTACTTCGAGGCAGAGGTCGACGCCGCGCTCAAGGACGTCCAGGACATCCTCTTCGGCCGCTGACCGTCCGGCGGGCGCGGGCGATCCGCCCGCGCCGCCGGGCACGCGGACACGACGAAGGGCCCACCCCGACGGGGGCGGGCCCTTCGCGCGTTGCCGGTCCGGCCGGGGTCAGGACCGCAGGCCGTTGCGGCGCAGCACCGTGTCGCCGACGACGATGGCCAGCAGCAGCACGGCCAGGCCCACCAGCCAGATGTCCTCGACCCTGCCCTCGTGGTTGCCGCACAGCATGGCCAACAGCGCCAGCGCGGAGACCACCGCGCCGATCCGCCCGGCCTTGCGGTGCCCGGGCTTGTGCTGATCTGGCGACGTCACCGGCTCGCTTCCTGCCACTGTCGGTCCTTCCCTCGCGATCGGATCTCCGGTTAGTCTGGCACGCCCCGCGGCTGACCTCGTGCGGTGGGGGTTTCCCGCCGGCCCGGCACACACCGGCCCGCAGCCGCC
This sequence comes from Micromonospora sp. WMMD712, assembly GCF_029581295.1. Lineage (NCBI taxonomy): Bacteria > Bacillati > Actinomycetota > Actinomycetes > Micromonosporales > Micromonosporaceae > Micromonospora > Micromonospora sp. WMMD712. Next base: position 6,541,435 of record NZ_CP120743.1, read on the forward strand.
GCCGGTGCCCCGTGCCGGCCACCGGCGCCCAGTGGACCGGCCGGAGGCCGGAGGACCCGGGCCGGACGGCACTACCGGCGTCGCGGGCCGGCGGCCAGACTGCCTCCGGTAGCGTCGGGACGTACACCTTGATTGTCTTTCTGAGGGGGACTGCGGTGCGAGTGACCGGTACGGGACACGCCAGCATGCGGATCGACACGGCCGCGGGCAGCATCCTGTGCGACCCGTGGGTCAATCCCGCCTACTTCGCCTCGTGGTTCCCGTTCCCCGACAACTCCCAGCTCGACTGGGAGACCCTCGGCGACGTCGACTACCTGTACGTGTCGCACCTGCACCGGGACCACTTCGACGCCGCGCACCTGCGCGACTTCGTGTCCAAGGACGCCACCGTCCTGCTGCCCGAGTTCCCCACCTCGGAGATGGAGGACGAGCTGCGGGCGCTGGGCTTCACGAAGTTCCTGCGGGCCCCGAACGAGCAGGTCGTGGAGCTCGACGGCGGCCTGCGGATCATGATCCAGGCGCTCACCAGCCCGACCGACGGCCCGATCGGCGACTCCTCGCTGTGGGTGGAGCACGAGGGGGTGCGGCTGCTCAACCAGAACGACGCCCGCCCGACCGACCTGAGCGTCTTCGCCGAGCTGGGGCACGTGCACGCCCACCTGCTCCAGTTCTCCGGGGCGATCTGGTATCCGATGGTCTACGAGCTGCCGCAGTCGGCGAAGACCGCGTTCGGCAAGCAGAAGCGGGAGCGGCAGTTCGACCGCACCTGGCGCTACATCGCCGACCTGAAGGCCGACCACGTCTTCCCGATCGCCGGCCCGCCGTGCTTCCTCGACGACGACCTGTGGCAGTTCAACGACATCCACGGCGACGAGGGCAACATCTTCCCCGACCAGTCGGTCTTCCTCGCCGAGTACGCGAAGGTCGGCGGCACCAACGGCATCGTGCTGCTGCCGGGCAGCGTCGCCGAGGTGACCGCCTCGGGGGCGACCACCACCCACCCGCAGCCGGTCGAGGAGTTCTTCGCGGACAAGACGGCCCACCTGGAGGAGATGCGGGAGCGCAAGCGCGGCGTCATCGAGGCGGAGAAGGCGTCCTGGCGGCACCCCGAGGTCGACGTGCTGGCCGGGATGAAGCGCCGCATCGAGCCGCTGCTGGAGGAGTCGATCTACCTGGCCAAGGGCGTCGGCGGCCCGGTCCGCTTCGACCTGGTCGACTACGACGGCGAGTCCGTCGAGTCGATCGTGGTGGACTTCCCCGGCAAGGAGGTCCGACCGTACGCCGACGAGAAGGTCCGCTACCGGTTCCGCACCGAGCGGGCCCTCGTGGAGCACCTGCTGCACATCGGCGAGGTCGACTGGGTCAACTCGCTCTTCCTGTCCTGCCGGTTCTCGGCGGCCCGGATCGGCCAGTACAACGAGTTCGTGTACGCCTTCTTCAAGTGCCTGTCCACCGAGCGCCTCCAGTACGCCGAGGGCTGGTACGACGAGCACGAGCGCACCAGCGACGCCGAGGACATCACCCTCGGCGACTGGGTGGTGCAGCGCCGCTGCCCGCACCTGAAGGCGGACCTCACCCGGTTCGGCATCGTCGAGGGCGACCAGCTCACCTGCCAGCTGCACGGCTGGAAGTTCGACCTGCCCAGCGGGCGCTGCCTGACCAGCGTCGGGCACAAGGTCCGGGCGCACCGCGCGGACGCGTCCGCCCCGACGCCCTGACCCGGCGTTCCGTCCCGTTCATCCCCGTTGTGCCGTTCCTTCCCGTTCCGCCCCGCCCGCAGGTGACCATGGAGTCGTGACGGGCGGGGTGGAGTCGTGACCGGCGGGTCGACGCCGTGACGGGCGGGGCGGACGAGGGGGCCGGCTACCGGTACGGCCGGCGCAGCGAGATGGCCCGCGACGCCTCCCGGGTGGAGGCGTTCAGCGACGCCGTGATCGCCATCGTGCTGACCCTGATGGCGGTCGAGCTGCTCCAGTTCGCCCCGCAGCACCCCACCGGGACGGACCTGGCGGGCGCGCTGTTCCACGAGTGGCCGTCGTACCTGGCGTACGTGATCACCTTCGCGATCGTCGGCCAGGTGTGGCTCACCCACCACAACATGTGGCGGTACGTGGTCCGCGTCGACCAGCTGCTGCTGGTGCTGAACCTGCTCCTGCTGCTCTTCGTCGCGGCCATCCCGTTCGCCGCGAACCTGCTGTCGGACAACCTGCGCGGCCCGGTCGGCGACCAGCGGCTCACCGCCGCCCTCTACGTGGGCACGGTGCTCGGCGAGGCGCTGTTCTTCAACCTGAGCTGGTGGTGGGCGCGGCGGCGCCACCTGCTCCACCCGGACCTGGACCCCCGGCTGGCCCGGGCGGTGGCCCGCCGGTTCCTGCTGGGGCCGGTGCTCTACCTGGTCGCCTTCGCGGTGGTCTTCGTCGACCCGGTGCTCAGCCTGGTCGCCTACCTCCTGCTCGTGGGCCTCTACCTGATCCGTGGCCCCGGCGACCTGCCCCCGTCGAAGGAGATCGCGGCCGCCGAGGGCTGAGCGCCCCGCCCGACGGGGTGAGAAGGGAACCCCTCTCTACCGGATGCGTTAACAAGGGGCCCCTCCTTACCCCCAATCGGCGAGGATGCGGCGGGCCGCGTTGTGACCGGCCGCCCCGATGACGCTGCCCGCCGGGTGGCAGCCGGCGCTGCCGGCGTACACGCCGTCGACGCCGGTGGCGTACGGCATCCGGTCGGTGAAGCTGACCGTGTTGTCGACGTGGTGGATGTGCCCGCCGGTGATGCCGAAGTGCGCCTCGATGCCGGGCGGGGGCAGCGGCACGGCGTCGGCGATCAGGTCGCCGGTGCCGGGCGCGTACCGCTCGCAGATGCCGATCAGCCGGTCGACGTAGCCGGGCAGGGCCGCGTCCCAGGTGCCGTCGGCGAGGGCGTAGGGCACCGACTGAACGAACAGCGCCGACGAGTGGTGCCCGGCCTCGTCCTGCAACGACGGGTCGACGGTGGTGTGCAGGTACCACTCGATGGTGGGCTCGGCGGGCAGCCGCCCGGCCTGCACGTCGGCCCACATCGCGCGCAGCGCCGCCATCGGCGGCTCGCCCCCGCCGCCGACCAGCGACGCCGACCCGGGCAGCAGGTGGATGGTGGAGCCGAACGGGCTGGGCGCGTCGTCGGGCAGGCAGGAGAATCGGGGCAGCCCGGTCAGCGCCAGGTTGACCTTGAGGGTGGTGCCGGGCCGGCGGACGGCCGCCATCCGCGCGCCCAGCTCCGCCGGGAGCGCGCCGTCGGGCAGCAGGTCCATCAGCCGGTACGGGTCGCACGCCCCGAGCACCACCCGCGCGGCCACGTGCCGGCCGTCGGCGAGGGTCACGCCGCTGGCCGCGCCGCCGTCGAGGGTGATCGCGGTGACCGGGGCGTCGGTCAGGATGGTGGCCCCGGCGGCGCGGGCCGCGGCGGCGAAGGTGCGCGAGACGGTGCCCATGCCGCCCTCGGCGATCATCCAGGTGCCGTCGGAGCCGGGCAGCCGGCACATGTTGTGCACGAGGAAGTTGTGGCCGGTCCCGGGGTCGTCGGGGCCGGCGTTGAGCCCGGACAGGCCGTCGGTGACCGCGTACATGCTGACCAGCAGCTCGGAGCGGAAGTCGAAGCGGGCCAGGTAGTCGGCCACGGAGCCGCGCACGAGGTCGACGAAGACCTGCCGCAGGGCGGGCCGGACGTGCCGCTGCGCGATCTCCTCGACCGGCAGCGGCTCGGCCAGCCAGGCGGGGGCGAGGTCGTCGCGGAGCTGGGCCAGCTCGGCCTGCATGGCGTCGTCGGCGGCCACGTCGGCGGGGGAGAAGAACTCCGCGAGCTGCCGCCGGGTGGCGGCCGTGTCGCTGCCCATCAGCAGGTACGGCGACCCGGGGCCGCCCGGGGTGGGCAGGAAGTAGTGCGGGTCGCGGCGCAGCACGGGGATGCGCACGTCGAGCGTGGCGAGCAGCTCCGGCGGCATCAGGCCGAGCAGGTAGGACCCGGTGGAGTGGCGCAGCCCGGGGACCTTCGGGAACGGGTTCTCGGTGCGGGTGGCCCCGCCGATCACCCGGGCGGCCTCCAGCACCAGCACGTCGAGGCCGGCGCGGGCCAGCAGGATCGCCGAGACCAGCCCGTTGTGCCCGGAGCCGACGACCACCACGTCGGCGCGGGCCGGCAGTTCACTCGCCTTGCTCGTCGCGGTCGTGCCGCTGCGCTCGCTCATGCTCGGGCAGCCTAGTGCCGCGCGGACCCGGCCGGGGGGCCGTCGCCGTTCCCGGTCGGCGGGCCGGTGCCGGGCGTCCCGCGCAGCGGGGCGAACAGCGCGGCGAGTTCGGTCTCGAACAGCGCCTCGGGGGAGTCCACGGCCCAGGCGAGGTGGCCGAAGACCTCCATGGCGACGAGCCCGTAGAGTCGGGTCCAGGCGGACAGGAACGCGTACGCGACCTCGATCGGCAGGTCGCCGTGCTTGGTGGTGAGCGGGGCGAGGTGGCAGCCGAGCTGCTGGCGCAGCGCGTCGGCCGGTGGCCCGGGCAGCGCTCCGTCCCGGGTCAGCGCGAGGAACGGGGCGAGGAAGACCGCCCCGAGCCGCGCGCCGGGGTGCTCGGCGTCGGCGCAGGCGTCGGTGAACGTGGCGACCCCCGGGACGGGGTTGCCGAAGATCAGGGTGAACTCGGCGGGGTGCGCGACGGCCCAGCGGCGCATCGCCCGGCACATGGCCGTGAGCTGGTCGACCGGGTCGTCGCCGGCCGTGTCCCGGGCCGCCTCGCTGATGGCGCGCAGCTCGTCGTAGAGGTCGCCGGTCAGCGCGCCGACCAGGCCCTCCAGGTTGGGGAAGTAGCGGTAGATGGCGGGCGCGGTCATCCCCATGTCGCGGGCGATGGCGCGCAGGGAGACCGCCTCGACCCCGCCGGTCACCAACAGCCGGCGCGCCCCGTTCTTGATCTCGCAGAGGGTGGCCGCGCGTAGCCGTTCCCGCCGGGTCGGTGCGGACATGCGTGAACCCCCTTGACTGGAGCGAACGACGTAGTAATAGTAAACGGCGTTCACTTCGGAGAGCCATGGTTACTGACCACGACCTTAACGGTCGGTGAGGGGGATTGCGATGTTCGACTGGTGGGGGCGGGCGGTGGTGCGGGCCCGCTGGGCAGTGCTGGCCGCCGCCGTGGCGCTCATGGCGCTCGGCGCGACCTGGGGGACCGGCGTCTTCGGCCAGCTCAGCGGCGGCGGGTTCGCCGACCCGGCCAGCGAGTCCAGCCGCACGGCCGAGCGGATCACCGCCGAACTGGGCCGGCAGGGCGCCGACGTGATCGTGCTCTGGTCCAGCGACACCGCCACCGTCGACCAGCCGGCGTTCCGCGACCCGGTCGCCGGCACCGTCGCGGCGCTGCGCCAGCGTCCCGAGGTCACCAGCGTGACCACCTTCTACGACGCCCCGGCGCCACACCTGGTCTCCGCCGACCGCCGGTCCACCTACGCCCTGGTCCAGCTCGACGGCGTCGACGAGGACGCCCGCGCCGAGGCGTTCGACGCGGTGCGGCCCGCGTTCGACGCCCCCGGGCTGCGCACCGAGCTCGGCGGCGCGGTGGCCTTCCAGCGGTACGCCACCGAGCAGACCAGCGAGGACATCACCCGCGCCGAGCTGTTCTCCATGCCGGTGCTGCTGGTCCTGCTCGTGCTGATCTTCGGCGGGCTGGTCGCCGCCACCACCCCGCTGCTCGTCGGCGGGCTCGCCATCCTCGGCGCGCTGGTCGCCGTCCGCCTGCTCAGCATGGTCACCGACGTGTCGGTCTTCGCGATCAACGTGATCACCCTGATCGGCCTCGGCATGGCCGTCGACTACGCCCTGTTCGTGGTCAGCCGGTTCCGCGAGGAACTCGCCGCCGGCCGCGACACCGCCGAGGCGGTACGCCGCACCATGGCCACCGCCGGCCGCACCGTGCTCGTCTCCGGGCTCACCGTCGCCCTCGCCATGGCCAGCCTGCTGGTCTTCCCGCAGCCGTTCCTGCGCTCGATGGGCCTCGGCGGAATGGCCGCCGTGCTGGTCGCCATGCTCGCGGCGCTCACCGTGCTGCCGGCCCTGCTCGCGGTGCTCGGCCGCCGGGTCGACGCGGTGCGCGTACCGCTGCCGTGGCGGCGCGGGGCGCACCGCGCCGGCCCGGCGCAGGCCGACACCGGCGGCGCCTGGGCCCGGATCGCACGCAGCGTGATGCGCCGCCCGGTGCCCTACCTGGTCGGGGTGGCCCTGATCCTGGGGCTGCTGGCCACCCCGTTCCTGCGCGCCGGGTTCGGCGGGGTCGACGAGCGGGTGCTGCCGGCGGACGCCGGGCCCCGGGTGGTCTCCGAGCGGATCGCCGCGCGGTTCCCCGGCGGCACCATCGCCCCCATCGACGTGCTGGTCACCGGCGTGCCGGCCGACGCGGTCGAGCCGTTCGCCGACCGGATCGCGGCGGTGCCCGGGGTCACCGGCGTGCGGGTCGCCGCGACCAACGGCGCCTCGACGCTGCTCGCCGTCGCCTACCCGGGCGAGCCGACCGGCGACGCCGCCCGGGACCTCGTCGGCGACCTGCGCGCCCTGCCCGCCCCGGACGGCGCGCGGGTGCTCGTCGGCGGCCGGCCCGGCGTCGACCGGGACCTGCTGGACAGCCTCGGCGACCGGCTGCCCTGGATGGCCCTGCTGATGGCCGGCGCGACCCTGCTGCTGCTCTTCCTCGCGTTCGGCTCGGTGGTGCTGCCGGTCAAGGCGGTGCTGATGAACCTGCTCTCCATCGGCGCGTCGTTCGGCGTGGTGGTCTGGATCTTCCAGGACGGCCACCTGTCCGGGCTGCTCGGCTTCACCCCGACCGGGTTCATCGAGCCGAGCAACGTGATCCTCATGCTCGCCGTGCTGTTCGGCCTGGCCACCGACTACGAGGTGTTCCTGCTCTCCCGGGTCCGCGAGGAGTGGGACCGCACCGGCGACAACACCGCGTCGGTGGCCGCCGGCCTGCAACGCACCGGCCGGATCATCACCGCCGCCGCCCTGCTGCTGGTCATCGTGGTCGCCGGCTTCGCCACCGGCGCGATGGCGTACATCAAGCTGATCGGGATCGGCATGATCGTGGCGATCGTGGTCGACGCGACCCTGGTGCGGGCGCTGCTGGTGCCGGCCACCATGCGCCTGCTCGGCCGCTGGAACTGGTGGGCCCCCGGCCCGCTCGGCGCGGTCTACCGCCGCTTCGGCATCCGCGAGTCGGACGACCCGGCGCAGCCCGCGCCGCCGGACGCGCCCGAACCCGAGGCGGTCGGGCCGGAGAGCCGTCACCCCGCGTTCATCGGGTAGTCACTGGTGTCGATGCCTCACCGGCTCTACCGTCGGTGGGGCATCGACCCTACCGGGAGGTAACCGATGGACCGTCGTACCGTCCTGCGCGCCACCGTCGCCAGCGGGGCCGCCGCCTTCTGCGGCAGCCTCTGGGCCTCCGCCGCCCGCTCCGCGCCGGCCCTCGCCGTCGGGCCCGCCCAGCCCGGCCCCGGCCCGTACGGGGACCTGCTCGCCGCCGACGCCAACGGCATCCAACTGCCCGCCGGCTTCACCAGCCGGGTGGTCGCCCGCTCCGGGCAGCGGGTCGCCGGCACCTCCTACCTGTGGCACTGGGCCCCCGACGGCGGCGCGTGCTTCCCCGCCCCCGACGGCTGGATCTACGTCTCCAACTCCGAGATCCCGCTCGCCGGCGGCGCGTCGGCCGTGCGGTTCCGCGCCGACGGCAGCATCGCCTCGGCGTACCGGATCCTCGGCGGGACCAACCTCAACTGCGCCGGCGGGGCGACCCCGTGGGGCACCTGGCTCTCCTGCGAGGAGGCCCCGCTCGGCCGGGTCATGGAGACCTGGCCCGACGGCAGCCGCGCCGCCGAGGAACGCACCCGGATGGGCCGGTTCACCCACGAGGCCGCCGCCTGCGACCCCGACCGGCGCGTCGTCTACCTCACCGAGGACGAGGAGGACGGCTGCTTCTACCGGTTCGTCCCCGACACCTGGGGCGACCTGCGCACCGGCCGGCTCCAGGTGCTCTGCGCGCCGACCGGTCAGGTCACCGGCCCGGTGACCTGGGCCGACGTGCCCGACCGCGACGGCTTTCCCGTCCCCACCCGCCGCCAGGTCGGCGCGGCGCAGCACTTCGACGGCGGCGAGGGCTGCTGGTACGACCGGGGCACCTGCTGGTTCACCACCAAGGGCGACAACCGGGTCTGGGCGTACGACGCCGCCGGCCAGCGCCTCGACCTGGCGTACGACGACTCGCTGGTGCCCGCCGGGGCGGCCCCGCTCACCGGCGTCGACAACATCACCGGCACCCGCTCCGGCGACCTGTACGTCGCCGAGGACGGCGGCAACCTGGAGATCAACATGATCACCCCGGCCGGCGTGGTCACCCCGTTCCTGCGCCTGCTCGGCCAGTCGGGCTCGGAGCTGACCGGCCCGGCGTTCTCCCCGGACGGCAGCCGCCTCTACTTCTCCTCCCAGCGGGGCGTCAGCGGGGCGGTCACCGGCTCCGACGGCATCACGTACGAGATCACCGGCCCCTTCCGCCGCTGACCCTGCCTCCTGACTCTGACCGCCGGGCCGCCGATTGCCCTCCGAACGGCTGCGCCACCGGATACCCGGAGGTCGCTGACGTGCCCCGTCCCGCCCGCTAGGGAGCTGAGTCACTTACGACATCACCCACCCACCCCTGCACCCCGATGGGCACCCGGGGTGCAGGGACGCGCCGGGGCCGGTGGGGAGGGCGGGAAGGGCCGGGCGGCGTGATGTCGTAGGTGACTCAGCTCCCTATTGTCCCCACAGCATTGGCCAGTCCTGATGGATCAGCCGAAGGACTTCATGGTGCTCCAGTCCGCGCCCAGCACGACCTTCACCGGGGAACCGGCGCTCGTCGCGGAGGGGTGGTAGACCCGGATCTGACCGTCGGCGCCAGACCGCACCCAGAGGTCGGGCACCTGGTCGCCGCTGACATCCGGGATCGCGATCACCGCGCTCATCGCCGCCTCCGTCCAGCCGGTGCCGTAGGAGACATCGCCGTCACGCGAGTTGGCGGCCTGCTTGAGCGAGTGCAGGTCGACGCTGCCCGGTGCCGTCCCCGGCAGGCCGTGGCGGACGTACATGTTGCCGTTGTCCAGGTTGCGCCAGAGCAGGTCGGGGATGCCGTCGACGTCGATGTCCGCCACGTTGACGACCTCCCGGCGGGCCCAGGCCGACCCCTCCATCAGGGTCGCCTCCTGGAAGCTCGCCCCCGTGTAGCCACCGAGCATCCAGAACGCCGTCCCGGCCCGCACCACCAGGTCCGGGCGCTTGTCGCCGGTGACGTCACCGACGGCCTTGATCTGGGTCCAGGTGTTCGGATCGGGCGCGCCGGCCGGCAGCAGGACCCGCAGCCGGCGGTTGACGTCGAAACTGCCGTATCCGTCGCCGGGGTAGAGCCAGAATCGGCCGTCGGGGGTGCGGGCGAACAGGTCGGTGATGCCGTCGCCCGGGTAGGCGTCGTCGTACTTGGCGATCAGGGCCGCCTTGGCAGCACCCGCGTCCCACCAGTGTCCCGGCGGGTTCAGTTCGTTGCCGGTGGTGTAGGAGGCGGCGAGCCACGAGTACAACTCGCCGCCCTCGTCGCCCGCGTAGGTGCGCAGGTTGCCCGTGGCATCGACGAGGAGCAGGTCGGGCAGGTCGTCGCCGGTGACGTCGCCGGGCTTGTCGGCAGTCTCGCTGGGCGGCACGTAGAAGGTGTAGTCGGTGCGGACGCTGCGGTTGCCGACCGCGTCGAAGGCGTACACGTGCAGGGTGTTCGGTCCCGCGTGCCGGGGTGCCAGAGCGGTCACGGTGGCCTTGCCCCCCACGGCCGGCACCGTGATCGGGTTGATGCTTTCGAACGAGTAGCTGAACTGGGCGGCACCGGCCGCGCTGAACTCGACCGGGCCGGTCTGCCCGAACTTGACCGTGGACCAGGTGGTGCCGTCCGGGGTCGCCTCCAGCCACACGTCGCTGGCGACGTCGGGTGCCGGCGGCGCGGAGGCGTCGATGGTGAAGCGGCACGGCTCGGTGCCCGGCGGATAGTACGAGGACGACGCGTTCGAGTGGTCCTCGGCGCGGACGTCCCAGGAGTAGGTGACCCCGTCCTCCAGGTCGCTGGGGAGGATCGTCCGGCTGGCCCTGCCGTCACTGGAGTGGGTGACGAGGGTGCCCGCGGGCGCCGTGGTGCCGGTCCGCCAGAAGCGGAAGCGCAGCCCCTTGAGGTTGCCGTCCGGGTCGATGGCCTTCGCCGACAGGGAGATCGTGGTCCGGGCGATGGTGGCGCCGCCGCCGGGGCCGGGCACGCAACTGCCGCCGGGCGAGGTCCGGCCGTCCGTCGGCTCGCCCGGGGGACGGTTGTGGACGACCTCCAGCTCCGCCGTGTTGGCCTTGAACTTGCGCCAGGTCAGCGTGTCGGACTCGCTGGTGGCGCGCATGCCGAGGGTGATGCTTCCCCAGCCCTTGGTGGCCGCCTCCTGGGCCGCGCCCAGCACGTCGAACCGCACGTACTCGTCGTCGCAGCTACTGCCGTAGCCGTGGGCGAAGGACCGCTTCTGCTGCAGGGACTCCCAGGCCGGTTGCTTCTGCCAGGTGCTGCTGGAGGAGATGGCGCCGGTGAGCCAGAGCTGCATCTCCCGGGCCGTGCAGGACCAGGAGTGGTTGTTCAGCACCCGGAAGCCGGCCTCACTGACCACCGTTCCCTTGATCTTGCTGTCGAAGCCCATCCGCCAGAAGGAACGCGTCGTCAGCGGGGTGTCCTCGTCGTAGCCGACCCGGGCGTCCGAGGTGCCGCTGTTGAAGTTGGTGCTGTGGTAGGTGTTGGTGTTCGGGCTCTGCTTGTAGACGGTGGCCCAGGACTGCAGTCCTGTCTTGAGGGTCGGGTCGAGGAAGAGCGGGAAGAGTGCCTCGGGGTCGGTGAGCAGGCCGGTGGCGGCGGCGTCCAGGTGCAACCGGGCCTCGCCGGTGTCCTCACCGTCGAGTCGGGTGGGCATCGGGCCCTGCCGGGAACCGGGCTCGGCGCCGCTGAGGCCGGAGAGTTGCAGCACGTCGGCGCTGGTGTCCACCGCCGTGCGCAGCGGCGTCTCGGGCGAGGTGGGTTCCCTGCCGGCGGAGTCCCAGGCGAACGGGCTGGGGATGGAGCCGATCTCCGCACCGCTGACGGGGTCGAGGATCTGCACCCCGTTGGTGGGCTGCTGGTGGCGGAAGACGGCCGTCGCGGACCGCAGCCCGTAGGTCAGGGTGTCGACGGCGTCGAGCGTGGCGGCGTTGCGGTTCTTGACGATCAGCAGTTGCCCGAACCCGCCCTCTTCGCGGGCGACGACGAGCAGGTCGACGCCGGGCAACACCTCGGGGTAGAGCGCGCGGGGCCCGTCCAGCACCGGTTCCGGCAGGAGGCCGGGCCACAGGTACGTGATCGTGTGGCCGTCGATCTGCACCTCGGCGAGGGCGGTCTCGGCGGGACTCTCGGGCTGGACGGCCGGGGCGAGCCGCAGGGAGTTGGTGGTGGTGCCGCTCGACTGCCCGCCCTGCTTCGCCGCGGAAGGGCTGCCGGCGGAGAAACGGACCGGCACCGGCGCGTTGGCCGGCGTGACATCCAGCCCGGTGGGGGTGTCGCTGGCGCGGGTGAGCGTGGTGTCGATCGGGGCCCACTGCCCGGAGGCGGTCTTCGCGCGTTGGGGCAGGGCGTGGAAGGTGGTGCGGAGCTTACTGTCCGGGCGCGCCCAGGTGAGCGAGGTGGCGGTGGTCGCGGTGTCGACGGGCACCTCCTGACCGGTGCGCCGGGCCTCGGCCATCGCGGCCGAGTAGTCCCGGCCGGCGGTGTCCACCGGCGCGGCCTCGGTGGCCCGCTGCGGTCGGGAGGGCCGGCTGTCGTCGGCGCGTAGCCAGTACGGCAGCCCGGCCACGAGGAGCGCGACCAGCAGGAAGCCCAGGGTGCAGAGCTGCCGGGTACGCGTACGCACGAAAGGGCTGAGCAGGCGAGGCACGGTCACGGCGGTCTACTCCCGTGGGGGCCGGGCGGACAGGGCGGCGGCAACGACGAGCGATCCCGTCCGGCGGAGGGCCACGGGGCAGCAAGCGCGGGCACACGATCGCACAACCAGTCGCCGGCTCGTCACACTTTCTTCCGTTATCAATTCGTGATCTTGTACGCGCTGTCGTCGGAGTTCGCGACCGAGAGTTGACCTATGCGGCTTTCATCAGCCGGGCTTGACGGGCATCTACGGATAGATCCGCCAAAGGTGACTTCATTCGCCTGGTGGCTCTCATGGAGGAATGGGTGGTGGCCAGGATCACTGCCGCGCCGCTCCGGTTACGTCCGGTCACCTTGAGTAAGAGCGCTGATTGATCCACAGTGCTCGGGCGTGCCACGCCCGGCGCGTGCCGTGCCGTCGCGGTCGTACCGCGATCTCTTCCGTCTTCGCGCCTGGGTGGGAGCCGACGTATGCCTGGAACCGGATTGCTGTCCCGACGGCGTCCCGGCCGACCCGCCCGACCGGCCACGGGCCGCCGGCGCTGGTCGCCCACCCGCCGGGCGCTGGCGCTGGCGCTCTCGGTGAACCTGCTGGTGGCGATCGCCCCCGCGCAGGCGTGGGCGGTGCCGGGCGCCGGCATGAGCCGTACCGGGATGCCGGTCGAGCTGCCCGACATCCCCACCATCAGGCACGTCGACCACGACGCGGACGCCGAGACGGAGCTGACCACCGCCGCCGAGGTGCCGGTGGACCCGTACGAGCCGCAGGCGGTCACCCCGTGGCAGCAGGACAGCGGCGAGGTGGACCTGACGGCCGCGACCCCCGGCGCCGCTGCCGGTCGAGGACCTGCCGGTCGCCCTCGGCGTGCCCGAGGGCGGCGATCCGGCCGACCTGGCCGGCACCTGGAAGGTCGACCTTTCCAGCCCGGAGGCGTCCCAGGCCGTCGGGGCCCCCGGCCTGATCATGAAGATCACCCCGCCGGTGACCGCCGACCCGGACGCGGAGGTGGCCCTCAGCGTCGACTACACGCCCTTCGCCGACCTCTACGGCCCGCAGGCGGCCGACCGGTTCGGCCTGGTGCTGCTGCCCAGCTGCGTCTACGACGACCCGGACGGCGGTGACTGCGCCCCCGACACGGGTGCCGCGTCGCCCCCGTCGTTCGCCCCCTACCAGGCACCCGACCCAGACGCCGGGGCGGCCGTGTCCAGCGAGACGGAGCTGGTGCCGGCCGACGAGGCGCCGACGGCGACCGACGACGACGGCACCCGCCGGCTCGTCAACGGCAGTGTCTCGATCGGGTCGCTGCTCGCCGGCCCGAGCGGCGCCGCGGGCGCGCGCAGCGCGGCGAGCGCCGCCGGCGCCGGGGTGGTCGGCGTGCTCGACACCGGGGCCTCGGCCGGTGGCGACTACACCGCCACCCCGTTGCTCTCCTCCGGTTCCTGGGCGGCCGGCGCCTCCTCCGGCGCGTTCACCTACGGCTACCAGGTGCAGGTGCCGGAGGCTCCCGGCGGCCTGATGCCCCGGGTGAACCTGGGCTACTCCTCGCAGTCGGTCGACGGCCGGACCTCGGCCACCAACAACCAGGCCTCCTGGATCGGCGACGGCTGGGACTACAGCGCCGGATCCATCACCCGCAGCTACGCCAACTGCACCCAGGACTCGAAGAAGTCGGGTGCGAACAACTCCACGCACCGCACCGGCGACCTGTGCTGGGGCTCCGACAACGCGACCCTCTCCCTCGGCGGCATGACCACCGAGCTCGTCTGGGACGCCGACGAGGAGACCTGGTTCACCGCCAACGGCGACGGCTCCCGGGTGGAACTGGTCAAGGACACCGGCAAGGCGAACGGCGACGCCGACGGGGAATACTGGGTCGTCACCACCCGCGACGGCACCCGCCACCACTTCGGGCTGCACCGCCTGCCCGGCTGGTCCACGGGCGACCCGGTCACCAACTCGGTGCTGACCGTCCCGGTCTACGGCAACCACGCGGGCGAGGACTGCTACCAGGCGGGCAACTGGGCCGGCTCGGTCTGCACCCAGGCCTGGCGCTGGTCGCTGGACTACGTCGAGGATGTCCACGGCAACGCGATGAGCCTGTGGTGGGCCAAGGAGACCAACCACTACGCCCGCAACTTCAACTTCAAGTCCCCCGTCCCGTACGACCGGGGCGGCTATCTCACCCGGATCGACTACGGGCAGCGCGCCAACACCATCTTCTCCGCCGCCCCGGCCGCCCAGATCACCTTCACGGTGGCGGAGCGGTGCTTCGCCGAGGGCGCCGTCACCTGCTCCGAGGCCAACTTCACCAGCAGCGACCCGGCCAAGTACCGGATCTGGTACGACACCCCGGCCGACCTGCGTTGCGGCGACGACAAGAAGTGCTGGAACGCCTCCCCGTCCTTCTTCACCCGCAAGCGGCTCGACAAGATCACCACCTCGGCGCAGCGGCAGCCCGGCAGCACCGCGCGCCAGGTGGTCGACGAGTACCAGCTCGCGCAGGCGTTCCCCACCACCCGGACCGGGCCGAACACCGCGCTGTGGCTGGAGTCGATCACCCGCACCGGGTACGGGCCCACCGGCGGCACCGACAAAATCACCCTGAATCCGGTGCGCTTCGAGGCGAACCCCGAGGACATGCCGAACCGGGTGCGCAACGACGACCGCCCCGGGTTCTCCCGGCTGCGCATCGCCCGGATCATCAACGAGTACGGCGGCGAGACCGTCGTCAGCTACAAGCAGCCGACGGGCGGCTGCGCCACCGGCACCGGGCTGCCCGGCAAGACGGACACCACCGCGCTGAAGAACAACAACCGGCTCTGCTACCCGTCCTTCTGGCACCCCGACCCCAGCGCCGAGGAGATCGACTGGTTCCACAAGTACGTGGTGGACAGCGTCGAGGAACTCCCCGCCATCGACGGCCCGGCGGTCAGCACCCTCACCCGCTACAGCTACGCCGACCCCGGGTGGAAGCTCGCCGAGCAGGAGTTCACCAAGAAGTCGGCCCGGACGTACTCGCAGTTCGCCGGCTTCGCGCAGGTCACCGTCCGCACCGGCGAGACCGACGCGGACCACGGCGATGGCAGCGTGGCGACCAAGTCCGTCACCCGCTACTTCCGGGGCATGGGCGACGACGTGTCCGTCGAGGACGCCGCCGGCCAGGAGATCGCCAAGGACCGCGAGCCGTTCGCCGGCCGCATCGCCGAGGAACTCACCTACCCCACCGCCGACGCCGCGGCCGGCGACTGGCTCACCCGCAGCGTCACCTACCCGGAGGCCGAGGAACTCGGCCGGCGCAACCGGGACGACGGGCTCAGCCCGCTGCGCGCCTGGCGGGTCACCGAATCCCGGGTGGTCGCGCACAGCCGCTCCTCCGGCACCGGCGACGACACCCGCACCAGCCGGAAGGTCGAGACGAAGACCAGCTACGACGCCACGCACGGCCTGCCGACGCAGATCGAGTCGCTGGGCGACACCGGCAAGACCGGCGACGAGACGTGCACCCAGCTCACCTACCTGCACCGGCTCGACCGGAACCTGGTCGGCCTGACCCAGCAGATGCTGACCAGCCCCACCACCTGCGCCGCCGCCACCTGGACGAACCTGGCGTCGCTGAGTTCCGCCAGCCGGATCGCCTACGACGGCGCGGCGTACGGGACCGCCCTGGCGGCGGACGCCCGCGCCCTGGTCACCCAGACCTGGTCGCTCAAGGGCGACGGCTCCGGCTTCCAGTCCGACGGCACCGTCGGCTTCGACGCCCTCGGCCGGGTCGTCTCCCGCACCGACCCCGACCTGAAGACCTCCACGACCACCTACACCCCGACCACCGGCCAGCCCTTCCAGGTCGAGGAGAAGAACTCCCTCAACCACCGGCAGATCCAGGAGTTCGACCCCGGCCGCGGGGTCGTGGTGCGCAGCACCGACCTCAACGACCGGGTCAGCGAGTCGAAGTTCGACGCCCTGGGCCGCCTCGTCGAGGCGTGGGCCGCCGGCCGCACCCCGTCGGCCGGGGCGATCCCCGACTTCCGGGCCGAGTACACCATCCAGGCCGGCAAGCCACCGTACGTCACCACGAAGGCCCGCAGCCACGAGAACCGGGTGGAGACCGCGGTCACCATCTACGACGGCCTCGGCCGGGAACGGCAGAGCCAGCAGGAGGCCGTCGGCGGCGGACGGCTGATCACCGACACCCTCTACAACCGGGCCGGCGAGGTGGGGCAGACCCGTAACGCCTACTACGCCGACGGAAACCCGAGCGGCACCCTGTTCACCCCGGCCGCCGACACCGCCGTGCCCAACGCCACCCGTTACACCTACGACGGGCTCGGACGGGTCGTCGAGGAGATGCCCGTCCACAACGGCGTCGAGGTGCCGCTGCGGTCCACCCGCTACGAATACGGCGCGGACCACTCCACGGTGCTCAACCCGGCGGGCGCGGCCTCGTTCCGGCTGTTCACCGACGCCCTGGGCCGCACCACGCGGGTCGACACCTACACCAAGGGCGACCGCAGCGCGTTCGTCTCCATGCGCTACCAGTACGACCCGCAGGGCCAGCTGACGCGGGCCACCCACTCCGAGAACCCGAAGGAGTGGACCTGGAGCTACGACCACCGGGGCCGGCCGGTCAGCGCCACCGACCCGGACACCGGCGTCACCACCCTCACCTACGACCACCGGGACCGGCAGGTCACCAGCACCAACGCCCGGGGCGTGACGGTGTGGAACGGCTACGACGAGCTGTCCCGCCCCGTCCAGCAGCGGCTCGGCGGCAGCGGCGGCACCCTGCTCGGCGAGTACACCTACGACACGGTGGCCGGCGGCAAGGGCCTGCCGGCGACCGCCACCCGCTACACCGACGGGCTGCCGTACACCCAGAGCATCGGCGGCTACACCGACGACTACCAGCCGACGTCGACCACGCTGACGCTGCCCGCGAGCATCGCCAGCACCTGGGGGCTGCAAACCTCCTACACGTACGGCTACACCTACACCGACACGGGGATGCCCGAGTCGACCGTGCTGCCCGGCGTCGGGGCGCTGCCCAGCGAGAAGGTGCTGGTCCGCTACACCAAGGATGGCCTGCCCCTGTCGGTCTCCGGCAAGGACTGGTACGGCGCGGAGACGGTCTACTCGCCGTACGGTCAGGTGTTGCGCTCGACGCTCGGCGCGCAGCCGCACCGGGTCTGGGCCATGGCCTCGTACGACGACGCCAGCGGCGCCCTGACCAGCCAGCAGGTCTACCGCGAGAAGGCCGGCGACACCGGCGTCGTGGGCGGCAACCTGGTGTCGAACCGCCACTACTGGTACGACAACGCCGGCAACGTCCTGGCCATCCGCGAGCAGGCCGGGGGCATCCAGGAACGGCAGTGCTTCCAGTACGACGCGCTCGGCCAGCTCAAGCGGGCGTGGACCGCCGCCGACCAGGCGTCCTGCGCACCCGGCCCGGCGGGCACCGGCGGCGTGCTCAACGTGGCGGCCGGCGCGGACGGCTCCGGCTACTGGCAGGAGTACGAGTACGACCTGCTCGGCAACCGCACGAAGCTGGTGGATAAGGACCTCACCGGCGACACCGCCAAGGACGCCACCACCACCTACGCCTACGGCAGGGCCGACGGCAGCCAGCCGCGCACCCTCACCACGGTCACGAAGAACTACGTCACCCCGGCCGGCGCCGCGATCACCGCCGCCGCCCAGCGGTTGTACGAGCTGACCGGCGAGACGAAGTCGGTCACCTCGGTGCAGAACGGCGACGAGCAGACCCTGACCTGGACGTACGACGGTCAGGTCGAGCGGATCACCGGGCAGGGCAGCAAGGGCCGGACCCCGTACGTGGGCCTGGGCGGCAAGTGCCTGGACCTGAACGCCGGTCGCGCGACGGCCGGTCAGCCGGTGCAACTGTTCGCCTGCAACGACACCGTGGCGCAGAAGTGGGCGTTCACCCCGGCCGGCGGCCAGCCCGACCCCAACCTGGGCACCCTGTCCATCTACGACACCTGGTGCGTGCAGCCCACCGGCACGACGGCCGGGTCGGCGGCGCAGATCCGCGCCTGTGACGGTGGCGCCGACCAGCGGGTGGAGCGCCTGTCGACCGGGCAGCTCCGGCACACCTCGTCAGGGCTGTGCCTCGCGGTGCGCGACGCGGCCACCGCCGACGGCACCCCGATCGTCCTGGCCGCGTGCGCGGGCGGGGCGGCGGCGCAGCAGTGGCAGGCGCAGAACGAGACGCGGCACATCTATGGGCCGGGCGGCTCACGGCTGCTGACCGTGCAAGGCCGGCAGGCCACCCTGCACCTGGGCGAGTCACAGGTGACCACGCAGCAGGGCGGCGCGCTGGTGAGCAGCCAGCGCTCGTACGCCGCCCCGGGCGGGTCGGTGCTGCGCTACGCCCACGGCACCAACCCGTCCGCCCTCGCCGCCGTCGTCGGTGACCACCAGGGCACCCCGTACGCCGAGGTCACCCTCGACGGCAACATGACCACCCGGATCCGTAAGCAGGACCCGTTCGGCAACCAGCGCGGCACCGCCGCCCTGGCCGCCAACATGCAGACCCCGACCGGGTTCCTCGGCGCCCGGCGCGACGACCCCTCCGGGTACGTCCCGTTGGGCGCCCGCCTCTACGACCCCAGCGTGGGCCGGTTCCTCTCCGCCGACCCGGTGCTGGACACCGCCGACCCGTTGCAGTCCAACGGCTACACGTACGCCCACAACAACCCGGCCACCCACACCGACCCCTCCGGGTTGTCCATCTCCCTGACCCCCTCGGAGACCGCCGCCGCCCTCGCCGGCGCGGGCCTGTCCGCGGCCCAGGTCGCCGACGCCCAGGCCATCATGGGCAAGTCCGTCACCTCGGTCATCCTGTCCGTCGCCTGGGACGTCCTGAAGGACTTCCTCGGCATCAACGCCGCCCTCGGCTGCTTCGGCGGCAGCGTCTGGTCCTGCATCGACCTCGTCACCAGCATGCTGAGCCCAGGCTTGAAGGCCGCCAGGAGCGCGCTGAAGATCGCCAGCGCGGTGAAACGCACCTTCAGCGCCATCCGCGCCCTCCAGAACGCCAAACGCGCCGCCGAGAACGTCCTGCGTGCCGCGAGGGCCGCGGAGACCGCCGCCCTCAACGCCAAGAAACTCGCCATCGAACGCGCGAAGCAGGCGGCCCAAGCTGCGAAAAAGAAGGTTCAGGACAAGGTCAACACGGTCAGCAACCGCGCCACCGAACAGGCCAAGAAGACCGGCAACCCCGTCCAGAAGCAGGCTCAGGCCCGCGCCAATCCCAAGGGCTCCACCGCAGCCACCACCAGAAACGGTGGCGGCGGAAAGTCAACGGGCTCCAAACCCGGCGGCAGCTCCGGCGGCTCCAACCGCTCCAACGGCGGCACCAGCGGAGGCGGCGGCACCGGCAAAGCCGACGGCGGTGGTGGCTGCAACACCGACAACAGTTTCATCCCCGGCACCAAGGTCCTGATGGCCGACGGCACCACCAAACCCATCGAGGACATCGAACCCAGCGACAAGGTCCTCGCCACCAATCCCGACACCGGCGAAACCGAGGTCGAGACGGTCACCGCCACGATCACCGGCACCGGCACCAAACACCTCGTCACCATCACCACCAGCGACACCCCGAGCAAGGGCGACGCGGACGACGACGGCGCCAGCAAGATCACCGCCACCGACGGACACCCCTTCTGGGTACCCGAACTCCGGCAGTGGATCGACGCCACCGACCTCCAGCCCGGACAGTGGCTCCAGACCAGCGCCGGCACCCACGTCCAGATCACCGCGGTCCAACGACACGTCACCACCTGGGCCACCGTCCACAACCTCACCATCGCCAACACCCACACGTACCATGTCGTAGCCGGCGATGCGCCGGTACTCGCACACAACTGTGGTGGTAAGGCAACCGTGCGTTGGGACGCCGATATGGAGCATGCCACGATTCGGGTAGAGGGCGGCGGCAGGTCACTGGAGACTGAACAAGTAATCCCAGGATGGGATGGGGTAGGAAGCCCAAATGGTCTCCCGACGACGGGTGCGCGAGCGGAGCCACTTGGCCCAAACGTTATTGAGCGAACCTTCGATGTTCCTGACGTGGGAGCGGCCATGCGGGCCCAGCAACGCTCAATTGGGGCGGACCTCGGCGGCTATGATGGCATTCACAACAGTTGCGTAACCTACTGCGTGTCGATTTTGCGAGCTGGTGGCGTGGATATACCGGCAGGGGCGCGAGGAATGGTTGCGCTCAGAAGGACTCTAGGCTAGGGGCTGCGTTGCTAGGTCAAGAGGAACATCACGATGCTGTTCTTGCGGAGATCCTCTTAAGCGAGAGGGTTGGTCTAGCGCATATTCGCCTCGTCGGGGATGTTATTTCGACCAGGGCTCAACTAAGCATGCTCCTGCAGGGCAGGGTTGGTCTTTCATTCGACCAGCGAGCAGAACTTGTCGAAGAGGTCCTTGATCTAGAGGATGCTTACCGAGATGCGTGGCAAAAGGTGTCCTCCGACTCTTATGCTCAAAATCGAGTGGAGTATCTTGCTGCTCTTGACCATGCGTTGAGAGCTGCTGCGGAGGGAATGGCAAGCATCATCCGACGGATTGGCGGGAGCCCGTAGTGTAGCTATTGGGGTGTTCGGGATGAGCTTTCCGAGGTGCTGCAGGCGGCTGTGGCAACCATCTCGCGGGAGAGGGTTGTAAATCCAGAACAGGGCGCCTGTCGGCGCGCGGCGTGACGTCAATGGCGGCCCGGAGGGGCCAGGCGGGTTTTTGGTAAAGCCTGGCCCGGCCCTTCGGGTCTACGGTAGTGTTCATTCCGGCTCAGCCGACTTCTGCGAATTCGTCTTCCAAAAAGGGTCTCCGCATGGGGCGTTGACATCGACTATGACGAGCGCCAGGTCGACGCTGCGTTCCGTAGCGGTGCCGTAATTTTGTGCACTGGAGTTCGTGGCTGTGCATGCCGGTTGCTGTCACGGTTGATGTCAGATGGTAGCTGCGTATGCGAATTAGTGGATGCTTGCGGTCCGATCCCGGCGGTGCCCTACGTGGCCGGTGGCGCGGCGCGTAGCGTCGTGGCGTCGATCGCCTGAATCGTCGTGGTGCTTGACCTGTGAAGCGAGCGTCACGGCTTGGTGGACCAGATGGTCGTGCCCGTCGTGACGTTGTGGGCAGAAGGCTGCCGGGTTCGGGTGGTCTGTTGCGTGGGCGCGTGCGCGCGGGTCGGAACGGCTGTAGCGCGTGCGCGCGTGGCCCGGGCGGCCGTACTCCAGTTAGGCTTCGTGACCTGGAGGGAGTTGAGCTTCCTGACTATGGGGATCAGGTGAAGGTCTCGCAAGTGCGAGGAATGTCTGATCGGCAGTTGATTGATTCGATCAACAACCCAGATGAGTTGGGGGGAAGTATGGTGCTTGATGGTCGTACGGTTGTTAATGGAAACCACAGAATTGGGGAAGCTCTGCGGAGAATGAATGATCCATTCTTCAAGGAGATCACGCCCGACACTGAATTTTTGGTTGTTCGGTGATATTTGATGTTCCTTGAGTGTGTGGTCGTGTCGGAGGGGTGATCGTGATGAGGAGGCTGTGGCGTGAAGGTGTGATCAGGTCGCGCTTCGGATGGCCTGTTCCCCGGGTTGCCAAGGAGGTCTCGTCACGTGAGATGTCCACGCTTGTCGATGCCGCCAAAAGCTATGGATTAAGTCGTAAGGGCAGCGGTCTCGTGGTCCAAGAGGGCTGGTGCTACTATCTCCTGCCCTACCTTCAAGAGTCGTCTCCTGTGCCGTGTTGGATGTGCGTTGTGGCGGCGGTCAAGAATCCCACGAAAGCATCCGGCGTTGAGCGGGTCGAGCTGCATTACTCCCGCCTTGACGTGGCGATAGATGAGTTCCAAAGCTTGCGTAACGCTGCCGCAGTCGATCGCGATCGACTGCTTCATTGGGTTCTCTGGGATGCGGCTAAAAGTGTTGGTGAAAAGGGTGGTGTCTGAGTCGGTGAGTTGAGCCGGTGGTGAGCAAGCAATGCGGCTTGAGGTCGACGTCGGTGGCGGTCTGGGTGGACACGTCATGCGCTTAGCGTGGCCAGGTAACGTGCGGGGTGATCGCAACGTGTGGCTCGGCGACAACTTGTTGCAGACCCTGGACCTTGCTGTGTTCCGCTTCTTGGGCGGTCAGTGGCGGGTCCAGCCGATGAAGCGGGCGAAGTAGTCCGCCGGATCCACCTCCTTCGGATGGGTGCGCAGCCGGTCGGCGATCGCGTCGTGCATCAGCACGCACAGATAGATCGCCAGCCCGACCCGGTCGCGTGCGTACTCGGCGCGTAGGCAGAGCTTCGCCGGCTGGCAGGGCCACGGCGCAGCACACACCCGACACCGCCACGTCGGGCGGGCCGCCACGTGCCGGCGTAGCTCGGCCAGCGACACCCCGTACCCGCTGCTCATGGTCGTCGCTCGCCCCGTCGCAGGGGCCCGGCGGCCCGGTGCGGCGCGGTCGCCGGGGCCACCAGCCGGGCGGTCGGGGCGGCGTGGCCGGTTCACCGCCTGCCCGCCTGTCGGTGCGGGTCGGGCCGGCACAGCATGCGGTCGGGGCAGGGCCAGCGCAGGCCGCACACGCAGTGCCGCCCCCAGCGGGACCAGTCGCGGCGGTGCGTCGGGCCCAGCGGCACGGGCCGGTCGGTGCGGCGTCTTCCGGGGATGCCCACGTGCGCCTCCGGGTCGGGTCGGTTCATGGGGGTGGGGGCAGGAGCCGGGATGAGGTCGGGGGAGGCTCCTGCCCCCTCGGGGGGACCACGCCGCGAAGCGGTGGTCACTGATGATGCTCGTTTCGTTGCTGGCGGTGAGCAATGCTTCGGAGAAGAATGCGGACCAAGGGATGAGGTGCCTTACGCGACGACAGACAAGGGGATGACGTGGACGACTCGGGCAGCACCGTCCCGCGTAGGCAGCTCGGCAGATATCTGAGGGAGCTTCGCGAGAACGCGTACGTGACGGTCGCGGCGGCGGCCAAGGAACTCGAATGGTCGGCACCCCGGATCTGGCGCTACGAGACGGGTCAGGTCTCCATGCACCCGAACGACGTGGAGGCCATGTGCCGGGTCTACGGCGCGTCACGCGAGACCATCGACACCATGCGCGCCCTGGCCCGGGAGACCAAGGCGCACGGCTGGTGGCACAGCTACGGGGAGGCGATCAAGGACTGGTTCAAGCTGTACGTCGGCCTGGAGTCCGCCGCGACGCGGATCCGCAAGTACGAGGCCGACCTGGTGCCGGGGCTGTTGCAGACCGTCGAGTACATGACCGAGGTGATCGCGACCGACTGCCCGCAGTTGAGCGAGGCGGAACGCCGGGCGAAGGCAGACGTGCGGCTGCGCCGGCAGCGGCTGCTCGTCCGGGCGATCCCCCGGGCGCCGCAGCTCGACGTGATCATCAGCGAGGCGGTGCTGCGCCGGCCGCTGCGCGACCGGGCGGCGATGGCCCGCCAGCTCGACGCCCTGACGGTGACGGGCGAGCAGCACAACGTCAGCGTCCGGGTGCTGCCGCTGGACGCCGGGCTGGTCCGCTGGTCGCAGGCGGGCACGTTCACCATGCTCGACTTCCCGCAGCAGGTGCGGGAGCCCGAGCCGACCACCATCTACTCCGACGGGCCGTGCGGCGCGGTCTACCTGGACAGGCCGCACGAGATCGAGACGTACGAGGAAGCCTGGCGCTCGCTCGCCGAGCGGGCGCTGAGCGGGGCCGAGTCCCGCGAGCTGATCGCATCGACAGCGAAGGAGATGTCCAGTGCAGCGTGACGGTGTGTGGCGCACGTCCACCCGCTCCGGCGGGGAAGGCGACTGCGTCGAGGTGGCGGCGTTCGCCGACGCGGTGGGCGTGCGCGACAGCAAGGACCGGCAGGGCCCGGCGCTGAGCTTCGCCCCGGCAGCCTGGGCGGGCTTCGTCGAGGCGACCCGGGCGGGCGTGCTCGACCGCCCCTAGCGACACCCTAGCCCAGCGACACCCGGGGCCAGCGACACCCGGGCAGGAGGCCCGCCGCGCCCTCGCGCATGCTCATCGTGCAGCGGCGCGGCGGGACCGCCAGCCCGACAGGGCGAGCGTCGCCGAGTACCCGGCCAGCACGATCACGTGGAAGAGGTAGAGCCACAGCAGCACCGCCACCCCGCCGCCGATCGCGTCGAAGCCGCCGAACGGCACCCCGAGGTCGAGCGGCAGCGAGGCGAACAGCACGAAGCCGTGCAGGAAGCCGGACAGGTTCGCCGCCGTGAACGACCCGAGCGCCAGCGTCGACAGGAAGTCCGGCGACGCCGGCCCCACCACCCGGAACACCCACATCAGCACCGGGGTGAGCACCAGCCAGACGCCGAGGAACGACAGCACCACGCCGAGCGCGCCCCGCCAGCCGCCCTGGCGCACCAGGTGGGTCGTCACCGGCAGGGCCAGCAGGATCGACAGCAGCAGCGCGGGGGCGGGCGCGAGCAGCGGGAGCAGCAGCAGCCGGCCCCGCCAGCCGACCAGCGCCCCGCCCGGCTCGCGCGGGGCGGCCACCGACACGAACGCCCGGCGCAGCCCCTCGCCGTACAGCGACGCCGGCAGCAGCGAGGCCAGGGCCAGCGCCGGGGTCAGGCCGAGCCCGGCCTCCAGCAGCGCGGCCACCGCCCGGTGCGCGCCGATGTCGGTGGGCAGCGTCTCGATGGCGTACGAGGTGAGCCGGCGCACCCGGTCCGCCCCGGCGACCAGCCCCGTCGTCCAGATGGCCAGCAGCGCCACGGGCACCACGGCGATCGACCCGTAGAACGTGATGGCGGCGGCGTGCAGCGACAGGTCCCGCCCGCGTACCGGCCGGAACGCGGCGCTGACGATCCGCTTCGTCCGCTGCCATCCGTCTGCCACCGCGACCTTCTTCCCCGCCCCGCTCCCCGGTACGCATTACGATCCCGCGTCATGACCGTGCTCACCACGGAACGCCTGACCATCCGCGACTGGACCGCCGAGCCGGGCGACCTGGCCCGGATCTACGACATCTACTCCCGTCCCGAGGTGGTGCGCTGGCTGGGCGCGCCGGGGCTGCCGCTGACCGACCCGTCCGGCGCGGTCGACCGGCTCGCCGCCTGGCGGGAGCGGCACGCCGCCCACGGCGACCGGTACGGCACCTGGGCGATCGAGACGCTCGCCGACGGGCGGATCGTCGGGACGGTGCTGCTCAAGCCGCTGCCGGGCCGCGACGAGCGCGTGCCGACCACCGACATCGAGGTCGGCTGGCACCTGCACCCCGACTCGTGGGGCCACGGCTACGCCACGGAGGCGGCCCGTGCGCTGGTGGCCCGGGAACTGGCGACGGGCACCCCGCAGGTGTGGGCGGTGGTGTCACCGGGCAACACGGCGTCGGCGGCGGTGGCCCGGCGGCTCGGCATGGCCTACGTGGGTCGGCGCACCGACTGGTACGGCGGCGAGGAGCTGGACGCCTTCGTCCTGCGCGCCGGAGCCTGACGGCGCGGTCGGACACCGTGTGCGAGCAGGGCGGATCGGGGCTGCGCGACTAGGCTGGGTGCCAGCAGGATGTTCCGCTGAGGGGGTGAGCCCGGATGGCCCAGGCAGCGTTTGCGCCCGAGCCGGCACCGCAGCGACCCGAGCCGTCGTTCGACGTGCTCCGGTGGCACGACGAGCCGTGGACCGCGCGGCTCGCCCTCGACCTCTTGCCGGAGACCAACGGCCCCAAGGTCGAGGTCCTGAGCGGAAGCGTGATCGTGACACCACATGCCGGAATCGACCACCAGTCGGTCGAGCGGGAACTGCCCTACCTATTGCATCGCGCTGCCCGCCGCGCGGGGTTCTGGGTCTACCCGGAGATCAATCTGACGTCCGGGACTAACTTGTTCATTCCGGATATTGCCGTGTTGCGTGCCTCGGGCGGTGGCCGGTCGGCGGTCGACATCAGCCAGGCTGTGCTGCTCGGGGAGATCGTCTCGCCGGGCAACCGGCGCAAGGACGTGATCGACCGCCCCCGCGAGTACGCCGCCGCCGGCGTGCCCTTCTTCCTCCGCGTCGACCTGCGCAACCGGGTGCCGACCCTGGCGCTCTACGAGCTGGTCGACGGCGAGTACCGCCCGCTGGCCGCCGCCGCGGCGGGCAGCACGTTCACGATGACGAGCCCGTTCGAGTTCTCCGTCGACCCGGCCGACCTGCTCGACGACGAGGCGTCCTGACGCCGCCTGACCGGACCAGGCGGCGAGGCTCCCAGCGGGCGCACAGCCCGGCTGGGGAAGAATGGGCGGGTGACAACTCCCCGCGATCTTGTGCTGCTCGGCTCGACCGGCTCGATCGGCACCCAGGCCGTCGACATCGTCCGGCGCAACCCCGACCGGTTCCGGGTGGTGGCGCTCGGCGCCGGGGGCGGCAACGTCGAGCTGCTCGCCGCGCAGGCCCTCGAACTGCGCGTCGAGGCGGTCGGGGTGGCGAAGGCGTCGGCCGCGCAGGACCTCCAGCTCGCCTTCTACGCCGAGGCGAGCCGGCGCGGCTGGTCCAGCGGCGACTTCAAGCTGCCCAAGATCGTGGCGGGGCCGGACGCCATGACCGAGCTGGCGCAGTGGCCCTGCGACGTCGTGCTCAACGGGGTGGTCGGCTCGCTGGGGCTCGCGCCGACCCTGGCCGCGCTGCGCGCCGGGCGTACCCTCGCGCTGGCCAACAAGGAGTCGCTCGTGGCCGGCGGCCCCCTCGTGAAGGCCGCGGTGACGCGGCCGGGGCAGATCGTGCCGGTCGACTCGGAGCACTCGGCGCTGGCCCAGTGCCTGCGCGGCGGCGCCCGGGGCGAGGTGCGCCGGCTGGTGGTCACCGCCAGCGGCGGGCCGTTCCGGGGGCGGCGGCGCGACGAGTTGACGCAGGTCACGCCCGAGCAGGCGCTCGCGCACCCGACCTGGAACATGGGGCCCGTCGTCACGATCAACTCCGCGACGATGGTCAACAAGGCGCTGGAGGTGATCGAGGCGCACGAGCTGTTCGACGTGCCCTACGCCGACATCACCGTCATGGTGCACCCGCAGTCGGTGATCCACTCGATGGTCGAGTTCGCCGACGGGTCGACGCTGGCCCAGGCCAGCCCGCCCGACATGCGGCTGCCCATCGCGCTGGGCATCGGCTGGCCCGACCGGGTGCCGGACGCCGCCGCCGCCGTCGACTGGACCACCGCGCACACCTGGGAGTTCGCCCCGCTCGACGACGAGGCGTTCCCGGCGGTGGCGCTGGCCAAGGCGGCCGGGGAGGCGGGGCGTTGCCGCCCGGCGATCTACAACGCGGCCAACGAGGAGTGCGTCGCGGCGTTCGTCGCCGGCCGGCTGCCGTTCCTCGGCATCGTCGACACCCTCCGGCGGGTGCTGGACGATGCTCCCGATTTCGCCGAACCAGGTACCGTCGAGGACGTGCTCGCCGCCGAGTCGTGGGCGCGCGCGCACGCGCAGGAGATCATCGTGGCGTCACCATCGGCGGCGTCAGCGTCGTCGGTCTCGGCGTCGTCGTCATCGGCATCGGCATCGGTGGAAGGAGCTTGATGGCGTACCTGCTCGGGGTGGTCCTGTTCGCCCTGGCCATCCTCGTCTCGGTCAGCCTGCACGAGGCGGGGCACATGCTCACCGCCAAGGCGTTCGGGATGAAGGTCACCCGCTACTTCGTCGGCTTCGGCCCCACCATCTGGAGCTTCAAGCGGGGCGAGACCGAGTACGGCCTCAAGGGCATCCCGCTCGGCGGCTTCTGCAAGATCGTCGGCATGACGCCGCAGGACGACGACGTCGAGCCGGGCGACGAGCACCGCGCGATGTGGCGCTACCCGGTCTGGAAGCGGACGATCGTGATGTCCGCCGGGTCGGTCACCCACTTCGCGCTGGCCCTCGTCGCGACCTGGATCATCGCCGTCTCCGCCGGCCTGCCCAACCCGGACTTCCCGACCACCGACGCCGAGGCCCGCCAGGAGCCGGCGGTGATCGCCCTGGCCAAGTGCGTGGTGCCGGAGAACACCGTGCGCGAGTGCGCCGCGAGCGACCCGGCCAGCCCGGCCGCGACGGGCAACCTGCGCGACGGCGACCGGATCACCTCGCTCAACGGCACCCCGATCAACAACTACGGCGAGTTGCTGACCGCGCTGCGGGCCACCAAGCCGGGCGACACCGCCCAGATCGGGTACGTCCGCGACGGCCAGCCCGGCACCACGAGCACCGTGCTCGCGCAGACCCAGCGCCCGCCCCTGGACGACCCGAAGGGCGCGGTCGGCCCGGTCGCCGCGCTCGGCATCGGCCTCCAGTTCAGCACCCCCACCCGGGTCCAGTACGGCCCGGTCGCCGCCCTCGGCGGGACCGCGCGGTTCACCGGCGACATGGCCGTCGGCACGTACGAGGCGATGAAGCGCATCCCGCAGAAGGTGCCCGCCCTCTGGACGGCCATCAGCGGCGGCGAGCGGGACGTGGACACCCCGATCAGCGTGGTCGGCGCGAGCCGGCTCGGCGGCGAGGCCGTGGAGAACAACGCCTGGCTGGTGTTCTTCATGCTGTTCGTGTCGCTGAACTTCTTCATCGGCGTGTTCAACCTGCTGCCGCTGCTCCCGCTCGACGGCGGGCACATCGCGATCGCCTGGTTCGAGCGGGTCCGGTCCTGGGTCTTCGCCCGGTTCGGCCGCCCGGACCCGGGCCGCGTCGACTATCTCAAGCTCATGCCCATCACGTACGTGGTGATCCTGATCGGTGGCGTGTTCACGCTGCTGACCGTCACCGCGGACGTCGTCAACCCGATCACGCTCTTCTCAAGGTGAGTGCCTGAAGTGACCGCAGTCAGTCTCGGTATGCCCGTCGCGCCGCCCCCCGCGCTCGCCCCGCGCCGGGCCAGCCGTCAGATCATGGTCGGCCCGGTGCCGGTCGGTGGGGGCGCGCCGGTGTCGGTGCAGTCGATGACCACCACCCTCACCTCCGACGTCAACGCCACCCTCCAGCAGATCGCCGAGCTGACCGCGTCCGGCTGCCAGATCGTCCGGGTCGCCGTGCCCTCGCAGGACGACGTGGAGGCCCTGCCGGCGATCGCCCGCAAGTCGCAGATCCCGGTGATCGCCGACATCCACTTCCAGCCCAAGTACGTCTTCGCCGCGATCGACGCCGGCTGCGCCGCCGTGCGGGTGAACCCGGGCAACATCCGGCAGTTCGACGACAAGGTCAAGGAGATCGCGAAGGCGGCCGGCGACGCCGGGGTGCCGATCCGCATCGGCGTCAACGCCGGCTCGCTGGACAAGCGGCTGCTCGCCAAGTACGGCAAGGCCACCGCCGAGGCGCTGGTCGAGTCGGCGCTCTGGGAGTGCTCGCTGTTCGAGGAGCACGGCTTCCGCGACATCAAGATCTCGGTGAAGCACAACGACCCGGTGGTCATGATCCGGGCCTACCGGCAGCTCGCCGAGCGCTGCGACTACCCGCTGCACCTCGGCGTCACCGAGGCCGGGCCGGCGTTCCAGGGCACCATCAAGTCGGCGGTCGCCTTCGGCGCGCTGCTGGCCGAGGGGATCGGCGACACGATCCGGGTGTCGCTGTCCGCCCCGCCGGTGGAGGAGATCAAGGTCGGCAACCAGATCCTGGAGTCGCTGGGGCTGCGCGAGCGGGGCCTGGAGATCGTCTCCTGCCCGTCCTGCGGGCGGGCCCAGGTCGACGTCTACAAGCTGGCCGAGGAGGTCACCGCCGGCCTGGAGGGGCTGCCGGTGCCGCTGCGGGTGGCCGTCATGGGCTGCGTCGTCAACGGTCCGGGGGAGGCCCGCGAGGCCGACCTCGGCGTCGCCTCGGGCAACGGCAAGGGGCAGATCTTCGTCAAGGGCAAGGTCGTCAAGACCGTCCCCGAGGGGCAGATCGTGGAGACGCTGATCGAAGAGGCGCTGCGGATCGCCGACGAGATGGGCGCGGAGCTGCCCGAGGAGCTGCGGGACCTGCTCCCGGGGGCCACCGTCACGGTGCACTGACCCGCCGCAGCACGCCGCACCACGCGCCGACAGGGGGCCGTTCCGCCGGGAACGGCCCCCTGGTCGTGTGGCCCTGCTGCGCCGAGCGCCCCTCCGTCCACCCGGCTGCCATGGCGCGTGCCCCTGCCCCGCGTGCCCCTGCCCTGCGTGCCCCTGCCCTGCGTGCCCCTGCCCCGCGTGCTCCGCGCGGGCGGTGCCCGGGGCGTGAGAAGGGGACCCTTCTCGACCGTATGCGTTAACAAGGGGCCCTTCCTTACCCCTCGGCGAGGATGGCGTAGAGCTTGCGGCGGGTCTCGGCGAGCACCTGCGCGGCCCGCTCCCGCTGGTCGTCGGTGCCGGTCATCATCACCTGCCGCAGCGCGTGCATCGCCTGCGTGCCGGCGTCGCGGATGTCGTGCCAGCTCGCGACGGTGTCCTCGGCGAACTCGCCCCACGGCGGGGCCTGGGCCGCCTCGTCGGCCTCGGCCCGGCCCGCCTCGGTGACGGTGAACCGCTTGCGCCCGCCGCCAGCCTCCTCGGTCGTGGCGGCGACGACGCCCTCGTCCTCCAGGAGCTGGAGGGTCGGGTAGATCGACCCGGGGCTGGGCCGCCAGGCCCCGCCGGTGCGGGAGTCGATCTCCTGGATCATCTCGTAGCCGTGCATCGGCCGCTCGGTGAGCAGGGCCAGCACGGCGGCGCGGACGTTGGGCCGTCGCCCCCGGCCGCGCCCCCGGTGGCCGCCCCGCCCGCCGTGCGGGCCCCCGTGGCCGGGTGGGACCGGCGGGAACGGTGGGCCGGGCGGGAACGGCGGGAAGCCGAAGCCCCGCATCCGCGCCTCGTGCAGGTGTGTCCGTCGGTGGAACCCCACGGTGTTCTCCCCTCGAAGTTCTGTCGCTGATGCATCAACGATATATCGGCAACGGGTCGGCAACAACTCGTTTTTGCGCGCCGGCTGCCATGCGCGCCGTGCCCCCGGTCCCGCCTGCGGCGGACTCCGTACTCGGCCGGCGGGGCGGGCGGCCGATCTGGCAGGCTGGAGGCGTGCTGACGGCGCCGGTGCGGCAACTCGGGGAATCGGAGCGGCGCGCGGTCGAGCGGCTGCTCGACCTCGACCCGTTCGCGGGCGCGCAGGTCGCCGAGCGGGTCACCGCGCGCGGGCTGGCCTGGTGGCGGGCCGAGGCCCGCATCCTGGGCTACGGCGCGCGCCGCAACCTCGAATCGATCTGCTGGCTCGGCGGCAACCTCACCCCCGTGCTCGCCTCGGAGTCGGCCGTCGCCGCCTACGCCGAGCTGCTCGCCGCCGAGGAACGGCTCTGCTCGTCGATCGTCGGGCGGGCCGACGCGGTGCTCGGCCTCTGGGACCGGCTCTGCGCGCACTGGGGGCCGGCCCGGGACGTCCGGCCCAACCAGCCGCTGCTGGCCACCGACGCGCTCCCGTCGATCGCCATCGACCCCGAGGTGCGGCTGGTGCGCGGCAACGAGGTGGACCGCCTCTTCCCCGCCGCCGTGGCCATGTACACCGAGGAGGTCGGCGTCTCGCCGCTGGCCGAGGACGGCGGGCGCGGCTACCGGCGGCGGGTCGTCGACCTGGTCCGGGCCGGGCGGGCGTACGCGCGGTTCGTCGATGGGCAGGTCGTCTTCAAGGCCGAGCTGGCGGTGGTGACCCGGCACACCGCGCAGGTCCAGGGGGTCTGGGTCGCCCCGGAGTGGCGCGGCCGGGGCATCGCCACGGCGGCGATGGCGGCGGTCACCCGCGACGCGCTGCTGCGGGTCGCCCCGAGCGTCAGCCTCTACGTCAACGACTTCAACCTGCCGGCCCGCCGCGTCTACGAACGCTGCGGGTTCCGCCCGGTCGGCACCCTCGCCACCGTCCTCTTCTGAGGTGCAAGGAAGGGCCCCCTCTTAACGCCTGCGGTAGAGAAGGGTTCCCCTCTCACCCCGAGCGCGGGGAGCGGCGGGAGGCGCGGGAGCGGCGGAGGCGGCGGGAGCGCAGGGAGCGGCGGGAGGCGGGGGAGGGGCGACACCCGGGCGGGTGGCGCGGGCGGTAAATGCGTTGAAGGCGTCGGTCGGATCACGGAGGGTGGGAACACCGCCAGCCGAGTGTCCGGAGGGACCGACATGCGCCTTTTCCGTGACCTGTGGGCCACCTCGGCCCGCCGGATGACGCTGGTGGCGACCCTGATCGTGCTCGGGGCCGCCGGCCAGGCCGCCGCCGCGGCGCTCGCCGGCCCGGTGCTGGTGCACCGCTCGGGCCTCCTGTTCGCGGTCCTGGCCGTGGCGCTGTGCGCGGCCGTCGTGACCGACCTCACCATCGGGCTCGTGATGGCCGGTGTCACCGCCGACTGGTCGGCCGACGTGCGGCGGCGGCTGTGCCGGGTGGCGCTCGGGCAGGACCTGCCCACCCTGGAGGGCACCCCGGTCGGCGAGCTGCTCGACCGCATCGACGGCGACGTCTACCAGGTGGCCTCCGAGGTGCGCGGGCACGGCGTACGCATCGCCCAGCTGAGCGCCACCGGCCTGCTCTCCATGGTCGTGGCCCTGTTCGTCTGGTGGCCGGCCGGGGTGAGCATGTTCGCGCTGACCACGCTGCTCGCCCTCGTCCTGCGCCGCCCGACGCGGCGGATCGCCCCGGCCCGGATGGCCGAGGAGGAGGCCTGGACCGACCTCGCCGCCGTGATGGAGGAGGCCGTCCACGGCCAGGACGACGTGCGCACCAGCCTCGCCCGGCCGTACGTGCTGCGGCTCTACGCCCAACGCGCCGCGGCGGTGCTGGCCCGGGGCAACCTGGTGTGGCGGATGTCGGCCTGGGTGACCGCGACCGGCGCCGGCGTCATCCGGGTCGGCATCGTCGGGGTGGTCCTCGGCGGGGCGTGGGCGCTGGCCGCCGGCCGGATCGACGCGGCCCGGCTGACCGCCGTGTGGCTGCTCGTCCTCGCGTTCGGCGCGACCGTCGAGAACGTCAGCCGGATGGTGCCCGAGTTGCAGTACGCGCTCGGTGCCTGGGGGCGGGTGCAACTGCTCCAGGACGCCCCGCAGGAGCCGGCCGGCGGCCGGGAGCCCGTCGAGGGTGACCTGGTCGTGCGCCACCTCACCTACCGCTACCCGACCGGCGGCTCCGACGACGACCGGCCGCCGGCGCTGCGCGACGTGTCGCTGACGTTCGCCCGGGGCCGGTCGTACGCCCTCGTGGGCCGCACCGGGTCCGGCAAGTCGACCCTGGCCAAGGTGCTGACCCGGGCCGTGGACCTGCCGCGCGGCACCGTCCTGCTCGGCGGCACCGACCTGCTCGACCTCGACGTCGAGCGGCTGCGCCGGTGGATCGCCGTGGTGCCGCAGCGCACCGAGATCCTGGCCGGCACCGTCGCCGAGAACGTCGCGCTGTTCGACCCCGACCTGCTCAGCGACGCCGCCCGGGCGCTCGACGAGCTGGGGCTGACCGCCTGGATCGCCGGGCTGCCCGACGGCCTGGACACCCGGCTGGGCGAGGGCGGCCACGTGCTGTCCGCCGGCCAGGAGCAGCTTGTCGCGTTCGCCCGGATCCTGGTCCGCGACCCGCACGTGGTGATCCTCGACGAGGCCACCGCGCGGCTGGACCCGGTCACGGAGACGCTGGTGCAGCGGGCCACCGACCGGCTGCTCGCCGGCCGGATCGGCATCGTCATCGCCCACCGGCTCTCCTCGGTGCGCCGGTGCGACGAGGTGGTCGTGCTGGCCGACGGCGCGGTCGTCGAGGCGGGGCCGCTGCACGCCTCGGAGCGGTTCGCCGAGCTGCTGGCCGTGAGCCACGCCTCCGCGTACGCCGGGGCGGGGGTCGGTGGTGGCGCCGGCGGGCGGGCCGGCGGCGCGGCCGTACTGACCGATCCGCCGCCGCCGTCGGACGCGCCCGGCGCCGCCGGGGCCGCCGCGCCGGTCGGGGCCGCGCGGGTGAAGGTCGAGCCGCCCCCGCTGCCGCCGGCCCCGCGCACCCGCACGATGCGGGAGATCCTCCGCCTCACCACCAACAACCCACGGTACGGTCTCGCGGCGATCGCGCTGTTCGGGTTCGGGGGCCTGCTCGGCCTCGACGGCGTGGTGCTGCCCTGGCTCTGGGCCGACCTGGTCGACGGGGTGGGCGGCCCGTGGTGGCCGGCGGTCGGGATCGTCGCCGGGCTGCTGGTGACGACGCCGGTGCCCTACTTCACCAGCACCATGTTCCCCAACTGGTGGACCCGGCAGATGCTGCGGATCAGCCTGCGGCTGGTGCACGGGCAGACCGGCCCGCGCCGGGTCGGCGGGCACACCCCGGCGGAGGTGGTCGCCCAGGGCGGCGACACCGAACGGGTGGTGATCCTCGCCGACAACATGCTCGACCAGGCCATCTCCGTGCTCATCGTGGTGGCCATGACGCTGGTCTCCGGCAGCTGGGTCCCGGCCCTGTTCTTCGCCGGCACGATGGTCGTCTCCGGGCTGGCGGCGACGCTGTTCGGGCCGCGCCTGGAACGGTCGGCGCGGGCCACCGTGGCGGCGCGGGCGGCGTTCGCCACCGCGCTGGTGTCGTCGCTGTCGGCGGCCCGCACGGTGAAGCTGGCCGGCGCGACCCGGCCGGTGCTGGGCCACCTCGCCGACCTCGACACCACGCGCAGCGAGCGGCAGCGGCGGGAGATCTCCGTGCAGGTCTGGGCCCGGTCGACGCCCGCCCTGGCCAGCGGCCTGCTGCCGATCGGCGCCTGGGCGCTCTACCTCGGCGGCGGGCTGTCCGCCGGGGCGACCCTGGTCGCGGTCTCCACGCTCGGCGCGGCCCGCTGGTTCGCGTGGACGACGGCGTCGCTGGTGTCCCAGCTGCCGTCCGCCCGGGTGTGGACGCGCCGGACGGTCGCGATGGCCGGGGTCGGGGCGTACTCGGCGGCGGTGCCCGGGGTCGACCTGACCGCCGGGACCGCGCCCGCGCCGCAGCCCCCGCCGCGGCGTCCGCTGCGCCGGCTGGAGCTGGTCGGCTTCGGCGCGCTGCACACCGACGGGACGCTCGCCGTCCACGACGTCGACCTGACCGTCGAACGCGGGCAGCTCGTGCTCGTCGTCGGGCCGGTCGGGTCGGGCAAGTCGTCGCTGCTGCGCGCCCTCGCCGGGATCGTGCACCACACCGGCGTCCTGCGCTGGAACGGCGAGCCGGTCACCGAGCCGGAGGTGTTCCTGCGCCCCCAGCAGGTCGGCTACGTCGGCCAGCTGCCCCGGGTGCTCTCCGGCACCGTCGCCGACAACGTGGCGCTCGGGCACGACGTGGACGCGGCGGCGGCGGTGACGACGGCCCAGCTCGAACACGACCTGGCGGCGGCCGGTGGCGACGGGGGCGGGCTCGGGCTGCTCGTCGGGCACAAGGGCACCCGGCTGTCCGGCGGGCAGCTCCAGCGGCTGGCGCTGGCCCGGGCGCTGGCCCCGCGTACGGAACTGCTGGTCGCCGACGACGTGTCCTCGGCGCTGGACGTCACCACGGAGCTGGAGCTGTGGGCGGCGCTGCGCGGGCACGGGGTGACGGTGGTGGGCTCGACGTCGAAGCGGGCGGCGCTGGTCCGCGCCGACCAGGTGGTGGTGCTCGTCGACGGCACCGTCGCGGCCCACGGCCCCTGGCGGGACCTGGAGCGGGACTGGGGCCACCTGGCCGGCTGACCCGCCGCGCCCACCCTGCGGCCGGCATCGAGTCCGCCGGCTGCCCCCGGGCCGGCCCGGGGGCAGCCGGCGGGTGGGTCAGAAGGCGCGCTCGTACTGGACGGGCCAGTCCGGCGTCGCGCCGAGCTTCGCCGCCGCCCGGCGGGGCCAGTACGGGTCGCGCAGCAGCTCCCGCCCCAGCAGCACCAGGTCGGCCTCCCCGCCGGCCACGATCTGCTCGGCCTGTTCCGGCTCGACGATCAGGCCGACCGCCCCGGTCGGGACGCCCGCCTCCCGGCGGATCCGGGCCGCGAGCGGCACCTGGTAGCCGGGGCCGACCGGGATGGTCGCCTGGGGGGCCGCGCCGCCGGACGAGGCGTCCACCAGGTCGACGCCGGCCGCCGCCAGCTCCCCGGCGAGCACCACGCTGTCCTCGATGGTCCAGCCGCCCTCGGTCCAGTCGGTGGCGGAGATCCGGGTGAGCACGGGCACGCGCTCGCCGACCGTCGCGCGCACCGCGCGGGCCACCTGGAGGGTCAGCCGCATCCGGCCCGCCCGGTCCCCGCCCCAGCCGTCGGCGCGGTGGTTGGTCAGCGGCGAGAGGAACTCGTGCAGCAGGTACCCGTGCGCGGCGTGGATCTCCACCGCGGCGAAGCCGGCGTCCACCGCGCGGCCGGCGGCGGTGGCGAACGCCGACACCACCGCCGCGATCCCCGCCTCGTCGAGCGCGGTCGGCACCCGGTAGTCCGGCACGAACGGCTCCGCGCCGGGGCCGACCGGCGTCCAGCCGCCGTCGGCGTCGGGCACCCCGCCGCGCCGGGGCGCCCACGGCCCGTACGTCGACGCCTTGAACCCGGCGTGCGCGAGCTGCACCGCCGGCACCGCGCCCTGCGCCGCGACGAACGCGGTGACCGGCCGCCAGGCGTCGACGTGCGCGTCGGACCAGAGCCCGACGTCCTGCGGGCTGATCCGGCCCTCGGGCACCACGGCGGTCGCCTCGGTGAGCACCAGGCCCGCGCCGCCCACCGCGCGGGAACCCAGGTGTACGCGGTGCCAGTCGGTCGGCAGGCCGTCGGGGCCCGCGCTGTACTGGCACATCGGGGCCAGGGTGACCCGGTTGGGCAGGGTGACGGCGCGCAGCGCCAGGGGCGTGAACAGGCTGCTCATGCGGTGATCCTCTCCGAGCTGTCAGGCGGGGGCTGGAGCCGGCTCCCCGGCGCGGGCGGGCCGGCCGGCGTCGCCCGTCGCGGGTCCGGCGCGGCCGGTGTCGCCCGTGCCGGGTTCGCGGCGGTCGGTGTCGGCCGGCTCGGGGTCGCGGCGGTCGGTGTCGGCCGGCTCGGGGTCGCGGCGGTCGGTGTCGGCCGGCTCGGGGTCGGTGAGGTCGCGGCGGCCGGCCGAGTCGTAGGCGGCCCGGTCGAGCGTGCCCTCCCGGGCGGCCACGATGGTCGGCACGACGGCCTGGCCGGCCACGTTGGTGGCGGTGCGGATCATGTCCAGGATCGGGTCGATGGCCAGCAGCAGGCCGGCGCCGGCCAGCGGCAGGCCCAGCGTGCTCAGGGTCAGGGTGAGCATCACGATCGCGCCCGTCAGGCCGGCGGTGGCCGCCGAGCCGACCACGGACACGAACGCGATGAGCAGGTAGTCGCCGACGCCCAGCTCCACCCCGAAGACCTGCGCGACGAAGATCGCCGCGAGGGCCGGGTAGATCGCGGCGCAGCCGTCCATCTTCGTGGTCGCGCCGAACGGCACCGCGAACGAGGCGTACTCGCGGGGGACGCCGAGGCGCTCGACGGAACGCTGGGTCACCGGCATGGTGCCGACCGAGGAGCGGGAGACGAATGCCAGCTCGATCGCCGGCCACGCCCCGGCGAAGAAGCGCAGCGGGTTGAGGCGGCCGGCGGCGAGCAGCAGCAGCGGGTAGACCACGAACAACACGATCGCGCAGCCGACGTACACGGCGGTGGTGAACTTCGCGAGCGGGGCCAGCAGGTCCCAGCCGTACGAGGCGACGGCGTTGCCGATGAGGCCGAGGGTGCCGACCGGGGCGAGCCGGATCACCCACCACAGCGCCTTCTGCACGATGCTCAGCAGCGACCGGTTGAGCGCCACGAACGGCTCGGCGGCCTCGCCGACCAGCAGCGCCGCCGCGCCCACCACGAGGGCGAGGAAGACGATCTGGAGCACGTTGCCCTCGACGAACGCGCCGACGGGGTTGGTCGGCACGATGCCGGTGAGGAAGTCGGTCCAGGAGCCGGTGGCCTTCGGCGGGGCGGCGGCGCCCACGTCGAGGGTGACGCCCCGGCCGGGGTCGGTGAGCAGGCCGAGGCCGATGCCGATGCTCACCGCGATCAGCGCGGTCGCGCCGAACCAGAGCAGCGTCTTCAGCGCCAGCCGGGCGGCGTTGGCGACGCCGCGCAGGCTGACGACGCTGACCACGATGGCGGTGAAGACCAGGGGCGGCACGGCCAGCTTCAGCAGTTGGACGAAGAGGCCGCCGACGGTGTCGAGGGTGCCGGCCAGCCAGCTCAGGTCGTTGGCGCGGGCGACGAAGCCCAGCGCCACGCCGAGCACGAGGCCGAGCAGGATCTGGAGGGAGAAGGGAAACTTGCGCAGGGCGGAAGCCATGGGAACGTCCAAGCGGAGAGATCGGCGGTCGGGCGGGCGTCAGGAGGAGACGGGCCGCGCCGGACAGACGCCGCTGGCCTGCCGTCGGAGGTCGACGTACAGGCGGACGGTGAGGTCCCAGACGTTGGTCATCGCCAGCCGACGATACGCCCGCCACCCGCCGGGTGGAAGGATCACTCCGCGTGAGGCTCCTTACACAGTCGCCCGTCGATGCGAGGACCGCGCGCCGCGGGCCCTGCGGTAGGACGTTAGGAAGGGCCCCCTGTACAACAGAATGCGTTAACAAGGGGCCCTTCCTTGCCCCGGGCGGGCGGGCCGCGCCGGGCGGCTGCCCCCGCGGATATCCTGGGGCCGCCCCGCCGCGACCCGGCGGGCCCGCAATGTCGGCCTTCCCACCCCGAAGGACTACGTCGATGACCGTGGCATACCTCGTGGCCGGTGTCCGCACCCCGATCGGCCGGTACGCCGGCGCACTCGCCGGGGTGCGCCCCGACGACCTCGCCGCGCACGTGATCCGGGAACTGGTGGCCCGCCACCCGTCGGTGGACTGGGCCCGTGTCGACGACGTGGTCCTCGGCTGCGCCAACCAGGCGGGCGAGGACAACCGCAACGTCGCCCGGATGGCGGCGCTGCTGGCCGGGCTGCCCGGCGAGGTGCCCGGCAGCACCGTCAACCGGCTCTGCGGCTCCGGCCTGGACGCCCTGGCCACCGCCGCCCGGCAGGTCGTGGCCGGCGAGGCGGAGCTGGTCGTGGCCGGCGGCGTGGAGAGCATGAGCCGCGCGCCGTTCGTCATGCCGAAGGCCACCACCGCGTTCTCCCGCGCCGCCGAGGTCTACGACACCACGATCGGCTGGCGACTGGTCAACCCGCTGATGGAGCGGGGCTGGGGCATCGACTCGATGCCGGAGACGGCGGAGAACGTGGCCGCCGAATTCGGCGTGGACCGCGCCGCGCAGGACGCGTTCGCGTACCGGTCGCAGCAGCGGGCCGCGAAGGCGCAGGCCGACGGCCGGTTCGCCGAGGAGATCGTGCCGGTGACGGTGCCGGCGGGCCGGCGCGAGACGAAGCTGGTCGACGTCGACGAGCATCCCCGGGAGACGACGCTTCCGAAGCTCGCCGCGCTGCCCACCCCGTTCCGCGAGGGCGGCACGGTGACCGCCGGCAACTCCTCCGGGGTCAACGACGGCGCGGTGGCGCTGCTGGTGGCCGGCGAGGCGGCGGTGGCCCGCTACGGTCTGACCCCGCTGGCCCGCGTCACCGGGGCGGCGGCGGCCGGCGTGCCGCCGAGGATCATGGGGATCGGGCCGGTCCCGGCGACCCGCAAGCTGCTCGACCGGCTCGGCGTCGGCCTCGACGCCGTCGACGTGATCGAGCTGAACGAGGCGTTCGCCGCGCAGTCGGTGGCGGTGCTGCGCGAGTGGGGCCTGCCCGAGGACGCCGAGCACGTCAACCCCAACGGCGGGGCGATCGCCCTGGGCCACCCGCTGGGGGCCAGCGGCGCCCGGCTGGCCCTGACCGCCGCCCTGGAGCTGCGCCGCCGCGACGCCCGACGGGCGCTGGCGACCATGTGCGTCGGGGTGGGACAGGGCATCGCGCTGATGCTGGAGTCAGCCGGCTGACCGGCCGCCCGGCCACGTCCCGGTCGGGAAACAGACCTCGCGGATGGTGGAACCTGCGGCTTAGAGTGTGGAACACCACAGACCCGCGGGTCTGCCGGTCGGCGTGCCCGGCGTCCCCGTGCCGTGTTCCGACGACCGGCACGGCCCGTGCCGCGGCGACCACTGGCGGGAGCGACACAGGATGGCGGACGCACTTCCCACCGAGATCGACCTGAGTCGACCGAGCGCGGCCCGGGTCTACGACTACTTCCTCGGCGGCGCGCACAACTTCGAGATCGACCGGCAGTTGGCCGAGCAGATCGCCAGCATGACGCCGAACCTGGCCGCCACCATGCGGGCGGGCCGGGAGTTCCTGCGCCGGGCGGTCCGGGCGCTGCTCGACGCCGGCATCGACCAGTTCCTCGACATCGGCTCGGGAATTCCCACCGTCGGCAACGTCCACGAGGTAGCGCAGGCCGCGAACCCGAAGGCCCGGGTGGTGTACGTCGACATCGACCCGGTGGCCGTGGCGCACAGCCGGGAGCTGCTGGCCGGCAACGACCTGACCGGGGTGATCCACGCCGACCTGCGGCAGCCCGAGGCGATCCTCGCCGCGAGCCGGGCCATGGGCCTGCTCGACCTCGACCGCCCGGTCGGCATCCTGCTCGCCGGGGTGGTCCACTTCGTCCCGGACGCCGACCGTCCGGCCGACGTCCTCGCCACCCTGCGGGCGGCCGCCGCCCCGGGTAGCTTCCTCGTCGTGTCGCACTCCACCTTCGAGGACCAGCCGCAGGAGATGCTGGACGCCCAGCGGCTGTCGGCGCGTACCGCCACCGAGATCACGCTGCGCTCCCGCGCCGAGATCACCGGCTTCTTCGGCGACTGGACGATCCTGGAGCCGGGCGTGGTGCACATGCCGCTCTGGCGTCCCGACTCGCCGTCCGACGTGGACGCCCACCCCGAGCGGTTCGGCGCGTTCGGCGGCGTCGCCCGGTACGACCAGCCCGCCGGCTAGGCCGACGTGACAGCCGTGCCGGAACCCGGCGACGACGCGACAGCCAGGCCGGAACCCGGCGATGACGCGACAGCCGCGCCGGAACCCGGCGACGACGCGACAGCCAGGCCGGAACCCGGCGATGACGCGACAGCCGCGCCGGCACCCGGCGACGACGCGACAGCCCGCGACACCACCACCGTGGCGGCAACCGGCGACACCAGCACCGCCGTGCCGGCGACCGGCGGTGCGGGCTTCAGCCGGGCCGGCGCCCAGTCGTACGCCGCCGCGTGGGCCCGCGCGGCCCGCCGGCTCGGCTTCGTGCCGTTCAGCGCCGCCGAGACCGAGCGGCTGCTCCTCGGCCACACCGAGCACCTGGCCGGGGCGCTGCTGGCCGAGGCGTTCACCGCCCGGCCGGCCGAGAGCGTCGGCCGGGCGCTGGTCGAGGCGCACCTGGCCGAGCCGGGCCTGCTCGACTGGTCGGTCGCGGCGCTCGGGGACCGGTTCGTCGCCCAGGTGCTGCCCGAGAGGGCGGGCCGCCCCGGCACCGCCCAGCGGGTCGCCGCGCTCCAGGGCGGGCTCGCCGCCGGGTTCGCCCGGGCGCTGCGCGACCGCACCTTCACCCAGCAGGAACGCATCGCCCGCAGCGCCTGGCAGGCGCGGGACCTCGTCGAGCAGGCGCTGCGCGACAGCGAGGCGCGGTTCCGGGCCGTCTTCGTCGGTGCGGCCATCGGCATCGGCATCGCCGGCGTCGACGGGCAGATCATCGAGGTGAACCAGGCGTTCGCCGACATGCTCGGCTACAGCGTCGACGAGATGCGCCGCACGAACGTGGCATCGTTGTTCCACCCCGACGACGCCGCCGGCATGTGGGAGCTCTACCAGGCGCTCATCGAGGGCAAGCACGACTCGGCCCGGGTGGAGAAGCGCTACTACCGCAAGGACGGCAGCATCGTCTGGACGGACCTGGCCGTCTCGCTGATCCGGCACGACGACGGCCGGCCACGCTTCACCGTGGCGATGATCGAGGACATCACCGAGCGGTACGAGCTGCAACAGCGGCTGCGCTTCCAGGCGCTGCACGACCCGCTCACCGGCCTGCCCAACCGTACGCTGTTCTTCGAGACCCTCGGCCAGGTCCTCGCCGACGCGGGCCCGGACCACCGGATCGGGGTCTGCTTCCTCGACCTCGACGGTTTCAAGGCGGTCAACGACAGCCTCGGGCACGACCTCGGCGACCGGCTGCTGGTGGTGATCGCCCGGCGGCTGGCCGAGTGCGTCGCCGGGCACGGGCACCTCGTCGCCCGGATGGGCGGCGACGAGTTCGTCATCCTCGTCGACGGCGGCGAGGACATCGACGACGCGGTGGGCGTCGCCGAGATGGCCCTCGCCGCCGTCTCCGCCCCCGTGCACGTCGGCGACCAGCAGCTGGCCGTCTCCGCCAGCATCGGCATCGTCGAGTGCCCGGCGGGGGAGACCAGCCCGTCGGAGCTGATGAAGGCCGCCGACACCACCCTGTACTGGGCGAAGGCCGAGGGCCGGGGCCGGTGGGCCGTCTACGACCCCGAACGCAGCGCCCGCGACATCGCCCGCTCCGCGCTGGTCGCCGGCCTGCCCGCCGCGCTGGACCGCGGCGAGTTCGTGGTCCACTACCAGCCGATCGTGTCGCTGCTCGACTCGTCGATGGTGGCCGTGGAGGCGCTGGTCCGCTGGCAGCACCCGGAGCTGGGCCTGGTCGGGCCGGACCAGTTCATCGGGCTGGCCGAGGAGACCGGGCTCATCGTCCGCCTCGGCGAATGGGTGCTGGGGCAGGCGTGCCGCGACGCCGAGGCGTGGCGTCGCGAGTTCCCCGAGGCGAAACTGATCGTCAGCGTCAACCTGGCGGCCCGGCAGGCCAACGACCCGGCCATCGTCGAGACGGTGGCGGGCGCGCTGGGCCGCACCGGCCTCCCGGCCGCGCTGCTCCAGCTCGAACTGACCGAGAGCGCCGTGATGGGCACCGCCGGTGAGCCGCTGCGCGCGCTGCACCAGCTCGCCGACCTGGGCGTACGGCTGGCGATCGACGACTTCGGCACCGGATACTCGAACCTGGCGTACCTGCGGCGGATGCCCATCCACTGCCTCAAGCTGGCGGGGCCGTTCGTGGAGGGCATCCGGCCCGGCGACGCCTCCTCCGTCCCCTCCTCCGTCTCCTCTGACGACCACCGGGACGAGCGGATCGTCGACGCGCTGGTGCGGCTGGCGCACGCGCTGGAACTGTGGGTGACCGCCGAGGCGGTGGAGACGGAGGCGCAGGCGGAGCGGCTACGGTCGCTGCGCTGCGACACCGGGCAGGGGCGCTGGTTCGGCCCGCCCGTGCCGGCGGCCGAGATCACCGCCCGGCTGCGCGACGATGCGGAGGGTGCACCATGAGTCTCACCGACTCGCAGGCGGTGGTGTCGATCGTGGCCGCGCTGGCCATCCTGGCCGGGCTCGCCGGGGTGATCGTGCCGGGCCTGCCCGCGCTGCCGCTGTGCTGGGGCGGCGTGCTGGTCTGGGCGGTCTTCGGCACCGCCGGGGCCGGCCGCTGGCTGGTGCTGGCCGCCGCCACGGTCGTCGCCGTCGGCGGGGCCGTCGTCAAGTACCTGTGGCCGGGGCGCAACCTGAAGAACGCGGGCGTGCCGACGTCGTCGCTGCTGGCCGGCGGGGTGCTGGGGCTGGTCGGCTTCTTCGTGATCCCGGTCGTCGGCCTGGTCGTCGGGTTCGTCGGCGGGATCTGGGGAGCCGAGCGGCTGCGGCTGGGCAGCAACCAGCTCGCCTGGCCGTCGACGGTGCACGCGCTCAAGGCCGCCGGGCTGTCGATGCTGGTGGAGTTCCT
Organism: Micromonospora sp. WMMD712; assembly: GCF_029581295.1. Classification (NCBI taxonomy): domain Bacteria; kingdom Bacillati; phylum Actinomycetota; class Actinomycetes; order Micromonosporales; family Micromonosporaceae; genus Micromonospora; species Micromonospora sp. WMMD712. Next base: position 6,585,066 of record NZ_CP120743.1, read on the forward strand.
CGCCGGGCTGGTGATCGCCGTGCTCTGGGTGGGCGGGCTGATCTTCGCCTGAGCGTCCGGTGTGGCCGGTGCGGCGGCGCGGGGCGGTGCGCCACGTGTGAGAGAGAGGTGAACGCCCCGCGCCGCCGCGGGCCGGGCGGTGCCGAGCGCCCGGCGGGCCCGTCCGGATCGGGCCTGGTCACAGGCTCAAGGATGCCCGTCGCGGCCCGCTCGGGGCAAGGCGATTACTTGGGTACGGGGGTGGGGCGAGCTCGTTGCGGTGCGTGGTGGTGGGGCGTGTTCGTTGCGGTGCGTCGTGGTGGGGGTTCGCCGGGCCCGCCCGCTCCGGGCGGTCAGGCTTGATCCCTGCGCGGGCGGGCCCCGGCGAACCCCTGACCTGCTTGCGGTCCATCCGCGCATGCGCGGTGCCATTCGACGGGGTGCTCGGCTGCCAGGGGGCAAGATCGTGCTCGATCAGGGAAGGAGTCCCCACGCTGCGAGTGGGAAGCCACTCTTTCATTGATTGAGCACGATCTTGCGGGCGAACAACCGCCGGCATCGGGTGTCGGGCTGCCGGCCGGTGCAGCGGTGGGGATGCTGACCGGGGAAGGCGACCGGTCAGGCGGGATCGGGGTGGCGTGGGGCGGCCGTCGCGTCCGTCGTCGTGGCCGACGTCGGTGGTCTGCCCGCCCGTCGCCCTGGCAGCAGCGCCGCTGGCAGCGTCGCCAGGGCCAGCAGAGCCACCGCCCACCAGTAGGTGTGCTGGAACGCGTCCGCTGACCGCGTACCGTTCCCGGTGCGCGCCGCGTGCGAAGCCAGCATGACCGACAGCAGCGCCGTCCCGATCGAGACGCCCACCTGGGAGGCGATGTTGAGGATGGTGCTGCCCGACGGGACATCCTCGGCGGCCAGACCTCGGGTCGCCGTTGTGTTCGTCGGCATCAGCACCATGCCGACGCCCACCCCCATCACCACGAGCGACGCCGCCAACCGCCAGTACGGTGTCTGTGGCCCGACCTGCATGGCGAAGAGCGACAGTCCGCACACGGCGATCACGATGCCGGAGAGGATCAACAACCGTGGGGAGACCCGGTCGACCCGGCGGCCGGCGATCTGCATCGAGACGAAGACGGCGACGGCCAAGGGAACGCCCAGCAGGCCCGACTCGGTCGCACCGAGCCCGCGCGCGGTCTGGTAGTACATCGGCGCGAGCAGCATGGAGCCGAAGTATCCGGCGGGGAACAGCACCATGGCGGCGCAGCCGGCCGCGAAGGTCCGGTCGCACAACAGGCGCAGTCGCAACAGCGGTGCACGGGCGGTCAGGCCCCGGGCGACGAATCCGATGGCCAGCAGCAGTCCGGCGACGGCGGGCAGCAGCGCCCGTGGTGCCGTGAAGTCGCCGTGCTCCCCGCCGACGGACAGCCCGTAGATCAGCAGGGCCAGACCCGGGGAGAGCGTCAGCAGGCCCAACCGGTCCAACCGGCGCGCAGGCTGCGGCTCGTCGCGCCGCAGTAGCCGCGCCGCGAGCACCAGCGCCAGCGCGCCGATGGGCAGATTGACCAGAAAGATCCAGTGCCAGGACACGGTGTCGATCAGCCAGCCGCCCAGGACCGGCCCGCTCACCGGGCCGATCAGCACCGGAATGCCGAGCAGGGCCATCGCCCTGCCCATTCGGTCCCGGTCTGCGGCCCGGATGACCATCGCCATGCCGACCGGCACCAGCAGGCCGCCGCCGAGCCCCTGCACGACCCGGAACAGCACCAGCGTCTCGATGTTCCAGGACAGCGCGGCCAGGCCGGAGCCGGCGGTGAACAGGCTGATGGCGGTCAGGTAGGTCCGCTTCGCGCCGAAGCGCGACATGGCCCAGGCGGTCGTCGGGATCACGGCGGCGAGGGCGAGGGTGTAGCCGATGGCGACCCACTGGACGGTGGCGAGCGGCGCGGCGAACTCCACCGCCAGCGGGTGCAGGGCGACGTTGACGATCGTGACGTCCAGTACGGCCATGATGGAGCCGATCACGACCACGGTGAGCACCTTGGCCAGCCCCGGGGAGGTCCCGGCCTCCTGGACGGCGGCGGGGCCGTCGGTCCCCGAGCCGGTGTTCTCGGTGGCGCCGGGTCTTCCGGTGGAGTTGGCGATGCCACCCACGGCGGTCATTTTCCGTACGGTTGCTCGGCGCGCGCAGCGCGCAATGCGCGGCCCCACCACACCAACTGTTCGATCATGCCCGTCGCGGCGCCCTCGCACACTGCCGCGTCGAGCGGCGTGCCGTCCTCGCCCAGCCCCGACCAGGGCCCGTGCAGGCTGACGGAGTCACGCACCGTCATGGCGTGCAGCTCGGCGAAGACCTGCCTGAGCTGTTCGACCGCCCGGAGGCCGCCGCCCAGCCCGCCGTACGAGACGAAGCCGACCGGTTTGGCCTGCCACTGGACGTAGTGCCAGTCGATGAGATTCTTCAGGGCGGCCGGGAAACTGTGGTTGTACTCGGGGGTGACGACGACGAATGCGTCGGCGGCGGCCAGCCGGGAGCTGACGTCGGCAAGGGCGACCTGGATCGCCGGCGCGGGGGCGGGCAGGCCGTCCCAGCCGGGCATGGCCACGGGGAGGTCGAGGTCGGCGACGTCGATGACGTCGAGCTCGACGTCGGTGCGGCGTGCGGCATGGCGGGTGAACCACTCGGCGACGGACGGACCGGCGCGGCCCGCGCGAGCGCTGCCGACGATGACGGCGACCCGTAGCGCGGCATCCCTGGCCGTCGTCGGGTCGGTGGTAGGGGTGGTTTCGGGCATGGCTGTCCCCTCGGTTCCTCGCTGCTTCCGGGCCGGTTGCGGTACGTACGACAAGCTACAACGACCGTTGTAATAAGTACAACCATTGTTGTAGCATGGGGGTCGGTGCAGCGGGAGAGGTAACGATGACCAGCGCGGACTCCAAGGGTGAGACGGTGGCGACCCGGTCGCGGCGGGGGCGAGGAGACAAGGCGGCGGCGATCGCGCACGCCGCCTGCGAGGTCTTCGGGCGGGACGGCTACACCCGGGCCAGCATCGACACGATCGCCGCCGAGGCCGGCGCCTCCACCCGGACGCTCTACAACCACTTTCCCGGCGGGAAGGCGGAGTTGTTCCGCTCGGTCATGCAGTGGAGCGCTGGTCAGGTCAGAGATGAGCAGCTCGTCCGACTGCGGAGGTGCCTGGATCCGCAGCGCCCACCGCGACCCGAGGATCTCGAGCGGGACCTGTTGGCCCTGGCGCGCGCCTGGGTCGCTCTGATCACGGACTTCCGCGACCACTTCTCGCTGGTCCGGCACATTCACGGGGAGGCCGGGCACGTGCCGGCCGAGGTTCTGGACGCCTGGCAGGAGGCTGGACCCCGCACGGTAGCCCGCGAGTTCGCCCTGGTCATGGCCGCGCTCGCCGACCACGGCCTGCTCGACGTGCACGACGATCCGGCCCAGGCCGTCTCCCACTTCATGGCCCTGATCTCGACGGAGATCGTGAACCGGTCCTACTGGGGCGTCATCCCGCTGCCACGGGAGGAGACCGACCGGATCACGGCAGTCGGTGTTCAGGCATTCCTGCGGGCGTACGGCCCCGCCCGCTGACGCGCCGCAGATGCCGTATCCCACGCTTCATGCCCCGAGCCGCAGCGCGCGCACGCTCTCGCCTCAGCCGTCGCGGCAATACAGATGCGGTCGCAGGGCTTCGAACTCACGTGACGACGACAGGGGGCCAGGCGTAGCCGAATAGGACGCCGTTCGTTGCATCCGGATCACCCCCGCGTGCGCAGGGAACAGTACGCGGAGGACGCCGGCCGGCTGCTCGGGGCGGGATCACCCCCGCGTGCGCGGGGAACAGTACCTGCGGGTGGGCTATCGGCCCGTCGGCAGCGGATCACCCCCGCGTGCGCGAGGAACAGATCGTGGCGGGCGAGTTCGCGCCGGGAGACCAGGGATCACCCCCGCGTGCGCGGGGAACAGGCCGGGGCCGCCAGCGTCGGCGGGCTCCCCGCGGGATCACCCCCGCGTGCGCGGGGAACAGGACCTGCGCCGCGGTGGCGGAGCGGTCGCCCAGGGATCACCCCCGCGTGCGCGGGGAACAGGAGCAGCTCGGTCGGCTGCTCCTGCGAATCGAGGGATCACCCCCGCGTGCGCGGGGAACAGCCAACTCAGGCCGGTACGGAAACCCTCAGCCTGGGATCACCCCCGCGTGCGCGGGGAACAGCACGACGCCAACCATGTGGCCAGGGCGTCCTGGGGATCACCCCCGCGTGCGCGGGGAACAGACTTGCTGACCTGGGGCACTAAAAATCAACTACCTCTTTTCCTTCACTTTGCACCACAAGATCGTCTCCTGGCTGCGACCGTTCGGCGACGCACGCGAAGCTGTGCTGTCACCGGGTGGCCTCGCCTGCGGGCCAGAGCAAGGTCAGGGGTGCTTGGTGTGCTCGACGAATGCACGCCAGGTCTGCGGGGTGAACGCGAGCACGGGACCGGAGGGGTCCTTGCTGTCCCGTACGGCGACCACATTGGTCAGGTTGTCGGCCACCTCAACGCATTCGCCGCCGGCGGTGTTGCTTCGGGTGGACTTCTTCCAGTTCGCGTTACTGAGGTCCATGTTGACTCTCTACTTCCTTGACCAGGGCACCCGAGAGGTTGCGCGGAAAGGCGAGTCCCCGAACGCCCTCCCACCTTGTCAGAAGGGTAGCCACTCCTTCGTCCCCGTTGACCACTGAGCCGCCAAGCTGATTGTCGATATGTCCCACCCAGCTACCGTCTGCCAACCTTGCCAACGCGAGCGGACCGGACAGCCCGACATGCAAGCCAGTGTCGGCGGGGATGACGTGGATGTGGACGTGGGGGAGGTCGGCCATTCGCAGCAGGTGGGCGAGTTGTTCGGCCATGATGGCGTCGGTGCGGCGTAGGGCTGCCTCGTCGATCACGGCAATCACTTGGGGCGGTTGTTCGCGTACCAGGATCTCCTGCCGCTCCAGGCGGGCCGTGACCTGCCGCTCGACCTCCGCCTCGGGCTTGGTGTCGTCGAAGCGCAGCACGGCGCGGGCGTAGTTCTCGGTCTGGAGCAGGCCGGGGACGAGCGTGGGGTTGAAGTATCGGAGCTGCGTGGCGTTGCGCTCGGCCTCCAGCCAGGGGCGGAACCACGAGGGCTGGCCGTCCCGTTCGGCCATCCGCAGCAGGGACTCGAACAGGCCGCCCGTGTCGAGCACCTCGTCCATGCGCTTGACGTACGCCTTGTCGAGCGGCCGGGTGCCGGTCTCCACCGCCGAGATCGTCGAGGCCGAGTAGTTCGCGCGTCGGCCGAGTTCCTCCTGGTTGAGGCCGGCGGCTGTCCGGATGCGACGGAGCTGCGTGCGTATCAGATCGGCGGTCTGTTCGCTTTCCATGCCTTCTCCAGATCTTCGTCGTGATCGCCAGGCGTCGCCCGGTCCTGCCGGGCGGCGTCGAGGGCTGCCGAGCGCGGCGCGGTGACTCCAGAGGTGCTCCGGGACCAGGCGCGATGGCTTCTCAGCGTAGTTCCGCGATCAGCAGACTGTGACTCGGCGGGCCGGTGTGCAGGGTGTTGCCCGCCCGGTCTTCGAGTCACGGGAGGGGCACATGCGCAGGAACCGTGGCGGGCGGCACCCGGGGTGTCCACGGTGAACCCGCTGGTCGTGGTGGGTGACGTGTTGACGCTTCAGCCGTGTGACTACTGCATCGGTCAGGCGGTGCTGCGGTTGAAGGTCACCTACGTTCCCCGGTACGCGAACTTCCTGGCGTCGTCGTGGGTGCGGCTGGAGGGGCTGGAGCTGCGCCCCGACGGCACGCCGGGCCGGGAGCGCGTCGTCATGGTCCGGGTGCAGGCGATCCGCGACACCCCGCCGGTCCGCCCGGTGCCGGAGGTGCGGGGGCGGTGACGGGCCGACACCCGCCGAGGTACGCGGAGCTGAGGTGCGGGGACCTGCTGCACGTCACGCGGGCCGCCGGTTGGCCGGCGTCCCGCGTCCGGCGGCGGCGCGTCCGGGGCGACAGGCCGTGGCGTATTGACCATCGTGATCGGCGGGACGAGACTCGGGCGCACGCGTTTCCGGCAATCCTCGCCAGGAGGTGTGCAGTGGCCACGACGCCCGCACCGACCGCCGATCAGCCGATGGACGACGACGCCCGGCGGCTCGCCGAACTCGGTTACCAGCAGGAGCTGCGCCGCAAGTGGAGCGGCTTCTCCAACTTCGCGATCTCGTTCTCGATCATCTCGATCCTGGCCGGCTGCTTCACCACGTTCGGCCAGGCGTGGAACAACGGCGGACCGGTCGCCATCTCCTGGGGCTGGCCGCTGATCTCGCTGTTCATCCTGGTCATCGGGTTCTGCCTGGCCGAGCTGGTGTCGGCGTACCCGACGGCGGGCGGCATCTACTGGTGGGCGGCGAAGATGGGCCGGCCGGTGCACGGCTGGTTCACCGGCTGGCTCAACCTGATCGGCCTGGTGGCGGTCACCGCGTCGGTCGACTACGGCTGCGCCACGTTCCTCAATCTCACCCTGTCGGCGCTGTTCGACGGCTGGGCGGGGACGCTGCGGCAGGCGTTCGTGCTGTTCGTGATCATTCTGGCGCTGCACGGGCTGATCAACATCTTCGGGCACCGGATCATCGACGTACTCCAGAACGTCTCGGTGTGGTGGCACGTGGCCGGCGCGGCGGCCGTGGTCGCCATCCTGGTGTTCGTCCCGGACCGGCACCAGAGCTTCCAGTTCGTCTTCACCGAGCGGTTCGACAATTCCGGCTTCGGCGACGGCGGCACCGGCGGGTGGACGTTCTGGTTCTACGTGCTGCCGCTGGGCTTCCTGCTCACCCAGTACACGATCACCGGCTTCGACGCCTGCGCGCACGTGTCGGAGGAGACCCGGGGCGCGTCGAAGGCCGCCGCGCAGGGGCTGTGGCGGTCGATCTTCTACTCGGCGGTGGGCGGCTGGATCCTGCTGCTCGCGTTCCTGTTCGCCGCCACCGACGTGGACGCCATCAACGCGGCCGGCGGGTTCTCCGGGGCGATCTTCGAAACGGCGCTCACCCCGTTCTTCTTCAAGGCCGTCATCATCATCTCCACCATCGGGCAGTTCTTCTGCGGCATGAGCTGCGTGACGTCGATGTCGCGGATGGCGTACGCGTTCAGCCGGGACCGGGCGGTGCCGGGCTGGCGGCTCTGGTCGAAGGTGGACCGCAACGGCACCCCGGTCAACGCGATCGTCGGCGCGACCGTGGCCGGGCTGGTGCTCACCCTGCCGGCGCTCTACGAGAGCCCGTCCGGCATCCCGGTCGCCTTCTACGCGGTGGTCTCGGTCGCGGTGATCGGGCTCTACCTCTCCTTCGTCATCCCGATCGTGCTGCGGCTGCGGATGGGCGACCGGTTCACCCCCGGCCCGTGGACGCTCGGCCGCCGCTACAAGGTGCTCGGCTGGGTCGCCGTGGTGGAGATCGCGATCATCTCGGTCTACTTCGTGCTGCCGATCGTGCCCGCCGGGGTGCCCGGCCACGCCGACTTCAGCTGGTCGGCGGTCAACTACGCGCCGCTCGCCGTGGGCGGGGTGCTGCTGGTCGTCGCCGTCTGGTGGTACGCCTCGGCGCGCACGTGGTTCACCGGGCCGCGCCGCACCGTCGAGGGGTTTGCCGACGCGCCCGACGCGGGCATTGACGGTGATCCGGTCAGGCAGTAGACCTTGGTGATGGAGGCCCGCGCATGAGCAGAGCACCGCTGTCCCTCGAAGAGTTACGGGCGGCGGTCGCCGCCGGCAAGCTCGACACCGTGGTGCTGGCCCTGGTCGACATGCAGGGCCGGTTGCAGGGCAAGCGGTTCCACGCGCCGTTCTTCCTCGACCAGGTGGCGGAGCACGGCAGCGAGGGATGCAACTACCTGCTCGCCGTCGACGTCGACATGAACACCGTCGACGGCTACGCGATGTCGAGCTGGGAGCGCGGGTACGGCGACTTCGCCATGGTGCCCGACCTGGAGACGCTGCGCCGGGTGCCGTGGCAGCCGGGGACGGCGATGCTGCTGGCCGACCTGGCGTGGCTGGACGGGTCCGGCCCGGTGGCCGCGTCGCCCCGGCAGATCCTGCGCCGCCAGCTCGACCGGCTCGCCGCGCACGGCCTGACCGCGTACGCGGGCACGGAGCTGGAGTTCGTCCTCTACCGCGACTCGTACGAGGACGCCTGGCGGCGTGGCTACCGCGAGTTGACCCCGGCGAACCAATACAACGTGGACTATTCGCTGCTCGGCACGTCCCGGGTGGAGCCGCTGCTGCGGCGCATCCGCACCGAGATGGCCGGCGCGGGCCTGACCCCGGAGAGCGCGAAGGGCGAGTGCAACCTCGGCCAGCACGAGATCGCCTTCCGCTACGACGAGGCGGTGGCCTGCGCCGACCATCACGTGATCTACAAGAACGGGGCGAAGGAGATCGCCGCCCAGGAGGGCATGTCGATCACCTTCATGGCCAAGCCGAACGCGCGGGAGGGCAACTCCTGCCACATCCACTTCTCGCTGCGCGACGCCGACGGCCGCTCGGCGATGCTCGGCGACGGGCCGGCGCACCTGAGCGTCACCGGGCAGCGGGTGCTGGCCGGGCTGCTCGACACGATGCGGGAGTTCAGCCTGCTGTTCGCCCCGAACGTCAACTCCTACAAGCGTTACCAGCCGGGCTCGTTCGCCCCGACGGCGCTGCGCTGGGGCACCGACAACCGCACGTGCGCGCTGCGGCTGGTCGGCCACGGCCAGGGCATGCGGGTGGAGAACCGGGTGCCCGGGGCGGACGTCAACCCGTACCTGGCGATCGCCGCCCTGGTGGCGGGGGCGGTGCACGGCATCGAGCGGGAACTGGAGCTGGGCGAGGAGTGCACCGGCAACGCGTACGACGATCCGGCCGCCGAGCGGGTCCCCGGCACGCTGCGCGACGCGCTGGGCCTGTGGGAGTCCTCGACGATCGCCCGCGCGGTCTTCGGCGACGACGTCCACGCCCACTACGCCAACATGGCGCGCGTGGAGCTGCGCGCCTTCGACGCGGCGGTGACGGACTGGGAGCTGCAACGCGGCTTCGAACGCCTCTGACCCACCCCTTTTCTCTCCCGCGATCTTGCAGTTGGGGCCCCTGCCATGGGAGCTTGGCGGCATTTGCGGGGGCCGAAACTGCAAGATCGCGGGGCCGGGGCCGGGACCGGGAGCGGGACCGGGACCGGGGCCGGGGCCGGGGCCGGGAGCTGGAGAGGGAGGGGCAGGGTGGGGGAACTGACGCGGGTGGTCAATCCCGCCAGCGGGACGGTGCTGGGGGAGGTCGTCGCTGCGGGGGAGCGCGAGGTCGACGCCGCCATCGGGCGGGCCGCCGCCGCCTTTCCGCGGTGGCGCGACGTCGCGCCGGGGGAGCGGGCGCGCCTGCTGCGGCGGTTCGCCGCCCTGGTCGACGCGCACCTGGAGGAGCTGGCGCTGCTGGAGGTGCGCAACTCGGGGCACACCATCGGCAACGCCCGCTGGGAGGCCGGCAACGTCCGCGACGTGCTCGACTACTACGCGGGCGCGCCGGAGCGGCTGACCGGGCGGCAGATCCCCGTGCCCGGCGGGCTGGACGTCACCTTCCACGAGCCGCTGGGCGTGGTCGGGGTGATCGTGCCGTGGAACTTCCCGATGCCCATCGCCGCGTGGGGGTTCGCCCCGGCGCTCGCCGCCGGCAACACGGTGGTGCTCAAGCCGGCCGAGCTGACCCCGCTGACCGCGCTGCGCCTGGCCGAGCTGGGCCGCGACGCCGGCCTGCCCGAGGACGTGTTCACCGTGCTGCCGGGCCGCGGCGACGTGGTCGGCGAGCGGTTCGTCACCCATCCGGCCGTCCGCAAGGTGTGCTTCACCGGGTCCACCGAGGTCGGCACCCGGATCATGGCCGGCTGCGCCGCCCAGGTGAAGCGGGTGACCCTGGAGCTGGGCGGCAAGAGCGCGAACGTCGTCTTCGCCGACGCCGACCTGGAGCGGGCGGCGGCCACCGCGCCGTACGCCGTCTTCGACAACGCCGGCCAGGACTGCTGCGCCCGGTCGCGGATCCTGGTGCAGCGCCCGGCGTACGACCGGTTCCTGGAGCTGCTGGAGCCGGCCGTGCGGGCGCTGCGGGTGGAGGACCCGGCGCGGGAGACGGCCGAGATGGGCCCGCTGATCTCCGCCGCCCAGCGGGACCGGGTCGCCGGGTACGTCGACGGGGCGCGGGTGGCGTTCACCGGCTCCCGCCCCGACGGCCCCGGCTTCTGGCACGCCCCGACGGTGCTGCTCGCCGACTCCCCGGCCGACCGGCACTGGCGGGAGGAGATCTTCGGCCCGGTCGTGTCGGTGCTCCCCTTCGACGACGAGGCGGACGCGGTCCGGCTGGCCAACGACACCGACTACGGCCTGTCCGGCTCGGTGTGGACCCGGGACGTGGGCCGGGCGCTGCGGATGGCGCGGGCGGTCGAGGCGGGCAACCTCAGCGTCAACTCGCACTCCTCGGTGCGCTACTGGACCCCGTTCGGCGGGATGAAGCGTTCCGGGCTGGGCCGCGAGCTGGGCCCGGACGCGCTGCACGCCTTCACCGACGTCAAGAACGTGTTCATCAGCACGGAGGAGTGAGATGCAGGGACGGCTTGAGGACCGGGTCGCGGTGGTGACCGGGGCGGGCAGCGGGATCGGGCTGGCCACCGCGCGGCGGTTCGCCGCGGAGGGGGCCCGGGTGGTCTGCGTCGACGTCGACGCGGCGGCGGGGGAGCGGGCCGCGCAGGAGGTCGACGGCGAGTTCGTCGCCTGCGACGTGGCCGACGAGGCGGCCGTGCGGGACCTGTTCGACGGGGTGGCCCAGCGGCACGGCCGGGTGGACGTGGCGTTCAACAACGCCGGGATCTCCCCGCCGGACGACGACTCGATCCTGGAGACCGGGCTCGACGCCTGGGAGCGGGTGCTGCGGGTCAACACGACGAGTGTCTACCTGTGCTGCAAGTACGCGATCCCGCACATGCGCCGGCAGGGCAAGGGCTCGATCATCAACACGGCGTCGTTCGTGGCGCTGATGGGGGCGGCCACCTCGCAGATCGCGTACACGGCGAGCAAGGGCGGGGTGCTGGCGATGACCCGGGAGCTGGGCGTGCAGTTCGCCCGGGAGGGCATCCGGGTCAACGCGCTGTGCCCCGGGCCGATCGCCACGCCGCTGCTGATGGAGCTGTTCGCCGCCGACCCGGAGCGGGCCGCCCGCCGCCTCGTGCACGTGCCGATGGGCCGGTTCGGCCAGCCGGAGGAGATCGCCGCGGCGGTGGCGTTCCTGGCCAGCGACGACTCGTCGTTCATGACGGCCGCGCAGTTCGTGGTCGACGGCGGGATCACCGGCGCGTACGTCACCCCGCTGTGAGCCGCGGCGGGGCCGGCCCGCACCCCGGCCCCGCCGTCCCGCCATGCGGAAGGGTTGTCCCACTTTTCGGTAGGCGGTGCCAGGATGGCGACATGAAGGTTCACGAGGCCATCGACGGGCGGCTGCGCGAGTTCATCGAGGAGCAGCCCGTCTTCTTCGTCGCCACCGCGCCCTCCGGGGCCGACGGGCACGTCAACCTCTCGCCGAAGGGCATGCGCGGCACCTTCGTCATCCTCGGCCCACACCGGGTGGCGTGGATCGACTTCCACGGCAGCGGCGCGGAGACGATCGCCCACCTGCGGCAGAACGGCCGCATCACGCTCATGTTCTGCGCCTTCACCGGGCCGCCGAACATCGTCCGGCTGCACGGCCGGGGCACGGCGGTGACGGTGGAGGACGCCGGCTTCGCCGAGCGGCTCGCCGACTTCCCCGACCCGCCGGACCTGCACTCCGCCCGCGCGGTGATCACCGTCGACGTCGAGCGGGTCAGCGACTCCTGCGGGTACGCCGTCCCCCTGATGCGGTACGAGGGCGACCGGGACCTGTTGATCCGCGCGCACTCCCGCCGCACCGCCGAGGACCTGGTGACCTACCGGGCCACGAAGAACGCCGCGAGCATCGACGGCCTGTCGGTCTTCTGACCCCCGGCGGCGTCCCGCGCGGATGAGACGCGGGTAACCAGCGCATCACGGCGGGGATGCGTTACGTTGCTGGTCCGTCTGGGTAGAAGGCGGGGCACGGCGGCGGCGATCATGCGGTCGCCGGGGGGCAACTGCCGGCGCGGGAGGATGCATGAGCTCGGCCCAGGGGGGCGAGGACGGGCAGCATCCGTCCGTCGGAGCCGTCGAGGAGGCGTTCCCGCCGCTGCTCACGGCCGCGTGCGCCGCCGGCGGCGAGATGGGGGAACGCCTGCTCCGCTTCGACTGGGCGGCCAGCCCGCTCGGCGCCCCGTCCGGCTGGCCGCCGGCGCTGTGCCACGCGGTCGCCATGATGCTCTCCTCCCGGGCGCAGATCGTCATGTTCTGGGGCCCGGAGCACCGCGCCTTCTACAACGACGCCTACCTGCCGACCATCGGCGACAAGCACCCCCACGCCGTCGGCCAGCCCGCCCACCAGCACTGGCGGGAGACCTGGGACGTGCTCGGGCCCCTGCTGGACTCGGTGCACAAGACCGGCGAGCCCTACCGGGGCGAGAACCACCCCTTCGTGCTGCACCGGCACGGCTTCCTGGAGGACGTCTACTTCGACATCTCGTACGACCCGATCCGCGCCGCCGACGGCGGCATCGACGGCGTCCTCTGCCTGGTCAACGAGACCACCGGGCGGGTGCTCGGCGAGCGCCGGCTGCGCGCCCTGGCCGAGCTGGGCTCCGAGCTGGCCGAGGCGGAGGACGTCGCGGCCCTGGGCCGGGCCGCCGCCGGGGTGCTCGACCAGCACCGGGCGGACGTGCCGTTCGCCCTGATCTACCTCCGCGACGACGCGGGGCGGCTCACCCTCGCCGGGCACAGCGGCACCGGGTCGCCCGCCCCCGGCGGGCGCGGCGGCGGCGACGCCACCGGGGCGGCCGGGCGGCTGCCGCTCGGCGAGGCGGCCACGGCGGTCGTGAGCCGCGTCGCCGACGGCGGGTCCGCCGCCACCATCGACGCGGCCGACCTGCTGCCGCAGCTCGACGCCGGCACGGCCGCGCGGGCGCTGGTGCTGCCGGTCACCGCGACCCACGAGCCGGTGGGCGCGCTCGTCGTGGGCGTCTCCGCCCGGCTGCCGCTCACCGACGAGTACCGCACCTTCTTCGACCTGATCGCCGCCCAGCTCTCCCGCGCCGTGGGCCGGCAGCGGGCGTACGAGCAGGAGCGGGCCCGGGCGGCCGAGCTGGCCGCGCTGGACCGCGCCAAGACGAGCTTCTTCGCCAACGTCAGCCACGAGTTCCGCACCCCGCTGACCCTCGTGCTGGGCCCGCTGGAGGAGCTGCTCGCCGACCCGACGCTGCCCGACCCCCACCTCGACCGGCTCACCATGATGCACCGCAACGCGCTGCGCCTGCTCAAGCTGGTCAACACGGTGCTCGACTTCTCCCGCCTGGAGTCCGGCCGGCTCGCCGCCCACTACCAGCCCACCGACCTGGCCGACTACACCGCCCGGCTGGCCAGCACCTTCCGCTCGGCCACCGAACGCGCCGGCCTGCGCCTGGTCGTCGACTGCCCGCCGCTGCCCGCGCCGGTCCACGTCGACCGGGACATGTGGGAGAAGGTCGTGCTCAACCTCGTCGCCAACGCGGTCAAGTTCACCTTCGACGGCGAGGTCCGGGTCCGCGTCCGGGCGGTGGACGGCGCGGCCCGGCTGGAGGTCGCCGACACCGGCGTCGGCATCGCGCCCGAGGAGCTGCCGCACGTCTTCGAGCGGTTCCACCGGGTCCCCGGCGTCCGCTCCCGCACCCACGAGGGCACCGGGATCGGGCTGGCGCTGGTCCGGGAGCTGGTGGAGATGCACGGCGGCCGGGCCGAGGCGCGCAGCGTCGTCGACGGGGGCAGCACGTTCGTCGTGACCGTGCCGTTCGGCACCGCCCACCTGCCGGCCGACCGGGTCGCGGCCGACGCGCCGGCCGAGCCGGCGGAGCTGGGCCAGGCCCGCCTCTTCGCGGCCGAGACCGCGCTGTGGACCGGCCCGCCCGGCCAACCCGCGGCCGGGGGGACGGGCGCGGCGACCGGCTCGACCGGCGGTGGGCGGGCCGCGGCGGGCCGCATCCTGATCGCCGACGACAACGCCGACCTGCGCGAACACGTCAGCCGGTTGCTGGGCGCGTCGTGGGAGGTGGTGGCCGTGCCGGACGGCGTCGAGGCGCTGCGCCTGGCCGTGGAGACGCCCTTCGACCTGGTGCTCACCGACGTGATGATGCCCCGGCTCGACGGCTTCGGCCTGGTGACCGCGCTGCGCGCCGACCCGCGTACCCGGCACGTGCCGATCGTGCTGCTGTCGGCCCGGGCCGGCTCGGCGGAGGCCGTCGCCGGCCTCGCCGTCGGCGCGGACGACTACCTGACCAAACCGTTCTCCGGGGAGGAGCTGATCGCCCGGGTCCGGGCGAACGTCGAGCTGGGCCAGCTCCGGGGGCAGATCATCCGGCGGCTGCGCGCCCTGGCCGACGCCGCCGTCGCCGTGAACACCGCCCGCACCACCGCCGAGGTGCTCCAGGTGGCAGCCCGGCACGCGCTCGGCCTCGCCGAGGCGGTCCGGGTGGTGGCCACCGCCACCGGGGCCCGCTACGAGGCGGACGGCGGCGGGACGGCCGCCGTCGAACCGTCCGCCGTGCTGCCGTTGACCGGCAGCGCCGGGGAGACACTGGGCGAGCTGCGGGTCTGGGGGCACGCCGAGGACGCCACCGACCCCGGCCACGCCGCGCTGACCCAGCTCGCCCGGCTGGTCGGCGTGCGGCTGGAGAACGCCCAGCTGTACGAGGCCGAGCACCGCATCGCCACCACCCTCCAGCACAGCCTGCTGCCCCGGTCGCTGCCCCGGCTGCCCGGGGCGGTGGTGGCCAGCCGCTACCTGCCCGGCAGCGCCGACGCCGAGGTCGGCGGCGACTGGTACGACGTGATCCGGCTCGACGACGACGAACTGGTCCTGGTCATCGGCGACGTCGTCGGCAAGGGCGTGCGGGCCGCCGCCTCGATGGGCCAGCTCCGCAACGCGCTGCGGGCGTACGTGCTGGAGGGCTACGACCCCGGCGAGTCGCTGACCCGGCTCAACCGGCTGGTCGGCTCCGCCGAGCAGCCGTCCTTCGCGACCGTGGTCTGCCTGCGCTTCGCGCCCCGCACCGGCCGGCTCCGCTACGCCAGCGCCGGGCATCCGTCCCCCCTGCTGATCCGAGGAGACGACGTGGCGTTCCTGCACGACCGCGCGCTCGGGCCGCCGGTCGGCGCGATCCCCGGCGCGTCGTACCGGACCGTGGACGACGCGCTGGCCCCGGGGGCCCGGCTGCTGCTCTACACCGACGGGCTGATCGAGGACCGGCAGCTCGGCCTCGACGCGGCCCTGGAGCAGCTCCGCGCCGACGCCGCCGGCGGCGAGCACGTTGCCGACCTGGTCGACGCGGTCGTGGCGCGGGTCGCCGCGCGCCCCCGCCGCGACGACGTGGCGGTGCTCGCGCTGGAGGCGACCGAACCGCACCGGTTCGCGCTGCGGCTGCCCGCCGACCCCACCCGGCTGAGCGTGCTGCGCCGGCGGCTGGAGGACTTCCTCACCGCCCACCGGGTCGGCGAGAACGACCTGTTCGACCTCACCGTCGCGGTCTCCGAGGCCGCGGCGAACGCCATCGAGCACCCGGTCTCCCCGGCCGAGCCGACCATCGGCGTGGAGGTGACCATCGCCGACGGCACGGTGGTGGCGACGATCCGGGACAGCGGGCAGTGGCGGGAGTCGACCGGCGCGGGCTTCCGCGGGCGCGGGCTGGCGTTGATCAGGGCCCTCGGCGACCTGACGGTCAGCCGTACCGCCGAGGGCACGCAGGTGACGCTGAGCCGGCGGCTGCGGGGCTGAGCGCCGGTGCCTCGGGCCGGGGCCGCCGGGCGGTGGCCGGGGCCCCACCGGGCGGGGCTCAGGCGGGGGCGACCCACCCCTGACCGGCCAGGCCGGAGATCTCCAGCACCCGGCGGACCTGCCGCGACGGCAGCACGGTGAGCGCGCCCGGGAAGCGCTGGGCGAGCCGGACCACGGCGTGGATCGCCGCCGAGTCGAAGAACGTGACCCCCCGCAGGTCGAGGGTCACCCGACCGGCCGGCTCACGCAGCGCGGCCTGGAGCATCGTGTCGGCGGTGGCCATGTCCACCTCGCCGGCGACCACCACGCGGACGTGGTCGCCGTCGGTCTCCGTGCGGGCGGAGAAGACGGGAGCGGCACCCCCTTGATCCACGCAGAACACGATGGCACAGCGGCAGGGGGTCGGCAACAACCGGTCGGCCGAGGCCGCGCCCCGGTGTCGCCGGCGTCGCCGGGCACCGGCCGCCCCGCCCGACGCCGGCCCGGCGATAGGCTTGCCCCATGACCGTCCGTGCGCCGCTGACCCCCGGCACGCTCACCCCGACGCGACCGGTGCCGCCCCACATCGTCCGCCCGGAGTACGTGGGCAAGAAGCAGCCCCGCCAGTGGACCGGATCGCACGTGCAGACCCCGGAGACCATCGAGCGGATGCGGGTCGCCGGCCGGCTCGCCGCCCAGGCCACGCAGCTCGCCGGCGAGCACTGCAAGCCGGGGGTGACCACCGACGAGATCGACCGGGTGGTGCACGAGTTCCTCTGCGACCACGGTGCCTACCCGTCGACGCTGGGCTACAAGGGCTTCCCGAAGTCCTGCTGCACCAGCCTCAACGAGGTGATCTGCCACGGCATCCCCGACTCCACCGTGCTGCTCGACGGCGACATCGTCAACGTCGACGTCACCGCGTACATCGGCGGGGTGCACGGCGACACCGACGCCACCTTCTGCGTCGGCGAGGTCGCCGAGGAGGCCCGGTTGCTGGTCGAGCGGACCCACGAGGCGATGCTGCGGGGGATCAGGGCCGTCGCCCCGGGCCGGCAGATCAACGTGATCGGCCGGGTCATCGAGTCGTACGCCAGGCGGTTCGGCTACGGGGTGGTCCGCGACTTCACCGGCCACGGCATCGGGGAGGCCTTCCACAGCGGCCTGTACGTGCCGCACTACGACAGCCCCCGGCCCACCGACGTGATGGAGCCGGGCATGACGTTCACCATCGAGCCGATGATCACCCTCGGCACCCACCAGTACGACATGTGGGACGACGGCTGGACGGTCGTCACGAAGGACCGGAAGTGGACCGCCCAGTTCGAGCACACGATCCTCGTCACCGAGGACGGCCACGAGATCCTGACCCTGCCGTGAGCGACACCCCGGCGGCGCTGCGCGAGGCGCACCACGCGGACGTGTCCGGCGGCTGGCTGCGGCCGGCCGTGTTCGGCGCGATGGACGGCCTGGTCACCAACATCGCCCTGATCGCGGGCGTCGGCGGTGGCGGGGTGTCGCCGCGCAGCATCGTGCTCACCGGCACCGCCGGCCTGGTCGCCGGCGCGATCTCGATGGGCCTCGGCGAGTACACGAGCGTCCGCTCGGCCAACGAGCAGGTCGCCGCCGAGGTCGCCAAGGAGCGCCGCGAGCTGGAGCGGCACCCGGACGCGGAGGCCCGCGAGCTGGCCGACGCGTGGGTGGCCCGGGGCCTGTCCCGCGACCTCGCCACGCAGGTCGCCGAGGCGGTGCGGGCCAACCCGGAGGAGGCGCTGCGGGTGCACGTCCGGGAGGAGCTGGGCGTCGACCCGGACGACCAGCCGAGCCCGTGGGCGGCGGCGATCTCGTCGTTCCTGTTCTTCTCGGTCGGGGCGCTGGTCCCGCTGCTGACCTACCTGCTCGGGGCCACCAGCCTGTGGCTCGCGCTGGCCGTCGGCGGGGTCGGGCTCTTCACGGCCGGGGCGATCGTGGCCCGGTTCACCAACCGCGCCTGGTGGAGCAGCGGCCTGCGGCAGCTCCTCCTCGGCGCGGCGGCGGCCGCCGCGACCTACCTGATCGGCGCCCTCATCGGCATCCAGGGCGGCCTGTAAAGGAAGGGCCCCCTGTTAACGCCTGCGGTCGAGAAGGGTTCCCTTCTCACCCTTCAAAGGGGGCCGCGAGGAGGTCGTCGAGGGGCGGGTCAGCGGGGCACCAGCCGGAAGACGCGGATCTCCCGCCCGCCGGCCCGCTCGACGTACGTCTCGTAGGCCGGCCACTCGGTCGTCAGCAGCTCCCAGAGCCGGTCGCGTTCCGCGCCGGTGGCCACCTCGGCGCGCACCGCCAGCCGCCGCCCCCGCACGTCGACCTCGGCGGCCGGGTCGGCGAGCAGGTTCAGCGCCCAGGCGGGCTGGTGCTGCTGCCCCCAGTTGGAGCCGACCACCACGAAGGCGTCGCCGTCCGGCACGTACAGCAGGGGGTTGCTGCGTGGCAGGCCCGAGCGACGCCCGGTGGTGGTGATGACCAGCGAGGGGACCAGGCCCAGCGCGACCACCCGTCCCTTGGTGAGCCGGCCGACCGCCCGGTCGACGGGGACGAGCAGCCGGATCGTGAGGCCGAACCAGCGGTGGTGGCCGAGGCGGCGGGTCAGGGTACCGATAGCGGACACCCCGTCAGTGTGGCACCTGAGGCCGGCAGCCGGTCGAGCCGGCAGCCGGTCGAGCCGGCAGCCGGTCGAGCCGGCAGTCAGTCGAGCCGGCGTTCGACGGCTAGCCGGGACCGGGTGAACAGGGCCGCGCCGACCATCGCCACCAGCGGCACCACCACCAGCACGCCCAGGTTGAGCCACGGGACCACGATCGGGTACGGCTCCGGCACCGGCCACGCCGTGTCGAACCGGCGGTTGAGGGCGACCAGGATGATCACCGCCGTGCCCAGCCCGACCACGATGCCCAGCGCCGAGCCGAGCACGGCGATCACCCCGGCCTGGCACAGCGAGAGCACCCGCCGCATCCGGGGGCTGGCGCCCACGGCGCCGAGGGTGGACAGGTCCGCCCGCCCCTCGGCCGCGGCGAGGCCGGTGGCGACGGCCGCCGCGCCCACCGTGATCAGGCCGGACCCGACGGCCAGCACCAGCAGCAGGGAACGGTCGTCGCTGCCCCACGTCCCCCGTTCGACGATCACGTCGAGCTGGCCGAGCCGGCGCAGCTCCACGTCGAGGCGGTCCTGCTGGGCGGTGGTCGGTGCGGCGGCGGTGTCCACCGCGTAGCCGATCTGGCGGGTGTCGAGCCCGAGCCGGGCGGCGGCGGCGCGGGACACGGTGAGCTGGTCCGTTCCGACGCCGCCGCGCAGCGCGTAGCCGGGGACGGTGGCGGTCGCGGTCACCACGGGCTCCGGCTCCGCACCCACCCGGATCGCCGTGAGGGTGAGCCGGCCGGCGAGGAGGTACCGCTCGTCGGTGACGACCGCGCCGCCGGCCGCCAGCACCCGCCGGGCGGCGGCCAGCTCCTCGGGGCCGGCCCCGGTCAGCGCCGCCAGCGCGTCGCCGTCGTCGACCGAGACGGACACGGCGTAGCCCGTGGGGTAGCCCTCCTCCACCCAACCGCCGCACCGCGGGTCGCTGCGGGCCTGGGCCCGCACGGCCGCGTCGCGCAACTGCCCCACCTGGTACGGGCAGGCCCGCCCGGCCGGCAGCTCCACCCGGACGTCGCACCAGTTGTCCGCGCCGAACCGGGCGGGACAGGCCGGGACGTCGACCCGGGCCACCGTGCTGCCCGGCAGCGTCGCGGCGACCACCTCGGCGACCCGGGACACCGGCGGCGGCGTCGTCTGGTCGCCGGGGCCGACGACCATGGCGTGCCCGTACGGCATGGACGGCACGTAGCTGGCGTGGGTGCGGGCGCTGTCGCTGGCCACGTAGACGCCGAGGGCGACGCTGCCGGCGACCGCGGCCATCACCGCCGAGATCGCGGGCGCCGCCGAGGAACGGTTGCGGCTGGCGTCGCGCAGCGCGATCCGGGGCGCGAGCGGCAACCACCGGCCGGCCCGGGCGAGCAGCCCGACCAGCGTCGGGGTGACGAAGACCAGCCCGAGCTCGCCCAGGACCAGGCCGGCGAAGAGCACCGCCGTTGCGTCCCAGGTGGCCCCGAGGGCGGCCACCGCCACGCCGACGGCGGCCAGCAGCACGCCGATCAGCGGCCAGCGCCGCCGGTGCTCCGGCGGGGTGCGCCGCCCGGCCAGCCCGGCCACCACGTCCTGCCGGGCGGCGGCCCAGGCCGGCGCGAGGGCCGCGAGCACCCCGGCCAGCACCGCGACCGCGGCGATCGCCGCCAGCGCGGCCGGGAAGACGCGGTACGCCCCGAAGCGCGCCCCGAAGACGTACTCCTCGATGAGCGGCCGGGCCGCGAACGCGCCGGCGATGCCCAGCGCCAGCCCGGCGACGGCCCCCGCGCCGCCCAGCACCACCCCGTCGGCCAGCACGATGCGGCGCAGGTGCGCGGCGTCACCACCGGCCACCGCGACCAGGGCGAGGTCGCGGCGGCGACGCCGCACGCCGACGGCGAACGCCGGCCCCACGAGCAGCACCACCTCGAGCAGGCCGAGGCCGGCCACCAACAGCGTGGTGCTGGTGTCCTCGACGTTGAGCGCGACCCCCGTGCTGCCGGCCTCCGCCGTGGGGTGCGGCGCCGGGGTGCGGGCGGCCACCACGATCCCGCGCGCGTTGAGCCGCTCCGTCAGCCCGGGATCGGCGTCGGCCGGCAGGTCGACGAGCCAGCTCGACTCGTTGCGCGGGTCGCCCGGTCGATCCGTGGGCGGCAGCGCCACGGTCGGCCGCAGGTTGTCGGGGAACTCCACCACCCCGACCACGGTCCGCTCGGCCGACCCGTCGGCCGGGACGATCCGGTCGCCGAGCTCCGCGCCCAACCGGCGCAGCGCCGCGCGGTTGAGCCCGACCTCGTCGGCCGCCGTCGGGGGACGGCCGGCGAGCACCCGGCCCTGTCCCCGCAGCAGCGGGTCGGTCAGGTCCAGCAGCCGCCCGTCGACCGACTCGCGCCTGCCCCCGGCGCGGGCCTCGAACGGCACCCACCAGCGGACCTCGGCGACGCGGCTGCCGGCCGGCAGCAGGGCGGTCAGCTCGTCGGCGGCGACCGGGCGGCTCCGGCTCGGCACGCCGTCGCGCTGGTAGGTGGTGTCGCCCCAGGCGTCCTGCGCCACCGGGCCCTCGGCGACCCAGCGCAGCTCCGCGTCGGCGACGCCGAGCCGCCGGTCGATCCGCTCGGCCCGGCTCAACTCCGCCATGTCGTAGCTGACGGCGGAGAGGGTCAGCCCCAGCACCGGCAGGGTGATCATCGCGAGGACCAGCGCGGTCCGGCCGCGGGCCCGGCGCGCCTCCCGCCGGGCGATGCGCAGGGCGGCCCGCCACGAGCGCAGCGCCGCCAGCAGCCGCCGGTCGCGGCCGGGTCGCCCGCCGGTCACCGGCCGCTGCCGGCCAGCAGTTGCTCGACACCGCCCAGCGGGGCCGTCGAGTCCACCATGACCCCGTCGCGCAGGAACACGACGCGGTCGGCCCAGCCGGCGTGCCGGGCCTCGTGGGTGACCAGGACGGCGGCGGCGCCCGCGTCGACCCGGCGGCGCAGCAGGCGCAGCACCGCCTCGCCGGTCTGCGAGTCCAGCGCGCCGGTCGGCTCGTCGGCCAGCACGAGCCGCCGCTCGCCGACCAGGGCGCGGGCGATGGCCACCCGCTGCTGCTGGCCGCCGGAGAGCTGGTCGGGGAAACGGTCGCCCAGCTCGGCGAGGCCCACCTCGGCGAGCGCGGCCCGGGCCGCCCGCCGGCCCTGGCGCACGCCGACGCCGTCGAGTTCGAGGGGGAGCGCGACGTTCTCGGCGGCGGTGAGGCTGCCCAGCAGGTTCAGGTTCTGGAAGATGTAGCCGATCCGCCGGCGGCGCAGCCGGGCCAGCGCGCGCGGGTCCAGCGCGCCGAGCGCCTGCCCCTCGACGCGGACCTCGCCCGCGGTCGGGCCGTCCAGGCCGCCGGCGAGGGCGAGCAGGGTGGACTTGCCGGAGCCGGAGGGGCCCATCACCGCGACCAGCTCGCCGGGGGCGACGGTGAGGCTCACCCCGCGCAGGGCGTGCACGGCGGCGTCGCCGTTGCCGTGGGTGCGGTGCACGTCGCGGACGTCGAGCACGGCCGTCGCCGCCGGCCCGCAGGGGTCGTCGCCGGGGCGGGTCGCCGCGTCGGGGTCGACCCGGCCGCCGGAACCGCCGGGGCCCGCCGGGTCGCCCGGGCCGTGGCGCGGGTCGGGTGGGTCGGGGCGGGTCGTCGGCGCGCCGCCCGTCCCGCTCATCGCCGCGCCTCCTCGCCGTCCCGGTCCGCCTCCGCCGGCCGCCCCGGGCCCGCCCGCCCGCCGACCCCGGCCGGCCGGTGCCGGACCAGGCTCGTCTCGCAGTGGTCCAGCCAGCGGATCTCCGCCTCGGCCTGGAACACCATCGCGTCGAGCACCAGCCGCCAGGGCAGGTCCTCGGGCCGGTCGCTGGCGTACTTCAACCGGGTGAACTCCTGCAACGCCCGCATGGTCGCGGTGCGCTGGGTCTGCACCACCGCCCGCACGTCGACCCCGGGGGTGGTCAGCGCCAGGGCCAGCTTGATCGCCAGCTCGTCGCGGGGGCGGTCGGTGCGGCTGATCGGGGTCGCGAACCACAGCGCCAGGTCCGCCCGTCCGGCGTCGGTGATCTCGTACGGGCGCTGCCCCGCCTCGCTCTCCGGCAGCGGCCGGACCAGCCCGTCCCGTTCCAGCCGGGAGAGGGTGGTGTAGACCTGCCCGATGTTCAGCGGCCAGGTCGAGCCGGTCGACTCCTCGAACGCGGCCCGGAGCTGGTAGCCGTACATCTGGCCGCGTTCGAGGAGCGCGAGCAGGCCGTGACGGATGGACATGGCTCCGAAGTATGCATACCTGGTATGCCATCCGCAATCGCGGGTCCCACCGGTGCGACCAGCGCAAACGCTGCGGCCCCGGTCAGCGCGGTCAGGTGGGGCGGCCGGGGAAGGCCACGGTGACGGGAGTCACCCCGGCGGTGCGCCGCCATCTGGTGGCCCGCACCGCGCAGTCGGTCAGCGCCGCGAGGGCCCGGTTGCGGTCCTCGCCCGTGGTGTGCGGCAGCGCCACGCGCCAGAAGGCCGCGGTGCGTTCCTCCACCTCCACCGCCAGCCGCAGGGCGCTCGCGGCGTCGGTGACGGGGAACGGCAGCGTGTAGCCGGCCTTGTCGGCGGGGACGGTGCCGCCGGCCGCGCTGAGCTGGAGCACCAGCGCGTCCCGCCGGGACCGGTGCGCCGCCTCGGCGCGGCGGGCGGCAGTGCGGGCGGCGTCGGCGAGGCGCACCCCGATCACCCCGTACGCGAAGACCGCGGCGTACTCGGCGGTGAGCGCGCCGCCCAGGGCCTCGGCCGGCCCGGACGGTGCCTGGCGGTGTCTCACTTCAGCGCCTCCACATGGGTCGCCCGCGCGGCGGCGATCGAGCCGACCAGGGCCGCCCGGTCGGCCGGGGCCGCCGCGCACAGCTTCGCGGCCGCCTCGCGGCCGTCCTGCTCGGCCTTGCGCAACGCGGCCAGCACCGCCGCCCGGTCGCCGCCGGTGGTGGCCTCCGGCGACGGCCCCGGCGAGGCCGGCGGGCGGCCCGTCAGCTTCGCCAGCTCGGCGGCGTGCGCCTCGTGGGCGTCGGCGATCGGGGTGAGCAGCGGGGCCAGGCCCGGGTCGGCGGCCAGCGCGGCGCGGTGCCGGGCGGCCAGCTCGCGGGCCTGCGTGGCGAGGGGTTCGAGCGGGTCGGGGGCCTGGTCCTGCTGGTCGCCACGGTCGAGGAGGTCGCAGCCGGTCAGCGGCGCGACGGCCCCGCCGAGCGCCAGGAGCGCGCCCGCGCGCAAAAGGTTTCGCCGGGAATGCCCGAATGCTCGGTCGTGCGGTGTCGTTCTGCCCCTTGCCACCGGACAAGTCAACACCATCGCGGCGGACACGTGGGCCAGGGGCGTCGGTGCGCCGCCCGGCCCGCCGCGCCGTAGGCGCGTTACGCTCTGCGCAGCCACCGGCGCGTCTGCCCCGGTGGCGTGCCGGCATGGCGTCCAACCGGGCGTCGTCGTTCACGAAGGGGTGCGCCAGATGACGCAGCGGGGCCGTACCACCAGGTCGACGGGGCCGACGGGGAGACCCCGGCGCGCCGACGGCCCGCGTGGCGGTGACCGCGTCGGCGGCCCCCGGGTGGACCTCGCGGCGCGGCGGGCCCGGTTGCGGGCGGTGATCGAGCCGGTGGTCAACGGGGCTGGCTACGACCTGGAGGACGTCTCCGTCTCCCGCGCCGGCCGCCGGCACGTGGTGCGGGTGATCGTCGACGCCGACGGCGGGATCAGCCTGGACGCCGTCGCCGACGTCTCCCGGGCCGTCTCCGCAGCGCTCGACGCCGCCGAGGAGGCCGGCGGCGACATCCTCGCGGGCGAATACCAGCTGGAGGTCAGCTCCCCCGGGGTGGACCGCCTGCTCACGCTGCCCCGGCACTGGCGGCGCAACGTCGGCCGGCTGGTGAAGGTGACGGTGCGGGCCCCGCTGCCCGGGCAACGCGCCGAGCAGCCCGCCGGCGACCGGCAGGTCACCGGCCGGGTGGTCGAGGCCGACGACGAGCGCGTGGTGCTGGAGACCGACTCCGGCCGCACGGAGTTCGCTCACGCCGAGCTCGGCCCCGGCCGGGTGCAGGTGGAGTTCCACCGCCTCGACGAGGTGGCCGACGACGAGCTCGACGAGATCGCCGACGACGGGTCCGGCGACAGCTCAGACACTGACGACATCGACGACGAAGATGATGTGGAGGACGAGGAGAGGTGAACATCGACCTCGCGGCGCTGCGCGCACTCGAGCGCGAGCGGGAGATCCCGTTCGACACGATCCTCGCGGCGATCGAGACCGCGCTGCTGACCGCCTACCGGCACACCGACGGGGCCGAGCCGCACGCCCGGGTCGAGATCGACCGCAAGACCGGCGCGGCCCTGGTCTACGCCCAGGAGCTGGACGACGACGGCACGGTGGTGCGGGAGTGGGACGACACCCCGCACGACTTCGGCCGGATCGCGGCCATGACCGCCAAGCAGGTGATCCTCCAGCGGCTGCGGGAGGCCACCGACGAGGTGCACTTCGGCGAGTACGTCGGCCGCGACGGCGACCTGGTCACCGGCGTGGTGCAGGCGCACGAGGCGCGCAGCGAGAAGGGCATCGTCAGCGTCGACCTGGGCAAGCTGGAGGGCGTGCTGCCGCAGTCGGAGCAGGTCCCCGGCGAGCGGTACGCCCACGGCGAGCGGATCCGCTGCGTCGTGGTGCACGTCGCCAAGGGCATGCGCGGCCCCCAGATCACCCTGTCCCGGTCCCACCCGGCGCTGGTGAAGAAGCTGTTCGCCCTGGAGGTGCCGGAGATCGCCGACGGCACCGTGGAGATCGGGGCCATCGCCCGGGAGGCCGGCCACCGCACGAAGATCGCGGTGCGGTCCACCACGCCGGGCGTCAACGCCAAGGGCGCCTGCATCGGGCCGATGGGGCAGCGGGTCCGCGCCGTGATGAGCGAGCTGCACGGCGAAAAGATCGACATCATCGACTGGTCGGACGACCCGGCCACCTTCGTCGGCAACGCGCTCTCGCCGGCCAAGGCGCTGCGGGTCGAGGTGGTCGACCTGGCCACCCGGACCGCCCGGGTGACCGTGCCGGACTTCCAGCTCTCCCTCGCGATCGGCCGGGAGGGGCAGAATGCCCGCCTTGCCGCCCGATTGACCGGTTGGCGGATCGACATCCGCTCGGACGCGGAGCAGGCGACGACCGCCGCGCGGGGCGGGACCGATCACGTCCGGGAGCCGGGCGGCGCGATCTCGGGGAGCTAGGGGTAGACTTCTTCCAGTGGTACGACGCGCGCTGCCGGAGCGCACCTGTGTGGGCTGCCGGCGACGTGCGCCGGCCAGCGAATTGCTGCGGATCGTCGCGGTCGGCGACGGGGCTGGTCACAGCCTCCGGCCCGATCCGGCCCGCAGGCTGCCGGGTCGGGGAGCGAACATGCACCCGGATCCGGCCTGCTTCGCGCTGGCAGTGCGCCGCCGTGCCTTCGGGCGCGCGTTGCGCGTCACCGGGGTCGTCGACCACGGTGTGCTGGCCGAGCACGTCGATGCGCCAACCACTACGTCCGGTCATCCCGACCGGGCGAGGGTCGCTAGCAAGGTAGGACGACCGACATGAGCACACGATGAAGTCCCTGAAATGACCAGGCTTCAAGTGCAGAAGTGAGGTCGCTGCGGGTGCTGCCCGCACGACCTCGGAGTGAGGAGTGCAGTGGCAGGTAAGGCCCGCGTACACGAGCTTGCCAAGGAGCTCGGGGTCGAAAGCAAGACAGTTCTCGCCAAGCTGAAGGAAATGGGCGAGTTCGTGAAGTCCGCGTCCAGCACCGTCGAGGCGCCCGTCGCCCGTCGGCTGCGCAACGCCTTCGTCGCCTCCGCCGGCTCGCCGGCGCCGTCCGCCCCTCCGGCGGCCACCCAGAGCCCGACGTCGACCCCGACTCCGACGCCGTCCCCGACCCCGGGTGCCCCCCGGGTCACGGCGAAGCCGATGCCGCCCCGGCGGCCCGGCCCGCCGACCCCCGGACCGAAGCCCAAGGGCCCGGTCCCCGGCCCGCCGCAGCCGGCGACCCCGGTCGCCAAGCCGGCGAGTGCCCACGACATCGAGGTGGCCGCCGCCGAGGCGCGTGCCGCCGCGCTGAAGGCCGAGCAGGAGGCCGCGGTCAAGGCCGCCCAGGCCGCCCGCCAGCAGCAGCGTGAGAACATCCGCCGGGAGCCTCCGGCGGAGGGCGGTCCCCGTCCCGGCCCGCGTCCCGGTCCGGGCGCGATGCCGCCCCGCCCGGGTTCCCCGGCCGCCGGTCGCCCCGGTGGCCCGGGTCAGGGTCAGGGCCCCGGCGCCCGGCCGGGCGGCCGCCCGCCGGCGCGCGGCGCCGGTAACAACCCGTTCGGCATCCAGGGCGGTCAGCAGCAGCGGCCCCCGGCCGCCGGTGCCGGCGGCCCCCGGCCCAGCCCGGCGGGCATGCCGCCGCGGCCCAGCCCGGCGTCCATGCCGCCCCGGCCCAGCCCGGCGTCCATGCCGAGCCAGCGCCCCGGCCGGCCCGGTGGCCCCGGTGGCCCCGGCGCGGGTCGTCCCGGCGGTGGCGGCGGTGCCGGTCGTCCCGGTGGTGGCGGCGGCTTCCGCGGCGGTCCCGGTGGCGGCGGCGGCGGCGGTGGCTACCGTGGCGGTCCCGGTGGCGGCGGCGGTGGCGGTGGCTACCGTGGCGGTCCCGGTGGCGGCGGCGGCGCTCCCGGCGCCGGTGGCGGCTTCCGGCCGGGTGGCCCGGCCGGCGGTGGTGGCCGTCCGGGTGGTGGCGGTCGCGGCCGTGGCGGCGGCGCCGCGGGCGCCTTCGGGCGTCCGGGCGGCAAGCCGACGCGGGGTCGCAAGTCCAAGAAGCAGCGCAGACAGGAGTTCGACAACCTGTCGGCCCCGACCATGAGCTCGGGTGCCCCCCGGGGTCAGGGTCAGGTCGTCCGGCTCTCCCGTGGCGCGTCGCTGTCGGACTTCGCCGACAAGATCAACGCCAACCCGGGTTCGCTGGTCCAGGAGATGTTCAACCTGGGCGAGATGGTCACCGCGACCCAGTCCTGCTCCGACGAGACCCTGCTGCTGCTGGGTGAGCACCTCGGCTTCGACGTGCAGATCGTCAGCCCGGAGGACGAGGACCGCGAGCTGCTCGCGCAGTTCAACATCGACCTCGACGCCGAGGTCGCGGAGGACCGCCTGGTCAGCCGTGCGCCGGTCGTGACCGTCATGGGTCACGTCGACCACGGTAAGACCAAGCTGCTCGACGCGATCCGCAAGGCGAACGTGGTCGCTGGCGAGGCCGGTGGCATCACCCAGCACATCGGCGCCTACCAGGTCCACGTCCCGCACGAGGGCGAGGACCGGGCGGTCACCTTCATCGACACCCCGGGTCACGAGGCGTTCACCGCCATGCGTGCCCGTGGCGCCCAGGTCACGGACATCGTGGTCCTGGTGGTGGCGGCCGACGACGGCGTGATGCCGCAGACCATCGAGGCGCTCAACCACGCCAAGGCGGCGGACGTGCCGATCGTGGTGGCGGTCAACAAGGTCGACAAGCCGGAGGCCAACCCCGACAAGGTCCGCCAGCAGCTGACCGAGTACGGGCTGGTCGCCGAGGAGTACGGCGGCGACACCATGTTCGTCAACGTGGCCGCGAAGCCGGGCATCGGCATCGACGACCTGCTCGAGGCCGTGCTGCTCACCGCCGACGCGTCGCTGGAGCTGACCGCTCCGATCGACGGGCCGGCGCAGGGTGTGGCCATCGAGGCGCACCTGGACAAGGGCCGGGGTGCGGTGGCGACGGTGCTGGTGCAGAAGGGCACCCTGCGGGCGGGCGACTCGATCGTCGCCGGTGGGGCGCACGGCCGGGTCCGGGCGATGCTCGACGAGAACGGCAACCAGGTCGCCGAGGCGGGTCCCGCCCGTCCGGTGCTGGTTCTCGGTCTCACCGCGGTCCCCGGGGCGGGCGACACCTTCCTCGCGGCGGCCGACGACCGCACGGTGCGGCAGATCGCCGAGCAGCGGCAGGCACGGCGGCGGGCGGCGTCCTTCGCCAACTCCCGCGGCCGGGCCACCCTCGAGACGCTCATGGAACAGCTCAAGGAGGGCGAGAAGACCTCGCTCAACCTGGTGCTCAAGGGCGACGTCTCCGGTTCCGTGGAGGCGCTCGAGGACGCGCTGTTCAACCTCGACATCCCCGAGGAGGTCCAGCTCCGGATCATCCACCGGGGCGTGGGCGCGATCACCGAGAGCGACGTCATGCTCGCGAGCGCCTCGTCCGAGGCGGTCACGATCATCGGCTTCAACGTGCGGGCCGCCAACAAGGTCCGCGAGATGGCCGACCGCGAGGGCGTGGAGATCCGGTACTACACCGTCATCTACCAGGCCATCGAGGAGATCGACGCCGCGCTCAAGGGGCTGCTCAAGCCGGAGTACGAGGAGGTCGAGCTGGGCAGCGCGGAGATCCGCGACGTGTTCCGCTCGTCCAAGGTCGGCAACATCTCCGGCTGTATCGTCCGGTCGGGCATCATCCGCCGCAACGCCAAGGCGCGGCTGCTGCGGGACGGCTCGGTCGTGGCGGACAACCTCACGATCAGCTCCCTCAAGCGGTTCAAGGACGACGCGACGGAGGTCCGCGAGGGCTTCGAGTGTGGTCTGACGCTGGGCGGTTACAACAACGTCCAGGTCGGCGACGTCATCGAGACCTTCGAGATGCGGGAGAAGCCGCGCGCCTGACGCGTCCGACGCACTGATCGAGGGGTTTACGCCCGCAACGGCGTAAACCCCTTGATCATGCGGGGGGCGCCGCGGGTATCGTCCGGGGCGATGTTCACCGGAACCGTGGTCTTCGACCTGCTGCTGCCGGGCGACTCCCGGTCGCTCAAAGCCAAGAGATCCTACGTACGGCCGATCGTGGCGGCGCTGCGCCGCTTCGAGGTGTCGGCCGCCGAGGTGGGGGCGCTCGACCTGCACGGTCGGGCGGAGATTGCCGTGGCCGTGGTGGCCGCGGAGGGCGCGCACGTGCGCGAGGTGCTCGACTCCTGCGAGCGCCTGGTGGCGGGCCGCCCGGAGGTCGAGCTGCTGTCGGCCCGTCGACGCCTCTACGGCGACGACGACTGACAGTGCGGGCGGTGCCGCCCTGCACCGGCGGCCGGCCCGATCGCGAAGGTAGTGTTCGAACTGTTGGCCGGTCGGCTCCGGCGGCGTCCCGCGCCGCCGGAGCCGACCGGGAGTCCGACGCCGTGGAGGTGGGCGAGATGACGGATCCGGCCAAGGTACGCCGGCACGCGGAGCGCATTCGCGAACTGGTCGCGTCGGTGGTGCGGAGTCAGATCAAGGACCCGCGCCTCGGCATGATCACCATCACCGACGCCCGGATCACCGCCGATCTGCGCGACGCCACGGTGTTCTACACCGTCCTCGGTGACTCGGCTGCCCAGGCCAGCACGGCGGCGGCGTTGGAGAGCGCCAAGGGGATGCTGCGCAGCACGGTCGGCAAGGCCCTCGGGCTGCGCCACTCGCCGAGTCTGACCTTCGTCCTCGACGACGTGCAGGACCAGGTCAAGCAGATCGACGACCTGCTCGCGGCGGCCCGCCACGCCGACGCCGAGGTGCAGCGCCTCGCCGCCCAGGCCAAGTACGCGGGCGACGCCCAGCCGTACCGGCTCGACGAGGACTCCGACGACGACGAGGCCGACGAGGTCGCGGGCTCCGCCGCCGACTCCGACGCACCACGCGGCGCGGACCGGCCGTGACCGACCCGGCGGCCGGCGCGGCCGGCACCGGGCCCGACGAGGCCGACTGGGCGGCGGCCGTGGCGGCCGTACGCGACCTGCCGGCCGACGCGCAGGTCCAGCTCATCTGCCACGTCAACCCCGACGGCGACGCGCTGGGCAGCATGCTCGGCTTCGGGCTGGGGCTGCGCCAGCTCGGCGTACGCCAGCTCCGGGCGACCTTCCCCGGCCCGCCGGAGGTGCCGGAGCCGTTCCGCGCGCTGCCCGGCCTCGATCTGCTGGTCGCCGAGCAGGACGCGTACCCGACGCCGGACCTGGTCGTCTGCTTCGACGCGGCGAGCGAGTCGCGGCTCGGTGGCCTGGTCGACCGGCTCGCCACGGCCGGCACGGCGCTGGTGCTCGACCACCACGCGTCGAACACCATGTTCGGCGGGATCAACCTCGTCGACCCCCGGGCCGCGGCCACCTCCGTGGTGGCCGAGGAGCTGCTGGCCCGCCTCGGGGTGCGGCTGGACGCGGGGATCGCCGAGGGCCTCTACGTCGCCCTGACCACCGACACCGGGTCGTTCCGGTTCGAGGCGACCACCCCGGCGGTGCACGAGCTGGCGGCGCGGCTGCTGGCCACCGGCATCCGCCCCGGCGACATCTCCCGCCGGGTCTTCGACACCCGGCCCTTCGGGGCGGTGCGGCTCTTCGGCGAGGTGATGTGCCGGGCCCGCCTGGAGCCGGCGGCGGCCGGGGGCAACGGCCTGGTCTGGACGTACGCCACGCTCGACGACCTGGCCCGGCACGACCAGCGGCCGTACGTGCTGGAGGCGCTGATCGACTCGGTGCGGTGCACCGCCGAGGCGGACGTGAGCTGCGTGGTCAAGCAGGTCCGCCCCGACGAGTGGGCCGTCTCGATGCGCAGCAAGGGCGCGGTGGACGTGAGCCGGGTCGCGGTCGCGCTCGGCGGCGGCGGGCACAAGTTCGCGGCCGGCTTCACCGGCCGGGGCAGCGCCGACGACGTGGTGGCCAGCATCCGCGCCGAGCTGGACAAGGCGCTGATCGGGGCGTAGATCAGGGACGACTCCGGGGGGTGTCGGCCTTCCTGCGGTGGGTGACGGCGGGGAGAATCGGGGGATGGAGCACCCGAGCGAGCTCTCCGTCGCGGAGACCCGGGCGTGGGAGCGCCCCGTGGTCACCGTGCCGGTGCTGGTCTGTCTCTCCCTGGTCGGCGGGCAACTGCCCTCGTTCTCCGCCTCGGCGAACCTCTACACCCTCGGCACCGGGGGAGCGTTGATCTGGCTGGGCCTGGGCAACCGGGTGCCGCGCCGGCCGGCGCCGCGCAGACTCGGCGCGGGGGCGGTCTGGTGGGTGTTGCCGGTGGCCGTGTTCGGCGTCTTCGAGGGGGTCACCTTCGTGCTGGCCGTCGGCGACGAGTTCCCCACCTTCTCCCGGCTGGCCGACCCCCTGCTGGAGGACGAGCTGGTCCGCTCCGCGGCCTGGTTCGCCTGGCTGGCCGCCTTCTGGGGGCTGGTGCGGCGATGATGCGGGCCCTCGCCATCGGCGGCTTCGTCACCGCCCTGACGCTCTTCGCCGCCGTCGAGTGGGCGGCCCGCCGCCCCGGCTCGCGCATCCCGTCGCTGGCCGACGTCTGCGCCTACGTCATGCGCTACGAGGTGGGCCCGGTCCCCGTCGGCCGGATCGGCCTGTTCGGCTTCTGGTGGTGGCTCGGCTGGCACTTCCTCGCCCGCTGAGCAGCGTCGGCGGCGAGGGCGTCGTGACCGGCGCGAATGCCCCGCCGACGTGTCGCGGACCACTCCCATTGCGTCCAGATGGCGGGAACAGTGGGCAGTATGTGGACCTGAACGATAACTTGGGAATCGATCGACGCCGTGGCTGCGGCGCTGGTCCGCAGGCGGTGGCGTCGCACCCGACGCCGCCTCCCCCCAGGGTCGGACCGACCCGGGCGCACGCGTCCAGACCGGCCGCTCCGGTGATCCCGGGCCGCCGACGGGCGTCCAGCACGACCGGCCGTCGGGCCACCGTGTCCCCGTGACCCGCCTCCCTGGAGGGAATCGCCATGCCCAGCAAGCCCAAGACCGAGAACACCGACGAGGCGCGCGAGCAGGCCCGCCGCGCGCTCCAGACGTCGATGGACACCCGTCAGTGACCCACGCCGACCGGCGCTGATGCCGCCGACGCCCCGCGCCGTCGGCATCACCGCCCGCCCGCTCCCGCCCGCCCGGCGCGCCCGCTGAGCCCTCGCCCACGCCGTGCCCGCGCCACCTTGAAGATCGCTCGATGCCGGAAAGAGTGGTGTCCGCCCGATGTCGAGGCCACTCTTTCCCTGTTCGAGTGCAATCGTCCCGGTGATCACTCCGCCGAAGCCGGGCGCGATCTTCGAGTAAGGGATCGTCGTTCTTGCGGCCCTTACCTGGGTCGTGTCAGGATCGGCGTCGATGACTCCACCCGCCCCCGCCCTGGCCGCCGTCGCGTCGCCACGCCGGATCGCCGCGCTCGCCCTGCCCGCGCTCGTGGTGCTCGCCGCCGAGCCGCTCTACGTGCTGGTCGACACGGCGGTCATCGGCCACCTGGGCCGGGTGCCGCTGGCCGCGCTCGCCGTCTCCGGCACCGTGCTGACCCTGATCGCCTGGTTGGGCACCGTCCTGGCGTACGGGATCACCGGGCGGGCCGCCCGCCGCTTCGGCGCCGGGGACCGCGCCGCCGCCGTCGCCGAGGGGGTGCAGGCGTCCTGGCTCGCGCTCGCGATGGGGGTGCTGGTCGCGGCCGGCATGCAGTTCGGTGCCGGTCCGCTGGCCGAGGCGCTCGCCGGTCCCGGGGAGGTCGCCGACGCGGCGGCGCGGTGGCTGCGGGTCGCCGCGCTCGGCGCGCCCGGCCTGCTGCTCGCCGCCGCCGGCAACGGCTGGCTGCGCGGCGTGCAGGACACCCGCCGGCCGCTGTGGTTCGTGCTCGGCCCCAACCTGCTCTCCGCCCTGCTCTGCGTCCTGCTGGTCTATCCGGTCGGCTGGGGGCTGACCGGCTCGGCGGTGGCGAACGCGGTGGCGCAGACCGTCTCCGGCGTGCTCTTCGCCGCCGCCCTGGCCCGCGAGCGGGTGCCGCTGCGCCCCCGGCTGCGGGTGATCCGCCAGCAACTGCTGCTCAGCCGGGACCTGCTGGTGCGGGGCGTCGCCTTCCAGGCCAGTTTCCTGTCCGCCACCGCCGTGGCCGCCCGGTTCGGGGCGGCGGCGGTCGGCGGGCACCAGATCGCCGTACAACTGTGGTTCTTCACCGCCCTGGTGCTCGACGCCCTCGCGATCGCCGCGCAGGCGCTGATCGGTGCGGCGCTCGGGGCCGGCGACTCCGCCGGGGCGCGGGCCCTGGCCCGGCGGATGGCGCTGCTCGGCGCGGTCTGCGGGGTGGCGTTCGCGGCGCTGATCGCCGCCGGGGCCGGCATCGTGCCCGGCCTGTTCAGCTCCGACGCCCAGGTACGCGGGCAGGCGATGGTCGCCTGGCCGTGGCTGGTGGCGTTGCAGCCGATCGGCGGCGTGGTGTTCGCCCTCGACGGGGTGCTGATCGGCGCGGGTGACGTCCGCTACCTGCGCAACCTCACGATCGTCGCCGCCCTCGGCGGGTTCCTGCCGGCGATCTGGCTGGCGTACGGGTTCGACCTCGGCCTCGGCGGCATCTGGGCCGGGCTGACGCTGTTCGTGCTGCTGCGGCTGGCGGCCCTGCTGCTGCGGCTGCGCTCCGGCGGCTGGGCGGTCGTCGGCGCCGTGCGGGGGATGTAAGGAAGGGCCCCCTGTTAACGCATTCGGTAGAGAAGGGCACCCTTCTCACCAGGAGTACGCCGCATTGTGCCGTGCGGTGGCGGGGGGCGTGACGCCGTCTGGCAGGCTTGGCGGTCGTGAGCGCAGACGGTCTGATCGTGGTCGACAAGCCCGGCGGCATGACGTCGCACGACGTGGTGGCGCGGGTCCGTCGCCTGGCGCGCACCCGGCGGGTCGGGCACGGCGGCACCCTCGACCCGATGGCCACCGGCGTGCTGGTGATCGGGGTGGGCCGGGCCACCCGGCTGTTGACGTACGTCATCGGCGCCGGGAAGAGCTACACCGCGACCGTGCGGCTCGGGCAGGCCACCGTGACCGACGACGCCGAGGGGGACGTGATCGCGGTCACGCCGGCCGACACCGTCGCCGACGAGGCGATCCGGGCGGCGTTCGCCGCGCTCACCGGCGACATCGACCAGGTGCCGAGCGCGGTGAGCGCCATCAAGATCAACGGCGAGCGGGCGTACAAGCGGGTGCGCGACGGCGAGAGCGTCGACCTGCCCGCCCGCCGGGTCACCGTCAGCCGCCTCGACGTGCTGGCCGTCCGCCGGGACACGCCCGGCGTGGTGGACGTGGACATCGACGTGACCTGCTCCTCCGGCACGTACATCCGGGCGCTGGCCCGGGACGCGGGCCTGGCGCTGGAGGTCGGCGGCCACCTCACCGCGCTGCGCCGCACGGCCGTCGGCGGCTTCGCCCTCGGCGAGGCCGCGACCCTCGACGAGATGGAGCGGCGCGCCCCCGAGGTGGTCAACCTCCCCCTCGACGCGGCGGCCGACCGGTTCTTCCCGCGCCGGGAGGCCACCGCCGACGAGGCGAAGGTGCTCTCCCACGGCGGACCGCTCGACCCGGTCGGGATCGCGGGGCCGTACGCCGTCTTCGGCCCCGCCGGCGCTCTGCTCGCTATCGTCAGCGAGCGGGACGGTCGGGCGCGCGCGGAGATCGTGCTCGCCCCGGCGTGACGGCGGGACAGGCGACCGCCGGCCCGGCCGGCGGGGTACGACCGGCCGAGGCCGGCAGGGGCAACGACAGGGGAGGAGCGTCATGCAGCGGTGGCGGGGGTACGACGCCACGCCCGACGGCTGGGGCAGTTCGGTCGTCACCATCGGCGTCTTCGACGGCGTGCACAGGGGCCACCAGGCGACGATCGGGCACACCGTGGCCCGCGCCCGCGAGCTGGGGGTGCGGTCGGTGGTGGTGACCTTCGACCCCCATCCGGCCGAGGTGGTCCGCCCCGGCTCGCACCCGGCGGTGCTCACCGAGCTGACCCGCAAGGCCGAGCTGATCGAGGCGCTGGGCGTGGACGTGCTCTGCGTGGTGCCGTTCACGCCGGAGTTCTCCCGGCTGCCCGCCGACGCGTTCGTGCACGACATCCTGGTCGAGCACCTGCACGCCACCCTCGTGGTGGTGGGGCAGAACTTCCGGTTCGGGCACCGGGCGGCCGGCGACGTGGCGCTGCTGGAGGAGCTCGGCCGGACGTTCGGCTTCGCCGTCGAGGACGCGCCGCTGGTGGCGGAGGACGACACCGTCTTCTCGTCCACCTACATCCGGGCCCGGGTCGACGCCGGTGAGGTCGCCGCGGCGGCGGCCGTGCTCGGCCGTCCGCACCGGCTGGAGGGGGTCGTGGTCCTGGGCGACCAGCGCGGCCGGGAGCTGGGCTTCCCGACGGCGAACCTGCTCTGCCACCCGCACGCGGCGGTGCCCGCCGACGGCGTCTACGCCGGCTGGTTCCTGCGCAAGGAGGGCCGGGAGCGGCTGCCCGCCGCGATCTCGGTGGGCACCAACCCGACGTTCTCCGGCCGGGAGCGGCGGGTCGAGGCGCACGTGCTGGACTTCTCCGGCGACCTCTACGGCGAGCGGGTGGCCCTGGACTTCACCGAACACGTGCGCGGCCAGGTGCGGTTCGACGGGGTGGAGCCGCTGATCGCCCAGATGAACGTCGACGTGGCGCGGATCCGTCGGATGCTGGGCATCCCCTGACCCGGCCGACCGGCCGACCGGCCGACCGGCCCGGCGGGCCGGACGGCCAGCGGCGTCGCCATGTCGGCGACATGGCGGGTTCCCGCCGCCGGGATACCCCCATGTCGCCGACATGGCGCGCCGGCAGCTCGCGAGGCGCGCCGGCAACCCGCCGGGCGAGGCGCGCCGGCGGCCCGTCGGGCCGGCCTTGGCGGGCGGTTCCGCCGGGGGCTGGTAGGCTGGCGGGGACGTCGGCTGACCGACGTGGGGCCTCGCGTGCCTGCACGACGCCGCGGGTGCGAGGAACCGGCCCGTTTCCGGTCCCCTGACCGATCCGACGGGCATCACCGAACAACCCACGAAACAGGGAGAACATGGCGCTCGACCAGGAAGCCAAGGCCAAGATCCGCGCGGAGTACGCGACCGCCGAGGGCGACACCGGCTCGCCGGAGGTGCAGGTCGCGGTCCTCACCAAGCGGATCGCCGAGCTCACCGAGCACCTCAAGGTGCACAAGCACGACCACCACAGCCGCCGCGGGCTGCTGCTGCTGGTCGGCCGTCGCCGTCGGCTGCTCAACTACGTCCAGAAGAAGGACATCAACCGCTACCGGTCGCTCATCGAGCGGCTCGGCCTGCGCCGATGACGTCACGGGGGAGCGGCCCGCGTGGGCCGCTCCCCCGTTCGGCGTCCACCTCCTGAACGCCCGTTCGGCGTCCGGGACCGGCGGAACAGGCCGCCGGGCCGGAAGGAAGAGGGCCCGCGAGGGCCCGTAGGAAAGGCCCGGCAGCGCCGGAAGGAAGCCCGGAAGGGATCCGCCTTCCGGCGACCGAGAAGGAACGGCCCTCGGAGCGTCGAGGGCACGAAGGAACAGAACGGCCCTCGGAGCGTCGAGGGCGCCAAGGAACAACAGGGGCCGCGCGACCACCCGACAGGGAGCCGGTCAGCGTACCGGTCTCCGGTAGTGGCCCCCGGGAGCCCCGGCAGTCGCCGGCACCCCGGGCGCTTCGATCGAAGACCGGCCGTCTGAGCAGCTCCCCGCGTCGCGGACCCCCCGATGCGAAGGAGCACCACCGCACCATGACCGAGCACAACCTCGGCACCGAGTCCCGCACCGCCGTGATCGACAACGGGTCCTTCGGCACCCGCGAGATCACCTTCTCCACCGGCCGGCTGGCCCGCCAGGCCGCCGGCTCCGTCGTCGCCCAGCTCGGCGAGACGGTCGTCCTGTCCGCCACCACCGCCGGCAAGCAGCCGAAGGAGCAGTTCGACTTCTTCCCGCTGACCGTCGACGTCGAGGAGCGGATGTACGCCGCGGGCCGGATCCCCGGCTCGTTCTTCCGCCGCGAGGGCCGGCCCAGCGAGGACGCGATCCTCACCTGCCGGCTGATCGACCGGCCGCTGCGCCCGTCGTTCGTCAAGGGCCTGCGCAACGAGGTCCAGGTCGTCGAGACCGTCCTCGCGCTCGACCCGCAGCACCCGTACGACGTGGTCGCGATCAACGCCGCGTCGATGTCGACCAAGCTCTCCGGCCTGCCGTTCTCCGGCCCGATCGGCGCGACCCGAGTCGCGCACGTCGACGGCCAGTGGGTCGCCTTCCCGACCCTGGAGGAGCTGGCCCGGGCCACCTTCGACATGGTCGTGGCGGGCCGCACCCTCGCCGACGGCGAGGTCGCGATCATGATGGTCGAGGCCGAGGCGACCCCGCACGCCGTGACCCTGATCGCGGGCGGCGCCACCGCGCCGACCGAGGAGGTCGTCGCCAGCGGCCTGGAGGCCGCCAAGCCGGCCATCCGCGAGCTGTGCCGCGCGCAGAGCGAGCTGGCCGAGGTGGCCGCCAAGCCGGTCGCCGAGTTCCCGGTCTTCCTCGACTACCAGCCCGACGTCTACGACGCGGTGGCCGACGTGGCCCGCGCCGAGGTCGCCGAGGCCCTCAAGATCGCCGGCAAGGCCGACCGCGAGGAGGCCCTGGACCGGATCAAGGCCAAGGTCGCCGAGGAGCTGGGCGCCCGCTTCGAGGGCCGGGAGAAGGAGCTGTCCGCCGCGTTCCGGTCGCTGACCAAGTCCGAGGTCCGCAACCGGGTGCTGCGCGAGCAGGTCCGGATCGACGGCCGGGGCCCGCGCGACATCCGCCCGCTGACCGCCGAGGTCGGCGTCCTGCCCCGCGTGCACGGCTCGGCGCTGTTCGAGCGCGGCGAGACCCAGATCCTGGGCGTGACCACCCTCAACATGCTGCGCATGGAGCAGATGGTGGACACCCTCTCGCCGGAGAACCGCAAGCGCTACATGCACAACTACAACTTCCCGCCGTACTCGACCGGGGAGACCGGCCGGGTCGGCTCGCCGAAGCGGCGCGAGATCGGCCACGGCGCGCTCGCCGAGCGGGCGCTGATCCCGGTGCTGCCCTCGCGCGAGGAGTTCCCGTACGCCATCCGGCAGGTCTCGGAGGCGCTCGGCTCCAAC
The DNA here is from genome assembly GCF_029581295.1 of Micromonospora sp. WMMD712. Taxonomy (NCBI): domain Bacteria; kingdom Bacillati; phylum Actinomycetota; class Actinomycetes; order Micromonosporales; family Micromonosporaceae; genus Micromonospora; species Micromonospora sp. WMMD712. Next base: position 6,623,514 of record NZ_CP120743.1, read on the forward strand.
GGCTCCACCTCGATGGGCTCGGTCTGCGCCTCGACGCTGGGCCTGCTCTCGGCCGGTGTGCCGCTGAAGGCGCCGGTGGCCGGCATCGCCATGGGCCTCATCTCCGACGAGGTCGAGGGCAAGACGCGGTACGTGACGCTCACCGACATCCTCGGGGCCGAGGACGCGTTCGGCGACATGGACTTCAAGGTCGCCGGCACGCCGGAGTTCGTCACCGCCCTCCAGCTCGACACCAAGCTCGACGGCATCCCGTCGGACGTGCTGGCCGCCGCGCTCCAGCAGGCGTACGAGGCCCGGCAGACCATCCTCGACGTGATGCAGCGGGCCATCGAGGCGCCGGCCGAGATGTCGGAGTACGCGCCGCGGGTCACCACCGTGAAGATCCCGGTCGACAAGATCGGCATGGTGATCGGCCCGAAGGGGCAGACGATCAACGCCATCCAGGACGAGACCGGCGCCGAGATCTCCATCGAGGACGACGGCACCATCTACGTCGGCGCGACCAACGGCCCGTCGGCCCAGGCCGCCGTCGACCGGATCAACGGGATCGCCAACCCGACCCTGCCGAAGGCGGGGGAGCGGTTCCTGGGCACGGTGGTCAAGACCGCCGCGTTCGGCGCGTTCATCTCGCTGCTGCCGGGCCGCGACGGCCTGCTGCACATCTCCAAGGTGGGCGACGGCAAGCGGGTCGACAAGGTCGAGGACTTCCTCAACGTCGGCGACAAGGTCGAGGTGGAGATCGCGGACATCGACGCCCGCGGCAAGATCTACCTGGACAAGGTCCGCCCGGAGGGCGCCGAGGCGCCGGCCGCCACCGGCGAGGTCGCCGGCGACGAGCGCCCGGCCGGCCGGGGCGGCGACCGGGGCCCGCGCGACCGCGGGGACCGCGAGCGCGGCGACCGGGGCGGCCGTGGCCCGGGCGGCGGCGAGCGCGGCCAGGGCGGCGGCGAGGGTGGCGAGGGCGGCGAGCGTCCGCGCCGCCGGACCCGGCACAGCTGACGTTCCCACCACCGCCGGCCGCCCGCCCCGGGCGGCCGGCGGCACCGCACCACCCACCCCTCGTCGAACTGAGAGCAGGTTTCCGTGAGCCGGGCCCAGCGCGCGTCTTTCCCTGCGGGTCGACGGGGGGTGGCCCCGTCCGGGGCCGTCCGGCACGCCGCCGGGGAGCAGCCCGGGCGGGCCGGCGGGTCGGCCCGCGCGGTCACCCGCACGCTGAGCGACGACCCGCTGGGCGGGACGGTGCGCCGTACCGTGCTGCCCAGCGGGCTGCGCGTGCTCACCGAGGCGATCCCCGCGATGCGCAGCGTGTCGTTCGGCATCTGGGTGTCCGTCGGCTCCCGCGACGAGACCGGCCCCCAGGCCGGTGCCGCGCACTTCCTGGAGCACCTGCTCTTCAAGGGCACCCACAAGCGCACGGCCCTGGAGATCTCCGCCGAGATCGAGGCGGTGGGCGGCGAGACGAACGCCTTCACCACGAAGGAATACACCTGCTACTACGCCCGCGTGCTGGACGAGGACCTGCCGCTGGCCATCGACGTCATGTGCGACGCGGTCGCCGACTCGCTGCTGGAGCCGGCCGACGTGGAGACCGAGCGCGGCGTCATCCTCGAAGAGATCGCCATGCACGACGACGAGCCGGGCGACGAGGTGCACGACCTGTTCACCCGCGTCGTCTACGGCGACCATCCCCTCGGCCGGCTGATCTCCGGCACGGAGGAGACGGTCACCCCGATGACCCGCCGGCAGATCCAGGACTTCTACCGCCGCCACTACACCGCGCCGCAGATCGTGGTCGCCGCCGCCGGCAACCTCGACCACGCCGTCGTGGTCCGGCTGGTCCGCGAGGCGCTCGCCGGCACCCCGCTGGACACCGACCCGGCCGCGCCGGCCCCGCACCGGCCGGCCGCCCCGGTCGTACGCGTGCAGCCCGCGGCCACCCTGGTCGAGCCGAAGGAGACCGAGCAGGCGCACGTCGTCCTCGGCTGCCCCGGCATCGACCGCGTCGACGGGCGGCGCTTCGCCCTCGGGGTGCTCAACAACGTCCTCGGCGGCGGCATGTCGAGCCGCCTGTTCCAGGAGATCCGGGAGCGGCGCGGCCTGGCCTACTCGGTCTACTCCTACGCGAGCCAGTACGCCGACAGCGGCGTGTTCGCCGTGTACGCCGGGTGCGCCCCCGGCAAGGTCGACGAGGTGCTGGAGCTGACCCGCGCCGAGCTGCGCCGGGTGGCCGCCGACGGGCTGACGGAGGCCGAGGTGGCCCGGGGCAAGGGGATGAGCAAGGGCTCGTTCGTGCTGGGCCTGGAGGACACCGGCTCCCGGATGAGCCGGCTGGCCAAGGGCGAGCTGCTCTACGGCGACCTGATGCCGGTGGACGAGCTGCTGGCCCGCGTCGACGCGGTGACCGTGGCCGACGTGAACACCCTCGCCGCCGACCTGCTGACCCAGCCGATGTCCCTGGCCGTCGTCGGGCCGTTCGGCGAGCGCGACTTCTCCGCCTGACCGGCAGCCCGACCACGCCGACCGGCTGCCCGACCGTGCGCCGTCGGCGTCGCCGTCCGCCCGTGGGACGGCCGGCGACCGGCCCGGTGCGGCCGGTGCGGCTGGGATAGGTTGTGGCCGTGACTGACGAGCAGGGGAAGGGCCCGCAGGGGCCGATCCGGGTCGCCGTGCTGGGTGCCCGGGGCCGGATGGGCGTCGAGGTGTGCCGGGCCGTCGAGGCGGCCGCCGACCTGGAGCTGGTGGCGGCGATCGACCAGGGCGACGACCGGTCTGCCGCCGCCGGCGCCGAGGTGGCCGTCGACTTCACCACCCCCGACGTCGTGCTGGACAACCTGCGCTGGTGCGTCGAGGCGGGCGTGCACGCCGTGGTCGGCACCACCGGCTTCACCGGGCGGCGGCTCGACCAGGTGCGCGACTGGCTGGCCGCCCGGCCGGAGGTCGGCGTGGTGATCGCCCCCAACTTCGGCATCGGCGCGGTGCTGATGATGCAGTTCGCGGAGCGGGCGGCCCGCCACTTCGAGTCCGTCGAGATCATCGAGCAGCACCACCCGCGCAAGCTGGACGCCCCCAGCGGCACCGCCACCCACACCGCCCGCCGGATCGCGCAGGCCCGCGCCGAGGCCGGGCTGGGCCCGGCCCCGGACGCCACGAAGGACGAGGTGCCGGGCGCGCGGGGGGCCGACATCGACGGGGTACGCGTGCACGCCGTCCGCGCCACCGGCCTGGTCGCGCACCAGGAGGTGCTGTTCGGCACGGCCGGCGAGACGCTGACCATCCGGCACGACTCGTACGACCGGGCGTCGTTCATGCCGGGCGTGCTGCTGGCGGTGCGCGCGGTGCGTACCCGTCCGGGCCTGACCATCGGCCTGGACCCGCTGCTCGACTGACGGGCGGCGCGTCCCCGGCCGGCGCTGCGCGGGCGGGTCGATGCCGCCGGGGACGACCGGCCCCGGCGGGGAAAGCGGTCGCCGGCCCGCCGCGCCGCGCCTAGGCTGCCGCGGTGATCGACTCGAAGCTCCACGACCGGGCCGGCCGGCACGTCACCCTGCGCCCGGTCGACGACGACAACTGGCGGGCCGTCGCCGACGTCGCGCCCCGCGACGACCAGCGCGCCTGGGTCTACCCGATGGCCGCCCGTTACCTGCTGACCAGCCTGCGTGGCGACGTGTGGACCTCGCTGGCCGTCTACGCCGACGACACCGTCGTCGGGCACGTCATGTGGGGCGTCGACGACGACGGCGCGCGCTGGATCGGCGGGATGGTCGTCGACGCCGCCGAGCAGGGCCGGGGGGTCGGGGCGGCCACGGTGGCGACCCTGGCGACGTGGCTGCGCGCCCAGCCCGGCTGCGCCGCCGTGCGCCTGTCGTACCACCCCGACAACCCGGCTGCGGCCACCCTCTATCCCCGCCTGGGCTTCGCCCTGACCGGCGAGCGGGAGGACGACGAGGTGGTCGCCGAGCTGGTCACCCCGCCGACCCCCTGACGCCCGCCCCGGCGGCGGGGCGGGGGGCGGGGACCGGGGTGGCGGTCAGGGCCGGCGGGAGGCGGTCGACGGTGGCCTCGCCGGCGGCGGTGACCGTGACGTCGACCCGGGCGCCCGCGACGCGCAGGTTGCGCGCGGCGAGGGCCCCGAGCCCCGGGCCGGCGAGCGGGGCCAGGCGCACCCGGCCGGCCGGCACGTCGGGGTAGAGCCCGACGCCGGCCTGGAGCAGCAGCACCGCCGACGCGGCGGACCACGCCTGCGGCCGGCAGGCCGCCGGGTACGGCACGGGCCGCCCGAGCAGCCCCCGGTCGTCGCCGCCGTAGAGCTCGGGCAGCCGGTGGTCGAACGCCTCGGCGGCGGCGAGCAGCCCGTCGGCCAGGCCGAGCGCCGCCGTGCGGAAGCCGGCCCGGGCCAGCCCGGCGAGCACGATCGCCGTGTCGTGGGTCCAGATCGAACCGCAGTGGTACGACAGCGGGCTGAACCCGGCGTCGCCGGTGGACATGGTGCGCAGCCCGAAGCCGCCGGCCAGGGACTCGGTGGTGAGCAGCCGGGCGACCTGTGCCGACTCGTCGGCGGTGAGCAGACCGGTGCCGAGCAGGTGGCCGATGTTGCTGGTCAGCGAGTCGACCGGGCGCTTGTCCCGGTCCAGCGCCAGCGCCGGCTGGGGGCCGTGCGGCCCGTCGACCCAGAAGGTGGCCCGGAACCGCTCGGCCAGCCGGGCCGCGTGGGCGCGCCACCGGTCCCCGCCGGGGCGGTCGAACGCGTCCAGCAGCGCCGCGCCGGCGACCGCCGCCTCGTACGCGTAGCCCTGCACCTCGGCCAGGACGATCGGCGCCTGCGCCTGCCGGCCGTCGCGGAACCGGACGGCGTCGCCGGAGTCCTTCCAGCCCTGGTTGGACAGGCCGTGGCCGGTGGTGTCGACGTACTCGACGAGGCCGTCGCCGTCGGCGTCGGCGTGCTCGCCGAGCCAGGCCAGCGCGGCCTCCAGGTGCGGCAGGAGCGGCTGCACCTGCTCGGCCGGCAGCCCCCAGCGCCAGGCGTCGTGCAGCAGCGCGACCCAGAGCAGCGTGGCGTCGACGGTGCCGTAGTACGCCGGGGGCAGCCGCAGCCCCGCGCCGGCGGCGAACTCGTGCCGGCGCAGCTCGTGCAGGATCTTGCCGGGTGCCTCGCCGGTGGCCGGGTCGACCCGGGTGCCCTGCCGGCGGGCCAGCACCCGCAGCGTGCCGGCGGCCAGCTCGGTGCCCAGCGGCAGCAGCATCCGGGCCGCCCACAGGCTGTCGCGCCCGAAGAGGGTGAGGAACCAGGGCACCCCGGCGGCGAGGAAGACGTCGCCGGGGTGGGCGGGCTCGGCCAGGCGCAGGGCGTGCAGGTCGTCCAGGGAGCGGTCGAGCAGGCGGACGAGCCGCCGGTCGTCGGCGGTGACGTCGGGGCGGGCCCAGGTGGGCGCGGCGGGCGGGGCGGTCACCACGGCGCGGGGGTCGTCGACGGCGAGCCGCCAGCGCAGCGTGACCGCGCCGCGCGGGGGCAGCTCGACCGGCCAGCTCAGCCGGGGCGCGGTGGCCCGGTCGCCGGTGGCGTCGACGGTCGCGCCCTCGCCGGTGACGGTGACGGTGGTGCCGCCGCCGGACCAGGCGAGGCGGCCGGGGCCGTCGGCGCGGGCCGCCAGCGGGTCGGCGGCGTCGCCGGACTTGACCAGCTCGATCGGGGCGAGGTCGCAGCCGAGGTCGACGCTGACGGTGGCCCGGACCCCGGTGGCGGCGGTGGAGACGACGTGGATCTCCTCGGTGAGGCCGGCCGGTGCGAGACGGCGGACCCGGTCGACCCGGACGGTCGGGTCGGGCCCGGGGTCGCCGAGCCACCGGGCGAGGCCGGCGAAGCGGGCGGCGTGCGGGCCGACGGGCCCCCGGGCCAGCGCCTCGGGCTCGCGGTCGTCGACGCGCAGCTCGGCCCGGGACAGCACGCGGGCGTCGGCGTGGAAGACGCCCTGCACGCCGGACGGGCGGACCTGTCCGGCCGCATCGCCCAGCGCGCTGGTCGGGGCGTGGACCAGCCCGACGAGGTCGTGCAGCAGGGGTTGCAGGCGGGGTGGGGGCACGGCGGGGCTCCAGTCTTGACAGATCGTCCGGGGCGGTGCAAGGTTCGAAACATTCCGGCAACTTGAACGATCTAATCCTGCCGGATCGACATTTGATCGTTCAAGACCGCAAGGGGGATTCATGTCGCAGAAGGTGACCATCTCCACTGTGGCCCAGCACGCCCGGGTGAGCCGCCAGACGGTGTCCAACGTGCTCAACGCGCCGCACATCGTCCGCGAGGAGACCCGCCGCCGGGTGCAGGAGGCGATCACCGAGCTCGGCTACCGCGCCAACCAGGCCGCCCGGCAGATGCGCACCGGCCGGTCCCGGCTCATCGCCGTCCGCATCGAGCCGACCCGGGACGGGATCAACGGCTCCGTGCTCGACCGCTTCCTGCACGGGCTCACCGAGACCGCCGAGGGCGCCGGCTACCGGGTCATGCTCTACACCGCCACCGACGCCCACCAGGAGATCGACGCCTTCGACGACCTGCTCGGCGCGTACGACCTGGACGCGTTCGTGCTCACCGGCACCGAGCGCGGCGACCCCCGTACCGCGTGGCTGGCCGGGCGGGACGTGCCGTTCGTGACGTTCGGCCGCCCGTGGGACGCGCCCGACCCGCACCCCTGGGTCGACGTCGACAACGCCGCCGGGACGGCCCAGGCCACCCGTCACCTGCTGGCCACCGGCCACCGGCGGATCGGCTACATCGGCTGGCCGCTGCCCACCTCGGCGGTCGGCGGCGAGCGCCGCTCCGGCTGGCACGAGACGCTGCGCGAGGCCGGCGTCGACCCCGGCGGGCTGGACCGCGAGACCGTCGACGGCATCGCCGAGGGCGAGCGGACGATGCGCGAACTGCTCGCCGTGGCCGAGCCGCCGACCGCCGTCGTCTGCGCCAGCGACTCCCTCGCCCTCGGCGCGCTCCAGGCGGTGCGCGGCAGCGCCGCGTACGCCCCGCCCGCCGGCCCCCCGACGCCCGGCGGGCCCGTCGCCGTCGTCGGCTTCGACGACACCCCCGTCGCCGCCGCCGTCGGCCTGACCAGCGTCAGCCAGCCCCTCGGCGTGGCCGCCGCCCGCTGCGTCGACCTGCTCACCGGCGTGCTCGACGGGCAACCCGTCGACTCGCCGGTGCTGCTCCAGCCGTCGCTGGTGCGACGCCAGACCGCGTGACCCCACCACCCCCAGGAGAGTGAGATGACACCCCGATCCCTGCGCCGCGCGGCAGTCGCCGGCGTCGCCGCCGTGGCGCTGCTCGGCTCCGCGGCCTGCGGCAGCGGCTTCGACGACTCCACCGACGCCGCCCAGTCCGCCGGCCCGGCCAGCCTCCAGATCCTGATCGGCTCCTCCGGCGACGCCGAGACGAAGGCCGTCCAGGCCGCCGCCGCGACGTGGGCCGCCGGCTCCGGCAACAGCGCGACCGTCACCCCGGCGCAGGACCTCACCCAGCAGCTCGGCCAGGCCCTCGCCGGGGGCAGCCCGCCCGACGTCTTCTACGTCGACGCCAGCCGGTTCGCCGACTACGCCAGCGTCGGCGCGCTGGAGCCCTACGGCGACCGGATCAGCAGCCCGGACGACTTCTACCCCAGCCTGCGCACCACGTTCACGTACAACGGCAGGCTCTACTGCGCGCCCAAGGACTTCTCCACCCTCGCCCTCCAGATCAACACGGAGCTGTGGGCGAAGGCCGGCCTGACCGACGCCGACGTGCCGACCACCTGGGACCAGCTCGACGCCGCCGCCCGGAAGATCAAGGCCAGGGGCCTGGTCCCGCTGGCCCTCGGCGACACCCGGGACCGGATCGGCGCGTTCCTCGTGCAGAGCGGCGGCTGGCTGGTCAGCCCCGACGGCAAGCAGGCCACCGCCGACACCCCGGAGAACCTGGCCGCGCTCCAGTACGTGCGGACGATGCTGGACGAGGGCCTGGCCCGGTATCCGAAGCAGCTCGACGCCGGCTGGTCCGGCGAGGCGTTCGGCAAGGGCAAGGCCGTCATGACCATCGAGGGCAACTGGATCAAGGGCGCCCTCCAGAACGACTTCCCCGACGTGAAGTACCGCGTCGTCGAGCTGCCCGCCGGCCCGAAGGGCAAGGGGACGCTCTCCTTCACCCAGTGCTGGGGCATCGCCGCCAAGAGCCGGTACAAGGAGCAGGCGATCAAGTTCGTCGAGGCGATGACCGCCGGCGACCAGCAGATGGCGTTCGCCAAGGCGTTCGGCGTGATGCCGTCCCGGCAGTCCGTGCGCGACCAGTACACCGCCGCCTTCCCGGCCGACAAGCCGTTCGTCGACGGCGCGCAGTACGCCCAGGGCCCGGTGAACGCGCCGAAGATGGACAGCGTCCTCGGCGACCTCGACACCGGCCTACAGGGGCTGGCCACCGGCGACCCGAAGGCCGTCCTCGCCCGCTTCGACGCCAACGCCAGGGCGGCACTCGCCGGCTGAGGCGCAAGGAAGGGCCCCCTACTAACCGTATGCGTTAACAAGGGGCCCTTCCTTGCAGGGAGGAGGGAAGATGGGCAAGCGCGTCGCGCGGGGCGTCCGGAGCAACGAGAACCTCGCCGGGTGGCTCTTCGTCGCCCCGGTGGTCGTGATCCTCGGGCTGTTCCTGCTGCTGCCGATCCTGATGGCGCTCTGGGTGAGCCTCACCGACTGGAACGGCCAGGGCAGCCCGTTCACCGGTCGGGCCCCGTTCGTCGGGGCCGACAACTACACCCGGCTGTTCGCCGAGGAGGGGCTGGCCCGCCGCGACTTCATGACCAGCCTGCGCAACAACGCCTACTACGTGGCGATCGTGGTGCCGACCCAGACGGCGCTGGCCCTCGGGCTCGCCCTCGTCGTCAACAACCGGATGCTGCGGGGCAGGGGCTTCTTCCGCACCGCGTTCTACTTCCCCTCGGTGACCAGCTCGGTGGCGATCAGCGTGGTCTTCCTGTTCCTGTTCGCCAACTCCGGCGCGGTCAACGCCCTGCTCGGCATGCTCGGCGTCCGGGGGCCGCAGTGGTTCGCCGACCCCCGGGGCGTGCTGCACCTGCTGCTCGGCGCGGTCGGGGTGGACGCGCCGCCGGCCGCGCTCGCCGACGGCGGGCCGTTCGGGCTGAGCTGGTGGGACTGGCTGTCCGGGCCGAGCGTCGCCATGGTCTCGATCATCACGCTGGTCGTCTGGACCACCTCCGGCACGTTCATGCTGATGTTCCTCGCCGCGCTCCAGAACGTCCCGGTGGCCCTCGACGAGGCCAGCACCCTCGACGGGGCCGGCCGCTGGCAGCGCTTCCGGCACGTCACCCTGCCGATGATCAAGCCGACCACGTTCCTCGTGCTCACCCTCGGCCTGATCGGCTCCTGGCAGGTCTTCGACCAGGTGTACGTGATGAGCCAGGGCGAGCCGGCCAAGACCACGCTCACCCCCGCGTACCTGTCGTACCGCACCGCGTTCCGGGACTTCGACTACGGCTCCGGCGCGGCCATCTCGTTCGTGCTGTTCCTGATCATCATCGCGCTCACCCTGCTCCAGCGCCGGCTGATGGCCGACCGGGAGCCCGCCGCGCCCGGGCGCGGCCGGTGGTGGCGTCGACGCGTACCGGAAGGGGGTTGAGATGGCCGTGCTGACCGACCGGCCGGCGGCACCCGCGCCGCCCGCCCGGCCGCGCCGCGCCCGCGACCGTGGGGCCCGCACCCTGGCGAGCCGCCTCGTGGGGTACGCGGCCCTGGTCTTCTTCGCGCTGGTGTTCCTCTACCCGTTCGTCATCCAGATCGGCAACGCGCTCAAGACCGAGCCGGACGCGGCCGCCAACCCGCTCTCGCCGATCCCGGACCCGCTGTCGCTGGCCGGCTTCGAACGGATCTTCGCGGGCACCGCCTTCCCGCTCTGGCTCGGCAACTCGCTGCTGGTCACGGTGCTGGTCACCGCCGGCCGGGTGTTCTTCGACTCGCTCGCCGGCTACGCCCTGGCCCGGCTGCGCTTCCGGGGCCGCGCCGGGCTGTTCGCCGCGGTCGTCGCGGTGATGGCGGTGCCCGGCGTGGTGCTGCTGATCCCGAAGTTCCTCGTGCTCAACCAGCTCGGCATGTACGACAGCTACGCCGGCCTGGTGGTGCCGCTGCTCGCCGACGCGGCCGGCGTGTTCATCATGAAGCAGTTCTTCGAGTCGATCCCGGTCAGCGTGGAGGAGGCCGCCCGCATCGACGGGGCGAGCGTCTTCCGCACGTTCTGGTCGGTGGTGCTGCCGATGGCGAAGCCGGCGCTGATCACGCTGACCATCCTGTCGTTCCAGGGCTCCTGGAACGAGTTCCCGCACAGCCTGGTCGCGGTGCAGGACCCGGACCTGTTCACCCTGCCGCGCGGCCTGGCCGACCTGGTCAGCGGCTCGCTCGGCAAGGGCACCCAGTATCCGCTCAAGCTCGGCGCGGCGCTGCTGGCGACCATCCCGGTCGCGGTGATCTTCGTGGTCTTCCAGCGGTATTTCGTGCGGGACGCCAACGACGGCGCGGACAAGGGCTGACCGGCCTGCCGGGCCGTCGCTCCGCTGGCACTCCAGCTTCGGCTGCGCCGGCTCAGGGCAGCCGGCCCGGCAGCCCGAACAGCGGGAACAGGGCCGGGTCGAGGAAGTAGTCGAGCCGGGCGACCCGGCCGCCCCAGCAGCCGACGAGCTGGATCGAGAACGGCTGGTGCCCGCCCGCCGGATCCCGCCGGTACTGCGCGAACCCCGGGCTGCCGTTGACCGCCACCGGGACCAGCCGGGACCCCGCGCAGCCGGCGCCCGGGCCCGTCATCCAGCGCCCGATGTCGCCCGCGCCCCGCAGCCAGAGCCGGTAGGGCGGCATGGTCTGCACGGCGTCGGCCCGCAGCAGCGCGACCAGCGTGTCGATGTCGTAGCGCTCGAAGGCGTGCACGTAGCGGTCGAGCAGCTCGCGGTGCCCGCTGTCGAGGGCGGCGGCCGGCGGGTCGGCGTCGACGCACCGGGCGGCCAGCGTCGCGCGGGCCCGCTGCAACGCGCTGTTGACCGCCGCCACGCTGGTGTCGAGCAGGCCGGCGACCTCGTCGGCCCGCCAGCGCAGCACGTCGCGCAGGAGCAGCACGGCCCGCTGCCGGGGCGGCAGGTGCTGCAACGTGGCGACGAAGGCCAGCCGCACCGACTCCCGGGCCACCGCCACCTCGGCCGGGTCCCCGCCGGTGGGCAGCACCCGGGCGTCGGGGGCCGGCCCGACCCACTCCCCGGCGGGCCGGGGCTCGCCCAGCGCCGCCAGCACCGGCGCCGACGGGTCCGTGAGGTCGGTCGGGACCGCCCGGCGGGACCGCCCGCGCAGCAGGTCCAGGCACACGTTGGTGGCGATCCGGTAGACCCAGGTGCGCACGCTGGACCGGCCGTCGAAACCGGCCAGCCCCCGCCAGGCGCGCAGCAGCGTCTCCTGGACGGCGTCCTCCGCGTCGAAGGCCGAGCCGAGCATCCGGTAGCAGTAGCCGGTGAGCTCCACCCGGTGCTCCTCCAGTTGCCGCTCCGACGGCGGCGTCGACACGCTCATCCCGCCACCGTAGGCGGCACCACCGACATTCCCGGCAACCCCGACGCGCCGGCAGGCCGGCCCCGGCCGGCGGAGCCCGCCCGGTCAGCCGGCGGCGTCGTCCTCCGCCGCGCCCTCGGCCGGCACCGCCACGTGCAGCCGGAGCTGGTTGACCAGCATGTCGTCCACGTCGAGGGCCCGGGCCGCGCCGTCGGGCTCCCAGCCCGCGCCGGTGAGGAACTTCCGGGTCGCCGCGTCGGCGTCGAACGCCCACGCCACCGCCCGCCCGAAGCCGTCGGAGCGCCACAGGTCCACGCTCGCGGCGAGCAGCCGGCTGCCGTGCCCGCGCCGGCCCCAGCGCGGCTCGACCAGCAGGTCCGTCACCGCCACCACGCCGGACCCGAGCGCCTCGACCGGCTCGTTCGGGGCGAGGGACTCGGCGTCGGCCGGTCCGGACGCGGCAAATCCCACCAGATACGATTGTTCGGCCTGTTCGACGGCGACGAGCACCCGGTGCGTGCCCGAGGGCGGCTCCTGCACCGCCGCGCTCCACCGCCTGGCGAGATACTCCTCGTCCAGGTTGTCGAGCACGTGCCGGGGCAGGATCCGGCGATACGCGACCCGCCAGGTCGCGAGCTGGATGCGTGCGATCTCGCCGGCGTCTTCCGGACGCGCCGGGCGGACGTACCCGAGAGCCATGGGACGGAAGCCTACGCAGGGCGAGGGAGGCCACGGTGGCGCAGGGTGCCAAACGGACGATCGGGCAGGTCGCCGCGGTGGTCGGGCTCGCCCTCGCGGTGACCGCGTTCCTGTCCGTGGCGGCCGTGCGGCACGGCTTCTTCGACCTCAAGGTCTACTACGGCGCGCTCCACTTCTGGGTGCACGACGGCGGGGAGATCTACGACTTCCTCAAGCCCGGCACCCAGTACGGCTTCACCTACCCGCCCTTCGCCGCCCTGGTCATGCTGCCGATGGCCCTGCTGCCGTGGCCCGCCGCGATCGCGGTGAGCGTCGCCGCGTCGGTCGTGGTCAGCGCCGTGCTGATCTGGTGGCTGCTCGCCCCGGTCGCCCGCCGCCGCGGCTGGACCGGCTGGTTCGCCCTCGCCGTGGCGCTCTGCCTGGCCGCCGCGTTCGAGCCGATGCGCGAGACGGTCAACTTCGGCCAGGTCAACATGCTGCTGCTCTTCCTCGTCGCGGTGGACCTGCTGCGGCTGCTGCCGGCGGGCAACCGCTGGGCGGGAGTGGGCATCGGGCTGGCCACCGCGATCAAACTGACCCCGGGGATCTTCCTCGTCTACCTGCTGGTCACCGGTCGCTGGCGGGCCGCCCTGACCGCCGCCGGCACGGCCGCCGGGGCGTCCCTGGTCGCCGCCGCGCTGTTCCCCGACGCGTCCCGCGAGTTCTGGACCTCCGCGCTGTGGAACACCGGCCGCGTCGGCGAGCTGGCCTTCGTGTCGAACCAGTCGTTGCAGGGCGTGGTCGCCCGGCTCAACCCCGAACACCCCAGCACCGTGGCCTGGCTGGCGCTGGTGCTCGCCACCCTCGCCGCCTGGGCGTGGCGCTCGCGGGCCGCCGCCCGGGCCGGCGACGAGGCCACCGGCCTCGCCCTCACCGGCGCGCTGATGTGCCTGGTCAGCCCCGTGACCTGGGTGCACCACCTGGTCTGGCTGCTGCCCGGGCTGATCCTGCTGGTCGACAACGGCACGGCGGCCCCCGCGCGCAGCCGCCGACGCCGCGTCCTGCTGGCCGCCGCGATCATCGGGTACGCCCTGCTGTGCAGCCGCATCGTCTGGGCCTGGGAGAAGGACTTCACCGGCGTCGACGGGTTTCTCGGCAGCAACACCTACGTCTGGATCAGCCTCGCGCTGCTGCTGTTCCTGCCCGTGCGCCGCCCGGCCGGTCAGCCGTCGAGCAGCCCCGCGTACCTCAGCTCGACCAGCCCCAGCGGGGGCGCCCCGCCGGCCAGCGGCACCGGGTAGGTGGTCTGCTCGCCGTCGGGCGACAGCCCGGCCCGCTCGTAGAACCGCCGGGCCCGCCGGTTGTCCCGCAACACCCACAGCCGGTACGCCGTCCAGCCCCGCCCGGCCAGCCGCTGCTTCGCCGCCGCCAGCAGCCGCCCGGCCGTCCCGTCCCCCCAGAACGCCCGGTCGACGTACATGGTGAGCACCTCGCCGAGTGTATGGTCGAGGTCGGCCCGGTCCTGGTTGTTGCGGTACGGGCCGAACGTGGTGAACCCGATCACCGCGCCGTCGCGCTCGGCGAGCAGGGTGGTGAACGGGTGCTCCGGGTCCGCCGTGCCCAGGTCCCGGCGGCGCTGCGCCCAGGCCGCCACGTTGAGCCGCGCCAGCACCTCCGGCGGCATGAGGCCGGCGTAGCCGTCCTGCCAGCCGTGCACGTGCACCCGGGCCACCGCCTCGGCGTCGTCCGGCTCCTCGGGGCGGATGATCAGCATGCGTCCGTTCTATGCCCCGCCGGGCGTGAGGTCCAGCCAGCCGCACCGGTGTCGTACCGCTGGATTAGGGTGCCCGACGATGACCGCACCGGATTCGCTCTCGCTCGCCCAGGCCCGCCGGGTCGCCCTGGCCGCCCAGGGCTTCGCCGACCCGCCGCCGGCCGGCGTGCCCACCCGCCGGCACCTGCGTCGGGTCCTCGACCGGGTCGGGCTGATCCAGATGGACTCGGTCAACGTGCTGCAACGCGCGCACTACCTGCCGCTCTACAGCCGGCTCGGGCCCTACCCGACGGCCCTGCTCGACGCCGCGGCCTACCGCCGCCCCCGCGAGCTGTTCGAATACTGGGGGCACGAGGCGTCGCTGGTCCCCGTCGGGCTGCACGCGGCGCTGCGCTGGCGGATGGCCAAGGCCCGCGACGAGGCGTGGGGCGGGATGCGCCGCATCGCGCAGGAGCAGCCCGAGCTGGTGGCGTGGGTGCGCGACGAGGTCGCCGCCCGGGGCCCGCTCACCGCCGCCGAGATCGAGCACGACGCGCCCCGGGAGACCGGCAACTGGGGCTGGAACTGGTCGACCGTGAAGCGGGCGCTGGAGTTCCTCTTCTGGGCCGGCGAGGTCACCGCCGCCGACCGCACCCCGTCGTTCGCCCGTCGCTACGACCTGCCCGAGCGGGTACTGCCAGCCGCCGTGCTGGACGCGCCCACCCCGACCGACGCCGAGGCGCACCGCGCCCTGGTCGCGGTCGCCGCCCGTTCGCTCGGCGTGGCCGCCGAGCCGGAGCTGCGCGACTACTTCCGGCTGCCCGTCGCCGGGGCCCGGCGGGCGATCGCCGAGCTGGTCGAGTCCGGCGAGCTGACCCCGGTCACGGTCGAGGGCTGGCGGCACCCGGCCTACCTGCACGCCGCCGCCCGGCTGCCCCGCTGGGTGCGGGGCAACACCCTGGTCAGCCCGTTCGACCCGCTGGTGTGGGAGCGGGGGCGCACCGAGCGGCTGTTCGGCTTCGCCTACCGCATCGAGATCTACGTCCCGGCCCCGCAGCGGGTCCACGGCTACTACGTGCTGCCGTTCCTCCAGGGGGAGCGGTTCACCGCCCGGGTCGACCTGAAGGCCGACCGCCGGGCCGGCGTGCTGCTGGTGCCGGCCGCCTGGGCCGAGCCGGGGGCCGAGCCGGGGGAGACGGCGGTGGCCCTGGCCGCCGAGCTGCACCGGCTGGCCGGCTGGCTGGGGCTGAGCGCGGTCGCCCCGCCCGCCGCCGGTGACCTCGCCGTTCCGCTGGCCGCCGCCCTGAGGAGCGTGGCCGGTGTACCGTGAGCGGCGTGACGAGCGTCGACGGCCCGGCGGCCCCGCACCCACACCCGCACCCTGACGCGCAGGCCCCCGCGCCCGCGCCGGGGGAGTGGCCGCCGGGGGCGTACCCGGTGGCGGAGCCCGACCGGCTGACCCGCCTCGTGATGCGGGTGCACGCCCGGTCGCCGCGCTGGGCGGCCCCCCTGGCCGCGCTCGGCTGCGTCGGCCTCGGCATGGCGTACGCGCTGCTCAGCGACCCGACCCGGGCCGCGCCCGACGCCGCCCCCAGCTGCCTGCTGAAGCTCACCACCGGGCTGGACTGTCCGGGCTGCGGCGGCACCCGCGCGCTGTGGTACGTGCTGCACGGCGACCTGCCGGCCGCCGCCCGGCACCACTTCCTCTTCGTCTTCGTGCTGCCCTTCCTGGCCTACCTCTTCGTCGCCTGGGCGGGCCGGCAGGCGTTCGGCTGGCGGCTGCCGCAGCCGCAGGTCAGCTCGAAGGTGATCGGCGGCTTCCTGGCCCTGTGGCTGGCCTTCTCGGTGGCCCGCAACCTGCCCTGGGCCCCCTTCACCTCCCTCTACGTCTGACCCGGCGCCGAGCCCGACCCCGGCCCTGATGTCGTGAACGACTCAGCTCCCTAGGCGGGAGACCGGGTGGTCCCGGCCGGGGGGAGCGACGCGCCCGACCGGCGGGTGAGCGTCGTGGCACCGGGCGCGCCCGACTTGGGCGGCCGGCCGGCGGACCACTACAGTCCCTGGCATGCCGGAGATGGTGCAGCCCCAGGTCAAGCTCGTCGCGTGGACCCAGTTCCAGGCCCCGGACGACGTGCCGTGGTCCACCGACGCCGAGGGCGGCCAGGCGCTCGCCGAGTTCGCCGGCCGGGCCTGCTACCAGAGCTGGTCCAAGCCGAACCCGGCCACCGCCACCAACGCCGGCTACCTGGCGCACATCCTGGAGGTGGGGCACCTGTCGGTGCTGGAGCACGGCTCGGTGAGCTTCTACTTCACCGGGGTGTCCCGCTCGTTCACCCACGAGCTGATCCGGCACCGGCACTTCTCCTACTCCCAGCTCTCCCAGCGGTACGTCCCCGAGCGCGACGCCGCGATGGTCGAGCCGGCGGTGATCGCCGACGACCCGGAGCTGCACAAGCGGTTCGTCGAGGCCGCCGAGGCGAGCGTGCGGGCGTACACGGAGCTGCTGGAGGGCCTGGAGCAGCGCTTCTCCGCCGAGCCCAACCCGACGCTGCGCCGCAAGCAGGCCCGGCAGGCGGCCCGCGCGGTGCTGCCCAACGCCACCGAGACCCGGATCGTGGTCACCGGCAACTACCGGGCCTGGCGGCACTTCGTCGCGATGCGGGCCACCGAGCACGCCGACGTGGAGATCCGCGAGCTGGCCGTGGAGTGCCTGCGTCAGCTCCAGCGGGTCGCCCCGAACGTGTTCGCCGACTTCGTCATCTCCACGCTGCCCGACGGCACGGAGGTGGCGGCCAGCCCGCTCGCCGAGCTGTCCTGAACCCTTCCCCACCGGCCCGCCGGTGGTCGTCCGCTAGGTTGTGAGCATGACGCACGACCACCCTGTTGCCGCCGACCGGGCGGTGTCCCGCCCGTTCGGCCGAGTGCTCACGGCCATGGTGACCCCGTTCACCTCCGACGGTTCCCTGGACCTCGACGGCGCCGTACGCCTCGCGAACCACCTCGTCGACGAGCAGGGCAACGACGCGCTCGTGCTCAACGGCACCACCGGCGAGTCGCCCACCACCACCGACGCGGAGAAGGAACGCCTGATCCGGGCCGTGGTGGAGGCGATCGGCGACCGGGCCAGGGTGGTCGCCGGGGTCGGCACCAACGACACCCGGCACACCATCGAGCTGGCCGCGTCGGCCGAGAAGGCCGGCGCGCACGGCCTGCTGGTGGTGACCCCGTACTACAACAAGCCGCCGCAGAGCGGGCTGGTCCGGCACTTCACCGCCGTCGCGGACGCCACCGGGCTGCCGATCATGCTCTACGACATCCCGCACCGCTCCGGGGTGCCGATCGAGACCGAGACCCTGGTCCGGCTCGCCGAGCACGACCGCATCGTCGCGGTCAAGGACGCCAAGGGTGACCTCACCGCGACGTCGTGGGTGACCAGCCGCACCGACCTGGCCTTCTACAGCGGGGAGGACTCCCTCGTCCTGCCCGCGCTGGCGGTCGGCGGCGTCGGGGTCGTCGGCACCTCGACCCACTTCACCGGCGCGCTCACCAAGCGGATGATCGAGGCGTACGACGCGGGCGACCCCGGCACCGCGCTCGCCCTGCACCGGCGGCTGCTGCCCCTGTCCACCGGCATCTTCCGCACCCAGGGCACCATCCTGGTCAAGGCGGCCCTGGCGGCCCTGGGCCTGCCGGCCGGCCCGGTGCGGCCCCCGCTGGTGGACGCCACCCCCGACGAGATCGCCCAGCTGCGCGCGGACTGCGCGGCGGCGGGTCTGGAGCTCCCCTGACATGATCGAACGACACGACGGACGCCGGGCGACGGCGTCGCAGAATGAGGTGGACGCGTGACCGAGGCGCACAACGAGGGCGAACTGCCCCCGCCGCTGCCCGAGGGCGGCCTGCGGATCATCCCGCTCGGCGGGCTCGGCGCCATCGGTCGGAACATGACCGTCTTCGAGTACGACGGCAAGCTGCTCATCGTCGACTGCGGGGTGCTCTTCCCCGACGTCGAGCAACCGGGCGTGGACCTGATCCTGCCCGACTTCGGGCCGATCCTGGACCGGCTCGCCGACGTGCAGGCGATCGTGCTCACCCACGGCCACGAGGACCACATCGGCGCGGTGCCGTACCTGCTCGCCCACAAGCCGGACATTCCGCTGGTCGGCTCGCAGTTCACCCTCGCCCTGGTCGAGGCGAAGCTGGCCGAGCGGCGCATCCAGCCCTACACGCTGACCGTGCGGGAGGGCGGCCGGGAGCGGCTCGGCCCGTTCGAGTGCGAGTTCTTCGCCGTCAACCACTCGATCCCCGACGCGCTCGCGGTGGCCATCCGCACCCCCGCCGGCCTGGTGCTGCACACCGGCGACTTCAAGATGGACCAGCTCCCCCTGGACGGCCGGATCACCGACCTGGCCGGCTTCGCCCGGCTCGGCGCGGAGGGCGTCGACCTGCTGCTGTCGGACTCCACGAACGCGGAGATCCCCGGCTTCGTCACCCCGGAACGCGAGATCGGGCCGGTCCTCGACTCGATCTTCGCGAAGGCGAAGGGGCGGATCATCGTCGCCTCGTTCGCCTCGCACGTGCACCGGGTGCAGCAGGTCTTCGACTCGGCCGTCGAGCACGGCCGCAAGGTGGCGCTGATCGGCCGCTCGATGGTCCGCAACATGGGCATCGCCCGGGACCTGGGCCTGCTCAACATCCCCGCCGGCCTGGTGATCAGCATCGAGGAGGCCACGGCGCTGCCGCCGGAGCGGATCGTGCTGATGTCCACCGGCTCGCAGGGCGAGCCGATGAGCGCGCTCGGCCGGATGGCCAGCGGCGACCACCGGCACATCACCATCGCCCCCGGCGACACGGTGGTGCTGGCGTCCTCGCTGGTGCCCGGCAACGAGACCTCGGTCTACCGGGTGATCAACCGCCTGGCCCGGGCCGGGGCGGTCGTCGTGCACAAGGACGTGGCGAAGGTCCACGTCTCCGGTCACGCCCCCGCCGGTGAGCTGCTCTACCTGCTCAACGTGACCCGCCCGAGCAACCTGATGCCGGTGCACGGCGAGTGGCGGCACCTGCGGGCCCACGCCCGCCTCGGCATCGAGTCCGGGGTCGCCCCGGACCGGGTGGTGCTCTGCGAGGACGGCGACGTCGTCGACCTGGTCGAGGGCCGCGCCAGCCTCGTCGGCCACGTCAAGAGCCGGTACGTCTACGTCGACGGCCTCGCGGTGGGCGACGTCAGCGAGTCGCTGCTCACCGAGCGGCGGATCCTCGGCGACGGCGGGTTCATCGCCACCACCGTCGTGGTCGACTCGGTCACCGGCAAGGTCGTGGGCGGCCCCACCGTCTCGGCGAAGGGCTTCTCGGAGGACCCGGAGGCGTTCAACCCGGTCGTGCCGCTGGTCACCGAGGCGCTCAACCGGGCCGCCGCCGACGGCATCACCGACCCGCACCAGCTCCAGCAGATCGTCCGGCGCACCGTCGGCCGGTGGGTCAACGACAAGTACCGCCGCCGGCCCATGATCGTCCCGACGGTCGTCGAGGTCTGACGCCCGCACCGCCGCGTTCGCGCGTACCGACGCCGACCCACCCCCGAGCGGTGGGCCGGCGTCGGCGTTTCTCCCGCCGGCCTGGGGTACGGACACCGACGCCGCACGGTTCAACGTCGACGGGAAAATTGTTCCGGGTCGATCGTTCAACCATCCGGCGGTCTGCCCCGTACTCCGTCGCGGCAGGCGTACCCGCGCCGGCCGGGAGGAGCGTGGCGGATGGACCGCAGACGGATGACAGCCATCGGCGTACTGGTGGTGGCGGCGGGAGCGGCGGCGGTCGTGGCCCTGCCGTCGTTCGCCGGGGAGGGCGCCGCGCCGCCGGCCGGGGACTCCGGGCGGGCCGCCGCCCCGGCCGGGGCGGACCAGAAGGTCGTGGACGCGATGAGCCGCGACCTGCGGCTCACCCGCGAGCAGGCGACGCAGCGGCTCAAGACCGAGCGCTGGGCCGCCGGCACCGTCGAGAAGCTCCGGGCCGAGCTGGGCGAGGACTACGGCGGGGCCTGGCTGGGCGCCGACGGCCGTACCCTGACCGTCGCGGTCGCCGACCCCGGCCGGGCCGACGCCGTGCGCGCGGCGGGCGCGGTGCCGAAGCAGGTCGCCCGGGGCGTGGGGGAGCTGGACACCATGAAGACCCGGCTCGACCGGTCCGGCGGCGCGGTCGGCCGGGCCGTCACCGGCTGGTACGTCGACGCGCCCACCAACTCGGTCGTGGTGGTGGCGCGGGCGGGCCAGGAGGAGGCCGGTCGCCGGTTCGCGGCGGCCAGCGGGCTCCCGGCCTCGGCGGTGCGGGTGGTCGGCTCCACGCGGGCCCCCCGGCTGCTCGCCGACCTCTCCGGCGGCGACGCCTACCTCATCAACGGCAACTCCCGCTGCTCGGTCGGCTTCGCCGTGGTCGGCGGCTTCGTCACCGCCGGGCACTGCGGCCGGGCCGGCGACCGCACCACCGGGCTCGACGGCTCCCCGCAGGGAGTCTTCGCCGCGTCGTCCTTCCCCCGCGACGACTGGGGCGTCGTGCGGGTCACCGGCGACTTCCAGCCGCAGCCCGTGGTGAACGACTTCAACGGCGGCGCGGTGCCGGTCAACGGCTCCCAGGAGGCCCCGGTCGGCGCGTCGATCTGCCGCTCCGGCTCCACCACCGGGGCGTTCTGCGGAGTGATCCAGGCGAAGAACGCGACGGTCAACTACCCCGAGGGCACGGTCACCGGGCTGACCCAGACCAACGTCTGCGCCGAGCCGGGCGACTCCGGCGGGTCGTGGATCTCCGGTGACCAGGCGCAGGGGGTCACCTCGGGCGGGGCCGGCGACTGCACGGTCGGCGGGATCACCTTCTTCCAGCCGGTCAACGAGATCCTCCGGGTCAACGGGCTGACCCTGGCCACCGCCGACGGCGGCGTCGGCATCCAGGGCGGCCGCCGCGTGCGGCGCTGACCCCGCCCCGCGCGCCCTGACCGGCCCGGCACCACCGCGCGGGCCGGTCAGGGCGAGCCGGGCAGGTCAGGTCAGGGCAGCGCCGCGACCGCCTCCGCGTACGCGACGCCGGTGGCGACGGCCGCGGTGACCAGCACGTCGAGCTGGGTGGGGGCGACGCCGTGGGCCAGGTCCGTGGACACGTCGCCGGCCAGCACCAGCTCCCCGCTGCCGTCGTCGTGCGCGTAGGCCTTCGGCAGCAGCCGGTCGTGGTTCCACACGTTGCAGAAGGCGTACGCCTCCGCGCGCCGCGCCGCCGGGAGGCGTCGGACGGCCAGCACCCGGGCGTGCAGGATGTCGCCCCGCTCACCGGCCTGCCGGAACTCGATCACCGCCGGCCCCCAGCGCCCGACCACCGCCGGGCCGCGCATCGTCCAGGCGTCGCCGCGCCGGTCCAGGGCCTCGGTGACCAGGGCGACGGTCAGCGCCCCCACCTCGTCCCCGGCCAGCCTGCGCCCGGCCTCCCGTACCGCCGGCCCGCCGCCGCCCGCGCGCTCGCCGCCCGCGCCGTCAGGATCGCCGCCGGTCGCGTCGTCGGCGTCCCCACCGTCGGGGTCGCCGTCGTCGCCCTCACGGCCGGGGCCGCCGTCGTCGGGCGCGTCGTCGGTGGGCAGCGGCGTCACCGGACCGGCGACCGGCCGCTCGGCGAGCAGGGCCGCGATCCGGCCGGACTGGTGGCCGGTGCCGTTGCGGGCGTCGAAGCTGCCGGCGAGCCCCGTCGCCAGCTCGGCGAGCAGCCCGCCGAGGCGGGCCACGTCGAGGTCGTCGGCGGCCCGACCGGCCCGACCGGCGGGGGCGGCGGGTCCGGGCATCCGCCGGTCGCCCCGCCCCGCCTCGGCGGCGAGGGCGCACAGCAGCGCCCCGGCGGCGGCGAACTCCATCGCGGCCAGGTCGTCGGTCGGACGGTCCAGCCGGGGCAGCTGCTCGGCGAGGATGTCCAGCCCCCGGTCCAGGTGCCCGCCCAGCGCGCAGAACCGCAGGTGCGCGGCGAGCTGCCCGAACGCCGTCCGCTCCCGCCGGTGCCGCCGGTACGCCGTGACGTGCGCCCGGCCCGCCCGCTCCGGCTCGCCGGCGCGCAGCAGCGGCAGCAGCGCACCGGCCAGTGCCCGCTCCGGCTGGTCGGTGCAGTACGCCCCGCCGGGCCCGGCCGTCCCGTCTCCGGTGGTCCCGGCTCCGGCTGCCCCGCCCGCCCCGGCGGGGGTCGCCGCCGTCGGGCCGTCGACGACCGGGCGCAGCTCGGCCAGCGCCGCCGCCCAGTCGCCCCACCCGGCCAGCAGGTCGGCGCGGCGCGACGGGGCGCAGCCCGGACAGCCGGCGGCCGGGTCGGCGGGGGCGGTGCGCCAGCGGTCGTACCAGCGGCGGGCCTCCGGCTCGTCGCCGAGGTGGTCGGCGAGGCGGCAGCGCAGCTCGGCCACCAGGTCGGTCACCGCCGCGTCGCCGGCCCCATCCGGCGCGGGCCCGGTCCCATCCGTCGGCCCCGGCGTCTGCTGGGCCCGGTCCGTCGACTCCGGCGCGAATCCGGCCAGGTCCGTCGGCTCCGGCGTGGGCCGGGCCAGGTCGTCCAGCGCCGCGCGGGTCTGGCCCAGCCCGACCCGGGGCGTGCCGAACGCGGCCTCGACCGCGAAGCGCTGGTAGCGGCGCAGCTCGGCGGCCCGCTCGGCGGTGGCGTCCGGCGACGCGGCGTCGAGCAGCTCCCGGCAGCGGCGGACCGGCTCGAACAGCCGCCACCGCTCGCCCCGCCGCAGATGCAGGTCCATCAGCGCGAACCGGGCGTCCACCCCGGTGGCCAGGTCGCCGGCCGCGTCGGCGGCCGAGGCGATCCGGTCCAGCTCGGCGGCGCGTTCCTCCCCGTCGGGCAGGTCCCCGGCGGCCGCCAGCCGGTCGGCCCACGGGCGTGGCTGCCCGGTCACGGCCGCGCCCCGCCCGCGAGCTGCCCGACGGCGGCGGCGAGCTGGCAGCCGGTCGAGATGCCACAGTCGAGCAACTGGTCGAGCTGGTGCGGGGTCACCCCGCGCTCCAGGTCGGCGATCACCTCGCCGCAGACCAGGGCCCGCCCGTCGTCGTCGACGTGCACGAACGCCTTGGGCCAGTAGCGGTCGTGGTTCCACGAGTTGCAGAAGGCGTGCAGGGTCGGCACGTACTCGATCGGGAAGGTCGGCGCGGCTACCGTGCGTACCTGGAGGATCTCGCCGGCCGCCCCCATCCGCAGGAACCAGACGAGCGCGTCCTCCCAGCGGCCGAGCAGCCGGCCCGCCGGATCCGCCGCGACCGCGTACCCCCGGCGACGCAGCACGGCCGCGATCAGCTCGTCGGTCAACGGCCGCAACGCCCCGGGATGCCCGGCCAGGGGGCCGTCCGGGTCGTCCTCGATCTCGGGCGACGCCATCGGGCATCCCTTCTGAGGCGAATAACACAACAGGCGGCGTCGCCCGTGCTGCGACGCGCGGACACGACCCGGAAAAGCGGCGATCCACCGGGTCCCGCCGTTACGGTGACTCTATGGCGGGCCGTACCTCTCAGGCGAGCCGGCGACGCGGCGCGTCGCCGCGTGGCACCACGAACAGTCGTGCCCGTCAGCCGGCGAAGAAGACCACCAAGGCGGCGCCCCGGCGGCGCCCCGCCGCGCGGCAGGGCCCGGCCGTCCACGTCGGCCGGGCGATCGGCACGGTGTGGATGGGGCTCGCGCACGGCGTCGGCTGGGCGGTGCGGGCCGCCGGCCGGCAGGCCGCCTCCGCCCGCGACCTCGACCCGGAGCACCGCCGCGACGGCGCGGGCCTGCTGCTGCTCGGCCTCTCCCTGCTCAGCGCGGTGGCCATCTGGTTCTCCGGGGCCGGCCCGGTCGGTGCCCGGCTCGCCGACACCGTGCGGCTCTTCCTCGGCGCGATCTCGATCGTCGTGCCGGTGCTGCTGTCGATCGGGGCGTGGCGGCTGATGCGCACGCCGGGCGACCCGGAGCACCGGGGGCGGGGCCTGGTCGGCTGGGGGTCCATGCTGGTCGCCACCGCCGCGATGCTGCACATCGGACAGAACCCGGTGGACCCGGTCCAGCGCGACTACGCGGGCGGCCTGATCGGCGCGGGCGTCGGCGACGTGCTGGAGACCGCCGTGACGGCCTGGGTCGCCGTGCCGCTGCTGCTCCTGCTGCTCGTCTTCGGCCTGCTGGTGGTCACCGCCACGCCGATCAACAAGATCCCGGAGCGGCTCGGGCTGCTCGCCGGCGCGGTGGTCGGCCCGCCACCGGCCGCCGACGAGGCCGAGGCGGAGCCCGCCGAGAAGAAGCCGGCCCGCCGCCGCCCGGCCAAGCGCGCCGCGCCGCCGCTGCCGGACCCGGACGACTTCGACGGGGAGGCGTACGAGGGCGCCGACCTCCAGGAGACCGTGGTGCTGCCCCGCAAGGCCCCGGCGAAGGTGCCCGCCACCCGCAAGCCGGTCGAGCCGCCGGAGCACTCGCCGCCGCCCACCCGGGCCGAGCAGCTCGCGCTCACCGGCCTGGCCGGCGACTACACGCTGCCCCCGGCCAACCTGCTCAGCGGCGGGGCCGCGCCGAAGACGCGCAGCAAGGCCAACGACGAGGTGATCGCCGCGCTCACCGGCGTGTTCGACCAGTTCGGCGTCGACGCCGAGGTCACCGGCTTCACCCGGGGCCCGACGGTCACCCGGTACGAGGTGGAGCTGGGCCCGGGCGTGAAGGTCGAGCGGATCACCCAGCTCTCCCGCAACATCGCGTACGCGGTGAAGTCCCCCGACGTGCGCATCCTCAGCCCGATCCCGGGCAAGAGCGCGGTCGGCGTCGAGATCCCGAACACCGACCCGGAGAACGTGGCGCTCGGCGACGTGCTGCGCTCCCGCGCCGCCACCAGCGACCACCACCCGATGGTGGTGGCGCTCGGCAAGGACATCGAGGGCGGCTTCGTGGTGGCCAACCTCGCGAAGATGCCGCACATCCTCATCGCGGGCGCAACCGGAGCCGGGAAGTCGAGCTGCCTGAACACCCTGCTGGTGTCCATCCTCACCCGGGCCACCCCGGACGAGGTGCGGCTGCTGCTGATCGACCCGAAGCGCGTCGAGATGACCGGCTACGAGGGCATCCCGCACCTGGTCACCCCGATCGTGACCAACGCGAAGAAGGCGGCCGACTCGCTGGAGTGGGTCGTCCGCGAGATGGACATGCGCTACGACGACCTCGCCGCGAACGGGGTCCGGCACATCGACGACTTCAACCGCAAGGTGCGCACGGGGGAGATCAAGGCCCCGCCGGGCAGCGAGCGGGAGATGCGGCCGTACCCGTACCTGCTGGTGATCGTGGACGAGCTGGCCGACCTGATGATGGTCGCGCCGCGCGACGTGGAGGACTCGGTCGTGCGGATCACGCAGCTCGCCCGGGCCGCCGGCATCCACCTGGTGCTGGCCACCCAACGGCCGAGCGTGGACGTGGTCACCGGTCTGATCAAGGCCAACGTGCCGTCCCGGCTGGCCTTCGCCACCTCGTCGCTGGCCGACTCGCGGGTCATCCTCGACCAGCCGGGCGCGGAGAAGCTGCTGGGGCGTGGCGACGGCCTCTTCCTGCCGATGGGCGCGTCGAAGCCGATCCGCATCCAGGGGGCCTGGGTCACCGAACGCGAGATCGCCGACGTGGTGAAGTTCTGCAAGGACCAGCGGGAGCCGGAGTTCCGCCCGGACGTGCTGGCCCCGGCGCAGGACAGCAAGAAGAAGATCGACGAGGAGATCGGCGACGACCTGGACCTGCTGGTGCAGGCGGTCGAGCTGGTGGTCACCTCGCAGTTCGGCTCGACGTCGATGCTCCAGCGCAAGCTGCGGGTGGGCTTCGCCAAGGCCGGCCGCCTGATGGACCTGATGGAGACCCGGGGCGTGGTCGGCCCGTCCGAGGGTTCCAAGGCCCGCGACGTGCTGGTCAAGCCGGACGAGCTGGAGGAGGTCCTCGCCGGCCTCGGCGGCGCGGACGACTGACCGGCCCCCGCCGGACCCCCTTCCCGCCCTTCCTTCCGGCCGGGCCCTTCGTGCACTTGTCCTCCACCGGCCAACCGAGCTTGCTCACCTTGCTTGCTCACCTTGGGTGACGGATCTGTCAACCTGACTCAGGGTCATGTTCAGTCCGGCGTGCAGGACTCCCCGCGCTCCCTTTGCTCTGCACCCAGGGACGCATCACCCCATTGGCCAGCAGCTTTGTGAAACCGGTAGGCGGTGGGAAGGGGCAGCCGATTGCGTTGCGTGAACTGTTGCGTATCCGGGTGCAGAGCAAAGGGAGCGAGGGTGGTGGTGGCGTCGAGCGGGGCGGTCGCTGCGTGTCACGGTCCGGGGGCGGGTGGAGCGCGGCCATTCGCTGCCGCCGGCCGCCCCCGGCGGCGAGGGCGGGGGGAACGGCGAGGGCCCGCCGGGAATCCCGGCGGGCCCTTCGGCCGCGGTCGCGGTGGCTGAGTGGGGGGGGGTGCTCAGGCGTTCAGGATCACCGCGCTGAGGATCATGCCGAGCACGGCGCCGGCCACGCTGGCGGCGGCGGCGTACCAGCCGAGCGGCTTGTCGCCGAGGACCGCGCCGACCACGCCGAGGATCACGCCGAGCAGGCCGAAGATCACCGGCGACACGAAGACGGCGAGGGCGGCGAAGACGAACGCGACGATCGTGCAGATCCGGGCGGCGTTGGTGCGCGGGCGGGTGGTGGCGTGGGTGTCGGCCATGACGTCCTCCGTGGTGAGCCTCGTTCTACCGTCGACCGGATCACTACCCACCGGTGCCGAAAACTACGCATGCCGGTCGGTCAGGGTGAGACGGGTCAGCGGGGGACCGGTCAGTGGAAGACCTTGAGGCCGACCACCCCGGCGACGACCAGCAGCAGGCAGACGATGCGGGGCAGGCTCGCCGACTCGTGCAGCGCCAGCATGCCGACCAGCGCGGTGCCGACCGCGCCGATGCCCACCCAGACCGCGTAGCCGGTGCCGACGGGGATCTCGCGCAGCGCGTACGCCAGCCCGGCCATGCTGAGTACCAGCGTGACCGCGAACACGACCGACGGCACGAGCCGGCTGAAGCCGGCGCTGCGGTCGAGGGCGACCGCCCACGCGGTCTCGAGGAGTCCGGAGATCACCAACACGATCCAGGCCATGCCGCAACACCTCTGCTTCGGTGCCCGGGCCTGCGGGGCGCCCACCACTCGTCCGGGGCGGCCCTGGGGCCGCCGCGACCGACGGTAGCACCGGCCGGGGCGGCGGCGGGGTGAGCCGGGCCACCACCGGTTGACGTGAACCTGACTTCAAGTTGCAGTATTCGGGTCATGCCGCTGCTCTTCGCCGACCCCGACGTCGCCGCCGCGCTGGACGCCCCCACGACGGTGGCCGCGATGCGCGAGGCCCTGCTCGCCGCGTACGCCGGCCGCCTGGTGGCCCCGCCCCGGGCCGCCGCGGCGCTGGGCGGGGGACGGATGGTGCTCACCGCCGGGCACCTCACCGGCGAGTGGTACGGCTTCCGCTCGTACGACACGTTCGGGCACCCGCAGGGCGAGCAGGTGGTCGTGCTGCACGACGGGCGTACCGGGGCGGTGCGGGCGGTCGCGGTCGGGGACGAGCTGGGCTCCCGGCGCACCGGAGGGCTCGGCGGGGTCGCCGTGGACGCCCTGGCCCGGCCGGACGCCGCCACGCTGGGCGTGGTCGGCTCGGGCACGCAGGCGTGGACCCAGGTGTGGGCCGCCGCCGCGGTGCGCCCGCTGCGCGAGGTCACCGTGCACAGCCGCTCGGCCGCCCGGCGGGAGGCGTTCGCCGCCCGCGTCCGCGCCGAGCTGGGCGTGCCGGCGCGGGCGGTCGACTCGGCGCGGGCCGCCGTGCGGGAGCGCGACGTCGTGGTGCTCGCCACCACCGCCGTCGCCCCCGTGCTCGACGCCGCCGACCTGGCCCCCGGCACCCACGTCAACACGGTCGGCTTCAAGCAGGCCGACCGGCACGAGTTCGGCACCGACCTGCTCGACGCCGCCGATCTGCTGGTCACCGACTCGCCGGCGCAGGCGGCCGCGTACGACCCGCCGATGCTGGCGACGCTGCCCGCGTACGCCGGGCGGTTGGGTGACCTGGGCGCGGTGCTGGCGGGCGAGGCTCGCGGCCGGACCGGCGCGGACCAGGTGTCGGTCTTCTGCTCGACCGGCCTGGCCGGCACGGAGGTCTTCCTGCTCGACCGGCTGGTCCGGGTGGGCGCGGCCGTGGCCTGAGCCGGCCCCGGCCGGCGGGCGGCGTGCGGGTGCGATCCGGGTGGCCGCCGTTGCGGGCCGCCGTCCGCCCGCCCGGTACCCTCGGATGGTGTCTGCCACCGCCCCCTCCCCGCAATCCGCCGGCCGCCGCGTCGCCCTGCTGACCCTCGGCTGCGCCCGCAACGAGGTCGACTCGGAGGAGCTGGCCGCCCGGCTGCACGCCGACGGCTGGCAGGTCACCACCGACGGCGAGGGGGCCGACGTGGTGGTCGTCAACACCTGCGGCTTCGTGGAGAAGGCCAAGCAGGACTCGATCCAGACGCTGCTCGCCGCCGCCGACACCGGCGCGAAGGTGGTCGCCGCCGGCTGCATGGCCGAGCGGTACGGCCGGGAGCTGGCCGACAGCCTGCCCGAGGCCCAGGCGGTGCTCAGCTTCGACGACTACCCCGACATCGCCGCCCGCCTCGACGCGGTCGTCGCCGGCGAGGCGCTCGACGCGCACACCCCGCGCGACCGCCGGGAGCTGTTGCCGCTGACCCCGGTCGCCCGGCGCGACAGCGCCGTCTCGCTGCCCGGCCACGGCACGAACCGGGCCGTCGTGGCCACCGA
Organism: Micromonospora sp. WMMD712; assembly: GCF_029581295.1. Taxonomy (NCBI): domain Bacteria; kingdom Bacillati; phylum Actinomycetota; class Actinomycetes; order Micromonosporales; family Micromonosporaceae; genus Micromonospora; species Micromonospora sp. WMMD712. The sequence goes on from NZ_CP120743.1 coordinate 6,652,300, forward strand.
CGAGCACACCCCGGCCCACCTGCGGCAGGTGCTGCGGCGGCGGCTCGACACCGGCCCCGTCGCGTCGCTCAAACTGGCCAGCGGGTGCGACCGCCGCTGCGCGTTCTGCGCCATCCCCGCCTTCCGCGGCGCGTTCGTCTCGCGGACGCCCGACGAGCTGCTCGCCGAGGCGGAGTGGCTGGCCAAGACGGGCGTGCGGGAGCTGGTGCTGGTCAGCGAGAACTCGACGTCGTACGGCAAGGACCTCGGCGACCCCCGGGCGCTGGAGAAGCTGCTGCCGCAGCTCGCCGCGGTCGACGGGATCGTCCGGGTCCGGGCGAGCTACCTCCAGCCCGCCGAGACCCGCCCCGGCCTGGTCGAGGCGATCGCCGGCACACCCGGCGTCGCGCCCTACTTCGACCTGTCGTTCCAGCACTCCAGCGAGCCGGTGCTGCGCCGGATGCGCCGCTTCGGCTCCACCGACCGGTTCCTGGAGCTGCTGGCCGCCGCCCGCGCCCTGGCCCCGGAGGCCGGCGCGCGGAGCAACTTCATCGTCGGCTTCCCCGGCGAGACCCGGGGCGACGTCGACGAGCTGGTCCGGTTCCTCAGCGCGGCCCGGCTCGACGCGATCGGCATGTTCGACTACAGCGACGAGGACGGCACCGAGGCCGCCGGCCTGCCCGGCAAGGTCTCCGCCGCGACGATCAAGCGCCGGTACGACCGGCTCAGCGCCCTCGCCGACGAGCTCTGCTCGCAGCGGGCCGAGGAGCGGCTCGGCTCCACGGTCGAGGTGCTGGTCGACTCGGTCGACGACGGCGTGGTCGAGGGCCGGGCGGCGCACCAGGCCCCCGAGGTCGACGGCTCCACCACCCTGGTCACCCCGGCCGACGGCGGGGTGGACCTGGCGGCGCTGCGCCCCGGCGACCTCGTTCGCGCCACCGTGACCGCCACCGAAGGGGTGGATCTCGTCGCCGTCCCGGATGAGATGATCTCGGCTGCGCCCGGCGCGGCACGGTGACGGCGGGCCCTGAGAAGGCGGGGGAGCCACGTGGTGCGGTGCCAGGTTCGCCGCGGCGGCCCGAGCGGGGTGCGCCGGTGACGCCGGCGGCTGAGTCGGCGCAGCCGCCGGTGGTCGCCCGGGTCCCGGTGCTCAACGCGGCCAACGGGCTGACCCTGCTGCGGCTGGTGCTGGTGCCGGTCTTCGCCGCCTCGGTGGTCGCCTCCGGCGCGACCCACGCCGGGTGGCGGATCGCCGCCTGCCTGATCTTCGCCGTCGCCTCGGTGACCGACCTGGTGGACGGCTGGATCGCCCGCCGGTTCGGCCTGGTCACCTCGGTCGGCAAGGTGGCCGACCCGATCGCCGACAAGGCGCTCACCGGCGCGGCCCTGCTGCTGCTGTCCTGGTACGACCTGCTGCCCTGGTGGGTGACCGGCGTCATCCTCGCCCGTGAGCTGGGCATCACGGCGCTGCGGTTCTGGGTGATCCGGCACGGCGTCATCGCGGCCAGCCGGGGCGGCAAGATCAAGACGGCGTTGCAGATCCTGGCGATCACCTGGTACCTGTGGCCGATGCCGGCCGGGCTCGCCGCCGTCGGCCCCTGGCTGATGGCCGCCGCGGTCGGCGTCACGGTGGTCACCGGCTTCGACTACGTGGCCCAGGCGCTGCGCCTGCGCCGGCCCGCGCGCGAGGATGCGTAGAGCGGCGCGGGGACGCGTAGACCGGCCGGCGCGGGGAAAGGGACATTTCCATGGGAACTGACGCGAACGGGCACCGGCCGGCCGGCAGCCCGGCGGCCGGCGTGGTGCACCGCCTCGCCGATCGCCACGAGACGCTGGCCACCGTCGAGTCGCTCACCGGCGGCCTGCTCTCCGCCTCGGTCGTGGAGATCGCCGGGGTCAGCGGCGTCTACCGGGGCGGCCTCGTCGTCTACGCCACCGAGCTGAAGTCGGCGCTGGCGGGCGTACCGGAGGACCTGCTGGCCGAGCGCGGCCCGGTCGACCCGGACGTGGCCCGCGCCCTGGCCGAGGGCGGCCGGCGGCGCTGCGGCGCGGACTGGGGGCTGGCCACCACCGGCGTCGCCGGGCCGCAGCCGCAGGACGGCAAGCCGGTCGGGCTGGTCTACGTCGCGGTGGCCGGGCCGGCCGGCGCCGAGGTCCGCCGGCTCGACCTCGACGGGGGCCGCGACCACATCCGGACCGCCGCGGTCATCGAGGCGTTGCGGCTGCTCGCCGAGCGGATCGACGCGGCCGTGCCGGGGCCCGGGTCGGGCGTGCCGCGCTCCGGCGACGGCGACGCCGCGCCCGCCGGGGCGGCCCGCCGCTGAGCCCCGCGGCCAGAAGGACGGGCGGGGTGGGATGTCACCGGGGCCCGCAGCGGGTACGGTTGCGGGAAGGCTCCGACGCGTGGCGTCGACGCCGGGGCGGCACGCCGCGCCGGCACGGCGTCGGTGAAGAGGGTGAGACCCGTCAGGGGAGGTGCGATGGTCCTGCTACGCCGGGTGATCGGTGACGCACTGCGGGCGCGCCGGCAGGGGCAGCACCGCACCCTGCGCGAGGTCTCCTCCGCGGCCAACGTCAGCCTGGGCTACCTCTCCGAGATCGAGCGCGGCCAGAAGGAGCCCTCCAGCGAGTTGCTGGCCGCCATCTGCGACGCCCTCGGCGCCCGCCTCTCCGAGCTGCTGCGCGAGGTCAGCGACACGGTGGCGCTCGCCGAGCAGCTTCCCGGGGTGCTGGTGCCGGTGCAGGACGAGCCGGCCGAGCCCGTCGAGTCCCCGGTGGGCCGCGCCCCGGTGCGCAAGTCGACCGGCCGGGGGGTCCGGCAGGTCACGACCGGCGGCCCGGTGGCCGTGGCGGTGCACCAGGACTCCCCGCTGAAGGCGACCCTGCGCACGCGGGTGCGCCCCGCCGAGCGCGACCGCGACGTCGTCTGCGCCGCCTGATCCCATCCGCCCTTCCGCAGGTCGCCCGAGGACGTGGTCGGGCTTTCCCACGCCGCGTACTGTTGATCAGACGGTGGCGTGCCGCCGGTGACGTACGGATGCCGGGCTGGCGCCCGGCTGGGACGATGGGGGTCACCGCCGCACGACCACCGGCCGGACCGCCCGGCCTGGCCGGGGCGGCGCGACTCTACTGAGGGGATACCGCGGAGATGGCGAACCCGTTCGTCAAGGGCTGGAAATACCTGATGGCGCTCTTCGGTGCCCGGATCGACGAACACGCCGACCCCAAGGTGCAGATCCAGCAGGCGATCGAGGAGGCGCAGCGCCAGCACCAGGCGCTGGTGCAGCAGGCGGCGGCGGTGATCGGCAACCAGCGGCAGCTGGAGATGAAGCTGTCCCGCCAGATGACCGAGGTCGAGCGGCTCCAGGGCAACGCCCGGCAGGCCCTGGTCCTCGCCGACCAGGCCCGTGCCCGGGGCGACGAGGCGGAGGCCGGGAAGTACGAGCAGACCGCCCAGGTGCTCGCCACCCAGCTCGTCTCCGCCGAGCAGGCCACCGAGGACCTGAAGACCCTGCACGACCAGGCGCTCGGCGCCGCCGCGCAGGCCCGCCGGGCGGTGGAGAACAACTCGATGATCCTCCAGCAGAAGCTGGCCGAGCGCACCAAGCTGCTCAGCCAGCTCGAACAGGCCAAGATGCAGGAGAGCGTGGCCCAGTCGCTGGAGTCGATGTCGTCGCTCACCGCCTCCGGCAGCACCCCGTCGCTGGACGCGGTGCGGGACCGCATCGAGCAGCGCTACGCCACCGCGATGGGCCGCGCCGAGCTGGCCGGCAACTCCGTCGAGGGCCGGATGCTGGAGATCCAGAAGGCGTCCCTCGACTCGGCCGGCTCGTCCCGGCTGGAGCAGATCCGCGCCAGCATGGCCGGCGAGCAGCTCGCCGGCCGGCAGGACCGCCCGGCCGTGGGGCAGCAGGGTCAGGCCGCGCCCGCCACCCCGGCCGTCGACCCGGCCGCCGCGGCCCGGCTCGACCAGCTCCGGGCCAGCATGGGGCAGGACCGCGGCACCGGCGACACCAGCGCCGCCGGCTGAGCGGCGCCAGCGACTGCCGGCCGGGCGGCTTCGGCACCGCCCCGGCGGCCGGAACGAGGAGGCACGGGTGGCAGACGAGCGAGCACGATACTTCCGCCAGCTCCGCAGGCTGCGGCGGTCCGCCCGCCGGTGGAGCGTGCTGGGCGGCGGGCTGACCGGGGCGGCGGCGGTGCTCACCCCGTACGCGGGGCTGGGTCTGCCCGATGCGGCGTGGGCCGGCGCGGCCGGCAGCGCGGTGGCCCTGGCCGTCTGGCGGTGGATCGACCTGCGGGCCCTCGCGGCGAGCCCCGCGCCCCCGGCCCTCGACCCGGCCGAGGCCGCGGCCCGGTCCCGGGCCCGGCTGGTCGCCGCCGTGGAGCGGCTCCCCGCCGGGCAGGGGGTGGTGGCGGAGGTGCGCCGCGCCCGGTCCCGGCTGGCCCTGCGCGGCACCAGCGTGGCGCAGCCGTGGGCCCGGCTGGACCGGGCGGCGCTCACCCTCGGCGGGATGACCGGCCGGCTGACCGGCCTGGCCGAGCCGGCCGTGTCCGAGGCCGCCGCCGCCGACCGGTCGCTGCGCGAGCTGGCCGGGCGGGTGGCCAGCGTCGAGCGGGCCCTGCGGCTCGCCCCCGCCGACGCCCGCGCCCCCCTCGCCGAGGCCCACCGCGAGCTGTCCGCGCAGCTGGAGAGCGGGGTGACGGCGTACGAGCGGCTGGTGGTGGCCGCCGCCGGCTACCTCGCCGAGGACGCCCGCTCCGACGCCGGTCACCTCGGCGGCCGGGCCGCCGGCGAGCAGGCCGCCGCGTCCCGGCTCGCCGAGGCGACGGACCTGCTGCACGGGGTGGCGTCGGCGCTGGCCGAGCTGCGGACCGTCGGCGAGCCCCTGCGCACCGTCGGCGACCCGCTGCGGGCCCCCACCCACTGAGCCGACTCACCCGGGGGTGGTGACGGCGACCGCCGGGGTGAACGGGGAGCTGCCGACGACGTTGCCGGCCCGCACCCGGTAGTGGTAGGTCACGCCCCGGGCCAGGCCCGTGTTGACGAACGCCCGCCCGTGCACCGTGAACGCGGCGACCTCGCGCTCGAACGCCGGGTCGACCGCCCGCTGCACCAGGAACCCGGCCCCCGGCCCGCCCGGCGGGTCCGCCGCCCAGGTCAGGGTCACCGTCGCGGTGTCCGGGCCGGGGGCGCCCACGACGGCGGTCAGCCCGGTCGGCGGGGCCGGCCGGGGCGGGCTGGTGACGGCGGCGACCGTCGACCACGGCGAGGCGACCCCCAGGTAGGTGGTGCGCACCCGGTAGTAGTAGGTGGTCTCCGGGGCCACGACGGCGTCGACGTGCTGCTCCTGCACCCCGATGGCCGTGGTGGCGGGGCCGCTGGTGAACGTCGGGTTGGTGGCCCGCTGCACGTCGACGCCGGTGGCGAAGGAACGGTTCGCCCAGCGCAGCGCCACCCGCAGCGGCGCGGCCGGCGGGATCACCGCGGCCAGCCCGCTCGGCGCGGCGAGGCGCACCGAGGCCGGCACGCCGTTGGACCAGGCGGAGCAGCTCACCTCGTTCTCCGCCCGGATCCGGTAGTGGTAGGTCACGCCGGGGGTGACCGTGGAGTCGGTGTACCGGGTCGCGGCGGCGGCCACGGTGATCGCGGTGACCCCCTCGGTGAACGCGACGTCGGTGGCCCGCTGGAGCAGGTGGCTGCTGGCCGGGGGTCGGCCGCCGTTGCCGGTCCAGGTCAGCGCGATCGCCGGCAGCACGGTCGCCGATCCGGGCACCGGCGTGGCGGTCAGCCCGGTCGGGGCGAGCGGGGCGACCCGCAGCACCAGCGGGCGGCTCATGCCCTGGTCTCGGTGGCCGGCGAGCTGGCTGTGCCAGCGGTACTCCCAGCCCAGGTTGACCAGCTGGTTGACCACCGCCGCCGGCCGCCCGTCGACGGGGCTGACGGCCGTGGAGCCGATCCGGGTGCCGGCCGGGCGGGTCGGGTCGAGCAGCCGTACGCTGTCGCCGATCTTGAACGGGAGGGCGGGGGCGACCGGCCGCAGCGCCACGATCACGTCCTCGCGGGGGTTGACCCGCACCGTCTCCTTCCAGCCCAGCTCGTTGGGCGCGGGCGGGCGGACCGCCCCGTCCCAGCCGACCCGGTTGACCAGCTGCACGTCGCAGCCGCCGACGTGCACCGGGTGGGTCTGCGGGGCGTTGCCGACGATCCGCCAGAGCTGGGTGCCGTCGGCGGGCGCGCCGACCTGCACCGTCGGGTCGGCGATCACCAGCGTCTCGGTGGCCGGGGCGACCGGCCCGAGCGGCAGGGTGGCCGGGCCCAGCGGCCCGGCGTGCGGGTGGGCCACCCCGAGCCGGCCGGCGACCCGGCCATACACCGGGTCGAAGACGTGCTGCACCGCCTTCACCGTCAACGGCAGCGTCACCGGCGCGGCGGCGCCGACCGGGGTGAAGCTGACCGCGATGGCGTGCGCCGTGCCGACCGTCTCCCGGGCCGTGCGGGTGCCGAACGCGCGGTCGTACGCCGGTTGCGGCACGATCGGCGGGCGCTGGCTCGCGGCGTACGCGGCGGGCAGCCGCCCGGCCAGCCGGTCGAGGTCGTACGGCTCGGCCGGCTCGCCGGCCACCCGGAACTGGAGCAGGGTGCGGGTGTTCGGCCCGTACCCGGGCAGGGTGCCGGGGACGCCGCCGACGGCGGTGCGGTCCGGGGCGCCCGTGTGGTGGTCGTTACGGGGGTCGAAGCGGGGCAGCGGGGCCGGGCAGTCGTTGTAGAGGATCAGGACGGCCCCGGGCGGGACGGCCGAGAAGTCGACGACGACGTCGGCCCGCTCCCCGGGGGCGAGCAGCAGGGTGTGCCCGTCGACGTTGAGCACCGTCGGGTCCTGCCGGTCGTACCGGTAGCCGACCGGCCGGTTCGGCAGCACCGCCGGGGCCGGCAGCAGGCCGCACTCGTTGCCGACCTGGATCATCGCCGGCCCGGCGGCAGCCGGGTCGGGCACCCCGCCGTCGCGCCCGTCGACGGGCCAGTGCGGCGGGCGGCCGGGCGCGCGGGCGGCCTCCACCATCGGCACCTCGCCCGCGTCGGCGTCGAGCAGCCCGCCGTCCGCGTCCCACATCGGCCCGTCGGAGCGGGCCCGGTAGAGCTGGAGGTTGAGGGAGCGGTCCGCGCAGGCGTTGAGGATCCGGAACCGGTACGCCTTCGGCGCGACCGTCAGGTACGGGTACGCGACGCCGTTGACCAGCGGGGTGTCCCCGTACGCCTCGGGCACCGCCGACGGGTGTGGCACGCCCGGGGCCAGCGGCGGCTCGTCGGGGTCGGCGACGGGATCGTGGTGCGGGTTCGGCACGGGCCCGCCCGTGGCCCCCGGCGCGGTCGACGGGGCGGCGTCGTCGGGCCCGGGCCGGCCCGGCGGCGCGTCGGCCGGGGGCGCGGGGCGGGTCCACGGGCCGTAGTCCCAGCGGCCGGTCGGGTTCGTCCCCGACGGGCGGGACGGGTGCTGCCGGGGCTGGTAGACGTGCGGATGCCAGAGGCTGCCCCGGGCCCCCCAGCGGTCCCGGTCCCACGTCGGGTCCTGGCCGGCGAGCTGCGTGTCGTCGGGCACGAACGTGCGGTCGGTGACCACCAGCGGGAGCTGCTCGGCGGGCAGCACCCCGTCGGCGACGAGGCCCTCCTCGGCCTCGTCGGTGAGCAGATAGAGCGCGAGCTGCCCGGAGCAGACGGTGAGCCGGGACAGGCCGAGGGTGTTGTCGTGCAGCCACATGAGCCGGCCGCTCTGCTCGTTGGGGTAGTAGAGCGTGGTCGCCCCCGGGCCGGGTGGCGGCATGTCCGGCACGTGGGTCAACCCCACCCCCGTCGGGTACGGGGTGATCTCCCCGGCCGGCGTCACCCACTGCCACGGGTTGCCGGCGCTGATCCAGCCGGTCTGCCCGCCGTACAGGTGCGGCACCGCCCGGTTCTGCGGGTAGGGCGCCGGCCCGTCCAGCGGGCCCGGCCCGGCCCCGTCGAGCGTCGCGTCGACGGGCAGGAACAGCTCCCCGGCCCGGCCGGTGGGCAACTGGTTGATGAACTTGATCCGCACCGGCCGGCCGCGCCGGGCCACGATCACCGGACCGCACAGGTACGGCCGGTCGGGCGGGGCCACCGTGTTGTGCCCGGTGCCGTCGGTGCCGAGGTTGAGCTGCCGGTAGCCGCGCAGCCGGGTGGCGGGCAGGTCGCGGTGCAGGCGCTGCGCGTACTCCTGGAGGCCGATCTCGTAGTAGTCGCAGCCCGGCCAGGTGATGGTGTCCGGCACGGCGACCGGCAGCCACCCGCCCAGCTCGGTGCGGCCTCCCTCGCCGGGGCGGGGCAGCGCGTCGACGAACTTGCGCAGGCCCGTGCCGGCGGCGACCCCGCCGCGTTCGTCCGGCGCGGGGACCGGCACCGGCAGCGGGCTGGCGGCGAAGTTGGGCACCGGGCCGAAGCAGCGCGGGACGGCCGCCGGGTCGAGGCTGGCCGGCGCTATCTCCTCGGCTTCGGCCACGTCGGGCTCGGTCGCCTCGGCGGTCCGGGCCGCCGGCACGGTCGGCCCCGGCTCCGCGCCGGTGCGCGGGGGCCGGTCGACGAAGTTGGAGCGCAGTCTGCGGAACAGCACGATGGCTCTCCCCGGATCGGTCGTGGCGTGGCGACCGCCACCCCCTCGGGGCGGCCGCACCCGCCTGTTGACGGTCGGTGAGCACTCAACCGCAGCATGCGACGTCGGAGGGTCGGTGCGGAACTACCCAATCGTCCCTATCTGCTCCACGTCCCGGCCGCTGGGACGGCGGGTCGCCGCAGGTCAGGGTGTTGGCGCGGGCGGCTCGACCCCTGTCCCGGCCCGTGTCCCGGTCGGCGGCGGCGCGGGCCGTCCGGGCCCTGTCCCGACCCCCGGCTCCGGCTGGCAGGCCGGGCACCAGTAGGTGACCCGCTCGCCCAGCTCCTCCCTGCGGATCGCCGTGCCGCAGCGGCGGCACGGCTGGGCGCGCCGGCCGTACACGTAGCTCGTCTCGCCCCGGCGCAGCGACCCGGTGGTGCTCTGCGTCCACCGCCCCCGGTTGGCGGCCAGCAGCCGCTGGGCGAGCGCCACCGTGCCGGCCAGGTCGGGCACCGCGCCGACCGGCGTCCACGGCGACAGCCCGCGCAGGAACAGCACCTCGCACTTGTAGAGGTTGCCCACCCCGGCCAGGTTGCGCTGGTCGAGCAGCGCCTCGCCGATCGTCGCCTCCGGCGCGGCGGCGAGCCGGCGGACCGCCTCGGCCGGGTCCCAGTCCGCGCCGAGCAGGTCCGGCCCGAGGTGGCCGACGAGGGCGTCCTCCTCGGCGGTCGGCACCAGCGCCAGCTCGTGCAGGTGGTAGCCCACGGCGACCGCGTCGGGGGCGCGCAGCACCACCCGGATCAGGTGCGCGGGCCGGCCCGTCCAGCGTTCCCCCGGCGCGTACGCCCGCCACGCCCCGTCCATCCGCAGGTGCGAGTGCAGCGTCCAGCCGGTGACCCCACCCGGCCCGCGCGTCGCCGACCGCCCGGCGGGGCCGGAGCCGGGGTCGACCGGCGCGGGCGCGGCGAGCCGCAGCAGCAGGTGCTTGCCCCGGCTCGCCGACTCGCGCACCGTCCAGCCGGCGAGGTCGGTGCCCGCCAGCCGGGGCACCCGGAAGTCGGACGCGGTCAGCCGCGCACCGTCGAGCGCCCGCCCCAGCACGCGGGCGGTGTTCCAGACGGTGTCGCCTTCGGGCATGCCGCCATTGTCCCCGCCGGGTGGTGTCCGGCCGGGCCGGGGCGACGTGGGCGCGCCGGGGTCAGGGGCGCTCCTCCGGGCGGGCCGGGCGCACCATGTCCTGGTAGCGGGGGTGGCTGGCGCCGTAGACGGCGAAGTTGAGCCGGGCGAGGGTCAGGCTCAGGTCACCGTTGGGGCCGCCCCGGACCACGTCCGCGTCGGCGTCGCTCTGACCGTCGTCGGTCCAGAAGCAGACCGGGCACGTGCCGCCCCCGGTCAGCGAGGCGCAACAGGGACATGCCGAAGGAACCCACTGAACACCCACCGGGAGAGCATTCCACAACCGACGATCCGGCATCACTCCGACGGTGGGCCGATTTCACGTTCCGGCGCATCCCCTCGACGGTGACGTCTCGGCCCTCTCCTCGGTGGTGCCGCCTCAGCCCTCCTCGGCGAGGAGGGTCAGCCTTCCTCGGCGGTGACGGTCACCAGGTCGCCGGGTGCGACGCCCAGCACGTCGGCGGCCCGGCCGCCGTTGACGGCGGCGGCGACCAGGCCGGCCGAGTCGACGTACGCGACCAGGGCGCCGGGCGGGGCGTCGCCGAACGTGCGTCCGTGCGCCGCCGCCCGACCGGCCACCCGCAGCCGGGCCGGCAGCGGGGCGAGCCGGTCGCCCGGCGCGGCGAGCTGCACGTTGCCGAAGTGGTCCACGGTCAGCACCTCGGCGGCGAACCCGCCCGGCGCGGCCCGCACCACCGGCTCGGGCAGCCGGACCAGGCCCGCCGGGTCGACCGCCGGCCCCGCGTCGGCCAGCGGCGCGCCCGCCGCCAGCCGGGCGGCCACCGGGGCGAAGACGTCCCGGCCGTGGAAGGTGCGCGACACCTCGGGCGCCAGCCACTCCGGGTTGGTCAGCTCCACGGCGGCCGTCACCCCGCCGAGCGCGGCGGCGGCGTCCGGCAGCAGCCCGTTGTCCGGCCCGACCAGCGTCCCGCCCGGCGTGGCCAGGGCCACCCCGCGCCGCGCGGTGCCCACCCCCGGGTCGACCACCGCGACGTGCACCCCCACCGGCAGGTACGGCACCGTCTGGGCCAGCACGGCCGCGCCCCGCCGCACGTCGGCCGGCGGGACGAGGTGGGTCACGTCGATCACCCGGACGGCCGGGGCGAGCCGGGCGATCACCCCGTGGCAGGCGGCCACGAACCCGTCGGCCAGGCCGTAGTCGGTGGTCAACGAGATCCACGCCATCGACATCCTCCTTCGTGCTCGACTCCGCTGTCCGCTGTCCGCTGTCCGCTGTCCGCTGTCCGGGGCGGCATGGCTGCCGGCTCGACGCTAGCCTCCCGGGGCATGACGCGCGTGCTGCTGGTGCCCGGCCGCAACGACCCCCTGCCCGAGCACTGGCAGGAGTGGCTGGCCCGCCGCGATCCCGCGCGCCGCTGGGTCCGGCACGCCACCGGCGGGCGGTACGTGGCCGACGAGCGCGTCGCCGCCCTCGCCGCCGCCCTCGACGGGGTCACCGAGCCGACGGTGCTGGTGGCGCACAGCGCCGGCTGCCTCACCGTCGCCCTGTGGGCGGCGTCCGCCGGGCCGGGCCCGGTGCGGGGCGCGCTGCTGGTCACTCCGCCCGACATTGTCGAGCCGTGGACGGACGGGACGTCGGCGCTGCCGGCCCTGCCCGACGACCCGCTGCCGTTCCCGTCGATCCTGGCGGCCAGCCGCACCGACCCGGTGATGACCTACGACCGGGCGGCGCACCGGGCCGAGTGCTGGGGAGCCGAGCTGGTCGACCTCGGCGACGCCGGGCACCTGACGACCGCCGACGGCTACGGCCCCTGGCCCCTGGCGGAGCACCTGATCGCCCGCCTGGCCCCCCGTCGATAGGGGCCGGCAGATCTTGGAAGCTGGTGGCCCTTCCAGGGGCCGGGATCTTCCAAGATCTCCGATGCTCGCTCGCTTCGGCCCGCGCACGACGAAGCCCCGCCTCGGGCTGAGGGGGGCTTCGGGTCAACGCTCGGTCAGGCCGTCTGTAGCTCGCGAACGTGTTGATGGCTGGGCGCGAACCGGGGCCAGTCTGCGGTGTTGCACCCGGCTGCGTGCAGGGCCGTACGCAGGTCCATCATGAAGCCCGCCCCTGCGATGTTGAAGTCGGCGGCCTCGACGGTGGTCTCGAACTCCGCGTACCGGTCGGGCAGCCTCGCGGCGAGGTCGACGTCCTCCCGGCCGATGGCGTTCAGTTGCTCCACCACCTCGTCGAGGAACGCCTCGAACTGCTCGTCGGTGCCGTCCGGGTCGGCGAAGAAGGTCATCTCGGCAGCGAGACGGATCTCGGTCTTCATCTGTCCTCCCAGCAAGTCACCCGGTGCAGCTGCGCCCGCATGTTGCGCAGGTAGTTCGGGTTGGATGGCGTGGTCGACATGGTCTTGATGCACCTGCACGAGTTTGGGCACTTCAGCTTGTAGTGCTTGTTTCCCCCGCCCGTGACGGTCCAACCGGCTCGTTCCGCCTCTCTCAGCAAGTCCTCGTATGCGCCACCCTTAGCGTGACGGGGTCGTGTCACTGGGTGAACGCCCTCCGTGCTGCAATGGTGACATGGTCGGTGCGCCGATGGATCCACCATCCGGCTAAGTCACCCTCGGTGCGGCTTCGTCCAATAGGCGTTCGACCAGGGGGTTCGCCTGCCTGGGTGGGTATGTGCATGGATGGAGTCCTTTCGGGCTGCGTCCTTCGGGCGCGTGCTCACCAAGTTGCGATCTTGCTGTTCGTGTCCGAGCGATTGCCGAATGTGAGAAGGGCCCATCGTCGAGCCGTGGGAGCGTGGCCGCAACATCCGCCTCCGCCTGGCGGTTGTCGGCCATCCGACTCCAGGGTTCGATTCACGCTGCAAGCCGAGGCATATCGGGCAAATGCCCGAGCGGTGGCTTCAATGCTGCTGGCTGTCGCAAGGGTGACGAGCTCCCACGCTCATGAGTACCGTGGGATGGCGACCCCGCGTGGGTGGCGCGTCACGCTGGGAGGTCGGGATGGGCGCCACGCCGGAGCTGACCTTCGGGCAGCGGCTGAAGCTCTACCGTGAACGGGCGGGCAAGACCCGCGCGGTGCTCGGCGGGTTGGTGGGCCGCAGCGCCGAGTGGGTGAAGGCCGTGGAGAACGACCGATCCTGCCGCCGCGCGTGCACATGTTGGATCGGATCGCCCGCGCCCTGAAGGTCGACGTTTCCGCCCTGGTCGGGGAGCTGAGCGACCGGTCCGCCGCCGTCAACGGACCGGAGCATCCCGCGCTCGCCTCGGTGCGCGACGCCGTCAACCGCGTCGTCATGCCCGGTGCCGCGACCGCGCCGCCGTTGGCGCAGCTCAGCCAGCGACTTGCCGCAGCCTGGCGGGCCCGCCACGAGTCCTCGGACCACCGGACGGTGCTGGCAGCCGTGCTGCCGAACCTGGTCCGGGACGCGCAACTCGCCGCGCTGACGTACGAGGGAGCCGATCGCCGCCGGGCGCACGCGCTGCTGGCCGAAACCCTCGGGCTGGCCCAGATGTACCTCGCCTACCAACCTGCCGCCGAGCTGATCTGGCGCGTCGCCGACCGGTCGATGATGGCGGCGCAGGAGTCCGGCGATCCGGAGGCGGTGGCCCGGGCGGGCTGGTTCCTGTGCCAACTCCACCGGGACTCGGGCGACTGGGACACCGCCACGACGGTGGCGCTGGAGCTGATCTCGGCACTGGAGGCACGAGCGGCCGACGCGAGCCCGAACCTGCTCGCCCTCTGGGGCGCTCTGCACTTCGAGGCCGCCTATGTGGCCGCGCGGGCGGGGGAGGAGGGCCGCGCCTGGCGGTACTGGGATCTCGCCGACGAGGTGTCCCGGCGGCTGCCGAAGGGCTTCTACCAGCAGCAGACGTCGTTCTCCCGGATCATCATGGCCGCGCACGCGGTGACCCTCGCCGTCGAGTTGCAGAAGCCCGGTGAAGCGCTGCGACAGGCCAACCGTCTCGAGCCGGCCGCCGTCCCGTCGCGGCCACGCCGCGCCCGGCACCTGATCGAGGTGGCTCGCGCACACCGCGCCAAGAGAGACACCGGGTCCACCGTGGAGGCTCTTCGCCAGGCGTACGACGCGGCACCGGAGACGATCCGCTTCAACGGCTACGCCCGTCAGGCCACCCTCGACCTGCTGGACGGGCCCAGGTCGGCGCGAAACGGCGTACATGATCTCGCGCTGAAGGTAGGCCTCGCCTCCTGACAGGGGTGTGCAAGTCGACGGGGCGGCCACGCATCAGGGTGTGAGCACTGCCCGGAACTGTTCGACTTCGGGTAACGCCCGAAAGCGGGTGGGGACATCTCGGTACAGGTCCAAGGCGCGCTTGCGGGTCAGGTCGGTCCGGAAGCGGGCCGGTAGCTCCGCCAGGGCCAGGGTGGCGGCCTGGCAGCCGTCGATGGTGTTGCCGTCGCGGTGATCGCACATGGCGGCGTCCAGGCGGATGAGGGCGCGGGTGAGAGAGCTCGTGGGTGCTGACAGTGTCAATGCCTGTGCCTGGTGCTGCCGGGCTCGGGCGGTTTCGCCGAGCGAGGTGAGGGCGTGAGAGAGGTGCACCTGGTGCTTCTGCTCGCAGTGACCGAACCAGGAGTCGGCGCGTTCGTCTCCAGGAAGGTGGTCGGCGAGACGGTCGGCTTCGGTTAGCGCGGCCAGAGCCTTGTCACGCTGGCCGCTGCTGGCGTAGGCGCGGGCGGCCACGGCGGTGGCGAGGGTGGCCGCCGCAGTGGTGCCTCTGCCGGCGATCTGCCGGGCCTGCTCGGCGAGGTTTGCGGCTGTTCGCGGCGCGCCGAAGTTGAGGGGCACCATGGCTTCCCGGGCCAGCACCCAGGCGTGGAGCGTCCGATCGCCGGACTCCTCGGCGGCGCGGGCGGCGGTGCGGAACCAGGCGTGCGCTTCGCGTCGGTTGCCGAGGTCGTGCAGCACGACGGCAGCCATTCCGGCGACCATTCCGGCGAGATGTGCGAGCCTGACCCGACCCGACGCGCGTTGCGGTCGGCGTAGCAAGGGGGTGATCTCGCTGAATTCCGCGACGAGGTTGGCGAGTACGTCGACGGGCGGACGCCCCCGGTAGCCATAGCTGTGTTGCTCGGCGGCCGACTCGATGTGAGCGATGTCGACCGTGTCCGTAGTGGTCAGCGCCCTGTCGCCGCCCTGCCGAGCCTCAGCGATGTGCATCAGCGAGGTGCTGGTCAAGCCGGCGGCGAGCGCGCCCCGCAGGAGTTGACGGCGCTTCATGGGATCGTCTCCTGTGTTGCTCGGCGGATGAGATGCAGCCTGCTTCTCCCAGCATCGCGCGGCGAGACCGACCATCCCACCCGGAATGTGCAACCCGTCCGCGATCCGCTCGACGGTGTCGATGCTCGTGACGGTGGCGCTGCCACGTGCGATGAGGCTGACCCGCTCCGTCTTCATCTCGCACGCTGCGGCGATCGCGTTGTAGCTCAGCCCGGCCGCCTTCGCCGCAGCAAAGACAGGGGTGAAGTCACGTTTGGCGAGCGCATGGATGATCTGCGGGAGTTCGAGCAGGTGCCGGGGAAACACGCGGCCTGGTCGTGTGTCCACGTGGCTCCCTCCACCGGGAGGCTGTTGGGCGGTCACGGTATCGCGTTCACGTCCACCACCGAGCCCTGTGAGGGGACCCAACGGTGGGGTTACCGCGACGAGCTGCACTCGACTGAAGTATCGGTGTGACTACGTTGAGCGATGACGTCGACGATAGCCCAGCTTTAGGGCGATCGGTTCCGCGCCGTATCTCTGTCATGGCATTGATTCGGGGGCATCTGGTGATGCCGGCCGCCCGGTCGTTGTCCGTGTGGGAGGTACGCGCGTGACGCCTGTCCCGTACGAGGAGCACCTGATCGCGGTCGCTCTCACCCTGGTCGGCAGGCATCGGCCGGTGTGGTCCTGGTGGAGGCGGCGACGGGTCTGCCGCTGTGGGGCCGAACTGCCCTGCCGTGTCCGGCACCGCATTCCAGCCGGCCACGATCACTGGCTGGGCCCGCCGGCATCGGGCCTTCCCATGAACACCCCGCCGCACCCCGACCGAAGGCGGAGTGAGCGCAATGGCATCTGATCGCGGTGATGAGTCGACGTCCAGCCGGGGCGAGCGGATGGAGGAGGCGGAGCGGGAGGCGGCCCGGCAGCGCATTCTCGCGCAGGCCGAGGCGGAGCGGATACCGGTGGAGGAAACGACGCGGGCGGTGCCGGATCGGCGGTGGCGTCGTGGCCGGTGACGAACTGCCGGCGGGTCGTCGGGTGGCGCAGTGGCGGGTGCGGCGTGGGATGACGCAGCAGATGCTGGCCGACCGGTTGGGCAGGTCGAAGAGCTGGGTGGACAAGGTCGAACGGGGCGTCCGCGCCCTGGACAAGGTGTCCACCTTCCGGGACATCGCCGTCGTCCTGCGCATCAACGCTTCGGTGCTGCTGGGCCGTGACGTGCAGCCGGCCGAGGTGACCGAACGCGTCGAGGGCGTCGAGCGGATCCGGGCGGCCCTGTCGACGTACGACATGGCTCTTGGCACGTCGGCGGCCCGGAGCGACGTGTTGCCGGCGGACCGGTTGGCCCGGGACGTCGCGCACGCGTGGGTCACGTTCCAGCATGCCCGCTATCCGCAGGTGCTCGCGCTGGTGCCGGGTCTGCTGGCGGCGGCGCAGCGCGCCCACGCCGACGATCCCGAGCAGGGGCGGGCGGCGCTGGTGGAGGCGTACCGGGTGACCGCGTCGCTGCTGGTGAAGCTCGACGAGGGCGAGCTGGCGTGGCTGGCCGCCGACCGGGCGGTGGCCGCCGCAGCCGGCGATCCGGTGCTGGTGGCCGCCGCCTGCGTGCAGCTCGGCCAGGCGCTGCGGGCGACGGGGCGGGCGCGGGAGGCGAGGTCGGTGGCGTTGGCCGCCGCGTACCGGATCGCCCCGGCCGACCCCGACGACGGCGTCCCGGCGGAGCTGTCGTTGTGCGGAACGCTGCTCGTGCAGGCCGCCCTCGCGGCTGCCCGCGACGGAGACCACCGGTCGGTGGCCGACCTGCTCGACGAGGCCGGTGACCTGGCGGCGCGGGTGGGCGACGGCCACGAGCATCATGCGACGGCGTTCGGCCCGACGGTGGTCGACCTGGCTCGCGCCGCCGCAGCCGTCGAGCTGGGCGCGGCCCGCGACGCGGTCGCCTGGCACGAGAGGGCGGTCAGGCGGAACGCCTGGCGGTGGCTGCCGCCCGAGCACCGCGCCGCGCACCTGCTCGATGCCGCGCGGGCGTACCTGCGCACCGACGACCCACGCGCAGCCGGCCGGGTGCTGCTCGACGCCGAACGCACCGCCCCGGCCGAGCTGCGTCACCGCCCCGCCGCCCGGCAGGTGATCGCCCAGGCGACCCGCACACCGCACGCCCCGGCCACCCTCGTCCAGCTCGCGCTCGCCCTCGGCCTGCCCTGACGCGACGTCGCGTTCCGGGCCACACCGCTGTTGACCTGAAGTCCGGTACAGAGGGGTTCGTCTCCCTGTTCCGCGAGGACGCCGTCTGGACCACGGCGGCCGGCAGACTCCTCGTCGGCCGGGCCGCCGGCGCGGGGCCGGTGCCGCTCGACGTCGGCTTCCGGACAGGACGCCGCCGCCGTGCCGCCGTCCTTGACGGGGCTTGCGATCATCGAGCCTCGACCGTCCCGGGGAGCGCAGAATGAAGGCCTCAGCACGTGAGATCGTGAGCCTGGTCGTCGGGCTGACCGGCATCGTGCTGCTGGGCATCGGGCTGGATCATGTGCTCGACATCGGCAGCTGTTCCACGGGCGGCTCCTACGTGGTCGCCAACCCGTGCCCCGAGGGCTCGGCGGTCTGGTTCTGGGTGCCGATGGCCGGTGCGGTCATGTGGATCGTGGGTCTCGTCGGAGGCGGGCGGAGCTTCACCGAGCCGGGCTCCGGGCAGATCCTGTGGACCGTCGGCTTCGCCGGAGGCGGCGCGGCCATGCTGGTCAAGGTGCTCACGCAGCCGACCATGCCGCCGGACGCGAAGCTGGGCGCGTCCATCGTGGCCGCGATATCCATCCCGATGGGCCTGATCGTCGGGGTCGTCGGTCTCGTGCAGCTCGTCCGCAGGCGGCGCGGAGGCGGCACCGGGTCCCGCCGGACGAACACCGGCGACCTGCGGCATCGGGACGGGCAGCCGGCTGCCGGGCCCGATGCCTGGTCGCGGATGAAGGCCCTGAACGAGCTGCGGAGCACCGGGGCGCTGACGCGGGAGGAGTTCGTCGCGCTCAGAGCCGACCTGGCCGACTCTGCTGCGGGCCGCCGCCGGGTGCCGGCGATCGACCGCGTCGCCCTGATCCGGCGCTACGCCGACCAGCGGGCCTCGGGCGCGCTGAGCACGGCGGAGTTCGAGGCCAAAAAGCGCGGCCTCATGCCGGGTGAGCGGGTCGACTGATCGCGGCGTCGAGGCCGTCGCCGGCCGGGACATGCGGGACGACGACGCTGGGCGGCGCGCCCACGGGCGGCGTCCAGCTGAACAACGGCCCCGTGGCCAGGCTCCCCGCCATCGCCACCACCAGGTAGATCAGCACCACGCCCGCAGGGGACCAGGCGAAGTGGCACGTCCAGTATGCGTCGCGGGCGAGCCGCGCCAGCAGCGCCCCGACCACCGGAAGCACCAGGTTGAGCACCAGCGCCGTGGTCAGGAGGGTCTCTGTGGTCGCGCCGAACGCCCGCGCCGCCGCGTGGGTCGGCACGTAGGGCGAGGACACCCGGCGGACCAGCCCGACGACGAACAGGAACGGCACGCCATAGAGCCAGGCGAAGAAGAGCGCGCCGAGCCCGACGCGCCTCACCGGGCGGCCTGCCAGAATCCGCCGGCCAGCACGGCGAGCCCGGCGGTGATCGACGCCGCCAGGGTGCCGGCGAGGGCGGGGGAGGGGATCCGGCGCGCGAGCGGCGCGGTGATCGCCAGCGTGGTGAGCAGCATGGCCGCGAGAACCGGCGCGCCGATGATCGCCGCCAGCAGGAACTCCTCCTGCGGCTTCAGGCAGTCGAACGCCGCGGAGCAGTCCCGGTTCGGGTTCGTCGGCACGCCTGCGCGTCCGACGAAGATCGCGGCGAGCACGGTGGCGTACCAGCCGAATGCGACGAGGAGGCTCAACCCGAACGAGCCCCGGCGCGGCGCTTCCGCATCATTCATGTACGTGACGTTGCCAGGGCGGTGCCGCCTGGCCCATCCGCATCCATACTCATTCCGGATACCCCGACCCGGCGACGGCCGCCCTTCCGCGTCAGCCGCCGTCGGCCCGAAACGGGTCGATCGGGACGCGCCGAACGGCGATCATTGCGGGTGTCTCGCGGCCGGCCGGACGCGACCGACGTCACCTGGGGGACCGGTGCTCGCTCCGCTGCGCCATCGCGCGTTCCGCTGGCTGGCCGCCGGCCGCATGGTCAACATGCTGGGCAACGGCGTCGCGCCCATCGCCCTGGCCTTCGCCGTGCTCGACCTGACCGGTTCGGTGCGTGACCTGGGCCTGGTGGTCGGCGTCAGATCCCTGATGACCGTGCTGTTCGTGCTCTTCGGCGGCGTGGTGGCCGACCGGATTCCGCGCCGGCTGGTGCTGGTCGGCTCCAACGCGCTGGGCGCGGCGACGCAGGCGGCGGTGGCCGCCGTCGTGCTCACCGGCACGGCGACGATCCCGCTGCTGCTGGCGCTCGGCGCGGCCAACGGCGTCGTGAGCGCCCTGGCCCAGCCGGCGTCGGCCGCCGCGACGCCGCAGACCGTGCCGCCCGACCTGCTCCAGCAGGCCAACGCGCTCATCCGGCTCGGCATCAACGCGGGCTCGATCGGCGGCGCGGCGGCGGGGGGCCTCCTCGTGGCCGCTGTCGGGCCCGGCTGGGGGCTCGCCGTCGACGCGGCCACCTTCGCCGTCGCGGCCGTGGCCTTCGCCGGCGTCCGGGTCGCCGCCCCGAAGGCCAGGAGCAGCCGTACGGGTGTCGTCGCCGACCTGCGGGTGGGCTGGACGGAGTTCACCGCACGCACGTGGGTGTGGGCGGTGGTGCTCGGCTTCATGGTCCTCAACGCGTGCCTGGCCGGCGGCGTGAACGTGCTCGGCCCGGCCGTCGCCGACTCGACTATCGGCCGCGGCGGCTGGGGCGTGGTGCTGGCCGCGCAGACCGTCGGGATGGTGTTGGGCGGGCTGATCGCCCTGCGGATCCGGGTGCGCCGGCTGCTGCTGCTCGGCGTGGCCTGCATGTTCGCCGAGTCGTTCCTGCTGCTGGGGCTGGCCCTGGCGCCCACGATCCTCGTGCTGGTGGCCGCCGGGTTGGCCGTCGGCATCGCCGTCGAACAGTTCACGGTGGCCTGGGACACGTCGATCGCCCAGCACATCCCGGCCGACCGGCTGGCGCGCGTCTACTCGTACGACATGTTGGGGTCCTGGATCGCCATGCCGCTCGGCCAGGTGGCGGTCGGGCCGCTCGCCGCGACGATCGGGGCCCGCGACACGCTGCTGGCCCTCGCCGGGCTGGTGGTGCTCGCCGTCGGGGGCATGCTGGCCAGCCGGGACGTGCGCCGGCTGCGGGCGTTGCCACCCGGCCGGGCCGCCGAGGAGCCGCCCGCCGCCGGGGAGCCGCCCGCCGCCGGCGGCCGGCCGGCCGACCCGGCGCGGGGAGAGGCGGGTGGCGGCACCGCCGACGCGGCCACGGTCGCCTGACGCGGCAGGTCCCGCTCCGCTCCCGCCCGGATAACCGGTGGATGCCCGCGGCGGTGTCTTCTACCGTGCCGGTCGTGCCCATTCACGCCGATGAGATCCGCGCCACCGCCGAGCAGGTGCGCCGCCTGGTGGCGGCCCAGTGTCCCCAGTGGGCCGACCTTCCCGTGACGCCCCTGCCCGACGAGGTGGAGGGCACCGACCACGTCCTCTTCCGCATCGGCGATCGACTCGTCGCCCGGATGCCCAAGATCGCCTGGGCGGTCGGCCAGGCCGAGTCCGACGCGCGGTGGCTGCCCGCGCTCGCCCCCCACCTGCCCGCGCGGGTGCCCGTCCCGGTGCACATCGGCGAGCCGGGTGCCGGATTCCCGTGGCCGTGGACCGTGGTGCCGTGGTTCGCGGGACGCACGCCGCCCCGGCTCGGCTGCGCCGACGTGTCCCTGGCCCGCGACCTGGCGGGCTTCGTGCGGGCCCTGCACGGGGTGGACCCGGCCGGGGGCCCGGCCAAGCCGCCCGGTTCCCGGGGGGCCGCCCTGCGCCACGCCGACGACGCCGTGCGGCGGGTGCTGCCCCGGCTCGCCGCGCACGACGACGGCTTCGACGTGCGCGCCGCCGAGGCGGCGTGGGAGGTCTGCCTGGCCGCTCCCGAGTGGGACCGCGAGCCGGTGTGGATCCACGGTGACCTGCAGCCGGGCAACCTGGTCGTCGACGACGACGGCCGGCTGGTCGCGGCCATCGACTTCGGCGCGCTCGGCGTCGGCGATCCGGCCCCGGACGTGGCCCCGGCGCTGTGGACGTTCACCGGCGCGGCCCGGGAGACCTACCGGGAGGCGATCGGGTACGACGACACCACCTGGCGGCGCGCCTGCGGCTGGGCGCTCGCGCCCTCGCTGACCGGCATCGACTACTACCGGCACACCTTCCCCCGCATGGCCGAACACGGCCGCCACATGGTCCGCGCGGTCATCGCCACCCTCACCTGACCCCACCCCGCCCACCCCACCGCCCCACCCTCCGCCCCACCCACCGCCCCACCCACCGCCCCACCCTCCGCCCCACCCACCGCCCCACCCTCCGCCCCGCCCACCGCCCCGGTGATCAAGAGGTTTGTGTCATCGTGGAGATCAACTCTGACGCTTTTCTCTTGATCACCGACCCGCCCCGCCCCGACCCGCCCCGACCCGGGGCAGGGTGGGGTGGGGCGGGGCGGGGCGGGCGGGGTGGGTGGGTGGTGGGTCAGGTCGTGGCGGGGCCGAACCAGGTGGGTAGGTGGTCGCGCAGGTCCTGCTGGTCGTCGCCGACCCACGCCACGTGGCCGTCGGGCCGCAGCAGCACGGCGGGCACGTCGAGCTCGTCGCTGCTGTCGACGACGTGGTCGATCCGGTCGGCCCAGCCCGTCACCGAGAGCCCGCCGGTCCGGTCGAGCAGCAGCCCCCGGCCGCCGCGGGTCAGCTCGTAGAGGCGTCCGCGCCCCAGCCGGACGTCGCGTAGCCGCCGGCCGAGCAGGTGGTGGCCCGCGCCGAAGTCGTACCGGACGCTGATGGCGATGATCTTCTCGGTCAGGTGTCGGCTCACGTCCTCGTAGTCCATCAGCTCCGTCACCAGCCGGCGTACGGCCTGGGCCCCCGGCTCGGTCGACATCAGCTCCATCTGCGCCCGGGTGTTGTCCAGCACGTCGACGGCGACCGGACGCCGCTCGGTCTCGTAGCTGTCCAGCAGCCCCGGCGGCGCCCAGCCGTCGATCTGGGCGGCGAGCTTCCAGCCGAGGTTGAAAGCGTCCTGGACGCCGAGGTTGAGCCCCTGCCCGCCGGTCGGCGGGTGGACGTGCGCCGCGTCGCCGGCGAGCAGCACCCGGCCGACCCGGTAGCGCTCGGCCAGCCGGGTGGCGTCGCCGAAGCGGGACAGCCAGCGTGGCGAGTGCACGCCGAAGTCGGTGCCGCCGTACGCCAGCAGTTGCCGTTTGACCTCGTCGAGGGTCGGCGGGACCCGGCGGTCCTCGGCCACCCCCTCGGCGGGCACGACGACGCGGTACACGCCGTCGCCGAGGGGCATCGCGCCGAAGCGCAGCTGGGTCTTGCGGACCTCGGCGCTCACGGCGGCGAGGGTCTCGGGCGAGGCGGTCAGCCGCATCTCGCCCAGCAGCGTGTCGACCCTGCTGGACTCGCCGGGGAAGGCGACGCCGAGCAGCTTGCGCACCGTGCTGCGGCCACCGTCGCAGCCGACGAGGTAGCGGCAGCGCAGCCGGGTGCCGTCGGCCAGTTCGGCGGTCACCCCGTGGTCGTCCTGGCTGAGCCCGACCAGTTCGCCCCCGCGCCGGATCTCGACGCCGAGTTCGACGGCGCGCTCGGCCAGCAGGCGGTCGGTGGTGGTCTGCGGGATGCCGAGCACGTACGCGTGCGCGCTGTCCAGCCCGGTCGGCGGCGGCTTGGGGATGGCGGCGAAGAAGCCGCCCACCGGGTACACCGTGCCGAGCGCGAGGAACCGCTCCAGCAGGCCGCGCTGGTCCATGATCTCGATGCTGCGCGCGTGCAGCCCGAGCGCGCGTACGACCGGGGTCGGTTCCGTCTCCTTCTCCAGCAGCAGGGTGCGCACGCCGTGCAGCCGCAGCTCGCCGGCCAGCATCAGGCCGGTCGGTCCGCCCCCGACCACGATCACGTCGAACATGAATGTCCCCCATATGTAGACGAGCCCGTCCATGCTGCGCGGATCGCCGAAATGCGCAGCTACGGGGCCCGGCGGACGATTCTGCGGCATGAACCGGGTCTTGCCGCAAGGCCCCGGGTGCGGTATATGTTGAGAGTGGCAGGGAGTCGTCGACTCCTTGCCTTTCGTCTTTTCCGGCCCGGTTGCCGGGTTTGTTGCCGGCTTTGTCCGGGTGCCGTGGCGGCGGCGAGACCGCCGTGGACCTGCCGCGCCGGATCCGCAGGCTCTCCGGGCGTAGTCAGGCCGTGTTGACGGCATACGTCATACGTATTACTTTAACGTTAATCGATGGATGGAGGTCGCCTCCGGTCGCGTGCCCGACGCCTGCCCGCCGGACGGCCGATCCGCCAAGGACCCGATCCAAGAAGGAGTCGCCACATGTGGACACATCGGCTCGTCGTCGGTGCCGTCGCGGGCGCGGCGGCGCTCGTCCTCGCGGCGGGCGGCGCGGCGGTCGCCGCCGGAGCCGGCCCGGTCGCGTACGCCAACGACGTCGGCACCCTCGCGACGACCGCCGGCTGTGGCCAGGCGCCCACGCTGACCAGCGGCACCCGCACGATCTCCAGCGGCGGCCAGAACCGCACGTTCATCCTGCGGATCCCCGACAACTACGACCGCAACCGTCCCTACCGGTTGATCTTCGCGTTCCACTGGAACGGCGGCACCGCCAACGAGGTCGACTCGGGCGGCACCAGCGGCTACCCGTGGTCCTACTACGGCCTCCGCGCGCTGTCGAACAACTCGGCGATCTTCGTCGCGCCCCAGGGCATCGGCAACGGCTGGGCCAACAGCGGCGGCCGGGACCTGACCTTCGTCGACGACATGATGCGGCAGATCGAGGCGGGTCTGTGCGTCGACACCACGCAGCGCTTCGCCATGGGCTTCAGCTACGGCGGCGGCATGAGCTACGCCATCGCCTGCGCGCGGGCCACGGTCTTCCGGGCGGTCGCCGTCTACTCCGGCGCGGAGCTCAGCGGATGCAGCGGCGGCACCCAGCCCATCGCGTACATCGGCATCCACGGCCTGCGCGACGGCACCATCCCCATCTCCACCGGGCGGTCGCTGCGCGACCGGTTCGTCAGGAACAACGGCTGCACCCCGCAGAACCCGCCCGAGCCGGCGCAGGGCAGCCTCACCCACACCCTCACCTACTACTCGGGATGCCGGGCCGGCTACCCGGTGGCCTGGGCCCCGTTCGACGGCCCGCACGCCCCCAACGCCGTCGACGGCTCCGCCGACCCGTACGCCCCCGGCGAGAAGTCCTGGACCCGGCCGGTGGTGTGGAGCTTCTTCACCCAGTTCGACGGCACCACCCCGCCGACGCCCACGCCGACCCCGACCAGCAGCCCCGCCCAGGGCAGGCAGATCGTCGGCGGCCAGTCCGGGCGCTGCGTCGACGTGCCGAACGGCAGCACCACCAACGGCACCCAGACCCAACTCTGGGACTGCGCCGGCGGCGCCGCCGCCCAGAGCTGGACCCAGACCGCGGGCAGGCAACTCCAGGTGTACGGCACCAAGTGCCTCGACGCCAGCGGCGCCGGCACCAGCAACGGCACCCAGGTGATCATCTGGGACTGCCACGGCGGCGCCAACCAGCAGTGGAACGTCAACGCCAACGGCACCATCACCAACGCCCAGTCCGGGCTCTGCCTGGACGCCAACGCCGCGGGCACCGCCAACGGCACCAGGCTCATCCTCTGGTCGTGCAACGGCCAGCAGAACCAGCAGTGGAGCCTGCGCTGACCGTGAGGCTGGCTTGGCCGGTCCGTTGGTGATGGGCTGATGCCGGCCCGGCGTTCCGCCGGGCCGGCATCGCTCGCTCGTGGGGGTCGGCGCGCCGGTCAGCGGCCTCAGCCGCGCAGGCGCAGGCCACGCGGGGTGGCCCGGAAGCCGGCGGCGGTCAGCGCGTCGCGCAGCGGGGACGCCGACACGGCCTCCCCGTCGGCCCGCTCCACCGAGATCGCGCCGAGCGCGCCCGTGCGCACCGCGTCGGCGAGCGCCCTGCCGGCCGCCGCGAGGGCGTCCGGGGCGTCGGCGAAGGAGAGGATCGTCCGGCCGCCCCGCTCGACGTAGAGCACCAGGTCGCCGCCGACCAGCACGACCAACGCGCCGGCCTTGCGCCCCGCCCGGTGCCCGCTCACGGGGGCGACCCCGTCGCCGGAGTCGACCGCCCGCTCGGGCCAGGGCAGCGCCGCACCGTACGGGTTGGCCGGGTCGGTGGCGGCGAGGACGAGCGCCCGGCCCCGGCTCCCGGCCTCGCCCCCGCCGCGCCCCCCGGCCTCGTGACCGTCGCCGCCCCGGCCCGCCGCCGGGTCGGCGAGGGCGCGGATCCGGTCGACCGCCCCGGGCACCGCGAACTGGGCCGCGCCCAGCCCCTCCACGAAGTAGCCCCGCCGGGCCGCCCCGCGCTCCTCCAGCGCCGCCAGCACCGGGTAGACGGCCGCGAACCCGCCCGTCACCTGCTCGGCGGCGACCGCGCCCCGGGTGACGACCCCGTGCCGCTCCAGCAGCACGTCGGCGAGCGCGGCGGCCCGCCGGGTCGGGTCGAGGTCGCGTTCCGGCAGCCGCGACCAGCGGCCCGCCACGCTGGGCGGGCCGCTGCGGCTGGGCAGCGCCACCCGGCCGGGTCGGCGCAACCGGGTGCGCGGCGCGGTCGGCCGGGACCGGTGCGCCCCGCCGCCGCCGAGCGCCGCCCGCAGCGGGGCGAGGGTGTCGTTGGTGAGGTGCCCCGCCCACACCAGGTCCCAGATCGCGGCGGTCAGCGCCGTGTCGTCGGTGCAGCCCACCCGGTCGGACAGCGACCGGAAGAACAGCGCCTGCCCGTCGCCGAGTGCGTCGAGCACGGCGTCGTGCAACGGGGTACGCGTCAGCGCGTCGTCGGGCGGCGGCAGCAGCAGCGGCGCGGCGTCGGCGTACGCGAGGGTGACCCAACCGTCGCCGCCGGAGATCGCCCCGGACCCGGCCCACAGCACCTCGCCACCGGCGCACAGCTCGTCGAGCTGGGCGGGGGAGTAGTCGGCGACCCGGCCGGGCAGCACCAGACGTTCCAGGGCGGACGCCGGCACGGCCGCGCCCTGCAACTGCTCGACGGCGGCGGCGACGGCGTCCAGCCCCCGCGCCGACGTGCCGACCTGCTGCCAGCGGGGCAGGAACGCGGCCAGGGCCCTCGGTGACACCGGCTCGATCTCCCGGCGCAGCGCGGCGAGGGAACGGCGGCGCAGCAGCCGCAGCACCTCGGCGTCGCACCACTGGGTGCCCACGGTGTCGGGGGCGAACTCGCCGGAGACGACCCGCCCGGCGGCGGCGAGCCGGCGCAGCTCCTGCTCGACGACGGCCACGCCGAGCCCGAAGCGGGCGGCGCAGGTGGCGGCGGCGAACGGGCCGTGGGTGCGGGCGTAGCGGGCGACCAGGTCGCCGAGCGGGTCGGCCACCGGGGCGAGGTGCGCCCCCGCCACCCCGACGGGCAGGGCCACGCCGAGGGCGTCGCGCAGCCGGGCGGCGTCCTCGACGACGACCCAGCGCTCCTCGCCGGCGACCCGCACGCGCAGCACCCGGCGGGCCGCCGCCAGAGCGGTGAGCCAGTCGACGGGCACGCCCCGCTCGGCCAGCTCCGCCTCCGACAGGTCGCCGACGGTGCGCAGCAGCTCGACGGCGTCCTCCGCGTCGCGGGGCCGGCGCTGCGCGGTCAGCCAGCGCAGCTGCCGGTCGGTCTCGGCGAGCACCGCCGGGTCGAGCAGCTCCCGCAGGTCGACCCGGCCGAGCAGCTCGCCGAGCAGCGCCGAGTCCAGCGCCAGGGCGGCGGCCCGCCGCTCGGCGAGGGGCGCGTCGCCCTCGTAGAGGAACGCCCCCACGTAGCCGAACAGCAGCGAGCGGGCGAACGGCGACGGCCGCTCGGTCTCGACCTCGACCAGGCGCACCCTGCGGGCGGCCAGGTCGCGCATCAGCCCGGCGAGGGCCGGCTGGTCGAAGACGTCCTGGAGGCACTCCCGGGCGGCCTCCAGGGTGACCGGGAAGTCGGCGTACTCGCGGGCCACGTCGAGCAGTTGGGCGGCCCGCTGGCGCTGCTGCCACAGCGGCTGGCGGCGGCGCGGGTCGCGGCGGGGCAGCAGCAGCGACCGGGCCGCGCACTCCCGGAACCGGGACGCGAACAGCGCCGACGTGCCCACCGACTCCTCGACGAGCTGGGCGATCTCGTCGGGCTCGAAGAGCACCACGTCGGCGCCGGGCGGGGAGTCGGCGGTGTCGGGCAGCCGCACCACGATCCCGTCGTCGGACGGCATGACCTGGGCGTCCACGCCGTACCGCTCGGCGAGCCGGCGGCCGATGGCCAGCGCCCACGGGCCGTTGACGCGGGCGCCGAGCACGCTGTGCACGGCGAGCCGCCAGTCGCCCAGCTCGTCGCGGAACCGCTCGACCAGCACGGTGCGGTCGTCGGGCAGGGACCGCGTCGCGGCCTGCTGCTCCCGCAGGTAGGCCACCAGGTTGCCGGCGGCCCAGTCGTCGAGCCCGCCGGCGCGCAGCGCGGCCACCGCCGCCTCGTCGCCGTGGCGCAGCAGGGCCCGCACCCGCGCGCCGATGGCCCGGCCCAGCTCCACCGGGCGGCCGAGCTGGTCGCCCTTCCAGAACGGCATCCGGGCGGCCTGGCCCGGGGCGGGGGAGACCAGCACCCGGTCGGGGGTGATGTCCTCGATCCGCCAGGACGACGAGCCGAGCAGGAACACGTCGCCGACCCGCGACTCGTAGACCATCTCCTCGTCCAGCTCGCCGACCCGGGCGGCCCGCTCCGCCCCGGCGAGGAAGACGCCGAACAGGCCCCGGTCGGGGATGGTGCCGCCGCTGGTGACGGCGAGCCGCTGCGCGCCGGGCCGGCCGGTGAGCACGTCGGCGGCGCGGTCCCAGACCAGCCGGGGGCGCAGCTCCGCGAACGCGGTCGACGGGTAACGCCCGGAGAGCATGTCCAGCACGGCGTGCAGCGCGGAGTCGGGCAGCTCGGCGAACGGCGCGGCCCGGCGGACGACGACGGCCAGGTCGCCGACCCGCCACGGTTCGAGGGCCACCATCGCGACGATCTGCTGGGCCAGCACGTCGAGGGGGTTGCGCGGGTGGTGCAGCTCCTCGATCGCCCCGGCGGCCATCCGCTCGGCGACGACGGTGCAGGAGAGCAGGTCACCCCGGTGCTTGGGGAAGACCACGCCCCGGGAGACCGCGCCGACCTGATGCCCGGCCCGGCCGACGCGTTGCAGGCCGGCGGCGACGCTGGGCGGGGCGGCGATCTGCACCACCAGGTCGACGGTGCCCATGTCGATGCCCAGCTCCAGGCTGGAGGTGGCGACCACGGCGGGGAGCTGGCCGGACTTGAGGGCCTCCTCGATGTGCTTGCGCTCCTCCCGCGAGACGCTGCCGTGGTGGGCGCGGGCGACCACCGGGGCGACCCCGGCCGCCGCCCCCGCCTGGGCCATCACCTCGGCCGGCGGCCGGGCGGGCGCCCCGCCGGTCGCCTCCGCGCCGGCCAGCTCCTCGGCGGCCAGCTCGTTGAGGCGGGCGCAGAGCCGCTCGGCGCTGCGCCGGGAGTTGGTGAAGACGATGGTCGACCGGTGCGCGCGGACCAGCGCGTAGACCCGTTCCTCGACGGCGGGCCAGATCGAGGCCCGGCGCGGCCCGGGGCCGCCCAGGGCGTCGGGGGGCGGCTCCTGGTCGTCGAGGCGGGTCATGTCCTCCACCGGGACCTCGACGCTGACCTCGATGGTCTTGGCGCTGGGCGGCTGCACCACGTCGACCGGGCGGGCCCCGCCGAGGAACCGGGCGCACGCGTCGATCGGCCGGACCGTGGCGGACAGGCCGATGCGCTGGGCGGGGGCCGGCAGCAGCTCGTCGAGCCGTTCCAGGGAGAGCGCCAGGTGCGCCCCGCGCTTCGTCCCGGCGACCGCGTGCACCTCGTCGACGATGACCGTCTCGACCCCGCGCAGCGAGTCCCGCGCGGCGGAGGTGAGCAGCAGGAACAGCGACTCGGGGGTGGTGATGAGGATGTCCGGCGGGGTACGGGCGAAGGCCCGCCGCTCGTCGGCGGGGGTGTCGCCGGTGCGCATCCCGACGGTGATCTCCGGCGGGGCGACGCCGAGCCGGGTGGCGGCCTGCCGGATGCCGGCCAGGGGCCCGCGCAGGTTGCGCTCCACGTCGACGGCGAGGGCCTTGAGCGGGCTGACGTAGAGCACCCGGCAGCGCTGGCGGGGCTCGGCCGGCGGCGGCGCGGCGGCCAGCCGGTCGAGCGACCAGAGGAACGCCGCGAGGGTCTTGCCGGAGCCGGTGGGCGCGACCACCAGGGCGTTGCTGCGGGCCGCCACCGACCGCCAGGCCCCGATCTGGGCGGGGGTGGGCGTGGCGAAGGCCGCCGAGAACCACTCGCGGGTCGCCGGGCCGAAACCCGCCAGCACCCGGGCCGCCTCCGCCGGGCCGAACCCGGCCGTCACCTCCACCACGGCATCCATCCTGCCTCGGGGGTGGGACATCCGGGCGGGCTGGTACCGGTGCCGGCGGCCGGCGCGCGCGACGAACCGCGGCCGGACCGTGGAGGAAATGGCGCTTTGTTCCGTTAAGTCTTACTTAACTGCTTGCTTCCATGTCGCGACTTAGAGTAACTTCGGGGCGGTGAGACATGGAGGAGTGCGGATGATCGTCGAGGAGCGGAGTGTCGGTGCGGGCACCGACGTGCTCATCCGGAAGGTCGACAGCCATCTTGCCGCACTCCGCGCCGGCCTGCACGGCCCCGAGTTGGAGCTCGCCGAGCGGCTCGCGGCCTGCCTGCGCGAGCTGGTCCGGCAGACCGCCCAGTCCAGCGCGGCCGACCGGGGGCAGGTCCGCGCCGCCGTCCACTTCTTCGTCCTGCGCCGGGAGAGCCGGGGGCGGCTGCTCGCCGTGCGCTCGCTCGCCGCCGCGCAGCGCGTGGTCAACCGGGTCGTCGTCCAGCTCGACCGCCCCGACCTGCTCGTCGAGACCCGCCGCGACCTGCTGGTCTGAGCCGTCACTCCCGCCAGCCGGCCAGCTCCACCCCCTTGGCCAGCTCGACCCGGAAGCCCATGACGACCTCGCCGCTGTCGCCCGGTTCGAGCCGCAGCCGCCAGGTCAGCTCGCCCAGCTCGGTGCGCTCGGCCGGCGGCGGGGCGATGGTGGCCTCCCGCACGACCACCGCCTCGTCGCGCGACACCGGCAACTGGTCGCGCACCTCCACCGTCGCCGGCCGGGGCGTGTGGTTGGCCACCGAGATCCGGTACTCCACGTCCCGTCGCCGGGTCGAGCCGAGCGTGGCCCGGGTCTCGGCGCGCCGGCCCAGCTTCCGCTCCACCCGCACCCGGTCGTCCACCCCGAGCGCCAGCTCGGTCTCCTCGCCGGGCGCCCACGTCGGCAGCCGGGTGGCCGCGACGAAGTCGGCCCCGTGGAAGACCGCCGCCGGGCCGGGCAGCAGCGTGTGCGCCGAGGTGTTGCGCACCGTCGCCCGCAGGTGCGCCTCGGCCGCGCGCACCGGCACGGTCACGTGGTCCAGCCGCGCCGGCAGCTCCAGCACGGCGATCGTCGCCCGGTACGCGCTGCCGTCCGCCGGCACCGCCACCGGCCGCGCCGGCCGGTAGGTGGCGGCGCTGACGCCCTGCTCGACCGTGGCCACGCTCTCGTGCACCTTGGGGCGCGGCGCGCCCGCGCGGGCCGCCCCGCCCCCCACGGCGACCTCGAACGCCGGCCCGGCGGGCGGCGCGGGCACCGGCGGCCCGCCGAAGCTCGCCGCCGGCATGGCTGCCCGGGGCAGCGGCCGGACCCGGTCGAGATACCAGGGCGACAGCTCGGGCACGCCCGTCGCCGCCGCCGGCCGGGCGGTCGAGAGCTGGAGCACGCACTCCGGCCAGTCCTCGCCGGTGTCCTGACTGACCAGGCCGAACCAGGTCACGGTCACCGCGTCGTCGACCAGCCGCAGGTCGTAGGAGGGCTGCCAGCGGGCCCCGTCGACCAGGTAGGTCAGCTCCAGGTCCAGCTCGGCGTCGTCGGCGTCCACCGCCACCGTCACCTCGGCGGCCAGCCGGTCCGGCTCCCGCTTGCCGTGCGCGGCCTCCAACTGCCGCCGCACCGCCGCCAGCTCCTCGGCCAGCTCGGTCCGCCGCCGGGTCAACTCCCGACGCCGCCCGTGGGAGTCGGCGAGCTGCCCGGCCACCGAGTCGGCGAAGGCCGCCACGTCGGCCGGCTCGGCGTCACCGGCGGCGAGCGCGCGGGCGTACGTGCCACCGGCCCGCTCGGCCAGCCCGGAGAGGAACTGTCCCCGCTGCTCCTCGACCGCGTACGCGTCGTCGACCCCGGCCAGCTCGTCGGTCAGCTCCCGGCTGCGCTCCTCCAGCTCGCGGACCTGCCCGTCGGCGCTGCGCGCCTGCCGCCACGTGGTCACGTCCACGCCGAGCACCCTCGCCGCGCCCCGGCCGCCGACCCGCAGCGAGTCCCGGTGCAACCCCAGCGGCAACGGGGCGACGCGTACCCGGTGCTCGCCGGCGGCCAGCCGGGCGCTGCCCCGGCGGGTGACCCGGGCCCGGTCCGGATAGACGGTGACGCCGACGACGGGTGCTTCGATCTCCACTGCGTTCACGGCGGCGAGGATAGCCAAGCGACGCTCGCGGCCCCGGCGCGCGGAGCCGGCCCATGCGCGTCGGGGCCCGGAAAATTCCGGCAAAAGCGCCCATCGGGCCGGAAACTGGCGTCTGATCGCTAATAGGCGTCTCCCTCGGGCGCGCTGCTGCCACCACGACCGGGAGCGCGGGTGCTCGTACTGCTGATCCTCCACCTGGTGGCGGCGCTCGTCGCGCCGCTGCTGGTCCGGTGGTGGGGACCGCGCGCCTGCTACCCCCTCGCGCTCGTGCCGGCCTCCGCGTTCGGCTGGGCCGTGGCCCGCACGCCGGCCGTGCGCGACGGCGGCGCGGTCGTCGAGGCGTACCACTGGGTGCCGCAACTGCGGCTGGAGCTGGCGCTGCGGCTGACCACCCTGTCCTGGCTGATGACCCTGCTCGTCGGTGGCGTCGGCGCGCTCGTGCTGGTCTACTGCGCGCGCTACTTCGCCGCCGGCTCGGCCGGGCTGGCCCGGTTCGCGGCCGTGCTCGTGGCCTTCGCCGGCGCGATGCTCGGCCTCGTCCTCGCCGACGACCTGCTGCTGCTCTACGTCTTCTGGGAGCTGACCACGGTCTTCTCCTACCTGCTGATCGGGCACAGCGCCGAGCGGCGGGCCAGCCGGTGGGCGGCGGCGCAGGCGCTCACGGTCACCACGTTCGGCGGGCTGGCGATGCTCGTCGGCTTCCTGATGCTCGGCCGGCACACCGGCGGCTACCGCTGGTCGGAACTCGCCGGGGCCGGGCTGCCGGCCGGCGGCTACCTGGTCACCGCCGTGCTGCTGGTGCTGGCCGGGGCGCTGGCCAAGTCGGCTGTCCTGCCGTTCAGCGGCTGGCTGCCGCAGGCGATGTGCGCGCCGACGCCGGTCAGCGCCTACCTGCACGCGGCGGCGATGGTGAAGGCCGGCGTCTACCTGCTCGGCCTGCTCGCCCCCGTGCTGGCCACCGCCGGCCCGTGGCGGCCCGTGACGGTCACCGCCGGCCTGCTCACCATGCTGGCGGGCGGGTGGGCCGCGCTGCGCCAGTGCGACCTGAAGCTGCTGCTGGCCTACAGCACCGTCAGCCAGCTCGGCCTGCTCACCGTGGCGCTCGGCGCGGGCACCCCGCAGGCGGCCCTCGCGGGCACGGCGATGCTGCTCGCGCACGCCCTGTTCAAGGCGGCCCTGTTCCTCGTCGTCGGCGCGATCGACCACAGCGCCGGCACCCGCGACCTGCGGGAACTGTCCGGGCTCGGGCGGCGGGCCCCGCTGCTGGCCGCCGTCGGGACGCTGGCCGCCGCCTCGATGGCCGGGCTGCCCCCGCTGGTCGGCTTCGTCGCGAAGGAGGCCGTCCTCGCCGCGTTCACCGACCAGCCGGTGGTCCTCGCCGGGCTCGTCGCCGGCACGGTGCTCACCGTCGCCTACACGGCCCGGTTCGTCTGGGGGGCGTTCGGCACGCGCCCGCACGCCGAACGGACCGAGCCGCAGCCCGTGCCCGCCGCCATGCTCGGGCCGCCCGCCCTGCTGGCCGTCGCCGGGCTGGCCGCCGGGTTGGCCGCCGGCCCGGCGGGCGCGCTGCTGCGCCCGTACGCCGAGCTCTTCGGCCCGGTGCCCGAGCACCTCGCGCTCTGGCACGGGCCGACCCTGGCACTCGGCCTGTCCGTCCTGGCCCTGGCCGGCGGCGCGGCCCTGTTCGCGCTGCGCGGCCCGCTCGCCCCCGCGCTGGCCCGGCTGCGCGCGCCCGTGAGCGGCGCGCAGGGGTACGAGTTTCTGACCCACCGCTTCGACCGGCTCGCCATCGAGGTCACCAGCGCCACCCAGCGCGGCTCCCTGCCGCTGTACCTCGGCACGATCCTGCTGGTCCTCGTCGTCGTGCCCGGCGGGGCGATGCTGGCCGCCGGCCCGTGGCGGCAGCGGGTCCCGCTGTGGGACACGCCGCTGCAACTGGTCGTCGGCGTGGTGGCGGCGGTCGCCGCGCTGCTCGCCGTCGGCGCGCGTCGCCGGCTCACCGCCATGCTGCTGGTCGGGGTCACCGGCTACGGCACCGCGATGATGTTCGTCCTGCACGGCGCACCCGACCTGGCGCTCACCCAGTTCCTGGTGGAGACGGCGACCATCGCGGTCTTCGTGCTGGTGCTGCGCCGGCTGCCCGAACGGTTCTCCGCCCGCCCGTTGCGCCGCAGCCGGTGGGCGCGCCGCGCGGTGGGGGCCGCCGTCGGGCTCGTCCTCGCCGGGCTCTGCCTGGTCGCGGTGGGCGCCCGCACCGCGCCCTCGGTCTCGCTGGCCTTCCCCGGCCTCGCCGTCAGCGAGGGGCACGGCCGCAACGTGGTCAACGTGACCCTGGTCGACATCCGGGCCTGGGACACCATGGGCGAGCTCTCGGTGCTCGTGGTGACCGCGACCGGGGTGGCCAGCCTGATCTTCCGGCGGTCCCGCACCGGTCCCCGCCCGCGCCGCCCCCGCCCCGAGCGCCCCGCCCGGCGGGGCCCGCAGCGGCCGGTGTGGCTGCGTGGCGGCCCCACCCTCGCGGAGCGCCGCCGGTCCATCGTCTTCGAGGTGGTCACCCGGCTGCTCTTCCACACCATCGTGCTGTTCTCCCTGTTCCTGTTCTTCTCCGGCCACAACGCGCCCGGCGGCGGCTTCTCCGGCGGCCTGGTCGCCAGCCTCGCCCTGGCCGTGCGCTACCTCGCCGGCGGCCGGTACGAGCTGGCCGAGGCGGCCCCCGTCGGGGCCGGCACGATCCTCGGGGCCGGCCTGGCGGTGTCCGTCGGCACCGGCGCGTGCGCCCTCCTCGCCGGCGGGTCCGTGCTCCAGAGCGCGAAGCTCGACCTGTGGCTGCCCGGCGTCGGCGACTTCTACGTCGTCACGTCGCTCTTCTTCGACATCGGGGTGTACCTGATCGTGGTCGGCCTGGTGCTGGACATCCTGCGCAGCCTCGGCGCCGAGGTCGACCGGCACATCGAGGCGGCCGGCAAGACCGAACGCGGGCTGATCGTCGACCCGCAGGGGCGACGGCCGTGAACGGCAGCGGAGCGACCCTGGTGCTGGTCGTCGCCGTCGGGGTGCTCGCCGGCACCGGCGTCACCCTGCTGCTGGAGCGCAGCCTGACCCGGATCCTGCTCGGCCTCATCCTGCTCGGCAACGGGGTCAACCTGCTGATCCTGCTCGCCGGCCGGTCCGGGGACGCGCCCCTCGTCGGCGCCGCGCCCGTCGACCGGATGAGCGACGCGCTGCCGCAGGCGATGGTCCTCACCGCCATCGTCATCACCTTCGGGCTCACCGCGTTCCTGCTGGCCGTGGCGTACCGCAGCTGGTATCTCACCGGCAACGACGAGGTGCAGGACGACCTGGAGGACCGCCAGGTCGCCGAGCTGGCCGCCCGCAACGAGCTGCCCGCGCGTGACCTCGGCGGCGAGGGCGCCGACGACGACCCGGAACAGGTCGACCCGGAGCCGCACCTGCGCCGGCAGCACCGGGGGGAGACGCCGTGACGGGGTACGGGCCGCTCGTGCCGCTGCCGGTGGTGGTGCCGCTGCTGGGCGCCGCCCTCACCCTGCTGCTGGCCAACCGCCCCCGGCTCCAGCGCGCCGTCAGCGTGGTGGTGCTGACCGCCACCCTCGCGGTCGCCGTGGTGCTGCTCGTCGAGGCGTACCGGCACGGGCCGGTCGTGGTGAGCGTCGGCGGCTGGCCCCCGCCGGTGGGGATCGTGCTGGTCGCCGACCAGCTCGCCGCGCTGATGCTGGTGGTCTCCTCCGCCGTGACGCTGTGCGTGCTGCTCTACTCGATCGGGCAGGGCCGGGGGGACATCGGCGAGTCGGCCCCCGTCACCATCTACCACCCCACCTACCTGGTGCTCACCGCCGGCGTCACCAACGCCTTCCTCGCCGGCGACCTGTTCAACCTCTTCGTCGGCTTCGAGATCCTGCTGGCGGCGAGCTTCGTGCTGATCACGCTCGGCGGCACCGAGGGCCGGATCCGGACCGGGTCGACGTACGTGGTGGTCAGCATCCTGTCCTCGATGATCTTCCTGGCCGGGGTGGGGCTCGTCTACGCCGCCACCGGCACCGTCAACATGGCCCAGCTCGCCGGGCGGCTCGACGCGCTGCCCGCCGACGTACGCCTCGCCCTGCAACTCACCCTGCTGCTCGCCTTCGGGATCAAGGCGGCCGTGTTCCCGCTGTCGGCCTGGCTGCCGGACAGCTACCCGACCGCGCCCGCCCCCGTCACCGCCGTCTTCGCGGGCCTGCTCACCAAGGTCGGCGTGTACGCGGTCATCCGCACCGAGACCCTGCTGTTCCCCGGCGGCCAGGTCGCCGGGCTGCTGATGGTGGTGGCCGGGCTGACCATGGTGGTCGGCATCCTCGGCGCGGTCGCCCAGTCGGACATGAAGCGGCTCTTCTCGTTCACCCTGGTCAGCCACATCGGCTACATGATCTTCGGGGTGGCGCTGAGCAGCGTCGCCGGCCTGTCCGGGGCGATCTTCTACGTGGTGCACCACATCACCATCCAGACCACCCTGTTCCTGGTCGCCGGGCTGGTCGAGGCGCGCGCCGGCAGCACCGACCTGCGCCGGCTCGGCGGCCTGGCCCGGGTCGCCCCGCTGCTCGGGGTGCTGTTCTTCGTGCCGGCGATGAACCTGGCCGGGATCCCGCCGCTGTCCGGCTTCCTCGGCAAGCTGGGCCTGCTCCAGGCGGGCGTCGGCGAAGGCGGCGTGCTGCCCTGGGCGCTGGTCGCCGCCGGCACCCTCACCAGCCTGCTCACCCTCTACGTCGCGTCCCGGGTGTGGAACATCGCGTTCTGGCGGGCCCCCCGGCTGGCCGCCGCCGACCCGCCGACCCGCCTGCCCGCCCTGATGGTCGGTGCCACGACGGCGCTGGTCGCGCTGGGCCTGGTGCTCACCGTGGCCGCCGGCCCGCTGTTCGGGGTGACCACCGACGCGGCGACCGACCTGCGCGCCCGCACCCCGTACGTGCGCGCCGTCCTCCCCGGCGGCGCGCCGTGACCGGGCGGGCCGGCGGCCCGGCGGTCCTGGCGGGCCTGGTCGGGGTGTGCGGTGACCGGGTGGGCCGGCGGCCCGGCGGTCCTGGCGGTCCTGGTCGGGGTGTGCGGTGACCGGGTGGGCCGGCGGTCCTGGCGGTCCTGGTCGGGGTGTGCGGTGACCGGGTGGGCCGGCGGTCCCGGCGGTCCTGGTCGGGGTGTGCGGTGACCGGGCGGGCCGGTGGGGGCCGGCGTCGGGGGCCGGTCGTCGACCCCGACGCCCCGGTGACCCGGGCGCGCGCCCGGATCGGCCGCTGGCGGGACCGGCTGCTGACGCTGGCCTGGATGGCGCTGGTCTGGTGCCTGCTCTGGGGGCGGTTCTCCTGGGGCAACCTGCTCGGTGGACTGCTCGTCGGCGGGGCGGTGCTGCTGTTCTTCCCGTTGCCGCCGGTCACCTTCGGCGGCCGGCTGCGCCCATGGGCGCTGCTGGACCTGGCCGTCCGGTTCGTCACCGAGCTGGTCAGCGCCAGCATCCACGTGGCCTGGATCGCGGTGCGGCCGGGCTACCGGCCCCGCGGCGCGATCATCGCGGTCCGGCTGCGCGTGCGCACCGACCTGAACCTGGCGCTCACGGCGGAGGCGATCTCGCTGGTGCCCGGCACCCTGATCGTCGAGGTGGACCGGGAGCGGGGCCTGCTCTACGTGCACGTGCTCGACGTACGCGGGCCGCAGGACCTGGCCGACAGCCGCGACCGGATCCTCGCCACCGAGGGCCGGATCGTCCGCGCGATCGGCTCGGCCGCCGAACTCCGCCTCCTCACCGCCCCCGCCGCCCCTCCCGGCCCGGCCTCCCGCCCCGGTCCCACCGGTTCCGCTCCGCCCACCGGTTCCGCTCCGCCCACCGGTTCCGCTCCGCCCACCGGTTCCGCTCCGCCCAGCGGTCCCGTTCGTCCCACCGAGAGGGGGGCCGACCAGTGAAGGTCGCTCTCGCCACCGTGCTCACCGTGCTCCTGTCGGTCACCGCGCTGCTGGCGCTGCTCCGGATGTACCGCGGCCCGTCCCTGCTCGACCGCGTGATCGCCGCCGACGTCCTGCTCAACACGATGGCCGGCGCGGTCGGCGCGGAGGCGGCGGTCAACCGGCACGCCACCACCCTGCCCGTGCTGGTGGTGCTCTCCCTGCTCGGCTTCGTCGGCGCGGTGGCCCTGGTCCGCTTCGCCGTCCGGGAGGAGCCGTGACCGCGGCCCACGTCCTCGCCGCCCCGCTGAGGGCGGCTCTCGACGCTCCGCCCGGCGGGTGGGCCGCGCCCGCCTGGCCGAGCGCCGGTGTCGTGGCCGACTGGCTGGGCGCGGGCTGCCTGGTCGCCGGGGCACTGCTCAGCCTCGCCGCCGGGATCGGCGTGCTGCGCTTCCCGGACGTGCTCGACCGGATGCACGCGGCCACCAAGCCGCAGGTGCTCGGCGTGCTGCTGCTGCTCGCCGGGGTGGTGCTGCGCCTGCGTACCCCGGACGACATCGGCATGATCGTGCTGGTGGCGGTCTTCCAACTGGCCACCGCCCCGGTGGCGGCCCAGATGGTCGGCCGCGCCGCGTACCGCTCGGGCCGGGTCGACCGCTCTCTCCTCGACACCGACGAACTCGCCGACGAGGGGTAAGGAAGGGCACCTTGTTAACAGGGGTCTCGTTCCACCCAGCGGGTGAGAAGGGAGCCCTTCTCTACCGTATGCGTTAACAAGGGGCCCTTCCTTACACCTTCAGCGGGCGCTCAGGTGAGGCCGATAAAATGGCGGCATGATCGACTCTTCTGCCCAGGAGGGCAGCAGTAGCCAGCCGGGTCGTGCCCGGCATCTTCCCGTTCCGACGACCCCGGGAGCCCTGAGCGACCCGTGTTGATCGTCGTCGGACTCGTCCTCATCACCGTTCTCACCGCCGCCACGGGCTACTTCGTGGCCCAGGAGTTCGGCTACGTCGCCGTGGACCGGGGCCGCCTCCGGCAGCTCGCCGACGACGGCGACCAGGCCGCCGCGCGGGCCCTGGAGGTCACCGGCCGGCTGTCGTTCATGCTCTCCGGAGCGCAGCTCGGCATCACCGTGACCGCGCTGCTGGTCGGCTACGTCGCCGAGCCGTACCTGGGCGCGGGGCTGGCCGAGCTGCTCGGCGTGGCCGGGGTCTCCACGGCCGTGGCCCTGCCGCTGTCGGTCGCGTTGGCGCTGGTCATCGCGACCGTCGTGCAGATGGTCCTCGGCGAGCTGGCCCCGAAGAACCTGGCGATCGCCCGCGCCGAGCCGCTGGCCCGGGCGCTGAGCCGGTCCACCCTCCTCTACCTGAAGATCGCCGGGCCGGTGATCACCCTGTTCGACAAGGCCGCCGTACGGCTGCTGCGCCGGCTCGGCATCGAGCCGATCGAGGAGCTGCCCAGCGGGGCCACCCCGGAGGACCTGGAGCAGATCATCGCCGAGTCCCGCGAGGAGGGGCACCTCGACGCGGAGATGTCCGACCTGCTCGACCGGGGGCTCGACTTCCGGGAGCTGACCGCCGGGGAGGCCATGGTGCCCCGGGTCGACGTGCACACCGTCCGGGCGCACGAGCCGTTGAGCCGGGTGGTGGAGCTGCTCGACACCGGGCACTCCCGGTTCCCCGTACGCGGCGCCGACGGCGTCGACGACCTGGTCGGCGTGGTCGGCATCGCCGACGTGCTGACGGTGCCGCCGGCCGAGCGCGCGACGACCCCGGTCAGCGCGGTGGCCGTACCCCCGTTGCTGGTGCCCGAGACGTTGCCGCTGCCGACGGTGCTGGACCGGCTGCGGGCCGGGCACCGGCAGCTCGCCTGCGTGGTCGACGAGTACGGCGGCTTCGCCGGCGTGATCACGCTGGAGGATCTGGCCGAGGAGCTGGTGGGCCCGATCCGCGACGAGGACGATCCGCCGGACCGGGCGCCGGCCCGGCAGGACGACGGGTCCTGGGTGGTTCCGGCGCGCTGGCGGATCGACGAGGTCGCCGACAGCACCGGCATCGAGCTGCCCGAGGCCCCCGAGTACGACACGGTCTCGGGGCTGGTCATGCGGGAGCTGGGCCGGGTGCCCGAGGTGGGCGACCGGCTGGAGATCGCGCTTCCGGTCGACGGCGACGCCGCGAACGAGGCGCGGGCCCTGGTCGAGGTGCTGGCCGTGGACCGCCACGTCGCCGACTCGGTGCGACTCCGGCTCGCCGGTGCCGCCGACGCGGCCGACTCCGCGGGCGCATGCGGCCCCGCCGACACGGCTGGCACCGCCGGCGCATGCGGCCCCGCCGACACGGCTGGCACCGCCGGCGCACGCGGCCCCGCCGACGCACCCCGCACCGTCGACGCCGCTCACGGCCGGGGGCCGGGCGGCGCCGCGGGCCGGGCGCGGGGCACGGAGGAGGCGGCATGAGCCCCGGCATCGCCCTGATCGTCTCCGTCGTGCTGCTGGCGCTGAACGGGTTCTTCGTGGCCGCCGAGTTCGCGCTGGTGGCCAGCAAGCGGTACCGGCTGGAGCAGGCCGTCGCCACCGGCGGCGGCCGGGGGGCCCGCGCGGCGCTGGACGGCGTGCGCGAGCTGTCCCTGATGCTGGCCGGCGCGCAGCTCGGCATCACGCTGTGCACCCTGGGGCTCGGCGCGCTGGCCGAGCCGGCGATCGAGCACCTGCTCAGCCCGCTGCTGCACGCCGTGGGCCTGCCGGCCGCGGCGAGTCACGTCGTGGCGCTGGTCTTCGCCCTGGGCCTGGTCACCTTCCTGCACCTGGTGGTCGGCGAGATGGCCCCGAAGTCGTGGGCGATCACCGACGCGGAGCGGTCGGCGACCCTGCTGGCGCTGCCGTTCCGGGCCTTCGCCCGGGTGGCGCGGCCGGTGCTGTCGGGGCTGAACGCGGTCGCCAACGCGATGCTGCGGCTGGTGCGGGTGCGCCCGCAGGACCAGCTCGCCCAGGTGCACGGCCCCGACGAGCTGCGGATCCTGCTGGAGCAGTCCCGCGAGCACGGGCTGCTCGGCGCGGAGCAGCACCGGATGCTCACCAGCATGCTGGAGCTCCAGGGCACCACGGTCGCGCAGGTGATGGAGCCCTTCGACCGGATCGTCACGGTCGGCCGGGACGACCCGGCCGAGCGGGTCGAGGAGGTCTCCCGCGGCAGCGGCCGGTCCCGGTTGGCCGTGCTCGACGGCGGCGGCGAGGTGTGCGGCCTGGTGCACGTGCGGGAGGCCGTGCGGGCCACCACGACGGGCCGGGCGGCGACCGCCGGGGAGCTGATGACCGACGCGTTCACGCTGCCGGCGTCCGCGTCGGTGACGGAGGCCGTGACCGCGATGAAGGACCGGCGGGCCCAGCTCGCCCTGGTCCGCAACGGCGGCGGCCCGACCCGCCCGATCGGTTTCGTGGCGCTGGAGGACCTGCTGGAGGAGGTCATCGGCGAGTTCGACGACGAGACCGACCCGGTGCCGCGGGGCCGCCGGATGCGCTGACGACCCGCCGACGTCCGCGCGGCCGGCCCGGCGTCACCGGGCCGGCCCCGGCGTCCGCGCCGGCCGGGCAGGACTGTCCGGCCGGCGGCGGGGAAAGCCGTGCCACCACCGAGGGGGTACGGAGGAAGCGCCGTGCGGTTGACCGGGGTGTCGCCGGAGTCCGGCTGGACCGGGCTGTCCGTGCGGACCACGTTGCCCAACCCGAGCACGCGGCCGGGGCTGCGGCTGCCCGGCCGGGTGGTCCTGCGCGCCGGGCCGGACGACGTGCCGGTCCGGCGGCTCCGGCTCGGCCTGGTCAGCCAGGTCGAGCCGGACGACCCGGGCGCGCCGAGGCGGCTCGTCCAGTTCCACCAGGTGACGATCGCGGGCGCGTTCGTGGTGCCGGCCGGGCGGCGGCGGGCGGTCGACTTCGCCGTGCCGCTGCCCTGGGAGACCCCGGTGACGGTCTTCGGCGGGGTGCCGCTGATGAGCCTGCGGACGGGGCTGCGCACGGAGGCGTCCCTCGACGTGGACCTGGAGCAGGGCGCGCTGGTGCCGGTCTTCGTGCACCCCCTGCCGACCCAGCAGCACGTCCTCGCCGCGTTGGACGCGCTCGGCTTCAGCATGCGCCAGGCCGGCCTGGTCGACGGCCGGCTGCCCGGGGTGGAGCAGGTGCTCCCGCTGCACCAGCGGCTCGGCTGGTGGGTGGCCCCGCTGTACGCCGGGCCGATCACCGAGCTGGAGGTGGTCTTCGTGGCGAACCCGGCGGGGCTGGAGGTGCTGCTGTGGGCCGACCGGCGGCTCTCCCTCGCCGGCGTCACCCACCAGAGCATCAGCCGGTTCCGGGTCTGGCACGCGGGCGCGGACCGGGTGGACTGGGTCGCGGTAGTCGACGGCTGGCTGCGGCACGCGATCAACCGGCACGCCGCCGCAGCGTCGCACGCCCACTGGTCGGCCCGGATCACCGAGTCGGCGCACGTCAGCCGCCCCCCGGACCAGCCGGTCCGCCCCGGCTACGGCCTCGGCGGCACCGCCGGCGGGGCGGGCATCGGCGGCGGGGGCGGGGGCGGCGACGGCACCTGACGCGCCCTGCCCCTCGTGCCGTCCGCCGCGGCCGAGCGCCGTCCGCCGCGGCCGAGCGCCGTCCGCCGCGGCCGAGCGCCGTCCGCCGCGGCCGAGCGCCGCCCGCCGCGGCCGAGCGCCGCCCGCCGCGGCCGTGCGCCGCCCGCGCCGGGCGGCGCGGTAAGAAGGGGACCCTTCTATACCGTATGCGTTAACAAGGGGCCCTTCCTTACACCGAGGCGGTGGCGAGCTTGACGCTGAAGCCGAGGAAGACCGCCGCCACGCCGGTGGTCGCCCCGGCGGCCAGCCGCCGCCGCTGCCGGAACTGCGCCGCCAGGAACGTGCCCGCGAAGATCAGCGCGGTCAGGTACAGCACGCTGGTGACCTGGGCGATCAGCCCGAGCAGCAGGAACGACAGCGCCGGCCAGGCGTACCCGGGGTCGACGAACTGGATGAAGAACGACACGAAGAACAGGATCGCCTTCGGGTTGAGCAGGCTGATCACCAGCGCCCGCCGGAACGGGCTGCGCAGCTCCGCCGGCTCGGCGGCGTCGATCAGGCGCGGCGTGGCGGGGTCGTTGCGGTCCCGCCAGCGCCGCCACGCGCCGCGCAGCATGGTCAGCCCGACCCACCCGAGGTACGCCGCGCCCGCGTACTTCACCACCAGGAACAGCGGCGGGTACGCCTTGAGCAGCGACGCCACCCCGGCGGCGGAGAGCGTCATCAGCGCCGCGTCGCCGAGGAAGACCCCGCCGGCGGCCCGGTAGCCGGCGCGTACCCCGCGCTTGGCGGCGGTGGAGAGCACGAAGAGCGAGTTGGGGCCGGGGAGCAGCACGATCGCCACGGTCCCCAGCACGTACGTCCAGATGTCGGTGATGCCCA
Source organism: Micromonospora sp. WMMD712 (assembly GCF_029581295.1). Classification (NCBI taxonomy): domain Bacteria; kingdom Bacillati; phylum Actinomycetota; class Actinomycetes; order Micromonosporales; family Micromonosporaceae; genus Micromonospora; species Micromonospora sp. WMMD712. The sequence continues at coordinate 6,695,380 of NZ_CP120743.1, forward strand.
GCACGCCCGACATCATCGCGCCGGCACCGGGCCGGGGCGAAGCCGTTCCCGCAGCCTGGCCTGTGCGTTCGGCCACTCCTCGTCGGTCAGCGAATACTGCACGGTGTCCCGCCAGGTGCCGTCGGGGCGCAGCCGGTGCCGGCGCAGCACCCCCTCGCGGGTGGCGCCGAGCCGCTCGATGGCCCGCTGGGAGCGCTCGTTGCGGATGTCGGTGTGCCAGACCACCCGTACCGCGCCCAGCTCCTCGAAGGCGCGGGTGAGCAGCAGCAGCTTCGCCTCCGTGTTGACGCCGGTGCGCCACCAGGGCCGGCCCAGGTAGGTGTAGCCGATGGCGACCGCCCGGCGGTCGGGGTCGACCTCGTAGTACGACGTGCTGCCGACGACCGCCCCGGTGACGGCGCAGCGCTGCACCCACGGCACCCGCTCGCCGCGGTGGTGGGCGTCGAGGGCGGCCCGGATCGTCTCGGCCGTGCCGGCCGGGTCGGCGGGCCGGTGGCTGCCCAGGTGCTGCCACACCTGCGGGTCGGCGGTGGCGGCGTGCAGGTCGTCGGCGTGCGCGAGGTCCAGCGGTTCGAGGACGACGTGCGCGCCCCGCAGCGTGGCCGGCTCCAGCCAGGGCGAGCGGTCCGGCCGCAGGTACGCCGGCAGCGGCGCGGTCACGCCCGCGTCGGGCTCGGGCCGCCCGGCGGTCAGCCGCAGCGGCAGCACCCCGGCCCAGTGCGGCAGGTCGTGGTCGCCGGGTTCGTCGCGTACGCCGCCGGCGCGGGCGCGGACGGAGACCTCGCGCAGCGGCAGCGCCAGCACGGCGGTCTCGGCGAGTTCGCGGCGGCTGGGCGGGCGGCTGTCGGCGCTGCGCCCGGCGGCGGCCTTCTCCACCAGGGCGGTCAGCACGGCCGACTTCTCCCCGGCGTCGGTGACCAGGTGCGCGGTGCCGTGCGCGACCACCGACCGGTAGTTGGCGCTGTGGTGGAACTGGGAGCGGCCGTAGACCAGCCCGTCGAGCAGGGTGACCGCCACGCAGACGGGCAGGCCGTCGCCCCGGGCGGCGAGCAGCGGCCGGCTCCCGGTGGAGCCGTGCAGGTAGAGCGTGTCGCCGACGCGGACGTGCAGGGTGGGCAGCACCCGGGGCTCGCCGTCGACGGTGAACGCGAGCGCGCAGTGGTACGCCTCGTCGAGCACGGCGTGCGCGGCGGCCCGGTCGTAGCTCATCCGGTCGCGGCTGCGGGTGGCGGTGGTCCGGGGGGTGGGTGGGTACATGCGAGGACCCGCTTTCGTGCTAGTACAATCCTCGAATTGTGTCAGCACGATATCAGGTCACCGGCCGGACGGCCGCCGAGATCTCCGCCAGCATCGAGTCGGGCGTCCGCGTCGGCGCCCTGCCGGCCGGGGCCGCCCTGCCCCCGGTGCGGGCCCTCGCCGCCGAGCTGGGCGTCAGCCCGGCCACGGTGGCCCGCGCCTACCAGGACCTGCGGCAGCGCGGCCTGCTCGCCACCGCCGGCCGGCACGGCACCCGGGTCCGCCCCCGCCCGCCGGTCGCCACCCGCCGCGCGCTGCGCCCGAGCACCGCGCCCGGCGTCCGCGACCTGTCCCTCGGCGAGCCCGACACCCGGCTGCTTCCGCCGCTCGGTCCGCACCTGGCCGCCCTCGCCGCCGAGTTCGGCACCCCCACCGGGTACGCGTCGGCCGGCGTCCTGCCCGAGCTGGCCGACGCGGCCCGGGAGCGGCTCGCCGCCGACGGGGTGCCGGCCGACGACGTCACGGTCACCGGCGGTGCGCTCGACGGCATCGAGCGGCTGCTCGCCGCCCACCTGCGCCCCGGCGACGCGGTCGCCGTCGAGGACCCGGGCTGGGCCAACCTCCTCGACCTCGTCGCCGCCCTCGGGCTGCGCCCGATCGGGGTGCCAGTGGACGACGAGGGCCCGGTCGAGGCCGGCGTACGCGCCGCGCTGGCCGCCGGGGCCCGCGCCCTGGTGGTGACCAGCCGGGCGCAGAACCCGACCGGGGCGGCCGTCTCCGCCGACCGGGCCGCCGCGCTGCGCGCCCTCCTCGCCGGCCGCGAGGACCTGCTGCTGATCGAGGACGACCACGCCGCCGAGCTGGCCCGCGTACCGCTGCACCCGCTCGCCGGGGTGACCGGGGCGTGGGCCTTCGTCCGGTCGGTGAGCAAGCCCTACGGGCCCGACCTGCGGCTGGCCGTGCTGGCCGGCGACGAGGCCACCGTGGCCCGGGTCGCCGGTCGGGCCCGCGTCGGCGCCGGCTGGGTCTCCACCGTGCTGCAACGCCTCGTGCTCGCCCTGTGGCGCGACCCGGCCACGGCCGCCCTGGTCGACCGGGCCGGCGTCGACTACGAGCGCCGCCGCGGCCACCTGCTCGCCGCGCTGGCCGCGCGGGGGCTGGCCGGGCACGGCCGCACCGGCATCAACGTCTGGCTCCCGGTGCCCGACGAGACCAGCGCCGTCACCGCCCTGCGCGACGCCGGCTGGGCGGTGGCCCCGGGCGCGCTGTTCCGCATCGCCGCCGCCCCCGGCGTGCGCGTCACGGTCAGCCAGCTGGACCCCGCCGACCTCCCGCCCCTGGCGGACGCGCTCGCCGCCGCCGTCTCCCCCCACCCCCCACCCCCCTTCACCGCGTGACCGGCCGCCCCCGGGCCGGGCGGGGCGCGCCGGGTGGGGGTGCCAGCGTGGGCGGGGCGGCGGGGGGTAGAAAGATCGGCATGACGGACAAGACCGACACCGCCCCCGGTGCGCAGCAGTTCATCCCGCCGCAGGCCGACACCCTCGACGCGCTGCGCGCCGCCGCGGGCGGCTGCCGGGGCTGCGAGCTGCACCGGGACGCCACCCAGACGGTCTTCGGCCGCGGCGGCGCCGACGCCCGGGTGGTGCTGGTCGGCGAGCAGCCCGGCGACATGGAGGACCAGAAGGGGCTGCCGTTCGTCGGGCCGGCCGGCCGGCTGCTGCGCCGGGCGGTCGACGACGCCGGGCTCGACCCGACGGGGCTCTACCTCACCAACGCCGTGAAACACTTCCGCTTCGAGCTGCGCGGCCGGCGGCGCATCCACCAGACCCCGGACCGGGTGCACGTCACCGCGTGCCGCCCCTGGCTGGTGGCCGAGTTCGCCCGGCTGCGCCCGGAGCTCGTCGTCGTGCTCGGCGCGACCGCCGCCAAGGCGCTGCTCGGCCCGTCGTTCCGGGTCACCCGGCAGCGCGGCACGCTGATGCCCTGGCCGGCGTCGGCCGAGCGGCCGGAGGACTTCGCCCGGGTGCCGGTCGACTCGGCGGGCGGGGTCGCCGACGCCCCGGCGGCCCGGCTCCTGGCCACCATCCACCCGTCGGCGGTGCTGCGCGCCGACGACCAGGACACCGCGTACGCCGGGCTGGTCGCCGACCTGACGGTCGCCGCCCGGGCCCTCGCGGCCTGACCCGCCGCCGCCCGGGTCCACCGCCGACCGCCCCCGGCCCCGGCCGCCGCCCCGTCGCCGGGCTGGTCCGCCGCCGATCATGGACGGTTGTGGTCCGACGGGACCGCAACTGTCCAAGGTCCGGGTGCGTGCGTGAGGATGGGCGGGCCGCACCCCCCGCCGGAGCCCCGGCCGTCACCGAGGAGCCGCCGATGGCCACCGACCTCACCGCGCCGGCACCGAGCCGCGCCGACGTCGCCCCGATCCAGCGCCGCACGCTGCGGCTGCTCGTCGTGACCCAGATCATCGGCGGCATCGGGGTCACCATCGGCATCTCGGTCGGCGCGCTGCTCGCGGCCCGGGTCGCCGGCACGGCGATCGCCGGCCTGGCGCAGAGCGCGGCGGTGGTCGGCGGCGCGTTGCTCGCCGTCCCGGTCACCCGGATCATGACCGGGCACGGCCGCCGGCCGGGGCTGGTCACCGCGTACCTGGTCGGGGCGGTGGGGGGCGTGCTGGTGGTGCTCGCCGCGGCGACCCGCCAGGTGCCGCTGCTCTTCCTCGGCATGCTGCTGTTCGGCGGGGGCTCGGCGGCCAACCTCCAGGCCCGCTACACGGCCGTGGACCTCGCCGAGCCGGCCCGCCGGGGCCGCCAGCTCTCGCTGGTCGTCTGGGCCACCACGATCGGTGCGGTGGCCGCGCCGAACTTCGCCGCGCTGGCCGACCGCACCACCCGGGGGTGGGGGCTGCCGTCGCTGGCCGGCCCGTTCGCGTTCAGCGCGGTGGCGTTCGCCCTGACCGCCGGCGTACTGCTGGTGCTGCTGCGGCCCGACCCGCTGCTCACCGCGCGCCGGCTGGCGGACGCCGAGGCCGCTCCCGACGCCGCCACCGCTCCCGACGCCACTGCTCCCGGCAAGGCCGCCGGGCCGGCGGCGACCGGGCGGCGCGGCGCGGGCATGCGGGCCGCCTGGCGGGTGGTCCGCGAGCGGCCGGCGGCCCGGCTGGGCATCGCCGCCGTCGCGGTCGGCCACCTCGTGATGGTCGCGGTGATGTCGATGACCCCGGTACGCCTCGGCGAGTACCACGACGACTCCGCCGTGCTCGGGGTGGTCGGGGTGGTGCTCAGCCTGCACATCGCCGGCATGTACGCGTTCTCCCCGGTGGTCGGCTGGCTCACCGACCGGCTCGGCCGGCGGCCGGTGATCCTCGGCGGCCTGGCCGTGCTGCTGGTCGCCTGCGCGGTGGCGGGCGCCTCCGGGCACCACACGCCCGGCCTCTCGGTCGGCCTGGTCCTGCTCGGGCTCGGCTGGTCCGGGACCATGGTGGCCGGCTCCACCCTGCTGTCGGAGTCGGTGCCCGCCGACGTGCGGCCCAGCGTGCAGGGCCTCTCCGACCTGACGATGGGCCTGGCGGGGGCCGCCGCCGGCGCGCTGAGCGGGTTCGTCATGCAGGTCGCCGGGTATCCGACGCTGACCCTGCTGGCCGCGATCGCGACGGTGCCGCTGCTGGCGCTAGCGTTGCGTGCGGTGCCCGGGCGGGCGCCGGACGAGGAGGAGTGACCGTGCGGCTGACCGACTTCTGGGCCCGGCTGGAGGAGGCGTTCGGCCCGGGGTACGCGGGCAGCATCGCCTCGGACCAGGTGCTGTCCCAGCTCGGCGGGCGGACCATCGAGCAGGCGCTCCGCTCGGGTGAGCAGACCCACGTCGTGTGGCGGGCGGTGGTCGCCGCGTACCCCGACCGGGTGCCCGCGCGACTACGCTGAGCAGCCTTTTCTTTCCTCCCGCGTGTCGCTTGTCGAGTCGTACACCTGTTCGGCTATTGTCCACAGCGGGGTGCTCGTCCACAGCTCGCGGCCCGTCGGCTGGTTTTCTGTCGGACCCAGCGCCTAGCGTGTCCGCGTGACGCGAAGCTCAGGAAAGACGCCGGCGAAGGCAGGGGTGGCAACGATGGCGGCAGGTCCTGACCGGGAGAAGGCGCTCGACCTTGCTCTCGCTCAGATCGACAAGCAGTTCGGCAAGGGTTCGGTGATGCGCCTGGGGGAGCGCCCTGTCGTGCAGACCTCGGTCATCCCGACCGGGTCCATCGCCCTCGACGTGGCCCTCGGCGTGGGGGGCCTGCCCCGCGGCCGGGTGGTCGAGATCTACGGCCCGGAATCCAGCGGTAAGACGACGGTGGCCCTGCACGCGGTGGCCAACGCCCAGCGGGCCGGCGGCATCGCCGCGTTCGTCGACGCCGAGCACGCGCTCGACCCGGAATACGCGAAGGCCCTGGGCGTCGACACCGACGCCCTGCTGGTCTCGCAGCCCGACACCGGCGAGCAGGCGCTGGAGATCGCGGACATGCTGGTCCGCTCCGGCGCGATCGACATCATCGTGATCGACTCGGTGGCGGCCCTGGTGCCGCGCGCCGAGATCGAGGGCGAGATGGGCGACAGCCACGTGGGCCTCCAGGCCCGGCTGATGAGCCAGGCGCTGCGGAAGATCACCGGTGTGCTCAACAACACCGGCACCACGGCGATCTTCATCAACCAGCTCCGCGAGAAGATCGGTGTGATGTTCGGGTGCATGTCGTACTCGACCAGGGTCACCCTGGCCGACGGCACGCAGGAGAAGATCGGCAAGATCGTCAATCAGCGGATGGACGTCGAGGTTCTCTCCTACGACCCGGAGACCGACCGGGTGGAGCCGAAGCGCATCACCAACTGGTTCAACAACGGCCCTGCGGAGGAGTTCCTCCAGTTCACGGTGGCGAAGTCGGGCGGCAACGGGAGGGCGCAGTTCGCGGCCACGGCCAACCACCTGATCCGCACGCCGGGCGGCTGGCGGGAAGCCGGCGAGCTGATCGCCGGCGACCGCGTGATGCTGGCCGAGTCGCGCCGCCTCAGCGAGCAGCAGTGGCAGGTCGTCCTGGGCTCGCTGATGGGTGACGGCAACCTCTCGCCTAACCGCCGCGACCGCAACGGAGTCCGGTTCCGCCTCGGTCACGGTGCTGCGCAGGCCGACTACCTGGACTGGAAGGTCTCCCTGCTCGGCAACATCACGCACTCCCGGCGTACCGACGCACGGGGTGCCGCGTTTGCCGACTTCACGCCGCTGCCCGAGCTCGACGAGCTGCGCCGGGCGGTCTACCTGGGCGACGGCAAGAAGCACCTCAGCTGGGACTACCTCAAGGCGTTGACTCCGCTGGCCCTCGCGGTGTGGTACATGGACGACGGCTGCTTCACCCTTCGTTCCAAGGGTGTGCAGGAGCGCACGGCGGGTGGTTCCGGCCGGATCGAGATCTGTGTCGAGGCCATGGCGGAGGGCAGCCGGGTCCGGCTCGTCGAGCACCTGCGCGACGCGTACGGGCTGGACGTGAAGCTCGCCTCCCGTGGCGCCCGGGGCACCGCCTCGGTGATCTTCACGACTGAGGCGTCTGCCCGCTTCCAGGAACTGGTCGCGCCCTATGTGCCGGCGGCGATGGAGTCCAAGCTGCTGCCCCGGTTCCGTGGCCAGTGCGCGGTCGAGCCGCAGTTCGTCGCGGCGGAGCTGACGCCGGTGCCGGCCCGGATCATCGACGTGCACGTCAAGCCCAAGGGCCGGTCCATGAACCGGTTCGACATCGAGGTCGAGGGCAACCACAACTACTTCGTCGACGGCGTGATGGTGCACAACAGCCCCGAGACCACCACCGGTGGCCGGGCGCTGAAGTTCTACGCCTCGGTCCGGCTCGACGTGCGCCGCATCGAGAGCCTGAAGGACGGCACCGACGTGGTCGGCAACCGCACCCGGGTCAAGGTGGTGAAGAACAAGGTCGCCGCGCCGTTCAAGCAGGCCGAGTTCGACATCATGTACGGCAAGGGCATCTCCCGCGAGGGCTCGCTCATCGACGTGGGCGTGGAGCAGGCGATCATCCGCAAGTCCGGCGCCTGGTACACCTACGACGGCGACCAGCTCGGCCAGGGCAAGGAGAAGGCCCGCGAGTTCCTCCGCGAGAACCCGGACGTGGCGGCCGAGATCGAGAAGAAGATCCTGGAGAAGCTCGGCGTCGGGGTCGGCGCGGGTGACGCCGCCGGTGGCCCGGAGCTGCCGCCGGTCGACTTCTGACCGGTCGCTGACCAGTGACAGGACGACGCGCCCGCACGGGGCGGGGCTGGGATGCCAGCCCGCCCCGCGCGGGTGACGCCGCCGGCCCGCCCCGTCCCCGGCGCGGCCGGCGTGCCCCCACCGACGGGGCGATCCCCCCGGAGGTCGGCGCGGACGCGCCGCACGACACCGGGGCGTCGCCACGTGACGAGGCGGAGCTGGCCCGGGAGGTCTGCCTGCGTCAGCTCGCCGTGCGCCCGCGTACCCGGGCCGAGCTGGCCGCCGCGCTGGCCAAGCGGGGGATCTCCGAGGAGGTGTCCGCCGGGGTGCTCGACCGCTACGACGAGGTCGGCATCATCGACGACGCCGCGTTCGCCCGCGCCTGGGTGTCCAGCCGGCACGCCGGCCGGGGGCTGGCCCGCCGGGCCCTGGCCAACGAGCTGCGGCGGCGGGGCGTGGACGGTGAGGTGGCCAGCGAGGCCCTCGACGAGCTGGACGAGGAGACCGAGGCCGAGACGGCCCGGGCGCTGGTCGACCGGAAGCTGCGCACGGCCCGGGGGGAGCCGGACGCCGTCTTCCGCCGCCTCGTCGGCATGCTCGCCCGCAAGGGCTACCCGCCGGGCGTGGCGATCCGGGCCGTGAAGGACGCGCTCGCCGCGCAGAGCGCCGAGGCGGCCGAGTTCGCCGACGGCATCGACGCCGACGCGCTCGCCGACGCGGAGGGCGAGCTCACCCCGGACCCCCGCCCGCTCGACTGAGCGGGCCCGTCGAGGCGCGCCTGGCCGGCGGCGGGCCGCAGTCCGGCCCGGCTGGGCGCGCGCCGGGGCGGCTCCGGCCGTACGGCGTCGACGATTCCCGCTGAGCGGGACGGGTCCGGTCTCCTTTGTCCGGTCGTGTCCGGCGCGGCATCAGCGGTTAGTGACTCGTCAACTTCTCTCCGTTCGGGGGGTTTGATCATGAGTCCTTGACCAGACGGCACCCGGAGACCTAGCCTCGCCATACAGGCTCACATTGCCCGACCAAGCGCAAGCAAAGCGCACAACATAGATCGCGTAACAGAACAGCATCACTTTGGCCGGCTCGCCGGTCTGCGGTGTCAGCTCCGGACAGGCCGGTCCGGGGTCGGCACGACAACTGCACCCGGCCGTCGGCGATGCCCCGTGGGCACCGCCGGCGGAAAGCTATCCACGGCCAGTCGCTCAGGTCGGGCGTCTCAGAGCCGCAGCGCACGTGCCCACCCGGCACGCTCACTGCGGTGCCGACGTTCAGGGGAGGCGGCCATGGCGGGGCGGCAGAGGTCCACGGGTGGTCCCGGCAGGGCGGCGGTCGGCGACGGCGCACGCCGCAGTGCGCGGGCGGCAGACGACAGCGGTCCGCAGGCGTCGGCCGGCAGGCGGGTCGCGGCCGGCGACAGCGGCAGGCCGGCGGCGGCTGACGCCGGCCTGCCGGCGTCAGCCGGCAACGGCGCACGGGCGGCGGCGCGGTCCCGGTCCGGCGCGGAGACGCGGCCGTGAACGCCTTCGACGCCGTCCTCCTCGGGGTGGTACTGGTCCTCGTCCTGGTCGTGGTCGGCGCGGTGCTGGTGGGCATGCGGACGATGCGCCGGCTCAGCGCGGCGCCCCGCCCGGAGGACCCGGCCTACATCGCCGAGAAGGACCGCCAGGAGCAGTCGCTGGCCGCCCTGCGCACCGCCGCCGACGAGGTGAACAGCACCATCGACGTGGCCAAGTCCGCCGCGTCGGCGGCGCGCGCCGAGGCCGCCGCCGCGAAGGCCGAGGCGAAGGCGGCCCGGGCCGAGGCCCGTCGGGTGCTCGACGACGCCCGCGCGGAGGCCGACACCGTCCTGGAGCGGGCCCACAAGCAGGCCGAGGCCGACGCCGAGCAACTGCGCACGGCGGCCCGCCGCAGCGGGGAACGCGAGGTCGCCGTGCTCGCCGCGACCACCCGGGAACAGGCCGCCGAGGTGGAACGGCGGGCCGCCCGGATGGACGAGCGGGAGCGGCTGCACACCGAGGAGGTGGAGCGGCTGGCCGACCGGGAGCGGCAGCTCACCGCCGCCAGCGCCGCGCTCGCCGCCCGCGAGTCCGCGCTGGCCGAGCGCGAGCAGGCCGTCGCCGAGGCCGAGGAGCAGCGCCGCCGCGAGTTGGAGCGCGTCGCCGGGCTGACCGCCGACGCCGCCCGCGCCGAGCTGATCGAGGTGATCGAGACCCAGGCGAAGCGGGAGGCCGCGCTGCTGGTGCGGGACATCGAGTCCGACGCCCGCAACACCGCCGAACAGCGCGCCCGGCACATCGTGGTGGACGCCATCCAGCGGGTGGCCAGCGAGCAGACCGCGGAGAGCGTGGTCAGCGTCCTGCACCTGCCCGGTGACGAGATGAAGGGGCGGATCATCGGCCGGGAGGGGCGCAACATCCGCGCCTTCGAGTCGGTCACCGGGGTCAACCTGATCATCGACGACACCCCCGAGGCCGTGCTGCTGTCCTGCTTCGACCCGGTCCGCCGCGAGGTCGGCCGGTTGACGCTGGAGAAGCTCGTGCTCGACGGCCGGATCCACCCGCACCGGATCGAGGAGGTCTACGACCTGGCCCGACAGGAGGTGGAACAGCTCTGCCACCGGGCCGCCGAGGACGCCCTCGTCGAGGTCGGCATCACCGAGATCCACCCCGAGCTGGTAAGCCTGCTCGGGCGGCTGCGCTACCGCACCTCGTACGGGCAGAACGTGCTCAAGCACCTCGTGGAGACCGCGCACATCGCCGGGATCATGGCCGCCGAACTGCGGCTGGACGTGCCGACCATCAAGCGGTCGGCGTTCCTGCACGACATCGGCAAGGCGCTCACCCACGAGGTCGAGGGCAGCCACGCCATCATCGGCGCGGACCTGGCCCGCAAGTACGGCGAGAGCGAGGACGTCGTCCACGCGATCGAGGCGCACCACAACGAGGTGCCGCCGCAGACCATCGAGGCCGTGCTCACCCAGGCGTCCGACGCCTGCTCCGGCGGGCGGCCGGGGGCGCGGCGGGAGAGCCTTGAGGCGTACGTCAAGCGGCTGGAGCGGATCGAGGAGATCGCGGCCGGGAAGCTCGGCGTGGAGAAGGTCTTCGCCATGCAGGCGGGCCGGGAGATCCGGGTGATGGTCAAGCCCGACGACGTCGACGACATCGGCGCGGCGGTCCTGGCCCGGGACGTGGCCAAGCAGATCGAGGAGGAGCTGACCTACCCGGGGCAGATCCGGGTGACCGTGGTCCGCGAGTCCCGGGTCACCGAGATCGCCCGCTGACAGCCACCGGCTCCCGTCCCCGGCCGGGGACGGGAGCCGTGACGTGCAGGGACCGCCGGGATGGGTCGGGGGCGGTGTCGCGTTGCCGGGCTCAGCCCTGCGGCTCGGTGACCGCTTGTTCGAGGATCGGGGCCGGGCCGGCGGTCGTCTTCTTCGCGGCGCGGAAACCGCGTCGCTGGGTGCGCCGGTCGAGCCAGCCCGCCAGCATGGTGATCAGCGAGTTGATCACGATGTAGATCGCGGCCACCACGATCGCCGCCGCCACCACGTTGCCGTAGTTGGCCGAGAGGTCGTTGACGCCGCGCTGGAGCAGCTCGGGGAAGGCCACGATGTAGCCGAGCGCGGTGTCCTTGAGCAGCACGACCAACTGGCTGACGATCACCGGCAGCATCGCCCGGGCGGCCTGCGGCACCAGGATGAGCCGCATGACCTGGCTCTTGCGCATGCCCACCGCGTAGGCGGCCTCGGCCTGGCCCCTCGGGATCGAGCGGATGCCGGCGCGGAACGCCTCGGCGAGCACGGACCCGTTGTACAGGGTGAGGCCCACGACCACGGACCAGAACGCCGAGACGGGAGCCTGGATGAGGAACGGCACGCCGTAGAAGATGAAGAAGATCAGCAGCAGCAGCGGCACGGCCCGGAAGAACTCCACCACGACGCCGGACGGCACCCTGATCCACCAGCGGTCGGAGAGCCGCCCGACGGCGAAGACGATGCCGAAGGCGAGCGACAGGACCATTCCGGTGGCTGCGGCGAGCAGGGTCTGCCGCAGGCCGGGGATGATGAACTGGGTCCAGGTGTCCGGCTCGGCGAACGGCTGCCAGAGCCGGCCTTCCCACTGCCCGGCCTCGGCGAACTTGCGGTAGACCCACCAGAGCAGGGCGACGAGGCCGACGCCGAAGGCGACGCTGAGCACCGCGTTGCGGATGCGGGCGCGCGGCCCTGGGTGGTCGTACAGGACCGTGCTGCTCATCAGCGCTTCACCGCCATTCGGTTGGCCAGCCAGCCGAAGAAGTAGCCGGTGGGAATCAGGAGCGCGGCGAAGGTGCCGGCGAACACCAGGAAGATCGGGATGACCGCGTCCCCGTTGCTGTTGATCAGGTCCTTCATCACGCTCGACGCCTCGATGAGGCCGATGGTGCCGACGATCGTCGCGTTCTTGCACAGCGCGATCAGCACGCTGCCCAGCGGCGCCACCACCGCCCGCCCGGCCTGGGGCAGGATCACGATCCGCAGCGTCTGGAAGAAGGTCAGCCCGATCGCCCGGGCCGCCTCGGCCTGACCGGCGGGGACGGTGTTGATGCCGGAGCGCACCGCCTCGCAGACGAACGCGGCCGTGTAGACCGACAGGCCCACGACGCCCAGCCAGTAGTTGTTCAGGTCCAGTTCGTCGGAGAGGCTGAGCCCCAGCGTGGAGAAGAGCCCGAAGTAGCAGAAGAAGATGATCAGCGTCAGCGGTGTGTTGCGGAAGATGTTGACCCAGGCGGCGCCCACGCCGCGCAGCACCGGCACGGGGGAGACCCGGAACGCGGCGAGCAGCACGCCCAGCGCCAGCGCGAAGAACGCCGACGCGCCGGTCAGCTTGAGGATCCACAGGAAGCCCGACACGTACGCGTCGAGGTTGGTCTGATCAGCGAACACGTGCATTCGTCGACTCCCGGGGCAGGTCGTCCGCGTCGTGACGGTCCGGGGCCGGCACGACGAGGGTGCCGGCCCCGGACTCTGTCAGACGCTGCCGCAGTTGGTCAGCTTGGTGGTGTCGAGCTCGGGCGCGGCCTTGCCGCTCTTGCCCAGGGTCGAGTCCCAGGCGGCCTTGTACGAGCCGTCCGAGGCGGCGGCCTTGAGGATCTCGTTGACCTTCTCGCAGCCGTCCTTGTCGTCCTTCTTCAGGCCGATTCCGTAGGGCTCGCTGGAGAAGGGCTTGCCGACCACCTTGAACTTGCCGGCGTACTGCTCCTGCGCGGCGTAGCCAGCCAGGATGATGTCGTCGGTGGTCACCGCGTCCACCTGGCCGTTCTGCAACAGCGGCAGGCACTTCGAGTACGAGTCGAACTGCTGGAGCTTGGCCTTCGGGTGCTCGGTCTGGATCCGCTTGGCCGGCGTCGAGCCGGTCACTGAGCAGACGGTCTTGCCGTCCAGCCCCTCCGGCCCCGCGATCGTGGAGTCCGCCTTGACCAGCAGGTCCTGCCCGGCGATGAAGTACGGCCCGGCAAAGCTGATCTTCTGCTTGCGCTCGTCGTTGATCGTGTACGTCGCCACGACCAGGTCGACGGTGCCCTGCTGGATGAAGGGCTCGCGGTTGTTGGAAACGGTGGTCTTCCACTCGATGCTGTCGGCCTCGACGCCCAGGCCCTTGGCGATGATCTTGGCGATCTCGACGTCGAAGCCCTCGTAGGTGCTGCCGGTCTGGAGGCCCAGGCCGGGCTGGTCCGCCTTGACGCCGATCACCAGCTTCTTCTGGTTCTGCGCCTTGCCGATGATGCCCTTGGCGCCCGAACCGCCGGCCTCGCCGTCGCTGTCGCCGCCGCAGGCGGCCATGCCGAACGACAGGGCGGCGGCCATGGCGACCGCCGCCACGCGCTTCATACGCATACTTCTCTCCTTCTTCGACGGAGCCCGCCGGGGGACGACGCGCTCCACGGACGGACGCCTAGTGCGTCAGGATCTTCGACAGGAAGTCCTTGGCGCGCTCGCTGCGCGGGTTGGCGAAGAACTCGGCCGGGGGAGCGTCCTCGACGAGTTGGCCGTCGGCCATGAAGATGACCCGGTTGGCCGCGTGCCGGGCGAAGCCCATCTCGTGGGTGACCACGACCATGGTCATGCCGTCGCGGGCCAGGGAGGTCATCACCTCCAGCACCTCGCCGACCATCTCCGGGTCGAGCGCGCTGGTCGGCTCGTCGAAGAGCATCGCCTTGGGCTGCATCGCCAGCGCGCGGGCGATCGCGGCCCGCTGCTGCTGGCCGCCGGAGAGCTGGGCGGGATACTTGTCGGCCTGGTTGGCGATGCCGACCCGGTCCAGCAGGGCCAGCCCGCGCTCGCGCGCGGCGGCCGGCTTCTCCTTGCGGACCTTGACGGGGCCGAGCGTGACGTTCTCCAGGATCGTCTTGTGCGCGAAGAGGTTGAACGACTGGAACACCATGCCGACCTCGCTGCGCAGCCGGGCCAGCGCCCTGCCCTCGGCGGGCAGCGGGGTGCCGTCGAAGGTGATCGTGCCGGAGCTGATCGGCTCCAGCCGGTTGATCGCCCGGCACAGCGTCGACTTGCCCGAGCCCGACGGGCCGATCACGACGACGACCTCGCCCCGGCCGACCGAGAGCGAGACGTCCTGCAGCACGTGCAGCGGCCCGAAGTGCTTGTTGACCCCGTCCAGCACGATGAGCGGTTCGCCCGTCGTCACGTCGTCCACCGTCCCTGTCGTCACGTACGTCCGAGTCGGATGACCCCCGGTCCGGCCACTGTAGGCGGGTCGACATGGCGGATCGCCACTCATCTGGTCACGGTGCGGTAACACCGGTAACGATCCGCACCGGGAGTCAGGTATCCGTCCCCGACCGGCCCGTCCGGGTGGCGGCGGGGCCGGCTGGAAGCGATCATGAGGGGATGACCGAGCCGGTGCGACTGACCGACTACGCCCGTGGCGGCGGCTGCGCGTGCAAGATCCCGCCCGGCGAGCTGGAGGCGATGGTCGCCGGCCTCGGCCCGTCCGCCGGCGCGGCCGAGCTGCTGGTCGGCCTGGAGAACGGCGACGACGCCGCGGTGGTCCGCCTCGACGAGCGCACCGGCCTGGTCAGCACCGCCGACTTCTTCACCCCGGTCGTCGACGACGCCTACGACTGGGGCCGCATCGCCGCCGCCAACGCGCTCTCCGACGTGTACGCCATGGGCGGCACCCCGCTCGTCGCGCTCAACCTGCTCTGCTGGCCCCGCGAGCGGCTGCCGCTGGAGCTGGCCCGGGAGGTGCTGCGCGGCGGTCAGGACGTGGCCCGGGAGGCCGGCTGCCACCTGGCCGGCGGGCACAGCGTCGACGACGACGGCCCGAAGTACGGGCTGGCGGTCACCGGCGTGGTCCGGCCCGACGAGCTGATCACCCTCGACGCCGGGCGGGCCGGGCTGCCGCTGTCGCTGACCAAGCCGCTCGGCGTCGGGGTGCTCAACACCCGGCACAAGGCCACCGGCGAGCGGTTCGCCGAGGCGGTCGCCTCGATGGCGGCGCTGAACCGGGACGCCGCGCGGGCGGCGGTCGCCGCCGGCGTCCGGTGCGGCACCGACGTGACCGGGTTCGGGCTGCTCGGGCACGCCTCCAAGCTGGCCCGGGCGAGCCGGCTCACGGTGGCGATCGACGCGGCCCGGGTGCCCTACCTGCCGGGCGCGCGGGAGGCGCTGCGCGACGGGTACGTCAGCGGCGGCACCCGGCGCAACCTGGACTGGGTGACGCCCTGGACCGACTTCGGCGGCGTCGACGAGGCGGAGCGGCTGCTGCTGGCCGACGCGCAGACCTCGGGCGGGCTGCTGGTCGCCGGGGAGCTGCCGGGGGCCCCGGTGGTCGGGGAGCTGCTGCCGCGCGGCGAGCACCTGCTGGTCGTGCGCTGATCTCGGCTCGCCCGCGCGGCCTGCGGGCTTCCCGGCCTGCGCACCATAGCCGATAAACTGTCGTCTTTCCGCCACTGTCCGCGACCGCGGCGTAGGAAATTTTGCCCGGAATGGTCACAGACCGGTAACTTGCCCCCGGCTGCGGTCAAATGCCCCCCACCATCGTCAGTAAGGCCCGATCCGGAGGCCGGTGGGACGAACGCAGCGAGGAGGCGGCGTGACCGAGCTGTGGAACTGGAGAATCGACGGGGCACCCCCGGTGGAGGTGTACCCGGCGCTGGCCGAGGCCCTGGGGCGGGTGGTGATGCCGCTCGCGGTGGCCGACCCGGCCCGGCTGCCGACGTACGCGGTGATCTGCGACGTCTGGGAGGCGCCGGGGGTGTTCGGCACCATGGTGGACTGCTACGGGGTGCCCGAGAGCCTGACGGAGCTGCCCTGCGTCGCCGCGCTGGCCCGGCTGCTCGGCCGCAACTGCGTGCTGCGCGACGACACCCTCGACGCCGGCCGGCATCTGCTGGTCGCGCCGGACGGCACGATCCGGCCGGTGCACTTCGACGTGCGGGAGACCGACGACGGCGAGGTGCTCAGCGGCCAGCGGCTGTGCACCGTGGCCCACCCCGGCTGCCGGGGCTGGTCGCGCTGCCACCGGTCGAGGTGGGCCCCGGACTCGGTCTTCCCGGCCCTCGCCGCGGCCTGACCGCCCGGGGCCGGCCGGCCCGGTGCCCCGGGCGCTGCCCCGGCGGCCCCGGCCCGGTCCGGTCCGGCTCGGCCCCTGTGCGGCTCGGCCCCGGCCCAGCCCCGGCTCGGCCCTGTGCGGCTCGGCCCCGGCCCAGCCCCGGCCCAGCCCCGGCCCAGCCCCGGCCCAGCCCCGGCCCGGTCCCGGCCCGGTCCCGTGGCTCGCCCGGCCCGGTCCGGCCCCGGTGGCCCGGGCACGGCGCTTGCCGGCCCGGGACCGCGGCAGCCCCGGCTCAGCCCTCGGCGGCCGGGCGCTGCGGGGTGCCGCCGCGCACCACGAGCTGGTCCAGCAGCGTCGCGGTGGCCTCGGCGACGGCGGCCACGGCCGCGTCGAACGCCGCCGCGTTGTGCGCGGCCGGCGCGCGGAACCCGGAGATCTTCCGGACGTACTGCAACGCCGCCGCCTCGATGTCGGCCCGGCTCACCTCCGGCACGTACGGCTCACGCAGGGTCTTGATGCTGCGGCACACGGCTCCTCCTCGTTCGGGTTCTGTCGGCTCGTGCGGATACGCTGTGCGGGTCATGACTACCGCAGCCGCGGGCAGCCCGCGCACCTACCAGGTGCGCACGTACGGCTGCCAGATGAACGTGCACGACTCCGAGCGCATTTCCGGCCTGCTGGAACAGGCGGGTTACGTGCGCGCCGTCGAGGCCGACGGCGAGCCCGACGTGGTGGTGTTCAACACCTGCGCCGTCCGGGAGAACGCCGACAACCGGCTCTACGGCAACCTGGGTCACCTGCGCCCCGTGAAGGACAAGCACCCCGGGATGCAGATCGCCGTCGGTGGCTGTCTCGCCCAGAAGGACCGCGGCGACATCGTCCGCAAGGCGCCCTGGGTGGACGTGGTGTTCGGCACGCACAACATCGGGTCGCTGCCGGCGCTGCTGGAGCGGGCCCGGCACAACGCCGCCGCCGAGGTGGAGATCCTGGAGTCGCTCGACGTCTTCCCGTCGACGCTGCCGACCCGGCGCGAGTCGACGTACGCCGGCTGGGTGTCGATCTCGGTCGGCTGCAACAACACCTGCACGTTCTGCATCGTGCCGTCCCTGCGCGGCAAGGAGAAGGACCGCCGCCCGGGCGACGTCCTCGCCGAGGTCCGCGCCCTGGTCGACTCGGGCGTGCTGGAGGTGACCCTGCTCGGGCAGAACGTCAACTCCTACGGCGTCGAGTTCGGCGACCGCTACGCGTTCGGCAAGCTGCTGCGCGCCTGCGGCGAGATCGACGGGCTGGAGCGGGTCCGGTTCACCAGCCCGCATCCGAAGGACTTCACCGACGACGTGATCGCCGCGATGGCCGAGACCCCGAACGTCTGCCACTCGCTGCACATGCCGTTGCAGTCCGGCTCCGACGACGTGCTGAAGGCGATGCGCCGGTCCTACCGGTCGGAGAAGTACCTGGGGATCATCGAGCGGGTCCGGGCGGCGATGCCCGACGCGGCGATCACCACCGACATCATCGTCGGCTTCCCCGGCGAGACCGAGGCCGACTTCCAGCGCACCCTGGACGTGGTCCGCGAGGCCCGGTTCGCCTCGGCGTTCACGTTCCAGTATTCCAAGCGCCCCGGCACGCCGGCCGCGACGATGCCCGACCAGCTGCCCAAGCAGGTGGTGCAGGAGCGCTACGAGCGGCTGATCGCGACGGTGGAGGAGATCACCTGGGCGGAGAACCGCAAGTTGGTGGGGCAGCCCGTCGAGGTGCTGGTCGCCGTCGGCGAGGGGCGCAAGGACGAGCGCACGGGCCGGATGTCGGGCCGGGCCCGCGACGGCCGCCTGGTCCACTTCGCGACTGGCGGGCACGGCGCGACGGGCGCGAACGGCGGGCACGGCGCGACGGGCGTGAACGGCCAGCACGGCGAGGCCGGGTCGCTCGCCGGGCGGATCCGCCCCGGCGACATCGTGCACACCACGGTCACCTACGCCGCCCCGCACCACCTCAACGCCGACGGGGCGCCGCTGGCGCACCGGCGCACCCGGGCCGGCGACGCCGCCGAGGCCGGCCGCGCCCCGCGTACCCCCGGGGTGTTGCTCGGGCTGCCCACGGTCGGCGCGCCGGCCGCGACGCCCGCGCCGGCGACCGGCTGCGCGACGCACTGACGCGATCGGGGCCCGCCGCGCCGGCGGGCCCCGACCAGGTCGCGCGGGGTCAGACCGAGATCCGGCCCGCGCCCGCGCCGCCCGTGACGATCGACTTGACGCTGCTCGCGCTGTCGAGGGTGTACGAGTACGGGATGCTCTTCACGCTGCCGCCGGCCTGGCCGCTGCCGGAGCTGACGAAGTAGTTGTTCCGGGCGACCAGGGTGCCGGGCCCGGAGCTGCCCTCGCCGAGGTGGAACGGGTCGCTGACGCTCTCGAAGTAGTTGCCCTCGACGAGCACGCCGGCGCTCATGGTGGAGGCCACGCCGTAGCCGCTGTTGCGGTAGTAGTAGTTGTTGTAGACGTGCACCGGGTTGCCGAAGCGGACCCGGGGGTGCCGCTGGGTGCTCGCGTCGAACCAGTTGTGGTGGTAGGTCACCCGCAGGTGGCCGGTGTCCTGGCTGGCGTTGTCGTCGCTGTGGCCGAGCAGCATCGACTTGTCGTGGCTGTAGACCCGGTTCCACGACACGGTGACGAAGTCCGAGCCGCGCTTGATGTCGACCGCGCCGTCGTAGCCGCCGGTGAAGGTGTTGTGGTCGACCCAGATGTTGGTCGCCGACTCCTGCACGTTGATCGCGTCGTCGTTCCAGCTCTTGAACGTGATGTTGCGGATGATCACGTTGCGGTCGCCGCTGATGTTGAAGCCGCAGCCGCTGATGGTCGCGCCCGGGTTGCCGAGGATGGTCTTGTTGGACCGGACCCGCAGCATGCCGGTGCAGGAGATGGTGCCGGAGACCCGGATCACCGCCGCGCTGCTGGACCCGACGGCGGTGGTCAGCGCGGAGGCGCTGGTGACCGTGGTGGTCGCGGCGCTGCCGCCGCCCGTGGTGCCCCCGTTCTGGGTGGCCCAGCCGACCAGGTCGGTGGGTCCGGCCGAGGCCGGGGCGGTGGCGACGGTGAGGGCTCCGGCGACGAGGGCGGAGGCGGTGGCGGCTGCGGCGAGCAGCGTGGTGCGACGTCGTGCCGTGATGCGCATGTGCTTCCCTTCGGTGGTCGCGGGGGCGCGGACCGATCGGCCGATCGCTGACGCCGGTGCCCGGTCGTGGCGTCTGGGTCGGCCGGAGACGGTGGTCCGGGTCCCCGCCGGTGTGGACTGTCCTGGGGTGAGAAGCGGCTCCCGTGCTGGCGTGCCGACTACTCAGGCAAGCGCTTTCCCGATGTAAACACAGATATCGATCGATGTAAACCCTTGCGCCGACCGTCCCGACCTGTACGAAGAACAGCGGCCGGCACCCGGGTCGGGTGCCGGCCGCCGTCATCGGTGGCGCGCAGCGTCAGCAGGCGACGCCGTTCAGCTTGACCGTGCCGGGCGTCGCGGCGGACCCGTTGGCGGTGAAGCCGACGGTCACCGACGCGCCCGCCGCGAGCGAGGCGGACCAGGCCGGCGCAGCGGCCGTCACCGTCGTGCCGGACTGGGTCACGGTGGCGTTCCAGCCGCTGACCAGCGTGACCCCGGCCGGCCAGTTCCAGGTCACCGACCACGGGTTGACCGCCGACGAGCCGCCGTTCTTCACGGTGAGCTCGCCCTGGAAGCCGCCCGCCCACGAGCTGACCTGCTGGTAGGTGGCGGTGCAGCCGCCGGCCGGCGGCGGCGTGGTGGTCGGCGGCGGGGTGGAGGTCGGCGTGGGCGTGGGGGTGCCGGTCGGCGTCCCCGTCGGGCTTCCGGTCGGCGTCGGATCGGTCCCGCCACCCACCGGCGCGATCAGGTACGGCTGGAGGATCGCCTGCTTCGCCGTGTTGACGTTGGTCCAGTCGTCCAGCGCGATGCCGCCGGTGTCACCCGAGTTGGGGTTCCACGACCAGTAGGTGAACGACATGCCGTTGACCCCGGTGCCGGTGTACGCCATCAGGTTCTCCAGCCACACCTTGTCGCGCGGGTCGGCCAGGGTGCTGCCGAACTCGCCCATCATGATCGGGGCGATGTTCTGCTTGTAGAGGTATCCCCAGTACTTGTCCCAGATCGCCGGCAGGTTCGCCGGGTAGTCCGGCGCCTTGAACCAGTTCTGCTCGTAGACGCTGGTGGCGTACTCGTGCGGGGAGTAGACCAGCCGGTTCGCCACGTTCAGCCGGACGGGGAACTGCCCGGCCTTGGAGAGGTTGCCGCCCCACCAGCCGCAGTCCTCGTCGTTGCTCGGGTCGTTGTCCCAGACGTTCGACAGGCCGCCGCTGGGGCAGCTCACCCCCTCGACGAAGATCAGCCAGTTCGGCTGCACCCCGAGGATCGCGTTGCCGGCCCGTTCGGCCGCCAGCCGCCAGTCCCGCGTCGTGTCCCCGCAGCCCCAGCAGGCGCCGGTGGCCGCCGGGTTGGTGCCCTCGGCGTGCGGCTCGTTGTGCAGGTCCGCCCCGATGACCGTCGGGTTGTTCGCGTACCGCTGGGCCAGCATCTTCCAGTCGTTGATCCAGGTCGCCTCCGACACGGTCGACGTGTACCACAGCGGCGACTGCCCGGCCGCGGTCGGCCGGTGCCGGTCCAGGATGACCCGCATCCCCTTGCTGCCCGCGTAGGCGATGACCTTGTCGAGGATCTGCAACGGCGACAGCCCCACCAGGTCGGGGTTCACGAAGTCGTTGATGCCGCTCGCCGTCGCCCCCGGCTTCAACGCGTCGTTCGAGTACGGGATGCGCAGCGTGTTGTAGCCGAGGCGGGCCATCGTGTCGAGCTGGCCGCGCCACGGGTTGTTCGACCACAGGCCGTGGAAGGTCTTGTTGTCGGTCTCCATGCCGAACCAGTTGATGCCGGTCAGGCGGACCGTCGCGCCGGTGCTGTCGACGATCTTGCTGCCGTTGGTGTGCAGGTAGCCGGTGCCGGTGCCGCCGGTGGCGGCGGCTGCCGGCGCGGTGCCGACGGCGGCGGCGACGAGGACGCCGGCCGCGGCGGTGGCGAGCGCGGTGAGCGCGCCGCCGAGGGCGGTGGATCTGTGCATGCGGACTCCACTTCGGATGCCCGCCGCCGCATACGACGGCGCGGGCGGAAACCAGGGGGAGGGCCGTCGCCCGGTGCCCGCAGGTCGGCGTGCCGACGGCGCGCCGACCGGGGCGGCAGCCTGCCGACCGGTGACGACGATGTGCCGACCGGGAACGCGGAATGCGGATGTGGCGACGACGCGTACGCGACCACTCGCGGTGGACCGGCGACTCCCGACGGCGGTGCCGCCGTCGGTGCCCTCGCGCCGGTGCTGCTGCCTGGCTCCGCCGATGATTGTCATCAGGTTGCCTCGACGCGTCAACCTGGCCGGGCGCGCCGGTCGGATCGCCCGAAGGTCGGTGCCCGCCGCACGATCGTGGATCGAGTGGCATCCGGGCGGCGGCGATGCCACTCGATCCACGATCGAGCACGATCTCGGCGCGGGGCGCGGGGCGCGGGGCGGGAGGAGAGGCATCCGGAACCCCGGACAGCCGGAAGCCCCCGGCCCGCGTGGGGGCCGGGGGCTTCCGGGACGGTCAGCTCAGCCGGCCTGCTCCGCGAGCTGGAGGAACTGCCGCTTCGACGCGAGCGCCTGCTCGGCCTCCTTGATCCGCCGGTTGTCCCCGGCGGCCTGGGCCCGGGCCAGCCGCTCCTCGGCCTCGGCCACCTGCGCGCGCATCTGGGCCAGCAGCGGGTTGTCCTCCTTGGTGGTCCGCCGCCACGCCGAGTCCATCACCTCGCGGACCTTGTCGTCGACGACCCGCAGCCGCCGCTCCAGCCCGGCGGCGGCCTCCCGCGGCACCCGGCCGGCCTCGTGCCACTGCGCCTGGATCTCGCGCAGCTTGGCCTGGGCGCCCTTCGGGTCGGCGTCGACGTCGAGCGCCTCCGCCTCGGCGAGCAGCGCCTGCTTGCGCTCCAGGTTGGCCCGCTGCTCGTTGTCCCGCGCCGAGAACACCTCGCTGCGCCGGGTGAAGAACGCGTCCTGGGCCGCCCGGAACCGTTCCCAGAGCTTCTGCTCGGCCTCCTTGGCGGCGCGCGGGGCGGCCTTCCACTGGGTCATCAGGTCCTTGAGCTGGTTGGCCGTGGCCGCCCAGTCGGTGGAGTCCCGCAGCTTCTCGGCCTCGGCGACCAGGTCCTCCTTGACCTGCTGCGCCTGCTTGCGCTGCGAGTCGAGGGAGGCGAAGTGGGCGCCCCGGCGGCGGGTGAAGCCGTCCCGGGCGGCGGCGAACCGCTTCCACAGCTCGCCGTCGGCCTTCTTGTCGACGCCCCGGATGGTCTTCCACTCGTCGAGGATCTCCTTGAGCCGGTCCCCGGCGGTCTTCCAGCCGGTCGACTCGGCCGCCAGCTTCTCGGCCTCCTCCACGAGGGCGGTCTTGCGCGCCAGGGCCTCGCCCCGGGCGGCCTCCCGCGCGGCGCGCGCCTCGCCCGCCTTCTCCTCGGCGACCGTGGCAAGCTTGTCCAGCCGCGCCGTCAGGGCGTCGATGTCGCCGACGACGTGCGCCTCGGCCAGCCCGGCGCGGATCCGGCGGATCGTGGTCAACGAGTGTCCGGCGTCCGCCGCGCCCGAGTTGAGCCGTGCCTCGGTCAGGTCCACCTCGGTGACCAGGTCCGCGAAGCGGCGGGCGAAGTGGGCCAGTCCCTCCTCCGGAGCGCCCGCCTGCCAGGATCCGACCACCCGCTCGCCCTCGGCGGTCTTGACGTAAACGGTGCCGTCCGCGTCCACCCGTCCGAAGGCCGTCCAGTCGCTCATGTGCCCATCCTCGTTCTCCCGGCGTCGACGGGCCAGGGCCCGCGAGCGCCGCCACGGCGCAGCAAACTTACTCCCGGCATTGTCACAGGTCCGCCCCCGTCCGCGTCGAGCGCCTGTCGTCGACCGTGACCATACGGTGTCCTAGCCCCCCGATGACCGGATCGGCGCGGGGACGCACCGGTGGGTCCCGCTACGGTGAACGGGTGCCCCTGGTCGCCGCCGCCGTCTGCCCCCACCCGCCCCTGATCGTGCCCGAGCTGGCCGGCGCCGCCGCCGCTGAGCTGGCCGAACTCCGCCGCGCCGCCGACGCCGCCGTGGCCCGGCTGTTGGCCTGCGCCCCCGACGGGCTGGTGCTGCTGGGCACCGGGCCGGCGACCGGATGGATCGCGCCGCCGGCCGTCGGGTCCTTCCGGCCCTGGGGGGTGGACCTGTCCGTCCCGCTGCCGACCGGGCCGGGCGACGACCGGTTGCCGCCGGGGCCGGGCGACAGCCGGTTGCCGGCCGGGCCGGGGGAGGCCGCCCCGTTCCCGCCGCCCGCCGCCCGGGCCGCCGGCGGCTTCCCGGCGACGACGGATGCGCCCACCCTCCCGCTGAGCCTGGCCGTGGGCGCGTGGCTGCTCGCCCGGCACCGGGTCGGGGCGCCGGTCGACGCCGCCCAGGTGGCCGCCGCGGCGAGTCCCGCCGAGCTGGCCGAGCTGGCCGGGCAGGTGCACCGGCGTCGCCCCCGGGTGGCGCTGCTGGTGCTCGGCGACGGCTCCGCGTGCCACGGCACGAAGGCCCCCGGCTACGCCGACCCGCTCGCGGGAGCGTACGACGACGGGGTCGCCCGGGCCCTGGCCGACGCGGACGCCGAGGCGCTGCTCGGCCTCGACCCGGCCCTGTCGACGCGGCTGAAGGTCGCCGGGCGCGGGTCCTGGCAGGTGCTGGCCGGCGCGGCCCGGGCGGCGGGCGGCGACTGGCGCGGCGACCTGACCTACCACGACGCGCCCTACGGCGTCGCCTACTTCGTGGCCACCTGGGAGCCGGCGTGACCGCGACCGGGCCCGCCGGGTGCGACGCCGACGCCGGCAGCGCCGGGCCCGCCGGGCGCGGCACCGTCGTCGCCGTCGTCGGGCCCACCGCCGCCGGCAAGTCCGCGCTGAGCATCGCCCTCGCCCACGCCCTCGGCGGCGAGGTGGTCAACGCCGACTCGATGCAGCTCTACCGGGGCATGGACGTCGGCACGGCGAAGCTCACCCCCGCCGAGCGGGACGGGGTGCCGCACCACCTGCTCGACATCTGGCCGGTGACCGAGCCGGCCAGCGTCGCGGAATACCAGCGGCTGGCCCGCGCGGCGGTCGACGACATCCTGGCCCGGGGCCGGGTGCCGCTGCTGGTCGGCGGCTCCGGGCTGTACGTGCGGGCGGTGCTGGAACGGTTCGAGTTCCCCGGCACCGACCCGCAGCTGCGCGCCCGGCTGGAGGCGGAGCTGGCGGCCGTCGGCCCCGCCCCCCTGCACGCCCGGCTGCGCGCGGCCGACCCGGCGGCGGCCGAGGGCATCCTGCCCGGCAACGGCCGGCGGATCGTCCGCGCCCTGGAGGTCATCGAGCTGACCGGGGCCCCGTTCACGGCGGCGCTGCCCGAACCCACCCCGTACTACCCGTCGGTGCAGCTCGGCGTCGACCTGGACACCGCGGCGCTCGACGAGCGGATCGCGTTGCGGGTGGACCGGATGTGGGCCGACGGCCTGGTCGACGAGGTCCGGGGCCTGCTCGACCGGGGCCTGCCGGAGGGCCGCACGGCCAGCCGGGCGCTCGGCTACCAGCAGGTGCTGCGCTTCCTCGCCGGCGAGCTGACCGAGGCCGAGGCGCACGACGAGACGATCCGGGCCACCCGGCGGTTCGTCCGCCGGCAGCGCTCCTGGTTCCGCCGCGACCCACGGATCCACTGGCTGGACTCCGCCGACCCGGGGCTGGCCGAGGCGGCGCTGCGTCTCGTCGGGGCGGCTGCGCGATGATGGGGGCGTGGAGTTCACCAAGGGACACGGCACCGGCAACGACTTCGTCATCCTCCCCGACCCGGACGGCGCGCTCGACCTGACCCCGGGCCTGGTCGCCGCGCTCTGCGACCGGCGGCGGGGCCTCGGCGCGGACGGCGTGCTGCGGGTGGTGCGGGCCGCCAAGCACCCCGAGGGGGCGGGCCGGGCCGGCGAGGCCGAGTGGTTCATGGACTACTGGAACGCCGACGGGTCCTTCGCCGAGATGTGCGGCAACGGCGCGCGGGTCTTCGTCCGCTACCTGCTGGCGCAGGAGCTGGCCGAGCCCGTCGACGGCACCGTGCCGGTGGTCACCCGCGCCGGCCTGGTGCGGGCCCGCGTCGAGGGCGACGGCATCGCCGTGGAGATGCGCCGCCCCCGGCTGTACGACACGTCGACCGCCGCCCTGGGCGGGCTGACCCTCGCCGGCACCGCTGTGGACGTCGGCAACCCGCACCTCGTCTGCGCCCTGCCGGCCGGGCTGGACCTGGGCGCGCTCGACCTCACCCGGGCCCCCGCCGTCGACCCGGCGCTCTTCCCGGCCGGGGTGAACGTCGAGTTCACCGTCCCCG
This sequence comes from Micromonospora sp. WMMD712, assembly GCF_029581295.1. Lineage (NCBI taxonomy): Bacteria > Bacillati > Actinomycetota > Actinomycetes > Micromonosporales > Micromonosporaceae > Micromonospora > Micromonospora sp. WMMD712. The sequence continues at coordinate 6,720,814 of NZ_CP120743.1, forward strand.
GCGACCCGGTCGACGGCGTCGACGGCCACGTGCTGATGCGGGTCCACGAGCGGGGCTCCGCCGAGACGCTGTCCTGCGGCACGGGCGCGTGCGCGGTCGCCGCGGTCGCCCTGCGCGACGCCGGCCGGGACGCCGGCACGGTGACGGTCGACGTCCCCGGCGGCCGCCTCACGGTCACGGTGACCGACGACGCCTGCTGGCTGGCGGGCCCGGCCCTCCTGATCGCCACCGGCGCCGTCGACCCCGCCGCGCTCCGCCGCTGATCAGGGGGTGGCGCTGGCGGTGGCGGCGATCTCCGGGAGGTCCGCCGGGCCCGGGTCGGCGGCCGGCGGGGGAACGGCGGCGGCGGGGGTCTGCGCGGCGGCGCGGACGGCCGCGGCGACCGCCGGCGCCACCCGGGCGTCGAACACGCTGGGCACGATGACGGTCGGGTTGATCTTGTCCTCGCCGACGACGTCCGCGATGGCCCGGGCGGCGGCGATCGCCATCTCCTCGGTGAACTCCTCGGCGTGCGCGTCGAGCATGCCCCGGAACACGCCCGGGAAGGCGAGCACGTTGTTGATCTGGTTGGGCTGGTCGGAACGGCCCGTGGCGACCACGGCGGCGTGCTTGCGCGCCTCCCGGGGGTCGACCTCCGGGTCCGGGTTGGCCAGCGCGAAGACGATCGCGTCCTTGGCCATGGTGGCGATGTCGTCGCCGGTGAGCAGGTTGGGCGCGCTCACCCCGATGAACACGTCCGTGCCGCGCACCGCCCCGGCCAGGTCGCCGGAGTAGTTCTCCTTGTTGGTGTTCTCGGCCAGCCACTGCCAGGCCGGGTTGAGCCCGGTCAGGCCGCGGTGCAGGGCGCCCTGCCGGTCGTACGCGATGATGTCGCCGACGCCCTGGCGCAGCAGCAGCTTCATGATCGCGGTGCCGGCCGCGCCCGCGCCCGAGACGACCACCCGCACGTCCGCGAGCTGCTTGCCCACGACGCGCAGGGCGTTGGTCAGCGCGGCCAGCACGCAGATCGCGGTGCCGTGCTGGTCGTCGTGGAACACCGGGATGTCCAGCGCGTCGCGCAGCCGGGCCTCGATCTCGAAGCAGCGCGGCGCGGCGATGTCCTCCAGGTTGATCCCGCCGTACGCGGGCGCGATCGCCTTGACGATCGCCACGATCTCGTCGGTGTCCTGGGTGTCGAGCACCACCGGCCAGGCGTCCACCCCGCCGAAGCGCTTGAACAGCGCCGCCTTGCCCTCCATCACCGGCAGCGACGCCGCCGGCCCGAGGTTGCCCAGGCCGAGCACCGCCGAGCCGTCGCTGACCACCGCGACCGTGTTGCGCTTGATGGTGAGCCGCCGGGCGTCGGCCGGGTTCTCCGCGATCGCCATGCAGACCCGGGCCACGCCCGGCGTGTACGCCCGGGACAGCTCGTCGCGGTTGCGCAGCGCGACCTTCGAGCTCACCTCGATCTTGCCGCCGAGGTGCAGCAGGAACGTGCGGTCGGACACCTTGCGCACGTCCACCCCGTCCAGGGCGGTGAGCGCGTCGACGACCTGGTCGGCGTGGCCGGCGTCGGCGGTGTCGCAGGTCAGGTCGACCAGCACGTGCGTGGGGTCGGAGTCGACCACGTCGAGCGCGGTGACGATCGCCCCGGCCTCGCCGACGGAGGTGGTCAGCCGGCCGATCGACGAGGCGTCCGCCGGCACGGAGATCCGGATCGTGATCGAGAATCCCGCGCTCGGAAGTCGGGTGATGGCCACAGGATTCCCTCCGTCGACGCTGATCGGGGTCGGTCTTTCCTCGCCCCGCATTTCTACTCGCCCGCCCGGATCGCGGAGCACTCACCCCCACGTTCGGTGGTCCACGCGACGGGCATATAGCGGGTGCATCCGGCGTTGACACGTGTCAGGATTGGTCGTACGCGACAGAATCCGTCGCCACGGCACATAACGGACAGGAGGCGCGGTTTGCGCGACCAGGAGACCTACGTACCCCTCATGGACGACGAGCTCGAGGCGACCACCGGGGAGTTCGAGCTGTCGGAGCGGCAGGCGCTGCGGCGGGTCCCTGGCCTCTCCACCGAGCTCACCGACATCACCGAGGTCGAATACCGCCAGCTCCGGCTGGAGCGGGTCGTGCTCGTCGGGGTCTGGACCGAGGGCACGCAGACCGACGCCGACAACTCCCTCACCGAGCTGGCGCAGCTCGCCGAGACGGCCGGCTCGCAGGTCCTCGAAGGGCTGATCCAGCGCCGCAGCCGCCCCGACCCCGCCACCTACATCGGCCGGGGCAAGGTCGACGACCTCGGCGCGGCGGTGCTCGCCAGCGGCGCCGACACCGTGATCTGCGACGGTGAGCTGTCCCCGTCCCAGCTGCGCAACCTGGAGCAGCGCATCAAGGTCAAGGTGGTCGACCGCACCGCCCTGATCCTCGACATCTTCGCCCAGCACGCCAAGAGCAAGGAGGGCCGGGCGCAGGTCGAGCTGGCCCAGCTCGAATACCTGCTGCCCCGGCTGCGCGGCTGGGGCGAGACGCTGTCCCGCCAGACCGGTGGCTCCGGCCGCGGCGGCGGCGCGGGCGGCGGCGTCGGCGTCCGCGGCCCCGGTGAGACCAAGCTGGAGACCGACCGGCGGCGCATCCGGCACCGCATCGCCCGGCTGCGCCGCGAGATCAAGGCCATGCGCACCGTACGCCAGACCAAGCGCGCCCGCCGCTCCCGCAACGCGGTGCCCGCCGTGGCGATCGCCGGCTACACCAACGCCGGCAAGTCCAGCCTGCTCAACCGCCTGACCGGTGCCGGCGTGCTGGTGGAGGACGCCCTGTTCGCCACGCTGGACCCGACCACCCGCAAGGCCACCGCGCCCGACGGGCGCATCTACACCCTGTCCGACACCGTCGGCTTCGTCCGGCACCTGCCGCACCAGATCGTCGAGGCGTTCCGCTCGACGCTGGAGGAGGTCGCCGACGCCGACCTGGTGGTGCACGTCGTCGACGGCGCCCACCCGGACCCGGAGGAGCAGGTCCGGGCGGTCCGCGAGGTGCTCGCCGAGGTGGGCGCGGACCGGCTGCCCGAGCTGCTGGTGGTCAACAAGACCGACGCGGCCGACGAGGAGACGCTGCTGCGCCTCAAGCGGCTCTGGCCCGACGCCGTGTTCGCCTCGGCCCGCTCCGGGCGGGGGATCGACGAGGTGCGGGCCGCCATCGAGACGCGGCTGCCCAGCCCCGCCGTGGAGGTCCGGGCCGTGCTGCCGTACGACCGGGGGGCCCTGGTCGCCCGGGTGCACCGACAGGGCGAGGTGCTCAGCTCCGCCCACCTGCCGGAGGGCACGATGCTGCACGTGCGGGTCGACGAGGCGCTCGCCGCCGAGCTGGCGCCGTACGCCGCCGCCGAGGAGCGGGTCGCCGCCGCCCGGTGAACCCGGGCCGGCCCGGCCCGGCACGCGACAACGAGGGGCACGCCGGACCACCCGCGACGGGCGGTCCGGCGTGCCCCTCGCGTTTACACGGGCATGCGACACTGACCCCATGCGCCGCGCTGTTTCCTCGGTCACGGTTGCCCTCGGCCTGCTCGGGGCGACCGTGGCGCTCCCCGGAGTCGCCCTGGCCGCGCCCGCCCCCGGGGCCGCCGCCGCCCCCGATCCGACCCCCGGCAAGAAGCGCTGCGCCGTCACCGACGAGCGGCTGCGCGAGCTCTCCGGCCTGGTGGCGACCAGGAGCGGCTACGTCGTGATCAACGACGGCACCACCATCGAGGCGCGCAAGCGGGTGTTCTTCCTCGACACCAAGTGCCAGGTGACGAGGGAGGTCCGCTACTCGGGCAACGGCCCGCTCGACACGGAGGACCTGGCGCTCTCGCCGGACGGCGAGAAGCTCTGGATCGGCGACATCGGCGACAACATCACCAGCACCGAGCGGCGGGAACGGGTCGCGGTGTGGAGCATGCCGGCCGACGGGTCGGCCCGGCCGGTGCTGCACCGGCTGTCGTACCCGGAGAAGAAGCCGCACGACGCCGAGGCGCTGCTGATCGGCGACGACGGCAAGCCGCTGATCATCACGAAGGTGGCCAGCGGCAAGGCCGAGATCTTCACCCCGGAGGGCAAGCTCAACAGCGGCGACACCGACCCCGTGCCGATGACCAGGGTCGGCGAGGTCTCCCTGCCGAAGACGAACACCCCGAACGTGCTCAACACCATCGGCCGGGTCGCCATCACCGGCGCCGCCCGCTCGCCCGACGGCAAGAAGGTGGTGCTGCGCACGTACGCGGACGCCTTCGAGTACGACGTCTCCGGCGGCGACATCGTCGGCGCGCTGACCGGCGGCAAGCCCCGTGTGACCCCACTGACGGACCCGTTCGGCGAGGCGATCTCCTACACCCCCGACGGCAAGTCGTTCGTCACCGTCTCCGATGGCGGCGAACTGGGGGAGGACGAGGCCATCGAGATCCTCGCCTACACCCCCGCCACCACCGGCGCCGAGGCGCTGAACGGCGGCGACGCCGGCCCGCCGAAGCCGGCGGCGGAGAAGTCCTGGATCGAGGGGCTGAGCCTCGACGAGATCACGTACCTCATCGCGGCCGTCGGCGTGATCGGCGCGCTGATGGTCGGTGCCGGCATCTTCGGCATCCTGCGGGCCCGGCGGCGTCCCGCGCCGCCCGACGACCCGTCCGGCGACGCCGACCTGCCGGAACGCGACGAGTTCCCGCTCAACGCCGGTCCGGCCGGACCGGCCCGGGGGCGGCCGGTCGACGGCCGGCCGCCGGGCGGCGGCCGGGGCGGCGTCTACGGCGGAGTGCCGGCCGGCGGTGGCGGATACGCCGCCGCCCCGGCCCCCGCCGCCGGCCCCCGCCCGCCCTCCGGCGGCGTGTACGGCGGCGCGGCCCGCCCGGCGGGGGCCGCCCGCCCCCCGCAGGGCGGCGGCGTGTACGGGGGTGGCGGTGGCCGGCCCTCCGGCGGCGGGTACGGCGGCGCGCAGCCCGGGGGTGCTCCCCCCGGCCGGGGTGGCGGCGGGGCCCCGCCCCCGGACCGGGCGGCCCAGCCGGGCCGTGGCGGGGTCTACGGCGGGCGGGCCGAGCCGCCCCGGCGGGGGCGCGACCCCAGGGACCCGCGCGGAGGGCGGCACGGCGACGGCGGGCCCGGCGACGAGCGCGGCGGCTACGGCCAGCCGCCCGGCGGGGGCCGCGAATACCGGGGCGACCGGTACTGACCGCGGTCGCGCCCCGGCGCGGCGGGCGTCCTCGCCCACCGGCCCGCCCGGGTGCGCGGGCACCCGTGGCCGTCGGCGGTGGGCGCCACCGGCCCGGGTGGCCCGTCAGGGGGCGCGGCCCGTCAGATGCGGCGCAGGACCGCGACGACCCGACCCATGATGGTGGCGTCGTCACCCGGGATCGGGTCGAAGGCCGGGTTCTGCGGCATCAGCCAGACGTGGCCGTCACGGCGGCGGTAGGTCTTCACCGTCGCCTCGCCGTCGAGCATCGCGGCGACGATGTCGCCGGCCTCGGCGGTCGGCTGCTGCCGCACCACCACCCAGTCGCCGTCGCAGATCGCCGCGTCGAGCATCGAGTCGCCCTTGACCTGGAGCATGAAGACCTCGCCCTCGCCCACCAGCTCGCGGGGGAGGGGGAAGACGTCCTCCACCGACTGCTCGGCGAGGATGGGGCCACCGGCGGCGATCCGGCCGAGCATCGGCACGTACGCCGGTGCGGGGCGCTGCGAGCGGCTCGCCTCGTCGTCGAGGGTGTCGGCGGGAGCCCGGACGTCCACCGCGCGCGGCCGGTTCGGGTCGCGCCGCAGGAAGCCCTTCTTCTCCAGCTCCTTGAGCTGGTAGGCGACGCTGGACGGGGAGACCAGGCCGACGGCCTCGCCGATCTCCCGCACGCTCGGCGGGTAGCCGTGCCGCTCGACCCAGGTGCGGATGAACTCCAGGATGCGGCGCTGCCGGGCGGTCAGGTCGACCGTGGCCGGGTCGGGGAAGCTGCTGACCATCGGGGTGACCGGGCGCACGGCCGGCTGGGCGGCCCGACTGCGCGCGGCGCGGGGGCGTCGGGTGGCCGGCGGACCCGCCTCGGTGCTCTGCTGCGGGTTCTTCGGCCGGCTGGCCCGGTCCTTGGTCACGTCCGTCCTCCCTGGTCGGCGCTCGTTGCCCGGCGGCTCGGGGCGTGGGGTGAGCCGCGCGTTGCCTCGGCCGGTCCGCGTGCTCCCCGGCCCGGTTGTTCTTGACCGTATAGGTGGGATCGGCCATTTTCAAACATCTGTACGACCTTCGTCGGCGTGTCGGACGCGAAAAGCGGGAAATCCGAACGCCTGTTCTGATAAATGGTACGCGCGCTCGAACGTCAGTTCGATGCACGCCTGCCCGATCCCCGTTCGAGGCGCGGGTCGGCCGCAGGGCGTGACCGGGGGGACGCGTGCCGCGTTGGGGCTTTCGGCGGCCCTGCGGAGGGGGTGCCGACGTGATTCTGGCGACGCGCCGGACACGCCCCGGCGAACTTGACCACGGTCCGCCGGACGCATACGGTCAACCCCTAGATGTAGTAGTCACACGGGCGTAAGTCGCCTACAGGTTGGGTTCGACTACCGACCGCACTTCCCGCTACCGCACCCGGTGGCGGTCCCCGAGCGGGGCCGGCGCCGCGGTTTCGCGTGCCCGGGGATGCCTGTCGGCCCGCCGTCGATGAAGGAGGTCAGGCGATGCGGTGCCCATATTGCCGGCACGCCGACTCCCGGGTCGTCGACTCGCGGGAGGCCGACGACGGCCAGCTGATCCGGCGGCGGCGGTCCTGCCCCGAGTGTGGCAAGCGGTTCACCACCGTCGAGGAGGCGGTGCTCGCCGTGGTCAAGCGGAGCGGGGTGACCGAGCCGTTCAGCCGCATCAAGATCGTCGGTGGGGTGCGCAAGGCGTGCCAGGGGCGACCGGTCGACGAGGACTCGATCGCCCTACTCGCGCAGAAGGTCGAGGAGACCATCCGGGCCAAGGGGGCCGCCGAGATCCCCAGCCACGACGTCGGCCTGGCGATCCTGGGCCCGCTGCGGGACCTGGACGAGGTGGCCTACCTGCGCTTCGCCAGCGTCTACCGCTCGTTCGACTCCCTCGCGGACTTCGAGCGCGAGATCGAGACGCTGCGGGCCGCCGCCCGCGCCCGGGAGGGCGTCGTGGCCGGCGGCGACGGGACGGCGGCGGCGGGGGCCGCCGGCCGTACCGAATGATTTTTCTGGTTTCTGACAGTTTGGACGCGCGGTGGGTGACCGCGCAGACGAGGGGGCGGATGAGATGGCGGGGGACGGCGTGACAGCAAGCCGGACGCGGACGAAGGCCAGCACCGGCCTGAAGGTCGAGCGGGTGTGGACGACCGAGGGGGTCCACCCCTACGACGAGGTGACGTGGGAGCGTCGCGACGTCGTGATGACGAACTGGCGGGACGGCTCGATCAACTTCGAGCAGCGCGGGGTCGAGTTCCCCGAGTCCTGGAGCGTCAACGCGGCCAACATCGTCACCACCAAGTACTTCCGGGGCGCCGTGGGCACCCCCGAGCGGGAGTGGTCGCTGCGGCAGCTCATCGACCGGGTGGTCAGCACCTACCGGGCCGCCGGTGAGGAGCACGGCTACTTCGCGACCCCGGCCGACGCCGAGGTGTTCGGCCACGAGCTGACCTGGATGCTGCTGCACCAGGTGTTCAGCTTCAACTCGCCGGTCTGGTTCAACGTCGGCACGCCCTCGCCCCAGCAGGTCAGCGCGTGTCTGCCCTACGACTCGCTGGTCAGCACCCCCGGCGGCCTGGTGCCGATCGGCAAGCTGGTCGAGGGGAACGCCGTCGGGGCCAAGGTGTACGACGGCAACGGCCTGACCAGGATCGTCGCCGTCAAGGCCAACGGGGTGCGCGAGGTCGTCCGGCTGCACACCAAGGCGGGTTACCAGCTCGACGTCACGCCGGACCACGTGGTGTGGAAGAGCACGGGCGACGGCACGGGCCAGTGGGTCGAGGCCGGCACGCTCGCGCCCGGCGACAAGCTGGAATGGCACCGCACCTACGCCTATGGCGAGAGCGAGATCGACCTGCGGGAGATCCGCGAGGCCGCGCTCGCCGGCTGGCTGCAGTCCGACGGGTTCGTGGGGCAGTACGACGAGGGCACGAACCGGTCGTTGACGATCGAGGCGATGACCGTCAACGACGACGAGCTGGACTGGGTCACCGTCACCCTCGACGAGGTCTTCGGCGGCGCACACCGGCACGAGCGCACGGTGACGACGCAGAGCGACGAGCTGGACTGCCGCCGCACCCGCCTCTACGGCGAGCACCTGCGCCCGTTCGTGCAGAAGTGGGACCTGCTCACCCGCGGCGTCGAGATGGAGGTGCCGCGGCAACTCTTCACCGCGCCGCTGCCGGTCGTCGCGGCGTACCTGCGCAGCATCTTCCAGGCCGAGGGCTACGTCTCCGCGCGCGAGCACTCGACGCTCGTTGCGGTGGACATGGTCTCGGAGAAGCTGATCCGGGGCGTGCAGAGCCTGCTGCTGCGCTTCGGGATCTTCTCCCGCGTCGCGCACAAGCCCGACCCGCGCCCGAACCGTAAGGGCTGCTGGTCGGTCCGGATCCAGAACGACGGCGACCGTGACCTCTTCGCCACCCACATCGGCTTCGTCGGCGCGGAGAAGATGGCCAAGCTCGAGCAGAGCTTCGCCAAGGCGGGCCGGTCGGCCGGCGGCGTCAAGCGGCTGGAGATCGACCGCATCGAGCCGCTCGGCGCGATGGAGGTCTACGACATCCAGACGGAGAGCGGCGAGTTCCTCGCCGGCAACCTACGGGTGCACAACTGCTTCATCCTCTCCGTCGACGACTCGATGGATTCGATCCTCGACTGGTACAAGGAGGAGGGGCTGATCTTCAAGGGCGGCTCCGGCTCCGGGGTCAACCTGTCCCGGATCCGCTCCTCCCGGGAGCTGCTCTCCTCCGGCGGCACCGCCTCCGGCCCGGTCAGCTTCATGCGCGGCGCGGACGCCTCCGCCGGCACGATCAAGTCCGGCGGCGCCACCCGGCGCGCGGCGAAGATGGTCATCCTCGACGTCGACCACCCGGACATCGAGGAGTTCGTGATCACCAAGGCGCGCGAGGAGGACAAGATCCGCGCGCTGCGGGACGCCGGCTTCGACATGGACCTCGGCGGCAACGACATCGTCAGCGTGCAGTACCAGAACGCCAACAACTCGGTGCGCGTCTCCGACGAGTTCATGTCGGCCGTGGAGAACGGCGGCGGCTTCGACCTGCGCGGCCGGCTCGACGGGCAGACCATCGAAACCATCGACGCCAAGAAGCTGTTCCGCACCATCGCCCAGGCCGCGTGGGAGTGCGCCGACCCCGGCCTCCAGTACGACGACACGATCAACGACTGGCACACCTGCCCGGAAACCGGACGAATCACCGCATCTAACCCATGTAGTGAATACCTTCATTTGGACAATTCGTCCTGCAACCTGGCCTCGCTGAACCTCATGAAGTTCCTGCGGGCCGACGGCGGGTTCGAGGTGGAGAAGTTCGTCCGCTCGGTCGAGTTCGTCATCACCGCGATGGACATCTCGATCTGCTTCGCCGACTTCCCGACCGAGCGGATCGGCGAGACCACCCGCGCGTACCGGCAGCTCGGCATCGGGTACGCCAACCTCGGCGCGCTGCTGATGGCCTCGGGCCTGCCGTACGACTCGGAGCAGGGCCGCTCCGTCGCCGCCGCCATCACCTCGCTGATGACCGGCACGGCGTACCGCCGCTCGGCCGAGCTGGCCGGCATCGTCGGCGCGTACGACGGCTACGCCCGCAACGCCGAGCCGCACAAGCGGGTCATGCGCAAGCACGCCGCCGCCAACGACGAGATCAAGCCCACGAGCACGGTCGCCACCGCGATCGTCCGGGAGGCCACGAAGCAGTGGACCCAGGGCAACAAGATCGGTGACAAGCACGGCTGGCGCAACTCCCAGGCCGCGGTGCTCGCACCTACCGGAACCATCGGCCTGATGATGGACTGCGACACCACCGGCGTCGAGCCCGACCTGGCGCTGGTCAAGTTCAAGAAGCTGGTCGGCGGCGGTTCCATGCAGATCGTCAACCAGACCGTCCCGCGCGCCCTGCGCAGCCTCGGCTACCCCGAGGAGCAGGTCGAGGCGATCGTCGAGCACATCGCCGACCACGGCCACGTGGTGGACGCCCCCGGCCTCAAGCCGGACCACTACCCGGTCTTCGACTGCGCCATGGGCGAGCGGTCCATCGCGCCGATGGGGCACGTGCGGATGATGGCGGCCGTCCAGCCGTTCATCTCGGGCGCCATCTCCAAGTGCGTCGTCGGGGAGACCCTGGTGGCCTCCGGGGACGGGCTTGTCCGAATGGGCAGCCTCTACCAGGGTGAGGCGGAGGACACGTTCCGGGCGGAGTTCCTCAAGATCTCCTCCCTGGACGGTGACCGCAAGACCGACGCGTTCTACTACGGCGGGGTACGTCCGGTGCGGACGGCCACGCTCCGCTCAGGGCACTCGGTGACCGGTACCTATCCACACCGGCTGCTCACCGCTGGTGAGGGTGGACTGGTCTGGAAGACGCTGGGTGAACTCCAGCCGGGTGACCACGTCGCCACCCAGTACGGTGCCGACCTGTGGTCGTCCGTCCCGGCGAGCCTGCGCGACGTGGTGACCTCGCGGTCCTACGGGAACCAGCGTTCGGTGACGCTGCCGCAGGAGATGACGGAGGAGTTGGCACTCCTCCTCGGCGCGTACGCCGCCGAGGGGCACACCAGCCGCAGCAACTGGACGATCACCATCACCAACTCGGTCGACTCGGTGCTGGAGCGGATCCAGGCAGCCTGGCAGTCGGTGTTCGGGCTGACCGCCCGGATCGACCGGCAGCCTGGCAAGTGCCCGGCGGTGGTCCTGTCATCCAAGACCGTCGTGGAGTTCATGACGGAGCTCGGCTGTGGCTCGCGAGCCTCCGAGAAGCGGATCCCCGACGCGGTGCTGCGCTCCCCTCGCGACATGGTGCTGGCCTTCCTGCGCGGCCTCGCGCTCGACGCATGCGTGACGACGGCCACCGCGCCGAAGTGGGCGATCTGTCTGGACAGCCCGGCCCTGCTGGACGACCTGCAGGCCGTGTTGACCAACCTCGGTGTCGTGCACGGCCGGGTGAGCAAGTTCAACTCCGAGTACGGCAAGTCGTACGACGAGGTCTACGCCGCCGGCTACCAGGGGCAGCTCCTGGTGAGCATGGTGCCGTTCCTGGAGCCGGAGAAGGCCGCTGCTGCCGCTCATTACCTCGCCCAGTCCTACGGCACGGGGACGGCGGATGTCGTGCCCGGCATCACCGGGCGGGAACTCTACAACCTCATTCCGGCGGGAAAGCCGGGCCGGGACGGCGTTCGCGGTGACCGTTCGAGCTTCGCGTTCCTCCTCGACGAGCGCACCACGCACGTCACCCGTCGTACGGTGGAGCGGGTGGCCTCCCTCGACGGGGTGGTGCTGCCGGGGTGGCTGCGCCAGGTGCTGGACGGCAACCTGCACTTCTCGCCCGTCGACTCCGTCGTGGATGCTGGTGAGCGGGAGGTGTTCGACCTTTCGGTGCCGGAGACCCACGCCTTCGTGGCGAACGGCATCATGAACCACAACACGGTCAACATGCCGGAGCAGGCGACCGTCGAGGACGTCGAGAAGATCTACTTCGAGGGCTGGAAGCTCGGCCTGAAGGCGCTGGCGATCTACCGGGACAACTGCAAGGTCGGCCAGCCGCTGTCGGTGGCCAAGCCCAACAAGGCGACCGCGTCGACCGAGGCCCCGGCCGAGGCGGAGAAGGCCGTCGAGAAGGTGGTCGAAAAGGTCGTCGAGTACCGCCCGGTGCGCAAGCGGCTGCCGAAGAAGCGGCCCTCGGAGACCGTCAGCTTCTCCGTCGGCGGCGCGGAGGGCTACCTCACCGCCTCGTCGTACCCGGACGACGGCCTCGGCGAGGTCTTCCTGAAGATGTCGAAGCAGGGCTCGACCCTGGCCGGCGTGATGGACGCCTTCTCGGTGGCCATTTCCATCGGCCTCCAGTACGGCGTCCCGCTGGAGACGTACGTCAGCAAGTTCACCAACATGCGCTTCGAGCCGGCCGGCATGACCGACGACCCGGACGTGCGGATGGCCGCCTCGGTGATGGACTACATCTTCCGTCGCCTGGCCCTGGACTTCCTGCCGTACGAGCGCCGCGCCGAGCTGGGCATCTTCACCGCCAAGGAGCGGGCCGCCCAGCTGCGGGCCGAGGCGGAGGCGGAGAGCGCGACGGTCAGCGGTGCGGACCTCACCGCGATGGCGGCCTCCGCGCCGGTCGAGTCGCCGGAGACCGCTACGCCGGGCCAGCCGGCCACGGTCGGGGCGGTCGCCCAGCCGACGCAGGAGCTGGCCGACGTCGCCGCCGCGAAGCCGGCCCCGTCGGTGGGCTCCAGCACTGAGCTGCTGGAGGCCGTGATCGGCAAGGCCGCCGACGCGCCGCTCTGCTTCACCTGCGGCACGAAGATGCGCCCGGCGGGCAGCTGCTACGTCTGCGAGGGCTGCGGGTCGACCAGCGGCTGTAGCTGAGTGTGGCAGCAGTCGAGCCCCGGGCGCGCCAGCGCCCGGGGCTCGACCTGTCGGTGTAAGGAAGGGCACCTTGTTAACGCCTACGGTAGAGAGGGGTGCCCCTCTCACACCCCGCAGAGCGGCTAGCCTTCGGCGATGACGACAGGTGTGGATGCGGCGGTCGCCGCCAGCTACGTCGAGTTCGCCGACCGCGAGGCGCGCGGCGTGTCTCCCGCGTACGAGCGGCTGGCCCACGCCGTCGCCCGCGACGGTCGACTGCTCGCCCTGCTCGGCACGGTGCCGGCGGCCAAACGGCAGCCCAACCTGCTGTTCGCCGTCGTCCGGCTGCTCGGCGGGCCGGTCGAGGACCCGGCCGGGTTCGGCGAGTTCGCGGCGGCCCACTGGCCGGCGGTCGCGGCGCAGCTGCGTACCCGCGCGACCCAGACCAACGAGGCCGGGCGGTGCGCGGCGCTCCTGCCGGTGCTGGCCACGCTGCCGCAGCCCCTCGCGCTGCTGGAGGTCGGCGCGTCGGCGGGGCTGTGCCTTTACCCCGACCGGTACTCCTACCGCTACGGCGACCACCGGATCGGCGACGGCGAGCCCGTCCTCGACTGCGCGCTCACCGGCGTCGCGCCGCCGACCCGCCGGCCCGAGGTGGTGTGGCGGGCCGGGCTGGACCTGAACCCCCTCGACGTGACCGACCCCGCCGACGCCGCCTGGCTCGACGCCCTCGTCTGGCCCGAGCACACCCACCGCCGCGCCCGGCTGCGGGCCGCTTCGGCCGTCGCGGCGGCCGACCCGCCGCTGCTCGTCCGCGGCGATCTTGTCGACGACCTGCCGGCGCTTGCCGCGCGGGCGCCCGCCGGCGCGACCCTGGTCGTGTTCCACACCAGCGTGCTCTACCTGGTGCCGGCTCCGCGCCGGGCGGCCTTCGCCGATCTGGTACGCACACTGCCCGGCCACTGGCTCGCCAACGAGACCCCGGAGGTGCTGGGGCACGGCGCGCTGCCGGAGCCACCGGACGGGGCGCTGCACAACGTGCTCGCGCTGGACGGCACGCCGCTGGCCTGGACGAGGCCGCACGGTCAGGCGGTCACCTGGTTCGCGTGACGCCCCGCGCGGGGTCACGCAGAGCGGCGGAGGGTGTTCCCCGCTGAGGCACCACCGCCTTCTGACCCGGCCCGCCTCGGCGCGCGGCACTCGGGCAGCACGTCCTGTCCGGCGGCTAGGGTCGCCCGTCATGGGGGAACCGAACTGGCTGCGGGAGACCCGCGCCGCGTACGACGAGGTGGCCGTCGACTACGCCCGGCTGGTCCACGGTGAGTTGAGGCACAAGCCGCTGGAGCGGGCCCTGCTGACCACCTTCGCCGAGCTGGTCGGCGGTGGTGGGACCACCCGGGTGGCCACGTCCGGGCCGGTCGTGGAGGCCGGCTGTGGCACCGGCCGGATCACCGCCCACCTGCGTGGCCTCGGGCTGGACGTCGTCGGCCTCGACCTCTCCCCGGGGATGGTCGCCGTGGCCCGCCGATCCTGGCCGGGGGTGCGCTTCGCCGTCGCCTCGATGACCGCCCTGCCGCTGGCCGACGCCGGCCTCGCCGGGCTCGTCGCCTGGTACTCGATCATCCATCTGCCGCCGGAGGCGCTGCCGGCCGTCTTCGCGGAGTTCCACCGGGTGCTCGCCCCGGGCGGCGAGCTGCTGCTCGCGTTCAAGGCCGGCGACAAGCGGATCCGCCTGGAGCAGGCGTACGGTCACACCGTCTCCTACGACGTGCACTGGCTGCCGCCGGACCGGATCGCCGCGCAGCTCGCCGCCGCCGGGTTCGCCGTGCACGCCCGCCTGGTCCGGGAGCCGGAGGGCTACGAGCGCGGCCCCCAGGCGTACCTGCTGGCCCGCCGGCCCCGTCACGCCGACCCGACGTAGCCGGCGGCGGGCCGAACGGCGGGCGCGCCGGGTGGGCGGCGACGGGCGTTAGGAAGGGGCCCTTCCTATGCAGAATGCGTTAACAAGGTGCCCTTCCTTACACTGCGGCGGTGGGGGGAGAGCGGGTGCCGTTGGCGGACCGGCCGTTGACCGAGCCGCACCCGTCGCGGCTGTCGCCGCAGCACCCGCACCGGGAGCGGGTCCTCGCCGCGCATGCCGCCGCCCTCGCGGCGGGGCAGGCCGGCTATCCCGATCCGGAGACCGGCCTGTTCGTGCTCACCGCCGGTTTCCTGGCCCGCCGGGGCACCTGCTGCGGGCGGGGCTGCCGGCACTGCCCGTACGTGGCCGACTGATCCTGCGCCGGTGTCGCCGTCGACGGGCTTCGGCCCGCGCGGGTCGCCACGGACCGTGGGCTTTCGCCCGAGGCGGACAACCCGTACGGTGTCGGGCGGACATCGGCGGGAACCGCCGGGAGGCGCGGAGGTCGGCGTGCGCGGTTGGATCTGCCTGGCGGGCGTGTCGACGCTGCTGGTGGCGGGGTGCGGGGCGGAGGCGGCGGAGCCGGTGGCGGTGCCCCGGGGCGCGCCTGTCGTGGTCGACGTGCCGGCGGCGTCCTCCGGCGGCGCGTGCCGGCTGCTCGACTTCGCCGTGGTCGAGGAGCACACCGGGGAGCGGTTCGACGTGGCGGCGGCCAGCGCGCGCGACGACACCCGCACCTGCGTGCTGCGCGCGAAGCGGGCGCTGCTGCCGGAGCTGACCCTCGCCGTCACCGACACGTCGATCGGCGTGGCCGACTTCACGGCCGACGTGCGGCCCGCGGGGGCCCGGAAGGTCAGCCGGCTGGGTCAGGTCGCCTACCGGCGGACCGGGGCGGCGACGAAGGGGCAGGGGCCGGTCGCCGAGGTGGGCTGGCTGGCCACCGAGGACCGGCTGGCCGTGCTGCGCTGGACGCTGCCGAAGGGCGCCGGGCGCGACGCGGCCGAGGAGGTCGCCGGGAAGCTGGTCGCGCTGGCGGGGACGGTCGACACCCGGGCCCTGTGAACTGGCGCGCCGGCGCCGGGGCACCGGACGGAGCCCTCCCGCCGGGCCCGGGGAGCGGCGTCAGGTCAGCGGGCGGCGACGAAGACCCGGGAGGCGACCTCGCGGGGCAGCCGGACCCGGTCGCCGGAGCGGTCGATGGAGACGCCGTCGCGCTCCTGGGCCACGGTCACGGTCGCGCCCGGGTCGACCCCGGCGGCGTGCAGCTGCCGCAGCACGTCGGCGTCGGTCTGCACGCTCTCGCAGATCCGCCGCACGACCACCGTGCCGGTGAGCCCCGGGAACGCCAGGTTGCGCTCGCCGTCGCTGCGGTCGGTCGGCTGCTCGGGGGTGCCCAGCTCCTCCAGGCCCGGGATCGGGTTGCCGTACGGGGAGCGGGTGGGGCGGTTGAGCAGGTCGTACACCCGCTGCTCGACCGCGTCGCTCATCACGTGCTCCCACCGGCAGGCCTCCTCGTGGGCCTCCTCGTAGGGCATCCCGATGACGTTGACCAGCAGCAGCTCGGCGAGCCGGTGCTTGCGCATCACGGACACGGCGGACGCGCGGCCCAGCGGGGTGAGCGCGAGGTGCCGGTCGCCCTCGACGGTGAGCAGCCCGTCGCGTTCCATCCGGGCGACGGTCTGGCTGACGGTGGGACCGCTCTGGCGCAGCCGCTCGGCGATCCGGGCGCGCAACGGCGGGACGCCCTCCTCCTCGAGTTCGAGGATGGTGCGCAGGTACATCTCGGTCGTGTCCACTAGATCGTGGCGCATCGATTCCCCCTCTCGGCGGAGGCAGTTCCGCGCCCACTCGTGTCGACCAGGTGCTTCACGTCGGCGACCTCCCGGAGGTCGATGGTACCCCGGCCACTGGAGATCGTCCGCCGCCGAATCGCGAGGTGACCGCCCGAATGGTGTTCACTGGACGGCATGTCCGGTACCGAGGAGCCGCTGGTCGAGGCCGACCGGCTCGCGGCGGAGCTCGACTCCGCCGACCCGCCCGCCCTGCTCGACGTCCGGTGGCGGCTCGCCGGCCCGCCCGGCCGCGAGGACCACGCCGCCGGTCACCTGCCGGGCGCGGTCTTCGTGGACCTGGACGCCGCGCTGTGCGGGCCGCCCGGCGCGGCCGGCCGGCATCCGCTGCCCGACCCCGCCGCCCTCCAGGCCGCGTTGCGGGCCGCCGGGGTCCGCGCCGGTCACCCCGTCGTCGTGTACGACGGCGGCGACGGCCTCGGCGCGGCGCGGGCCTGGTGGACGCTGCGCTGGGCCGGGCACCGGCCGGTCCGGGTGCTGCACGGCGGCTTTCCGGCCTGGGTGGCCGCCGGCCTGCCCGTGTCGACGGACGTGCCCACCCCGGCCCCCGGGGACGTGACCGTCCGCCCGGGCGGGCTGCCGGTGCTCGACGCCGACGCGGCCGCCGCGCTCGCCGCCGCCGGCGACGGGACGCTGCTCGACGTGCGGGCCGCGGCCCGCTTCCGGGGCGAGCACGAGCCGGTCGACCCGGTGGCCGGGCACGTGCCGGGCGCGGTGAACCTGCCCGCCGGGGAGTACGTCGGCCCGGACGGCCGCTTCCCGTCCGGCGCGGCGCTGCGGGAGCGGTTCGCCGCCGCCGGGGTGGCCGACGCCGCGGCCGTGGGGGCGTACTGCGGGTCCGGGGTGACCGCCGCGCAGGCCGTGCTCGCCCTGCACCTGGCGGGCCGCCCGGACGCCGCCCTCTACGTCGGATCGTGGAGCAACTGGGTGGCCGACCCGTCCCGCCCCGTCGCCACCGGCGGCTGACCGCCGGTGCCCGGCGGCCGGGAGGGCCGCCGACCAGGGAGACACCGGCCACGGCGGCAGCGCGGGTGGTGGGCGGCGGCGGTGGCCCGTGCGACGATGACCCCATGTCCGAGGACACGGTGGTGGTGTGGGACGAGGCCCTGCTCGCCTACGACATGGGTGACCATCCGCTCGACCCGGTGCGGGTCGAGTTGACCGTCGCGCTCGCCGGGGAGCTGGGCGTCCTGGGCCGGCCCGGGGTGCGGCTGGTCCGGCCGGAGCCGGCCGACGACGCCCTGCTGACCCGGGTGCACGACCCGCGTTACCTCGACGCCGTCCGCGTCGCACCCCGCGACCCGCTCTTCGCCGGGTACGGGCTGGGCACATCGGACAATCCGGTCTTCGAGGGGATGCACGAGTCCAGCGCGCTGGTCGCCGGGGCGACCGTGGCCGCCGCCGAGGCGGTGTGGCGGGGCGAGGCCCGGCGGGCGGTCAACGTGGCCGGCGGGCTGCACCACGCGATGCCGGCCCGCGCCGCCGGGTTCTGCGTCTACAACGACCCGGCGGTGGCCATCGCCCGCCTGCTCGACCTCGGCGCGGAGCGGATCGCGTACGTCGACGTGGACGTGCACCACGGCGACGGCGTGCAGGCCATCTTCTGGGACGACCCCCGGGTGCTCACCGTCAGCCTGCACGAGACCCCGCTCGCCCTGTTCCCCGGCACCGGGTTCCCCGACGAGACGGGCGGCCCGGGCGCGCCGGGCAGCGCCGTGAACGTGCCGCTGCCGCCCGGGGTCGACGACGCCGGCTGGCTGCGCGCGTTCCACGCGGTGGTGCCGTCGGTGCTGCGGGCGTTCCGGCCGCAGCTCCTGGTGACCCAGTGCGGGGCGGACGGGCACCGCATCGACCCCCTCGCCGACCTGCACCTGAGCGTCGACGGGCAGCGCGCCACCTACCTGGCGCTGCGGGCGCTTGCCGACGAGCTGTGCGACGGCCGCTGGGTGGCCACCGGCGGCGGCGGGTACGCCCTCGTCGAGGTGGTGCCCCGCGCCTGGACCCACCTGCTCGCGGTGGCGACCGGCGACCCGATCGACCCGGCGACGCTCACCCCGCCGGGCTGGCGCGGCCTCGCCGCCGCCCGCCGCCCCGGCCGGGAGGTGCCGCTGCGGATGACCGACGACGCCGACCCCGCGTTCGCGCCGTGGCAGCCGACCGGCGAGCCGAACCCGGTGGACCGGGCCATCGCGGCGACCCGCAAGGCGGTGTTCCCGCTGCTCGGCCTCGACCCGCACGACCCGCGGGACTGACCGGGCTGCGCCCGGGGAGGGGCCGGAACCGGTGACCACAGTCGACCAGCCGGTGGACGTGCTGCTCAGCGACGGCAGCACCGTCGGGCTGCGCCCGATCCGCCCGGACGACGCGCCCGGGATCGTGGCGATGCACGCCCGCTTCTCGGAGCGCACCCGCTACCTGCGCTACTTCTCGCCGTACCCGCGCATCCCGGAGCGGGACCTGAACCGCTTCGTGCACGTCGACCACGTCGACCGGGAGGCGTTCGTGGTGCTCGCCGCCGGGCGGATCGTCGCCGTGGGCCGCTACGAGCGGCTCGGCCCGCAGGCCCCCGAGGCCGAGGTGGCGTTCGTGGTGGAGGACGCCCACCAGGGGCGGGGGATCGGCTCGGTGCTGCTGGAGCACCTGGCCGACGCGGCCCGGCGGGTCGGGATCGTGCGCTTCGTCGCCGAGGTGCTCCCGGCCAACGGGGCGATGCTGCGGGTCTTCGCCGACTTCGGCTACCAGGTCCAACGCCAGTACGCCGACGGCGTGGTGCACCTGAGCTTCCCGATCGCACCCACCGAGGCGACGCTGGCGGTGCAGCGGGGCCGGGAGCACCGCACCGAGGCCCGCTCCATCGCCCGGCTGCTGGCCCCCCGGGGCGTGGCCGTCTACGGGGCGAGCGCCACCGGGCAGGGCGTCGGCGCGGCCCTGCTCGGGCACCTGCGCGACGGCGGTTACCCGGGGCCGGTCGTGCCGGTGCATCCAAGCGCGGCGACGGTGGCGGGGCTGCCCGCGTACCCGTCGGCGGTCGACGCCGGCCACCCGATCGACCTGGCGGTCGTCGCGGTGGCCCCGGAGGCGGTGGGCGCGGTGGTGGCCGACGCGGCGGCGGCCGACGCGCACGGCCTGGTGGTGATCTCGGCCGGCTTCGCCGAGGCCGGCGCGGACGGCGCGGCGGCCCAGCGGGCCCTGGTCCGCGCCGCGCACGCCGCCGGGATGCGGGTCGTCGGCCCGAACTGCCTGGGCGTGGCCAACACCGCCGAGCAGGTACGCCTCAACGCGACCCTCGCGCCCGCGCTGCCGGCCCCCGGCCGGGTGGGCATCTTCAGCCAGTCCGGCGCGTTCGGGGTGGCGCTGCTGGCCGAGGCGGCCCGGCGGGGCCTCGGCCTGTCCAGCTTCGTCTCGGCCGGCAACCGGGCCGACGTCTCCGGCAACGACCTGCTCCAGTACTGGCAGGACGACCCCGGCACCGACGTGATCATGTTGTACCTGGAGACGTTCGGCAACCCGCGCAAGTTCGCCCGGCTGGCCCGGCGGATCGGCCGGGACAAGCCGGTGGTGGCGCTGGCGTCCCCGGCCCGCCCGCCCGGCCTGAACGGCGACGCGCCCGGCCCCGACGCGGTCGCGGTCGACGCCCTGTTCGCCCAGTCCGGGGTGATCCGGGTCGACACGGTCGCCGAGCTGCTCGACGTCGGCGTGCTGCTGGCCCACCAGCCCCGGCCCGCCGGGCGGCGGGTCGCCGTGGTCGGCAACTCCTCGGCGCTGACCGGGCTGGCCGCCACCGCCTGCGCCGCGCAGGGGCTGACGGTGGCGGCCGGCTACCCGTCCGACGTGGGCCCCCGGGCCGGGGCGGCCGAGTTCGCCGCCGCGTTCGGCGCGGCCGCCGCCGACGAGCACGTGGACGCCCTCGTCGCGGTCTTCGCCCCGCCGCTGCCCGGCCAGCTCTCCGACACCGGGGCCGACTTCGCCGCCGCCCTGCCCGGCGCGCTCGACGCCGGCAAGCCGGTGGTGGCGACCTTCCTCGCCGGGCGCGTGCCGGCGGGGGTGCCGGCGTATCCGAGCGTGGAGGAGGCGGTGCGGGCGCTGGCCCGGGTCGCCGCGTACGCCGACTGGCTGCGCCGGCCGACCGGCGCGCTGCCCGAGCTGCCCCGCGTCGACCCCGCCGCCGCGGCCGCCGCGCTGCGCGCCGACGGGGCCGACCCGGCGGGGCTGCTGGGCGCGTACGGGATCGACGTGGTGCCGTCGGTGCGCGCCGGGTCGGCCGACGAGGCGGTCGCCGCCGCCGGGGCGCTCGGCTGCCCGGTGGCGCTGAAGGCCGCCGCCCCCGGGCTGCGGCACCGCCTCGACCTCGGCGCGGTCCGGCTCGACCTGGCCGACGCGGCGGCGGTGCGCCGGGCGTACGCGGAGATGTCGGCGGTCTTCGGCGCGGACGTCCTGGTGCAGGCGATGGTCCCGCCCGGCGTGCCCTGCGTGGTGGAGCTGGTGGAGGACCCGGCGTTCGGGCCGGTGGTCGGCTTCGGCCTCGGCGGCGTCGCCACCGAGCTGCTCGGCGACCGGGCGTGGCGGGCGGTGCCGCTGACCGACGTCGACGCCGCCGAGCTGGTCGACGCGCCCCGGGCCGCGCCGCTGCTGCGCGGGCACCGGGGGGCCGCGCCGGTGGACCGGGCCGCCCTGGCGGAGCTGCTGCTGCGGGTGGGGCGGCTCGCCGACGAGCAGCCCCGGGTGCGTTCGCTCACCCTCAACCCGGTGCTGGCCCGCCCCGACGGCATCTCGGTGCTGCACGCCACGGTGGGCGTCGGCGCGGCGGGCGCCCGCCCCGACACGGGCCCCCGCCGCCTGTAAGGAAGGGCCCCCTGTTAACGCCTTTTGTATAGGAAGGGCCCCCTCCTAACACCGCTGGGCCCGCGCCCAGCGCCGCACCGCATGCGCGAGGGGCCCCGGCGAACCGCCGGGGCCCCTCCTTACGCGTGCCGCTTCAGCAGGCGTACGCCTCCAGCCGCTGCGCCCGCTCCGGGGCGCGCAGCTTGAGCAGCGTGACCTTCTCGATCTGCCGGATCCGCTCCCGGGACAGGCCGAACTCCTTGCCCACCTCGTCGAGGGTGCGCTGCCGGCCGTCGTCCAGGCCGAAGCGGAGCCGGATCACGGCCTGCTCCCGCTGGGACAGGGTGGCCAGCACGATCTGCACCTCGTTGCGCAGCTCGCCGTCGGCGGCGGCCGCGCCGGGCTCGGCGGCCGGGTCGACGGCGGCGACGAAGTCGCCCAGGGCGCTCTCGCCGTCCTCGCCGACGGCCTGGTCGAGGCTGACCGGCTCCCGGTCGTACGAGATCAGCTCGATGACCTGGAACTCGGGGACGTCCATGGCGCGGGCGACCTCGGCGACGGTGGGCTCGCGGCCCAGCGTGACGGCCAGCTCGCGGCGGGCCCGGACCATCCGGTTGACCTGCTCGACCATGTGCACCGGGATGCGGATGGTGCGGGCCTGGTCGGCCATCGCCCGGGTGATCGCCTGCCGGATCCACCAGGTCGCGTACGTGGAGAACTTGAAGCCCTTGGTGTAGTCGAACTTCTCGACCGCCCGGATCAGGCCGAGGTTGCCCTCCTGGATGAGGTCGAGGAACGCCATGCCCCGGCCGGTGTACCGCTTGGCGATGCTGACGACGAGGCGCAGGTTGGCCTCCAGCAGGTGGTCCTTGGCCGTGCGCCCCTCGGCGACGACGATCTCCAGGTCGGCGCGCAGCTCCGTCGAGACGGGCGTGCAGGTGGCCAGCTTCTCCTCGGCGAACAGCCCGGCCTCGATCCGCTTGGCGAGCACCACCTCCTGCTCGGCGGTGAGCAGCTTGGTGCGCCCGATGCCGTTGAGGTATGCCCGGACCAGGTCCGTGGAGACGCCGCGCTCGTCGGTGGCGTCGAGGTCGGTCAGGGTGTCGGCGGCAGCCTCGGCGTCGGTGGTGACGGCCGGGCCGATCTGGTTCTCGATCATCTGAAGGACCATCTCTGTCTCTCCCCGTGTCCACGTCTGTGCCGCGTTGCCGGCCCAGCGGCGCCGGTGACACACACTCTGGCAACCGGGACGTGAAACGGGAGTGAGGCGATCGGGGAACCGACAGCGGATAGGGGTACCGGGGTATGACCTTGCCAGGCCCGGCTACCGTGCCGGCAGTCGGCCGTTCGGGCCGAATCAGCAGGTCGGGCGTGCAACGGTCGATCTTCGAGAGGGTGGAGGGCGTCGTGGTCTTCAAGCGGCTCATGCAGGCGATGGGTGTCGGCGGTCCGTCGGTGGAGACGGTGCTGAGCAATCCGAACTGCCGTCCGGGCGGTCAGTTGGAGGGCGTCGTGCACGTGGCCGGCGGCGAGCACGCGGTCGACATCGACTACGTCGCGCTGGGCCTGGTCACCCGGGTCGAGGTGGAGAGCGGTGACAGCGAGTACGAGACCACCCAGGAGTTCCACCGTCGCCAGGTGACCGGGGCGTTCCGGCTGGAGCCGGGGCAGCGCTACGACGTCCCGTTCCGCTTCGACGTGCCGTGGGAGACCCCGCTCACCGAGCTGTACGGGCAGCACCTGCACGGGATGACGATGGGGCTGCGTACGGAGCTGGAGGTGGCGCGGGCGGTCGACAAGGGCGACCTGGACGCGGTGGCGGTGCACCCGCTGCCGGCCCAGGAGGCGCTGCTGGAGGCGCTGCTGCGGCTGGGCTTCCGGTTCGCCCGCGCCGACGTCGAGCGGGGCCACATCTACGGGGTACGCCAGCACCTGCCGTTCTACCAGGAGATCGAGTTCTACCCGGCCCCCCAGTACGCCCAGGCGATCAACCAGCTGGAGGTCACCTTCGTCACCGACCCGCAGCAGGTGCAGGTGGTGCTGGAGATCGACAAGCGGGGCGGCGTGTTCACCGAGGGGCGGGACGCCTTCGGCCGGTTCAGCGTCGACCACGCCACCGTGCACAACACCGACTGGGCCGCCCAGCTCGACGGCTGGCTCCGCCAGTCCATCCAGCGCCGCGGCCTCTTCTTCTGACCCCGGGACCTCTTCGGTGATCAAGAGGTTTGCGTCAGGTTCCGGGCGGCGGCTGACGCAAACCTCTTGATCACCGGGCGTGTCAGAGGTCCAGGAGGAGGGTGCGGGGGCCCACGTTGACGCTCTCCACCAGCATGTGGGCGCGGAAGCGGCCCGTCTGCACCGGGGCGCCACGCTCGCGCAGGGCCGCCACGACCGCCTCTACCAGCGGCTCGGCCACCTCGGCGGGGGCGGCGGCGGTCCAGCTCGGGCGGCGGCCCTTGCGGGCGTCGCCGTAGAGGGTGAACTGGCTGACCACCAGGATGCCCGCCCCGGTGTCCGCCGCGCTGCGCTCGCCGTCCAGGACGCGCAGCTCGTGGATCTTGCGGGCCATGGTGCGGGCGGTCTCACCGGTGTCGGTGTGGGTCACCCCGAGCAGCACCAGCAGCCCGTCGGTGACCGCGCCGACGACCTCCCCGTCGACCGTGACGCTGGCCCGGCCGACGGTCTGCACGACCGCCCGCATCAGCGCACCGCCCGCGCCGCCGCCGGCATCCGCAACTGTCTCAGCGCGCGCATCAGTCGGTCACCGGCTCGACGATGCCACGTTCCACCAGGTGCGCCACGATCGGGCCGGCCGCCTCGGCCAGCTCCTCGGGGGCCACGTCGTGCGCGGCGGCGAGCAGGGCGAGCTGGTCGCGCAGCGGCAGCCGGCCGTCCGCGCCGCCGACCAGGGCCAGCACCAGCGGGTCGATCTCCTCCGTCCAGCGCAGCCCGTGCGGCATCGCCAGGACCTGCCGGTCCACCGCCCAGCCCTCGTCGCCCATCGTCGCCTCCTGCCGCAGCTGGAGCCCCTCGGCGGCCCGGTAGCGCGCGTCGAGCACCCCGTCGGCGCCGCGTGCCCGGAGCCAGTCCTGGCGGTCGAACCAGGCGGCGATCCGCTCGCCCATCGGCGGCTCCACCCGCTGCCGCAGGTCCTCGACCCGCACCACCGGGTCGGCGTGGCCGCCGCGGCGCAGCGAGACGATGCCGAAGCCGACCGCCTCCACCTTGTGCGCGTCGAACCAGTCGAGCCAGGCCGCCGCCCGCTGCGGGTCGGCGGCCTCGCCGACGTCGGTCAGCCACAGGTTGACGTACGCCATCGGGTCGGCGACCTCCCGCTGGACGACCCAGGCGTCCAGGCCGGTGCCGGCGAACCAGCCGGCCACCCGCTCGCCCCAGTCCTCCCCGGCGACGTGCACCCAGTTCGCCAGGTACTGCATGGTGCCGCCCTCGGTGAGCAGGCCGGGCGCGGCGGCGGCCAGCTCCGCGCCGATCGCGTCGCCGACCCGGCCCGAGTCCCGGTACACGTGGGTGGTGGTGCCGGGGCCGACCACGAACGGCGGGTTGCTGACCACCAGGTCGAACCGGCGCCCGGCGACCGGGGCGACCAGGTCCCCGCGCAGCAGCTCCCAGTCCTGGCCGTTGAGCGCGGCGGTGGTGGCGGCGAAGCGCAGCGCCCGCTCGGAGACGTCGGTGGCGGTGACCCGGCGGGCGTGGGTGGCCAGGTGCAGCGCCTGCACCCCGGAGCCGGTGCCCAGGTCGAGCGCGGTCTCCACCGGCCGGCGCACGGCCGCTCCGATCAGCGTCTGGGTCGCCCCGCCGATGCCGAGCACGTGCTCGGCGTGCAGCGGCCGGCCCGGCCGGGAGCTGACCGGCAGGTCGGCGAGGACCCACCAGTCGTCGGCGTACGGCTCCAGGTCGACGCCCGCGCGCAGCCCGTCGCCGTGCCGCTCGACCAGGCCCCCGGCCAGCGCCTCGGCCACGGTCAGCGGGGCGAGCGCGGCGGCCACCGCGGCCTCCGGCTCGGTCTGGTCGCAGATGAACACCCGGATGAGGGTGGCCAGCGGGTCGCGGTCGGCGGTGGCGCGCAGGGCCGCCCGGAAGTCGTTGCGGGCGATCCCGCCGGTCGCCTGCGGTCCGAGCCGGTCGGCGATGCCGTTCGAGGTGTACGCGGCGCGGGACAGCGCCGTGCGGAGCGCCTCGACGCCGGCGGGGGAGAGCAGCATGTCGTGTTCGTCCACGTCGCCATCCTGCCTGCCGGGCCGAGTGCGTTCGTCGCCACCCGACATTTCCATGTTCAGTCCGCGTGGCGGCAGATGGGCAAGCTCTCCAAGCGGTGACTGTAGTGCTCGGCGAGCGGTGGGAAACGCCGGGTGGCCTCGTCGACCATGCCTGCGCGCCAGGCGTCGCGCAGTCGGGAGACGGTCTCGGCGACGAGGTCGGCGGTGCGTGCCGGGTCGGCCCCGATCCTGTCGGCCATCCTCCGGAAGTCGTCCACCCTGATCGACCACGGCACCTTCTCGCCGTTCAGGCTAGGCGAGGGGCTGATACCGGTAGGGTCGGTAGACGGTGAGTGAGTGGAAATCGTAGACGGGCGCGAGACCCGCCGTCCTACCATCTCGATAGATCAGCGCCCAGTTCTTCAAGTGCGCGTCGGTGTTGCCGACGACGAGCATGGCGACAAGCCGGCGGATGAAGTCGTCGTAGCCGTCCTTCCCGGCCAACTGCCTGATCGCCGATGCCAGAGTGTCATAGGAGACGTTGGACTCGCTGTACTTGAACCTGGGGTCGACGTCGGCCACCTGAGCGAAGTCCTCGACGTGTACCTTGCCCTGGGCCACACGATCGAAGCGATTGATCACGTAGACCAGATCGGCCGGATCGACGATTCCGTCGGCGAGACCGGCCACCTCTCTCGCGGCGATGAGTTCGACTGCTGGGACGGGGAATCCGGCCGCCGCCATCCAACGCATCGTGACGAACTCGTTGGCCGGCAGCTCTCTGAGGCTCTGATCCGGGAGCTTCACGATCCACCAGCCACCGTCACCGCTCACGGGCACGGAGAGTCGATCGGCGGAGATCGAGTATTTGAGCTGCACGCCGGCGAGTGAGTGCCGAAGCGGATGGTCGGGGAGCTGACCGTCCGAGTCGTGTGGAGGCATGTCACCCTCGGGCTCGTGGTCGCCGGAAACGGTCACCGCTCCGGGCAGGTTGCTCCCCACCCGTAGCAGCAGGGTGAAGTCGCCGATGTTCCCGCCACCCAACTCCCGGACGATCTGACGGCGGAGCGCGCCCTCGGGAAGCAGATTGGCGAACCAGGCGGGCAGGCCGACGCGTGCGCTCCGGATTTTTCGGGGATCGTCCTCGAACACCTGGCCGAGGATCTTGTGGTCCGGGCGGGACAAGTCGTCCTCGTAGTGAAACTCCGATCCACCTTGCCAGTAGGCGATGTGTCCTACCCGGCGGTTGTGCAGGCGGACCTCTGCCGTCGTGGTGTCCATGTCAGGCGGCCGACCGGAGGATGTCGGTCATGGCCCGTCCGTCCCGAGCCCCCCATTCGCTCATCCGGTCGACGTGAGCGGCGATGGCCGTGGTGCAGGCCGCGGCCCGATGGGACAGGAAAGCTCCCCAGTGCTGGTCTGCAAGCAACTGTTGGCCCCGTTCGTCGATGAGCTGACTGGCGGCGACATGGGCCGGCGCCGACGCGAGTTGCGCCGGTGACGTCCGCTCGCCGGCCGGCAGAACGAGGCGGTTGGCGAGGGTGTCCGTCAGGGCGGACCCGCCGGACGCCAGGAACGGGCGTAGCGGGCTGCCGTTCTCCAATAGCCGGGTGGTGTCCAGGAGGTCCCCGCTCGCGGGATCACGTGGCTCCAAGGACAGCAGGCCCAAGGTGTTGATCTTCGCCATGGCGTGACTGAAGTGGATCTTGTCGAGTTCGGGGACGAAGTCCGGGAAAGGCTGCACTCGTCGCAGGAGCTCCGCCGCCCCGTCCACCGCCTTGGGGACGTCCACTGCGGCGACCTGCCCGCGGATGTCGGCGACGCTGACGCCTCGGGCACGGGTCCCGGCCACCGCGCTGCGCCACACCCATCGACGAAGCAGGGTCGCGGCCCGTTCAGCCGGCACGCCGTGCAGCTTGACGAACCGCACCAGGGTGGGCAGGACGTGTGAATAGGGAAGCAGCCTGATGTGCGGTATTCCGCAGGTGCCCCGCAGGAAGTCCACGGCGTCACGAAGCGTTCCGGCGACCTCTCGCAGGGTTTCGGCGGGGTCGTCCCCTGGGGCGAACTCCTGACGGAAGTCCTCGCGGAAGACGTCCCCGCCACGATAGGCCAGCACACATCGCAGGGCCAGTCGGTCATCGATGGTCCCGAAACCCGACTCGGCGGTGATCCGGCCGAGCCCGGGGAGGGTGGTGAGGTCGTCTGCGACCGTGCCGGCGTGCAGAGCCTGGAAGACCTCCGACTTCGTGAGGCGTTTGCCGGTCGTGTTCATCCGGGTGAAGATCTCAAGCAGTGCGCTCTCGTCCGAGGAATGCACGACGTAGGTGGGGATCTGGTATTCGCGGATTGCCTTGGCTGCCTGATCGGCCAACGTCAGTTGTGATTCGGTCAGCCAGTTCGAGTTGCTGCGCATCCACCGAAGCAGGACTGCGGTGTCCAGCAGGAAACTGACCGGAACCCAACTGCGGGGCGGTTGCTGACGGGTGCCGCTGGTGTGGAACTCTCCCGAGTCCAGGTCCAGATGCACCCGAAACCGGGGATCGACCGCCTGGTGTGCCTGGGTGAGGGCCCCGACCAGGGAAACGATCCGCTGTTGGCCGTCCACGACCCACAGCGCCGCGCCGGTCTCCTCTGCGTCGATCGTCAGCGGTCCCACCTGCAGCCGTTGGGCCGGTGCGGGGCGACGCCAGAGCAGAAGGTTACCGATCGGGAATCCGCGCAGCAGGCTGTCGAAGAGCTTGACGATGTCGGCTGCTTCCCACTTGAACGCTCGCTGGAAGGGAGGGATGCGAACTGTGCCCTGCTCGACGTCGCGCACCAGGTCTTCCGGAGTCCGGTACTCGACGCGAGGTCGTTCGAGGCTTGGCATCGACTGTCTCCCTCGTGGCTGGTCGTTTGAGCCTAACGGCTTCGACTCCTCCGGCCTTTCGACCTGGTGGCGACATGCGGGGGTGCATGCCGCCTCGGACGTGCCAGCCGTGTCAGATCCGAGTCCAAGCCGTTGGCCGAGCAAGATAAGGGCATGACGTTCTCGCTGCCCATCGACCCCGAGGCAAACCGGCTGCTGGAGCGCAGCCCGCTGGCCCTGCTGCTGGGGATGACGCTCGACCAGCAGATCCCGATGGAGAAGGCGTTCTCCTCGCCGTACGTGCTGGCGCAGCGCCTCGGGCACGAGCCGGACGCCCGCGAGCTGGCCGGGTACGACCCGGACGCGCTGGTGGCGGTGTTCGCCGAGCCGCCCGCCCTGCACCGGTTCCCGAAGGCGATGGCCGCCCGGACGCAGGAGGTGTGCCGGGTGCTGGTCGACCGGTACGACGGCGACGCCGCCCGGCTCTGGGCCGACGTCGCCGACGGGCGGGAGCTGCTGCGCCGGATCACCGAGCTGCCCGGGTTCGGCCGGCAGAAGGCGCAGATCCTCGTCGCGCTGCTCGGCAAGCGGTACGGCGTCACCCCGGCCGGCTGGCGGGAGGCGGCCGGCGGCTACGGCGACGCCGACGCGTACCGGTCGGTGGCCGACGTGGCCGACGCGGACTCGCTGCGCCGGGTGCGCGAGCACAAGCAGCGGATGAAGGCGGAGGCGAAGGCCGCGAAGGGCTGACGCAACCCGCGCCGGCCGGGCTCGTTGAGCCCGTCGGGCGGCGGCGACGGGTGGACGATGACGGAGGACCAGCGGGGCGCGGCACTGCTGCGGGGCGCGGTGAGCTCGCCCCGGGCCAGCTTCCTGGAGCTCTTCTTCGATCTGGTGTTCGTCTTCGCGCTGACCCGGGTGTCGCAGCGGATCATCGACGAGGTGACGTCCCCCGGCCGGGACGTGTGGAGCGAGGTCGCGCAGACCGTGCTGCTGTTCCTCGCGCTCTGGCTGGTCTGGACCCTCACGGCCTGGGTCACCAGCCGCTACGAGCCGGAGCGCGGGATCATCCAGTTCGTCGTGGTGGCCACGATGTTCGGCAGCATGGTGATGGCCGTCGCCCTGCCCCGCGCCTTCGCCGAGCGGGCGCTGCCCTTCGTCTGTGCGTACCTGGCGATCCAGATCGGCCGGCCGCTCCTGGTCACCGTGGCGCTGCGCCGGCACCCCCGCCGGAGGGTGACGACGCGCATCATGGCCTGGTTCGCGGCCGGCGCGGTGCCCTGGCTCGCCGGTGCCCTGGTGCCGCAGCCGGCCCTCCGGGCGGTGTGCTGGACCGCCGCGCTGGCCTGGGACTACGCGGGGTTGGCGCTCGGCTGGCCGGTGCCGCGCCTCGGGCCGACGCGGGTCTCCGGCTGGGCCGTGATGGGCGAGCACCTGGCCGAGCGGTACCAGCAGATCTTCCTGATCGCCCTGGGCGAGACCATCCTCGTCATCGGGTTCACGTTCAGCAACAGCGGTTTCGCCGCGACCGGGTTCGCGGCGTTCGCCCTCTCGTTCCTGGTTACGGCGCTGTTCTGGCGGATCTACTTCCACCGGGCCGGGCACCTGCTGACCGAGGCGATCCGGGTGGCCCGGTCGCCGGGGCTGCTGGGTGAGTCGGCGAGCTGGACCCACCTGGTGATCGTGGCCGGCGTGCTGGTCACGGGCGTCGGCTACGAGTTGGTCATCGACCATCCCTACGCCCGGATGGAGCCGGTGTGGCCCGTCTTCGTCATGGGCGGTCCCGCCCTGTTCCTGGCCGCCCGGGCCCGCTTCGAGTACGAGATCTTCGGCCGGGTCTCCCGCTCCCGGCTGGCCGGGGTGCTGGCGCTGGTCGCGCTGGCCCCGGTGGCGCTGCGCATGTCGCCGGTGGTTGCGCTCGCATCGGCCGCCGCCGTGCTGGCGGCGATCGCCGTGCGCGACATGGCACGGTCGTGGGGCCGCCCGGTCGAGCGGCCCGCATCTCCGCTGGACCGGCCCGGCCCGGCCCACCCCCAGGTGGCGGAAGGGTGAGGGGCCGGGGCTCAGGCGGCGGTGGGCCGGGAGAGGGCGGCGAGGGCCCGCCGCACGTCGGCGAGGGAGACCGTCGCCGAGTCGTCCAGCTCGGCCAGGCCGGCCTCGATCCACTGCCGCATCAGCGTGGTCACCCCGATGCCCCGGGCGTCGGCGGCGGCCCGCACCCGCTCGTAGGTCTCCAACGGCAGCCGCACCGAGCGGCTGACCATCGGCACGTCGGTGTCGGGGGTGGGCAGCTCCACCGGCGCGCCGGCGTCGATCAGCTCGGCGAGCGGGTCGCCACCGCCGTGGAACTGCTTGGTCGCGTCGTTACGGTTCATCGCCACGCCTCCTCATCGGCGGAATCTGCGGCCGGCGTCGTCGTCGGGAAACCGGCGGACGGCCTCGTCGTAGCGCTTGGCCTCGGCGTCGGTCAGCTCCCGGGCGGAGAGCACGTCCCAGTCGTTGTCGGCGCCGTCGGCCTCGGCGAGCAGCACGGCCAGCCGCCGGCCGTGGCGGGCGGCGGCGTAGACGACCATCACGTCGTCGCCCAGGTGCCGGATGACCCGCCGCGGGCTGTGCAGCGCCTCCCAGACCTCGCCGGGCGAGACGTCGTAGACCCGCAGGTTGGCCAACGCCTCGTCGGTGAAGCTGAACCGGCTGCCCACGAGCGGAGCGTACCACGGGCGTAACACGAGCCGGGGCGGGTCGATTTCGCTGATCAACGCCCCGCGACGAACCGATCAACGCCCCGGGGTGACAGGATGGGGGCGATCCCTCTTGGAGGTTCGTGGTGAAGCGTCAGGCGTACCAGCCGATCCTGATCACCGACGCGGCCCGCAGCCAGGACGACCAGCTCACCAGCCGGCAGCGCCGCTACGTCGTGATGATGGGCGTCCGGGTGGCCTGCGTGATCGTCGGCGCGATCCTGGTCGGCGCGCAGGCGCCCATGCTCTGGCTCTGGCTGCCGCTGTGCGGCCTCGGGATGGTGCTCATCCCGTGGCTGGCGGTGCTGCTGGCCAACGACCGGCCGCCGAAGGAGAAGCACCGGTTGGCCAACCGGTTCCAGCCCCGGCACACCGACCCGGCCGCGCCGATGAGCCTCGCCGCCGAGGAGCGCCCGCACAAGGTCATCGACGCCGAGCCCTGACAAGCCCGACCGGCCTCCGGGTGGCCGGCGCGCGCGCCGGTAGCGCCACCGGGCCCCGCCGGCCGGGCCGTCGGTCAGGCCGTCGGGCGCGCGCCGATGCTCGACACGGCCAGCGCGCCCAGGTCGCCGGCCCGGTCCAGCGCCGCCCGGGGCCCGGCCCCGGCCAGCCACGCCGACAGCAGCCCGGCCGCGAAGGCGTCCCCGGCCCCGGTGACGTCGGCCACGGCCACCCGCCGGGTCGGCGCCACGCTGACCGTCGCCGTCCGGTCCGCCCACACCGCCCCGGCCGCGCCGCGCTTCACCACCACCCGCCGGGCCGTCGCCGTCAGCGCCCGCGCCTGCGCCGCCGGGTCCAGCCCGCCGGCCAGCACGGCCGCCTCGTCGGCGTTGACCAGGAGCAGGTCGACGTCGCGTACCCAGGTCAGGAAGGCCGCCGCGCCGACCCGCCGCAGCGGCGCCGCGGACGCCGCGTCGACGCTGGTGGTGAGCCCGCGCTCGCGCGCCGCGGCCAGCGCGCGCAGCCCGGCGCCGCGCGAGGAGGCGTCCAGCAGGGGATACGCGGACAGGTGCAGGTGCCGCGCGTCGGGCGCTGCGGCGAGGGCGGCGTCGACGTGCCCGGTGCCCAGCCGCAGGTTCGCCCCCCGCTCGGTCACCATCGTGCGCTCGTCGCCGCCGGTGAGCACGATCACCGTGCCCGTGGTGTGCCCGGCGTGCCGCTCGACGGCGCAGTCCACGCCGGCCCGCTCCAGCTCGGCGACCCGGTCGCGGCCCGCGTCGTCGTCGCCGACGGCGCCGACCATGGTCACCGGCACGCCCTGGGCGGCGAGCCAGGCGGCGGTGTTGGCGGCCTGCCCGCCGCCGGTGACCCGGATCGTGGCCGGGGTGTCGGAGCCGGTGGCCAGCGGCCCGCCCAGCACCGCGACGACGTCGGTGATCAGGTCGCCCACGACGACGACCCGGCCCGGCCCGGCCGGGTGGCGCGCAGCGGTCATGCGGCGGCGCGGTCGGTGGCGGCGCGGTCGGCGGCGGCGACCGCGATCCGGGCGGCGAGGTCGGCGTTGCGCAGGATGATCCGCACGTTCACGGCGAGGCTCGCGCCCTCGGTGGCGGAGTGGAAGTGCGCGAGCAGGTACGGAGTCACGGCCTTGCCGGTCACCCCGTCGCGCTCCAGCAGGGCGAGGCCCTCGGCGAGCGTCCGGTCGTGCAGGGCCGGGTCGAGCTGCTCGTCGGCCGGCAGCGGGTTGGCCACGATCAGCCCGCCGCCGTGCACCCCGTGGGCGTCCCGTGCCGCCAGCACGTCGGCGACCTGCGCGGGCGAGTCGACCGACCAGTCCAGGTCGAAGCCGGCGTCGGTGAGATAGAAGCCGGGGAACCGGCGGGTGCGGTAGCCGACCACGGCGACGCCGAGGGTCTCCAGCCGCTCCAGGGTGGCCCCGACGTCGAGGATCGACTTGACCCCGGCGCAGACCACGGCGATCGGCGTGCGCGCCAGGGTGCCCAGGTCGGCCGACTCGTCGAAGGTCGTCGCGGCCTCCCGGTGCACCCCGCCCAGCCCGCCGGTGGCGAAGACCCCGATCCCGGCGGCGGCGGCCACCGCGCTGGTGGCGGCGACCGTGGTGGCCCCGTCCGCGCCGGTCGCGGCGGCGATCGCGAGGTCGCGCACCGAGAGCTTGCTCACCCCGTCGACGGTCGCGAGCCGGGTCAGCTCCGCGTCGTCGAGGCCCACCACGAGCTGACCGGCGACCATGCCGATGGTCGCCGGGACCGCCCCGGCGGCGCGGACGGCCTGCTCGATCTCGCGGGCCACCCGCAGGTTGTCGGGCCGGGGCAGGCCGTGCGAGACGATGGTGCTCTCCAGTGCGACGACCGGACGCCGGTCGCGCAGGGCGGCGGCCACCTCGACGCCGAGGCGGGTGTGGAAGCTGTTCACGTCCGTTACGGTACGGGCCGGGAAGGGGCGGCCTACGGTGGACCCGGCCAGGTCGACCTGCCAGACTGGAAAGTCGGAGGTGCAGAAGTGAACACACAGGTTCTCGAACGTCCGGACCTGCAGGATGCCGACACCGGTCCCGAGATGTTCCACTACGTCCGTAAGGACAAGATCGCCGAGAGTGCCGTCATGGGCACCTTCGTCGTCGCGCTGTGCGGGGAGAAGTTCCCGGTGACCAAGGCCGCCAAGCCGGGCTCACCGGTCTGCCCGAAGTGCAAGGAGATCTACGACTCCTGGGGCGAGTGACCACGGGCGGCCCCTCCGGCCGCCCACGTAACCTTCGGCGGTGACCACCTCCACCGCCCTGCTCCTGGCCGACCTGGCCGGGGTGGCCGTCTTCGCCGCCTCCGGGGCCTCCGCGGCGGTGGCCAAGCGCCTCGACCTGTTCGGCGTCGTGTTCGTCGGCTTCGTCGCCGCGCTCGGCGGCGGGATCCTCCGCGACCTGGTGATCAACGAGGTGCCGCCGCTGGCCTTCGCCGACTGGCGGTACGCGGCCACGGCCGCGCTCACCGCCGCCGCCACCTTCTGGCTGCACCCCAGGCTCGCCCGGCTGCGCACCACCGTGCTGGTGCTCGACGCCGCCGGCCTCGGGCTGTTCACCGTCACCGGCACCCTCAAGGCGCTCGACGCCGGCGTGCCGGCCGTCGGCGCGTGCCTGCTCGGCATGCTCACCGCCATCGGCGGCGGGCTCGGCCGGGACCTGCTCACCGGCGAGATCCCCGTGGTGCTGCGCCGGGAGATCTACGCGGTGGCGGCCCTCGCCGGGGCGGTCGCCGTGGCGCTGCTCGACGCGTTCGGGCGGGCCGACGCCGCCGGGTTGACCGCCGCGGCGGTGTTCGTCTTCGCGCTGCGCCTGGTGTCACTGCGGCGGCGCTGGTCCGCCCCGGTGGCCGCGCTGCGCCCGCCCCGCACCGGCACCCGGGGACCCGCCTCGTGACGACGGTCGGCGCTGACCCAGGGTGAGCGCTGGATCGCCGGTCGTGGTGGTGGCGGGCGGTGTCGATGTGACCAGCGTGGCGTCGCCTGGGCCCGCCGGCCCGCGCTGGTTATGCTGATCCGGCCTTCGCGGCACCCGATGCGCGAGGGCCTTTTCATGGGCGGCGGCACCCGTGGCCCTCGACCGGGGCCCGCCGTCGCGCGGTCGGAGAGGAGCCTGACGCGTGGCAGCCCGGACGCCGGCGCTCGAGACGTTCCCGCCCCTGCGTGCCTGGCAGCGCAAGGCGCTGGTGGAGTACCTGCGGCGACGCACCGACGACTTCACCGCGGTCGCCACCCCGGGGGCCGGCAAGACCACCTTCGCCCTGCGGATCGCCGCCGAGCTGCTCGCCGACGGCACCGTCGAGGCGGTCACCGTGGTCGCACCCACCGAGCACCTGAAGACCCAGTGGGCGCAGGCGGCGGCCCGGGTCGGCATCCAGCTCGACGCGGCGTTCCGCAACGCCGACCTGCACTCCTCCGCCGACTTCCACGGCGCGGTGGTCACCTATGCCCAGGTGGGCATGGCGCCGCAGGTGCACCGGCGGCGCACCATGACCCGGCGCACCCTGGTCATCCTCGACGAGATCCACCACGCCGGCGACTCCCGCACCTGGGGCGACGGGGTGAAGGCGGCGTTCGAGCCCGCCGTGCGCCGGCTGATGCTCACCGGCACCCCGTTCCGCTCGGACGACAACCCGATCCCGTTCGTCACCTACGAGCGCGGCGGCGACGGCCTGCTGCGCTCCCGCGCCGACGCCGTCTACGGCTACGCCGACGCGCTGCGCGACAACGTGGTCCGGCCGGTGCTGTTCCTGGCGTACTCCGGGGAGACCCGGTGGCGGACGAACGCCGGGGACGAGCTGGCCGCCCGGCTGGGCGAGCCGATGACGCAGGACCTCGTCGCCCAGGCGTGGCGTACCGCCCTGGACCCGGCCGGCGACTGGATGCCGCAGGTCCTGCGGGCCGCCGACGCCCGGCTGACCGTGCTGCGCAACGCGGGGATGCCCGACGCCGGCGGGCTGATCATCGCCAGCGACCAGCAGACCGCCCGCTCGTACGCGAAGCTGATCGAGCGGCTCACGGGCGAGAAGGCCGCGGTGGTCCTCTCCGACGACCAGGGCGCGTCCGCCCGGATCGCGACGTTCGCGGCGTCCGAGCAGCGCTGGCTGGTGGCGGTCCGGATGGTCTCCGAGGGCGTCGACATCCCCCGCCTGGCGGTCGGCGTCTACGCGACCAGCGCCAGCACCCCGCTCTACTTCGCCCAGGCCATCGGCCGGTTCGTCCGGGCCCGCCGCCCGGGGGAGACCGCGTCGGTGTTCCTGCCCAGCGTCCCGCACCTGCTCGGGCTGGCCAGCGAGATGGAGGCCGAGCGGGACCACGTGCTCGGCAAGCCGAAGGACCGCGAGGGGTTCGACGACGACCTGCTGGAGCGCGCCCAGCGCGACGACCAGGCCAGCGGGGAGCTGGAGAAGCGGTTCGCGGCCCTGTCCGCCACGGCCGAGCTGGACCAGGTGATCTTCGACGGCGCGTCCTTCGGCACCGCCGCCCAGGCCGGCACGCCCGAGGAGGAGGAATACCTGGGGCTGCCCGGTCTGCTCACCGCCGACCAGGTCTCCCTGCTGCTCACCAAGCGGCAGGCCGAGCAGCTGGCGGCCCAGCGCCGCAGGGCCACCGAGCGGGCCGCTGAGCCGGCCCCTGCCGCCACGGCGGCCCCACCTCAGCCCATGAGCGCCGCCCAGCGTCGGGTGGCGCTACGGCGGCAGCTGAACGCCCTCGTGGCCGCGCGGCACCACCGGACCGGTCTGCCGCACGGCAAGATCCATGCCGAGCTGCGCCGCCTCTGCGGCGGCCCGCCCAGCGCGCAGGCCACGATCGAACAACTGGAGGAGCGGATCGCCACCGTCCAGACCCTGTGACGGAGGTTCGAAACGGTCAAGCCGGCCGGAGGGGCCCGTGGGGCGCCTCCGGCCGGCTTGTGGTCGGTATGCGGACTTCTGCGGTCAGTTCGCCATCAGATCGGCGCCACGCCAGCTGAACTCGGGGTCCGTCGCGAAGCGCACGGTGATCTTCACGAGATCCTCCGCGTACTTGTTCGCGTGGTGCCCACAGAACACCAGCTCGCTCCCGCCCGCCAGAGTGATACGGAGCTTGCCGGCAGCGTTGCAGCGGTCGCACCGTTCATCGGCGGCTGGGGGAGCCACCGTCTCGGGCGGCGGCGTGAGGGTCGGGGTCATCGCCTTCCTCCTCTGGTCGTCACCGATGAACAATCTCGTCGGTCGTTGCTCACCTATCGTGCAACACCCGACGAGGGTCTTGCCTTCCCTGTGTGCCCGCGGGGGACCGAGGTCACACCTGGCGGCAACAGTGTGCCGTGCACCAAGGGTGCCACGTCAACGATCACAATCGTGCAACCGGCCGATCACCATCGAGTGTTGTACGCCTGGTGATCAAAGCGACACGTGCGGTTGACGAACTCGGGTCAGTCCAGGTAGTCACGGAGAACCTGTGACCGCGACGGGTGACGCAGTTTCGACATCGTCTTCGACTCGATCTGCCGGATCCGCTCCCGGGTCACGCCGTAGACCTGACCGATCTCGTCCAGCGTGCGCGGCTGGCCGTCGGTCAGGCCGAAGCGGAGCCGGACCACGCCCGCCTCGCGCTCCGACAGCGTCTGGAGCACCTGCTGGAGCTGGTCCTGGAGCAGGGAGAACGAGACGGCGTCGACCGCGACGACGGCCTCCGAGTCCTCGATGAAGTCGCCGAGCTGGCTGTCGCCCTCGTCGCCGATGGTCTGGTCGAGCGAGATGGGCTCCCGAGCGTACTGCTGGATCTCCAGCACCTTCTCGGGTGTGATGTCCATCTCCT
The DNA here is from genome assembly GCF_029581295.1 of Micromonospora sp. WMMD712. NCBI lineage: Bacteria > Bacillati > Actinomycetota > Actinomycetes > Micromonosporales > Micromonosporaceae > Micromonospora > Micromonospora sp. WMMD712. The sequence continues at coordinate 6,758,004 of NZ_CP120743.1, forward strand.
TGGCCAGCTCCTCCGGGGTGGGCTCGCGGCCCAGGTCCTGAAGCAGCTCGCGCTGGATCCGGCCGAGCTTGTTGATCACCTCGACCATGTGCACCGGGATGCGGATGGTGCGGGCCTGGTCGGCCATCGCCCGGGTGATCGCCTGCCGGATCCACCAGGTCGCGTACGTGGAGAACTTGTAGCCCTTGGTGTAGTCGAACTTCTCGACCGCCCGGATCAGGCCGAGGTTGCCCTCCTGGATGAGGTCGAGGAACGCCATGCCCCGGCCGGTGTAGCGCTTGGCCAGCGACACCACCAGCCGCAGGTTGGCCTCCAGCAGGTGGTTCTTGGCCCGCTCGCCGTCGCGGGAGATCCAGCCGAGGTCGCGGACCATCTCCCGGACCAGCTTCTCCTCGCCCTCCTCGGCGGCGCGCAGCCGCTCGGCGGCGTAGAGGCCCGCCTCGATCCGCTTGGCGAGCTCCACCTCCTGCTCGGCGTTGAGCAGGGGCACCTTGCCGATCTGCTTGAGGTAGGCCCGCACGGAGTCGGCGGAGGCGGTCAGCTCGGCGTCGCGACGCGCCTGCTTGAGCGCCTCGGACTCCTCGTCGTCCCACTCGAAGTCGTTGTCGGTGGCGGAACTGGCGGCGTCGGCCGCGGCGGCCTGGGCCAGCTCCGCCGGCTCCTCGACCACCACGTCCTCGATCTCGGCGGCGAGCTCCTCCGGGTCGATGTCGCCCTCGGCGCCCTCGCCCTTCGGCTTGCCGGCGGCCTTGGCCGGCTTGCCCGCGGCGGCGGCCACCGTCGCCTTGGTGGCCCGCGTGGGCCGCGCGACCTTCGCCGGGACGGCGGCCTTCGCGACCGCCTCGGTCGTCGCCTTGCGCGCGGCGGCCTTCCGGGGCGCCGGCGCGGGGGCGTCGTCGGCGGCCGGCGCCTGCTTCGGGGCGGGCGCGGCCACCTTCTTCGTGGTCTTGGCGGTGGTGGCCCGGGACGCCGGGGTGGCGGACCGGGCGGCGGCGACCCGGCGGCGCGGGCTGGCCGAGCCGTCGACGACCACGGTCACCCCCGCTTCCGCGAGCGCACGCAGGATCTTCTTGGCCTGGGCCGGAGTCACCTCGGCGGACTCGACGGTGCGCGCGAGCTGGGCCGACGTGAGCTGGCCGCCGGCGCTCTGCGCGTGGGCGATCAGGGTGTCGGTGAGCGAGCGAACGTCGGCGCCGGTCTGGCGGGGTTCTGTCACGAAGACCTTCCGGAGGCGAAGAGCGAGCACGGCCGGGTTGCCCGACGCGGCATGGAACACGGTGCCGGGCGATGTCGTTGAGGGACCCCCGTGTCCCGGGCCGGCCGGTGGCTGGCGGTCCGTGGCGCGTGGGCAGGGTGAATTGTAACGCCGTCTGCCGCGATCATCCTGCGCCGCACGGCGGACCGACTGACGGGACCGCCGATTGGGCGCAGATGTGGACTTTGTAAGGATGATACTCGCGCGCGACCCGGACGGGTCCGGTCGTGCGGGAAGGGGACGAACCTATGGACCGCGCCGTGCCGCCACCCGGGGAACTGCTGGAGATCGCCGTCGATGTCGTCCGGGCCGCGGCGGCGACCGCACACCGGATGTGGGCCGAGGGCGTGTCGGTGGCCGCCACCAAGTCCACCGTCACCGACGTCGTCACCGCCGCCGACCGGGCCGTCGAGCGGCAGGTGCTCGACGCGCTGCGCCGGCTCCGCCCGCACGACGGCGTCCTCGGGGAGGAGTACGGCGCGGGCGACGCCACCCCGGCGGCCCGGGTGCGCTGGATCGTCGACCCGATCGACGGGACGGTCAACTACCTGTACGGGCTGCCGTACTGCGCGGTGTCGCTGGCCGCCGAGGTCGACGGCGAGGTGGTCGCGGGCGTGGTGCGCAACGTGTTCACCGGCGACGAGTGGACGGCCACCGCCGGGGGCGGCGCGTACCGGGCCGGGGAGCGGCTGCGCTGCTCGGCCGAGACCGACCTCGGGCAGGCGCTGGTCGCCACCGGCTTCGGCTACGACCCGGCCCGCCGGGCCCACCAGGCCCGGGTGCTCGCGGGGCTGATCGGCCACGTGCGGGACGTGCGCCGGCAGGGCGCCGCCTCGGTGGACCTCTGCCTGGCCGCCGAGGGGCGGCTGGACGCGTACTACGAGAAGGGCCTGAACCTCTGGGACCACGCGGCCGGGGCGCTGGTCGGCACCGAGGCCGGGCTGCTGGTCGGCGGCCTCGGCGGGCGGCCGGCGGGCCCGGACCTGGTGATCGCGGCCCCGCCGGCGCTCTTCGCGCCGCTGCACGACCGGCTGGCCGACCTGGACGCCTCGGGCGGCCCCTGACCGCCCGGAGGCGGCCGGGTCGGCCGGCCCCGTCACTTGTCGACGGGCATCGGGCAGGTGCCGGCCGGGGCGACCGGGGCGCCCAGGTCGCCGAGGGACTGGTTGACCTCGGTGGTCGTGGCGAGCTGGGCGAAGTTGTTGCCCAGGACCACGTCGACCGTGTCGTCCTTGCGCTTGATGTCGAACTTCGGCTCGGCGTTGTTGAGGAAGTACGCGCGCAGCAGGTGGGCGGAGCCGACGCCCTTCGGGCCGTACTGCAGGACGGCGACGCCGTCGAGCTGCTGCTTGGCGTTGCCCTCCTTCTTCACCTGGAACTTGCGGTTGCGGAAGTCGTCCGCCACCTTCTTGGCGAGGCCCGGCTCGTCGGTGGCGTTGTAGACGTTGATCTTCACGTCCTTGTTCTCGTGCAGGGTCACGTCCGCCAGCGGCGCGCCCTCGGGGCAGCCGGCGGCCGCGCCGCCCTTGCCCTGGGTGTCGCGGACCACGGCCACGACCACGATGACCAGGGCGACGACCGCCAGCAGACCGACGACTACGAGTGCTCGCACTCGCGCAAAGCTCATCCTGGCGCTCCCCGGACGGTGATTGGGTGGCGGCGGCCGGGGACGGGTGGGCCGCCCCGCCGGCCGCCGAGTACGCCGCTGAGGCTAACGGTTGTCCGGCGGTCGCGTGGAAACAGTCCGACATGCCGGCGCGCCAACCGGGAAGCGGGTAGTACTACCCCTATCTTCGTGTCGCCTGAGTCACATTGGGAACAACTTCGAGGTCTGGGGCGTACATCTGAGCCGCGAGGGCGGTATACATGCCTCGCCCGAGGGGGGTAAGGTACCGCGCTCGCTGGGGGAGTTTCTCTGGCGGACCCGGTTCGGCCGGTGGCCGGGTCGGGTGACCGACAAAAGTTGGTGGCCGGCAGTGGAACCGAAACAGCGCCTTCCGGCGTTACAACCGGGAGCGACCATATCGATATGGGAGAGTGAAACCGATGGCCACCGACTACGACGCCCCGCGTCGCGACGAGGTCGACCTCGGCGAGGACAGCCTGGAAGAGCTCAAGGCCCGGCGGGTCGACTCACAGTCGGGCGCCGTGGACGTCGACGAGGCCGAGGTGGCCGAGAGCTTCGAGCTCCCCGGCGCTGACCTGGCCGACGAGGAGCTCACGGTCAAGGTGCTACCGATGCAGCAGGACGAGTTCCGATGCGCCCGCTGCTTCCTGGTCCACCACCGCAGCCAGCTGGCGGTCGAGCGCAACGGCGAGCTGATCTGCCGCGAGTGCGTCTGACCGCGACACGGCACACCAGCGCCTCAACGGGGGATCTCCACGCCTCGACCCGGCGACATCAGCGGCGGCCTCATCGGTGAGGCCGCCGCTGTGGGAGTCGCCGGCGTCGGGCACGTCCACACCCGCCGGTGCGCCACCGGCCCACGGCACCGCCGTGCGCCGGTGGCGGGGAACTGCTTGACTCGTCAGGACGGTTCCCCCACCCGCCGACGCACCCGGGAGGTCGACGCATGGTCGAACACAACGACGACGGCGGGCGGCCCGCCAGCGACGGCGTCGGCGGGCCGGAGACCGCGCCGCCGGCCGGCGACCGCAGCGGGTCCGCGCTCGCTCCGCCCGGCGGCGACCGCACCGGGCCGGAGACCGCTGCGCCCGACGGCGACGACACCGGGCCGGAGACCGCCCCGCCGGGCGGCGCCGGCGCGGGGGAGGAACTGGGCGCGACCGTCGCCGCGCTGACCGCCGACGACATCGCGCCGGCCCGCCGGCGGCAACTGCTGACCCGGCTGGTCGGCCAGGTCCGCGGCCGGGGCCTCGCCGACCTGTTCAAGCCGCGCGCCGCCGTCCGCTGGATGACCGACGCGGTCGCCGACGTCGCCCCGCACGTGCCGATCCGGGACCTGGCCACCCTGCGCCGGCACTTCCCCGGCCTGGACGACGAGGCCCTCGCCGACCGGCTGGTCCGCAACGCCGCCCGGACGACCGCCGCGATCGGCGCCGCCGGCGGGGGAGTCGCGGCCGTCGAGTGGGCGGTCACGCCGACCCTGCTCTCCGCGCCGGTGCTGCTGGCCGCCGAGACGGTCGCCGTGGTGGCCGTCGAGCTGAAGCTGATCGGCGAGCTGCACGAGGTGTACGGCGCCCCGCTGCCCGCCGGAGGCACCCAGCGGACGGTGGCCGTCGTGCAGTCCTGGGCCAGCCAGCGGGGGGTCAACCCGATGCTGCCCGGTGTCGGCGTCAGCGCGGTGCTCGGCACGGCGGCCCGCAAGGAGCTGCGGGACACCCTGCTCAAGCGCTTCGGGCGCAACCTGACCACGCTCGGCCCGTTCCTCACCGGGGCGGCGGTCGCCAGCTATCTCAACCGGCGGGCCACCCGGGCCCTCGGCGAGCAGCTCCGCAAGGACCTCGGCCGGCAGCGGCGCGAGCTGCCCGGCCCGCCGCCCGCCCTGCCCTGACGCCCGCCTTGCCCTGACGCCGTCCGGCCCTGACGCCCGCTCCGCCCCGACGCCGCCTCAGCGGGCGTCGCGGGCGGCGAGGAGCGCGGCGGCCAGGCGTACCGGGTCGCGGGTGCTGACCACCCAGAACGGGGTGGGGTCGGCCGGGTCGTCCAGCACCACCTGGACCGCCCCGCTGATCCAGGGGCGCTGCACCACGAAGGCGAGCGGGTCCGCCCCGACACCGAGCACCTCGCGGCGACCGGCGGCGTCCAACGGGACGGCGTCGGCCACGAACCGCACGGGCAGGCGGGCGTCGTCCACCCGCAGCTCGCCGTCGGCCACGACGACGCGGATCCGGCCCAGCCACCACAGGGCGCCCACGGTCGCCGGCAGCAGCACCACGAACGGCAGCCAGGCGCGCACGCCGCCCGCGCCCAGCCACAGCTCCAGCGCGAGGAAGCCGCCGAGGGCCGGCCCGGCCAGCCAGAGCCACCACGGCAGGCTGAGCCGCTCCGCATGGTGGGTGGCGGTGGCGGCGGGCGTCGGGGCGGGCGATCGGCTCACTCCTGCCAGGGTACGGCGCACGGCGGCCGGCTGACCCGGCAGGATGACGGGGCACCCCGCGAAACGGACGGAAGAGGAAGACCGTGACCGACGACGTACCCGTGCCCGTGCGGCAGCTCGACCCGCAGCTGCCGCTGCCGGCGTACTCCCATCCCGGCGACGCCGGGGCGGACCTGGTGGCCGCCGCGGACGTGGAGCTGCCCCCCGGTGGCCGGGCCCTGGTGCCGACCGGGCTGGCGATCGCCCTCCCCGAGGGGTACGTGGGCCTGGTGCACCCGCGGTCGGGCCTGGCGGCGAGGCTCGGCGTGACGGTGCTCAACGCGCCCGGTACGGTCGACGCCGGCTACCGGGGTGAGATCCTCGTCAACCTGATCAATCATGATCGGGAGACACCGGCGAAGATCGCCCGTGGCGATCGGATCGCGCAACTCGTTGTGCAGCGGGTGGCACGGGCCGATTTCCGGCCGGTGGCCGAGCTGCCGCCGTCCCGGCGGGGCGTCGGCGGGCACGGCTCGACCGGCGGGCACGCCGGGCTCGTCCCGCCGCCGGCGGACCGGGCCGGCGGGCAGCCGGAAGAGGTGGCAGGGTGAGTGCGAACAGCGGAGGGTGGGTGCAGTGATCTTCTCCCGAAAGCGGGCCGGTGACGGTCGGCAGGTCCGTGACGAGCGGTCCGCCGAGGTCGTCGACGGCTCCGCCGCCGAGGCCCCGGCGCGCGGCCCGTACGACGTCTCCGAGGCCCCCGACGGGGTGCAGCGGCTCGACCTGGGCAGCCTGCACATCCCGGCGGTGGCCGACGTGGAGGTGCGGGTGCAGGCCGACCCGGAGGGCGTGATCCAGCAGGTCGTGCTGGTGCACGGGCAGAGCGCGCTCCAGCTCGGCGTCTTCGCCGCGCCCCGCTCCGAGGGCATCTGGGACGAGGTGCGGGAGGAGATCCGGCAGTCGCTGTTCAACGACGGCGCGGCGGCCCAGGAGGCGCAGGGCGAGTACGGCCCGGAGCTGCACGCCCGGGTGCGCACCCCGGACGGCCTGACCGACCTGCGGTTCGTCGGGATCGACGGCCCCCGCTGGATGGTGCGCGGCGTCTACCAGGGCGCCGCCGCGACCGACCCGTCCGCCGCCGGCCCGCTGCGCGAGTGTCTGGACGGGCTCGTCGTCGACCGCGGCCAGGAGGCGAAGCCGGTGCGCGAGCCGCTGCCGCTGCGCCTGCCGCGCGAGGTCGCCGAGCAGGCCGCCCCGCCCGTCGAGGCCTGATCGGGCGTCGCCCGGCCCGCCCGGGCCCGCCGTCGGCGCGCCGCCGCCGGCCCGGTCCGGGGCGGGCCGCCGCTCCCGGCCGCGCGCCGGCCGGCGTACGCTGGCGGGACGGCCTCGCCCGCGCAGGCCGGACCGGTGCCGGCGCGGCCTGCCGGCGGAGGAGGGGTTGAGGCGGTCATGACGACCGACGAGGGCGGCCGGGTCTCGTTCCGGCGGCTGCTGCACCGGCTCACCGCGAGCGAGGCCGAGATCGAGGCGCAGGAGCTGCGCCGGGAGAGCGCCGAGTCCGGCGGCGTGCCGGCCCGGCAGTGCGCGCGGGGTCAGGTCGTCTGCGTCAACGGCCGGCTGCGCACGGTCGTCTACACCCCCCGGACGAACCTCCCCACCCTCGAAGCTGATCTATATGATGGCAGCGACGTGGTGACCCTGGTCTGGCTCGGGCGGCGGCACATCGCCGGCATCGAGCCGGGCCGGCACCTCACCGCCCGGGGCCGGGTGGCGGTGCGCGACGACCGCAAGGTCATCTACAACCCGTACTACGAGTTGGAGCCGCCGAAGTGACGACGCGCACGACCCCGACGGGAGGGCCACGATGACCACCGGAGCCCAGCGGGCGACCGAGCCCGGCGCCGGCCCGGAGGACGAGGCGCCGCTGCCGACCCTCGCCGAGCAGATGGCCGACCAGCTCGGCGGCTGGCGTGGGCTGGTCGAGTCGAGCATCCCGGTGGTCGTCTTCGTCGTCGCCAACATCGTCGGCGAGCTGCGCCCCGCCGTCATCGCCTCGGTGGCCGTGGCGCTGCTCATCGCCGCGCTGCGGCTGGTCCAGCGCCGGCCGGTGCGGCACGCGGTCAACGGCCTGGTCGGCGTCGGCATCGGCGCGGCCATCGCCTGGCGCACCGGCGACGAGCGCGACTTCTACCTCCCCGGCATCCTCTACGGCATCGGCTACGGGCTGGCGCTGCTGGTCTCGGCGGCGGTCAGGCAGCCCCTCGTGGGCTGGATCTGGTCGGTGCTGGTGGCCAAGGGGCGCTCCGAGTGGCGGGACGACCCCCGCCTCGTGCGCACCTTCACCCAGCTCACCGTCCTGTGGGGCGTGGTGTGGCTGGCCAAGGTCGGCGTGCAGGCCGGGCTCTACCTCGCCCACCAGGACACCGCGCTCGGCGTGGCCCGGCTGGCGCTGGGCTACCCGCCGTACGCGCTGCTGCTGCTGATCACCGTCTGGACGGTGCGCCGGGTGACGCGCGAGCGGGAGGCGGGGCAGGAGGCCACGGCGGCCCCGGAGCCCCTGCCCGGCGGCTGAGCCCCCGCGGCGGCGGCCACGGGCCCGCGCCGATCCTCCGGGCGCGGCGGCCACCGACCCACCCGGGACCCGCGCCGATCCTCCGAGGGTGCCGATGCGCCGAGCGTCGCCCCGGCCGGGGCTCAGCTCGCGCCGCGGGTCCGCTCGATGCTGTCCGTGCCGAGGATCACCGCGCGGACGTCGTCCTCCACCTCCGCCGTGCACACGAAGATCAGCTCGTCGCCGGCCTCGATCGGGTCGTCCGGGCTGGGCACCAGCACCCGCTTGCCGCGCAGGATGGCCACCAGGGCGGCGTCGCGGGGGAGCGGCACGGCGTGGATCGGCTGCCCGACGTACGGCGCGGTCGGCGGCAGCGTGATCTCCACCAGGTTCGCCTCGCCCTGCCGGAACGTCATCAGCCGCACCAGGTCGCCGACGGTCACCGCCTCCTCGACCAGGGCCGCCATCACCCGCGGCTTGCTCACCGCGACGTCGACGCCCCACTGCTCGGTGAACAGCCACTCGTTCTCGGCCCGGTTGACCCGGGCCACCACCCGGGGCACCGCGAACTCGGTCTTGGCCAGCAGCGACACCACCAGGTTGACCTTGTCGTCCCCGGTCGCCGCGACCACCACGTCGCAGCCGGCGACGTCGGCCTCCTCCAGGCTGGCCAGCTCGCAGGCGTCGGCGAGCACCCACTCGGCCGCCGGCACCCGGTCGGGCCGCAGCATCCGGGGCTGGCGCTCGATCAGCATCACCTGGTGGCCGTTGTCGATCAGCTCCTGCGCGATCGAGCGGCCCACGTTGCCGGCGCCGGCGATGGCGATCCGCATGCTCAGTGCGCTCCTTCCGGCGGGCTGCCCGCCACCGAGGTCGCCGACGTCACGATGTCGTCGGTGACCAGCATGAAGACCTGGTCGCCCTCCTGCACGGCGGTGGAGCCGGTGGGCAGGGTGCCGATGCCGAAGCGGATCAGGTAGGCCACCCGCGCCCCGCTCGCCTCCTCCAGCGCCCCCAGCGGCCGGCCGATCCAGTCCTTGTGCACCGGCACCTCGACGATCGAGACGGTGCTGGTCGGATCCCGGAAGATCTCCACGTTGCCCTCGGGCACCAGGTGGCGCAGCATCCGGTCGGCCGTCCACCGCACGGTGGCCACGGTCGGGATGCCCAGCCGCTCGTAGACCTGGGCCCGGCGCTGGTCGTAGATGCGCGCGGCGACCCGGGAGACGCCGAACGTCTCGCGGGCCAACCGGGCCGAGATGATGTTGGAGTTGTCGCCGCTGGAGACCGCCGCGAAGGCGTCCGCCCGTTCGATGCCGGCCTGCCGGAGCACCTCGCCGTCGAAGCCCGCGCCGGTGACCGTGATGCCCGCGAAGTCCGGGCTGAGCCGGCGGAACGCGTCGGCGTCCTGGTCGATCACCGCCACCGAGTGCCCCCGGGCCTCCAGGCTCTGGGCCAGGGTCGACCCGACCCGGCCACAGCCCATGATCACGACATGCACGTGTCCCTCCCAAGGTGCGCGCATCCGCCCGCCGTCGACCCCTCGCCTGCGAGCCTGCCACGTCGGGGTTACCGGCGGGGGACGACGGTACTCCGCCCTGTCGGAGCCGCCGCCCCGCCACCCCCGGGTGACCACGGAACCGTCGTCGTACCCTTAGCGCTTGTGGCCAGTCCCACCTCGCTGCTGAAGCGGCTGCTCGTCGGTCGACCGTTCCGGTCCGACCGGCTCCAGCACACCCTCCTGCCGAAGCGCATCGCGCTGCCGGTCTTCGCCTCCGACGCCCTCTCCAGCGTGGCGTACGCCCCCGACGAGATCCTGCTGACGCTCTCCATCGCGGGCGCGTCGGCGTTCCTCTTCTCGCCGTGGATCGCCCTCGCCGTGGTGGTGGTGATGCTCACGGTGGTGGCCAGCTACCGGCAGAACGTGCACGCCTACCCCTCCGGCGGCGGCGACTACGAGGTGGCCACCGTCAACCTCGGCCCCCGGGCCGGCCTCGCGGTGGCCAGCGCGCTGCTCGTCGACTACGTGCTCACCGTGGCCGTGTCGGTCTCCTCCGGCGTGGCCAACCTGGGGTCGGTGGTGCCGTTCGTGGCCACCCACAAGGTGCTCATCGCCGTCAGCGCGGTGGTGCTGCTCACCGCGATGAACCTGCGCGGCCTGCGCGAGTCCGGCACCGCGTTCGCCATCCCGACGTACGGCTTCGTGATCGTCATCGGCGGCATGATCGTCACCGGCCTGGTCCGGTACTTCGTCCTCGGCCACGACCTGCGCGCGCCCAGCGCCGGCCTGGAGATCCAGGCCGAGCACAGCGTCACCGGGTTCGCCCTGGTCTTCCTGCTGCTGCGGACCTTCTCCTCCGGCTGCGCCGCGCTCACCGGCGTGGAGGCGATCTCCAACGGGGTGCCCGCGTTCAAGGCCCCGAAGAGCCGCAACGCCGCCACCACCCTGCTGCTGCTCGGCACCATCGCGGTGAGCATGCTCGTCGGCATCATCTGGCTGGCCCGGCTCACCGGCCTCCAGTTCGTCGAGGACCCGAACCTGCAGATCCTCTCCGGCCCCGACGGATACGTGCAGAAGACCGTCACCGCCCAGCTCGGCGAGACGGTCTTCGGCTCCGGGTCGGTGCTGCTGTACGTGGTCGCCGGGATGACCGCCCTGATCCTCTTCCTCGCCGCGAACACCGCGTTCAACGGCTTCCCGGTGCTCGGCAGCATCCTCGCCCAGGACCGCTACCTGCCCCGGCAGCTGCACACCCGGGGCGACCGGCTGGCGTTCTCCAACGGCATCGTCTTCCTCGCCGTCGCCGCGATCGTGCTGATCGTCGGGTTCCAGGCCGAGGTGACGCGGCTCATCCAGCTCTACATCGTCGGCGTCTTCGTCTCGTTCACCCTCTCCCAGGCCGGCATGATCCGGCACTGGAACCGGCACCTGCGCACCGAGCGGGACCCGCAGGCCCGCCGCCGGATGATCCGGTCCCGGGCGATCAACGCCTTCGGCATGGTGATGACCGCCGCGGTGCTGGTCATCGTTTTGATCACCAAGTTCCTGCTCGGCGCGTGGATCGCCATCGCCGCGATGGCGGTGCTCTACGTGCTGATGCTGGCCATCCGGCGGCACTACGACCGGGTCGCCGCCGAGCTGGAGCCGACCGAGGTCCGGGGCGTGCTGCCCGCCCGCAACCACGCCATCGTGCTGGTCAGCAAGCTGCACCAGCCGACGCTGCGGGCCATCGCGTACGCCCGGGCCACCCGCCCGGACACGCTGACCGCGGTGACGGTGAACGTCGACGAGAAGGACACCCGGGACCTCCAGGCCGACTGGGAGCGGCGGGAGCTGCCGGTGCCGCTGACCGTGGTCGACTCGCCGTACCGGGAGATCACCCGGCCGATCCTCGACTTCGTGGCCAACACCCGCCGGGAGTCGCCGCGCGACGTGGTCACGGTCTTCATTCCCGAGTACGTCGTCGGACGCTGGTGGGAGAACCTGTTGCACAACCAGAGCGCGCTGCGCCTCAAGGGGCGGCTGCTGTTCGAGCCGGGCGTCATGGTCACCAGCGTGCCGTGGCAGCTCGCCTCCACCGCCGGCAAGAACCTCGACCGGCTCGACGCGACGCTGACCCGGGGCCCGGCGCGCGGCCCCCGGGTCGCCCCGCGCAGCACCCTGCCCCCGCCGGTGCCGCCGGTGGCCTCCGCCCCGCCCGGCGAGCGCGGCCCGACCGAGGGGGACCGGCGATGACCCGGCCGGGCGTGGCCGCGCCCCGTGCCGGTGAGGGCGCCTCCCGGGCCGGTGGAGGCGCCTCCCGGGCCGGCGCGGGCGGCGACGGTCGTCCGGCGGGCGTCGGGCGGGGCGAGGCCGAGCGGCGGGGGCTGGAGGAGGCCGAGCGGGTCGAGCTGACCGTCGACGCCGTCGCCCCCGGCGGGCACTGCGTGGCCCGCGTCGACGGGCAGGTGGTCTTCGTCCGGCACGCGCTGCCCGGCGAGCGGGTGGTGGCCGAGGTCACCGAGGTGCACCGCGGGTTCGTCCGCGCCGACGCGGTGACGGTGCTCGACGCCGCGCCGCAGCGGGTCGCGCCGCCCTGCCCGTACGCGAAACCGGGTCTCTGCGGCGGCTGCGACCTCCAGCACGTCGCGCCCGCGGCCCAGCTCGACTGGAAGGCCGCGGTGGTCCGCGAGCAGCTGCGCCGCCTCGCCGGCCTCACCGACGCGGAGATCGACCGGCTCGGGGTCCGGGTCGCCGCGCTGCCCGGCGGGCCGCTCGGCTGGCGCTCCCGGGTCCGGTACGCGGTCGACGCCGCCGGCCGCGCCGGGCTGCTCAAGCACCGCTCGCACGAGGTGGTGCCGGTCGACCGCTGCCTCATCGCCCACCCGGCGATCCAGGCGCTGCCGGTGCTGGGGCGGCCCTGGCCGGCGGCCGAGGCGGTGGAGGCGGTCGCCTCGACCGGCGGCGACGTCACCGTCACCGCCCTGCCCCCCGACGCCGCTGCGACCGCCCCGCCCGCCGCCCCGGCTGCCCTGCCCGCCGCCCCGCTCGACGGCCTGACCGCCCCGCCCGACGGCCCGGCTGCCCCGCCCGCCGCCCTGACCGGCCCGGCCGTCGCCCCGCCCGCCGCCGGGCCGCAGACCGTCCGGGAGGTGGCCGCCGGCCGGGAGTGGACGCTGCCGGCGTCCGGCTTCTGGCAGGTGCACCCGGCGGCGGCCGACACCCTGGTCGACGCGGTGCTCGACCTGCTCGACCCGCGGCCGGGCGAGTCGGCCTGGGACCTCTACGGCGGGGCGGGGCTGTTCGCCGCCGCCGTGGCCGCCCGGGTCGGCCCGGCCGCCCGGGTCACCGTCGTGGAGTCCGCCGGCGCGGGCGTCGCCGCCGCCCGGGACAACCTGCGGGACCTGCCCGGCGTCGAGGTGGTGGCGGCCCGGGTGGAGACCGCCCTGGCCCGCCGCCGGATCACCGGCCCGGTGGACCTGGTGGTGCTGGACCCGCCGCGCAGCGGGGCCGGCGCGCGGGTGGTGCGGGACGTGGTCGCGGCCGGGCCGCGCGCCGTGGCCTACGTGGCCTGTGACCCGGCCGCCTTCGCCCGGGACGTGCGCACCTTCGCCGAGGCCGGCTGGGAGCTGGCGGGGCTGCGCGGCTTCGACCTGTTCCCGATGACCCGGCACGTCGAGCTGGTCGGCCTCCTGCGACCCGGTCGGTGACCGGCGCCCGGCGCGCGGCGCCCGGCGCGCGGCGCCCGGCGCGCGGCGCCCGGCGCGCGGTGCGCGGCGCGCGGTGCGCGGCGCGCGGGGTTGATTGCAGGGGGCCCTTCCTATACAGAAAGCGTTAACAGGGGGCCCTTCCTTACATGCGGATCGTGGGGTTGATGTCGGGGACGTCGTACGACGGGGTGGACGTCGTCGCCGCCGAGTTCGCCGTCGACGGAGAGACGCTGCGGCTGCGGCCGCTCGGGCATCTCGGCCTCGACCACGACGCGGGGCTGCGGGCGCAGATCCAGGCGGTGCTGCCGCCGCACCCGACCACGATCGAGGCGGTCTGCCGGCTGGACAACCGGCTCGGTGAGGTGTTCGCCGACGCGGCGGCGCGCGGCGTGGAGCTGGCCGGCGGGCGGGTCGACGCGGTCGTCTCGCCGGGGCAGACCGTGTTCCACTGGGTCGACGGCGGCACCGTGCGCGGCACCCTCCAGCTCGGCGCGCCGGCCCGGGTGGCCGCGCGGGTGGGCGCGCCGGTGCTGTCGGACCTGCGCGCGGCCGACGTCGCCGCCGGCGGGCAGGGCGCGCCCCTGGTGCCGGCGTTCGACGCGCTGCTGCTGGGCGGCGAGGACGGCCCGCCCCGGGCGGCGCTCAACCTGGGCGGCATCGCCAACCTCACCGTGGTCGCCCCCGGCGCGCCGACCCTCGGGTACGACGTGGGCCCAGCCAACGCGCTGCTGGACGCGGCGGCCCGGCGGTTCCTCGGCCGTCCCTGCGACCTCGACGGGGCCCGGGCGGCGGCGGGGCGGGTGCACCCCGGGCTGCTGGAGCTGCTGCTCGCCGAGCCGTACTACGCCGCGCCGCCGCCCAAGTCCACCGGCAAGGAGCTGTTCCACGCCGGGTACCTCGACGAGCGGCTCGCCGCGCTCGGCGCGCCCGTGGCCGCCGACGACGTGCTGGCCACGCTGACCGAGCTGACGGCCCGGACGGTGGCCGCCGCGTGCGACCGGCACCAGGTGGCCGAGGTCGTCGCCGCCGGGGGCGGGGTGCGCAACCGCACCCTGTGGGGCCGGCTGGCCGCCCTCGGCGCGGGCCGGTGGCGGCTGCGGACCAGCGACGAGCTGGGGGTGCCGGCCCAGGCCAAGGAGGCGTACGCGTTCGCCCTGCTCGGCTGGCTGTCCTGGCACGGCCTGCCGGGTGCGGTCCCGTCGGTGACCGGGGCCCGCACGGCGACCGTGCTGGGCTCCTGGACGCCGGCCGGCCCGGCCCGGCACGCCCCGCCGGTCGCCCCGCCCCGCCGCATGGTGATCGTCTCCTGACTGCGCACCCGGTCAGCGGGGTCGTTCACCGGCCAGGCTGCGGACTACCGGGCGGCCGATAGACTCTTCGCTCATGAGTGCTGAAGAGGACACGGCCAACCACGGCCGGCTGCTGGCCACGGTGCGGGGTCCGCAGGACGTGAAGCGGATGACCGCCGAGCAGCTGGACATCCTCGCCGCCGAGATCCGTGACTTCCTGATCGCCAAGGTCTCCCGCACCGGCGGGCACGTCGGCCCCAACCTGGGTGTGGTGGAGCTGACACTGGCGATGCACCGGGTCTTCGACTCCCCCCGGGACCGGCTCCTGTTCGACACCGGCCACCAGGCGTACGTGCACAAGATCCTCACCGGCCGGCAGGACGGCTTCGACAGGCTGCGCCAGCGCGGCGGCCTCTCCGGCTACCCAAGCCAGGCCGAGAGCGAGCACGACCTGATCGAGAACTCGCACGCCTCCACCGCCCTGTCCTACGCCGACGGGCTGGCCAAGGCGTACGCGCTGCGCGGCGAGGCGCGCTCCGTGGTGGCCGTCGTCGGCGACGGGGCGCTGACCGGCGGCATGTGCTGGGAGGCGCTGAACAACATCGCCACCTCCGGCAACCCCCTGGTGATCGTCGTCAACGACAACGGCCGGTCGTACGCGCCGACCATCGGCGGCCTCGCCGACCACCTGTCGTCGCTGCGGCTCAACCCCGGCTACGAGAAGGTCCTCGACACCGTCAAGGACGCCCTCGGCTCGACGCCGCTGGTCGGCCGTCCCATGTACGAGGTGCTGCACGCCGTCAAGAAGGGCATCAAGGACGCGGTCGCCCCGCAGGCCATGTTCGAGGACCTGGGCATCAAGTACGTCGGCCCGGTCGACGGGCACGACGTGGCGGCGGTCGAGTCGGCGCTGCGGGCGGCGAAGCACTTCGGCGGCCCGGTGATCGTGCACGCGGTGACCCGCAAGGGCTACGGCTACCGGCCGGCGGAGGAGGACGAGGCCGACTGCTTCCACGGCCCCGGCGCGTTCGACGTGGCGACCGGCAAGCTGGTCGCCGCCCCGTCGGTGAAGTGGACCGGCGTCTTCGCCGACGAGCTGGTCGCGATCGCCGACGCCCGGCCCGACGTGGTGGGCATCACCGCCGCGATGGCCGAGCCGACCGGCATCGCCAAGCTGGCCCGCAAGCACCCCGACCGGGTCTACGACGTCGGCATCGCCGAGCAGCACGCGGCCACCTCGGCGGCCGGGCTGGCCCTCGGCGGGCTGCACCCCGTGGTGGCGGTCTACGCGACGTTCCTCAACCGGGCCTTCGACCAGGTCCTGCTGGACGTGGCGATGCACAAGCTGCCGGTGACGTTCGTGCTGGACCGGGCCGGGATCACCGGCCCGGACGGGCCGAGCCACTACGGCATCTGGGACATGTCCGTCTTCGGGGTGGTGCCGGGCCTGCGCATCGCCGCTCCCCGGGACGCGGCGACCCTGCGCGAGGAGCTGCGCGAGGCGATCGCCGTGGACGACGGACCGACCGTCGTGCGGTTCCCGACCGGCACCGTCGCCGCCGACCTGCCGGCCGTGCGCCGGGTCGGCCCGGTCGACGTGCTGGCCGAGGCGGACCGCGCCGACGTGCTGCTGGTCGCGGTCGGCTCGTTCGGCCACCTCGGCATGGAGGTCGCCGCCCGGGTCGCCGAGCAGGGCTACGGGGTGACCGTGGTCGACCCGCGCTGGGTGCGCCCGGTCCCCGCCGAGCTGGTCGAGCTGGCCGCCGGCCACCGGCTCGTCGTCACCGTCGAGGACGGCGTGCGCGTCGGCGGCGTCGGCGACGCCCTCGCCCAGGCGATGCGGGACGCCGACGTCCGGGTGCCGCTGCGGGACCTGGGGGTGCCGGCCGACTGGCACCCGCACGGCACCCGCGCGCAGATCCTCGCCGACCTGGGCCTCACCGCGCAGGACGTGGCCCGCGACGTCACCGGCTGGATCTCCCGCCTCGACGCGCAGCAGTCCGAGCCGGTCCGCCTGCCCAACTGAGTGCAAGGAAGGGCCCCTTCTTAACGCCTGGCGTCGAGAAGGGGCCCCTTCTCACCTGTCCGCCGTGGGGCGGGGCGGCGGCGCGGTGGCGCGCCGCCGAGGGCTGCGGGGGCGGGTCAGCGGCCGCCGACCGAGCGGTAGTAGGTCTTCTCCGCGCCGGCCAGGCTGAACGTCGCCTTGCTCGTTGGCTGCGGCACCACCACCAGCCCCGGCCGGTCGACCAGCCGGGGGGTGCCCGGGGGCACCGACAGCGAGGTGTAGCGGTTGGCCCGCCAGCTCAGCACCACCAGCGGCTGCCCCGGCACCGGCAGCACGTACGCCTGCAACGTGTTGGCGCGGTCGGCCGGCGAGAACACCGGGTCGCCGGCCGCCGGGCGGTAGACGACGGCCGTCATCGTGCCCGTACCGGTCTCCCAGCTCAGCTGCTCCAGGTCGGCCGGGTCGCCCCCGCCGAGAGCCACCTCGCCGAGCGCGCGCACGCTCACCTTGCCCCGCGGCCAGGACTCCGGCACCGCGCGGGGCGCGTCCCGGTCGCCGATGCGGCGCGGGATGCTGCCGAACGGGCCCCGCTCGTCGGCCAGCTCGCAGGTGTCCAGCTCGTCCAGCGCCCGCCGGCCCGAGCCCGTCTCGTCGCGCACCAGCGGGTAGCGGGGGTCCGTGGTGGCCGTACCCAGGTCGAGCAGGCGGTCGGCGGCCCGGCCGCGCGGCAGCGAGCTGGTGGCCCGCAGCGTCGCGGTCAGCGGCACCGCCTGGCAGGCCGGCACGTCCACCGGGTCGGTCAGCCCGTCGCGGGTGACCAGGGCCCGGCCCTTCGGGCCGAGCAGCCGCTCGACCCGCTCGGAGAGCAGGTAGCGACGCCCGGCGCTGGTCTGCACGGGCAGCACGTCGGAGTAGACGAGGTAGCCGGGGTCGGTGTATTCGCTGGCCCGGTCGACCACGTAGCGGTTGCCGTCGCGGGTCAGTTGCAGCAGCCAGGAGGCGCTCTCGCCGGGGACGTCGGCGGCCACCAGGGCCAGCGGCGCGCCGTCGGCCTCGCCGGACCACAGGATCCCCGAGGACGGCAGGTGCGCCCGGTCGTCGACCGGCGTCCGCCAGGCGCGGACCGCGTCGGTCACCGCCGCCGTCGCCGCCGCGTCGCCGGCCAGGCCGCCCCGCGCGGGCCACACCCGCAGCGTGCCGTCCAGGCTGTCGTAGCCCACCGGGAGGGCGTCGGGCTTGCGGTCGGCGACCGGGCCGCAGGCCGTCGCGGTCAGCAGGAGGGCGAGCAGCGTGGTGGCCGTCCCGCCGCGTCGGCGCGCTGAAGCCACGTGTACGCCCCCGATCGCGTCGCCGGTCGTGTTGCGCCCCACATGATACGAGACGGCGGCGGACCGCGAACCGGCACCTCGATCCCCGGCCGCGAGCTGCGCGCCGACCGCCCACAAGGGACGCAACGGTGATTGTCGGGCGTGGCCCCGCCTCCGGTAGACTCCGCCGACTGTGACTCCTGCCGAGCCCCTGACCGTCGAGCCCCCGACCGTCGAGCCCCCGGCCGGCGCGGAGCCCGCAGCCGCCCCGCCGCCCGCCGCAGCCCCGTCACCCGCCGCCGCAGCCCCGCCGACCGCGCCCGCCGCGGCCCCGGCCGCCGGCACCCGCAGCCGGCGGCGCTGGCGGTGGACGCCCCGGCGGCGGGACCTCGCCGTCTACGGGGTCTTCCTGCTCGCCGCGCTCTGGGTGACCAGCCAGATCTGGATCGACCCCGCCGGCCGGGTCGCCTCGCTCTACAGCAGCGACCCCGCCCAGGTGCAGTTCTTCCTCGCCCACTCGGTGCGGGTGGTGCTGCACGGCGAGTTCCCGTTCTACACCGACCAGTTCAACTACCCCGACGGGGTCAACCTGATGGCCAACACGGCCGTCCTGGCGCTCGGCATCCCGATGGTGCCGGTGACCCTGCTGTTCGGGCCCGCCGTCTCCTTTGTGGTGCTGGTCACCTGCGGTCTCGCCGGCACGGCCGCCGCCTGGTACCGGGTGCTGTCCCGGCACGTCGTGCGCAACCCCCTCGCCGCCGCCGTGGGCGGCTGGTTCTGCGGCTTCTCCCCGGCGATGCTCTCGCACGCCAACTGGCACCCGAACATCATCAGCCAGTTCCTGCTGCCGTTCATCGTCTGGCGGGTGCTGGTGATCACCCGGTCGAAGCGGCCCGTCCGCGACGGGGCGCTGCTGGCGCTGCTGGTCACGGTGCAGGCGTTCATCAACGAGGAGATCCTGCTCTTCACAGCGCTGGCCTGCGGGGTGTTCCTGATCGCCGTGCTGGCGCAGCGGCCGGGGCTGTGGTCGACCGCGTGGCGGCCCCTGGGCGTCGCCGTCGCGGTGTGCACCGTGCTGGCCGGCTCGCTGCTGGCGTACCCGCTCTACGTGCAGTTCGCCGGCCCGATGGCGTACCACGGGCTCAGCGACGCCGTCCGCGACTACGGCAACGACATCGCCGCCTTCTTCGCCCCCGGCTCGCCCACCCTCGGCGGCAACGAGCGCGCCAACGTCAACCTCGCCCCGAACTACTCCGAGGAGAACGCCTTCCTCGGCTGGAGCCTCGCCCTCATCGCCGTCGGCATCGTGCTCTGGCTGCGCCGCGAGCCGATCGTCCGCGCCCTCGCGGCGACCGGCGCGTTCTTCGCGCTGCTCTCCCTCGGTGAGCGGGTGTCCTGGTGGGACCGGGAGCTGTTCACCGGGCCCTGGGAGCTCCTGGTGCGGCTGCCGCTGCTCGACGCCGTCGTGCCCACCCGGTTCGGCATGATCACCAGCGTGGTGGTGGGGGTGCTGCTCGCCCTCGCCGTCGAGCGGGTGTGGGCGCTGCGCACGGCCGAGGCCCGCACCATGCGTACCCTCGGCGTGGCCGCCCTGGTCATGGCCCTGCTGCCGATCGCGCCGATGCCGCTCAGGGTCACCTCGCGCCCGCCGGTGCCGAAGTTCATCACCGCCGACCGGTGGCGCGACTACGTCGGCCCCGACCATACCCTGGTGCCGATCCCGGTGCCCAGCATGGGCAACACGCACGGGATGCGGTGGGCGGCCAGCACCAACCTCGACTTCAAGATCCCGGGCGGCTACTTCCTCGCCCCGCGCAACGGCAACACCGGCGACCCGGGCCGCTTCGGCGGGCGGCCCAGCGGCGTCGGCGAGCTGCTGGAGGACGTGGCCAGCACCGGCCGCACCCCGAAGCTCGACGACCGTCAGCGCCGCCGCTCGCTGGACGAGCTGCGGCACTGGCGGGCCGCGATCCTGGTGCTGCCGGTCGGCCAGCACAACGCCGAGCCGCTGCGGCGTACCGTCGAGGACCTGGTCGGCCCGGCGCGCCGCGAGCTGGACGTCTGGGTCTGGGACGTGCGGACCCTGACCGACCCGTCGGCCTGATGGCCGCGCCCGCCGCCGTCGGCGCGCCGGGCGGGCGGCGGCAGCCGGTCGCGCCGCCGGTCGCCGCCCGGCCCCGGCGGGTACGCGGCGTCGACGTCGCCGTCGTCGCCGGCTACCTCGGCCTGGCGGTGCTGCTCACCAGCCGCCAGTGGGGCCGGCCCGACCGGCTGTTCCACCAGGACAACGACCAGATGCTGTTCGAGTGGATGCTCGCCCGGGCGGCCCGCGCGGTCACCGCCGGAGAGAATCCGCTGCACAGCGCGGCCCTGAACGCCCCGGACGGGGTGAACCTGATGGCCAACACGTCGGTGCTCGGCCTCGGCGTGCCGCTGACCCCGGTGACGCTGCTGTTCGGCACGCAGGCGGCCTTCCTCGTGGCGGTCGTGGTCAGCCTGGCCGGCACCGCCACCGCCTGGTACGTCCTGCTGGCCCGCCGGCTGGTCGGCTCCCGCGTCGCCGCCGCCGTCGGCGGCCTCGTCTGCGGCTTCGCCCCCGGCATGGTGGCCCAGGCGGGGGCGCACCTGCACATGGCCGCCCAGTTCCTCGCGCCGCCGATCCTGGCGCTGGTGTTCCGGCCCGGCACCGACCGGGTCCGCCGGCACGGGGTGGCGCTCGGGCTGCTCGTGGCGTACCAGGTCTTCGTCGGCGAGGAACTGCTCGTCTTCCTGGCGCTCGCCGCCGGGGTGTTCGCCGTGGCGTACGCCCTCGCGGACCGGGCGGCGGCCCGCCGGCTGACGCCCGCCCTCCTCGGCCGGCTCGGCGTGGGCGCGCTGGTGGCGGGGGCGCTGCTGGCGTACCCGCTGTGGTTCCAGTTCCTCGGCCCGGGGCACTACCAGGGGATGCCCTTCCACGCGCGGGGCTTCCAGCTCGACGCGGCCTCGTTCACCGCGTCGGCCCGGCAGACGGTCCTCGGCGACGGGTACGTCCCCGGGCTGCTCTCGCCGAACCCGACCGAGGAGAACTCGTTCTTCGGGCCGGGCCTGCTGGTGCTCGCCGTGGTGGTCGTGGCCTGGCTGTGGCGTCGGCCGTTGGTGCGGGCCCTCGCCGCCGTCGGGCTGCTCGCCGCGCTGCTCTCCCTCGGCGACACCGTCCGGGTCGACGGCGCGTCGACCGGGCTGCCCGGGCCGTACCGGCTGCTGGCCGGGGTGCCGCTGCTCGACCTCGTGGTGCCGGCCCGGTTCGCCCTGATCTGCGTTCCGGTGCTGGGGGTGCTGGTCGCCCTCTCCCTGGACCGGGCACTCGCCCTGGCCCCGGTCGGGGGCGGCGCGGTGCCGGCCGTGCCGGGCTCCGGGGGCGGGGCGGTGGGCTTGTCCGGGACCGGCTCCGGGGGCGGGGCGGTGGCCGACCGGCCGGGGGCGTCGGTGCGGCTGCTCTGGGGCGGGGCCGTGGCCGCCGCGCTGCTCCCGCTCGCCCCCACGCCGATCCGCACCGTGCCGACGTGGCCGGTGCCGGCGTTCGTGGCCGACGGCGGCTGGCGGGCGTACGTGCCGCCGGGGCGGACCCTCGTGCCGGTGCCGCCGGTGACCGGCGCGGGGGTCAGCCCGGCGACGTTCTGGTCGGCCCGCACCGGGCTGGCCTTCACCGCACCGGGCGGCTACTTCATCGGCCCGAGCGCCGCCGCCGACCCGACCGCCCACTGGGGCGCGCCCGACCGCCCGACGGCGGCGCTGCTGCGCCGGGCGGCCGAGACCGGCGAGACGCCGGTGGTGACCGACGCGGACCGCCGGCAGGCGGTGGCGGACCTGCGGCACTGGCGGGCGGCGGTGCTGGTGCAGGGCGGGCTGCACCGGGGCGAGGCGGTCCGCCGCACCGTCGACGCGCTCGTCGGCCCGGGGCGCCAGGTCGACGGCGCGTGGGTGTGGGACGTGCGCCCCCTGGTCGGCTGACGCCCGCCGCGCCGCCGCGGGCAGCGCGCCCGCGTGCCGCGGCGGCGGCGTGCGGCGGTGGGCGTGCGTGTTAGGAAGGGCCCCCTGTACAACAGAATGCGTTAACAGGGGGCCCTTCCTTGCACCTCAGACCGGCCAGAGCCAGACGTCGTCGACGCGCTGCGGGGGGCCGAGCAGGGCGGTCATCAGCTCGCGCAGGACCGCCTCGCGGGGATGCGCGCCGAGGACGACCACGGACGCCTTCCAGTAGCGCAGGTCCTCGGCGGCCTGCCGGCGGTTCTCCTCGGTCAGCGGCGGCAGGGTGCCCGAGTCCATCGTGGCGTAGATGAGGGTGCTGGTCGGCCGGTTCGGGGCCCCGAAGACGCCCTCGCCCTCGGGGTTGGGCCCGATGAAGTAGCCGCCGGGGATCGGGAACTCGTGCCCGGTCAGGGCGCTCCAGCGCAGCGTGGGCAGGCCGTGCACGTTGCTGGGGATCGGCACCGGCACCAGGGTCCGGCCCGCCGGGACGTACGGCCGCCAGCTGCCGGAGGTGATGAAGTGCGGCGGCGGGTCGATCCGCTCGGCCGGCAGCGGCCGGGGGACCAGCGGCAGCACGGCGAGCGCGAGCGCCGCGTACCCGACGGGGCGCAGCCAGCGGCCCGCCCGGCCGGCGGCCCCGGCCCCGGTCTCGGCCGGCGCGGTGCGGGCCAGCGCGTCCCAGGCCAGGGCGAGCAGCACGCCGACGGCGGCCGCCACCACCAGGGCCAGCCGGGTGGGCATCATCATCTCCACCAGCGGCAGGTCGTCCGGGATGTACGCCCACGGCCCGTCGATCGTGGTCTCCGCCCCGTCGAAGCGCACCACCGGGCCGATCGAGGCGACGGTGAACACGACCACCAGCACGGCGACGATCCGGGCGGCCAGCGACCGGCGCACCAGCAGCGCCAGCGCGACCAGCGCCACCAGCACCAGCGGCCAGCCGAACCAGGTGTTCTGCTCGGTGAGGCCGATGGTCTTCTCCACCGCCTCGTCGCCGGCCACGGTGTCCCGGGCGAACGTGACGAACGCCACCAGGTCCTCGCCCCAGTTGTGGAACACCCCGCCCTGCAACCCCCGGTAGGACTGCGGGCCGTTGAACTGGAACCAGATCGGGTACGCGGTGAGCAGCAGCGCCAGCGCGCCGCCGAGGCCGAGCGCGGATCCGAAACCGCGGGCGCGGGCCCACGCCGCCCGGGGGCGCTGCGCCGCGTACGCGAGCACGACCACGAGGCAGGCCAGCGCCGTGAGCAGCAGCATCTCCTCGTTGATGAAGATCTGGTACGCCACCAGCAGCCCCAGCACCACCCCGTCGCGCCGCCAGCTCCGCCCCGCCGCGCCCAGCAGCAGCACCCGCGCCACGATCAGCGGCAGCAGGTAGTTGGAGACGAAGTTGGGCTGCCCGTTGGCGTGGTGCACGATGCCGGGCGCGAAGCCGAGGAACGCGCCGCCGAGGAACGCCGCCGCGCGCGAGCGCACCAGGTGCCGCGACAACATCCAGTACGCGGTGGCCGCCGTCGCCGCGAGCGCCCCGCCCAGGTAGAGGGCGTACGTCACCTGCGGGCCGAACAGCAGCGTCACCGGCGCCAGCGGCAGGGTCGCCCCGAGCAGCGACGTGTTCGCCATCATGTTCACCCCGTCCGGGGCGTTCTGGCGGGTGGAGAACAGCGGGTTCTCCAGGTGCTGCACCGAGTACGCGCCGTGGGCGAAGAGCCACTCGAACCAGCTGTGGTCGGTCGGCAGGTGCGACGACACGCGGTGCTCGACGTCACCCCAGTAGTTGAGGCACACGAGGACGCCGAGGAGCACGTACGCTCCGATGGCCAGCAGGTCGGCGCGGGCCGGCCGCCGGCGGGGCCGGCGCGGTGTGCCTGTGCCCGCCGCCCCGGGCCCGGTCGACGCGGCCCGCGTCGCCCCGGGTGCGGAGTCGACGGGCGCGGAGTCGGAGTTCAGCGAGGGGTCTACCACCGGCACGGCCACGACGCGCCATCGTACAGGCGCGTGCGCGCGGTCCCGGTCGGCCGGTGCGCCCCACGACGGCCCGGCGGGACGCGCCGCCGCAGCGCCGGCCACGGCCCGGGAAGGAGCGAGGGTGACGCTGATCGACCTCGGCGAGGTGCGCGGCGACGGGGAGCCGGGGCCGGCGTCCCGGCCGCCCCGGGCGGTGGGCCGGCCGCTGCGGGTGGCGCTGGCCGGCGTGCTCGCGCTGTTCGTCCTGGCCTCGTCGACGCCCGTGGCGAGCCCCGCGTCGGCGGTGCTCGGCGGCCGGCTCGGCATCGAGGTCGTCGTCCTCGACGGCCGGGTCTACCTGCTGGACCCGGGCGCGCCGGGCGCCGACGGGGCCCGGGAGGTGACGGCCCACGGTACGCCCACCGGCGCGGGGGCCGGCGTGCGGACGCTGTGGCGCACGGTCCTGCCGGGCCTCGGCCGGCTGGGCGGCGTGCAGGAGCAGGACGGCGTCACCCTGCTCGTCGACTACCGGACGGACGGGGTGCAGACCCTCGCCGTGGACGCGGGGACCGGCGAGCGGCGCTGGCAGCAGGCCGGCTACCCGGTGCTCGCGGCCGGCGGCGGGCTGCTGCTGCTCGGCGACGACATCGAGCGGGGCGAGCTGCGGTCGGTGGACCCGACGTCGGGCCGCCTCCGGTGGTCGGTGCCGGGCCGTCTGGGGTGGGCGGCCTTCGCCGACAGCGACGAGGACGGGGCGGCCGAGCAGGTGGCGCTGGTCACGGCCGCCGGCGGGATCGAGCTGCGCGACACGGCCTCCGGGGTGGTGCGGGCGAGCCTCGTCGCGCCGCCGGGCGGCTGGCGGGGGGACCTCCAGGTCGAGGTCGCCGGTGACCTGCTGCTGGCCTTCGAGCAGGACAAGGGCGAGGTCCGGCGGGTGACCGCGTACGGGCTCGCCGCGCTGGACCGGCGCTGGGCGCTGGAGCAGCCGACCTTCGGCTACGCGGGGGCCTGCGGGCCGGTGCTCTGCGCCTACGCGTACCGGGGCTTCGACCTGTCCGGGCTCGACCCGGCGACCGGCGGGATCCGGTGGACGAATCCCCGCTGGCAGACGGTCGTCGCGGTGCGCGGCGACCGGCTCCTGGCGATCGCCGACGAGCAGGCGGGCGGCACGGCCAGCCACCTCGGCGTGCTGGACGCCGCCACCGGGCGGGAGGTCGCCGACCTGGGGAGCTGGGACCTGGCGTTCAGCCGCACCCCGGGCGGGCCGTACTACGGCACCCGGGCCGACCGCGACGGCCGGAGCCTGGTGGTCGCCGAGCTGGACCTGGCGGGGGCGGCGGCCCGGGTGCGCGACGTGCTGCCCGGCGCGGCGGGCGACTGCGCCGCCGACGGCCGGGACATCGTCTGCCGCCGGCACTCCGGCACGTACGGCTGGTGGCGGCTGCCCGCCTGACGGCCCTCCCCGCCCGGGCGCGCCCCGCCCGGCGGCTGACCGCCCGGACGCCCGGCCGGGCCGGGTGCCACGCTGGTTTGGTGGCCGGCACTAGGTTGTCGGGAGGTCGGCCGGCGAGGAGGCGGGTATGCGGGTGTTGGTGGTCGAGGACGAGCGCAACCTCGCCGACGCGATCGCGCGGGGGTTGCGCAAGCGCGGCATGGCCGTCGACGTGGCCTACGACGGCGACAGCGGTCACGAGATGGCCTTCGTCACCCGGTACGACGTGGTGGTGCTGGACCGGGACCTGCCCGGCGTCCACGGCGACCAGATCTGCGCCGAGCTGGCCGCCTCCGGCACGCTGACCCGGGTGCTCATGCTCACCGCCAGCGGCACCGTCGCCGACCGGGTCGAGGGGTTGCAGCTCGGCGCGGACGACTACCTGCCCAAGCCGTTCGCCTTCGACGAGCTGGTCGCCCGGGTGCAGGCGCTGGGCCGGCGGGCCACCCCGGCCGCCCCGCCCGTGCTGGCCGTCGCCGACCTGGTGCTCGACCCGGCCCGCCGGGTGGTGACGCGCGGCGGGGCGCCGGTCGACCTGACCAACAAGGAGTTCGGGGTGCTGGCCGAGCTGCTCAAGGCGCGCGGCGCGGTGGTCTCCAGCGAGGAGCTGCTGGAGCGGGTCTGGGACGCCAACACCGACCCGTTCACCACCATCGTCCGGGTGACCGTGATGACGCTGCGCCGCAAGCTCGGCGACCCGCCGCTGATCGAGACGGTGGTCGGCGCCGGCTACCGCACCGCCGAGGGGCTGGCGTGAGCGTCCGTCTGCGGCCGACCCTGCGGCTGCGGCTCACCCTGCTCAACGGGGTGCTGCTGGTGGGGGCCGGGACGATCCTGGTGCTGCTGGCCTGGCTGCTGGTCCGCGACGCGCTGCGCCCCACCGACGAGCTGCTGCCCGGCACCACCGTGCTGCTGGCCGACGGCCGGTCCCTGGACGCGGGGGAGTGGCAGCGGCAGCTCGTCGACGCCGCGTCCCGGGAGCTGCTGGTCAAGGGCCTGCTGGCGTTGCTGGCGATCAGCGTGGTCGGGGTGGCCGGCGCGTACGCGGTGGCGGGCCGGGCGCTGCGCCCGCTGCACCAGGTCACCGCCACCGCCCAGCGTCTCGGCGAGGCCACCCTCGACCAGCGGATCGGCTGGTCCGGGGCGGACGACGAGGTGGCCGAGCTGGCCAAGACGTTCGACGCGATGCTGGACCGGATCGCCGCCGCCTTCGAGGCGCAGAAGCGGTTCGTCGCCAACGCCTCGCACGAGCTGCGTACCCCGCTCGCGGTGATGCGGACCGAGATCGACGTGACACTCAGTGACGACGAGGCCGACGCCGCCGAGTACCGCCGGATGGCCACCGTGGTCCGCGACGCCTCGGAACGGGCCAACGGCCTGGTCGACGCCCTGCTGGTGCTGGCCCGCAGCGAGGCCCAGGCGGGCCGGCGGCTGGGCCGGCGCACCGAGTGCGACCTGGCCGCCGGCACCGCCAACGCGCTGTCGGCCGTGCGCCGGGAGGTGGAGCGGATCGGGCTGCGGGTGCAGACGTCGCTGGAGACCGCGCCGGTGGTGGGCGACCCCGGGCTGCTGGACCGGCTGGCCGGCAACCTGATCGAGAACGCGGTGCGCTACAACCACCTGCACGGCCGGATCACGGTGCGCACCGGCACGGACGGCTGCACGTCCTGGCTGGTGGTCGCCAACACCGGCTTCGAGGTCAGCCCGGGCGACGTGCCGGGCCTGTTCGAGCCGTTCCGCCGGGGCGGGCAGGAACGCACCGGGGCGCGGGGCTCCGGGCTGGGCCTGTCCATCGTCCGGGCGGTCTGCGACGCGCACGGCGGCACGGTGCGGGTGTTCGCGCAGCCCGGCGGCGGCCTGGAGGTGACGGTGACCCTGCCCGCGGCCGACGCCGTGCCCGCCGCCGTCGGCCCGTCCCACGCCGGGCGGCCCTGACCGGTTCCACGCCGGGCGGCCCTGACCGTTTCCGGTCGATCGGCCCGGACGGGCGCCGGGGCGGGCCACCCTGGCCGTCCCGCGCCGGCCGGGCCTGCCGGTCGGCGCGGACCGACGGCCCGCAGGGCGGCCCTGACCTGGCCCTGGGGCCGGTCGAGGTCGGCTTTTCGTGTGCGCCGCCCGGCTGACCCGGCGAGCCGCGCCTCCGGCGGGCAGCCCGGCGTCGGGTGCTCGGTTGGAGCCGTCGCGCGGTTGGGGCAGAATCGGACCCCGCCGCTGGACTCGGCGGCTCCGGTGCGTGAAGGTGTGATGGCGCCATGCCTCACGTGGTGCGCGCCGCCGAGCCGGCCGTCCCCGGCGGCCCGGCTGTGAGCCGTACCCCACCCCGCACGTGCTCCGGGAGCTGCCCGTGATTCGTTCCTCGTCCCTGACCCGCCGGGCCCCGGCGGTCCTCACCGCGGTCGCCCTGACCGCCGCCGGTCTCGTCGCCGGCAGCCCGGCCAGCGCCGCGCCCGGCCACGACAAGGTGGTCTCCGCGGTCCCGTCCACGGCGTCGCCGGACATCGTGGACGGCACCGTGTTCGCCATCCACGACGCCGGCACGAAGATCATCGCGGCGGGTTCGTTCACCACGGTGCAGAACCGCAACTCGGACGTGGACATCACCCGCAACTACGTGCTCGCCTTCGACAAGGCCACCGGCGCGGTCGACACCGCCTTCGTGCCGGTCGTCGACAACGAGGTCAGCGCGGTGGCCGCCGGTCCGACCGCCGGCACCGTCTACCTGGCCGGCAAGTTCAACACGGTCAACGGGGTGACCCGGCGCAAGGTGGCCCTGGTCAACGTCGCCACCGGGGCCACCGTCACCAGCTTCGCCGGGCCGGCGTTCAACGGGCTCGTCGACGACGTCGCCCTGGTCGGCAACCGGCTGCTCGTCGGCGGCATCTTCACCACCGCCGGCAACGCCAACCCGCGCGGCGGCCTCGCCTCGCTCAACGCCACCACCGGCGCGCTGGACAGCTACCTGACCACCACGCTCACCGAGAACCACAACTACGACGGGGTGAGCGGGGCCAAGGCCGGCGTCGGCGCGGAGAAGCTCGCGCTCTCCCCGGACGGCACCCAGCTCGTCGTGATCGGCAACTTCCGGAAGGCCGACGGGGTGCTGCACGACCAGATCGTGCGGCTGGACCTCGGCGCGACCGCCGCGACGGTGGCCGACTGGAACACCAGCCGGTACACCCCGCGCTGCTCGTGGAAGTCCTTCGACTCGTACATGCGGGACGTGTCCTTCGGCCCGGACGGCAGCTACTTCGTGGTGGTCACCACCGGCGGCCAGTACAGCGGTTCGCTCTGCGACACCGCCGCCCGCTGGGAGGCCGGCGCGACCGGCGACGCCCAGCAGCCCACCTGGGTGAACTACTCCGGCGGCGACACCTTCCTCTCGGTCGGCGTCAGCGAGCAGGCCGTCTACGTCGGCGGGCACCTGCGCTGGCTCAACAACACCTTCGGCGGCGACTCGGCGCAGGCCGGGGCCATCGGCCGGGCCAGCATCGCCGCCCTCGACCCGCGCAACGGCCTGCCGCTGTCGTGGAACCCGGGCCGGCACCCGCGCGGCTACGGCGTGGCCGAGATGCTCGTCACCCCGCAGGGCCTCTGGCTGGGCTCCGACCAGTCCTGGATCGGCAACTTCCAGTACCGGCGGGAGCGGATCGCGTTCTTCCCGCTGGCCGGCGGCAAGGCCCCGCACTCGACCGCCACCGCCGACCTGCCCGGCGCGGTGTACCAGGCCGGGGTGCCGGTGCCGACGAACGTGCTGTACCGGATCAACGCCGCCGGTCCCGCCGTCGCGTCGACCGACGACGGGCCGGACTGGAGCGCCGACACCGCCGACGCGCCCAGCCCGTACCACAACACCGGCAGCAGCGCCGCGAGCTACGGCGTCGTGCCCAACCTCGACGGGACCGTCCCGGCCGGCACCCCGGCCGCGCTCTACAACAGCGAGCGGTGGGACGGCACCGGCGCGCCGGAGATGCAGTGGGACTTCCCGGTGCCGGCCGGCACCGAGGTCACCGTCCGGCTCTACCTGGCCAACCGGTACGCCGGCACCGGCACCCCCGGCAAGCGGGTCTTCGACGTGACCCTCGACGGCACGCTCGTCCTGAACGACCTCGACCTCGCGGTCACCCCCGGGCACGACATCGGCACCATGCGGGCGTTCACGATCGTCAGCGACGGCAACGTCGACATCGACTTCGGGCACGTGGTGGAGAACCCGCTCGTCAACGCCATCGAGATCGTCAAGACCGGCCCGCCGCCCGCCGGCACCGGCGACGAGGTGCAGACGCTCTCCTACGACGGGGCGAGCGCCGTCGGCACGCCCGTCCCGGTGGCCAACCCCGACGACACGGACTGGTCGTCGGCGAAGGGCGCGTTCTGGGTCGGCGGCACCCTGTTCTACGGCATGAACGGGGCGCTCCAGCGGCGCACCTTCGACGGGACGACCTTCGGCACGCCGAGCCTCGTCGACCCGTACCACGACGCCTACTGGGACAACGTGGAGACCGACTCCGGCCCGGCAGGGCAGACGTACACCGGGGTCACCAGCAACTTCTACGCGGAGATCGCCAATGTCACCGGCATGCTCTACACCGGCGGCCGGCTCTACTACACCCTCTCCGGCCAGAACGGGCTGTTCTGGCGCTGGTTCACCCCGGACAGCGGGGCGGTCGGCGCCGACAAGTTCACCGTCGCGGGGGTGACCGGGTTCGCCGACACCGGGTCGATCTTCCTCGCCGGCGGCACCCTCTACCGGGTCAGCCGCTCGACCGGCGCGCTGGCCTCGACCGCGTGGGCCGGCGGCGTGCCCACCGGCGCGTTCACCACCGTCAGCGGCCCCGCCGTCGACGGGGTGGACTGGCGCGCCAAGGCCGTCTTCGTCGGCCCGTAGACCCCCGCCGCACCACGGGGGCACCCCGGCCCGGCTCCGCGTCCGCGCGGCGCCGGGCCGGTGCCCGTTCCGGGGTACGCGTCGACCGGGCCCCGCCGTGCGTCCCGCGGAAACGGCGTTGCGGGGCGGCCGGCGGCGTGCCAGGATCGTTGCCGTCAGCCCGACGGCCGGAGGGAGGTGCGGTTGATGTCCACCACGACCAGTCCCGCGCCCCGCTCCACCCGCCGCTGACCTCTGTCGATCCCGCGGGGCGCCCCACTCCACCACGGAGGCGACCGTGAGCGCACGGATCAGGAACCTCAGCATCGACTGTCACGACACGTACGCCCTGGCCGGGTTCTGGGCCCAGGTGTTCGGCACCGGGCGGCAGCCCGACGACCTCCCCGGCGACCCGGAGGCGATGGTGCGCACCGCCGACGGGGAGACCGTGCTGTTCCTCCAGGTGCCGGAGGGCAAGACGGTGAAGAACCGGGTCCACCTGTGCCTGGAGCCGGCCGACCGGTCCCGCGACGCCGAGGTCGAGCGGCTGCTCGCCCTCGGCGCGACCCAGGTCGACGACCAGCGGCGGCCGGACGGCACCGGCTGGGTGGTCCTCGCCGACCCGGAGGGCAACGAGTTCTGCGTGCTGCGCAGCGCCGCCGAGCGGGAGGCGTCGGCGTAGCCCCGGAAACGGGCCGGGCCCCCGCGCGGTGCGCGAGGGCCCGGCCCGCCTGCCCCGCCTCGCGCGGGGCCCGGTCTCCCACCCGGGCCGCCTCGCGCGAGGGGCCCGGTCACCCGCCGGTCAGGAGCGCTGCTCGATCTGGCCGCGCATGGTGACGAACTCGGCCTCCGCCTGCTTGGCGGACTTGAAGAACACCACGATCATGCCGAGGCTGCCCCGGTCGGCCCAGACGCAGACGCCCAGCGGCATGCCCGCGGTCTTGCCGTCGCCGCAGCGCGCCTCGCCGCCGAGCGGGCCCGGCTCGGTGGCGGTCATCTCCTGGACGGTCAGCTGGGTCTTGAGGCCGGCGATCGCGTCGTCCAGCTCCTTCTTCGGGTCCGCCAGCACGCCCGAGGCCGCGGCGATCATCACGAGGTCCTGCTTCGCGGCGTCGCCGTAGAACGCACCGGCGGTGCTGGTCTCGTTCTGCACGGTCGACTTCATCTCGGCGACCAGCTCGTCCGACAGCTTCGTCAGCTCCGGGTCGGTGACCTGCTTGCGGCCGGCGAGGGTGGCCGGCGCGGTGACCCGGGTCTTGGTGGCGTCGACCACGTCGCCGACCTCGTCCTTCACGGCGAACCAGGTGATCGCCGCGCCGCCGAGGCAGAGCACCAGCACCACGGCCAGGACGATGAGCACGATCTTGCCGGCCTTGGACTTCTTCGGCGGCAGCGGCGCGGCGGACGGCGCGCCGTAGGGGTGGCCGGCCGGCGGCGGGTAGCCGCCCGGCTGCTGCGGGGCGGGCTGCTCCCCGTAGGGCTGCTGCGGATAGGGGTTGCCCGACGGCTGGGACATGTCGATTCAGCTCCAGTTAGTTGATCAGGAGCGGTGATCGTAGCCAGCCCCACCGACAGCGGCCGACTCCGCCGGGGCGAAGGTGAGGTGAACGACGACCGCGGCGGCCGAGACGCCCACGAAAGGGACGTCCGGCCGCCGCGGTCGCGGGGGAGCGGGGCGGATCAGGCGGGCAGGCTGGCCACACCGGGCGGCAGGAACCGCCGGCCGGTCACCCGCTCGCTGGCACCCGTCCGGTCCAGGTACGGCGTGACGCCGCCCAGGTGGAACGGCCACCCCGCGCCGAGGATCAGGCACAGGTCGATGTCCTGCGCCTCGGCGACGACGCCCTCGTCGAGCATCAGCCGCACCTCCTGCGCCAGCGCGTCGAGCGCGTTGCGCCGCACCTGCTCGGCGGTCAGCGGCTCGTCGCCGACGACCAGCAGCTTGGCGACGTCGGCGTTGATCTCGTCGTCGACCACGATCGGCTGCCCCGACTCGGCGATCCGGCGCAGGTTCTCGCTCACGGCGAACCGGTCCGGGAACGCGCCGTGCAGGGTGCCGCCCACGTGGTACGCCACGGCGGGGCCGACGAGCTGGAGCAGGGCGAGCGGGCGCATCGGCAGGCCCAGCGGGTCCAGCGCGGCGTTCGCCACGTCCAGCGGGGTGCCGGCGTCGACGGCGGCGAAGACGGTGCCGAGGAAGCGGGTGAGCAGCCGGTTGACCACGAACGCCGGGGCGTCCTTCACGAGCACGCTCGACTTCTTGAGCTGCTTGCCGACCGCGAACGCGGTGGCCAGGGTGGCGTCGTCGGTGCGCTCGCCCCGCACGATCTCCAGCAGCGGCAGCACCGCGACCGGGTTGAAGAAGTGGAAGCCGACCACCCGCTCCGGGTGCTCCAGCTCGGCGGCCATCGCGGTGACCGACAGGCTGGAGGTGTTCGTGGCGAGCACCGCCTCCGGGGAGACGATCTTCTCCAGCTCGGCCCAGACCTGCTTCTTGACGTCCAGGTCCTCGAACACGGCCTCGATGACGAAGTCGGCGTCGGCGAACGCGGCCTTGTCGACCGAGCCGCTGACCAGCCCGTACAGCTTGGCGGCCGTGCCCTTGTCCATCCGGCCCTTGCTGACGGCCTTCTCGATCTGGGTGTGCACGTAGCCCACGCCCTTGTCGACGCGGCCCTGGTCCAGGTCGGTCAGGACGACCGGCACCTGGAGGCGGCGGGCGAACAGCAGCGCGAGCTGGCTGGCCATCAGGCCGGCGCCGACGATGCCGACCTTGTTCACCGGCCGGGCCAGGCCCTTGTCGGGCGCGCCGGCCGGCCGCTTGGCCCGCCGCTGCACCAGGTCGAACGCGTAGAGCCCGCTGCGCAGCTCCTCGGAGAAGACCAGGTCGGCGAGGGCCTCGTCCTCGGCGGCGGTGCCGGCGGCGAAGTCGGCGTCCTTCGCCGTCTCCAGCAGGTCCAGCGCCTTGTACGCGGCGGGGACCGCGCCGTGCAGCCGTTGGTCGAGGGTCTGCCGGGCGAAGTAGAGCACGCCCGCCCACATGTCCCGGTCGACCTCGGGCCGGGTCACGGTGATCTCGCCGCGCACCACGCCGGCCGCCCACTGCAGGGACCGCTCCAGGAAGTCGGCCGGCTCCAGCAGCACGTCGGCGATGCCCAGCTCGGCGGCCTGCTTCGGCTTGAGCATCTTGTTCTGCATCAGCGGGTTCTGCAGGATCACCTGGGTGGCGGCCGGGATGCCGATCAGGTTCGGCAGGAGCTGGGTGCCGCCCCAGCCGGGGATCAGGCCGAGGGAGACCTCCGGCAGCGCCAGGGCCGACGCCCCGCCGGACAGCGTCCGGTAGTGGCAGTGCAGCGCCAGCTCCAGGCCGCCGCCCATCGCCGCGCCGTTGACGAACGCGAACGTCGGGACGGTGCTGTCCTTCAGCCGGGCGAAGACCCGGTGGCCGAGCCGGCCGATCTCCAGGGCCTGCTCCCGGTCGGCGAGCTGCGGCAGGCTGGTGATGTCGGCGCCGACGCAGAAGACGTACGGCTTGCCGGTGACCGCGACGAACGCCGGGTCCGCCGCGAGGGCGGCGGTGATCGCCTCGTCGAGGCTGGTCAGGCTGCCCGGACCGAAGCTGTTCGGCTTGGTGTGGTCGAAGCCGTTGTCGAGGGTGATCAGGGCGGCCGGGCGGGCCAGCCCCGGCACGTGCACCTGGCGCAGCAGCGCCCGGGTGACCACCTCGTTCGGTGCGGCGAGCGCGCTCACTTGTCTCCACCCTCCCGCTGATCCTGCTTGCTGGACTCCGTCCAGTGTGGGTTCTCCCAGATGACCGTGCCGCCCATGCCGATGCCGATGCACATGGCGGTGAGGCCGTAGCGGACCTCGGGGTGCTCGGCGAACTGCCGGGCGAGCTGCGTCATCAGCCGCACCCCGGAGGACGCGAGCGGGTGACCGATGGCGATCGCGCCGCCCCACGGGTTGACCCGCGGGTCGTCGTCGGCGATGCCGAAGTGGTCGAGGAAGGCGAGCACCTGCACGGCGAACGCCTCGTTCAGCTCGAACAGGCCGATGTCGTCGATGCCCAGGCCCGCGATGCGCAGCGCCTTCTCCGTCGACGGGATCGGCCCGATGCCCATCACCTCCGGCTCGACGCCGACGAAGCCGTACGACACCAGCCGCATGGCGACCGGGAGGCCCAGCTCGCGGGCGGTGTCCTCGGCGGCGAGCAGGCTCGCGGTGGCGCCGTCGTTGAGGCCGGCCGCGTTGCCCGCGGTGACCTTGCCGTGCGGGCGGAACGGGGTCTTGAGGGTGGCGAGCTTCTCCAGCGAGGTGTCGCGGGGCGCCTCGTCGACCGTGGCCAGGCCCCAGCCGCCCTCGTCGTCGCGGATCGCCATCGGCACCAGGTCGCCCTGGAGCTTGCCGTTGGCGTACGCCTTCGCGGTCTTCTGCTGCGAGGCGAGCGCGAACGCGTCCGTGCGCTCCTTGGTGATGTGCGGCACCCGGTCGTGCAGGTTCTCCGCGGTGGCCCCCATGACCAGGGCGGACGGGTCGACCAGCTTCTCCGCGACGATCCGCGGGTTGGGGTCGACGCCCTCGCCCATCGGGTGCCGGCCCATGTGCTCGACGCCCCCGGCGATCGCCACGTCGTACGCGCCCATGGCGATGCCGCCGGCCACGGTGGTGACGGCGGTCATCGCCCCGGCGCACATCCGGTCGATGGCGAAGCCTGGGACGGTCTTCGGCAGGCCGGCCAGCAGGGCGGCGGTGCGGCCGATGGTGAGGCCCTGGTCGCCGATCTGGGTGGTGGCGGCGATGGCGACCTCCTCGACCCGCTCCGGCGGCAGCTGCGGGTTGCGGCGCAGCAGCTCGCGGATGCAGCGGATCACCAGGTCGTCGGCGCGGGTGTTGGCGTACATGCCACCCGCCTTGCCGAACGGGGTGCGGACGCCGTCGACGAAGACGACATCGCGGACTTCACGGGGCACTTGAGCCTCCTTTTCGACCCTGACTCGGCCACGTCGCCGACCAGCGGCACCACGGACCGAACGAGGATCGCGGCACGGGCGTGGTCCCTCGGATGCTACTCGCCAGTAACCATCCTCGACACCACGCCCCGTGTGGCCCACCCCACATCGCCGGAACGTCCGGCGGCGGCACCGCCGGGCCCGCGACCGCCGCCGGCCCCGGGGCGACGCGTCAGGCCGCCGCCGGTTCCGGCTGCCGGGGTCAGGCCGCCGGCGATGCGGGCCGCCGGGTCAGGGCGCCGGCGCCGGACCCGCCAGCGCGGCGGTCAGGTCGGCCACCAGCAGCGTGAGCTGCCACTCCCGCGCCCCGAAGCCCCGGAGCGTCTCGGCGACCGTCGCCTCGGACACCTCGGCCGGCGGGGTCCAGGCGAGCCGGCGGATCGAGTCCGGGGCGATCAGGTTCTCCGGCGGCAGGGTGTGCTCGCCCGCGATCCGGACC
The DNA here is from genome assembly GCF_029581295.1 of Micromonospora sp. WMMD712. Taxonomy (NCBI): domain Bacteria; kingdom Bacillati; phylum Actinomycetota; class Actinomycetes; order Micromonosporales; family Micromonosporaceae; genus Micromonospora; species Micromonospora sp. WMMD712. The sequence goes on from NZ_CP120743.1 coordinate 6,793,400, forward strand.
ACCACCTCCCGGCACCGGGCCAGCCGGCCCGCCGCCACCGGGTCCCGCTCCGCCCAGCGGTGCGGCGGGGGCGGCCCCTCCACCACCGGCGTCACCGGCAGCGCGTCGTCGGGCAACTGCCGGGCGTCGTCCAGCGCCGCCAGCCAGGTGCGGGCCAGGCGGCGCACCGACCGGCCCCCGAAGCCCGGCAGGGTCAGCAGCGTCTTCTCGTCCCTCGGGTCCAGCTCGGCGGCGGCCACGATCGCCGAGTCCGGCAGGACCCGGCCCGGCGCGGCGTCCCGGCGGGAGGCGATCTGGTCCCGGGCGTACCACAGGGCCCGGATCCGCGCCTGGGCGCGCGCCCCCCGCACCCGGTGGATGCCGGAGGTGCGCCGCCAGGGCTCCGCCCGGACCCGGGGCGGGCGGTCGACGCTGCGCACCAGCGCGGCGAACTCCTCCGCCGCCCACGCCGACTTGCCCTGGCGGGCCAGCTCCGCGTCGAGCACGTCACGCAGGTCGGTCAGCATCTCCACGTCCAGCGCGGCGTAGGTGAGCCACGACTCCGGCAGCGGCCGGCTCGACCAGTCCGCCGCCGAGTGGTGCTTCTCCAGGCTGAAGCCGAGTAGCTGCTCGGTCAGCGCGGCCAGCCCGACCCGCTCGAATCCCGCCAGCCGGGCGGCCAGTTCCGTGTCGAACAGCCGGCGCGGGCGCAGCCCCACCTCGGCCAGGCAGGTCAGGTCCTGGCTGGCGGCGTGCAGCACCCACTCGGCGTCGGCGATGGCCGCGTCGAGGCTGCTCAGGTCGGGCAGCGGCAGCGGGTCGACCAGCGCCGTGCCGGCCCCCGCCCGGCGCAGCTGCACCAGGTAAGCCCGCTGGCTGTAGCGGTAGCCCGAGGCGCGCTCCGCGTCCAGGGCGACCGGGCCGGTGCCGGCGGCGAAGCGGGCCACGACCTCGGCCAGCCCGGCCTCGGTCGTCACCGGCTCGGGTGTCCCCTCGCGGGGGGCGGTCAGGGGCACGGGCCCGTCGACGGTCGGTTCGGGCCCCGCGTCCACCGGCTCCGGCGCGGCCGACGGCGATTGGTGCGGCTCGTTTCCCGTTCGGCTTTCGGCGGCCCGACGGCGCAGGGGTGGTTCGTCGGTCACCTGACAACCCTAGTGCGCGCGGCGATCCGGCGCGCGCAGCCGGGTGCGGTGTGTGTCGGCGTCGTGCGGTCCGCGTCGGCTACTTGACCCGGCATGCCAGGGTCGGACATCGGGGAAGACAAAGCGCGGCGGCGCGGGTACGTTCCTTCGGGCCGCCGCCCGGGACGGAACCGGCGTCGGCGGGCACCAGGGCGGCGACGGGGAGGACGTGACGATGACGACGGCTGGGTACGGTGCGACGGGCCCGGGGCAGGGGCCCGGCGACGGCTCGGGCGGAGGCTGGGCCGCCCCGGCGCGACCCGCCGAGCCGCCGGTGGGCGAGCAGCCCGCCGCCGCGACCCCGGCCGGCGACGCCCGCCCCGGCCCGCTGCCGCCCCGCATGGATCCGCCCCGGTCCGACCCGCACCGCGGCAGCGCCGCCGTGTATCCGCAGGCCGGGAGTTCCTACCCGCCGGCCGGCGGCACCCCACCGCCCGCCGGCCAGGCCACCCCGCCCGGTCACTGGCCCGGCGCGTCGTCCCCGCCCGCCCAGTCCGCCGTGCCCGGCCAGTGGTCCGGCCCCGCGCCCGCCGGCTGGGCCGCCCCGCAGCCGCCGGCCGCCGCCCCGCAGCAGTCACCCGCCGCCGGCCAACAGCCACCGGCCGGATACGCCGCGCCGCCGTCGCCCGCGCTCCCCGGCCCGGCGTACCCGCACGGCGGGGCGTCCCCGGCCCCCGGGTCGGCGTGGCCCGCGCCCGCCCCGGCCGGCGGGGCCACCCCGCAGCCCCGGGGCAGGGCGCTGACGTTCGTCGCGTTCGGGCTCGCCCTGGTCCTGGCCGTGGTGAGCGGCGTGCAGGCGTACCAGATCAACCGGCTCTCCGACCGGCTGGCCGACACCGATCAGCGGCTGGCCACCGCGCAGACCGACGACGCCACCCGGCTCGACGGCCTGGAGCAGCGGGCGCAGGCCCTGGAGAAGCAGGCCGGGGCGCAGTTCAACCCGGAGGCGGTGGCCAGCGCCGTGCTGCCCAGCGTGTTCCGGGTCCGGGCCGGGCAGTTCACCGGCACCGCCTTCGCGGTCGGCAAGCCCGACACCGGAGGCGGCACCAACCTGTTCACCAACTTCCATGTGGTCGAGTCGGTCTGGGTCGGCGGCGGCCGGGAGGTCTTCCTGGAGCGCACCGACCAGCGTTACCCGGCCACCATCGTCAAGGTCGACGAGGCCAACGACATCGCCCAGCTGCGCACCACCAGCAAGTTCACCGGGCTGGTGACGGCGTCCACCGCGGTCAAGCCCGGTCAGCAGATCGTCGTCGTCGGCGCCCCGCTCGGCCTCCAGGACAGCGTCACCACCGGCGTGGTCAGCGCCTTCCGCGAGGCGGGGCAGGGCTCGGGCCCGGTCATCCAGTTCGACGCGCCGATCAACCCCGGCAACTCCGGTGGCCCCGTCATCAACGGCCAGAAGCAGGTGGTGGGCATCGCCACGGCCAAGGCCCGCGACGCCGAGGGCATCGGTCTCGCCGTACCCATCAAGGTCGCCTGCGACGGCTTCCGGATCTGCTGACCTCGGCCGTTCCGCGCCGTCCGTCCCGTACCAGCCGGTTCGTCGCGGCCCCGGCCACGGGCCGCCCCACCTGGAGGAAGAGAAGAATGTCGCAGCCACCGACCGGGCCGGGGAGCCAGCCGCCGTATCCGCCGCCGGACGGCCCCGGCCAGCCCGTGCCCCCGCAGTACGACCCGACGGGCCAGCCGGCGGAGCCCACCCGGCAGTTCGCCCCGGGCCAGTACGGGACGCCGCAGCCGGCGGCGGAGCCGACGCAGCAGTTCGCACCGGTCCAGCAGCAGGGCGCGCCGCCGCCGACGCAGCCGTTCACCCCGGGTCAGTACGGATCACCGCAGCCGGCGGCGGAGCCGACCCAGCAGTTCGCTCCGGTCCAGCAGGGCGCGCCGCCGCCGACCCAGCCGTTCACCCCGGGCCAGTACGGGACGCCGCCGCCGCAGCCGACGCAGCCGTTCACCGCGCCGGTGTCGACGCCGCCGGTTTCCGGTGCCGGCTACCCGCCGGTGTCGACGCCGCCGGTTTCCGGTGCCGGGCACCCGCCGGTCTCCGGTCCGGGGCAGCCGTCGCCGGGGTTCGGCCAGCCGATGTCGGTGCCGCCCGCCTCGGGACCGGCCTTCGGCCAGCCGATGTCCGGCCCGCCGGGATCGGTGCCGCCCCACGGCCAGCCGGGCGCGCCGGCGTCCTACGGTCCGCCCGGCGCGCCGCCGCCCTACGGCGCCCCGATGCCGGGCGCGGGCCGAGGTGGGCGCAAGGTGCTGGTCCTGGCCGTGGTGGCCGGGCTGCTCTTCGTCCTCGGCGGCGTGATGACCGGCCTCTACGTGACCAAGAGCAGCGAGCTGGACCGCACCGAGAAGCGGCTGACCGGCCAGGTCAGCGAGCGGGACGGCACGATCGCGGCGAACAAGACCGAGATCGAGAAGCTCAAGACGGACCTGCAGGCCGTGCGGGAGAAGCTCTCCAACACCGAGCAGGACCTCACCGGCACCCGCAACGACCGGGACGAGCAGGCCCGGCAGAAGAAGGTCATCGCCACCTGCCTGGACAAGCTGACCAGCGCGTTGACCGCCGCGGCGGCGAACAACAAGGCCGCGTACGACAAGGCCACCGAGGGCATGAACAAGGTCTGCGACGAGGCCGAGAACTACCTCTGACAGCGCGCGGTCAGGAAGTCACCCGCCCAGCCCAGCCCCGCCCGCGCCACGACGGGCGGGGCTGGGCTGCACCGGGCCCGGCACCCGCAGATCTTGGAGCGAAACGGCCCCTCCAGGGGCCGGAATTTGCCAAGATCTGCGGCTTGCGGCTTGCGGCTTGCGGCTTGCGGCGTGCGGCGGGCGGTCAGGCCGCGCCCGCCGGGCGGCGCTCCGTCAGGGAGGTCACCCCGGGCGGGGGCAGGCCCGCCGTCGAGGCGAGCAGGGCGCACCAGGCCATCAGGTGCGGGGTGAGGTCCTCGCCGAGCGGGGTCCACGAAGCCCGGATCTCGATGTCGCCAGCGGCCGGCGGCCCGGCGAGGTCGCCGAACCGGGTCGACATGGTCTGGGTGACCGTGCCCCCGATCGCCCGGTGCGGGGCGTCCTGCGCGTCCAGCGCGTCGGTCAGCCAGGTCCAGCCCACCCCGGGCAGCAGCGGGTCGGCGGCCAGGTCGATCTCCAGCTCCGCCGTGACGTAGGTGACCAGCCGCAGGGTGCCCTGCCACGCCTCGTGCCCGGCGGGGTCGTGCAGCAGGATCAGCCGCCCGGTGGCCACCTCGTCGCCGTCGCGCAGCACGGTCGCGGAGAGCGCGAAAGCGTACGGCGCGAGGCGCTGCGGCGCGCCGACCTCCTCCAGGACGATCTCCGATCGGGGCGCGGCCGACCGCAGCCCGGCGACCGCGCGGGCGAAGGTCTCCGGGAGCGCGATCGGGGGGGCCATGCCGGCAGCCTATGCCGCCTGCCGCCCAGCCGCCGGAACGGCACGCCGACGGCCTGCGGCGGCGGCCCCACCAACGGTGGACGGTGAGCGGGGCACCCTGCTCTACCGAATGCGTTAACAGGGGGCCCTTCCTTGCACGTCACAAAAGGCGGCCGGGGTGGGGGAGGGGGTCCGGGGGCGTGGCACGATAGCCGCGATGAGCACCGAGACGACGGGCACCGCCGCCCGAGACGGAGAATCCCGCCGCACCGGGACGGGCGGGTCGCCGTTCGTCCGGGCCTGCCGGCGCGAGCCCGGTCCGCACACGCCCGTCTGGTTCATGCGCCAGGCCGGCCGTTCGCTGCCGGAATACCGCGAGATCCGCAAGAACGTGGGGATGCTGGAGTCCTGCCGCCGCCCCGAGTTGGTCGCCGAGATCACCCTCCAGCCGGTCCGCCGGCACGGGGTCGACGCGGCGATCCTGTTCAGCGACATCGTGGTGCCGGTGGCCGCCGCCGGGGTCGAGCTGGACATCGTCGCGGGCACCGGGCCGGTGGTCGCCGAGCCGGTGCGCACCGTCGCCGACGTCGAGCGGATCCGGCCCATCACCCGCGCCGACGTCTCCTACGTCGACGAGGCGGTGCGGCTGCTCGTCGCCGAGCTGGGCGACACCCCGCTTATCGGCTTCGCCGGCGCCCCGTTCACGCTGGCCAGCTATCTGGTCGAGGGCGGGCCGTCGCGGACCCACGCGAAGACCAAGGCCCTGATGTACGGCGAGCCGGAGCTGTGGCACGCCCTGTGCGCCCGGCTGGCCGAGGTGACGCTGGCGTTCCTGCGGGTGCAGGTCGAGGCCGGGGTGTCGGCGGTGCAGCTGTTCGACTCGTGGGCCGGGGCGCTGTCCGAGGCCGACTACCGGCGCTACGTGCTGCCGCACTCGACGAAGGTGCTGGCCGGGCTCGCCGACGCCGGGGTGCCCCGGATCCACTTCGGGGTGGGCACCGCCGAGCTGCTGCCCGCCATGGGCGAGGCCGGCGCGGACGTGGTCGGCGTCGACTGGCGTACGCCGCTGGACGTCGCGTCCCGCCGGGTCGGCGCGGACAAGGCCGTGCAGGGCAACCTCGACCCGTGCGTGCTGTTCGCCCCGTGGCCGGTGGTCGAGGCGGAGGTGCGGCGGATCCTCGCCGAGGGGCGGTCTGCCCCCGGCCACGTGTTCAACCTCGGTCACGGCGTCCTGCCGGAGACCGATCCGGACGTGCTGACCCGGGTGGTCGCGCTGGTGCACGAGGTGTCCGCGCGCCCGGGCGAATAGCAGAGGGGGCGACCGTGCGGCAGCCGTGGCGGGTGGCGATCGTCGGGGGCGGGATCACCGGGCTGGCCGCCGCCGTCCGGCTGGCCGACCGGGCCCCGGCCGGCACCGAGGTCACCGTCTACGAGCAGTCCGGCGTGCTCGGCGGGAAGCTGCGCACGGGCGAGCTGGCCGGCGGGCCGGTGGAGTTCGGCGCGGAGTCGTTCCTGATGCGGGACCCGGCCGGCGGCGAGTCCGCCGCGGTGGCCCTGGTGCGCCGGCTCGGCCTGGCCGGCGACATCGTGCACCCCAGCGTCGGGCAGGCCGCCCTGGTCGTCGACGGGGGGCTGCGCCCGGTCCCGGGCGGGACGCTGGTGGGCGTACCCGGGGACCTGGCGAAGGTGACGGCGGTGGCCGAGCCCGCCGCGGACGCCGACCGCGACGCCGGCCGGCCGCTGCTGGCCCCCGACGCGGACGTCTCCGTCGGGGCGCTGGTCCGCGCCCGGTTCGGCGACGCGGTGGTCGACCGGCTGGTCGACCCGATGCTCGGCGGCGTCTACGCCGGCCGGGCCGACGACCTGTCCCTGGCCACCACGATGCCGGCGCTGGCCCGCGCGGCCCGGGTGGAGCACACCCTGCTCGGCGCGGTCCGGGCGGCGCAGGCCGCCGCGCCCCGCGCCCCCGGCGAGCCGGTCTTCGGCACCCTGGCCGGCGGGCTGAGCCGGCTCGTCGAGGCCGCCGCCACGGCCGGCGGGGCGACGATCCGCCGCACCGCGGCCGTGCGGGAGCTGACCCCGACGGCGACCGGCTGGCGGCTGACCGTCGGCCCCACCCGCGACCCGGAGCTGGTCGACGCGGATGCGGTGCTCCTCGCCGTCCCGGCCCGGCCGGCGGCCCGCCTGCTGGCCGGCGTCGCCGACCTCGCCGGGGCCGCGGCGACCATCGGCGAGCTGGACTACGCGAGCGTCGCGCTGGTCACCCTCGCGCTGCCCCGCCCGGAGCTGCCGGCGCTGTCCGGGTTCCTGGTGCCGGCCACCGAGGGGCTGCTGATCAAGGCGTCGACGTTCTTCACCACCAAGTGGGGGCACCTGGCCCGGCCGGACGGGTTGGCCCTGGTCCGGGCCTCCGTGGGCCGCTACGGCGAGGAGGCGTCCCTCCAGGTCACCGACGACGACCTGGCGGAGGCGGTGCACCGGGAGCTGTCGAAGGTGCTCGGCGTCCCGCTGCCCGCGCCGGTGGCCCGCCACGTGCAGCGCTGGGGCGGTTCGCTGCCGCAGTACACCCCGGGGCACCTCGACCGGGTGGCCGCCGTGCGGGCGGCGCTGCGCGGCGCGCACCCCACGCTGGCCCTGGCCGGCGCCGGCTACGACGGCGTCGGCATCCCGGTCTGCGTCCGCTCCGGCGCGACGGCGGCCGAGGAGATCATCACGGCACTGGGAGGATCGGCATGACCGAGCAGACCAACGCGGCGCGGCTGCGGGAGCTCAACGAGAGCATCCGCTACACGATGTGGTCGGTGTACCGGGCGACCAGCCCGCTGCCGTCGCTGCGGGAGAACGTCACCGGCGAGGTCGAGGCGCTCTTCGCGGAGCTGGCCGGCAAGGACGTGACGGTGCGCGGCACGTACGACGTCGCCGGGCTGCGCGCCGACGCCGACCTGATGATCTGGTGGCACGCACCGACCAGCGACGCGCTCCAGGACGCGTACCTGCGGTTGCGCCGCACCACCCTGGGCCGGGCGCTGACCCCGGTGTGGTCGCAGCTCGCCCTGCACCGGCCGGCGGAGTTCAACAAGAGCCACATCCCGGCGTTCCTGGCCGGCGAACAGGCGCGGGCGTACCTGTGCGTCTACCCGTTCGTCCGCTCCTACGAGTGGTACCTGCTGCCCGACGCCGAGCGGCGCGAGCTGCTCGCCGAGCACGGGAAGATGGCCCGGGGATACCCGGACGTGCGGGCCAACACGGTCGCCTCGTTCGCCCTCGGCGACTACGAGTGGATGCTCGCCTTCGAGGCCGACGAGCTGCACCGCATCGTGGACCTGATGCGCGACCTGCGGGCGTCGGGGGCCCGCCGGCACGTCCGGGAGGAGGTCCCGTTCTACACGGGCCGCCGCCGCGCGATCGCCGACATCGTCACCTGCCTGCCCTGACGGGCTGAGTGCAAGGAAGGGCCCCCTGTTAACGCAAAACGTTGCACAGGGGGCCCTTCTTAACGCGCGCCGGTGCGCGGGGCGGGCGGCGAGCCGCCGGCCTGTCGCGCGGGCGTCGTGCCGTCGGCCGTCAGACGGTCGGCGTGCAGGTGGGGGTCGGCGCGGTGTTGGTGCCGTTCGACGAGGCGACGAACCCGAACGAGGTCTTCCCCCCGGCGGCCAGCGACCCGTTGTAGGCCACGTTGCGTGCGGTCACCGTGGACCCGCTGGTGGTCACCGTCGAGCTCCAGTAGGAGCTGACCTGCTGGCCGTTGGCCCAGGTCCAGGTCACCGTCCAGCCCTTGATCGCCGACGAGCCGGCGGTCACGTCGATCTCGGCCTGGAACCCGCCGTTCCAGGAGGAGACGGGCCGGTAGGTCGCCGTGCAGCCCCCGGTCGCCGGCGGGGTGGTCGGCGGCGGCGTGGTGGGGGGAGGGGTGGTCGGCGGCGGGGTGGTGGGCGGGGTCGTGGTGGGCGGGGTGGTCGGGCCGCCCCCGCCGAAGTCCACGTCGCTGCACAGGTAGTACGACTGGTCGAGGTGGCTGGCCTGCCAGATCGTGTAGACGATGTGCCGCCCGGTGCGTCCCGGCGCGTTGGCCGGCACCTGGATCGACACGCCCGACGCCTCCTTCTTCCACTGGGACGCCGGAGTGTTGCCGATCTGGCCGACCAGTTCCAGGTCGTTCCAGCCCAGCGGCTTGGTCAGCGCGTCGAAGCCCTGCTTGGTCACGTACACCCGGATGTAGTCCGCGCCGTGACTGGCCTGGTCGTCGAGCTTGATGCGGAAGCTGTTGGAGATCGAGGTGGTCTTCCACGCGCCGATCGTGTCCAGCGAGTTGTACTGGCCGCTCTGGGTGTGGCCGGCGCTGCACAGCTGGCCGTCGGGGATGGCGGCCTGGTGGTTGCCGGCGACGCCCTCCCGGAACAGGCCCATCCAGTTCCACATGGCCTGCGGGTCGGCCTGGAACGCCTGCCAGCACATCGGGTCCTGGGTGGCCATGGCGGGGTTCATGTGGTCGGCGCCCCAGCGCTGCCAGCAGCCGTAGTTGCGGGACGCGGGGTCGACGACGGACCCGTGGGCGGACGCGGGGTTCGCCAGGGCGGTGGTGAGCAGCATGGCGGCGGCCGTGCCGACGGCGAGCAGCCAGGCTGCCAGGCGCGGCGCGGAACGCCTGCGCACGAGGGTGGACAATGGAGCCTCCGGGATGAGGGGTCGACTGTGACGACGCCCGGATCGCGGGAGTTGCCCCTCCCGTGCCGTTCGCGCTACTCCCGTGGCGGCTCTGCTGCGAGATTCCCACACCCATCGGGGTGTGTCAATTTTCGGCGCCCTCCGGGGCGTCGGCGGGGCCGGGCTGCCGGCGCATCGGGGTGTGCGGGATGCCGTCCTCGACGTACTCCGGCCCGCTGACGGCGAAGCCGTGCCGGGCGTAGAAGCCGACCAGGTGGGACTGCGCCTCCAGCACGCACGGCCGGTCGCCCACCGCGGCCAGCGCCTCGGCCATCAGCCGCCCGGCGTGGCCGCCGCCCCGGGCCCCCGGCGCGACCACGACCCGGCCGATCCGCGCCAGGCCGTCGGGGTCGGCCAGGATCCGCAGGTACGCCACGACGCCGCCGTAGCTCTCGGCCTCGCCCCCGGCGTCGACGTGGCCGGCGTCGCCCCCGCTCCCGGCGTCGCCCTCGCCGCCCTCGACCGCCTTGTCGGCGTCATCCCCGGGCCGCCGGCCGGCGGGAGCCGGGCGGGCCAGCCACACGTGCCGGGTGCCCGGCTCGACGTCCCGGCCGTCGAGTTCCGGGTACGGGCACCGCTGCTCCACCACGAACACGTCGACGCGTAGTCGTAGCAGGTCGTGGAGGGTGCGGGCGTCCAACTGGGCGAAGGAGGCGATCCGGGCCTCGACGGTCTGCGGCGACACCCGCCGATGCTAGGCCGCCCGCCCTCGGCGTAAGGAAGGGCCCCTTGTTAACGCATTCTGTAGAGGAAGGGCCCCCTGTTAACACCCGTGTTAAGAAGGGGCCCTTCCTTGCGGTTCAGCGGGGGCGGGCGCCTACGGCGTCGCGGATCTCCGCGCCCCGGTCGCCCTCCTCCTGGCGGGCGCAGTGGCCGCAGCAGAAGAAGCGCCCCGACACCTCGACCCCGTGGCCGACGATCTTGACCTGGCAGTGTTCGCAGATCGGGGCCAGCCGGTGCGCCGCGCACTCGAAGCAGTCGAAGGTGTGCACGTCGCCGCTGACCGTGCGCACCTCGAACGCCATCCAGTAGTCGTTGCCGCAGACCTCGCACGTCGCCATCGCCGAACCCCCGTAGCCGAAAGGACAGATGTCCCCCAGCGTGCGCCAGCGGCCCGAACCGGGCGGCCAGAACGGCATAAAACGGTCATAGTGGGCGGCGTGTCGCGGCCGGCGTGTCGGGCGTTGTGCCTGGTGAAAGCCTCGACCCCCGGAGGACGACGTGATCAAGCGCAGCAGGCTCTTCGGCAACCAGACCCGGGTCACCTTCTGCCTTCCCAGCGAGGCGCCGGCCGGCCCGGTGAGCGTGGTCGGCTCCTTCAACGACTGGGAGCCGGGCCGCCACGAGCTGGTCACCCGGCGCGACGGCACCCGCACGGTGACCGTCCGGCTCCGGCCCGGGGCGTACCGGTTCCGCTATCTCGCCACCGGCGGCGTCTGGCTCGACGACGAGTCCGCCGATCGGGTCGACGAGCAGGGCAGCGTGCTGATCGTCTGACGGCGGCCCGCGCCCCGCCGGCCGGAACCGGGCCGCCTTCCGTCAGCCCTGGGCCGGCTCCAGCCGGATCGAGATCGAGTTGACGCAGTGCCGGGTGTCCTTCGGGGTGAAGCCCTCGCCCCGGAAGACGTGCCCGAGGTGGCTGTCGCAGCGGGCGCAGCGGATCTCCGTGCGCCGCATGCCGTGGCTGTCGTCCTCGATCTCCTTCACCGCGCCCGGTATCGCGTCGTCGAAGCTCGGCCAGCCGCAGTGCGAGTCGAACTTGGTGTCGCTGGGATAGAGCTGCGCGCCGCAGGCGCGGCAGCGGTAGACCCCGGGGGTCTTCGTGTCCACGTACTCGCCGGTCCACGGGCGCTCGGTGCCCGCCTCGCGCAGCACCTGGAACTCCTCCGGGCTGAGCCGGACCCGCCACTCGTCCTCGGTGCGGGGCAGTTCGTTGTCGTCAAGACTCACCCCGCAACGGTACGTCGGCTGTCGGTGCCGTGGCATATGGTCGCCAGATGGCAGGCACCGCGAAGGCACCGGCCGCCGAGGTCGAGGTGGCCGGACACACCGTACGGCTGAGCAGCCCCGACCGGGTGATCTTCCCGGAGCGGGGCTTCACCAAGGCGGACGTCTTCGGCTACTACCTGGCGGTCGGCGACGGCATCGTGCGCGCCCTGCGGGACCGCCCGACCACGCTGCAACGCTTCCCCGACGGCATCGGCGGGGAGGCGTTCTTCCAGAAGCGGGTGCCGGCCCGGGGCGTGCCCCCGTGGCTGACCACCGCCCGGATCACCTTCCCCAGCGGCCGGACGGCCGACGAGCTGTGCCCGGTCGACCTCGCCCACGTCGCGTGGGCGGCCCAGATGGGCACCGTCGTGTTCCACCCCTGGCCGGTGCGCGCCGGCCACGTCGACCACCCCGACGAGCTGCGCGTCGACCTCGACCCGCAGCCCGGCACCGACTTCGCCGACGCGGTCGCCGCCGCCGTCGAGCTGCGGGCCCTGCTCGCCGAGCTGGGCGCGACCGGCTGGCCGAAGACGTCCGGCGGCCGGGGCGTGCACGTCTACCTGCGCATCGCGCCCCGGTGGACGTTCACGCAGGTGCGCCGGGCCACCATCGCGCTGGCCCGGGAGCTGGAGCGCCGCCGCCCCGACCTGGTCACCACCGCCTGGTGGAAGGAGGAGCGGGGCGAGCGGGTCTTCGTCGACTACAACCAGATGGCCCGGGACCGCACGATCGCCTGCGCCTACTCGCTGCGGGCCAACGCCCGGGCCACCGTGTCCACCCCGGTCACCTGGGCCGAGCTGCCCGACGTCGACCCCGACGACCTGCACCTGGGCAGCGTCCCGGCCCGGCTGGCGCAGCGGGGCGACCCGCACGCCGGCATCGACGACGCGGCGTGGGACATCACCCCGCTGCTGGAGTGGGCCGACCGGGACGCGGCGGCGGGGCAGGGCGACCTGCCGTACCCGCCGGACCACCCGAAGATGCCCGGCGAGCCCAAGCGGGTGCAGCCGAGTCGTGCCCGGCCTTCCACCAGCTAGCGGGGCCGACATCGAGCCTTCTCGGCTATCCGAAGGCGAGGCTGTGGAGTTCACTGGTTGCCGGCCAGGCCGCCGGTGGGAAAGACGTACGAGTCGCCGCAGATCCGGGTGATTCCGGGATCGGTGCAGGCCCGGTGGGCGCTCAGGTCAGCGGACCAGATCGCGACGGCGACATCCATGACGTGGCGACCGCACGCGTACACCGCCGCGTCGAGGGAAGCGGGTCGACCGAGGCCGGCGGGGGTGACGACCTCCATGCGTACGGTGGCAGCCTCTCCGCACTCGGGCAGGGCGAACGGCACGCCGTTCACGGGTCAGAACCCAAGCTGATCAAGTCCCGGGGCGGGCGGCGGGTCGAGCCGTCCGAACGCTCGGGCCGTCCAGGCCAGGAACCGGTCGAACAGCTCCTCCGGGGTCGGCGGTTGGCTCGGAGTGAGCTTCATCAGGTCTCTGGCGGCGTCGAACAGCATGCCGGCCATGTACACGGGCAGGCCGGCGCGATCCCGGCGGTAGTCCATCGTCAGCAGCAGCCGGGCTGGCGGACACGGCCAGGCGGCGGCGCAGACCCGGCACAGCCACAGGGGCCGCATCGGTGCGTGTGGGCGGACGGCTCGGGCTTGCCGGCCGTGCACGGGGGAGATGTTCGGCGGGGGCATCCCCACATAGTGCCTACGCTGTTATCGGTCGTCAACCCCGATCGCTGTTAACGATCGCTGAGCAATCGGCAGTACCTACCGTCAACTCATGGTCGAGTTCGTGGGGATCGCTGAGATACGAGTGATGCTCGGCGGCGTGTCGCGGGCTCGGGCGTCCGTGATCGCGTCTCGCCGCGACTTTCCCGCCCCCTACCAGGTGCTGACCATGGGGCAGATCTGGCGGAAAACCGACGTCGAGGAGTGGATCAGGGAGTATCGGCCGGACCTGGCCCCAGAGTGAGGAAGTGCCCGGCCGGGGTGTCGTCCGGAATCAGCTGATCGGGCCCGTCATCGCCTCGACGGCCTCCTTCGCCGTGCGCAGGTCCGCGCCCGTCGCCTCCCGGTACGCCTTGATCGCCTGGATCTTCTGGCCCCGGGCCAGATACTCGCGGACCCCGGGCGGCTCCGGCCGCCGGTCGACCACCCCGAGGTGGTCCAGCACGAGTTGGAGGCGGCGGTCGATCTCGGCCAGCCGGGCCTCCGTGACCCGGTCCCGCCGGGGGCCGGCGAGCTGACCGGCCAGCAGCAGCACGACGCCGATCGTCAACACGATGAGGGCGATCTCCATGCCAGCCATCCAAGCAGGCCGCCGCCAGGCCCCCGAGGGCAGGACCGGCGGCCGGTGAGCGCCGGGCCATAACGGTCGGATAACGGGCGCGAACCTTTCCGTACCCGCAGTGGGTCTCTGTGTCCGTCGGCTCCGCGGGGGCCCGGGGAGGCAGCGGAGATGATGCTGGTGTGGAGGCGGGCGTGGGCCGCCCGGGGGCTGTTGTCCGCCGCGTTGGTGGCGGCCCTGGTGGCGGTCGCCCTCGTGACCGGGCTGGCCGACTACAGCCGGCGGGCCGTCGACGCGGGGCAGCGGGCGGTGCTCGCCGCGTCGCCCGCCCAGGAACGCAGCCTGCTGGTCGGCGGCTCGGGCGGCCCCGACCGGGCCGCCTTCGCCACCCGGGACCGGGCGGTCCGCGACCGCTTCGCCGCCGGGCTCGGCGGGGCGGCGGTGACGGTGCGCGGGGCCCGCTACGGCACCGGGCGGGAGCTGACCGGCGACCTCGGCGCCGCGCGGGTCGGCGACGATCCGGTCTTCGCCGAGCTGACCACCCTGGAGGACCTGGCCGGGCACGCCGAGCTGGTGGCGGGGCGGCAGCCCACGGGCGGGGCCGTGCCGACGCAGGTGCTCCTGCCGGAGCGGGTCGCCGGGGTGCTCGGCCTGACCGTCGGCGAGCGGGTGCCGCTGCGGGACCGGGCCACCGAGCGCACCGGCGAGGTGGAGGTGGTCGGCCTCTTCCGGCCCCGGGACCCCGCCGGGTCGTACTGGCGGCTCGCGCCGGGGGCCGTCGCCGCCGGCTCCGAGACGTCGTACGGGCCGTTCCTGCTCGACCCGGCCGACTTCGACCGGACGTTTCCCGGCACCACCTCGGCGGCCTGGCTGGTCGAGCCCGACCTGGCGGCGGTCGGGCCGGGCCGGCTGGACGCCGTGCGACGCGCCGTCGCCACGGAGGTCGCCGACCTGCCCGGGGCGACGGGCCTCGGCTCCTCCGCCCAGACCGTCACCACCATGGACCGGCTGATCGACCGGCTGACCCGCGCCGACCTGGTGGGCCGGTCGTCGCTGCTCACCCCGCTGCTGCTCGTCCTCGTCCTCGGTGGGTACGCGCTGATCCTGGTGGCGGCCCTGCTCAACGAGGACCGTCGGGGGCAGACGGCGCTGCTGCGCGCCCGGGGCGCGGCCCGGGCGCAGATCGCCGGGCTGGCCCTGCGCGAGGCCGCCCTGGTGGTCCTGCCGGCCGCCCTGCTCGGGCCGCCGATCGCCGCCGAGGCCCTGCGCCGGATCGGCCGGGAGCAGGGCTGGTCGGAGCTGACCGCCCCTGGCGGCGCGACCCTCACCTGGGCGGTCGCCTCCGCCACGGCGGCCGGCTGCCTGGTGGCGATGGCGCTGCCGGCGCTGCGCCGCGCCGGCACGTACGTCGCCGACATGGCGGCCCGGTCCCGGCCGAGCCGGGGCGCGGCGGCCCAGCGGATCGGCGTCGACCTGGCCCTGGTCGGCCTGGCCCTGCTGGCCTGGACGCAACTGCGGCGGTACTCGTCCCCGCTGGCCGGCGCCGACGGCCGGCTCGGCGTCGACCCGTTGCTGGTGGCGGCACCCACGCTGGGCGTGCTCGCCGGCGCCGTCGTCGCGCTGCGCCTGCTGCCGCCGGCGGCCCGGCTCGCCGAGCGGTTCGTCGACCGCCGGCCGTGGCTGGCCGCGACGCTGGGCATGTGGCAGGCGGGCCGCCGGCCGCACGCCGGCCCGGTGCTGCTGCTCGCGCTCGCCGTGGGCGGCAGCACCCTGGCCTGGTCGCTGGTGACCACCGGGGAACGGTCGCACGTCGACCAGGCGGACTTCACCGTCGGGGCCGACCTGCGGCTGGTCGAGCGGTCCGGGGCCGCGCCGGCCGAGCGGGCCGGCCGGCTCGCCGCCCTGCCCGGCGTGGACCGGGCGGTGCCGGCCTGGCGCGACGACATCCGGGTGGGCCGCGAGGACCTGCCGGTGAGCGTGCTGAGCCTCGACGCGGCGGCGGCGTCCGACGTGGTCCAGTTCGACGAGCGGCTCGCCGGTGAGCCGCCCCGGACGCTCTTCGACCGGCAGGTACGCGGCCGGGCCGCCCCCCTCGGCGTCGAGCTGCCCGCCGCCGCCCGCCGGCTCGCCGGCACGGTCGCCACCCCGGTGACAGATGCCGCCAGGCCGCACCCGGTCCGGGTGTCCGCCCTGCTCACCACCGCCGACGGCGGCGCGTGGAAGCTGCCCCTGGCCAGCGCGGGCAGCGACGGCCGGCCCGTGCCGGTGGTCGTGGACCTGCCGGACAACGGCGGCCGGGCGTACCGGCTGGCCGGGTTCGACGTCGACGCCGGGCCGGCGATCGGCTCCGGCTACCGGCTGGAGGTGACCGGTCTGCGCACGGTGGACGCGGGCGGCGCGACCAGCCCGGTGCCGCTGGCCGGCGACTGGGTGCCCCGGCTGGACGACCCGGAGAGCGCGGAGCCGGCCCGGTTCGCCGACGGCGTGCTGCGCGCCGGCCGGAAGGTGGCGCGCGTCGCGGGCGGCCGGTTCGCGACGCAGCCGGCCAGCCGCTTCGCGGTGGTGCCGGCCGGCGCGGGCGCACCGGTCCCGGCGCTGATCACGCCCCAGGTGGCCCGCGCGCTGAGCGTCGGGCGGGGCGACACGATGGACGTCGGCCTCTCCGGGGTGACGCTCACCGTCGAGGTGGTCGGTGAGGTCGACGCGGTGCCGGCCAGCGGCGGGGCGGCCGGCGGCATGCTGCTGGACCTGCCGGCGGCGCGGGACTGGCTGCTGCGGGCCACGGGCACCGTCCGGCCGGTCTCGGAGTGGTGGGTCCGCACCGGGGCCGGCGGGTCCGCCGAGGCGGCGCGGGCGGCGGCGGGCCTGCCGGGGGTGACCGTGCTGGACCGGCGGGAGACGGCGGCGGAGGCCGGCCGCGACCCGTACTGGCTGGGCACGCGCACGGGCCTGCTCGCGGCGGCGGCGGGTTCCGTCCTGCTCGCCCTGGTCGGGCTGGGCGTGGACGTCTGGGCCACCGCGCGCCGACGGATCGGCGAGCTCGCGGTGCTGCACACCCTGGGCGCACCGGCGCGGCTGCTCGCCCGCGCACTGCTCACCGAGCAGACGTTCCTGGCCGGCATCGGCGTCGGGGTCGGGCTGCTGGTCGGCGCGGGGGTGGGCGCCACCATGGCCCCGCTGGTGGTGCTCACCCGGTCGGCGGACCGGCCGGTGCCGGAGGCGGCCTTCGCGCTGCCCTGGCTGCCCGTCGCCGGCACCGCCCTCGGCCTGCTGCTGGCGGCGCTCGCGTTCAGCACGGTGATCGCCTCCGGCGTCCGCCAACGCGTCGCGGCGGCCCAACTACGGATCGGCGGAGAGCGATGACCAGGGGTGGGACCAGGGGAACCCGGGCGGCGGGGTTCGGCGGCGGCGGGGCCGCGCTGGCCGGGGCCGTCCGCCGGGTGCGGGCGTTCGCGGGGCAGTTCCTCCTGCTGGGGATGCTGGCGCTGGTGGCCGCGCTGCTGGTGACCGCCGTGCCGCGGACGGCCGACCGGCTCGCCGAGCAGGGGCTGCGGGAACACGTCGCCGGCCGGCCGGCCGCGGAGCGGGACCTCACCCTCACCGCCCCCGAGCTGCCGGCCGGGGGCGGCGGGGTCGTCACGCCGGTCACCGCGGGCCGGGGCCAGGAACTCGACAGGTTCCAGGAGGACCTGCCCGAGGCCGTCGGGGCGGCGGTGCAGAGCCGCTGGTTCCTCGCGGAGACCGCCCTGAGCCGGCTGACCGGCCCCGACCTCGCGGCGAAGAACTACTTCGTCGTCGCCCGGCTCCGCTCGGCGCCGGGCGTCACCGGGGCGGCCACCCTCACCGCGGGACGCTGGCCGGCGCAGGCGGTGGGCGCGGGGCAGCCCGTCGAGGTCGCGCTGGCCGCCGACACGGCCCGCAAGCTGAACCTCCGCGCGGGCAGCCGCCTGCGGTTCAGCGGCGTCGGCGGGCAGTCGCTCCCGCTGCTCGTGGCGGGCGTCTTCGAGCCCGCGCCCACCGCCGACGGCGTCTGGGACACCCTGCCGTCGGCGCTGCGGGTGACCGAGCCGGCCGGCGACGCGCAGCCGTACGAGATGGTGGCGCTGACCAGCGACGCGGGCCTGGACGCGGCGATCGCGACCGGCGTGCCGGTGCGGTTCTCCTGGCGCTATCGCCTCGGCGGACTGGACGTGGCCGACCTGGGCGCCGTCATCGACGGCGTACGGCGGCTGGAGCGCACGCCCCCGGCCGGGCTCACCGTCACGCAGGCCGTGGACGTCCCGCTGCGGCAGTTCCTCGACGCGGTCTCCGCCGCCCGGACGCTGCTCGCGGTGATCGCCGCCGGGATGATCGCGACCGTGGCGGGGCTGATCGTGCTCGCGGCGCGGCTGGCAGCCCGCCGCCGGGAGGCCGAGTTCGCCCTGCTGGTGGCCCGGGGCGGCGCGCCGACCAGCGGAGCGCGGCGCAGCCTCGCCGAGTCGGCGCTGGTGGTGCCGCCGGCCGCGGCGCTCGGCTGGCTGCTCGGCCGGCTGCTGCCCGGTTCCCCGGCGGGGACGGCGGGGACCGACTGGCTGGTCCTCGTCGCGGCGGTGCTGGCCACCCTGGCCCTGCCCCTGGCGACGCTGGGCTCCCCGGCCCCGCCGGGCGGCCGCCGCGACCTGTCCGGCCGCCGCGCCGGTGGCCGCCGGCTGACCCTCGAACTCCTCGTCGTCGCCCT
Organism: Micromonospora sp. WMMD712; assembly: GCF_029581295.1. Classification (NCBI taxonomy): domain Bacteria; kingdom Bacillati; phylum Actinomycetota; class Actinomycetes; order Micromonosporales; family Micromonosporaceae; genus Micromonospora; species Micromonospora sp. WMMD712. The sequence continues at coordinate 6,811,646 of NZ_CP120743.1, forward strand.
CGCCGTGCTGGCCACGTTCCTGATCCGTCGCCGGGGGCTCAGCCCCGGCTCGGTCGACCCGCTGCTGGTCTCGGTGCCGGTGCTGCTGGCCGTCGCCGCCGCGGTGCTGGTGCTGCGGCTCTATCCCTGGCCGCTGCGGCTGCTCGGCCGCGTCGCGGCCCGCACGCGTGGCAGCGTGACCTTCCTCGGGGTGGCCGGGGCGAGCCGGTCGGCGGCCACCGGGCCGGTGGTCGTCGTCGTGGTCGCGGTCGCCACGGCCGCGTTCTGCGGGGTCGTGGCGGGCGGCATCGAGGCCGGCCGGGACCGGACGGCCACCGTCGCCGTGCCGGCGTCCGCGCTGGTCGACGGGGAGCGGCTCGCCCCGGACACCGGCGCGGCCCTGCACCGGCTGCCCGGCGTGCGGCGCAGCACCCCGGTGCTGCGGGAGGGCGCGCTGCGCGTCGCCGACGCGCGGGGCGTCGACGCGGGCCTCGCCGCCGTCACCGTGCTGCTGGTCGACGGGCCGGGCCTGGCCGACACGGCGCGCGACGCCGGGGTGGACGTGTCGGTGCCGCCGGTGCTGCGGGCTGGCCGGTCGCCGGGGCCGACGCCCGCGCTCGTCTCCCCGGCGCTCGCCGCCGAGCTGGCCCGCGCGGGCCTCGACGGGTCGGCCATGGTGACCGTGCAGGGGTACGCCCAACCGTTCCGGGTGGCCGACACGGCCGACGGTTTCCCGCTGGTCCCGCCCGACGTCGACCGGTTCGTGGTGCTGCCCTGGCAGGCGCTGCCCGGGGCGGGCCCTCCCGGCCCGCCGCCGCCCGGCTCCGGGACGCCCGGCCCGCCCGGCTCCGGGACGCCCGGCCCGCCCGGCTCCGGGACGCCCGGCCCGCCCGGCTCCGGGACGCCCGGCCCGCCCGGTCGGGGCGGGACCGGCCCGGTGCCGACGGCGTTCCTGGTCTCCGGCGACGGGTTCGACGTGGAGGCGCTGCGGCGGGCGGGCGACGAGGGTCAGCGCCGCTACCAGACCGGCGGCAGCTTCGCCGCGGGGGAGCGCCCGCGTGGCGCCGAGGTGACCACCTGGCAGGGCGCCCGCCAGCAGCTCGGCGGGGGCGGCGCGAACGGCCTGCTCGTCTTCGGCTTCGCCGCCGGCGCGGCCGGGGGCGCCGCGTTCGGCCTGCTGGCGGTCGCCTTCGCGGTGCTCGCCGGTGCGCGGACCCGGGCGCAGGCGCTGTCCCGGCTGCGCACCCTCGGCCTGTCCCGCCGGCAGTGGCGGGGCCTGCTGCTGGTGGAGCTGACGCCCCTGGTCGCCGCCGCGCTGCTCACCGGCGCGCTCACGGGGGCGCTGCTGCCCCTGCTGCTCACCCCGGCGCTCGGGCTTGCCGCGTTCACCGGTGGCGAGCCGGTCCGGGTCGCGTTCTCGCCCGGCCTGGTCGGGGCCGTCCTGGCGGCCGGCGCGGTGGCGTTGGCCCTCGCGGTGACCGTGGAGACGGTGCACAACCGCCGCATGCGCCTCGGCGAGGTGCTCCGGCTCGGAGAGGGGAGCTGACCGTGTGTGCAGACGTGGCGGGGAATGCTGACGATGCGTGGAGAGGGATGCTGAGATGACAGCCACCGTGACGACGTCCGCCGCCCCGGACCTGGCCACCCTGCAACGGCGGGCCGCGCAACGGGCGGCCGAGCGGGCCGGCGGGAACGACCGGCTGCGCGGGCACATCGTCTGCGACGGCCTGGTGCGGATCTTCAAGACCGACGGGGTCGAGGTGGTCGCGTTGCAGGGCCTCGACCTGGTCATCGACCGGGGGGAGCTGGTCGCCATCGTCGGCGCGTCCGGCTCGGGCAAGTCCACCCTGCTGAACATCCTCTCCGGGCTGGACACGCCGACGGCCGGCATCGCCCGGGTCGCCGAGTACGACCTGCTCGCGATGTCCGCCCGCCGCCGGTTGAGCTACCGCCGGCGGATGGCCGGGTTCGTCTGGCAGCAGACCGGTCGCAACCTGCTGCCGTACCTGACCGCCCTGGAGAACGTCGAGCTGCCGATGCGGCTGGCCGGTGGGCGCTCCCGGCGGGCCCGCCGGGAGCGGGCCCGCGAGCTGCTCGACCTGGTCGGCGTGGGCCACTGCGCCGACCGGCGGCCGGGCCAGCTCAGCGGCGGGGAGCAGCAGCGCTGCGCGGTCGCGGTGGCCGTGGCCAACGACCCGGAGGTGCTCTTCGCCGACGAGCCGACCGGCGAGCTGGACGAGGCCACCGGCGCGGAGGTCTTCGCCGCGCTGCGGCAGATCAACGCGGAGCTGGGGGTGACGGTCGTGGTGGTCACCCACGATCACGCCGTGGCCACCCAGGTCCGCCGGACCGTCGCCATCCGCGACGGCCGGACCGCCTCCGAGGTACGCCGGACCGCGCGCACCGGCGCGGACGGCAGCACCGAGCTGGTCAGCGAGGAGTACGCCGTGCTGGACCGCGCCGGCCGGATGCAACTGCCGGAGTCCTTCGTCGACGCCCTGGCCCTGCGCGACCGGGTCCGGCTCACCCTGGAACCCGACCACGTCGAGGTGCGGCCGGGCGACCGGGCCGACGCGGAACGGAGCGACGCATGAGCGAGCAGCAGCAGCCCGGTCCCTCCGCCGCCACGGCCGCCGGGCTGGCCGCCGCCCCGGGCACCGCCGTGGCCGCCGCCCCGAGTGCCGCCCCCGGGTCGACCTCGACGGTGGACGAGGTGGTGCGGGTGGACCGGGTGAGCCGCACCTTCGGCCGGGGCGAACGCGCGGTGCACGCCGTCCGGGACGTCTCCTTCACCGCCGGGCGGGGGGAGCTGGTCGCCGTCCGGGGCCGGTCGGGCGCGGGCAAGACCACCCTGCTGAACCTGGTCGGCGGCCTGGACCGGCCCGACTCCGGCCGGGTGCGGGTGGCCGGGCACGACCTCGGGGCGGCCGGCGAGCGGGAGCTGCTGCGGCTGCGCCGGGGGACCGTCGGGTTCGTCTTCCAGACCTTCGGGCTGATCCCGATCCTCTCCGCCGCCGAGAACGTCGGGGTGCCGCTGCGGCTGGCGAAGGTGCCCGCCGCCGAGCGGGAGGAACGGGTGGCGGTGCTGCTGGAGCTGGTGGGGCTGGGCGGGCACGCCGCGCAGCGGCCGTACGAGCTGTCCGGCGGGCAGCAGCAGCGGGTGGCACTGGCCCGGGCACTGGCCAACGAGCCGGACCTGCTGATCGCCGACGAGCCGACCGGGCAGCTCGACTCGGAGACGGGCCGGTCCATCATGGACCTGCTCCGCGCCGTGGTGCACGCGCGCGGCATGACCGCCCTGGTCGCCACCCACGACCCGGCCCTGATCGACCTGGCCGACCGCACCCTCACCCTCCGCGACGGCCACCTGGCCCCCGCCCCCTGACCCGCCTCCCGCGATCTTGCACTTGCGGCCCCTCGGGTGGGGCTTTCGCCTCATTTGTCGGGGCCCGAAGTGCAAGATCGCGGGGGAGAGGGGGTGGGGGAGAGAGGGGGAGGGGGTGGGGAGGGGGGACTGTCAGAGGGGGAGTTTCATGCCCTCGTGGGTGGGCTGGAAGCCCAGGGCCAGGTAGAAGCGGTGGGCGTCGGTGCGGGACTTGTCCGTGGTGAGCTGCACCAGCCCGCAGCCGCGCTGCCTCGCCTGGTCGATCGCCCAGCGGATCATCTCCCCGCCCAGCCCCTGCCCCCGGCGGTCGGAGCGCACCCGCACCGCCTCGACGAGGCACCGCTCGGCGCCGTGCCGGCCGAGGCCGGGGATGTAGGTGATCTGGAGGCAGCCCACGACCACCCCGCCGTCGTCGGCCACCACGAGATGGTTGCGCGGGTCGGCGGAGATGTCCGCGAAGGCCCGCTCGTACGCGTCGTCGACCTCGCCGACGTCGCGGGTCCGTCCCAGCACGTCGTCGGCGAGCAGGGCGAGGATGGCCGGCAGGTCGGCCCGGACCGCCTCCCGGAGGATCACTGTGGGCATGGCGTCAGCCTGACACAACGACAGCCGACGATGTCCCGGCCGCGGCTTGCCGGGACCGGGCAGCATGATGCGGCATGGACGTCCTGCTGCTGCCGTTCCGTTGGGTCTACCGGGGGCTCGTGTGGTTCGCCAACTCGCCCCGGACGCTGATCACGTCGTACCTGCTGATGATCGTGGTGGCCGGGGTGATCTACAGCCACGTCGAGCACAAGAGCGCCACCGACTCGGTCTGGTGGGCGGTGGTCACGGCCTCCACCGTCGGCTACGGCGACATCTCCCCGACCACGGGGGCGGGCCGGGCCCTGGCGGCGCTGCTCATCTCGACCATGGTGCTGCTGGTCATCCCGCTGATCACCGCGCACTTCGCCAGCCAGTTGATCGTGGACGACGACGCCTTCGAGCACGACGAGCAGGAGGAACTGAAGGCCGACGTGCGGCGGATGCGGGCCCTGCTGGAGGAACTGGCGGCGCGGCAGGGGATCACCCTGCCGCCCGAGCCGCCGCCCCCGCCGCCGGGTGTCCGCCGCGCCCGCAGAACCCGCCGGTGACCCTCCACCACGGCGCGGGCCGGGCGGCGCGCCGTCACCGGGCCGGGCAGCGCAGCCCCTCCCGGGGCACCGTCAACGAGATCAGGTACGCGTCCACCGCGTCGGTCACGCAGCTCGTCTGCGGGTACGCCGTGTGCCCCTCGCCCTCCCAGGTCAGCACCCGGCCCACGCCCAGCATCGAGGCCAGCGTCGCCGTCTGCTCGTAGGGCGTCGCCGGGTCGCCGGTGGTGCCCACCACCACGATCGGCGGCGCGCCGGCCGCCTTGCCCGTCGGGTAAGGGTCCCGCGCGCCGGGCCACTCGGCGCAGCCGAGCATGCCGACGGCGAGCGCCGGGCCGAACAGCGGATAGGTCTGCCGCCACTGCGCCTGGAGCTCGCGGATGCGCTGCACGCTCGGCTTCTCGGCCGCGTCGGTGCAGTTGACGGCGAGGTTGGCGTCGAACAGGTTGGAGTATTTCCCGTCGGCGTCGCGGCCGGCGTACGCGTCGGCCAGCCGGAACACCTCGCCCGGGTCGCCGTCGTCCAGCCGCTCGATGGCGTGGGCCAGCTCCTGCCAGCCCGACTCGGTGTAGAGCGAGGAGATGACCGCGTAGAAGACCCAGCCGGAGGTGGCCTCCCGGCCGTCGGCCGTCCGCACGGGGGAGACCTTCGCCTTGTCGATCGCCGAGGTCACCGCCGCCCGCGCGTCCGGGGCGAGCGGGCAACGCCCGGCGTTGGCCGCGCACCACCGGGTGAAGTTGTCGAACGCCCGCTCGAAGCCCTTCGCCTGGCCCTCCGAGCCGGCCACCAGGTCCTGCGTGGGGTCGACCGCGCCGTCGAGCACCAGGGCCCGCACCCGCTGCGGGTAGAGCTGCGCGTACGTCGCGCCGAGCAGGGTGCCGTAGGAGTAGCCGAGGTAGGTCAGCTTCTCGTCGCCGACGGCCGCGCGCACGGCGTCCATGTCGCGGGCGGCCTGCTCGGTGCCGAAGAGCGGGAGCTGGTCGCCGTACTTGTCGCCGCAGCCGCGCCCGATCCGCTCGTTGAGCGCCACGAAGCCGTCGAACGACGCCGTGGACTCCGGGTCGGGGTCGTAGCCGAAGCTGGCGTCGAGGTCGGCGTCGGAGATGCACTTCACGGGGCTGGACCGGGCCACCCCCCGCGGGTCGAAGCCGACGATGTCGAAGCGTTCGGTGACCGACGGGGGCAGGCCGCCGAACGCCGGGCCGAAGGAGAGGTAGACGGCGGTGTCCACGCCGGAGCCGCCCGGACCGCCCGGGTTGATCACCAGCGAGCCGATCCGGTCGCGCTGCTTCGTCGAGCGGGCCCGCAGCAGGGCGATCTCGAAGGTCTCCCCGACGCCCGGCCCGGCCGTCGCGCCGCCGCCGGTGCCCCAGTTGCGCGGCACGGCGATGCGGGCGCAGTCGTAGCGCATGTCGGGCGCGCGCCGGCCGACGAGGTCGTCGGCGACCTCCGGGCAGGCCCGCCAGGTCGGGGCTGTGCCCGGCGGGGCTGCCTCGCCCGCGCCCTCGGTGCGCGGGGCGAACGCGGGCAGCGTGCAGCCGGCGGCGACCAGGGCCGCGGCGACGAGCCCGGCGAGGGTCAGCCGGGCCCGGCGGATCCGGTCGGGTGTACGGGTCACCGGCGCGCCTCTCGTGCTCGTGTCGACCGGTCGTGTCGACGCCTCAGGCTACGCCCGGCCCGGCGTGGGCTCGGCCGTCGCCGCCGGATCGCCGCGCAGGACCTGGTCGACGTCGTAGCGGATCGGGCGGTCGAGCTGGTCGTAGCCGCAGGACCGGGGGTCCCGGTCGGGCCGCCAGCGGACGAACCGGGCGGTGTGCCGCAGCCGGTCGCCCTCCATCGCGTCGTAGCCCACCTCGGCCACCAGCTCGGGGCGCAGCGGCTCCCACTCCAGGTTCTTCGTGCCCGTCCACCGGCTCACCCCGCCGGGGATGCGCTGGCCGCGCTCGTGGTCGCCGTGCGCCCACGGGTGGTCGGGGCCGACCTCCCGGTAGGGGGCCAGCTCGTCCAGCAGCTCCCTGCGGCGGGCGGTGGTGAACGAGGAGCTGACCCCGATGTGGTGCAGCACGCCGTCGTCGTCGTAGAGGCCGAGCAGCAGCGAGCCGACCACCGGGCCGGTCTTGTGCCAGCGGAAGCCGGCGACGACCACGTCGGCGGTGCGGGCGTGCTTGACCTTGGCCATCAGCCGCTTGCCCGGCTCGTAGGGCAGGTCGGCCGGCTTGGCGATCAGCCCGTCGAGCCCGGCGCCCTCGAACACGTCGAACCAGCGGCGGGCCGTCTCGGGATCGGTGGTGACCTGGGTGACGTGCACCGGCGGGCGCACCCCGGAAAGCGCCTGCTCCAGCCGGGCCCGGCGCTGCGGGTAGGGCTGGGCGGTGAGCAGCTCGTCGTCGATGGCGAGCAGGTCGAAGGCGACGAAGTCGGCCGGGGTCGTCTCGGCCAGCAGCTTCACCCGCGACGCGGCGGGGTGGATGCGCTGGGCGAGCAGCTCGAAGTCGAGCCGGGGCTGCCCGTCCGGGCCGTCCCGGCGGATCACGATCAGCTCGCCGTCGACGGCGCAGCGCGCGGGGAGCTGCCGCAGCGCCTGCTCGACCACCTCGGGGAAGTAGCGCGTCAGCGTCTTGCCGCCCCGGCTGGCCAGCTCCACCTCGTCGCCGTCGCGGAAGACGATGCAGCGGAAACCGTCCCACTTCGGCTCGTAGGTCGTGCCGGGGTCGGTGGGCAGCCGGGAGACGGCCTTGGCCAGCATCGGTTCGACCGGTGGGTTGATCGGCAGGTCCACGGCGACAGTCAACCAGACACCACCGACAGTCGTGAGCCGGATCACCGGCGGTGATGGGCGGGCGTGTCCCCGCGCGTCCCGTCCCCGCCCGCGCGACCGGATGGCGTTCGCCCAGCTCAGAGCTACCTTCGCCGGGTGCGGGAGTGGGTCTGCGGGTGCTGCGGGCGCTGGCGGGTCAGCGTCGAGCTGATCCACGGGCGCTACCGGTACCGCCTGGTGCGCCGCTACCCGGCCCGCTTCGGCGGCGGCAAGGACGTGCTCGGCGAGGTGGGCACGGTCGCCGAGCTGGCGGAGCTGCTGCGCCGCCGCACCCCGCTCACCCTGGCCGACCTCCACGAGGCCGCCTGACCGCCGCCCCGCCCCGCGGCCGTACCCTGGCGGGTGTCCCACCCGAGGAGGCCGCCGTGCCCGAGCTGACCTACCCGCACCCCGGCGCGACCCGCGCCGGTGAGCTGCCGGCCGGGTGGCGGCACGTCCGGCACCGGGTGCCGCTGCCCGCCGGGTCCTTCGAGGCGGCCGGCGCGGCGGTGCTGGGCTGGCGGCTGCACCGGGCCGCCGGCGTCCGGATCGACGCCACCGCGCCCCGCGCCGCACCCGGGGTCACCGTCGTCTCCCGGCTGGGCGTCGGCCCGCTGCGGCTGGCCGCGCCGTGCCAGGTGGTCTGGGCGGCCGACGACGACCGCCGGGCCGGCTTCGGGTACGGCACGCTGCCCGGCCACCCGGCGCGGGGCGAGGAGGCGTTCGTGGTGGAGCGCGACGACTCCGGCGCCGTCTGGTTCGAGGTGCGCGCGTTCAGCCGGCCGGACCGCTGGTTCATGCGTGCCGCCGGGCCCGCCGGCCGGGCCTTCCAACGGGGGTACGCCTGGTGGCTGGGCCGCACCCTGCGCCGTCTCTGCGCCCGCCCGATCCCGCCCGCCTGACCGCCCCGAGCCGCCGCGACCGCCTGACCGGCCCGCCACCCTTGGCTGGCAATCGGCTCAGTAGCGGGCGAACGAGCGGATCGGCATCCTCGGCCCGTACCTCGGCGCCTGCACGCCCCCGGCGGCGAGCAGCACGCACACCCGCCCCCGGTGCCCCCGGAACGGCTCCAGCAGCGCCAGCATCCGGGCGTCGTCGCCGCGCGGCTCGCCGGCCAGGGCCCAGGCCACCGTGTTCGGCACGTGGTAGTCGCCGAAGCTGACCGCGTCCGGGTCGCCGTACGCGATCCGCACCACCTCGGCGGCCGTCCACGCCCCGATGCCGGGCACGGCGGTCAGCCGGCGGGTCGCCTCGGCGGCGTCGGCGCAGCGCTCCAGCCGCGCGGCCTCGGCGGCGGCCCGGCGCAGCGTGTCGGCGCGTTTCTGCTCCACCCCGAACGGGTGGAACACCCAGTACGGCGCGGCGGCCACCGCCGCCGGGTCGGGCGGCAGCAGCAGCGGCTGCATCGGCCCGGGGGCCGGCTCGCCGAAGTGGCGCACGGTCGCCGCGTACGCCCGGTAGGCCTCCGTGCCGGTGACCTTCTGCTCCAGGACCGCCCGCAGCACCCGGGCGAAGACCTGGCCGGTGGCCGGCATCCGCAGCCCGGCGTGGCGCGCGGCGAGCCGGGCCACCACCGGGTGCGCGGCGGCCCGCTCGGCGAACCCGGTGAGGTCGTCGCGGAGCCCGGCGACGGCGTCGGCCCGCTCGACGACCCAGTCGGCCCCCGGGCCGTACCCCTCGGCGAGCAGCTCCCCGACGCCGGCCGGGCGCAGCGCGAGGGTGGCGGGGCCGGCGGGGGTGCGGGCCGCCCACCAGAAGGCGTCGGCGGCGATGCGGGCGCACGGGTCGTACGTGCTGAAGGTGAGCGGCCGGACCGACGCGGCCAGCCGGTAGCCGGCGGGCGGGCGCAGCGCCCGGCGGGCGGAGGGTTCGCGCACGCCGTCACTCTGCCACGGCCCTGCGCCGGCCGGGTGCGGGGGAGCGCGGCGGACAAAGAGCGGCACCGCCGACGTGGGGAACGTCGGCGGTGCCTCCTTGCCGGAGCGGAGCGGCCGGAGTCGGCCGCGGGGTGCGGGTGGGGGACCTCGGCGGGCGCGGTTGCTGGCGTCAGCGCGCCCGCCGCCCTCCTCCGCTCCGGGAGGTCCGGCGATCGCGGCGCCGGCCGTCCCTGTCGGGGGCCGGCGCCGCGGCCGGGACACGGCGTTGCCGGTACGCCGGTCCGGTTCACGGCGGTGGTCGGTCGTGCCCTCCCCGGCCGCGACCGACCACCGGGTCCGTCAGTACGAGTAGCTGGAGTCCGCCGCGCCCGCGTCGCTGGACGACGGCGGGGCGACTGCCTTCGGGGTGCCGGTCGGCAGGCACTCGAGGTTCTTCTTGCCGTCGGGCTGGGCGACGAACCAGGTGCCGCCGACGCCCTGGCCCTTCCACTGGCCCGGCTTCTTGTCGCCGATGTAGCGGTACAGCGGCCAGCCGCCCAGCGTGATCTGCCGGGTGCCGTCCTGCCGGGTGATGGTGCCGACCTTGTCGTCGGAGACGCCGGTGAGCTGCGGGCTGCCGTCGGTCAGCGCGGGCGGCCACACCTCGGCGCACTTGTCCACGCAGTTCGACGCGGGCGGGTCGTCGGAGTCCTTGTCGAACCGGTAGAGGACCCAGCCCTCCTCGTCGGTGACCACCTTGCCCATCCGGGCCACCGTCTTGCCGACGAGCTTGTCGGTCAGCTCGACGTCGGCCGGCGGCGCGGCGTCCGGGGCGGCGGTGGTGGCCGCCGCGTCGGGGGAGGCCGAGGCCTCCGGTTCCACTGCCGCGGTGGGCTCGGCCGCGGCCACTGCGACCGGCTCGGCCGCGCCCGAGTTCGCCCCGTTGTAGCCTGCGGGAGCGCAGGCCGTAAGTGCGACCATGGCGCTTGCGACGATGACGGTCCGCTTCAGCTGTGCCACGTGCCCTCCTCATTCTTAGCAGTTCGCCGGTTAGTACGGAGCGGCCCGCTGTCAAGGATGAACGAATAACAGTGGTCAATTTCACTTATCTCGGTTGAACCATTTCCGGCCGCCGCGCGTACCGCCGGACAACCCCTCGACAGCCTGCGGAAACGCCGAAAAGGCGCCGGCCGCGACAGCGACCGACGCCGATTTCGGAACCGCGTGTTACATCGGCACCTGCACGAGCGGGCTGGCCACCCCGTTGGTGTCCACCGACTGCACCAGCACCTTGGCGATGTCGTCCTTCGGCACGGACGTGGCCCCGCTCAGCTCCAGCGGCAGCGGATTGGTGGTGGTGCCGTAGCCGCCCCCGGGCACCGACCAGGTCGACAGGACCTCTGTCGTGTCGTTCTTGCGCACCACCATCAGCCGGCAGGTGCGCGGCCCCGGCAGCCGCTTGAGCTGGAAGTCGATCCGGGTGCCGAAGTCCTTCGAGATCAGCCACATGTTGAGCTGCACGCCGGTGGACGCGTCGACGGCCGTGAACGGCTCGCCCTCCTGCTCGTTGCCGCCGGTGCCCGGGTCGTTCGGGTCGGTGCTCTTCCCCGGGCTCGGCGTGCCGTCGAGCGTCGTGGGCGCCGTCGGCTGCGCGCCGATCCGCGGCGGGGCGTCGCCGCCGGCGACGCTGGCGATGCCGACCCCGGTGAGCCCGCCGAACACCGCCACGGCGGCGGCGCTGGCCAGCAGCTGCCGGAACCGGGTCCGCCGCCGGTGCGTCCGCATCGCGACAAGCGTCCGGTCGAGCAGGGCCGGGTCGGTGGCGGTCTGCTCCAGGGCCGTCATCGTCTCGCCGTCGATGTCGGAGAGCAGCCCCACCACGGGAACCATCGTCTCCAGCTCCGCGGCGCACGCCCAGCACGTGGCGAGGTGCTCCTCGAACCGCTCGGTGTCGTGCTCGTCCAGCACGCCCAGCGCGTACGCGGCGACGTCCATGTGATCTGCCCGGCTCATTCCGTCACCCCCCTCTCCTGCAGGGCCGTGCGCAGCGCGCGCAGGGCGTAGTAGACCCGTGACTTGGCGGTGCCGAGCGGCAGGCCCAGCTCCTCGGCCGCCTCCGGCACCGTCCGGCCCCGGAAGTACGTCGCCACCAGGATCTCCCGGTGCGACTGACTCAGCGTACGCAGCGCGTCGGCCACCGTCATGGTGCGCAGCACCCGGTCGGTGCTGTCCGACTCGGCGAAGGCCGTCAGGTCCCGGTCGTACGTCTCCGCCGGGCGGGCCTGTTCGCTGCGGTGCTCGTCGATGGCGATCCGCCGGGCCACCGTCACCAGCCAGGGCCGCAGCGAGCCCTGCCCCTGCGCGCCGAGGCGGTGGGCGTTGCGCCAGGCCCGCAGCAGCGTCTCCTGCACGATGTCCTCGGCGCGCTGCCGGTCCCCGCCGGTGAGCCGCATCACGAACGCCAGCAGCGGCCCGGCGTGCTCCGCGTAGAGCAGCCGGATCAACTGGTCCGAGTGGCTGGTCTCAGTGGACACCGCCTGGTGCCGCCCGGGTGCCGATCGCGGAGACACCGGGCCATTCTGGCCATCGGCCGGGCGTACGTCGACCCCTCGGGTCGACCTCGACGCGCGGGACTGCGGCTGGGCGCGGGCGGACATCCAGTCCACCCTCACCGCGTCGCCGTGCCAGCCGGCCGCCACCGCATGCATGCAGACCTCCGGGTGTCCGATGACATCAGCCCGACCCCCACCGGGCATGGCCGCCCGGTGATACGCACGGGACGGGCCAGCGGATCAACGGCGCACCGAAAAAATTCCCGGCGGGGGCGGAGTGGAGTCGGTGGCGTCGGCGTCGCGCACCACGGCGGCCCCGCCGGCGAACCGGTCCAGCTCGTCGCCGGCCAGCACCCGGCCCGGGAACCAGTCCCCGGCCGCCCGCCGGGTCAGCTCCGGCACCGGCGGCTCCACCCGGCCGGCGACCAGCACCAGGTTGCCGTAGCGCCGGCCGCGCAGCACCGCCGCGTCGCCGACCAGGCAGGCCCGGGGCAGCACCGCGCGGACCGTGGCGACCTGCGCGCGGGCGTGCCGCAGCGGTGGCCCGTCGGCGACGTTCGCCAGGTAGAAGCCGCCGGGGGCCAGCACCCGGGCCACCTCGGCCAGGTATTCCACGCTGGTCAGGTGCGCCGGGGTGCGGGCGCCCGCGAAGACGTCGGCGACCACCACGTCGTAGCCGGCGTCGCGGGTGGACTCCAGGGCGGCCCGCGCGTCGGCGACCCGCACCCGCAGCCGGGGGTCGGCCGGCCAGGGCAGCTCCCGGCGGACCAGGTCCACCAGGGCGGCGTCCACCTCGCACACCCGCTGGGTGGAGCCGGGGCGGGTGGCCCGCACGTAGCGGGGCAGGGTCAGGGCACCGCCGCCGAGGTGCAGCACCCGCAGCGGCGCGCCCGCCGGTGCGACCAGGTCGAGGGCGGCGGCGAGCCGCCGGACGTACTCGAATTCCAGGTGGGTGGGGTCGGCGAGGTCCACGTGCGACTGCGGCGCGCCGTCGAGCAGCAGGGTGAACGAGCGCGGCCGGTCGGGGTCCGGGACCAGCTCGGCCTCGCCGGTGTCGACCCGCGCGGTCACCCGGTCGGCGCCCCGGCGGCGGCCCATCAGACGCGGGGGCCGCGGCCCCGGGCCGCGGCGGTCAGCGCCCGGTGCAGCAGGCGGGCGTCGCCGAGCAGCGCCCGCAGGCGGCGCTCCAGGCCGGCGATCGGGACGAGGTTCTGCGGGGCGCGCGGGTCCTTGTACGGGGTGGACGCGAACCGGGGCAGCGTGACCAGCGACAGGTCGGCCAGCGCGAACGCCTCGGCCTCGGCCAGCTCGGCCGAGCACTCCACCCGCACGATGCCGGCCCAGGGCGCGCCGCCGGAGACGGGCAGCCGCAGATACCAGGAGTAGCCGCCCCAGGCGGTGACGAGCCGGAACACCGGGGACCGCTGGCCGGGGCGCAGCCCGGTCACCACGGCCGTCAGCCGGGCGTCGAGATATTGGCTGTGCTGGGTCTTGACGTAACCCAGGGTGCGGGGCAGCTGCCGGCGGCTGCGCAGCGGGCCGTCGACGACCAGCAGGTCCCCGTCGACCCGGGCCGCACCGGAGACCTCCACCTCCAGCGCGGTCAGCGGCCCCTGCACGGCCGCCTGGAGCTTGTTGAGCTCGCCGGTGCCGCCGACCCGGTGCACCGGGTAGCGCACCGTGCCGGCGCGCACCTCCCGCGCCGACGGGCTGGCCGTGAACAGCCCCCGCCGCACCTGGGCGCCGGCCAGCCGGGCCGCGCCGCGCTCCAGGTCGCAGCGGACCACCCCGGCGGCGTAGGAGGCGGCCACGCCCGGGAACGACGCCCCGTCGGCCTCCGCCGTCCACACGCTCGCGTCGATCCGGCGCACGCCGTCGACCAGCAGCACCACGTCCGGGGCCCGGACGCCGGCCCGGACGTCGATGGCCCGCCAGTCCACCGCCGGCAGCTCCACCTCGGCGTCGACCTGCTGGCGGCTCGGCGTCGCCGGCCCGCCCGGCACCGCCTCGAAGGACGCGCCGTAGCCCGGGTCCCAGGCGTCGACGAACAGCTCCGGGGCCTCGCCCACCGGGCCGCCGCCGCCCGGCCCCCAGCCGGCCGGACCGCCCCCGCCCGGGCCCGTCACAGGCCGGTCCGTTCCACCCGGGCGGTGCGGGCGTCCTTGCGGACCTCGAACCGGACCGGGATGCGCTCGGCCAGCGCCGGCACGTGGGTGACCACGCCGACCATCCGGTCGCCCCGCGCGGCCAGGCTCTCCAGGGTGGCCGCCACCGTGTCCAGGGTCGCCGCGTCGAGGGTGCCGAACCCCTCGTCCAGCACGATCGACTCCAGGCTCGCCGCCGTGGTGGACAACCCGGCGAGCTGTTCCGACAGCGCCAGCGCCAACGCCAGCGACGCCTGGAACGTCTCCCCGCCGCTGAGCGTGCGCACCCCGCGCCGCAGCCCGGCGTCGTGGTGGTCGACGACGAAGAACTCGCCCTTGTCGTGGACCAGGTCGTACTGCCCGCCCGACAGCTCGCGCAGGATCCCCGACGCGCCGTCGACCAGCAGGTCCAGCGCCTCGGCCAGCAGCCAGCGCTCGAAGTTGTTGGCCCGCAGGTGCCCGGCCAGCGCCCGCGCCACCCGGGCCTGCCGCTCGTGCCCGGCCCGCTGCTCCGCCAGCTCGGCGGCCTGCTCCCGGCGCTCCACCAGCCGCCGGTGGGCGGCCTCGGCGCGCTCCACGGCGACGGTCGCCGCCCGGACCGGGTCGTCGTCGACGGCGAGCCCGGCGGCGGCGAAGATCTCCGCGATGCGCTCCTGCACCGCCGTCACGGCGGCCTCCGCGTCGGCGACCGCCCCGGCCAGCCCCGCCCGGTCCGCGCGCCGCCGCGCCGCCTCCCCGCCCGCCCACGCGGTCAGCGCCGCCCAGGCCGCGGCGACGTCGTCCCGGTCGGCGGCCGGCGGGCCGAACCGGGCCAGCCCGTCGCGGGTCGCGTCGAAGTCCCGCCACGCGCCGCGCAGCCGCTCCTCGGCCGCGTCGAGGGCCCCCCGGGCCCGCCGGGCGGCGTCGCGCCCCGCCCGCACCGCGCCCGCCGCGTCGTCGAGGGCCCTGCGCAGCCGGGCGTGCTCGGCCAGGTCGTGCCGCAGCGCCGCCGGGGTGGCGGCACCGGCGAGCTGGTCGTCCAGCTCGGCCAGCCGGCCCCGCAACTGGTCGTGCTCGGCGCGGGCCCGCAGCAGCACCCGCTCCACGTCGCGGGCCGCCGCGTCGCGCTCCTGCACCACCCGCTGGGCCGCCTGCACGGCCGCCCGCGCCGCCTTTCCGGCGGCGGTGGCCCGCGCCACCGCCGAACCCGCCGGCACCGCCGGCACCCGGGCCACCACCTGCTCGCAGACGGGGCAGGCCGCCCCGTCGACCAGGTGCGCCCGCAGCGCCACCGCCTGATCGGTGGCCTTGGCCTCCTCGTGCGCGCGGAACGCCGCCTCCAGCTCCGCCTCGGCCCGCTGCGCCGCCGCCCGCCCCGCCTCCAGCGCGGCGACCGCCGCGTCGTGCTCGGCCTGCGCGGCCGTCACCGCCGTGGCCACCGACCCGGCCTGCCCGGCGAGCCGGTCCCGGTCGGCGTGCGCCTTCAGCAGCAGCCGCAGCGCGCTCTCGTCGCCCGCGCCGGCCAGCTCGCCGCGCAGTTTCTCCTCGCGCTCCTCGGCCAGCGCCACCGCGCCCGCGGCCTCGCCGACGCCGGCCCGCGCGTCGGCCACCGCCCGCGCCACCTCGGCCACCCCGCCGGGCGCGCGCACCGCGTCGAGCACGGCCAGCTCGGCGTCGAGGGCGGCCAGGGCCGCGTGGGCGTCCCGCGCCGCCGCCCGGGCCAGGTCCCGCTCCGGTACGGCCGCCGCGACCGCCCCGGCCAGCCCGTGCGCCCGCCCGACCTGCTCCTGCGCTCCGGCCAGCGCCGCGTCGTCGACGTCGGCGAGCCCGCCGAGGATCCGGTCGACCGCCTCCAGCTTGGCCTCGGCCTGCCCGGCCCGCTCGGTGGCCCGCCGCTGCACCTCCTCGTAGACGCCCAGGCCGAGCAGGTTCACCAGGATCTGCTGCCGGGTCGCCGGCCTGGCGTGCAGGAAGTCGGCGAACTGCCCCTGCGGCAGCACCACACAGCTGGTGAACTGCTCGTACGGTAGCCCCACCGCCTCCAGCACCGCCCGGTCCATCTCGGCCGGGGTGCCGGCGACCACCTCGCCCAGGTCCTCCGGGCTGAGCCCGGTGTCCAGTTTGGTCACGTCGAACCCGGCCGGCATGAGCTGCAACCCGGCGTTGGCGGTCTTCACGTTGCCCCGGCCGTCGCGGCGCACCACCCGGGTCGCCACGTAGCGGTCCCCGGCGGACTCGAAGACCAGCCGCACCCGCGCCTCGGTGGCGGACGGGGCGAGCGCGTTGCCCAGCCCCCGCGTCCCGCCCCAGCGGGGCACCGTGCCGTAGAGGGCGAAGCAGATGGCGTCGAGCACCGTGGACTTGCCGGAGCCGGTCGGGCCGACGAGGGCGAAGAAGTCGGCGTCGGTGAAGTCGACGGTGGTCTCGTCGCGGAAGACGGTGAAGCCCGCCATGTCCAGCCGCATCGGGCGCATCAGCGGTCCACCTCCTCGAACAGCTCGTCGAACAGCTCCCGGACGTCGGCGTCGGCGTGCCCCCGGCTGTCGAGGTAGTCGGCGAACAGCTCCCGGGGCGAACGGCCGGCCCGCTGGGCGGTGCGGGCGCCGCTGCCGGGGGCCGGCACCAGCTCCGGGTCGATCCGGATCTCCAGGGCCCGGGGCAGCAGCTCCTGCACCTCCTCGCGCAGCCCGGCCCGGGGCTGCTCGCGGACGAACACCCGCAGCCAGCCCTCCGGCGGGGCGATCTCGGCGAGCTGGGCCAGGGTGCCCCGCACCGTGCGCAGCGGCACCGCCGCCGGCACCGGCACCTCCCGGATGCGCGCCGCGCTGGTCGCGGTCACCTCGACGACCGTCACCGACGGGACGTTCTCCTGCTCGCCGAAGTCGACGGCGAGCGGGCTGCCGCTGTAGCGGATCGGGCAGGGCCCCGGCACCCGCTGCGACCGGTGCAGGTGCCCCAGCGCCACGTAGTGCGCGGTGCCCGGGAACACCGTCGCCGGCACCGCGTAGCCCAGGACGGTGTGCGCGTCGCGCTCGCCGCCGCCGGTGGCCGCCCCGACCACGGTGAGGTGCGCGGTGACCAGGTGCACCCGGTCGGGCTCGGCGAAGCCCTCGGTGAGCCGGCCGAGCACCCGGCCGAGGTGGTCGGCGTACGTCTGGGTGGCCTCGGCGGCGGTCAGCTCGTACATCTCCACGGCCCGCACCGCGTAGCGCTGGGACAGGAACGGCAGCGCGGCCACCCGCCAGCGCTCGCCGCCGGCCGTCGTGCCGTCGATCACGTGCTCGTCGGGACTGTCCCGCACCCCGCCGCGCAGGGTGATGCCGGCGGCCTCGGCCCACGGCCGCAGCGCGTCGAGGGCCTGGCCGTTGTCGTGGTTGCCGCCGATGGCCACCACGTCGGCGCCGGTGCGGCGCAGCGCGGTCAGCGCCCGGGTGACCAGCCGGGTCGCCTCCGGGGTGGGCGCGGCCGTGTCGTAGAGGTCACCGGCGACGATCACCAGGTCGGGGCGCTCGGCGCGGGCGACCTCGATCACCCCGGCGAGGACCTGCTTGTGCTCCTCGGCCCGGGACTGCCCCTTGAGCACCTTGCCGACGTGCCAGTCCGAGGTGTGCAGGATCTTCATGACCGGTGCCCCCTAGAACGGGATGTCGTCGTCGCTCGTGCCGCCGCCGGAGCCGACCACCGCGAACGGGTCGGCGGCCCCGGTGATCGACCGTAGTGTCTCCGAGGGCGCCCGGCCGGCCTCGGAGACCCGGGTGGCCCACGCCGGGAAGGGGAACTCCAGGCAGAGCGGGACCGGGATGTCGGGCTGGTTGACGAACATCGTGCCCGGCTTGGCCAGCAGCGCCCGCTGCCGCTGGGCCGGCGGGAGGAAGCCGTACTCCGGGCGGGACGCCTCGGCCGGGTCGAGCCGGCCGACCACCCGGATCGCCGAGTTGGTGACGATGCGCCGCTCCACCTCGCTCGCGGTCTGCTGCGCGCCGACCAGGATCACCCCGAGCGAGCGGCCCCGCTCGGCGATGTCGAGCAGCACCTCCTTGATGGGGGAGGAGCCCTCCCGGGGCGCGTACTTGTTGAGCTCGTCGAGGACGACGAAGAGCAGCGGCTTGGCCGTGCCCGCCTTCTCCTTGCGCTCGAACTCGCTCTTGAGGGTCACGCCGACCACGAAGCGCTGCGCCCGGTCGGGCAGGTTGTGCAGGTCGACCACGGTCACCTGGGCCGACTCGCTGGTGTTGATGCTGTGCGGGCGGCGGGTGGCCAGGTCGCCCCGGATCAGCCGCCCCAGGTCCTTCTTGCTGCCGATGAGCCGCCGGGCGAACGCGTTGACCGTGCCCAGCCCGACGGCGCTGCCGGCCCAGTCGCCCCGGGTCTCGTCGTCGTTGAGCTGCTCGACGATGTGGTCGACCAGGTCGGTGTAGGAACCCAGGCGCACCCCGTCGACGCTCACCCCGCCGTCGGCGGGCTGCGCGTAGCGGGCCAGGTGGGCGGCGACCGAGTGGACGACCATCGTGTACTGCTGGCGCTCGTCGTCGGCGTCGGCGAAGACGTAGGGCAGGAGGCGGTCGGCGCAGAACTCGCTCAGCGTCCAGTAGAAGCTGTCCACCCCGGTCAGCCGGCTGCTCACGTCGGGGGTGCCGGAGGAGTCGCCGACCCGGGGCGGGGCGTAGACCCGCACGTCGGGGAACGCCCCGGCGCTGAGCCCGAGCCTGGCGTAGCCGGCGCGGGTGGCGTCGTCGAGTCGGGTGTTGGGGTGGTCGAGGAACAGCAGGTCCTCGCCCTTGACGTTGAAGATCAGCGCCTTGGCGTTGACCGCGTCGCCGCCGAGCACCCCGGAGCGGAAGACCGAGTAGAGCAGGAACGTGGCGAAGCTGGTCTTGGTGGCGACCCCGGAGATGCCGGAGATGGAGACGTGCGCGCCCCGGGTGCCGTCGAGGAAGTCGGCGTTGAGGTAGACCGGCACCCCGTCGCGGCCCATGCCCATCGGGATGCGCCGCTCCATCCGGTCGAAGTGCAGCGCGCGGGCCCGCGCGTCGCCCTCGGCGCGGTGCACCACCGCGCCGGGCGTCGGCGGGACGTAGACCTCCGGGTCGACCCGGGTGGTGGTGATCTCGGCGGCCTCCTGCACCATCGCCGGCAGGGTGCCGTCGGCGATGGCGAACACGTCCGAGTCGAACTGGGCGCCCTCGTGCCGCGCCCGCACCTGGGTCACCACCCCGGCGATGGTGACCGGCTCGCGGTCGGGCATCTCGCGGCGGGTCACCACCACGTCGTCGAGCTGGAGGTAGCTGCCCGGGGCCACGGCCGTCCAGAACGTCAGCGGGGTGGCGTCGGCGGTGCCGAGCACCCGGCCGACCCCCTCGCCGGGGCCGGCGGACCCGTCGTCGGTGATCGGCAGGCTGTCGGTCATCGGCCCGCTCCCGTCAGCTGGTCGTCTCGGTCACGGCACACGAGGAGCATCCTGCCGCAGGGATGTGACAGCTTGCCACGCGACGCGGCGGACGCCACCTCTCGTCCGGTACGCGATCACTCGTCGCATTCCTCCGAACGCGCACGGTGTCGCAAAATTTCTTGCCGCAGAGGTGACACGAACCGGTTGCTCGGCGCAACAATGACACCGGCACCCATCGAGGATCTTCGTTACGTCGATGTTTCGGGGGTGCCCCTGCGGCCCGCCACCTGCGGGTCGTGGGCCGGCCCGGCGGCCACCACCGCCGGGTCACCGCCGGTCGGCACCCCCTTCCGACCGGCTGTCGAGTGAAGGCAGGAGCCTCATGCGTCGTACCACTGTCCTGGCGGGCCTGGCCTCGGCCGCGCTGCTGGCCACCGCCGTGCCCGGCGCGGCCGTCGCCGCCCCGGCCGCCGCCCCCTCCGCCGACGCGTTCACCCGCGCCGTCACCCAGCTGAAGTCCCACGCCGCCGACGCCCTCGCCGGCGACGGGCAGAGCTTCACGCTGAAGAACGTCGCGACCGACGCCGACGGGACCGAGCACGTCCGGCTGCACCGCTACCTCGACGGGCTGCCCGTGCTCGGCGGCGACCTGGTCGTGCACCTCGGCAAGGGCGGCGCCTGGCGCGGCGCCAGCCAGACCCTGACGGCCGCCCCGCGCCGCGCCGACCGCGCCGCCCGGCCCGCCGTCGGCGAGGCCGCCGCCGGCCGCGCCGCCCTCGCCGCCTCCACCGCCACCGCCCGCCGCGTCGACGGCACCCAGCTCGTCTACGACGCCGACGGCGCGCGCACCGCCCTCGCCTACGAGGTGGTCGTCGGCGGCGTGTACGCCGACGGCACCCCCAGCGAGCTGCACGTGCTCGTCGACGCCGCCACCGGCGGGGTCCGCAGCTCCTGGGAGGGCGTGCAGCGCGAGGGCACCGGCAACACCCTGCACTCCGGCACCGTGCCGCTGGGCACCACCGCCTCCGGCAGCACCTACCAGCTCACCGACGGCGCCCGCGGCGGCCACAAGACGTACGACCTGAACGGCTCCACCAGCGGCACCGGCACCCTCGTCGCCAGCGCCACCAACGTCTTCGGCAACGGCACCACCTCCAACCGGCAGACCGCCGCCGCCGACGCCCACTACGGCGCGGCCGTCACCTGGGACTACTACAAGAACACGTTCGGCCGCAACGGCATCCGCAACGACGGCGTGGCCGCCTACAGCCGGGTGCACTACAGCACCAACTACGCCAACGCGTTCTGGAGCGACTCCTGCTTCTGCATGACCTACGGCGACGGCGGCTCCGGCTTCGCCCCGCTGACCTCCCTGGACGTCGCCGGCCACGAGATGACCCACGGCGTCACCAGCAACACCGCCGGCCTGGTCTACAGCGGTGAGTCCGGCGGCCTCAACGAGGCCACCAGCGACATCTTCGGCACCCTCGTGGAGTTCTCCGCCGCCAACGCCAGCGACCCCGGCGACTACCTCATCGGCGAGAAGCTGCGCAGCACGCCGCTGCGCTACATGGACAAGCCCTCGAAGGACGGCTCCTCGGCCGACTGCTGGTCGGCCACCCTGCGCTTCAAGGACGTGCACTACTCCTCCGGCGTGGCCAACCACTTCTTCTACCTGCTCGCCGTCGGCAGCGGCGCGTCCGCGTACGGCAACAGCCCCACCTGTGACGGCAGCACCATCACCGGCATCGGCAACGCCAAGGCCGGCGCGATCTGGTACCGCGCGCTGACCACCTACATGACCTCGCGGACCAACTACTCGGGAGCCCGCACCGCCACCCTGTCGGCCGCCGCCGACCTGTACGGCGCCAGCAGCGTCGAGTACCGGACCGTCGCCGCCGCCTGGACGGCGGTCAAGGTCGCCTGACCCGACCGGAGCACGGCGGGGGCGGCGACGTCCCCGCCGTGCCGGCACCGCCCCGGCCCCGCGCCCCCGCCCCGCCTACGGAGCGGCGGCCGGGGCCGTGTCGGTGTCGGCGGTGGTGTCGGTGTCGGCGTTGGCCTCGCTGTCGCTGTCGCTGTCGCCGTCGCCGTCGCCGTCGGCTTCGGCTGCGCGGGCGTAGCGGAGCATCAGCACGCCGTCGGCGGCGGCCAGCACGTGCCGCAGCGGCAGCTCCCGGTGCCCGCCGGCGGGCCCGGCGGAGATCCGTCCCGGCCCCGCCCCGGCGAGCAGCGGCGCGACCGTGAGGCAGACCTCGTCGACCAGGTCGGCGGCGGTGAGCGCGCCGAACAGGTGCGGGCCGCCCTCGCAGAGCACCTGCCCGAGCCCGCGCCGACGCAGCGCGGCGAGCCCGGCGGCGAGATCCACCCTGTCGTCCCCGCAGCGCACCAGGTCGGCCACCCCGGCCAGGCCCGGCGGGGCCTCGGCGGCGGCGCGGGTGAGCACCACCGGGCGCACCGGCGCGTCGGTGAAGGCGGCCTGCGCCGGGTCCAGGTCCAGCGAGCCGGAGACCACCACCAGGGTCGGATACTCGGCCAGCCCGTGCGCACGCCGCCAGGCCCGGCGCGCCGCGTCGAGCCGCACCGCGCCGTACCCCTCGTGCCGCAGCGTCCCGGCCGCCACCAGCAGCCCGTCGCAGAGCATCCGCAGCAGGCCGAAGACCCGCTTGTCCGGTGCGCCGGACAGCCCCGCCGAGTAACCGTCGAGCGAGACCGCGCCGTCGACGCTGGTCACGAAGTTGACCCGCAGGTGGGGACGGTCCGCCCGGCCGTACAGCGCGGCCAGCTCCGCGTCGTCCAGGCCGCCCGCCGACGGGGCCGGCCAGAGGCGGGAAATCGCGGCTCCGGCGCTCATTCGCCGGCCGGACCCGTGACCGGAGGGGTGGGTTCGGGGGTACGGTGCTGGCAGTCGCACCACTTCCGGCCCGGGCATTCGTCGTGCCGCCGTTCCCGGCAGGCTCGGCAGATCATGCCGGCAGCCTATGTCGTGAAGGAAGGGGCCAGCACATGCCACGTCAGATATTCCAGCTGAAGGTGTCCCTCGTCGGAGTCCACCCCCTCGTCTGGCGGCGGGTGCTGGTCCCCGCCGGATACACGCTGGACCGGCTGCACCGGGTCGTGCAGCACGCGATGGGCTGGCGCGACTGCCACCTGCACTCCTTCGAGATCGACGGCACGCAGTACGCCGAGCCCGACCCGGACGGGGAGCTGGCCGTGCGCGACGAGCTGGACGTCCGGCTGGACGCGGTCGTCGGCAAGGGCAGCCGCCTCCACTACACCTACGACTTCGGCGACTGGTGGGAGCACGACATCGTCGTCGAGGACGCCGTCACCGCCGACCCGGACGAGCGGTACCCGACCTGCCTGGCCGGCGAGCGGGCCTGCCCACCGGAGGACGTCGGCGGCCCCGCCGGGCACCAGGTGCTGCTGGCGGCGCTCGCCGACCCCGCCCACCCCGAGCACGAGCGGCTGCGCGACTGGGCCGGCGAGTCGTACGACCCGGACGCCTTCGACCCGGCCCGCGCCGCCACCCTCCTCCGCCACCTCTGCTGAGGTGCAAGGAAGGGCCCCTTGTTAACGCTTTCTGTATAGGAGGGGCCCCTTCTTAACGTTCCTCGGCTGTCTGGGGGTGGGGACGCCGCCGGCCGGGCCCCCGAACACCAGGGGCCCGGCCGGCGGCGTTCGTGCTGGTGTCAGCTGTTCCAGTGTTGGGTGACGAGGTCGGCGGCCTGCTGTTCCCACTGCGCGTAGGCGTCGGGGTAGGCCGACACCTGCACGGTCTGGGCGGCGTCGGTCAGGGCCATGTTCTGCCAGCCGTCGACCTGTCGCAGGCCCTTGAGGAACGCCGTCGTCGCGTACTCGGGGTCGGTGATCTGCTCGGGCGAGCCCCAGCCGCTGGAGGGACGCTGCTGGAACAGGCCGAGGGAGTCGTGGTCGTTGCGGTCACCCAGGTGACCCAGGTTCTCCAGCTTCGACTCCTGCAGGGCGGTGCCGATGGAGATGACCGCGGCGCGCTCGTCCAGGCCGGTCTTCTTCGTGGCGGCGATGATGGCCTTGACGTTGGCGGTCTGCTCCGGGTCGAGGTCGATGCGCGACTGCGCGCCCTGCACGCCGTGGGGGATGAGCTTCCCGGCGTCCACGCCGCTGGACTGGGTGGCGGCGACGGGCCGCGCGTCACCGGTGTCGGTGGTGGTGTGGTGGAGGGGGCCGGCGGCGAGGCCACCGGCGAAGGCGAGTCCGGCGATGCCGAGGACGCTCTTACGCAGGATGGTCGTGTTCATCAGGGGTGACTCCAATCCGGGGGTCGGCACACCCTCACACCCCGAACGGGGGCGGTACGGGGGTGTGCGAGCACCACGTCGAGGCGCCCGAACAACGAACAAAAGGGGGAAAGACGAGGGAGGACCAGGCCAGCTGCCGTGTGGTGCCGGCCCGGGTCCAGGTGTAACGACCGGCGACCCGCCCCCATTCCCGGCGACCGGCCACCACCCCTGGGGGGCGAGGGCTGCTGGGCCGGGGGTCTGGCGGGTGCTGCTTCGGTCGTGCGTCAGGTGTAACGCCCCCGACCCCGCCGAGATTCCGGCCCACGGGTTGCCGCCGGCCACCCCACCCCGTCCCCACGCCCGGACCGGGTGCCGGCCTCGACGCCCACGCCCCGCACCCACGCCCCGCCCACCGAGTCGGACAATCCGCCCATCCCGGCGGAGGCGTGACGGGATGTCGGGCAAGTGGGGGCATCAACGGGCCGGGATACCCCCATCCGCCCGACATGAAGTCGATCAACCCAGTCCCGCCGCCGGGCCGGGCTGAGCTGCCCCGCCAGAGTCGGACAATCCGCCCATCCGGGTGGAGGGGTGAACGGGATGTCGGGCAGGTGGGGGCATCCCGGCCCATTGATACCCCCACCTGCCCGACATGAAGTCGATCAAGCCGGCCGGGTCCGCCTCGGCCTGGCCCGACCCGGAGCGCCTGCCTCGTCTCGTCGCCGGGCCCGCATCGAACACCACCCCGCTGGGCAGGGCAATCCGCCCGTTCCGGGGGGGGGTGACGGGGTGTCGGGCAGGTGGCGGCGTCAACGGCGCCGGATGCCGTCATCTCCCCGGCGTGACGTTCCGGGGAGGTGGCGGTGCGCTAGGCGGGTCGCGCCGCCTCGGACGCGCCGTAGCGATAGTTCCGACACACGGCGGTAACGATCTGGGAACGCTCCCAACGGCTTATTGACACCTTGGGGACTCTCCTCCAGTCTCATGGGAGCGCTCCCGGGGCTGTGTTGCGGATCTCTCCGTAACGGCGCCGGGCATCGACCGTGGGCTCCGGCCGTCGGCCGCGAGCGCCTGCACAGCACCCCCCACCACATGACACAGCCTCACCACCGAAAGAGGGGTCTCGGATGAGCGTCCCAATCCGTCGCCGGCGGCTCGCGGCCATCGCGCTCGCGTCCGTCGCGATGATCGCCACCACTTCCGCCTGCGGCAGCGACGACGAGGGCTCGGGCAGCAGCAACGACCCGATCAAGCTCGTCGTCGACGTCTTCGGCGACCAGGGCTTCGGCTACGACGAGCTCTACAAGCAGTACGAGGCGGAGCACCCGAACGTCAAGATCGAGCAGCGCGGCAAGGGCCTCGGCCTCGGCGACTACAACACCCGCCTCACC
This sequence comes from Micromonospora sp. WMMD712, assembly GCF_029581295.1. NCBI lineage: Bacteria > Bacillati > Actinomycetota > Actinomycetes > Micromonosporales > Micromonosporaceae > Micromonospora > Micromonospora sp. WMMD712. The sequence goes on from NZ_CP120743.1 coordinate 6,836,513, forward strand.
CAGCAGATCACCGCTGGCGCCGGCGCCGGCGACGTGGTGGCCCTCGAAGAGGGCACGATCGTCCAGTTCTACGCCCAGGCCGGCAAGTTCGTGAACCTGGCCGACCACGGCGCGAACGACCTCAAGTCCAACTACCTGCCGTGGAAGTGGGAGCAGGGCACCACCCCGGACGGCACCGTCCTCGGCCTCGGCACCGACGTCGGCTCGATGGCGCTGTGCTACCGCAGCGACCTGTTCAAGGCCGCCGGCCTGCCGACCGACCGCGAAGAGGTCGGCGCCCTCTGGCCGACCTGGGACCAGTTCATCGCCACCGGCCAGAAGTTCGTCGCCGCCGACAAGAAGCACAAGTTCGTCGACTCGGCGACCAACTTCTACAACGTCGTGCTGATGCAGACCGCGGGCAACGGCTCCGGCTACACCTACTACGACAAGAGCAACAAGCTGGTCATCGGCGAGAACCCGGACGTGAAGACCGCGTACGACCTCTCCACCAAGATGATCGCCGCGGGCCTGTCGAACAACCTCCAGTCGTTCTCGAACGAGTGGAACGCCGGCTTCAAGAACGGCACCTTCGCCACCATCGCCTGCCCCGCCTGGATGACCGGTGTCATCAAGGGCCAGGCCGGTGACTCCGCCGCCGGCAAGTGGGACGTCGCGAAGGCGCCCGGCAACGGTGGCAACTGGGGCGGTTCCTTCCTGGCCGTGCCGAAGTCCAGCAAGCACGCCAAGGAGGCCGCCGAGCTGGTGAAGTTCCTGACCAGCGCCAAGGGCCAGATCGAGGCGTTCAAGAAGGTCGGCAACCTGCCGTCGTCGCCGCAGGCCCTGGCCGACCCGGCCGTCGCCGACTCGACCAACGAGTACTTCACCAACGCCCCGGTCGGCAAGATCTTCGCCGCCGGTGCGAGCGAGCTGAAGCCGGTCTACCTCGGCCCGAAGAACCAGGCCGTCCGTACCGCCGTGGAGAACACCCTGCGCGCCGTCGAGCAGGGCAAGCCCGCCGCCGAGCAGTGGGAAGCAGCGCTGAAGAACGGTCAGGCCGCCGGTAAGTGACCGGCCGGACCGACCACGGGTGGCGTCGACAGGCGACTGTCGGCGCCACCCGCGGTGCCCGGTAAGCCCGGTGCGCCCGCGTGGCCGGGCCGGCAACCCTCCGGCGCCGCCCGCGCGGAAGGCCGGCAACTCCCCGGCCGCCCGCGCGGAGGGCCGGTAACCCCCCGGCGCCGCCCGCGCGGACGGGTCGCGCCGACCGACGAGAAGGACCGTCGATGAGCCTGGACCTCCACACCGCAGCGCCCCCCGGTGGGGGCGGTGAACCCGACCGCCCCGCCCGTGCCGCGCACCGCCGCCCGGCCTCTTTCACCAAGCTGGACCTGAAGTTCTCCCCGTACCTGTACGTCCTGCCGTTCTTCGTGATCTTCGCGGTCTTCAGCGCGTACCCGATCGTCTACACGGTCTGGATCGCGCTCACCGACCGGTCGCCGCTGAACGCCACCATCAGCTTCGTCGGCCTGGACAACTTCGTCGAGCTGCTGACCAACGACCCGCAGTTCTGGAACGCGGTCGTCAACACGTTCGGCATCTTCCTGCTCTCCACCGTGCCGCAGCTGATGCTGGCGCTGGTGCTGGCCAACGCGCTGAACCGGAAGCTGCGGGCGCAGACCTTCTTCCGGATGGCCATCGCGATGCCGATCATCACCTCCACCGCCGTGGTGGCGCTGATCTTCTCGATGATCTACGCCAAGGAGTTCGGCCTCGCCAACTGGCTGCTCGACCTGGTCGGCATGGAGCCGATCGACTGGCGGGCGAACCGCTTCGCCTCCTGGTTCGCCATCTCCACCATGGTCGACTGGCGCTGGGTGGGCTACAACGCCCTGATCTACCTGGCCGCCATGCAGTCGATCAGCAAGGACATGTACGAGGCGGCGGCGCTGGACGGCGCGTCGCGGCGTCGGCAGTTCTGGTCGATCACCATCCCGCAGCTCCGCCCGACGATCATCTTCACGCTGATCGTCTCGACCATCGGCGGGCTCCAGCTCTTCACCGAGCCGCTGATGTTCACCAGCGGCGCGGGGGCGCTCTCCGGCGGCTCGGAGGGGCAGTTCCAGACCATCACCATGTACCTGCTCGACGTGATGAACACGCGGTTCCGCTGGGGGTACGCCGGTGCGGTCGCCCTCGTGCTGTTCCTGCTCATCGCGCTGGTGTCGCTGGTGAACTACCTGCTCGCCCGCCGCATCAGTTCCGACAAGTGAGGGTTGCGCCAGATGACGACCACGACGCTCCGCCCACCCGCGCGCCCGGCCGGCAGGCCGCCGCGTGACGCGCACAAGGCCGACCGGATCTGGAAGGCGACCCCGCTGACCTGGGTCGGCCTGGTCCTCGGCGTGATCCTCTCGCTGTTCCCGTTCTACTGGATGATCGTCATCGCGTCCCGGACGAACGACGCGGCCAACTCCTGGCCGCCGCCGTTCCTGCCCGGTGGCAAGCTCGGCGAGAACATCCAGCGGGTGCTGGAGAACGGCGACGCCAACATCGTCAAGGGGCTGATGAACTCGTTCCTGGTCTCCGGGACGATCACCGTCGCCACCGTCTTCTTCGGCTCGCTGGCCGGTTTCGCGTTCGCCAAGCTGCGCTTCCGCGGCAAGAACGCGATGCTGCTGATCATCCTCGCCTCGATGATGGTCCCGATCCAGCTCGGCGTGCTGCCGCTCTACATCCTGATGGCCAAGCTCGAGTGGCTGAACACCATGCCGTCGGTCACCGTGCCGTTCCTCATCGGCGGCTTCGGCATCTTCATGATGCGCCAGTACGCCGAGCAGGCCGTGCCCAACGAGCTGATCGAGGCGGCCCGGGTGGACGGCTGCTCCACCTGGCGCGTCTACTGGCACGTCGTCGTTCCCGCGCTGCGGCCGGCGGCGGCGGTGCTGGGCCTGCTCACCTTCATGGAGCAGTGGAACCAGTTCTTCTGGCCCTTCGTGGTGCTCGCCGACCCGGCCAACCCGACCGTGCAGATCTCGCTGCGCAGCCTCAACACGGCCTACTTCGCCGACAACTCGCAGATCTTCGCGGGCACCCTGGTCGCCACGTTGCCGCTGTTCGTCGTGTTCGTCCTGTTCGGCCGCCAGATCATCGGCGGGATCATGGAAGGTGCCGTCAAGTCGTGAGCGATCCGACCCGTCCACCCGCCGTCGGCGTCCTCGACCAGGGCGCGGCCCTCACCTTCCCGCCGGGCTTCCTGTGGGGCGCGGCGACCGCGGCGTACCAGATCGAGGGCGCGGCCACGGCGGGCGGCCGCACCCCCTCGATCTGGGACACCTTCAGCCACACGGAGGGGCGGACCGTCGGCGGGCACACCGGCGACGTGGCCTGCGACCACTTCCACCGGATGCCCGACGACGTGCGCCTCATGGCGGAGCTGGGCCTGAAGTCCTACCGGTTCTCGGTGTCCTGGCCGCGCGTGCAGCCGGGCGGGTCGGGCGCGGCCAACGCCGAGGGCCTGGACTTCTACCGGCGGCTGGTCGACGAGCTGCTGGGCCACGGCATCGAGCCGTGGCTGACCCTCTACCACTGGGACCTGCCGCAGCCGCTGGAGGACGCCGGCGGCTGGCCGGTCCGGGACACCGCCGGCCGGTTCGCCGACTACGCCCAGCTCGTCGTGGACGCGCTCGGCGACCGGGTGCGCTACTGGACGACGCTGAACGAGCCGTGGTGCTCGGCGTTCCTGGGGTACGGCTCGGGCGCGCACGCGCCGGGACGTACCGACGGGGCGGACGCGGTCCGGGCCGGGCACCACCTGATGCTCGGGCACGGCCTGGCGGTCCAGGCGCTGCGGGCGTCCCGGCCCGACGCCCAGCTCGGCATCACCGTCAACCTGTACCCGGTGAGCCCGGCCACCGGCTCGCCGGCCGACGCGGACGCCGCCCGGCGGATCGACGCGCTGGCCAACCGGTTCTTCCTCGACCCGGTGCTGCGCGGGTCGTACCCGGCGGACCTCCGCGCCGACCTGGCGTCGGTGACGGACTTCGGGCACGTGCGCGACGGCGACCTGAAGATCATCTCGACGCCGCTGGACCTGGTCGGGATCAACTACTACAGCCGGCACGTGGTGGCCGCCCCGGTCGAGGGCGAGCAGCCGGAGGCGTACTGGCGGGCGCCGACGTGCTGGCCGGGCAGCGAGGACGTCCGGTTCGTCACCCGGGGTGTCCCGGTGACCGACATGGACTGGGAGATCGACGCCCCCGGGCTCGTCGAGACCCTGGAGCGGGTCCACCGCGACTACACGGACCTTCCGCTCTACGTGACCGAAAACGGTTCCGCTTTCGTCGACGCCGTGGTCGACGGTCAGGTCGACGACACCGACCGGTTGGCCTACTTCGACTCGCACCTGCGGGCGGCACACGCGGCGATCGGTGCAGGGGTGCCCCTGCGGGGCTACTTCGCGTGGTCGCTGATGGATAATTTCGAGTGGGCCTGGGGTTACACCAAGCGTTTCGGCATGGTGTACGTCGACTACGACAGCCAGGTCCGCATCCCCAAGTCCAGCGCCAGGTGGTACGCCGAGGTGATCCGACGCAACGGTCTGGCCGCACAATAGGGCACACGGCCAGCGAGTGACGGGTGGTCCCGGTGCCCGTCCCCCAACCCGGGGGCGCACCGGGCCACCAATGTCGGAGGAGCAGACGATGACAACGCAGCGCACCCGGTCGCTCGGGCGCCCGACCCTTGACGCGGTCGCCGCGCGCGCCGGCGTCGGGCGCGGCACCGTTTCCCGGGTGGTCAACGGCTCACCCCAGGTGAGCCCGGAGGCGCGGGCGGCCGTGCAACAGGCCATCGCCGAGCTGGGGTACGTGCCGAACCGCGCCGCCCGGGCCCTGGTGACCCAGCGGACCGACTCGGTGGCGCTGGTCGTCTCCGAGTCCGGGGACCGGGTCTTCACCGAGCCGTTCTTCGCCGGCATCGTCCGGGGGATCAGCTCGGGCCTGCTGGAGACCCCGATGCAGCTCTGGCTGGCCATGGCCCAGTCGCCGGTGGAGCGGGAACGCGTCGAGCACCACCTCACCAACCAGCACGTCGACGGCGTCCTGCTGCTGTCGCTGCACGACTCCGACCCGCTGCCCACCCTGCTGGAAGAGCGGGGCCTGCCGACCGTGCTGGGCGGCCGGCCGGCCCGGATGCTCCAGCCGGGCGCGCAGCCCGCCTACTACGTCGACGTCGACAACGTCGGCGGCGCCCGGCACGCGGTGGAATACCTGTTCGCCCGGGGGCGGCGGCGCATCGCCACCATCGCCGGGACCCAGGACATGGGCGCCGGCCTGGCCCGGTTGACCGGCTACCGGGAGGCCGTCCAGGCCACCGGGGCCGGCCTCAACCCCGATCTCATCGCGTACGGCGACTTCAGCGAGGGCAGCGGGGCGGCCTGCATGCGCCGGTTGCTGGAGGTCTGCCCGGATCTCGACGCGGTCTTCGTCGCCTCCGACCTGATGGCCTTCGGCGCGCTGCGGACGCTGCGCGAGGCCGGCCGGCGGGTGCCGGACGACGTGGCGGTGATCGGCTTCGACGACGCGCCGGTGGCCCGGCAGGCCGAGCCGCCCCTGACCACCATCTTCCAGCCGGTCGAGGAGATGGGCCGGCAGATGGCCCACCTGCTGGTGTCCCGGATCCGGGGCGAGGACATCCCGACCAACCACATCCTCCTCGACACCCACATGGTCCGCCGCGCCTCCGCCTGAGCGCGTCCCGCGCTCCGGCGGCGGGCGCGTTGTCTGATTGATCCGGCCTGGCGTCATCTGGGAGTTCCCGGTTCGTCGGCCGGTATCACCGCGCCCCGCGCCGGCTCCTGTCAGCAGGACCATGCCGGCGCGGGGAGGCTCCGTGTCGGCGTCACCGTCGATGGGAGATCCCGCCATGGCAACCCTCGGAAGCCGCGTCCGCCGCCTGGCCCTGGCCCTGTGCGCCGGCCCGGCGCTCGCCGGCCTGCTGACCGGCGCCACCGCCACCGCCGCAGTCGCCGGCCCGGCGGCAGGTGCCACATCGGCCGCGAAGCCCGCCCGGAGCATGACGGTCACCGACGTGTGGATGCGGGACACCGTCTCCGACGTCGGCATCCAGCCGCACTCGAGCAGCCCACTCTGGGCCAGCCCGGACATCAAGGTCTGCCCGACGTCGGTGGAGTGCGCGACCAGCACGTTCCCGGTCGCCGGCTCGACCAGCTACATCTTCGTCAAGCTGCGTAACCCCGGGCCGTACGGGTCGGGCACCGACAGCGGGACGCTGCGGTTCTACCGGACGACCCCGGGAGGCAGCCTGTCCTGGCCGCTGGCCTGGGTGCCGGTCACCTCGCGGGTCCTCATCGTTCCTCCGGGCGTGACGACGGTGCGGGCCGAGTGGCCTGCGGTGCCCGGCCCGGGGCACTTCTCCCTGCTGGCCATCTGGGATTCGCTGACCGACCCGTTGCTGTTCATGAGCACCGACATCGGGACCAACGTCCGCTACAACAACAACATCGCCTGGCTCGACCTGGTGTCGGTCTGACCGACCCCGCGCCGACGCGCCCGGTCAGGCCCAGCGGCGCAGCTCCCGCTTGGCCAGCGACGACCGGTGGACCTCGTCCGGGCCGTCGGCGAGGCGCAGGGTGCGGGCCTGGGCCCAGAGCCCGGCGAGCGGGGTGTCCTGGCTGACGCCCGCGCCGCCGTACCCCTGGATGGCCTTGTCGATCACCCACTCCGCCATCGCCGGGGTGGCGATCTTGATGGCCTGGATCTCGGTGTGCGCGCCCTTGTTGCCGACGGTGTCCATCAGCCAGGCGGTCTTGAGCACCAGCAGCCGGGCCTGCTCGATACGGACCCGGGACTCGGCGATCCACTCCCGCACCACGCCCTGCTCGGCGAGGGGGCGGCCGAACGCGATCCGCTGGTTGGCCCGGCGGCAGAGCAGTTCCAGGGCCCGCTCGGCCATGCCCACCAGCCGCATGCAGTGGTGGATGCGCCCCGGGCCGAGGCGGGCCTGGGCGATGGCGAAGCCCGCCCCCTCCGCGCCGACCAGGTTCTCCGCCGGCACCCGGACGCCCGTGAAGTCGATCTCCGCGTGGCCGCCGTGCGGGGCGTCGCTGTAGCCGAAGACCGTCAGGCCGCGCCGCACCGTCACGCCCGGCGTGTCCCGGGGGACCAGGACCATGCTCTGCTGGCGGTGCCGGTCGGCGCCGGGGTCGGTCTTGCCCATCACGATGAAGATCTCGCAGCGCGGGTCCATCGCCCCGGACGACCACCACTTGCGTCCGTCGATCACGTAGGAGTCGCCGTCGCGGACGATCCGGGTGGCGATGTTGGTGGCGTCGGAGGAGGCGACCTCCGGCTCGGTCATGCAGAACGCCGAGCGGATCTCCCCCTCCAGCAGCGGCTTGAGCCAGCGGTCCCGCTGCGCCTCGGAGCCGAACTCGGCGAGCAGCTCCATGTTGCCGGTGTCCGGTGCGGCGCAGTTGACCGCCTCCGGGGCCAGGTGCGGGCTGCGCCCGGTCAGCTCCGCCAGCGGCGCGTACTGGAGGTTGGTCAGGCCCGCGCCGTAGCGGGGGTCGGGCAGGAAGAGGTTCCACAGGCCGCGCCGCCGCGCCTCGGCCTTCAACTCCTCCAGCACGGGGGAGCGGGCCCACGGGTCGCCGGCCGCCGCGACCTGCTCGGCGTGCACCGCCTCCGCCGGGTGGACGCACTCCTCGAGGAACGTGCCGAGGCGCGCGCGCAGCTTCTCGGTGCGGGCGTCGAACTGGAAGTCCATCACTGCTCCCTGACTGCGCGCAGACCGTGCTCGACAAGCGGCGCGACCATGTCGCCGATCCGGTCGAAACCACCGCCGAGCGTCTGCCCGAGGGTGTGCCGGTAGTGGATCCCCTCGCAGATCACCGCGAGCTTGAAGCAGCCGAGGGCGATATGCCAGTGCAGCGGGCCGACGTCGACGTCGCCGCGCCCGGCGTACCGCTCGATCAGCTCGCGCCCGGCGGGGAATCCGGCGCGCGGGCCGAGCCCGTCGGCGACGGGGTTGCCGGCGGCGACGTCGCTGTCGCCGAGCACGTCCCAGTACGTCAGCAGGAGCCCGAGGTCGGCCAGCGGATCGCCGAGGGTGGCCATCTCCCAGTCCAGCACCGCCCGCACCACCACCGTGCCCCCGGTGCCAGCCGGGCCGTCGGCAGTGGCGGGGCGGCCGGCGGTGGCGGGGCCGGCGTCGACCGTGGCGAGCAGGTTGTCCAGCCGGTAGTCGCCGTGCACGATCCGGCCGGCGTTCGCCCCCTCGGGCACCGAGCCGGCGAGCGCGTCGCGCAGCTCGTCGATGCCGGGCAGCGGGCGGCTGCGGGACTGGTCGAGCTGGCCGGCCCAGCGCCGCACCTGCCGGCCCAGGAAGCCCTCGGGGCGGCCGAAGTCGGCCAGCCCGACGGCGGCCGGGTCGACCGCGTGCAGGTCGGCGAGGGTGTCCATCATCGCCATGGCCAGGCCGCGGCGCTGCCCGGCGGTCAGCGCGTCGGTCTGCGACCGGCTGCGGAACACCTCGCCGTCGACCTTCTCCATCAGGTAGAACGGCGCGCCGATCACGTCGGTGTCCGGGCAGAGCAGCAGCGCCGCCGGGACCGGCACCGCGGTCGGGGCGAGCGCCGAGATGACCCGGTGCTCCCGGGCCATGTCGTGCGCGGTGGCGAGCACGTGGCCCAACGGCGGCCGGCGCAGCACGACCTCCCGCCGGGTCGCCCCCGCGCCGGCCCGCAGGGCGTACGTCAGGTTGGACTTGCCGCCGGCGATGAGCCGGGCCCGCAGCGGCGGGGCGGCCAGCTCGGGGCGGTGCACGGCCAGGTGGGCGGCGAGCCGGTCGAGATCCAGACCTTTCGGGGCGTCCGCGTCCGCACCGGGGCCGGTGCGCGGGTCGACGACGGCCGGATCGGTCATCCGACTAGTTGATGGCAGCTCACGCACCTTGTCAAGGTGGGATTTTCCCCTGGGACACGGCGCGGCAACAGGGACGAAATGGTCAACGGGCAGGCTGGTGCCCAGCCTGCCGGCCGCCCTGCGCCGGCCTGCCGAGCGGAGGGACGATCATGTTGCTGAGAGTTCGGGTGACCCTGCCGGACCGTCCCGGCACCCTCGGCCAGGTGGCCCGCACACTCGGCGTCTCCGGTGCCGACATCGTCCAGGTCGTCGTCCTGGAACGGCTCGGCGGGCGGGCGGTCGACGACTTCACCGTGGTGTGGCCGGGCGCCTCCCGGGTCGAGCGGCTGCTGGCCGGCCTGGCCGCCATCCCCGGCGTGCGGGTCGACGGCGTGTGGCGGGCGATCGGCGCGCCGACGACCACCGGGCAGGACGCCGAGCTGCTCGCCCAGGTCGCCGGCAACCCGGCCGACGGCCTGGCCACGCTGGTCGACGCGGTGCCGGGGCTGCTCGCCGCGGACTGGTCGGTGGCGGCGGTGGTCCCGCTGGACTGGGCCTCGCGCACCGGCGGCGGGGGCGGCGAGGCCACGGTGGCGCAGGCGAGCTGGCGGGTGCCGGTCCCGCCCAGCCTGCCCGAGATCACCCCGTTGCGGGCCCGCGCGCTGACCGGGGCCGACGGCACCCACTACGCGATCGCGCCGTTCGGTCGGGCCGGCCTGGTTCTGGTGGTGTCCCGCGACCAGACCGAGGCGCTGAGCCCCGCCGCGTTCCACTCCACCGAGGTGGACCGGCTCGCCCAGCTGGTCCGGGCCAGCGCGGTGATCCTCGGTGACCGGCTGGACCTGGTGGGCGCGCCGCCGGTGGTGGCCGGCGGCTGAGACTGTCGGGCCCCGGTGCGGGGCCCGTCGGCCGGAGTCGGGCCCCGGTGCGGGGCCCGCCCGGCGGCACCAGTGCGGGCCCGGCCGATGCGGCCGGGTCCGCACTGTCGTTCGCCCGCCCGGTGCCGACAGGGCGTGGCCAGGGTCACCACCTGTGGTGATGGTCATGCGCACGGTTCCCGCGCCGTCACCACCGGGCAACGGGCCCGCAACAGCCGGCCGGCATCGTCGTAGGCGGGTGAAGGGAGACAACCATGGCGCTGTGGCGGATCCGAGCCACCGTGGACGACCGGCCGGGCTACCTGTCGGTCCTCACGGCGAGCCTTGCGTTGCGCGGGGTCAACATCCTCACCGTGCAGGTGCACACCACCGAGGTCGGCGCGGTCGACGACTTCCTCGTCGACGCGCCGGACACCCTCGACGAGGCGGAGCTGATCGCGGCCGTGGAACGGGGCCGGGGCCGGGACTGCTGGGTGGCGCGCAGCGAGGCGCGCGGCCTCGCCGACCAGCCCACCCGGGTGCTCGGCCTGGCCACCCGGCTGGTCCGCGACCCCGACGCGGCGGGGGAGGCGCTGCGCACGCTGCTCGGCGCCGACGAGGTCACCTGGCGGCCCGCCGCCGTCGCGGGGGGCATCACCGGCACGACGATGACCCTGCCCGACCCCACCGGCGGGTCGTACGAGCTGCGCCGGACCGCGCCGAGCTTCACCCCGGCCGAATACGCCCGCGCCCAGGCGCTCGCCGAGCTGGCGGCGACCGTGGGCCGGCGGGAGGCAGACCAGGTCACCCTCGTCCTGCCCGACGGCGCGGAGGCGGTCGTCCGCCCGGCGACCGCCGGCGACCTCACCGCCGTGGTGGACCTGCACCGGGCCTGCTCGGCGGGCACCCTGCACCGCCGCTACCTCGGCGGGGCGGCGCAGCCCGCGGCGGCCCGGCTCGGCCGGCTGCTGGAGCCGGCCCAGGGCCTGACCCTCGTCGCGGCGGTGGCCGATCCGGCGGGCGCGGCGGTGACCGGCCCGGGTTGGCCGACGTCGGCCCCGGGCGGGGCGCTGGACGGCTTCGCCGGGGCGGTTGCCGGCCCCGGCGGGGCGGTGGACGGTTTCGCCGGGGCGCTGGATGGTTCGGCCGGGGCGGTTACCGGCTCCGGCGGGGCAGCGGGTCCGGGCGGTGCGGCGGTCGGTTCCGGCGGGGCGGCGGAACCGGTCGTCGCGATGGCGAACCTGCTCGTCGAGGGCGACGAGGCCGAGGTGGCGCTGCTGGTGCGCGACGACTGGCAGCGGCGGGGGATCGGCACGGCCCTGCTGCGCCGGCTGGTCCGGCACGCCGAGCGGGCCGGTCTGGCGGCGCTGGTGCTGCACGTCCAGGCGGAGAACACGCCGATGCTGCGCACCGTGCGCCGGCTGGCCCGGCCGACGGTGACGGAGCGGGACGGCACCCTGGTCACCGTCAGCCTCGCGGTGACCGGAGCCCCGGCCGGGGTGGTGCCGGCCCAGCTGCGCCGCCGCTGACCCCGTGCCGCAACCGCCCCCAAGTCCGGCCGGCGGCTGATCAGCGGGCGCGCGGTCGGCCGGCGTACGCAGCCCAGGGCGTTCCGGTGACCGTACCGCCGTGCCGGGTGTTAACAGGGGGCCCCTGCTCTACCGAATGCGTTAACAGGGGGCCCTTCCTTACCCCGCAGACCGGCCGCCGGACGGAGGTCCGGCGGCCGGTCGCGGGCGCCTGCCCGAGGGGGTGCGGGCGGGCCCGCTCGGGATCAGCCCGTGAAGGTGATGCGGTCCCGGCGCCGGCGCAGCGTCATCAGGGCGACGCCGCCGCCGATCAGCGCGACGCCGGTGAGCGCCATGCCGGTGACGGCCACGCCGGTCAGCGGCAGGTCACTGCCCCCGCCGGTCCCGCCCGACGGTGAGGTCGTCGGCGACGCCGAGTCCGACGGGGTGGGCGACTCCGAGGTCGACGGGGACTCCGAGGGCTCCGGGGACTCCGACGCCGACGGGGACTCCGACGGTTCCGGCGACTCCGAGACCGACGGCGTCGGGGTGGGGGTGGGGGTGGGCTTGGGGACCGTGCCCTTGCAGGTGTGGCTCACGTTGAAGTCGTCGCCGGTCCCGCTGATCGTGGCGGACCCGTCGACCAGCTTCCACCCGGCCGGGGTGAACAGGTAGGCGTGGATCTGCCGGGGGTCCTTGCCTCCGGTGGAGTAGAAGGAGTCCGGGTACGCGTCCGCGCCGTCCGGGATGTTCACCGTGACGTCGTTCGTGCCGTCGGAGAAGGTCAGCGTCAGGGTCTCGAAGCTGCCGCTGTTCTTGCCGGGCAGGACGAAGTGCCAGCCGTCGTGGTCGTCCGGCAGGTTCGCGAAGCGCTCGTCGTCGCACTGCTGGGTGAAGTAGCCCGCCTTCTTGCCATGGTGGGCCGACTTGAGGCCGATGGTGGACGACGCCCACGCCGGGGTGGCGAGGGCGAGGCAGGCGGTGGCGGCGGTCGCGGAGAAGGCCGCGCGCGCCACGCGCCGACGCTGTGACATGAGGTTTCCTCCGAGAGGGGGAGTCGAGGGGACGCCACATGATCGCCTCGGCGCGTTCCGGCGTGGCATCGGGTGAATGGCCTGAGCTGGGCGGACGCCGCGCCCAATCCCCCCTGCCGGGAGGGGATTACCGCCGGCGGGCGGCGTGTCGGCGTAACGGTTGCGGGCGGCGCGACGCCCGGATCCGGCCGGCGGGCGGGTGCAGGCTCGCGGTAGCGGGGTCTTCCCAAGCGTGCAATCCGCTGGATACATTGTCGGGCATCCATGGGAGCGCTCCCGCGCCTCCTCGGAGACCCCCACCACCCGCCTCCGCCGGCCCCGACCCCTCAGACGCCGTCCCGCGTCCGGTCGGGGCCGCCGGGCGCCATCCGTCAGGAGCTCGCAGATGCGTCACCCGAACCGGCCGTCGCGCGGCCGCCCCTGGCTGCGCCGCCTGCTCGCCGCCGGCGCCGCCCTGGCCAGCGGCCTCGCCATGGGCGTCGTCGCGCCACAGGCCGCGCCCGTCGCCGCCGCGCCCGCCTTCAACTACGCCGAGGCGTTGCAGAAGTCGCTGTTCTTCTACGAGGCGCAGCAGTCCGGCAGGAAGCCGGCCTGGAACCGGGTCTCCTGGCGCGGGGACTCGGCGCTCACCGACGGGGCCGACGTCGGGGTGGACCTCACCGGCGGCTGGTACGACGCCGGCGACCACGTCAAGTTCGGCTTCCCGATGGCGTTCAGCGCCACCATGCTCGCCTGGGGCGCGGTCGAGTACCGCGACGGGTACGTCGCCTCCGGGCAGCTCACCCACCTGCTCAACAACCTGCGCTTCGTCAACGACTACTTCGTCAAGGCGCACCCCGCCCCGAACGTCCTCTACGGACAGGTCGGCAAGGGCGACGACGACCACAAGTGGTGGGGCCCGGCCGAGGTGATGCCGATGGCGCGTCCCGCGTACAAGATCGATTCAAGCTGTGGCGGCGCGGACCTGGCGGGGGAGACGGCGGCGGCGATGGCCGCGTCGTCGATGGTGTTCCGGCCCACCGACGCCGCGTACGCCGACAAGCTGCTGACCCACGCCAAGCAGCTCTACACGTTCGCCGACACGGTGCGCAAGAGCTACCACGAGTGCATCACCGACGCGACGAGCTTCTACAAGTCGTGGAGCGGGTGGCAGGACGAGCTGGTCTGGGGTGCGATCTGGCTCTACCGCGCCACCGGCGACGCCGCCTACCTCACCAAGGCCGAGAGCGAGTACGACAAGCTCGGCACCGAGCCGCAGTCCACCACCCGGTCCTACAAGTGGACGATCGCCTGGGACAACAAGCAGTTCGGCGCGTACGTGCTGCTGGCCAACCTGACCGGCAAGCAGAAGTACGTCGACGACGCCAACCGGTGGCTCGACTACTGGACCGTGGGCGTCAACGGCGCGAAGGTGACCTACTCGCCGGGCGGGATGGCGGTGCTCGACTCGTGGGGCGCGCTGCGCTACGCGTCCAACACCGCGTTCGCCGCGCTGGTCTACAGCGACAAGACCACCGACGCCACCCGCAAGACCCGCTACCACGACTTCGCCGTCCGGCAGATCAACTACGCGCTCGGCGACAACCCGCGCAAGTCCAGCTACCAGATCGGCTTCGGGGCCAACGCCCCGAAGAACCCGCACCACCGCACGGCGCACGGCTCCTGGTGGGACAGCCAGACCGTGCCCACCGAGACCCGGCACGTGCTCTACGGCGCGCTCGTCGGCGGCCCGTCGGCGGCCAACGACGCCTACACCGACAGCCGGTCCGACTACGTGATGAACGAGGTCGCCACCGACTACAACGCCGGCTTCACCTCCGCCCTGGCCCGGCTCTCCGCCGAGTACGGCGGCACCCCGCTCGCCGGCTTCCCCACTGCCGAGACGCCGGACATCGACGAGCTCACCGTGGAGACCACGGTGATGCAGGCCGAGACCCGCGCCACCGGCCTCAAGGCCATCGTCTACAACAAGTCCGCGTTCCCGGCCCGCGCGCTGACCAACGGGAAGTTCCGCTACTACTTCCGCCCCGAGGGCAGCACCGCCGTCCAGGTCACCCCCGGCTACACCCAGGGCTGCCCGTCGCCGTCGGCGGCCAAGCAGCTCAGCGGCGACATCTGGTACGTCGAGGTCGACTGCACCGGTTACACCATCGCCCCCGCCGGGCAGTCGCAGCACCGGATGGAGGTGCAGTTCAAGATCGGTGTGCCGGAGGGCGGCACCTGGGACCCGACCAACGACCCGTCGTACCAGGCCACGGCCGGGCCGAACAAGAAGGTGCCGCTCTACTCCGGCGGCGTGCGCGTGTGGGGCGAGGAGCCGGGACCGGCCACCCCGGACACCGCCGCGCCGAGCGTGCCCGGCACGCCTGTCGCGTCCGCCGTCACGTCGAGCGGGCTCACGCTCACCTGGGCCGCCTCCACCGACACCGGCGGCAGCGGCCTGGCCGGGTACGAGGTGACCCGCACCTCGGCCGGCGCCGACCCGGTCGTCACCGCCTCGACGGGGACCACCCTGGCCGTGACCGGGCTGGCCCCGGAGCGGACGTACCAGTTCACCGTGCGGGCGCTCGACGGCGCGGGCAACCGCTCGGCGGCGTCGGCGGCGCTGACCGTCACCACGCCGGCCGGCCCGGCGCCGGACACCACCCCGCCGACCGCACCCGGCACGCCCACCGCCTCCGCGGTCGGCGCGACCGGCCTGTCCCTGACCTGGGGCCCGGCCACCGACGCCGTCGGGGTCGTCAGCTACCGCGTCTACCGGGGCGGCAACGTCCTGGTCGGCTCCACCGCCGGCACCACGCTGGCGGTGACCGGGCTGACCGCCTCCACCACCTACACCTTCACGGTGGTCGCGGTGGACGCGGCCGGCAACGTCTCGCCCGCCTCGCCCGGCGTCACGGTGACCACCACGGCCCCGCCGGCCGGTGGCGGCTGCGCGGTGACCTGGACGGCGAACACCTGGGACACCGGGTTCACCGCGAACATCACTGTCACCAACACCGGCACCACGGCGATCAACGGCTGGACGCTGGCGTTCGCGTTCCCGAGCGCCGGGCAGAAGGTCGGGCAGGCGTGGTCGGCGAACGTGACCCAGACCGGCACCGCGGTGACCGCCTCGAACCTGTCCTACAACGGGACGATCGCGGCGGGGGCGGCGACGAGCTTCGGCTTCAACGGCACCCACACCGGCAGCACCGCGAAGCCGGTCGCCTTCACCCTGAACGGTTCCGCCTGCACCGTCTCCTGACCGCCGGGCGGGACGTGGCCGGCACCGCACCCGGTGACCGGCCACGTCCCGCCCGGCCCAAAACTTTTCCGAAATGTTTCTGAAACACCATTGTCTGAACCGGTGAGTAGTGGAAACATCGACAGAGTTGAATATTTAGACGTGGACGCCCAGTCGTCGCGCCCTGACGGCCTGGGTGTTGGCCAGTAAGGAGGCCACGATGGCAACGAGCCCATCCCTCTATCGCGGCGGGAGTCGGCGACGGCGATCGCCCGCCGTCCGAGCGCTGCTCGCCGGTGCGCTCAGCACCGTGACGGTGGCCGCCGTCGCGGTGGTGATGCCGGCGGCGAACGCCGCCGCGTCCACGCTCGGCGCGGCCGCGGCGCAGTCGGGTCGCTACTTCGGCACGGCCATCGCCGGGGGCCGGTTGAACGACTCCACGTACAGCACGATCGCCGGGCGTGAGTTCAACATGATCACGGCCGAGAACGAGATGAAGCCGGACGCGACGGAGCCGAACCAGGGTCAGTTCAACTTCTCGGCCGGGGATCAGATCTACAACTGGGCGACCCAGCGTGGGCTGAAGGTGCGGGGGCACACCCTGGCCTGGCACGCTCAGCAGCCGTCGTGGATGGAGCGGATGAGTGGCAGTGCGCTGCGCTCGGCCATGATCAACCACATCAACGGTGTGATGGCCCACTACAAGGGCAAGCTTGCCGCGTGGGACGTGGTCAACGAGGCGTTCAACGAGGACGGCAGCCGTCGCCAGTCGAATCTTCAGGGCACCGGCAACGACTGGATCGAGGTGGCGTTCCGCACCGCCCGGGCGGCCGATCCGTCGGTGAAGCTGTGCTACAACGACTACAACATCGAGAACTGGAGCTACGGCAAGACGCAGGGCGTCTACCGGATGATCCAGGACTTCAAGTCCCGGGGCGTGCCGATCGACTGCGTCGGTTTGCAGACCCACTTCACCGGCGGCAGCTCGCTGCCGAGCAACTTCCAGACCACGTTGTCGAGCTTCGCGGCGCTGGGCGTGGACGTGGCGTTGACCGAGGTCGACGTCACCAACGCCTCGACCACCCAGTACGCCGGGCTGACCCAGGCGTGTCTGAACGTGCCCCGTTGCATCGGCATCACCGTCTGGGGCGTCCGTGACAGCGACTCCTGGCGGTCCAACGAGAACCCGCTGCTGTTCGACGGCGGGGGCAACAAGAAGGCCGCGTACACCTCGGTCCTCAACGCCCTCAACGCGGCGCCCCCGACCTCCGGGCCGACCACGGGCCCGCCCACCACGCCCCCGCCCACCACGACCCCGCCGCCGAGCGGCGGCGCCGGCCGGATCGTCGGCGTGCAGTCGGGCCGGTGCATCGACGTGCCGAACTCCACCCAGACCAACGGCACCCGGGTGCAGCTCTACGACTGCCACGGCCAGACCAACCAGCAGTGGACGTACACCGCGAGCAAGCAGTTGATGGTCTACGGCACCAAGTGCCTGGACGCCAACGGCGCGGCCACCGCGAACGGCACCGGGATCATCATCTGGGACTGCAACAGCGGGCCGAACCAGCAGTGGAACGTCAACTCCAACGGCACCATCTCCGGCGTCCAGTCCGGCCGCTGCCTCGACGTGTGGGGCACCGGCAACGGGCAGCAGGTCCAGCTCTACGACTGCCACGGGCAGGCCAACCAGCAGTGGCGGACCGACTTCGGTGGTGGCACGCCGCCCACGTCGACCCCGCCGACCACCACGCCGCCCCCGCCGACCACCACGCCGCCGCCGACGGGCGGCTGCGCGCTCCCGTCGACCTACCGGTGGTCGTCGACCGGCGCGCTGACGAGCCCGAAGAACGGCTGGGTCTCGCTCAAGGACTTCACCAACGTCGTCTACAACGGCAAGCACCTGGTCTACGGCTCGTACGTCAACAGCAGCGGCCAGTACAGCTCGATGAACTTCAGCACGTTCACCAACTGGTCCGACATGGCCTCGGCCAGCCAGAACGGGATGAGCCAGGGCACCGTGGCGCCCACGCTGCTGTACTTCGCCCCGAAGAACGTCTGGGTGCTGGCGTACCAGTGGGGACCGACCTCGTTCAGCTACAAGACGTCGAGCGACCCGACGAACGCCAACGGCTGGTCCTCCGCGCAGACGCTGTCCACCGCCACCCTCCCGGACGCCCCGTACGGCGTGATCGACCAGACCCTCATCGGCGACGACCAGAACATGTACCTGTTCTTCGCCGGGGACAACGGCAAGATCTACCGCCAGATCATGCCGATCGGGAACTTCCCGGGCAGCTTCGGCTCCAGCTACACGACGATCATGACCGACTCGACGAACAACCTGTTCGAGGGCGTCGAGGTCTACAAGGTGGCCGGACAGAACCAGTACCTCATGATCGTCGAGGCGATCGGGAGCCAGGGGCAGCGCTACTTCCGGTCGTTCACGTCCAACAGCCTGAGCGGCTCGTGGACCCCGCAGGCCGCCAGCGAGAGCAACCCCTTCGCCGGCAAGGCCAACAGCGGCGCGACGTGGACCAACGACATCAGCCACGGTGACCTGGTCCGCACCAACCCCGACCAGACCAAGACCGTCGACGCCTGCAACCTGCAGTTGCTGTACCAGGGCAAGGACCCCAACGCGAACACCGACTACAACCTGCTGCCGTGGCGGCCGGGTGTGCTGACCCTCCAGCGCTAGGCAGCACCGCACTCGCGCAGAACCGCAGCGTGCCCGGCACCCCACGGTGCCGGGCACGCCTGTCGGCGGACCCTGCCCGAGCCCGGCGGCGGGCGACGGTCCGGCGGCGACCTGCTGCGGGCCGGCCGACTCAGCCGGACAGGTCCTCCGCGAGCAGGTCCATCAGCAGCGCGTCGTGCCAGCTCCCGTCCGCGCCACGCTCGTAGCGGCGCATGATGCCCACCGGACGGAACCCCACCTTCGCGTACGCCCGGATGGCCGCCGTGTTCGCCGCCGCCGGGTCGATGGTGAACCGGTGATGGCCGTACTCGTCGATCAGGTGCCGGGCCAGCGTGCGGATCGCGTCCCCGCCCAGCCCGACGCCGCGTACCGCCGGGTCGAGGAAGACGTCCAGGCTGGCGTGGCGGTAGTCCGGGTCGGTCTCGGCGTACCACTGGATGGCCCCGACGACCCGGCCGTCGTGCTCGACGGCGTACACCGTGAGGTCGTCGTCGCCGAGGTCGGCGCGGACGGCCTCGGTCAGGTCGTCGCCGCCGCGCCACCAGCGGCGCACCTCCGGCGTGGCCCGGATCGCCGCGAGGGCCGGCACGTCGTCGGCCGTCACCGGTCGCAGCGTGACCGCCCTGCCCCGCAGCACCCGCACCGGCCTCAGCCCCGCAACTCGCCGTGCTCGACGCAGACCGCCGCCCAGCCCACCGGCAGCACCTGCACCTTCATCCGGCGTCGGCAGCGCGCGCAGAACCGGGGCGGCTCCAGCTCGCGCGCCGCCCGGCACGCCGCGTGGCCGCCGCCGTCGGCAGGTTCACCGCACCGGTCGCACCACGCCCCGGAAGCCGCCGAAGCCGCCAGAGCCCCCGAAGCGCCGGCCGCCGCCGGTGCCGCGGAGCCGCCGGAACTCGCCGGCGTCCCCGAGGGAGCCGTCCCCGTCCCCGTCACAGCGTCGCGGAGAGCGCCTTGACCGGCATCTTCAACTCGGTCAGCAGCGCCAGGTCGTCGGTCGCCGGGCGGCCCAGCGTGGTCAGGTAGTTGCCGACGATGACCGCGTTGATGCCGCCGAGCAGACCGTCGCGGGTGCCCAGGTCGCCGAGGGTGATCTCCCGGCCGCCGGCGTACCGGAGGATGGTGCGCGGCATGGCCAGCCGGAACGCGGCGATGGCCCGCAGCGCGTCCTTGCCCTCGACCACCGGGCGGTCGCCCAGCGGGGTGCCCGGCCGGGGGTTGAGGAAGTTCAGCGGCACCTCGTGCGGGTCCAGCTCGGCCAGTTGCGCGGCGAACTCGGCCCGCTGCTCCACGGTCTCGCCGAGGCCGAGGATGCCGCCGCAGCAGACCTCCATGCCGGACTCGCGGACCATCCGCAGCGTCTCCCAGCGCTCCTCCCACGAGTGCGTGGTGACCACGTTGGGGAAGTAGGAGCGGCAGGTCTCCAGATTGTGGTTGTAGCGGTGCACGCCCATGTCGACCAGCTCGTCGACCTGCTCCTGGCTGAGCATGCCGAGCGACGCGGCGACCTGGATGTCGACCTCGGCCCGGATCGCGGCGACGCCCTCGCGCATCTGCGTCATCAGCCGGGCGTCGGGGCCGCGCACGGCGGCCACGATGCAGAACTCGGTCGCCCCGGTCGCCGCCGTCTGCTTGGCCGCCTCCACCAGGGAGGGGATGTCCAGCCAGACCGAGCGGACCGGCGAGGCGAACAGCCCGGACTGCGAGCAGAAGTGGCAGTCCTCCGGGCAGCCGCCGGTCTTCAGCGACACGATGCCCTCGACCTCGACCTCGGGCCCGCACCAGCGCATCCGCACCTCGTGGGCCAGCTGGAGGGCGGCCGGAAGGTGCTCGTCGGGCAGGTTCAGCACCGCGAGAACTCCGGCCTGGTCGAGGCCGACGCCGTTCTCCAGCACCTGCTTGCGGGCCTGGTCGAGGATCTCTGGCATGGCTCGTACCCTACAAGGCGCCCGGCGACGAAGAAACGCCCGAGCGCGCGGCCGGGCCACCCACGCCCGGGCGCGGCCCGACCCCCGCGTCCGACCGGCGGCGGCGTCGCGCGCCGGCCCGCGCCACGCCGCGGCGCGGCCGACTGGTGGTAACTTCGCCCGGCGGAGACGGCGGGGGAGGGGAGCGTGGCGGTGGCGGACTGGCTGGCGGCGCTGCACCGCCGCGCCGAGCTGCGGGCGAAGGCGGGGCTGACCCGCCGGCTGCGCCCCCGCGCCGCGGGCGACGCCGTGGTCGACCTGGCCGGCAACGACTACCTCGGCCTGGCCGCCCACCCCGAGGTCACGGCCGCGGCCGGGCGGGCCCTCTCGGCGTACGGGCTGGGCGCGACGGGTTCCCGGCTGGTGCGCGGCTCCACCGACGCCCACCACGGGCTGGAGGCGGCCCTCGCCGACTGGCTCGGCGTCGACGGCAGCCTCGTCTTCTCCTCCGGCTACCTGGCCAACCTCGGCGCGGTCCGGGCGCTGACGCGGCCGCGTACGCTGCTCGTCTCCGACGCGCACAACCACGCCTCGCTGATCGACGGCTGCCGCATCTCCGGCGCGGAGACCGTGGTGACCCCGCACGCCGACCCGGCGGCGGTCGCCGCCGCGCTGGCCGCCGCGCCGGGCCGGCCGGCGGTGGTGGTCACCGAGTCGGTCTTCTCCGTCGACGGCGACCTCGCGCCGCTGGCCGAGCTGCACGCCGTGGCCCGCCGGCACGGCGCGCTGCTGCTCGTCGACGACGCGCACGCGCTCGGCGTGCTGGGCCCCGCCGGGGCGGGCGGGGTGGCCGCCGCCGGGCTGACCGGCGAGCCGGACGTGGTGGTCACCGCCACCCTCTCCAAGGCGCTCGGTGGCGCGGGGGGCGTGGTCGCCGGCCCGGCCGAGTTCGTCCGGCACCTGGTCGAGACCGGCCGGACCTTCATCTTCGACACCGCCCTGCCGCCCGCCGTCGCCGCCGGGGTGCGCGCCGCGCTCGACCTGGCCCGCGCCGGCGACGACCTGCGGGCCGAGCTGGCCGAGCGGACCGCGCTGGCCGTCCGCCGGCTGCGCGCCGCCGGGCTGGCGGTCTCCGCGCCGGACGCCGCGGTGGTCTCGGTGACCGCGCCGGGCCCCGAGGCGGCCACGGCCTGGGCCGCCGACTGCGCCGACCGGGGGGTGGCCGTGGGCTGCTTCCGGCCGCCGTCGACGCCGGACAGCCGGTCCCGGCTGCGGCTGACCGTCAACGCCGGGGTCGGCCGGGCGGACTTCGAGCGGGCCCTCGACGTGATCGTGGAATGCGCGCCGTGACCGGCGGCGCGCGCGGGTGGACGGGCGGAGGTGACGCCGTGGGCGCGGCGTGGACCGGGCCGGTGCTGATCACCGGCACCGACACGGGGGTCGGCAAGACGGTGGTGACCGCGGCGGTGACCGCCGCCGCCCAGGCGGCCGGGCTGCGGGTCGCCGTGGTCAAGCCCGGCCAGACCGGCACGGCCACCGGCGACCCGGGCGACGTCGACACGGTGACCCGGCTGGCCGCCCCGCTCACCGGCCGCACCCTGGCCAGCTATCCCGACCCGCTGGCCCCGCTGGCGGCGGCCCGGGTGGCCCAGCTGGAGCCGCTGGAGCTGTACGCGGCCGTCGACGCGATCCGCGAGGAGGCCGACAAGCACGACCTCGTGCTGGTCGAGGGGGCCGGCGGGCTGCTCGTGCCGATGGGGCTGCGTCCCTCCGGCGAGGCGTGGACGCTGGCCGACCTGGCGGTGTCGCTCGGCGCGCCCGCCGTGGTGGTGGCCCGCGCCGGCCTGGGCACCCTCAACCACACCGCGCTCACCCTGGAGGCCCTCGACCGGCGCGCCGTGCCGGCCGGCGTGGTGATCGGCGCGTGGCCGGCGGAGCCGGAGCTGGTGCACTGGGCCAACCTGACCGAGCTGGTGCCGCACCTGCTCGGCGCGCTGCCGGCGGGCGCCGGGGCGATGGACCCGGGGGTGTTCCGCCGGTCCGCGTCGGGCTGGCTCACCCCCGCCCTCTACGGGGTGCTCGACGACTGGCGATCCTGGGCCGAGGACGCCGGCTGACCGCCCGCGAGCAAGGAAGGGCCCCCTCTTAACGCCTGGGGTAGAGAAGGGGACCCTTCTCTACCGGATGCGTTAACAAGGGGCCCTTCCTTACCGGGCGACCACGAAGGCGTCGGGCATCCGGAAGGTGAGGTTGTCCGGGCACCACGGCGGCCGGAGCACGCGTACGCCGTCGAGCAGCGGCGCGGCCTCGGCGACGACCACGGCGGCCTCCAGCCGGGCGAGCTGCGCGCCGACGCAGCGGTGCGCGCCCGCCCCGAACGCGAGGTGCCGGCGCGAGCCGGGCTGCCCGGGGCGGAACTCGTCGGGGGCGGCCACGACCTGCGGGTCGCGGCCGGCGCGGGCCAGCCACAGCACGACGCTGGCGCCCGCCGCGACGGGCGTGCCGCCGAGCGTGGTGTCGACGGCGGCGACGCGCCGCCAGGTGACGATCGGCGGTTCCAGCCGCAGCCCCTCCTCGACCACGTCGGCGACGTCGATCGTGCCGGCGCGCAGCCCGGCGCGTACCGCCGGCTCGGCGGTGAGCCGGTGCAGCAGCAGGGTGAGGAACTGCGAGGTGGTCTCCTGGCCGGCGACGAGCAGGAAGAACAGCGCGCCGACGACCACGTCGGGGGAGTGGCCGGCGGCGCGCAGCCGGGCCGCGAGCCCGCCGCCGGTGGCGGCGAACGCCCGCAGCACCCGGTGGAACCGGCCCACCTCGGTGGCGAGGGCGGCCTGCCGGTCGGCGTCGAGCGGGGCCCAGAACAGCTCCAGGGCCGCGCGGGCGAACTCCTTCACCGCGCCGACCGGCGCGTCGGGCAGCTCGACGAGCCGGGCCAGCACGAGCAGCGGCAGGTCCGCGGCCAGGCCGGCGTACAGATCGACGGGTACGCCCGCGTCCAGCTCCGCCCGCAGCCGGGCGACCCGGTCGCGGACGAGGTCGGTGAGCCAGGGCCGCTGGGCGGCGACCCGGCCCGGGTGCAGGGCGTCGGCGACGATGCCCCGGATCTGCGGGTGGCTGGCCCCGCCGTTGTTGGCCAGGGTCGGCGGCAGCCGGAACCGGTGCCCGGCGAGCACCCGCAGGGCGGCCACCGGGATCGGGGTGACCGCGTCGAGGGCGTTGTCGGGCCGGAAGGTCACCGGGTCGGCGAGCACCCGCCGCACCAGCGCGTGCCGGGTCACCACCAGGTGCGCCGCGCCCACGTGGTCGGTCACGGTCGCGATGTCGGGCCACGGCCCGTCGACGGCATCGCCCCAACCCCGGAACAGCACCGCGTCAACCTAGCGGGCGGCCCCGGGCGGCGCGGGGTCCAGTTCCCACACGGTGGTGTGCTTCACCCGGACGCTCTCCAGGGCCTCGGGCACCGGCACGTCGTAGGCGGCCAGCTCGCGGAACCGCTCGCGGGGCAGGAACGCCCGGCCCGGGTCGCCGACCAGCACCCGCGCGCCGGAGCGGGCGGCCCGCAGCAGGAAGCGCAGCATCCGCCGGGCCATCGCCTCGCTGTAGAAGACGTCCCCGGCGAGCACCACCTCGGCGTCGCCGGCGTCGCCGTCGAGGACGTCGCCGAGCGCGGCGTCGACGCGTACCCCGTTGGCCTCGGCGTTGAGCGCGACGGCGGCCACGGCCCGCTCGTCGATCTCGGCGGCCCGCACGGCCGCCGCGCCCGCGCGGGCGGCGGCGACGGCGACCAGGCCGGAGCCGGAGGCGAGGTCGAGCACCCGGCGGCCGGCGACGACCTCGGGGTGGTCGGTGACGTACCGGGCGAGCGCCTGCCCGCCGGCCCAGGCGAACGCCCAGAACGGCGGCGGCTGGGAGCTGCGGAACTCGCCCTCGGTGAGCTCCCACAGCCCGATCGGCTCGTCGGCCTGGTGCAGCCGGACCTCGGGGACGAAGGCCACCGGGGCGAGCCGCGCGTGCAGCCTCACGAAGGCCGCGGAGAGATCGGACACGCCACCGATTCTCCCTGTCCCGCGATCCCGGGCGTGTCGCGGGTGGACGGTCACCGGTTCACCACTGTCGGTGAGATGGCCCCCCGAGCTTCGCGGTCCGTGCGAACACGCCCGTCTACCCGGTTGTCCGGTTCGCCCATAGCGTTGCCGGATGGATGGATCCGACGGGAGGCGAGGGCGGTGGTGACGGTGGTGCGGTACGCGCTAAGGGTCGGGGTGGTGCTGGCCTGCCTGTCCGGAGCGGGGGTCGGCGTCGCCGCGCCGGCTCGGGCGGCGGCGGCCGGGTTCGCCACCGAGTTGAGTGGCCTGCCGACGGAGTTCACGGCGGGCGACGGGGTGCAGACGGTGTCGGCGGTGGTGTCGCGCCGCGACGGCGGCTGCGTGAAGGTCCGCTGGTCGATGGTGCTCACCGTGCAGGGGATGCGGCTGGACCAGGTGAAGATGGACCGGATCGAGGAGACCGGGCTGTTTCCCCTGGAGATCCGCACCCAGGGCAGCACGGCCCGGCTGACCGACCGGCAGCTCGACCCGGGCACGCTCTGCCCGGGCCGCACGGTGACCGCCCGCTACCGGGTGGCCTTCGCCGAGGACGTCACCCGGGGGCGGGTGACGCTGGCCGCCGAGGCGTACGACGCGCAGTCGCGGCTGCTGGCCCGGCAGGCGGCGACCCGGGAGGTGATCGGGACGGCGGTCGAGGCGACCCCGACCGCCGCGGACCCGACGGCCGAACCGTCGGCGGACCCGACGGACGAGCCGCTGGAGCCGGCCGGGGTGGACGAGGAGGTCGAGCCGAGCGAGGAGGTGGTGGCCGAGGTGCCGCCGGCCGTGTCGGGCGGGCGTCCGGTGTCGTCGTCGGGCGGCTTCGGGGTGGTGCAGGCGGCGTTCCTGCTCGGCGCGCTGCTGTTGTCGCTCGGGGTGGGGCTGCTGCTGCGGCTGCGGCACCTCACGAAGGCGGCCGACGAGGGCGAACCGGCCGTGGGGCTGGACTTCGAGCGGGCCGCCCCGCCGCAGCGGGGGTGGGGGCTGCTCCGCCGCTGACGTACTTTACAAAACTCCGTCTCTTGTAAAACGCCGTGACGCGTGCCACAGTCAGGGCGTACCCGGGAGATCGGAGACCGGCGATGACCGCTGACGCGCCCGCGACCGCCCCGCCCGCCGCCTGGCGCGACCCGCGCCGGGCGCTCTGGCCGCTCGCCCTGCTCGTGCCGGCGCTGCCCTTCGCCTCCTGGCTGGCCTGGCGGGGCGGCGCCGGCTCGTGGGCGTGGTGGCTCGCCCCGGCGGTGGTCTTCGGGGTGATCCCGGTCGTCGACCTGCTCGTCGGCGACGACCGGCGCAACCCGCCGGACGAGGCGGTGCCGCGCCTGGCCCGCGACGGCTACTACCGCTGGCTGACCTACCTCTACCTGCCCGCCCAGTACGCCGGCCTGGCGCTCGGCTGCGCCGTGTGGGCCTCGGGCGGGCTGCGCCCGCTCGGCGCGGCCGGGCTGGTCGCCACCCTCGCCGTGGTCGACGGCATCGCCATCAACACGGCACACGAGCTGGGGCACAAGCGGGAGAAGCTGGAACGCTGGCTGTCGAAGGTGGCCCTCGCCCCGACCGGCTACGGGCACTTCCACGTCGAGCACAACCGGGGCCACCATGTCCGGGTCGCCACCCCCGCCGACCCGGCCAGCTCCCGGCTCGGCGAGAGCTTCTACGCCTTCTGGCCGCGCACCGTCGCCGGCAGCCTGCGCTCGGCGTGGCGGCTGGAGGCCGGCCGGTTCCGCGTCCGGGGCCGCAGCCCGTGGACGCACCGCAACGAGATCCTCACCGCCTGGGCGATGACGGTGGCGCTGTTCGCCGCCCTGGCCGCCGCGTACGGGCCGCAGGTGCTGCCGTTCCTGCTGCTCCAGGCGGTGTTCGGCTTCTCCCTGCTGGAGGTGGTCAACTACCTGGAGCACTACGGCCTGGCCCGGCGGCGGACCCCCGCCGGCCGCTACGAGAAGGTGGACGCCCGGCACAGCTGGAACAGCGACCGGACGGTCACCAACGTCTTCCTGTTCCAGCTCCAGCGGCACAGCGACCACCACGCCAACCCCCTGCGCCGCTATCAGACGCTGCGCAGCTTCGACTGCTCGCCGCAACTGCCCGCCGGGTACGCCACGATGGTCGTGGCGGCCCTCGTGCCGCCCGTGTGGCGGCGGGTGATGGACCACCGGGTGCTCGCCCACTACGGCGGCGACCTGGAGGCGGCCAACGTCCACCCGCCGGCGCGGGCCCGGCTGCGCCGGCTGGCCGGCTGACGGGGCCGGGCCGGCGGGGCTGGGCTGGCGGGCCGTGGGAAGAGCGGTCAGCTCACCGCGTCGGGCTGTGGCTCGGGCTGTGCGGCGCGGCGCGAGCGGTCCTGTGCCGGGGCGGACCAGTCGAGTTGGGCCGGCTCCAGGCCGACCTCGCGGGCGGCGGTCAGGCGGATCCACTCGGCGAACTGGCGGCGCGAGATCACCCGTTCGTGCACGGCGAACTGCACGGCGAGGCCGTCCATCATGGCGTTGATCCGCCACGCCGCCCCCGCCGGGTCGGCGCACTCGAAGACCCCCTCGCGTACCCCGTCGGCGATCACCGCGGCGAGATCCTCCCGCCAGCGCAGGTCGAGCCGGCGGGAGACCTTCTCCAGCTCCGGGACGCGCAGCGACTCCGACCATCCGTCGATCCACATGGACCACGAGGTCGGCCGGCCGGTCGGCGCGTAGAGCTTGAGCATCCGGCGGAGCTTGACCAGGGGGGAGGCGGCGGACCGGACCACGGCGTCGAGCCGGGCGAGGTCCTGCTCCACCGCGTAGGCGAAGGCCTGGGAGAGGAGTCGCTCCTTGGTGGCGAAGTGGTAGAAGACCAGCGCCTGGCTGACCCCCGCGGCCTGCGCCACGTCGGCCGTGCGGGTGTTTGCCAAGCCCCGTTCCGCGATCACGTCACAGGCCGTGCGCAAGAGGGCATCCAGGCGGATCTCGGCGGCACGTCTCGTCACGTCGCTACCGTAACCTATCCGTTCGTGCACAAACAGTTACCGCTCCGGCGGATTCGGCCCCCCAGAGTCGGAAGTAAGACAATTTCCCCGCCATTGTCGGCCATGTCCCCGTGTGGTGGGCAGTCCTATCCAGCCTCCTAGGATGATCTACGCGGTGTGCCGGGGCCTGCATCAGGGGGCGGATGGGCGCCGCGCGCCGGGGTCGCGCAGGCGGGGCGCGACGGAGTCCAGTCGGGGCCGGGCCGGGGTCGGGGCTGGGTTGGAGCCGGGCGGGGCTGGGTCGGGTCCTCGCCGCCATGCCGGCGACATGGTGGTGTCGCGGGGCGGGAAGGCCCCATGCCGGCGACGCGGTGCGGCGGGGCGGGGGCTGCGGCCTCGGCGGACGCGCCGGGCGGACCCCCGATTTGGCAACCGCTCGCGGGCTCGGCTAAAGTTCTCATCCGTCACCGGGAAACGCCGGGGGCGTGCGGACGTAGCGCAGCTGGTAGCGCATCACCTTGCCAAGGTGAGGGTCGCGGGTTCGAATCCCGTCGTCCGCTCGGATCTGCCGCCACGCATGTCGGGGGCAACCTCGGTGGAGTGGCCGAGAGGCGAGGCAACGGCCTGCAAAGCCGTGTACACGGGTTCAAATCCCGTCTCCACCTCGGCAGTTTACGAGGGCGATTGGCGCAGTGGGAGCGCGCTTCCTTGACACGGAAGAGGTCACTGGTTCAAACCCAGTATCGCCCACCACGGGTAACGGCCCGGCACCGCACAGGTGCCGGGCCGTTTCGCCATCGAGTCCGCCGCCCGGTTGGCCGTGCGGGAGCGTGCGCGGCCGAGGGGACGAGATCTCGGCGGGGTCGCCTACAGCGGCGGCGCGACGTCCCGACGCTCCTCGACGCGGCGGTACTCGACCGGCTCGGTGGTGGTGACCACCTCGCGACGGCGGCCCCAGACCAGCGTGGTCATGACGAGGCCGAGCGCGCCGGCGGCCATCAGGATCCAGCCGACGACGTCCAGGTCGACGCCGCCGACGGTGGCGTCCATGGCGAACGTGAGGATCGCGCCGACCGCGATCAGGAAGATGCTCGTACCGATACCCACGACAGCCTCCTTCGGGGGATGCAGTGTGCTGTCGAGGTGGACAAGTACCCCGCCGGTGAACTGCGTAATCGGCGGCGCGCGTCGCGTACGCGAGGGGAGTTTGTTCGCGATCTTGCCGTCGGGTACAGTTCACCCCGTCGCCGGCGAACGCCTGCGGCACGCGGACGTAGCGCAGCTGGTAGCGCATCACCTTGCCAAGGTGAGGGTCGCGGGTTCGAATCCCGTCGTCCGCTCGCGATCAGCCCTCCGGGGCCGACCGCAGCCGGGCCGGCATCTGCCGCGGGCCGGTGAGCGCGGGCGATTGGCGCAGTGGGAGCGCGCTTCCTTGACACGGAAGAGGTCACTGGTTCAAACCCAGTATCGCCCACCATCCACGTGTGCTGCGCAGCAGGTCCGTTGCCGGATGCCCGGCAACGGACCTTGGTGTTTCTTGCTCCTCACGTTGCGGGCGGGTGGGAGCACGTGATCGTTCAGCTTCCCGCGGGGACCGGTCTGCGGTGTGGGTGGGGGCCGGGCGTCGGGGTCGCCGACCGTCCACGGCATCGAAAAAGCATCGACTTCGTTCAATTGACAGGCCGCTGACCTGCGGAAATTGTCGCCCCGTGGTTCGTGGGATTGGCGTGGACCGTATTGCTGTAGAGAAATCCCATGTACGGGCGTCAATAGATGTCTCTTGCCATTCGCTCTACACCGGTGTAGGAAATGTAGTGCCGCTGGTGTGGATGTGGGCCGTCGTGGCTGTCGGGAGCGTCTCGACAGTCGATCTCGATGGTGAGGCGCGTGCCTTCGCTGCGGCAGGCCTTGACGCTCTGAGAGGAGCAGCAACGCGATGTCACACAGCAGTGGCCCCCGAATGACCAGCCTTGTCGCAGCCGCCGCTTTGGTGGCGTCGGCAATCGCGGCCGCCCCGGCGGCTGCCGCGACCGACACGTGGCATTCGCACGACGACGTCTACCACTACTTCAAGGTGCCGCAGTCGCAGGTCGGCAGCATCGTCGGCGGCACGCCGGCGACGCTCGAACTGGAGGCGAACATCGGCCCGAGCGGCACCTGGTCGGCGCTCGCGCTCGACCCGAGTGGCTCGGACTACGCCGCGAACGTCGGTCCGCTGGAGCCCGGGCTGTACTACTACCAGTACACCGCGACCATGCCGGACAGGTCGAAGGTGTCCTTCCGCCAGCCTGGCAGCCCGGTGGCGGTGACGTCGAAGCCGAACTGGAACACCTTCTTCGTGCCGGGTGAGTCGGTCGAGTGGATGGACGACGTCGCCGCCGGCGGGACGGTGGAGGAACTGCCCTACCCGGGCGCGACGGCGGCGCAGCACCGCACCGCCCTGGTGTGGACGCCACCCGGCTACGACGCCGCCCGGGCCGAGGCGTACCCGGTCCTGTACCTGCTGAGCGGCGAGGGTCAGACCGCTCGTGAGTGGCTGGAACTCGGCCGGGCGAAGCAGATCCTCGACAACCTGGTCGCCGGCAGGGACGCCAAGCCGATGGTGGTCGTGATGGCCGACGCCAGTTCCGCCGACCCCCGCGCCGAGCTGCTCGACGCGATCGTCCCCGCCGCGCGGGCCGGCTACAACGTCTCGTCTCGGCCCCAGGGCCAAGCGCTGGCCGGGGTCGCCACGGGTGCCGAGCAGGCGATGGGCATCCTCCGCAGCGATCCCGGCGCATTCGCCTACGTCGGCTCCTTCTCCGGCTCCGTCGACGGCGCGATCACCAGGGCGGAGGCCAGAGCGATCAACGAGGGCACCGAGCTGCTCCGGGTGTACGTCGGCGACACGCTCGACCCGTCCTACAACGACAACTACGACCTGCTGGTGGACCTGAAGAGGTCCGGGGTGAAGTTCGAGTTCGACGGCGTCAACCCCGACGACGGCGCCACCTGGGACGCGTGGCGGGAGAACCTGCGGGACTTCGCCGCTCGGCTCTTCGGGCAGAAGGTCGTCTCCCACGGCGTCAGCAAGGGACACCGTGCGCTGACCCGGCCGTACGCGCCCCCTCCGGCCGGGTCGATCACGACCCCGCACGTCGACCCGCACGGCATCGTCACGTTCGAGACCGGCACCCAGTGGGCCGGTGCCAGGGACGTCACGATCTGGGGCAACTGGGCCCCGAACGGCCAGTGGTTCCGGATCCCGATGGACAAGCAGCCCGACGGCCGCTGGCGCAGCACGATCGGGCCGCTCGACGGCTACTACTACTACCGCTACGTGGTCGACGGCGTCGACAAGAAGGACCCCGCCGACACCGTCAACACCCATGTGATGGAGTCGCAGCTCTTCGTGCCGGGCAGGTCCGACGCGATGCTGGCCGACGTCCCCGAGGGCAGGGGCGGCACTGTCTCGCTGATGACCTACGACGGCGGCCAGGGCGCAGAGCGCTACGCGTACGTCTGGACGCCGCCCGGCTACGATGCCGACCGCGCGGCGGCCTACCCGGTGCTGTACCTGTACCACGGCGGGGGCCAGAACTACGCGAGCTGGATCGAGACCGGGCGTGCCAGGCAGATCCTCGACAACCATTACCTCAACGGGACGATGGCGCCGATGGTCGTGGTCATGCCCGACCAGAATGGCGTCGACTTCTGGACCGACCTCAGCCAGCACGTGATGCCGACCGCGGCGGAGAAGTACAACATCTCGACTGATTCGGATGAGCAGGCGCTCGCCGGTCTGTCGTGGGGGGCCATGAACACCCTCGGCACGTGGCTCAACCACCCGGGCGAGTTCGCCTACATCGGTGCCTTCTCCGGGGGCCTGCTCTCCTATCCCACCGTCGACGCCCGGGCGGTCAACGAAAGCACAAAACTGGCAAGGCTGTACTCCGGCGACGTCGACTTCACGTACTCGTTCACGCAGGAGGCGATGAAGTGGCTGACCGCCCAGGGCATCGAATACGAGTACGCCGGCACCTGGGTCGGGCCGCACGGCTTCGACATCTGGATGGCGAATCTGATCGACTTCGTGCCGCGGCTCTTCGCGCCTGAGCTCAGGTTCGGCGGGGTGCGGCCACCGCTGGCCGGCGACGGCTCCGACGTCGTCGAGGCCGGACGCGCCGTGCCGGTCAAGTTCGCCGTGACCGACGCGGCCGGCGAGGCGGTCACCGACGCGGAGCCGCGCATCTACCTCGTGAAGAAGACCGACGGCGTGGCCGGCCACCGGGTTCCGGCGACACCTGTCCGGGAGCGGGCGGACAACACCGCACGCTACAGCGCCGCGAGAGACCAGTACGTCTTCGACTGGGACACCACCGGGCTCGCCCGGGGCGCCTACGAGCTGCAGATCGACCTGGTCCGCGGCTCCGTGCACACCATCGCCCTGACCGTCGGCTGACCTCGCGTCACGCGGCCGGCCCGCCCCGGACCGGGCGGGTCGGCCGCTGCGTCCGGGGTCGTGAAGGGGGCAGACGGCCGACGATTCGAGGAGCGGCGGGAGGGGCTGTGGCACGCAAGACCAACGGGTCGGCGACGATGCGCGACGTCGCCCGACTCGCCGGTGTGTCGATCAAGACGGTGTCCAACATCCTCAACGGTTATCAGTACGTGCGCCCGGAGACCCGCGAGCGGGTGGACGACGCGATCCGTGAGCTGGGCTACCACGTGAACGTGTCGGCGCGGAACCTGAGCCGGGGCCGGACGGGGGCGATCGCTCTGGTGCTGCCGGCGCTGCGCGGTGTCTACTTCGCCGAACTCGCGGACGCCGTCATGCGAGAGGCGTCCGGGCGGGGCCTGACCGTCTTCATCGAGCAGACCAACGCCGAGCGCGACCGCGAGTTGCGGGTCCTGGACGGCAGCTACCGGTCACGCTTCGACGGCGTGCTGTACTCCCCGCTCGCGCTGGGCCAGCACGACCTCCCGCTGTTCGACGTCGACTTCCCCCTCGTGCTCCTGGGGGAGCGGGTGTTCGATGGCGGCGTCGACCACGTCACGATGAGCAACGTCGAGGGAGCGCGTGCGGCGACCGAGCACGTCCTGGACCGCGGGGCGACCACGGTGGTTCCCCTGGGAGTCAAGGACGACCCGTCGCCGAGCAGCGGGACGCTGCGGTTCCAGGGCTTCCGGGACGCCCTCCGGTCGCGGGGGTTGGACGTCGACCCCCGCGCGGTCATCGGTGTGCCCGACTACTTCCACGCCACCGGCGCGGCGACGATCGCTCGTATCCTGGACAACGGCGTCGAACCCGACGCGGTCGTGGCGTTCACCGACACACTCGCGCTGGGCGCGCTGGCCGCCCTTCAGGACCGTGGTCTACGGGTTCCCGAGGACGTCCTGTTGATCGGCTTCGACAACATCGACGAGGCGAACTACTCCCGTCCTCCGCTGAGCACCATCGATCCCGGACGCGACGTGATCGCACACCGGGCGGTCGCGCTGTTGGAGGAGCGGATCCAGCTCCAGTTCGACGGCGTGCCGCGAGAGGAGCGGCCGGTGCCCCGGCGGGTAGTCATCGACTTCGCACTGATTCAGAGGCAGTCGACGCTGCGCTGAGGCCGTCCCGCCACGCTCCCTGCCGTGACGGTATGGGGCATCGACCCGCGAAGACATCGATAGACGCGATTTTTCGACGTGAAGGGGAGGGGACCCTCGATGGTGAAGACCAGTTCTGCGCCCTCGCGAGCAAGGGGGCGGGGCAGAGGCGCCAGGAGTCCAGGACGCCGGTCCCTGGCGTTCGGGCTGGCGTGTGCGGTGGCGGCGAGCGGGCTCGCCGCGGTCACGCGGCCGGCTTCGGCCTCGGCCGAGGACGCGCCGGCGTACCGGAACACCTCGCTGCCGTTCAGTGTCCGTGCGGCGGACCTGGTGTCGCGCATGACGCTGGAGGAGAAGTACGACCAGCTCATAGCGATGCAGCCGCATGCGACCTGGCGCCCGAAGCCGAAGGCGATCGACCGGCTCGGCGTGAGGTCGTACGGATACTGGGCAGAGGCGAACCACGGGATCTACTTCCCGACCGTCCCCGGCAACGGCAACTACACGCAGTACCCACAGAGCACCTCGATCGCATCGACGTGGAATCCGGGCATCACCCGGGAGATCGCCGGCGGCATCGCCGACGAGGCCCGCGTGACCTACAACACGTCCTGCCCGCCGGGCGTGCCGAACCCCGACCCCGCCGGTGGCGCCTGTCACGGCCTCACCTACTGGTCGCCGAACCAGAACCTCAACCGCGACCCCCGGTGGGGGCGGGCGGACGAGTCCTACACCGAGGATCCCTTCCTGGCAGGCCAGGTGGCCGGCGCCTTCGTGACCGGTCTACAGGGCGACACCGCGTCACGTCCCGACACGGTTCCCACCGGGGCGGCCGACTACATCCAGGCGGTCGCCACGCCCAAGCACTACCTGGCGAACAACTCCGAGGCGAACCGCGACTTCGGCACGTCGAACATCACCGAGCGTTCGATGCACGAGTATTTCCTGCCGCCCTTCGCGGCCTCGGCCGGCGAGGCGGGCGCGCGGTCGCTGATGGCCGCCTACAACGCCTTCTCCGTGGTGGAGGACTACACCACGGACTACCCGTCCGCATCGAGCTACCCCACCCTGTGGAGCCCCCGCGACGACGTCACACCCGGCGGCACGCCCGGGACGCCGGCCGCGGCGAGCCGGTACGCCATCGAGACCATGCTGCGCAGGTCGTACGGCTTCGACGGCTTCGTCGTCTCCGACTGCGACGCGATCACCCGCGTGCACGGAACCGGGACGTCGGGACACTCGTGGCACCCCGTCCAACTCGGCGGGCAGACGCAGATCAGCAAGACCCTCGGCAACGCCTGGGCGCTCAAGGCCGGCACCGATCTCGACTGCTCGGGCGGCGACTACCCGACGGCGAGCGGACTCCCGGCAGCGCAGAGCCAGGGCTTCGTGAGCGAGGCCGACGTCGACATCGCGCTCGTGCGCGCCTTCACCGCGCGGTTCCAGCTGGGCGAGTTCGACCCCGTCGCCTCGGTCCCGTGGAACAGCGATTCCTACTCGCTGTCGGAGGCCGGCGACCCCGATGTGAAGCTGGCCTCGCCGGCGCACCGTGCGGTCGCGCACGAGTCCGCCATCGAGGCGCCCGTGCTGCTCAAGAACGCCGGCGGGGCGCTCCCGTTCGCGGGCGCGGCGTCCGGCAGGACCGTCGCCCTCGGGCACGTGGACACCCTCAACAACTTCCAGTCGGGCTCCTACTCCGGGCCCACGGCGGTCGACACCACCTTCGCCCAGGCGCTGGCCGAGCGGACGGGGTCGGCTTCCTCGGCCGTGACCGCGGGCTCCACCACG
The DNA here is from genome assembly GCF_029581295.1 of Micromonospora sp. WMMD712. NCBI lineage: Bacteria > Bacillati > Actinomycetota > Actinomycetes > Micromonosporales > Micromonosporaceae > Micromonospora > Micromonospora sp. WMMD712. The sequence goes on from NZ_CP120743.1 coordinate 6,871,037, forward strand.
CCGTTCCTGTCCAGCCACCTTGCGGTGTTCCCCGACGTCCTCGACGCCGACGGCACCGCGATCACCACCTCCGTGTGCGCCAGCAGCCCCTGCGATCCCGTGGCGGACGCGGCGACCGCCGAATACCAGATCTCACAGGCGGACAACGTCGTGGTCGTCGTCGGTCACCGGAACAACGACGGCGGAGAGGGCACGGACCGTTCGACGGTCGTCCTGCCGCGCATGCAGGCCGAGCTGATCCGGGACTCGATCGCCCCGCTCGCACAGAAGTACGGCAAGAAGATCGCGGTGTGGATCCAGGCCAAGACCATGGTCGACGTCAGCGCGTTCAAGGACCTGCCGAGCGTGGGGGCGATCGTCTGGTCGTCCTTCAACGGCATGTACCAGGGCAGGGCGATGGCCGAGTTGCTGTTCAACGACGCGGTGGCGCTGGAGGACGGGCGTACCGCGGTGGCCAACTTCTCCGGCAAGCTGCCGCTGACCTGGTACTCCGACGTCGACGCGCAACTCGGGCCGGCGGCCGCTCCGGACCGCGCGGTCGAGGACTACCGGATGACCAGGGCGGAAGGCGCCAGGTGCGGCCGGACCTACCTCTACTACCAGGTCGGTCCTGGTTGCGCGGCTCCCCACTACGTGTTCGGCCAGGGCCTGTCCTACTCGCCCTTCGGCTACGGCACCCCGAGGCTGTCGTCCTCGAAGATCACTCCCGACGAGTCGGTGACGGTCTCGGTGCCCGTGTCGAACCGGGCCGCCGATCGCCCGGGCAAGGCTGTGGTGGAGGTCTACGCCAGGGCCCCGCAGGGCGCCGACGGTAGCCAGCGCCCGCTCAAGCAGCTGAAGGGTTTCGTCAAGAGCGACCTGATCGCCGCGAAGACCACGACGGTGAAGGTCACCATCGACGCCGGTGACCTGTGGTTCTGGGACGACGTGAAGCACAGGAAGGTGTTTCCCACGGGCGACTGGACCATCCTGGCCGGGCCGAGCTCGGCCGACGCCGACCTGAAGTCGGTGAAGCTGCGGGTGACCGGACGCCGGACGCCCGGCGTCGAGGTGGTCTCGGCCCAGCCGGACGCCACCGAGTTGAGCCTGGACACCCCCGACAACCGGATCAACGCGCGACTGTCGGTCACCAGGCACGACATGACGTTCTGGGACCTGTCCGACCGGGCGCTCAAGGTGACGTACGCCTCCTCCGACCCGTCGGTCGCGACGGTCGACGCCGGCGGCTCGGTCAAACCGGTGTCCACCGGCGCCGTCCTGATCACGGCCAGGGCCACCGCCGACGGGGAGAGCAGGTCGACCACGTTCCCGGTCGTGGTGACCTCCGGCGCACCGGACGCCACCGGCTCGGCGTTCCCGAACGCCTACCTGTCGCGGGTCGACTTCGGCGACCGGGCGGTCAGGCTCGACCAGGCATCCTCGGGGACGCAGCTGTCCGCGCGGGTGTTCCCGGCGGACCCGACGGCGACGTACAGCTTTCAGATCGCCCCGATGGACACCAACACCGCCGGTGCGAGCGTCACCCCGGCGGGAGTCCTGACCGCGGCGAGGACCGGGCACGTGCGGGTGACCGTCACGGCAACCGGTGCCGGCGTGCAGACGTCGGAGTCCGCCCTGATGACGATCACACCCGGGCGCCGGTGGGACACCACCGGGGTGGCCCCGGCCCCTACGAGTTGGAGATCGACCCGGGCGACGGCTCCGTTCGCGCCGTCGCCCTGATCATCGACCGACCTCGCGTCACGCGGCCGGCCCGCCCGATCCGGGGCGGGCCGGCCGGGTCCGGCGAGGGTGTCGGGCCGCCCTCGTAGACTCGCCGGATGACTTCCCCCAGCGACACGCTCGCCGAGACTCCGCTGGGCGTGCTCCGGCGGGTCTTCGGCTACGACGCCTTCCGGGGCGAGCAGCAGGAGATCATCGACCACGTGGTCGGCGGCGGCGACGCCCTGGTCCTCATGCCCACCGGCGGCGGCAAGTCGCTGTGTTACCAGATCCCCGCGCTGGTGCGCGACGGCGTCGCGGTGGTCGTCTCCCCGCTGATCGCCCTCATGCAGGACCAGGTGGACGCGCTCACCGCCGTCGGGGCGCGCGCCGGCTTCCTCAACTCCACCCTCGACCCCGACGCCCGCCGCCTCGTCGAGGCGCAGTTCGTCGCCGGTGAGCTGGACCTGCTCTACCTCGCCCCCGAGGCGCTGGGCAGCGGGGGCACGCTGCGACTGCTCGACCGGGGCCGCATCGCGCTGTTCGCCATCGACGAGGCGCACTGCGTGGCGCAGTGGGGCCACGACTTCCGCCCCGACTATCTCGCGTTGTCGATGCTGCACGAGCGCTGGCCCGACGTGCCGCGCATCGCGCTGACCGCCACCGCCACCGCCGAGACCGCGAAGGAGATCGCCACCCGGCTCGACCTCACCGGGGCGCGGCACTTCGTGGCCAGCTTCGACCGGCCCAACATCCAGTACCGGATCGTGGCCAAGCGGGAGCCCCGCAAGCAACTGCTCGACCTGATCCGCGCCGAGCACCCGGGCGACGCCGGGATCGTCTACTGCCTGTCCCGCGCCTCGGTCGACAAGACCGCCGAGTTCCTCGTCGCCAACGGCGTCGCCGCGCTGCCCTACCACGCGGGGCTCGACGCGGCGACCCGCGCCGACCACCAGAAGCGGTTCCTGCGCGACGACGGCCTGGTCATGGTCGCCACCATCGCCTTCGGCATGGGCATCGACAAGCCCGACGTGCGGTTCGTCGCCCACCTCGACCTGCCGCGCTCCGTGGAGGGCTACTACCAGGAGACCGGCCGCGCCGGCCGCGACGGCCTGCCGTCGACGGCCTGGCTGGCGTACGGGTTGCAGGACGTGGTGCAGCAGCGCAAGATGATCGACTCCTCGGAGGGCGACGCGGCGCACCGGCGGGTGCTCGCCGCCCACCTCGACGCCATGCTCGCCCTCTGCGAGACCGTCGAGTGCCGGCGGGTGCGGCTGCTCAGCTACTTCGGGCAGGCGAGCGGGCCGTGCGGCAACTGCGACACCTGCCTGGAGCCGCCCGAGTCGTGGGACGGCACGATCGCCGCCCAGAAGCTGCTGTCGACGGTGCTGCGGCTGCACCGCGAACGCAACCAGAAGTTCGGCGCGGGTCAGTGCATCGACATCCTGCTCGGCCGGCGCACCGAGAAGGTCGTCCAGCACCGGCACGACTCGCTGACCGTGTTCGGCATCGGCGAGGAGCTGAGCGAGGCCGAGTGGCGGGGCGTCGTGCGGCAGCTCCTCGCGCAGGGCCTGCTGGCCGTCGAGGGCGACTACGGCACCCTCGTGCTCACCGACGCCAGCGCCGAGGTGCTGGGCCGCCGCCGGCCGGTGCCGATGCGCCGCGAGACCGTCCGGCCGCCGAAGGCGCGGTCGGCGGCGAAGGCCCGCCCCGGCGCGGCGGCGGTCGTCGAGCTGTCCGCCGAGGCCGAGCCCGTGTTCGAGCGGCTGCGCGCCTGGCGGGCGGCCACGGCCAAGGAGCAGGGCGTGCCCGCGTACGTGGTGTTCCACGACGCCACGCTGCGGCAGATCGCCGCCGATCCGCCGTCGACGCTGGACGAGCTGGCCCGGGTCAACGGCGTCGGCGAGGCCAAGCTCGCCCGCTACGGCGAGCAGCTTCTCGCCGCCCTGGGGTGAAGGAAGGGCACCTTGTTAACGCATTCTGTAGAGCAGGGGCCCCTTCCTAACGTCTTCGGCTGGCCCGGCCGCCCCGGGTTCTGCCGTCGGCAGATCCGCTGCGGGTGAACACCCGTCGCGGCCGGGCCCCTGCCCGGGGCAGGGTGGAGCGATGAGACTCCTGGTGCTGGGCGGGACGGGCTTCGTGGGCGGGGCGACGGTAGCCGAGGCGGTGCGCCGCGGCTGGTCGGTGACGGTGTTCAACCGGGGGGTGAGCGCCGCGCCACCGGCGGGCGTACACCGGTTGCGGGGTGACCGGGACGCGCCCGGCGGGCTCGCCGCGCTGGCCGGCGGCGAGTGGGACCTCGTCGTCGACACCTGGGACGGCACGCCCCGCGCGGTCGGCGACGCCGCCCGCGCCCTGCGCGACCGGGCCGGCTGGTTCGGGTACGTCTCCAGCGGCTCCGTCTACGCCCGGCCGGTCCCGCACGGCGTCGGCGAGGACGCGCCCCTCGTCGCCGCGGAGCCCGACGCCGTCGACGGCTCCTACGCGCAGTTCAAGGCCGGCGGGGAACGGGCCGCGACGGCGGTGTTCGGCGACCGGGCGCTGCTGGCCCGCGCCGGGCTGATCCTCGGCCCCGGGGAGGACATCGGTCGGCTGCCCTGGTGGCTGCACCGGGTCGCCCGGGGCGGCGACGTGCTCGCCCCCGGCCCGGTCGACCTGCCCCTGCAGTACGTCGACGTCCGCGACCTGGCGGCGTGGCTGCTGGACCGGGGCGTGGCGGGCGACGGCGGGGCGTACAACGTGCTGTCGCGGACCGGGCACGCGACGATGGGTGAGCTGCTCGACGCCTGCGTCGCCGTCACCGGCTCGACCGCCCGGCTGCGCTGGACCGACCCGGACACGGTCCTCGCCGCCGGGGTGGAACCGTGGAACGACCTGCCGATCTGGGTGCCCCTCGGGCACGAGTACCGCTGGTTGCAGGAGCGCGGGGTGCAGCGGGCGCACGCGACGGGGCTGACCTGCCGGCCGGTGGCCGGGACCGTCGCCGACACCTGGGCCTGGCTGCGCGCGGTCGGTGGCGTGCCGCCGCGCGCCGGGCGTCCGGCCCGCCCGCCGGTGGGCCTGGACCCGCAGCGGGAGGCCGCCCTGCTCGCCGCCGCCGGTTGACCGGTCGACCGGTCGTTCGCGGCGCGACGATCTGGAATGCTTCGGCCATGCCCTCCTTTCCGCCCACCTTCGCCGACCGGGTCATCGCACAGCCGGCCCGTGCCCAGTTCGAGGCGTTCATCGACGAGCACCGCAGTGCGCTCCACCACTGCCTCGACGGGCTGACTGAGGAACAGGCGCGTCGATCGCTGGTGCCCTCCCGGACCACGCTGCTGGGCCTGGTGAAGCACGCCACCTTCGTCGAGAGGGTCTGGTTCGACGAGGCCATCACGTGCCGGCCGCGCGTCGAGCTCGGCCTCCCCGCGGCCTCGGAGGACTCGTTCCTCCTCGACGACGGTGACACGATCGCCAGCGTCCAGCAGGCGCACCGCGAAGCCTGCGAGGCGGCCCGCCGGGCGACGTCGTCCCTGGACCTGGACGACATCCTGCGTGGCAACCGGCGGGGCCCGCTGCCGTTGCGGTGGGTCTATCTGCACGTGCTGCGCGAACTCGCCCAGCACTGCGGGCACGCCGACATCCTCCGGGAGCAGATCCTCGACGAGTAGCGCGCGGAAGTGGGGCGGTGCCGTGTGGGCGAGATCGTGCTCGATCCCGGAAAGAGTGGCTCTCGGCCCGAGTGATGCCACTCGATCCCTGATCGAGCGCGATCTCGTTCCCCGATCGGGCGCGACCGGAGGAACGGAAGCCCGGCCCCGACGGAACGCGCCGGCATGGAGCCGGAACGCGCCGGCATGGAGCCGGAATGCGCCGCGCCCCGCCGGCGGCGTAGCCGCCTCCGGGCGCCCGCCGACGGCGTACCACGCAACGGCGGGTCGCGGCCGTCCCACACCGACGGCCGCGACCCGCCGCACCCGGGGCGGGGCTGGTCCCGGTGACCCCGCCACGGGTGCCGCCGCACCACGGACCGGGGCCCGCCGCAGGCCGACTCCGCAACGTCAGCCGCCAGCGGCGCACCCCGGTCCGGGCGGTCAGGGGTGGGTGCCGATCTGGTCGGCCTCGCCCTCGCCGATGCCGTACTGCCGCTCGGCGGGCGGGATGCCGTAGAAGCAGACGCTGTCGATCTGCCCGGCGGTCTCGTTCGCCACCGACGAGCCGAAGCTCACGTAGCGGTAGCCCCGGTCGGACTTCGCGCCGTCGATCCCGGCCTCGGTGACCTTCATGCTGATCCGGTTGTTCCAGCCCCGCACGTAGTCGATCATCTTGTACGGGTTGCGCTCGCCCCCGCCGTCCGCGCCGCGCGTGAGGTACGTCGAGCTGTAGCAGTGCACCGTCACCACGTCCGGCTGGTACGGGCCGGAGAGCATCCCGCCCAGCCCGTCGCCGGTGTCCCGGACGAACGAGTCGAAGTAGCCGCCGGAGCTGCCGGTGAAGCCGGTGCCGTCGCCGGACCACCGGCCCGCCGGCATGTTGACCGCCCAGAGCAGGTTGCCCCGGTCCTGCGACGGCTTGTTGTCGCGGATCGTCGCCAGCCGGTTCCACCGGGCCAGCCACGGGTTGGTCGGCTGGTGCCAGTCCGGCTCGTTGCCGAGCTCCCACACGAACAGGGTGTTCGGGTGCGCGTCGATGTAGGGCAGCAGCAGGCTGAGCTGGTGGCGGGCCAGGTTCGGGTCGGGGTCCTCCGACGACTGGATGATCATCTCGGTGAGCCCGGTGCCGCGCAGCGCGTCGAGCTGCGAGTCGCTGAACCGCCGGTTGTACGGGTCGCCCCAGAACATCGAGATCCGGGCGGTCTGCGGGCGCATCCGGCGCAGGATGTCGACCTTGCGGCTGAAGTCGATGTTGTTGCTGGCGTCGCCGGGCGAGACGACGGCCCCCCACTTCATGTAGTAGGCGGCCGAGGCGGGCTGGGCGTCGCCGAGGACGCCGCCGACGGTCAGCGCGGCGGCGGACGCCCCGACGCCGCCGAGGAAGCCGCGCCGGGACAGCCCCGGGCGGTCCCCGGCGGGGATGGAACGGTCGGTCATTGGAGCCTCCCCAGGTCCGGTGGGCACGACACGCGCCCGCCGTCCACCCTCACCGGTGGACGGCCCCCGGCCCTCTCAGCCCGCTCTCACCCCGCTCGCACGGCCCCGCCTCAGCCGGCCCGTACTTCGCCGAGCAGGCGCAGCGCCCGCTCCCGTTCGCCGTCCTCGCCGTGCTCACGGCACAGGGCGAGGCAGTAGCGCAGCGCCGACCGGGCCGCCGGCAACCGGCCCAACGCCAGGTACGCCGCGCCGAGGCGGCGCAGCGCGATCAGCTCGCCGATGCCGTCGCCGACCTCCCGGGCCCCGGCGACCGCCTCCGTCAGCTCGGCCACCGCCCGCTCGTGCGCGCCCGTACGCAGGTGCAGCTCGCCCAGGTGCCCCAGGGAGATCGCCTCGCCCCGCCGGTAGCCCAGCTCCCGGCACAGCCCGAGGGCCCGCGCCAGCAGCGCCTCGGCGTCGGCGTCCGCGCCGCGCCCGCCGAGCACCAGGGCCAGGCTCGTCGACGTGTACGCCTCCCCGAACCGGTCACCCAGCTCCCCGAAGATCGCCAGCGCCTGCCGGAACGCCGCCTCCGCCGGCCCGGGCCGCCCGGCCACCCGGTGCGCCGCGCCGACGCCGAACAGCACCTGCGCCTGGCCGGCCCGGTCGCCGAGCTCCACCGTGATCGCCTTCGCCCGGCTCAGCGCGGCCATCGCCTCGGCGTCGCGCCGCTGGAGCCGGTAGGCGGTGCCCGCCGCGCGCAGCGCCAGCGCCTGCCCCCTGCGCTCGCCGAGCCGCTCGAACCGGGCCAGCGCCGCGTCGAAGCAGGCCAGCGCGTCGTCGAGGCGGTCGAGGTTGAGGTGCCGCTCGCCGAGGGACCGCAGCAGCCAGGCCCGGCCCGCGTCGGCGTCGGCGGCCACGCAGGCGTCCAGGGCCGCCGTCGTCGCGCCGGCCCAGTCGTCGAGGTGCTCGCGCAGCTCGAACAGCCGGCCCAGGGTGTTGGCGAGGTTCCACGCCGGCTCGACCAGCCCGGCGGCCGCGGCCCGCCGCACCGTCCCGACCAGCATTCCCCGGGACGCCTCGAACCAGGCCACCGGGTCGCCGAGCACGGCGTCGCGTTCGGCCGCCGTCCACCGCGACCAGCGCGGGGCGGCGCCGGCCACGCCCCGCCGGAAACCCCCGCCGGTACGCCGGTACGCCTCGTCGGCCAGCGTCAGCCACCCGCCGGTGAGCCGTCCCAGCGCCGCCGTCCGCTCACCGGGCGCGCCGTCGGCGTCCAGCAGCTCCCGCGCGTACGCCCGGACCAGGTCGTGCAGCCGGTAGCCGCCGCCGTCGGCGTCCACCAGGCGGGCCTCGACGAGTCGCTCGGTCAGCTCCTCGCCCTCGGCCGGCGAGCGGTCCAGCAGCGCGGCGGCCGCCCAGCCCGGCACCCGGGGCAGGTCCACCCCGCCGAGCAGCCGCAGCAGCCGCCGCTCGGTCGGGTCCAGCTCGTGGTAGCTGGTGGCGAGGCTGGAGCGCACCGCCAGGTCCCCGGTGCGCAGCACGTCGAGGCGGGCCCGCTCGTCGGCGAGCTGCCCGGCCAGCTTCGCCACCGGCCAGTGCGGCCGGGCGGCCAGCCGCGCCCCGGCGATCCGGATGGCCAGCGGCAGGTATCCGCAGCGTTCGGCGACCCGCAGGCAGTCGGCGTGCTCGGCGGCGACCCGGCCGTCCCCGATCGCGTGCCGCAGCAGGTCCACGGCCTCGTCGGCGGCGAACACGCCCAGGTCGACGTGGTGCGCGCCGGGCAGCGCGGTGAGCCGGCGACGGGCGGTCACCAGCACCGCGCAGCCCGGCTCGGCCGGCAGCAGCGGCCGGAGCTGGTTCTCCCCGGCGGCGTTGTCCAGCACCACGAGCAGCCGTCGCCCGGCCGTGCGGGCCCGGAACAGCGCCGCCCGCTCGTCGGTGTCGGCCGGCACCGCCCGGGGATCCTCGCCGAGCGCGTGCAGGAACCGGCCCAGCACGGTCGACGGGTCGTGCGGCTCGCCGCCGCCGCGCAGGTCGACGAAGAGCTGCCCGTCGCCGAACCGGTCCCGCACCAGGTGCGCGACGTGGACCGCGAGGGTCGTCTTGCCGCTGCCGGCCGCGCCGGACACCACCACGACCGGCGGCGCGGCCGGCTGCCCGGCATCCGCGGCGGGGCCGTCGGCCGGCGGCGCGGCCAGCAGGGCGGCCAGCCGGGCCGCGAGGTCGTGCCGGCCGACGAAGTCGGCGGCGTCCATCGGCAACTGGGCCGCCGGGGGCGCGGTCGGCGGCGCCGGGGCGGGCTCGGCGGCGTCCAGCAGCGGGTCGCCGTCGAGGATGCGCCGGTGCAGCTCCCGCAGCCCCCGACCGGGTTCCAGGCCCAGCTCCGCCACGGTCGCCGCCCGGCCCCGCCGGTACGTCTCCAGCGCCTCGGCCCGCCGGCCGGTGCGGTGCAGCGCGAGCATCAGCCGTTCCCGCAGCTCCTCCCGCAGCGGCTCGGCGTCGACCATCCGGTGCAGGGCGGGAATCAGCTCGGCGTGCCGGCCGAGGGCGAACTCGACGTCCACCCGGTCGCGCTCCACGGCCAGGCGCAGCTCGGTCAGCTCCGCCACGGCGGCGGGGAACCCGGCGGCTTGCGGGTCGCCCGGCAGGCGCACGTCGGCCAGGACCGGGCCGCGCCACAGGGCCAGCGCCTCGCCGTAGCGGCGGGCCGCCTCGGCCGCCCGGCCCGACCGGGCCAGCGCGGCGGCCTCGGCCGCGCCGGCGGCGAACACCCGCGCGTCGAGGTCGGCGTCGGCGACGGTGAGCCGGTACCCGCCCGGGCGGGTGGCGATGGCGTCGTCGCCGAGCACCCCGCGCAGCCGCCAGATCAGCGTCTGCACCTGCCCGACGGCGGTGTCGGGCGGCGCGTCGCCCCACAGCGCGCCGAGGATCTGCCCCAGCCCGGTGTCCCGGCCGGCGTTGACCAGCAGGACGGCCAGCAGCGCCCGCTGCCTGCCGCTGCGCGGGGTGACCGTCCGCCCGGCCACGGTCACCTCGAGCGGCCCGAGTATCGCGAAGCTGGCCATCGGCCGGCACCGTACCACCGCCGGCCCAGCCGGGGTGGGGGTCGCCGACGGGCGGCGCACGCCCCCGGCGACCCTCGCCTCAGGCCCGGACGACCGGCACGTCCAGCACCTCGTCGACGCTGCGGCGGGGGGTCGGCGAGCCGGGCTGGCCGTAGCCGATCCGCATCACCATCTGCGGGGTGCCGAACCGGCCCAGGGACAGCCGCAGGGCCTCCCGCGCCCCCGGCACCTCGATCGGCTGGGACATCATCGACACGCCCAGCCCGGCGTCGGTGGCGGTGAGCAGCACCCGTTGCAGGGCCTGCCCGGCCACGACCTGATCGGTGGTGGTGTTGCCGGCGGTGCCGAGCACCGCCACCAGCGGCTCCGGCTCGAAGTCGCGCCCCGGCGCGCGGCTGCGCCCGCTGAAGCCGCGGCTGGGCAGCAGGTCCTGCGGCTCGCCCAGCGGCCCGCCGGCGGTGGCCGGCACCCCGTCGGGCGCGGGCGCGCTGCGCACCCACTCGGCCAGCTCCGCCCGGTAGGCGGGGTCGCGTTCCAGGACCCGGTTGGCGCTGCGGGCGACCTCGGCGAACGCGTTGACCGCGCTGACCCCGATCACCAGCTCCAGCCAGCCCTGCTCGGCGCGGGCCGCCTCGCCGAGCCGCCACCGCACGTCGGCCGGCACCGGGTCGGGCCAGAACGGGGCCCGGTTGCTGAACCGGTGCGGGATGACGCCGTACAGCATCTGCTCGGCCGGGGAGGGCCGGCGCGGCACGTCCGGGACCAGCCGGGCCAGCACGTCGGGCTCCGCCGGGTACGGGCGCAGCCGCACCGTCGCCGGGGTGCCCGCCACGGCCAGCGACAGCCGCAGGTTGAACAGGGCCGCCCCGCAGGCGAGCCGGGCGCCCCAGCCGCTCGGGTCGGTCGCCGGCAGGCGGCGCTCGCGGTCCAGCAGCACCTCGATGCCGCCGTCGCGCAGCCGGAACCGCCACGGCTGGCTGTTGTGCAGCGACGGGGCGCGCACGGCGTCGGCGGCGGCGGCCCTGAGCTGCCCGACGGTGAATCCGGTCTCCATCATGATCCCTCCCGTGGCAGTCGTGCCGCCCCCGTCTGGTCCATCTCCACGGTGCGTGACCACGGTGGTCGGCGGGCAGGGCCGGACGTCCCGTCTGCGCCGGGACCCCCAGCCCGGCGCGGCGCGGGGGCGGTAGGGACCTTCGGCCCGTGCGGGCACCGGCCCGAGGGGGTAGAAACGAGGGATGATCCGGGTGTTCCTGCTCGACGACCACGAGGTCGTCCGTCGTGGCCTTGCCGACCTGCTCACCAACAGCGGCGACATCGAGGTGGTGGGGGAGTCGGGCTCCGCCCAGGAGGCGGCCCGCCGCATCCCCGCGTTGCGGCCCGACGTGGCGATCCTCGACGCCCGGCTGCCCGACGGCAACGGCATCGACGTGTGCCGCGACATCCGCGCCGTCGACTCGTCGATCAAGGGCCTGATCCTCACCTCGTACGAGGACGACGAGGCGCTGTTCGCGGCGATCATGGCCGGCGCGTCGGGCTACGTGCTCAAGCAGATCCGGGGCACCGACCTGGTCGACGCGGTGCGCCGGGTCGCCGCCGGCCAGTCCCTGCTCGACCCGGCGATCACCACCCGGGTGCTGGAGCGCATCCGCAGCGGCGTGGAGCAGCCCCGCGAGCTGAAGACCCTCACCGAGCAGGAGCGGCGCATCCTGGAGTACGTCGCGGAGGGCCTGACCAACCGGGAGATCGCCGGCAAGATGTTCCTCGCCGAGAAGACGGTGAAGAACTACGTCTCCAGCGTGCTCGCCAAGCTGGGCCTGGAGCGGCGCACCCAGGCGGCCGTGCTGGCCACCCGCCTCCTCGGCAAGGCGCACTGACCGGCCGCCGGCACCCGTCGGGCCGGGTCAGTCGTCGCGCAGCGGGGCCGTCCAGCGCAGCTCGGTGCCGTGCGGCGTCACCGGGCGCACCTCGAACTCGCCGCCGTGGCGTTCGGCGCGCTCGCGCAGGTTGACCAGGCCGCCCCGCGCGGCGGCCGGGTCGCAGCCCCGGCCGTCGTCGGCGACCGTGACCGTGACCCAGCCGCCCTCCACCCGCACGCCCACCGCGACCCGGCTCGCCTCGGCGTGGCGTACGGCGTTGGACAGCGCCTCGCGGAGCACGGCCGTGAGGTCGGGGCGGACCGGCTCGGGCACGGCGCTGTCGATCGGGCCGGTCAGCTCCAGCGACGGCCGGAAGCCCAGCGACTCGGCGGCCAGGTCGACGGCCTCGCGGATCTCGGTGCGCAGCGCCGCGCTCATCGGGGTGCGCAGCTCGAAGATCGTGCGCCGGATGTCCCGGATCGTGGCGTCGAGGTCGTCGACGGCCGCGTTGATCCGCTTGGCCACCTCGGGGCGGGCGTTCATCGCGCCGCTCTGTAGTTGCAGGCCGGTGGCGAACAGCCGCTGGATCACCACGTCGTGCAGGTCCCGGGCGATGCGCTCGCGGTCCTCCAGGACCACCAGCAGCTCCCGCTCCTCCTGCCCCCGGGCCCGCTCCATGGCCAGCGCCGCCTGCCCGGCGAAGCTGCCGAGCAGCGCCACGTCGTCGTCGGTGGCCCCGCCCCGGTCCGGCGGGTAGGCGATCACCAGGACCCCGTGCAGCGTGTCGGCGGCGGCCAGCGGGGAGACCACCGCCGGCCCGGCGGTCACCGGCGTCGGCCACGGCGCCGACTCGGCCAGGTTCTCCACCAGCGTGTGCCGCCGGTCGGTGACCGACTCGGCGAAGCTGGTCTCGCCGGCGGGCAGCAGCGCGCCGACCAGCCCCCGGGTGGACCCGTCGGCCCCGCCCGGCGCGTCGACGCCGTCGACCACCTCGACGGTGAACTGGCCGGCGTCCTCGTCGTAGAGCAGCACCACGGCCAGCTCCGCCTCGGCGACCTCCCGGGCCCGCCGGGCCACCAGCGCCAGCGCGTCGGTGCGCCGCACCTCGCCCAGCAGCACCGAGGTGATCTCGGCGGTGGCCGCCAGCCAGCGTTCCCGGCGGTGGGCCAGCGCGTAGAGCCGGGCGTTCTCGATCGCGACGCCGGCCGCGGCGGCCAACGCCACCACGATCTCCTCGTCGTCCTCGGTGAACTCGGGCGCGCCCTGCTTCTCGGCCAGGTAGAGGTTGCCGAAGACCTGCTCGCGGATGCGCACCGGCACCCCGAGGAAGCTGTGCATCGGCGGGTGGTGCGGCGGGAAACCGTACGACTTGGGATGCTTGGTGATGTCGGGCATCCGCACCGGGCGGGGCTCGTCGATGAGCAGGCCGAGCACGCCGCGGCCATGCGGCAGGTCGCCGATCTTCGCGTGCAGCTCGGCGTCGATGCCGTGGGTGATGAAGTCGTGCAGCAGCCGGTCGGGGCCGATCACCCCGAGGGCGCCGTACTTCGCGCCGACCAGCTCGCACGCCGCCGCCACGATCCGTTGCAGCGTGCTGCGCAGGTCGAGGTCGGTGCCGATGCCGACCACCGCGTCGAGCAGGGCCCGCAGCCGCTCCCGGCTGGTGACCACCTCGCCGACCCGGTCCAGCATCTCCTGGAGCAGCTCGTCGAGGCGGACCCGGGACAGCGGGCTCAACCCCAGCGACGGCGCGACCGGCTCGTGCCTCGGGTTCGGTGCGTTCACCCGGCGATGTTATCGCCCGGCGGACGCACCGGCCCAGCCTCGCCCACCCGTCCCGGCTGCCGGGTCACGCACCCGGCCCGCGCACCGCCGACGTGTCGACGATCTGCTCCGCGGGCAGCCGGGGGGTGTGCGGCGGACCGGCGTGCTCCGGGTCCGCGATCCCCATCCGCAGCACGAGGTACGGGTACCCGAGGCCGGCGAGCACCTGCCGCAGGGTCTGCCGGGTGCCCTCCACCTCGACGACGCCCGACAGCGGCACCATCGACACGCCCAGCCGGGTCGCCGTCAGCCACCCCGCCGACAGCGCCTCGCCGGCCCGCAGCCAGCTGTCCGGCTCGTCCTCGTCGCCGAAGAGCACCCCGTAGGCCGCCGCCCGGTCGTGGCCCGCCCCGATCGGCAGGGTGCCCGGGCGGCCGAAGTCCCGGCCCGGCACGGTGGTCTGCTGCGCCTGCTCGGGCAGCACCTCCGGCGGCAGGCCCGTGCCGGTGCCCGCCCGGCTCGTCCAGTAGTCCAGCTCCTCGCGCAGCTGTGAATCCTCCGCCTCCACCGTCGCGGCGTGCGAGGCCGCGGCGGCCAGCTCCATCACCTGATCGAAGTTGAGCACCTGGAGCCGCGCGCCCTCGGCGGCGACCGCCGCGGCGATGTCGCCGAGCGCGGCCGTCGGCACCGGCTCGTCGCTGACCGGGCGGCGGTCGGTGTGCCGCACCTGCATGCACTGCACCACCCGCATGGCGTCGGGGTCGGCCTCGACGCGCTTGAGGTCGCCGATCCGGGCCAGCAGCTCCGCGTCGCCCGGGTCGGGCAGCCGCTCCACCACGAACGCCCAGCCCTCGGCGGCGAGGGCCACCCGGGCGTGGTGCAGCGCCGCGCCGCAGCTCACCGCCGACAGCCGGCCCTCCGGGTCGGTGGCGGCGAGCTGACGGTCCCGCACCACGCGCAGCTCCAACGCGTCGGGCAGCACCCGCCAGCGCCACGGCTGGGTGTTGTGCACCGAGGGCGCGTGGCCGGCCGTCGCGGCGGCCTCCGCGAGCGCGGTGGTCAGCGGGCGGTCCGTCGCCGGCGTCTCGTGGCTCATCGTCACGACCTTTCGTCTCAGCCCATCGTGCCCCACCGCGCGGTGCCCCGGGCGGGGTTGCCGCTCCATCCTGCGGCACCGGCACCCCCGGACGCACGGTACGCAGGTCCCGTCGCGCCCAGGTCGTTCGCCTCCAACGATCATGACAGGTGGCGGGCGCGATTCGGTCGTTGGCCGCCTCGCCGACCCCGCCCGTTGAGAGGATCCGCAGGTGGGCACCGAGGTGCGGGAGTGCGTACCGCAGCGGCCGGTGCGGCGGCGCTGGGCGCGCGGGCTCCAGTGGGCGCCGCTGGCCGCGCTGACGCTGGCCGTGCCGGCCGGGGCGGGGCTGTGGCTCGCCGGCCGCCGCACCTGGGCGGACTGGCTGTGGGCGGCGGCGACCGTGGCCGCGCTGGCCCCGGCGGCCTGGTCCATGCTGCGGCAACTGTGGCGGCGGCAGTTCGGGGTGGACGTCATCGCCGTCCTCGCGCTGGCCGGCGCGCTCGTCGTCGGGGAGTACCTGGCCGGCGCGGTGATCGCGCTGATGCTCGCCACCGGGCGCGCGCTGGAGGCGTACGCCCAGCGCAGGGCGACCCGCGACCTGCGCGCCCTGCTGGAACGGGCCCCGCGCACCGCGCGGCGGCGGGTCCCCGGCGGCGGCATCGAGACGGTCCCGCTGGACCGGGTCGCGGCCGGCGACCGGCTCGTCGTCGGCCCCGGTGACGTGGTGCCCGTCGACGGGACCGTCGAGGAGGCCGCCACCTGCGACGAGTCGGTCGTCACCGGCGAGTCCCGGCTCGTGCAGCGGGCGGCCGGCGAGAAGGTGGCCAGCGGCGTGGCCAACGCCGGGGCCGGGTTCGGGCTGCGGGCGACGAGGAGCGCGGCGGCCAGCACGTACGCGGGGATCGTCCGGCTCGCCGAGGAGGCCACCGCGCGCAAGGCCCCGATGGTGCGGATGGCCGACCGGTACGCGGCGGCGTTCGTGCCGTTCACGCTGGTGCTGGCCGGGCTGGGCTGGTGGCTCTCCGGCGAGTTCGTGCGGGCCGTGGCGGTGCTGGTGGTGGCCACCCCCTGCCCGCTGCTGCTGGCCACCCCCATCGCGATCGTCTCCGGGCTGTCCCGGGTGGCCCGGCGGGGGGTGCTGGTGCGCGACGGCGGCTCGCTGGAGGCGCTGGGCCGGGCCCGGACCCTGCTGGTCGACAAGACCGGCACGCTCACCGCCGGCCGACCCCGGGCCGCCGAGACGGTGGTCGCCCCCGGCGGCGACCGGGACGAGGTGCTGCGGCTGGCCGCCTCCGTGGAGCAGCTCTCCCCGCACGTGCTGGCCGCCGCCCTGGTCCGGCAGGCCCGGGAGCGGGGCCTGGCGCTGGCCGACCCGACCGACGTCACCGAGGAACCGGGGCGCGGCGTCACCGGCCGGGTCGACGGGCGGCTGGTGCGGGTCGGCCAGCTCGGCGGGGAACTGCCGCAGTGGGCGGCCCGGGCCGCCGAACGCGCCGAACTGGCCGGCCGGTCGGCCGTCTGGGTCAGCGACGAGCGGGAGCCGCTCGGGGCGATCCTGCTGGAGGACCCGGTGCGCCCCGACGCCCGCCGCACCGTGCGGCGGCTGCGCGAGGCCGGACTGACCCGGCTGGTCATGGTGACCGGGGACCGGCCCGGCACCGCCGACCAGGTCGCGCAGGCCGTCGGCGTCGACGACGTGCTGGCCCGGTGCACGCCGCAGGAGAAGACCGCCCGGGTCCGCGAGGAGTCCCGCCGGGCCGTGACCGTGATGGTCGGCGACGGGGTGAACGACGCCCCCGCCCTGGCGGAGGCCGACGTCGGGGTGGCGATGGGCGCGACCGGGGCGACCGCCTCCGCCGACGTCGCCGACGCGGTGCTCACCGTGGACCGGCTCGACCGGCTCGCCGACGCCGTGGAGATCGCCCGGTACGCCCGCCGCATCGCCACCCAGAGCGCCGTCGTCGGGATGGCGCTGGCCGTGGCGGCGATGCTGGTCGCCGCCGCCGGGAGGCTGCCGCCGGTGGCCGGGGCGTTCCTCCAGGAGGGCATCGACGTCGTGGTGATCCTCAACGCGCTGCGGGCCCTCGGCGGCGGGCTGCGCCGCCGGGACGTCCCGCCGGACACCCGGGCACTGCTCGACCGGTACGCCGGCGAGCACGCCGCGATCCGCGACGTGCTCGCCGCCCTGCGCGACACCGCCGACCTGGTCGCCACGCACCCCGACTCGCCCGACTGCCTGCCCGCCCTGCGCGCCGTGCACGGGCGGCTCACCGGGCGGGTGCTGCCGCACGAGGCCGCCGAGGAGCGGCAGCTCTACCCGGCGCTGGCCGGGCCGCTCGGCAGCGACGAGGCGACCTCGCCGATGAGCCGGGGGCACGTGGAGATCCGCCGGCTGGTCGACCGGATCGGCGGGCACCTCGCCCAGGCCGGTGCCGGGCCGCTGCGCGGCGACCAGGTCACCGATCTGCTCGCCGCGCTGTACGGGCTCGACGCCGTCCTGCGCCTGCACCTGGCCCAGGAAGAGGAGGACTACTTCTCCCTCCCCGACTGAGGTGTAAGGAAGGGCCCCTTGTTAACGCATTCTGTAGAGGAAGGGCCCCCTCCTAACACCGGGTGTTAAGAGGGGGCCCTTCCTTGCGCGTCAGCGTTCGCGGACCACCGCCACCGGGCAGTGGGCGTGGTGCAGGAGCTGCTGGCCGACGGAGCCGAGCAGCATGCCGCGCAGCCCGCCCCGGCCCCGGCTGCCGACCACCACGAGCTGGGCGTCCCGGCTCGCCTCGACCAGCGCGCCGGCCGGGCGGCCGGCCACCACGTCGACGGTCACCGCGACGTCGGGGAACGTCTCCCGCCAGCCGGCCAGCGGCTCGTCCAGCGCGGCGCGTTCCGCCGCCGCCGCGTCGTCGGCGGCCAGTCCCCGGTCGGCCGACGGCTCCCAGGCCCGCACCACGTGCAGCGGAACGCCCCGCTGGGCCGCCCGCTCGACGGCGAACCCGAGGGCCAGCAGGGAGGTCTCGGAGCCGTCGACGCCCACCACGACCCGGCCGGTGCGCCCGGCGGGGGTGTCGCCGTCGCGGACCACCACGACCGGGCAGTGCGCGTGGGCGGTCACCGACACGGCCGTGGAGCCGGCGAGCAGGCCGCCGAACCCGCCGTGGCCCCGGCTGCCGAGCACCAGCAGGCCCGCCTCGGCGGAGCGTTCCTCCAGCACCAGGGCCGGCGGCCCGTCGAACACCTCCCCGCGCACGGTCACCGTGGGCCGCGCGGCGGCGGCGTCGGCGGCCGCCTTGCCGACCAGCTCCTCCACCTGTCGGCGGGCGGTCTCGTCGGGCCAGACGCCGGGGGCCACGCCGGGGCCGACCCAGCCGGCCACGGTCACCCACTCGAACACGTACGCCAGGCGGACCGGCCGGCCGCTGTGCTCCGCCTCGCCGAGCGCCCAGTTCAGGGCGACGGTGGCGTCGGCGGAACCGTCGTAGCCGACGAGGATCTCGTCACGGCTCACTTCTCGCTCCTCAGTTCGGCGTCGGTCTCCCGGATCCACCGCCACTCGGCGACCCGGGGGTCGTCGGAGCCGTGCTCGCGGGTGTAGTCGCGGCACGCCTGCCGGGTGTCCACCATCTCCTGCCGCAGGTGCGCGGCCCGCGCGGCCAGCCCCGGCACCCGGTCGATCACGTCGATGACCAGGTGGAACCGGTCCAGGTCGTTGAGCATCACCATGTCGAACGGCGTGGTGGTGGTGCCCTCCTCCTTGTACCCGCGCACGTGCAGGTTGTCGTGGTTGGCGCGCCGGTAGGTGAGCCGGTGGATCAGCCACGGGTAGCCGTGGTAGGCGAAGATGACCGGCCTGTCGCTGGTGAAGATGGTGTCGAACTCGTTGTCGGGCAGGCCGTGCGGGTGCTCCGACGGCGGCTGGAGGCGCATCAGGTCGACCACGTTGACCACCCGCACCTTCAGCTCGGGCAGCCGCTGGCGCAGCAGCTCGGCGGCGGCGAGGGTCTCCAGCGTCGGCACGTCGCCGGCGCAGGCGAGCACCACGTCCGGCTCCTCGCCGTCGTCGGTGCTGGCCCAGTCCCAGATGCCCAGGCCGCGCCGGCAGTGCTGGACCGCCTCGTCCATGGTCAGCCAGTTCGGGGCGGGCTGCTTGCCGGCCACCACCACGTTGATGTAGTGCCGGCTGCGCAGGCAGTGGTCCATGGTGGAGAGCAGGGTGTTGCCGTCCGGCGGCAGGTAGACCCGCACCACCTCGGCCTTCTTGTTGACCACGTGGTCGATGAAGCCCGGGTCCTGGTGCGAGAAGCCGTTGTGGTCCTGCCGCCACACGTGGCTGGACAGCAGGTAGTTCAGCGACGCCACCGGCTCCCGCCACGGGATGCCCCGGGTCACCTTCAGCCACTTGGCGTGCTGGTTGACCATCGAGTCGACGATGTGGATGAACGCCTCGTAGCTGGTGAAGATGCCGTGCCGGCCGGTCAGCAGGTAGCCCTCCAGCCAGCCCTGGCACAGGTGCTCCGACAGCACCTCCATCACCCGGCCGTCGGGCGAGAGGTGGTCGTCGCCGTCGACCCGGCCGGCGACGAACGCCCGGTCGGTGACCTCGAAGGCCGCGCCGAGCCGGTTGGAGGCGACCTCGTCGGGGCCGAACAGCCGGAACGTGCGCGGGTTGGCGGTGATCACGTCGCGGACCCACGCGCCGAGCGTCCCGGTCGCGCCCGCCACCGGATCGCCGGGCTGCTGGACGTCGACGGCGTACCGGCGGAAGTCCGGCAGCTCCAGGTCGCGCAGCACCCGCCCGCCGTTGGCGACCGGGTTGGCGCTCATCCGCAGGCCACCGGTCGGCGGCAGCGCGGTCAGCTCGGCGACGGGCGCGCCGGTCGGGTCGAACAGCTCCTCCGGCCGGTAGCTGCGCAGCCAGCGCTCCAGCTCGGCCAGGTGCTCCGGGTTGTCGCGCACCTCGGCGATGGGCACCTGGTGGGCGCGGTAGGTGCCCTCCACCTGCTTGCCGTCGACGACCGCCGGGCCGGTCCAGCCCTTCGGCGTACGCAGGACGATCATCGGCCAGCGGGGGCGCTCGACGGGCGCGCCGGAGCGGGCCCGGCGCTGGATGTCGGCGATCTCGTCGACGGCCCGGTCGAGGGTGGCGGCGAGGGCCTGGTGCACCGTGGCCGGGTCGTCGCCCGCGACGACGTACGGCTGATAGCCGAAGCCGCGCATCATGTCCAGCAGGTCGTCGGTGGGGATGCGGTCCAGCACCGTCGGGTTGGCGATCTTGTAGCCGTTGAGGTGCAGGATGGGCAGCACCGCCCCGTCGCGGGCCGGGTTGAGGAAGACGTTGGACAGCCAGCTACCGGCCAGCGGGCCGGTCTCGGCCTCCCCGTCGCCGATGACGCAGGCGACCAGCAGGTCGGGGTTGTCGAACGCCGCGCCGTAGGCGTGGCTCAGCGCGTACCCCAGCTCGCCGCCCTCGTGGATCGAACCCGGCACCTCCGGCGCCACGTGGCTCGGGATGCCGCCGGGGAAGGAGAACTGGCGGAACAGCCGCTGCATGCCGGTCTCGTCGCGGCTCACCGAGTGGTAGAGCTCGCTGTAGGTGCCCTCCAGCCAGGTGTTGGCCACCAGGGCGGGGCCGCCGTGGCCGGGGCCGGTGATGAAGATCGTCGGCAGCTTCCGGTTGACGATGACCCGGTTGAGGTGGGCGTAGAGCAGGTTGAGGCCCGGGCTGGTGCCCCAGTGGCCCAGCAGACGGGGCTTGACGTGCTCGGGCCGCAGCGGCTCCCGCAGCAGCGGGTTGTCCAGCAGGTAGATCTGCCCGACGGTCAGGTAGTTCGCGGCCCGCCAGTAGGCGTCCAGCCGGCGCAGCTCGTCTTCGGTCAGGGGGCTGTGCAGGTCTACAGCGGTGTCCATGCTGCGTTAGCCTCTCGCGGATCGGGGACGTTCGCATCCGGGGCGCCGGGTTTTCCCGGCCACGTCCAGCTTCGCGGCGCGGGCGGAGATCGATCAGGGCCGTTGGTCCCGGACCGTGGGGACGTCATGCCCCGCCCGGCGCGGTGGCCACCAGTCCACGCACGACGATGACCGGCGCGGGGGAGTGGTAGAGCAGCGACTGGCTGACCGCGCCGAGCATCCCGCGCAGCGGCTCGTCGCCCCGGGGGGCGACCACGGTGAGCTGCGCGGAGCGGGACTGCTCGACCAGCACCCGGCCGGGATCGCCGCCGACGACGTGGCACTCGACCGGCACCTCCGGGTGCCGACGTCCGCACCGGGCCACCAGGTCGGTCAGCTCGGCGTGCGCGCTGTCCAGGCCGTGCCGGTCGTACGCGTCGGGCCGGCCGGACGTGCCGTGCGGGCCGGGGCCCGGCGGCGGGCCGGTGGCGGGCGGCCGGTCCTCGGGCGGTGGCTCGACGACCCGCACGGCGAGCAGCCGGGCCGACCGGCGGGCGGCGCAGCCGAAGGCGAACGCCAGCGCCGTGCGGGAGCTGCGCGAACCGTCGACGCCGACGAGGACGGGGCCCTGCGGCGGCGGCTCGGGGCGCACCACCAGCACCGGGCAGCCGGCGCGGGCGGCGAGCTGCACGGCCGGGGCGTCGGCCGGGATGCACGCCCCGCAGCGCGCCATGCCGCCGTCGCCGATGACGACGAGGAACGCCGACTCGGAGCGGCGGACCAGGACGGCGACGGGCGCGCCCTCGACGATCTCGCCGCTGACCGGCACCGCCGGCGCCGCCTCGCCGGCGGTTGCGGCGGCCCCTTCGAGCAGCTCCTCGGCCCGGGCGCGCGGGCCGACCACCGACGGGTCCTCCAGCGCCGCCGACCAGTTGAAGGCGTGCAGCAGGCGCAGCGGGCGGCCGTGGCCGGCGGCCTCCCGCGCGGCCAGCCGGGCGACCTGCGGCGCGGTCTCCGGTGAGCCGAGCGCGGCCACCACGGGCGCGTCGGCGGGCGGGGTCATCCGGCCTCACCTCCCCGACAGGCGTGCGCGGCGGGTCCGATCACTGCAACCGAGCGTAGTGGCCGCCGGCCGGGCCGGGGCGGGTATCGCGCCGGCCGGGCCGGCTCCGGTGGCCCCGGCGATCCTGGCGACCCCGGAGATCCTGTCGATCCTGTCGGTCCTGGCGTCAACCTTGGTTGACGGCGGCCCGTTGTCAACGTATGTTGACAGCATGAGTCACGCGACGGAACTCGCGGCCGCGGCCGGCAGCACCGACCCCCGGGTCGGCCTGCGCGCCGTGCGCGCCCTGCGCCGGCTCCTCGAACGGCTGGAGGTGGTCCAGGTGGACAACGCCCGACGGCAGGGCTGGTCCTGGCAGGAGATCGCCGACGCGCTGGAGGTCAGCCGGCAGGCGGTCCACAAGAAGCACGCCGGACGACCGGCGGTCCCGAGCACCTGGGAGGAATGATGTTCGAACGGTTCACCGGCCGGGCCCGCGAGGCGGTCAGGCAGGCCGCCCACGAGGCGCGGGCCGCCGGGCAGCGCCCGATCGGCACCGAGCACCTGCTGCTCGCCGTCCTCGCCGACCCCGACAACCTCGCGACCCGGGTGCTGCGCGACGCCGGAGTCCGCGCCGCCGACCTGCGCGCCGCCGTGGCCCGGCACACCGCCGAGGGTGGCGCGGGGCTCGCCGAGGCCGACGCCGCCGCGCTGCGCGAGATCGGCATCGACCTGGCCGCGATCGTCGCCCGGATCGAGGAGTCCTTCGGCCCCGGCGCGCTGCGTGCCGCGCCGCCCGCCCCGCGCCGCCGCTGGGGGCGGCGGCACCGGCCCGGCGGCCCGTTCTCGCCCCGGTCGAAGAAGGCGCTGGAGCTCTCGCTGCGCGAGGCGCTGCGGCTGCGGCACCGGCACATCGGCACCGAGCACCTCCTGCTCGGGCTGCTGCGCGAGGGCGGCGGCCCGGCCGCGCTGGTGCTCGCCGAGGCCGGGCTGGAGCTGGACGACCTGCGCCGCCGGGTCGAGCTGGCCCTGCGGGCCGCAGCCTAGCCACCCCGCCCCGCCCCGCCTCGCGCCGTCCCGTCCCGTCCCGGGCCGCGCCGTCCTGACCCACGCCGTGTCGTCTTGACCCGCGAGGTCCTGGCGGTCCTCCCTCGCCTTCCCCTTGCGCACTGCCTCGCCTCTCTGCAACCTGTCTCGCCTCGCGGTCCCTCCCGTCGTCGCCGGCTCGACACCCGAGCCTCATCGACCGCCGGGTCGTCAGCGAGGCATCACGTAGGGTGACTGATCGGTTGGGCGCTGGTCCCCGCCGTTCCCCCTTTGCTCTGCACCCATCGACGCGACGGTGTGCGGAAAGTAGTCGGCCACGCACCGTCTCGGCAACATGCAGTTCCGGTACGTCCGCAGCTCCGGGGCGGTGCTGCGGTCGTGGGTGCAGAGCAAAGGGGGCGGTTGGCGTCTGGTGACGTCAGCAGAGTATGACGCGCGGTGACGATTGCCGGCCCTCCCGCGCCGGAGACGCCGCACTCACACAACGTGGCCGGCGGTGCCGCCGGCTCCGGGCACCTCGCCCCCGTAAACCTGTTTTCGGTGCGCGTAACCTCACCGGCCGTCGGCTCGCCGCCTGCACCGAGTTGCTGCACACTGACGCCGTGGATGCTGAGCAGAACACGCGTTCGACGCCGGACGCGCGCGCGACCGACCACCACGGCGGGCTGCGTTCCGCCGTGGTGGTCAACCCGGCGAAGGTCGCCGACCTCGACGAGCTGCGCGCGACGGTCGACGGGGCGCTCGCCGCCGCCGGCTGGCCGACGCCGCTGTGGTTCGAGACCACCCCGGAGGACCCGGGCCGGGGCCAGACCGGCAAGGCCGTCGCCGCCGGGGTCGACGTCGTCTTCGCCTGCGGCGGCGACGGCACCGTGATGTCCTGCGTCAGCGCGCTGGTCGGCACCGACGTGGCCCTCGCCGTCCTGCCCCAGGGCACCGGCAACCTGCTCGCCGCCAACCTCGGCCTCTCCACCGACCTGGCCGCCGCGCTGGAGGTCGCCGTCGAGCGGGGCCGCCGCCAGCTCGACGTCGGCGCGGTCGACGACGCCTACTTCACCGTCATGGCCGGGATGGGCTTCGACGCCCAGATGCTCGACGCCACCTCCGAGACGACCAAGGCCCGCATCGGCTGGCCGGCGTACGTGATGGGGGCCGCCCGGCACCTGCGCGACCGGCCGATGCGCGTCACCATCCGCCTCGACGACCGGCCGCCGCTGCGCCGCCGGGCCCGCTCGGTGCTGGTGGCCAACGTGGGCCGCCTCCAGGGCGGCGTCACCCTGCTCACCGACGCCGAGCCGGACGACGGCTGGCTCGACGTCGCGGTGCTCACCCCGCGGGCCCTGCGGCACTGGCTGGCGATGGGCTGGGCGCTGGTGCGCCGCCGGGGCAGCGTCCCCCGGATGGAGGTCTACCGCGCCCGCCGGGTGGAGGTGACCAGCAACCGGGCCCAGCCGCGCGAGCTCGACGGGGACCTCATCGCCCCGGGCCGGCGGCTGGCCGTCGAGATCCGCCCCCGCGCCCTCTGGCTCTGCGTGCCGCAGCCGCAGGAGGCACCCGACCTGGCCGCCGACGCCGAGGCCGCCGGGGAGCGGGGCGAGGAACTGGTCGAGGAGGCCCGCCGTGAGTAGCACCCGGATGGTGCCCGAGACCCGGCTCATGGCCGACGAGGAGCTCTCCGCCGACGACGCCTGGCACACACTGCGCCGCCACGGCGGCTGGCGGCTGCTGCGGGACGCGTTCGTCCGGTTCCGCTACGGCGACGGGTTCAGTCACTCCCGGGCCCTCGCGTTGCAGCTCTGCCTCGCCGTGGTGCCGTTCCTGATCGCCCTCACCGGCCTCATCACCGACCTCGGCGCCGACGAGGGCGGCCGGGTCGTCGCCGACACGGTGCTCGCCCTCACCCCCGGGCAGAGCGAGCAGGTGGTCGGTGAGCTGCTCGACTCCGGCGAGCGCACCGAGGACGCCGGCGAGCTGGCGCTGACCCTCGGCCTGCTGACCGGCCTCGTCGCGCTCACCACCACGATGGCCCAGATCGAGCGCGGCGCGAACCGGATCTACGGCGTGGAGCGGGACCGCCCGGCCCTGTGGAAATACCTGCGCGCCGCCGTCCTCGCGCTCGTCGCGGGCGTCCCGGCGCTCGCCGGGTTCCTCATCCTGGTCGGCGGCGGGACGATGGGCGATTCGGTACGCCGCAACTACGCCTGGGGCGACGTCGCCACCTTCGCCTGGGAGGTGGTCCGCTGGCCGCTGAGCCTCGGCCTGACCGTGCTCGCCGTGGCCCTGCTGTTCCGGCACGCCCCCCGCCGCAAGCAGCCCGGTCTGTCCTGGCTGTTCCTAGGCGCCGGCATCGCCACCGCCCTGTGGTGGCTGGCCAGCCTGCTGCTCGCCGCGTACGTGCGGTTCAGCGACGGGTTCGGGCAGACCTACGGCGCGCTGACCGGGATGATGGCGCTGCTGCTCTGGGCCAACCTCACCGGGATGGCGCTCTTCGGCGGGCTGGCCTTCGCCGCCCAGCTGGAGGCGATGCGGATCGGCGCTCCCGAGCCGGCCCAGCCGGACCTGTGGCAGCCGGAGACCGAGCGTGAGGAGATCCACGACACCGGCGAGATGACCGCTCTCTGACGGCGCGACGCCCCGCGCGACCCCCTTCGGTGTGCGGGCGGCCCGGATCGGGTAAAGGGCCTCGCCAGAGCCGACAAGGGAGGTGCGGGGTGACCGCGGTCAAAGAGGTGGTGCGGCGGCCACTCGGCCATTTCGCCGAGCGGAGCATCGCCGGCCTGGTGGCCGTCGTCGGCGCGGGGGTCGCCTTCGGCCTGCTGCTGATGCTGGTGCGGTTCCGGTGGAGCCCGCTCCAGCACGCCGACCACGAAGCCGCCGAGTGGTTCAACGGGCTCGTCGCCCCCCATCACGCCCTGGTCACCGTGTTGCAGGCGATCACCGACCTCGGCGGGCGGCCCGTGCTGATCTGGCTGGTCAGCGTCGCCGTGCTCGGGCTGCTGATCCGCCGCCAGGCCCGGCTCGCCGTCTACCTCATCATCACCGGGGTCGGCGGGCTGATCCTCGACCCGTCGCTGAAGACCCTGGTCGGCCGCCTGCGTCCCGTGGTGGACGTGCCGCTGGCCAGCGCCCCCGGCAACAGCTTCCCCAGCGGCCACGCCCTCGGCTCGTTCGTCGCCTACGGGGCGATCCTGCTGGTCTTCCTTCCCGCCATGGCACCCCGCTGGCGCAGGCCCGCCATCGCCGTCGCCGCCGTGCTGGTGGCCCTGATCGGGCTGACCCGGATCGCGCTGGGCGTGCACTTCGTCTCCGACGTGCTGGGCGGCTGGCTGCTCGGCGCGGCCTGGCTGGGCGTCACCGCGTACGCCTTCCGGCTCTGGCGGCGCGAGCGCGGCCGGCCGGTGCCGCCGTTGACCGAGGGCCTGGAGCCGGAGGCGGGCCGCGACATCGCCCCGGCCCCCGCCGAGGAGCGCGTGCTGGAGCACCCCCGCTCGGCCGTCGCGGAGCTGCTGGTCGGCTGGGTGCTGGTGTTCGGCGCGCTGTACGCGTTCGGCATGTTCGTCAGCTACCACGCCAAGGACACGTTCCTCGGCACCCTCGACACCGGGGTCCCGCGCTGGTTCGCCGACCGGCACACCGCCGCGTCGACCGACCTGAGCTGGTGGTGGAGCAAGTTCGGCGACACCCACGCGATCCTGCTGGTGTCGCTGGTCTTCTGCCCGCTGGTGCTCGCCGTGTGGCGGCGCTGGCGGCCGGTGCTGTTCGTGGCGCTGGCGATGTTCGGCGAGCTGACCCTCTTCCTCGCCTCCGCCCGCGCCGTCGACCGGCCCCGACCTCCCGTGGAGAACCTCGACGGGCAGATGCCCACCTCGTCGTTCCCGTCCGGGCACATCGCCGCCACCATCTGCCTCTGGCTGGCCATCGCCCTCATCGTGTTCCCCCGCACCGACCGCTGGTGGCGGTGGCTGTTCGTGGCCGCCGCCGTGGTCATGCCGGTCGGCGTGGCGGTCTCCCGGATGTACCGGGGCATGCACCACCCGACGGACTTCATGGGCGCGATCCTGCTCAGCGCCCTGTGGATCGGTCTGCTCTACTGGGTGATCCGCCCCAACGCCGACCTCGCCGAGGGCAACCGCCCGGCGATCGAGTCCGAACAGGTCGACGAGCTCGACGACGAGCTGGCCACCGCCGGCCGCCCCGACTGACCCGATGCTGCGGGTGATGACCTGGAACATCAGGACCGGCGGCCGGGACCGGACGGGCCCCGGCCGCCTGGACCGGGTGGCCCGGGTCGTCGCCGCGCACCGGCCGGACGTGCTGGCCGCGCAGGAGCTGCGCGGCTTCGATTCCGGCGGCGTGCTGGCCGGCTTCGCCGCCGCCGTGGGCATGGAGCCGTACCTGGCCCGGTCGTGTTTCGGGCAGCCCGTGGCGGTGCTGGTCCGCCCGCCGCTGCGGGTCGTCGCGGTCGGCCCGGTCCGCCGACCGTTCCACCACGCCGCCGTACGCGTCACCGTGGCCACCGACTCCGGGCCGCTCACCGTGCTCGCCGCGCACCTCGACCCGTACTCGGGGCTGCGGCGGCGGGTCGAGGCGGGCTGGCTGGCGGGGGCCGTCGGCCGGACCCCCGGCGTGGGGCGGGGCGCGCTGGCGCTGCTGGCCGGGGACCTGAACACCCTCGCCCCGGGCGTCGACCACACCGACCGCGTCGCCCGGCTGCCGGCCGCGTACCGGCGTCGGCACCTGCGCCGGGACGGGCGGACGGTGGAGACCCGGGCGGTGGCCCGGCTCGCCGCCGCGGGCCTGGTCGACCTGTACGCCGCGCTCGCCCCGGGCGACGAGGGGCGCACCGCGCCGACGCGGCACGGCGGTGGCGCGGAGTTCTCCGGCATGCGGCTGGACTACCTGTTCGGCACGCCCACTCTGGCCGGGCTGGCTAGGTCCTGCGTCGTGGTGCGCGGCGGCGACACCGAGTACGCCTCCGACCACTACCCGGTGCTCGCCGACCTCGACCTGCGCCCGGCCTGACCGGCCGCCCGCGCCGCTCCGCCTTCCGCGTCGCTCTGCCTTCCCGCGCTGCCCGGCCGCCCGTGCCGGCCGGGCCGCCGCATGGTTGCCGTGGGCCGTTACGCTCGCCGCCGTGACCGGCCGAGACACCGCCCGCCCCGAGCCGCCGCCGCACCCGCTGGTCGCCGCGTTCGCCCGGGGCGTCGCCCTGGTCGTGGTGGCGGTCGACTGGCTGATCCGGCACCTCCTGGTGCCGCTGGTGGATCTGGTGGGGCGGCTGTTCGGGCCGGCGCTGCGGGCCCTCGGGCGCGGCCTGTGGTGGCTGCTGCGGCTGCTGTGGACGGCCCTGACCGCCGCCTGGCGGCTCGCCGGGCGCATCCTGCGCGCCCTGCACCGGCTGCTGCTGCGCCCGGTCGGCCGGGCCCTGCGCTGGGCCTGGCGGCACACCGTCGCCCCGCTCGGCCGCGCCCTGCGCGCCGCCTGGCGGGTCACGGTCACCCCGGCGGTCCGCTGGCTGAACGCGTCGGTCCTGGCCCCGGTGCGGGAGGCCACCCGGGCCCTCCTGCGCGCCCTGAGCCTGCGCCCCTGACGTCCGGGTCGGCGGCGCTCCGGCGTCGTCACTTTCCGTGAGCATGATGGCGTTCGGCTGCGGGGGCGGCTGGCTTTACTCCGCGCGACGCTCCGGCGGCAGCACCGGACTGCCCCTGCCCCCTTTGCTCTGCACCCATCGACGCATCACCCCGGCGAGCTGCGCGGGAAGGATGGCGGCGGACAGTGGCGGATGGGCCGGTCGGTTGCGCTGCGTGAGCGATGCGTCTGTGGGTGCAGAGCAAAGGGAACGGCGGGATTGGCGTCGTCGGGCGCGCGGACGGCGCTGAGTAACCGGTCGGCGCTTGTGGCGGGCGGGCTTGAAGGACCAGGTTGAGCAGCACGGCGAGCCGCCGCCGCTTCACAGCTCGCGGAGCCGGGGCAGCAGCTCCTCCCGGGCCCAGTCGAGGAACCTCGGCTGGGTGTCGCCGCCGACCTGCACCAGCGCCACGTGGGTGAAGCCGGCGTCGACGAACTTCTTGAACGCCTCGACGTGCCGGTCGGTGTCCGGGCCGCAGGAGATCCCGTCGGCGACGTCGTCCTCGCGGACGTACTGGGTCGCGGCGGCGAACGACTCCGGGCCGGGCAGCTCGGCGTTGACCTTCCAGCCCATGCCGAACCAGCGGAACTGGTCGTGCGCGATCTTGCGGCACTCCGCCTCGTCGGGGCCGTAGCAGATCGCGACCTGGCCGAACCGGGGCTGACCCACGCCGCCCGCGTCGTCGTACATCTGGATCAGTTGGGCGTCGGGCTCGGTGGCGACGAGGCCGTCGCCGTAGTCAGCGGCGAGCGTCGCCGACTGCCGGCCGGACGCGGCCACGGCCATCGGCACCGGGCGGTCGGGCCGATCCCAGACGTACGCGTCGGGCACGTCGAAGTGGTTGCCGGAGAAGGTCAGCGTCTCCCCGTTCAGCAGGGGCCGGATGATCTGGAGCGCCTCCTCGAACATCTCGTGCCGCTGCTGCACGTGCGGCCACCCGCCGACGACGTGCTCGTTGAGGTTCTCCCCGGCGCCCAGGCCGAGGGTGAACCGGCCGTCCGACAGCACCCCGATCGTGCTGGCCTTCTGCGCCACCACGGCGGGGTGGTAGCGGCGGATCGGGCAGGTCACGAAGGACATCAGCTCGGCCCGGCTGGTGGCGTGGGCGACCGCGCCGAGCACCGACCAGGCGTACGGGGAGTGGCCCTGGGAATCCAGCCAGGGATAGTAGTGGTCGGAGATCACCAGCTGGTCGAAGCCGGCGGCCTCGGCGCGCACCGCGTAGTCGACCAGTTCCTTCGGCCCGGCCTGCTCGCACATCAGGGTGTAGCCGACGTTGACCATGGCGCATCTCCTTCGCTCTCCCGATCCACCCCGCTTACCCCCGTGGGCGTCGGTCAACCCTCGACGGCCGTCGAGGCCTTGACGGGGCGGCTCTGGCTGGTAAGGTCCGGCCTTAACCGGTTCAGGCTGGGGGCGTCGCATCCTGTGGTGGGGATGACCGCACCTGTGGCGGCTCGCTGCCCCGCGAGCCGCCACAGGACATCCCTCCGCTGAGTGGCGAGTCACTGAACCGGTTGCCCCTCCTCACTGATCGGCCTACGCTGATGCCTGCGCCGCCGCGGAGCCGGAAGGCGGCTGACGGGCCAGCCGCCTTCTTCGTCACCACCACCGCACCCCCGCCGGGCACGGGGCTCGACCCTCCCTGAGGAAGGCCATGAGAAAACGTCTCTCCGTCGCGGGCGTCGCCCTGCTGACGGTCCTCGCCGCCGTGTTCGCCTTCGGGCAGCCCGCGCACGCCGCCGCCGGCTTCACCGTCGCCAACGGCAAGCTCTACGACGCCAACGGCAACGAGTTCGTCATGCGCGGCGTCAACCACGCCCACACCTGGTACCCGCAGCAGACCAGCTCCTTCGCCAACATCAAGGCGCTCGGCGCGAACACGGTGCGGGTGGTGCTGGCCAGCGGCGACCGCTGGGCCAAGAACGACACGGCCGACGTCGCCAACGTCGTCTCCCTGTGCAAGGCGAACAAGCTGATCTGCGTCCTGGAGGTGCACGACACCACCGGCTACGGCGAGCAGAGCGGCGCGATCACCCTGGACCGGGCGGTCGACTACTGGCTGAGCATCTCCAGCGCCCTCGCCGGCCAGGAGAAGTACGTGATCGTCAACATCGGCAACGAGCCCTACGGCAACCAGGGCTACGGCACCTGGGCCACCGACTCGGCCAACGCGATCAAGCGGCTGCGCACTGCCGGCCTCGCGCACACCATCATGGTCGACGCCCCCAACTGGGGCCAGGACTGGTCGTTCACCATGCGCGACAACGCGGCGTCGGTGTTCGCGGCCGACCCGCAGAAGAACACCGTCTTCTCCATCCACATGTACGGCGTCTTCGACACCGCCGCCGAGATCTCCGACTACCTCGGCCGGTTCCGCACCGCGAAGCTGCCGATCGTGGTGGGCGAGTTCGGCTTCGACCACTCCGACGGCAACCCCGACGAGGACGCCATCCTGTCGTACACGCAGGCCAACGGCATCGGCTACCTCGGCTGGTCGTGGAGCGGCAACGGCGGCGGCGTCGAATACCTCGACATGACCACCAACTTCAACCCGGCCGCCCTGACCACGTGGGGCCAGCGCATCTTCAACGGCGCCAACGGCATCAAGGCGACCTCGAAGGAGGCGTCGGTCTACGGCGGCATCGTCACGCCCACGCCCTCGACGACCGTGACCCCGACCCTCCCGCCGCCGACCACGACGCCCCCGCCGACCACCCCGCCGGCCACCGGCGGCTGCACGGCGACGTACACGATCATCGGCCAGTGGCAGGGCGGCTTCCAGGGTGAGGTCAAGGTGACCGCCGGCTCCGCCGCCATCAACGGCTGGACGGCGAAGTGGACCCTCGGCAGCGGCCAGTCCATCAGCCAGGCGTGGAACGCGACGCTGACCAGCAGCGGGTCGAACGTCACCGCCACCAACGTCAGCTACAACGGCAAGCTCGGGGCCGGGGCCAGCACCAGCTTCGGCTTCCTCGGCAGCTCCACCGGCACCCCCGCCGTTCCGGCGGTGACCTGCACGGCGAGCTGACCCCTCCGCGCCACCGGCGGTGGCCGGGCCCGCCCGGGCCCGGCCACCGCGTCGTGTGGGCTACCCCGCGACGACGTCGGCGACCACGCAGGCGACGTTGTCGGGCGCGCCGGCGGCGTATGCGAGGGCGACCAACCGGTCCACGGCCTCGTCCGGCCCGCCGACCCCGCCCAGCGCCTCGCGCACCGCCGCCGGGTCGATCATCGCGGAGAGCCCGTCGGAGCAGAGCAGGTAGCGGTCACCGGGGCGGGCGTCGCGCAGCGCCAGGTCCGCCTCGACGTGCTCGCCGCCGGCCCCGATAGCGCGCACCAGTACGGCCCGCTGCGGGTGGGCGGCGGCCGCCTCCGGGGCCAGCCGGCCAGCGTCGACCAGCGACTGGACGTACGTGTGGTCCCGGGTGAGCCCGTGTAGCTCGCCATCGCGCAGCAGGTATGCCCGGCTGTCGCCGACGTGCACCAGCGCCACCCTGGAGCCGGAGCGCAGCAGTGCGGTCAGCGTGGTGACCGGCTGGTGCGGGTCCTCCACCGCCAGCCCGCGCACGGCTCGGTGGGCCTCGTCGACCCCGCCGGCCAGCAGCGCGAGGAGCTCGGCGGCCGGCACGTCGGCGGGCTCCAACGCCCGGAGGACGTCGATCGCGGCGGTGCTGGCCGCCGCGCCGCCGGGCCCGCGCATGCCGTCGGCTACGGCCCACAGCCGCTCGTCGGCGTACGCGGCGTCCTCGTTGCTGTCCCGCGCGGCCCCGATCTCGCACCGGGTGGCGTGGCGGACGGCGAGAGTGTGATGGTCCATGACGGACCCCTTTCCGGACAGGTCGCCGACGAGGAGGGTGGCGAGGCGACCGCGTTCCGCCGTGTCGGCGGCTATCCGCTGCCAGTACGCGTCGACGGCCTCGGCCGCCGCCTCGGGCCGCAGCCCGCAGACGGCACCGATCTCGGCCAGCGGCATGCCGATGCGCCGCAGCGAGGCGATCAGCCGGGCCCGCTCCAACTGGGCCGGTTCGTAGAGCCGGTAGCCCGACTCGGGATCGACCGCCGCCGGCCGGAGCAGGCCCAGCTTGTCGTACAGGCGCAGCGCCTTCGGCGTCAGCCGCGCGGCCCTGGCGAACCCTCCGATGGTCAGCAGCCCCACGTCATGTCCTCCTCGTGCCGGTCACCGCGACCGGCAGGCACCAGCCTGTGGCCTGCCCGAGGGGGAAGGTCAAGACGGGGGGTCAGCCGACCGCGTCGACCTCCAGCAGGAGGGTCTGCTCGGGGTGCAGGGCCGGCAGTTGCAGGCCGACCGAGGCGAGCACCGCGCCCGGCAGGGTCACCCCGGGCAGCCAGCCCGGCTCCGTCAGCTCCAGCACCGCCGGCTCCGGCATGCCGGCCGCCGGCCGGACCGCGTACCGGCGGGCCGGGTCGAGCCCCGGTAGCCGCAGCGCGCCCGGCACCTGGGCGACCGAGGTGGCGACGCGCGCCACGGCGTACACCGCGTGGGTGAGGTCTGCGGCGACCACGCCGTGCGCCCAGACGGCCGGGTCGGGGTGGTCGACCCGGACCACCCGGCCGGCGTGCAGCAGCGGTCGCAGCCGCTTGTGCAGCGCCACCCAGGCCGACAGCTCGACCCGGTCGGCGGCGCTGGCAGAGCCGATGTCCCACTCGACGCCGAAGTGGCCGAACAGCGCGGTGGCGGCCCGGAAGCCCAGGTCGTGCACCCGGTGCGTGGTGTGCGAGCGGTCGGGCCCGACGTGGCTGCCGACCAGCTCGGGCGGCAGCAGCAGCCCGGTCCACCGCTGGATGGCCAGCCGCTCCAGGGCGTCGTTGCAGTCGCTGGCCCAGACCCGGTCGGTGCGGCGCAGGATCTCCAGGTCGACCCGCGCGCCGCCGGAGGAGCAGCTCTCGATCTCCAGCCCCGGGTGGCGGGCGCGCAGTTCGTCGAGCAGCCGGTAGGCGGCGGCGGTCTGCGCGTGCACCCCGGGCCGCCCGGCGTGGCCGGCCTCCGTGAGGTCCCGGTTGTGGTCCCACTTCAGGTACGCGATGCCGTCGTGGTCGCGCAGCAGCGCGTCGAGCCGCCCCAGCACGTACGCGTACGCGGCCGGGTTGGCCAGGTCGAGCACCTGCTGGTGTCGCCACGGGGGCGGCAGCCGGCCGGGCACGGCGAGCACCCAGTCGGGGCGGGCGCGGAACAGGTCGGAGTCGGGGTTGACCATCTCCGGCTCGACCCAGAGGCCGAACTGCATGCCGTGCCCGCGCACGTGGTCGATCAGCGGTTGCAGCCCGCCCGGCCAGACCGTCTCGTCGACGTACCAGTCGCCGAGCCCGGCCCGGTCGTGCCGGCGGCCGACGAACCAGCCGTCGTCGAGCACGAACCGTTCCACCCCGACGGCGGCGGCGTGGTCGGCGAGGGCGCGCAGCCGGTCGAGGTCGTGGTCGAAGTAGACGGCCTCCCACACGTTGAGGGTGACCGGCCGCGCCGAACGCGGGTGCCCCGGTCGGGCGCGCAGGTGGGCGTGCAGCGCGTCGCTGAGCCCGTCCAGGCCGGTGGTCGAGTGCGCGGCGTAGAGCAGGGGGGTGGCGTAGGACTCGCCGGGGCCGAGCGTGATCTCGCCGCTGCCCAGCAGCTCGCCGCCGCCCAGCGTGGCCTCCCCGGTGGGCCGCCGCTCGGCGAACGTGACGTGGTCGCCGCTCCACGCGGTGTGCACCCCCCACACCTCGCCGTGCCGGAAGCCGAACCCGGCCGTGCCGGCCACCAGCAGCAGCGTCGCGTCGTGCCCGGTGCGCCCGTGCCGGCCCTCCCGCACCCACGTGCCCATCGGCCACGGGTGCCGCTGCGGCGACCGTTCCCGGCACCACCGGCCGGTCAGGTCGAGCAGCTCGGTGGCGACCGCCGGCACCGGCAGCACGCCGGTCAGCTCCCGCAGCTCGTACGGGGTGTCGCCGTCGTTGCGCAGCCGGTGCCGCAGCAGCACCAGCCCGGCCGGGTCCAGCACGACCTCGACGGTCAGCGTCAGCGCCGCGGCGGGGTCGCTGGCCGTCACGGTCACCCGGGCCGAGCCGGCCGGACCGGCCGGGTCAGCGGGGTCCCCGGTCCCGTCGGGCTCGTCGGTGACGGCGAGGGCGTCGAGGCGGAACGCCGTGGACCAGGCGGCGCCGGCGCGGTGCCCGGCCAGCCCGGGCCGCCCGCTCCAGCCGGCGCTCGCCTCGGGCAGCAGCGACAGCACGGTCGGGGCGTCGAAGCTGCTCGGCACCACCGGCGGCACGCCTGCCGCGACGAGCGCGGTCAGGTCGTCGGCGGCGAGCGGGCCGAGGTCGGCGCCCCAGTGTGCGACCCGGGGCAGCCCGGGGCCGCGCGCGTCGAGCACCAGGCTGGTCGCGGCCCGGCGCAGGTGGACGATCGTCATCCCTTGGAGGCTCCCAGCGTCAGGCCCCGGACGAACTGCTTCTGCAACAGGAAGAAGATCACCAGGGTGGGGATCGCGACCAGCACCGAGCCGGCCGAGACGAGGTTGTTGTCGGTGAAGAACTCGCCGCGCAGGTTGTTCAGCGAGCTGGTCACCGGGAACTTGTCGCCGGTGCGCATGAGCACGGTGGCCCAGAAGAACTCGTTGTAGATCCAGGTCACCTCCAGCGTGGCCAGCGCCGCCAGGGCGGGTCGGCACAGCGGCATGGTCACCTGCCAGTACTGCCGCCACACGCTGGCCCCGTCGACCATCGCCGCCTCGTACAGCTCGTGCGGCAGGGCCTTCATGTAGTTGCTGAGCACGAAGACGCAGAAGCCGCACTGGAAGGCGACGTTGACCAGGATCAGCCCCCAGTAGCTGTCGTAGAGCAGCTCGGAGTCGCTCATGAACGGCGGCAGCGGCACCTCGGTGAACAGCCGGAACAACGGGATCAGCAGGGCCTGCTGGGGCAGCAGGTTCGCGGCGGTGAACAGGCCGAGCAGGACGATGTTGAGCTTCCAGCTGAACCGGGCGATGACGAACGCGACGCAGGAGGCCAGGAACAGCGTCAGCAGCACGGCCGGGACGGTGATGTAGACGGAGTTGAGGAAGTGCTTGCCGAACTCGGCGGTGCGCCACGCGGTGACGTAGTTGTCGAGGGTCCAGCCGCCGAGGGAGACGTAGCCGTTGGCGGCGGTGTACTCGTAGGAGCGCAGCGAGGTCAGCACCGCCCAGAAGATCGGGAACAGCCAGCCGACGGCGACCGCGCCCAGGAAGAGGTGCAGGACGACCCGGGCGGGCCGCAGCGGGCGGCGGCCGGACGCGGCGGCGGCCGGCTCGCGGGTCGGGGCAGCGGCGGTCACTTCCGGTTCTCCCTCATGACGGTCGCCAGGTAGACGGTGATGAAGACCAGCGAGACGGCCAGCATGAGCGTCGCCAGCGCCGAGCCGAAGCCGATGCGGCTGGCCTCGCCGACGACGTTCTGGGTGACCAGCGCGGAGATCAGCTCCAGCCCGTTGCGGCCCTTGTTGACGACCCAGACCAGGTCGAACGCGCGCAGCGACTCGATGACGGTCACCACCAGCACGATGATGTTGATCGGCCGCAGCACCGGGAAGACCACCTTGAAGAAGGTGGTGGCCTCGGACGCGCCGTCGACGGCGGCGGCCTCCCGCAGCGACGGGTCGACGCCCTTCAGCCCGGCCAGGTAGAGCAGCATGATGTAGCCGACGTGCCGCCAGCCGGCGGCGACGAGCACCGCCCAGATGTTGACGTCCGGGTCGCCGTACCAGTCGGTGCTGGTGCCCAGCGCCGCGTTGAGCAGGCCCTGGTCGCGGGAGTAGATGAGCTGCCAGACGAAGCCGATCAGCGCCAGCGAGAGCACCACCGGCAGGTAGAGCGCGGTCTGGTAGAAGCGGCTGCCCCGGATCTCCTTGTCCAGCAGCACGGCGAGGAACATGCCGAACGGGGTGGCGACCACGAACAGCGCCGCGAGCCAGAGCAGGTTGTTCTGCACGGCCGGCACGAACGGCGGATAGATGTTGATCACGTCGGAGTAGTTGCGGCCGCCGACCCACTCGATCTCGCCGATCGGGCCGATGCCGTCCCAGTTCGTGCCGGACAGCGCCACCGTGGCCAGGGCCGGGAACCACACCAGGCCGACGACCAGCAGCAGCGGTACGAGCACCATCAGCGCGATCACCACGCGGTCGGTGCGGGACAGGAGCCGTGACCCGCGGCCGCGACCACCCTTGCGGGTGGTCGCGGCCGGCGACGACACGGCGGGATCCGCTTGGATCAGGGGCAGGTCGGACACGTGTCCTCGCCTCTCGCCGTCGTCAGTCGGTGAAGATCGACTTCTTCTGGTTCTCGATGCTGGTGAGCAGCCCGCTGATGTCCTTCGGGTCCTTGATGAACTGCTGGAGCGCCGGGATCATCACGGTGGAGGCGAAGTCGGGCCGGGTGTCCCGGTCGAGGAACTGGGCGATCTCGGTGGCCGAGCCGACCAGCTCGGCGGCCTTCTTCTGCAACGCGGTGTAGCCGCTGACGTCGGCCCCGCTGTTGGCGACGAGCGTGTTCGGGTCGTTCTTGACGGTGACGTCGGCGGCGTCCTTCGAGCCGAGGTACTCCATCAGCTTCTTCGCGTTGGCCGCGGACTTCGGCTTGCGGGCCATCATGTAGCCGTCGATCGGCGCGTCCAGGGCCTTCGCCCCGATCGCCGGGTCGATCTCGGGGAAGGTGAAGAAGTCGAGGTCGTCCTGCTCGTCGTCGTTGAACTGCTGGCCGACGAAGAGGCCGAGGAGGTACATGCCGGACTTCTTCTGCTGCAACGACTGGGCCGCCTCCTGCCACGTCCGGCCGAGGCTGTCGGCCTGGTGCAGCGGCAGCAGCCCCGCCCAGGTGTCGAAGACCTTCTTCACCTTGTCGGAGGTCCACGCCTCCTTGCCGGCCATCAGGTCGATGTGGAACTGGTAGCCGTTGATCCGCAGGTTGAGGATGTCGAAGGTGCCCATCGCCGGCCAGCCATCCTTGTCGCCGAAGGCGATCGGGTTGAGGCCGTCCCGCTTCATCTGCGCGCCGAGGGCGTTCAGCTCGTCCAGGGTCTTCGGCACCTGGTAGCCGCGCTGCTGCCACACCGACTTGCGGTAGAACATCGCCCACGGGTAATACGACGCCGGCACGAAGTACTGCTTGCCGTCGTCGCCGGTCGACGCCTTCTTGAACGCGTCGGAGTAGCCGGAGAGCTTGCCCCACACGTCGCTGACGTCGCCGGCCAGGCCCTTCGCCGCGAAGAACCGCATGCGGTAGCCGGCGAACCAGGTGTAGACGTCGTCCGGCTTGCCCTGGAGGTAGTTGTTGATGTTCTCCTGGAACGTGTTGTGGTCGACCGTGTTGATCGCGACCTCGACGCCGGAGGCGGTCTGGAACCCGGCCATGACCTTGGCGATCACGTCCTTGGGCTTGGGGTCGGACTGGTTCGAGCCGAGCGACACCGTCTTCGACTCCGCCCCGCCGGACTCGGAGTCCGAGCCGCAGCCGGCGAGCAGACCGGTGCCGAGCAGGGCGCCCGTGCCGGCCGCGCCGGCCAGCAGGGAGCGCCGGCGCAGGCCGGCGACGGACGGGGGTACGAGCCGGGCGAGGTACTCGGCCTGGGTGCGGGGACGGGACATGGTGCCTCCTGCGGCTGAGAAGGGGTGCGGCACCCGGGGGTGGGGTGGTGGGGGTGGTGGGTGATCGGCGTTCGGGAATGCCACAGCGGATCCACCGTGAACCCACATCAGCGAACACGAACGGCCATAGGGGCCTCAAGCTACTCGTCCGTCGGGCGCTGTCAAGGGTCGATCTGTCGATCGAAACCGCGCTGTGACAAGGGGATCGACGCGGTAAACGTTGTAAAGAAGCCCGATGTTGAAAAGTGTTGACTTGGGTGTGCTGCGCGGGCACGCTGTGCCCTCATGCGGGATCGACACGACACCGGCGGGCAGCGCGACACCGGCGGGCAGGGCGACGGCTGGCAGGGCGACGGCATCTACTACGGCGCCGACTACAACCCCGAGCAGTGGCCCGAGCAGACCTGGGCCGAGGACGTGGAGCTCATGCGCCGCGCCGGGGTCAACCTGGTCTCCGTCGGCATCTTCTCCTGGGCCCTGCTGGAGCCCACCCCCGGCACCTACGACTTCGGCTGGCTCGACCGCGCCCTCGACACCCTGCACGCCGGGGGGATCTCGGTCGACCTCGCCACCGCCACCGCCAGCCCGCCGCCGTGGCTGGCCCACGCCCACCCCGAGACGCTGCCCCGCCGCGCCGACGGCACCGTGCTGTGGCCGGGCGGCCGGCAGGCGTACTGCCCCAGCTCGCCGGTGTTCCGCGAGCGTTCGCTCGCCCTCGTCGAGGCCGTCGCCACCCGCTACGCCGACCACCCCGCCGTCGTCATGTGGCACGTCTCCAACGAGCTGGGCTGCCACAACGTGCACTGCTACTGCGACGTCAGCGCGGCGGCGTTCCGGGGCTGGCTGCGCGAGCGCTACGGCGACCTCGACGCCCTCAACGAGGCGTGGGGCACCCTCTTCTGGAGCCAGCGCTACGGCGACTGGGCCGAGATCAACCCGCCGCGCGCCGCGCCGACCTTCGCCAACCCCACCCAGCAGCTCGACTTCCTGCGCTTCTCCTCCGACGAGCAGCGCGCCCAGCTTCGCGCCGAACGCGACCTGCTCAAGCGGCTCGTCGCCCAGCCCGTCACCACCAACTTCATGGTGGGCATGAGCAAGCACATGGACTACCACTCCTGGGTCGCCGACGTGGACCTGGTCGCCACCGACCACTACCTCTCGGCCGCCGACC
The DNA here is from genome assembly GCF_029581295.1 of Micromonospora sp. WMMD712. Classification (NCBI taxonomy): domain Bacteria; kingdom Bacillati; phylum Actinomycetota; class Actinomycetes; order Micromonosporales; family Micromonosporaceae; genus Micromonospora; species Micromonospora sp. WMMD712. Next base: position 6,909,940 of record NZ_CP120743.1, read on the forward strand.
CGCTCTCGCACGTCGGCCTGGCGCTGGCGGCCGACCACACCCGGGGCGTCGCCGGCGGCGCGCCGTGGCTGCTCATGGAGCACTCCACCAGCGCGGTCAACTGGCAGCCCCGCAACGTGGCGAAGGCACCCGGGCAGCTACGCCGCAACAGCCTCGCCCACGTCGCCCGGGGCGCCGACGGGGTGCTGTTCTTCCAGTGGCGGGCCTCCCGGGCCGGCGCGGAGAAGTACCATTCGGCGCTCGTCCCGCACGCCGGGGCGGACACCAAGGTCTTCCGCGAGGTGTGCGGGCTCGGCGCCGACCTGAAGGCCCTCGCCGAGGTACGCGGCAGCCGCGTCGACGCCGACGTGGCGATCCTGTTCGACTACGAGGCATGGTGGGGCGTCGAGCTGGACTCCCACCCCAGCGTCGACGTCACGTACGCCGACCGGTTCACCGCCCTGCACGGCGCGCTCTGGCGGGCCGGCGTCACCGCCGACGTGGTGCACCCGTCGACCGACCTGTCCCGCTACCGCCTCGTGCTGGTGCCGACGCTCTACCTCGTCCGCGACGCCGACGCCGAGGCCCTGCGCCGGTGGGTCGCCGCCGGCGGCACCGCCCTGGTGACCTACTTCAGCGGCATCGTCGACGAGCACGACCACGTCCGGCTCGGCGGCTACCCCGGCGCGTTCCGGGAGCTGCTCGGCATCCGCACCGAGGAGTTCTTCCCGCTGCGCGAGGGCGAGCGGGTCACCCTCGACGACGGCTCCGCCGCCGACGTGTGGACGGAGTGGCTGCACCCGGCCGGCGCGCAGGTCGTCGCCGCGTACGCCGACGGGCCCCTGCCCGGGGTCCCGGCGCTGACCCGGCACGCCGTCGGCGCGGGCGCGGCCTGGTACGCGGCCACCCGGCTCGACGACGCCGCAACCGACCGCCTGGTGGCCCGGCTGCTGGCCGAGGCCGGCGTCCGGCCGGCCGCCGACGCCCCGCCCGGCGTGGAGGTGGTCCGCCGCCGCGGCGACGGGCGGAGCTGGCTGTTCGTCGTCAACCACACCGACCGTCCGGCGCGGATCGCCGCCACCGGAACCGAGCTGCTCGCGGGCGCCCGCTGTGCCGGGGAGCTGGAGGTCGCCCCGGGCGAGGTGGCCGTGGTCCGGGAGGAGGAGCCCGATGCTCGCCCAGCAACGGCAGAGCGCCATCCTTGAGCTGATCCGGCAGCGCGGCGGGGTGCGGGTCAGCCACCTGGTGACCCGCTTCGGCGTCTCCGACATGACCATCCGCCGCGACCTGGAGGTCCTCGCCGAACGCGGGCTGATCGACAAGGTGCACGGCGGGGCGACCCTGGCCGGGCCGGGCTCGGCCGAGGAGCCCGGCTTCGCCGCGAAGTCGATCCGCCAGCGCGACGAGAAGCGGGCCATCGCCGCGCGGGCCGCCACCCTCGTCGAGCCCGGCATGGCGATCGCGCTCTCCGCCGGCACCACCACGGCCGCCCTGGCCACCCTGCTCGCCGACGTGCGCGGGCTGACCGTGGTGACCAACTCGATCCCCGTCGCCGACGCGCTCTACGCCGACCCCCGGGCCGACCGCACGGTCGTGCTCACCGGCGGCATCCGCACCCCGTCGGACGCGCTGACCGGGCCGGTGGCGGAGGCCGCCGTGAGCACGCTCAACGTCGACGTGCTCTTCCTCGGGGTGCACGGGATGAGCCCGCGCACCGGCTTCACCACCCCCAACCTGCTGGAGGCCGGCATCAACCGGCGGCTGGTGCACGCCGCCCGGCGGCTGGTGGTGCTGGCCGACCACACCAAGTGGGAGACGATCGGCATCGCCACCATCGCCCCGCTCGCCGACGCGGACGTGCTGATCACCGACGCAGGGCTCGACCCGGCGGCCCGCGCCCCGCTCGCCGAGCAGGTGGGCGACCTGGTCGTGGTGGAGGTGTAAGGAAGGGCCCCCTGTTAACGCATACGGTAGAGAAGGGTCCCCTGCTCACGCCCGCCGGACGCCGCCGAGCACGGCACGGTGTGTTCCCAGGCACCTCACAGCGGTGTTGGCTAGGGTCGGTGGCGTGAGCTGCGACGCTCCAGGGTGGAGCGCGCACCTGCGGGAGTGGCGATGGTCTTCAAGAAGATGTTGAGCGCGTTCGGGGTGGGCGGTCCGACCGTGGACACCGTTCTCGCGAACCCGAACACCCGGCCCGGTCTGGCCCTCGACGGCCGGGTCAACCTGGTCGGCGGGGAAGCCCCGGCCGCCATCGAGCAGATCGCCGTCGGCCTGGTCACCCGTGTCGAGATCGAGAGCGGCGACAGCGAGTACGCGGGCATCATGGAGTTCCACCGGATGCCGGTCAGCGGGGCCTTCGAGCTCGCCCCGAAGCAGCAGCTGTCGATCCCGTTCCAGCTCCCGGTGCCGTGGGAGACCCCGATCACCGACGTGTACGGCCAGCGTCTGCACGGCATGACCATGGGGCTGCGCACCGAGGTGGCGGTGGCCCGGGCCGTCGACAAGAGCGACCTCGACCAGGTGGCGGTGCACCCGCTGCCGGTGCAGGAGCGGATCCTGGAGGCGTTCGCCCGGCTCGGCTTCCGGTTCAAGGGCGCCGACCTGGAGCGCGGCCACATCCGGGGGGTGCAGCAGACGCTCCCCTTCTACCAGGAGATCGAATACTTCGCGGCCCCGCAGTACGCGCAGGTCATCAACGAGGTCGAGCTGACGTTCGTCACCAGCCAGCAGGGCATCGACGTGATCCTGGAGTGCGACAAGCGGGGCGGCTTCCTCAGCGCCGGCCACGACGTATTCGGGCGCTACCCGGTGTCGCACGCCGACGCCGACCGCGTCGACTGGGCGCAGGTGGCCGACGGCTGGTTGAAGGAGACCACGTCGCGCTACGGCGGCCTGCGTGCCCAGGGCTTCGGGGCCCCGCAGGGCTACCCGCCGCAGCACGGCTACCCGACGCAACCTGGCTACCCGCCGCAGCACGGCCACGGTCGCGGCCACGGCCGGGGTCCCGGGATGGGCGGGATCGTCGCCGGGGCAGCGCTCGGCGCGGTCGGCGGGATGGTCGCCGGCGAGATGATCGAGGACGCCGTCGAGGGCGACTTCGCCGAGGACTGGGGCTTCGGCGAGGAGTAGTCCGGCACGTACGCGAAGAAACGCGACGGTGGCCCGCCGGGAATCCCGGCGGGCCACCGTGCTGCTCGGAGCTGGTCCGGCGTCAGTGCCGGGCCTTGCGCTCCGCGCCGCTGCGGAAGTTGCTGCCGGCCTTGGCCAGGCCCCGGCTGCCGAGGTAGCCGATGGTCAGCAGCGTGATGAAGAACCATGCCTGCGGCGCGCGGAAGATGTCCACGCCGACCGAGTTCTTGCCGACCAGGTACGACGCGGCGAGCACGCCGATCACGGAGGCGACGTAGACCCAGAACTCCGTGGTCATGAAGGCCTGCTTGGTCTCCGTGCCCGGTGCCATCATCGGCTCCCGGTGCCCGTCGTGCATCATCGGCATCGGCCGGGTGGGCGCCTCCTGCATCGCGCGGTTCGGCATGTCGTTCATCGCCCGGTTCGGGGCTTCCTGCGTGCGGTTCATCGGCCTGGTGGATGCAGCCTGCGTGCTCATCTTGTCCTCCTCAGGATGCGATGAGTCCTTACTGCGCTCCCTCGCCCCGCTACCGCGTTTCGGCCACGGCACGGTTGACGTTCGTGGCGGGGGCACCCCCCGACTACCCGGCTCCCCGGCGAGGTAACACCCTCCTGTCGCCGGATAGCAGCAGCTCGGGGCGGGTGCGGGCGGCCGCCGGGCTGGGCGGCGGGCGGAGCAAGCGGACCGGGCGGTGCGGGCGGACCGGGCGGTGCGGTGCGCGGCCGGGCGGTGCGGTGCGCGGCCGGGGCGCGCGGCGCGGGCACGTTTGGTCGCCCCCCGGCCGGGCACGCAGCACGATTCCGACACTTCTGCGAGGTGATGGACGTGCGTGAGGACGACACGATGCGGGAGTCCGCCCGCAAGGCCGAGGAACGGATCGCCGGCGGCGTCTACGGCGAGGGGGCGCTCGACGAGGTCACCGTGCCGCAGACCGACGTGCAGCGGGTCATTCAGGACGAGGACCCGGACGACCCGGCGCACGTCCGGATCGACCCGGCGGTGCTGCGCGACGGCGGCCCCACCCGGGGCCAGGGCGCGGTCACCACGACCGGCGGCACGGCCGGGCCGGCGAGCGTCCGCCGGGTGGCCCGGCAGCCGGAGCGGCACCCGGGGGAGGTCGCGCCGACCACCACGGGCGACGCGACCACGGGCGGGCTGAGCACCCCGGCGGGCGGCGCGACCAGCGACCAGTCCAGCAGCGCCAGCCAGGTCGGCAACTTCATCGAGGACTGACCGGCCGCCAGGGAGAACAGAGGACTGACCGGCCGCCAGGGAGAACCGAGGACTGACCGGCCGCCAGCGAGACCAGACCTTGGACGGTTGCCGTCCACAGCAGACGGCAACCGTCCAGGATTCCGGTAGCCGGGGCGGGTCAGGTGGGGCGGAGGACGCCGAGGCGCTGGGTGGCGCGGGTCAGCGCGACGTAGAGGTCGCTGTGCCCGCGCGGCGACTCCGCGACGATCCCGTCCGGGTCGACCACCAGGACGGTGTCGAACTCCAGCCCCTTGGCCTGGGCCACCGTCAGCAGCACCACCCGGCTCTCCAACTCCGGGTGGTCGCCGACGGCCGCCTCGGGCAGGGCCGCCAGCAGCGCCGCGCCCAGCGCGTCGACCCGGCCGGCGGGCACGATCACCCCGAGCCGCCCGTCGGTCAGGTCGGCCGCCTCGGCGACGGCGGCGTCGGCCAGCTCGCCGGCCAGCCGGCCCCCGTCGACCGCGCGTTCCCACGGCGGCACCCCGCTGCGCCGCACCGAGCGGGGCGGGCGCAGGTGCGGGTCGATCTCGGCCAGCACCCCGGCCGCCACCGACATGATCTCGGCGGGGGTGCGGTAGCTGACCGTCAGCTCCTCCAGCCGCCACCGCTGCGCCACGTACGGCTCCAGCGCCTCGCCCCACGACGGGGTGCCGGCGAGCGCGCCGGTCTGCGCCACGTCCCCGACGATCGTCATGGACCGGCTGGGACAGCGGCGCATCAGCAGCCGCCAGGCCATCGGCGACAGCTCCTGCGCCTCGTCGACGATGACGTGCCCGAACGCCCAGCTCCGGTCGGCGGCGGCCCGCTGGGCGGTGGTCAGCCCGTCGCTGGACTCCTGCCGCTCCAGCAGCCGGTCGGCGTCCAGCAGGTCGGCCACCCCGAGGATCTCGCCGCCCTCCGCCTCGTCCTCCACGTCGATCGACCGGGAGCCCCGGGCGATCTCCAGCACGCCCTCGGCGTACTCGCGTTGCAGGGCGCGCAGGCGGGCCCGGCGGGCCTCGGCGGCCCGGTCGTCCTCGCCGAGCAGCTCGGCGGCCTCGTCCAGCAGCGGCACGTCTGCCGGCGTCCAGCCGCCCGGCTCGCGGCGCAGCGCCGCCCGGTCGGCGTCGGTCCAGCCGGGCGTGGCGGCGGCGATGCGGTCCGGGTCGGCGTACAGGTCGGCGAGCAGGCGCTGCGGGGTGAGCACCGGCCAGAGCTGGTCCAGCGCGGCCCGCACCCCTGGCTCCTCGCGCAGCTCCCGGCGGATCTCCGCGACGTCGGCCTCCTCCAGGAGGTTGGCCCCGCCGAGCGGGTCCGCGCCGATGCGCTCGGCGACCTGGGCGGCGAGGGCGTGCACGACCTCGACGTCGAAGACCGCGCGGGCCAGGTTGTGCGGCCGCCCGGAGCGGCGGGCCCGGTCCCGGGCGGTCCGCACGGTCTCCGGGGCCAGCGGCAGCACCTCCCGCTCGACCTCGATCTCCAGCGGCTCGTCGGGCACCCACTGCCGGTCCCGCACGGCCGCGGCCAGCACCTGCGTCATCTCCGCCCGGCCCTTGAGCGCCGCCGTGGCCGCCGGCTCCGCCCGGCGGGCGCTGACGCCGGGGAACAGGTCCCCGGGGGTACGCAGCAGCACGCCCGTCTCGGCCAGCGCCGGCAGCACCTGGGAGATGTAGCGCAGGAACGTCTCGTTCGGGCCGACCAGCAGCACGCCCCGGGTGGCCAGCTCCCGCCGGTGGGTGTAGAGCAGGTACGCCGCCCGGTGCAGGGCGACGGCGGTCTTGCCGGTGCCGGGGCCGCCCTGCACGACCAGGGTCCCGGGCAGGTCGGCGCGGATGATCCGGTCCTGCTCGGCCTGGATCGTCTCGACGATGTCGCGCATCCGGCCGGTGCGCCCGGCGTTGAGCGCGGCGAGCAGGGACGCCTCGCCGGTCAGCTCCTCGTGGGCGGTGGGGGAGGCGGTGGCGAGGTCGAGCACCTCGTCGTTGAGGGCGACCACCTTCCGCTGCCGGGTACGCAGGTGCCGGCGTCGCCGCACGCCCTGCGGGTTGGCGGCGGTGGCCAGGTAGAAGGCGCGGGCGGCCGGGGCCCGCCAGTCCATCAGCAACGGGTCGTAGTCGCCGCTGGTGTCGAAGATCCCGATCCGGCCGATGTAGCGGCGGGCGTCGTCGTCGGTGTCCAGCCGGCCGAAGCACAGCCCGTTCTCCACGGCGGAGTACTGCTCGACCTGCTCGGCGTACATCTTCACGGCGCTGTCGCGCTGGGACCGGGCCTGCTGGGTGCCGCCGCCGGCGCGGAGCTGTTCGGCGAGCCGCCGGGCGGACTGTTCCCGCAGGCCGTCCAGCCGGTCGTAGAGCATGGAGACGTATTCCTGCTCGTGGCCGATCTCGTCGGCGTGCCCGTTCTGGTCGTCGTTGCGCAGCTCGTCGGGACCCGCGGAGTGCCTTGACAAGCCTTCTCCCTAATAATTAGAATTGCGTCAGGAACGGCATTCTGCACGCCGTTCCTTTTTTGTGCCTGAATTGCCAAAGATACCGCGCGGCGACCCCCCGGCCAAGCGATCGGGGCGGCGCTGCGCCACGGGTCGGGACGGAGTCGCGCGCATGCTGCTGGGTGCCGGTCAACGGGTCGTGTTCATCGGGGACAGCATCACCGACTGCGGCCGGCGCGACCACGCCGCCCCCTACGGCGACGGCTACCTGAGCCTGGTCCGCGCGTTCGTCGACGCCCGCTACCCGGAGCGCGAGCTGACCTGGGTCAACCGGGGCGTCGGCGGCGACACGGTGCGCGACCTCGCCGCCCGCTGGGACGCCGACGCCATCGCCGAGCGCCCCGACTGGCTCTGCGTGATGGTCGGCATCAACGACATCTGGCGCGCGTTCAGCCCCGGCCAGGAGGCCGAGGCCGTGCCGATCGACGAATACGAGCGCACCCTGCGCGCGCTGCTGCGCCGCGCCGTGACCGCCACCGGTTGCCGGCTGGTGCTGGCCGACCCGTTCCTCATCGAGGCCGACGTCGACGAGCCGCAGCGCGCCGAGACCGATCGCTACGCGGCGGTGGTGGCCGCCGTCGCCAAGGACTTCGAGGCCGTGCACGTCGCCACCCAGGCGGCCTTCGACCGGGTGCTGGCGCACAGCCCGTCGAGCCGCTGGGCCGACGACCGGGTCCACCCGGGACTGCCGGGCCACGCGGTGATCGCGGACGCCTTCCTGGCCGCCTTCGACGCCTGACCCGGCCCGACCCGCTGCCCCGACCCGCTGACCCAGCCTGACCCGCTGCCCCGGTCCCGGCCGGGGCGGGCGGTCAGCGGCGGCTGGTGCAGACCTGACGGCTGCGGCCGACCGTCTCCGCCGACCACACCACCGCCACCGTGAAGCAGTAGTCGTCGGCGCGGTCCAGCCCGTACACGAGGAAGCTCGTGGTGCCCGCCGGCAGCGTCTCGAACGCGTTCGGCTGCCGCCCGGAGGGCGCACCGGCGAGCACGACGGGCCCGCTGGCCCCGGCCGGGTACGTCCAGCGCAGCGCGATGTTCTCCCGGTTGTCCCGCAGGCTCACCCCGCCCGGCGGGCTGCCGGGGGAGGCGGCGGCCCGGGGGCTGGCCGACCGGCTGCCGGACGGCTTCGCGCCGGGGGACCGGCCCGAGGGTCCCGCGCCGGACGGGTCGGGCTCCGGCGGGGGGCTCGCCGAGGGCGACGGGCCGGGCGCGGGATCCGTGCCGCCGACCCGGGCCACCCCGGCCACCACCGCCGCCGTGCCCAGCACCACCACGGTCACCCCGGCGAGCACCACGAGGGGGGTCAGCCGGCGCGGCGGGGGCGCGGGCGGGCGGGGGACCAGCACGGGGAGCAGCCGGGCGCGGTCCTGCGCGGGCGGGGGCGGGCCCACGGCGCGTACCCCGGCGGCGGGGGCGTCGACGCCCATGCCGGCGAGGCCGAGCACCGCGGGCGGCACCGGGCCCTCCGCCGGCCGGGGCTCCTGCGGCCACCGGTCGTCCCGCTCGGCCGGCCACCGGTCGTCCCGCTCGGCGTGGGCCGGCCCCGGATCGGCGTACGCCGGCTCGGGGCGGGCGTGCTGCCGGATCCACGGGTCGTCGTCGGCCCAGGGCCGGCCCTCCCCGCCCGCCCGGCGGTCGTCGTCCGGGGGGAGCCGGGGGGCGGGCACCACGGGCGGGGCGGGCTGCTCCTGCGCCGGCCACTCCTGCTCCTGCGCGGGCCACTCTTGTTCCGCCGGCCACTCCTGTTCCGTCGGCCACGCCGACCGGTACGCCGGGACGTCGTCGTCGGCCGGGTGGGGCTCGTCGTAGGACGGCCACGTGGCGCTGGGGCGGGGCTCCTCGGGGGGCGGCCACGCCGGCTCGTACGTCGGGGGGCCTTCGGCGGCCGTCGCCTCGCGGGCCGCCGGCACCGTGGGCGCGACGGGCGGCTCGGGCTCGGCGGTCGGCGCCTCCCGCTCGACGACGGGCGCGCGCCCGCAGACGTGGCCGGGGTTGGCCGCCGCCCGGGCCAGCGCCGACACCTGCGCGGCGAGGGGGTCGTCGGCGGCGAGGTGCTGCCGGCACAGCTCCCGGGCCAGGGCCAGGGTGTCGTGGGAGTCGGCGAACTCCCCGCAGTCGCGCTGCATCGAGCCGAGCCGGGCCAGCATCTTGATGCCGCTGGGGTGCCCGTCGCCGTAGACCTCGCGGTGCAGCTCCCAGGCGTCCTGGAGGCGCTCGCGGGCCACCTCGCACTGACCCCGCGCGTATTCCACAGTGGCCAGGTCGGCGTGCGCGGCCAGCACCCGCAGCGACTCGGGCCCGTCGGACGCGGTCAGCTCGATGATGACGTCGGAGTAGAGCCGGGCGGCGCGGGCGTAGCTGCCGACCCGGTGCAGCACCGCCGCGAGGGTGGCCGCCGCCGCCACGGTGCGCGGGTCGTCGCGGCCGTGCAGCCGGGTCGCCGCCGCGTACGCGAAGGCGGCCCAGCCGCGCGCGGAGTGCGGCTCGCCCAGCGCGACCAGGACGCGGGCCTGGAGGCCGGCGGCCTCGGCCAGCTCGGGCGAGGCGTGGTCGGGGCGGGGGTCGGCGTCGCGCAGCGCATCGGAGAGCAACTGTTGCGCGCCGGCCAGGTCGCCGGCGGACACCAGCTGGTGCGCCTGGCCGGTCAATTCACCGAAGGCGGGGGACACGCCCCATCGTGGCCGCACCGCGACAATAAGTACAACCCCCCGAGGATCGCGATTCGGTCATCATCCGGTCATCATCCGGTCAGGTGGTCCAGCATCGTCTCGCTGATGCGGCGCAGTTGGTCGACCTGGGCGGGGCTGAGCGCGTCGAAGAGGTGCCGGCGCACCCCCTCGACGTGGCCGGGCGCGGCGGCGGCCAGCGTGGCGAACCCGGCGTCGGTGAGCACGGCGATCTGCCCGCGCCGGTCGGTGGGGCAGTCCTCGCGCCGGATCCAGCCGGACGCCTCCAGCCGCGCGGCGGCGTGCGAGAGCCGGCTGCGGGAGGAGCCGGTGGCGTCGGCCAGCTCGCTCATCCGCAGCCGCCGGTCGGGGGCCTCGGAGAGCCGGACCAGGATCTCGTAGTAGGCGTGCGGCATGCCGGCGTCGCGTTGCAGCTCGCGGTCGAGCTTCTCCATCAGCGCCCGCGAGGCGGCCAGGTACGCCCGCCAGGTGCGTTGCTCGTCGGGGTTCAGCCAGCGGGTCATGACCACCATCATAGTGGTATTTGTTGAACGCTCAACTAAACCGCGCTACGGTGGGGTCATGGGAATCCACCGCCTCAACCACGCCGTCCTCTACGTCGGCGACCTGGAGCGCAGCGTCGCCTTCTACCGCGACGTCCTCGGCTTCCGGGCCATCCCGATGACCCCGGACGGGTTCCGGGGCGCGGCCTTCCTCCAGGCCCCCGGCTCCACCAACGACCACGACCTCGGCCTGTTCGAGATCGGCCGGGCCGCCGGGCGCTCCACCGCCGGCCGGGCCACCGTCGGCCTCTACCACCTGGCCTGGGAGGTCGACACCCTCGACGAGCTGGCCGTCACCGCCCAGCGGCTCGCCGCCGCCGGCGCCCTGGCCGGCAGCTCCGACCACGGCACCACCAAGAGCCTCTACGGCAAGGACCCCGACGGGCTGGAGTTCGAGATCGTCTGGCTGGTGCCGGCCGACCTCCTCGACGACGCCGCGCTCACCGCCCGCAAGCGGATCGGCCGCCTCGACCTCGACCGCGAGCGGCAGCGCTACGGCGGGCAGACCCAGGGCGGCGTCGGGATCTCCGTCCCGGCCTGACGGTCGCGCAGACCCGGGGATCGCCGCGCACCGGCGGCGGACGGTGCGGTAGAACGGCAGGATGCCGACCGACGCCGTCCTCCGCGAGCTGCTCGTCCGACAGCTCGACGCCTGGTTGCCCGCAGCGCTGCACCGCTCGCGGCGGGCCACCCTCGCCCTGGCGTACGCCGGGACCGACGCCGGTGGCGCGGACGCCGCGCTGCGGGTGGTGGGGGAGCACGCCGACCGGCTGCGCGGGTTCCGGCTGACCGTCCTGGTGCTCGCCGCCGGCGACGAGACCCTCCCGGCCCGCCTGGGCGCGGTCGAGGCGACGCTGCCCGCCGAGGTGGCCGTGCACGTGGTGCCCGGCGACCCGGCGCGGCTGCCTGTCGCCCTGAAGGCGGCCGGTGCGGCCGGCGCGCCGCTGCTGACCCTGGCCCACGGCGCGGCACCGACGCCGGCGCTGCTGGCCGCCGCCCGCTCCGGCCGCCCGGCCGACCTGCTGCTGGCGACCGCGCCCGGCGCGCCCCTGCGCCCGGCGCTGGACGCCGCCGGCTTCCCGCTGGTGGCCGAGGTCGACCTGCTGGCCGACCCGGTGCCCGCGGGTCGGGGCGAGGCGGGCTCCCGCGACGACGCGGGGCTGCGGCTGGCGTTCGCGACCGGGTCGGACCGCAGCCTCCAGGCGTTCAAGGACGCCCTGTGGGCCGTCGACGGGCCCGCCGGCGTCCGTTACCGCGACCCGGCCGACCCGCAGGGGCGGGCCGTCGACGTCGCGCCGGAGGCGGACCCGGGCCCGCTGGCCCACGAGCTCCTCGCCGAGCTGGCCCGCCGTGGCCCCCGCACGGTGACCGAGCTGCGCCGGTTCGCCCTCACCGCGACCCTCTACCGGGCGGCCGACGCCACCCGGGCGCTGGCCGGCCTGCTCGACGGGGGCGCGGTGGCCCGCGACCCGGAGCACGGCAGGCTCGGCGGGGACGTGCTGATCAGCGCCGCCGGGCCTGGCGGGCCAACTGCCTGACCACGATGGACACCCCCGTGGTGACCACGCCGATGGTGAAGACCATCTGCACGCAGACCGCGACCCGGGCGAACTGGCCCTGCGCGTGCACGTCGCCGTAACCGACGGTGGTGAGGGTGGCCAGCGTGAAGTAGAGCGCGTCGATCCGGGTGGTCAGGTTGACGAACTCGCCCGGGGCGCTGCGGGCGATCACGTAGTCGGCGAGGGCGAACGCGAGCAGGCCGCCGATCAGGGCGACCGCGAGTTGCAGCAGCGAGCGGACCTGCACCTGCTCGGGGTCGTCGGCCACCGCGAGCTGCCGGCGCACCAGGCGGGTGACCAGCCACGCGTCGGCGGCCACCAGCGCGACCGTGGCGACGCTGCGCGCGGCCAGCCGCAGCCCGTTCGGGTCCTGCTCGACCGGCACCAGGAAGTAGGCCACCAGCAGCAGCAGGGCCGCCAGCGTCGCCACCCGGCGCTGACGCCTCGGCGACCCTTCCCCCGTGCGCCCCGGCGCCCCGTCCCCCGTCATGCGGCGATTCTCCGCCGCCCTCCCGGGTCCCGGCGGAGAATCGGCCAACCCGGCCCGCCGGCCGCGCGGGCCCGCCGATGGAACGCAAAGCGGGGCGCCGGTGGGTCACCGGCGCCCCGTTCCACCCCGGGACGTCACGCCCGGGACTTGTCCTGCTTCCACGACAGCGGGCCGGGCAGGTCGACGCGGTGCGCCTTGGCGCGGGAGTTCCACGACCAGCGACCGATCTTGATGCTCCAGGAGGAGAACCCGTTCTCGGTGAAGTTCAGGATGATCGGGCCGTACTTCTTGCGCTTGCGGAACATCAGACCCATCGCGGGCTCCCTTCGTGACCATTCCCTGCCGTGTCGGACTGGAACATGCCCGCAACGCCGATCCGGGAAACCCACGTCCGTCCGCACCGGACACCGCCGGGGCGCACCGGCCGGCAACGCATACTCAACAGATATGATTTCGGATCTTGTTTAGGCTGCGTGAAACGGATTCATGAGCTACGTGCTGCGGAAATCTCATTTGATGGAAGGGGCGTTGACCGGCCGTCGGCGGCGGCGGCACCATGGGGTCATGGCGCACCGGGACGAGCTCCTCCGCGAGCGGACAGACCGGCGGCCCCCCGCGCGGCGGCCGGCGTGACCACCATGGACGGGCGCGGGGCCACCGAGCTGCGCCCCATCGACACCGACCTGCTCGACGCTCTGCTGCACCCGCAGGCGGCCACGGTCGCCGTGGTCACCACGCCCGGCCGCCCCGCCGGCCGGGGCCGACCGGCGCTGCCCCCGGCCGGGTTCCCGGCGGCCTCGTTCGCCGCCGTGTCGCTGGAGCCGCCGCTGGTCTCGTTCTGCCTCGCCTCGGCGACGGTGAGTTGGCCCGCCGTCGCGCGCGCCGAGCACGTGGCCGTGCACCTGTTCGCCGCCGGTCAGCAGGGCGCGGCCCGCGCCCTCGCCACCGGCCGCCCCGACCGGTTCGCCGCGGGCCCCGGCTGGTCACCCGGCCCGTTCGGGGTGCCGCTGGTCGACGGCGCGCTCGCGGTGCTGCTCTGCCGTGTGGCGCACCGGGTGCCGGCGGGCGACCACGCCGTCGTCATCGCCGCGCCGCTGGCCCTCGGGGGCGGGCGGCACGGCGCTTCGTCGGCGCGCGACCGGGGCGCGTTCAGCGCGGCCTGACCCCGCCGGGGCGCGGGTTCGGGGTCGCGGCGCGTCAGCGGCGGGGTGCGTCGTGGTGTGCCAGCGGCGCACCGGCGGTGCGCCAGCCCGGTGCGCCTTCAGCGCGGCCCGGCCCCGCCGGGGGTCAGCGGGGCTCCCACGCGTCGGGGCGGGCGATCAGCCGCCGCACGTGCCCCGGCAGCCGCCCGCTGGCCATCTCCGCCAGGCTCACCTCGTCGACCACCTGCCGCACCGCCGCCCGCACGGCCACCCAGAGCCGGGGCAGGTTCTCCGCCGCCCCGTCATAGCTGGTCTCCTCGGGGCGCATGCCCCGCACCCCGGCGAGCGGGCCGTCGACCGCGCGCAGGATCGCCCCTATCGTGATCTCCTTCGGTGGCCGGGCCAGCGTGTAGCCGCCCTCGGCGCCCCGCTGGGCCCGGACCAGCCCGGCCCGGCGCAGGTCCGCCAGGACCGCCTCCAGGAACTTGCGGGGCATGTCCTGCTCCGCCGCGATGGCCTGGGTCGACAGCAGGGAAGGGTACGCGGTGGCCAGGCTCAGGGCCGCCCGTACCGCATAGTCGCCGCGCGCGGAGATCTGCACCCACTCATCATGCCCGCCCTGTCACCCCCGCCGGGCCGGTGGGCGGCCGTTACCGGGCGGACCGCCCCGCGCCGACCGGAACGCGCCCGGGCTCAGGCCCACCTCCCGGGTGAAGAACCGGCCGAAGTTGGTCGGCTCCGGGAAGCCGAGCCGGCGACCGATCCGGGCGATCGGTTCGTCGGTCGCGGCGAGCAGCCGGCTGGCCTCCAGCGCCACCCGGTCGTCGATGACCTGCTTCGCGCTGCGCCCGGTCGCCGCCAGGCAGGCCCGGGTGAGGGTACGCACCGAGCAGCCGATCCGGGCCGCGTAGTCCTCCACCCGCCGGGTGTGCGGGTAGCCGCGCTCGACCTCGTGGCGGAGCCGGCGGAACGTGGCATTCTCGCTGCGCTGCCCGCCCCCGGGGGCGTCCGCGTCCGGCGGGGCCGGCGGCAGCAGCGCGAGCCGCAGCAGCAGCACGGCGAGCTGGTGGCGCAGCAGCGCGCGGGCGGCGGGCACGTCCGGCTGTCGCCGGCAGTCCGTCACCAACTGGGCCACCTCGGCGCGCACCACGTCGGCGTCGTCGCCGACGAGCTGCCGGAATGCGGGCACGTCGTCGGCGGCGTCGACGTCGAGGCCCCGCAGGGCGCGGGCCGTCCAGCGCACCACCACGGCGTCGAGCCGCGCGCCCTCGCACCGCAGCGCCTGGCCGGGGCGGAGGCGCAGCAGCGTGCCGGTGCGGCAGGGCAGCGGCCGGAAGTCCAGCTCGGCGGTGCCGTGGCCGCCGGTGACGAGGGCGACCAGGTCCGCGTCGAGCAGGACCGGGCGTCGCCAGTCGGCGTCCCCGGCGAGGTCGCCGAGGGCGAGCGTCGTGATGTCGTCGGGTCGGGGTGAGGCGGCGTCGGCGCGGGACGCCGGGGAAGGCTGACCGGAGGGGATCATCGCCTGCGACGGTATCCCGCGCGCGGGACGGTCGCATCCCGACGGGACTGTCAGCGTCGCCACCTGGCCCTGCGGCGCGCCCCGGCGTGGCGTCCGGCGGGACGGTGGCTTGTCGGGGTGCGGCCGGCGGGCTACGTTACCGATCGGTAGTGCCCGGGTCCGGCGGGTGCCCGGCGGCCCGCCGAACAGCGAGGGGATGGGCATGACAGATCTGTTCTCGGTCGAAGGCAAGACGGTCCTGGTCACCGGCGGCTCGCGGGGGATCGGGCTGATGATTGCCCGGGGCTTCGTGCGGGCCGGCGCGCACGTGGTCATCTCGTCCCGCAAGGCCGACGTGTGCGAGGCCGTCGCCAAGGAGCTCTCGGCCGAGGGTCGCTGCGAGGCGATCCCCGCCGACCTCAGCCGCGACGAGGGCGCGCTCGGGCTGGCCGAAGCGGTGCGTGAGCGGACGGACCGGCTCGACGTGCTGGTCAACAACGCCGGGGCGACCTGGGGCGCGCCGCTGGAGGCGTACCCGGAGAGCGCCTTCGACAAGCTGTGGGCCGTCAACGTCAAGGCCGTCTTCCGGCTCACCACCGCCCTGCTGCCCGAGCTGCGGGCGGCGGCGAGCGCCGACGACCCCGCCCGCGTGATCAACATCGGCTCGATCGACGGGATCCGGGTGCCGTGGCTGGAGGTCTACGCGTACTCGGCGACGAAGGCGGCCGTGCACATGCTCACCCGCAGCCTCGCCCACCAGCTCGCCGGCGAGCACATTACCGTCAACGCGATCGCGCCCGGCCCGTTCGAGAGCAAGATGATGGCGTTCGCGCTGGACGACCCGGAGGCGCGGTCGGCCATCGAGAAGCAGGTGCCGCTGGGCCGCATCGGCCGCCCCGACGACATGGCGGGCGCGGCCATCTACCTGGCGTCGCGGGCCGGGGCCTACCTGACCGGCGCGGTCATCCCCGTCGACGGCGGGGTCACGACGCACGGCTGAACGCGTAGCGCGTACCCGTGGTCGGTGACAGCCCGGGGCCGCGCGGACTCGGCAGATCCGCGCGGCCCCGGGTGCGGGTGCGGCGTGGTCAGCGACCGGCGAGCAGCCGGGTCACCGCCGTGTCGACGTCCAGGTGGTCGGCCTCCCGGCCGCGCGGGACGACGACGTAGGTGCGCCGTAGGAAGCGCACCAGGACGCTGCGCGGCACCTCGAACAGGGCGTTGCCGTCCGGGGACGACAGCGCCAGCGCGACGAAGTCCCCGCGCGGGGTGGCCCACGGCCAGACCCGCACGTCGCCGATGCCGGCCGGCTCGTCGAGACCGGTGACCAGCAGCTCGCGGGCGAACGACCAGCTCACCGCCTCGCCGCCGGCCGATTCGGCATGGAACAGGACATGGACCGCATACGGGTCAGCAGGGTCGTAACGCAGGCTGGCACGCACCGGCAAGGCGGTGGCGTCAGGCGCGACGAGCCTTAGCGACGTCTCGACCTCTACGGTCGTCGGTCGGATGACACTCATGGACGTTCTCCCCCCGGCACCGCTGCGGAACGCGCGTGTCCCGCTTTCCCCATACTCAGGTGCTACCTCTGGCTACGCTCCGCCATACGCTGACTTCACCCTGTGGTGGGAAGAGGGTCGGAAACGCCGTTAGAATGTGAAAATTCTTGTACGATATCCGGTTTTGCCCAATGCTTGATCCCGCCCGGCGTCGGGGTTGGTTCAGACGTCGACTTACTCCGGTAACGTCCAGTGGTCCGATGGAGTGACGGGCCGCAGCGACACTGGGGGACGAAATGACCACGAACCGATCCTCAGTGGATGTCGCGGCCCGGTCCGGAAACCCGAACGGCGGGGTCCGGGCAGCCGAAAGGCGGGGGTACGCAGTGCCGAAGCAGCAACGTGGCCGGCGCGGCCCGGGAACACCCGGCGACGCGCCGACCGGGGGTGGGACAGCCGTCGCCGAACGGCGCGGCGGGCGCCTGCGGCAGCGGGTCGCCACCACCCTCGACCTGATCCGCGCCAACCCCACCGGCCGCGTCGCCCTCAAGATATTCATCGCCGTCGCCGGTGCGATCGTCGTCACCGTCGGCATCGCGCTCATCCCGCTGCCCGGCCCCGGCTGGCTGCTCGTCATCGCCGGGCTGGGCGTCTGGGCCGTCGAGTTCCACTGGGCCCGCCGGCTGCTCGCCTTCACCCGCCGGCACGTGCACGCCTGGACCCGGTGGGCCACCAGCCGGTCACTGCCCGTGCGCCTCGTCCTCGGGTCGGTGGGCCTCGTCTTCGTCGCCACGGTCGTCTGGCTGTCGCTCAAGTACAGCCTCGGCATCGACCTGGTGGCAGGGGTGCTGCACTACCTCGCGACGCACTGACCCCGGATTCGCGGTCCGGTCCCTCGATCAGGTAGAGTCATCGTCGCTGAGGGCGATTAGCTCAGCGGGAGAGCGCTTCGTTCACACCGAAGAGGTCACTGGTTCGATCCCAGTATCGCCCACACAGATCAAAGGCCACCTTCCATCGATGAAGGTGGCCTTTCTGCTGCCCGTACAGCAGCGAAGTACAGCAGTTCTCGTCAGTGCCCGAGTGACTCACCGAGGCGCTTGAGTGCCTCCCGGGTCGCCGTGGACGAGACCTGGGTGTAGATCTCCATCGTCACCGAGAACCGGGCGTGCCGAAGGATCTGCATGGCGACCCGTGGGTGCACGTCGAGGTCGGCCAGGAGGGTGGCACAGGTCCGGCGGGCGTCGTGAATGGTGATCGGCCGGACGCCCGCCCGGTCACACCGCGTCTGCCAGGAACGCTGGAAGTTGCGCGGCTCGATGGGCGTGCCGTAGCGGGTGGTGAAACCGAGGTCGTTCTCGTGCCACGCCTTCCCGGCGGTCGCCCGTGCCTCGTCGCGTTGTTCGCGTCGCAGCTTCAGTGCGGCCACGCAGATGTCGGGCAGGGGCAGCGTGGCGTCGGACGCCTGGGTCTTGGTGTCGCGGTGCAGGAGCTGTCCGCGTACCCGTTGCAGTTGCCGGCCGATGGTCAGCTCACCGGCGTCGAGGTCGACGTCCGACCAGGTCAGACCGAGGGCTTCGCCCTTGCGCAGGCCGGTGACGAGGACCAGGGCGTACGCGGCGTAGAGGGGGTCTTCGTCGGCGCGGGCCGATTCGAGGAACCGACGGGCCTCGTCGCTGGACCAGGACCTGCCCCGTCGGCGGCGGACCGTGGCCAGGGTGACCGGCACGGCCGGATTCCGGGTGATGAGGTCTTCGGCCTGGGCGTGGGTGAGGGCGGCCCGCAGCGCGGCCCGGATGTCGCTGACCGTCCGGGGCGACGGGGCGGCCTGGCAGCAGCGGCCCACCGCGCAGCACCGACGCTTCTCCGTCCGGCGGGCGGCGTCCTTGCCCTGGGCGCAGCACTGGCAGGTGCGGGCCACCTGGTTGAGCCAGGTCTGCACGTCCCGGGGCTGGAGCCGGTCGAGCCGCTTTCCCCCGAGGCCGGGGGCGATGTAGCGCCGGACGAACGTCTCGTAGGTGGCGTACGTCAATGGTGCCCGGTTCGGCTGGACGATCTCGGTCAGCCAGTAGGTGAGGAAGCCGCCGACCGTCGGGACGCTGGTCGCCACCGGTCCCTGCTTCGCCTGCTGGTGCAGCTTGATCCACTTATCGTGGACGGCCTCCCGGGTCTTGCCGTAGACATACTTGCGGGTGCGCTTCCCGTCGGGCTTGGTGACCCAGACGTACGCGGCGAAGCCGTTGCGGTAGGGGAAGATCGAGCCTTCCCCGTTGGCGCGGGTGCGTCCGGGCATCAGGCGGCCTCCTGCCGGTCGACCTGGTTGCGGATGTAGTCGTCGACCCATTCGGGGAGGATCCGGCGGTACTTGCCGTCCTTGATGGAGCGCAGCTCACCGGTGGCGATCTTCATCTTGACCTTGGAGATGCCGAAGCCGAGCAGGACGGCGACCTCGGCGGGGGAGTACCAGCGTGGGGTGAGGGGTCGGGTCATGCCGCCACCCCCGACCACGTCTCGTGGGCGAGTTCCTCGCGGCCGATGCGGTGGCGTTCGCGGCGTTGGGCGGCGGCGGTGTTGGCGAGCAGGGCGTCCCCGTCGGTCAGCCACCCGGAGCCGACGAAGGCCAGGGTGCCGACGGTGACCGTGCCGGCGGTGTCGGCGGTGTCGGTGTGCTCGGTGCGGCGGTAGGCGGCGCGGGTGTCGCGGAGCAGGCCGAAGGTGACCGAGTAGCGGCGGGCCTTGGTGAGGAAGTGGCCGCCGTAGCCGATCATGTGCGCCCAGCGGCGCAGCCCGGCGTAAACGTTGGGTGTGGGGTCAAGGTCGCCTTGACGGTCTTCTGTCTTCCTGGCTGTCCGGGTGGTGTGGTGGCAGGTGGGGCGGCCGAGTCGCCAGCAGGCGTCGATGAGGCGGGCGAGGTGGTCGCCTTCCGGGTCGGCGTAGGCGTCGACGGTGTCCGGGGTGAGTCGGGTGGAGCAGTGGCCGGTGACCTCGGTCGACTTGGTGGCGTACTTGGCGAGGTAGGCGGCCACCTTGGCGTCGGTCACGTCGCCGTCGCCGGTGCGGACGCGGCGTACGTCGATCTGCTCGCCCCAGGCGACCGGCCAGCCCTGCGGGCGGTCGGGGTGCGGTGGGGTGGTGACGGTGATCTGTCGGGTGGCGGCGTGGACGGCGGCGTCGAGGTCGTCGACGGTGACGCCGGCCGGTGGTGGCACCAGGGCGTGCCGGTCGTGCGGGTCGACGCCGTCGAGGCGCAGCAGGACGTGGAAGTGCACCGCGCCCCGGCGCTGCATCTCGGCGACCTTGCCGTGGGACACCCGCACCGGAGGCACCCTCCGGATCCGGCCGGAGTCAGTGACGACCTGGACGTGGGGGATGCCGCGTCGGCGGCACACTGCGGTGAGGTGCCGTTCGATGGCCTGTTTCGTGCGCCGCCACAGCTCGCCCGAGAAGTAGTTCCAGACGGCCTGGTGGTCGTGGTCGTAGCAGTCCAGGCAGAGCGGCCGGCCGAGCTGTGGATCGTCGGCGTCGTGGCGGGTGAAGCAGGCCGCGGGCCGCCCGTGTGGGCAGGTGCCGGCGGTGCTCCGGGCGCGGCAGGGTGCGGGGCGGCAGTCGCAGCGCCCCCGGTGGGCGCAGGTGTGTCGGGGGATGTGCCGGTGGTGCACCGGGCCGAAGGACGGCGCGGTGAAGGTGGCGAAGACGACCGGGTGCGCGCTGACGGTGGCGGGGATGGTCTTGCCGCCGGTCAGACCGCAGCGGACCACCTGGAAGGCGTCACCGGCGTAGACCCAGGCGCAGTCGGGGCACTGGGCGGCACGGCGGTTGCCGCACGCCTTGTAGAGCGTCTGATCGGGCAGCTCGTCGGTGTGCCGCTCGGCCAGGACCCGGCCGTTGCCGGGTTCGACGGCGGTGAGGGTGCCGGTCAGGCGGATCGGGCGGGTGCAGCCTCCGGCGGCGCGGGTGTGCTCCAGCCAGCCGAAGTAGTCCGGGGTGGCGGCGCGGTGCAGGGCCTGGGCGTCACGGCCGGCGGTGAGGGTGGACACGGTTTCTCCTCAAGGGGTGGCAGGGGACGGGCGACGAACTGCCACCGGACGCCGGAGCGGTGTCCGTCGGTGGTGTTCGTGGTGTCTCCTGGCACCGCCAAAGAGGGCGACTCACGCCGGAGGGCGGGGTTTGGCCATCGGCCCCGGACCGCCGTTGAGCTGGGTTCCTGGATCTTGGATGACGCTGGGACGGGTGGGGTGCCTGGTCGTCGGCTACCGGTGGTTGCCGCAGGCGATCCCCACCCGTCGAGGTACGCGAATCCGAGGGCCATCGTGGACGCGGGAAGGCCGTGCTGGGCCGCTCAGCGGATTCCGGACCGGCGCAGTGGCCGGTGCGATCGAGAGCCGGCGGGACGTGACCCGCGTCAGCGGCAGGAAGGCCGCTAGGCAACTCCGAAGTCGAGGTCAGCGATCCGGCGGGAAGGCCGCGCTGGCGTGCTCGACGAGGGCCAGAGTAGCACCGGGTACCGACACGTCAACCCGCCGTGAGTCAGTTGCTGAGGAGCTGATCTCGTAGTGAGCCGAGATGATGCTACGCGCATCGAGGACGATGCGTTGGACGGGCCAGTGCCATCAGACGTCAGGTGTATTCGGTGAGGACAAAGCTGCGGCCCTTGTGGGTAGGGTGCACGATGACATCGATCGTGCTTCTGTCTGCGAACCGCAGCTTGAAGGCAGGGTCGAGGTCGCAAAGCAGTGCGAAGCCGCTTCGATTCTCGTCGTCTTCGAGGACCGCGTTGCCGCTTGCCTCCCAGGTGCCATCGTCGGCGGCGGTCATTACGATGTCCACTTCGACGCTGCCAAGCAACGTTATGGGATTTGCCCACCAGTCCAGCCAACAGCGGCCCTCGAAACGGTCCACTCCGCCATCTTGCCAAGGTAGATCCGGCCGGCCAACGGCTGTGGGAGGACTTTCCTTACATCTATCAAGGCGGCCCTGAACGGGCCGCACGCGCCGCCGCCTGGGCGCGCGTCCGTCGCTCCGCTGACGCTCCGACTCCGGCCACGCAACACGCCCGGCGGCTGGCGCGGGGAGCGGGAAGCCCGGTGGGCCGCCGCAGCACGACAGCAGCGTTGACCGGGTGGTGGGCCGGCAGCCGGCTGGGCCGCGCGGCCACGAGCCCGCGCGGCGTAGGGAAGGGCACACCGGCCGCGTCGGCGAGCTGGCGGCGGTCGCGGGGTTGCGGTTACTGCGCCTCCGGCGGGGGCGCTCCGGCTCCAGGATGGCCGGGGGTCCGTCGGCGGCTTGCGGTCCGTGGGTGGTTGCGGTGGGAGCCATCCCGCCTGCCGTCGACCCGGGCGAGCCGAGCAGACCACCGCCCGACCCGCCAGCGTCCGTACGTGCGTCAAGGTCCGCTTGACATGGCGGGCCGGGCGGCGGCCCGCTCCCCGGAGGGCGGGTCGACGGCAGACGGGATGGAGAAGTTCCTACTTGTGCGCTGAGCCGTCAGGACCGAACCGTCGCCGCAGTATCTCCGTGAATGAATCTAGTGATTCGGAGAAACTATCAAACCTTGGTTGGTACTCGCCGTCGGGAGAACGGAGTTTCTCGTGTAATGCGTCCAAGCTGTCGTGTAACTGCATCGCCGCAAGGCCAACTTCGGGCGGTGATTCCACCTCCACTAGGATCGCCAGTCGTCGTACTTTATCAAAGCCTTCATTATAATTCTTAATAAGCTCGCCCATCTGCTCTCGATTCGGCGGCTGGCCGCCCAGAGAGTGTATGTAGCGCAGACTCCGAGCGTAAGACAATGTCCCGATTCCTGCGCTCAAGAGTTCGGAGCAATTTTCCTTCTCTTGCTGGAGGCTGCGGCTTCTCAACTCACGCTTCCACTGCTGCGTGGCCGACCTTCTTGCCGACCACTGCGTGACAATTACGCCGAGAAGCGTCGACCCGCCAGTTATCGCACCTGTCTTCCAGTCGGCCATTTCCTAGGTTTATCCATTCATGCCTAAAAGGGGTGAGGGTTTAGTTACCGATGTTCCAGTAGCCGCTTGAGGAAGCCGTCGATGAAGGCGACGACTTCAGACCTGCTTGTCGTGTCGCGGACATCGAGCCGATCGACGTAAGCAACACCGGCGGCACGGAACTGTCTGTCTCGGCTTACGTCGTTCGAACGTCGGCGCGTTCCAGCATGATGCGGACCGTCGATCTCTATCACGCCGGCCCTTCCCTTGTAAGTCACCAAGAAGTCCGGCTCCCATGTCTTGTCGTTGAGGCGGGCTCCGGGTAGTGGGAAGATTCCGATGGTCTCCTCTGGCGGCAATTCGCTTTGCTTCTCCTTTAGTACGCGATATGTCCCAAGCTCCCATCTATTGGTAAAATGGAGCCCGTCTTCTTCTGGGTGCGATTCACCCACCTTCACTCGGCGGGCTTGATTACTTACTCCGCCGGTCGCGAGGGCGGCGGATAGTGCGGCTCGCCAGTTAGGGCCGACATCCGGTTTTAGGTCACGGACCCTAAGCTGACTAGGAGTCTGTCGGTCGGTTCCGTCAACGAGGCTCTGAAGAACCCTTAGAACCTCATCGAGGTCTTCCGCCGTGAAGCTGGCGACCACGTGTGGTTCGGCCTCAAGGATTGCCCCTGTTTCTGCATCGGCCCAAGGATCATCCGATGGCAGAAATTCCCAGTTAAGAGCGCCGCATTCACCTACCAATGCGGCGAGTCTCTGCGAACCCCGTTGGTAGAGCAGTACCGCCAACTGCGCTAGCTCGTACTCGTCCGAGGCGTAAAAGCCCTGGTGATCACCATTATCATCCTCAGTCCTACCGAACACGCCGTCAGTCATAGACAGCCACCTCCTCAGGGGGAGAGTATCGAGGGTGTACGACGTCCCTGTGCTTCTAGTGCCGGTGCGGGCTCCGCCAGCCGCCCGGCTACGCACCGGTGTGCTCCACCAACCCAAGGTGAGAGCTGCTCATCCGAGCGTGACAGTGGCCCTGAGCTACGCAAGAATTTCGGGGTGGCTGTGACTGAAGTAGCTCTCTGGGTACCTCTCGCGTCCGGTGCTCTCGGCATCGCAGGGGCCCTGGCCGGCGCTGGGCTCACTCAACGAGCTACCAGGAAGCGGGAGGACCGTCGCTGGGAACGCGAGCGCGAGCTGGACCAGGTCCGGCATGAACGCGAGCGCCTTGCTCGGCAGCGGGAACGTCGGGCCGCCCTTTACGTGGACCTGGCCGAGTACACGCAGAGCGAACAGTCCACTCTGGAGGCAGTGACTGACGAGTACGGCGATACTCCAGCCGAGGTGCCAGACCTACAGCATCCGGATCGCCTCACAGCGCGGGTAAGGCTGTACGCCGCGCCTGAAGTGGGCGAAAGTTGGGCCGCTCTAGTTCAAGCCATGAAACGGGTGCGCTGGGAGTGGTTCGAAGGGGACGTGAACCAAAGCGCACATCGCAGGTGGCTTGATCCGGACAACGGTGCAGTAGTGGAGCTGGACAAGGCCATCCAGGAGATGAACTCGGCGCTGAGGGCCGCCGTCGACCAGGACGCCCTCTGAGGTTGGGATTGGCTGGGGCTTGGCGGGGGTCGACAGCAACGGTGACAGCAGCGGGCGAGGACGAGGGCAGCCACAGGCAGCCAGGCGCAGACAATCGCCCGAGGTCGCGGATGCGGACGGACCCCGCCGGACGGAGCGCCCAGAACTTACAAGCGAGGGGTCGGGCGACTTGGCATAACCGGGGTGGTGCGGCCAGCGGCTGCCGCCTGTCGCGCACGGTGAGGGGTTCGACGCGGATACTGGCGGGGTGGTGGAGGAGCAGGCGACGGAGTTGACCCGGTGGACCATCCACGGCGAACGGGTCGTGGACGACACCAGGCGAGCGCGGTTGAGCATCGCCGAGGTGGAGTTGCCGGACGGGGTGCGCTTCGAGCAGTACGTGATCAGGGCTCCCCGGTCGGCCATGGTCGCCGTGCTCGACGAGCAACAGCGCCTGTTGTTGATGCGGCGACATCGGTTCGTGTTCGACCGGTGGGTGTGGGAGTTGCCCGGTGGCTACGTCGACGACCAGGAGCAGCCGGCGCAGTGCGCGGTGCGGGAGGTCGAGGAGGAGACCGGCTGGCGGCCCCAGGCGGTGGAGTTATTGCTGTCCTTCCAACCGTGGGTCGGCACTGCCGACGCCGAGAACCTGCTCTTCCTGGCCCGGCATGCCGAGCACATCGGCGCTCCCGTGGACGTGAACGAGGCGGAGCAGGTCGCCTGGATTCCGCTCGACGAGGCGTACGGGCTGGTGTCCCGGGGTGGGATCGTCGGTGCCGGCACGGTGATTGCGGTGCTGGAGCTGGTCGCGCGTAAGGCTCGGGGAGAGCTGTAGGGGTCAGCGTCGCCGGCCGAGGGTGGCGTCGATACGGCCGGTGAAGTGCCGGACGGCGGGCAACTGCCGGTGCGGGGTGAGCTGGGCTTGCAGGTCGCGGAGGTAGCGGACGGCTCTGGCCGAGCGGAGCTGGTTGGTCAGGGTCAGGGCTTCCGCGCCGATGGCGCAGGCCCGGTCGGGTTCGCCCTGCTGGGCGTGGACGTTGGCGAGCAGCGCGAGGTTGAAGGCTTTGCCGCGTACGTATCGGTTGTCCATGCGTAGGGAGCGGGCGGCGAAGCGTTCGGCGTGGGTGTTGCGGCCGAGGGCGTGGAAGCAGTGGCCGAACTTGGCCGACAGGTATGCCTCGTCGAAGTAGCTGAGCCATTGCGGGTCGCTGCTGCGGTCGGCTCGGTCGAGGGCCTGTTCTGCCTGGTGCAGGGCGGCGGCGCAGGCCCGTTCGTCGTTGGCTTTGGCCAGGGCGTGGGCTTCCATGACGTGGGCTTCGGCGGTCAGGACGGGGACCCCGGCGCGGCGGGCGGTCTGGCCGGCGGCGCGGGCGAGGTCGAGGCCGGTGGCGGTGTGGCCGAGGTAGGTGGCCTGGTGGCTCATCGCGGCGAGGATCTCCGCGCCGAGGCCGTCGTCTCCGGCGGCGTGGGCGAAGTCCAGGGCGAGGGTCAGGTACCGCTGGGCGATGCCGTGCTCGGCGGTGTCGTACGCCTGCCAGCCGGCGAGTTGGGCCAGTTCGGCGGCGGCGCTGAGCAGCCGTTGCCCGGTGGGGTGGTCGTACCGGCCGTTGGTGAGTAGTGGGGTCACCTCCTGGTGGAGGTAGCGGGCCACGGTGTCGCGGGCGTGCCCGCCGCCGTACTGGTTGTCGAGCTGGCGGTAGGTCGCGGTCATCGCGCGGATGGTGTCAATCTCGGGTTGACCGACCGTGTTGCGGCCGGGCTGGGTGACCGGGGCCGGGTCGGGGGCGGTGAACCAGCGCAGCGCCGGCAGGGTGTAGCCGGCGGAGCTGAAGGCCACCTGCCGGAGTACGTCTCGACGGTTCACGTCACCTCGCCAAAGCTCTGCGGCACTGCGTACGTCGTCGCGCCAGGTCCGCTGCAACGGCGGCTCGCCGGGAACGCGCCGTTCAGGGTCGGCCGGCGGCGCGGCCTGCCGGGGTGCCAGGCCCATCGTGGTACGCGCCTGGTCGGGCATCCGGCAGCCGTCGGCGATCCGTTCGAGGACGTCGATCGAGGTGACCTTGCGTCCGGCCATGATCCGGCTGACGTAGCCCTGTTCCAGCCCGACGGCGGCCCCGACCCGGCTCTGACTCGCCCCGGTGAGACTCGTGATCCAGCGGAACAGCCCGCCGATGTCGCGGGCGGCCAGCACGGTCAGCACCTCGCCGTGCGACCACGCTTCCTCCGGAATCCGAAGGGGATCGAGCGGATCGAGCAGCACGGCAGCTCCCAGCGTCGCGTTCCGACTACTCAAGGTGTTCAGGTCGACAGCCTAGGGCGACCGTTCGCGCTGGTCGAGCCGTCCCATGTCACCGTGACATGACCGCTGGCCATGGATCCGGCCGCCGCCGAACGGGATGGTCGGCGCATGTCCTTCGATGTCGAAAACCCGCCCGTGGAACCACCCGCCGACTGCCAGCACCGCCTGTTGTGGCGACTGGCCCGCGCCCTCTGGGAGGCCCACCGACCCGACAGCTTCGGCTTCTGTGTGGTCGCCGGCTGCTGGCACGAGAACCAACGCGACCCCTGCCGCCTGGCCCAACTCGCCCAGCAGGGAATGCGAACCGCCTGCGGTCAGGCCACCCCCGCCTCACCGCCCTGGATCGCCGTCACCCGCGAGCGCCTGACGGCCGGGGACATCGACCCCGTCGACGCCGTCGCCGAAGCCCTCTGGCACCGCCGCCACAACCCCAGGCCGAGGCGGTGACCGGTGGGAGCCCTCTACACCTCGGCGTCCTTCCGCGAGTACGCCAGGGCACAGGTGGCCCACGCGGACATCCTGCTGACCAAGCACGCCGAATCGGCCCTGAACCTGTGCCGGTGCGGCCGACCCCACCCCTGCGACGACCGCCGGCACTGGCTACAGCGACGCGCCCACTTCGGCCGGTTCCTCGTCGACGAGAAGTACAGCAGCGAAGTACAGCAACCCCACCCACCGAGCCCGACCCAGAGCCACCCCAGCAGGCCGGATGACCTCGGATGACACCCGGTCCGACCGGCTTGCCGAGAGTTCACACCGAAGAGGTCACTGGTTCGATCCCAGTATCGCCCACACTGAATACGGCAAGCTCAAGGCCCCTCAATTGAGGGGCCTTGACTCGTATCTGTCGATCAGTGCTGGTCGGGAGGCAGCGGGAAGGCAGCGAACGATGCCAGCACCCGCCGGTCACGTTCGCTCGTTGAGTGGGTGTACCGGTTGAGGGTGGTGGATGTCTGTTCGTGGCCCATCACCTTGGCGACATCGTTGATGGGGACGCCGTCGGAGACGAGCCACGTCGCGTAGGAGTGGCGTAGGTCGTGGAATCGCAACCCGATCGGGAGGCCGGCCCGGTGCAGCGACGGTTTCCAGACCCGGGCGCGGAACGTGCCGCGTCGTAGCGCTTCGCCGGTGCGGGTGACGAAGATCAGGCCGTCGTCGCCGGGTTCGACTGTGTGGCGGTGGTCGGTGAGCGCCTGGACGACGAACGGCGGGAGCGGCACGGTCCGGCGGCCGGCTCGTGACTTCGGATACGGCTTGAGCGTGACGTGTCCGGAGACTTCTTCGGCGACGCGGACGACGCGCACGACGGCGGCGTCCAGGTCGACGGCGTCCCAGCGGAGCCCGGCGCACTCGCCCCAGCGCAGTCCGGTGCCGGCGGCGAGGGCGACCAGGGCACGGTATCGGTTGGGCACGGCGGGCAGCAGCTTGCCGAACAGTTCCGGGCGGGTGATGACCAGCTCATCGGTGTCCATCCGTCGACGCGGGGGCAGGCGGACGCCCTCGCACGGGTTGAAGCCGATGAGCCGGTCGCGTACGGCCGTGCGCAGGACGCCGGAGGTGAGGCGGTAGCACTCCCGGATGGTGGCCGGGGAGAGGCGTTCCCCGAGGGACGTGATCCAGCCTTGCACGGCCGAGTGTTCGATCTTCGCCAATGGGACCGTGCCCCAGCGCGGGACGACGTGGTTACGCATGATCGAGGCGTCACGGGCGGCGGTGGCTTTCTCGTCGTTGCGGTTGGCAAGCCACGTGGCCGCGTAGTCGCCGAAGTGGAGCCGGCCGGCGTCGGGGGCGACGTACGTTCCCCGGTTCAGGGCGGATTCAACTTCGGCCAGGAAGGCGTTGGCTTCCTTCTTCGTGCGGAAAGTCTTCGACTTCTGATCGCCGGCCGGGTCGCGCCAGCAGGCCCGGTGACGACCGGCGGGAGTCTTACGAACGAAGCCCATCAGGCGCAGCCTTCCGTGTCGGTGGCGTTCAGCCAGGCGTGGAAACGGTTCTTCGGGATCACCCATCGGCCGCCGAGCTTGCGCGCGGGGATCTCGCCCTCGCGGACCAGGGCGTAGGTGCTGCCGAGGGACAGCGACAGCAGCCCGGCCACCTCGGCGACGGTGTAGACGGCACGGCTGTCCGCAGCCCGCACGAGACGACCCGACGGGGCAGCGTCACCGGTCACGGAGCGCGGACGGGGAACGAGGGACAAGACGGGTTCCACGGTGTTCCTCCGGTCAGGACGTAGGGACAGGCAGCGATGCCGTCGCAGGGCCGGCAGCCTCAGCAGCTCTGGACCTCGCGGCGTTGAGGGCGGCTTTCCATTGGGCGCGTTGGGACAGCGCTTTGAGGAGTCGGTGTTGTAGGGGTGGGATGTCGGGGTCGTCGGGTCGGGCGAGTTCCCAGGCGAAGGCGGGTGGGTCGTTGGGGCCGGTGGTGGGGACGTCGTCGGCTCCGGTGGTGACGCCGAGGAGGTTGCGGACCCAGGCGCGTGCGTCGGCGCGGTGGTCGGCGAGGGTTTTGCCGGACCAGTCGCGGGAGACGAGGATGCGTCGGCCGCCGATGCCGAGGGTGGCCCGTTGGTGGACCTTGCCCTTGCACCGTCCGGCCTGGAGGCGGCTGTGGGCCTTCTTGGGTTGGATGCCGTAGAGCAGCCAGTTGGCGCAGCGTTCGTTGCAGGGGGTGATGCGGAGTTGCTGCCAGAGCCGGTCGAGGTGGTCCCGCTGCCGGTCGGTGTTGGTGGTGTGGCAGTCGGCGGCGGACTTGGTGATGTACTTCGTGATGTAGCCGATGGTGCGTTGTGCGTGGACGGTGCCGGGGGTGACGCCTTCGGCGCGGACCTGGACGCCGAACCGGGCAACGTGGGCCGGCGTGGCGTCGGGGTCGGCGTCGACCAGGTCCAGGGCGTCAGCCCACGTCGTGAGCGGCTCGCGGGTGTCGGGGTCTACCCAGGCGTTGACGTCGTTGTCCCACACCGGCGGCCGGTCCAGCGGATACACGAGCTGGTCGGCGGGTGGCCACCACACCTGGTGGTAGGTGGCGGCGGCAACTTGCTTGAGCACCGCGCGGGGGATGGTGCCGCGGATGGCGAAGTGGGCGTGTGGGGCGAGTCGGCGTTGGGGTTCGACGCAGCCGGCGTATTGGACGTTCCAGCCGACGCAGCGGCGTAGGTTCTGCCAGAACCGGTCGAGGAGCCGGGCGAAGTGCACCGCGTCCCAGGCGGCGCGCCGGTAGTCGTAGGTGTCCGGGTCGACGGGGGTGCCGTCGGGCAGGACGCGGCCGTAGGAGTCGAGGGTGAGGGTCAGCCACATTGACGGCCGGTGTTCGGTGCCGTCGGGCGCGGTGTAGACCTTGCCGACGGTGCGGGGTTCGACCTTCTTACGCGGCAGGTCGGGTGCGTCCTGGCGGCGGCGGGTCGACCGCTTCCGGCGCGGCCCCGCATCCTCATCCTCATCGTGGGAGGGGGCGACCCGGCCGCGGAGACCCTCAGCGGCGATGGCTTCCTCTACCTCGGCGATGGCTTGGTCGATGCCGGGGATCTGGTCGTGTTGGGCGGCGCGGTGGGCTTCGTCGCGGGCGAACTCCAGATGACCGCGCAGCAGGATCAACTCTCGCTGCGCGTCGGTGGCCGGTTGGGGTGCGGGGGCGGGTTCGTCGGTGCGGTGCCAGCCTTCCCGGATCTGGGTGCGCCGTAGCCGCTGGGCGCGTTTCGCGCATGGTGGGCACTTGTCGTCGCGGGTCGATCCGCAGGGCAGGTCCACGACTTCGGTCTGTCCGGTGTGCAGGTCGGTGCGGCGCAGGGTGACCGGGTGCAGGCACACGCCGTACTCGGCGGCCATCTCCTTGAGCACCTGCCGGGACATGGGCAGGGCGAGACGGGCGGCACGCGAGCCGGGCGCGGGCGGCACGGTAGCCGGGGCGGGTGTTGGCGGCGGGGTGTCGGGGGTGAGGCCGGGCAGGGTCGGGGCGGTCAACGGGTCACCT
The DNA here is from genome assembly GCF_029581295.1 of Micromonospora sp. WMMD712. Classification (NCBI taxonomy): domain Bacteria; kingdom Bacillati; phylum Actinomycetota; class Actinomycetes; order Micromonosporales; family Micromonosporaceae; genus Micromonospora; species Micromonospora sp. WMMD712. Next base: position 6,939,980 of record NZ_CP120743.1, read on the forward strand.
CCGGTAGGAGCGGGGTTGGCTGGCCCACCCGTGGCCGGGGTCGGTCAGGGGTGGGCCAGCCGGGCGGGTTAGTGGTGGCAGCCGGGGCAGTGCAGGCCGGGGCAGCATCGGCCCGAGCTGCGGCGCAGCAGGACGGCGATGACGGTCAGGACCAGGGCGCCGCCGGCGATCAGCGGCAGGACGGCGATGACCGCGCGGACGAGCTGGACGGCCAGGTAGCCGGTGACGGCGACGACGCCCACGGCCGGGACGGCGATGGCCAGGCCACGGCGGGACCGGTGGGCCCGGATGGGGCGGGGGTTGAGGAACCGGATGGTGACGGTGACCCGGTGTCCGTCGGGGAGTTGCTGGGGGCGGGTCATGGACAGCAGGCGGCCGGAGTCGCGGACGAGGGCGACGGTTGCGGCGACCTCGGCGGGGGTGCCGACGACCCGGCGAACGAGCGCACCGGAGGCCGGGGGCCGGGTGCGGGCGAGGTGGGTCATTGGATCACCCCGGCGGCGTAGACGTGGCCGTTGGTGCGAGCCGGCGGCATGGGCGAGGACACGTAGGCGGATGGAACCGACGGAACGGGAGCGGGGGCGGGGACGTGGATCGGTTCCGGGGCCGGGGCCGGCGGCGCGACGGGGGCCGGGGTCGGTTCGATGGGGTCCGGGGCGGTGTCGGTGTCGTCCAGGTCGATGGGGTCAGCCGGCTTGGCCGGCGCGGGCACCGCGGCCGGGGTGGGGGTGGGGGTGGTGTGGCCGGTGAGGACGAGTTTGGACAGGGCGAGGAACGCCAGCGCGGGTACGGAGGACAGCAGCCGGGACGAGAAGCTGTCGTTGGCCACGGCGATCTGCGCGGCGAGGGACAGCACGACGGAGGCGATCAGGATGGCCAGGGGGTAGAGCACGGAGGCGTCCGGGTCGCGGCGTCGGCGTCGGCGGATGACGAGCAGTGCGGCGGCGGGGGTGAGTTCGGAGATGACGGCGTTGGCCCAGCCGAACCAGTCCCCGGTACCGGCGGGGGCGTGGGCCATGGTCCAGTCGTGGACGTGGGTGAACGACGCGGCCCCGGCGAACCCACCGACGGCCAGGAGGATCAGCACGAGCAACGCCGACTCCAACCGGTCAGCGATCGTGGCGGGGCGCATCACGACACCTGCCCGACGCTGCGCAGGGCGGGGTTCAGATCCCGGGTCAGGTAGTACGCGGCGAAGTCAGCATCGGTGCCCGGCACGGGGTCGACGCCGCAACGGCCTTCGTCCGTGATGGCCCGGTCGGCGCAGGGCAGGCACCAGGGGGCACCGTCGTGCCAGTGGGTGGCCGGGCGCGGGCAGGAGGCGGAGAGGCAGCGCACCGGCCCGGAGTGCGACCGCACCACCGACGATCCCCGGTCGACGGTCGACCGGACGGGAACGGGGGCCGGGGTGGTCTGGACGGTGGCGGGCGGGGTGGGGTGGAGCCAGGCGCGCAGGTTGCGGATGTAGACCGCGCCGTAGACGAAGCAGGAGGCGAGGAAGCCCCACTGCTCGGTCACCAGGGAGTAGGCCAGCCACAGGAACTGTCCGGCGAGTCCGATCGCCCAGCCGGTCCAGGAGCGTTTCCCGGCGAGGTAGAGGCCGGTGACGCCGACGGCCATGAGGAGCCAGGACCAGAGTTGGTGGTTCACTGCGGGGCCTCCCAGGTGATGAAGTCGTGGAACCGGCAGACGGGGCATGGGGTCACCCAGATCCGGTGCCGGGGCGGGGTCTGCTCGAAGGTGAGTTCGTCGCGGATGGCGGCGGGGTTCCAGACGTTGACCTCACCGCGCTGCCCGCACAGGGAGCAGTCCTCGGGATTGGTGACCAGGTGCAGCACCCCGGCGGGGCCGGCGATCATCACGGCGAGGTCGCGGCCGAACGGGCCGACCATGGGGCGGGTCACGCGGCCCATCCCCAGGTTTCGGCGTCCTCGGCGGCGATCTCCGCGTGACGACGCAGCGCGGTTCCGATCAGCGCGTCCAGGACGGGGTCGGGGGCGCAGTAGGGGCAGGACTGGTCGGGGTCGGTGTGGTGCAGGTCGAGACAGATCCGGCGGATCGGACGCATGGTGAGCCGACGGGCAGCCATGGAGACTCCTCGTTTCGGGCGGAACGGGAAGGAAGGTCAGCGGGTGGTGGGGCGGATGTGCACGCGGATCCACTCCGGCGGCTCACCGGTGGAGGCGACCGCTTCGGACAGGCACCGCCACAACGCCCACGCCTCAGCCGGCGTCAGATACATCCGGCGGCGGCCGGCACCGACGGCGACGTACAGGTCAGCGTCGGGGGTGACCCGGACCGTGACCGGCACGGACGCCTTGTCCACGTGCGGAGCGCGCAGCCGGTAGAACCGACGATCCTGGGCGGGCTCATCGGGCAGGTCCACGTACGGCATCCGCACCGGGACGTCCTCGGGCAGCTCGTGGGCGGTCATCGGGGGTCACCTCCGTTGCGGGTGCCGTTGAGGTCCAGGGCGTTGAGCAGCGACGGTGGCAACAGCGGCGCGTCCTGCTTCGGTGGCGACGGCCGGTAGGTGCGCCCACCGGGGCTGTTGCCGTTGCGGGCGGCCGGGACTGGCCGGGCCGGGGCCGGGGTGGGTTCCGGGTGGGGTTGGGTCTCGGGTGGGGCGGGGAACGTCGCGGCCATCTCCCGGATCACGTCGTCGGGGATGAACGAGAACCGGACCCGGGCCGGTTCGGGCTGGCCGTCGAGCAGGACATACGCCACGCCCGGGGCCGACAGGGGGATCTGGTCGGCCAGGGCACCCCGGTCCCGCGCACCCTCACCGAGGAGCAGATCCACGTGGCTGCGTTCGGTCAGGCCGAGCGCGATGCGGGTGGGGAAGAAGTCCCGCACCGACACGACTTCCTTACGCGGGTCCTGCGTGGCGGCGACGACCAGCACCCCGAGCCCCGCGCCCTGCGTCAGCAGCAGCCCCAACGCCTGCGTGATCCGGGTGCGAAGGTCGCTGTCGGGCAGGAACGCCAGCAGTGCGGCGATCTCATCGATGACCACGACGATCAACGGTTCGTCGGTGGTCGGGGTGTGGACGCGGACCTTGCCGCGGAGTACCTGCTGACGGGCCCGCATTCGTGCGACGGCGTCATCGAGCATGTCCGCCATGCGGGTCCAGTCGTCATCGACGTAGCGGGAGAACAACGCCCGACCGATAGCCAGTTCCATGCCGCCCTTCGGGTCGATCGCCCACACCCGCACCAGCCCGGAGCGGATGCCGGAAGCCAACGCCCGTAGCAGGGACCAGATGACCGAGCCTTTGCCCATCCGGGTCGCGCCGCCGATCAGGACGTGGGTGGCCAGCAGCCGCAGCGCGTACACGGCCAGGTCCTCCCGCATCCCGACCGGCAGGGCGGTGAAGTCCGGGCGTGACGGCACCGGCCACGGCTTCACGATCTGCCGCAACGGGTCCCGGCGGATGAACACCAACCGCAGCCGCCGCGGCCGATCCCGAAACCGGATGCCGTCGACCATGCGCAGCAGCCACGCGAGGCGACCCGAGCGAGGCGGAGCCACCGGCCGGCCGGAGCGGACCCGACAGTGCCGGGAACCGAACGAGTGCGCCAGGTCCCGCGCCGCCTTGTGGTAGACCTCCGGGTTCTGACCCCGAGGCATCCGCACCAGCAGTTCATCGGTGGCGTGGGTGCACCGCACCGACAGCAGGACCGGCAGCTTCTCCCCACCGTCGTACTTCTTCACCAGCCCACACAGCGACATCACCTCATGCCACTGCCGCCGATACACCCACCAGCGACGCCACAGCCCGATCAGCCGCAGCACGACCAGCCGATGAAACGACTCCCGGCCACGCCACCACCACACACCCGAGCCACCCGCGACGGCCACGGCGACCAGGAGGTGAGGCCACCAGCCATACGAGCGGTAGACGTCGACGGCGACCAGGACCACGGCCACGACGAGCACGATCCGCCAGTTCCGCACCGCCACCACGACGAAGCGCACCAACGCGACAGCAAGGCGGACCAGCAGGAACAGGCCGGTGACCGTCCAGACCAGCGGCCACGGGGCAGCGACCTGAAACCTGCGGAAGTTGACCAGCGGCGCGCGCATCAGGCCACCGCCTTACCGGTCGAGCGCTGCGCGGTCCACACCTCGGCGCAGACCTTGTGCACCGGCTTGCCAGCGGGACTCCGACAGATCGCCGGCTTCCCGCAGATCACACACGGGGCCGACTCGCCGGCACCCGCACCACGCGTCCAGTCCAGGACGATTGGCATGATGAACCTGCCCTTCCAGGCCGTAACAAGTTGGTGAGGGCAGCGCGGGGCGGTCGAGCTTTCCTAGGGCCGAGACCGCCCCGCGCGCACCAAGAGGTCAGTGAGACTCCAACTGCTGACCACGACGACGAGCCCGAGCCGCGAGCTCCGCGCACTCCGCGGCCAGGTCCGGCTGTTCCGCCGCGATCTGCTCGAACGCCTCAGCCTTACGCCGGAAGTAGTCCGGGTCAGAACCCGCACCCGGCTCCCGGGCCGACCGCAGCACCTCGCCGATGCGACGAACCGACTCGGAACCCATCAGGCGGCCTTCCCGCGCGACTCCGCGAGGGTCTTCGGAGCCACCAGCGCCGTCGCCCGGTACGAGTACGCCAACCGGCCGTTGCTACCCACGTACGGCGTCACCGTCAGACCCTCGAACTCCACCGGCTGGAACGGACCCACCGGCGGCACCGGCTGCACCGGCGACAGGATCTTCACCGCCACCTCACGCGACCGGGCCCCCAACTCCGGGTCCATGTCCATCACCCGGCACTGCCACACCCGCAGCCCCGTGATCTTGTCCTTCGCCGGGGTCCGCACCCGCGTCTTCTCGTCGAAGTCCTGCGCCTCAGCGATCGAGTCCGGCACGAACACACACCCGTGCGGGAACACCGCCTCGAACGACAGCCCGATCCGCGCACCACCCTTGAGAGCCACGCTCTCCACCTCCATACCGATTGGTGCCTCGCCTACTCCTGTAGACCTGTAGAGGACTGTAGCTGCCTCATTAGGTGTCCACAAGTCCTCTATAGGACTGGGTTTGGCTGGTGGCGCAACAAGCGGCCATGCGCTGACCGGCTAGCGCACGTACAGTGAAGTAGAGAGGTTGTCCTAGAGAGGACTACCGGAGTGAGGGCGGCGATGACCGACGAGTTGGGCGCAAGGGCACCCAAGTACCTCCAGATCGCAGCAGAGCTGCGGCGAAGCATCCGCGACGGCGACCTGAAGGCGGGAGAGCGTCTGCCAGCAGAGACCGCGTTGGCCGAGCGCTTCCGAGTAAGTCCGATCACCCTGCGTAACGCAATGGGGGTTCTTCGCGCCGAGGGACTGATCGAGTCCCGTCATGGCGTGGGGACCTTCGTCCGGGAGAGCCGGCGGCTGCAACGCCGCTCCCGGCATCGCTATGGCCGGGCGCGCAGCGACCAGCGACTGTTAACGGCCCACCTGCGACACGACATCGTGTTCGCGGGGAAGGCCCCGGTGCGCGGCGAGATCGCTGCCGCGATGGGGGTGCCGGCAGGTTCCGAGGTGGTGGTACGTCGGCGGCACCTCTATGACCAGGAGACCGGCAGGCCGGAAGAGATCGGCGCGAGCTACATCCCGACCGACATTGCCGGCGGAACCTACCTGGAGACTCCCCAGGTTGTACCCAAGGCTCTCTTCCTCTGCATCGAAGAAATCAGCGGCAAGCGCTACGCGACGGCCCGTGATCACTGGTTCTCCCGCCTTCCCACGGCGGAAGAGGCTGCCGCGCTGGAGTTGCCCACAGGCGCACCCGTCATGCAGGTCATCCACGTTGCGAGGGCCGACGACGGAAGTGTCCTGGAGGTCTCCGAGTCCGTCTGGCCCGCGGATCGCATTGTCGTCATCGACGAGTACCCGGTAGAGCCGGAGCCGGCCCAACCTGACACCCCGTCCGAAGTCTGAGGAGGCTAGATGTCGCTCGTTGACCTCGCCCCAGGTCAGCACGCCGCCCACGTTCGCAACCACTGGTGGTGGCGTCCAGGCTGGCACGTCGGCAGGCGCTTCTACGCCTTCCACATCACCTTTGAGGGCCAACACCAGCTCTACCGAGCCGCGAAGGCGTACCGAACGAGCCTGGCGGAGATGCCGAGTCTCACCCTGATCCCGGACCGGTGGTTGCACCTGACCATGCAGGGCATCGGCTTCGGCGACGAGGTCGCCCAGGAGCTCGCCGAGAAGATCGCTGGCGAGGCTCGCTCGCTACTGGCCGACGTTCCGGCATTCGAAGTGGAATTCGGCCCAATCGTTGTTGCGGATGAGGCGATCGTGATGCCAGCCGAACCCGCCGAGCCAGTCCACGAGCTGCGCCACCTCACCCGGCAGGCAATCGGCCGGGTGCTCGGCGAAGACCGGATCGGCGAAGACCCGGACCGGTTCCGGCCTCATGTGAGCGTCGCCTACGTCACGGCCGAGGGGTCCGCGGAGCCGTATGTCGAGGCCGTGGGGCGCGTGAACGTTGAGCCCGCCCACGTGGCGATCAAGCACGTCGACCTGATCGAGATGCACCGGGACCAGCAAATGTACGAGTGGAGAACGGTCGCCACCCTGCCTCTGAGGTAGGTGAGCGGGGACAGGCAGAGGGCGGCTTCCCACGGGGGAGGCCGCCCTAAGTGTGTGGCGTGGAGGGTGCGAAGAAGGAGAACGCAGACGTGCAACGAGAGCAAGGTTCTGGGCCGTCATGAGCGAGCAGTAGGGAAGCAGGCAGCAGGGTTGCGATGGCGGGCGACTTCGCGCGGACGACAGACGCGGACACGAGTCACGGGTAGCCGTCGCTGCGGGGTGGAGATGCGCGTCGGTGGTTGGTGTCGTGTTGGCCTTGGTCGGCTCGGAGCTGCCTGTGATCTGTTGCCGAATTGGCCTGTACTAGATCAAGGCGCTCCGCGCGGCGCGGGCCGGGGCGCGGCAACCGGCTCCTACGGAGCCGCCGCCCCGGCCGCCTACGGCGCCGGGGCGGAAAGTCAGCCGGCCCGCAAACCACGCCCCGCCCCGCGCGTCACCCCTGGTTCCGTGAGGAACCGGTGACGAGTCCCGGACTGACCGGGACCACGCGACAGCACACCCGTCGAGCTCTTCCATCCTCGGAACACCTCACCGCGGACCGGTCGACGGTCGGCCTGGACGAGTTGCCGAACGGAACACGCCGGCCGCTCCGGAGCCGGTGTGGGGGAGGAGTGAAGGTGGGTGAAGGGGGCGGCGGGTGGGTGCGGGGCTGGGGTTAGGGCTGCCTCCGGCGGGGGCCCAACGACTCCGGGATGGAGTTGCCGAACGGTTGCGGCCGTGGGTGGTTGAGGTAGGGATGCCATCCCGTCCACCGCCGACCCAGGCAGAGCCGAGCAGACCAGGGCCAGGGCGACAAGGTCGTTCGTCCGGTAGGGCGCTCCACCTTGTCGCCCTGGCCCTGGCCCGCTCCACCGTGGTGTGGGTCGGCGGCGGACGGGATGGCAGAAGCGGGGGCGGGGCACGCGCCAAGCGCGGCGAGTCAGCGGTACCTTGTCACCAGCAACCAGGGCGGCACGGGCGGGGAGGATCTTGGTCGGGCAAGTGAATGAAATCGGCGCTGTTGATCTCTAGCGGCCCAGGTCAAGAAGTCTGTTCCCCGCGCATGCGGGGGTGATCCGCCGATCGAGCGCCAGCGCGAGTACAAGGTCGACTGTTCCCCGCGCATGCGGGGGTGATCCCAGTCGGTAGTCCTCGACGGCGACGGTCGGCGACTGTTCCCCGCGCATGCGGGGGTGATCCGGTGTCCTCCAGGCCGGACGTGGGCACGTCCGCCTGTTCCCCGCGCATGCGGGGGTGATCCCGACAGCCGGGGCATGTCCTTCGGCACCACGATCTGTTCCCCGCGCATGCGGGGGTGATCCCTGGTCGACGTTGTTCGAGTCAGCGAAGCTGCCCTGTTCCCCGCGCATGCGGGGGTGATCCCGGGGCGCAGTACGGCCGAACGGTCATGGGTAGCTGTTCCCCGCGCATGCGGGGGTGATCCTGCGGTTCATGGTGTGCATCGCGGTCTCCCTGGCTGTTCCCCGCGCATGCGGGGGTGATCCCCGGTACGGCTTCCAGCGCACCGTGGATGCGGTCTGTTCCCCGCGCATGCGGGGGTGATCCGTCCCTGGCCCGGTTCGCGTGGCGGCTCACCGTCTGTTCCCCGCGCATGCGGGGGTGATCCTCCGATCGCCGGGTTCAGCGTCCACCCGTCCCGCTGTTCCCCGCGCATGCGGGGGTGATCCCCGGCGGTCCGCTCGAATGTCGATGGTCCGGTGCTGTTCCCCGCGCATGCGGGGGTGATCCTGAGACGACGACAGCTCCCGCCGCGAGCGCCGCCTGTTCCCCGCGCATGCGGGGGTGATCCGGGCAGCATAGAGGCAGCGAAACGGTTGCCAGCCGTTGACGGTGTCCGAGGCTGGCCGTGCACCATGGCCACCTGAGCAGCACCAGAAGGCAACGGCTTGCAGCCGATGGTGCGCCATGTCGGCGTTCACACCGAAGAGGTCACTGGTTCGATCCCAGTATCGCCCACATTGAATACGGCAAGCTCAAGGCCCCTCGATCGAGGGGCCTTGACTCGTATCTGTCGATCAATGTTGGTCGGTGGGCGGCGAACGACGCCAGCGCTTGCCGGTTGCGTTCGCTGGTCGGCTGCCCCGCGTGCGGTTCAGCGTGGCGGACGTCCGATCATGAGTGCGTCGTCAAGGAGAGCGGCCTCCCATGGCCCGGCACGACGGGTAGGGGACCCCACTCAATAACCTCGGTCGTCGTCTCGGCACTGACTGCAACGCCATCACCCAGTTACGAGATGTTCTTTAGGCAGGCACCGAACGTGAGCTCTTCGCCCGGGTGGTAGGCGTTGTCGGGATTGAGGATCGGTTCGTGAAGGGCCACCAGGTCCCGGGTCTTGGATGGCCGGGAGGTAGCGGCTAGCCCAGCCCTAATCGCTTTCTCCAGGCGTTCGCAGGCGAGCAGCCGATGTTGCCCGGTGTGTTGGCGCCACCACCACTGGCCGTTCAGGTACCGCATCAGCTCGGTGGCCAACTGCATGTCGTCCAAGGGCTCGACGATACCGGGAGTCACGGTCGCGCGAACATCGACGGACAGATTCGATGCGCTGATCATGTGGGCGATCATCGCGGTGGTATCGAATGCGGGCAGGGTACGTCCAGTGGCGCGGACCGCTTCGAAAGCGAGCGGGGCGTTCAATAGGGGAGAGACCACGACCGACGCGACCCCGACGTAGGCCAGGGCGGCGCTTTCGCCGAATCCAGGAAGCTCGACGCCATGCAGGACGGCGACGTCATACAAGTCGGTCCGGACACCCTCCGAATCGTGCATGACCCGCAGTTGGTCATCGTCGAGCAGCAACACGTGCACGTCGAGCTCGGTGGCTGCGGTGCGCTCGTCGGCGAACAGGTCGGCGTAAAGGTAGCCCTGACTGGACAAGCCGCCAGCCACCACGTCGAAACCGCGGATCCGTGCTGGCAATACCGGGATCACCGTGCCGCGACCGGGTGTGGTATACCGATAGTGATCCATCTTTAGGCTTAGGGTGGCCGGGTTGCGGTTGCCGCCGTATGTGAGAACGGGGTAGCGGGCGGCGATGAGTGGAAGCGAACGGGTGCGGAGCAGATCGTCGAGTGAGGTTCCCCCAGTCAGGGCGAAGTTCCGGTCCAGGTCATGAACCTCGTCGTCCACGAGGACGAACGGGCCGTCCGGGTGGGCGCCGGGGTAGGTGAACGGATGGCTGCGTGCTGCCTCCCAGTAGCTCATGAAGCGGACTGTGCCTCCTCCAGCGCCTGAAGGCAATATCGATTGCCCGGATCTTCGGCGAGACCCTCCTGCGCCACCTCTGCGGCCTTGTCCGGGTGACCGACCAGGATGAGGCGGCCCGCGAATTCGGCGCGCAGCTTGGCGCGGACCGCGGGAGCCGAACCATCGGCCACGGCCTGCTGGTGCGCGGCCCAGGCCTCGTCGTCACGACCTCCGAGCTCCAATAGCACGCAGGCCAGCTCGTTCCAGCCCTGGGGGTACCGGCCGCCCTCGGTCGCCACGATCTTCAGGGCCCGTCGGTAGCTATTCTCGGCGGCGGCCGGATTTCCGAGCAACCTGTCCACGTTGCCTAGGTTGGCCCAGCCAAAATGCAGATCAGGATGTGCCTTCAAGGACTCCAGGAAACGAATGCGCGCCATCTGGTACGACTGGGTGTCCGAGCCACGCTCTTTGAGGCCAGCCACGGTCATGTGCTGGTAGCCTAAGTTGTTGTATAGCACGGCCGGGACTGGGGAATTTACAGAACGTAGCGTCTCGATTGCATCCTCATAGATCGGGATGGATGACCGTACGTCGTCCTCCTTCTCGGTGACGTGCTGGGCGAACGCCTCGGCATATCGGGCCAGGGCGTAGCCCTCCATCGCGTTGCGGTACGCCCGTGGTGACAGGTTCTGCTGCTTCAGGCGTTCTCTGGTTCTGGCCACAGCGTTTGCGGCGGCGCTGCGGCTTGCCGCGAGTACCGCCTGGGTCTCCATGCCGAACCGGTGGTAGAGTTGGCAATTGGCTAGCGCGGTGCCTGTCAGGCATAGCCCGACCAGCCCGTCCATGCCGGGAGCGAGACGTGCCGAGGAGGTATAGGCAACCGCAAAATATTCCAAAGACGCCTTTGTTGGACCACCGTCGTACTCGTTGTAGCCGAGTGCGCCCAGAGCATAGTTGACGATCGGGCTGAGTGGGTCGACTTGGCGCGCGGCGAGCAGGAAGCGCCGGCACCGGGTGGTCGCCGGACGGCCCTCGTCGATCCAGATCCGGTTGGCTGCGGTTACGCACGCACGGACAATCCAGGGTGCGCCGTCACGCGGGTCGACGATATTGAGAATTCGGGCCGTCACCTCGTCGATCGCGGTTAGCTCCGATTCTGCGTCTGGGACCCTGCTGGCAGGGCCCCTTTTAATAGGGGTCGGCGGGAGGATGCAGGATCGCCCACGGAACCTCACAGAGGCTAGTATTGCTTCTTCCGCGATGCTGACCCGGATGGTCGCAGTCGGCCGAATCCCCAGCGATATTCCTCTGGTCCGGACCCGCAGCGCCTGCGGTGGCCGCACAGTAAGCGGCAACGACATTCGTACACCTTCGACCTGCCGGGATATGCTCTGCTGGCGGGCCATCTCGGCCGCGATATCCCGGGCGAGTCCGGCGGCATCAGGCGTGGCCGGGACTACGCGCACCCGGCGTATCCCCGCCCACCCTTGATCGACCGGCTGCGGGAGTGAGCCTTCCAGAATGTCCTCTGGCCAACGGGTGTGCTCGTCGAAGCGGGCGCTGCCCCGTCCTTGCACCCCGTCCAGGCGGGCACCGGTCAGGTCGGCGCCGCGCAGGTCGCAGCCGACGAGGATCGCTCCACTGAGGTCCACAGACCGCAACATCGCGCCGTTGGCCTTGCAGCCGGTCAAATCGGCCCGGACCAGCGAAGCGCCGGTGAGTTCAGCGTCGGACAGATCGGCCAGGGTCAGGACTGCCTCGGAGAGGTTTGCACCGAGCAGCTGCGCGCCGGCCAGATTCGCGCGGGCTAGGTGGCCGTAGCCGAGGTCGGCGAAGTGCAGGACGGCACCGGTCATATCCGCCCCGGCGAGTCGTACCGAGATAGCCCGGACGTGACCGAGTTGGGCACCGCCGAGCTGCGCCTCGTCCAGATTGGTACGTAGCAGCGACGCCCGGGTCAGGTCCGCCCCACTTAGGCGGGCACCGCTCAGGTCGGCGTCGTCGAGAACTGCGGCCGAGAGCACGCTCGAGGTAAGGTCGGTGCCAGTCAAATCTGCCTGGTTCAACCGACAACGGGACATCTGAACCTCATGTACTCGCGCCGCTTTCATGGTGGCCCGGCTCAAGTTGGCATTGGTCAGGTCAGCGGAGTCGAGCACGATTCGGTCGAGGACCGCGCGTGTCAGGTCGGTACCTACGAGTTGGGCCGATTCGAGATTCTTGCCGCGTAGGTAGACCCCGGCGAGTAGGCGGCCCGACAGGTCGATGCCGGGTAGATTGCTGCTAGAGGTGAGTAAAAGTCGAAGGTCAACCTCCTTCTCTTGGGACTGGTTGCGCTGGGCCATCGTGTACTGTACGAAAGCGAAGACTAGGCCGGTAATCGCACCGCCGATCAGGCTCGCGCCGATGTCGGGAAGAATAGTGTTGCTCGGGTTTACCACCCCAAGGGTCGTACCGAAAATGAGCGGGACCAGTGCGAGCAGGAACACGGCAATCCATGGTGCCGGCCGCACGCCGGTGAGAAGCGATAAACGGGTGCTTTCCGATCTGTCTTGCGGGAACTTGCGCCTCCGCCTCATTCGACTATTGAAGCGAAGCGATCAGCCGGTCGGTCGGTCGTATTCCCGACACGGTAAATTCACTTTTTGCGCAAATTAGGACTATATGGGTTCGAGCTCTTGCCTTCACCCTCTGAATGCGTCAACGGACCCTCTTGGCGTTGGCGATCAAATTGGCCGAAACTGGGGCCTCCTGCCACGGAAGCCCACTGCGGTTACTTCCGGCCAGTAGCGGTCTGATCAGTTAAGTAGGTGGGTCCGACAAGGCCGTCAAATGATGTTGGGGCAACGCCTGATCCGCGCGTAGCTACTTAAGGGTGTGTCAGGTGTGCCGTCCCGCGAAGATCCCTGCCGCGAAGTCCTTCAACAGCGCCCGCACCCGAGCGAGTTCCCGCTCGTCCGCGCACCGCAGCCAAGCACCGCCACCGCCACGATGCCCGTATAAGCGACACGCCGCAACGACCTAACAAAGCACTACTAGACCATCGACGTCAGGCCTTGGGGGTCAAGAGGTATGGGTCGTTGTGAGGGGGCCGCCGCTTACCTTCCGACGCGGATGCGGTCAGCGGCGTGTAGCTCGTGGGAGCCGTCGGCGCGGAAGATCACGATGACCGGAATGCCCTCGCCCATCTCCAGTTCGCGTCGCTCGGCGGGCGTGGGCATCCGGGCGGTGGCCGTGTCGCCCTTGAGGAGCGTCACCGTCTCGGTCGGCTCGGCGGCGCGAACGAACGTACCGCGCGGTGGTTGCACGATCACGAGCCCTTCCGACCGCAGTAGCGCTACCGCCTGTCGGACGCTCGTGCGGCTCAGCCCATACTCCTGAGCCATCCGCAGCTCGCTGGGCAGTGGGGCGCCGGGCGCGAGGGCGCCAGACGTGATCCGGTCTCGCAGGAGGTCTGCGAGCTGCCGGAACACGGCACGATCCGCACTCGGGTCGATCACGAGAGGGACGCTATGTGTCCAACATTTCTACAACCTATTGTATCTACAGTCCTACGTCGTTACGGTGACATGAGCTGCAGTGTTGACCCTGGAAGTCAGGGCAACGCCCCGCCCCGTCAGCGCAACGAGGGGAGAACGCGTGCCTCGCGTCTCGTACGAGGAGTACCTGGCAGCCGTCGCGCTCGCCCTGGCGAGACGGCATCGGCCGGTCTGGTCATGGAAGCAATGGCGGGCCGTCTGCCGATGCGGAAGCGAGCTGCCCTGCTACGCCGCACACCGGTCCCGACCAATCGAGCCCACTGGCCATCGAAGCAGAGCCGCCCAGATGCCCGACCATCCAGTCAGCCGGCCGGACGGGAGGCACCGCGATGACCACACACCTCCCGGTCACGCCGGGCTGGACTTGCGGCGGTTGCAGCGCCGACTGGCCGTGTCATGAGCGCCGACAGGAGTTGCGAGCGGAGTTCGCCCGCGCCCCGGTGTCGCTGGCCTTCTACCTGGCCGCTCAACTCGTCGACGCCGTCCAGGACCTGCCCCATGTCCCCGCCGGTCAGCTGTACCAACGATTCCTCGGCTGGACCCGATGAGCATTCCCAAGGAGAAGCAGGTGCACGGTGAGAAGCGGGATCCGGCGCAGAGTCGGGGCGAGCAGATCCAGGCGGCCGAGCACGAGGCCGCCAAGCAACGACTCCTCGCGCAGGCCGAGGCCGAACGGATACCGGCCGAGGAGACCACCAAGGCCGTACCCGACCGGCGGTGGCGTCGTGGACAGTCTTGAGTCGTTGCCGGTGGGCCGGCGGGTGGCGTACTGGCGGGGGCGGCGGAGGTTGTCGCAGCAGGTGTTCGCCGATCGGTTGGGCAAGTCGAAGAGCTGGGTGGACAAGGTCGAGCGGGGTGTCCGGTCCCTGGACAGGGTGTCGACCCTGTACGACATCGCCGCCGTGCTGCGGATCGAGGCGGCGGTGTTGCTGGGCCGCGACGCCCGGCCCGCCGAGGTGACCGGGCGGATCGAGGGCGTGGAGCGGATCCGGGAGGCGCTGTCGACGTACGACATGGCGGTGGGACGCCCGGTGGTCGGCTGCCCGGGGGTGCCGGCGGACCGGGTGGCGCGGGATGTCGGGCATGCCTGGATCACCTTCCAGCACGCCCGGTATCCGCGGGTGGCCGAGCTGCTGCCGGAGCTGCTGGCCGGCGCGCAGCGCGCCCACGCCGACGATCCGGGGCGGGGTCGGGCGACGGTGGTGGAGGCGTACCGGCTGACCGCGTCGCTGCTGGTGAAGCTGGGCGAGGCGGAGCTTGCCTGGCTGGCCGCCGACCGGGCGATGCTCACCGCGACGGGCGATCCGGTGCTGGTGGCTGCCGCCACGGTGCAGCTCGGCCAGGTGTTGCGCGCCTCGGGGCGGGTGCGGGCGGCGTTGTCGACGGCGCTGGCCGCCGCGTACCGGATCGCCCCGCCCGACCCCGACGACGCGTCACCGGCGGAGTTGTCGTTGTGCGGGGCGTTGCTGGTGCAGGCCGCCCTCGCGGCGGCCCGGCACGGCGACGACCGCACGGTCGCCGATCTGCTCGACGAGGCCGCCGGCATGGCCGCCCGGGTCGGCGACGGCCACGACCACCATCGCACCGCGTTCGGGCCGACCGCCGTGGACCTGGCCCGGGTGGCCGCCGCCCTCGACCTCGGCCACGCCCACGACGCCGTCACCTGGCACGAGAAGAGCATCGCGCGCGACGGGTGGCGGTGGTTGCCCGCCGAGCACCGGGCGGCGCACCTGCTGGATGCCGCCCGCGCCTACCTGCATGCCGACGACCCGGCCGGCGCCGCCCGCACGCTGGTCGAGGCCGAGCGCGTCGCGCCGGCGGAGGTGCGCCACCGCCCCGCCGCCCGCGACATCGTGGCCCAGGTCGCCCGCGACCCGCACGCCCCGGCCACGGTCGTTCGGCTCGCCGCCGGGCTCGGGGTGACCTGAGGATGACCGCGCCGTTCCTGTCCCTGGCGCAGATCCGCAACCGGCTGATCCTCACCGCCCGCTGGGTCCTGCGCGAGCACGGACCCGGGCCCGACGGCCGCTGCCCGATCTGCCGCACGGCGGACTGCCCGCCGGCCGCCGCCGCCCGCGATGTCCTCCGCGCCGCGACCCAGGTGCACCTGTGGTGCCCGCCAGCCCAGCCTCCGGGACCCGACGGGGACGCCCCGCGCCGGGCCGACGACGCTGGATGACCGGCGATCTTGCAGTTGTGCCTTTCAGGTCGAGTGGGGCTGGACGCTGAGGTGGCCGAGGGCGTCTTCGACGACGCGCTGGACGAATGCGGCGTCGAGTGGTTCGCGGGAGAACCAGCGGCGGTAGAACAGCGGGCCGGCGATGGCGGCGGTGACATCGGCCGGTTCCCTGTCTGGGGCGAGTTCGCCCCGGGCTCGCGCGCGTTCGGTCACCGCACCGAATGGAGCCATCAAGCGGGCGTGCAGATCCGCATGGAGCCCGGCCAGCTCCGGCTCGCGCTCGGCGGCATCCACGATGGAGGGCAGGACCGCCGCCCAGCGGGCGCTGCGTAGCTGCTCGGCCAGCTCCCCGGTCAGCGCGGCGAGATCGGCGCCGAAGCTGCCGGTGTCGGGAACCGGAGGCGCCGACCCGATGGTCGAGCATGCCTCGACCAGCAGCGCGGCCCGCGACGGCCAGTGGCGATAGATCGTGGTCTTGGCCACCCCCGAGCGGCGCGACACCTCGTCGATGCTGACACCGCCGATGCCACCGGACGTCAGCAGCTCGTACGTCTTGGCCAGCACCGCCGCCTTGGACCGCTGGACTCGGACATCGACGGCGTCCCCGGATCGGTCCACGTGGTGATCTCCCTATCTCTGCATCCGAGAAACGCTACGCTACGGTAGCGTACTGTTTCTCGGGACCGGACGGTCCGGCCCGCCGAAAGCAGCCAGGAGAACGCCATGAAGCTCGCCTCGGTCCGCCTCATCACTGACGATCTGCCCGCCCTGACCGCTTTCTACTCCGCGCTCACCGACACCGCGCCGGTGACTCCCTTCGGACCCGACGACTACGCCGAACTGCACACCGACGGCAGCATCATCGCGCTGGCCGCCAGCGCGGCGGTCACGCGTCACAACAGCTTCGCGGCCGAAGCCGCCGCCAACCGATCCGCGATCCTGGAATTCGAGGTCGACGACGTGGACGCCGAACGCGCCCGCCTGAGCGAGCAGGTCACCGACTGGGTCCAGGAACCCACCACCCAACCGTGGGGCTACCGATCGATGCTGCTGCGCGACCCCGACGGCAACCTCATCAACCTCTACTCCACCGGACACTGAACGGCACCGGGCGGAGGAAAAACAGCGGCACCACCATCCTCATCGTCGGCGCCGCCTCCGGCATCGGACTCGGCCTCGCCGTACGGCTGCGGTAACGGGGTAACGCCGTCCTGGCCGCCCTGGCGCGAGTCGGGTGGACAAGGCCGAGCGGGGCGTCCGGTCCCTGGACAGGGTGTCGACCCTGCACGAGGTCGCCGCCGTGTAGCGGATCGAGGCGGCGGTGCTGCCGGGCCGCGATGCCCGGCCCGCGGAGGTGGCGGGGCGGACCGAGGGCGTGGAGGGGGCGTTGCCGCCGTACGCGCCCCGCACGCCCGGCCACGGCAGTGCGGCTCACCGCCGCCCTCGGGGTGACTGACCGGCGATCTTGCAGTTGTGGCCCCGGAAAAAGGGGCGAAGCGGGCTTCTGAGGGGCCGAAAGTGCAAGATCGACGCGGCTGGGGGGAGGGCGGTGCGGGGAGGGTGGCGCGGGGGGGGGTTAGAGGTGGTTTGTGGCGCGGGCCAACTGGGCGAAGGCCAGGTCCGCGTCGGCGGCAGCTTCCGGGTGTACGTCGCGTGCGGTGCGCCCGGCGGCGATCTTCTGCCAGTTGGCGCGGGCGAGCACGCGTTGCACGGCGATCACCTGGGCGGCCAGCAGTCGGCCCCGGACGCCGGGGTCGAGGGCGGCGGCCAGGGCGTCCTCGTCGTCGCGCAGGTATTGCAGGAGCCGCCCCGCGAGGCTCGGGGTGCCGAACACCAGCCGGTGGAACGCCACCACCTCGGGGTGGTCGTTGAGGCCGGTGACGGGATCGAAGCGGTCGAGGCCGGCGCGGAAGTGCTGGTGCAGGGCCGCGATCGGCGCGGTGCCGGGGCGGCGGTCGCGGACGACGCGTGCTGCCTCGCCGTTGTGGTCGGCGAAGCGGTGCAGGACGAGGTCTTCCTTGGTGGGGAAGTAGCGGAACAGGGTGGGTTTCGACACCTCGGCCGCCGCGGCGATGTCGGACACGGACACCTGGTCGAACCCGCGCGCCAGGAACAGCGAGATCGCCGCGTCGGCGATCGCGTCCCGGGTTCGTGCCTTCTTGCGGGCCCGCAGGCCGACCGGCTCGCTCACCGCGCCAGCGTAACCTTTGTTACCGAGTTGCGTTTGTGACTTGGTAACGATCGGATGGAGGCATGGGACAGCTTGCTGACGTGAAGCCCGCCGAAGGGCCGCCGGTGCTGGTCACCAGGGCGACCGGGCGCATCGGCCGCGCCGTGGTCGACCTGCTGACCGGGGCGGGCGTGCCGGTCCGCGCCCTCGTGCGGCGGGCGGACGCGGCGGCGACGCTGCCCGCCGGCGTCGAGGTCGTCACCGGCGACCTCACCGTGCCCGGGTCGCTCGACGCCGCGCTGCCCGGCGTCGGCGCGGTCTTCCTGGTCTGGACCGCCCCGCCGCAGACCGCGCCGGCCGTCGTCGACCGGCTGGCCGCCCACGCGCCACGGGTCGTCTACCTGTCCGCGCCGCACCGGACCCCACACCCGTTCTTCCAGCAGCCCAACCCGATGGCGGCGCTGCACGCCGGGAACGAGCAGCTCATCGCAGCCGCCGGGCTCGACGCGACGATCGTCCGGCCGGGCATGTTCGCGTCGAACGCCCTGTCGTGGTGGGCCGCCGCGATCCGGGGCGACGGCGTGGTCCGGTGGCCGTGCGGCGCGGCCGAGACCGCCCCCGTCGACGACCGCGACGTGGCCGAGGTCGTCGCGCGGATCCTGCGCGACGACGGGCACGTCGGCGGCGACCACGTCCTGACCGGCCCCGAGTCGCTCACCCAGGCCGACCAGGTGCGCATCGTCGGCGAAGCGCTGGGCCGCCGGCTCACGTTCGAGGAGATGCCACCCGACGAGTTCCGACGCGCCGCCCCGGAGGCCGCGCGCCCGGCCGTGGACATGCTCCTGGCCGCGTGGCGGGCCGCGACGGGACGCCCGGCGTACGTCACCTCCACCGTGGCCGACCTGCTCGGCAGGCCGGCGCGCGCCTTCCGCCAGTGGGCCACCGATCACGCCCCGGAGTTCACCGGCGGGTGACGCCGGTCGGCTCCCCGGCCGCCGCGCAGTGCCGTGCCGGCGCAGCTACGGCTGTCGGTCGCCGCGGAGATAGCGAGTGATCATGTCGACCAGCTCGGTTTCGAGCGTCTCGACCGGGGTGGCCCGGGGGCCGGCCATGAGCCGGTGGGTGTTGATCTCCACGGTGAAGGTGATCAGCTCGGCGGCGGTGTCGAGGTCCCGGACCGTGACGTCCGGGTGCCGGGCGAGGAGGTCGCGCACCTGGGCGACGCGGGTCCGTCCGTGCCGGTCGATCGCGTCGCGCAGCTCCTTTGACGCGGGCGCCTCTTCGATCATGATGCGGAGCAACTGGGGGTCGTCGTCGTGGTGGTCGATCGCGTCGCGGACCAGCGCCCGCACCAGCGCCTTCAGGCTCCCGGCGGACAGGTCGAGCTGGTCGGCCTGCGTCCAGACGCCGCGGTCGATGTGCTGCACCAGCAGCGCGGCGAGGATGGCGTCCTTGTTCGGGAAGTACTGGTAGAGCGAGCCGATGGAGACGCGGGCGTGCTCGGCGATGCGGTTGGTGGTGCCGGCGGCGTAGCCGTGCTCGGCGAAGATGTGAGCAGCGGCGGCGAGGATCCGCTTGCGGGTGAGCTCGGCGCGCACCTGCCGGGGCGTGCGACGTGGCTGAAGACGACGGTCGGCGGCGGCCATCCGCAGGCTCCTTCCAGGACGGAAAAGCGAGTAGCCAAGGACCTGAGCTGTTGCTCACAATAGTGTCATGAGCTGCGAAAACGGCAGCCCTTGACCATGGCGGGTCGGCCGTGCGGAGACGAGCCTTGATCCGACGGCTGCCCCGGCACCCGGGCCGCCCCGCCCCCGCCCGAGAGGACCTTCCCATGCGAGGGACAGACGGTGCTGTCACCCCCCACCGGCTGACGACGGCGGACGAGGTGGAGGCGGTCGTCGGCCGCCCGGCGGCGATGGTCATGCTCAAGCAGGTCGACGCCCTCGACGAGGGCTGCCGCGCCCTCCTCGCCCGGTGCCCGGTCGCGGCCTTCGGCTACCGGGACGCCCACGGCGTCAGCCGGACGACCTTCGTCGGCGGCACGCCGGGGTTCGTCCGCGTCCAATCGCCCACGCGGGTCTCGTTCTCCCTGCCGGAGCCGGGCGAACCGCGCGGCCCCGTCTCGTTCTTCTTCCTGCTGCCGGGCGTCGGGGAGGTCCTGCGCGTCAACGGCGCGGCGGCTGCCCGCAGGAGCGCGGCGACGACCGTCGACGTCAAGGAGGTCTGGGTCCACTGCGCGCAGGCCATCCTCCGGTCCCGGCTGTGGCAGCCGCCCGGCCCGGCCGAGTCGCCTACCCTGGCCGAGTCGCCCGCCCCGCCCGAGCCGCCAACGCCGCTCGCCCCGTCCGCGCCGGCCGTCGTGGTCGCTGGGGACGGGCCCCTGTGCCAGCCCGGCGTCGCCGGGTTCTTGGCCGCCGCGCGGTTCCTCGCCCTGTCCACCTGGGACGCCCGGGGCGGGAGCGACACGAGCCCGCGCGGGGACCGGCAGGCGGTGGCGCGCATCCTGGACGGCCGAACGCTCGTCATCCCGGACCGCAGGGGCAACAGACGCGCCGACGCGTTCCACAACCTGCTGGAGGACGACCGGCTCTCGCTCGCCGCGCTCGTCCCCGGCCGCAACGGCGTGCTGCACCTGCGTGGCCGGGGCGCGATCACCGACGATCCGGCCCTGCTGGAGACGATGGCGCTGCGCGGGACGCCCCCACACGCGGCGTTGGTCGTCGACGTCGAGCACGCCGAGGTGACCGGCAACGACCCGATCGCCCGCTCCCGGATGTGGGCTGGCGACACGCACGTCGCGCGCGGCACGGTGCCGGACCTGATGGCGCTGGCGGGCGAACACCTCACCGCCAACGCGGCCACCTCCCGGGGCGGCCCGCCCGCGTTCCTGTTGAAGGCGGTCGGAGCGATCCCGGGGGCGACGCGGTTGATGCGGCTGGCGCTGGATCGTGCCTACCGCTCGGGGTTGCGCAGGGAGGGCTACGACGACGTCGCGCCCGGCGACGGCCGGACTCGGTGAGGAGCAGCTCGCCGGCAGGTCAGGAAGTGCGGGTCAGGTGGCGGGGGCGGGCTCGGTGCGTCGTGGGGTGAAGAAGCGGACGAGGTCGTCGGCTGCCGTGGGGGACAGCATCATCGCCTGGACCCGGGCGGACATCTCGGCGATCGGCCGGATCCTGGCGAACATCGCCTCCTCGTACGCCCGGATCGCCGCGTCGGGGTCGGCGGGGTCGGCGGCGAGCGCGGCGGCGAGCTCGGCCGCGTCCAGCATGGCCTGGTTGGCGCCCTCGCCGACCGGTGGCATGAGGTGCGCGGCGTCGCCGACGAGGGTGACGCCCGGCCGGTGGGCCCAGCGGGCGTCGGCGGGCATCGTCTCGATGCGGCGCGGCAGCGGTGGGCCGTCGCTCGCCTCGATGAGCGCGGTGAGCCGGGGGTGCCAGCCGTCGAACAGCTCCAGCAGCGTGCGCCTGCTGCGGTAGTGGGTCAGGGGGCGGTCGTCCGCGCGCAGGGAGATGCCGACCCGGATGCTGCCGTCGCCGAGGCGCTGTGCCGACAGGACCCGGTTCGCGCCGACGCACCAGAGGTTTCCCGGGCCGACCAGCTCGGCGATGCCGGGGTGGCGGCGCTCGGCGTCGCTGATGCCCAGCTCCACGACGGTGGCCACGTGGGACAGCCGCGCGTCGGTCAGCAGCGGCCGGACGACCGAGCGTGCGCCGTCCGCGCCGACGAGGACGTCGCAGCCGGCGCGGTGGCCGTCGGCGAAGGCCAGGTCGAACCCTCCGGCGGGTCGGGGCGTCGCCGCGACGAGCCGGTGCCGCCAGGCCACCGTGTCGCCGGGGAGCGAGTCGAGCAGCAGGTCACGCAGCACGCTGCGGTCGATCTCGGGGCGTCCGGAGAACGAGCCGGGCGGCGGCCGGTGGTGGACGAGGGTGCGCCCGGCCGGGTCGAGGATGCGGTGTTCCTCGCCCTCCGGCCGCGCGGCCGAGCGGAAGCGCGTGGCGAGACTCGCGTCGGCCAGCGCCCGTTGCCCGGACTCCGGATGCAGGTCGAGCGACCCGCCCTGGGCCCGCGCGGATCGGCCGGCGTCGCGTTCGTGGACCGTCGCGTCGATGCCGTGCCGGTGGTGCAGGATCCGGGCCAACGTGAGGCCGCCCATGCCGCCACCGACTATGGCCACTCGCATCGCCAGCCCCCTTACCGTACGCTGTATTCTATGGATACACCGTACGGTAGCGTGCCGTTGCCCGTTTGGGAACGGCCCGAGCCTCAGCCCCGGGCGGCCTCGGTGGCGCTGAGCCGGGCGAAGATCGCCGCCGCGGCGATCCGGATCGCCGACGCGGACGGCCTGGACGGGCTGTCGGTCCGCAAGATCGCCAAGGAGCTCGGCGTCGGCCCGATGCGCCTCTACGACTACGTGATCAACAGATCCGAGCTGCTCGACCTGATGGTCGACACCGTGTATGCCCGGATCGCCGAGGTCGGCCAGCACCCCGGATGGCGCGACACGGTGCTGGCCGTCGCCCGCCGGACCCGCGCCGCCGCCCTGGAGCACGAGTGGTTCGTCGACCTGCTCGGCGCGCGACCGCACCTGGGCCCGCACGCGCTCGCCGTGGGCGAGGCGAACGCGGCGGCGCTCAGCCGGGCCCCCGGCGTGCGCGGCGTCGACCACCTCCAACGGGCCCTGGGCGTCCTCAACGCGTTTCTCGTCGGGGCGCTCCGCCGGGAGGTCACCGAGCGCCGCACCGCCCGGTCGACCGGCACCGACGTGTCCGCCTGGCAGGCCGCCCACGGGCCCTACCTGACCCGGATGCTGGCCACCGGCCGCTATCCCACCGTCGCCCGGCTCGTCGTCGACGGGGCGCACCTCGACGCCGAGGAGACCTTCCACCGCAACCTGGCCGCCATCCTGGACGGCATCACCGCCCCGGGTAGCTGACGCCGGTCAGCTCCTCGGCCGCCGCCCAGAGCCGTCTGCCGGCCGCCGGGTCGGCGGCCTCGGAGCTGAGCCGGGCCTCGGCGACCGGCCCCCACGTCTCCCGCAGCCGGGACGGCCCGAAGAACTGGCCGCCCCGCACGCCGGGCGCCGTCGCCGCGTGCAACTGCGGCAGCGCCCCCTGCTCCACCGACTGGGTGGTCAGCAGGCCGAGCCGCGCGATCACCCGCCCCGCCCGGCCCCGGTGCTTCCAGGCGCGCGGGGTCAGGTTGGTGCGACTGAGCCCGGGGTGGGCCAGCGCGCTGACGACCGGCGACCCGGCGGCGCGCAGCCGCCGGTCCAGCTCGACGCCGAAGATCGTGGTGGCGAGCTTGGACCGGCCGTAGGCGGCGGAGCCCCGGTAGTCGCGCTCGTACATCAGGTCGGCGAAGTCCAGGCGCGCGGTGCGGTGGGTGAGCGAGCTGAGGCTCACCACCCGGGCCTGCCGCGCCGCCGCCAGGCTGTCCAGCAGCAGCCCGGTCAGCGCGAAGTGGCCCAGCAGGTTGGTGGCCAGGTGCAGCTCGAAGCCGTCGGCGGAGGTGCGGCGGGGGCCGAGCAGCACCGCTCCGGCGTTGTTGACCAGCAGGTCGATGCGCGGGTGGTCGGCGACCAGCTTCGCCGCGAAGGCACGTACGGAGGCGAGGGAGGCCAGGTCCAGCTCGCGTACCTCGGTCTCGCCGCCGATGCGGCGGGCGGCCTCCCGGCCGGCGGCGGTGTCGCGGACGGCGAGCACGACGCGCGCGCCGTGGCGGGCCAGCTCGGTGGCGGTGACCAGGCCGAGGCCCGAGTTCGCGCCGGTCACGACGGCGACCCGGCCGTGCTGGTCGGGGATGTGGTCGGCGGTCCATGCGGTCATCTGCGGCTCCTCGAAGCGTCGGTGCGGCAGACGCTAGGCGCGGTGCGGGCCGGCTCCGGCGTTCCCGGTTGCCTAGGTTCGCCGGACCTACCCTCGGCGGTCCGGGCCGCGCCACACTGGCAGCATGAGCCATCCGTACGCCCGCGAGCTGGGCGACTTCCTGCGCGCCCGGCGCGGCCGGCTGCGCCCGCGCGACGTCGGCCTGGAGCCGGGCGGCCGGCGCAAGGTGGCCGGGCTGCGCCGCGAGGAGGTGGCCCTGCTGGCGGGACTGAGCACCGACTACTACCAGCGGATGGAGCAGGGCCGCGAGGTGCGCCCGTCCGACGACGTGCTGGCCGCGATCGCCGGCGCGCTCGGCCTCGACGACAAGGAACGCCGGCACCTGTTCTCCCTGGCCCGCGCCGCCCGCCGGCCGGTGCCCGCCCGCGCCGACCACGGCCCGGAGCGGGTGCCGGAGGGCACCCGGCGGCTGCTGCGGGTGCTGGACACCCCGGCGGTCGTGCTCGGCCGGCACCTCGACCTGCTCGCCTGGAACCCGATGGCCGAGGCGCTGCTCGGCGACCCGGGCGGATACCCGCCCGAGCGGCTCAACATGTTGCTGCTGATGTTCGACGACACGCTGACCGGGCAACGGAGCTGCCCGGACTGGGAGCGCCAGGCCCTCGACTACATCGGCATGATGCGGGTCGCCGTCGCCGCCGACCCCACCCACCCGCGCGCCACCGCGGTCGTCGGCGAGCTGAGCATCCGCAGCGCCGAGTTCCGGCGGCTGTGGGCCCGGCACGACGTGCGCGAATCGGTCAGCGGCACCAAGACCTTCCGCGTGCCGGAGGTCGGCGACATCGTGCTGGACTGGGACACGTATCCGCTGCCGGGCCACCCCGGCCCGGTCATGCTGGTCTTCACCGCCGAGCCGGGCAGCCCCGACGCGGACCGGCTGCGGCTGCTGGCGTCGCTGCGCGCGACCCACCCGGAGCCGACGTCGCGCTGACGGCAGGGCCCCGAGCGGCCGAAACCGTGCGGATTAATTGACCGACATGAATCACGGACGTAATGTGAGCGATAACATCGCGAGCTCGCCCGACACGTCGGTCGGGGCTGCGGTCCATGCCCGTACCCGGAGATCGCCCCGGGGCCGGCCTGGACGGGCACGCCCTCCACCGGGTCCGGGCCTTGCCTGATCGAAGGAGGAACCAGTGGAGCTGCCAGCAGACGTGCCCTCGCCGCCGGAAGTCAGGGGACGCGCGCCATCCGCGCCCCGGCTGCGCATCGTCACGTGGCTGACGGCCGCGCTCGCGCTGGTCCTCGGCCTGACGATGGCGATGACCGCGCCGCGCGCGGCGTCGGCCGCCGACAACCCGTACCAGCGGGGCCCGGACCCGACCCTGGCCAGCGTGGCCGCCAGCCGGGGCCCGTTCGCCACGACGCAGGCGACCGTGCCGCCGGGCAACGGCTTCAACGGCGGGTACGTCTACTACCCGACCGACACCAGCCTGGGCACCTGGGGCGCGGTGGCGATCGTCCCCGGCTATTCCGCGCTGTTCGCCAACGAGGAAGCCTGGATGGGGCCCTGGCTGGCGTCCTTCGGGTTCGTGGTGCTCGGCATCGAGACCAACAGCCGCAACGACGGGGCCGACGCCCGCGCCACCCAGCTGCTCGCGGCGCTGGACTACCTCACCCAGTCCAGCCCCGTGCGCAACCGGGTCGACCCCAACCGGCTGAGCGTCATGGGCCACTCCGCGGGCGGGGCCGGGACGCTCATGGCGGCGCTACGCCGGCCCTCGCTGAAGACCGCCGTCGGCCTCGCGCCCGGCGCGCCCGGCAACAGCCTGAACATGTCCACCACCAAGGTGCCCACGATGCTCATCTCCGGGCAGAACGACGGCACGGTCACGCCGTCGTACGTGCAGGGCATCTACAACACGCTGCCCGCCTCCGTGGAGCACGCCTGGGCGGAGCTGGCCGGCAACGACCACCTCTCGTTCACCCGGCCGAACCCCACCGAGATGCGGATCCTGATCCCCTGGCTCAAGATCTTCCTGGACAACGACACGCGGTACACGCAGTTCCTCTGCCCGCTGGCCGACAGCACCGGCGTCTCGCGCTACAACTCCACCTGCCCGCTGGTGCCGCCGGGCCTGCCGACGTCGCCGCCCACCACCCCGCCCACCAGCACGCCGCCGCCCACGGGCCCGCCGACGAGCCCCCCGCCGCCGACGACCACCCCGCCGCCCGCGGGCGGCGCCTGCACGGCGACCTACCGCACCGTCGGCTCGTGGTCCGGCGGCTTCCAGGGCGAGGTCACCGTGACCGCCGGCAGCGCCGCCATCAACGGATGGACCGTCCGCCTGGACCTCAGCGGCGGGCAGAGCATCAGCCAGGTCTGGAACGGCACCCTGAGCACCAGCGGCTCGACCGCCACCGTGCGCAACGTCTCCTACAACGGGTCGCTCGCCGCCGCCGGCTCGACGACCTTCGGCTTCCTCGGCTCCGGCACGCCGCCCGCGCCGACGCCGACCTGCACCAGCCCGTGACGGCGGCGACCTTGCACCAGCCCGTGACCAGCGACAAGTCTTGACCAGGGAGAAACACATGCGAACGAGGGCAAGGTGGCTCGCGGCGCTCGCCGCGTTCGGGGTGGCGGTCGCCGGGGTGCTGGCCGCCCCGGCCGGCCCGGCCAGCGCGGAGTCCAACGGCGGGGTACGCGTGATGCCGCTGGGCGACTCGATCACCGAGGGCACCCAGGTGCCGGGCGGCTACCGCATCGGCCTCTGGCAGCGCCTCGCCGGCGGCCGCTACACGGTCGACTTCGTCGGGTCGCAGTTCAACGGGCCGGCGAGCCTGGGCGACCACGACCACCAGGGGCACCCCGGCTGGCGCATCGACCAGATCGACGCGAACGTCGTCGGCTGGCTGAACACCCAGCGGCCGAAGAGCGTCCTGCTGCACATCGGCACCAACGACATCCTCCAGAACTACAACGTGAGCACCGCGCCGAACCGGCTCTCCAGCCTGATCGACAAGATCACCAACACGGTGCCCACCGCCGAGGTGTTCGTCGCGCAGATCATCACGCTGTCCAACAGCAACCAGGCGGCGGCCGCGCGCACCTTCAACGCGGCGATCCCCGGCATCGTGCAGAGCAAGGTGAACGCCGGCAAGCGGGTGCGCCTGGTCGACATGCAGAGCGCCCTCACCACCGCCGACCTGATCGACGGCGTCCACCCCACCGCCGGCGGCTACGACAAGATGGCCGCCCGCTGGTATTCCGCGTTGCAGTCCGTGCCGGGCAGCATCGGTGACCCGGGCACCGGCAGCGGCCAGGGCACCGCGCTCGTGGGCACCCTGTCCGGGCGGTGCGTCGACGTCCCCGGCTCCACCACCACCAACGGCACGCAGGTGCAGCTGTGGGACTGCCATGGCGGCGCCAACCAGCAGTGGACGTACACGTCCGGCAAGGCGCTGACCGTCTACGGCAACAAGTGCCTCGACGCGGCCGGCTACGGCACCTCGCCGGGCACCCTGGTCACGATCTACGACTGCCACGGCGGGGCGAACCAGCAGTGGAACGTCAACTCCAACGGCACCATCACCGGCGTGCAGTCCGGCCTCTGCCTGGACCCGTACAACCTGGGCACCGCCAACGGCACGAAGCTCGTGCTGTGGACGTGCACCGGCCAGACCAACCAGCAGTGGAGCCGCCGATAGCGTGACGGGGCGGGCGGCCTTCGGGGGAGGGCCGCCCGCCCGGCGGGCCGATCGATTCGATTTCCCGATCCGCACTGCCCTTCTTGGACACTGCGGAGCGGAACTAGGATCGGGCCGTGATGGATCGCCCAGAGCGGGAGGCGTCCGCCGCGCGCCTCGACCCACGAACGATCAGAGATCTGGTCTCGATGCTGCGGGAAGCGCAGGGTTGGCGGCTCACCGACGGGAAATGGCAGGAAGTGGGCCGCCTGGTCGAGGACGCGGAGAAGGCCCTCGCCGGCGGGGACGCCGCCGCTCTGCGTCGGTCGATCGACACCCTGGAAGTGGCCGGGGAAGTGCGCATCACGCGGATAGGCGCGGCGTCGACGCCGCAACCCGTCCCGCCGCCGATTCGTGATCGACTCAATCGCCTCGTGCACCAGCTGTCGCCGCCGTCCGGCGGCCACGCCGGAGGGGCCGCCGGTGACCGACCATCCCGTCGTTGAGCAACAGCTCGTCGTGCACCGCTTCCTCCCGGTCGACGGCCCACAGGCCGAGGCCGCCGGCGAGGAGTTGCGCGAGCTGTGGTCCGCCTGTCGACGCTCCTTCGGGATGACCGCCCCGATCCCCGGCACCCACCTGCCGGCCCACCTGCCGGAGGCGCTGGCCGCGGGGCGGGGCGGGCCCGAGGAGGCCGCCCTCGCCGCGCAGGAACTGCCCGACAGCGGATACCAGGCGATCCTGCGGCGCTGCCACGACGTGCTCGGCCTGTCGGTGGCGCTGGCCCCGCGGGTGGTCGACGCCGATGGCCGGGCCGTCGTCGATCCGGCGGCGGGTGAGCCGGCGCTCTGGTGGGCCGACCTGGACCGGCGCTGGCGACTGGCCACCGCGGGCCGGTCCGGGGCGGCCCTGGGTGAGGCGGTGCTCTGCGTGGCGGTCGTCGCGGGCGTCGTCCCGGTGGACGGGGCCGGCATCGAGCGGCTCGGCCGCCAGTTGGCGCGGTTCCTGCCCCCCGAGCAGGAGGACGACGGATGGCCGTCGCGCGGCGTCCCGGTCGGCGACGGGCTGGTGGTCTGGGAGACGACAGCGAGGCAGGACGGGCGCGTCCGGCGGCGCTTCCTGGTCGTCGGGGGAGAGCGGGACCAGGGTCCGCTCAGCGCCTGGCTCTGGTCGGACGGCGGGGTACGGCTCCCGCCGCTGGCCCGCTACCTGCTGCACGCATCCAAGATCCACTATCAGCTCCGGGTGTGGCGGCGGGACCGTGACCCGCAGGGCCGGGCGGGCGGGGCGGCTGCCACGGCCGGCGAGCTGCGGCGGATGCTGGGTGCCGCGGAGACGACGGTCGGCGCGGCACCGGTCGGCCCGCCGGCCCGCGCCGACCTGGCGGCGGTCCGGTCCGAGGAGCTGGCGGCGGTGTCGACCAGCACCGCGCTGCGGCAGATGCGCCGGACGGTGGAGGTGGCGACGGCGAACATGACCAGGGTGCCGGGGCTCGGCGCAGCACGCGCCGACGGGCCCGGTCCGTTCGCCGACGATCTCGCGCTGGCGGAGTGGTTCGTGGAGCAGCTCGCCGACGACGACGCCTACCTGACCGTGGACGCCGAGCGGGCGCGCCGGGTCGGCGAGATCGGCCTCGCGTTGCAGGCCGCAGCCGGGCCGCCGACGCCACCGGCCGTCGTGGCCCCCGTCTCTCCGGCCGTGGCAACCGAGGAGGCGGGCAGCGGCGCATACGGTCGGCACGCCGACGCCGGCCGGGAGGCCGCCCCCGCGACGAGGGGCGGCCCGGCCATCCGCCCCGAGGTGTCCCGCCGCGTCTTCGTCGTGCACGGCCGCGACAACCAGGTCCGCGACCGGATGTTCGACTTCCTCCGCGCGCTGGACCTGCGTCCGATGGAGTGGGAGCCGCTGGTCACCGCGACCGGAAGCACCGCACCCTACCTGCGGGACGTGGTGGGCTGGGGGGTCACCCACGCGCAGGCGGCGGTCGTGTTGCTGACCCCCGAGGACCAGGTGAGCCTCCATCCGGATCTGAGGCTGCCCGCCGACACCAGCGTCGAGGCCCAGCCCGGCCTGCAGGCCCGCCCCAACGTGTTGCTGGAGCTGGGCATGGCGTTGGCGACCTATCCGGATCGGACCCTGGTGATTCAGGTGGGGGAGACCCGGCCGGTGGCCGACCTCGGGGGGCTCAACTTCATTCGGCTCACCGACAGCCCCGACTGCCAGCGCAAGATCGCCTCCAGGCTGCGGCAGGCGGGCTGCGCGGTGGACGACACGGGATCGGACTGGCTGGCCCCTGGGCGCTTCGCCGGGCTGGAGGCGTACCACCGGCACGCCCGGTCGTGACCCGGACCGCCCGGCACGGTGCGGCCGGCGGGCCCGTGCCGGGCAGGCGCGCGACGGCGCCCGGTCGGCGTCCCGGCCCGGCGCGGGCTCACAGCTGGCGGAGGAAGGCCGCCACGTCGAGGATGTCGACCTGGCTGACGTCGGCCGGCCGGAGCACGATCCGCAACTCCGGGCAGAACGACCGCTGCCGGGACCGGTCGAGGTAGGACCGGATGATGATCTTGATTAGCTCCTCCCGGCCGACCCGTGGGAGCCGGGCCAGACCCGAGCCGATCAGCGGCATGGCGAGGACGCCGAGCTGCCCGTGCCGCTCGGCGGCGTCCCACACCCGGTCCAGGCTGACCCGCAGCTCCGCGAGGCTGGACTCGGCGACGAGGTCGTTGCCCATCCGGCTGTACGCGACGCCGAAGATCCGTCGGCGGGGCTGGCGGAGCACGGCCACCGTCCCGACGGGATAGCGGATCAGCTTGCCCCGGCGTTTGGCCGCCCGAGACTCCGTGGCCACCTTCGGCGCGTCGGCGAGCGCCCGCCGAAGCTCCCGATCCAGCCACGCGCGGTCGCCACCGTATTCGCGTCGCAGCAACTGCCCCTGCACGCTGTCGCTGTTGATCACGATATCGCCCGTGGTCGAGGTGTCGAAGGTGTCGCTGAAACCGACCACGAGATGCGCGTCCTCCTGACCGAACAGGTCGCCGGTCAGGATCCGCACGGTGGTGCGCGGCGAGGTGAAGACCCGCTGGACGACGTTGCGGGGCAGTGCCTGGGCCTCGCGCCGGATGCGGTCCATCAGCTCGGCGAGGGCGGCGTCGTCGGGCCGCTCGGCCAGCAGGCCCTGCCCGAACTCGAACGCCCGGTCCCACATCCCGATGTCGCGGTAGGCGCGCAGCAGGGCGCGTTCGGCGGCCTCCCTGGCCTCCCTGAGCTGCTCGATGGTCCGCCGCGCGAAGGGGAAGCTCTCCGCGTCGAAGAGCGGGCGTCCGGACCAGAGCCCGAGCGCGTCGTTGAGGGTGTCGATCGCGGTCGCCGGGTCGGCGTGGTGCGAGCCGTGGACGAGCCGGCGGAACCGGAAGACGTCGACCTGGTCCGGGTCGAGGACCAGGCGGTAGGCGGACGTCCGGCCACGCTCCGTGCGTAGGATCTCGGACCGCTCGCCGGGGCGGAGCGGGTCGAGGAGCTTCCGTAGTTCGAGGATCCGTTTCTGGACGAATATCTTTCCCGGCCTCTCGACCGGCCCGCTCCGGGGCGCCCAGACATCGCGAAACAACTCGTCGACCGTCAACGGCTCGCCGGCCGCCAGCAACAGTCGGATCAATACGGTCGCGGTGGTGGGTGGAAGCGGCGTGATGACGCCGTCGAGTTCGATGGTCGTGCGCCCGAATAGTCGCACCCAAACTGCCATCCGCGCCCTCCCCGGCCATTTTCGACAGGCCACCACGGTAGAGAAGGCGTTCACCGGAAGCAAACCGGAAGCGGTCGGTAAGCCGACTTTCAGCAGTACGGGACTTGTTGTGGAAGCGATGCCGCTGATCAGCTGAGGTGGCTGAAGAAAGGCTGTTCTGGCAGGTCGGAAAGGTGCGTGGTGGTGGCGGGTCGAGAGGTCGACGAGGAGCACATTCTATGCGAACTCCAGGGGGTCCTGACCGATCTGCTGGAGCAATTCCTGCCAATGGCCACTTGGCAGCGGATCGAGTTGCTGGTAATCGCTGCCGATCGGGCGTTGTCCCGCGGTGATCTGGTCGAACTCGCTCGGCAGTCCGCCCTCATCGAGGCGTCATTCGCCGTGCGGGCCACCCCGTTGGGCACCCAGCCGAGCCAGCCCGCACCGTACCAGCTGCGCGAACGGGTGGCCATCCTCATCCACCGGGCGGACCAGTGGCGCGGCCGGGGCAAGGACGACGGGGGGCGGGCGGATGAGCGCCGCACCGCTGACTGACCGCGAACTGGTGGCGCACGTCTTCGTTCCGCTCACCGGACCGCACCACCCGCACGGTCACGCCCATCTCGCCCAGGTGTGGCGGCGCTGCCAGGAACTGCTGGCCATCGTGGAGCCCACCCCGCTCGACCTGCCGACGGACCTGCCGGGCGACGTCGACGGCCTGCCTGCGCGGGACGGCCCGGTCGCGGCGGCCCGGCGCAGCGGCGGCGGCGTCCACGAGATGTTCGCCTACCGCCGGAGCGACATGCTCGGCCTGTCGGTCGTGCTGGCCCCCGGGCAGGCGACGAGCTGGCCGGCGCTGGAGGCCGACTGGGCGCGCGCCCGGGGCGGCGAGCACCCGGCGGTGCTGGGCGAGGTGCGGCTCCGGCTGGCCCTGCACCGGCGTTCCCGGTGGGGCTCCGCGAACGCGACCGCCCAGGCGTACGCGGCGCTGCGCGCCGAACTGGACGGACCCGACCGGCCGTCCGGGCCGGCGCAGGGCGTGTCGGGCCGGCGGCTGCCGCCCGGAGCCGACCGGCCGTCGCCGGGGGTGGCCGTGACACCCGGCGGGTTCGTGGTCTGGGAGGCGTCGGGGCTGCCGGACGACCGCCGGCTGCGTCGGCTCGTGGTCGTCGCGCCGAAAGGCGCCGGGGAGCAGCTCAGCGAATGGGCCTGGAGCAGCGGCCGGGCCGAACCGGCGACGCTGACCCGGTACCTGCTGTACGCGGCGATGGCCCGCTACGAGCTGCGGGTCTGGGCCGCCGGGCAGGCCCGGTCGCTGCCCCACGAGGTCGACGCCCGGCTGGCCCGGCTGCTGCCGCTGCTGGACGAGGCCGCCGAGGATGACCAGCCCGACCCGGCGCAGTGGGACCGGTACGCCCGCGGCCTCGGCCGGCTGGTCGCGGACGAGGCCGGACTGCTGGACGCGGTCGCCGAGCTGAGCGGCCTGCGTCGCACGGTGCAGATCGCCGCCACCAACATGGCCACTCTCGTGCCGCCACCGACCGGTGCGCACCGGGACGGCCCGTTCGCCGACGACCACGCGCTGACCACCTGGTTCGACCGGCAGCTCGACGACGACCTCACCTACCTGCGGGCGACGCTGGCGCGCACCACCAGCGTCGGCGTGCTGCTCGACCGTTCGGTGCGGCGCTGGGAGGCCGCCCGGCGGGAGCGCTACACCCTGGCGCAGACCGCCCTCGTCGGCGCGGTCCTGATGGTGCTGACCGCGATCCAGGCCCTGCGCTACCAGGTGCCGCTGCCGCCGCGGGTCCAGCCGGCGGTGGTCGTCGGCCTCGGCGCGGTCGCCTTCTACCTGCCCCTGGCCGTCATCCGGCTGGCCTCGGCGCGCCGGGGCGGCACCTCCCCCGTCGAGCACCTGGCCCTGGCCGCGCTGGTCGCCACCGTCCTGTGGGCGGGGCTGGCCTGGCTCGCCGACCTCGTTCCGACGGGCTGGGCTTGGGCCGCCGTGCTGGTGCCCGGCGCGTTCCTGACGACCTGGCTCGCCCTGACGACCCGCCGCGCCCACCGACGCCGACGGGCCGAAACCGGCCGTCGGTCCGCGACGGCGTGACCGACGCCCCGCCGCCCGCTCAGCCCGGCCACCCCGAGACCCCCGAGACGGATGTGGAGACCATGACGCGAGCCCCCCACGACAGCAACGACCCGGCGGACGGACCGGCCGACGGCGGGCCGGACGCCCGGCTGACCGCCGACGAGCAGACCTGGCCGGTGCACGAGGAGACCTGGTCGGTGCAGGAGGAACTGCCCGACGGGGAACCGGCCGAGTCCGCCGCCGACCGGTTGTGGGAGATCGGCGCGGCGCTCGCCGCGATCCAGCACGAGCTCGCCCGGCAGAACGAACGGGCGGCGGCCCGGGAACGGGTCATCGACCGGCTGCACGAGGAGAACCTGCGGCTCCGGTCCGGCGAGTACCGGTCGGTGACCCGTCCGCTCGTCACCGACCTGCAGAGCCTCCGCAACGACCTGCTGCGGCAGGCGGCGACCCTGCGCGACCCCGTGACGGTGCCGACCGTGGCGGAGCTGCTCGGCAGCTTCGCCTACAGCATCGAGCTGACCCTGGAACGCGCCGGCGTCCAGGTGCTGCGCGCGACGGCCGGGACCCCCTTCGAACCGGGATCCCACCGGGTGGCCCGGGTGGTCTGCACGGACGACCCGGCACGGGACGGCACGGTGGCCGAGCCGCTCGCCGACGGCTACCGGGACGTCGTCTCCGACCGCGTGCTCCTGCCCGCCTCGGTCGTCGTGTGCCGCCGGTCCGCCACCCCGACGCCGGTGCGCACCCCGCCGCCGGCCCCGGGCGGCCCGGCCGCCCCGGCGCACTGACGTCGACCAGCGAATCACCCCACGACGGCTTCGAGGACAAAGAGGACAGAGATGACTGAGCAGCTCACCTACTTCGGCATCGACCTGGGCACCACCTACTCGGCGATCTCCTACATCGACGAGACGGGCCGCCCGACCGTGATCCGGGACCTCATCAGCGAGAGCGACACCATGCCCTCGGTGGTCTACTTCGAGAGCGCCGACAACGTGATGGTCGGGGCGAACGCGCGGAACATGGCCCGGGTCGACCCCGCGCACGTCGTCGAACGGGTCAAGCGTCAGATGGGCCGGGAACGGCAGTGGGAGTTCTTCGGCGAGACGCACACCCCCGAGTCGATCTCCGCGTTGATCCTGCGCCGGCTCGTCGAGTACGCCCAGGAGTACACCCAGGGCGAGGTGCGGCAGGTGGTGATCACCGTGCCGGCGTACTTCGGGATGCTGGAACGCGACGCCACCCGCAACGCCGGGATCCTGGCCGGGCTGGACGTCCTCGGCATCGTGCCGGAACCGGTGGCCGCCGCGTTGCAGTACGACCTGATGGACGGGGCCGCCGAGCGGACCGTGCTCGTCTACGACCTGGGCGGCGGCACCTTCGACACCACCGTGATCCGGGTCGGCCCGGACGCCGTGGAGGTGATCTGCACCGACGGCGACCAGGAGCTCGGCGGCGCCGACTGGGACGACCGGCTGGCCCAGCACCTGCTCCAGGAGTTCGTCGCCGCGGCCGCGCCGGCCGAGGAACCGGCCGAGGACGCCCAGTTCATGCAGGACCTCTACCTCACCGCCGAGCAGGTCAAGCGGCAGCTCTCCCAGGCCACCTCGCGCACCGTCCCGCTGCGCTTCGCCGGCGCCTCGGCGATGGTCACCATCACCCGGGAGACCTTCGAGGAGATCACCCGGGACCTGCTGGACAACACGATCGCCATCACCGACCGCACGCTGGACAAGCTCCGCGACAAGCTCGGCGGCGATCCGCGACAGCTCGTCGACGAGGTGCTGCTGGTCGGCGGCTCGACCAAGATGCCCGCCGTGACGGCCCGGCTCGCCGAGGCGTACGGCTGGCGTCCGCAACTGCACGACCCGGACCTGGCGGTGGCCAAGGGCGCGGCCCGCTACGCGCTCAGCCGGGCGGTCTGGCAGGCGGCCGACCCGACGGCCGAGTCCGCCCCGACCGCCGAGGAGCGGGCCGAGCGGGTCAACGAACTGGCCAACCTGACCGGGCTCAGCGCCGAGTCCATCGCGGCGGTCTCCCACAAGCGGATCACCACCGTGCTGCCCAAGGCGTTCGGGGTGAAGCTGGTCGACACCGACAAGCCCGGCTGGGCGGAGGACACCGAGGCCGCCTCCTACGTCGCGCACCTGGTGCACGCCGACGACCCGCTGCCCTCCGGGCCGCACCCCCTGGTGGGCGGCACCGTGGTGGACAACCAGCAGGAACTGAGGATCGAGGTCTACGAACAGGCCGGCACGGTGGAGAGCGCCGAGCTGTTCGCCAACAAGGCGGTCGACCGTGGCGCGGGCACCATCACCGGGTTGCCGCCGTTGCCGCAGGGCTCCCCGATCAACATCAGCATGACCGTGGACGACGACGGCCTGCTCACCGTGCACGCCGTCGAACCCACCTCCGGCAAGGACCTGACCATCGCCGTCCGGGTCAGCGTCCTGTCCGAGGAGGAGATCCCCCAACTGCGGGCGAAGGTGTCGGCGATCTCGGTGAGGTCCTGAGCCGATGGAATTCGACCCGGCCCGGTACGACCGGGAGGTGATCGGCCCGCTGCGCGGGCGGCGGGGCCGGCTGCCCGACGGTGACCTCCGGGTGCGCTACGCCGTCGAGCCCGGGATGGACCGGGCGGCCCTCGAACAGCGGCTGCGGAAGGTGCGTACCTACTGGAACCAGAAGGCCAGCGGGCCGGCCGCGCAGGCGGCGACCGGGGTGTGCAAGCGGCTGCTCGCCGCCGACGAGGAGCTCAAGCGCACCGCCGGCGGCGCCATGCTCGACCCGGCCTGGTGGGAACAGCAGGCGACGGCGTACCGCCAGCGCGCCCGGGGCGCCCTCGACGGGCTGGTCCGTGACCTGCGCGACTCCTACGGCGGCTCGGGCCGGGTCACCCCGGGGCAGCTCGCCGCCATCGTCGCCCACCATCAGGCCACCTTCGACCACGACCAGCTCGACCAGGCGGTCCGCCAGGCCAAGCTGGTCGTGGTCGAGCCGGTGGAGCTGCCCGCCGACAGCGGGATGGAGCGGACCGCATACCGCACCCTCACCGAGAACCTGGGCATCGCCGGGGCGTCGACCATCGTGCACCTGCTCCACCCCGACCTGCGGGAACCGTTCCGGCTCTGCGCCGGCTTCGCCGTGCCCGGCCGACCCGAACTGACGCTGACCGCCGAGGTGGTGCGGGCGCGCAGCGCCGCCGAGAACGCCGCCGCCGACTCGCCCGCGGTGCGGGCCCGCAAGGCGGCGCTGGTCGCGCTGCGTACCGCCGCCGACCGTGGCGTCGCGCTGGCCGGCATCGCGCTGTTCCAGGTGGCCGAGCAGGTGCGGCAGGGCCGGGCCGCCGGGCTGGCGGACCGGCTGCTGGTCCGCACCGCCGTCGATCTCGGTCTGACCCCGGAGGACGCCGAGCTGCTGGTGCTCAGCATGCCGGTCACCGTCTCCGCCACGGTCAGCCCGGCCGACCAGGTACGGGCGCTGCTCGGCCAGGGCGAGCTGCGCACCGCCGCGCAGCGGCTGGCCGCCGTGCCGGCCGAGCACGCCGACCGGGAGACGCTGCGGCGGGAGATCGCCGCCGCCGAGCAGCGGGTCGTCGCACTGTTGGACCAGGTCGACCAGGCGCTGGCCGCCGACCGGGAGGAGGCGGCGGAGCAGCTCCTGCGGCAGGCGCTGGCCGTCGCCGCCGACGACGACGCCCTCGCCGCCCGGCTGCGCCGGCTGCGCCCCCCGCCGCCGCAGGACCTGCGGGTGCATCCCGGCGCGCCGACGGTGCTGAGCTGGGCGCGGCCGGCCACCGAACGCACCGACCTGCGCTACCGGGTGGTCCGCGGCGACGGGGACCCGCCCGCCACCCCGCAGGCGGGGACGCTGGTCGCCGAGACCACCGAGCCGACGGCGGCGGACCCGGAGCCGCCGGTCGGCGCCCGCTGCGGCTACGCGGTCTTCGCCGCGGGCGAGTCGGGCGCCTGGTCCCGGGCGGCGACCGCGATCGCCCTGCTCGCCCCGCCGGTGGGGGAGGTGACGGTGCTGGCGACCCCGCACGAGGTCACCCTCGCCTGGCGTCCCCACCCGGCGACGGTCGCGGTGCGGGTGCGCCGGACCGAGTCCCGACGGCCCGGCTCCCCCGACGACGGCGTGCCGCTGCGCGCCGAGCCGACCGGGCTGACCGACACCACGGTCCAGCAGGGACGCGACTACCACTACAGCCTGGTCGCGGTCTACCGGGACCCGGCCGGCCGGGAGGTCACCTCGGCGATGGTGGTGGTCACCGCCGCGCCCCGGCCCCGGGCCCGCCCGGTCGAGTCGCTCACCGTCGAACCGGTCCGGGCGGTGGGGAACCAGGTCCGGGTCCGGCTCTCCTGGCTGCCCCAGCCCGGCATCCGGGTCCGCATCCGCCGGGCCGACGCCCCACCGCCGTGGCCGGTCGGTGCCACGATCCACGAGCCGGCGCTCGACGGATACGGCGTCGAGGTCACCGGGGCTCCCGCCGACGCCGACGGCCGGCGCGTGCTGGAAGCCGACGTGCCCCAGGGCTTCCACGTCTACCTGCCGCTTGCCGTCGGCGGCGAGGGGACGATCGTCGGGCGGCCGGTCACCCAGGGCACGGCCGCGCCGGTGGAGCGGCTGCGCGCGCAGCGCGCCGGCGACCAGGTGGACATCTCCTGGGTGTGGCCGGACACGGTGAGCCTCGCCGAGGTGACCCACGCCCGCGACGGCTGCCCGGACGAGGTCTTCCAGGTCAGCAGGAGCCGCTACCTGCACGAGAAGGGTTGCCGGCTGACCGCCGACGACCGGCCCGCGCGGGTCAGCGTGGTCGGCATCGCGATCGGACCGGCGGGCCGGGCCCGATCCCCGGCGGTCTGCTGCGACGTGCCGGGCCGCCCCGGCCGCCTCGCGTACACCGTCGAGCGGCTCGCGGGGCTGCGCAACCGGTTCTCCCCGCGCCGGGCGCTCGCGGTCACCGCCGAGCGGGACTGCGCCGTCGCGCACCTGGTCGTGGTGGCGCGTGCCGGGCCGGTGCTGCCGGTGCGGCCCGACCAGGGCCGCGAGCTGCTGCGCGTCTCCGACGTGGAGTTCGGGGCCGGGCAGACCCGGCGGTTCGAGTTCGACCTGCCCGGGGAGCTGCCCCGGCCGTACTGGATCAGGTGTTTCGTCGATCCCCCCTCCGGCGCGGTCCTGCGGGATCCGCCGGTCGACCAGTTGAAGGTGTGACGTGATGCGCCGGAAGACCTCCTGCCCCTACTGCTACCACCGGATCCCCGCCAAACGGCTCTGGTACCAGTGCAACGGTCGTGGCTCGGTGAACCGCACCGGCTGCCCGGCCACCCGGGACGAGGCGCGGGAGACCGGGACCGGGTTCAAGGGCATCGTCCGCCCCTCCTTCCGACCCGGCTGGCACCGGGTGCGGCCGGTCTTCCCCCGCCAGGCCAGCTGCCCGGGGTGCGGATCGCTGACCGGCATCCGGGTGTGCCCCCGCTGCCACACCCCGCTCCCGGTCGGCTTCGACCGGTCCCGCAGCCCGCTGATCGCCATGATCGGGGCGAAGAACACCGGCAAGACGGTGTACCTGACCGTGCTCGCCAACGAGCTACGCACCACGCTGCGCCGCCGTTTCCACGCCGACGTGCGGTTCACCGGTGATGCCCAGGGCGGTGCCGAGTCCCCGCTGCGGTGGCTGGAGAGGAACGTCGACCGGGTCTACCAGCGGGGGCAGTTGTTCGAGCAGACCGCCTCGGCGGGCAGCGCCGGCCGGCAGGAGGCGTTGGTCTTCGAGTGGCGGCAGGCCGGCCGGCGGACCCTGACCGGGCTGCGCTTCCGCACCACCTACCTCTCCTTCTACGACACCGCCGGCGAGGACCTGAGCAGCCAGGGCCGGTCCCGGGACCTGAGGTACCTCGACGCCGCCGACGCGCTGATCGTGCTCCTGGACCCGTTCACCCTGCCGCAGGCGGCAGACCGGATCGTCACGCCCGACGACGACAAGGAAGGGACGCGGGAATCGGCCAAAACCGTGCTCGGTAATGTGACCGACACGCTGCGGGAGAGCCGGAGCATCCCCGGCGACAAGCCGATCCGACTCCCGGTGGCGGTGGCGTTCGCCAAGATCGACGCGTTCTTCGACGCCCTCGGCAGCGACAACCCGCTCTTCGAGGTGCCCGACGAGTCCACCGCCCACTACGACGAGACCGCCGGCCGGGACACGCACGAACAGGTCCGGGCGCTGCTGCACGAGTTCGGCGGGGACGAGATCGACAGCCACCTGAGCACCAACTACACCAACTTCCGCTACTTCGTGGTCTCGGCGCTGGGCGCCCCGCCGGACTACGCCAACCAGAAGGTGGACCCGGGTGGGGTGCGCCCCTTCCGGGTGGCCGAGCCGCTGCTGTGGCTGCTGAGCCGCTTCGGCGTGGTCCGTGGTGAAACGAGGCGTCGATGACCCCCGACCCACCGCCGCCGGCGAGCGGCTTCGAGGCCCTCGTCTACACCGACTGCCGTCCCGGCCAGGGGTTGCAGGGCACCGCCGGACTCCAGTTCCAGGCCCGCTCCCCCGGGGCCGACCAGCAGGACATGGCCCTGGTCGAGGGGAACCTGCTCTACGAGGCCCCGACGAACTGGATGGGGGAGCGCCGCCCCGCCGACCGCTACCCGCCGTCCCTGTCCCACGTGCACGACGGCCACCGTTACGCCACGGCGGCCGGGTGCTATCTCGGCCGGGAGGCCAACGGGAACCGGGAGGGCAACCAGCTCACCCACGCCCTGCTCACCACCGACCCCGACGCCTACGGGCCGGTGCGTCCCGCCCAACTGTTCGGCGCCTCCTGCTGGACCCGGCAGCCGGCCCCCACCACGAGCTGCCCGCCGCCCGGCGAGGACTGGGAGCCGGGGCCGCTGGACGTCGCCCGGGTCCGGGACCTGGTCCGCGCCACCCCCGGCGGGCGCGACCTGCTCGCCGACCTGGTCACCGTGCTGAGCCGGCTCGACCGACCCGACGCCGCCCGGGTGCTCTTCGTCTGCCCCGACCCGGCGTTGGTGCTGGGCTGGATCACGGCCGCCACCCTGCTGCTGCCGCAGCGGGTGGCGCTGACGATCGGCTTCAAGGTCTTCACCACCCGGCCGATGCACGCCAACCAACCGGTGCTCGCCGTGCATCCGGAGTGGGAGACCCCCCACCCCGCCGTCGACAACGACCAGGGCTTCGTCGTGGTGGACCTGACCCGCGACATCCGTACCCCGGTCGAGGCGACGCCGACGGCCCGCCGCTGGGCCGACCTCTTCCTCACCGCGGACCCGTACGACGTGGTCGACGCCGTCGAGGTCGCCGCCGACTCCGGGCTGCCGTCCGAGCAGGCCGCCGTGGTGGCCGCCGTGGCGGTGCTGGGACAGCCGCCGACCCCGCAGGAGGCCGAAGCGCTGGTCCGCTGGCTGCGCGGCGGCCCGACCCGGCAGGTACGCGACTACGGCGGCCCGGTGCTGGACACCCTCGTCGCCGAGGTGACCCGCTGGCCGGCGGAGCCGCTGGCCCTGCTCGACGAGATCGCCCACACCGGCAACCGGGCCGACCCGGGCAGCCCGTTGTGGGCCGCCGACCGGGTCGCCGCCGTCCGGCAGGCCCTGATCGCCGCCGAGCTGCGCCGGGCCGTCGACACCGGGCAGGTGCCCAGCGCCCAGCTCGACCCGCTGCCGCCGCGGATCTGGACCGGCGCGCACCAGCACGCGGCGCAGCGACTGCTGGCCGAGGAGCTGGGCCGGGCCGAGCCGGCGGCCTTCGAGGCGCTGTTGCGCGCCGCCCGCCGCTGCGGCCTCGCGGTGCCGCTGCCGGCCGTACGCCCGGCGGCCCACGCCTTCGCCGTCGACTGGGCCGAGCACCCCGAACACGGGTACGACCCGGGCGGCTGGCCGGACGGGGAGGCCCTGGTCGACCTCCGCAACGACGTGTTGCGCGAGCGGGTGCGGCGCGACCCGGACCAGGCCGACGCGATCGCCGACGCCTGGTGGCGGGTGCTGGAACCCGGGCTGACGGCGATCGACAGCCGGCTGGACGAGGCGGTGGTGGCCGCCGCCGTCCGGCACCTGCCGGTGACGCAGCGGCACGAGCTGGTCGACCACTTCCTCGTCGGCGCGGCGCAGCGGGGGCGGCCGGAGACCGTCGAACGGCTGGCCCGGATCCTGTTCCGGCGGTCGACGGCGGACCCGCACGAGCTGGGGCTGCTGGCCCGGAAGGCGCCGCCGGGCACCGTGCTGCCGGCCGAGGCGGTCGCCGGGCTGCGCGAGAGCCTGCTGACCGCCCACCGGCTGCCGACCGAGGACCTGACGCTGGGGCGGCGGCTGCTGCGCCAGGGGCTGCTGCCGCCGGATCCGGAGCTGGCCGGGCTGCTGAAGGCCGACCAGGCCGTCGAGGAACTGGCGGCCGCCCTGACCCGGGCACGGGGAGCCGACGCGCGGTTGCGCTCCCGGCTGACCGCGTTGCCCCGCGCCGTGGTCCGCACCCACGACACCGAGCTGCTCTCCGCGCTGCTGGTGAACCGCCACCCGGCCGGGGTGCTGGAGCACCTGACGGCGCTGCCGGAACTGGCGGCGGCCTACGCGCAGCGCCTGCTCGCCCTGGTCCGCCGGCCCGGGGAACCGTGGCACGTGGCGCTCGCCTTCGCCCTGGCCGCCGACCCCGGCGCGCCGCCGGAGCTGGAGGCCGACCTCCGGCGTCAGTTGGCCCAGGGCGTCCGGCGCTGGCTGAGCAGGGCGGAGGAGCGACCGGTGGCCGCCGCCGAGGAACTCGTGACGGGGCTGCGCCGCCAACGGCTGACCGCCCGGTGGCAGCAGCTGGTCGTCGACGCCCGCAAACCGGGCCTGCTGTCCCGACTCTGGCATCGGAAAGGGTGACCGATGGGCTACTACTACGACCCCTACGACCCCTTCTACCGCCGTCCGCTTCTCGACGGGGAGACCGTCAAGTGGCTGCTGGTCCTCGCGGCGGTCGGCGTCTACCTGTTCTTCTGCCTCCCGTTGCTCTTCCTCGCGCTGTTCCAGTTCACCGCCGTGGCCGTGCCCGTGCTGATGGCCGGCGGGGCCGGCTGGGCGATCATCCGCACGATCATGTTGCTCGCGGGACGACGCCCGGTGCCGCTGTTCACCCCGGACCGGGAGGCGGCCCGCTCCGCCCGGCGTCGGCAGCGCA
This sequence comes from Micromonospora sp. WMMD712, assembly GCF_029581295.1. Lineage (NCBI taxonomy): Bacteria > Bacillati > Actinomycetota > Actinomycetes > Micromonosporales > Micromonosporaceae > Micromonospora > Micromonospora sp. WMMD712. Next base: position 6,982,150 of record NZ_CP120743.1, read on the forward strand.
GGCCGTACCTCACCGTCGACCCGGCCTGGCCCAGCTACTGGGTCGGCCAGGTGTTCATCGACCAGTGGGAGGCGGTCCGCTGGGTCGTGCGGGACCTGCTGTCGCTGATGCGCCTCACCGGGCGACTCCTCGACGTCACCAACCGCAAGAAGCTGCTGTTGCTCTGGCCTCTCTTCGCGATCTTCGGCGCGATCGGGATCGGGATCGGCATGACGCTCGGGGTGGTGCTGGCCGTGGCGGCCAACCTGCTCGCCACCATGGTGATGCTGCTGCTCGGCGTGGTGACCACCGGGCTGCTGCGGCTCTACGAGCGGCTCCGGCAGCTTCGGCTGCGCGCCGCCGCCAGCTGCCCGGCCTGCTACCACGTCTCCCGGCTGCCGGCCTACCGCTGCCCCGGCACGCACCCGCAGGGCGGCAACCTGCACCGGGCGCTGCGACCCGGCCGGCTCGGCCTGCTCCGGCGCACCTGCGCCTGTGGCACCGCGCTGCCGGTCACCCGGGGACGGGCCAGCCAGCAGCTGGCGGCCCTGTGCCAGCTCTGCGGCCATCCGCTGCACCGGGGGGCGGCGGCGATCACCGACGTCCGGATCCCGGTCTTCGGCGCGACCTCCTCGGGCAAGACCCAACTGTTGACGAGCGCCCTGGTCGGGCTCACCGCGCTCTCCGGCACCCGGGACACCGTGGTCGAACTGGTCGACCGCGACAGCGAGCGGACCTACCGGCAGAGCGTCCAGATCGTCGACGGGACCGCCGCAGTGCACAAGACCAGCACCGACTGGGTGCCCTTCGCCACCACGCTGCTCCTGCGGCACCGGGGACGGGACGCGCTGCTGCACCTCTTCGACGCGGCGGGCGAGAACCTGACCGACCCGAACAAGAACGCCGGGTACGGATACCTGGACTTCGCCCGCACGCTGGTCTTCGTCCTCGACCCGTTCGCCATCCCGGAGGTCGGCGAGCAGCTGTCCTCGTTCCCGGAGATCGAGCGGCAGGCCAACGCGTCCCGGCACGATGCCGAGGACTCCTACAACGGCACGGTCAACCGGCTGCGTCGCTACGGGGTGGCCACCGAGCGGCAGCGGATCGCGTTCGTGCTCACCAAGGGCGACCTGTTGGCCAAGCTGCCGGTCGGCGTCGGCATCGAGCCGGGCCACGACGACCCGGCCGCGGTGCGCCGCTGGCTGGTCGACCGGCAGATGGAGAACCTGCTGCTCACCGCCGAACGCGACTTCGCCGAGGTCCGCTACTTCTGCATCAACGCGAAGGACACCGGCCGGCAGGGAGCCCTGGCCCCGATCGGCTGGCTGCTGCGCCGGGAACGGATCGCGCTGACCTGACGGAGACCCTCGCGGGCCGGACCCCCGTCGACCAAGGGCCGGCCCGCACCGACCACAGGAGTGACATGTCCACCGAACCGATCCCACCCGGCTACCGCGGCGGCCGGGCCGTGCTCATCGTCGTCCAGATCCTCACCCTGCTCGCCCTGGTGGCGCTCACGGTCTGGCTCGCCGCCGAGGTGGTGCAGTCCGCCGACACGTCGGCCGGCACGCCGTGACCGGATACGACCCCGGCGTCCCGCTCGGCACCACGGGGCCGGGCGTGACCGGCCCGGCCCAGGCCGGGCCCACTCTCCTGGCCGACGTGGTCGAGTTGTTCCACCGCTACGTCGCCCTGGCCGACGACGACGCCGCCGAGGCCGCAGAACTCCGCGCGGAGCTGCTCGGGCACCGCAGCGCCTGCGCCGCGCTGCCCGCCGGACCCGAGCGGGACATGGTCGCCCTCCACCTCGGGCTCGTCCTGGCCGACGGTGACCAGCCGGAGGACCTGCGCTCCGCGGTGGAGCTGCTGGCCGGCCCGGTCTGGTCCCTGCCCCCGGAGCCGGTGGTCGCCCTCGGCGCCGCGCGGCTGGCCTGGGCGCTGGTGCTGACCGGCGCTCCGCCGCAGGGCCCCACGCTGGTGGCCGCAGTCGACCGGGCGATGACGCTGATCGAGCCGGCCGAACGGTCGTGGTTCGCCGGGGCACTGGCCCGGCTCTGCGGCGAGCTGCACAGCAAGACGGGCCGGCCGGAGCTGCGGGAGGCCGGCATCCGGTTGGCCGAGGCCGGGCTGGCCGAGGCCGCCGGGGCCGACCCGCAGGTCGGCCTGGAGCTGCACTTCCGGCGGTTGACTCTGATGCTCTCGGGCCCGGACTGGCAGACGGTGGTGGGGTCCCGGCCGGCCGCGGTCACCGAGGCGTACCAGGCGTGGCGGGCGGCCGAGTCGTCCGATCCGCGCGACTGGCTGGCCGCCGTGCTGGCGCTGGCGGCCCTCCCGTTCTGGTTGCAGCGGCGTCCACTGTTCCCGCCGTCGGTGTGGCGGCAGCTCCACGAGCAGGGCCGGCGGGCGAAGGACCTGCCGGCGACCGTCCGGCTCGGCCTGGCGGTGGTGCAGCGGTTGCTCGACGCGTCGGGTGCCGTCCCGGGCGAGCCTGACCCGTACGCCGGCGCGGACGATCTGGACCGGCTGCTGAAGGCGGGCGTCACCGACGAATCCGGCGAACTCGGGCGGGACGTCTCCCGCCTGGCCGGGGAGCTGCTGCCGGTTCTGGTCCTGCTGGACGCCCACCGATCCGGTGACCTGGCGGCCCTGCACCGGGCCGAGGCGGCGCTGGTCGCCAGCGCCGACCCGTTCATCGGTCGACTGGCCGCCATGATGACGGACCTGCGCCGGGCTGGCCAGAGCCCCGAACTGGAACGCCGGCTCCTGGACGAAGCCCGGCGGATGGCCGAGCAGGATCCCGGCGACGAGCAGAGCCGGCTGCTGGTCGACATGATGGAGTCGTTCCTCGGGGTCCGGGGCGCGCCGGTCCGCCCCGCTCCGGGACCGGGCGGGCCGGCGGCCCATCGCGGCGCGACCCGGCCGGCCGGACCTGCGGCCACCGGCCCGGGCCCAACGCTCGACGTGCCGGCTCTCGGCCAGATGATGGTCCTGTCATCGGTGGCCGGCCGCTGGCGGGCCAACCGGGGCGATCCCGCCGTGTTGCGGCAGGCGGCCGTCGAGGTGGAGCGGCTGCTCGGCGATCCCGCTGCCGGCACCCTGGTGATCGAACCGGCCGTGGAGCTGCTCGCCGAGATACGGCTGGACCTCGCCCGGCTCACCCGACGTCGCGCCGACGCCGCCGAGGCGGTGCGCCAGGGCGAGCGGGCGCTCGGCGTCATCGGCGGGCCCTACGCCGCCCGATGGCCCGGTGCCGTCCGGCGGCTGGCCGAGGCGCTGCGCCTGCGTTCCGGGGGTTTCGGCGCGGACCACCGTCGGGCCCGGGAACTGGGACTGGCCGTGCTGCGCGGGTACGCCTGGCAGACCCTGTTGCAGTCGCGTACCGAGCACGCCGTCACCGCCGCGGCGCGGGCCGCCGCGGAGGCGGTGTACACGGCGGTGCAGTGCGTCCACGACGGCGCCCTCGACGACGCGGTCCGGGCCCTGGACGCCGGGCGGGGTCTGGTGCTCTACGCCAGCACCGCCGCGCGGTCGGTGCCGGCGATGCTGCGGGCGGCCGGCCGGAGCGACCTGGCCCGGCGATGGGGCGAGGCGGACCGGGCGGCCGAGGCGGCAGCCGCTGTCGTGGGTGCGGGCGCGCCGGACGCGGGGATCGTTCCGGACGCCCTGCGGCACCAGGTGCTGCGGGCGTTGACCGGGATCGAGCCGGATTGGCAGCCGGTGGGGAGCGAGGCCGTGGCCAGGTCCCGCCGGCCGGGTGTCCCGACCGGTGCCGCCGTGGCCCTGCTCGACCCGCCGTCCGTGGCGGAGATCCGCGCCGCCCTGCGCGCGCAGCGGCTCGACCTGTTGGCCTATCTCGTCCCCGGCCCGGGCCGGCAGGGCGGGCTGCTGGTGCTGGTGCCGGCCGAGGGCGCGGTTGCGGTGCTGCGCAGCGCGGAACTGCGCAGCGGGGCCGGGGAACTGCGGGATTATCTGCGGGCGCTCCGGGACCGCCAGAGCGCGCCGGAGGAGCGAAGCGCCGAGGCGGCCGTCCGTTGGCGGGACCACCTGGATTCGCTCTGCGACTGGGCGTGGCGGGCCGCCATGGACCCACTGATGCGACACCTGCGCCGGCAGCGGGGCGGATCCGTGCCCCGGATCGGTCTGGTGCCGATGGGCCCGCTCGGGGTGGTGCCCTGGCACGCCGCCCGCCGCTTGGAGCGGGGCGTGCCCCGCTACGCGGTGCAGGATCTGGAGATCTCCTACGTCCCGTCGGCCCGCCTGCTGTGCCAGGGCGCGGAGCCGGTCGCCGGTGGTCACCAACGTCGGGTCACCGATGCCCTGATGATCGGCGATCCGGGCGGAGATCAGGGCGTCGGCGGGGAGGCGAGGGCGGTCCGGGACGCCTTCTACCCGGGTCTGCCGCTGCACGTGGGGCCGGACGCCTCCGTCGCCCGCCTGCGGGACTGGCTGGTCCGACCGGCGGGCGGGCGGCACCGTCTGCTGCACTTGGGCTGTCACGGCACGGTCGAGGTGGAACGGCCGTGGGAGTCGCGGCTCCAGCTGGCCGGTGGCGAGCACCTCACCGCGGGGCAACTGCTCGATCTGGGCCGGGACCGGGCGGCGCTGGTCGACCTGGTGCTGCTCGCCGCCTGCGAGACCGGCCTCACCGGCGCCGACTACGACGAGGTGTTCAGCCTGGCCACCGCCTTCCTGGTGGCCGGCGCACGGTCGGTGGTCGGCAGCCTCTGGGCCGTCTACGACGACGCCACCTCGCTCGCCATGTTCATGATCCATCACTTCCTCCGCGACCGGGGGCTGCCCCCGGCCGCCGCGCTGCGGGCAACCCAGCTGTGGATGCTGGACCCTGACCGTCTCGCCCCCAGCACCATGCCCCCGAAGCTGCGCGAGCTGAGCATTCGACCGCGCTGGGCCAAGCCGTTCGCCTGGTCGGGCTTCATCCACCTGGGCGCGACGTCGGGCTGAGCCGGCAGCACCGGACCCGGTGGCGGCCGGGGGGTGGGTGGACGGTGGATGGATCTGCGGCGAAATATGCGGGTTGAGTCGGCAGAAAACTTGATTGATTCCAGAACAGTGGGCTAGGTTCGGGGGGTGACGCCCGACTTCGAGACCCAACTCCGGGCGGTCTCGTTGCGCGTGACCCGACCCCGGTTGGCGGTGCTCGCCGCGCTGCGCGACCACCCGCACGTCGACACCGACACGGTGATCGCCCTGGTCCGGGCCGACCAGCCCACGGTCTCCCACCAGGCGGTCTACGACGTGCTCCGGGCGCTCACCGACGCCGGCCTGGTGCGGCGCATCCAGCCCGCCGGGGCGACCGCCCGCTACGAGTGCCGGGTGGGGGACAACCACCACCACGTCGTGTGCCGCTCCTGCGGCGCGATCGCCGACGTCGACTGCGCCGTCGGCCATGCACCCTGCCTCACCGCCTCCGACGATCACGGTTTCGACGTCGACGAGGCAGAGGTCGTCTACTGGGGCACCTGCCCCGGTTGCGCGACCGCACGCACCGCCCAGCCAACCCAACGCACCGCCCAGTGACCAGCCAGTCCGGAAGGAAACCGATGAGCGACACCCAGGACAACGCGCCCGTCAGCGCCCAGGGCGTGGACAAGAAGGAGGCGGCCGGCTGCCCGGTCGCGCACGACTCCGTCACCGCGCAGGGCAGCGAGAGCGAGAACCCGGCGATCGACTCGCCGACGCCGAAGACGGGCGGGCGTCCCCGCACCAACCGCGACTGGTGGCCCAACCAGCTCGACCTGTCGGTCCTGCACGCCCAGTCGCCCAAGGGCAACCCGCTGGGGGCCGACTTCAGCTACGCCCGGGAGTTCGCCAAGCTCGACGTCGAGGCGCTCAAGCGGGACATCGTCGACGTCCTCACCACGTCGCAGGACTGGTGGCCGGCCGACTTCGGCCACTACGGCGGCCTGATGATCCGGATGAGCTGGCACGCGGCGGGCACCTACCGCATCGAGGACGGCCGCGGCGGCGCCGGCGACGGCGGCCAGCGGTTCGCCCCGCTCAACAGCTGGCCGGACAACGCCAACCTCGACAAGGCCCGCCGGCTGCTCTGGCCGGTCAAGCAGAAGTACGGCCAGAAGATCTCGTGGGCCGACCTGCTCGTGCTCGCCGGCAACGTGGCCCTGGAGTCGATGGGCTTCAAGACCTTCGGCTTCGGCTTCGGCCGCGAGGACGTCTGGGAGCCCGAGGAGATCTTCTGGGGCCCGGAGGACACCTGGCTCGGTGACGAGCGCTACGCCTCCGAGAAGGAGATGACGCCCGGCGTCGGCGCGACCGAGATGGGCCTCATCTACGTCAACCCGGAGGGCCCGCGCGGCAACGCCGACCCGGCCGCGGCGGCGCACTTCATCCGCGAGACGTTCCGCCGGATGGCGATGGACGACGAGGAGACCGTCGCCCTCATCGCCGGCGGCCACACCTTCGGCAAGACGCACGGCGCGGGCGTCGCCGACGACCACGTGGGCCCCGAGCCCGAGGGCGCCCCGCTGGAGGCGCAGGGCCTGGGCTGGCTGAGCACCTACGGCAGCGGCAAGGGCGGCGACACGATCACCAGCGGCCTCGAGGTGACGTGGACCGACAAGCCGACGCAGTGGAGCAACCGCTTCTTCGAGATCCTCTTCGGCTACGAGTGGGAGCTGACCACCAGCCCCGGCGGGGCGAAGCAGTGGGTCGCGAAGGACGCCGAGGCGATCATCCCGGACGCCCACGACCCGGCGAAGAAGCACAAGCCGACGATGCTGACGACCGACCTGTCGCTGCGCGTCGACCCGGCGTACGAGAAGATCTCGCGCCGCTTCCTGGAGCACCCCGACGAGTTCGCGCTGGCGTTCGCCAAGGCGTGGTACAAGCTGCTCCACCGCGACATGGGCCCGGTCAGCCGCTTCCTCGGCCCGTGGGTGCCGGAGGCCCAGCTCTGGCAGGACCCGGTGCCGGCCGTCGACCACGACCTCGTGGGCGACGCCGACGTGGCCGCCCTCAAGGCCAAGGTCCTGGCCTCCGGCCTCACCACCGCCCAGCTCGTCTCCACCGCCTGGGCGTCGGCCGCGAGCTTCCGCTCCACCGACAAGCGCGGCGGCGCGAACGGCGCGCGGATCCGCCTCGAACCGCAGCGCAGCTGGGAGGTCAACCAGCCCGAGCAGCTCGCGACGGTCCTGGCCACCCTGGAGGGCATCCAGCAGGAGTTCAACTCCGCCGGTGGCGCGAAGATCTCGCTGGCCGACCTGATCGTGCTGGCCGGCTCGGCCGCCGTCGAGAAGGCGGCGCGCGACGCCGGGGTCGAGGTGACCGTGCCGTTCCGGCCGGGCCGCACCGACGCCTCGCAGGAGCAGACCGACGTCGAGTCGTTCCGGGTCATGGAGCCGCGCGCCGACGGGTTCCGCAACTACCTGCGCCCCGGCGAGAAGACCCAGCCGGAGGTGCTGCTGGTCGACCGCGCCTACATGCTCGACCTGACCGCGCCGGAGATGACCGTCCTCGTCGGCGGCCTGCGCGCCCTCGGCAACAACGTCGGCGGCACCGCGCACGGCGTGCTCACCGACCGGCCGGGCGTGCTCACCAACGACTTCTTCACCAACCTGCTCTCCCCGGGCACCCGGTGGAAGGCGTCGGAGTCCGAGGAGCACGTCTACGAGATCCGGGACCTGGCCACCGACCAGGTGAAGTGGACCGCCACGGCGGTCGACCTCATCTTCGGCTCCAACTCCCAGCTGCGGGCCCTCGCCGAGGTCTACGCCAGCGACGACGCCCGCGAGAAGTTCGTCGCCGACTTCGTCGCGGCCTGGACCAAGGTCATGGAGCTCGACCGGTTCGACCTGGCCTGATCCGCCGCTTCAACCGACGGGCCCCGGCCGATCGCCGACGATCGACCGGGGCCCGCCCGTCGTCGGGGGGCCGTCAGAACGGCCACCGGTCGCGGGACCCGGCCTCGGCGAGGGGGATCATCGCGAACGCGGCGTCGGACAGGCCGCCGAACGTGTGCCGGTTGCCGCCCGTCGGCGCGTGCCCGACCCGGTAGCCGACCAGGTTCCAGGTGTACGTCGGCACGTGCGCCGGCACCGCGCCCGTGACGTCGGGCGCGCCGTGCCAGTGCGCCTGCTCGTCGGTGAGGACGACCACCCGGTCGTGCCCGGCGTAGTGCCGCCGGATCGCCTGCTCGGTCTGGGTGCCGCCGCCGTAGAAGTAGCCGCCCTCGCGGAACCGGCGCACCGCCGCCAGCACCGACTCGCCCGCCACGGCCGGGAACACCCGGCTGGCGTGGGAGAACGACACCACCGTCGCGTCCCGGGCGCGGGCGGCCAGCGCGAGCCCGAACACGGTCGCCGCGTCCCAGCAGCGCAGCGTGCCGTCCCGGCTGAACGTGCTGTTCATCGACCCCGACGTGTCGATCAGGATCAGGGTGCGGCCGTCCAGGGCGGGCACGTTCGCCAGCGCCTGCTGCAACGCCCGCTCCAGCGGGTACGCCCACCGCAGGCTCGGCGCGGCGTTGTGGGCCGACAGGAAGCGCATCGGCAGCACGCGCGAGCGCGCGACCTCGCCCGGGTCGGTCAGCTTCGCCGCCACCGCCTCGGCGGCCGTGTCGCCGACGCCGGCCTGGTCGAAGTTGCGCAGGTTGCGCAGCAGCGCCAGGTAGCCCATGGTCGGGATGATGGCCTCCCAGGCGGCGGCGTCCATGGGGGCCTGCCGCCAGCCGGCGAGCGCCTCCCAGCTCATGCCGGCCGCGCCGAGCACCGCCGGGTCGGTGACCTCCTGTCGCCGCTGCACGGGCAGGGCCATCAGCTCGGCCCGGGCCGCCAGCACGGTCAGCGACTCCGGCAGCGGGTTGTCGCGCTTGTGCCGCCGGTCGATGGCGTGCCGGAACAGGTCGCCCTGCCGGGCGTCCCGCGCGACCGGGTGGGTCAGCTCGATGACGTCGCCGAACCGCACGGCGTCGCCCTCGGAGTCGTACCTGAGCAGGCTGCGCTCGTGGTAGAGCCGCACGACGGCGTCGGCGACGCCCCGCTTGACGGGCTTCGGCAGGGCCCGGCCGTAGCGGCCCAGCCAGTACGCCAGCGCCTCGCCCGGCTCGTCGGCGCGCTGCAACGCCGCCCCCACGACCGCCCGGGAGCCGGGCACCCCGGCCGCGACCTGCGCCCGCGCACCCTCCAGCGCGGCCACCACGGACGCCGAGCGCAGCAGCGCGCCGGTGCGCAGCCACGGCACGAACCGCCCGAACCAGTCGGGGTCGGCGACCGCGACGGCGGCGACCAGCTCACGGAACCGGGCGTCCCGGTCGGCGGCGGCCTCGTAGAAGGTGTCGGCGCCGACCATGTTGGACACCGCGAGCAGGAACAGCTCGGCCCGCTGCCCGCGCAGGAAACCCGGCGCGCCCTCGGCGGTCATGGCCTCGGTGGCCGGGCGGTCGGCCCCGGGCCGGTGCCGGCGCAGCTTGAGGTTGAACCTGGCCATCACGTCCCCCGTGTCGGTCGAAGGCGGGGAGACGCCGGCACACCGCACACCCGAGATCGAAGTCGGCGACGGACTTGTGTCCGCTGCTCTGTCCGGTTGAGCTAGCACGCCGGGGCGTGCGGGGGACTCGAACCCCCAACCCGCGGATCCGAGAAGTAACCGTTGCCTGCGCACCGGGTGTGCGGCGTGCCGACGCCTCCCGAGATCAGATCGGCGACGGCGACTGGCCCTCGCGGGCCAAGGTGACCTGGGCCGCTGGTCGACACCGCCGAGAGGCGGTGGCGGGATTCGAACCCGCGTCTCCCCGTTGGAAGCGGAAGTAGCCGTTGCCTGCGCACCGGGAGGTGCCGGAGGAAAGAGTAGGGGAGCCCGGTGGGGCCGGCAAACGGTTTGGATCTCGTCGCCTCGTTGTACAATTTCTTGTACATCACGCCAGGGAGGCATCATGCGCATGGTCCCCTACTCGGAGGTCCGGCAGAACCTCGCCAAGCTGCTCGACCATGTGGTGGACGACGCCGAGGAGGTGGTCGTCACCCGGTCGGGTCGTGAGGCCGCCGTCATCATCTCGCTGCGTGAGTACGAGTCGCTGAAGGAGACGGCGTACCTGATGGCCAGTCCCGCCAACGCGCGCCGCCTGAACGAGGCCGTCGAAGAGCTGCGCAACGGGGGCGGGGAGATGCACGACCTGATCGACCCCGACGGCAGCGCAGGTGAGGCGTCGGCGGCGTGAAGGTCCAGTTCGCCAGCCGAGGGTGGGAGGACTACCAGGCCTGGCAGCGGGACCGCCCGATGCTCAAGCGGGTGAACACCCTGATCGAGGACATCCGGCGCAACGGCCACCAGGGCATCGGGAAGCCGGAGCAACTCCGGGGCAACTGGTCGGGATTCTGGTCGAGACGCATCGACCAGGAACACCGCCTGGTGTATCGGATCGTCGACGACACCGTGCAGGTCGCGCAGTGCCGTTACCACTACGAGTGAACCAGCCGCGCCGCAACGGGGCTGTCGTCGCTGCGGCGCGGCTCAGGCGGCGGGTGCCGCCAGGCGGATCGCCTCGACCGCGCCGTCGAGCCGCAGCGGCCCGGCGGCGTAGGGGACCAGCAGCGTGTCGCCCCGGCGCACCGGCAGGTCGTCCCGCTCGCCGGTGAGCCGCCCCGCGCCGGCCACCACGACCAGGACCGCGAAACCCTGCGCCAGGCGGTCGCCGCCGCGCACCCGGTCGGCGGCGAAGAACTCGTCGGCGGCCTCGGGCAGCAGCCGCGCCCCGGCGCCCCGCAGCCCGGCGAGGCGCGCGGGCGTCCACGCGCCCCGGTCGACGCAGTCCAGGGCCAGGTCGTAGCCGAGGCCCAGGTGCCCCTCGGTCAGGCCGAAGCCCTCGCATTCCAGCAGCACCGAGTAGTCGGTCGGCTCCTGGACCTCGACCAGCAGGATGCCGTCGCCGATCGCGTGCGGCAGCCCGGCCGGGCAGAGGATCGCGTCGCCGGCCGCGACCGGGACCCGGTTGGTGGCGGCGAGCATCCGGTCGACCTGCTGGCCGGCGACCCAGCCGGCCAGCTCGTCGGCGGCGACGTCGCGGGCGAACCCCAGATGGACGTACGCGTCGGGGCGCGCGGAGACGATCACCCACGCCTCGGTCTTCCCGTACGGGGAGGCCAGGTGCGCGGTGGCGAAGCGGCGGTCGGGGTGCACGTGCAGCGGCAGCCGCTGGCCGGCGTCGAGCAGCTTCACCAGCACGCCGGTGTCGGTGCGGCGCGGGCCGAGCCACCAGCGCGGGTCGGCGGCGACGGCGTCGGCGAGCACCCGCCCGTCGGGCAGGGTGGACAGCCCGGCCGGGGCGAGCCCGAACCGGCTGGTCACGGAGCCCACCCAGTCCTCGGGGCGGTCGGGCAGCGCCGGCGCGTCGCGGAACCGCGCGATCCGGCCGTCCCCCCGGTAGAAGGTCTCGGGCTGGTTGGCGGGCAGCGCCTCGATGGTCATCGTTCCTCCTGGCGGACGAGCGCGGCGAGGAAGCCGCCGACGAAGGTGTCGCCCAGGCCGATGGTGGTGGGGTCGGCGACGTCGAGGGCGAACCCGGGGACGCAGTGGACCCGGTCGCCGAGCCGCTCGTGCAGCGCGGCGGCGAAGGCGACGGACTCGGGCCGACGGGGCTGGCGGCGCAGCCGGTCGACGTCGGCGTCGGTGAAGTCGTCGCCGTGGGCGTAGCGGGTCGCGGCCAGCAGGGTGCCGGTGTCGAGGGCGTCGGCGTAGCGGCGGGCGTCCGCGCCGAGCGCCGCCGCCCAGTACTTCGTGTGCAGCACCAGCGTCGGCGCGGGGACGAGGGCGTGCACGGCGGTGAGCGCGTCGGCGACCTGGCCGGGCGAGAGCAGGTCCACCGCCCGCCCCAGGTAGGACTGCAACTCGTCCTCGTTGAGCCCGTACACGTCGATCGCGTCGAGCAGCGCGTCGCGGACCCGGCGGCTGAAGGCGGGCTCGTGGTAGGCCGCGTCCTCGAAGTAGGTCACCGCCCCGGGCGGCAGCCGCCGCATGTGGGCGCGCAGCTCGGCGAGCCGCCTGTCGAGTTCGGCCGCGTCGCGCATGGCGTTGAAGCCGGAGATCAGGAAGACGTCGGCCCTGCCGAGCCGGTCGCCGAGGTCGCCGGTGAGCAGCAGCGCGCTGTTGGCCGGGTCGTTGACGTAGATCAGCCGGTTGGGGAACGGGGCGGTGACGTCGAGGTCGCCGGCCCGGATCCGCAGGCCCTGGTGGTATTGGACGATCAGGTGGGGGTGGTAGGTGTCCGTGACGCCGCTGGAGACGTACGCGGTGCCGGCCGGCAGCAGCCGCCGGACGGTGTCGTTGACGCTGACCAGGTGCAGCGTCGACGGCACGCCCAGCCGGCTGAGCAGGATCCCGGCCCGCACGGAGGTGCCGCCCAGGGTCGTGCGGTGCGGGAACCGGTCGGCGAAGGTCTCCAGGGCCGGGGCGGCGGCGACGAAGTGCTCGCCGCCCCGGCCCTGGGCCACGTAGCCGAGGATGGACACCACGAGGTCCCGCTCGCTGTTCACGGCGGTCGGCGGCGTCGCCAGTTCGGCGGCGTCGATGCCGTGGTCGGTGACCAGCCGTTCCAGGACGTCGGCGGTCAGCGTCAACTCCTGGTCGACGCAGCCGCCGAGGCCGAGGACCACCCGGGAGGCGTCGGCCATGTCAGTAGAGCGAGCCCTTGCCGGTGGCGCCGAACAGGTCGATCTTGTGCGCGGCGACCTCCTTCATGGCGTCGAGGCAGGCCGGCTGGATGGCGTTGGGCTCGCGCACCTTCGAGTCGCTGCCCAGCACCTCGCGCATCTTGTCGTGGTAGGCGACCTTGATGTCCGTCGAGATGTTGATCTTGTTGATGCCGATCCGGGCCGCCTCGCGGATCTCGTCGTCCGGGTTGCCGGAGCCGCCGTGCAGCACCAGCGGGATCCCCACCCGGCTCTTGATCTCCTTGAGCAGGTCGAGCTTCAGCTCCGGCTTGAGGTGCGCCGGGTAGAAGCCGTGGAAGGTGCCGATCGCGATGGCGAGGCTGTCCACGCCCGTGGTCTTCACGAAGGTGACCGCGTCGTCCGGGTCGGTGTAGATGATCTCGGCCGCGCCGGCCTCGGCGTAGCTGTCGTTGCCGCCGATCGTGCCCAGCTCGCCCTCCACCGACACGCCCAGCACGTGCGCGGAGTCGGTGACCTTCTTGGTGATGGCGAGGTTCTCGTCGAACGGCTTCAGCGAGCCGTCGATCATCACGGACGTGAAGCCGTACTGGAACGCCTGGAGCATCTGCTCGTAGGTCGCGCCGTGGTCCCAGTGGATCGCGATCGGGACGGTCGAGCTGTGCGCGCGCTCGATGATGCCGGTGATCATCTCGCGGCCGATGTGCCGCACCTCGTCCGGGTGGATCCCGACGATCAGGGGAGCGTCCTTCTCCTCGCTGATCTCCACGATGCCCCGGAACATGGCCCAGTCGCTGATGTTGAACGCGGGCACGGCGAAGCTGTGCTCGTTGGCGACGTCCAGGATCGTCTTGCCGGTCGTCAGCATGTCGGTGTTGCTCCTTAGTGCAGAGAGGGTGTGGTCAGGCCTTCACGGCGCCGGCGGTGAGGCCGCCGATGAAGCGCCGCTGGAAGAGGAGGAAGAGCACCAGGACCGGGATGGAGCCGAGGATGCTCATCGCCATCATCTGGTTCCACTCGTACGAGTGCTGGCCCATGAGCAGCTGGATGCCGATGGGCACCGTGCGCATGTCGTTGGTGCGGGTCAGCGTCAGCGCGAACAGGTACTCGTTCCACGAGATCATGAACGTGTAGACCCCGACCGCGATGAGGCCGGGCACCGAGACCGGCACGAGGATGCGCCACAGCGCCGTCCAGCCGGTGCCGCCGTCGACCTTGACCGACTCGTCCAGCTCCTTGGGCAGGGTGTTCAGGTACGCGGTGGTCATGATGATCGCGTACGGCAGGGTGAACACCATGTGGGTGAGGATCAGCCCGGCGTAGGTGTTGTAGAGGCCGAGCGCGACGACGAGCCCGAAGTAGGGGATGACCAGCGTGATCGGCGGCACCGCCTGGACGCTGACGATCACGGCGTTGATGGTCCGCTGGAACGGGAACGTGAAGCGGCTGAACGCGAACCCCGCCAGGACGGCGACCAGCAGCGTCAGCAGGGTCACCGCGCCGGCGACGATGTAGCTGTTGAGGAAGAACCGCAGCTGCTCGCCGTTGCCCAGGATCTCCCGGTACGCGTCGAACGAGAAGCCCTCGGTGATCAACTGCGGCGGGTTCGCGAAGACCTCCCCGTTGCCCTTGAACGAGGTGGAGAGCATCCACAGCACCGGTAGGGCGGCGAACAGCCCGCCGAGGACGAGGCCCGTGACGACGCCGGCCTTCGCGAGGGTGTGCCGCCGCTTGACGCCTGCCATCTCACCGCTCCCTTTGCTGCTGGCGTACGTAGAAGAAGGCCAGGACCATCGTCAGCAGCAGCACGATCACGGCGGCGGCCGAGGCGGTCGCGAACTCGTATTCGCTGAAGGCCTGCTTGTAGGTGAAGGTGCTGAGCATCTCGGTGGTGTTCAGCGGCCCGCCGCCGGTCATCATCCAGATCAGCGCGAACTGCTGGGAGGTCCAGATCAGGTCGAGCACCGCCATGCTGATGATCACGGGCCGCAGCTGCGGCAGCGTCACGTTGATGAACCGCCGCAGCGGGCCGGCCCCGTCCACGGCGGCCGCCTCGTACAGGTCGGCGGAGATGCCCTGCAACGCGGCGAGCAGGCTGATCATGAAGAACGGGTAGCCCGACCAGACGTTGGCGAACGTGACCGCCCAGAGCGCGGTGCTCGGGTCGCCGAGCCAGTTCACGCCCTCCTGCACGAGGCCGAGCGTCTGGAGCACGTAGTTGACCACGCCGGCCGGGTCGAGCAGCAGCCGCCAGATGACCGCGATCACCGCGATCGTGAACAGCCAGGGCAGGATGTAGACGATCCGGAAGACCGCCTTGGTGACCCCGCTCAGCAACTGCGTGTTGAGCATCAACGCGAAGCCGAGGCCGAGGACCAGGTGGGCGACGGTGCTCACCGAGATGAAGACGGCGGTGTTCTTCAGCGCGGCCAGGAAGTCCGGGTCGGTGAGCACCTTGGTGTAGTTGGCGAACCCGACGAAGACCGGGTTCTCCTGGACGATCACGTTGTCCCGGAACGAGTAGCCGACCACCATGACGATGGGGACGATCATCAGGACCACCATCAGCACGATGGTGGGGGACAGGTAGGCGTACGGGATCAGGCGCCGGGCCGGGTTGACGCGGGCCCGGCCCGGGGCGGGCCGCCCGGCCGGCGGCGCGACCGGCGGCGCGGTCACGGGCTCGACGTGCGCGGATGTCATCGCTGTCTCCTTGTTCGGGCGCCGCGCCGGTGGACCGGCGCGGCGCCCGGGTGGACTAACCGATCACCGAGGACCAGGACTCCTGCGACTTGGCCAGGGCGTCGTCGACGCTCTGCTTGCCGGTCAGCACGAGCTGGAGCTGCTCGTCGAAGCTGCGCATGAGGTCCTCGGCCTTGGGCAGGCCGACGAACTCGTTGGCGGGGTAGCCCTGCTTGTAGATGTCGAAGGCCGCCTTGAACAGCGGGTCGCTGTCGCTGAAGTCGGGCTCGGCGTTCTTGTTGCCGGGGAAGCCGTTGGCGATCGTGCTCAGCTTCGCGTTGGTCTCCTGGCTCATCAGGTAGGAGACGAACTTGAACGCCTCGGCCTTGTGCTTGGTGGAGTTGGAGATGCCGATGCCCCACGACGCGTACGGGATGCCGCGCTTGCCGGTGTAGCCGTCCTCGGCCGGCAGGGCCGCGACCTCGAAGTTCAGGTCCGGCTTGTTCTTCTTGATCAGGTTGATGTGCGCGAGCGAGTCGATCATCATGCCGACCTGGCCGTTGGTGAACTTCTCGACCTTGTCCTGCTCCTTCATGGTGAGGGAACCGGGGGCGATGACGCCGGCGTCGTTGAGGCTCTTGACGTACTCGACGGTGCTCTTGACCTGGGGGCTGGTCAGGTTCGGCTTGCCGTCGGTCAGCATGCTGCCGCCCGAGGCCCACAGCCAGGACATGACGTCGTTCTGGATGCCGTTGGGCACGGCGGTGTCGAGCGGGAGCGCCCAGCCCTTGACGTTGTCGCCGGTGGCGCTGATCTTCTTCGCCGCGTCGAGGAACTCGCTGCGCGTGGCGGGCACGTCCGCGACGCCGGCCTTGGTCAACAGGTCCTTGTTGACGAAGAGCGGGTAGACGAAGTTGACCACCGGGATCATGTAGGTCTTGCCGTCGAGCTGGATCTGGCTGGCGAGCTGGCTGGCGTCGTAGTTCGCGTCCGTCATCAGCTTGGACATGTCGGCGATCGCGCCCTGCTTGGCGAAGTCGTTGACCCAGGCCCCGTCGAGGCCGACCACGTCGGGCAGCGTCTTGGACGCCGCGCCGGTGACGAGCTGCTGCTTGGTGGAGGCGTACGGCGCGCTGAGCAGCTTGATCTTGATGTTCGGGTTCTGCGCGGTGAAGTCGTTGATGATCTTGTCAAAGTCCCCGGCCGGGAGTTCGGCACCCCACCACTGGGCGAACTCCAGGGTGACGGTGCCGTCCGCGGCGGTGTCGCCCGAGTCGCCCGAGCCGCACGCCGCGACGGTGGCCACCGTCGCGGCCACCGTCACCGCCCCTATCAGTCGCTTCAGCCGGGTCGCGCGAGTCGTCATGGCGGGCTCCTTCTATATCTAGATCTTTCTGTTCTGTGCTGTGTTGGCGGCCACGTTAGCAGCGTGTTACGGATGGAGACAAGAGAAGAACGGCAGAAAACAGCGGAGTGCGGCACGGTGCCGCGCTGCAAGGCCGGCTGGGCGGCCGTCTGGCCCGCAAACTCCCTGCTTGTGTGCAGGTGAGGGGCGTCTCTGCGGCCCTGCCTAGGCGGGCTGCTCCCTGCTGTTCTGTGCGGTGATGCGCGTGGCTGGGCCGCATTTGTGGCATACTGCCGCACTGATGGAGGGAGATCAGTGAGCGAGGACAGGGACGAACGGCAGCGCCACCTGCCCGCCGGGCGCAAGGCCCAGCTTGCCGCGTACGTCGCCGACGCCGGCCAGGTCACGGTGGGCGAGCTGGCGGAGCGCTTCGGCGTCTCCATCGACACGGTGCGGCGCGACCTGGACCAGCTCAGCACCGAGGGCATCCTCGTGCGCACCTACGGCGGCGCGGTCAGCCTCGCCACGGTCTCCCGCACCGACCGGGCCGTCGACCAGCGGCTCACCTTCCAGGAGCGCGAGAAGGAGAAGATCGCGACGCTGGCCGCGGGGCTGGTCAAGGACGGCTCGACCATCATGATCAACGGCGGGACGACCACGCTCGCGCTCGCCCGCAACCTGCGCCAGCACCGCGACCTCACCGTGGCGACGAACAACCTGCTGGTGCCCGGCGCGCTGCCGCCCACGGCCGTCCGCGACATCTACATCTTCGGCGGCGCGGTGCGCTCGCTCACCCTGGCCACGGTCGGCCCGGTCAGCTTCCGCGCCAACACCGGCGCGGAGCTGGACGTCAGCTGCGACCTGGCGCTGATCGGGGTCGGCGCGGTCGACGCCGACGCCGGCTACACGACGAGCAACCTCGCCGAGGCCGCGATGATGCAGGAGATGCTCTCCCGCGCGACCCGGGTGGCGATCCTCGCCGACTCGTCCAAGTTCGGCCGCCGGCTGTTCGCCCAGGTGTCGGAGCTGGGCGTCGCCGACTACCTGGTCACCGACCGGATGCCGGCACCCGAGCTGCGGGACGCCCTGGCGGCGAACGAGGTGGAGCTGGTCGTCCCGGCGACCCCGCCGCGACCGCGCGAGGCGAAAGGCTAGGCCCGGGGCGAGGCGACGGCGCGCGCCGCAGGCCAGGCCCGCCGCGACCGCGCGAGGCCGGCGGCCCCGGCGGCTCAGGCCCAGGGCAGCCGCGACCGGTCGGCCCAGTAACGGTCGGCGGGCACCGCCAGGCCCGCCCACCGGGCGGGGTCGCCGGTGGGCTCCTCCTCCGCCCGCAGGTTCGAGGCCAACTGGTCGGCGGTCGCGGCCCCGGAGAGCACGACGGTCGCCCACGGCTGGCGCAGCGCGGCGGCGAGGGCGGCGGCGTCGCCGGGCGCGTGCCCGCCCATGGCGAGGCGGCCGTTGGCCAGCGCCTCCTTCACGATCACCAGGCAGCCGGCCGCGTGCGCCTCGGCCAGCGCCGGGCCGGCGCTGGGCTCCAGGAGGTTCCAGGTGGCCTGCACGCTGCGGAACAGCGGCCGACCGTCGACCCGCACGCCGAGCGCCGCCCGGACCGTCTCGGCCTGCGCCGGGCCGCTGGTCGACAGCCCGACGACCGTGCCTGCGGCGGCGAGGTCGGCGAGCCGCCGGTGCAGGCCCGTGTCGTGCAGCGCGGGGCTGTCCGGGGTGACCGAGTGGATCTGGTAGAGGTCGAGGCGGTCGCCGAGCAGCGCCCGTGTCTCGCCGAGCTGCCGGGTGAAGGTGGCGACGCCGTGGTCCTTGGTCTCGTGCACCTCGGCGTCGACCCGCCACCCGGCCGTGTAGGTGTAGCCCCACTTGCTGCCGACGACGACGTCGTCCGCGTCCGGCCGGGCGTGCAGCCACTGGGCGAGGAACTCCTCCGCCCGACCGTAGGAGCGGGCGACGTCGACATAGCGGACGCCGGCCGCGTACGCCCGGTCGAGCAGCTCGTGGGCGCGGGCCCGCATCGCCTCGACGGTGCGCTCGGCCGGCAGGTCCGTGGCCCGGCCGAGGTTGATGTAGCCCGGCCGGCCGACGGCCGCCAGCCCCAGCCCGATGCGTGAGGCCCCGGCCAGCCGCTCGACGATGTCCATGATCCCATCTAACACCCCGGCCCGACGTCCACCCCGGTGAGCTGCGCGGAGCGGGCCCACAGCCGCGCCGCGAGGTCGGGGTCGGTGGCCGCCCCGGTGAGCGTCTCGAACGTCGGCCGGGCCGGGTGTGGTGGCCGACCCGGGCCGATGTGCCGGCCGGTGGGCGCCGCAGGCTCGGTGGCGGCGTAGAGGATCGACGTCACGGCGTCGTCGACCGGCCGGCTCAGGAGGAGCCGCAGCACCGCTCCGACCGCGCGGATCAGGGGCGGCGAGTCGCGGTCCAGGTCGGTCCTGGCCACGCCGGGATGGGCGAGCAGGCTGCGCACCGGGGAGCCGGCGGCGCGCAGCCGGCGGTCGAGCTCCAGGGCGAAGAGCACGTTGGCGAGCTTGGAGGTGGCGTACGCGCGGGCCGGCGAGTAGCGGCGTTCGGCGGCGAGGTCGTCGAGGTCGAGGCGGCCGAGCCGGTAGAGGCCGGAGGCGACGGTGACCACGGCCGGGTCGCGCCCCTCGGCCAACCGGTCCAGGAGCAGGCCGGTGAGCGCGAAGTGTCCCAGGTGGTTGGTGGCGAGCTGGCTCTCCACGCCCTGCGGGCTCAGGCGTCGGGGCACGTTGCCGATGCCGCCGTTGTTGACGAGCGCGTCGACGGCGACCCGTTCGGCGTGCAGGCCGTCGGCGAACCGGCGCACGGTGTCGAGGTCGAGCAGGTCCAGGTGGCGGACGTCGAGGTCCGCCTTCGGGTGCTCGGCGCGCAGCCGGTCGCGTACGCGCCCGCCCTTGCCGGTGTCGCGGACCGCCATGATCACGCGGGCGCCGCGTGCGGCGAGGTGGCGGGTGATCGCGACGCCGAGGCCGCTGCTGGCCCCGGTGACGACGACGGTGCGGCCGGTCTGGTCGCGCAGGTCGGTGAGATTCCAGGCGGCGGTGCGGGTCATGGGTCCCTCCGGGGTTAAGTGGATTACCTATCCGATTCAAGGCGACCCGAAGCGGATTGTCAATCCGGTTCGGTAGGCTGTCGGGGTGACCACGCCACGTCGCGCCGACGCCGCCCGCAACCGCGACCGGGTGCTGGCGACCGCCCGCGCCGTGGTGGCCGCGGGCGACCTGTCCCTGCAACACAACGACCTCGCCCGCCGCGCCGGGACCGGCGTGGGCACGGTCTACCGGCACTTCCCGACCCGCCGCGCGCTGCTGGAGGCCCTCGCCGACGACGGCTTCGCCGCGCTGCTCGACGCCGCCCGCGCCGCGAGCCGGCACGCCGACCCCGCCACCGGCGTCGAGATCCTCCTGCGGGCGCTGCTGACGCGACAACTGGCCGACCCGGCGTTCGCCGAGGTGATCGCCACCGACCCGGCGCAGGACGCCGACCCCGCCACCACCGCCCGTCGCGCCGAGCTCGGCGCGCTGGCCCACGCCGTGCTCGACGACGCCCGGCGGGCCGGCGCGGTGCGCGCCGACCTCACCGACGACGACCTGCGGCACCTCGTCTGCGGCACGGCCTTCGCCCTGCGCATCGGCGACGGGCCCGACGAACGCGCCGAACGCTACCTGCGGGTCCTCCTCGACGGCCTTCGCCCCGGCGGTCAATCCGGTTGACCGGCCCGTCGCCCCGGGACATGCTGCCGGCGGGCGGCAGGCGACCGACCGGATCGGAGGGCGAACATTGAGCGGCACGCAGGACGGTCACGTCGCGATCGTCACGGGAGCCAACCACGGCATCGGCTCGGCGGTCGCCCGGGCGCTCGCCCGCGAGGGCTGCGCGGTGCTCTGCGCGTACTGGCAGGTGCACGACCCGGCCGACGCCGGCCTGCCCGACGAGTACCGCCGGAGCCGGGCCCGCGACGCCGGGGCGGTGGTGTCGGCGATCCACCAGGCCGGCGGCCGGGCGCTCGCCGTCGCGCAGGACCTGCGGGCCCCGGAGGCCGCCGGCCTCCTCTTCGACGCCGCCGAGGAGGCGTTCGGGCCGGTCGACATTCTGATCAACAACGCGACCGGCTGGGTCGCCGACAGCTTCGCCCCGGCCCCGGCCGACCGGCACGGCCGGGCGTTGCAACCGGTCACCGCGGCCTCCTGGTCGCAGCAGTTCGCCGTCGACGCGATGGCGCCGGCGCTGCTGATCGGCGAGTTCGCCCGCCGGCACGCGGCGCGCGGCGCGCGCTGGGGGCGGATCGTCGGGCTGACCTCCGGCGGCAGCGGCGGCTTCCCGCAGGAGGTCTCCTACGGCGCGGCCAAGGCCGCGCAGGAGAACTACACGATGTCGGCGGCGGCGGAGCTGGCCCCGCTCGGGATCACCGCGAACATGGTCCACCCGCCGGTGACCGACACCGGCTGGATCACCGACTCCGTCCGGCGGTACGTCGCGGACAGCGGCACCCGCGTGGCCAGCCCGGAGCAGGTCGCCGAGGTGATCTGCCAGCTCGTCTCCGACGCCGCCGCCCTGATCAGCGGCAACCGCATCCAACTGCGCTGATCCCGCAGCTCGGAACGGGTCCCCACGCCGTGCGCATCCGTGAGAGCCTGGCCGCACCTCGTCCCGTCTTCCCCCGACCGGAGGCATCCGTCATGCACCCGCACCCCGCCCGACGCTGGCTCGCCGGGCTGGCCGTGGCCGGCGCGCTCGTCGCGACCTCCGCCGGCACCGCCGTCGCCGCGGCGCCGGCCGACGAGGTGGCGCTCTACGCCAACGACGTGACCGTCGCCCCCGGTGGCCCGCAGAAGTGGGTCTCGCTGCGCGCGCTGCCCGACCGGGCCTTCGGCACGTACACGGTGCGGGTGGACCGCAGCGCGGTCGCCGCGTTCGCCGAGGTGGCCGAGGACGACCGGGGCTCCTGCACCACGGCGGGCGACGTCATCACCTGCTCGATCACCGACGACGGCGAGGATTCGAGCCTGGTCAGCCTCGCGGTGAAGGCGCGGGCGGGCGCGGAGCAGGGCCGGCAGGGCACCCTGGCGTTCACGGTGACCGCGCCCGGCCTGGGCCCGGCGACGTACGAGTCGACCGTCAGCACGGGCGAGGGAGTCGACCTCGTCGCCGGAGGGCAGCTCTCGCTCGACGGCCGGCCCGGCTCCCGGGTCGACGTCCCGCTGGCGGTGACGAACCGCGGCACGACGACCGCGCGCGGCGCGGTGCTGTACCTGTCCGGCTCCTACGGGTTCACCCCGGGCAAGCGCTACCGCAACTGCGAGTACGCCGACCCGGCCCTCGACGACAGCAGCTTCGCCTGCACCTTCGACGACGAGCTGGCCCCCGGCGCGACGGTCCGGGTGGACCCGACGTTCGGCGGGACGATCCCGGCCGACGCGTGGGCCCCGAACCTGCACCACAGCTTCGCCGTGTGGTTCACCCCGGCCGACTGGGCGGAGTTCCGGGCCCAGTACGGTCCGGCCGAGCCGTTCGGCCGCAAGGGCGCCGACGCGGCCCTCGAACTGGTGCCGGCCGGCGGCGCGCAGGCCCGCACGGCCGGGCAGACCGACACCGGCCCCGTCGACAACGAGACCCGGGTCACGCTGACCGTCGCCGGTGACCAGCGCGGCGACGCCGCCGCCCAGGGCGCCACCGTCACCGGCGCGGTCGGGGCCACCGTGCCGATGACCGTCGGCTACCGCAACAACGGCCCGGCGCGCGTCGGGGCCAACGGCCAGCGCGGGCTCAACGTCGCCACCATCGTGACCCTGCCCGACGGCGTCACGGCCGTGACGGTGTCGAAGTCCTGCGTGGACCCGGACGAGGACGAGTGGCAGCCCGGCAAGCCCGGCGCGCGGGTCTACGAGTGCTCCGCCCGGGGCACGATCGGCGAGGGCGAGCGGGTGACGTTCGAGTTCGCGCTGCGGATCGACCGGGCCGGCAGCCGGACCGGCACGGTGAAGCTGCACACCTTCGACGGCGACGGCCCGGTCAAGGACCTCGACCCGACCAACGACACCGCGAAGATCACGGTCGGGCAGGCCGGCGGCACCGGGGGCGGCGACGACGGCTCGCTGCCGATCACCGGTGTGCCCACCGGCCTGATCGCCGGCCTCGGCGGGCTGCTGGTCGCCGCCGGCGCGGGCGGCTACCTGCTGGCCCGCCGTCGCCGTACGCGCTTCGTCTCCTGATCCGCTGGTACGGCCACGCCCGGAGTCGTCGCTGACGCGAGGACTCCGGGCGGTCCGGCAGCCTCAGCGGGCGGCGACGCCGTCGATGCCCGTCGGACGTTGCCACGCCTAGGGAAACGATCCGTGCGAATATGGACGACGTGAAGCCGAAGTGGTGGCAGGTGTTCGCCGCCGGGGTCACGGTGACGCTGCTGGGTCTCTGCGCGATCGCGGTCGGCACCGTAGGGCTGGGGGCCGCCGACCAGCTCGCCAGCGTCGGATCGTTCGCTCTCACCGGGGTCGGCACTCTGGTCACCGTCGCAAGCCTGGTACAGGCGGTCCGGCAACAGCGGCAGCGACCCGTCGTGGTGGAGCCCGCCGGGCCGCCGCCCCCCGCACCGCCGTCCGGGGTGGCTCCGCTGGCCGCTGACCTTGCCCGGCTTCGCGATGTCACCAACGTCGACCACGAGAGACTCTTCGGCGTCGAAGAGACGATCGACAGGCTCGGCGAGAGCCTGCGCAACCCGGGCGGCGCTTCGATCATCTCCATCTTCGGCGGCGCCGGCGTGGGAAAGACCGCGCTCGCGTACGAGCTCATCAGGCGGCACGCGGAGGAAGCGGGCTTCCACCGCGTCGCAAGCGTTTCGGCGAAGTTCAGCCACATCGACCGGGTCGGCCATCTGGAGCGTGACGCCGAGCGCGAGAACGTCGACTGGCATGCCCTGCTGGTCGAGCTGGCCCAGCAACTCGCGCCGGGCTCGGACTTCAACGACACGCTCATCGAACAACAGCTCCCGCAGGCTATGCCCACCGAGCCGTGCCTGATCGTCGTGGACAACCTCGAAACCAGGGAGGCCGAGGTTGCGGTCCGGTACCTTGCCGGTTCGGGCATCCTCGACCCGCACAAGGTCGTCATCACGACCCGGGAGGCGGTGGCGGGCACCGGCGTCGGCCGTCTGCGCGAGCTGACCTGGGACGGGCCCGACCACGCCGCCGCCTCGGCCTACGCGCGCTACCTGGTGGCCGACGACAGCCTGCTCGACCCGCGCAAGAGCGACCTCGACGACGTGGTCCGGGCAGCCGAGCGCACGCCGCTGTTGATTCAGATCATCATCAACCAGGCCAGGGTCGAGCGGCTGCCCATCCGTGACGTCATCGGTCGGCTGCGCGACGTCAGCGGGAACCTGGGCCGGGCGGTGTGGACGTACTGCTACGTCAACTCGCTCAACGTGCTGGAACAGAAGCTCCGCGATCCGGGTCTGCCGGAGGCGAGCGCTCGCGAACAGGCTGCCGACACCGTCGCCAACCTCATGGCGGTCTTCTGCTTCCGGCCAGCCGGCAGCAGCATCGCGTCGGAGGACTTCTTCGAGCTGAGCCAGATCGGGGACCGAGAGGCATTCCTCCGCGCCCGTGCGATGGCGTGCCGGCTCGCGCTGGTGAAGTCGCTGAGGAACAACGAACGCTTCACGGTCCACTCGTTGCTGCGGGAGTTCTACTGTGCGCAGCGGGGGCCCTGTGGATCGGCCTCGTGAGCGCCCCCGGGTTCGACGCCGCGCAGTGGCGGGCGAGGATCGACGCCCGTGCCAGCAGTCGCGAGCGGTGGACGGCCAACATCCAGGGTCTGACCCGGAAGGTGCGGCAGCGGAGGGCCTCGCAGCTCCGGCAGGACTTCACCGACTACGTGTTCAACGTCAACGAGTTGGCCGCTCGGCCCGCCCTCGTCGACGCGGACACGCTCGCCGCCTACTTCACGGAGTTCGGCCGCCTCGCTGCCAACCTCGGCGAGCCGGCCAACGACCGGCAGGTCGCCGACGGGCTGGAGCGGGCCATCGCCGTGCAGCGGGAGAACGGCGGTGATATCGCGGGGCTCTGCCTGGCCAAGGCGGCCTTCCTCGCGTTGCGTGAGACCGACAGCGCCGAGCGGCTCGACGCGATCCTGACTGCGATCGACGTGTCCCCGACCGGCTCGGACGCCTGGGCGACGGCGATCGTCGCGCTCGCGGCCTACCAGATCGAGGTGAGCCGCTACGACGACGCGATCGGCACGGTGGCGCGACTGCGCGCCGCGATGCCCGCCGAACGCTACGAGCGGAGGTTCCGGTGCGCGTCGTTGGTGTATGAGGGAATGGCCCGGTTCACCTCGTTCCGGGACATCGACCGGGCCCGCGAGGTGCTCACCGAGGCGTGTGCGTACCGGGAACACGCGGACGACCTGGCCATCGCGCGGTGGGTCGCCACCGCGTACCACTATCTCGCGCGGATCGCCGAGGTCGACCGGCAGTTCCAGACCGCGATCGACCTCTACCTGTTGGGCAAGCAGTTCCAGGACCGCTGCCCGGAGGAGGTCGAAGCGGACGCGTTCATCCAGCTCAGGATCGCCGAGCCGCTCATCGCGGCCGGCACCCGGAAGCTGGCGAGGGAACACCTGGACGAGGCGCGGCGGCTGGCCCTGACCGGCTCGAACGTCAGCTCGGCCCGGCTGCAGGTGGAGCTCGGGTTCGCGATGCTGCGGGCTGCCGACGGCGACATGCGAGAGGCGGAACTACTCGCCGTGGAGGCGCTGCGGATGGCGCGACGCGTTGCCTTCTGGCGCGGGGAGCTGCTCTGTCTCGGATACCTTCTGGTGCTGGGCATCCGCCGCCGACGTCCGGACAAGATCCTCGCCGTCGGGTTCCGCATCCTCGGAACCGCCTTCTTCGGCGAGCTGCGCCGCAACGGCCTGTTGAAGTTGCTGACCCGGATCCCCGTCGTCGTGCCGATCGCGGTGCGCCGGATGTCGCGACGCCCGACGGCGGAGGGTGAACCCGCCGTCCGGTGCGACTGTCCCCTCCACGGCCGCGGCTCCACCGGCGCGGCCTCCGGTCTACCCACGTGACCAGGTGACCGCCGGATGCCCTTCACCGGTTCCCACCCGGCTGCTGTCCTGCCGTTCGTCCGGTCGGCGATGCCCCTGTCCGCGCTCGCCATCGGCAGCATGGCACCCGATCTCCCCCTGTACGCGCCGATGCCGTACACCACGCGGCTGAGTCACCACCTCGTCGGCGTCGTCACCGTCGACGTGCTGGCCGGTCTCGTGGGGTACGTCGTCTGGATCGCGCTGTTGCGACCGTTCGTCGTGGCGTATGCGCCGCCGGCCGTCGGCCGCCGGATCGGCCCGTCCTCGGCGGTGGGGCCCGGCTGGGTGGTCGCCGCGCTGGGAGTCGGCGCGCTTACGCACGTTCTGTGGGACGGTTTCACCCACGGCGGTGGGTGGGGCACCCGGCTTGTCCCCGCGTTGGACGAGCGGATCGGCGTGCTTCCCGCTCACGAGTGGGCCCAGTACGCCAGCAGCCTCGTCGGGGCGGCGGCGATCTGCTGGTGGGCGGCGCGTCGGTGGCGGACGGCCACCGAGGAGGGTGATCCGCAGCGACCGGCGGCCGAACGGCTCGTGCCGAGCCGGCTGCTCGCCGCCGCCCTGGTCTCGGTCGGCGTCCTCGCGGGGGCCGCCCTCGGACTCCGGCACGGCGTCGCCCAGCCGGACCCGGTCCGCAGCGCGCTCTTCCACGTGGCGGTTCGCGGCACCGACGTCGGCCTCGTGATCACGCTGTGCATCGCCCTGATCCATCGCCGCGCCGCTCGGCGTCACCCGGCCGGGAGCGACCGGCATCGTCCGACGTCCTGATCATGGGTCCGTGCCGCCGACGCCCACCCCGCCGCCGTCGAGGGGCACACTGGTCAAGATTGACTAGTTTCGATGCATGTGGGAGTCTGCCAGGCAGAGCCGCAGCGGGAGCCACGCGAGCAGGCGCGGGAGCGGGCAACTCCCGACCGTCCGGGTGTCGTCGTCCGACTTTTCCCTGGAGGGCTCCGTGTCCCATCTCGTCCGACCACGTCGCATCCCCCTCGTGGCGTGGCTGCTCGCCGTCGGCGCGGCCGCCGCGCTGCTGCTGACCACCGCGCTGGCCAACCCGGCCGCCGCCCACGGCTCCACCGTCGATCCGGCGTCGCGCAACTACGGCTGCTGGGCCCGCTGGGGCAACGACTTCCAGAACCCGGCCATGGCCACCGAGGACCCGATGTGCTGGCAGGCCTGGCAGTACAACGCGTCGGCCATGTGGAACTGGAACGGCCTCTACCGCGAGGGCGTCGCAGGCAACCACCAGGCCGCCATCCCCGACGGCCAGCTGTGCAGCGCCGGTCACACCGGCGACGGCCGCTACAACTCCCTCGACGCGCTCGGCGCGTGGAAGGCCACCAACGTCGCCAACAGCTTCAAGGTCAAGTTGTGGGACCAGGCCAGCCACGGCGCCGACTACATCCGGGTGTACGTCACCAAGCAGGGCTTCAACGCCCTGACCAAGCCGCTGGCGTGGAGTGACCTGGAGCTGGTCGGCCAGATCGGCAACACCCCGGCGGCGCAGTGGCCGACCAAGGAGAGCCAGGGCGTGTCGATCCAGGTCCCGGCGAACGCGCCGGGCCGCACCGGCCGGCACATCGTCTACACGATCTGGCAGGCCAGCCACTCCGACCAGTCCTACTACCTGTGCAGCGACGTGAACTTCGGCGGCACCACCACCCCGCCGACCACGCCGCCGCCGACCACCACGCCGACCACGGCTCCGCCCACCACCCCGCCCGCGACGACCCCGCCCGCGACCACGCCGCCGGCCTCCGCCGGCTGCTCGGCCGTCTACAAGTCCACCGGGCAGTGGTCCGGCGGCTTCCAGGGCGAGGTCGAGGTGACCGCCGGCAGCAGCCCGATCCGGGGCTGGACGGTCACCTGGACGTGGCCCGGCGGGCAGCAGATCGCCTCGTCCTGGAGCGCCACGGTCACCACCAGCGGGTCGACCGTGACCGCCCGCAACGCCGCCTACAACGGCACGCTGGCGGCCGGGGGGAAGGCCAGCTTCGGCTTCACCGGCTCGGGGGCGGCCAGCACCCCGACGCTGAGCTGCGCCGCGACGGCCTGACCGGCGGCCGGGCCGCCCCCGATCCCATGTCGGGGGCGGCCCGGCCCGTGGCCGCTTCCACCAGCGGTCAGACCTGCGCGTACGCGGCCCGCCAGGCGCCGTAGCCGCCGAGCAGGTCGGAGACGTCCCGCCGGCCGGCGCTGCGCAGCAGGCTCGCCGCGACCGAGGAGCGGTAACCCCCGGCGCAGTGCACGACCACGGGCCGGTCGGCGGGCACCTCGTCGAGGCGACGGGTCAGCTCGGCCAACGGGATGTGCAGCGAACCCGCGATGGCCCCCTGCTCCCGTTCCCCGCCGTTGCGAACGTCGAGCACCACCGGCGGCTCGGCGCGGTCGAGCGCGGCGCGCAGCTCCGTCGCCGTGACCCGGCTGGCCCGGCTCGTCTCGGACGCCAGCTCGGCCAGGGTCGCCCCTGCGTCACGCAGGTGGCCGAGGACCCGGTCGAA
This sequence comes from Micromonospora sp. WMMD712, assembly GCF_029581295.1. Lineage (NCBI taxonomy): Bacteria > Bacillati > Actinomycetota > Actinomycetes > Micromonosporales > Micromonosporaceae > Micromonospora > Micromonospora sp. WMMD712. The sequence continues at coordinate 7,010,409 of NZ_CP120743.1, forward strand.
GCCGATGCGGGCGAGCCGTACGACGATCTCCTCCTCGCGGCCCTCCGGCGCCACGACGAGCACCGCGCGGTCGGGGGCCACCACGCTGCCGGCGGTCTCGGCGAACCGGCCGTCGGCCGGGACGTTGATCGCCCCGGTGACGTGCCCGGCGGCGAACTCCTGCGGGTCGCGGGCGTCGACGACGACCGCGCCGTCGGCGCGGGCCCCGGCGAACTCGGCGGCGGTGAGCGGGCGGACCGTGGCGCAGGAGTCGAACAGCTCGTGCGCCCGCCGGTTGAGCACGGCGTCGAACGCGAAGTAGCCAGGTGCGGCCGGCTGGCCGCCGGTGACCAGGGCGAGGAACTGCTCCTGGCTCATCGGCGCGCAGGCGTAGTTGGTGCGGCGCTGCTCGCCGATGGTGGACTGCCGCTCGGTGGAGAGGTTCCTGCCGCACGCGGAGCCCGCCCCGTGGGCGGGGAAGACCCGCACCTCGTCGGGGAGGCCCATCAGTTTGCGCTGCACGCTGTCGTAGAGCATCGCGCCGAGCTCCTCGGCGGTGACGCCGAGGGACGCGAGCAGGTCGGGGCGGCCGACGTCGCCGATGAACAGGGCGTCGCCGGTGAGGACGCCGTGCGGCACCGGGTCGGCGGCGTGCTCGTAGACCAGCACGCTGATCGACTCCGGGGTGTGGCCCGGGGTCTCCATGATCTCCAGGGTGACGTCGCCGAGGCTGATCCGCTCGCCGTCGGCGAGCTTGCGGATCGGGTACTCGGTCTCGGCGCGCCGGCCGTAGCCGATCCACGCGCCCGTCGCGGCGGCGACCTCCAGGTGGCCGGCGAGGAAGTCGGCGTGGAAGTGCGTGTTGACCACCCCCTCGATGGTGAGCTCGTGGGCCCGCGCGTCGGCGAGGTATTCGCCGATGTCGCGGCGGGGGTCGACCAGCACGGCCCGGCCGGTGCGCTCGTCGGCGACGAGGTAGGACGCCTGGGACAGGCAGTCGAGGTAGTACTGCGTGAACAACATGGGCCGGTCTCCTCTGCGGTGATGGTCGGCGGTACACCGACTGTAGCGCATACCCCCGGGGGTATATTCCAGGTCGAAGGTCCCGCCCTTCCCGGGGTGGGCCAGTGGCGGACCTGATACCCCCCGGGGTATGTTCGACCCGGTGGCCGCGGCCCGCATGGCGACGGCGGGTGCACTGCGGCTCCGGCTACCGCGCCACCGTCGCCGCGTCCCTGCTGGCCAACGCCGGCCGGGCGGTCGTCGTCATCGACGACCGGTTCGAGTGGGCCGGGACCCGACCGACCGAGACCGACAACAGGAACGAGGAGACATGAGCACTTCCGGGAACACCCGCCCGGCCACGCCCGACGCCGCCCGGCCCGCCACGCTCGACGCCGCCGGCCTGCGCGAACTGATCGACTCCGGCCGCGCGCCCCGCCTGCTCGACGTGCGCACCCCCGCCGAGTTCGAGACCGCGCACATCCCCGGCGCGTACAACGTCCCGCTCGACCTGCTGCGGGAGCACCGCGAGGAACTGCGCAACCACCTCGACGAGGACGTCGTGCTGATCTGCCGCTCCGGCGCCCGCGCCACCCAGGCCGGGCAGACCCTCGCCGGGGTCGGGCTGCCCCACCTCAAGGTCCTCGACGGCGGGATGCTGGCCTGGCAGGCCGCGCACGCGCCGGTCCGGCAGGGTGTGCCGCGCTGGGACCTCGAACGGCAGGTCCGCCTCGTCGCCGGCTCGATCGTCCTGGTCGCCGTCCTGGGTTCGGTGCTGGTGCCCGGCCTCAAGTGGGTCGCGGCGGCCATCGGCGCGGGCCTCACCTTCGCCGCCCTCACCAACACCTGCGCGATGGGCATGCTGCTGGGCAGACTGCCCTACAACCGGGGCGCGAGCTGCGACCTCGACACCATCGTCGGCCAGCTCCGCGAGGGCTCGACCGCCGGGCGGCGGCCGTGACCGGCACCCTGGCCCTGACGGTCGGGCTGGCCGTCCTCATCGGGATCAGCCTCGGGCTGCTCGGCGGCGGCGGCTCCATCCTCGCCGTGCCGCTGCTCGTCTACGTCGCCGACCTGCCGGCGAAGGAGGCCATCGCCACCTCGCTGCTCGTCGTCGGCGTCACCAGCGCCGTCGGCGTCCTGCCGCACGCCCGCGCGCACCGGGTGCGCTGGCGCACCGGCCTGGTGTTCGGCCTCGCCGGCATGACCGGCGCGTACGCCGGCGGCCGGCTCGCCGCGTACGTCCCGGCCGCCGTCCTGCTCACCGGGTTCGCGCTGATGATGCTCGCCACGGCGGTCGCCATGATCCGGGGCCGGCGCGACACCGGGGACCGGCCCGTGCCGCACGAGCTCGCCGTGCCGCGGGTGATCCTCGACGGGATCGTGGTCGGGCTGGTCACCGGCCTGGTCGGCGCGGGCGGCGGGTTCCTGGTGGTGCCCGCGCTGGCGCTGCTCGGCGGCCTGCCGATGCCGGTCGCCGTGGGCACCTCGCTGGTGGTCATCGCCATGAAGTCGTTCGCCGGCCTGGCCGGCTACCTCTCCACCGTCGGCATCGACTGGGGACTGGCCGCCGCCGTCACCGCCGCCGCCGTGGTCGGCAGCCTCGCCGGCGGCCGGCTCGCCGGGCGCATCCCGGAGGCGGTGCTGCGCCGGGCGTTCGGGTGGTTCGTGGTGGTGATGGGCGTCTTCGTGCTGGCCCAGCAACTGCCCGCCGGGCTGCGCACCAACCCGGCGCTGTGGATCGCCCTCGGCATCGCCGTCGCCGCGGCGGTCACCGTCACCGCCTCCGGCGGCCGGACGCCCGGTGGCAGGGGCCGCAGGCAGCGGAGCCGTAACGCCGGGGTGGTTTGATGGTCTGATGGCGCACCCGGTGATCCTCTCGATCGACGACGACCCGGCGGTCTCCCGCGCGGTCGCCCGCGACATCCGCCGCCGCTACGGCGACCGGTACCGGGTGGTGCGCGCCGGCTCCGGCCCGGAGGCCCTCGACACGCTGCGCGAGATCAAGCTGCGCGGCGAGCAGGTGGCGGTGCTGGTCGCCGACTACCGGATGCCCGAGATGAACGGCATCGAGTTCCTCGAGGCCGCGATGGACCTCTTCCCCGCCGCGCGCCGGGTGCTGCTCACCGCGTACGCGGACACCGGCGCGGCCATCGACGCGATCAACCTGGTCGACCTCGACCACTACCTGCTCAAGCCGTGGCACCCGCCGGAGGAGAAGCTCTATCCGGTCGTCGACGCGCTGCTGGAGGCGTGGACGGCCAGCCCCGAGGCCGCCACCACGGAGATCCGGGTGGTCGGGCACCGCTGGTCCGCCCCGTCCTTCGCGGTGCGCGACTTCCTGGCCCGCAACCTGGTGCCGTACCGCTGGCTGCTGGCCGACGAGCCCGAGGGCGGGCGGCTGCTCGCGGCGGCCGGGGCGAGCGCCGCCGACGTGCCGGTGGTCGTCACCGCCGACGGCAAGGCCCTGGTGGCGCCCACGGAGACGGAACTGGCCGGCCTCGTCGGCCTCAACGTCGTCCCGGCGGCGGACTTCTACGACCTGGTGGTCGTCGGCGGCGGGCCGGCGGGGCTCGGCGCGGCCGTCTACGGGGCGTCGGAGGGGCTGCGCACGGTGCTCGTGGAGCGGCGGGCCACCGGCGGGCAGGCCGGGCAGAGCAGCCGGATCGAGAACTACCTGGGCTTCCCCGACGGCGTCTCCGGGGCGCAGCTCACCGACCGGGCCCGCCGGCAGGCGCTGAAGTTCGGCGCGGAGCTGCTGACCACCCGGGAGGTCGTCGGCCTGGCGGAGGCCGGCTCGGCGCGGCTGCTGCGCTTCGACGACGGCTCCACGCTCGCCGCGCACGCGGTGGTGCTGGCCACCGGCGTGTCGTACCGGATGCTCGACGCGCCCGGCCTGGCCGACCTCACCGGCCGGGGCGTCTTCTACGGCTCGGCCGCCACCGAGGCGCCGAGCTGCGTCGACCAGGACGTCTACATCGTCGGCGGGGCGAACTCGGCGGGCCAGGCGGCCGTCTACTTCTCCCGGTACGCCGCCCGGGTGCACGTGCTGATCCGGGGCGCGGACCTCACGGCGTCCATGTCGAGCTACCTGATCGACCAGCTCGACCGCATCGACCGCATCACCGTGCACCCGTACACCGAGGTGGTGGCCGGCGCGGGGGAGGGGCACCTGCAATGCCTGACCCTGCGGGACACCCGTACCGGGCAGCGGCGCGACGTCGACGCGTCGTGGCTGTTCGTGTTCATCGGGGCGGAGCCGCGTACCGAATGGTTGGCGGGGGTCGTGGCCCGCGACGAGCGGGGCTACGTCGTCACCGGGCCGGACCTGGTGGCCGGCGGCCGCCGGCCACCCGGCTGGACGCTGCCCCGCGACCCCTACCACCTGGAGTCCAGCCTGCCCGGCGTGTTCGCGGCCGGCGACGTGCGCGCGGCGTCGGTCAAGCGCGTCGCCTCCGCCGTCGGCGAGGGCGCGATGGCCGTGTCGCTGGTGCACCGCTACCTGGAGGCGCAGTGACCGGCCTGACCCCCGCCGAGGTGCGGACGCTGTTCCTGTTCGAGTCGCTCGACGACCAGCAGGTCGCCTGGCTGGCCGAGCACGGCCGGGTCGAGCGCCGCGCGGCCGGGGAGGCCGTCTACACCGAGGGCGAGCCGGCGACCTGCTTCTTCGTGCTGCTCGCCGGCGAGGTGCGGCTGTGCCGGACGATCCACGGCGAGCAGGTGGAGATCCTGCGCTCGGCGCAGCGCGGGGTGTACGGCGGGGCCACCCAGGCGTACCTGGACGACCAGCAGATCTACCGCAACGGGATGTGGGCGGTCACCGACACGGAGTTCTTCGTGCTGCCCGCCGAGACGTTCGCGCACGCGGTGCGGTCCTGGTTCCCGATGGCGATGCACCTGCTGGAGGGGCTGTTCATCGGGATGCGGGACACCCAGACGGTCGTCGGGGAGCGGGAACGCCTGGTGGCCCTGGGCGCCCTGTCGGCGGGCCTGACCCACGAGCTGAACAACCCGGCGAGCGCGGCGGTGCGGGCCACGTCCGCGCTGCGGGACCGGGTGGCCGGGATGCGGCACAAGCTGGCGATGATCGCCGACGGCCGGCTCGACGGGCGGCGGCTGCACGCCCTCGTGGCGTTGCAGGAGGAGGCGGTCGAGCGGGCGGCGAAGGCGTGCGCGCTGTCGCCCCTGGCCACCAGCGACGCCGAGGACGAGCTGACCGACTGGCTCGACGACCAGGGGATCGCCGCCGGCTGGGAGCTGGCCCCGACGCTGGTCGCCGGCGGGCTGGACGTCGCCTGGCTGGACCGGGTCCACGCGGAGCTCGGGGCCGACGACCTGGAGCCGGCGGTGCGGTGGCTCACCTACACCGTGGACACCGAGCTGCTCATGCGGGAGATCGCCGACGCGGCCACCCGGGTCTCCAAACTGGTCGGCGCGGCCAAACAATACTCCCAGCTCGACCGGGCCCCCTACCAGGTGGTGGACGTGCACGAGCTGCTCGACGCGACGCTGGTGATGTTCAAGGGCAAGCTCCCGCCGGGGATCCGCATGGTCCGGGAGTACGCCCCGGCGCTGCCCCCGATCCCCGCGTACGCGGCCGAGCTGAACCAGGTGTGGACCAACCTGATCGACAACGCGCTCGCCGCGATGGGCGACGAGGGCACGCTGACCGTCCGCACCGGCCGGGTCGACGGCCAGCTGACCGTCGAGGTGGCCGACACCGGCCCCGGCATCCCGGCGGCCGTGCGCCCGCGCATCTTCGAGCCGTTCTTCACCACGAAGCCGGTCGGCGAGGGGACGGGGCTGGGGCTGGACATCTCGTACCGGATCGTGGTCAACAAGCACCACGGGGACATCCGGGTGACGAGCGAGCCCGGCCGGACGGTGTTCCGCGTGCTGCTGCCGATCGCGCCCGCCCCCGGCGTCGCCCCGGAGGCCGTTCCGGAGGTCGCCCCGCCGGCGTGATGCGGGTGGGCGGGGTTCGGCGGCGGGTCCGGTCCGCCGCCTGGTCCGGGCGCTTGGTCCGGCCCCGCTGCGTGACCCGGCGTAGTCGCCGCTCGCCGACCCCACCCCACCTCCTTTGCCCCCTTTGCTCTGCACCCGCATACGCAACGCCTACGCAGCGTGATCGGCCGTCGGTCGCGGCGTCGTTCGCGTTCTCGCCCGTGTGCAGGCCAGCCGGTGTGCTGCGTGCGTGGGTGCAGAGCAAAGGGAGCGTGTGATGTCGTGTGGGGTCGGAGGAGGGCCACCCAGAGTCAGCTAGGCTCGGACGTCACGCGGTGACTCTGCGGTCGTCGCCGAGCGTGTGCAGCGGAGACCGTGGCGCGTCGGCGATGCGCGGGAGCGGACGCCTACTGCGCCGTCGACCGCTGTGCGCACAGCCGGGGGCGGTCCACCACCCGCGCCGGTGCCAGGGCCGACCCTGACCGGGCGGTCGTGGTCAGGGTGGGAGTGACCAGGGTGGGTGTGGTGGTCAGGGCGGGCGTGACCAGGGCGGTCGGGCGGTGGGCGGTCATCCGCTCCGCCGCGACCCGCAGGGCCAGCGGCCGACCGCCGCAGCGCCGGACCAGGTCGTAGGCGGACTCGGGGTCGGCGTCGACCCGGTCGCCGATCAGGCCGCGCAGCAGCTCGACGCCCGCCTCGGCACTCAGCGGACCCAGCTCCAGCCGGCGCGCGCCGTGCCGCACGACCAGCTCGGCCAGGTCGTCCCGGCTGGTCACCAGGACCAGGCAGCCGGGCGAGCCGGGCAGCAGGGGGCGCACCTGCCCGGCGGCGCTGGCGTTGTCGAGCAGCACCAGCATCCGGCGGCCCGACATCCGGGTGCGGTAGCGGGCGGCCAGGGCGGCCGGCGTGGCGGGCAGGTCGGCGGTGGCGACGCCGAGGGCGTTGAGGAAGGCCGTGAGCACCTCGACCGGCGTCGGCGGCTGTCCGGGGCTCTCGCCGCGCAGGTCGGCGTAGAGCTGGCCGTCGGGGAAGCGGCCGGCGACCCGGTGCGCCCAGTGCACGGCCAGCGCGCTCTTGCCGATCCCGGTCGAGCCGGTCAGCAGCGCGGTCATCATCGCGGCGCGGGTGGCGCCCTCGGCGAGCAGGGCGTCGAGTGCGGCGCGGACCGGGCCGCGCCCGGTGAACGGCACCACGTCCGGCGGCAGCTCGTGTGGGACGCAGGCGGCGTCGGCCGACGCCCACGGCCGGGTGTGGGGCGGGGGATCGACCAGGCTGTCGTCGTGGGACCGGCAGTGGTTGGCCCGACGCCACAACGCCGCGAACTCCTCGACGTCGCCGCCGAGCACCCGGACGATCTCGCCCACCACCTCCCACCGGGCCAGGCGGGGACGCGTGAAGACCGCGTGGATCGACGTCGGGTTGATGCCCCGGGGCCGCCGCTCGGCGCGGGTGAGCTGTTGCAGCCGGCGCACGCTGGGCTGACCGGCGGCGAGGTGCAGGGCGTGTAGTCGGTCGTAGAAGTCGGCGAGGGGACCTGCTGGCACGAGAGGGCGGGTGAGCCGGCCCATTGGCGTTCTCCCCACATCTTGGCGCTGGCCCGGAAGCCTCCGAGCCTCACTACCTTCCGATGTCGAAACCTTGCGGTCAGTCAGGTCGCGGACACACTGTCAGCGACAGTTTTGACGGCCGTCGACGCTTCCGCTGCCCATTCCCGCCCTTGCATGCTGTGCCGAGCGCTTAGACAAGCGCCGATGTATTTGGTGGGAGGAGAACGAATGCACTTTCCGGACATCCGGCGGGTGGTCACGGTCACCGCGTCCGCCGCGCTCGTCGCGGCGACGGTGCTGGTGGGCACCGGGCCCGCGCAGGCAGCCCCCGTCGGCGGAGCGTCGGCCACCACGGTGGCGGCGACCACCTCCACCACTGCGGCCCGCAGCGGGCTGACCGCCGCCCAGCAGGCGGGCGACTACTGGACCAAGGAGCGGATGCGCACCGCGATCTCGGCGGACGTGCTGGTCAAGAAGGCGGGAGCCGTGGCCGGCAAGGGCCTGAAGCCGACCGGGCCGGCCCGCTCCGTGCCGCCGGCCGCGCCCACCGTGACGGCCGCCTCCAGCGTCGCGTCGCAGGCCGGTGGGGACATCAGCGCCTACGTCGCCGCGTCCGCCACCGTCGGTAAGGTGTTCTTCTACAACCCCGTGGACGGCAAGAACTACGTCTGCTCGGCCGGTGCCGTGAACAGCACCTCCAAGCTGCTCGTCATGAGCGCCGGGCACTGCGTGCACGGCGGCCGGGGCGGCCAGTGGATGCAGAACTGGATCTTCGTGCCGCTCTACAACTACGGCGCGGAGCCGTACGGCCGGTGGTCGGCCAAGTACCTGACCGCGTTCAACGCCTGGATCAACGACAGCAACCTCGACCGGGACGTCTCGTACATCACCGTGTACCCGAACGCGTCGGGCCAGCGGCTGGTCGACCGGGTCGGCGGCAACGGGCTCTCGGTCAACTACAGCTACACCCAGGCCGTCACGATCCTCGCCTACCCGGCTGCCCCGCCGTACGACGGCGGGTGGCAGCAGTACTGCCAGGGCACGACGTACCGGCCCGGCAGCGAGAACAAGATCGCCCTCAACTGCGGCTTCACGGGCGGCTCCAGCGGCTCGGTCTGGTTGCGCCTCTACAACGACGTGTACGGCTACGTCAACGGAATCATGAGCACACTGAACAGCGCCGGGGTGAACAAGAGCTCCTACTTCGACACCGCGGTCATGGACGTCTACAACTCGGTCGCGGCCCGCGTCTGAGTCATCCGATCGGGTGAAGCCCGCCCCCGGCCGGGATCCGACGGATCCGGTCGGGGGCGGCGCGCGTCCAAGAGGCGTGGTCGTGGGCCGGGGCGTCGGACCCGGTCCCGCGTCGCCGCCGGGGGCGGCGGAGAGGAGCGCGGGATGAGGCAGGGCTGGGGTGCGGCGGTGGCGGTGGCCCTCGCGGTGGTCGTGGTCGCCGTCGTGGTGACCGGGGTGGTGGCCCGCCGGTCCGGTCCGGGGGAGCGGCCGGCGGCCCCGACGTCCGTCGGGGACACCGGCGCGTCGAGCAGCCGGCTGCCGTCGCCGGACGGCTCCTACTGGGACCCGGGCCGGATGGGCAGCGCCGAACCGGCCCCGATGCCCACCGAGTGACCGGCACCGTCGGGGGCCCCGGCTCAGGGGCGGGGCAGGGCCCGGCCGAGGTCGGCCAGCTCCCGGTCGAGCAGCTCGGCCAGGAACGCGGAGCGGTCCGGGGCGTTCTCCGGGGTCATCCCCCGGCTGGGCATCTCCACGATCATCAGCAGGTAGAGATGCAGCCGGTAGAGGCCGAGGCGCACCCGGGCCGCCGCGTCGAACACCGCCGGCTGCCCGCCGGCCGCCCGCCAGCCGCGCACGAAGGGGTGGTCCGGCTCGTCCTCGGCCCGTCGGAACAGCAACGGCGAGACCAGGTCCAGCAGCGGGTCACCCCACAGGTAGCGCTCGCCGTCCACCAGCCCGCACATCCGGTACGCGCCGGTCGCGTCCGGCGCGGCGAGCACGTTGCCGTCCCAGCCGTCGAAGTGCAGCAGGGCGGGGCGGCGCACCTGGTCCAGCGTCCCCGCGTGGTGGCGCACCAGCTCCCGGATCAGCCGTGGCCCGCCGGGCGGGGCGACGCCCCAGTCCGCCGCGTCGGCGAGCAGGTCGTCGATGATCGCGGCGAACGCGCGCGACCACGTCGACGCGCCGGCCCGGCCGCCGTCGTAGCCGTACCGGTCACCGGTGATCCGGTGCAGCGCGACGGTGGCCGCGCCGAAGTCGGCGCGGGCCGGGCCGGCGTCGACGTCGGCCGTCAGCTCGGCGAGGGGCCGTCCGGGCAGCCGGTCGGTGAGCAGCCACTCGCCGCGCTCCGGATCCCGGCCGTGGTGGAGCACCCGGGGCACGGGCACCTGCGGCGCGTGCGCGGCCACCAGCCGGAAGTAGCGCGCCTCCGCCGCCGCCAGTCCGTGCTCGTAGCGCAGCAGGCGCGCCCCGGGCGGCGGGGCCACCTTCAGCACGGCCGCGCCGCCGTCGTCCAGCGTCAGCCACCACACGGTCCCCGCTGCGGGCCGCGTCGGTTAGCGTCGCGGCATGGAACACATGCTGGTCACCGGGGGTGCGGGGTTCGTCGGCACCAACTTCGTGCGCCGGGCGCTGGCCGCCCGGCCGGGCCTGCGGTTGACCGTCCTCGACGCGCTCACCTACGCCGGGAGCCGGGACAGCCTCGCCGAGGTCGCCGACCGGATCACCTTCGTCCGCGGCGACGTCTGCGACGGCGACCTGGTCGACGCCCTCGTCTCGGACTGCGACACGGTGGTCCACTTCGCTGCCGAGTCCCACGTGGACAACTCGTTGCAGGACCCGACGCCGTTCCTGCGGACCAACGTCGAGGGCACGTTCGTGCTGCTGGAGGCGGTTCGCCGGCACGACCGGCGGCTGCACCACGTCTCCACCGACGAGGTGTTCGGCAGCCTGCCGCTGCACGGCGGCGGGGCGTTCACCGAACAGAGCCGCTACGACCCGTCCAGCCCGTACTCGGCGACGAAGGCGGCCTCGGACCTGCTGGTGCGGGCGTGGGTCCGGTCGTACGGGGTGCGGGCGACGACGTCCAACTGCGCGAACAACTACGGGCCGTACCAGAACGTGGAGAAGTTCCTGCCCCGGCAGATCACCAACGTGCTGCGCGGTCAGCGGCCCAAGCTCTACGGCACGGGCGCGAACGTGCGGGAGTGGACCCACGTCGACGACCACAACGACGCCGTGCTGCTGATCCTCGGCGCGGGGGTGTGCGGGGAGACGTACCTGATCGGCTCCGGGGCCGAGTGGAGCAACCGCGCCCTGCTGGAGTTGACCCTGACGCTGCTCGGCCGGCCCGCCGACGACTTCGACCACGTGCCGGACCGCCCCGCCCACGACCTGCGCTACGCCTGCGACAGCTCCAAGCTCCGCCGGGAGCTGGGCTGGCGGCCCCGTCACCCGGATCTGGCCGACGGGCTGGTCGCCACCATCGACTGGTACCGCCGCAACGAGTGGTGGTGGGGGCCGCAGAAGGCCGCCACGGAGGCCCGCTACGCGGCGATCGGTCGGTAGCGCCCCCCTGCCGCGGCCGGGGCGGCAGGGCGAGCGTGCCAGCTACGGTACGACGTACGCTAGGGTTGGTCTTTCTCCCGGCGGGCGGTCGTCGCCCGCCCGGCCACCTGGAGGAGGCACGGTGCGACTCGGGCGGTACGCGGTCGTCTTCGAGCCGGGCGACCCGCCCCGGACCGGCACGGTCGGCTTCTACGACCCCGCCGGGCACGCGCTGCCCGAGGGGTTCGACGCGCTCGGGGAGCACGTCGAGCTGGACCTCGCCCTCCGGCTCGACGGTCCCGTGGCGGCCTGGACGGTGCCCGCCTGCGCCGTGCCGGTCGGCGACGCGGTCCGGCAGCTCGCCGCGCTGCGCGGCGCCGACGACCTCACCCCGGCCGCCGCGTTCTGGTCGGCGGTGGCGGTCACCGGCCTGCACCTGGCCGCCCGGGGGCGGATCCTGCCCGGCGTCTCCCCGCAGGGCTGGGACGCCTGGCGGGTGGGGCCCCTCGACGTGGCCGACGTGGCACGCATCCGGGCCCTCGCGGCGGCGATGCCGCCCGAGGCGCGGGCGATACCGCTCGACGCCGCCGCCGAACGCCTCGCCCTGCCCGAGCCGGAGGGGCTGGTCCGCGCCTTCCTCGACGCGGTGGCCGACACCCTGCCGCGCAGCCCGGCCGCGACGTGGCTGACCGGCGACGCCCGGTTCACCGGCCTGGAGCCCGGGCCGGCGGACGACCTGCGCGACTGGGCCCGGGAGGTCTCCGTCGGCGTCGACACCGGCCTGCGGGTGGCGCTGCGGCTGGAGGGCCGGGGCGACCTGGGCGGCACGCCGTTCGTCGCGGTGGTGCGGCTGCGCAGCCTCGCCGACCCGACGCTGGTCGCCGACGCGGGGGCCCTGTGGGAGGGCGACGAGCACGGCCTCGGCGAGCAGGCCACCTTCGAGGCGATGCGCGCCGTGCGCCGCGCCGCCGCCACGTGGCCGCCGCTGGAGCGGCTCCTCGACCACGCCGCGCCAGTCGAGCTGGAGCTGCTCGACGAGGACCTGGTCGACCTGCTCGGCGGGGCCGAGGCGCGGCTCGCCGCCGCCGGCATCGACGTCGAGTGGCCCTCCGGGCTGTCGCGCGAGCTGGCCACCCGGGTGCTGGTCAGCTCGCCGCCGGAGCAGCCCGCCGACGTGGCGGGATTCTTCCGGTCCGCCGCCGCGCTGCCGTTGAGCTGGCAGCTCACCCTGGCCGGCGACGCGCTGACCGACGCCGAGATGGACCTGGTGGCGAAGTCCCGGCCGATCGTGCGGCTGCGGGACCGGTGGGTGGCGGTCGGGCCGGAGCTGGCCCGCCGGGCCCGCGAGCGGCAGCTCGGGCCGCGCAGGGCGTACGACGCCCTGGCCGCCACGCTGATCGCCAGCACCGAGGTCGAGGGGGAGCGGGTCGAGGCGGTCGCCGACGGCTGGCTGGGCGCGCTGCGCGAGCGGATCGCCGAACCCGACGGCGGCCCCGAGCCGCTGGAGCCGCCGGCCGGGCTCCACGGCACGCTGCGCGAATACCAGCTACGCGGCCTGCGCTGGCTGGAGCGGACGACCTCGCTCGGCTTCGGCGGCTGCCTCGCCGACGACATGGGCCTCGGCAAGACCGTCACCGTCATCTCGCTGCACCTGCGCCGCCAGGCGGACGTGGCCACCGCCGGGGCCACCCTGGTCGTCTGCCCCGCGTCGGTGCTCGGCAACTGGGAGCGGGAGATCCGCCGGTTCGCCCCCGACGTCGCCGTCCGCCGGTTCCACGGCGCCGCCCGGTCCCTCGACGGGCTGACCGGCGGGTTCGTGCTGACCAGCTTCGGCACCATGCGCGTCGACGCCGGCAGCCTCGCCGGGCACGGGTGGGGCCTGGTGGTCGCCGACGAGGCGCAGTACGTCAAGAACCGGCTCAGCGGCACCGCGAAGGCCCTGCGGGCGATCCCCGCCCGCGCCCGGGTCGCGCTCACCGGCACGCCGGTGGAGAACAACCTCTCCGAGCTGTGGGCGATCCTCGACTGGACCACCCCCGGCCTGCTCGACTCCGTCGGCGCGTTCCGGACCACCTGGGCCCGGCCGATCGAGGTGGACCGCGACGGTGCCGCCGTGGCGCGGCTGTCCCGGCTGGTGCGCCCCTTCCTCCTGCGGCGGCGCAAGTCCGACCCCGGCATCGCCCCCGAACTGCCGCCGAAGACCGTCACCGACCACCTCGTGCCGCTCACCGGCGAGCAGGTGGACCTCTACCAGCGGGTCGTCGCCGACGTGCTGGCCGAGATCCGCGCCAGCGCCACCACCATCGCCCGGCGCGGCCTGGTGCTCAAGCTGCTCGTCGGCCTCAAGCAGGTCTGCAACCACCCCGCGCACTACCTGAAGGAGCCGCACGGCCAGCTCACCGGCCGGTCGGAGAAGCTGCAACTTCTCGACGACCTGTTGGAGACCATCCTCGCCGCGGGCGGCGCGGCGCTGGTCTTCACCCAGTACGTCCGGATGGCCCGGCTGCTCCAGCGGCACCTGGCCGAGCGGGGGGTGCCGGCGCAACTGCTGCACGGCGGCACGCCCGTGCCGCAGCGGGAGGAGATGGTGCGCCGGTTCCAGGCCGGCGAGGTGCCGGTGTTCCTGCTCTCGCTCAAGGCGGCCGGCACCGGCCTCAACCTGACCCGGGCCGACCACGTCGTCCACTACGACCGGTGGTGGAACCCGGCCGTGGAGGAGCAGGCCACCGACCGCGCGTACCGGATCGGGCAGACCCGGCCGGTGCAGGTGCACCGGCTGATCGCCCAGGGCACCCTGGAGGACCGGATCGCCGCCCTGCTGGAGTCCAAGCGGGAGCTGGCCGACGCGGTCCTCACCGGCGGCGAGACCGCCCTGACCGAACTCTCCGACGCCGAGCTGCTCCGGCTCGTGCGGCTGCGCCACGAGGAATGAGGGGCCGCGACGTGGACTTCGACATCGAGTACGACGAGCTGGAGCCCGACGCCACGGAGCTGTCCGCCGACGAGCGGCGGGCGCGCAGCTTCCCCAGGTTCGGCCCCGGCAAACGGATCGGCAGGAAGTTCGCCGACACCTGGTGGGGCAACGCCTGGATCGAGTCGATGGAGCGCACCGCCCTCGACGCCGAGCAGCTCAGGAAGGGCCGCCGGTACGCCTTCGCCGGGCAGGTCGGGTCGATCACCGTCAGCCCCGGCCGGATCTCCGCCGCCGTGCACGACGGCGACCAGTACACCCCGTACGACACCGTCGTGCGCGTCGGCACCCTCGCCGCGGCCGAGTGGGACCGGCTGCTCGACCGGGTCGCCGCGAAGGCCGGGCACATCGCCGCCCTGCTCGACCGGGACATGCCGCACGACCTGGCGCAGACCGCCGACGACGCCGGGGTGCGCCTGCTGCCCGGCTACGGCGACCTCGACCCCGAGTGCGACTGCCCGTCCTGGGACCACCCGTGCCGGCACGCCGCCGCGCTCGCGTACCAGGCGGCGTGGCTGCTCGACCGGGACCCGTTCGTGCTGCTGCTGATGCGCGGGCGGGGCGAGGCGGAGCTGATGGCGGACCTGCGCCGGCGCAACGCCCGCCGGTCCGTCGCCGCCGACGCCACCGACGAGGCAACCGGCACCCCGGCCGAGGAGGCGTACGCCGCGCCGCCCGCCGCCCTGCCCGCGCCGCCGGGGCCGGTGACCGTCGAGCCCCTCGCGCTCGCCCCGCTGCTCGCCGGGCACGAGGCGGCCGGCATCGACGCCGAGGCGCTCGGGGCGCTCGCCGCCGACGCGGCGCACCGGGCCCGGCAACTGCTCGCCGCCACCAGGGCCGAACCGCTCGCCCCCGAGGTCGACGCGTGGTGCGACGCGGTGCGGTTGGCGGCCAGGATGCCGCGATCTGCGGCGGCGAGGCGGCTGGGCGAGGCCAGCGGCCGGGCTGCCGACCTGCCCCGGGCCGTCACGGCATGGGAGTACGCGGGGGCGGCCGGCGTGGACGTCGTCGACGCGGTGTTCACCCCGCCGAGGGAACTGGTGGCCCGGGCCACCGCCGCGCTGCGCGAGGCGGGCGGGGTCGACGGGGCCGCGCCCGAGGTGCGCAACTGGCGCAACCGGTGGACGGTCGGCCGCGACGCGCAGGTGCGCTACGGCCGCGACGGCCGGTGGTATCCGTTCCACAGGCGCTCGGGGCAGTGGTGGCCGGCGGGACCGCCCGGCCCCGACCCGGTGGACGCGCTGCTCGACCTGCCCCAGGACTGACCACCAACCGCAGTGGCCGGTTACGCCGGGAGGCCGATGGCCGTGGCCAGGCTCGCCACGTCGGCCGGCAGCGGCGCGCCGCGCGTCAGCTCGGCGATCACCGTACGCGCCGCCGGCCGCAACCGGACCTCGCCGGGCGCGGTCCGATCTGCCTGGATCAGGGTCCGCCCCGCCGCGAGCAGGTCGCCCACCAGCAGGTGTGCCCGCGCGACGTCCAACAGATAGGCCGCCCGGTGCTCCACCGGCAGCCGCAGCCACTGCCCAAGGGCGACGACCTCGGCGTGCCGGGTGACGGCCTGATGGGCGTCGCCGAGGTCGGCGGCCGTGGTGACCCGGGCCAGTGTCACGGTTGCGGGGCAGAAGCCGACGCGGTACGGGCCGCCGCCGTTGCCGACCTCCGAGGCAATGCTGGTCGCCTGGTCGAGCAGCTCCCGCACGCCGTCCGCGTCCCCGCAGGCTGCGGCGGCGCGGGCGGCCTCGACCAGCAGGGCCCCGCGCAGCAACAGGAGGCCGGGAGTGTCGCCGGGCGGTCGAGCAGCAGTTATCCGGTGCATGGCGGGGACGGTGGCGGCCAGCGCCAGCCGGGCGCAGCCGAGGGCGCGCAACGCCTGCCCGATCGGCACCACGGCCGACGCTGACAGCGCCGGGTCGCTGCTGGCCACGGCCATCGCCCGGTCGGCGGCGAACCAGCCGAGGTCGGCCTGGCCGAGCTTGACCAGCACCGACGCGGCGATCCGGTACGCCTGCACCAGCAGGCTGGCCGTCTTGCCGCTCCCCGTGGCGGCATGGGCGAGCTGGGCGTCGCCGAGCAGGCCGGGCAGCGCGCGCAGCAGGCCCGGGTAGTCGGCGTGCTCGTACGCCAGCCAGGCATGCCCCACCCGTGCGCCCAGGTCGCCAGTCGGGGTGGCCGCCGGGTGGTCCGGGTCGGTGTCGTAGCGGGCGAGGGCAGCGCGTACCGCGTCGATCCCGGCCGCGACCGATCCGCCGCCGGTTGGTGGCGGGGTGTCCCGGCCGAGCAGGAGTGTCGGGTCGACGCACAGCACGGTGGCGACCTCGGCGATGACGGAGAACCTGTCCAGGGTGCGTACGCCGCGTTCGACCTTGTCGACCCAGCTTTTGGATTTGCCGAGCCGGTCGGCCAGCATCTGCTGGGTCATGTGCCGCCGGCTTCGCAGGCGGGCCATGCGGCGGCCTATCGGCAGGTCATCGTTGGTCACGACGCCACCGCCGGTCGGGTATCGCCCGGGTGGTCTCTTCCGCGGGTATCCGCTCCGCCTCGGCCAACTCCAGCAGGCGTTGCCGGGCCGCCTCCCGTTCGGCCTCCTGCAACTGCTCGCCCCGACTCTGCTCCTGGTCGCTGTCCATGTCTCCCGTCTTCTGGTTGGTGCGGGTAGCACCGCCGATGGCCTCGACCTGTCGAATCGAACGCTCTCGTGCCGTCCACGACCCGAGGGGTCTGGCGCACCACCCGATGAAGCGTTCGGTGATCTCAGCGGTGCTCACGCCGAGGATCTCCTCGCGGGCGTCGCGTAGGTAGTCGCTCATGTAGCGGGTGAGCGTCCGGACGTTGCAGTGGCACAGCTCCTTGAGCTGGCGTTTGCGGGTCAGGCAGGGCCACGGCTCACCGCAGGCGTGACAGTTCCAGTCCGGCCGCGACGGGCTGTGCGGCGCCGGACAGTCAGCCATCGCCGCGCCCGTCGTCCGCTTGCCGGTGGCCGCCGGAGCGGCGCTGGAAGTAGAACAGCCACATGGGCGGGTCGGCGGGCTCGTCTGTGCTGGGCTCCATCTGGGTCCTTCTGCTGTCGACGTCATGGTGCTCAACGCGAGTGGTGCGCGTGCTGTGCCGATCCCCGCATCAGACGCCAGCCAGGGCGGGGGAACTCAAATCTAGGTCACTGTATGACCTAGGTCAATCACTGCGCGGGCCCCGTCGGCGAGTCGTGATCTAATCGCCGGGCCAGCCAGGGAGTGACCACATGCCCATACCAATGTCGTCGCGGCAGATCGCGGACGACCTGACCGCCCGGATCAACGCTCGGGAGTACCAGCCCGGCACCAAGCTGCCGTCGCTGCGCGAGTTGGCCGACCTGTATTCGGTCAGCGTGTCGACCATCCAGCGCGCCTTGGAGTTGACCCGTGACCGGGGTCTGACGGTGGGTCGCGCCGGCAGTGGGGTGTACGTCGCGGACGAGCCGCCGAGGTGACGGTGCGGTCAGGGTGCGCCCGCTACCGGCGGCATCTGTTCGACAACGCCGTCTGAGTCGCTTCTCTGGCTCGGCCGGCGACCGGCCCGCCGCTCGCCCCGTACGAGGTACGGTATCGCGCCGATAGGATGGCGGCACTATGTCGAACGCGCGCAAGGGCAAGGTCGACCCCGCCCGCAGCCTGGCGATCCTCTGGCGCACCCGGGAGCCGGCGAGCCGCAGCGCCGGGCCCGGCCTCAGCGTCGAGCGGATCGTCCGGGCGGCGATCGAGATCGCCGACGCCGAGGGCATCGACGCGCTGACCATGCGCCGGGTCGGCGAGGCGCTGGGCATCGGCACCATGTCGGTCTACACGTACGTGCCCGGCAAGGCCGAGCTGCTCGACGTCATGGTCGACACCCTCTACGGCGAGATGAGCCGCCCGGCCGACGTGCCCGGCGGCTGGCGGGCCCGGCTGGAGCAGATCGCCCGGGAGAACCTGCGCCTCTACCGCGCCCACCCGTGGCTGCTGCGCGCGGAGACGACCCGGCCGGTCCTCGGCCCGAACCTGCTCGCCAAGTACGACTACGAGCTGGGCGCGGTGGCCGACACCGGCCTCGACGACGTCGAGATGGACGCGGTGCTCACCCTGCTCCTCGGCCACGTCCGGAGCGCGGCGCGGGCCGAGCTGGACGTGGTCAATCTGGAGCGCGAGACCGGCCTGACCGACGGCCAGTGGTGGCAGTCGCACGCGCCCTGGCTGGAGCGGTTCATGAAGTCGGGCAGCTACCCGACGGCCGCCCGGGTCGGCGCGGCGGCCGGCGCGGCGCACGGCGCGGCGTACGGGCCGGAGCACGCGTTCGAGTTCGGCCTGCAACGGGTGCTCGACGGCATCTCCGTGGTGGTCGACGACCGTCGGGGCACTTGATCCGGGCGGGCCCGGACAGGGAAGCTGTAACGCATCCACGCACGCCGATACATGGAGGCTCGGATGCGCCGCTTCCCCCTGCTCGCCCTCCTGCTCGCCGTACCCCTGCTCGCGCCACCGGCGACCGCCCACGCCGCCCCCGCCCCGCCGGCCGCCCCCGCCCCGGCCGTCGCCGCCCACGCCCCCGCCGGCACCGCGTTGACCGTCGACCCGGCCACCGGCCGGACCACCGTCGCCGCCGACGACACGGTCAGCGACAGCCAACTGGCCGCGCTGCGCGCCCGGCTCGCCGGCACCGACGCCGTGGTCCGCCGCGAACCCGGGCGGCTGAGCACCCTCATCGCCGGCGGGCAGGCCATCTACGGCGGCGGCGGGCGCTGCTCGCTCGGCGCGAACGTCCGAAGCGGCAGCGTCTCCTACTTCGTGACGGCCGGCCACTGCACCGCGACCGCCACCACCTGGTACGCCGACAGCGCCGGCAGCAGCGTGCTCGGCTCCCGCGCCGGCAGCAGCTTCCCCGGCAACGACTACGGCATCGTCCGCTACACCTCCACCACCGTCGCCCACCCCAGCGCGGTCCACACCTACCCCGGCACGCTGACCATCACCGGCACCGCCACGCCCTACGTCGGCATGGTCGTCTGCCGCAGCGGCTCCACCACCGGCGTGCGGTGCGGCTCGATCACCGCGCTCAACGCCACCGTCAACTACGCCCAGGGCTCCGTCACCGGCCTGATCCGCACCAACATCTGCGCCGAACCCGGCGACAGCGGCGGCCCGCTCTACGTCGCCGCCACCGGCAGGATCGTCGGCATCCTCTCCGGCGGCAGCGGCAACTGCACCACCGGCGGCACCACCTACTACCAGCCGATCGCCGAGATCCTCAGCGCGTACGGGGTGACGATCCCCTGAGCCGGCGGGCCGGGCGGCCTCACGCGGCGAAGTGCGGGTTGCCCGCCGTCAGCCGCAGCGTCCAGCCGCCCGGCCCCCGGTGCGCCGACACGTGGTTGCAGGACTGGTGGGTGATCCACAGGCCGAGGCCGCCGTCGGCGCCGTCGCCGGCCGGGAGCAGGCCCGCGAACGGGTCCTTCGGCCCGTCGCCGCCGTCGGAGACCGTCACCACCAGCCGGTCGGGCCCCACCCACAGCCGCACGCACACCGGCGGCAGGCCGTGGCGCAGCGCGTTGGTCACCGTCTCGCTGACCGCCACCACCAGGTCCTCGACGTCGTCGGCCGGCAGCCGGCCCCCGTCGACGGAATACACGGCGGCGCGGGCCTGCGCGGCCGTGGGCGCGGACAACTCGACCACCGGCGGCGTCCACTGGAGCGGGTCCGGCGGCGCCGGCCGGTTCTCCCGCAGGTAGGTGGTCGGCTCCGTGTAGTCGGGGTTCGGCACGTGCCGCCCGTCGGGGGTGGCGTGCCGGGGATGGGTGCGCGCCACGTCCCGCAGCACCGACGCGGGCGTGCTGCGCGCGTCGTACGCGCACATGCTCCACAGCGGGAACTCGTCGTAGGCGTGGTTGATCGCCGACTCGTAGCGGGCCCACCAGTCCCAGGTCACCCCCAGGGCGCTCGGCGGAAGCTCCCCGACGATCCGGATCTGCCGGGCCCCGTCGGCCACGTGCCCGGCGAGCATCTCCCGGTAGGAGCGGATGGCGGCGGTCGGCCGGGCGTAGACGTCGCCGCCGGGCAGGAAGGTGACCCCGCAGCCGGTGGGCAGGGCGCCCCGCACCAGGGCCGCGTTGCGCGCGCCCAGCGACACCACGGTCGGCTCCCCGGCGGCGACCCCGCCGAGCAGGAACGGCACCACGACCGCCAGCAGCTGCTCCTCGGAGGAGTAGCAGACCGCCTCGTGGAAGTAGCCCCGGTGACCCGCCGCCGCGCCCGTCCTCATCGCGCGGCCTCCACGCGTAGCCCGGGCAGGCCCAGCAGGTCGACGACGTGGGCCACGCCGACGCCGGGCAGGCCGCGCAGCACCGCCACGGCGCCCAGGCTGCGGGCGTACTCGCCCAGCAGCAGCAGGCAGCGGTGGTCGGCGAAGCGCAGCCGGCCCGCCTCGAACACCACCCGCCCGTCGACCGGACGGGGCGCGGCCCGCTCCAGCGCCGTGGCGAGCAGGTCGCGGGCCGACCGGTCCAGCTCGCCGGCCAGCCCCGCCCGGCCCCGGCCCGCCGCGTAGAGCCGGAACAGCACGTCGTCCGTGTTGCCCGCCGGGTGTAGGCAGGCCAGCTCGGCGACCGCCGACGCGCCCAGCTCGCGGGGATCGTAGACGCACATGGCGGAGAACGGGTGGGCCCGCATGTAGCCGTCGATCAGGTGCTCGTAGCGGGTGAAGGCCGCCCGCTGCCGGGGCGTGCGGACCAGGCCGGTGGCCTCCGCGACCACCCGCAGCCCGGTGCGGCCGGCGGCCAGGGCCGCCTCGGTCGCCTCCGCGTAGGCCCGCACCTGGGCGGCCGGGTCGGCGACGCGGTCGTCGACGTAGGTGTCGCCGAGCGGGACGACCCGGGCGGCCCCGTCGCGCAGGGCGTCGGCCAGCACCGGACCGGCGGCCAGCCACGCGCGGACCTCGGCCGGATCCCGCTCCGTCACATACCACACCTGCTCGCCGGCGGAGAGGCCGGCGGCGAGGAACGCGCGGGCGGCGGCGGCGAAGGCGGCCGGGTCGTCGTGCCGCCAGCAGACGTGGTCGGTGGGCAGCGCAGGGCAGCCGTCGCCGCTCACCGGTGCCGCCCCATGCCCGCAGTCTAAGCCCACCTGGGCCGGCGGGACGGGCAGCCCGGGGGCGGTGGGACGGGCGACCCGGGCCGGTGCGGGTTCAGCGGGGTGCGGCCAGGTCCCGAGCCAACGCCACCGCGCCGTGCAGCGAGGAGAGCCCGCCCAGGGCGGCGGCCCGCACGGCGGGGGCCGGACGGCCCGGCCGGGTGAGCCGGACCACCTCCCGGCCGACCAGGTCGACGAAGCCGGGCAGCCCGGCGGCGAAGCCGCCACCCAGCACCGCCACCGCCGGGTCGAGCAGCTCGCCCAGGCTGACCACGGCCGCCGCGAGGGCCGTGGCCGCCGGGCGGACCGCGTCGTGGGCCCACGGCCGGTCCCGCTCCAGCCCGTCGCGCAGCTCGCCGAAGCCCACCTCGCCGCCCCGGGCCGCGCCGGCCCGGCGCAGCGTCGCCGGCCCGGAGGCGACCGCCTGGAGGCAGCCGTGCCGACCGCAGTCGCACCGGGGCCCGTCGACGTCGACGACCAGGTGGCCGACCTCGGGGGAGCCCCGCCCCGGCGTCGGCAGGGCCCGGCCGCCGAGCACCACGCCGCCGCCCACACCGGTGCCGACCCCCAGGTAGACGACGTCCTGCGCGCCCAGGTGCCGGGCCTCGGCCAGCGCCGCCAGGTCACCGTCGTCGGCCCAGGCGGTGCGGCTGCCCGGGAAGAGGCGACGCAGCGTCTCGTCGAAGGGCAGCCCCGCCCAGCTCGGCCGGCCCGGCCACACGACCACCCGGCCGGTCGGGCCGGTGGTGCCGGGCATCGCCACCCCGACGGCCGCGAACCGCAGCCCCGACTCCGTGCGCAGCGCGCCGACCGCGTCGGCCAGCGCCGCCACGTCGGCGTCGACGCCGCCGCCGGGCCAGGTCAACACCCGCTCGTACGCCCGCCCGCCCGCCGTCGGCGCGGCCCGGCCCTCCCCGGCGCGGGGGACCTCCGCGGGCCCGGCCGCGACCCCCCGCGGGTCCGCCACGACCTGCTCGGCGCGCAGCGCGACCTTGGTGCCGCCGATGTCGACGCCGAGGACGCCGAGGCCCGCCCCGTCGCCGCCGCTGCCCCCGGTCACCGGGGTCAGCCCTGGAGCACGTGCAGCACCGCGAGCGCGGCGGCCGCCACCCCGAACGCGAGCGGCATCACCGTCACCGCGAACGGGTCCCGGGCGCGCACGTGGTAGACGGCCGCGCCGATCATCAGCGGGACGAGGCCGACCGCCGCCGCGAGCCCGGCCGGCGCCCAGTACAGCCCGACGAGCAGGCCGACGACGGCCGCCAGCTCCAACGCCCCGATGACCCGGGTGAGGCCGGCGGAGACGCCGAGGTGGTCCATCCGCTCGCGGGTCTTGCGCTCACCGAGGAGCTTCTGCACGCCCGTGGCCATGAACACGGCGGCCAGGATGATGCTGAGGGTGATGGTGGGAGTCCGCACGGAAACATCCTTAGTGGAGGGGGTGACGGGTCACCGGTGACCCTGTCGGGCGGTCCGGCCCGGCGGGCCGGTCGGAGGCGGGCGGGCCTGCCGGGCTCAGCCGACCGTGGCGACGAGGGCGCGGGCGGCCAGCCGGTAGCCCAGCGGGCCGAGCCCGACGATGACCCCGCTGGCCAGCGGTGCGAGCACCGAGTCGTGCCGGAAGCTCTCCCGGGCCCACACGTTGGACAGGTGGACCTCCATCCACGGCCGGGGATAGTTGGCCAGCGCGTCCCGCAGGCTCCAGCCCGCGATCATCAACGCCCCCGGGTTCACGATCGCGCCCACCGTGTCGTAGTGCTCCTGCACCGTGCGCACCAGCGCGCCCTCGCAGTCGTGCTGCACGGCCACCACGTTCCAGCCCCGCGCGGCGACCTCCTCGCCGACCGCCCGCTCGATGTCGGCGAGGGTGTCGGTGCCGTAGATCTCCGGCTGGCGTCGACCGAGGATGCCCAGGTTCGGGCCGTTCAGCAGGAGCACGTCGGACACAGCTCACCTCGCGTGGGGCGACCCGGCGGGGCCGGCGACAGATTCCCCGCAGTCTTACTACGCCACCCGCCGACCACGGGCCGGGCACCGCCGGCCGACCGGCGAACTAAGGGGTGGGTAGGGGCCCGCTAGGGGAAGTGAGCAGGCTGCCGGGTCGGTTAGCGTCCACCGCGAGCCGATGACGTTGCCAGCTGGAGACCCGCTGCGCCCAGCCGCCGCGGGACGGCCGAGGAGCAGGCCGGCCGGGGAACCGCTGGTCCTCCTGGATTGGGAAGTGGGAAGTCATGAGTGGTCAGCCGTCGACGGTGCCGGAGTTCCCCGAGTGGCCGCAGTTCGGTGACGAGGAACGAGCCGGCCTGATCCGCGCCCTCGAACAGGGCCAGTGGTGGCGGATGGGCGGGAGCGAGGTCGACACGTTCGAGGCGGAGTTCGGGGCGTACCACGGCACCCCGCACGCCCTCGCCGTCACCAACGGCACCCACGCCCT
The DNA here is from genome assembly GCF_029581295.1 of Micromonospora sp. WMMD712. Taxonomy (NCBI): domain Bacteria; kingdom Bacillati; phylum Actinomycetota; class Actinomycetes; order Micromonosporales; family Micromonosporaceae; genus Micromonospora; species Micromonospora sp. WMMD712. Next base: position 7,033,983 of record NZ_CP120743.1, read on the forward strand.
CGAGGTGGCCCTCGAGGTGCTCGGCGTCGGGCCCGGCACCGAGGTCATCGTCCCGGCGTTCACCTTCATCTCGTCGTCGCTCGCGGCGCAGCGCCTCGGCGCGGTCGCCGTGCCGGTCGACGTCGACCTCGACACCTACTGCGTCGACCCGGCCGCCGTCGCCGCCGCCGTCACCGACCGCACCAAGGTGATCATGCCGGTGCACATGGCCGGGCAGTTCGCCGACATGGACGCGCTCGACAAGATCGCCGCCGACGCCGGGGTGGCGCTGCTCCAGGACGCCGCGCACGCCCACGGCGCGCAGTGGCAGGGCCGCAAGGTCGGCGAGCTCGGCTCGGTCGCCGCGTTCAGCTTCCAGAACGGCAAGCTGATGACCGCCGGCGAGGGCGGCGCGGTGCTCTTCCCCGACGAGGAGACCCGCGAGCGCGCCTTCCTCGTGCACAGCTGCGGCCGGCCGCGCACCGACCGCGACTACCTGCACCGCACCACCGGCTCCAACTACCGGATGGGCGAGTTCACCGCCGCCGTGCTGCGCGCGCAACTCGCCCGCCTCGCCGGCCAGATCGACGTACGCGAGCAGCGCTGGCCGCTGCTGGCCGGGCTGCTCGCCGAGATCCCCGGCGTCGTCCCGCAGACCATCGACCCGCGCACCGACCGCAACCCGCACTACATGGCCATGTTCCGCATCCCGGGGATCACCCCGGAGCGCCGCCGTGCCGTGGTTGACGCGCTCATCGCCCGGGGCGTGCCCGCGTTCGTGGCGTTCCGGGCCATCTACCGGTGCGAGGGGTTCTGGAAGGCCGGCGCCCCCGACGAGACCGTCGAGCAGATCGCCGCCCGTTGCCCCAACGTCGAGCAGATCCACTCCGACTGCGTCTGGCTGCACCACCGCACCCTGCTCGGCACCGAACAGCAGATGCACGACATCGCCGCCGTGCTGGCCGACGTCCTCGCCGGATGACCACCCCGCCGCCGGCCGTCTCCGGCGTCGCCGTGCCGCCCGGCGGCCCCGTCCGGGTCGCCGTGGTCGGCCTCGGCTGGGCCGGGCGGGAGATCTGGCTGCCCCGGCTCGCCGCGCACCCGGCGTTCGAGGTGACGGCCCTGGTCGATCCCCAGCCAGCCGTCCGGGGCACCGCCCGCGACACCCACGCGGTGCCCTTCGCGTACGCCGACGTCGACGACCTGCCCGTCGGCGCGGCGGACCTGGTGGTGGTGGCCGTGCCCAACCACCTGCACGCCGCCGTCGCCGCCCGGCTGCTGCGCCGGGGCGTACCCGTGTTCCTGGAGAAGCCCGTCTGCCTCAGCTCCGCCGAGGCGACGCTGCTGGCCGACGCGGAGCGCGCCGGCGGGGCGGTGCTGCTCGCCGGCAGCGCCGCCCGGTGGCGCGCCGACGTGCGGGCCCTCGCCGACGCCGCCGCCGGACTCGGCCCGATCCGGCACGTCGACGTGGCGTGGGTACGCGCCCGGGGCGTGCCCGACGCGGGTGGCTGGTTCACCCGCCGCGACCTCTCCGGCGGCGGCGCGCTCGTCGACCTCGGCTGGCACCTGCTCGACACGGTGCTGCCGCTGCTCGGCCCGGCCACCCGGATCACCCACGCCGTCGGCAGCGTCTCCGCCGACTTCGTCAACGACGTCGCCGCGCACGCCGTCTGGCGCGACCCCGCCGGTGCCGTCGGCGCCGCGGGCGCGCCGCGGGGCGACGGTCCTGTCGGCGCGCCACGGGGCGACGGTTCGGTCGGCGCGCCACGGGGCGACGGTCCGGTCGGCGCGCCACGGGGCGACGTCGAGGACACCGCCCGGGGATTCCTGCTCACCGCCGACGGGGCGTCCGTCGCCGTGCACGCCTGCTGGGCGTCGCACGAGGCGCTGGACCGCACCACCATCACTGTGCACGGCGTCGCCGGCACGGCCACCCTGCGCTGCACGTTCGGGTTCAGCCCGAACCGGGAGCCGACGCCGGTGCTCACCCGCACCCGCGACGGCCGGACCGTCGCGCTGCCGCTGTCCACCGAGCCGATCGGCGCCGAGTACGACCGCCAGCTCGACGCCCTGCCCGGCCTGCTCGCCGCACCGGCCAGCCGGGGCGCGGCCGTCGCCGAGGCACACCGCACCATCGACATCATCGAACGGATCTACCGCACCGCCCGGCCCACCGAGCCGGAGCGGGAGCACGCGCTGGCGGGCCAACGCGACCGGTGAGAACCACCGGCGACCTCACTCGCTCCGGGGAGCAGCCATGACCCATCCACCGTCCACCGTCGACGTCACCCTCCCGCCGCCGCCCGCCCGGGGCCCGATCCGCGCGGTCGTGTTCGACCTCGACGGCGTCGTGGTCGACAGCTCGGCCGTCATGCGCGAGGCGTTCAGCATCGCGTACGCCGAGGTGGTGGGGGACGGGCCCGCGCCGTTCGAGGAGTACAACCGGCACATGGGCCGGTACTTCCCGGACATCATGCGGCTGATGGGGCTGCCGCTGGAGATGGAGGAGCCGTTCGTCCGGGAGAGCTATCGGATGGCGCACCTGGTGCCGCTGTTCCCCGGCGTACGGGAAACCCTGGAGGAGCTGCACGGCCGGGGCGTCCGGATGGCCATCGCCACCGGCAAGAGCGGGCCCCGGGCCCGCTCGCTGCTCGACACGCTCGGCGTGCTCGGCCTCTTCGACCGGGTGCTCGGCTCCGACGAGGTGGCCCGGCCGAAGCCGGCCCCGGACATCGTCCTCGCCGCCCTCGGCCACCTCGACGTGCCGCCGGAGCAGGCCATGATGGTCGGCGACGCGGTGATCGACCTGCTCAGCGGCCGGGACGCCGGCGTCACCACGGTCGCCACCACCTGGCACGGCGGCGACGTCGCCGCCCTGCTCGCCGCCGGCCCGGACGTGGTCGCCCACGCGCCGACGGACCTGCTGGCGTACTGCCCGTCGGCCCTGGTCCCCTGACCTGCGCGTCCCGTCCGCCGGCCCGTCTCGCCCGCCGGCCCGTCTCGCCCGCCGGCCCGTCTCGGGCCGGGCGCGGCGGTGCGCCCCGCCATGTCGGCGACATCGCGGGGTCCGGGTCGGCTCGATACCGCCATGTCGCCGACGTGGCGCGGCGACCCCCGACCCCGGCCCGGGACCCCGCCGGCCCGGGACCCCGCCGGCCCGGCGGGCTGACCGGCCCGGTGGTCGGTCAGGGGAGCCGGTAGACGGACACGTGGCTGCGCGACTCGGCGGTGAACTCGCCGCCGACCCAGTCCGCGTGCCGCGACTCCAGCGCGAAGCCGGCCAACTGCGCCATCAGGTCGAGCTCCGCTGGCCAGACGTAGCGGTGCGGGGTGCGGAACAGGCGCGCCTCGGTGCCCTCGCCGAACCTGAAGTGGTGCGACACGACGCGCTGGCGCAGCACGTCGTAGGTGTCCAGGCCGAGGTAGCCGGGCTCGCAGTGCCAGACCGTGGCCTGCCGGCCCGGCGGGAGCTGGCGCAGCTCCGGCACCCACAGTTCGATCACGAACCGGCCCCCCGGGTCGAGGTGGCGGGCCGCGTTGCGGAAACAGGCGACCTGCTCGGCCTGGGTGAGCAGGTTGGCGATCGTGTTGAAGACGAGGTAGACGAGGGAGTACGCCCCCGGCGCGACGGCGGTGGCCATGTCCCCCACGACCACGGGCAGCGTGGCCTCGTCCACCTTGGTCCGCAGCCTGTCGAGCATGGCGGTGGACAGCTCGATGCCGGCGACGGGCACCCCGCGTTCGGCGAGCGGCACGGCCACCCGGCCGGTGCCGACGGCGAACTCCAGCGCCGCCCCGTCGCCCGCGAGCGTGGCGAGCCGGTCGACGGTCGGCCCCAGCACCTCGGGGGCGAACATGCCGACCCCCGGCGTGTCGTAGTGCTCGGCGGCGTCGGCGTCCCAGATGTCCTCTTGTCGCATGAGCCGACGGTCGTCCCCGGGGCGCGCGCTGTCCACCGGATTACGGCTTGTTAGGAGGGGGCCCCTGTACAACAGAAAGCGTTAACAAGGTGCCCTTCCTTTCACCAAGGCGGCGTGGACGGCCTCCCGGGGGACGTCCGCGACCAGCTCCGGGCCCCCGGGGCCGTCGAGGACGAAGGAGAGCCCGCTGGTCGCCTTCTTGTCGCGCCGCATGAGCGCGACCAGCTCGTCGTGGTCCACCCCGGCGGGCAGCTCTGTGTCCAGGCCGTAGCCGGCGACCACCTCGTGGTGCTCGGCGACCCGCGCGGGGCCGATCCGGCCGAGGACGCCGGCGAGCCGGCCCGCGAAGACCGTGCCGACGCCGACGGCCTCGCCGTGGCGCAGCCGGAAGCCGGTGGCGACCTCCAGGGCGTGTCCCAGCGTGTGGCCGTAGTTGAGGATGTGCCGCAGCCCGCCGTCGCGCTCGTCGGCGGCGACGACCCGCGCCTTGAGCGCCACGCAGGCGGCGATCTGCTCGGCGACCGGCCGGCCGCGCAGGTCGCCCGCGCCGATGAAGTGGGCGCGGGCGATCTCCCCGTAGCCGTTGCGCCGTTCCCGCTCCGGCAGGGTCGTCAGGTGTTCGGTGTCGCAGAGCACCGCGCGGGGCTGCCAGTAGACGCCGACGAGGTTCTTGCCCTCCGGCAGGTTCACCGCCGTCTTCCCGCCGACGCTGGCGTCGACCTGGGCCAGCAGCGACGTCGGCAGGTGGATGACGGCGATCCCCCGGTGGTAGAGGCCGGCGGCCAGCCCCACCACGTCGGTGGTGGTGCCGCCGCCGCAGGAGACCACCGCGTCGGCGCGGGTCAGCCCGAACTCGGCGAACGCCCGGCACAGGTGCTCCACCGTGGCGAGGGTCTTGTCGTGCTCGCCGTCGCGGGCCGGCACCACCCGGTGCGGCACGCCCGGGTCGGGCGTCCACTCCGGCGGCCGGGCCGACACCACGACGACCCGCCGCGCGCCGATCCGCGCCACCTCCGCCGGCAGGCGGTGGCGCACGCCCGGCCCGATCAGCACCGGGTACGCGCGCTCGCCGAGCGCCACCTCGATCCGTGCGGGATGCTCCGTCGTCATGTGGCTGTCTTCTCCTCTGCACCGGTGGGGCGGCGGACCAGCGTCAGCCGCAGCGCCAGCGCGGCCAGCGCGTCGACGTCCGGGGCGATGCCCCACCGGTCGTGGCTGAGCTGGGCGTGGTGGGCCAACAGGAAGCCGCGCGGCGCGCCGGGGTGGTCCCGCCCGGCCACGTCGGCGACCCGGTCAAGGTAGCGCCGCCACGCGGCCCCGGCCGCCCCGCCCGGCGGCAGGTCGCCCGCCGTCAGGACGATCTTGTCCGCCCCGGCGGCGGCCTGCGCGGCCAGTTCCCGCCGGTGCGCCCCGGTGAGCGCCGTCGCACGGTCCTGCCAGTGCAGGAAGAGGAACGCCGGCCGGTCGGCCGCCGGCAGCAGCCCGGCCAGGTGCCGCAGGTGCGCGACGGCCAGCGGCAGCTCCGCGCCGGGCAGCCACGGCCCGTCCCCGGCGAGCAGGGCCAGCGCCAGGTCGCTGGCGGCCTGCGCGAGGGGCCCGCCCCGGGCGGCGTCGCGGACCACGTGCGGCTCGTCGACCAGGGAACACCCCTGGTCGTACGCGCGCAGCCCGGCCCGGACCGCGTCGAGCCCCGCCGCCGACGCGCGGAAGCCGAGGCGCAGCCGCTGCCCGGCGGCCGGGGCGACGGGGACGCCGGTGGGGCCGAGCCGGTCGTAGAACCAGCCGGACCCCGGGTCGGCGCGGCGGACGGCGGCGACCAGCCCGGCGACGACGGTGCCGACCAGCTCGGCCGCCCCGGCGTCCGGGCAGCCGCCGGCCGGCACGGGCAGGCGGGCGAACAACCACGAGCGTTCCAACGACGACACCTCGACTGACGGAAGGTGGGGCATGGGCACGACGGTCTGCGCGGGCCCGCCCATCATCGCCCCCGCCGCAGGTCGCGCCGGTCGATCGGCGGCCGGAACTGGGGACGGGTTAGGGGTGCGACAGGGGTAGGTCGCCGCCACGGCCCTCGGAAGACTTGTGCCGTTACGGCGAGCGAGGTCTACGCCGCGGATGGGGAGTCTCGCCGAGCGGACGGATGGTGACATGCTTCGGAGCGACCTGGTCCAGCCGTTGCCCGGTCTGCTGAGGGCGCACGCGGAGGAGTTCGGGGACCGGGTCGCGTTCCGCGACGACCGCCGCGCGGTCCGGTACGCCGAGCTGGCGGCGCGTACCGCCCGGCTGGCCGGGCACCTGGCGGCGGCGGGGGTGGGCCGGGGCGAGCGGGTCGCGTTCTGCCTGGGCAACCGGGTGGAGACGGTCGAGACCTGGCTGGCGGTCACCCGGGCCGCCGCGGTCGGCGTACCCCTGAACCCGCGCTGCACCGACGCGGAGCTGGCGCACCTGCTGGACGACTCCGGCGCGGTGCTGGTCGTCACCGACCCGGAACACCTCGACCAGCTGCTGCGGCTGCGCGCCGACCGACCCGCCCTGCGCCTCTGGGTCACCGGCGACGGCGTGCCCGGCGACGGCGTGGCCGCCTGGGGCGAGCTGGTCGACACCGACCCGGGCGTGGCGGCCCGGGACGACCTGGGCCTCGACGAGGTCGCCTGGATGCTCTACACCTCGGGCACGACGGGCCGGCCCAAGGGCGTGCTCTCCACGCAGCGCACCTGCCTGTGGTCGGTCGCGTCCTGCTACGTGCCGATCCCCGGCCTCACCGGCGACGACCGGGTCGTGTGGCCGCTGCCGCTGTTCCACAGCCTGTCCCACATCGGCTGCGTGCTCAGCGTCACCGCGGTCGGCGCGAGCGCCCGGCTCGTCGACGGCTTCTCCGCCGACGACGTGCTGGCCGCCGTCGCCGAGGACTCCGCGACGGTGCTGGCCGGGGTGCCCGCCATGTACCACCACCTGGTCACCGCCGCCCGCAGCACCGGCTTCCGCGCCCCCGACCTGCGGGTGTGCCTGGTCGGCGGGGCGATCACCACGGGGGCGCTGCGTCGGACGTTCGAGGAGGTCTTCGACGCGCCGCTGCTCGACGCGTACGGCAGCACCGAGACCTGCGGGTCGATCGCGATCACCCGGCCGGACCGGCCCCGGGTCGAGGGCTCCTGCGGGCAGCCCGTGCCCGGCGTCGAGGTGCGTCTGGTCAGCCCGCAGACCGGGGTGGACGTCCCGGTCGGCGGCGAGGGCGAGGTGTGGGTACGCGGCCCGAGCGTCATGCTCGGCTACCACGGCCTGCCGGAGGTGACCGCCGCCGCGCTGCGCGACGGCTGGTACCGCACCGGGGACCTGGCTCGCCGCGACGCCGACGGCAACCTCTTCGTCACCGGCCGGCACCAGGAGCTGATCATCCGGGGCGGGGAGAAGATCCACCCCGCCGAGGTGGAGGAGGCGCTGCGGTCGGTGCCCGGCGTCGCCGACGTGGCGGTCACCGGCCGCCCGCACGAGGTGCTCGGCGAGGTGCCGGTGGCGTTCGTCGTCCCCGGCCCCGACGGGTTCGACCCCGCCGCCGCGTACGCGGCCTGCCGGGAGCGGCTGTCCTACTACAAGGTCCCCGACGCGCTGTACGAGATCGACCAGGTGCCCCGCACCGCGTCCGGCAAGGTCACCCGCCGGCTGCTGCTGGCCCGGCCGGCCCGGCTGCGCGCCGTCAACGGGGGACACCACGAGGCGCTGAGCCGGGTCACCTGGCAGCCGCTGGACCTGGCCGCCGCCGCAGCGGAGACCAGCGCCGACCCCGCCGCCGCCGACCCCGCCCACGGGCCGCGCCGCTGGGCGGTCATCGGGCCGGGCGGCGCGGCCCTCGTCGAGGCGCTGGCCGTGGCGTCGGCGGGCGACGTGTTCCGGGCGTACCCCGATCTCGCCGCCCTCGACGACGACCCGGACGCGCCCGACGTGGCGCTGCTGCCGGCCGGCGTCGCCGACCCGCCGGACCTCGCCGGGCGGCTGGGCGACCTGCTCGCCGACGCCCGGTACGCCGGCACCCGGCTGGCGCTGCTGACCACCGGTGCCGTCGACGCGTCCACTCCTGACCGGCCCGACGACCCCGACCTGGTGCCGGCGGCCGTGGCGGCGTGGGCGTGGGGGCGTTGCCTGCGCGCCGCGTACCCGGACCGGGTCGTGCTTGTCGACCGGGACGCCGACGACCTGTCGCTGGCCCTGGTGCCGGCGGCCGTGGCCGCTGGTGTCGCGCAGGTCGCGCTGCGCGCCGGCGCGGCCCGGCACCCGGCTCTCGGCCCGGCCCCCGCCCGCGCGCCCCGCCTGCCGGCGACGGTGGTCGACCCGGCCGCCCCGGCGGTGGTGACCGGGGTCGACGGGCCGACCGGTGCGGCGCTGGCCCGGCACCTGGTCGCCGCGCACGGCGCCCGCCGGCTGCGGCTGGCACCCGCCGGTCCGCCCGGCGACGCCGCCCTGCGGCGACTCGTCGCGGACCTCACCGCCGCGGGCGCGACGGTGACCCCGCTGGACGCCGACGCCGACGCCGGTTCCGCGCCCGCCGACACCGGTTCCGCGCCCGCCGACACCGCGTTCGCCGCGTCCGCCGACACCCACGCCGGTTCCGCGCCCGCCGACGCCGGTTCTGGTCCCGACGCCGGGCCGGTCGGTGCGGTCCTGCTCTGCCCCTCCGCCGCCGACCTCGCCGACGACGCCGCCGTCGCCGCGCTGCTGGCCTCCGCCGAGGCGCTCGACGCCCGGACCCGGCACGCCGCCGCCACGGCGTTCACCGTCGCCGTCCCGGCGGCCCTGCTGCTCGGCGCGCCCGGCCGGGAGCGGGCGGCGGCGGCCGTCGCGGCCCTGCACGCCCTCGTCGCCCGCCGCCGCGCGGCGGGCCTGCCCGCCCGGCTGATCGGCACGACCGACCCGGCCCTGTCCGCGCAGCCGGCCGATCCGGCCGGACCCGCGCCGTCGGCCGACCTGGCCGGATCCGCGCAGCCGGCCGGTCCCACCGCGCCGCCGCACGCGGGCGACGCCGCCGGCCCGGCGGGCGGGACCGCCGCCGACCTGGCCGCCTTCGACGTCGCCCACGACGGCGACGACCCCGTGCTGCTCGCCGTGCCGGCCGACGCGCCCCACCCCGCCTGGCGGCCCCCCGCCCGCCCGGCCGGCGAGGCCGGCGACGCGACCGACGCCGCCGAGCTGCGCCGTCGGCTCGCCGGCCTGACCACCGCCGAGGGCGACCGGCTCCTGCTCGACCTGGTCCGCGCCGCCACCGCCGACGTCGCCGGCCTGCCCGGCCCGGCCGCCGTCCGCCCCGGCCGCGCGTTCAAGGAGCTGGGCTTCACCTCCGTCGGCGCGGTCGCCCTGCGCGACCGGCTGGCCCGGGCCACCGGGGTACGGCTGTCCGCCACGGCCGCGTTCGACCACCCGAGCCCGGACGCCCTCGCCCGGCACGTCGCCGCCCGGCTGCGCGGCGGCCCGGACGCCCCCGTCGCCCCGGCCGGGTCGGCCACCGCGCCCGACGCCGACGATCCCGTGGTCATCGTCGCGATGGCCTGCCGCCTGCCCGGCGGTGTGGGCTCCCCGCAGGAGCTGTGGGACCTGGTCGTCGAGGGTCGGGAGGGGCTCACCGGGTTCCCCACCGACCGGGGCTGGGACCTGGCGCACCTGTTCTCCGACGACCCCGACGCCCCCGGCACCTCGTACGTGCGCGTCGGCGGGTTCCTGCCCGACGCGGCGGACTTCGACGCCACCCTGTTCTCGATCAGCCCCCGCGAGGCCCTGGCCATGGACCCGCAGCAGCGGCTGCTGCTGGAAACCTCGTGGGAGCTGTTCGAGCGCGCCGGCATCGACCCCACCTCGCTGCGGGGCAGCGCCACCGGCGTCTTCACCGGCGTCATGCACCACGACTACGCCGCCAACCTGCGCCAGGCCCCGCCCGGCACCGAGGGCTACCTGGGCGTCGGCACCGCCGGCAGCGTGGTCTCCGGCCGCGTCGCGTACGCGCTGGGCCTGGAGGGGCCGGCGGTCACCGTGGACACCGCCTGCTCGTCGTCGCTGGTGGCGCTGCACCTGGCCGCCCAGGCGCTGCGCGCCGGGGACTGCGACCTCGCGGTCGCCGGCGGCGTGGCGGTGATGGGCACCCCGCAGGCGTTCGTCGAGTTCAGCCGGCAGCGCGGGCTCGCCCCCGACGGCCGGTGCAAGGCGTTCGCCGACGCCGCCGACGGCACGGGCTGGTCCGAGGGCGTCGCCGTGCTGCTGCTGGAACGCCGCTCCGCCGCCCGCCGCAACGGCCACCCGGTGCTCGCCGTGCTGCGCGGCAGCGCCGTCAACTCCGACGGGGCGTCCAACGGGCTGACCGCCCCCAACGGCCCGGCCCAGGAACGGGTCATCCGCCGCGCCCTCGCCAACGCCGGGCTCACCGGAGCCGACGTGGACGCCGTCGAGGCGCACGGCACCGGCACCCGGCTCGGCGACCCGATCGAGGCGCAGGCGCTGCTGGCCACGTACGGGGCGGGGCGCGGCGACGCCGAGCCGCTGCGGCTGGGCTCGCTGAAGTCGAACCTCGGCCACACCCAGGCCGCCGCCGGGGCCGCCGGGGTGATCAAGATGGTGCTCGCCATGCGGCACGGCACGCTGCCGGCGACCCTGCACGTGGACGCCCCGACGTCCGAGGTGGACTGGGCCGGCGGCGCGGTGGAGCTGCTCACCGAGGCGCGCCCGTGGCCGGCGGTGGACCGGCCGAGGCGGGCCGGCATCTCGTCGTTCGGCATCAGCGGCACCAACGCCCACGTCGTCATCGAGGCGGCCCCCGCCACCGACGAGGAGACCGCCGCCCCGGGGCCCGCCGTCGACGCCGCCCGTCGCGGGCCGGTGCCGTGGCCGCTGTCCGCCGCCACCGGCGAGGCGCTGCGCGACCAGGCGGCCCGCCTGCTCGCCTGGCTCGACGGCCCCGGCGCGGACGCCGACCCCGCCGACGTCGGACACGCCCTGGCCACCACCCGCGCCGCCCTGGAGCACCGGGCCGTGGTGCTGGCCGGCGACCCGGCCGCCGCCCGCGCCGGGCTGACCGCGCTGACCCGGGGCGAGGCGGAACCCGACCCGGCCGCCGTGCTGACCGGCCGCGTCGTCGACGGCCGGCTCGGCCTGCTCTTCGGCGGGCAGGGTGGCCAGCGCCCCCGGATGGGCCGCGGGCTGCGGGCCGCGTACCCGGTCTTCGCGGAGGCGTTCGACGCCGCCTGCGCCGAGCTGGACCGCTGCCTCGCCGGGCACGCCCCGCACCCCGTGGCCGACGTGGTCGCCGCCGCCGACGGCAGCGACCTCGCCGCCCGGCTCGACGACACCCTCTACACCCAGCCGGCCCTGTTCGCCTTCGAGGTGGCCCTCTACCGGCTGCTGGAGTCCTGGGGCGTCCGCCCCGACGCGCTGCTCGGCCACTCCGTCGGCGAGCTGGCTGCCGCGCACGTCGCCGGGGTGTTCTCCCTCGCCGACGCGGCGGCGCTGGTGGCCGCCCGCGCCCGGCTGATGCAGCAGCTCCCCGACGGCGGCGCGATGGTCGCCGTGGAGGCCGACGAGGCAGAGGTGGCCGCCCACCTCACCGACCGGGTCGGGCTGGCCGCCGTCAACGGGCCGCGCAGCGTCGTCCTCTCCGGCGACACCGACGCGGTCCTGGCCGCCGCCGCGACCCTGCGCGCCGCCGGCCGGCGCACCAGCCGGCTGCGGGTGTCGCACGCGTTCCACTCGCCGCGCATGGAGCCGATGCTCGACGCGTTCCGCGCCGTGGCCGCCGGCCTCACCTACCGCACCCCGCACCTGCCCGTGGTGTCCAACGTGACCGGTCGGCCGGTCGACCCGGCCCGGCTCTGCTCGCCGGAGCACTGGGTGGAGCACGTGCGCGGCACCGTCCGCTTCCTCGACGGGATGCGCGCCCTGCGCGGGCTGGGGGCCACCACGTTCCTGGAGGTCGGCCCCGGCGGGGTGCTCACCGCGATGGCCCAGGACTGCCTCGCCGACGACACCGCCGACGAGCTGGCCTTCGTGCCCGCCGTGCGGACCGTCGACGGCGAACCGGACGCGCTGGTCGCCGCCGTCGCCCGGCTGCACGTGCGCGGCGTCGCCGTGGACCCCGCCGCCGTCGCCGGCCCCGGGCCGCGCCGCCGGGTCGACCTGCCCACCTACGCGTTCCAGCGCCGGCACTACTGGCTGCCGTACTCGGCGGTGGCCGGCGGGCCCGCCGACGTGGGGCTGGCCGACGCCGGGCACCCGCTGCTCGGCGCGGTGCTGCCCGTCGCCGGCACCGGCCAGGTCGTCTGCACCGGCCGGGTCGCCGCCGCCACCCACCCGTGGCTCGTCGCGCCCGACGCCGACGGGCCGGCGCTGCTGCCCGCCACCGCCCTGCTGGACCTGTTCGCGCACCTCGGCGTGCTGCTCGACCTGCCCACCGTCGAGCGGCTGCGCGTCCCCGCGCCGGTGCCGCTGCCCGCCGGCCTCTCCGTCGACGTGCAGGTCACCGTCGACGCGCCCGACGAGCACCCGCGCCGGGTGGCCCGCTGCCACGTGCGCGCCGCCGACGGCCAGCCGTGGCGGGAGGTCGCCGAGGCCGTCCTCGCCCCCGCCGACCACCAGCCCGCAGCCGCCGCGCCGGCGGTGTGGCCGCCCACCGGGGCCCGGCCCGTCGACCTGGACACCCCGCAGCGGCGGGCGCTCGCCGGCGCGCTGGCCCGGGCCGCGTGGGTCGCGGGGGACCGGCTCTGCGTCGACGTACGCCTGCCGGAGGACGCCCGGGACGCCGACGCCGAGCGGTACGCGGTGCACCCGCTGGTGCTGGACGCGGCCCTGCGCCTGCTCCCGCTCGCCGGCTTCGCCCCCGCCGCCGGGGCGGGCCGGCCGACCGCGACCGACTGGGCGGGGGTGCGGGTGCACGCCACCGGCGCGCACGCCCTGCGGGTCGTGCTCGCCCCCGCCGGGGCGGACGCGGTCACCCTCTCCGCCGTCGACGACGCCGGTGCCCCCGTGCTCGACGCGGAGCGGGTGGTGCTGCGCGCCGTGGCCGCCCCGGCCCCCGACGGCCCGGCCCCCGCCCCCGTCGCCCCCGCCGGCCTGTACGCCGTGGACTGGCTGCCCGCCGCCGCCCCGGCGACGCCGGTGCCGGCCTGGGCGCTCGCCGACGGCGCGCCGCCGGCCGGCCCGCTGCCGCCGCTGCTGGTGCTGCGGGTCGGCGACGGCGACCCGGCCGCCCCGGTGCCCGACCGGGCGCACGCCGCCGGCCTGGACACCCTCGGCGTGCTCCAGCGCTGGCTGGCCGACCCCCGCGCCGAGAGCACCCGGCTGGCGGTGGCCGTCCGCGACGGCGACCCCGCGCACGCGACCGTCGCCGGGCTGGTCCGCGTCGCCCAGGCCGAGCACCCCGACCGGTTCCTGCTGCTGCGCCTCGACGCGGCCGACGACACGGGGATCCGCACGGCCCTGGCCGCGGGCCCCGACGAGCCGGAGGTCGCCGTCCGCGACGGCCGGGCCCTGCTGCCCCGGCTGCGCCCCGTCGAGCCCCCGACCGCCGGCCCGCCGACCCCGGCCCCGACCGGCGGCACGCCCGCGCCCGCCGCAGGGCCGCTGCCGGCGACCGCTCCCGGCCCGCTGCCGGCGGCCGGCTTGACCGCTCCCGGTTCGCTGCCGGCGGGCCCGACCGCCGCCGGGCCGCTGCCCGCGCTGGCCGGCGGGACCGTCCTCGTCACCGGCGGCACCGGCGGGATCGGCCGGCACGTCGCCACCCACCTCGCCACCGTCCACGGAGTCGCCGAGCTGGTGCTGGTCAGCCGGACCGGCCGGCCCGCCGACTGGATGGACGCGCTCACCGCCGCCGGGACGACCGTGCGGGTCGTCGCCGCCGACGTCGCCGACCGGGCCGCCCTCGCCGCGGTGCTCGCCCCGCTCGCCGGCCGGCTCACCGCCGTCGTGCACGCCGCCGGGGCCACCGACGACGCACTGCTCACCGGCCTCGACGCCGCCCGCTGGGAGCGGGCCCTGCGGTCCAAGGTGCACGGCGCGTGGCACCTGCACGAGCTGACCGCCGGCCTCGACCTGGCCGCGTTCGTGCTGTTCTCCTCCGCGTCGGCCGTGTTCGGCAGCCCCGGGCAGGGCAACTACGCCGCCGGCAACGCGTTCCTCGACGCCCTCGCCGCGCACCGCCGCGCCCACGGCCTGCCCGCCACCGCCCTCGCCTGGGGCCTGTGGGCCACGCCGGAGGGGATGGCCGGCGCGCTCACCGCCGCCGACCTGGCCCGCCTCGCCCGGGGCGGCACCCGCCCCCTGGACACCGCCGCCGGCCTGGCCCTGTTCGACGCCGCCCTGCACGCCGACCGGCCCGCGCTGGTGCCGATCGGCCTGGACCTGGCCGCCGTCCGCGCCGCCGGGGAGGTGCCCGCCCTGCTGCGGGCCCTGCTGCCCCCGCCGCCGCGCCGGGCCGTCAACGCCGACCCCGCGCCCGCCTCCGCCGCCGGGTTCGCCGACCGGCTCGCCGGCCGCACCGAACCCGAACGGGCCGCCGCGCTGCTCGACCTGGTGCGCGCCCGGTGCGCCACCGTCGTCGGACACGCCGGCGGTGAGCAGATCGAGCCGCGCCGCCCGTTCAAGGACCTCGGCTTCGACTCGCTGATGGCCGTGGAGCTGAGCAACCGGCTCTCCGCCGCCACCGGCGTCCGGCTCGCCCCGCACGCCGTGTTCAACCATCCCACCCCGGAGCTGCTCGCCGCGCACCTGCACGCCCGGCTCCTCGGCACCACCGCCACCGAGGTCGCCGACGCCACCACCGTCGCCGCCGACGAACCCGTCGCCGTCGTCGCCATGGCCTGCCGGTTCCCCGGCGGCATCGGCTCGCCCGAGCAACTGTGGCGGCTGCTCGACGACGGCGGCGACGTCATCGGCGACCTGCCCACCGACCGGGGCTGGCCCGACCTGTACGACCCGGTACCCGGCACCCCCGGCCGCACCTACGTGCGTTCCGGCGGGTTCCTCGCCGGCATCGCCGACTTCGACGCCGCGTTCTTCGGCATCAGCCCCCGCGAGGCCCTGGCCATGGACCCGCAGCACCGGCTGCTGCTGGAGACCTCCTGGGAGGCCCTGGAACGCGCCGGCATCGACCCCGGGACCCTGCGCGGCAGCCGCACCGGCGTGTTCGCCGGCACCCACGGCCAGGACTACACCGACCGGATCGCCCCCGGCGTCGGCTCCGACGACGGGGAGACCACCGCCGACGAGGGGCACCTGCTCACCGGCACCGCCGCCAGCGTCCTGTCCGGGCGGGTCGCGTACGCCCTCGGGCTGGAGGGGCCCGCCGTCACCGTCGACACCGCCTGCTCGGCGTCGCTGGTCGCGCTGCACCTGGCCGCGCAGGCGCTGCGCGCCGGCGACTGCGACCTGGCCCTCGCGGGCGGCGTGTCGGTGCTGTCCAGCCCCGCCGGGCTCACCGGGTTCAGCCGCCAGCGGGGCCTCGCCGCCGACGGCCGGTGCAAGGCGTTCGCCGAGGACGCCGACGGGTTCGGCATGTCCGAGGGCGTCGGCGTGCTCGTCGTCGAACGCCTCTCCGACGCCCGCCGCCGCGGCCACCCCGTGCTCGCGCTGATCCGGGGCACCGCCGTCAACTCCGACGGGGCGTCCAACGGGCTGACCGCCCCCAACGGGCCCGCCCAGGAGCGGGTCATCCGGGCCGCGCTGGCCGCCGCCGGCCTCACCCCCGCCGACGTGGACGCCGTCGAGGCGCACGGCACCGGCACCCCGCTGGGCGACCCGATCGAGGCCGAGGCGATCCTCGCCACCTACGGCCAGCGCCCCGCCGACGCCCCGCCGCTGCTGCTCGGCTCCGTCAAGTCCAACCTCGGCCACACCCAGGCCGCCGCCGGCGTCGCCGGGGTGCTGAAGATGGTCCTCGCCATGCGGCACGGCGTCCTGCCCCGCACCCTGCACGCCCAGCGGCGCACCACCCGCGTCGACTGGGCCGCCGGCTCCGTGGAGCTGCTCACCGAGGCCCGCCCGTGGCCGCGCGCCGACCGGCCCGCCCGCGCCGGGATCTCCTCGTTCGGCATCAGCGGCACCAACGCCCACGTCGTCGTCGAGGCCGTCGCCGCCGAGCCCGAGCCGGTCGCCGGACCGCCCGCCGACCCCGCCGCCCTGCCGTGGCTGCTCTCCGCGCGCAGCGCCGACGCGCTGGCCGGGCAGGCCCGCCGGCTGCGCGACCACCTCGCCGAGCACCCCGACCAGCCGCACCGCGACGTGGCCTGGTCGCTGGCGACCACCCGGGCCGCGTTCGACTCTCGGGCCGTGGTCGTCGCCGCCGAACCCGACCGGGTCGCCGCCGCCCTCGACGCGCTCGCCGCCGGCCGCCCCCACCCCGACCTGGTACGCGGCGACGCCACCGCCGCCGGCAAGGCCGTGTTCGTCTTCCCCGGCCAGGGCTCCCAGTGGCCCGGCATGGGCCTCGACCTGCTCGACCAGGCACCCGTGTTCGCCGAGCGGATGGCCGCCTGCGACGCGGCCCTGCGCCCCCACCTGGGCTACTCGGTGCTCGACGTGCTGCGCCAGGCCCCCGGCGCGCCGAGCCTCGACCGGGTCGACGTGGTGCAGCCGGCCCTGTTCGCGACGATGGTGTCGCTGGCCGAGCTGTGGCGCTCCCACGGCGTGCGGCCCGCCGCCGTCGTCGGCCACTCGCAGGGCGAGATCGCCGCTGCCTGCGTCGCCGGGGTGCTCTCCCTGCCCGACGCGGCGCAGGTGGTGGCGCTGCGCAGCCGCGCCATCCGGGCCCTGGCCGGGCACGGGGCGATGGCGTCCGTGGCGCTGCCCGCCGAGGTGGTCCGCGACCGCATCGCCCGCCACGGCGACGCCGTCGCCGTCGCCGCCGTCAACGGGCCCGCCGCCGTCGTCGTCTCCGGCACGGAGGCCGCCGTCGAGGAGGTGCTCGCCGAGCTGGCTGCCGACGGGGCCCGGGTGCGCCGCATCGCCGTCGACTACGCCTCCCACTCCGCCCAGGTGGAACGGATCCGCGCCGACCTGGCCGCGGCGCTGGCCGGCATCACCCCCGGCCCGGCCGCCGTGCCGCTGTTCTCCACCACCGACCTGCGCTGGCTCGACGGGCCGGAGATGGGCCCCGACTACTGGTACCGCAACCTGCGCCAGCCCGTCGAGCTGCACCGGGCCGTGGCGGAGCTGGCCGCGCTCGGCCACGACACGTACGTCGAGTGCAGCCCCCACCCGGTGCTCACCGTCGGCATCGCCGAGACCCTCGCCGAGCACGAGGCCCCGCACGTCGTCGTCGGCTCCGTGCAACGCGACCAGGGCGACCGGGCCCGGTTCCTGCTCTCCGCCGCCCAGCTGCACGTGCGGGGCGTCGCCGTCGACTGGCGGCCCGCCCTGGCCGGGGGCCGGCGCGTCGACCTGCCCACCTACGCGTTCGACCACCGCCGCTACTGGCCCCGGCCCGTCACCGGCCCCGGCGACGTCGGCGCGGCCGGCCTCGACACCGCCGGGCACCCGCTGCTCGGCGCGTCCGTGGCGCTGGCCGAGGCGCGCGGGCACCTGTTCACCGGCCGGATCGCCGCCGGCGCGCCGGCGTGGCTGGCCGACCACCGGGTCGGCGAGACGGTGCTGGTGCCCGGCACCGGCCTGGTCGAGCTGTGCCTGCGGGCCGGCGACGAGGTCGGCTGCCCCGTCCTCGACGAGCTGGTCATCGAGGCCCCGCTCGCGCTGCCCGCCGCCGCACCCGGCCAGGGAACCGGCCCGTCCGACGCCGCCGGCACCCCCGGAACCGGGCACGCCGCCACCCAGGTGCAGCTCACCGTCGGCGCGCCCGACGACACCGGCCGCCGCCCCGTCGCCGTGCACTCCCGCCCCGCCGACGCCCCGCCCGGCACCCCGTGGACGCGGCACGCCAGCGCGACCCTCTCCGCCGCCCCGCCCGCCCCGCCCACCGGCCTCACCGCCTGGCCGCCGCCGCACGCCCGCCCCGCCGACCTCACCGGCTTCTACGCCGGGCTCGCCGCCGACGGCTACGCGTACGGGCCGGCGTTCCAGGGGCTGCGCGCCGTGTGGACCGGCGACGACGAGGTGTACGCCGAGGTGGAGCTGCCCGCCGGGCAGCGCGCCGACGCCGACCGGTACGGCCTGCACCCGGCCCTGCTCGACGCCGCCCTACACGCCGCGCACTTCGGCGGCATCGGCGACGCCGGCCCCGACCGGCTGCTGCTGCCGTTCGCCTGGAACGGCGTCGCCCTGTACGCCGCCGGGGCGTCCGCGCTGCGGGTCCGGCTCACCCGGGTCGCCCCGCACGCGATCGCGCTGACCGTCGCCGACGCCACCGGCGCGCCCGTGGCCGAGGTGGCGTCGCTGGCGATGCGCCCCATCTCCCGCGCCGAACTCGGCACCCGCGACGCCGCCGTCGACGACGCGCTGTTCCGCCTCGACTGGCAGCCCCTGGCCGCGCCGGAGACCCCCGCCCCGGCCCGCGTCGTCGCGCTCGGCCGGGCCGTCGGCGCGTTCCCGCACCACGCCGACCCGGCGGCGCTCGCCCGCGCCGTCGACGGCGGCGCGGCCCCGCCCGACGCCGTCCTCGCCCCGCTGGGCGGGGCCGACGCCCCCGTATCCGGCGTGCCCGGCGCGTCCCCGGGGGAGCCCGACCGGGCGCGGGCCGTCGCCGCCGAGGCGCTCGCCCTCGTCCAGGCGTGGCTGGCCGAACCCCGCTGGGCGGCCACCCCGCTGGTGCTGCTCACCCGGGGCGCGGTCGGCGTGCACAGCCCCGCCGAGGTCGACGACCCCGACGCCGCCACCGCCTGGGGGCTCGTCCGCACCGCCCAGTCCGAGCACCCCGACCGGTTCGTCCTGCTCGACGCCGACGCCCCGCCCACCGACGCCGAGCTGACCGCCGTCCTCGCCGCCGCGGAACCCCAGGTGGCGCTGCGCGCCGGCACCCCGTACGCCCCCCGGCTGGCCCGCCGCGTCGAGGCCGCGACGCTCACCCCGCCGGCCGGCGCGACCGCCTGGCGGCTCGACACCACGGCGCGCGGCAGCCTGGAGAACCTCACCCTCGCCCCCACCGACGCCGCCGACGCCCCCCTCGGCCCCCGCGACGTGCGGGTCCGGGTCCGCGCCGCCGGCCTCAACTTCCGCGACGTGCTCAACGCGCTCGGCCTCTACCCCGGCGACCCCGGCCCGCCCGGCGGCGAGGCGGCCGGCGTCGTCACCGAGGTCGGCGCGGACGTCACCGACCTGCGCCCCGGCGACCGCGTCCTCGGCGTCTTCGTCGGCTGCTTCGGCCCCGTCGCCGTCACCGACCGCCGGCTGCTCGCGCCGATGCCCGACGGCTGGACGTACGCCCAGGCCGCGTCCGTGCCGGTGGTGTTCCTCACCGCCTACCACGGGCTCGTCGACCTGGCCGGGCTGCGGGCCGGCGAGTCCGTGCTGGTGCACGCCGCCGCCGGTGGCGTCGGCATGGCGGCCGTGCAACTCGCCCGCCACCTCGGCGCGACCGTCTACGCCACCGCCAGCCCCGGCAAGTGGCCCGCCCTGCGCGCGATGGGCATCCCCGACAGCCACCTCGCGTCGTCGCGCACCCTCGACTTCGAACCGCACTTCCTCGCCACCAGCGGCGGGCGCGGCGTCGACGTCGTCCTTGACTCCCTCGCCCGGGAGTTCGTCGACGCCTCCCTGCGGCTGCTGCCCCGCGGCGGCCGGTTCGTCGAGATGGGCAAGACCGACCTGCGCGACCCCGGCCGCGTCGCCGCCGACCACCCCGGCGTCGCCTACCAGGCGTACGACCTGACCGCCGTCGACCCCGACCGGATCCAACGGATGCTCGTCGAGCTGATGGGCCTGTTCGCCGCCGGGGCGCTGACCCCGCTGCCGGTGCGCGCCTGGGACGTCCGGCAGGCCCCCGACGCGTTCCGCCACGTCCAGCAGGCCCGGCACGTCGGCAAGGTGGTGCTCACCGTGCCGGCCCCGTGGGACCCCGCCGGCACCGTCCTGCTCACCGGCGGCACCGGCCTGCTCGGCGGCCTCGTCGCCCGCCGCCTCGTCACCGGCCACGGCGTGCGGCACCTGCTGCTCGCCAGCCGGGGCGGCCCCGACGCGCCCGGCGTCGCCGAGCTGACCGCCGAGCTGACCGCCCTCGGCGCCACCGTCACCGTGGCCGCCGCCGACGTCGCCGACCGCGCCGCCGTGGCCCGGCTCGTCGCCGCCGTGCCCGCCGAGCGTCCGCTCACCGCCGTCGTGCACCTCGCCGGGGTCCTCGACGACGGCGTCGTCACCGCGCTCACCCCCGACCGCCTCGACACCGTCTTCGCGCCCAAGGTGGACGCCGCCCGGCACCTCGACGAGGCCACCCGCCACCTCGACCTCGCCGGGTTCGTGCTGTTCTCCTCCGGCGCCGGGGTGTTCGGCGTGCCCGGCCAGGGCAACTACGCCGCCGCCAACGCCTACCTCGACGCCCTCGCCACCCGGCGGCGCGGCGCGGGCCTGCCCGCCCAGTCGTACGCGTGGGGCCTGTGGGAACAGGCCAGCGCCATGACCGCGAAGCTGGACCGCGCCGACCCCCGGATCACCGCCCGCGACGGGCAGCTCGCCATCGGCACCGACCTGGGCATGGCGCTGTTCGACGCCGGGCTGGCCGCCCCCGAGGAACACCTCGTGCCGACCCGCGTCGACGTGACCGCCCTCGCCGGCCGGGCCACCGTGCCCGCGCTGATGCGCGGACTCGTCCGGCGCGTCCGCCCCCGCGCCCGCGCCGAGGCCGCCACCGGCGGCCGGGACCTCGCCGACCGGCTGCGCGCGCTCACCGCCGGCGAGCAGTCCGCCCTGCTGCTGGACCTGGTCCGCGCCGAGGCGGCCACCGTCCTCGGCCACGCCAGCCCCGACGCCGTCAAACCCGCCCAGGCGTTCAACGAGATCGGCTTCGACTCGCTGACCGCCGTCGAGCTGCGCAACCGGCTCACCGAGGCCACCGGGCACCGGCTGCCCGCCACCGCGATCTTCGACTACCCGGACCCGACCGCGCTGGCCGGCTTCCTGCGCGCCCAGCTCGTGCCCGACGGCGGCCAGGCCGCGCCGGCCATCCTCGCCGAGCTGGAGAACCTGGAGCGGTCCCTCGCCGAGACGGTCGTCGAGGCGGAGCTGCACACCCAGGTCGCGGCCCGGCTGGAGGTGCTGGTCGCCAAGTGGCGCACCATGCGCGGCGCGTCCGCCACCGATCACGACCTGGACCTGGACCTCGACCAGGCCAGCGACGACGAGATCTTCAGCCTGATCGACACGGAACTCGGGCTGTGACGCCCGACCGACGCGCGGACCCGGGGGGACGGCGATGACCGACGTACTGATCGTGGGCTACGGCCCGGTGGGCCAGGTGGCGGCGATCCTGCTCGCCCAGCGGGGCTTCACCGTGCAGGTGGTGGAGAAGTGGGCCACCCCGTACAGCATGCCCCGCGCCGTGTCCTACGACGGCGAGGCCAGCCGCATCCTCGCCGCCTGCGACCTCGGTGACACCCTCGACCCGGTGTGCGAGCTGTCCGGCGAATACACCTGGAAGAACGGCTTCGGCCGCACCCTGCTGCACGTCAAGGTCGCCGAGGACGGCCCGACGGGCTGGCCCGACTCGATCTCCTTCTACCAGCCCGGCCTGGAGGCCGCCCTCGCCGCACGCGGCGCGGTCCTGCCCGGCGTGCGGGTGCTGCGCGGCGTCGAGGTGACCGACCTCGCCGACCACGGCGACCACGTCGAGGTGGCCGCCGTCGACGCCGACGGCACGCCCCACGCGTTCACCGCCGACTGGGTGCTCGGCTGCGACGGCGCGAACAGCTTCGTCCGCCGCTGGCTCGGCGCGACCGTCACCGACCTCGGGTTCGGCTACGACTGGCTGGTCTGCGACGTCGTGCTGAACGAGCCCGTCGAGTTCAAGCCCAACAACCTCCAGATCTGCGACCCGGCCCGCCCCCGCACCGCCGTCTCCGCCGGCCCCGACCACCGGCGCTGGGAGTTCATGCGGGTGCCGGGGGAGACCCTGGCGGAGTTCCAGACCGAGGCCAGCGTGTGGCGGCTGCTCGGCCTGTTCGACATCACCCCCGACACCGCCCGGCTCGACCGGTACGGCGTCTACACCACCCAGGCCTGCTACGCCGACACCTGGCGCTCCGGCCGGGTGTTCCTCGCCGGGGACGCCGCCCACGTCATGCCGCCGTTCCTCGGCCAGGGCATGAGCTCCGGCTTCCGCGACGTCATCAACCTGGCCTGGAAGCTGGACCTGGTGCGCCGGGGACTCGCCGACGCCAGCCTGCTCGACACGTACGAGGTGGAACGCAAGGCGCACGTGCAGCACGCCATCCGGATGTCCATCGACTCCGGCAGGGTGATCTGCGAGACCGACCCGAAGCAGGCCGCCGGCCGCGACTCGGTGATGCTCGCCGCGCTGCGCCGCCGCACCCAGGCCAGGCACGCCCGGTCGCTGCGCGAGGCCATCGTCGACGGGGTGCTGCACCGCCGCCCCGACGGCACGCCGGCCCCCCACGCCGGCGACCCCGCGCCCCAGGGGCGGGTGGCCGCCGGCGGGCGCACCGGGCGCTTCGACGACGTCGTCGGCGGCGGCTTCGTGCTGATCACCCGCGCCGACCCGGGAGCCCCCGACCCGGCCGCCACCCTCGACGCCGACGCCGCCGCGTTCCTCGACGACCTCGGCGTCCGCCGGGTCACCGTCCGCCCCGCCGACGCCGACGCGGCCCCCACCGACGTGGTCGACCTCGACGGCGTCCACCTCGGCTACCTGGCCGGCGCGGCCGCCGACGCCGTGCTGGTCCGGCCCGACTTCTACGTCTTCGGCGTCGCCGCCGGCCCCACCGGCCTGGCCGCCCTGGTGGACGACCTGCGCCAGCAGGTCTCCGCCCGGGTGCCGCAACCCTGACCACCTGCTGCGCAAGGAGTGACATGCTGGAGAACCTCCGCACCCTCGGCCGGGTCATCCGCACCCTGGCCACGAAGGACCCGGTGACCCGGGTCCGCCGCTTCTACGAGATCCAGTCCCCGAACGTGGAGTTCGCCGCCCGCACCACCCGCTACATGAACGTCGGCTACTGGGAGGACGGCGTCACCAGCCTCGACGTGGCCGGCGAGGCGCTGGCCATGAAGCTGGCCGACGCGGCCGGCTTCAAGCCCGACGACACCGTCCTCGACGTCGGCTTCGGCTACGGCGACCAGGACTTCGCCTGGCTGCGCGAGCGCCGCGTCGCCAAGGTGCACGGCATCAACGTCACCCCCCGCCACGTCGAGCACGCCCAGCAGCGGGCCCGCCGCGAGGGCCTCGCCGAGCAGGCCGAGTTCCAGCTCGGCAACGCCCTCGCGCTGCCCTTCGCCGACGGCACCTTCGACCGGGTCGTCGCCCTGGAGTCGGCGTTCCACTTCTATCCGCGCAGCGCCTTCTTCGCCGAGGCGTTCCGGGTGCTCAAGCCCGGCGGCACCCTCGCCACCGCCGACATCATCCCGCTCAGCAACGACACCGCCCGCATGTCGATCAGCTCGGGACCGCTGAGCTTCATCAAGTTCAGCATCCCCGACGAGAACTGGCACGACCGCGCCGGCTACGCCGAGCAGCTCACCGCCGCCGGCTTCGGCAACGTCGACGTGCAGTCCATCCAGGACCGCACCTGGGAGGGCTGGCGGCGGTTCCAGGCCAGCCGCCCGTCCGACCCCGCGTTCCAGGCCGAGGCCGACCGCAGCGCCGTCAAGGGCATGGCCAACCACTGGCGCGACGAGACGCTCATCAAGAAGGAACTCGCGCTGCTCGACTACGTCATCGCCGTCGCGCACAAGCCGTGACGCCGACGCGGCCCCCGCCGGTGTCCGGCGGGGGCCGCGCCACGAACCACCGCGGTCAGGACACCGGCGTACGCGCCAGAGCCGCCGAGATCGTGCGCAGGATCGCCGGCTGGTGCTGCGCCAGGAAGAAGTGCCCGCCCGGGAACACCTGAAGGTCGAACGCGCCCGTGGTGTGCCGCTCCCACGCCCGCGCCTCGTCGACCGTCGTCTTCGGGTCGGCGTCGCCCGTGAACACCGTCACCGGGCAGCTCAGCTTCGGGCCCGGCGTGTACTCGTACGTCTCCGCCGCCCGGTAGTCGTTGCGGATCGCCGGCAGCGCCGCCCGCAGCAGCTCCGCGTCGCCGAGCACCGCCAGGTCCGTGCCGCTGAGCTTGCGCACGTCGGCGAGCAGCCCCTCGTCGTCGAGCAGGTGCACCGTCTCGTGCCGGGGGCAGGACGGGGCCCGCCGCCCGGACGGGAACAGGTGCGCCGCCGGAGCGCCCGTCTCCGCCTCGATCAGTCGCGCCACCTCGAAGCCCAGCGTCGCGCCCATGCTGTGCCCGAAGATCGCCAACGGCTGGTCCAGCCACGGCCGCAGCACCCCGAACACCTGTCGGGCCAGCTCCGGCAGGTTGTCCACGCACGGCTCCTGGCGGCGGTCCTGCCGCCCCGGATACTGGATGGCGAGCACCTCCACGGCCGGCGACAGCGCCCGCGACACGGGGAAGTAGAAGCTCGCGGACCCTCCGGCGTGCGGCAGGCACACCAGCCGTCGCGCCCCGGCCGGCGCCGGGTGGAACCGGCGGACCCACAGGCCGTTGTCTGAGTCGGTCATGCGTACACGCGGTCCTTCCAGCGGTCGTGCCGGGATCCGCCGGCACCGGTGCGATCAAAAGGACGCTAATCGGATCCACCGGGGGCGGCCACCCCTAGCGGACCGCCGCGCGGGTTAGGGGTTGTCGCAGGTCATCGCGACGCCATAACTTTCCCCGGCAGAGGGGACCCGGGGCTGCCGGCCGCATTGTGCAAAGGACGTAGAACCGATCTGGCCTGAGGAATTCGCGCATTCGTCCCGTCGCCTGCGTCAGGTCTCCGCCGGCCACCGCGATGGGTCAGGTTGATGGACACCGAAGAGAAGCTCCGGGAGTATCTGAAGAGGGTCACCACCGACCTGCGGCGGACCCGGCAACGCCTGCGCGACGTCGAGGACGCCGCCGGGCAGCCGATCGCCATCGTCGGGATGGCGTGCCGCTTCCCCGGCGGGATCACCTCACCCGACGCGCTGTGGGACCTCGTCGCGGCCTCCGGCGACGCCGTCGGCCCCTTCCCCGCCGACCGGGGCTGGGACCTCACCGACCTGCACGACCCGACCCGGGAACGCCCCGGCACCTCCTGCGTCGCCGAGGGCGGCTTCGTCCACGACGCAGGTGACTTCGACCCCCGGTTCTTCGGCATCTCCCCCCGTGAGGCCCTCGCCATGGACCCGCAGCAGCGGCTGCTGCTGGAGGTGTCCTGGGAGGCGTTCGAGTCCGCCGGCATCGACCCGACCGGGCTGCGCGGCGGCCGCGTCGGCGTGTTCGCCGGCCTCACCCACGGCGACTACGCCGCCGGGGCCGCCGACGTGCCCGACGGCGTCGTCGACTACCTCGGCCTCGGCAACGCCGGCAGCATCAGCTCCGGCCGGGTGGCGTACGCCCTCGGGTTCGAGGGCCCGGCCGTCACCGTCGACACGGCGTGCTCGTCGTCCCTGGTGGCCCTGCACCTCGCGGCGCAGTCGCTGCGCTCCGGCGAATCCGACCTGGCCCTGGCCGGCGGCGTCACCGTGATGCCCACCCCCGCGGTCTTCGTCGACTTCACCCGGCAGGGCAACCTGTCCATGTCGGCCCGGTGCAAGGCGTTCGCCGACGGCGCCGACGGCACCGCCCTCGCCGAGGGCGTCGGCATCCTCCTCGTGGAACGCCTCGACGACGCCCGCCGGCTCGGTCACCGTGTCCTCGCCGTGGTGCGCGGCTCCGCCGTGAACCAGGACGGCGCGTCGAACGGGTTGACCGCGCCGAATGGTCCGTCGCAGCAGCGGGTGATCCGGCAGGCCCTGGCCAACGCCCGGTTGTCGCCGGCCGACGTGGACGTGGTGGAGGCGCACGGCACGGGCACCACGCTGGGCGACCCGATCGAGGCGCAGGCGCTGCTCGCCACCTACGGCCAGGACCGTGCCACGCCGCTGCTGCTGGGATCGATCAAGTCGAACCTCGGCCATCCCCAGGCCGCCGCCGGCGTGGCAGGTGTGATCAAGATGGTGCAGGCGATGCGGCACGGCCTCGTCCCCGCCACCCTGCACGTGGATGCGCCGTCGTCGAAGGTGGACTGGTCCTCCGGTGCGGTGGAGTTGGTGACGGAGTCGACGCCGTGGCCGGTGGTGGACCGGCCGCGTCGGGCGGCGGTGTCGTCGTTCGGGATCTCCGGGACGAACGCGCACGTGATCGTGGAGCAGGCGGAGCCGGTCGACGCTGAGGGGTCCGGGCCGGTGGGGTTGCCGGTGGTGCCGTGGCTGGTGTCGGCGCGCACGGCCGACGCCCTCGCCGGGCAGGCGGGCCGGCTGGCCGGGCACGTCCGGGAGCAGTCCGGGCTGCCGCCCGTCGACGTGGGCTGGTCCCTGGCCACCTCGCGGGCCGCCCTGGAACACCGCGCCGTGCTCCTCGGCACCGACCGCGACGCTCTGCTGTCCGGCCTGGACGCGCTGGCCGCCGGCGAGACCGCCCCGGGTGTGGTGACCGGTGAGGTGGCCTCGGGTCGTCGGGCGTTGTTGTTTGCGGGTCAGGGTGCGCAGCGGTCGGGGATGGGTCGGGAGTTGTATGAGCGGTTCCCGGTGTATGCGGAGGCGTTCGATCGGGTGTGTGCCCTGTTCGTGGGTCGCCTTGATCGTCCGTTGCGGGAGGTGGTGTTCGCGGAGCCGGGCTCCGACCTGGCTGCATTGTTGGATGAGACGGCTTATACGCAGGCGGGCTTGTTCGCGGTGGAGGTGGCCCTCTACGAGTTGCTGGCGTCGTTCGGGGTGACGGCTGACTATCTGGTGGGGCATTCGATCGGTGAGGTGACGGCTGCCCATGTGGCGGGTGTGTTGTCGTTGGAGGATGCGTGCGTTCTGGTGGCGGCGCGGGGTTCGTTGATGCAGGCGCTACCGTCCGGCGGCGGGATGTTGGCGGTCGGCGCGGCCGAGGCTGAGGTGCGGGCGCTTGCCGGTGGCGGTGTGGACGTGGCGGCGGTGAACGGTCCGCGGTCGGTGGTGTTGTCGGGGCCGGTCGCCGATCTGGACGTGATCGCCCAGCGGTGCGCGGAGCGGGGTTGGCGGGTGAAGCGGTTGTCGGTGAGTCATGCGTTCCATTCGCGGTTGATGGAGCCGATGCTGGCCGGGTTCCGCGCGGTGCTCGACGGTTTGGCTTGGCAGACGCCGAGGTTGCCGGTCGTGTCGAACGTGACGGGCAGGGTCGTCGAGGCGGGGGAGATCACCGACCCCGGGTACTGGGTGCGGCATGTGCGGGAGGCGGTTCGGTTCGGCGATTCGATCGCCACGCTGCTGGGGTTGGGGGTCAGCAGCTTCGTGGAGGTGGGGCCGGATGCGACGTTGACGGCGATGGCCGCCGACACGCCCGTCGACCGGCCGGTGCACCTGGTGGCGGCGTTGCGCCGCGACCAGCCGGACACGATGGCGCTGGTCACCGCCCTGGCGAAGCTGCACGTCACCGGCACGCCCGTGGACTGGGCGGCGTGGTTCACCCACACCGGCGGCCGGCCCCGCACCGTGGACCTGCCCACCTACGCCTTCCACCACCAGCGCTACTGGCTCGACGCCGCCCCGTCCGGTGCCGACGCCTCCGGCCTCGGGGTCCGCAGCGCCGGGCACCCCCTGCTCACGGCCGAACTCGTCACCGCCGACGCCGACACCCGCCTGTACGGCGGCCGGCTGTCGGTGCGTACCCAGCCCTGGCTGGCCGACCACGTCGTGTGGGGCTCCGTCGTCGTGCCGGGCACGGCGCTCGTGGAGCTGGCCCTGCACGCCGGGGCGCAGGCCGCCTGCGACACCCTGGAGGAACTGACCCTCGCCGCCCCGCTCGTCCTGCCCGAGCAGGGGGCCCGCGCGGTGCAGCTCAGCCTCGCCGCCCCCGACGAACACGGCCGCCGCCAGGTCGCCATCCACTCCCGGCCCGCCGACGATCCGCGCGGCGACTGGACCCGGCACGCCGACGGCGTCCTCGCCCCCGGCGGCGGCGACGCGCCCGAGGCGCTCACCGAATGGCCGCCCGCCGACGCCACCGCCGTGCCCGTCGAACCGATCTACGCCCAGCTCCACCGCCTCGGCGTCGACCACGGGCCGACCTTCCGGGGGCTGCGCGCCGCATGGCGTACCCCCGATGCCGTGTTCGCGGAGGTCGCGCTGCCCGACGGCGTCACCGCCGACGGGTTCGGTCTGCACCCCGCGCTGCTGGACGCGGCGCTGCACGTCGTCGGCCTCACCGACGCCGACACCGCCGACGAGACCGCCGGGGCCCGACTCCCGTTCGCCTGGTCGGGCGTCGCGCTCGCCGCCGTCGGCGCGACCCACCTGCGGGTACGCGTCACCCGCGCCGGCTCGGCCGTCGCCCTCGCCCTCGCCGACGCCACCGGCGCGCCCGTCGCCCGGATCGGCTCGCTCGTCTCCCGGCCCGTCGCCGCCGACCAGCTCGACGCGACCGGCCCCGCCGACCTGCCCCTGTTCGACCTGCGCTGGACCGCGCTGCCCCTGCCGCCCCGCCCGGCGGGCGGCATCGTCGCGCTCGACGCCCCCGCGCTGGCCCCCGGCGGGCTCCCCGCGCTCGCCGACGCCGTCGACGCCGGCCGGCCCGACCCCCGGTTCGTGCTGCTGCCCGCCGCCGACACCCCGCCCGGCGACCCCCTCGACGCCACCCGTGCCCGGCTCGCCGCCACCCTCGCCGCAGTCCAGGGTTGGCTGGCCGACGACCGGCACGCCGACCGCCGGCTCGTCGTGCTCACCCGCGGCGCGGTCCCCGCCGACGCCACCGGCGACGTGACCGACCTGCCCGGCGCAGCCGTCTGGGGCCTGGTGCGCTCCGCGCAACTGGAACACCCCGGCCGGTTCGTGCTGGTCGACCTCGACCCCGACACCGGCCGCCCCGACGGCGAGGTCGACCTGCTCGGCCGCGCCCTGGCCAGCGACGAACCCCAGCTCGCCCTCCGCGCCGGCCGGCTCCTCGCGCCCCGGCTCACCCCCGCCGAACCCGACCCCACGGGGGCCGTCGACCTCCTCCCCGACGGCACCGTGCTCGTCACCGGCGCCACCGGCACCCTCGGCGGACTCCTCGCCCGCCACCTCGTCACCGCCCACAAGGTCCGGCACCTGCTCCTCGCCGGCCGGCGCGGCGGCGACGCCCCCGGGGCCGCCGACCTCCTCGCCGACCTCACCCGCCTCGGCGCGCACGCCCGCTTCGTCGCCTGCGACGTCGCCGACCGCGACCAGGTCGCCGCGCTGCTCGCCACCGTCGCCGCCGAACATCCCCTCACCGGCGTCGTGCACGCCGCCGGGATCCTCGACGACGCGACCGTCACCGCGCTCACCCCCGAACGGATCACCGCCGCGCTGCGCCCCAAGGCCGACGCCGCCTGGCACCTGCACGACCTCACCCGGCACCTGGACCTGCCGATGTTCGTGCTGTTCTCCTCCATCGCCGGCCCCCTCGGCGGCCCCGGGCAGGGCAACTACGCGGCGGCCAACGCGTTCCTCGACGGACTCGCCCAGCACCGGCGCGCCGCCGGCCTCGCCGCCACCTCCCTGGCCTGGGGGCTGTGGGAGGCCGGCAGCGGCATGACCCGAGACCTGGGGGCCGCCCGCCGGGAACGGCTGGCCCGCCAGGGCATCGCCCCCCTCGGCACCGACCAGGCGTTCGCCCTCTTCGACGCCAGCCGCAGCAGCCGGCAGCCGCTGCTGCTGCCCGTCCGCCTCGACGTCGCCGCGCTGCGTGCCCTCACCACCGTCGACCACCTGCCCGCGCCGCTGCGTGGCCTGGCCGGCGTCGGCGCGCGGCGCAGCGCCGCCGGGACCGCCGCCCCGGCGGGCGGCTTCCGCGACCGGATCGCCGCCGGCCCCGACGCCGACCGCCGGCGGCTCGTGGAGGAACTCGTCACCGGCCAGGTCGCCGAGGTCCTCGGGTACGCCACGGCCGCCGCCGTCGGCCCCGGCCAGTCCTTCACCGAACTGGGCTTCGACTCGCTGACCGCCGTGGACCTGCGCAACCGGCTCACCGCCCGCACCGGGCTGACGCTGCCGGCGACCCTCGTCTTCGACCACCCCACCCCGGAGGCGCTCACCGGGCACCTGGTGGCACAGCTCGGCCCCGGCCGGTCCGCGCCCACCATCCTCGACGAACTGGACCGGCTGGAG
This sequence comes from Micromonospora sp. WMMD712, assembly GCF_029581295.1. NCBI lineage: Bacteria > Bacillati > Actinomycetota > Actinomycetes > Micromonosporales > Micromonosporaceae > Micromonospora > Micromonospora sp. WMMD712. The sequence continues at coordinate 7,064,115 of NZ_CP120743.1, forward strand.
GCGGCGTTCGCCGCGACCCCGGCCGACGACCTCGCCGAACTCACCGCCGACGAGGAGACCCGCGCCGCCGTCACCACCCGGCTCCGGGCGCTGCTCACCCGCTGGGGCGGCGACACCGGTGACACCGCCGGCGTCGCCCAGGTGATCGACGACGCCAGCGACGACGAACTCTTCGACTTCATCGACAGCACGTTCGGTCGTTCCTGACCGGCGTACCGCCCGCTTGCCGACCAACGCGACAGGTGAATCCCGATGGCGAACGAAGCCAAGCTCCGTGAGTACCTCAAGCGCGTCACCGCCGACCTCGCCGAGACCAGCGAACGCCTCAAGGCCGCCGACGCCAGGAACCACGAGCCCATCGCCATCGTCGGGATGAGCTGCCGCTACCCGGGCGGCGTCCGCTCCCCCGAGCAGCTGTGGGAACTCGTCGCCACCGCCACCGACGGCGTCACCGGCTTCCCCACCGACCGGGGCTGGGACACCGACGCCGCGTACGACCCGACCGGGCAGCGGCGGGGCAGCACGTACGCCCGCGAGGGCGGGTTCCTGCACGACGCCGGTGACTTCGACCCGGAGCTGTTCAAGGTCTCGCCGTACGAGGCCCTCGCCATGGACCCGCAGCAGCGGCTCATGCTGGAGGCGTCCTGGGAGGCGATCGAGGACGCCCGCATCGACCCGCTGTCCCTGCGCGGCAGCCGCGTCGGCGTGTTCGCCGGCATGATGTACCACAACTACGCCGCCGGGCTGGCCGAGGTGCCCGAGCCCCTGGACGCGTTCATCGGCGGCGGCACCGCCAGCAGCGTGCTCTCCGGCCGGGTCGCCTACACGTTCGGATTCGAGGGGCCCGCCCTCACCGTCGACACCGCCTGCTCGTCGTCGCTCGTCGCGCTGCACCTCGCCGTGCAGTCGCTGCGCTCCGGCGAGTGCACCCTCGCGCTGGCCGGCGGCGTCACCGTGATGACCACCCTGGAGACGTTCGTCGACTTCAGCCGGCAGCGCGGCCTGGCCCCCGACGGGCGGTGCAAGTCGTACGCCGAGGGCGCCGACGGCACCGGCTGGTCGGAGGGCGTCGGCGTGCTCGTCGTGGAACGGCTGTCCGACGCCCGCCGGCTCGGTCACCGTGTCCTCGCGGTGGTGCGGGGCAGCGCGGTGAACCAGGATGGTGCGTCGAACGGGTTGACTGCGCCGAATGGTCCGTCGCAGCAGCGGGTGATCCGGCAGGCCCTTGCCAACGCCCGGTTGTCGCCGGCGGACGTGGACGTGGTGGAGGGCCACGGCACGGGCACGACCCTGGGTGACCCGATCGAGGCGCAGGCGCTCCTGGCGACGTACGGGCAGGGGCGCGAGACGCCGCTGCTACTCGGGTCGATCAAGTCGAATCTGGGTCACACGCAGGCGGCGGCGGGCGTGGCCGGTGTGATCAAGCTGATCCAGGCGATGCGGCACGGTGTGGTGCCGGCGACGCTGCACGTGGATGCGCCGTCGTCGAAGGTGGACTGGTCCTCCGGTGCGGTGGAGTTGGTGACGGAGTCGACGCCGTGGCCGGTGGTGGACCGGCCGCGTCGGGCGGCGGTGTCGTCGTTCGGGATCTCCGGGACGAACGCGCACGTGATCGTGGAGCAGGCGGAGCCGGTCGACGCTGAGGGGTCCGGGCCGGTGGGGTTGCCGGTGGTGCCGTGGTTGGTGTCGGCGCGTTCGGCGGAGGCCCTGGCGGGGCAGGCGTCCCGCCTGGTCGGGCACGTCCAGGACAATCCCGGACTGTCGCCGGTCGACGTGGGCTGGTCCCTGGCGACGTCGCGGGCGGCCCTCGACCACCGGGCGGTGCTTCTCGGCACCGACCGTGACGACCTGCTGTCCGGCCTGGAGTCGCTGGCGTCGGGTGCGGCTGTCCCGGGTGTGGTGACCGGTGAGGTGTCGTCGGGTCGTCGGGCGTTGTTGTTTGCGGGTCAGGGTGCGCAGCGGTCGGGGATGGGTCGGGAGTTGTATGAGCGGTTCCCGGTGTATGCGGAGGCGTTCGATCGGGTGTGTGCCCTGTTCGTCGACCATCTCGGCCGTCCGTTGCGGGAGGTGGTGTTCGCGGAGCCGGGTTCGGACCTGGCTGCCCTGTTGGATCAGACGGCTTATACGCAGGCGGGCCTGTTCGCGGTGGAGGTGGCCCTGCACGAGTTGCTGGCGTCGTTCGGCGTGACGGCCGACTATCTCGTGGGGCATTCGATCGGTGAGGTCACCGCCGCCCACGTGGCGGGTGTGTTGTCGCTGGAGGACGCGTGCGTTCTGGTGGCGGCGCGGGGCTCGTTGATGCAGGCGCTACCGTCCGGCGGCGGGATGTTGGCGGTGGGTGCGCCTGAGACCGAGGTGCGGGCGCTTGCCGGTGGCGGTGTGGATGTGGCGGCGGTGAACGGTCCGCGGTCGGTGGTGTTGTCGGGGCCGGTCGCTGAGTTGGATCGGGTCGCGGGGGAGTGCGTCGGGCGGGGTTGGCGGGTGAAGCGGTTGTCGGTGAGTCATGCGTTCCATTCGCGGTTGATGGAGCCGATGCTGGCCGGGTTCCGGTCGGTGCTCGACGGTTTGGCTTGGCAGACGCCGAGGCTGCCGGTCGTGTCGAACGTGACGGGCAGGGTCGTCGAGGCGGGGGAGATCACCGACCCCGGGTACTGGGTGCGGCATGTGCGGGAGGCGGTCCGGTTCGGCGACGCGGTCACCACCCTGCACGGGTTGGGGGTGACGTCGTTCGTGGAGGTGGGGCCGGATGCGACGTTGACGGCGATGGCCGCCGACACGCCCGTCGACCGGCCGGTGCACCTGGTGGCGGCGTTGCGCCGCGACCAGCCCGACACGATGGCGCTGGTCACCGCCCTGGCGAAGCTGCACGTCACCGGCACCCCCGTGGACTGGGCCGCGTGGTTCACCCACACCGGCGGCCGGCCCCGCACCATCGACCTGCCCACCTACGCCTTCCAGCACCAGCGCTACTGGCTCGACGCCCGCACCCGCCCCCACGGCCCCGTCGGGCCTGACGCCGACCCGTGGCGGTACCACGTCACCTGGCAGCCCCTGCCCGACCACTCCCGGCGGGAACACGACGACCTCCTGCTCGTCGTGCCCGACGACGGGGCGGCCGCCCGGTGGGCGACCGCGCTCGCCGCGCCCGGCGTACGGGTGCTGCGGGTCGCCGCCGACCGGGACCGGGCCGGCCTCGCCAGCGACCTCGCCGACGCGTACGCCGACGGCCAGGGACGACCCGGCAGCGTCCTGTCGCTGCTCGGCCTTGCCCCCGGCGCGCATCCCGACGCCGGCTCCGTGCCCGCCGGCCTCGCCCACACCGTCGCCCTCGCCCAGGCCCTCGGCGACTCCGCCATCCCCGCCCGGCTCTGGATCGCCACCCGGGGCGCGGTCTCCGTCGACCCCCGCGACCAGCCCGTCGACTGCGACCAGGCGGCCCTGTGGGGCTTCGGCGGCGTGCTGTGCGCCGAGCACCCCCAACGCTGGGGCGGACTCGTGGACCTGCCCCCGACCGCCGACGCGCGCGGCGTACGACAGGTGCGCCGGCTGCTCGGCGGCGAGCGCGCGGAGGACCAGCTCGCGGTGCGCGCCACCGGCGCGTACGCCCGGCGGTTGACCCGCGCCCGCCGGCCCGCCACCCCCGCGCGCGCCTGGACCCCGCGCGGCACCACCCTCGTCACCGGCGGGACCGGCGCGCTCGGCGGGCACGTCGCCCGCGCCCTCGCGGCGGCCGGAGCCGAGCATCTGCTGCTGGTCAGCCGCCGTGGCCCCGACGCCCCCGGCGCGGCCGCCCTCGTCGGGGAACTGACCGCCCTCGGCACCCGTGTCACCGTCGCGGCCTGCGACGCCGCCGACCGGGACGCCCTGCGCGACCTGCTCGCGGCGATCCCCGCCGACCTGCCGCTCACCGCCGTCGTGCACACGGCGGCGGCGCTCGACGACACCGTGGTCGACGCCCTCACCGTGGACCGGATGGCGACCGCCCTGCGCGCCAAGGTCGACGCGGCCCGCCACCTCGACGAACTGACCCGGGGCCACGAGCTGTCCGCGTTCGTGCTGTTCTCCTCCCTCGCCGGCACCATGGGCGGACCCGGGCAGGCCAACTACGCCCCCGGCAACGCCTGGCTCGACGCCCTCGCCCAGCGTCGCCGCGCCGAAGGGCTGCCCGCCACCGCCATCGCCTGGGGGCTGTGGGCCGACGGCGGCGTCAGCGCCGGCGACTTCGAACGCCGGATGGCCCGCAACGGCTTCGGCGCGATGGACCCCGCCACGGCCGTCCGCGTGCTCACCGAAGCGATCGAGGACGACGAGACCCACCTCGTCGTCGCCGACGTCGACTGGGACCGGGTGGCGGGCAGCGCCGCCGGCCGCCGCCCCGACCCGCTGATCCGGGGACTGCTGACCGCGCCGCAGGTCACCGACGCCGCCACCGCCGACCGGGCCGCCGGCGGCGGCGCCCTGCGGGACCGGCTCGCCGGGCTCACCGACGCCGAGCAGCTCGACGCCCTCCGCGACCTGGTGCGCGCCGAGGTGGCGGCGGTGCTCGGCCACGGCAGCGCCGACCGGGTGCCCGCCGAACGCGCGTTCCGGGACCTCGGCTTCACCTCGCTGACCGCCGTCGAGCTGCGCAACCGCCTCGACGCGGCCACCGGGCTCACCCTGCCCGCCACGCTCGCCTTCGACCACCCCAACCCGACCGCCCTGGCGGCCCACGTCCGCACCGAGCTGCTGGGCGGCCACTCGCCGTCCGCGACGACCCCGACGGTACGACCCGTCGACGACGACCCGATCGTCATCGTCGGCATGGGCTGCCGCTTCCCCGCCGGGGCCGGCTCGCCGGAGGAGTTCTGGCGGCTGCTCGCCGACGGCGTCGACGCCATGTCGGACTTCCCCACCGACCGGCACTGGGACCTGACCGCGCTGCACCACCCCGACCCCGGGCATCCCGGGGCGTCGTACGTGACGCAGGGGGCGTTCCTCACCGACGCGGGCGCGTTCGACGCCGAGTTCTTCGGCATCTCCCCCCGCGAGGCCGTCGCCATGGACCCGCAGCAGCGGCTGCTGCTGGAGGTGTCCTGGGCGGCGATCGAGGACGCCCGGATCGACCCCCTCACGCTGCGTGGCGGTCGCGTCGGCGTCTTCGCCGGCACCAACGGGCAGGACTTCGACAACCTCATCCGCAACGGCGGCGAACAGCTCGCCGGCTACGGTGCCACCGGTGCCTCCGCGAGCGTGCTGTCGGGGCGGGTGGCGTACTCGTTCGGGTTCGAGGGGCCGGCGGTCACCGTGGACACGGCGTGCTCGTCGTCGCTGGTGGCCCTGCACCTGGCGGCGCAGTCGCTGCGCTCGGGCGAATGTGACCTCGCGCTGGCCGGCGGCGTGACCGTGATGGCCACCCCCGGCGCGTTCGTCGAGTTCTCCCGGCAGCGCGGGCTGTCCGCCGACGGGCGGTGCCGGTCGTTCGCGGAGTCGGCGGACGGGACGGGGTGGGGCGAGGGCGTCGGGGTGCTGCTGGTGCAGCGCCTGTCGGACGCCCGCCGGGACGGCCGTCGGGTCCTCGCGGTGGTGCGGGGCAGCGCGGTGAACCAGGATGGTGCGTCGAACGGCCTTACCGCGCCGAATGGTCCGTCGCAGCAGCGGGTGATCCGGCAGGCCCTTGCCAACGCCCGGTTGTCGCCGGCGGATGTCGACGTGGTGGAGGCGCACGGCACCGGCACGACCCTGGGCGACCCGATCGAGGCGCAGGCGCTCCTGGCGACGTACGGGCAGGGGCGCGAGACGCCGCTGCTGCTGGGCTCGGTGAAGTCGAACCTGGGCCACACCCAGGCGGCGGCGGGCGTCGCCGGGATCATCAAGATGGTCCTCGCCCTGCGACATGGCCTGGTGCCGGCAACGCTGCACGTGGATGCGCCGTCGTCGAAGGTGGACTGGGCGTCGGGCGCGGTCGAGTTGGTGACGGAGTCGCGTGAATGGCCGGTGGTGGACCGGCCGCGCCGGGCCGCTGTCTCCTCCTTCGGGATCTCCGGGACGAACGCACACGTGATCGTGGAGCAGGCGGATCCGGTGGAGGCCGTGGAGGCCGGGGTCGGGTCGTCCGGGCCGGTGGAGTTGCCGGTGGTGCCGTGGCTGGTGTCGGCGCGATCGGCCGACGCCCTCGCCGGGCAGGCGGCGAGCCTGGCGGACTTCGTCCGGGAGCGTTCCGGGTTGTCTCCTGCCGACGTGGGTTGGTCCCTCGCCACGTCACGGGCGGCGTTGGAGCACCGGGCGGTCGTCCTCGGGACGGGCCGGGACGACCTGTTGTCCGGGCTCGACACGGTGGCGTCGGGTGCGGCTGCCCCGGGTGTGGTGACCGGTGAGGTGGCCTCGGGTCGTCGGGCGTTGTTGTTTGCGGGGCAGGGTGCGCAGCGGTCGGGGATGGGTCGGGAGTTGTATGAGCGGTTCCCGGTGTATGCGGAGGCGTTCGATCGGGTGTGTGCCCTGTTCGTGGGTCGCCTTGATCGTCCGTTGCGGGAGGTGGTGTTCGCGGAGCCGGGTTCCGACCTGGCTGCATTGTTGGATGAGACGGCTTATACGCAGGCGGGTCTGTTCGCGGTGGAGGTGGCCCTCTACGAGTTGCTGGCGTCGTTCGGGGTGACGGCTGACTATCTGGTGGGGCATTCGATCGGTGAGGTGACGGCTGCGCATGTGGCGGGTGTGTTGTCGTTGGAGGATGCGTGCAGGGTGGTGGTGGCGCGGGGTTCGTTGATGCAGGCGTTGCCTGCTGGTGGCGGGATGTTGGCGGTGGGTGCGCCTGAGGCTGAGGTGCGGGCGCTTGCCGGTGGCGGTGTGGATGTGGCGGCGGTGAACGGGCCCCGGTCGGTGGTGTTGTCGGGGCCGGTCGCTGAGTTGGATCGGGTCGCGGGGGAGTGCGTCGGGCGGGGTTGGCGGGTGAAGCGGCTGTCGGTGAGTCACGCGTTCCACTCGCGGTTGATGGAGCCGATGCTGGCCGGGTTCCGCACGGTCCTGACCGGCCTGGCTTGGCAGACGCCGAGGCTGCCGGTCGTGTCGAACGTGACGGGCAGGGTCGTCGAGGCGGCCGAGATCACCAACCCCGACTACTGGGTGCGGCACGTGCGGGAGGCGGTCCGGTTCGGCGATTCGATCACCACCCTGCACGGGTTGGGGGTGACGTCGTTCGTGGAGGTGGGGCCGGATGCGACGTTGACGGCGATGGCCGCCGACACGCCCGTCGACCGGCCGGTGCACCTGGTGGCGGCGTTGCGCCGCGATCAGCCGGAGACGACGGCCCTGGTCACCGCCCTGGCCCGGTTGCACGTCACCGGCACGCCCGTGGACTGGGCGGCGTGGTTCACCCACACCGGTGGGCGGCCCCGCACCGTGGACCTGCCCACCTACGCCTTCCACCGCAGGTGGTACTGGCCCGAGCCCGCGTCGGCTGCCGACGGCACCCCCCGAGCGGGCGACGACGTCGACGAGCGGTTCTGGGCGGCGGTGGAGCGGGAGGACCTGACCGGCCTCGGTGCGGAGTTGGCGGCGGAGCAGTCGCTGAGCGACCTGTTGCCGAAGCTCGCCCGCTGGCGGCGGGCGGGTCAGCAGCGTTCGACCGTCGACTCGTGGCGCTACCGCATCGAGTGGCGGCCCGCTCCGACCGTACCGTCGGCGGGGTTGACCGGGACGTGGCTGGTCCTCGTGCCACCGGCGCAGGCCGACCACCCCCTCGCCGAGGGCCTGGCCGAGCAGGGCGCGGAGGTCCTGACGGTCGGCCTCGACCCGACGGGGACGAGCCGGGACGACGCGGCCGGGCGGCTGCGGGCCGCGCTGCCCCGCCCGGGTGAGGTCGCCGGGGTCCTGTCGCTGCTGTCGCTGCCCGGGGAAGCAGACGGGGAAGCGGGCGTGGCCGAGAGCCTCGCCGTGATCCAGGCGCTGAACGACTGCGGCGTGGGTGGCCGGGTGTGGTGGGTGACCCGCGGCGCGGTGTCGGTGGGCAGGTCGGACGCGCCGGTCGACCCGGTCGCGTCGGCGGTGTGGGGCGTGGGCCGGGTGGCGGCGTTGGAGGAGCCGCGTCGGTGGGGTGGTCTGGTGGATCTGCCGGGCGTGGTGGATGCGCGGGTGGTTCGTCGGGTGTGTCAGGTGTTGGCGGCGGGTGTCGAGGATCAGGTGGCGGTGCGGTCGTCGGGGGTGTTCGTGCGGCGGTTGGCGCGGGCGGGTGGTGACCCGGTGCGGCGGGAGTTTCGGTTGTCGGGGACGGTGTTGGTCACGGGTGGTACGGGGGCGTTGGGCGCTCGGGTCGCCGGGTGGGCGGTGGGTGCGGGTGCGGGGCATGTGGTGTTGGTGAGTCGGCGTGGTGAGCGGGCTGCGGGTGCGGGGGAGTTGGTGGAGCGGTTGCGGGCGTCCGGGGCGCGTGTGACGGTCGCGGCGTGTGACGTGGCGGACCGGTCGGCGCTGGGGGCGCTGCTCGACGGCCTCGCCGACGCGGGTGACCCCGTCCGCGCCGTCGTGCACGCCGCCGGAGCGCCCCAGTTCACGCCGCTGGGCGACGTCACGCCGGACGAACTGCGCGACGTACTCCGCGCCAAGGTCGACGGGGCTGCGCACCTCGACGCGTTGCTGCCGGAGCTGGACGCGTTCGTGGTGTTCTCGTCGATCGCCGGGGTGTGGGGCTCGGCCGGGCAGGCCGGCTACGCGGCGGCCAACGCCTACGTCGACGCCCTCGTCGCGCGCCGACGGGCCCGGGGCGCCGCCGCCACGGCCGTGGCGTGGGGCCCGTGGGCGGGTGCCGGCATGGCCGTCCAGGGCGAGGCGCAGGAACAACTGGCCCGCCGGGGGCTGCCGGCGATGGACCCGGAGTTGGCGGTCACCGCGTTGCAGGCGGCTCTCGACCGGGACGACACGAGCGTCGTCGTCGCCGACGTCGCCTGGGACCGGTTCGCCGCCTCGTTCACCGCCCTGCGGCCCAGCCCGCTGCTGGACGAGATTCCCGAGGCGCGTTCCGCGTCGCCCGACACCGCAGACGCGGGCGAGGAACAGGCCCAGCTCGGCCGCCGGCTCGCCGCCCTGACACCCGCCGAACGGGACACCCACCTGCTCGACCTCGTACGCGCCCAGGTGGCCGCGGTGCTCGGGCACGCGACGCCGGACGCCGTCCCCGCCGACCGGGCGTTCCAGCGGCAGGGCTTCGACTCGTTGACCGCGGTGGAGCTGCGCAACCGGCTCACCGCCGAGACCGGCCTCGCCCTGCCCAGCACCCTCGTCTTCGACCACCCGACGCCGCTGGCGCTCGTCGCCCACCTCGCCGCCGAGCTGACCGGCATTCCGGCCGGGGCGGCCGAGCGGGAGCGGGTCACGGCCGTCGACGACGACCCCATCGTGATCGTCGGCATGGCCTGCCGCCTGCCCGGCGGAGTCGACACCGCCGACGAGCTGTGGGACATGGTCGCCGCCGGCCGCGATGGCATCTCCGACTTCCCCCTCGACCGGGGCTGGGACAGCTTCCTCGACGGCCGGCTGTCCGACACCTCGTTCCCCCGCCAGGGCGGCTTCGTCTACGACGCGGGGGCGTTCGACGCCGGGTTCTTCGGCATCTCCCCCCGCGAGGCCCTCGCGATGGACCCGCAGCAGCGGCTGCTGCTGGAGGTGTCCTGGGAGGCGGTCGAGTCGGCGGGACTGGACCCGTCCCGCCTGAAGGGGGAGCGGGTCGGCGTCTTCGCGGGCGCCAGCTTCCAGGGGTACGCGTCCACGGCCATGGGCCGGGACCAGGAGGTCGGCGGTCACCTGCTCACCGGCAACGCGACCAGCGTGCTGTCGGGGCGGGTGGCCTACTCGTTCGGGTTCGAGGGGCCGGCGGTCACCGTGGACACGGCGTGCTCGTCGTCGCTGGTGGCGTTGCACCTGGCGGCGCAGTCGCTGCGCTCGGGCGAGTGCGACCTGGCCCTCGCGGGCGGCGTGACGGTCATGGCGTCGCCGGCGACCTTCGTCGAGTTCGCGAAGCAGGGCGGCCTCTCCCCCGACGGGCGGTGCCGGTCGTTCGCGGAGTCGGCGGACGGGACGGGGTGGGGCGAGGGTGTCGGGGTGATCCTCGTCGAGCGGCTGTCCGACGCCCGGCGTAACGGTCACCGTGTCCTCGCGGTGGTGCGCGGCTCCGCCGTCAACCAGGACGGTGCGTCGAACGGGTTGACCGCGCCGAATGGTCCGTCGCAGCAGCGGGTGATCCGGCAGGCCCTGGCCAACGCCCGGTTGTCGCCGGCGGACGTGGACGCGGTGGAGGCGCACGGCACGGGCACCACGCTGGGCGACCCGATCGAGGCGCAGGCGCTGCTGGCGACGTACGGGCAGGGGCGGGGCGACGCCGCGCCGCTGCTGCTCGGCTCGGTCAAGTCGAACATCGGCCACACCCAGGCGGCGGCGGGTGTCGCCGGTGTGATCAAGGTGGTGCAGGCGCTGCGGCACGGCGTGGTGCCGGCGACCCTGCACGTGGAAGCGCCCTCCACGAAGGTGGACTGGGCGTCGGGCGCGGTCAGCCTGGTCACCGAGCGCCGCGAGTGGCCGGCGGTGGACCGGCCACGCCGGGCCGCCGTCTCCTCGTTCGGCATCTCCGGGACCAACGCCCACGTGATCCTTGAGCAGGCGGAGCCCGTCGAGGCCGAGCCCTCCGGGCACGTCGACCTGCCCGTGGTGCCCTGGCTGGTGTCGGCGCGCACGCCGGAAGCCCTGGCCGCGCAGGCCACCCGGCTCACCGAGCACCTGAGCCCCGACGCGGGGCCGGCGGCGACGGACGTCGCCTGGTCGCTGGCGACCGCCCGCGCCACCCTGGAACACCGCGCCGTTATCCTCGGCACCGACCGCGCCGACCTGCTGTCCGGTCTGGAGTCGCTGGCGTCGGGTGCGGCTGCCCCGGGTGTGGTGACGGGTGAGGTGTCGTCGGGTCGTCGGGCGTTGTTGTTTGCGGGTCAGGGTGCGCAGCGGTCGGGGATGGGTCGGGAGTTGTATGAGCGGTTCCCGGTGTATGCGGAGGCGTTCGATCGGGTGTGTGCCCTGTTCGTGGGTCGCCTCGATCGTCCGTTGCGGGAGGTGGTGTTCGCGGAGCCGGGTTCGGATCTGGCGGCCTTGTTGGATCAGACTGCTTATACGCAGGCGGGTCTGTTCGCGGTGGAGGTGGCTCTGCACGAGTTGCTCGCCTCGTTCGGGGTGACTGCCGACTATCTGGTGGGGCATTCGATCGGTGAGGTCACCGCCGCCCACGTGGCGGGTGTGTTGTCGTTGGAGGACGCGTGCGCGTTGGTGGCGGCGCGGGGTTCGTTGATGCAGGCGTTGCCTGCTGGTGGCGGGATGTTGGCGGTGGGTGCGCCTGAGGCTGAGGTGCGTGCGTTGGCCGGTGGCGGTGTGGATGTGGCGGCGGTGAACGGTCCGCGGTCGGTGGTGTTGTCGGGGCCGGTCGCCGATCTGGACGTGATCGCCCAGCGGTGCGCCGAGCAGGGTTGGCGGGTGAAGCGGTTGTCGGTGAGTCACGCGTTCCACTCGCGGTTGATGGAGCCGATGCTGGCCGGGTTCCGCGCGGTGCTCGACGGTTTGGCTTGGCAGACGCCGAGGCTGCCGGTCGTGTCGAACGTGACGGGCAGGGTCGTCGAGGCGGCCGAGATCACCGACCCCGGGTACTGGGTGCGGCATGTGCGGGAGGCGGTTCGGTTCGGCGATTCGATCGCCACGCTGCTGGGGTTGGGGGTCAGCAGCTTCGTGGAGGTGGGGCCGGATGCGACGTTGACGGCGATGGCCGCCGACACGCCCGTCGACCGGCCGGTGCACCTGGTGGCGGCGTTGCGCCGCGACCAGCCCGACACGATGGCGCTGGTCACCGCCCTGGCGAAGCTGCACGTCACCGGCACGCCCGTGGACTGGGCGGCGTGGTTCACCCACACCGGCGGCCGGCCCCGCACCGTGGACCTGCCCACCTACGCCTTCCACCACCAGCGCTACTGGCTGCACGACGCGCCGCCGGCCGCCGCCGTGACCACCACTGGGAGCTCGGCGACCGACGAGCGGTTCTGGGCGGCGGTGGAGCGGGAGGATCTGACCGGCCTCGGTGCGGAGTTGGCGGCGGAGCAGTCGCTGAGCGACCTGCTGCCGAAGCTCGCCCGCTGGCGGCGGGCGGGTCAGCGGCGTTCGACCGTCGACTCGTGGCGCTACCGCATCGAGTGGCAGGCCCTCCCCGAGACGCCGGGGAGGCTGACCGGCACCTGGCTGGTGCTGGTGCCGTACGACGGGGTCGGTGCCTCGGTGCTCGCGGCCGTGACGGAGGGGATCGCCGAGGCCGGGGCGCAGGTCCGGACGCTGACGCTCGACGGCCCGGCGGACGACCGCGAACTGGTGGCGAAGTCGCTCCGTGACGTCGGCGAGGTCGCCGGTGTGGTGTCGCTGCTGTCGCTGGCCGGCGTCGGCGTGGGCGAGGCGCTGGGGGCGGTGCAGGCGCTGGCCGCCGCCGACCTGGGCGGCCGGGTGTGGTGGCTGACCCGGGGCGCGGTGTCCGTGGGCGCGTCGGACGGGCGCGTCGACCCGGCCGCCGCTGCCGTCTGGGGCGTGGGCCGGGTGGCGGCGTTGGAGGAGCCGCGTCGGTGGGGTGGTCTGGTGGATCTGCCGGGCGTGGTGGATGCGCGGGTGGTTCGTCGGGTGTGTCAGGTGTTGGCGGCGGGTGTCGAGGATCAGGTGGCGGTGCGGTCGTCGGGGGTGTTCGTGCGGCGGTTGGCGCGGGCGGGTGGTGACCCGGTGCGGCGGGAGTTTCGGTTGTCGGGGACGGTGTTGGTCACGGGTGGTACGGGGGCGTTGGGCGCTCGGGTCGCCGGGTGGGCGGTGGGTGCGGGTGCGGGGCATGTGGTGTTGGTGAGTCGGCGTGGTGAGCGGGCTGCGGGTGCGGGGGAGTTGGCGGAGCGGTTGCGGGCGTCCGGGGCGCGGGTGTCCGTTGCCGCCTGTGACGTGGCGGACCGGTCGGCGCTGGGGGCGCTGCTCGACGGCCTCGCCGACGCGGGTGACCCCGTCCGCGCCGTCGTGCACGCGGCGGGGGCGGCGCACTCCACCCCGTTGGGCGAGCTGACCGTCGACGAGCTGACCCACGTCCTGCGCGGCAAGGTCGACGGGGCTGCGCACCTCGACGCGTTGCTGCCGGAGCTGGACGCGTTCGTGGTGTTCTCGTCGATCGCCGGGGTGTGGGGCTCGGCCGGGCAGGCCGGCTACGCGGCGGCCAACGCGTATCTCGACGGGTTGGTGGCCCGGCGGCGCGCCCAGGGTGCCGCCGGGACCGCGGTGGCATGGGGCCCGTGGGCCGGCGCGGGGATGGCGCACGGCGAGCAGCAAGAACAGCTCGGCCGCCGGGGGCTGCCGGCGATGGACCCGGAGTTGGCGGTCACCGCGTTGCAGGCGGCTCTCGACCGGGACGACACGAGCGTCGTCGTCGCCGACGTCGCCTGGGACCGGTTCGCCGCCTCGTTCACCGCCCTGCGGCCCAGCCCCCTGCTCGGCGGCATCCCCGAGGCGGGCGCAGCCGGCGGCCCGGAGACGCCGCCGCCGTCGGACGCCGGTGCCCCGCAGCGGCTGCGGGACCGGCTGGCCGCCGCCGGCGACACCGAGCGGGACCGGATCCTGCTCGACCTGGTACGCGGCACCGCCGCCACCGTGCTGGGGCACCGCAGCCCGGCGGCGATCCGGGCCGCCCGGGGCTTCCTGGACCTCGGCTTCGACTCGCTGACCGCGGTGGAGCTGCGCAACCGGCTCACCGCCGAGACCGGCCTCGCCCTGCCCAGCACCCTCGTCTTCGACCACCCGACGCCGGCCGCGCTCGCCGAGCACCTGCGCGCCGAGTTGGTGCCGCACGGGGCGGCCACCCCGGTCGTCGCCGAGATCGAACGGCTCGACGAGCTGCTGCGAACCGTGCCGGGGGAGCGCCGCGACGACGCGGAGATCACCCGCCGCCTGGAGGACCTGCTGGCCCGCTGGCGGGGCGACACCGTCCCGTCGTTGCCCACCCCCACGTCGCCCGCCTCTGTGTCGCCCGTCCCCGCGTCGCCCGCCCCCACCGAGGCGGGGTCCGACGACCTCTCCACCGCCACCGAGGACGACATCTTCGCCATCATCCAACGAGAGTTCGGCAAGTCCTGACCCACCCATCCCACTCGGGGAGGGCGCGGTGCCGGGGGAGCGGGGCTAGGGGTCCGGTGGTGCATCTAGGGGTGTGGCGGCTCCTGCCGGTCTCCGTAGGGTCGGAGCCCGACAGGGTGCCGTCCCGTTCCGGCGCGGGACGGGCGGAGGCGGGGTGCGGGCGGGTGCCCGCAGACACGGGAGGTGCCCGGTGACCGGCTCCCAGGGCGGCCAGCTCCTCGCGATCAGCGACCTGCACGTCGTGTACGCGGAGAACCGCGCCATCGTCGAGGCCCTGCGCCCCGACCACGACGACGACTGGCTGATCGTCGCCGGTGACGTCGGCGAGTTCGCCAAGGACGTCGAGTGGGCGCTCGGCCTGCTCCGCGACCGGTTCGCCAGGGTGATCTGGGCGCCGGGCAACCACGAGCTGTGGACGCCCCGCGACGACACCGTCCAGTTGCGCGGCGAGGAACGCTACCGGCACCTCGTCGCGCTGTGCCGCCGCCTCGGCGTGGTCACGCCGGAGGATCCGTACCCGGTGTGGGACCCCGACGGGGACCCGGTCCTGATCGCCCCGCTCTTCGTCGGGTACGACTACACGTGGCGGCCCCCGGGGACGTACACCCGGGAGCAGGCGTTGGCGCGGGCGCACGAGACCGGCGTGGTCTGCACCGACGAGATCCTGCTGCACCCCGACCCGTATCCGAGCCGGGACGCCTGGTGCCGGGCGCGGGTGATCCACACCGAGCGGCGGCTCGACGCCGAACGCGGCGGGCTGCCCACCGTGCTGGTCAACCACTACCCGCTGGTCCGCGAGCCGACCCGGATCCTGCGCTACCCCGAGTTCGCCCAGTGGTGCGGCACCGACCTGACCGCCGACTGGCACCTGCGCTACGACACCCGCGTCGCCGTCTACGGCCACCTGCACATCCCCCGTACCACCTGGTATGACGGCGTCCGGTTCGAGGAGGTGTCGGTCGGCTACCCGCGCGAGTGGCGTCGCCGGGCCACCCCGCCGGGACGGCCCCGCCAGATCCTCCCGGCCCCCGCCCGGTCCCGCCGTTGAGCGCCGCCGGACGGGTCAGCGGGGGCCGTCCCACCGGCCTCATCCTGCGGATATCCGCCCGCCGGAGGGTGCCGCGCGGGGGCTGAATGAGGGGTCCCGTAGGGGTTGGGCCGTCGTAGCGCGCTCAGTACCGTCCACTCACGGTGAGGGTCGGATACCGGTGATTCCCAGGGCCGGCGGTGCGGTGGTGGCTTCCTCAGTGTTCGGCGGAATCGATCGGTAGCAAGCTCCGGGCGGGTGGGTCATGGCGGACGAAGTGAAGCTCCTCGAACACCTCAAGTGGGTGACCACCGAGCTCCGCCAGGCGCACCGACGCCTGCGGGAACTGGAGAGCGCCGAACCCGAACCGATCGCCGTCGTCGCGATGGCGTGCCGGTTCCCCGGCGGCGTCGGCTCCCCCGAGGACCTGTGGGACCTCGTGGCCGCCGGCACCGACGCGACCGGCCCGTTCCCCACCGACCGGGGCTGGGACCTGGCCCGGCTGTACGACCCGGACCCCGACCACCCCGGCACCTCGTACAGCGACCGGGGCGGGTTCCTCGACGACGCCGGCCACTTCGACCCGACCCTGTTCGGCATCTCCCCCCGCGAGGCCCTCGCGATGGACCCGCAGCAGCGGCTGCTGCTGGAGACCACCTGGGAGGTGTTCGAACGCGCCGGCATCGACGCCGGCTCCCTGCGCGGCAGCCGCACCGGCGTGTTCGTCGGCACCGCCGGGCAGGACTACGCCACCGTGTTGCGCCGCCTCCCCGAGGGCGCCGAAGGCTACGTGCTGACCGGCACCGCCGCCAGCGTCATCTCCGGCCGACTGGCCTACTCGTTCGGCCTGGAGGGGCCGGCCGTCACCATCGACACCGCCTGCTCGTCGTCGCTGGTCGCGCTGCACCTGGCCGGTCAGGCCCTGCGCGACGGCGAGTGCACCCTCGCCGTGGCCGGCGGCGTCAGCGTGATGGCCACCCCCGGCGGGTTCGTCGAGTTCTCCCGCCAGCGGGGGCTGGCCGCCGACGGCCGGTGCAAGGCGTTCTCCGCCGACGCCGACGGCACCGGCTGGGCCGAGGGCGTCGGTATGGTGCTCGTCGAGCGGCTGTCCGACGCCCGCCGCAACGGCCACCCCGTGCTCGCCGTCATCCGGGGCAGCGCCGTCAACTCCGACGGGGCCAGCAGCGGCCTCACCGCGCCGAACGGCCCCGCCCAGCAGCGCGTCATCCGGCAGGCCCTCGACAACGCCGGGCTCACGCCGGCGGACGTGGACGTCGTCGAGGCGCACGGCACCGGCACCCGGCTCGGCGACCCGATCGAGGCGCAGGCGCTCCTCGCGACGTACGGCAGGGACCGGCCCGCCGACCGGCCACTCTGGCTCGGCTCGCTGAAGTCGAACCTCGGCCACACCCAGGCCGCCGCCGGGGTCGCCGGTGTGATCAAGATGGTGCTCGCCATGCGGCACGGGCTGCTGCCGGCGACCCTGCACGCCGACGAGCCCACGCCGCACGTCGACTGGACCGGCGGCGCGGTCACCCTGCTCACCCGGGCCCGCCCGTGGACCGACGACGCCGGGCGGCCCCGCCGCGCCGCCGTCTCCGCCTTCGGCATGAGCGGCACCAACGCCCACCTCGTCCTGGAACAGGCCCCGCCGCCCGAGCCCGCCACCGCAGCCGAGGCCCCCGCCCGGGACGTGCCGGCGGTGCCGGTGCTGCTCTCCGCCGCGCACCCCGCCGCCCTCGCCGCGCAGGCGGGCCGGTGGGCGGCCTGGCTGGACGCCGACGCCGACGCCCGTCCTCTGGACGTGGGGTGGTCGTCGGCCACCTCCCGGGCGGCTCTGGACAGCCGCGCGGTGGTGGCGGCCACGGGCCGGGACGACCTCGTCGCCGGGCTGCGCGCCCTGGCGGCGGGCGAGCCGTCCGGCGCGGCCGTCGCCGGCCGTGCCGCCGACCGGGGTCCGCTCGCGGTGCTGTTCTCCGGTCAGGGTGCGCAGCGGGCGGGGATGGGTCGGGAGTTGTCTGCGGCGTTCCCGGTGTTCGCGTCGGTGTTGGACGAGGTGTGTGGGCACCTGGATCGTGGGTTGCCGCAGCCGTTGCGGCCGGTGTTGTTCGCCGATCCCGGTTCGCCGGAGGCCGAGCTGCTGGGGCAGACGGTGTTCACGCAGGCGGGGTTGTTCGCGGTCGAGGTGGCCCTGTTCCGCCTGGTGGAGTCGTTCGGTGTGGTGCCGGACTTTGTGGGTGGGCATTCGGTTGGTGAGATCGTTGCGGCGTATGTGGCGGGGGTGTTGTCGCTGGAGCATGCGTGTGCGTTGGTGGTGGCGCGGGGTCGGCTGATGCAGGGGTTGCCGGCCGGTGGCGGGATGTTGGCGGTCAATGCGGCCGAGGCGGAGGTGTTGTCGTCGCTGGACGGGTTGTCCGATCGGGTGGGGGTCGCGGCGGTCAACGGTCCTGGGTCGGTGGTGGTGTCGGGTGCGGTGGACGCCCTCGACATGTTGGAGGAGGTGTGGCGGGGTCGGGGGGTGCGGACGCGTCGGTTGGCGGTGAGTCACGCGTTCCACAGTCCGTTGATGGAGCCGATGCTGGAGAGGTTCCGGGCGGTGTTGTCGAGGTTGACGTTCTCCGCGCCGGTGCTGCCGTTGGTGTCGAACGTGACCGGTGGGCTGGCCGATCCCGATGAGGTTCGTAGTGTCGACTACTGGGTGCGGCATGTGCGGGAGGCGGTGCGGTTCGCCGATGGGGTGGCGGCGTTGCGGGCGGCGGGGGTGGACACGTTCCTGGAGGTGGGTCCGCAGAGTGTGTTGACGGCGCTGACGGCGGAGGCGCTGCCCGAGGCTTCCGTGCTCGCGGTGGCCGCCCAGCGTCGGGATCGGCCGGAGGTGTCGGCTCTGCTGGCCGCGCTGGCGGAGCTGCACGTCAACGGCGTTGGTGTGGACTGGCGGCCGTGGTTCGCCGACACCGGCGCGTCCCGGGTGGACCTGCCGACGTACGCGTTCCAGCGGGAGCGGTTCTGGCCCGAGGTGGGCACGTGGCAGGTGGGTGACGTGTCGGCTGCCGGTCTGGGTGTGGCGGGGCATCCGCTGCTCGGTGCGGCGGTGCGCCTGGCTGGTGACGACGAGGTGGTGCTGACCGGTCGGCTGTCGGTGTCGACGCACCCGTGGTTGGCCGATCACGTGGTTGCCGGTGCGGTGGTGGTGCCGGGTGCGGCGCTGGTGGAGTTGGTGGTGCGGGCGGGCGACGAGGTGGGTGCGTCGCGGGTGCGGGAGTTGACGCTCGCCGCGCCGTTGACTCTGCCGGCCTCCGAGGCGGTGCGGGTGCAGGTGCGCGTCGGGTCGGCCGACGGTGCCGGTGCCCGTGAGGTCACGGTGCACGCCCAGCCCGACGACGAGCCGGACGCGGAGTGGGTGCGGCACGCCGAGGGCGTGCTGGAGCCGGCCGCCGCCGAGGAGCCGACCGTCGGCACGTGGCCGCCCGCCGGGGCGACCGAGGCGGAACTGGCCGGCTGGTATCCGGCGTTCGCGGAGCACGGGCTGGCGTACGGGCCGGTGTTCCAGGGGCTGCGCCGGGTGTGGACCGGCACCGACGGCGACGTGTACGCCGAGGTGGCCCTGCCCGACGAGGCGGCGGCCGACGCGACCGGCTTCGGGGTGCACCCGGCGTTGCTGGACGCCGCCCTGCACCCGATCGGCCTGCTCGACGCCGGCACCGGCACCGGCCCGCGGGTGCCGTTCGCGTTCAGCGGGGTGCAGGTGCACGCCGCCGGTGCCCGCGCGCTGCGGGTGCGGCTGAGCCGCGCCGGTTCCGGGGTGCGGCTGGTCGCCGCCGACGAGTCCGGTGCGCCGGTGGTTTCCGTCGACTCCCTCGTCCTGCGGGAGATGGGCACCGCCCCGACCCCGAGTGCGGCCGACCGTTCCCTGTTCGAGGTGACCTGGCACGCCGAGGACGTGACCCCGGCCGCCGACGTGTCCGGCGCGGTGGCGCTCGGCGACGCCGGCCTGCCCGACGCCGTGCCCGCGTACGCGGACGTGCCGGCGTTGGTGGCGGCCGTGGAGGCGGGGCTACCCGCCCCGGCGTTCGTGCTGCTGCCCGTTGCCGTTGCCGGTGGGTCTGTTCCGGGTGCGGTGCGGGATGTGGTTGCGGGTGTGTTGGGTGTGGTGCAGGGGTGGCTTGGCGCCGACGTCCTCGCCGATTCGCGGTTGGTGGTGGTGACCCGGGGTGCCGTGGTGGCGCGGGACGAGGACCGCGTGTCCGATCTGGCGGGTGCGGCGGTGTGGGGTCTGTTGCGTTCGGCGCAGTCGGAGCACCCGGACCGCATCGTGCTGGCCGACCTCGACGGTCCGTTGGACGCCGACGCGGTGGCGCTGCTCGCGGCGGTGGCCGCCGACCCCGCCCCCACCGGGGGCCAGCTCGCCGTCCGCGGGGGCGCGGTGCGCGTACCCCGGTTGACGCGGCTGACCGGCGACGAGCTGACGCCCCCGGCGTCGGGCCTCTGGCACCTCGCGCCCGTCGCCCCCGGCACGATCGACGGCGTCGACCTGGTCGCCGCCCCGGCCGCGAAGCTGGGGGCCGGGCAGGTCCGCATCGCCGTGCGTGCCACCGGCGTGAACTTCCGCGACGTCCTCATCGCGCTCGGCATGTACCCGGACGCGGCGGCCCGGATGGGCAGCGAGGGCGCGGGCGTCGTGCTGGAGGTCGGCCCCGGCGTCGACGGCCTCGCGCCCGGCGACCGGGTGTTCGGCATGTTCGAGCCGGGCTTCGGCCCGCAGGTCGTCGCCGAGCGGCAGCGGGTGGCCCGGATCCCCGCCGGCTGGTCCTACGCCGAGGCCGCCTCCGTCCCCCTGGTGTTCCTGACGGCCTACTACGCGTTGCACGATCTGGCGGGGTTGCGGTCGGGTGAGTCGGTGTTGGTCCACTCGGGTGCGGGTGGCGTCGGCATGGCGGCGATCCAGCTCGCCCACCACTTCGGCGCGACCGTCTACGCGACCGCCAGTCCCGGCAAGTGGGGGACCCTGCGGGAGTTGGGGGTGGCTCCGGGGCGGATCGGTTCGTCGCGGTCGACGGAGTTCGAGCAGGTGTTCGCGTCCGCTTCCGGTGGTGCCGGGGTGGATGTGGTCCTCGATGCGCTCGCGGGTGAGTTCGTGGATGCGTCGTTGCGGTTGTTGCCGCGTGGTGGCCGGTTCGTCGAGATGGGCAAGACCGACATCCGCGACGCCGACGCGGTCGCGCAGCTCCACCCCGGGGTCGCCTACCGGGCGTTCGACCTCAACGAGGCGGGCAGCGAGCGCATCGGGCAGATGCTGGCCGAGTTGTTGGCGTTGTTCGAGAGTGGTGCGCTGCGGCCGCTGCCGGTGCGGGTGTGGGATGTGCGGCAGGCCCGGCAGGCGCTGCGGCACCTGAGCCAGGCCCGGCACGTGGGCAAGGTGGTGCTGACGGTCCCGGCCGCGGTGGACCCGGACGGCACGACCCTGGTGACGGGTGCGTCCGGGACGCTGGCCGGGGTGGTGGCGCGGCATCTGGTCGCCTCGGGTCAGGCTCGTCGGTTGGTGTTGGCGTCGCGTCGGCTGCCGGTCGAGGGTTCCGACTATGCGGCGTTGGTGGCGGAGCTGACCGGGGCGGGTGCTCAGGTCACCGCGGTGTCGGTGGACGTCGCCGACCCGGCGCAGGTGGCGGGCCTGGTGGCCGGGATCGACCCGGCGCATCCGCTGACCGCCGTCATCCACACGGCCGGGGTGATCGCCGACGCGACGATCGGCTCCCTGTCCGCCGACGGCGTGGCCACGGTCATGGGGCCGAAGGTCGACGGCGCGTGGGCGTTGCACGAGGCGACGGCGGATCTGGATCTGTCGGCGTTCGTGGTGTTCTCGTCGATCGCGGCGACGTTGGGTTCGCCGGGTCAGGGCAACTACGCGGCGGCGAACGCGTTCCTCGACGCCCTCGCCCAGCACCGCCGCGCCATCGGGCTGCCGGCGACCAGCATCGGCTGGGGCATGTGGGCCACCACCAGCGCCATGACCGCGCACCTCGACCGCGACGACGCGCAGCGCCTGCGGCGGCTCGGCATGGCCGGCCTCACCGCGGACGAGGGCGCGGCCCTGCTCGACGCGGCCACCGCCAGGGCCATGCCGGCGATCGCGGCGGCTCGCCTCCGCATCACCGGGGACGCCGGCCAGGTCCCGCCGATCCTGCGGCTGCTCGCCCGCGCCGGCGGACGCCGCCAGGCGGGCGGCGCGACCGGCGGCACCGGCACCTCCTGGGCGGACCGCCTCGCCGGCCTCGCGTCCGACGAGGCGCGTCGGTTGTTGGTGGATCTGGTGTGTGGTCAGGCGGCGGCGGTGTTGGGGCATGCGTCGGCGCAGGCGGTTGCGGGTGGGCGGGCGTTCAAGGAACTCGGGTTCGACTCGCTCACCTCCGTGGAGCTGCGTAACCGGCTGGCCTCGGCGACCGGGCTGCGGCTGACCGCGACGCTCGTGTTCGACTATCCGACGCCGGAGCGTCTGGCCGAGCACCTGCACGAGCGGCTGGGCGAGACGCCCGCCGCCGCGCCGGCCGCCGCCCGCGCCGCCGGCCCGGCGGGCACCGACGAACCCATCGCGATCATCGGCATGTCGTGTCGGTTCCCGGGTGGGGTGTCCAGCCCCGAGCAGTTGTGGGACCTGGTGGCGTCGGGTGGGGATGCGATCGGTGGTTTCCCGGGGGATCGGGGTTGGGACCTGGATGCGTTGTATGACCCGGATGCGGATCGGGCGGGGACGTCGACGACGCGGCAGGGTGGTTTCCTGTACGAGGCGGCGGAGTTCGACCCGGGGTTCTTCGGGATCAGTCCTCGTGAGGCCCTGGCGATGGATCCGCAGCAGCGGTTGCTGCTGGAGACGTCGTGGGAGGCGTTCGAACACGCCGGCATCGACCCCGCCACCGGCCACGGCACCAGCACCGGCGTCTTCATCGGCGCCGCGTCCTCCGGCTACGCCGCCACCGGCAGCGACGGCCTCGAAGGGCTCGAAGGGCACCTGCTCACCGGCACCGCCGGCAGCGTCGCCTCCGGCCGGGTCGCCTACACCTTCGGCTTCGAGGGCCCGGCCGTCACCGTCGACACGGCGTGCTCGTCGTCCCTGGTCGCCCTGCACCTCGCCGCGCAGGCGCTGCGTTCCGGCGAATGCGACATGGCCCTCGCCGGTGGCGTCGCGCTGATGGCCCAGCCGGGCATGTTCTCCGAGTTCTCCCGCCAGGGCGGCCTCGCCCCCGACGGCCGGTGCAAGGCGTTCGCCGCCGCCGCCGACGGCACCGGCTGGGGCGAGGGCGTCGGCATCCTCCTCGTCGAGCGCCTCTCCGACGCCCGGCGGCGCGGCCACCGGGTCCTCGCCGTCGTGCGGGGCAGCGCCGTCAACTCCGACGGCGCGTCCAACGGGCTGACCGCCCCGAACGGGCCGTCGCAGCAGCGCGTCATCCGGCAGGCCCTCGCCAACGCGCGACTCACCCCGGCCGACGTGGACGCCGTCGAGGCCCACGGCACCGGCACGACCCTCGGCGACCCGATCGAGGCGCAGGCGCTGCTGGCCACGTACGGGCAGGACCGGCCCGCCGACCGGCCGCTGCTGCTCGGCTCGATCAAGTCGAACATCGGGCACACCCAGGCCGCCGCCGGCGTCGCCGGGGTGATCAAGATGGTCATGGCGATGCGGCACGGGCTCGTCCCGCCGACCCTGCACGTCGACGAGCCGTCCCCGCACATCGACTGGACCTCCGGGGCCGTCACCCTCACCACCGACGCCGCGCCCTGGCCGGCCGTCGACCGGCCCCGCCGCGCCGCCGTCTCCTCCTTCGGCATCAGCGGCACCAACGCCCACGCCATCATCGAGCAGGCCCCCGCCGCCGCCCCGGCACCCCGCCCCGAACGCCCGGCGACGCCGTCGCCCGGCCTGGTCGCCGCCGACGCCGTACCGCTGCTCGTGTCGGCCCGCAGCGCCCGCGCCCTGCGCGACCAGGCGGCCCGGCTGCGGACCCGTCTCGCCGACGACCCGGCCCTCGACCTCGTCGACCTCGCGTACTCGCTCGCCACCGGCCGCGCCCACCACCCGTACCGGCAGGTCACCGTGGCCGCCGACCGGGACTCCGCGCTGGCCGGGCTCGCCGCGGTCGCCGAGGCCGACCACCACGCCGGCATCCCCGACGGTACGCCGAAGGTCGTCTTCGTCTTCCCCGGCCAGGGCTCCCAGTGGGCCGGGATGGCCCTCGACCTGCTGGAGTCCTCGCCGGTCTTCCGGAACCGGATGGACCAGTGCGCGGCGGAACTGTCCCGGCTGGTCGACTGGAACCCCGAGGACGTCCTGCGCGGCGCGCCCGCCGCCCCGCCGATGGACCGGGTGGACGTCGTCCAGCCGCTGCTGTTCTCCGTCATGGTCTCCCTCGCCGAGGTGTGGAAGGCGTGCGGCGTCCGGCCCGACGCCGTCATCGGCCACTCGCAGGGCGAGATCGCCGCCGCCTGCGCAGCCGGCGCGCTCACCCTGCCCGACGCGATGCGGCTCGTCGTCGCCCGCAGCCGGGGCCTGCTCGCCATCTCCGGGCTGGGCGGCATGGTGTCCGTGCCGCTGTCCGCCGCCGACACCGCGCAGCTCATCGCGCCCTGGGCCGGCGCCCTGTCCGTCGCCGCCGTCAACGGCGCCGCCGTGACCGTGGTGTCCGGCGACGCCGGCCCCGTCGACGAACTGCTCGCCACCTGCGCGGAACGCGACATCCGGGCCCGTCGTATCGCCGTGGACTACGCGTCGCACTGCGGGCACGTCGAGGCCGTCCGCGAGGACCTGGCCGCCGCGCTCGGCACGATCGAGGCCCACCCCACCGAGGTGGCGTTCCACTCCACCGTCACCGGCGAGCCCATCGACACCGTCGAGCTGGACGCCGACTACTGGTACCGGAACCTGCGCGAACCGGTGCGCCTCGCCCCCGTCGTGGACGCGCTGATCGCCGCCGGCTACCGCACGTTCGTCGAGGCCAGCCCCCACCCCGTGCTCAAGGTGGTGGTGCAGGACGCCCTCGACCGGGCCGCCGCCGGCCAGCCCGGCGTCGTGGTCGGTTCGCTGCGCCGCGACGAGCACGGACCCCGCCAGCTCCTCGCCGCGCTCGGCGACCTGCACACGGCCGGCGTGCCGGTCGACTGGGCCGCCGTCCTCGCCGACACCGGCGCGTCCCGGGTGGACCTGCCGACGTACGCGTTCCAGCGGGAGCGGTTCTGGCCCGAGGTGGGCACGTGGCAGGTGGGTGACGTGTCGGCTGCCGGTCTGGGTGTGGCGGGGCATCCGCTGCTCGGTGCGGCGGTGCGCCTGGCCGGTGACGACGAGGTGGTGCTGACCGGTCGCCTGTCGGTGTCGACGCACCCGTGGTTGGCCGATCACGTGGTTGCCGGTGCGGTGGTGGTGCCGGGTGCGGCGCTGGTGGAGTTGGTGGTGCGGGCGGGCGACGAGGTGGGTGCGTCGCGGGTGCGGGAGTTGACGATCGCCGCGCCGTTGACGTTGCCGGCCTCCGAGGCGGTGCGGGTGCAGGTGCGGGTCGGTGCGGCCGACGGTGCCGGTGCCCGTGAGGTGACGGTGCACGCCCAGCCCGGCGAGGATGCGGATGCGGAGTGGGTGCGGCACGCCGATGGGGTGCTGGAGCCGGCCGTGGCCGAGGAGCCGGTGGTGGGGCAGTGGCCGCCGGTCGGCACGTCCGAGGTGGACCTGTCCGGTTGGTACGACGCGCTCGTCGGGCACGGGCTGGCGTACGGGCCGGTGTTCCAGGGGCTGCGCCGGGTGTGGACCGGCACCGACGGCGACGTGTACGCCGAGGTGGCCCTGCCCGACGACGCCGCCGAGAGCGCCGGCCGGTTCGGGGTGCACCCGGCGTTGCTGGACGCCGCCCTGCACCCGATCGGATTGCTGTCGGAGCAGGAGACGTCGGGCCCCCGGGTGCCGTTCGCGTTCAGCGGTGTGCAGGTGCACGCCGCCGGTGCGTCGGTGTTGCGGGTGCGGCTGAGCCGTGCCGGTTCCGGGGTGCGGCTGGTCGCGGTCGACGGGTCCGGATCGCCGGTCGTCTCGGTCGACTCCCTCGTCCTGCGGGAACTGACCGGCGTCGCCGCGCCCAGCGCCGCCGACCGGTCGGTGTTCGAACTCACCTGGCGCGCCGAGGACGTGACCCCGGCCGCCGACGTGTCGGGCGCGGTGGCGCTCGGCGAGGTCGACCTGCCCGGCGACGTGCCGGCGTACCCGGACGTGGCGGCGTTGGTGGCGGCCGTCGAGGCGGGACGGCCCGCGCCGGGCCTCGTCCTGTTGCCCGTCGGCCCGGGCGCGGCCGGCGACGCCGGCTCCGCCCCGGACCGGGTCCCCGGGAGCACCCCGGGCCGGCCCTCCGGCGACGACCTGCCCGGCCTGGTCCGGGCCGCGACGTCGGACGCCCTCGGGGCCGTCCAGGCGTGGCTGGCCTCCGCCGCACTCGCCGACACGAAGCTCGCCGTGACGACCCGCGACGCCGTGGCGGTCCTGCCCGGCGACCGGGTGACCGACCTGGCGGGTGCGGCGGTGTGGGGTCTGTTGCGTTCGGCGCAGTCGGAGCACCCCGACCGCATCGTGCTCGCCGACCTCGACGGTCCGTTGGACGCCGACGCGGTGGCGCTGCTCGCGGCGGTGGCCGCCGACCCCGCCCCCACCGGCGGTCAGCTCGCCGTCCGGGCCGGCGCCGTCCTCACGCCCCGGGTCACCCGGCCCGCCGGTGACGCCCTCACCCCGCAGGGCGACCTGTGGCACGTGGCCGCCGTCGCCCCCGGCACGATCGACGGCGTCGACCTGCTGCCCGGCACCGCCCAGCCCCTCGCCCCGGGCCAGGTCCGCATCGCGGTGCGGGCGGCCGGGGTGAACTTCCGCGATGTGTTGATCGCGTTGGGGATGTATCCGGATCCGTCGGCGGTGATGGGTAGCGAGGGTGCGGGTGTGGTGCTGGAGGTCGGCCCGGGTGTGGATGACCTGAGCCCGGGTGATCGGGTGTTCGGGTTGTTCGAGCCTGGGTTCGGGCCGGAGGTGGTGGCGCAGCGGTTGCGGGTGGCGCGGGTGCCGTCGGGGTGGTCGTTTGTCGAGGCGGCGTCGGTGCCGGTGGTGTTCCTGACGGCGTATTACGCGTTGCACGATCTGGCGGGGTTGCGGTCGGGTGAGTCTGTGTTGGTCCACTCGGGTGCGGGTGGCGTCGGCATGGCGGCGATCCAGCTCGCCCACCACTTTGGCGCGACGGTGTATGCGACTGCCAGTCCCGGTAAGTGGGGGACGTTGCGGGAGTTGGGGGTGGCTCCGGGGCGGATCGGTTCGTCGCGGTCGACGGAGTTCGAGGCGGTGTTCGCGTCGGCGTCGGGTGGCGCGGGTGTGGATGTGGTGCTGGATGCGCTTGCGGGTGAGTTCGTGGATGCGTCGTTGCGGTTGTTGCCGCGTGGCGGCCGGTTCGTCGAGATGGGCAAGACCGACGTACGCGACCCGGAACTGGTCGCCCGCCAACACCCCGGCGTGACGTACCAGGCGTTCGAGCTGAACGCCGCAGGCGGCGAACGCATCGGGCAGATGCTCGGCGAGCTGTTGGCGTTGTTCGAGCGGGGTGTGTTGTCGCCGTTGCCGGTGCGGGTGTGGGATGTGCGGCAGGCCCGGCAGGCGTTGCGGCACCTGAGTCAGGCGAGGCACGTGGGCAAGGTCGTGCTGACCGTGCCGGTGCCCGCCGATGGCGAGGGCACGACCCTGGTCACGGGCGCGTCGGGTGCCCTGGCCGGGGTCGTGGCCCGGCACCTGGTCGAGTCCGGCCGGAGTCGCCGGTTGGTGTTGGCGTCGCGTCGGTTGCCGGTGGAGGGTTCCGACTATGCGGCCCTGGTGGCGGAGCTGACCGGGGCGGGCGCGCAGGTCACGGCCGTGTCGGTGGACGTGGCCGACCCGGGGCAGGTGGCGGGCCTGGTGGCCGGGATCGATCCGGCGCACCCGCTGACCGCCGTCATCCACACTGCCGGGGTGATCGCCGACGCGACGATCGGCTCCCTCACCGCCGACGGCGTGGCCGCCGTGCTGCGGCCGAAGGTGGACGGCGCGTGGGCGTTGCATGAGGCGACGGCGGATCTGGATCTGTCGGCGTTCGTGGTGTTCTCGTCGATCGCGGCGACCCTGGGTTCGCCAGGTCAGGGCAACTACGCGGCGGCGAACGCGTTCCTCGACGCCCTCGCCCAGCACCGCCGCAGCCGGGGCCTGCCCGCGGCCAGCCTCGCCTGGGGGCTCTGGGCCACCACCAGCGCCATGACCGCCCACCTCGACGCCACCGAGCACCGGCGCGCCATCCGCGCCGGTAGCTCCCCGCTCACCGACGCCGAGGGCCTCGCGCTCCTGGACGCCGCGCAGCGGCACGGCGGCGCGCACCTCGTACTCATGAAGGTGCCGGCGGCCACGGGCGGACCGGTCCCCGCGCTGCTGCGCGACCTCGTGCGCCAGCCCCACGCCCGGCGACGGGCGGCGACCCGGGCCGCCGCCGACCTGTCGCTGGGCGAGCGGCTCGCCGCCCTCAGCCCCGCCGAACGACGCGGCCAGCTCCTCGACCTCGTCGCCGGCGCCGCGGCCGCCGTGCTCGGCCACCGCTCCGCCGACACCGTCGACCCGCAGCGGCCGTTCAAGGAACTCGGCTTCGACTCGCTCACCTCCGTCGAGCTGCGCAACCGGCTCGCCGCCGCCACCGGGCTGCGGCTGCCCGCCACCGTCGCCTTCGACTACCCGACGCCCGCCGTGCTCGCCGACTTCCTCGACCGGGAGGTCGGCGGCCGGGCCGCCCCCGCGCCGGTCCCCGCCGCTGCCGCCGCGACCGGCGTCGACGAGCCCATCGCGATCGTCGGCATGGCCTGCCGCTTCCCCGGCGACGTGCGCACCCCCGAACAACTGTGGGACCTCGTCACCGCCGGCGCGGACGTCATCGCGCCCTTCCCCACCGACCGCGGCTGGGACCTCGCCGACCTGAGCGGCGACGCCGGTGCCGACACGGCCACCCCGCAGCGCGGCGGGTTCCTCTACGACGCCGCCGACTTCGACGCCGCCTTCTTCGGCATCTCGCCGCGCGAGGCGCTCGCCATGGACCCGCAGCAGCGGCTGCTGCTGGAAACGTCGTGGGAGGCGTTCGAACGGGCCGGCATCGACCCGCTGACCGCCCGGGGCAGCAGCACCGGCGTCTACGTCGGCCTCATCTACCACGACTACGCCGGCAAGGCCCTCGGCACGTCCGACGAGCTCGACGGGTACGTCGGCAACGGCAGCGCCGGCAGCGTCGCCTCCGGCCGCATCTCCTACCTGTTCGGCCTCGAAGGCCCCGCCGTCACCGTCGACACCGCCTGCTCGTCGTCGCTGGTCGCCCTGCACCTGGCCGCCCAGGCGCTGCGGCAGAACGAGTGCCAGCTCGCCCTGGCCGGCGGGGTCAGCGTCATGTCCACCCCCGGCATGCTCGCCGAGTTCTCCCGCCAGCGCGGCCTGTCGCCCGACGGGCGGTGCCGGGCGTTCGGCGCGGGCGCCAACGGCACCGGCTTCGCCGAGGGCGTCGGCATGCTGCTGCTGGAACGGCTCTCCGACGCCCAACGCAACGGCCACCGCGTCCTCGCCGTCGTCCGGGGCAGCGCCGTCAACCAGGACGGGGCCAGCAGCGGCCTCACCGCCCCCAACGGGCCGGCGCAGCAGCGCGTCATCCGGCAGGCCCTGGCCAACGCCCGGCTGACCCCGGCCGACGTGGACGCCGTCGAGGCGCACGGCACCGGCACGGCGCTCGGCGACCCGATCGAGGCGCAGGCGCTACTCGCCACGTACGGGCAGGACCGGCCCGCCGACCGGCCGCTGCTGCTCGGGTCGATCAAGTCGAACATCGGCCACGCCCAGGCCGCCGCCGGCGTCGCCGGGGTGATCAAGATGGTCATGGCGATGCGGCACGGCCAGCTCCCGGCCACCCTGCACGTCGACACCCCGTCGGAGCACATCGACTGGTCGGCCGGGGCCGTCTCGCTGCTCGCCGAGCCGCGTCCCTGGCCCGAGGTGGACCGGCCCCGCCGCGCCGCCGTGTCCTCGTTCGGCATCTCCGGCACCAACGTCCACACCATCCTGGAAGCGGCCCCCGAGGCGACGCCCGCGCCGACCGTGACCGTCCCGGCCACCGTCACCACCGGCGACCTCACCACGCCCTGCGTGCTCTCCGCCCGCACCGGCGACGCCCTGGCCGAGCAGGCCCGCCGGCTGAGCGACTGGCTGGGGGAGAACCCGGCCGTCGGCCTGCCCGACCTCGGTCACGCCCTCGCCACCGGCCGGTCCGCGTTCGAACACCGCGCGGTGCTGCTGCCCCGCGACCGGCAGAGCCTCCTCGCCGGCCTGGCCGCCGTCGCCGCCGCCGAGCCGTCGTCCGTCGTCGTCCGCGGCGTCGTCCGGCCCGGCCGGCTCGCCGTCCTCTTCTCCGGCCAGGGCGCGCAACGCCCCGGCATGGGCCGGGAGGCGTACGGGGCGTTCCCCGCGTTCGCCGCCGCGCTCGACGAGGCATGCCGACACCTCGACCCGCTGCTGCCCCGCCCGCTGCGCGACGTGCTGTTCGCCACCGAAGGCTCCCCCGACGCGGAGCTGCTCGACCAGACGGTGTTCACCCAGGCCGGCCTCTTCGCCGTCGAGGTGGCCCTCTACCGCCTCGTCGAGTCGTTCGGGGTCGTCCCCGACCTCGTCGGCGGCCACTCCGTCGGTGAGATCACCGCCGCGCACGTCGCCGGGGTGCTGTCCCTGGCCGACGCCTGCGCGCTGGTCGCCGCCCGGGGCCGGCTCATGCAGGCGCTGCCCGCCGGGGGCGGCATGCTCGCCGTCGCCGCCGCCGAAGCCGACGTCCGCGCCTCCATCGAGGGCCTGACCGACCGGCTCGGGATCGCCGCCGTCAACGGCCCGGCGGCCGTCGTCGTCTCCGGCGCCGCCGACGCCCTCGACGCCGTCGAGGCCGACTGGCGGGACCGGGGCGTACGCACCCGCCGGCTGCGGGTCAGCCACGCCTTCCACAGCCCGCTCATGGAACCGATGCTCGCCGGGTTCCGGGCCGTCCTCGACGGGCTCGCCTTCCAGCCGCCGACGCTGCCCGTCGTGTCCAACCTGACCGGCGTCGCCGCCGACCCGGACGAGCTGTGCGACCCCGGGTACTGGGTGCGGCATGTCCGGGAGGCCGTCCGCTTCGCCGACGGGATCGCCTACCTGCGGCAGCGCCACGTCGGCACGTACCTGGAGGTCGGGCCCGACGGGGTGCTCGCCGGCATGATCTCCGACTGCCTCGCCGACGACGCGGACCCCACCGCCGGGCCGGTGGTCGTGCCGACCCTGCGCCGGGGACGCACCGAGGCGTCCGCGCTGCTCGCGGCCCTCGCCGAGGCGTACGCGGCCGGCGTGCCCGTCGACTGGGCCGCCCTCACCGGCGGCGGCACGGCCGTGCGCCCGCTGGACCTGCCGACGTACCCGTTCCAGCGGCAGCGGTACTGGCCCGACGCGGCGGCCTGGCGGGCCGGTGACGTGTCGGGGGCGGGGCTCGCCGCCCCGGGGCATCCGCTGCTCGGTGCGGCGGTGCGCCTGGCCGGTGACGACGAGATCGTGTTGTCGGGTCGGTTGTCGGTGTCGACGCATCCGTGGTTGGCCGATCATGTCGTCTCCGGTGCGGTGGTGGTGCCGGGTGCGGCGCTGGTGGAGTTGGTGGTGCGGGCGGGCGACGAGGTGGGTGCGTCGCGGGTGCGGGAGCTGACCATCGCCGCGCCGCTGACCCTCCCGGTCTCCGGTGGGGTGCGGGTGCAGGTGCGTGTCGGCGCGGCCGACGACAGCGGCGGCCGGGACGTGGCCGTGTATTCCCAGCCCGACGAGGATGCGGACGCGGAGTGGGTCCGGCACGCGGACGGCGTGCTGGAGCCGGCCGTGGCCGAGGAACCGACCGTGGGGGCGTGGCCGCCGGTCGGCATGTCCGAGGTGGACCTGTCCGGTTGGTACGACGCGCTCGTCGGGCACGGGCTGGCGTACGGGCCGGTGTTCCAGGGGCTGCGCCGGGTGTGGACGGGCGACGGCGAGCTGTGCGCCGAGGTGGCCCTGCCCGACGCGGAGGCCGGTGGCGTGACCGGCTTCGGGGTGCACCCGGCGCTGCTGGACGCCGCCCTGCACCCGATCGGGTTGCTCGACGCCGGCACCGGGCCCCGGGTGCCGTTCGCGTTCACCGGTGTGCAGGTGCACGCCGCCGGTGCCCGCGCGCTGCGGGTGCGGCTGAGCCGCGCCGGCTCCGGGGTGCGGCTCGTCGCGGTCGACGGGTCCGGTGCGCCGGTCGTCTCCGTCGACTCCCTCGTCCTGCGGGAGCTGACCGGCGTCGCCGCGCCCAGCGCCGCCGACCGGGCCCTGTTCGAGGTGACCTGGCAGCCGCAGGACGTCGCTCCCGCCGCCGACGGCTCCGGCTGGGTGGCGCTCGGCGACGCCGGCCTGCCCGACGCCGTGCCCGCTTTCGCGGACGTGTCGGCGCTGGTGGCGGCGGTGGAGGCGGGGCGGCCCGCCCCGGCTTTCGTGCTGCTGCCCGTCGGCGCTGCGGGGGCCGCGGTGCCGGACGCGGTGCGGGATGTCGTCGCGGGTGTGTTGGGTGTGGTGCAGGGGTGGCTTGCCGCTGATCTGCTTGAGGGTTCGCGGTTGGCGGTGGTGACCCGGGGTGCCGTGGTGGCGCGGGACGAGGACCGGGTGTCCGATCTGGCGGGTGCGGCGGTGTGGGGTCTGTTGCGTTCGGCGCAGTCGGAGCACCCCGACCGCATCGTGCTCGCGGACACCGACGAGGCCGTCGGCCCGCAGGCGCTCGCCGTCCTGGCGACCGTCGCGGCCGACCCGTCCACCATCGGCGGCCAGCTCGCGCTGCGGGGCGACGCGGTGTGCGTACCCCGGCTCGTGCGTCAGCCGGGCGCGGAGCTGACCCCGCCGGCGGACCGTGCGTGGCACGTCGCCGCGGTGCGCCCCGGCACGCTCGACGGCGTCGAGATCGTCGCCGCCGCCCCGGCCGCCCTCGCGCCCGGCGAGGTCCGCATCGCGGTACGCGCCACCGGCGTGAACTTCCGGGACGTGTTGATCGCGTTGGGGATGTATCCGGATCCGTCGGCGGTGATGGGTAGTGAGGGTGCGGGTGTGGTGGTGGAGGTCGGGCCGGGTGTCGACGATCTGATCCCGGGTGATCGGGTGTTCGGGTTGTTCGAGCCTGGGTTCGGGCCGGAGGTGGTGGCGCAGCGGTTGCGGGTGGCGCGGGTGCCGTCGGGGTGGTCGTTTGTCGAGGCGGCGTCGGTGCCGGTGGTGTTCCTGACGGCGTATTACGCGTTGCATGATCTGGCGGGGTTGCGGTCGGGTGAGTCGGTGTTGGTCCACTCGGGTGCGGGTGGCGTCGGGATGGCGGCGATCCAACTCGCGCACCACTTCGGCGCGACGGTCTATGCGACGGCGAGCCCCGGCAAGTGGGGGACGCTGCGGGAGTTGGGGGTGGCTCCGGGGCGGATCGGTTCGTCGCGGTCGACGGAGTTCGAGCAGGTGTTCGCGTCCGCTTCCGGTGGTGCCGGGGTGGATGTGGTCCTGGATGCGCTTGCGGGTGAGTTCGTGGATGCGTCGTTGCGGTTGTTGCCGCGTGGTGGCCGGTTCGTCGAGATGGGCAAGACCGACGTACGTGATGCCGCCGTCGTGGCGGCGGAGCATCCGGGGGTTGCCTACCGGGCGTTCGACCTGAACGAGGCCGGCGGCGAGCGCATCGAGCAGATGCTGGCCGAGTTGTTGGCGTTGTTCGAGAGTGGTGCGCTGCGGCCGTTGCCGGTGCGGGTGTGGGATGTGCGGCAGGCCCGGCAGGCGTTGCGGCACCTGAGTCAGGCGAGGCACGTGGGCAAGGTGGTGCTGACCGTGCCGGTGCCCGCCGATGCCGAGGGCACGACGCTGGTCACGGGCGCATCGGGTGCCCTGGCCGGGGTCGTGGCCCGGCACCTGGTCGAGTCCGGCCGGAGTCGCCGGTTGGTGTTGGCGTCGCGTCGGCTGCCGGTCGAGGGTTCCGACTATGCGGCGTTGGTGGCGGAGCTGACCGGGGCGGGTGCTCAGGTCACCGCGGTGTCGGTGGATGTTGCCGACCCGATGCAGGTGGCGGGGCTGGTGGCCGGGATCGATCCGGCGCATCCGTTGACGGCGGTGGTGCACACGGCGGGGGTGATCGCCGACGCGACGATCGGCTCGTTGTCCGCCGACGGTGTGGCTACGGTGTTGCGGCCGAAGGTGGACGGTGCGTGGGCGTTGCACGAGGCGACGGCGGATCTGGATCTGTCGGCGTTCGTGGTGTTCTCGTCGATCGCGGCGACGTTGGGTTCGCCCGGTCAGGGCAACTACGCGGCGGCGAACGCGTTCCTCGACGCCCTCGCCCAGCACCGCCGCGCCATCGGGCTGCCGGCGACCAGCATCGGCTGGGGCATGTGGGCCACGGGCGGGATGACCGCTCAGCTCGGCGCCGACGACCGGCAGCGCCTGGGCCGGCTCGGCATGACCGGCCTCACCGCCGACGAGGGTGCCGCCCTCCTCGACGCCGCCACCGCCGGGCCCCGGGCGGCGGTGGTCGCCGCCCGGCTGCGGGTCACCGGCGACGCCGGCCAGGTCCCGCCGATCGTCCGGCTGCTGGCCCGGACCGGGCCGCGCCGCCAGGCACGCGCCGGGCAGGCCGGGGCCGGCACGGGCTGGTCCGAGCGGCTGGTCGGGCTTTCGCAGGACGAGGCGCGTCGGTTGTTGGTGGATCTGGTGTGCGGTCAGGCGGCGGCGGTGCTGGGGCATGCGTCGGCGCAGGCGGTTGCGGGTGGGCGGGCGTTCAAGGAGCTCGGGTTCGACTCGTTGACGTCGGTGGAGTTGCGTAACCGGTTGGCGTCGGCGACGGGGTTGCGGTTGACGGCGACGTTGGTGTTCGACTATCCGACGCCGGAACGCCTCGCCGAGCACCTGCACGAGCAACTCGGCCACTCCGCCGCCGCGCCGACCGCCACCACCCGTGCCGTCGCCCGGGACGACGAGGACCCGATCGCCATCATCGGGATGTCGTGTCGGTTCCCGGGTGGGGTGTCGAGTCCGGAGCAGTTGTGGGACCTGGTGGCGTCGGGTGGGGATGCGATCGGTGGTTTCCCGGGGGATCGGGGTTGGGATCTCGACGCGTTGTATGACCCGGATGCGGATCGGGCGGGGACGTCGACGACGCGGCAGGGTGGTTTCCTGTACGAGGCGGCGGAGTTCGACCCGGGGTTCTTCGGGATCAGTCCTCGTGAGGCCCTGGCGATGGATCCGCAGCAGCGGTTGCTGCTGGAGACGTCGTGGGAGGCGTTCGAACACGCCGGCATCGACCCGCGCCACACGAAGGCCACCACCGGCGTCTTCGCCGGCCTGATCCACCACGACTACGCGGGCCGCCTGGAAGCCTCGGAGGAGCTGGAGGGGTACCTCGTTAACGGCACCGCCGGCAGCGTCGCCTCCGGCCGCGTCGCGTACGTGTTCGGCCTGGAGGGGCCGGCGGTGACCGTGGACACGGCGTGCTCGTCGTCCCTGGTCGCGCTGCACCTGGCGGCCCAGGCGCTGCGGTCGGGGGAGTGCGACCTGGCCCTGGCCGGCGGCGTCACCGTCATGGCCACGCCGAGCGCGTTCGTCGGCTTCTCCCGGCAGCGGGGGCTGTCCCCCGACGGGCGGTGCAAGTCGTTCGCTGCCGCCGCTGATGGGACGGGTTGGTCGGAGGGCGTCGGGATGCTGCTCGTTGAGCGGCTGTCGGACGCCCGGCGTAACGGGCACCGGGTCCTCGCCGTGGTGCGGGGTACGGCCGTCAACCAGGACGGTGCGTCGAACGGCCTCACCGCCCCGAACGGCCCCTCGCAGCAGCGGGTGATCCGGCAGGCTCTGGCCAACGCGCGGCTGTCCCCGGCTGATGTGGACGCGGTCGAGGCGCATGGCACGGGCACGACGCTGGGTGATCCGATCGAGGCGCAGGCGCTGCTGGCCACCTATGGCCAGGACCGTGAGACCCCGCTGCTGCTCGGGTCGGTCAAGTCGAACATCGGGCACACGCAGGCGGCGGCTGGTGTCGCCGGGATCATCAAGATGGTGCTGGCGATGCGGCATGGCGTGGTGCCGCCCACCCTGCACGTGGACGAGCCGTCCCCGCACATCGACTGGACCGCCGGTGCGGTTGCGCTGGCGACTGAGGCGACGCCGTGGCCTGCCGTGGGTCGGCCGCGTCGGGCGGCGGTGTCGTCGTTCGGGATCTCTGGGACGAATGCGCATGTGATCATCGAGCAGCCTGCGGTGGAGGTTGTCGAGGGTGTGGTGGTGGAGCGGGTGACGCCGCCGGTGGTGCCGGTGCTGTTGTCGGCCCGCACGGAGGGTGCTCTTGCGGGGCAGGCGGGTCGCTGGGCCCGGTGGCTGGCCGGTGACGGGTCGCCTGCCGTGTTGGACGTGGCGTGGTCGTCGGTGACGACGCGCCCGGCGTTGGAGCAGCGGGCGGTGGTGACGGCCGCCGGGCGCGCCGAACTGCTGGCCGCGTTGCGGGCCCTGGCGGCGGGAGAGCCGTCCGGGGCCGTGGTGGTCGGTGCCCCGGACCAGCGCGGCCAGCTCGCGGTTGTCTTCTCGGGTCAGGGCGCGCAGCGTGCCGGGATGGGTCGGGAGCTGTACGGGGCGTTCCCGGTGTTCGCGTCGGCCTTGGACGAGGCGTGCGCCGAGCTGGATCCGTTGCTGCCGCAGCCGCTCAAGCCGGTGCTGTTCGCGGAGGCGGGCACGCCCGAGGCGGCGTTGCTGGATCAGACCGTGTTCACGCAGGCGGGGTTGTTCGCGGTCGAGGTGGCCCTGTTCCGCCTCGTCGAGTCGTTCGGGGTGGTGCCGGACTTCGTGGGCGGCCACTCGGTCGGTGAGATCACCGCCGCGCACGTGGCGGGGGTGTTGTCCCTCGCGGACGCGTGTGCGCTTGTCGCTGCGCGGGGTCGGTTGATGCAGGCGTTGCCGGCCGGCGGGGGCATGCTCGCGGTGGCTGCGGCCGAGGAGGCGGTGGCGGAGTCGATCGCCGGTCGCGTCGACGTCGGGATCGCGGCCGTCAACGGCCCGTCGGCCGTGGTCGTCTCCGGTGCCGTGGAGGCCCTCGACGAGGTCGAGCGGCTCTGGCGGGAGCGGGGTGTGCGGACGCGCCGGTTGGCGGTGAGTCACGCGTTCCACAGTCCGTTGATGGAGCCGATGCTGGCCGAGTTCCGGGCGGTCCTGGAGACGCTCGGTTTCGCCGCGCCGTTGCTGCCGGTGGTGTCGAACCTGACCGGGGCCCTCGCTGACGCCGACGAGATTCGCACGCCGGACTACTGGGTGCGGCACGTCCGCGAGGCGGTCCGGTTCGCTGACGGGGTGACCGTGCTGCGCAAGGCCGGCGTGGACACGTTCGTGGAGGTGGGGCCGCAGAGTGTGCTCACGGCCTTGGCGGCCGATGTGCTGCCGGGTGACGAGGGTGTGTTGACGGTCGCCGTGCAGCGTCGGGACCGGCCGGAGGCGACCGGGCTGCTCGCGGCTCTGGCGGAGTTGCACGTCGGCGGGGTGCCGGTGTCGTGGCGGCAGTGGTTCGCCGGCACGGGCGCGTCCCGCATCGACCTGCCGACGTATGCGTTCCAGCACCAGCGGTTCTGGCCCGAGGCGCTGCCGCGCCCCCGCAAGGACACCGACGGTGGAGACGCCGAGTTCTGGGCCGCCGTCGAACGCGGCGACCTGACCGCCCTCGCCACCCAACTCGGCGACGACACCGCCCTCGACGCCCTCGCCCCGGCCCTGCCCGCCCTCACCACCTGGCGACGGGCCCGCACCCGGGACGCGGCGGTGAACGGCTGGTCGTACCAGGTCGGGTGGCGGCGGATCGACCCGGGCGACCCCCCGGTGGCGGCTGGCGGCTGGCTGCTCGTCGGGCCCGACGGCGACACCGCCGACGACGTCGCCGCCGCGCTCGCCTCGGCCGGCGCGGACGTGCGGCGGCTGCCCGCCGACCCGGCCGGCGCCACCCGGGGCGGCCTGGCCCGGCGGCTCACCGCCGCGCTCGCCGACGGGCCCGTCACCGGCGTCGTCTCCCTGCTCGGCCTGGCCGACGACCCGCACCCGCAGCACCCGGCCGTGCCCGTCGGGACGGCGGCCACGCTGGCGCTGGCGCAGGCCCTGCACGACACCGGGGCGAGCACGGCCCTGTGGTGCGTGACGCGGGGCGCGGTCGGCACCGGCGACGGCGACGCCGTCCGCAGCGCCGCCCAGGGCGGACTGTGGGGCCTCGGCCGCGTCGCCGGCCTGGAGCTGCCGCAGCTCCGGGTCGGCCTGCTCGACCTGCCCGCCGCCGAAGCCGACCCCGCTGCCCGCGTCGACCCCGCCGCTGGTGTCGACCGCGTCGGCAGCGCCGCCCGCGTCGACCCCGCCCGGATCGCGGCGGCCCTCACCGCCGCCGGCGACGAGGACCAGCTCGCCGTGCGGCCCACCGGCGTGTACGCGCGCCGGCTGACCCGGGCCACCCCCGCCGACGCGGCGGCGGCCGACCGGTGGCGGCCCTCCGGCACCGTGCTCGTCACCGGCGGCACCGGCGCGCTCGGCGCGCACGTGGCCCGCTGGGCCGCCGGCAACGGGGCCGAACACCTGGTGCTGACCAGCCGGCGCGGCGAGGACGCGCCGGGCGCGGCGGAGCTGCGCGACGAGCTGACCGCCCTCGGCGTACGGGTCACCGTCGCCGCCTGCGACGTGGCCGACCGGGACGCGGTCGCCGCGCTGCTCGCCCGCGTCGACGCCGACCCGGCCCCGCTGACCGCCGTGGTGCACGCCGCCGGCCTCAACGACGTGGCCCCGCTCGTCGACACCGACCTCGGCCGGCTCGCCGGGGTGCTGACCGGCAAGGCCGCCGGGGCGGCGCACCTCGACGAACTGCTCGGCGACCGGCCGCTCGACGCGTTCGTGCTGTTCGCGTCCATCGCCGGGATCTGGGGCAGCGGCGGGCAGGCCGGCTACGCGGCCGGCAACGCCTGGCTCGACGCGCTCGCCGAGCGCCGCCGCGCCCGGGGGCTCGCCGCCACCTCCGTGGCGTGGGGGCCGTGGGCCGACGGCGGGATGGCCACCGACGACGCCCAGCGGGAACTGGCCCGGCGCGGGCTGCGGGCGATGTCCCCGGCCGACGCCGTGCACGCCCTGCGGGTCGCCGTCGGGCGCGGGCGGGCCTGCCTCACCGTCGCCGACGTCGACTGGGCGACGTTCGCCCCGGCGTACGCGTCGGCGCGGCCCCGGCCGCTGCTGGCCGACCTGCCCGAGGCGCGACCCGCCGAACGCCCCGACGACGACGCCGCGCCGGCCGACGGCGGGCAGGCCCTGCGGGACCGGCTGCGCGCCCTGCCCCGCGACGAGCAGGACCGGCACCTCACCGACCTGGTCCGCGCCGAGGCCGCCGCCGTCCTCGGCCACCCCGGCCCGGAGCGGGTCAAGCCACGGCGGGCGTTCAAGGAGCTCGGCTTCGACTCGCTGACCGCCGTGGAGCTGCGCAACCGGCTCACCCGGGCCACCGGCCTGCCCCTGCCCACCACGCTCGTCTTCGACCACCCCGACCCGGTCGCCGTGGCCGACCACCTGCTCACCGCGCTGCTCCCCGAGGCGCAGCGGGAGGAGGCGGCCGACCCGGCCGAGACGGCGGTGCGTCAGGCCCTGGCCACCATCCCGCTGGCCCGCATCCGCGAGGCCGGTCTCCTCGACCTGCTGCTCAAGCTCACCGACGGCGACGACACCGAGCCCGCCCCCGGCGGCGGGGACGTCGACATCGACGAGATGGACGCCGACACCCTCATCAGGCTGGCGCTCGACGGCTCCGAGTCCTGACCTTGGCCCACGTACGGAGTAACTGATGTCCACGTCTGCAGATAAGGTCGTCGAGGCGCTTCGGGCTTCCCTCAAGGAGACCAGCCGGCTCAAGCAGCTCAACCAGCAGCTCACGGCGGCGGCCCGGGAGCCGATCGCCATCGTGGCGATGTCCTGCCGCTACCCGGGCGGGGTGTCGTCGCCCGACGAGCTGTGGGACCTGGTGGCCGCGGGCGGCGACGCCATCGGCGGCTTCCCCGCCGACCGGGGCTGGGACCTGGACAACCTCTACGACCCGGAGGCCGGCCGGGTCGGCCGCTCCACCACCCAGCAGGGCGGCTTCCTCTACGAGGCGGCCGAGTTCGACGCCGAGTTCTTCGGCATCAGCCCCCGCGAGGCCCTCGCCATGGACCCGCAGCAGCGGCTGCTGCTGGAGACGTCGTGGGAGGCGTTCGAGTCCGCCGGCATCGCCCCGTCGTCGGTGCGCGGGCAGAAGGTCGGCGTGTTCGTCGGCACCGCCGCCAACGGCTACGGCGTCGGCCAGGACGGCGGCGCGGACGGCGCCGACGAGGGCTACCTGCTCACCGGCACCGCCACCAGCGTCGTGTCCGGCCGCATCGCGTACGCGCTGGGCCTGGAGGGGCCGGCGGTCACCGTGGACACCGCCTGC
Organism: Micromonospora sp. WMMD712; assembly: GCF_029581295.1. Lineage (NCBI taxonomy): Bacteria > Bacillati > Actinomycetota > Actinomycetes > Micromonosporales > Micromonosporaceae > Micromonospora > Micromonospora sp. WMMD712. Next base: position 7,103,823 of record NZ_CP120743.1, read on the forward strand.
TCGTCGTCGCTGGTCGCCCTGCACCTGGCCTGCCAGGCGCTGCGCTCCGGCGAGTTCGACCTGGCCCTCGCCGGCGGCGTGACCGTCATGGCCACGCCGAGCGCGTTCGTCGGGTTCTCCCGGCAGCGCGGCCTCGCCTCCGACGGGCGGTGCAAGTCGTTCGCCGCCTCAGCCGACGGCACCGGCTGGGCCGAGGGCGTCGGCCTGCTCCTCGTCGAGCGGCTCTCCGACGCCCAGCGCAACGGCCACCGCGTCCTCGCCGTGGTGCGCGGCTCCGCGATCAACCAGGACGGCGCGTCCAACGGGCTCACGGCCCCCAACGGGCCGGCGCAGCAGCGGGTCATCCGGCAGGCGCTCAGCAACGCCCGCCTCACCCCCGCCGACGTGGACGCCGTCGAGGCGCACGGCACCGGCACCACCCTCGGCGACCCGATCGAGGCGCAGGCGCTGCTGGCCACCTACGGGCGGGACCGCGACGGGCGCGACCCGCTGTGGCTCGGCTCGATCAAGTCGAACATCGGGCACAGCCAGTCCGCCGCCGGCATCGCCGGGATCATCAAGATGGTCATGGCGATGCGGCACGGCCTGCTGCCGGCCACCCTGCACGTCGACACCCCGTCGCCGCACATCGACTGGTCGGCCGGGGCGGTGTCGCTGCTCACCGAGCCCCGCCCCTGGCCCGAGGTGGACCGCCCGCGCCGGGCCGCCGTGTCGTCGTTCGGCATCTCCGGCACCAACGCCCACGTCATCCTCGAACAGGCCGACGCCGCGCCCGCCGCCGGCGCACCCGAGGACCGGCCCGGCCTGCTCGCCGCGCCCGCCGCGACCGTGTGGGCGCTGTCCGCCCGGTCCACGGCGGCCCTGCGCGCGCAGGCCGCCCGCCTCGCCCGCTACGTCCGCGCCCGCGCCGGCCTCGACCCGGCCCGGCTCGCCTGGTCCCTCGCCGCCACCCGTTCCGAGTTCGAGCACCGGGCCGCCGTCGTCGCCGCCGACCCGGCGCAGCTCCTCGCCGGCCTCGACGCCCTCGCCGCCGGCACCCCCGCCGGGACCGTCGTCACCGGCGTGGCCGGCGAACCCGGCGAGGGACCCGTCTGGGTCTTCCCCGGCCAGGGCGCCCAGTACGTCTCGATGGCCGCCGGCCTCGTCGGCGTCTGCCCCGTCTTCGACGAGGCCCTCGCCGAGTGCCAGGCCGAGTTCGACCGCTGGCTCGACGTCGACCTGGTCGCCGTCCTCACCGGCGACGACGACTCGTGGCTGAGCCGCACCGAGGTCGTCCAGCCGGCCCTGTTCGCCGTCGGCGTCGGCCTGGCCCGGGTGTGGCGGCACGCCGGCCTGACGCCCCGCGCCGTCGTCGGCCACTCCCAGGGCGAGATCGTCGCCGCCCACGTCGCCGGGGCGTTGACCCTCGCCGACGCCGTCAAGATCCTCGCCCTGCGGGCCCGCGCCCTCGCCGGCATCGCCGGCACCGGCGGAATGGTCGCGGTCGACCTGCCCGCCGCCGAGGTCGCCGGGCGGCTCCCCGACGGGCTGAGCGTCTCCGTCGTCAACGGGCCCCACGCCACCGTCGTCTCCGGCCCGCCGCAGGCCGTGGCCGACCTCGCCGCCGCCTACGCCGCGCAGGGCGTGCGCGCCCGGCTCATCGACATCGACTACGCCTCCCACTCGCCGGCCGTGCAGCCCGTCGCCGACCGGATGCGCGCCGACCTGGCCGGCGTCGTGCCCCGCGACGCCGACGTGCGGATCCTGTCCACCGTCACCGGCACCTGGATCGACGGCGCGGCCCTCGACGCCGACTACTGGGCGGAGAACCTGCGCCGGCCGGTGCTGTTCGACACCGCCGTGCGCACCGCCGTCGAGGCCGGGCACACCGACTTCGTCGAGGTCTCCCCGCACCCGGTGCTGAGCATGTCGCTCACCGCGGTCCTCGACGACACCGGCACCACCGGCCGGGCCCTGGCCACCCTGCGCCGCGGCGAGGACGCCGCAGCCCGGCTGCTCACCAGCCTCGCCGCCGCCCACGCCCACGGCCTCGCCGTCGACCTGCGCCGCGTCCTCGCCCCCGCCGACGTCCTGGTCGACCTGCCCACGTACGCGTTCCAGCGGCAGCGCTACTGGGCCGAGCGGACGGCCGCCGCCACCGCCACCGGACCGGTCAGCCCCGACGTCGTCGACGTCGAGTTCTGGTCGGCCGTCGAACGCTCCGACGTGGCCGCCCTCGCCGCCCAGCTCGACGGCGCGCCCGCCGACCTGGAGGTGCTCGCCCCGGCGCTGCCCGTGCTGTCGTCCTGGCGGAAGGCCCGGTTGCAGCGGGCCGTGCTCGACGGCTGGTCGTACCGGATCGTCTGGAAGCCGGCCGGGCCGCCCGCCGGTCCCGCCGTGGCCGGCGACCTGCTCGTGGTCCTGCCGGCCGGCGACGCCACCGTGGCCGGCTGGGTGGACGCCCTCGAAGCCGCCGCCGACGGCCGGCGGGTGCGGCGCGTCGCCGTCGACCCCGCCGGGGCCACCCGCGAGGGCCTGGCCGCCGTGCTCGCCGACCACCGGGACGCGCCCCTGGCCGGCGTGGTGTCGCTGCTCGGCCTCGCCGACGACCGGTACCCGGGCCACCCCGCGGTCCCCACCGGCCTGGTCGCCACCACCCGCCTGGTGCAGGCGCTGCGGGACGCCGACGTGCCCGCCCCGCTGTGGTGCCTCACCGTCGGCGGCGTCGGCACCGACCCGGCCGAGCCGGTGGCCAGCGCCGCCCAGCATGCCCTGTGGGGCCTCGCCCGGGTCGTCGGCCTGGAACACCCCGGCCAGTGGGGCGGCCTCGTCGACCTGCCCGCCGCGCCCGACGCCGCCTGCTGGGCCGAGGTCGCCCGCATCCTCGCCGGCGGCGGCGACGAGGACCAGTTCGCGGTCCGCCCCTACGGCACGTTCGTGCGCCGCCTCGCCCGCGCCGCCACCCGCACCACCGGCCCGGTCACGTCGTGGCAGCCGCGCGGCACCGTCCTCGTCACCGGTGGCACCGGCGCGATCGGCGCGCAGGCCGCCCGCTGGCTCGCCGCCAACGGCGCCGAACACCTGGTGCTCACCAGCCGCCGGGGACTCGCCGCCGACGGCGCGGCCGCGCTGGCCGACGAGCTGACCGCCACCGGCGTACGGGTCACCGTCGCCGCCTGCGACATGGCCGACCGCGAGCAGGTCGCCGCCCTCGTCGCCGGCCTCGACGACGTAGCCCCGCTCACCGCCGTGCTGCACGCCGCCGGCATCACCCAGCTCACCGCCCTCGTCGACACCGACCTCGACGTCCTCGAACACGTCCTGGCCGGCAAGGTCGCCGGTGCGGCGCACCTCGACGAGCTGCTCGGCGACCGGCAGCTCGACGCGTTCGTCACGTTCGCCTCCATCTCCGGCGTGTGGGGCAGCGGCGGCCAGGGCGCGTACGCGGCCGCGAACGCGTACCTCGACGCGCTCGCCGAGCAGCGCCGCGCCCGGGGACTCGCCGCCACCTCCGTCTCCTGGGGCGCCTGGGCCGAGGGCGGCATGGCCACCACCGAGGAGGCGCAGCGGCTGCTCAGCCGGCGCGGCCTCAACCCGATGCAGCCGGCCGCCGCGCTGCTCGCCCTGCGCCGCGCCGTCGAGCACGGCGAGACCTGCCTCGTCGTCGCCGACGTCGCCTGGGAGCACTTCGCCCCCGCGTACGCGTCCGCCCGGCCCCGCCCGCTGCTCGACGACATCGCCGAGGCCCGCGACGCCCTCGCCGCCCGCCCCGCCGACGGCGGCACCGACCACGCCGCCGCCCTGCGCCGCGACCTGGCCGCCGTGACCCGCGCCGAACGCGACCGGCAGCTCACCGACCTGGTACGCGGCCACGCCGCCGCCGTCCTCGGCCACAGCGGCACCGACGCGGTCAAGCCGAAGCGGGCGTTCAAGGAGCTGGGCTTCGACTCGCTGACCGCCGTGGAGCTGCGCAACCAGCTCACCGCCGCGACCGGGCTGGCCCTGCCCACCACCCTCATCTTCGACTACCCCAACCCGGCCGCCCTCGCCGGGCACCTGGCCGCCCTGCTGCGGCTCGACGACGACGCGCCCGCCGCCGGGACCCCGGGGGCCGGCACCGGCCCGGCCACCGCCGACGAGCCCATCGCCATCGTCGGCATGAGCTGCCGCTACCCGGGCGGCGTCAGCGACCCCGACGGGCTGTGGGACCTCGTCGCCACCGGCCGCGACGGCATCAGCGAGTTCGCCCCCGACCGGCACTGGGACCTCGACCGGCTCCTCGCCGCCGACCCCGACGCGCCCGGCCGCTCCTCCACCCGGCACGGCGGGTTCCTCGACGGGGCCACCGACTTCGACCCCGTCTTCTTCGGCGTCTCCCCGCGCGAGGCCCTCGCGATGGACCCGCAGCAGCGGCTGCTGCTGGAGGCCACCTGGGAGGCGTTCGAGCAGGCCGGCGTCACCCCCGACAGCCTGCACGGCACCCCGACCGGCGTGTTCGTCGGCGCGTCCCCGTCCGGCTACGGCACCGGCGACGAGACCCCCGACCTGGACGGCTACCGGCTCACCGGCGGCGCGCACAGCGTCATCTCCGGCCGCGTCTCCTACACGTTCGGCCTGGAGGGCCCGGCCGTCACCGTCGACACCGCCTGCTCGTCGTCGCTGGTGGCGCTGCACCTGGCCGTGCAGTCGCTGCGGCAGGGCGAGTGCGACCTCGCCGTGGCCGGCGGCGTGACCGTCATGGTCACCCCCGGCGCGTTCGTCGAGTTCACCCGGCAGGGCGGGCTCGCCGCCGACGGGCGGTGCCGCTCCTTCGCCGCCGCCGCCGACGGCACCGGCTGGGGCGAGGGCGTCGGCGTGCTCCTCGTCGAACGCCTCAGCGACGCCCAGCGGCGCGGCCACCGGATCCTCGCCGTCGTGCGCGGCTCCGCCGTCAACCAGGACGGCGCGTCCAACGGGCTCACCGCCCCGAACGGGCCGTCGCAGCAGCGCGTCATCCGCGCCGCCCTCGCCAACGCCGGCCTCGCCCCGGCCGACGTGGACGCCGTCGAGGCGCACGGCACCGCCACCACCCTGGGCGACCCGATCGAGGCGCAGGCGCTGCTGGCCACCTACGGGCAGGACCGGCCCGCCGACCGTCCCCTGTGGCTGGGCTCCATCAAGTCGAACATCGGCCACACCCAGGCCGCCGCCGGCGTCGCCGGGGTGATCAAGATGGTGCAGGCGCTGCGGCACGGCACCCTGCCGGCGACCCTGCACGTCGACGAGCCCACCCCGCACGTCGACTGGTCGGCCGGCGCGGTCGAGCTGCTCACCGAGGCCCGGCCGTGGCCGCAGGTGGACCGGCCGCGCCGCGCCGCCGTGTCGTCGTTCGGGGTCAGCGGCACCAACGCCCACGTGATCATCGAGCAGCCGCCCGCGCCGGTGGCCGACGACGCGACCGCCGGGCAGCCGCCCGGCGAAACCGCGCGGCGGCGGGACGGCGAGGCCGCCGACCGGCCGCACGGCGACGTCGCCGGGCCGCCCGCCCCGCCGCTGGTGCCGGTGCTGCTCTCCGCCCGGGGCGAGGGCGGCCTGACCCGCCAGGCCGCCCGCTGGGCCCGCCGCTGGGCCGACCGGGCCACCGGCGGCGACCTGCCCCGGCTGGCCGACGTCGGCTGGACGTCGCTCGTCGCCCGCACCGCCCTGGAGCACCGCGCGGTGCTCCTCGCCGCCGACCACGCCGAGCTGGCCGCCGCCCTGACCGCCCTCGCGACGGGCGAGCCCACCGACGCCGTCGTCACCGGCCGCGCCGCCGACCGGGGCCCCGTCGCCCTGCTCTTCTCCGGTCAGGGCGCGCAGCGTGCCGGGATGGGTCGGGAGCTGTACGCCACGTTCCCGGTGTTCGCCGCCGCGTTGGACGAGGTGTGCGGTCACCTGGATCCGTTGCTGCCGCAGCCGCTGAAGCCGGTGCTGTTCGCGGAGGCGGGCACGACTGAGGCCGAGCTGCTCGACCAGACCGTGTTCACGCAGGCGGGGCTGTTCGCGGTCGAGGTGGCCCTGTTCCGCCTGGTGGAGTCGTTCGGGGTGGTGCCGGACTTCGTGGGCGGCCACTCGGTCGGTGAGATCACTGGCGCGCACGTGGCGGGGGTGTTGTCGCTGGCGGACGCGTGTGCGCTGGTGGCCGCCCGGGGTCGGTTGATGCAGGCGTTGCCGGCCGGCGGCGGGATGCTCGCGGTCGCTGCGGCCGAGGCCGAGGTGGCGGAGTCCATCGCCGGCCGCGTCGAGGTGGGAATCGCGGCCGTCAACGGCCCGTCGGCCGTGGTCGTCTCCGGCGCGGTCGGGGTCCTCGACGAGGTCGAGCAGCTCTGGCGGGACCGGGGTGTCCGCACCCGCCGGCTCACGGTGAGTCACGCGTTCCACAGCCCGTTGATGGAGCCGATGCTCGCCGAGTTCCGGGCCGTGTTGGAGACGCTGTCGTTCGCCGCGCCGCTGGTGCCGGTCGTGTCGAACGTGACCGGGGCGCTCGCCGACGGCGACGACCTGCGGACCGCCGACTACTGGGTGCGGCACGTGCGGGAGGCCGTCCGGTTCGCCGACGGGGTCGCCGCGCTGCGCGCCGCCGGGGCGGACACGTTCGTCGAGATCGGCCCCGGCGCGGTGCTCACCGCCCTGGTCCGCGACGCCCTGACCGGCGACGACGACCTGCTCGCCGTGCCGGCCCAGCGCCGCGACCGCGCCGAGCCCCGCGCCCTGCTCGCCGCCCTCGCCGAGCTGCACGCCGCCGGAGCACGCGTCGACTGGGCCCCGCTGCTCGCCGACGCCGCTCCGACCCGGGTCGACCTCCCGACGTACGCGTTCGCCCGGGAACGCTTCTGGCTGCGGCCCGCCGGCCGCGCCTCCGACGTCTCCCGGGCGGGCCTCGGCGCGGCCGGGCACCCGCTGCTCGCCGCCGCCGTCCGGCTGGCCGGCGAGGACGCGGCCGTGCTCACCGGCCGGCTCTCCGTCGCCGCCCAGCCGTGGCTGGCCGACCACGTGGTCGCCGGCGCGGTCGTCGTCCCCGGCACCGCGCTCGTCGAGCTGGCGCTGCGCGCCGGCGACGAGTTCGGCCCCTGCCGGGTGGCGGAGCTGACCATCGCCGCCCCGCTCGTGCTCCCCGCCCAGGGCGCGGTGCGCGTCCAGGTCCGCGTCGGCCCCCGCGACGGCGTCGGCGGGCGGGCCGTCACCGTGCACTCCCAGCCCGACCACGACCCCGACGGCGACTGGGTGCGGCACGCCGAGGGCCTGCTCACCGCCGTCGAGCCCACCGCCGACGCCGGCCTCGGCGCGTGGCCCCCCGCCGACGCCGTCGAGGCCGACCTCGCCGGCTGGTACGACGCCCTCGCCGGCCACGGCATGACCTACGGGCCGGTGTTCCAGGGCCTGCGCCGCGCCTGGACGGCCGGCGACGACACCGTCTACGCCGAGGTGACCCTGCCCGCCGCGACCACCGACGGCAGCGCCGGCTTCGGCGTGCACCCCGCCCTGCTCGACGCGGCCCTGCACCCCACCGCCCTGCTGCCCGGCGACGGCACCACCGGCCCCAAGGCCCCGTTCGCGTTCGCGGGCGTCCAGGTGCACGCCGTCGGCGCGGACACCCTCCGCGTCCGGCTCACCCGCACCGGCACCGCCGTGCGGCTGCTCGCCGTCGACGACACCGACCGGCCCGTGGTCACCGTCGACTCCCTCGTCCTGCGCGAGATGACCGGCGGCGACCCGTCGGCGGCCACCCTCGCCGCCCGGTCGCTGTTCCGCGTCGACTGGCGGCCCGAGCCGCTCGCCCCCGCCGACGCGCCCCGCGCCGCCCTGCTCGGCCCCGCCACGCCCGCGCTGCCCGGCGTCCCCGCCCACCCGGGCGTCGCCGAGCTGGCCGCCACCGGCGACGTGCCCCCGCTGGTCCTGCTGCCCGTGCCCGCCACGGCCGCCGGCCTGCCCGCCGACGCGCTGCCCGCCGCCGTGCGGGCCGGCACCGCCGCCGTGCTCGCCGCCGTCCAGGCGTGGCTCGCCGCCGACGCCCTCGCCGACACCCGCCTCGCGGTGGTCACCCGGGGCGCGGTCCGGGCCACCGACGCCGACCCCGCCGACGAGCTGACCGGCGCGGCCGTGTGGGGCCTGCTGCGCGCCGCCCAGTCCGAGCACCCCGGCCGCATCGTCCTGGCCGACCTCGACCGGGACCTCGACGCGCCCGCCGTCGCGCTGCTCGCGGCCGCCGCCGACGACCCGGCTGCGGCGCAGCTCGCCGTCCGCGCCGACACGACCTACACCCCCCGTCTGGTACGCGCCGACACCCCACCCGCGCCCGCCCGACGTCCCCTCGACGGCACCGTCCTGGTCACCGGCGGCACCGGCGCGCTCGGCGCGCTGCTGGCCAGGCACCTCGTCACCGACCGGGGCGTGGACTCCCTCGCCCTGGTCAGCCGGCGCGGCCCCGCCGCCGACGGTGCGGCCGACCTCGCCGCCGAGCTGACCGCCCTCGGCGCGCGGGTCGACGTGCTCGCCTGCGACGTCACCGACCCCGATGCGGTGCGCGCCCTGGTCGGGCGGCTCACCGCCGACGGTGGTCGGCTGGCCGGGGTGGTGCACACGGCCGGGGTGCTCGACGACGCGGTGGTCACCGGCATCGACGTCGACCGGCTGGCCCGGGTCCTCGCGCCGAAGGTCGACGCGGCGTGGCACCTGCACGAGGCCACCGCCGGCCTCGACCTCGACCTGTTCGTGCTGTTCTCCTCCATCGCCGGGGTCCTCGGCTCCCCGGGCCAGGGCGCGTACGCCGCCGCCAACCACTTCCTCGACGCGCTCGCCGCCCACCGCCGCGCCCAGGGGCTGACCGCGCACTCCCTGGCCTGGGGCATGTGGGACACCGACGGGATGGCCGCCACCCTCAGCGCCGCCGACCGGTCCCGGGTCACCCGCTCCGGCCTCGGCCTGATCGACGGGCCCGTCGGCGTCGCCCTGTTCGACGCCGCCGTCGCCACCGACGCCGCCGCGCTCGTCCCCGCCGTCGTCGACGTGCCGGCGCTGCGCGCGGCGGCCACCGCCACCGGCGTACCGCCGATGCTGCGCGCCCTCGTCGGCACCGCGCCCGCCCGGCGGCAGGCCGGCGGCGGCGCGGCCGGCGGCTGGGCCCAGCGCCTCGCCGCGCTCGCCCCCGACGAGGCCCGCGCCCAGGTGGACGTGCTGGTGCGGGGCCTGGTGGCGCAGGTGTTGGGGCACGGTGGTGCGGAGGCGGTGCCGGCGGACCGGGCGTTCCGGGAGTTGGGTTTCGACTCGTTGACGGCGGTGGACCTGCGTAACCGGGTCAACGCGGCGACGGGGCTGCGGTTGGCGTCGACGCTGGTGTTCGACTACCCGACCCCGGCGGCCCTCGCCGCGCACGTGCACGAGCAGCTCACCGGCGCGACCGCCGACCGGCCCGAGGCGGTCGCCGCCACCGGCGGCGTCGACGAGCCGATCGCGATCGTCGGCATGGCCTGCCGTTACCCGGGTGGGGTCGCCGGCCCCGACGACTTGTGGGCGCTGCTGGCCGACGGTGGCGACGGAATCTCCGAGTTCCCCGCCGACCGGGGCTGGGACCTGGAGTCCCTCTTCCACCCCGACCCCGACCACCCCGGCACCTCCTACGCCCGGCACGGTGGTTTCCTCGCCGGGGCGGCGGACTTCGACCCGGCGTTCTTCGGGATCTCGCCCCGGGAGGCCGTCGCGATGGATCCGCAGCAGCGGTTGCTGCTGGAGGCGTCGTGGGAGACGTTCGAGTCCGCCGGCCTCGACCCGGCGCGGGTACGCGGCAGCCGCACCGGCGTCTTCGCCGGCCTGATGTACCACGACTACGCCTCCCAGGTGCAGGAGCTGCCCGAGGGCCTGGAGGGCTACATCGGCACCGGCAACTCGGGCAGCGTCGTCTCCGGCCGCGTCGCCTACACGTTCGGCCTGGAGGGGCCGGCGGTGACCGTGGACACGGCGTGCTCGTCGTCGCTGGTGGCCCTGCACCTGGCCGTGCAGGCGCTGCGGTCGGGGGAGTGCGACCTGGCCCTGGCCGGTGGCGTGACGGTGATGGCCACCCCAGGGACGTTCGTGGAGTTCTCCCGGCAGCGGGGGTTGTCGGCCGACGGGCGGTGCAAGTCGTTCGCCGCCGCCGCGGACGGGACGGGCTGGTCGGAGGGGGTGGGCATGCTGCTGGTGCAGCGGCTCTCCGACGCGCGCCGCGACGGCCGGCGGATCCTCGCCGTGGTGCGGGGCACGGCCGTCAACCAGGACGGTGCGTCGAACGGTTTGACCGCGCCGAACGGTCCGTCGCAGCAGCGGGTGATCCGGCAGGCCCTCGCCAACGCGCGGCTGACCCCGGCGGACGTGGACGCCGTCGAGGCGCACGGCACCGGCACCACCCTGGGCGATCCGATCGAGGCGCAGGCGCTGCTGGCCACCTACGGGCAGGACCGGCCGGTCGACCGGCCGCTGCTGCTCGGGTCGGTCAAGTCGAACATCGGCCACACCCAGGCCGCCGCCGGGGCCGCCGGCATCATCAAGATGATCATGGCGATGCGGCACGGCGTCGTCCCCCGCACCCTGCACGTCGACGAGCCGTCCCCGCACATCGACTGGACGGCCGGCGCCGTCGAACTGGCCACCGAGGCCCGGCCCTGGCCCGAGACGGGCCGCCCCCGCCGCGCCGCCATCTCCTCGTTCGGCGTCAGCGGCACCAACGCGCACGTCGTCATCGAGCAGCCCCCCGCCGACCCCCGGTCCGCCCGACCCGGCGACGCGGCGGTGCGCTCCGGCGACGCGTCCGCCCACACCGGCGACGCCCACCCGGCGGCCGTGCTGCTGTCGGCCCGCTCCGAGGCGGCCCTCGCCGCCCAGGCCGACCGCTGGGCCCGCTGGCTCGCCGCCGACCCGACCCCCCGCCCCGCCGACGTGGGCTGGTCCTCCGTCGTCACCCGGGCCACCCTGGAACACCGCGCCGTGCTCGCGGCAGCCGACCGCGACGACCTCCTCGCCGGGCTGCGCGCCCTCGCCACCGGCGAACCGTCCGGCACCGTCGTCACCGCCGCCGGCACCCCCACGGGCCAGCTCGCGGTCCTCTTCTCCGGTCAGGGCGCGCAGCGTGCCGGGATGGGTCGGGAGTTGTCCGCGGCGTTCCCGGTGTTCGCCGCCGCGTTGGACGAGGTGTGCGGGCACCTGGATCCGTTGCTGCCGCAGCCGCTGAAGCCGGTGCTGTTCGCGGAGGCGGGCACGACTGAGGCCGAGCTGCTCGACCAGACCGTCTTCACGCAGGCGGGCCTGTTCGCGGTCGAGGTGGCCCTGTTCCGCCTGGTGGAGTCGTTCGGGGTGGTGCCGGACTTCGTCGGTGGGCATTCGGTCGGTGAGATCACCGCCGCGCACGTGGCGGGGGTGTTGTCGCTGGCGGACGCGTGTGCGCTGGTGGCCGCCCGGGGTCGGTTGATGCAGGCGTTGCCGGCCGGGGGCGGGATGCTCGCGGTCGCCGCCGCCGAGGCCGACGTGCTCGCCTCGATCGCCGGTCGCACCGACGTCGGGATCGCGGCCGTGAACGGGCCGTCGGCCGTGGTCGTCTCCGGTGCCGTCGAGACCCTCGACGAGGTCGAGCAGCTCTGGCGGGAGCGGGGTGTGCGGACGCGCCGGTTGGCGGTGAGTCACGCGTTCCACAGTCCGTTGATGGAGCCGATGCTGGCCGAGTTCCGGGCCGTCCTCGACGGGCTGGCGTTCCGTACGCCGCTGGTGCCGGTCGTGTCCAACCTGACCGGGGCGCTGGCCGAACCGCAGGAGCTGACCCGGGCCGACTACTGGGTACGGCACGTGCGGGAGGCGGTGCGCTTCGGCGACGGGGTCGCCGCGCTGCGCGCCGCCGGGGTGGGCACGTTCCTGGAGGTCGGGCCGCAGAGCGTCCTCACCGCTCTGGCCGCCGACGTGCTGGCCGGTGACGAGGGCGTGCTCGCCGTCGCCGCCCAGCGCCGCGACCGGCCCGCCGCGCGGGCGCTGCTCGCCGCGCTGGGCGAGCTGCACGTCCACGGCGTGCCCGTCACCTGGACCCAGTGGTACGCCGGCACCGACCCGCAGCGCGTCGACCTGCCCACGTACGCGTTCCAGCACGAGCGGTACTGGCTCGGCATCGGCCGCGCCCGCGCGGGCGACGTCACCGGCGCCGGCCTCGGCGCGGCCGGGCACCCCCTGCTCGGCGCAGCCGTCACCGTCGCCGGCGAGGACATGGTCGTGCTCACCGGCCGCCTCTCCGTCGCCACCCACCCGTGGCTCGCCGAGCACACCGTCTCCGACACGGTGGTCGTCCCCGGCACCGCCCTCGTGGAGCTGGCCGTCCGGGCCGGCGACGAGGCGGGCGTCTCCCGGCTCCGGGAACTCACCATCGCCGCGCCGCTCGTGCTGCCCGCCACCGGCGGCGTACGGGTCCAGGTGCGCGTCGGCGCGCCCGACCCGACCGGTGCCCGGCCCGTCGCGGTGCACGCCGAGACCGACGGTGACGCCGGGTGGGTGCGGCACGCCGAGGGTGTGCTGGAGCCGGTGTCGGCCGAGGAGCCGGTGCTGGGTGCGTGGCCGCCGGTGGCTGCGCCGGAGGTGGATCTGTCGGGTTGGTATGAGGCTCTGGCGGGCCTCGGCCTGGTCTACGGGCCGGTGTTCCGCGGGCTGCGTCGGGTGTGGGCCGGCGACGGCGAGGTGTTCGCCGAGGTGGCCCTGCCCGATGAGGTCGAGGGCGCGGCGGAGTTCGGGGTGCATCCGGCGTTGTTGGATGCGGCGTTGCACCCGATCGGGCTGTTGCTCGCCGACGAGGGGCCGGCAGCGGCACGGGTGCCGTTCGCGTTCTCGGGTGTGCAGGTGCACGCGTCGGGTGCGCGGGTGCTGCGGGTGCGGTTGACGCGGGCGGGCTCTGAGATCCGTCTGGTCGCGGTGGACGAGTCGGGTGCGCCGGTGGTGTCGGTGGACTCGATCGTGTTGCGGGAGTTGACCGGTGTCGGTGCCGGCGGTGCGGCGTCGCGGTCGTTGTTCGAGGTGGTGTGGCAGGCCGCCGAGGCCGCCCCGACCGGCGAGTTGTCCGGCTGGGCGCTGCTGACCGGCGGGGACCTGCCGGCGACACTGCCCGGCCTGCCGGCGTACCCCGACGTGGCGGCCCTGCTGGCGGCGGTGGCCGCAGGGGCCGACGCCCCGCGCGCCCTCGTGCTGCCGGTCGCCGCCCCCGACGCCGCCGTTCCCGAGGCGGCAAAGGCGGTCACCAGCGGCATCCTCGCGGCCACCCAGGCGTGGCTGGCCGCCGACGCGCTCGCCGACACGCGGCTCGTCGTCGTCACCCGGGGCGCGGTGGCCGCCGGGCCGGACGATCCCGTCGTGGACCTCGCCGGATCCGCCGTGTGGGGCCTGCTCCGCTCGGCGCAGACCGAGCACCCGGGCCGCATCGTCCTCGCCGACGTCGACGGCGACCTCGACGCGCACGCCCTGGGCCTGCTCGCCCGGGTCGCCGACGACGCGGGCGTGGGTGGTCAGGTGGCGGTGCGTTCGGGCGGGGTGTGGGTGCCGCGTCTGGTGCGCGCGTCGGCCACGGACACCCCCGTCGCTGTCGGCGACGGTGCGGTGCTGGTGACCGGTGGTACGGGCGCGTTGGGCGCTCTGGTCGCGGAGCATCTGGTGTCGGTGCACGGGGTGCGGTCGTTGGTGTTGGTGTCGCGTCGGGGCACCGCCGCTGCCGGCGCGGACGCCGTGGTCGAGCGGCTGTCGGGGCTGGGCGCGTCGGTGGAGGTGGCAGCCTGCGACGTGACGGATGCCGAGGCCGTGCGCGCCCTGGTCGGGCGGCTCACCGCCGACGGTGGTCGGCTGGCCGGGGTGGTGCACACGGCCGGGGTGCTCGACGATGCGGTGGTCACCGGCATCGACGCCGACCGGCTGGCCCGGGTCCTCGCGCCGAAGGTGGACGCGGCGTGGCACCTGCACGAGGCCACCGCCGGCCTCGACCTGGACCTGTTCGTGGTGTTCTCCTCCATCGCCGGGGTGCTCGGTTCGCCGGGTCAGGCCGCGTATGCGGCGGGGAACGCGTTCCTGGACGGGCTCGCGGCGTTCCGGCGGGGGGCTAGTCTGCCGGCGGTGTCCCTGGCGTGGGGGATGTGGGACACCGACGGGATGGCGGCGTTGCTCGGTGACGCGGATCGGGCGCGGTCGGCGCGGGCGGGTCTGACGCCGATGAGCGCGGCCACCGGTCTGGAGCTGTTCGACGCGGCCCTCGCGGCCGGACGCCCCGCCCTGGTGCCGGCCGTGCTCGACGTGCCGGCCATGCGGGCCGCCCTCGGCGCGGGCGGCCCGGTCCCGGCGGTGCTGCGCGCCCTCGTCGGCACGACGACCACCCGCCGACAGGCCGGCCAGGGCGGCGGCTGGGACTGGGCCGACCAACTCGCCGGGCTGGACCCCGACGAGGCCCGCGCCCAGATCGACCTGCTGGTGCGGGGCCTGGTGGCGCAGGTGTTGGGGCACGGTGGTGCGGAGGCGGTGCCGGCGGACCGGGCGTTCCGGGAGCTGGGGTTCGACTCGTTGACGGCGGTGGACCTGCGTAACCGGGTCAACGCGGCGACGGGGCTGCGGTTGGCCTCGACGCTGGTGTTCGACTACCCGACCCCCGCCGTGCTCGCCGAGCACCTCTACGAGCAGGTATCCGGCCAGCTCACCGACCGCCGGGCGGCGGCCCGCGCCGTCACCGGCGTCGACGAGCCGATCGCGATCGTGGGCATGGCCTGCCGTTATCCGGGTGGGGTCGCCAGCCCGGACGACCTGTGGGCGTTGCTGGCCGACGGTGGGGACGGGATCTCCGAGTTCCCCGCCGACCGGGGCTGGGACCTCGACACCCTGTTCGACCCCGACCCGGACCGCAGCGGCACCTCGTACACCCGGCACGGCGGTTTCCTCGCCGGGGCGGCCGAGTTCGACCCGGCGTTCTTCGGGATCTCGCCGCGTGAGGCGATCGCGATGGATCCGCAGCAGCGGTTGCTGCTGGAGGCGTCGTGGGAGACGTTCGAGTCCGCCGGGGTCGACCCGGTCCGGCTGCGGGGCAGCCGCACCGGCGTCTTCGCCGGCGTCATGTACCACGACTACGCCTCCCGACTGGCCGACCTGCCGCCGGACACCGAGGGCTACGTGGGTACGGGCACGTCGGGCAGTGTGCTGTCGGGGCGGGTGGCGTACACGTTCGGTCTTGAGGGGCCGGCGGTGACCGTGGACACGGCGTGCTCGTCGTCGCTGGTCGCGTTGCATCTGGCGGCGCAGGCGCTGCGGTCGGGGGAGTGTGACCTGGCCCTGGCCGGTGGCGTGACGGTGATGGCCACCCCGGGGACGTTCGTGGAGTTCTCCCGGCAGCGCGGGCTGTCGCAGGACGGCCGGTGCAAGTCGTTCGCCGCGTCGGCGGACGGGACGGGCTGGTCGGAGGGCGTGGGCATGCTGCTGGTGCAGCGGCTCTCCGACGCGCAGCGGGACGGCCGGCGGGTCCTCGCCGTGGTGCGGGGGACGGCGGTGAATCAGGACGGTGCGTCGAATGGTCTTACCGCGCCGAATGGTCCGTCGCAGCAGCGGGTGATCCGGCAGGCTCTGGCCAACGCGCTGCTGTCGCCGGCTGATGTGGACGCGGTCGAGGCGCATGGCACGGGCACGACGCTGGGTGATCCGATCGAGGCGCAGGCGCTGCTGGCCACCTACGGCCAGGGGCGGGAGACCCCGCTGTTGCTCGGGTCGGTCAAGTCGAACATCGGGCACACGCAGGCGGCGGCTGGTGTCGCCGGGATCATCAAGATGGTGTTGGCGATGCGGCATGGGGTGGTGCCGTCGACCCTGCACGTGGATGAGCCGTCGCCGCATGTCGATTGGGCTGCGGGTGCGGTTGTGCTGGCGACTGAGGCGACGCCGTGGCCGGTCGTCAACCGGCCGCGTCGGGCGGCGGTGTCGTCGTTCGGGATTTCGGGGACGAATGCGCATGTGATCATCGAGCAGCCTCCGGTGGAGGTTGTCGAGGGTGTGGTGGTGGAGCGGGTGACGCCGCCGGTGGTGCCGGTGCTGCTGTCGGCCCGCACGGATGCGGCGTTGGCTGGTCAGGCGGGTCGGTGGGCCCGGTGGTTGGCCGGTGACGGGTCGCTTGCCGCGTTGGACGTGGCGTGGTCGTCGGTGACGACGCGCCCGGCGTTGGAGCAGCGCGCGGCGGTGGTCGCCGAGGGCCGGGACGATCTGCTGGCTGCCCTGCGGGCTCTGGCCACCGGTGAGCCGTCGGGCGCCGTGGTGGTCGGGGCCGCGGAGCAGCGGGGGCAGTTGGCCCTGCTGTTCTCGGGCCAGGGCGCGCAGCGTGCCGGCATGGGCCGGGAGCTGTACGGGGCGTTCCCGGTGTTCGCCGCCGCGTTGGACGAGGTGTGCGGTCACCTGGATCCGTTGCTGCCGCAGCCGCTCAAGCGCGTGCTGTTCGCGGAGGCGGGCACCGGCGACGCCGATCTGTTGGACCAGACGGTGTTCACGCAGGCCGGTCTGTTCGCCGTCGAGGTGGCGCTGTTCCGGCTCGTGGAGTCGTTCGGGATCGTGCCGGACTTCGTGGGTGGGCATTCGATCGGCGAGATCACGGCCGCGCACGTGGCCGGGGTGTTGTCGCTGACGGACGCGTGCACCCTCGTCGGGGCGCGGGGCCGGCTGATGCAGTCCCTGCCCGCTGGCGGCGGGATGCTGGCGGTGGCCGCGCCGGAGGCCGAGGTGCTCGCCTCGCTGGACGGGCTGGACTCGCCCGGTGGACGGGGCGACCGGGTCGGGGTCGCGGCGGTGAACGGACCGTCGGCCGTGGTCGTGTCGGGTGCCGCCGACGTCCTCGACGACCTGGAGCGGGAGTGGCAGGGCCGGGGTGTGCGTACCCGCCGGCTGGCGGTGAGTCACGCGTTCCACAGCCCGTTGATGGAGCCGATGCTCGCCGAGTTCCGGGCCGTCCTGGAGGGGCTCCGCTTTGCTGCGCCGCTGGTGCCGGTGGTGTCGAACGTGACCGGGGCCCTCGCCGACGGCGACGAGCTGCGTACCGCTGACTACTGGGTGCGGCACGTCCGGGAGGCCGTGCGGTTCGCCGACGGGGTCGCCGCGCTGCGGTCCGCCGGTGTCGGCACGTTCCTGGAGGTGGGGCCGCAGAGCGTCCTCACCGCTCTGGCCGCCGACGTGCTGGCCGGCGAGGAGGGCGTGCGCGCCGTTGCCGCCCAGCGCCGCGACCGGCCCGCCGCGCGGGCGCTGCTCGCCGCGCTGGCCGAGCTGCACGTCCACGGGGTGCCCGTGACCTGGCGGCAGTGGTTCGCCGGCAGCGGCCCGGCGCGGGTCGACCTGCCGACGTACGCGTTCCAGCACCAGCGCTACTGGCCCAACTCCGGCCGGCCCCGGACCGGCGACGTGTCGGGGGCCGGGCTGGGCGACGCCGGGCACCCGCTGCTCGGCGCGTCCGTCGACCTGGCCGGCAACGACGAGGTGGTGCTCACCGGCCGGCTGTCCCTCGCCGCGTACCCGTGGCTGGCGGATCACGCGGTCTCCGGCGCGACGTTCGTGCCGGGCACCGCGCTCGTGGAGCTGGCCGTCCGGGCCGGCGACGAGACGGGGCTGCCCCGGCTCCGGGAACTGACCATGGCCGCGCCGCTGGTCGTGCCCGACACCGGAAGCGTGCGCATCCAGGTACGCGTCGACGGCCCCGCCGACGCGCCGGAGCGGCCGGTGACCATCTACTCCCGACGCGACGGCGATGCCGGGTGGGTCCGGCACGCCGAGGGCGTGCTGGCGGCAGCCTCCGCCGAGGAGCCGGTGCTGGGTGCGTGGCCGCCGGTGGGTGTGTCGGAGGTGGATCTGTCCGGCTGGTACGCGGGCCTGGCGGGGCTGGGTCTGGTCTACGGGCCGGTGTTCCGTGGTCTGCGTCGGGTGTGGGCCGGTGACGGCGAGGTGTTCGCCGAGGTGGCCCTGCCCGATGAGGCGGGAAGCTCGGACGGCTTCGGGGTGCATCCGGCGTTGCTGGATGCGGCGTTGCACCCGATCGGGTTGCTGCTCGGTGAGGAGGCGTCGGCGGCGCGGGTGCCGTTCGCGTTCTCGGGTGTGCAGGTGCACGCGTCGGGTGCGCGGGCACTGCGGGTGCGGTTGACCCGGGTCGGTTCCGGGGTCCGTCTGGTTGCGGTGGACGAGTCGGGTGCGCCGGTGGTGTCGGTGGATTCGCTGGCGCTGCGGGAGTTGACCGGGGTTGGTGTCGCGGGTGCGGCGTCGCGGTCGTTGTTCGAGGTGGTGTGGCAGGCCGCCGAGGTCGCCCCGACCGGTGGCCCCGCTGGCTGGGCGCTGCTCGTCCCCGAGGACACCACCATGACCGGGTTCCTCGACGCGCCGGCGGGCGAGGGCCGTTTGGCGGCGTACCCCGACGTGGCGGCCCTGCTGGCGGCGGTGGCCGCAGGGGCCGACGCCCCGCGCGCCCTCGTGCTGCCGGTCGCCGCCGCCCACGCCGCCCCCGATGTGGTGCGGGCGGTCGCGTCGGAGGCGTTGCGCGCGGCGCAGGCGTGGCTGGCGGCCGACGCGCTCGCCGACACGCGGCTCGTCGTCGTCACCCGGGGCGCGGTCGCGGCGCGCGACGGTGACCGGGTGACCGACCTGGCCGGCGCGGCCGTGTGGGGCCTGCTCCGCTCGGCCCAGTCGGAACACCCCGGCCGCATCGTCCTCGCGGACCTGGACGCCGACGGCGACGGCGCAACCGAACTGCCGGCCGTGCTGGCCGGCGCCCTCGACGATGCGGCCGTCGGTGGTCAGGTGGCGGTGCGTCCGGGCGGGGTGTGGGTGCCGCGTCTGGTGCGTGCGTCGGTGCCTGACGTGCCGGCGGTCGCCCCGCTGGGCGACGGTGTCGTGTTGGTGACCGGTGGTACGGGCGCGTTGGGCGCTCTGGTCGCGGAGCATCTGGTGCAGACGCACGGGGTGCGGTCGTTGGTGTTGGTGTCGCGTCGGGGTGCCGCCGCTGCCGGCGCGGACGAGCTGGTGGGGCGGCTGTCGGGGCTGGGCGCGTCGGTGGAGGTGTCGGCGTGTGACGTGACGGATGCCGAGGTCGTGCGCGCCCTGGTCGGGCGGCTCACCGCCGACGGTGGTCGGCTGGCCGGGGTGGTGCACACGGCCGGGGTGCTCGACGACGGGCTCGTCGAGGGGCTCACCGGGGAGCGGCTGGCGGCTGTGCTTGCGCCGAAGGTGGACGCGGCGTGGCACCTGCACGAGGCGACGGCCGGTCTGGACCTGGACCTGTTTATGGTGTTCTCGTCGATCGCGGGGGTGCTCGGTTCGCCGGGTCAGGGTGCGTATGCGGCGGGGAACGCGTTCCTGGACGGTCTTGCGGCGTTCCGGCGGGGGGCTGGTCTGCCGGCGGTGTCCCTGGCGTGGGGTATGTGGGACACCGACGGGATGGCGGCGTTGCTCGGTGACGCGGATCGGGCGCGGTCGGCGCGGGCGGGTCTGACGCCGATGAGCGCGGCCACCGGTCTGGAGCTGTTCGACGCGGCCCTCGCGGCGGACCGTGCTGCCCTGGTGCCGGCGACCATCGACGTGCCCGCCCTGCGGGCCGCCGCCTCCGGTGGCGTGGTGCCGCCCATGCTGCGCACCCTCGTCGGCGCGAGCACCACCAGCCGCCGCCAGGCGGGGCAGGGCAGCGGGGGGTGGGCCGAGCGGCTCGCCGCCCTCACCGAGGACGAAGGCCGGGCGCAACTCGTGCTCCTGGTCCGTGGCCTCGTCGCGCAGGTGCTGGGGCACGGCGGCGCGGAGGCGGTGCCGGCGGACCGGGCGTTCCGGGAGCTGGGTTTCGACTCGTTGACGGCGGTGGACCTGCGCAACCGGGTCAACGCGGCAACCGGGTTGCGGCTCGGCTCGACGCTGGTGTTCGACTACCCGACCCCCGCCGTGCTCGCCGAGCACCTGTGGTCCGAGCTGGCCGGCGTACGTCAGTCGGCGACCGACCTGGTCGCCAGCGCGACGAAGGACACCGACGAGCCGATCGCGATCGTCGGCATGGCCTGCCGCTACCCGGGCGGGGTGGCCAGCCCCGACGACCTGTGGGAGCTGCTGGCCACCGGCGGCGACGGGATCTCCGAGTTCCCCGTCGACCGGGGCTGGGACCTCGACACCCTGTTCGACCCGGACCCGAACAACAGCGGCACCTCCTACACCCGCAACGGCGGCTTCCTCTACGGTGCGGCGGAGTTCGACCCCGGGTTCTTCGGGATCTCGCCCCGCGAGGCCCTGGCGATGGATCCGCAGCAGCGGTTGCTGCTGGAGGCGTCGTGGGAGACGTTCGAGTCCGCCGGGGTCGACCCGGTCCGGCTGCGGGGCAGCCGCACCGGCGTGTTCGCGGGCGTCATGTACCACGACTGGGCGACGCGCCTCATGGACCTGCCCGCCGAGGTGGAGGGCTACGTGGGTACGGGCACGTCGGGCAGTGTGCTGTCGGGGCGGGTGGCGTACACGTTCGGCCTGGAGGGGCCGGCGGTCACCGTCGACACGGCGTGCTCGTCGTCCCTGGTGGCCCTGCACCTGGCGGCGCAGGCGCTGCGGTCGGGGGAGTGCGACCTGGCCCTGGCCGGCGGCGTCACCGTCATGGCCACCCCCGGCACGTTCATCGAGTTCTCCCGGCAGCGGGGGCTTTCGCAGGACGGGCGGTGCAAGTCGTTCGCTGCCGCCGCTGATGGGACGGGTTGGTCGGAGGGCGTGGGCATGCTGCTCGTCGAGCGGCTGTCGGACGCCCGCCGCAACGGTCACCGGGTTCTCGCCGTGGTGCGGGGCACGGCCGTCAACCAGGATGGTGCGTCGAACGGGTTGACCGCGCCGAACGGGCCGTCGCAGCAGCGGGTGATCCGGCAGGCCCTGGCCAACGCGCGGCTGTCGCCGGCCGACGTGGACGCGGTCGAGGCGCACGGCACCGGCACCACCCTGGGTGATCCGATCGAGGCGCAGGCGCTGCTCGCCGCCTATGGCCAGGACCGTGAGACCCCGCTGTTGCTCGGGTCGGTCAAGTCGAACATCGGGCACACGCAGGCGGCGGCTGGTGTCGCCGGGATCATCAAGATGGTGTTGGCGATGCGGCATGGGGTGGTGCCGTCGACCCTGCACGTGGACGAGCCGTCCCCGCATGTCGATTGGGCTGCGGGGGCGGTTGTGCTGGCGACTGAGGCGACGCCGTGGCCGGTCGTCAACCGGCCGCGTCGGGCGGCGGTGTCGTCGTTCGGGATTTCGGGGACGAATGCGCATGTGATCATCGAGCAGCCTCCGGTGGAGGTTGTCGAGGGTGTGGTGGTGGAGCGGGTGACGCCGCCGGTGGTGCCGGTGCTGCTGTCGGCCCGCACGGATGCGGCGTTGGCTGGTCAGGCGGGTCGGTGGGCCCGGTGGTTGACCGGTGACGGGTCGCTTGCCGCGCTGGACGTGGCGTGGTCGTCGGTGACGACGCGTCCCACCCTGGAGCAGCGGGCCGTCGCCCTGGTCGCCGACCGGGACGGGCTGCTCGCCGCGCTACGGGCGCTCGACGGCGGCGACCCCTCCGCAGCGATCGTCACCGGCACGGCCGCCGAGCGCGGTCAGCTCGCGGTCCTGTTCTCGGGTCAGGGCGCGCAGCGTGCCGGGATGGGTCGGGAGCTGGCGGGGGCGTTCCCGGTGTTCGCGTCGGCGTTGGACGAGGTGTGCGCCGAGCTGGATCCGTTGCTGCCGCAGCCGCTCAAGTCGGTGCTGTTCGCGGAGGCGGGCACGACTGAGGCCGAACTGCTCGACCAGACGGTGTTCACGCAGGCGGGGTTGTTCGCGGTCGAGGTGGCCCTGTTCCGTCTGGTGGAGTCGTTCGGGGTGGTGCCGGACTTCGTGGGCGGCCATTCGGTCGGTGAGATCACTGCCGCGCACGTGGCGGGGGTGTTGTCCCTCGCGGACGCGTGTCAGCTCGTGGCCGCCCGGGGTCGCCTGATGCAGGCGTTGCCGGCCGGGGGCGGGATGCTCGCGGTGGCTGCGGCCGAGGAGGCGGTGGCGGAGTCGATTGCCGGTCGGGCCGATGTCGGGATCGCGGCCGTCAACGGCCCGTCGGCCGTGGTCGTCTCGGGTGCCGTTGAGGCCCTGGACGAGGTCGAGGGGGTGTGGCGGGAGCGGGGTGCGCGGACGCGCCGGTTGGCGGTGAGTCACGCGTTCCACAGTCCGTTGATGGAGCCGATGCTGGCCGAGTTCCGGGCGATCCTGGAGACGTTCGCCTTCGCCGCGCCGTTGCTGCCGGTGGTGTCGAACCTGACCGGGGCCCTGGCCGACGCCGACGAGATCCGCACGCCGGATTACTGGGTGCGGCACGTCCGCGAGGCGGTCCGGTTCGCCGACGGGGTGACCGTGCTGCGCAAGGCCGGTGTGGACACGTTCCTGGAGGTGGGACCGCAGAGCGTGTTGACGGCCTTGGCGGCCGACGTGCTGCCGGGTGACGAGGGTGTGCTGACGGTCGCCGTGCAGCGTCGGGACCGGCCGGAGGCGACCGGGCTGCTGGCTGCCCTGGCGGAGTTGCACGTCGGTGGGGTTCCGGTGTCGTGGCGGCAGTGGTTCGCCGGCACGGGGGCGCGGCGGGTGGACCTGCCGACGTATGCGTTCCAGCACCAGCGGTTCTGGCCGGAGGCGCTGCCGCGCCCCCGCAAGGACACCGACGGTAGTGGGGACGCCGAGTTCTGGGCGGCCGTCGAACGCGGCGACCTGACCGCCCTCGCCACCCAACTCGGCGACGACACCGCCCTCGACGCCCTCGCCCCGGCCCTGCCCGCGTTGTCGCAGTGGCGGCAGGCGCGCACCCGCGACACCACGCTCGACGGCTGGTCGTACCGCATCGGGTGGGAGCCCCTGCGGTTCGCCCCGGCGGCCGGGCTGACCGGCCGGTGGCTCGTCGTCACCGTCGGCGGCGGCACCGACGCGGGCGTCGCGAAGACGCTCACCGAGGCCGGCGCGACCGTCGACACGCTGACCGCCCCGCCGTCCCCCGACCGGGCGGAGCTGGGCGAGCGGCTGCGCCGCACCGGAGTCGACGGCTGGGCGGGCGTGCTGTGCGTGCTGCCCCGGCAGGACGAGGCCCTCCCCGACGCGCCGGGCGTGCCGGCCGGCACGGCGACGCTGCTCGCGCTCGTCCAGGCGCTGACCGACACGGGCCTGCCCGGCCGGGTGTGGGCGCTCAGCCGTGCCGCCATGCCGGTCACGGCCGGTGAGCGGGCCGCCGACACCTGGGCGGCGCTCGCCTGGGGCCTCGGCCGCGCCGTCGCCCTGGAGCAGCCCGACCGCTGGGGCGGGCTGGTCGACCTGCCCGCCCGCGCCGACCGCAGCACCCGCGCCGCGCTCGTCGCGGTGCTCGCCGACGGCACCCTGGACCAGGTGGCGGTACGCCGCAACGGCGTCTTCGGCCGGCGGCTCGTGCCCGCCGCGCCGCCGGTCGGGTCGGGGTGGCGGCCGTCGGGGATGGTGCTGGTCACCGGTGGTACGGGTGCGTTGGGCCGGCACACCGCCCGATGGCTGCTGGCCAACGGGGCGGCCGAGGTGGTCCTCGCGTCCCGGCGCGGCCCGGACGCCCCCGGCGCCGCCGAGCTGGTCGAGGAGCTGGGCGGGGCGGTGCGGGTCGTCGCCTGCGACGTCACCGACGCCGCTGCCGTCGAGGCCCTCGTCGCCGGGCTGCCCGCGCTCACCGCCGTCGTGCACACCGCAGGCGCGGCCGGCGGGGCCGTCCCGGCGCACGAGGTGACCGCCGCCGACCTGTCGGCGACCCTCGCCGGGAAGGTGCTCGGGGCCCTGCATCTCGACGCCGCCTGCCGGGGCCGGGACCTCGACGCGTTCGTCGTGTTCTCGTCCGTCGCCGGCGTCTGGGGCGGCGGCGGCCAGGCCGGCTACGCGGCCGGCAACGCCCTGCTCGACGCCCTCGTCGCCGTCCGCCGGGCCGAAGGGCTGCCCGCCACCGCCCTCGCCTACGGGCCGTGGGCGGCCGACGGCATGGCCGCCGGGGAGACCGCCGAGGGCCTGCGCCGCCGGGGGTTCACCCCTCTCGACCCCGGGGCCGCCGTCGCGGCGCTGGGCCGCTGGGTCAACGCCCCCGAGCCCGCGCCGGTCGTCGCCGACGTGGACTGGTCCCGGTTCGTCGCCGCGTTCACCGCGGCCCGGCCTAGCAGCCTGTTCGACCGGGTCGCCCCGGCCCCCGCCGTCGAGGCGCAGCGGCCGGAGGCCGACGCCGCCACCAGCGGCCTGCGGGCGCGGCTCGCCGCGCTGCCGGCCACCGGCCAGGAGAACCTGCTGGTCGACCTGGTACGCGCCGAGGCGGCGGCGGTGCTCGGGCACGACTCCACCGACCAGGTGCCCGCCGGCCGGGCGTTCCGGGAACTCGGCTTCGACAGCCTCGCCGCCGTGCAACTGCGGGACCGGCTGGGCCGGACCACCGGGCTGACCCTGCCGTCGACCGTCGTCTTCGACCATCCGTCGGCGGCGGAGCTGGCGCGCTTCCTGCGTACGGAACTGGTGGCCGGCGCGGCCGACGCCGACCCGGCGGTCGGTCTGGTCGCGGCCCGGCCGGCGGCCGACGAGCCCATCGCCATCGTCTCCATGGCCTGCCGCTTCCCCGGCGGGGTGTCGTCGCCGCAGGAGCTGTGGGAGCTGCTGCTCGACGGTGGCGACGCGATCGGGCCGATGCCCACCGACCGGGGCTGGGACCTCGCCGCCCTGTTCGACGCCGACCCGGACCGGGTGGGCACCAGCTACGCCCGCAGCGGCGGGTTCCTCGACGACGTGGCCGACTTCGACGCCGCGTTCTTCGGCATCAACCCCCGCGAGGCCCTGGCCATGGACCCGCAGCAGCGGCTGCTGCTGCACACCACCTGGGAGACGTTCGAGCGGGCCGGCATCGACCCGCACCGGGTACGCGGCTCCGCCACCGGCGTCTTCATGGGCACCAACGGGCAGGACTATGCGACGCTGCTGCTGGGCGCCCGCTCCGAGGTGGAGGGCTACCAGGCCACCGGCAACGGCGCGTCCGTGGTGTCCGGCCGGCTGGCGTACTCGTTCGGGCTGCACGGGCCGGCGGTCACCGTCGACACGGCGTGCTCGTCGTCGCTGGTCGCCCTGCACCTGGCCGCGCAGGCGCTGCGGTCCGGCGAGTGCGACCTGGCCCTCGCGGGCGGCGTGACCGTCATGTCGACGCCGGGGGCGTTCCTGGAGTTCTCCCGGCAGCGCGGCCTCGCCGCCGACGGGCGGGTCAAGGCGTTCGGCGCGGACGCCGACGGCACCGGCTGGGGCGAGGGCGTCGGCGTCCTGCTCCTGCAACGCCTCTCCGACGCCCACCGCGACGGCCGGCGGATCCTGGCCGTGGTGGCCGGCTCCGCCGTCAACCAGGACGGCGCGTCCAACGGGCTCACCGCCCCGAACGGGCCGGCGCAGCAGCGGGTGATCCGGCAGGCCCTCGCCAACGCCGGGCTCACCCCGGCGGACGTCGACGCCATCGAGGCGCACGGCACCGGCACCACCCTCGGCGACCCGATCGAGGCGCAGGCGCTGACGGCCGCGTACGGGCCGGACCGGCCCGCCGACCGTCCCCTGTGGCTGGGGTCGGTGAAGTCGAACATCGGGCACACCCAGGCGGCGGCCGGTGCGGCCAGCCTGATCAAGATGGTGCTCGCCCTGCGGCACGGCACGCTGCCGGCGACCCTGCACGCCGACGAGCCGTCGCCGCACGTGGACTGGGCGACGTCCCCGCTGGCGCTGCTCACCGAGGCCCGCCCGTGGGCCGCCGACGGCCGCCCCCGCCGGGCCGGCGTGTCGTCGTTCGGCATCTCCGGCACCAACGCCCACGTGATCCTCGAACAGGCACCGGCGGAGGAACCGGTCGACCCCGCTGGGTCCATCGAGCCCGTCGACCCCGCCGGGTCCGCCAACCTTGGCGAGCGGTCGGCGGCGGGCGGCGCGGCGCTGCCCTGGCCGGTCTCCGCCGCCACGGCCGCCGGGCTACGCGAGCAGGCCGACCGGCTGGCCCGCCGGCTCGCCGTCCCGGCGACCCCGGCCGGCTCCGACCCGGCAACCCCGGGCGAGGGTACGGCCGACGCCGGCACGGCCGATGTCGACGCGGCCGACGCCGGGGCGGTGGCCTGGGCGCTGGCCGAGGGCCGGGCGCACCTGGCCCACCGGGCGACGGTCGTCGCCGCCGACCCGCAGACCCGCCTCGCGGCGCTGCGGGCCCTCGCCGCCGGCAGCACCCACCCCGCCCTCGTCGGGCCCGCCCCGACGGCGACGGGCGGCACCGCCGTCCTGTTCTCCGGTCAGGGCGCGCAGCGTGCCGGCATGGGTCGGGAGTTGTCCGCGGCGTTCCCGGTGTTCGCCGCCGCGCTGGACGAGGTGTGCGCCCACCTGGATCCGCTACTGCCGCAGCCGCTGAAGCCGGTGCTGTTCGCGGCGGAGGGTTCCGCCGAGGCGGGTCTGCTCGACCAGACGGTGTTCACGCAGGCGGGGTTGTTCGCGGTCGAGGTGGCCTTGTTCCGCCTGGTGGAGTCGTTCGGGGTGGTGCCGGACTTCGTGGGCGGCCACTCGGTCGGTGAGATCACCGCCGCGCACGTGGCGGGGGTCTTGTCGCTGGCGGACGCGTGCGCACTGGTTGCCGCGCGGGGTCGGTTGATGCAGGCGTTGCCGGCCGGCGGCGGGATGCTCGCGGTCAACGCGGCCGAGGCCGACGTGTCCGCCTCGATCGCCGGTCGCGCCGACGTCGGGATCGCCGCCGTCAACGGGCCCACCTCCGTGGTCGTCTCCGGTGCCGTCGGGGCCCTCGACGAGATCGAGCGGGCGTGGCGGGACCGGGGTGCGCGGACGCGCCGGCTCACGGTGAGTCACGCGTTCCACAGCCCGTTGATGGAGCCGATGCTCGCCGAGTTCCGGGCCGTGTTGGAGACGCTCTCCTTCGCCGCGCCGCTGGTGCCGGTCGTGTCGAACCTGACCGGGGCGCTCGCCGACGGCGACGACCTGCGGACCGCCGACTACTGGGTGCGGCACGTCCGCGAGGCCGTCCGCTACGCCGACGGGGTCGCCGCGCTGCGCGGGGCGGGCGTCGACACGTACCTCGAAATCGGGCCCGCCGCCGTGCTCACCGCGATGAACGCGGAGCTGCTGCCCGACGACGCCACCGCCGTGGCCGCCCTGCGGGCCGGCGTGCCGGAGCCGACCGCGCTGCTCGCCGCGCTCGCCACCCGCTACGCGACCGGCCGGGACCTCGACTGGGCGGCGCTGCTCGCCCCGCTCGCCGGCCCCCGGCCCGCCCCGCGCGACCTGCCGGAGCTGCCCACGTACGCGTTCCAGCCGCAGCGCTACTGGCCCACCCTCACCGCGTCGCCGGCCGACGGGGCGGACCGGGCCGACGCCGCGTTCTGGCGTGCGGTCACCGACGGCGACCTGGACCGGCTCGGCATCGACACCAGCCAGCCCCTGCGGGATCTCCTGCCGGAGCTGGAGTCGTGGCGACGCCGCCAGCACGAGGACGACACGATCGCCGGCTGGCGCTACCGGGTCACCTGGCGGCCCCAGCGGCTCACCCCCGGGGACCCTGGCACCTGGCTGGTCGTCGCGCCGCCCCGGGAGGCCGCCGACGCGGTCGCCGACGCGCTGCGCGCCGGTGGGGCGGCCGTGCACCTGCTCACCGTGGACCCGGCGGCCGTCGACCGGGACGGCCTCGCCGCCGACCTGGCGCTGGCCTGCGCCACGCACCAGCCGACCGGGCTGCTGTCCCTGCTCGCCCTCGACGAGGCCCCGCACCCCGGGCAGGACGCCCTGCCCGCCGGCCTCGCGGCCAACCTGCTGCTGTTGCAGGCGCACACCGGCCTGCCGGCCGAGGCGCCGCTGCCGCTGTGGCTGGCCACCGCCGGTGCCGTCGCCACCGACGACGCGCCAGCCGCCCGGCCGTGGCAGGCCACCACCTGGGGCCTCGGCCTGGCCGCCGCCCTGGAACACCCCCGGCACGTCGGCGGCCTCGTCGACCTGCCCGGCACGGTCACCGCCGACCACGCCGCCGTGCTGGTCGCCGCGCTCACCAACAGCGAGGGGGAGGACCAGCTCGCCGTCCGTGCCTCGGGCGCGTACGCGCGGCGGCTGGTCCGGGCCACCGACCCGGCCGACGGTACGGGCGGCGGCTGGACGCCGCACGGCACCGTCCTCGTCACCGGCGGGGAGGGCACCGTCGCCGGCCACGCGACGGCCTGGCTGGGTCGGCAGGGCGCGGCCGTGGTGCCGCTGGACCAGCCGGCCGGCGGGAAGCTCACCGACCGGATGGCGCAGCTCGCCGCCGACGGGCGGCCGGTGACGGCGCTGCTGCACGTGCCCGCCGACACCGGCACCGCGCCGCTGGCGGAGCTGACCCTCGCCGGCCTCGCCGCCGACCTCGTCGCCACCGTCGGTGACATCCCCCGCTACGCCGACGAGCTGGAGGGCGCGGCCCTCGGCGCGCTGGTGCTCTGCTCCTCCACCTCCGGGGTGTGGGGCTCCGGCGGGCGGTCCGGTCAGGCGGCCGGCGACGCCCTGCTCCAGGTCCTCGCCGAGAACCGGCGACGGGCCGGGCTGCCGGTAGCCTCGGTGGCGTTCGGCCCCTGGGCCGACGGGCTCGCCGACGCCGACCTCGACCAGCTCAGCCGCCGCGGCCTGCCCGGCATGGCCCCCGACCTGGCCACCGCCGCGCTGCGGCAGGCCGTCGCCGACGGCGCGCAGGTCGTGGTGGCCGACGTACGGTGGGACCGGTTCGTGCCGGCCATCGCCGCCGTGCGGGCCCGGCCGCTGTTCGGGGAGGTCCCCGAGGCCCGGGAGGCGCTGCGCGGCCTGCACAGCGCCGAACCTGCCGACGACGGGGCCGCCGACGCGCTGCGGGACCGGCTGCGCCCGCTCACCGACGCCGAACGCGACGCCGTGCTCGTCGACCTCGTGGCCGCCCAGGCGGCGGCGGTGCTCGGCCTGCCCGATGCCGGTGACCTCGGCCCGGGGCGGGCGTTCCGGGAGGTCGGCTTCGACTCGATGACCGCCGTGGAGCTGCGCAACCGGCTCCGGGCGGCCACCGGGGCGACCCTGCCGGCCAGCGTCGTGTTCGACTACCCGACGCCGCTGGCCCTGGCCCGCCACCTGCGTACGCTCGTCGTGGCCGACGGGGCGACGGCGACCGAGGGGCTGCTGTCCGAGCTGGAGAAGCTCGACGGGCTGTTCGCCGCCAGCGCCCCCGACCAGCTCACCCGGCAGAAGCTGCTGGTGCAGATGCAGGCGTTCCTGGCCCGCTGGGGCGACGACCGGCCCGCGTCGGTCGACGTGCCTGTTGCGCCGACGCTCGACGGGGCCAGCGACGCCGAGCTGTTCGACTTCATCCACCGGGAGCTGGGCGGCCCCGACGGCACCATGGGTGGAGGCTTCTGAACCGATTCGGACCGCCTGATGGTGCCGAGATGACACAGGTCATCGACGGCACCTCGGTAATGCCGCCGGGATCCGGACGGGCCGGCCCGCCGCATCGGCCACGAACTGTCCGATGGCGTGCCGGCCCTTCCCCATCAGGCCCCGAACGAAGTCACGCGCCCGGCAGCGAGGCTCCGGCCTGAGATCAGCCAGGCGGAGCCGGGCATTCGAGGACCGCGATCGAGTTTCCGGCGTGCAGCCCCAGGTGCGGATGCCCGGAGAAGATCTCAACGGCCTCATCGTGCGAGCCCGCCTCCACGACGGCATAGCCGATCATGGCGTCGGTGAAGTCCTCGACCCCCTGCACCGTGACCAGCTTCTTCGCGTTCAACGGAGCGCCGGGGTCGACGAGAGCCTTCTCGTTTGCCTGCGCCCATGACGCCCAGGCCTCAAGGAAGTCACTCTGCTGCTGTTCGCTGAGTTCGGCCTTGCCGACCTCATCAGCCGCGCCGTTGAAGAGTGCAAGGAATCTACCCATCCGGGCATGATATCGACACCCTGCTCAAGCCGCCGATCCTTGATCACGATCCCGGCTGGCCGGCGCAGCACATCCTGATCCGCATGAGGCGACGCTCGGCAGGCGCGCCCGTGACGCCGACGCTCGACGGGGCCAGCGACGCCGAGATGTTCGGTTCATCCACCGGGAGCTGGGCGGCCCCGACGGCAACCTGGGTGGAGCCCTTTGACCGGCTCGACGGCCTGGTGAGCCGCCGTTGGCGGCCGGAGTGGGGGAAGACGGGCAGACCCCAGGCCGCCCCTTGCCGGGTGGTCTGGGTTAGGGCTGTCTCCGGCGGGGGCAACGACTCCAGGATGGAGTTGCCGAACGGTGGCGGTCGTGGGTGGTGGGGATGGCAGGAGCGGGGGCGCGGTGCGTTGTGCGTGGAGCGTCAGGGGTGCTTTGCTTATCGGCAACCGGGCGGTGCGGGCGAGGAGGATCTTGAGCGGGCAAGTGAATGAAATCGGCGTTGTTGATCTTTAGCGGCCCAGGTCAGGAAGTCTGTTCCCCGCGCACGCGGGGGTGATCCCCCGGAGCAGGAGGGCGCCCGGCGGGTGCTGGCCTGTTCCCCGCGCACGCGGGGGTGATCCCCCGGGGTGCATGAGCTGACGGAGGCGGAGTACCTGTTCCCCGCGCACGCGGGGGTGATCCCGTGGCCGTCAGCGTGGACGTCGCCGCGCCGGTCTGTTCCCCGCGCACGCGGGGGTGATCCCACCACCTCGTTGACCGTGGCGACCGCGCCGAACTGTTCCCCGCGCACGCGGGGGTGATCCGCCGGTCGGCCCGGTCGTCGACGAGTACGCCTTCTGTTCCCCGCGCACGCGGGGGTGATCCCTCGTCGTAGACGGTCAGCATCAGGCGGCCACCCTGTTCCCCGCGCACGCGGGGGTGATCCGCCCCACACCGGGAGATGTGGGGCTTCCTACCTCTGTTCCCCGCGCACGCGGGGGTGATCCCGACGAGCTGGTCGCCGAGCCCGAGCTACCCGACTGTTCCCCGCGCACGCGGGGGTGATCCCGCGCGCCGCAGGATGGCCGCTGAGCGCCCGGACTGTTCCCCGCGCACGCGGGGGTGATCCCGCCGTCCACAGGGAGCGGCGGGCCATCATGGTCTGTTCCCCGCGCACGCGGGGGTGATCCGACCCGGTTCACCCTGGCCGCGATCGAGACGCCCTGTTCCCCGCGCACGCGGGGGTGATCCCGGCTCCATCAAGGCGAGCGTCAAGGGCGAGAACTGTTCCCCGCGCACGCGGGGGTGATCCCGCGAGGCTGGCCGAGTCGCCGACGTACACGCGCTGTTCCCCGCGCACGCGGGGGTGATCCCTCGCTGTCCACGGGGAACGAGGTGTGGTTCGACTGTTCCCCGCGCACGCGGGGGTGATCCGAAGATCATCATCCCGACGCCGTTCGACGGCGGCTGTTCCCCGCGCACGCGGGGGTGATCCGGCGGCAACGTCAGGCGGGGCGCGGCCGCGGCGCTGTTCCCCGCGCACGCGGGGGTGATCCCTCGCGGATGAGTGCCGCCCGCGATTGGCCGGTCTGTTCCCCGCGCACGCGGGGGTGATCCCGATCGTCGGCGCGGCCTACGACTCCGAGCTGTCTGTTCCCCGCGCACGCGGGGGTGATCCCGCGGCGGCGAGGCTGTCGCCCAGGTCGATGGCCTGTTCCCCGCGCACGCGGGGGTGATCCCAAGATGGCCACGGACATGATGGTGTCCGGGGACTGTTCCCCGCGCACGCGGGGGTGATCCCGCGAAGCGCCCCGCACGGCTCCGGCCGGCGGGCTGTTCCCCGCGCACGCGGGGGTGATCCCAGCGGCCGGGACCCCCAGAACTCGCCCGGCAGCTGTTCCCCGCGCACGCGGGGGTGATCCCGGGACGGACGGCAACCGCCGTCGCAGCCGGAGCTGTTCCCCGCGCACGCGGGGGTGATCCCCGGCGAACCAAGCCGATCCGCGACCTCCTGCTCTGTTCCCCGCGCACGCGGGGGTGATCCGGTGTCGGACGGCGTCGGTGGTGTGCGCGTCATCTGTTCCCCGCGCACGCGGGGGTGATCCCGCGTCGCCCGCCTGCGCGGACTTCCCCGACTGCTGTTCCCCGCGCACGCGGGGGTGATCCCCGGGCGGGGACGCGGTGGGCGGTGAACCGTACCTGTTCCCCGCGCACGCGGGGGTGATCCCTGGGCCGTGCCGGTGGTGCGGCGTACCGCCCGCTGTTCCCCGCGCACGCGGGGGTGATCCCAGGACCGACGGCGCGTTCGTCGGGGCCGTGGACTGTTCCCCGCGCACGCGGGGGTGATCCCGCGGCAGCCATCCGATCCGCCGCCGACTTCTTCTGTTCCCCGCGCACGCGGGGTGATCCCTTGCTCTTGTCCACGACGGCCACGGTCAGGCTCTGTTCCCCGCGCACGCGGGGGTGATCCCGCGTCCCGGGAGGACGTCATCGACGCCCTCGACTGTTCCCCGCGCACGCGGGGGTGATCCGGAGTGATCGACCTCGTGGAGCGCGTAGTAGGACTGTTCCCCGCGCACGCGGGGGTGATCCGGACGCGCAACAGTGCCGTCCCCTTGTCTGCTCCTGTTCCCCGCGCACGCGGGGGTGATCCGAAGGCCAGCTACAAGGCGCAGTTCACCGGCCTCTGTTCCCCGCGCAAGCGGGGGTGATCCGGCCGCGAAGTCGCCGAAGGGTCCGACCGGCGTCTGTTCCCCGCGCACGCGGGGGTGATCCGAAGTTCAAGCTGCCCACGAAGGAGCTGTGGGTGCTGTTCCCCGCGCACGCGGGGGTGATCCCGAGGGCGTTCCCGTGTGGGTGGTGTGGCGTGTCTGTTCCCCGAGCGGCGGGGGTGATCCGAAGTACGCGACCGGCAAGGGCAACTGCGGCAACTGTTCCCCGCGCACGCGGGGGTGATCCCGAACAGCAACACCTTGTCATCACTGGCGTTTCCTGGCTGGGCGGTGCTGAACTCCATCCGTTCCGGCTGTTTCCGGCGCACGCGGGGAGAGTGACTCTTCATGGGCCGGCGATGGCGGCGATGAACTGCGGGGTTTGCTCCCGAAGGGGGCGGTCCTTCATTTGAGCCTTGGCCCGTCCGGCTGCTGTTGTGACTACTTCGTCTCAGCCACGAAGACGCCCTTGCCCTGCTTGCCGTACACCAGGCCGCGATCGTGCAGCAGGCCGAAGGCCCGATTGATCGTCGCGAGCGAGACGTGGTTCTTGTCTGCGAGTTCGGCGGTGGAGGGCAGCTTGTCGTGTGCCTTCAGCTCTCCGGACTTGATCTGCCCGGCGATGCCGTCAGCGATGCGGCGGTACTCAGCCTGCTCGTATGGCACGAGGGGAAGTCTAGGTCGGCAAGGTCCTCACCCACCACAAGATCAGCAATATGTCAAGGTCTGACTTAAGTCAAGCTGTGACGTATGTTGGTTGCGAGATGCGGCCGGCAAGGCGCGGTGTCAACAGCCAGAGACGGAGTCACATGGAGCCGAGCACTGACGCGGTTGGGGACAAGCCCTCCAGCGATATCGGCGGTACCCGCGAGTACCAGCCCAAGCGGAACCTGCTGACTCCTGCCGACGTGCGGTGGCAGGAGTTCCCGCTGACCCGGTTCGGTCGGCGCGGCTTCGACCCCGAGGCGGTCTGCGGGTTCCTGCGTCGGTTGGAGGCCGACCTCGACGCCCTCTACCGGGAACTCGTCGCCGCCCAGGACGAGGCCCGCCGCCACCAGACAGCCGCGGCGGAACTCCGCGCGCAGCGCTGGCGGCCCGACCCCTCGGCGCGGCGGCCCCGCAACGAGTACCGACGCCCGCCCCTGTGGCCGCCCTACTCGCCCCGCCGGCAGGGCTGCCACCGCCGGCCGGGGGAGGGGCCGGGCGATGACTGACTATCCGGCGCTGCACGGCCCGTCGCGGCCGGACTGGAACTGCCTGGTCTGCGGCGACCCGTGGCCGTGCCTGACCCGTAAGCGCCAGCTCAAGGAGCTGTGCCGGTGCAACGTGCGGACCCTCGTCCGCTACCTGACCTCGTACCTTCCGGACGCCCACGCGGAGATCACCGGCATGAGCAGCGCCGACATCACCGACCGGATCGTCGGCTGGTGCGCCCGACCGTTGGAGATGTGGGCGGCCGAGGAGGGCACCCGGGCCGTACCCGACCGGGGGTGTCGTCGTGACCAACCGTGAGCTGCCGATCGGCCGCCGGGTCGCCCGGCTGCGGACCCGGCGGCGGATGACCCAGCAGATGCTCGCCGACCGGCTCGGCAAGTCGAAGAGCTGGGTCGACAAGGTCGAGCGGGGGGTCCGCGCCCTCGACCGGTACACCGTGATCCAGGAACTCGCCGCCGCGCTGCGCGTCGACCCGGTGACGCTGCTCGGCCGCGACGCCCTCCCGTCGCCGGCCGCCCGCGCCGCCGCGCAGGGCGTCGACGGGCTGCGCGCCGCCCTCGACCGCTACGACACCGCCCTGACCGGGCCGCGGGCGCGGCAGGCGGCACCGCCGGTCGGCGAGCTGGACCAGCGGGTACGGCACGCCTGGCTGACCTACCAGCACGCCGACTATCCCCAACTGCTGCGGATCCTGCCGGAGCTGCTCGGCGACACCCGACACGCCCACGCCGCCCAGGGCGACGGGGCTGCGGAACCGCTGGTGCAGGCGTACCGGATCACGTCGGCGGTGCTGGTGAAGCTCGGCGTGGGCGACCTCGGCTGGCTGGCCGCCGACCGGGCCGTGTCCGTGGCCGTCGGCGACCCGCTGCTGGTCGCGGCGGCAGCCGTGCCGCTGGGGCAGGCGCTGCGCGCCCTCGGCCGCTCCCGCCCGGCCCTGGCCGTCACGGTCGCCGCCGCGCACCGCATCGCCCCCGAGGCGTGGCGCGCCGGCCCGCCCCCGGACCTGGCGCTGCACGGAACGCTGCTGGTCCAGGCGGCCCTGGCCGCCGCCGGAGCCGGCGACGAACGCGGCGCAGCGGAACTGGTCGACCAGGCGGCCCGGATCGCCGACGAGACAGGCGAGAGCGGTGAGAGCGGCGAGGAGCACGACCGGCACTGGACCGGGTTCGGCCCCACGGCGGTGCGGATGGCCCGGGTCGTCGCCGCCGTCGAGCTGGGCAACGGCGGCGAGGCGGTGCTCCTGCACGAACGGGTCGTCGGCGCGGGCCACTGGCGGCGGCTGCCCGCCGAGCACCGGGCGGCGTACCTGCTCGACGCCGGCCGCGGGCACCTGCGGGCCGGCGACCCGCTCGCCGCCGGGCGCGCCCTGGTCGACGCGGACCGGACCGCGCCGGCCGAGGTCCGGTTACGGCCGGTGGCCCGTACGCTGCTCACCGACCTGACGCGCCACGAACCGGTCCCGGCGGACGTGGCCCGGCTCGCCACGGCCCTCGGCATCGGGTGACGGGCCGGGCAGCCCGTGCCCGGAGCGTCGGGCGGATCTCGAAGCGTGGGGAGTGCGCCGCGAGCCGGCCCGGCGGGTCACTCGTGCCCGACGACCGCGTGCGGGACGTACGGCTCCGCCAGCCTGCGCAGGTCGTCGTCGGAGAGCGTCACGTCCAGGGAGGCCACCGTCTCGTCGAGGTGCTTGACGGAGGTGACCCCGATGACGGGGGCGGTCACGGCCGGCTGCCGCCGCAGCCACGCCAGGGCCACCTGCGCCCGGGTCACGCACAGTTCGGCGGCGATCTCACCGACCCGCTCCACCACCCGGCGGTCGGCGCTCTCGGTGGCGGCGTAGAGGCTGCGGCCGAAGTCGTCGTGCCGGGCGCGGGTGGTCTCCACCGTCCACTCCCGCGCGAGCTTGCCCCGCGCCAGCGGGCTCCACGGCAGCACCCCGATGCCCTGGTCCGCGCAGAGCGGCAGCATCTCCCGCTCCTCCTCCCGGTACATGAGGTTGTAGTAGTTCTGCATGCTGACGAAGGGTGTCCAGCCGTGCAGCCGCGCGGTGTGCAGCGCCTTGCCGAACTGCCACGCGAACATCGACGACGCGCCGAGGTAGCGGACCTTCCCGGCCTTGACCACGTCGTGCAGGGCCTCCAGCGTCTCCTCGATGGGCGTGCGGTGGTCCCAGCGGTGGATCTGGTAGAGGTCGACGTGGTCCAGGCCCAACCGCCGCAGGCTGTTGTCGACCTCGGCGAGGATGGCCTTGCGGGACAGGCCGGAGCCGTTGGGCCCCGACCGCATGGGCAGGAAGACCTTGGTCGCCACGACCACCTCGTCCCGGCGGGCGAACTGCCGCAGCAGCCGGCCCAGGATCTCCTCGCCGCTGCCGTCGGAGTAGGCGTTCGCCGTGTCGAAGAAGTTGATGCCGTGGTCCAGGGCGCGCCGGACGATGTCGCGGCTGCCGTCCTCGTCGAGGGTCCACGGGTCGCCGCCCCGGGCCGGGTCGCCGAAGCTCATGCCGCCGAGGCAGAGCGGCGACACGTCCAGGCCGGTCGCGCCCAGCTTGACGTACTCCATTCTCATTCCTTCCGGTCGGGGCCGGTGGCGGGGGACGGCCCGCCGCCTCCCGGCCGGTGCAGGCGGACCTGCGTGAGGTCGGGCACGACGAGCCCGGCGGGGAGCCGGTCGGCCGGGAAGGTCGTGGCCAGCGCGATGGTGCGCATGCCGGCCGCCTGCCCGGCCGCCAGGCCCACCGGCGTGTCCTCCACGACCACACAGTCCGCGGGGCGCACCCCGAGCCGGGCCGCGGCGGACAGGTAGCCGTGCGGCGACGGCTTGCCGTCGACCGGGTCGTCGGCGGTGACGGTCACCGCCGGCAGGGGCAGGCCGGCGCAGCCCATCCTGATCTGCATGAGGCGACGCCACGCCGAGGTGACCACCGCCCACCTCCCGGCCGGCAGCGCGTCGAGCAGCGCGGACGCACCCGGCACCTCGACGATGCCCGTCGTGCAGCCCTCCTCCAGGCGGGTCAGGTGGTCGAGCTCCCGCTCGGTGTCCAGCTCCGGCGCGACGATGCGCACCGTCTCCGCCTGGGGGCGGCCGTGGGCGACCGCCAGCAGCGCGTCGGCGTCGATGCCGTGCCCGGCGCACCAGGTGCGCCACTTCCACTCGACGCAGGCGTGGGAGTCGACCAGCGTGCCGTCCATGTCGAACAGGACGGCGGCGCACCGCAGCCGCACCGGGTCGCCGCCGCCCACGTCGAGCACCAGGTCGGGGGTCCTCACCGGTCCGCGGTCACCACGCGCTGGCCCTTGCCGCGGGCGTCGACGAGCTCGGGGTACGCCCGCCAGGGCTGCGCGTAGACGTTGCCGGCGCGGTCCTCGCCCCGGGCGAGGAAGATCTGGTGCTTGTGGCCGACCCCCTCGTGGTTGAAGCGCACGGCCGTGCTCATGTAGCGCATGGTGAAGCCGCAGCGGCGGATCGTGCTGCGGTTGACCGCGCTGCT
The DNA here is from genome assembly GCF_029581295.1 of Micromonospora sp. WMMD712. NCBI lineage: Bacteria > Bacillati > Actinomycetota > Actinomycetes > Micromonosporales > Micromonosporaceae > Micromonospora > Micromonospora sp. WMMD712. The sequence goes on from NZ_CP120743.1 coordinate 7,141,129, forward strand.
GTGCAGCAGGCCGCCCGAGTGGATGCTGAACTGGTTGGGACGCAGCGGGATCGGCACCGCCCGGTCCGTGTCGACCGGCATCTTCGACACGTCCAGCTCCCAGGTGAACACGCTCTCCTCGGAGCGCACCTCCCGGTAGGGCCCGTCCGCCTGCTGCCGGTGGCTGCCCGGGATCACCACCATGTTGCCGTTCTCGGCGGTGGACGGGTCGATCGCCAGCCAGATGGTGACGGCCTGCTCCGGCGGGTGGATCGTCTCCCGCCAGAACCACGCGTCCGTGTGCCAGGGCACGCCCTTGCCGTCGCCGGCGGGCTTGCAGAAGAAGTGGGCCGAGAAGAGCGCGATGTCCGGCCCGAGGATGCTCTCGGCGACGTCCAGCACGTCGGGGTCGAGGAGCCAGCGGAACAGCTCCGGGTCGGTGAAGTGGGGGACGTCCATGTCCTCGGGGCGTTCGTCCGCCGGCAGGGCCGCGAGCTTGCGTTCGAAGTGCTCGCGGAGGCCGGCGAAGGCGGCGGGCTTCAGCAGGTCGTCGCCGACGACGTAGCCGTTCGACCTGAAGAACTCCACCTGGTCGGGGTCGAGCCGCCCGGTTCCGGTGTCTCGCACGGGGTCACCGCCTTTCACAGTTCGTCGATCATGGTCGCGGTCGAGAGGACCTCCCCGTCGGGAAGGAACTCGGCCCTTACCTTGTCGTGCGCCCGCTTGCCGAGGATCTGCGTGTCCACCTCCCGTCCGACCGCTCGGCGCAGGACCCGGCCGAAGGCCGCCAGGTCCGTCGGGTCGTCCACCAGCAGGCCGTCGAGCTGGTCGGTGATCTGCGTCCGGATGCCGCCGACGGCGCTCGCCACCACCACCCGTGACTTCCACATCGCCTCGGTGACCGTCAGGCCGAACCCCTCGGCGAGGCTCTTCTGCACCACCACGTCCGACGCGCGCTGGATCGCGTTGACCAGCAGGGCGTTCTCCGTCAGGTCCGCCATCGGCAGGCAGACCAGCGCCACCCGTGCGCGCTGGCGCGGCGGCAGCGCCCGCCACGCCTCGACGCAGCGGTCGTACCAGACCTGCTGTTCGATGTCGTCGGGGATGGCGGCGGTGTCCGGCCCGACGAGCGCGAGGTAGCCGTCGTCCACGTGGGAGGTGACGCCGGCCAGGACCCCGTGCATGTCCTTGAGGCGGTCCCACCGGGAGACCTGGGTGACGAGGGGCTGACCGGGGCGGGGCCGCTCCTGCGCGATCACCTGGGGCGGTCGCCGGATGCCGACCTCGCCGACCGGCGTGCGCAGCGTCGCCGGGCCGGGCGCCCCGTGCTCCGGATGCAGGCCGCACCGGGCCAGCAGGTGCTCGACGGTGGCGGCGTCGAGCTCGCAGTTCTTCGCGGTGAACGGCGACGTGAACAGCGGCCGGATCCGGACCGGGCGGGCCGCGAACCGGGCGGGCACGAGCGTGTCCGCGCAGAAGATCAGCTCGCGTACGCCGGTCAGCAGCGGCGTGAGGAAGTCCCAGGCCGCCTCGGACGCCTCGGTCGGCGCGTCGACGCCGACGTAGCAGCGCCAGTAGACCGCGCCGACCCGGTCCAGCAGCGGTTCGGCCAGGCCGGCCGCCTGGTGGTCGTGCAGGATCACGATGTCGCCGGGCCGGACCCGCGACAGCAGGTCGTCGCGGGCCGAGGCCAGCGTCCGCAGGTAGAGCCCCCGCTCGGCAGGCCCGAGGGGACCGCCGTCACCCGGGCTGCCGTAGAGGGCCACCCCGAGCCGCTTGGTGATCGTGAAGAAGTCGGCGTCGCCGTTGATCACCGCCCAGGTCGCCGACACGCCGAGGTCCCGGTAGAGGGGAAGGGCCATCTGGAGGGTCTCGGCGACGCCCCCGCCGGCCCCGGTGGAGTTGACGTGCCAGAGGGTGCCGCCGGCCAGCCGGTCCCGGATCCGGGCGGCCGCCAGCCGCAGCGCGTCGGCGCGGTCCGGGCCGAGCAGCGCCTCCAGTCGGGGGAGCACCGGTCGGGGGTCTGGCTGTTGAATGCTGAGCACCTGCCGCCTCCGTTCTGCCGATCTTCGGGAATGTGCGGGTCATGGAGCGGTCAGCGCCTGCCCGGCCAACCAGGGGAAGAACATGGCGCCGAGGCTCGCCGCGCACAGGCAGACGCCGCTGACCATGCCGGTCATCTCCACCCGGCGGGCGAGCATCGCGAAGGCCGACGGGAAGATCGACGACATGCCGAGCCCGACGGTGACCACGCCGGCGGTCACGACCGCCACCGACGAGGCGTTGTTGACGATGACCGTCACGGCCAGCGCGCAGACCGCCGCGCTCGACGCCACGATCACCGCGGGATGCAGCCGCTGGGCGAACGGCACCCACAGCAGGCGTCCCACCGTGACCGCGACCCAGAACAGCGAGGTGAAGTATGCAGCGGTGGCGGCGTCGTCGGTCAGCCCACGGAGCAGGACGAACGAGGGGAGCCAACCCGAGATGCTGATCTCCGCGCCGACGTAGAGGAACAGCAGGACCGCCACGCCGCCGATCATCAGGTAGTGCCGGCCGCCGCCCCTGCCCCGCTGCTCGGACTCGGGGCGGGGCGCGCGGGTGCGCAGGACCCACAGCGTCAACGCGACCGCGCACCCGCAGACCAGCCAGTAGGCGAGGCGGACGCCGCCGGTCCAGGTGATCGACAGGCCGATCATCAGCGGCATGACCAGCGACCCCGCGCCGAGGAAGAAGTCGGCCGCGTTGATGAACGGGCCCACCTTCGCCCGCCGCACCCACAGCAGGAGCGTGTTGACCGTGACGAAGACGAACGTCTTCGCCAGCCCCAGCGCCCAGAACAGGACCGCGAGCGCGACGGGCCACCGCAGCAGCGGGATCGCGGCGAGGACCACCGCGACCGCGACCAGCCCCACCGCCACCTGCACGTGCGTCCCGATCCGGTTGAGCAGCCGCCCGGCGATGAGGGAGCCGCACACCGAGCCGAAGGCGTCGGCGGTGAACAGGATGGCCAGTGTGCGCAGCGGGGACCCGGTCATGGCCAGGAAGGTCTGCATCGACGGGCCGAGGACCGCCGAGAGCAGGCCGACCAGGCCGTAGCCCAGGAAGTAGGTGACGGTCAGCCGGGTGCTGTCCCGGGCCTCCGCGGTCCGTGGCTGCGTAACGATCACCGGGGTCGCCTCCTCGTCGCTCGGCGTGCGCGCCTGTCGCTCACGGGCAGCCGGCTCAGGATGAGGCGACTCCGGAGGGGAGGCGGGCGAGGCGCTCCGCCACGCGTTGCTTCAACAGGCCGACCAGGATGTGATTGAGTGACAGCATAGCGTCCTCAAAGTGAAAGTTGTTGTTGTTGCTACCGGTCTGTCCCGGGAACCGCGACGACCCGGGCACGACGATGCAGACGTCGGCGAGGGTGCGGCAGCGGCCCCCGTCGCCCTTCGTCATGGCGAACGTCCTGGCGCCCGCCTGCCCGGCGACCTCCAGCGCGCGGACCACGTTCGGCGAGTTGCCGCTGCCGGAGTAGGCCATCACCAGGTCGTCGCGGGTCACCACCGGCTCCAGCGACGCCACGTACATCTCGTCCGGGCCCAGGTCGTTCACCAGGCCGGTGAGCTCCGCCGGCGAGCCGCACAGGTTCACGAACGACAGTCGTTTCACCGACCGCGGCAACGGCCGGGACTTGTCCTCCGAGACGAAGGGGTGGTGCTTGAAGTCGCAGTAGGCGTGGTCGAGGGTCCCCGAGTTGCCGCCGTTGGCCATGGCGTAGACGGTGCCGCCGGCCTCGTAGGTGTCGAACAGCATCTCCGCCAGCGCCGCCACCGACGCGACGGGGAACTGCTCGCAGATCGCGATCTTCTCGGCGAGGTAGAGCCCCACCAGGTCCTCGACGCTCACCGGGCCCGCCCCAGGTGCTCCGCGTCGATCCGCCCGTTTCCCCGGTTGGTGTCGTCGGCCCACCTGATCACGTCGTCCAACTCGGTGGTCGACACCTCGACCGAGGTGTAGTCGGTGTCCGCGATGACGCGGTGCAGGACGTTGGCGTCCGACGTCCAACTCGAACCCGGTCCGTGCCCGGCCCGGGGGATGGCCGCGGCGTCGACCACCGCCCCCGGGTCCGCCGGCGCGGGCGTCCCGTTGAGCACGACGGCCTCGCCGGTGACGACGTAGTTCGTCTCCACCTTGCGCTGGTGCGACTGCAACGACGACTGGTGGCCCGCCGTCATGTGGATCTGCTTCAGCGCGTACGTCGCGCCGGGCAGGTTGTTGGTGTACCAGACCTCGTGGCCCCAGGGCTTCTCCACGAGGTAGTCGTCGATGTCCAGGCAGTCGGTGACCGCCGAGGCCCCGGTGGCCGCGTCCCCGTGGTCCGAGCCGGCCTCGACGACGATCGCCGGCACCGTGCCGACCTGCGTGAACCGGTACACCGCCCCGGGCGGGGCGTGCCATCCCCGCAGCGCGCCGTACTCGCGCGGCGACCCGCTGCCGGAGCGCTGCTCGACCCGCACCCGGCCGGCGACCACCACGAAGCTGCGGTGGCCGTGGGGATGCGACCGGAAGTCCACCGTCTCGCCGGCCCCGAGGCGGTGCTCCACGAACACGTACGGCCGGTCGGCCAGCCCGTCCACCAGGTCCCGGCTGTTGCGTACCTGCTGTTCCAAGACGTTCCTCCTCATCGCGGGGCCGTCGCCAGGTCGGCGTCGGCGAAGCTCGTCAGGTGGTGCACCACGCCGTCGCGGTCCAGCCGGTAACGGGCGTAGAGGTCGCGGGGGTCGCCCGCCTGGCCGTAGTCGGGGACACCCCAGGCGCGGAACGCGACCCGGTGCCCCCGGTCGAGGACGATCCGGGCGATCTCGTCGGCCAGCCCGCCCCGGACGTAGTGGTCCTCGATGACGAACACCCGTCGGTGCGCGTCGACGATGTCGCCCAGCGCCGCGGCGTCGACCGGCAACGAGGAGACGTTCACGACGGTCGGCGTGATGCCCCGCGCGGCCAGGGTGTCCAGCGCGTCCAGGACCACGCCCACCGTGCCGCCCATCGAGAAGACGACGACGTCGCGCCCCGCGTGCAGGACGTCCGGCGCGCCGGGCACGAACCGGTGCCGCGGGTCGTGCACCTCGCGCTGCGGCTGGCGGCAGAGCCGAAGGTAGGCGGGCCGGCGGTGGCCGACGACGTGGCGCATCATCTCCCGGGTCTCCACGCCGTCGACGGGATGCAGGATCTCCACGTTGGGCAGGGTCCGCATCAGCGCGACGTCCCGCAGACCCATCTGGGTGGGCCCGTCCTTGCCGATGGCCAGGCCGGCGTGGGTGCCGACCAGCACGACGCCGGCGTCGTTGAGCCCCACCGACTGGAATATCTCCAGGTACTTCCCGGTCAGGAAGTGCCCGAAGCTCGCGACGAACGGCCGGAAGCCCTCCTGCGCCAGGCCGGCCGCGACGCCCACGGCGTTGGCCTCGGCGATGCCGACCTCGAAGAACCGGTGCGGGAACCGCGCCCGGAAGGCGGCCGTCTTGGTGGCCGAGGCCAGGTCGCAGTTCACCACCACGATGTCCTCGTGCTCGGCCGCGAGGTCGGCCAGGGACTCGCCGAACCAGTCACGGGTGGCTTTCATCGCGCCTCCCCTCCAGGTAGCGCATCGCCGACTCGTACTCCTCCGTGGTGAGGGTCGCGCTGTGTGATCCGTTGAGCGCGATCCTCCCGGGCCCGAGATGCCCCTTGCGGGTGCGCGCGATGACCACGGAGGGCTGCGCCTGGTTGTCGCGGGCGTTGGCCAGGGCGTCCATCAGCGACAGGTGGGAGTGGCCGTTGACGTCCTGGACGTGCCACTCGAAGGCGCGGAACCGCTCGGCCAGCCCGGCCAACGGCATGATCTCGGACAGCAGCCCGTCGTTCTGGCTGCCGTTGTGGTCGACGACCAGCACGACGTTGGCGAGTCGACGCGCGCCGGCCACGGTCACCGCCTCCCAGATCTGGCCCTCCTGCAACTCCCCGTCGCCGGCCAGGCAGTACACGAAGTCGCCCCGGCCCCGCAGCCGCTTGGCCTGGGCCCGCCCGACGGCCACGGAGAGCCCCTGGCCCAGCGCGCCGGTGCTGAGGTCCACGAGGTCCAGCCGGGTGCGGTCCGGGTGCCCCTGCAACCGGCTGTCGATCTGGCGCAGGGTGCCGACCTCCTCGGGTCCCAGGTCGCCGCCGACCATGAGGGAGGCGTACCAGGCCGGGGCCGCGTGGCCCTTGGAGAGGATGAACACGTCGCTTTCGCTGCGGGGCCGCGTCGCGGACCAGTTCATCTGGTCGAATCGCAGCACGCTGATGATGTCGACGCAGGACAGTGACGAACCGACGTGTCCCGAGCCGGCGCGGTAGATCATTTCCAGCACCGCCGCGCGGCTGCGGTCGGCCAGTTGTCCCGTCCGGGCCAGCCGCGTCGGCAGGGGCGACTCCCGCCGGTGGGAGAGCCTGTCGTCCGGCGGTGGCACAGGTGTGGCATAGCTGATGCTGGGCTGCATGCGTGCGCCTTCCTGTCAGGATCCGGCCCGATGGCTGCGGGCAGGTTGATACGCGTGGTGGAGTCGGCCGCCGAGGCGGGCCGACACGGTGACGTTCGGGCATCGCGGAGGAGCGCGCCGAGCGGCGCGGGACGGATCACACACGGGGATCGCGGGCGTCGGCGCGGTGGCGCGGTCGCCGGCGGTCGGGCAACTCAGGGTGGGCGGGTGGTTCAGGTGGGCAGGTGCGGGTCGTCGCCGGACGGGCCGTCGCGCCGGGCCCGGCGGTCGTGCCCGGCGGGCCGCGGGGGTCGGCCGCCCGACGGTCGGGAGGGCCCCGCGCCGGTCCGCCCGCCGGCAGCGTGCCGACCGGTCGACATCGCCAACGATTTCTCCAATTCGGGGTAATGCTGCCGCCTCCAGTCACATTGCTGGGCTGCCGCGAATCCGTCAAGGGCGAATTCGTTTCGGCGAGCCGCGGTGGGATGTGCAGCGCTGACTGCGGAATGCGTTGCCACCTCGGCGATCCGGGGTGGACCGAGCGGGTGGGGCGGGAGCGGATAACGCCTTTTCTCGCTTTAAACGTGATGTGGGTCACATTATTGTTTCATATTGTGCACTTCGTTCGGGTGCTCTTTCGGCCCGCATTCGCAATGCCTGACGGTGGGAATTGCGGGCCGGATCTGCCCGTGCCGCGTCCCGGCCCCGGCGGCGGCGTCCGCCACCCCGGCCCGCCCAATGCCCCACCCGATGCCGGCGTCGGCCCCCGGGGAGCTCCGCCCGGTGGGGCGCGGGGCGCCACGGCCCGCCGCAAACGAAAAAATGACAAGGGGTGGCCTGACGTTTCCTTACCGCGGGTCGGCGGCCGATTGTTCGACATCGGCGGAACGGCGCGATCGGGGGCGCGCCCGTCCGGCCGCCGCCCGGGCCGGGATCCGGGCGGCCGAAAGTCGACGGCGCTCCGTGGCCGCCCCCCGTCGGTACCGCCCCCGCCCGCGCGCCCGGCGGCCCCCTCGGGGCGGCCCCGGCCCAGCCTGCGGCCGGTCCGAGCCTGGTTCTGGTAGGGGCGACCCTAGGGGCACCGTAGGGGTTGTGACCGCCGCCGGTCGACATTTACCTTCCTCCGGTAAGTAAGACCTGGTGGGCGCGGTCAACACTGTTGGTTAATGCAATTCGTGGTCGGGCTTGATGGGCCTTGGTGTCGCGGCTTGAGGCGTCTGTGGACGGTATTGGGTCGCCTGTTTGTTCCGGCCCGAAAAGGTGGCGCTAATGGCGACTGAGGACACTCTCCGGGAATACCTGAAATGGGTGACCGCGGATCTTCACCAGACGAAGAGGAAACTCGGGGAGCTGGAGGCGGCCCACCGGGAGCCCATCGCCATCGTCGGCATCGGCTGCCGGTTCCCGGGCGGCGTGCGGTCCCCCGAGGACCTGTGGCGGCTCGTCGCCGACGGCCGGGACGCCATCTCCGACTTCCCCGCCGACCGGGGCTGGGACGTCGACCGGCTCGTCCACCCCGACCCCGACCACCCCGGCACCTCGTACGTCGGGCAGGGCGGGTTCCTCGACTCGGCCACCGAGTTCGACGCCGGGTTCTTCGGCATCTCCCCGCGCGAGGCGCTGGGCATGGACCCGCAGCAGCGGCTGCTGCTGGAGACCTCCTGGGAGGCGTTCGAGCACGCGGGCATCGACCCGGCGACGCTGCGCGGCCACCAGGTCGGCGTCTTCGCCAGCACAACCGGCCAGGACTACGCGGCGCTGCTCCAGTCGCCCCCGCCCGGAGTCGAGGGGTACGTCCTCACCGGCACCGCCGCCAGCGTCGTCTCCGGCCGCATCTCGTACGTGCTCGGCGTGGAGGGCCCCGCCGTCTCCGTCGACACCGCCTGCTCGTCGTCGCTGGTGGCGCTGCACCTGGCCTGCCACGCCCTGCGGCAGGGGGAGTGCACCCTCGCGCTGGCCGGCGGCGCGACCGTCATGTCCACCCCGGCCGCGTTCATCGGCTTCTCCCGGCAGCGCGGCCTCGCCGTCGACGGCCGGGTCAAGGCGTTCGCCGGGGCCGCCGACGGCACCGCCTGGGGCGAGGGCGTCGGCGTGCTCCTCGTCGAGCGGCTGTCCGACGCCCGCCGCAACGGCCACCCCGTCCTCGCCGTGGTGCGGGGCTCCGCCGTCAACCAGGACGGCGCGTCCAACGGGCTGACCGCCCCCAACGGGCCCGCCCAGCAGCGGGTGGTGCTCCAGGCGCTGGCCGGCGCGCGGCTCACCCCCGCCGACGTGGACGCCGTCGAGGCCCACGGCACCGGCACCAGCCTCGGCGACCCGATCGAGGCCACCGCGCTGCTCGCCACGTACGGGCAGGGTCGCCCGGCGGACCGGCCGCTGCGACTCGGCTCGGTCAAGTCGAACATCGGCCACACCCAGGCCGCCGCCGGTGTCGCCGGGGTCATCAAGATGGTGCTGGCGCTGCGCCACGGCCAGCTTCCCGCCACCCTGCACGTCGACGAGCCGACCCCGCACGTCGACTGGACGGCCGGCGCGGTGTCCCTGCTCACCGAGGCGCAGCCCTGGCCGGCGGGGGAGCGGCCCCGCCGCGCGGGCGTCTCCTCCTTCGGGATGAGCGGCACCAACGCCCACGTGATCATCGAGGAGGCCCCGGCGGAGACGCCGGACGCCGCCCCGACCGCCCCCGGCGCCCCGCCCGCCGAGGCCGCCCCGGCGACCCGACCGGCCATCCCCGCGCCGGTGGCGACCGCCGGCCTGGTCCCGGTGCTGCTGTCCGCCCGGGACGCCGCCGCGCTGCCCGCCCAGGCCGCCCGCTGGGCCGACTGGCTCGCCGCCGCCGAAGCCGAAGCCGCCGACCCCGGCACCGGAGCCGCCGACCACAGCGCCGAAGCCGCGGACCCCGGCACCGGAGCCGCCGAGCCCGACGCCGGCACCGGAGCCGCCGGCACCGGCACCGGTGCCGGGGCGCGGCTGACCGACCTCGGCTGGTCGTCGGTCACCACCCGGGGCGCGCTGGAACACCGGGCCGTCGTCCTCGCCGCCGACCGCGCCGGCCTGCTGCGCGACCTGCGTACGCTCGCCGCCGGCGACACCTCCCCCGGCCTCGTCACCGGCGCGCCGCGCGGCGGGCAGCTCGCGTTCCTGTTCTCCGGGCAGGGCGCGCAGCGCGTCGGCATGGGCCGGGAGCTGGCCGCCGCGTTCCCGGCGTTCGCCGCCGCCCTCGACGAGGTCTGCGCGCACCTCGACCCCCGGCTGCCGAAGCCGCTGAAGACCGTCCTGTTCGCCGAGGCCGGCACGCCCGACGCCGCGCTGCTCGACCAGACGGTGTTCACCCAGGCCGGGCTGTTCGCCGTCGAGGTGGCCCTGCACCGGCTGCTGGAGTCCTGGGGCGTCACCCCCGACGTGCTGATCGGCCACTCGATCGGCGAGATCACCGCCGCGCACGTCGCCGGGGTGTTCACCCTCGCCGACGCGGCGACGCTGGTGGCGGCGCGGGGCCGGCTGATGCAGGCGCTGCCGACCGGCGGGGCGATGCTGGCGGTCGCGGCGTCCGAGGGCGAGGTGGCGGCGAGCCTGGAGGAGCACGCCGGACGCGTGGGGATCGCCGCCGTCAACGGCCCCGCCGCCGTGGTCGTCTCCGGTGCCGAGGCCGCCGTCGACGAACTCGCCGAGCTGTGGGCCGCGCGTGGGGTGAAGACGCGGCGGTTGAAGGTCAGCCACGCGTTCCACAGCCCGCTGATGGAGCCGATGCTCGCCGGGTTCGCCGCCGTCGTCGCCGGGCTCGACCTGCGCGCGCCGACCCTGCCCATCGTGTCCAACCTGACCGGTGACCTGGCCGACCCGGCGGCGGTCCGCACCCCGGACTACTGGGTGCGGCACGTCCGCGAGGCGGTCCGCTTCGCCGACGGTGTCGAACGGCTGCGCGCCCACGGCGTCGGCACGTACCTCGAGGTCGGCCCCAGCGGGGTGCTCACCGCGCTGACCCGTGACATCCTCGGGCCCGACGCCGACCCCACCGCCGCCGTGGCGCTACTGCGCCGCGACCGCCCCGAGCCGGCGTCCCTGCTCACCGCGCTCGCCGAGCTGCACGTCGCCGGGGTGCCCGTCGGCTGGCGGGAACTGTTCGCCGGCGCCGACCCCCGCCGGGTCCGGCTGCCCGGATACGCGTTCCACCGCGAGCGCTACTGGCCCGACCTGACGGCCCCGCCCGCCCCCGCCGGCACGGAGTCCACCGCCGACGCCGCGTTCTGGGCGGCCGTCGAACGGGCCGACGTCGACGCCCTGCGCGACCAGCTCGGCAGCGCCCCGGCCGGCGACGCCGACCCCGTGGACGCCCTGCTGCCCGCGCTGCCCGTCCTCGCCGCCTGGCGACGCGACCGGCACGACTCGGGCGTGGCGGACGGCTGGTCGTACCAGGTGGTGTGGAAGCCCGTGCCGGTCGCCGAGGGGGACCGGCCGGCGGGCCGCTGGCTGCTCGTGCTGCCCGCCGACGCCGCGCCCGCAGATACCGCGCCCGCCTGGGCCGACGGCCTCGCCGGCCTGCTGCGGGCCGGCGGCGACGAGCCGGCGACCCTGCGCGTCGGGGCCGACGACCTCGACCGGGCCGCGCTCGCCGACCGGCTGCGCGCCGCCGTCGGCGACGATCCCGTCGCCGGGGTGCTGCACCTCGTCGCCGGCCAGGACGCGCTGCTGCCCGCCCACCCCGGCACGAGCGTCGCCGCCGCCACCACCCTCGTGCTGCTCCAGGCCCTCACCGACCTCGACGTCGCCGTGCCCGTCTGGTGCGTCACCAGCGGGGCCGTCAAGGCCGGCCCCGCCGACCGGGTCGAGCACCCCCTCCAGACCCTCGTGTGGGGCCTCGGCCGGGCCGCCGCCGTCGAGCAGCCGCACCGCTGGGGCGGCCTCGTCGACGTGCCGGCCCACCCCGACGAGAGCGTGCTGCGCCGGCTCGCCGCCGTCCTGGCCGGCGGCAGCGGCGAGGACCAGGTCGCCGTGCGCCCCGGCGGAGTCTGGGGCCGCCGGCTCGCCCCGGCCGCCGCCCCCGACCGGCCCGCCGCCGACTGGTGGGCCGACGGCACCGTCCTGGTCACCGGCGGCACCGGCGCGCTCGGCGGCCACGTCACCCGCTGGCTGCTCGACAAGGGTGCCCGCCGGGTCGTCCTCGTCGGCCGGCGCGGCGCCGCCACCCCCGGCCTCCTCGACGGGTACGCCGACGACGGGCGGGTCACCGCCGCCGCCTGCGACGTCACCGACCGGGACGCCGTCGCCGCGCTGCTGGACACGCTGCCCGACCTGACCGCCGTCGTGCACGCCGCCGGCACCGACCAGCTCACCCCGCTCACCGGCACCACCCTCGACGAGTTCTCCCACGTCGTCGCCGGCAAGGTGCTCGGCGCGCTGCACCTGCACGACTGCCTCGCCGACCGGCCGCTGGCCGCGTTCCTGATGTTCTCCTCCATCTCCGGCGTGTGGGGCAGCGCCGGCCAGTGCGCGTACGGGGCCGGCAACTCGCTGCTCGACGCGCTCGCCGTGCACCGCCGCGACCGGGGCCTCGCCGCCACCGCCGTGTCCTGGACCGCGTGGGGCGGGGCCGACGGCATGGCCGCCAAGAACACCGCCACCGAGGCGCTGCACCGGATGGGCCTGCCCACCATCGACCCGCAGCACGCCCTCGTCGCCCTCGACCGGGCGGTACGCCGGCCCACCCCCTGCGTCACCGTCGCCGACGTCGACTGGGGCCGCTTCCACCCGGCGTTCACCCTCACCCGACCCAGCCCGCTGTTGTCGGAGCTGCCCCAGGTGCGGGCCCTCGCCGAAGCCGACGCCGAGGCCGCCGCCGCGCCGGCCGGCGTCGCCGACGCCCTGCGCCACCTCGCCGACCTGCCCGAGGCCGAGCAGGAACGCGAACTGCTCGCCATCGTCAACGCGCAGACCGCCCGCGTCCTCGGCCACGCCACCGCCGACGACCTGCGCGGCCGGCCGTTCGCCGACCTCGGCTTCGACTCGCTCACCGCCGTGGACCTGCGTACCCGGCTCAACGAGGTCACCGGGCTGCGCCTGCCGTCCACCCTCGTCTTCGACCACCCGACCCCCGCCGACCTGGCCCGGCACCTGCGCGAGACCGCGTTCGGCACCACCACCGCGACCGCCGAGGCCCGCGTCGCCGTGGGCACCGATGAACCCGTCGCCATCGTCGGCATGGCCTGCCGCTACCCCGGCGACGCCCGCAGCCCCGAGGAGCTGTGGCGGCTCGTCGCCGACGGTGTCGACGCCATCGGCGACTTCCCCACCGACCGGGGCTGGGCCACCACCACCCCGGACAGCGGATACGCCCCGGCCGGCGGCTTCCTCTACGACGTCCCCGCCTTCGACCCCGCGTTCTTCGGCATCTCGCCGCGCGAGGCCCTCGCCATGGACCCGCAGCAGCGGCTCACCCTGGAGGCGTCCTGGGAGGTCCTGGAACGCGCCGGGCTCGACCCCGGCAGCCTCAAGGGCAGCCGCACCGGCGTGTTCGTCGGCGCGTCCACCTCCGGCTACGGCACCGGGCTCACCGAGGTGCCCGAGGGCACCGAGGGCTACCTGATGACCGGTGCCGCGCACAGCATCATCTCCGGTCGCGTCGCGTACACGCTCGGCCTCGAAGGGCCCGCCGTCACCGTCGACACCGCCTGCTCGTCGTCGCTGGTCGCGCTGCACCTGGCCGGTGAGGCGCTGCGCCGGGGCGAGTGCGACCTGGCCCTGGCCGGCGGCGTCACCGTGATGGCCACCCCCGGCACGTTCGCCGAGTTCTCCCGCCAGCAGGGCCTCGCCGCCGACGGCCGGTGCAAGTCGTTCGCGGCGTCGGCCGACGGTACGGGCTGGTCCGAGGGCGTGGGCATGCTCCTCGTCGAACGGCTCTCTGACGCCCGCCGCAACGGGCACCGGGTCCTCGCCGTGGTACGCGGCAGCGCCGTGAACCAGGACGGCGCGTCGAACGGGTTGACCGCGCCGAACGGTCCGTCGCAGCAGCGGGTGATCCGGCAGGCCCTGGCGAACGCGCGGTTGTCGACGTCGGATGTGGACGTGGTGGAGGCGCACGGGACGGGTACGACGTTGGGTGATCCGATCGAGGCGCAGGCGTTGTTGGCGACGTACGGGCAGGATCGTCCCGGTGACCGGCCGTTGCTGTTGGGGTCGGTCAAGTCGAACATCGGTCATGCGCAGGCGGCGGCGGGTGTGGCGGGTGTGATCAAGGTGGTGCAGGCGATGCGGCACGGTGTGGTGCCGGCGTCGTTGCACGTGGACGAGCCGTCGCCGCACATCGACTGGTCTGCGGGCGCGGTGGACCTGGTCACGGAGGCGCGGCCGTGGCCGGTGGTGGACCGGCCCCGCCGGGCGGCGGTGTCGTCGTTCGGCATGTCCGGCACCAACGCCCACGTCATCATCGAGCAGCCGGAGGAACCCGCCGACGCCCCCGTCGAGGACCCCGCGCCGGGGCTGGTCGACGCCGACGTCCTCGTCTGGCCGGTGTCGGCCCGGTCGGCGGCGGCGCTGCGCGACCAGGCCGCCCGGCTGGCCACCCACGTACGCGACCTCGACACCCTCGACCCTGCCGCGCTGGCCTGGTCCCTCGCCACCACGCGTGCCACGTTCGATCAGCGGGCGTCGGTCGTCGGGTCGGGCATGGCCGACCTGCTCGCCGGCCTGGATGCCCTCGCGTCCGGTCTGCCGGCGGGCAACGTGGTGTCCGGTGTGGCGTCGGGTCATGGTTCCGGGCCGGTGTTCGTGTTCCCGGGTCAGGGTGCGCAGTCGGCGCGCATGGCCGCCGGTCTGGTCGGCCGCACGCCCGTGTTCGACGCGAAGTTGGCGGAGTGTCAGCGTGCCCTCGCCCCGTTCCTGGATGTGGACCTGGTGTCGGTGTTGACCGGCGACGACGAGTCGTGGTTGGAGCGGGTCGAGGTGGTGCAGCCGGTCCTGTGGGCGGGGGGCATCGCTCTGGCGGCGGTGTGGGAGCACGTGGGCGTGTCCCCGCAGGTGGTGGTGGGTCACTCGCAGGGTGAGATCGGTGCCGCGTGTGTGGCGGGGATCCTGTCCCTCGACGACGCGGCGAAGACCGTCGCTTTGCGGTCGCGGGCGCTTGCGGTGTTGCGGGGGACCGGGGCGATGGCGTCGGTGGACCTGTCGGCCGACGCGGTGGCTTCTCGCCTGTCGAGCTTCCCGGGTGTGGGTGTGGCCGCGGTGAACGGTCCGGCCACGGTGGTGGTGTCGGGTCCGCCGCAGCCGGTCGCGGACCTGGTGGACGCCTGCCAGGCCGACGGTGTTCGGGCGCGGTTGATCCCGGTGGACTACGCGTCGCACTCCCCGTCGGTGCAGGAGGTGGCGGAGCGGCTCCGGGCGGATCTGGCCGACGTGACCCCGCAGTCGGGTCGGGTTCGGCTGGTGTCGACGTTGACGGGGGACTGGGTCGACCCGGCGTCGATGACGGCGGACTACTGGTATGACAACCTGCGGCAGACGGTGCAGTTCGACGCGGCGGTGCGGGTCGCTGTGGCGGCCGGGCACGCCACGTTCGTGGAGATCAGTCCGCATCCGGTGTTGACGATGCCGGTGACGGCGATCCTCGACGACGCCGGGGTCACCGGTCACACGCTGGGCAGCCTGCGCCGGGGTGATGACGACCCGACGCGGCTGCTGTCCAACCTGGCTGCCGCGCACGCGATCGGCCTGCCCGTCGACCTGACGAAGGTCCTCGCCGCCGCCGGCACCGTCGACCTGCCCACCTACCCGTTCGCGCGGGACCGCTACTGGTTGCAGGGCAGCGGCGCGGGCCGGGCCGGGCTGCCGGCGGTCGGCCTCGACGCCGCCGACCATCCGCTGCTCAGCGCGGTGGCCGACCTGCCGGGCGACGAGGGCCTGCTGCTCACCGGCCGGATCTCCCTGGCCACCCACCCGTGGCTCGCCGACCACGCCGTGCTCGGCACCGTCCTGCTGCCCGGCACCGCGCTCGTCGAGCTGGCCTCCTTCAGCGGCCGGCACGTCGACGCCGCCCACGTGACCGAGCTGGTCCTGGAGGCACCGCTCGCCGTACCGGAGGAGGGGAGCGTGGACCTGCGGGTCCGCGTCGGCGCGGCCGGCGAGGACGGCCTGCGGCCCGTCTCCGTCCACTCGTGTGTCGGCGAGGCCCACCCGTCCTCCGCAGACGGCGGCGACCAGCCCGGGGCGGCCGGCCGGCAGTGGCAGCGGCACGCCCACGGCCTGCTCGCCCCCACCCGGCCGGTGACCGTCGCCCCGGCCGCCGCGTGGCCCCCGCCCGGGGCGGAACCGATCGCCCTCGACGCCCTGTATCCGCACCTCGCCGGGCAGGGCTACCACTACGGGCCCGTGTTCCGCGCGCTGCGCGCCGCCTGGCGGCACGGCGACGACCTCCTCGCCGAGGTCGCCCTCGACGCCGACGCGCCCGGCGACGCGGCCCCGTTCACCGTGCACCCGGCCCTGCTCGACGCCGCCCTGCACGCCATCGGCGCGAGCGCCCTCGCCGGCACCGGCAGCCAGCCCGACAGCAGCGCCCACAGCGGGGCCGCCGGCACCGGCCGCACCGGCAGCGAGGCCGACGGCGACAGCACCGGCAGCGGCGTGCAGCCGGGGCTGCCGTTCTCCTGGACCGGGGTGGCGATCGCGCCCACCCGGTCCCGGGAACTGCGCGTGCGGCTCACCGCCGCCGACGGTTCGGTGGCGGCCACCGTCACCGACACCGGCGGCGTGCCCGTCGCCTCCCTCGACGCCCTCGTGCTGCGGCCGATCACCGCCGACCAGCTCAGCGCCGCCCGCCGCACCGCCAACCGGTCCCTGCACCGCCTCGACTGGGTCACCCCGGAACCGGCCGCCGCCCGGCCCGCCGCCCTCGCCGCGCTCGGTCCGGCCGCCGAAGCCTTCGCCGGAAGCGCCGGGTGGCCGGGCGTCGGAGCCTTCGCCGGAAGCGCCGGGTGGCCGGGCGTCGAGGCGTACCCGAGCCTGGACGACCTGGTCGCGGCCGTGGCCGGCGGCGCGGCCCGGCCCGACGCGGTGCTCGCCGCCGTGACCGGGCAGCGTGCCGACGAGCCGAGCCCGGCGCGGGCCGCGCACCTGGCCGCCCACGAGGCCCTCGCCCTGGCCCAGGACTGGCTGGCCCGGCCGGAGCTGGAACCGGTCCGCCTCGTCGTGGTCACCCGGGGCGCGGTCGCCGTCGCCGCCGACGACCGGCTCACTGACCTGCCCGCCGCCACCGTGTGGGGCCTGGTGCGCTCCGCCCAGTCGGAGCACCCGGGCCGGATCGTCCTGCTCGACCTCGACGACCCCCGGTCGGCGGCGGCGCTGCCGGCGGCCCTGGCCACCGGGGAGCCACAGCTCGCCGTCCGCGCTGGGCAGCTCCGCGTGCCCCGGCTGGCCCGGCTCGGCCCGCCGCCGGCCGAGGCGGCGGCCCCCGACCTGTCCGCCGGCACCGTCCTGGTCACCGGCGCGACCGGCGCGCTCGGTCGGCTCGTCGCCCGGCACCTGGCCACCCGGCACGGGGTACGCGGGCTGCTGCTGGCCAGCCGCAGCGGCCCCGACGCCCCCGGCGCGGCGGACCTCGTCGCCGAGCTGACCGGCCTCGGCGTCGCCGCGCAGGTGGTCGCCGCCGACGTCACCGACCGCGCCGCGCTCGCCGTGCTGCTCGACGAGATCCCCGCCGACCGGCCCCTCGTCGGCGTCGTGCACGCCGCCGGGGTCCTCGACGACGGGGTGCTGCCGGCGCTCACCCCGGCCCGCTTCGACGCCGTCCTCGGGCCGAAGGTCGACGCCGCCTGGCACCTGCACGAGCTGACCGAGAAGCTGGACCTCGCCGCGTTCGTGCTGTTCTCGTCGGCGTCCGGGCTGTTCGGCGGCCCCGGGCAGGCCAACCACGCCGCCGCGAACGCCTTCCTCGACGCGCTCGCCCACCACCGGCGCGCCCGCGGGCTCACCGTCACGTCGATGGCGTGGGGGCCGTGGGCCAACCCCGACCTGCCCGGCGGGCGGCCCGGCCACGTCGATGAGCGGCGGATGAGCCGGGGCGGCTTCCGCCCCCTCGACGCCGACGAGGGCATGGAGTTGTTCACCGAGGGGCTGCGCCATGCCGGCCCGGTGGTCGTGCCCGTCGCCCTGGACCTGGGGGTGCTCGGCCGGCTCGGGCCGGCGCTGCCCCGGCTGCTGCACGGCCTGGTCCGCCCGGCCGGCGCGGCGGCACCGGCGGCGGCACCGGCCGCCGACGCGGCGGCGGCGTTGCGCGACACCCTCGCCGCCACCGCGGAGGCCGACCGCGACCGGGTGCTGTCCGACCTGGTCCGCACCCACGCGGCGGCGGTCCTCGGGTACGCGTCGCTGCGCGACATCGACGCCGACAAGGGCTTCGTGGAGCTGGGCTTCGACTCGCTGACGGCGGTGGAGTTCCGCAACCGGCTCACCGCCGCCACCGGGCTGCGGCTGCCGTCGACCCTCGTCTACGACCGGCCCACCACCACCGCCCTCGTCGGCTACCTGCGGGGCGCGCTGCTCGCCGAGCGCAGCACGTCCGCGCTGTCGGTGCTCGGCGAGCTGAGCAAGCTGGAGACGGTCATGCGGGGCGTCGCCGCCGACGACACCGACCGCGCCGCCGTCGCCGACCGGCTGCGGGAGCTGCTGTCGGCGTGGACGCACACCGAGGCCGACGCCGCCGCCGACGGCGCCGGCGACGGCGGGCTCGCCTCCGCCACCGCGGAGGAGATCTTCCACCTGCTCGACGACGAGCTCGGAACGGCCTGACCCGGATGTCCCGGACGTCTGATCCCGATACGGAGTGGCCCGATGCCCACTGAGGCGGAGTTCCTCGACTACCTCCGGCGCGCCACGGCCGACCTGCGCGAGGCGCGGCGGCGGGTGCGCGAGGTGGAGGCGAAGGACCGCGAGCCGATGGCCGTCGTCGGCATGGCCTGCCGGTTCCCCGGCGGCGTACGCGGACCGGACGACCTGTGGGACCTCGTCGACGCCGGCCGCGAGGGGCTGGGCGACTTCCCCACCGACCGGGGCTGGGACCTGGAGCGGCTGTTCCACGTCGACCCGGACAACCCGGGCACCTCCTACACCGACCAGGGCGGGTTCCTCTACGACGCCACCGAGTTCGACCCGGCCTTCTTCGGCATCAGCCCCCGCGAGGCCCTGGCCATGGACCCGCAGCAGCGGCTGCTGCTGGAGAGCGCGTGGGAGGCGTTCGAGTCCGCCGACCTGGACCCGCAGCGGCTGCGCGGCAGCCGCACCGGCGTCTTCGCCGGGGTGATGTACCACGACTACGCCTCCCGGGTGCTGGACCTGCCCGAGGGCGTCGAGGGCTACCTCGGCACCGGCAACTCCGGCAGCCTCGTCTCCGGCCGGGTCGCCTACACGTACGGCCTGGAAGGGCCCGCCGTCACCGTCGACACGGCCTGCTCGTCGTCGCTGGTCGCCGTGCACCTCGCCGTGCAGGCGCTGCGCCAGCGCGACTGCGACCTGGCCCTGGCCGGCGGCGTCACCGTGCTGTCCACCCCCGGCGTGTTCGCCGAGTTCTCCCGGCAGCGCGGCCTCGCCCCCGACGGGCGGTGCAAGTCGTTCGCCGACGCCGCCGACGGCACCGGCTGGGCCGAGGGCGTCGGCGTGCTGCTGCTCCAGCGGCTCTCCGACGCCCAGCGCGACGGCCGCCGCGTCTACGCGGTGATCCGGGGCAGCGCCGTCAACCAGGACGGGGCCAGCAGTGGCCTCACCACGCCCAACGGCCCCTCCCAGGAGCGGGTGATCCGGCAGGCCCTGGCCAACGCGCGGCTCGCCCCCGCCGACGTGGACGCCGTCGAGGCGCACGGCACCGGCACCACCCTCGGCGACCCGATCGAGGCGCAGGCGCTGCTGGCCACCTACGGGCAGGACCGGGCCGGGGCGGAGCCGCTGTGGCTCGGCTCGGTCAAGTCCAACCTCGGCCACACCCAGGCCGCCGCCGGCGTCGCCGGGCTGATCAAGATGGTGCAGGCGCTGCGGCACGGCCGGCTCCCCGCCACCCTGCACGTCGACGCGCCGTCTGCGCACATCGACTGGTCGGCCGGGGCCGTGTCGCTGCTCACCGAGCCCCGCCCCTGGCCGGCGGTGGACCGGCCGCGCCGGGCCGCCGTGTCGTCGTTCGGCATCTCCGGCACCAACGCGCACGTCATCCTCGAACAGGCCCCGGTCGCCGAGGAGCCCGACCCGGCCGCGCCGGCCGTCGTCCCGCCGCTGGCACCCGTCCTGCTGTCGGCCCGCAGCCCCGAGTCCCTCGCCGCGCTGGCCCGCCGCTGGGCCGACCACCTCGACGCCGCGCCCGACGCCCGCCCCGTCGACGTCGCCGCGTCCTCGCTCGCCCGCGCCGGGCTGCCCCGGCGGGCCGTCGTCCTCGCCGCCGACCGCGCCGAGCTGCTCGCCGGGCTGCGCGCCCTCGCCGCCGACGAGCCGGCCGCGCCGGTCGTCACCGGCACCGCCGCGCCCCGGGGCCGGGTCGCCTTCCTGTTCTCCGGGCAGGGCGCGCAGCGCCCCGGCATGGGCCGCGAGCTGGCCGCGGCGTTCCCCGTGTTCGCCGCCGCCCTCGACGAGGTGTGCGCCGCGCTCGATGAGCACCTGCCCCGGCCGCTGCGCGAGGTGCTGTTCGCCGCCGCCGGCACGCCCGAGGCCGACCTGCTGCACCAGACCGTGTTCACCCAGGCCGGGCTGTTCGCCGTCGAGGTGGCGCTGTTCCGGCTCGCCGGGTCGTTCGGGCTCGCCCCGGACTACCTCGTCGGCCACTCCATCGGCGAGCTGGCCGCCGCGCACGTCGCCGGGGTGCTCACCCTCGCCGACGCCGCGACGCTGGTCGCCGCCCGGGGCCGGCTCATGCAGGCCCTGCCGGCGGGCGGGGCGATGCTCGCCGTCGCCGCCGACGAGGCGTCCGTGGTCGAGTCCCTCGCCGGGGTGACCGGTCGGATCGGCGTCGCCGCCGTCAACGGCCCCGCCGCCGTGGTCGTCTCCGGCGACGCCGCCGCCGTCGAGCAGGTGGCCGCCCACTGGGCCGAGCGGGGCACCCCCATCCACCGGCTGCGGGTCAGCCACGCGTTCCACAGCGAGCTGATGGACCCGATGCTCGCCGAGTTCGCCGCCGTCGCCGCCGGGCTGACGTTCTCCCCGCCCACCGTGCCGATCGTGTCGAACCTGACCGGCCGGGTCGCCGGGCCGGAGCTGCTGTGCAGCCCCGACTACTGGGTGCGGCACGTCCGCGAGGCCGTCCGCTTCGCCGACGCCGTCGACCGGCTCGCCGAGGCCGGCGTCGGCACGTACGTCGAGCTGGGCCCCAACGGGGTGCTCACCGCGATGGCGCAGAGCTGCCTCACCGACCCGACCGCCGTGCTCGTGCCGCTGGCCCGCAAGGACCGCCCCGAGCCGCGCGCCCTGCTGGAGGCCCTGGCCCGGCTGCACGCCGACGGCCTGCCCGTGGACTGGGACGCCCTGCTCGCCGGGGCCGCCGCGCGCCGGGTGGACCTGCCCACGTACGCGTTCGCGCACGAGCGGTACTGGCTGGAGCCGGTCGGCCGGATCGCCGACGTCACCGGCGTCGGCCTCGGCGCGGCCGGGCACCCGTTGCTCGGCGCGGCGGTCTCCGTGGCCGGCGAGGACATGGTGCTGCTCACCGGCCGGCTGTCCCTGGCCACCCACGGCTGGCTCGCCGACCACGCCGTCTCCGGCGTCGTCGTGCTGCCCGGCGCGGCCCTGGTCGAGCTGGTCGTGCGGGCCGGCGACGAGGTCGGCGCGTCCCGGGTGCGGGAGCTGACCGTCGCCACCCCGCTGGCCCTGCCCGAGGCCGGCGGCGTCCGCGTGCAGGTGCGCGTCGGCGCGGCCGACGACACCGGCGCCCGCGCGGTGACCGTGCACGCCCAGGCCGAGGAGGACCCGGAGGCCGGCTGGGTCCGGCACGCCGAGGGCGTCCTCGAACCGGCCGTCGACGACGAGCCCGCCCTCGGCGCGTGGCCGCCCGTCGCGGCCACCGAGGTCGACCTCGCCCAGTGGTACGACGCCCTCGCCGGGCGCGGCCTGGCCTACGGGCCCGCGTTCCGGGGCCTGCGTCGGCTGTGGACCGGCGACGGCGAGGTGTACGCCGAGGTCGCCCTGCCCGAGGAGGCGGCCGGGCCCGCCGCCGCGTTCGGCGTGCACCCGGCGTTGCTCGACGCCGCCCTGCAACCCGTCGGGGCGCTGCTCGCCGCCGTGGGCGGCGGCCCCCGGGTGCCGTTCGCGTTCTCCGGCGCGCAGGTGCACGCGTCCGGCGCGACGGCGCTGCGGGTGCGGCTGACCGGCGACGGCTCGGCGGTGCGGCTCGTCGCCACCGACGGCGCGGGCGTCCCCGTCGTGTCGGTGGACTCCCTCGCGCTGCGGGAGATGACGGGCCTGACCGCCCCCGGCGTCGCCGCCCGTTCGCTGTTCGAGGTCGCCTGGCAGGCCGAGGAGGTGCCGCCCGCCGAGGAACCCGCCGGCTGGGCGCTGCTGGCCGCGACCCCGCCCTACCCGGTGCGGGCCCTCGACCTGCCCGTCTTCGCGGACGTGGCGGCGGTGCTGGCCGCCGCCGACGAGGCGGGGGAGCCGCTGCCCCGCGCCCTCGTGCTCCCGGTCCTCCCCGCGCCCGCCGCCTCTCCCGGCACGGGGCCCGCCGGCCTGCCCGCCGCCGCTCTGCCCGCCGCCGCCGAACGCTCCGGCCTGCCCGCCGCCGCCGAACGCTCCGGCCTGCCCGCCGCCGTCCGGGCCGTCGCGGCCGACGTGCTCGGCGTGGTGCAGGCGTGGCTGGCCGCCGACGCGCTTGCCGACACCCGGCTGGTCGTGCTCACCCGGGGCGCGGTGGCCACCCGCGACGACGACCCGGTCACCGACCTCGCCGGGGCCGCCGTGTGGGGCCTGCTGCGCTCGGCGCAGTCCGAGCACCCCGACCGGATCGTCCTCGCCGACCTGGCCGCCGACGTCGACGCCGCCGCCCTGGCGGTGCTCGCCGGGGTGGCCGACGACCCCGCCGGCACCGGCGGGCAGGTGGCGCTGCGCGGCGACGCCGTGCTCACCCCGCGCCTCGTGCGCGCCGCCGCCCCGGCCGACCCCCCGGCCGCCCCCGCGCTCGGCGACGGCACCGTCCTGGTCACCGGCGGCACCGGCGCGCTCGGCGCGCTCGTCGCCGAGCACCTCGTCACCGCGTACGGGGCCCGGTCGCTGCTGCTGGTGTCCCGCCAGGGACCGGCCGCCCCCGGCGCGGACGCCCTGGCGGAGCGGCTCACCGGCCTGGGCGCCCGCGTCGAGGTGGTCGCCGCCGACGTCACCGACCCCGACCGGGTGGCCGCCCTCGTCGCCGGGGTCACCGGCCGGCTGGCCGGCGTCGTGCACACCGCCGGCGTCCTCGACGACGGCGTGGTCACCGCGATCAGCCCCGAGCGGCTGGCCGGGGTGCTCGCCCCGAAGGCCGACGCCGCGTGGCACCTGCACGAGGCGACCGCCGGGCGGGACCTCGACCTGTTCGTCGTGTACTCCTCCGTCGCCGGGGTGCTCGGCTCGCCCGGCCAGGCCGCGTACGCGGCGGCGAACACGTTCCTGGACGCCCTCGCCGCGTACCGTCGGCAGGCCGGACTGCCCGCCGCGAGCCTCGCCTGGGGCATGTGGGACACCGCCGGGATGGCCGCGACGGTCGGCGACGCGGACCGGGCCCGCTCGGCCCGCGCCGGCATCTCGCCGATGAGCGCCGCCACCGGCCTCGACCTGTTCGACGCGGCCCTCGCCGCCGGCCGGCCCGCCCTCGTGCCGGCCGTGCTCGACGTGCCGGCCATGCGGGCGCGGGTCGTCGCCGGCCGGGTGCCGTCGCTGCTGCGGGTGCTGCTCGGCGCGGTCACCGCCCGCCGGCAGGCCGGCCACGGCAACTGGGCGGACCGGATCGCCGGCCTCGACCCGCAGGACGCCCGTGACCAGGTCGACGCCCTCGTCCGGGGCCTCGTCGCGCAGGTCCTCGGGCACGGCGGCGCGGACGCCGTGCCGGCGGACCGGGCGTTCCGGGAGCTGGGCTTCGACTCGCTGACGGCGGTGGACCTGCGCAACCGGGTCAACGCGGCCACCGGGCTGCGGCTGGCGTCCACGCTGGTGTTCGACTACCCGACCCCGCGCATCCTCGCCGGCCAGGTGTACGCGGAACTCGCCGGCAACCGGGCCGCCACCGTCACCCCCGCCGAGGCGGCCACCACCACCGGCCTCGACGACCCGATCGCGATCGTCGGCCTGGCCTGCCGCTTCCCCGGCGGCGCGGACAACCCGGACCAGCTGTGGGAGCTGCTGGCCACCGGCGGCGACGGGATCAGCGAGTTCCCCGCCGACCGGGGCTGGGACCTCGACACCCTGTTCGACCCGGACCCGGCCAACAGCGGCACCTCGTACACCCGGCACGGCGGCTTCCTCTACGGGGCGGCGGAGTTCGACCCTGGGTTCTTCGGCATCTCGCCCCGCGAGGCCCTGGCGATGGACCCGCAGCAGCGGCTGCTGCTGGAGGCGTCGTGGGAGGCGTTCGAGTCCGCCGGCCTGGACCCGCACCGGCTGCGCGGCAGCCGCACCGGCGTCTTCGCGGGCGTCATGTACCACGACTACGCCTCCCGGCTGATGGACCTGCCCGCCGAGGTGGAGGGCTACATCGGCACCGGCACCTCCGGCAGCGTGCTGTCGGGGCGGGTGGCGTACACGTTCGGCCTGGAGGGGCCGGCCGTCACCGTCGACACGGCGTGCTCGTCGTCGCTGGTCGCGCTGCACCTGGCGGCCCAGGCGCTGCGGTCGGGGGAGTGCGACCTGGCCCTGGCCGGCGGCGTCACCGTCATGGCCACGCCTGGCACGTTCATCGAGTTCTCCCGGCAGCGCGGACTGTCGCAGGACGGCCGCTGCAAGTCGTTCGCCGCCGCCGCCGACGGCACCGGCTGGGGCGAGGGCGTCGGAGTCCTGCTCGTGCAGCGGCTCTCCGACGCGCAGCGCGACGGCCGGCGGGTCCACGCGATCGTGCGCGGCACGGCCGTCAACCAGGACGGCGCGTCCAACGGACTGACCGCCCCGAACGGCCCCTCGCAGCAGCGGGTGATCCGGCAGGCCCTCGCCAACGCGCGCCTGACCCCGGCCGACGTGGACGCCGTCGAGGCCCACGGCACCGGCACCACCCTCGGCGACCCGATCGAGGCGCAGGCGCTGCTGGCCACCTACGGGCAGGACCGGCCCGCCGACCGGCCGCTGCTGCTCGGCTCGATCAAGTCCAACATCGGCCACACCCAGGCCGCCGCCGGCGTCGCCGGGGTCATCAAGATGGTCCTCGCGCTGCGGCACGGGCTCGTCCCGCCCACCCTGCACGTCGACGCGCCGTCGGAGCACATCGACTGGACCGCCGGGGCCGTGGCCCTGGCCACGGAGGCGACCCCGTGGCCGGCCGTCGACCGGCCCCGCCGCGCTGCCGTCTCCTCCTTCGGCATCAGCGGCACCAACGCCCACGTCGTCCTCGAACAGGCCCCCGAGCCGGCCGTCGCCGCCGAGTCCCGGCCCGGCGTCGCCGCCGACGCCGGCCTCGTGCCGTTCGTGCTCTCCGCCGCCGACCGGGCCGCGCTGCGGGAGCAGGCCGCCCGGCTGCGCGCGCACCTCGCCGCCCACCCCGAGGTCGAACCGGCGGAGGTCGGCCACGCCCTCGCCACCACCCGGGCGGCGTTCGGCCACCGCGCCGTCGTGCTCGGCCAGGACCGGGCCGACCTGGCCCAGGGCCTCACCGCCCTGGTCGACGGCGAAACCGTCGCGGGCGTCGTCACCGGCGCGGCGCTGCGCAACACCGCCCCCGTCTTCGTCTTCTCCGGCCACGGCTCCCAGTGGCCCGGGATGGCCGTCGACCTGCTCGACAGCTCCCCGGTGTTCGCCGCGTCCATCGCCGAGTGCGAGGCCGTCCTCACCCCCTGGGTGGACTGGTCGCTCACCGACGTGCTGCGCGGGGCCGAGGGCGCCCCGCCGCTGGTCGCCTCCGGCGTCGTGCAGCCGGCCCTGTGGGCCGTGATGGTCTCCCTGGCCCGGCTGTGGCGCTCGCTCGGCGTCCGCCCCGGCGGCGTCGTCGGCCACTCCCAGGGCGAGATCGCCGCGGCCTGCGTCGCCGGGGCCCTCACCCTGGAGGACGCCGCCAAGATCGTCGCCCTGCGCAGCCAGGTGCTCGTCGACATCGCCGGCCGGGGCGGCATGGTCTCCGTGGCCCTGCCCGCCGACCGGGCCCGCGACCTGCTCAAGCGGTGGGCCGGCCGGCTCTCCGTCGCCGTGGTCAACGGCCCCGGGTCCGTCGTGGTGGCCGGCGACGTCGCCGACCTCGCCGACCTCGTCGCCGCCTGCGCCGCCGACGGCGTGCGCACCCGCCCCATCGACGTCGAGTACGCCTCCCACTCCCCGCAGGTCGAGGCCGTCGCCGAACGGCTCCTGGCCAGCCTCGACGGGATCACCCCCCGCCCCGCCGAGCTGCCGTTCTATTCCGCGCTCACCGGCGAGCAGACCGACACCACCACCCTCGACGCCGGCTACTGGTACCGCAACCTGCGCGAGACCGTGAACTTCGAGCAGGCCGTACGCAACCTGCTCGCCGACGGCCACCAGGTCTTCCTGGAGGTCGGCCCGCACCCCGTGCTCAGCTTCGGCATGCAGGAGACCATCGACGCCGCCGAACACGAGGCGGCCGTGGTCAACACCCTGCGCCGGGGCGACGGCGGCTGGCCCCGGATCCTCACCGCGCTGGCCGAGCTGCACGTGCGCGGCGTCGAGGCCGACTGGAACGCCGTCTGCGGCGTGCGCACCGGCCCGGCCGTGCCACTGCCCACGTACGCGTTCCACCGGCAGCGCTACTGGCCGGAGGCCCCCGTGCGCACCGGCCCGGCCGCCGCCGCCGACGACCCCGCCGACCGGCAGTTCTGGGACGCCGTCGAACGCGCCGACGCCGACGCCCTCGCCGCCGCCATGCGCATCGACACCGCCGACGCCCGCGCGCTCGGCGACGCCCTGCCGCTGCTGTCCTCGTGGCGGCAGCGCCGCCGCGACGAGTCCACCGTGGACGCCTGGCGCTACCGGGTGCAGTGGACGCCGCTCACCACCGCCGCCAGCGCCGCCCTCGGCGGGACCTGGCTGCTCGTCGCGCCCGCCGAACACGCCGGCCAGCCCATCGTCGGGCAGGTCGTGCAGGCCCTCGGCGAGGCCGGGGCGGACGTGACCCCGCTGGCCGTCGCCGACGCCGACCGGGCGGCCCTGGCCGCGCGGCTCGCCGACGTCGACGCCGCCGCCGTCACCGGCGTGCTGTCGCTGCTCGCCCTCGACGAGACCCCCCACCCGCAGCGGCCCGTCGTCCCCGCCGGCCTCGCCGGCACCCTCGCTCTCGTGCAGGCCCTCGGCGACGCCGGGATCACCGCCCCGCTGTGGTGCGCCACCGGCGGCGCGGTCTCCACCGGCCGCGCCGACCCCCTCGACCACCCCCGGCAGGCCCTCGTCTGGGGCCTCGGCCGGGTCGCCGCCCTGGAACACGCCGACCGGTGGGGCGGCCTCGTCGACCTGCCCGCGAAGCTCGACCGGCGCGCCCGGGGCCGGCTCGCCGCCGTCCTGGCCGGCGTCGGCCACGAGGACCAGGTCGCCGTGCGCACCTCCGGCCTGTTCGCCCGTCGGCTCGCCCGCGCCGCCGCCGATCCCGCCCCGCAGCGGCCCGGGTGGCGGCCCGCCGGCACCGCCCTGGTCACCGGCGGCCTCGGCTCCCTCGGCGCGCACGTGGCCCGCTGGCTGGCCCGCGAGGGCGCGGCGCACCTGGTGCTGACCAGCCGGCAGGGCCCGGCGGCGGCCGGCGCCGCCGAGCTGGAGGCCGAGCTGACCGGCCTCGGCGCGCGCGTCACCGTCGCGGCCTGCGACGTGGCCGACGCCGGCTCGCTGCGCGCCCTCGTCGACCGGCTCGCCGCCGACGGCGTCACCGTCGACGCCGTGTTCCACGCCGCCGGGGTGGCCCACGCCGGCCCGCTCGCCGGCACCGACGTCGCCGAGCTGGCCGACGGCCTGCACGCCAAGGTCGCCGGGGCGGTCAACCTCGACGAGGTCTTCGGCGGCGACGTGTCCGCGTTCGTGCTCTTCTCCTCCGGGGCGGGCGTGTGGGGCGGCGGCCTCCAGGGCGGCTACGCCGCCGGCAACGCGTTCCTCGACGCCCTCGCCGAGGACCGCCGCCGCCGGGGCCTCGCCGCCACCGCCGTCGCCTGGGGCGCGTGGGACGGCGGCGGGATGCTGGAGACCGACGGCGCCGCCGACCAGATGTTCCGCTCCGGGGTCCGGCCGATGCGCCCCGACCTGGCCGTGGCCGTGCTCGCCCGCGCCCTCGCCGACGACGACACCACCCTCACCGTCGCCGACATCGCCTGGGACCGGTTCCACCAGACGTTCGCGATGACCCGCCCCCGGCCGCTGATCGAGGACGTCCCCGAGGTGGCCCGGATCCTCGCCGCCCGCACCCGCGACGACGACGAGCCGGCCGAGGCGTCCCCGCTGCGCGGGCGGCTCGCCGGCCTGGCCGAGCCGGAGCGCCGCCGCACCCTGCTGGAGCTGGTGCGGGTGCACGCCGCCGCCGTGCTCGGGCACGCCTCCGCCGAGGCGATCGGCGCGGACCGGCCGTTCCGGGAGATCGGCTTCGACTCGCTCAGCGCCGTGGAGATGCGCAACCGGCTCGGCGAGGCCGTCGGCCTGCGGCTGCCCGCCACCCTCGTCTTCGACCGGCCCACCCCGACGCTGCTCGCCGGCTGGCTGGCCGACCGCATCCTCGGCGTCACCGAGCAGGCCGCCGCGCCCACCCGGGCCGCCGCCGCCCTCGACGAGCCCATCGCCATCGTCGCGATGAGCTGCCGCTACCCCGGCGGCGTCGCCAGCCCCGAGGACCTGTGGCGGCTCGTCGCCGACGGCCGCGACGCCATCGCCGGGTTCCCCGCCGACCGGGGCTGGGACCTCGACGCCATCTACGACCCCGACCCCGACACCCCCGGCACGTCGTACGTGCGCGAGGGCGGCTTCGTCGCCGACGTCGCCGGGTTCGACGCGGCGCTGTTCGGCATCTCCCCGCGCGAGGCGCTGGTGATGGACCCGCAGCAGCGGCTGCTGCTGGAGACTGGCTGGGAGCTGTTCGAACGCGCCGGCATCGCCCCCGCCGACCTGCGCGACAGCAACACCGGCGTCTTCGTCGGCACCAACGGCCAGGACTACGCCACGCTGCTGATGGCGGCCCGCGCCGAGACCGAGGGCTACCAGGCCACCGGCAACGTGGCGGCCGTCGTCTCCGGGCGGCTCTCCTACACCTTCGGCCTCCAGGGCCCGTCCGTCTCCGTCGACACCGCCTGCTCGTCGTCGCTGGTGGCGCTGCACCTGGCCGTGCAGTCGCTGCGCGCCGGCGAGTGCGACACGGCCGTCGCCGGTGGCGTCACCGTGATGGCCACCCCCGGCCCGTTCCTGGAGTTCGCCCGGCAGCGTGGCCTCGCCGCCGACGGCCGGTGCAAGTCGTTCGCCGGGGCCGCCGACGGCACCGGCTGGGGCGAGGGCGCCGGCCTGCTGCTGCTCCAGCGGCTCTCCGACGCCCGCCGCGACGGCCGGCGGGTCCTCGCCGTGGTACGCGGCTCCGCCACCAACTCCGACGGCGCGTCCAACGGGCTCACCGCCCCCAACGGGCCCGCCCAGCAGCGGGTCATCCAGCAGGCCCTGGCCAACGCGCGGCTCACGGCCGCCGACGTGGACGCCGTCGACGGCCACGGCACCGGCACCCGACTCGGCGACCCGATCGAGGCGCAGGCGCTGCTGGCGACGTACGGGCAGGACCGGCCCGCCGACCGGCCGCTGCTGCTCGGCTCGATCAAGTCGAACATCGGCCACACCCAGGCCGCCGCGGGCGTGTCCGGCGTCATCAAGATGGTGATGGCGCTCCAGCACGACCTGCTGCCGCCCACCCTGCACGTCGACGAGCCCACCCCGCACGTCGACTGGGCGGCCGGCGCGGTCGCGCTGCTCGCCGAGCCGACCCCGTGGCCCGCCGTGGACCGGCCCCGCCGGGCGGCCGTGTCGGCGTTCGGGGTCAGCGGCACCAACGCCCACGTCATCCTCGAACAGGCCCCGCCCGCCGACGCCGCGCCGGCGGCCGGCGACGCGGAGCCGCCCGCCCCGCCGCTGCTGCCCTGGATGGTCTCCGGCGACGACGCCGACGGGCTGGCCGCCCAGGCCGCCCGCCTCGCCGACTGGGCCGAGGCCGAGGCCACCGCCGCTGCCGGCGGCCCGGCCGCCGACGCCGCAGCCGCCAGCGACGCCGCCGTCGCCCGGGTGCTCGCCACCGGCCGCTCCCACCTGCGGCACCGGGCCGTGCTGCTCGCCGCCGACCGCGACGCGTACGTGGCCGGGCTGCGCGCCCTCGCCGCCGGCCAGCACCACCCCGCCCTCACCCGGGACGTCGCCGAGCCCGGCGGCACCCTCGCCGTCCTCTTCTCCGGCCAGGGCGCGCAGCACGCCGGCATGGGCCGCGAGCTGTACCGGACGTTCCCCGCCTTCGCCGAAGCCCTCGACGAGGTCTGCCAGCACCTCGACGCGCACCTGCCCCGGCCGCTCAAGGAGGTGCTGTTCGCCGCCGACGGCAGCGCCGAGGCCGACCTGATCCACCAGACCGTGTTCACCCAGGCCGGCCTGTTCGCCGTCGAGGTGGCCCTGCACCGGCTCCTCGCCGGCTGGGGCGTCGTCCCCGATCTCGTCGCCGGGCACTCCGTCGGCGAGATCACCGCCGCGCACGTCGCCGGGGTGCTCAGCCTCCCCGACGCCTGCGCGCTCGTCGGCAACCGGGGCCGGCTCATGCAGGCCCTCCCGGCCGGCGGCGGGATGCTCGCCGTCGCCGCGCCCGAGGCCGACGTCGCCGCGACCCTGGCCCCGTACGCCGGCCGGGTCGCCGTCGCCGCCGTCAACGGCCCGGCCGCCGTGGTCGTCTCCGGCGCCGGCGACGCCCTCACCGACCTGGCCGACCACTTCACCGCCCTCGGCGTACGCACCAAGCGGCTCACCGTCAGCCACGCCTTCCACAGCCCGCTGATGGAGCCCATGCTCGCCGAGTTCGCCGCCGTCGCCGCCGGCCTCGACTACGCCCCGCCCGCCGTGCCGCTCGTGTCGAACCTGACCGGCCGGGTCGCCGACCCGGAGCTGATCTGCACCCCCGACTACTGGGTGCGGCACGTGCGCGACGCCGTCCGGTTCGCCGACACCGTCGAGCACCTGCACTCCCTCGGCGTCGCCACGCTGCTGGAGGTCGGCCCCGACACCGTGCTCACCGCGCTGGCCGCCGACGCGCTGCCCGACGCCGGCCGCACCCTCGTCACCGGCGTCCAGCGGCCCGGCCGGGGCGAGGCCGAGGCGCTGCTCGGCGCGCTGGCCCGGCTGCACTGCCACGGCGTACGGGTCGACTGGGCGGCGCTGCTGCCCGCCGCCGACCCGGTCACCCCGCCCACGTACGCCTTCCGGCACCAGCGGTTCTGGCCCGTCGGCGACGGCGACGTGCTGCGCACCGCCGAGCCGGCCGCCCCCGCCGCCGGCCCCGCCGACGAGGCGTTCTGGCAGGCCGTGGCCGACGCCGACGGCGACGCCCTCGCCACCCGCTTCGGCGTCGACCCGGACCGGCCGCTGCGCGACCAGCTGCCCACCCTCGCCCACTGGCACCGGCAGCGGCAGACCGACGCGCTCGTCGACGGCTGGCGCTACCGCATCACCTGGCCGCAGCGCCGCCTCACCGCCGGCCCCGCCACGGGCGAGTGGCTGCTGGTCGTCCCCGCCGGAACGGACGCCCCCACGGCCACCGTCGACCCCGACGCCGGCACCTCCGAGTCGGCCGCCGACGCCGCCGACCGGATCGGCGCGCTGCTCGCCGCGCACGGCGGCAGCGTGCGGACCCTCGCCGTCGACCCCGCCACGGTCACCCGCGCCGAACTCGCCGCGCTGCTCGGCCCGGCGGCCGGCGCGGCCACCCGTACCGTGTCGCTGCTGGCCCTCGACGAGCGGCCCCACCCCGACCACCCGGCCGTGCCCGCCGGGCTCACCGGCAACCTCGCCCTCGTCCAGGCCGTCACCGACGCCGCCCCCGCCGGGCCGCTGTGGCTGCTCACCCGGCAGGCCGTCAGCACCGGCCCCGGCGACCCCGTCGCCCACCCCGCCCAGGCGACCACCTGGGGCCTCGGCCTGGTCACCGCCCTGGAACACCCCGCCCACTGGGGCGGCCTGCTCGACCTGCCCGCCGAGCTGGACCCGGCCGCCGGGGACCACCTGCTGCGGGCGCTGACCAACACCGACGCCGAGGACCAGCTCGCCGTGCGCCCCCTCGGCACCCACCTGCGCCGCCTCGCCCGCGCCGCCCGCGCCGAGCGGCCCGACGCCCCCGCCTGGCAGCCGCCGGACACCGTGCTGATCACCGGCGGCACCGGCGCGATCGGCTCGTACGCCGCCGCCTGGCTGGCCCGGCACGGCGCGCGCCGGCTCATCCTGGTCAGCCGGCGCGGCCCCGACGCCCCCGGCGTCGCCGCCACCCTCGCCGAGCTGGCCGACCTCGGCGCGCACGCCCGCGCCGTGGCCTGCGACCTGGCCGACCGCGACGCCGTCGCCGCCCTCGTCGCCGGCCTGCGCCGCGACGGCGAGACCGTACGCGCCGTCGTGCACGCCGCCGGCGTGGGCCGGCTCAACCCGGTCAGCGTCGTCGGCACCGACGAACTCGCCGACGTCGTCGCCGGCAAGACCGCCGGGGCCCGCCACCTCGACGAGTTCCTCGACCCCGACGACCTGGAGCTGGTCGTCTACTTCTCGTCCATCGCCGCCGCGTGGGGCGTCGGCGACCACGGCGCGTACGCCGCCGGCAACGCCTTCCTCGACGCGTGGGCGCAGTCCCGGCCCGCCGGCCGGGCCCGGGTCGTCTCCGTCAACTGGGGACCGTGGGCCGGCGGCGGCATGGTCAGCGACGAGCACGCCGTCGCGATGAGCCGGCGCGGGGTGTCCCTGCTCGACCGGGAACCCGCGATGGCCGCCCTGCGCGCCGCGATCACCGGCGACGGCACCGTGCTCACCCTCGCCGACGTCGACTGGGCCCGCTTCGCCCCCGTCTTCGCCTCCGCCCGGCCCCGGCCCCTCATCGCCGACCTGCCCGAGGTGGCGGCCCAGCACGCCGGCGTCGACCCGGCCGCCGACGGCGGCGACGAGGTCCGCACCGGGCTGCGCAAGCGGCTCGCCGACCTCACCGCCGCCGAGCAGACCCGGCTGCTGGTCGACCTGATCCGCACCGCCGCCGCCGAGGTCATCGGCCACGACAGCCCGTACGCCCTGGAGGCCGACCGGCCGTTCAGGGACCTCGGCTTCGACTCGCTGACCGCCGTGGAGCTGCGCGGCCGGCTCGCGAAGGAGACCGGCCTCAGCCCGGCCAGCTCGGTGGTGTTCGACTACCCCACCCCGCAGGCCCTCGCCGAGCACCTGCGCGGCGAGCTGGTCAGCGAGGCGTCCGTGCAGGCGCTGCCGACCGTCGAGGAACTCGACGAGCTGGAGGCCGCCCTCGTCCGGCGCGACACCGACGACCTGGGTCGGGTCCGGGTCACCATGCGGCTGCACCGGCTGCTGGAACGCCTCGGCGCCGCCGACCGGGGCGTCGGGGAGCGGCCCGACGAGGCCGCCGAGGTGGCCGACCGGCTGCGCGTCGCCAGCAACCAGGAGCTTTTCGATCTTGTCGACCGGGACCTCGGGCTTTCCTGAGTCACGCGACACGTACCGGTGCCACACGAGGGAGCGAGATCAACCATGGCGGACGAAGAGAGGCTGCGCGAGTACCTCACGCGGGTCATCGCCGAGCTGCACCAGACCCGCCAGCGGCTGCGCGAGGTCACCGCCGAGGAGTCCGAGCCGGTCGCCATCGTCGCGATGAGCTGCCGCTACCCCGGCGGCATCACCTCACCCGAGGCGCTGTGGGACTTCGTCTCCGCCGGCGGCGACGCCATCGGCGAGTTCCCCACCGACCGGGGCTGGGACCTCGACCGGCTGCACCACCCCGACCCCGACAACCCCGGCACCTCGTACACCGCCGCCGGCGGGTTCCTCTACGACGCGGGGCGCTTCGACGCAGCCCTGTTCGGCATCAGCCCCCGCGAGGCCCTCGCCATGGACCCGCAGCAGCGGCTGCTGCTGGAGGTCACCTGGGAGCTGTTCGAACGCGCCGGCATCGCCCCGCTGTCGCTGCGCGGCAGCCGCACCGGCGCGTTCGTCGGCACCTCCGGCCAGGACTACGCCGCCGTGCTGCACCGCGCCCCCGGCGTCGAGGGCTACGTCCTCACC
Source organism: Micromonospora sp. WMMD712 (assembly GCF_029581295.1). Lineage (NCBI taxonomy): Bacteria > Bacillati > Actinomycetota > Actinomycetes > Micromonosporales > Micromonosporaceae > Micromonospora > Micromonospora sp. WMMD712. The sequence continues at coordinate 7,174,968 of NZ_CP120743.1, forward strand.
GGCTCCGCCGCCAGCGTCGTCTCCGGCCGGCTCGCCTACACCTTCGGCCTGGAGGGGCCCACCGTCACCGTCGACACCGCCTGCTCCTCGTCGTCGGTCGCCGTCCACCTCGCCTGCCAGGCCCTGCGCCAGCGCGAATGCGGCCTCGCCCTCGCCGGCGGCGCGACCGTGCTCGCCACCCCCGGCCCGTTCGTCGAGTTCTCCCGCCAGCGCGGGCTCGCCGCCGACGGGCGGTGCAAGTCGTTCGCCGCCGCCGCCGACGGCACCGGCTGGTCCGAGGGCGTCGGCATGCTCCTGCTCGAACGCCTCAGCGACGCCCGCCGCAACGGCCACCCCGTCCTCGGGATCATCCGCAGCTCCGCCGTCAACTCCGACGGCGCGTCCAACGGCCTCACCGCCCCCAACGGCCCCGCCCAGCAGCGGGTCATCCGGCAGGCCCTGGCCGGCGCGAAGCTCACCCCCGACCTCGTCGACGTCGTCGAGGCACACGGCACCGGCACCACCCTCGGCGACCCCATCGAGGCCCAGGCCCTGCTCGCCACCTACGGCCAGGACCGGGGCGACGCCGCGCCGCTGCTGCTCGGCTCGATCAAGTCCAACCTCGGCCACAGCCAGGCCGCCGCCGGCATCGCCGGCATCATCAAGATGGTCATGGCGATGCGGCACGGCACCGTGCCCGCCACCCTGCACGTCGACGCGCCCACCCCGCACGTCGACTGGGCCGCCGGCAAGGTCACCCTCGTCACCGAGCCGACCCCGTGGCCCACCGTGGACCGGCCCCGCCGGGCCGCCGTCTCCTCGTTCGGCATGAGCGGCACCAACACCCACCTCATCCTCGAACAACCCGAGGCCGCCGCCCCCGCGACCGCCGCCGCTGACCGGCCCGAGCCGCCCGCGCCCGTGCTGCTCACCGGCCGCACGCGCGCCGCGCTGCGCCGCCAGGCCGAGCAGTGGTCCCGGTACGTCGCCGACGCCGCCCCCCACCCCGCCGACGTCGCCTGGTCCTCGGTGACCTCCCGCAGCCCCCTGGAACACCGGGCCGTCGTCCTCGCCGACGACACCGACGGGCTGCTCGCCGCCCTGACCGCCCTCGCCGACGACCGGCCCGCCCCCGGCCTCGTCACCGGCTCCGCCGCCGAACGCGGCGCAGTCGCGTTCCTCTACTCCGGGCAGGGCGCGCAGCGCGCCGGCATGGGCCGGGAGCTGGCCGCCGCGTTCCCGGTGTTCGCGCAGGCCCTCGACGAGGTGTGCGCCGCGCTCGACGCGCACCTGCCCCGGCCGCTGCGGGAGGTGCTGTTCGCCGCCGCCGGCACGCCCGAGGCCGCGCTGCTCGACCAGACCGTGTTCACCCAGGCCGGCCTGTTCGCCGTCGAGGTGGCCCTGCACCGGCTCCTCGGCTCGTTCGGGATCGCCCCGGACCTCGTCGCGGGCCACTCCATCGGGGAGGTCGTCGCCGCGCACGTCGCCGGGGTGTTCACCCTCGCCGACGCGGCGACGCTGGTGGCGGCGCGGGGTCGGCTGATGCAGGCGTTGCCGCCCGGTGGGGCGATGCTGGCGGTCGCGGCGTCCGAGGCGGACGTGGCCGCCGCCCTGGACGGGGTGGCCGGCCCGGTCGGGATCGCCGCGGTCAACGGTCCGACTTCTGTCGTCGTCTCCGGTGCCGGGGCAGCCGTGGACGAGGTGGCCGGGCTGTGGGCCGCCCGTGGGGTGAAGACGCGGCGGTTGAAGGTCAGCCACGCGTTCCACAGCCCGCTGATGGAGCCGATGCTCGCCGGGTTCGCCGCCGTCGTCGCCGGCCTCGACCTGCGCGCCCCCTCCCTGCCCATCGTGTCCAACCTGACCGGCGACCTCGCCGACCCGGAGGCGGTCCGCACCCCGGAATACTGGGTGCGGCACGTGCGCGAGGCGGTCCGCTTCGGCGACGGCGTACGCACCCTGCGCGCCCACGGCGTCGGCACCTTCGTCGAGGTCGGCCCCGACACCGTCCTCGCCGCCGCCGCCGAGGAGACCCTCGCCGCCGTCGCCGCCGCCCCCGACGTGGCCCCCGCCGCCGTCGTGCCCGCGCTGCGCCGCGACCGCCCCGAACGCCGCGCCCTGCTCGCCGCGCTCGCCCGCCTGCACGTCGCCGGCACCGCCGTCCGCTGGGCCGACGTCCTCGCCGACCGGCCCGGCCGCCTCGTCGACCTGCCCACCTACCCGTTCGAGCGGCAGCACTACTGGGTGCCCGCCGAGGCCCCCGCCGACCCCGCCACCGGCACCGGCGCGCTCGACCACCGGTTCTGGGACGCCGTCGAACGCGCCGACCTCGACGCCCTGCGCGACACCCTCCACCTCGACGACGCCACCGTCGACTCCCTGCGCGCCCTGCTGCCCGCCCTCGCCGACTGGCGGCGGCAGCGGCAGGAACACACCGTCCTCGACGGCTGGCGGTACCGCGCCGAATGGCAGGTCACCGCCGAACCCACCCCCGGCCGGCTCGCCGGCACCTGGCTCCTCGCGCTCCCCGCCGGCCTCGCCGACGACCCGGCCGTCAGCGCGGTGAGCGCCGCGCTCACCGACGCCGGGGCCGACCCGCTGCCGCTGACCGTCGCCCCCGACGCCGACCGCGTCGCCCTCGCCGCCGCCCTCGGCGGCACCCCGCTCGCCGGGGTCGTCTCCCTGCTCGCCTGGGCGCCGTCGGCCGACGCCGCCGCCCTGCCCGGCCTCGCCGCCACCCTCGCCCTCACCCAGGCCCTCGGCGACGCCGGCCAGGACGCCCCGCTGTGGCTGGTCACCCGGGGTGCCGTCGCCGCCGCCGCGTACGACCGGCTCGCCGACCCCGCCCAGGCCGCCACCTGGGGCTTCGGCCGGGTCGTCAGCGTCGAGGCCCCGCACCGCTGGGGCGGCCTCGTCGACCTGCCCACCCGACCCGACGCCCGCGCCGCCGGCCGGCTCGCCGCGATCCTCACCGGCACGACCGGCGAGGACCAGCTCGCCGTACGCGGCCCCGGCGTCTTCGCCCGCCGCCTCGTCCGCGCCCCCCTCGGCGACCGCCCCCCGGCCCGCCGCTACACGCCCACCGGCACCGCCCTGATCACCGGCGGCACCGGCGGCCTCGGCGCGCGCGCCGCCCGCTGGCTCGCCGCCGCCGGTGCCGAACACGTCGTCCTCGTCAGCCGGCGCGGCCCCGCCGCCCCCGCCGCCGCCGACCTCGAAGCCGAACTCACCGCCCTCGGCACCCGGGTCACCGTCGCTGCCTGCGACATCGCCGACCGGGCCGCCCTCGCCGACCTGCTGCGCCGCGTCGAGGCCGACGGCCCGCCCGTGCGCACCGTCGTGCACACCGCCGGCGTCGCCCAGACCACCCCCCTCGCCGAGGTCACCGCCGCCGAACTGGCCGAGGTCACCGGCGGCAAGACCGCCGGCGCGACCCACCTGCACGACCTGCTCGCCGACCGGGACCTCGACGCCTTCGTCGTCTACTCGTCCATCGCCGCCACCTGGGGCAGCGCCGGCCAGGCCGGGTACGCCGCCGGCAACGCCCACCTCGACGCGCTCGTGCAGCAGCGCCGCGCCGACGGGCACGCCGGCACCGCCGTCGCCTGGGGCCCCTGGGCCGACGGCGGCATGCACGGGGCCGACTCCGACCAGCAGCTCCGCCGCCGGGGCGTACCCGCCATGGACCCCGCCGTCGCCATGGGCGCGCTCGCGCAGGCCCTCGACCACGACGACGTCACCCTCACCGTCGCCGACGTCGACTGGACCCGGTTCGCCCCCGCCTACGCCTCCGCCCGACGGCGGCCCCTGCTGGAGGGCGTACCCGAGGCGAAGGCCGCCCTCGACGGCGGCGCACCCACCGACGACGGCGACGACGGGCCCGCCGCGACCCTGCGCCGCCGCCTCGCCGGGCTCGCCCCCGCCCGCCGCGAGGAGACCCTCGCCGACCTGATCCGCGACCACGCCGCCGACGTGCTCGGCCACGACGGCGGACCGGCCGCCATCGGCGTCACCACCGCGTTCCGGGACCTCGGCTTCGACTCGCTCACCGCCGTGGAGCTGCGCAACCGGCTCGCCGCCGCCACCGGGCAGGCCCTGCCCACCACCCTCGTCTTCGACCACCCCAGCCCGATCGTGCTGGCCCGCTTCCTGCTCGGCGGCCTCCTCGGCGACGCCGCCGACCCCGCCCCGGCCGCCGCCGCGCCCACCGTGGACGGCGACGACCCGATCGCCATCGTCGGCATGGCCTGCCGCTATCCCGGCGGCATCGCCGACCCCGACCAGCTCTGGCGGCTCGTCGCCGACGGCGTCGACGCCATCGGCGGCTTCCCCACCAACCGGGGCTGGGACCTCGACCGGCTCTTCGACCCCGACCCCGCCACCCCCGGCACCAGCTACGCCGACCAGGGCGGCTTCCTCCACGACGCCGCCGACTTCGATGCGGCTTTCTTCGGTATTTCGCCCCGTGAGGCCCTTGCGATGGATCCGCAGCAGCGGTTGTTGCTGGAGGCGTCGTGGGAGGCGGTGGAGCGGGCAGGGGTTGATCCGGCGGGGTTGCGGGGTTCGCGAACAGGGGTGTTCGTCGGCACCAACGGCCAGGACTATGGGGCCCTGTTGATGATGTCAGCCGATGCGGCGGAGGGTTTCGCCGGCACCGGCAACGCGGCGAGTGTGGTGTCGGGTCGGGTGGCGTACGCGTTGGGGTTGGAGGGGCCGGCGGTGTCGGTGGACACGGCGTGTTCGTCGTCCCTCGTCGCACTGCACCTGGCGGTGCAGGCGCTGCGGCGCGGCGAGTGCGATCTCGCGCTGGCCGGCGGCGTCACCGTGATGACCACCCCCGCCACCTTCGCCGAGTTCTCCCGCCAACGGGCCCTCGCCCCCGACGGCCGGTGCAAGGCGTTCGCCGAGGCGGCCGACGGCACCGGGTGGGGTGAGGGCGTCGGGGTGCTGCTGGTGGAGCGGTTGTCGGACGCGCGGCGTAACGGGCATCGGGTGCTTGCGGTGGTGCGGGGTTCCGCGGTGAATCAGGATGGTGCGTCGAACGGTCTTACTGCGCCGAATGGTCCGTCGCAGCAGCGGGTGATCCGGCAGGCTCTTGCGTCGGCGGGGTTGTCGGCTGCGGATGTGGACGTGGTGGAGGCGCACGGCACGGGCACGACCCTCGGCGACCCGATCGAGGCGCAGGCGCTCCTCGCGACGTATGGGCAGGACCGGGGCGACGCCGCGCCGCTGCTGCTCGGCTCGGTCAAGTCGAACATCGGTCACACGCAGGCCGCCGCGGGCGTCGCCGGGATCATCAAGATGGTCCTCGCCATGCGGGAGGGTGTCGTCCCGGCGACGCTGCACGTGGACGCCCCCTCGGGGCACATCGACTGGACCGCCGGAGCCGTCGAACTGGTCACCGAGGCCCTGCCGTGGCCCGGGGCGGGCCGGCCGCGTCGGGCGGCCGTGTCGTCGTTCGGGATGTCCGGCACCAACGCCCACGTCATCGTGGAGCAGGGCGACGAGCCCGTCGACGTGCCGTCCGGGGTCCGTTGGCCGGGTCTGGTCGACGCTGACGTGGTGGTGTGGTCGGTGTCGGCGCGGTCGAAGGCGGCGCTGGCTGGTCAGGCGGCCCGGCTGGCCGCTCACGTGCGGGGGCACGGTGACGTGGAGCCGGCGGTGGTCGGTTGGTCCCTCGCCACCACGCGTGCCACGTTCGATCAGCGGGCGTCGGTGGTCGGTTCGGGTGTCGAGGAGTTGCTGTCGGGGTTGGATGCTCTGGCGTCCGGTCTGCCGGCGGGCAACGTGGTGTCTGGTGTCGCCTCGGGTCATGGTGCTGGTCCGGTGTTCGTGTTCCCGGGTCAGGGTGCGCAGTCGGCGCGGATGGCGGCCGGTCTGGTGGGTCGCACGCCGGTGTTCGACGCGCGGTTGGCGGAGTGTCAGCGGGCCCTGGCTCCGCATCTCGACGTGGATCTCGTGTCGGTGTTGACCGGGGATGACGAGTCGTGGTTGGAGCGGGTGGAGGTGGTGCAGCCGGTCCTGTGGGCCGTCGGCGTCGCCCTGGCGGCGGTGTGGGAGCACGTGGGCGTGTCCCCGCAGGTGGTGGTGGGTCACTCGCAGGGTGAGATCGGTGCCGCGTGTGTGGCGGGGATCCTGTCCCTCGACGACGCGGCGAAGACCGTCGCCCTTCGGTCGCGGGCGCTTGCGGTGTTGCGGGGGACTGGTGCGATGGCGTCGGTGGACCTGTCCGCCGACGCGGTGACCGCACGCCTTCACGCCTTCCCCGGTGTGGGTGTGGCGGCGGTGAACGGTCCCGCCACGGTGGTGGTGTCGGGTCCGCCGCAGCCGGTCGCCGACCTGGTGCAGGCGTGCCAGGCCGAGGGGATCCGCGCGCGCCTGATCCCGGTGGACTACGCGTCGCACTCCCCGTCCGTGCAGGACGTCGCCGAACGCCTCCGGGCCGACCTGGCCGACGTGACCCCGCAGCCGGGCCGCATTCGGCTGGTGTCGACGCTGACGGGTGACTGGGTCGACCCGGGGAGCATGACCGCCGACTACTGGTATGACAACCTGCGGCAGACCGTGCAGTTCGACGCCGCCGTCCGGGTCGCCGTGGCGGCCGGGCACACCACGTTCATCGAGATCAGTCCGCATCCGGTGTTGACGATGCCGGTGACGGCGATCCTCGACGACGCCGGGGTCACCGGTCACACGATCGGCAGCCTGCGCCGGGGTGACGACGACCCGACCCGACTCCTGTCCAACCTGGCTGCCGCGCACGCGATCGGCCTGCCCGTCGACCTGACGAAGGTCCTCGCCGCCGCCGGCACCGTCGACCTGCCCACCTACGCGTTCGACCGGGGCCGGTACTGGCTGGAGCCGCCCGCGCACCAGGTCCGGGACGTCGGTGCCGCCGGCCTCCAGGACGCCGGGCACCCCCTGCTCAGCGCCGCGATCCCCGTCGCCGACGACCAGACGGTCGTGCTCACCGGCCGGCTGTCGGTGCGTACCCACCCGTGGCTCGCGGACCACGCCGTCGGCGGGGCGGTGATCGTCCCCGGGACCGGGATCGTCGACATGGTCGTCCGGGCCGGCGACGAGGTCGACGCCGGCCAGGTCGGCGACCTCACCCTGATCAGCCCGCTCGTCGTGCCGCCGGCCGGGGCCGTGCAGGTGCAGGTACGCGTCGGCGCGCCCAGCGACAGCGGGGAGCGGACCGTCACCGTGCACTCCCGCCCCGAGGGCGACGGCGACGGCGAGTGGACCCGGCACGCCGAGGGCCTGCTGCTGCCGCAGCTCCCCGCCCCGCTGGTCGTGCCGGGGGAGTGGCCGCCCGCCGACGCCGTCGAGGTCGACGCGGACCTCGACGCCTGGTACGCGGACATGGCCGGCGGCGGCCTCGGCTACGGACCGGCCTTCCGGGGCCTGCGCCGGGTGTGGCGCGGCGTCGACGAGGCGTACGCCGAGGTGGCCCTGCCCGACGCGGTGGCCGCCGACGCGCCCCGCTTCGGCCTGCACCCCGCCCTGTTCGACGCGGCGCTCCAGGCCAGCGGCCTCACCGGGCTGCTCGGCGACGGCGACCGCGACGGCGACGGCAACTCCGACGGCGACACCGCCGGCACCGGCTGGATGCCGTTCGCGTTCCGCTCCGTCGGCCTGCACGCCCACGGGGCGACCCGGCTGCGGGTGCGGCTGCGTCCCCTCGGCCCCGACACCCTCGCCGTCACGCTCGCCGACGCCGCCGGGCAGCCCGTCGCCACCGTCGAGTCGCTGACGTTCCGCCCGGTCGCCGCCGGCCGGGCCGACGAGGCCGCCGCCCTGCGCCGCAACTGCCTGTTCCACCTCGACTGGACGCCGCTGGGCGGGACTTCGCCGGACCGGACGCCGCTGGAGCAGACGCCGTCGGACCGCCCCGGCGTGGCGGGGGACACCGACGTGGCGGGCGGCACCGACGCCATGGGCGGCACCCGCTGGGCGCTGCTCGGCGACGACCCGGCCGGCCTCGCCGCCGCGCTGGCCGCCGCCGGGCACCCCGTGACCGCCCACGCCGACCTGGCCGCCCTCGCCGCCGAGGTGGAGCGCGGCGGAGACGTACCCGATGTGGTGGTCGCGCAGTGGGCCGGCGCGGACCCGGCGCGGGCCGGCGACGCCGCGCACGACGCGGCCCGGGACGCCCTCGCGCTCGTGCAGGGCTGGCTGGCCGAACCCGGCCTGGAACGGGCCCGCCTGGTGCTGCGCACCGCCGGGGCGGTGGGTGCGGCCCCCGGCGAGGCCCCCCGCGACCTGGCGCGCGCCGCCCTGTGGGGGCTGGTCCGGTCGGCGCAGGCCGAGCACCCCGGCCGGTTCACGCTGCTCGACACCGACGACGACGCCGGCTGCCTCGCGGCCGTGCCGGCGGCCGTCGCCTGCGGCGAGCCGCAGGTCGCCGTGCGCGACGGCGCGCTGCTCGTGCCCCGGCTCGTGCGGGCCCGCGACGCCGGCACGCTGGCCCTGCCCGGCGACGACGTGCCGTGGCGGCTCGACGTCACCGAGAAGGGCACCCTGGAGAACCTGGCCGTGCTGCCCTGCCCCGAGGTCGGCGAGGCGCTGCCGGCCGGGCAGGTACGCGTCGCTATGCGCGCCTCCGGCCTCAACTTCCGGGACGTCGTGCTGACCCTCGGCATGGTCCCCGACCAGGAGGTGCTCGGCAACGAGGGCGCGGGCGTGGTGCTCGACGTCGGCCCCGGCGTCACCGGCGTGGCCCCCGGCGACCGGGTGATGGGCCTGTTCTCCGGCTCGTTCGCCAGCGTCGCCGTCACCGACCACCGCCTCGTCACCCGCATCCCCGACGGCTGGTCCTACGCGGAGGCCGCCGCCGTGCCGGTGGTCTTCCTCACCGCCTGGTACGGCCTGGTCGAGCTGGCCCGCCTCGACGCCGGCGAGTCCGTGCTGGTGCACGCGGCGGCCGGCGGCGTCGGCATGGCCGCCGTGCAGATCGCCCGCCACCTCGGCGCGGAGGTCTACGGCACGGCCAGCCCCGGCAAGTGGCCGGCGCTGCGCGCCACCGGCTTCGACGACGCGCACGTCGCCTCCTCCCGCAGCCTCGACTTCGTCGACGCGTTCCGCGACCGCACCGGCGGGCGCGGCGTCGACGTGGTGCTCAACGCGCTCAGCGGCGAGTTCGTCGACGCGTCGCTGCGGCTGCTCGCCCCCGGCGGGCGGTTCGTCGAGATGGGCAAGACCGACAAGCGGGACCCGCAGCGGGTCGCCGCCGACCACCCCGGCGTCAGCTACCAGGTGTTCGACCTCATCGAGGCCGGCCAGGACAAGATCGGCGAAATGCTCGCCGAACTGGTGGCGCTGTTCGCCGCCGGCGCGCTGCGCCCGCTGCCCCGCCGCGACTGGGACGTCCGGCGCGCCCCGGAGGCGTTCCGCTTCCTCAGTCAGGCCCGGCACGTCGGCAAGCTCGCCCTGAGCATCCCGCAGCCGCCCCGCCTCGACGGCACCGTCCTCGTCTCCGGCGCGACCGGCACCCTCGGCGCGCTGCTCTGCCGGCACCTGGTCACCGTCCACGACGCCCGGCAGCTCCTGCTGGTCAGCCGGCGCGGCCCCGACGCCGAGGGCGCCGACGCGCTGCTGGCCGACCTCAAGGCGCTCGGCGCGGACGTGCAGATCGTCGCCGCCGACCTGGCCGACCCGGACGCCGTCGGCGACGTGCTGTCCCTGGTGGACGCCCGGCATCCGCTGCGGGCCGTCGTGCACGCGGCCGGCGTCCTCGACGACGGGGTGCTGGAGTCGATGACCCCCGACCGGCTCGCCGCCGTGCTGCGGCCGAAGGTCGACGCCGCCTGGAACCTCCACCGCGCCACGGTCGGCCACGAGCTGACCGCGTTCGTGCTGTTCTCCGCCGCCGCCGGGGTGTTCGGCGGCCCGGGGCAGGGCAACTACGCCGCCGGCAACGCGTTCCTCGACGCCCTCGCCGAGCACCGGCGGGCCCTCGGCCTGCCGGCGGTCTCCCTCACCTGGGGTCGGTGGGCGCAGGCCAGCGGCATGACCGGGCACCTCGACGCCGCCGACATCCGCCGCCTCGACCGGGGCGGCATGGCCGCCCTGTCCAACGACGAGGCCCTCGCCCTGTTCGACGCGGCCTGGCGGTCGGAGCGGGCCGTGCTGATGCCCGCGAAGATCAGCACCGGGGTCGCCGCGCCGGGCGCGCCCGTCCACCCGCTGCTGACCGGGCTGGTCCGCGCCGCCGGCCGCCGGGCCGCCGCCGGTGAGGCCACCGACGGGCAGGCGTACGCGGCGCGGCTCGCCGGCCTCACCGCCGACAAGCGGGTACGCGCCCTGCGTGACCTGGTGCTGTCGAACGTCGCCGTCGTCCTCGGCCACGGCGACCCGGCCGGCATCGAGCCGACCCGCGCCTTCCGCGAGCTCGGCTTCGACTCGCTGACCGCCGTCGAGCTGCGCAACCGGCTCGGGGCGGCCACCGGGCTGCGGCTGCCCGCCACCCTCGTCTTCGACAACCCGACGCCGGCTGCGCTCGCCGCGTACCTCGCCGACCAGCTCGCCCCTGCGGGCGGGTCGGGGGGCGGTTCAGCCGATGCGGCGGGCGGCCCGGCGACGGGGGCCGGCCTGGACCTCGACCGCCTCGAGGCGGCCCTCGCCGGCCTCGACCCGGCCGACGACGAGTTCCGCCGCATCACCGACCGGCTGCACGGCCTGCTGGACCGGCTGGCCGAGCGGCAGTCCGACGCGGGCGACGACGACCTGGAGTCGGCCACCGCCGAGAACATCTTCGACCTGATCGACCGCGAGCTGGAGACGTCGTGACCAGCCGCAACGACCACGGCATGCCGAGTGAGGTGGGTCCACGGTGAGCAACGAGGACGAGAAGTACGTCGAGTACCTGAAGCGTACGACCTCGGAGCTGCGGCGCACCCGGCGTCGGCTGCGGGAGCTGGAGGCCCGCGACGGCGAACCCATCGCCATCGTCGCGATGAGCTGCCGCTACCCGGGCGGCGTCGCCTCGCCCGAGCAGCTGTGGGACCTCGTCCGCGACGGCGGGGACGGCATCGGGCCGTTCCCCGCCGACCGGGGCTGGGACCTCGACCGGCTGTTCCACCCCGACCCCGACCACCCCGGCACCTCCTACGTCTCCGCGGGCGGCTTCGTCTACGACGCCGCCGACTTCGACGCCGACCTGTTCGGCATCAGCCCCCGCGAGGCCCTCGCCATGGACCCGCAGCAGCGGCTGCTGCTGGAGACCGCGTGGGAGTCGTTCGAGCGGGCCGGCCTGCCCGTGGCGACCATGCGGGGCAGCCGCACCGGCGTGTTCGTCGGCGCGGCCTCGCACGGCTACGACGGGATCATGGCGCAGGCCGAGAACGGCGAGGGGCACCTGCTCACCGGCAACGCGACAAGCGTCATCTCCGGTCGTGTCGCGTACACGCTCGGCCTGGAGGGGCCGGCCGTCACCGTCGACACCGCCTGCTCGTCGTCGCTCGTCGCGATCCACCTCGCCGCCCAGGGGCTGCGCAACGGCGACTGCGAGCTGGCCCTGGCCGGCGGCGTCACCGTCATGCCCACCCCGGCGGTCTTCGTCGGGTTCAGCCGGCAGCGCGGGCTGGCCGCCGACGGCCGGTGCAAGGCGTTCGCCGCCGCCGCCGACGGCACCTCCTGGTCGGAGGGCGTCGGCATGCTGCTGCTCGCCCGGCTCTCCGACGCCCGACGCCACGGCTACCCGGTCCTCGCCGTGGTGCGGGGCAGCGCCGTCAACTCCGACGGCGCGTCCAACGGCCTGTCCGCCCCGCACGGCCCCTCCCAGGTGCGCGTCATCCGCCACGCGCTCGCCTCGGCGCGCCTGTCGCCGGTGGACGTGGACGTCGTGGAGGCGCACGGCACCGGCACCCGGCTCGGCGACCCGATCGAGGCGCAGGCGCTGCTGGCCACGTACGGGCAGGGGCGGGACACGCCGCTGCTGCTGGGGTCGGTCAAGTCGAACATCGGCCACACCCAGGCCGCCGCCGGCGTCGCCGGTGTGATCAAGATGGTGCAGGCCATCCGGCACGGCGTCGTGCCGCCCACCCTGCACGTCGACGCGCCGTCGCAGCACATCGACTGGTCCGCCGGGGCCGTGGAGCTCGCCACCGAGGCGCGGCCGTGGCCGGCCGTGGACCGGCCCCGCCGGGCCGCCGTGTCGTCGTTCGGCGTCTCCGGCACCAACGCGCACACCATCATCGAGCAGGCCCCCGAGCCCGAGGACCCCGCCGAGGCCGTCGCATCCGGGCGGGCGCTGCCGGCGGTGCCGGTGCTGCTGTCCGCCCGCACCGACGCCGCCCTCGCGGCGCAGGCGGGTCGCTGGGCGGCCTGGCTGGACGCCGACCCCGACGCGCGTCCCGTCGACGTGGGGTGGTCGTCGGTCACCGCCCGGGCGGCTCTGGACAGCCGTGTGGTGGTGGCGGCCACGGGCCGCGACGACCTCCTCGCCGGGCTGCGCGCCCTCGCCGCCGGCACCCCGGCCGGCAACGTCCTGTCCGGTACGGCCTCCCCGCGCGGCCAGCTCGCGGTGCTGTTCTCCGGTCAGGGTGCGCAGCGGGCGGGGATGGGTCGGGAGTTGTCCGCAGCGTTCCCGGTGTTCGCGTCGGTGTTGGACGAGGTGTGTGGGCACCTGGATCGTGGGTTGCCGCAGCCGTTGAAGTCGGTGCTGTTCGCTTCGGAGGGTTCCGCCGAGGCGGCGCTGCTGGATTCGACGGTGTTCACGCAGGCGGGGTTGTTTGCGGTCGAGGTGGCCCTGTTCCGGTTGGTGGAGTCGTTCGGTGTGGTGCCGGACTTTGTGGGTGGGCATTCTGTTGGTGAGATCGTTGCGGCGCATGTGGCGGGGGTGTTGTCGCTGGAGCATGCGTGTGCGTTGGTGGTGGCGCGGGGTCGGCTGATGCAGGGGTTGCCGGCCGGTGGCGGGATGTTGGCGGTCAATGCGGCCGAGGCGGAGGTGTTGTCGTCGCTGGACGGGTTGTCCGATCGGGTGGGGGTCGCGGCGGTCAACGGTCCTGGGTCGGTGGTGGTGTCGGGTGCGGTGGATGCCCTCGACATGTTGGAGGAGGTGTGGCGGGGTCGGGGGGTGCGGACGCGTCGGTTGGCGGTGAGTCACGCGTTTCACAGTCCGTTGATGGAGCCGATGCTGGAGAGGTTCCGGGCGGTGCTGTCGAGGTTGACGTTCTCCGCGCCGGTGCTGCCGTTGGTGTCGAACGTGACCGGTGGGCTGGCCGATCCCGATGAGGTTCGTAGTGTCGACTACTGGGTGCGGCATGTGCGGGAGGCGGTGCGGTTCGCCGATGGGGTGGCGGCGTTGCGGGCGGCGGGGGTGGACACGTTCCTGGAGGTGGGTCCGCAGAGCGTGTTGACGGCGTTGACGGCGGAGGCGCTGCCCGAGGCTTCCGTGCTCGCGGTGGCTGCCCAGCGTCGGGATCGGCCGGAGGTCGCCGGTCTGCTGGCCGCGCTGGCGGAGCTGCATGTGCATGGGGTGTCGGTGGGGTGGCGGCCGTGGTTCGCCGACACCGGCGCGTCCCGGGTGGACCTGCCCACGTACGCGTTCCAGCACCAGCGGTACTGGCCCGAGGCCGCCGCGGTCGCCGCCGCGCAGGCGGTCCACACCGCCGGATCCGAGGGCGACTTCTGGGCCGCCGTCGAGCGGGGCGACCTGACCGAGGTGGCGTCCCACCTGGCCGTGCAGGACGATCCCGCCGCGATCGAGGCGCTCGCCCCCGCCGTACCGGTGCTGTCGTCGTGGCGGCGGGCCCGCCAGCGCGACGCGACGCTGGACGCCTGGACGTACCGCGTCGCCTGGCACCCCGTCCACCCCGCCCCGGCCGCGCCCCGGCCGGGCCGCTGGCTGGTCGTCACCCCCACCCACCCCGCCGATCTTGCACTTGCGGCCCCCGAAGCGGGCGGAACGAGGCTTTTGTCGGGGCCGGAACTGCAAGATCGCGGGGTGGTGGCGGCGCTGCGCCGGGGTGGGGCGCGGGTCGAGGTGCTCGGCGTCGACGGCTCGGTCGGGCGGGGCGAGCTCGGGTACGTGCTGCGGCGGCTCGGGGAGCCGGGCAGCGCGGGCGGGGAAGCGGGGTGGGCCGGGGTGGTCTGCCTGCTGCCCGAGCGGGACGTGCCGCTGCCGGACGCCCCCGCCGTGCCCACCGGCACCGCGCTCCTGCTCACCCTCGCCCAGGCGCTCGCCGACACCGGCCTGCCCGGCCGGCTGTGGTGCCTCACCCGGGGGGCGGTCTCCGTCGGCGGCGGCGAGCGCGTCGCCGACCCGTCGGCCGCAGCCGCCTGGGGCCTCGGCCGGGTGATCGCCCTCGAACAGCCCGACCGCTGGGGCGGCCTCGTCGACCTGCCCGCCACCGGCACCAGCACCGCCGCCGCGACCGGCACCGCCACCGCGACCGGCACCGCCGCCGGCGACGGCGTCGACCTGCCCGGTATCGGCAGCGGCGGCGACAACGGCGCGGGCCGCGGCAGGGACAGCGCCGAGGTCGGGGGCGACCTCGACCGGGCGAGCGGGGACCACCTGCTCGCCGTCCTCGCCGACGCCGGCCACGACCAGGTGGCGATCCGTCCACAGGGCGTCCTCGGCCGACGGCTCGTGCCCGCCGCCGCGCCGCCGGCCGGTTCGGGGTGGCGGCCGTCGGGGACGGTGCTGGTCACCGGTGGCACGGGCGCGCTGGGTCGGCACACCGCCCGCTGGTTGCTGGCCAACGGGGCGGCCGAGGTGGTGCTGGCCTCCCGGCGTGGCCCGGACGCCCCCGGTGCCGACGGGCTGGTCGAGGAGCTGGGCGGGGCCGGGGCGGTGGCGGTCGTCGCCTGCGACGTCACCGACCGCGAGGCGGTCGCCGCGCTCGTGGCCGACCTGCCCGCGCTCACTGCCGTCGTGCACACCGCCGGGATCGTCGACGACGGCGTCCTCGACGGCCTCGACCCCGCCCGGATGCAGGCCGTCCTCGCCGGCAAGGTCACCGCCGCCCGGGTGCTGCACGACGCCACCGCCGGCCGGGACCTCGACGCGTTCGTGCTGTTCTCCTCCCTCGCCGGGGTCGTCGGCAGCGCCGGGCAGGGCAACTACGCGGCGGCCAACGCCTACCTCGACGCGTTCGCCGCGTGGCGGCACGCCCAGGGGCTGCCCGCCACCGCCGTCGCCTGGGGCGCGTGGGCCGCCGACGGGATGGCCGCCGCCACCGCCGCGCTCACCGCCCGGCTCACCCGGGGCGGCATCAACCCGCTGCCCGCCGCCGAGGCCGTCACCGCCCTCGGCCGGGTCGTCAACGCCGCCGGCGCGGCCGTCACCGTCGCCGACGTCGACTGGGGACGCCTCGCCGCGTCCTGGGGGCGGCCGAACCCGCTGATCTCGGCCCTGCCCGGGGTGCCCGCCGTGGCGAGCGGCCCCGTCCGGGCCGTCGTCGTCGGCCGGTCCCTGCCGCAGCTCACCGAGCTGGTGCGCACCCAGGCCGCCGCGGTGCTCGGCTACCCGGCCGGGCGGCCGCTGCCCGACCGCGCCTTCCGCGACCTCGGCTTCGACTCGCTCACCGCCGTCGAGCTGCGCAACCGGCTCACCGCCGAGACGGGCACGACCCTGCCCGCCACCCTCGTCTTCGACCATCCCACCGTCGCCGAGCTGGCCGCCCACCTGCACGGGCTGACCAACCGGCTGCCCGGCGACACCCCCGGCGACGTCGTCGCCGCCGGCACCGACACCCACCGCGAGCCCGTCGCCATCGTCGCGATGAGCTGCCGGTTCCCCGGCGGGGTCAGCTCACCGGAGCAGCTCTGGGACCTCCTCGCCACCGGCACCGACGCGATGACCCTGATGCCCGGGGAGCGCGGCTGGAACATCGCCGAGCTGTACCACCCCGACCCCGAGCACCTCGGCACCAGCTACGTGCGGGAGGGCGGCTTCGTCGCCGGGGCCGGCGAGTTCGACCCCGCCTTCTTCGGCATCAGCCCCCGCGAGGCACTCGCCATGGACCCGCAGCAGCGGCTGCTGCTGGAGGCCACCTGGGAGGCGTTCGAGCGGGCGCGGATCGACCCGACCGCGCTGCGCGGCAGCCGCACCGGCGTGTACGTCGGCACCAACGGCCAGGACTACGGCTCGCTGCTGATGGCCGCCGGGGACGTCGACGAGAACTACCTCGCCACCGGCACCTCCGCGAGCGTCATCTCGGGTCGGCTGTCGTACACCTTCGGGCTGCACGGCCCCGCCGTCACCGTCGACACGGCCTGCTCGTCGTCGCTGGTCGCCCTGCACCTCGCCGCGCAGGCCCTCCAGGCGGGGGAGTGCGACCTCGCCCTCGCCGGCGGCGCCACCGTCATGGCCACCCCCGGCATCTTCGTCGGCTTCTCCCGCCAGCGCGGGCTGGCCGCCGACGGCCGGTGCAAGCCGTTCGCCGGGGCCGCCGACGGCACCGGCTGGGGCGAGGGCGTCGGCCTGCTGGTGCTCCAGCGGCTCTCCGACGCCCGCCGCGACGGCAACCCCGTCCTCGCCGTGGTGCGGGGCTCCGCCGTCAACCAGGACGGCGCGTCCAACGGGCTGACCGCCCCCAACGGGCCCGCCCAGCAGCGGGTCATCCGCCAGGCCCTGGCCAACGCCGGGCTCACCGCCGGCCAGGTCGACGCCGTCGAGGCGCACGGCACCGGCACCACCCTCGGCGACCCGATCGAGGCCCAGGCGCTGCTCGCCACGTACGGGCAGGACCGGCCCGCCGACCGCCCCCTGTGGCTCGGCTCGATCAAGTCGAACGTCGGCCACACCCAGGCCGCGGCCGGCGTCGCCGGGGTGATCAAGATGGTCCTCGCCATGCAACACGGGGTGCTGCCGCCCACCCTGCACGTCGACGAGCCCACCCCGCACGTCGACTGGTCCGCCGGCCACGTCGCGCTGCTCACCGAGGCCCGCCCGTGGGAGCCCGCCGACGGCGTCCGCCGCGCAGGCGTCTCCTCGTTCGGCATCAGCGGCACCAACGTGCACACCATCCTCGAACAGGCCCCCGAGAAGGAGCCCGCGCAGGAGGACGCCGCGCAGGAGGAGCCCACGCAGGAGCAGGCCGCCGCGCCGGCCCGGGAACTGCCCTGGGTGCTGTCCGGGCGCACCGCCGCCGCCCTCGCCGCCCGCGCCCGCGACCTCGCCGCCCACCTCGACACCGTCGCCGACGACGCGCTCGCCGACGTCGGCTGGTCCCTCGTGGACACCCGCGCCGCACACGACCACCGGGCCGTCGTCCTCGCCGCCGACCGCGCCGGCCTGACCGCCGCGCTGGGCGAGCTCGCCGCCGGCCGGCCCGCGCCGGACACCGTCACCGGCACCGGTACGCCCGGCGAGGTGGCCTTCGTCTTCCCCGGCCAGGGCTCCCAGTGGGTCGGCATGGCCGCCGAACTCCTCGACACCGCCGGAGTCTTCGCCGACACGTTCGCCGCCTGCGCCGAGGCCCTGCGCCCGTACGTCGACTGGTCGCCCGTCGACGTGGTGCGCGGCGCGCCCGACGCGCCGTCCCTGGAACGCGTCGACGTCGTCCAGCCCACCCTGTTCGCCGTCGGCGTCTCCCTCGCCGCCCTCTGGCAGTCGTACGGGGTGCGCCCCGCCGCCGTCGTGGGCCACTCGCAGGGCGAGATCGCCGCCGCGTACGTCGCCGGGGCCCTCACCCTCGACGACGCGGCGGCCGTGGTCGCCCTGCGCAGCCGGATCATCGCCGGCATCGCCGGGGACGGCGGCATGGTCTCCGTCGCCACCACCGCCGACGAGGCCACCGCCACCATCGCCCGCTGGGACGGCCGCGTCGCGCTCGCCGCCGTCAACGGCCCCACCTCCGTCGTCGTCTCCGGCGACTCCGCCGCCCTCGACGAACTCGTCGCCCACTACGAGGCCCGGGACACCCGGGTCCGCCGGGTGCCCGTCGACTACGCCTCCCACTCGGCGCACGTCGAGCCGCTGCGCGAGCAGCTCCTCGCGCTGCTCGCCGGGCTGAACCCCCGCACCGGCGAGATCCGGTTCCGGTCCACCGTCGAGGGCGACTGGCTCGACACCGCCGCCCTCGACGCCGACTACTGGTATCGCAACCTGCGGCAGACCGTCCGCTTCGACGAGGCGGTACGCAGCCTCGTCGCCGCCGGCTACCAGACGTTCGTCGAGGTCAGCGCCCACCCGGTGCTCACCATGGCCGTGCAGGAGAGCGTCGAGGCGGCCGCCGCCGACCCGGGCGCGGTCACCGTCACCGGCACCCTGCGGCGCAACGAGGGCGACCTCGGCCGGTTCCACCGGGCCGCTGCCGAGGTCTTCACCGGGGGTACGCCCGTCGACTGGCGACCCGCGTACGCCGGGCTGCCCGCGCGCCGCCGCGACCTGCCCACGTACCCGTTCCAGCGGCAGCTCTACTGGCCCCGGCCCGCCACCGCCACCACCGCCCCGGCCGCGGTCCCCGCCGGCCCGGCGGACGAGTCCGACGCCCGGTTCTGGGCCGCCGTCGAGGACGGCGACCTGGCCGCGCTCACCGCCGAACTCGCCGCCGCCACCGACGGCGGCACCGTGCCCGAGGCGGCGTTCGCCGACGTGCTGCCCGCCCTCACCGCCTGGCGACGCCGGCACCGCGACCAGGCCACCATCGACTCGTGGCGGTACCGCGACGCGTGGCTGCCCGTCGGCGCGGACGGCGGCGACGAGCCCGCCCTCGCCGGCACCTGGTGGCTGGTCACCGGCCCGGACGACACCGACGGCGGCACCGACACCGGCGGTGGCACCGGCACCGACGACACCGGCGCCGAGGCAGCCGCCGGGCGGCAGGCCGGTGCCGCGCTGGCCGCGTTCACCCGCGACGCCCTCGCCCGGCACGGCGCGACCGTCGTACCCGTTGCCCTGGCCGGCGAGCGGACCGACCGCGACGCCCTCGCGGCCCGGCTGCGCGACCTCGCCGCGGCCCACCCCGCCACCGGGATCGTCTCCCTGCTCGCCCTCGACGAGACGCCCACGCCCACCCACCGCCACGTGCCCGTCGGCTTCGCCGGCACCGTCACCCTCACCCAGGCCCTCGGCGACGCGGGCGTCCGCGCCCCCCTGTGGGCGCTGACCCGCGGCGCGGTCTCCACCGACCCCGCCGACCCACTGCCGCACCCTGGGCAGCAGCTCGCCTGGGGCTTCGGCCGGGTCGCCGCCCTCGAACACCCCGACCGCTGGGGCGGCCTCGTCGACCTGCCCGCCGACCCCGACGACACCACCGGCCGCCGCCTCGCCCGCGTCCTCGCCGGCGCGGACGGGGAGGACCAGGTGGCCCTGCGCCGGGCCGGCGCGTTCGGCCGGCGGCTGCTGCGTGCCCCGCTCGGCGACACCCCCGCCACCCGCACCTGGCGGCCCTCCGGCACCGCCCTCGTCACCGGCGGCACCGGCGCCCTCGGCGGGCACATGGCCCGCTGGCTCGCCGCCAACGGCGCGTCCCACCTGGTGCTGCTCAGCCGGCGCGGCCGGCAGGCCGACGGCATCGCCGAGCTGGAGGCCGAGCTGACCGGGCTCGGCGCACGCGTCACCGTGGCCGCCTGCGACGCCGCCGACCGCGACGCCCTCGCCGCCGTCCTCGCCGACCTGCCCGCCGAGCACCCGCTCACCGCCGTGGTGCACACCGCCGCCGTCCTCGACGACTCGGTCGTCAGCGCGCTCACCCTCGACCAGGTCGACTACGCGCTCAGCGCCAAGGTCACCGCCGCGCTCAACCTCCACGAGCTGACCCGCGACCACGACCTCGACGCGTTCGTCCTGTTCTCCTCCATGGCCGGCACCGTCGGCAGCTCCGGCGTCGGCAACTACGCCCCCGGCAACGCGTTCCTCAACGCCCTCGCCGAGCACCGCCGCGGCCTCGGCCTCCCCGCCACCTCCATCGGCTGGGGCGCCTGGGGCGGCGGCGGCATGGCCGAGGGCGACTTCGGCCGGATGCTGCACCGCCACGGCGCGCCCGAGATGCACCCCCGGCTCGCCGTCGCCGCGCTGCACCAGGCCGTCGAGCACGACGAGACGTACCTGACCATCTCCCACATCGCCTGGGACCGGTTCTACGTCGCGTTCACCGCCACCCGGCCCGGCCCGCTGATCGCCGAGATCCCCGAGGCGCAGCAGCTCGCCGCCAGCAAGGGCGTCGCCGAGGCGACGGAGACCGACGACGCCGGCCCCGCCGCCGCGTTCGGCCGGATGAGCGCCGACGAGCGCCGCGCCGCGCTGCTCGACCTGGTCCGCGGCCAGGCGGCCACCGTCCTCAAGTACGCCGGCGGCGACGCCGTCGACCCGCACCACGCGTTCCGGGACCTCGGCTTCGACTCGGTGACCGCCGTGGAACTGCGCAACCGGCTCGCCACCGCCACCGGGCTGCGCCTGCCGGTGACCCTCGTCTTCGACTACCCCACCCCCACCGTCCTCGCCCGGCACCTGCACGAGGAACTCGGCGGCGGGGCCGAAACCGCCACGCAGGCCGCGTCCGTGCCGCTCGCCGACGACGAGCCCGTCGCCATCGTCGCCATGTCCTGCCGGTTCCCCGGCGGGGCCGTCGACCCCGAACGGTTCTGGCAGATGCTGCACGCCGGCCGCGACGCCGTGTCCGACCTGCCCGGCGACCGGGGCTGGGACATCGACCGACTGTACGACCCCGACCCCTATTCCTCCGGCACCTCCTACGTCCGCAGCGGCGCCTTCCTCTACGAGGCGGCCGACTTCGATGCGGCTTTCTTCGGTATTTCGCCCCGTGAGGCCCTTGCGATGGATCCGCAGCAGCGGTTGTTGCTGGAGGCGTCGTGGGAGGCGGTGGAGCGGGCAGGGGTTGATCCGGCGGGGTTGCGGGGTTCGCGAACAGGGGTGTTCGTCGGCACGAATGGCCAGGACTATGGGGCCCTGCTCATGGTGGCCGTGGACGACGTGGAGGGCTTCGCGGGCACGGGGAACGCGGCGAGTGTGGTGTCGGGTCGGGTGGCGTACGCGTTGGGGTTGGAGGGGCCGGCGGTGTCGGTGGACACGGCGTGTTCGTCGTCGCTGGTGGCGTTGCACCTGGCGGTGCAGGCGCTGCGGCGCGGCGAGTGCGATCTCGCGCTGGCCGGCGGCGTCACCGTGATGGCGACGCCGGGGCTGTTCGTGGAGTTCTCCCGGCAGCGCGGCCTGGCCGCCGACGGCAGGTGCAAGGCGTTCGCGGCCGGCGCGGATGGCACCGGTTGGGGTGAGGGCGTCGGGGTGCTGCTGGTGGAGCGGTTGTCGGACGCGCGGCGTAACGGGCATCGGGTGCTTGCGGTGGTGCGGGGTTCCGCGGTGAATCAGGATGGTGCGTCGAACGGTCTTACTGCGCCGAATGGTCCGTCGCAGCAGCGGGTGATCCGGCAGGCTCTCGCGTCGGCGGGGTTGTCGGCTGCGGATGTGGACGTGGTGGAGGCGCACGGCACGGGCACGACGTTGGGTGACCCGATCGAGGCGCAGGCGCTGCTGGCCACGTACGGGCAGGGGCGGGAGACTCCGCTGCTGCTCGGCTCGGTCAAGTCGAACATCGGTCACACCCAGGCCGCCGCGGGCGTCGCCGGGATCATCAAGATGGTCCTCGCCATGCGGGAGGGTGTCGTCCCGGCGACGCTGCACGTGGACGCGCCGTCGCCGCACATCGACTGGACGGCCGGAGCCGTCGAGCTGGTCACCGAGGCCACCCCGTGGCCGGGGACGGGTCGTGTCCGGCGGTCGGCGGTGTCGTCGTTCGGCATCTCCGGCACCAACGCGCACGTCATCCTCGAACTGCCCGAAGACCTGCCCGCCGCCGAGGCCCCCGGCACCGACGACGCGGGCGGTCCGGGCCTGGTCGCCGCCGGGGTGACGGTGTGGCCGGTGTCGGCCCGGTCGAAGGCGGCCCTCGCCGGTCAGGCCGCCCGCCTCGCCCGGCACCTGCGGGGGCACGGCGACGTGGAGCCGGCGGTGGTCGGTTGGTCGCTGGCGACGACGCGGTCGACGTTCGACCACCGGGCCGCCGTCGTCGGGACAGATGTGGCCGACCTGCTCGCCGGCCTGGACGCGCTTGCGTCCGGTCAGCCGGCGGGCAACGTGATGTCGGGTGTCGCCTCGGGTCATGGTGCTGGTCCGGTGTTCGTGTTCCCGGGTCAGGGTGCGCAGTCGGCAGGCATGGCCGCCGGCCTGGTCGGCCGCACGCCAGTGTTCGACGCGAAGCTGGCCGAGTGCCAGCGGGCACTGGCTCCCTACCTCGACGTGGATCTCGTGTCGGTGTTGACCGGCGACGACGAGTCGTGGTTGGAGCGGGTCGAGGTCGTCCAGCCGGTCCTGTGGGCCGTCGGCGTCGCCCTTGCCGCCGTGTGGGAGCACGTGGGTGTGGTGCCGCAGGCGGTGGTGGGTCACTCGCAGGGTGAGATCGGTGCGGCGTGTGTGGCGGGGATCCTGTCCCTCGACGACGCGGCGAAGACCGTCGCCCTTCGGTCGCGGGCCCTGGCCGTGCTGCGGGGCACCGGGGCGATGGCGTCGGTGGACCTGTCCGCTGACGCGGTCGCCGAGCGGCTCCACGCCTTCCCCGGTGTGGGTGTGGCCGCGGTGAACGGTCCGGCGACGGTGGTGGTGTCGGGTCTGCCGCAGCCGGTCGCGGACCTGGTGGACGCCTGCCAGGCCGACGGTGTTCGGGCGCGGTTGATTCCGGTGGACTACGCCTCACACTCCCCGTCCGTGCAGGACGTCGCCGAACGCCTCCGCGCCGACCTGGCCGACGTGACCCCGCAGCCGGGCCGCATTCGGCTGGTGTCGACGCTGACGGGTGACTGGGTCGACCCGGGGAGCATGACCGCCGACTACTGGTATGACAACCTGCGGCAGACGGTGCAGTTCGACGCGGCGGTGCGGGTCGCTGTGGCGGCCGGGCACACCACGTTCGTGGAGATCAGTCCGCATCCGGTGTTGACGATGCCGGTGACGGCGATCCTCGACGACGCCGGGGTCACCGGTCACACGCTGGGCAGCCTGCGCCGGGGTGACGACGACCCGACCCGGCTGCTGTCCAATCTGGCCGCCGCGCACGCGATCGGCCTGCCCGTCGACCTGACGAAGGTCCTCGCCGCCGCCGGCACCGTGCCGCTGCCCACCTACGCGTTCGACCGTGATCGGTTCTGGCCCACGAAGGCCGAGCTGGCCGGCGCGGAGGAGGCCCCGAGCGGCGTCGACTCCGCGTTCTGGGCCGCCGTCGAGCGGGAGGACCTGGCCGCGCTCGCGGAACTCACCGCGCAGGACGCCGCCGACTCCCTCGAACGGCTCGGCGCGGCCCTGCCGGTGCTCGCCTCCTGGCGGCGACAGCAACGCGAGCGCTCCAGCCTGGACGACCTGCGCTACCGCGCGGTCTGGCAGCCGTACACCGGCACGCCCGTCAGCTTCCTTTCCGGCGACTGGTGGGTCGTCGCCGACGAGCGCCACGCGGGGGAGGGCGAGGCGGCCGTCGCCGAGCTGACCCGCCGGGGCGCCGACGTGCGGCTGGTGCTGCTGCCCGAGGAGTCGACCGACCGGGCCGCCGTCGCCGCCCACCTGGCCGCCGCGACCGGCGACGGCGACGGCGGGCGGGCCCCCGCCGACGGGGTGCTGTCGCTGCTGGCCCTCGCCGACGGCGCGGTCGACGACACCCAGCCGGTGCCGCCGTTCCTCGCCCGCTCCCTCGCGCTGGTCCAGGCCCTCGGCGACCTCGACGTGGCCGCGCCGCTGTGGTGCGTCACCCGGGGCGCGGCCGGCACCACCCGGGGCGGGACCGTGGACCGGCCGGAGCAGTCGCTGCTGTGGGGCCTCGGCCGGGTCGTCGCCCTGGAACACCCCGAGCGGTGGGGCGGGTTGGTCGACGTGCCGGCCACCCTCGACGACCACGGCTGGGACCTGCTCTGCGCCGCCCTCGCCGGCCTCGACGGCGAGGACCAGGTCGCCGTCGACGGGGCCACGATCCTCGTCCGCCGGCTGGTCCGGGCCCCCGGCGGGACCCCCGCCGCCGACGAGCCCGACCACCGGGGCACCACCCTCGTCACCGGCGGCACCGGTGCGCTCGGCGCGGAGGTGGCCCGCTGGCTGGCCGCCCGGGGCGCCGAGCACCTGCTGCTGGTCAGCCGCCGGGGCGGCGACGCCCCGGGCGCCGCCGACCTGGTCCGGGAGCTGACCGGGGCGGGCACGCGGGTCACCGTCGCCGCCTGCGACGTCGCCGACCGGGCCGCCCTGGCGAAGCTGCTCGCCGAGGTGCCCGCCGACGCGCCGCTGACCGCCGTCGTGCACGCGGCGGGCGTCCTCGACGACGGGGTCCTCGACGGGCTCACCGCCGACCGGATCGCCACCGTGTTGCGGCCCAAGGTGCTCGGCGCGCTGCACCTGCACGAGCTGACCGTCGGCCGGGAGCTGCGCGCGTTCGTGCTGTTCTCCGCCATGGCCGGGCAGCTCGGCGCGGCCGGGCAGGGCAGCTACGCCGCCGCCAACGCGTACCTCGACGCGCTGGCCGAGCAGCGGCACCGGCAGGGGCTGCCGGCCACGTCGATCGCCTGGGGACCGTGGGCGGCCGGCGGGATGGCCGCCGCCGACCCGGCCGTGGAGGAGCGCCGCCGCCGCACCGGCGTCGCCCGCCTCGACACCGCCCCCGCGCTCGCCGCGCTCGCGGCCTGCGTGGCCCGGCGGGAACCGGCGACGCTGGTGGCCGGCATCGACTGGGCGCGGTACGTGCCCGGGTTCGTCGCCGTCCGACCCAGCCCGCTGCTCGCCGGCATCGCCGAGGCGCAGCAGGCCGCCGCCGCGCGGGCCGACGACGCCGGCACGAACGCCGAGTCCCTCGCTGCGCTGCTCGCCGGGCAGACCGACGCCGAGCGGCGCAAGACCCTCCTCGACCTGGTGCGCGGCCAGGCCGCCGCCGTGCTCGGGCACGCCTCGATGGACGCCGTCGAACCCGACCGGGCGTTCCGGGAACTCGGCTTCGACTCGCTGACCGCCGTGGAGCTGCGCAACCGGCTCACCGCGGCGACCGGCGTCCGGCTGCCCGCCACGGTCGTCTTCGACTACCCGACCGCCGCCGGCCTCGCCGAGTACGTGCGGGCGGCGGTCGTCGACGGCGGGGTGGTCGGCGTCGCGCCGGTCTTCGGGGAGCTGGACAGGCTGGAGGCGACGCTCACCGGCTCCGCCCCGGACCGCAGCGCCCGGATCCGGATCACCGAGCGGCTGCGGGCGCTGCTGGCGTCCCTCAACGCCGACGACGCCCCGGCGGGCGCGGGCGGGGACACCGTCGCCGAGAAGCTCCAGGACGCCACCCCCGACGAGGTCTTCGACTTCATCGACCGGGAGCTGGGGGTGTCCTGACGTGAACGCTGCTGGGTCGGTTCGACACGAGGAATGGGCGGTCCATGGCTGACGAGGCGAAGCTTCTCGACTACCTCAAGCGGGTCACCGCCGACCTGCACCAGGTGCGCCAGCGCCTGCGCGAGGTGGAGGCCGGCGAGCAGGAACCGATCGCCATCGTCTCCATGAGCTGCCGCTTCCCCGGCGGGGTTCGCTCGCCCGAGGACCTGTGGGACGTCGTCGCGTCCGGCCGGGACGTGGTCGGCGACTTCCCGGCCGACCGGGGCTGGGACCTGGGGGCGCTCTACGACGCCGACGGCGAGCAGTCCGGCACCTCGTACACCCGGCAGGGCGGCTTCGTCCACGACCTCGCGGACTTCGACCCGGGCTTCTTCGCGATCTCCCCCCGCGAGGCCCTGGCGATGGACCCGCAGCAGCGGTGGCTGCTGGAGACCTCGTGGGAGGTCTTCGAGCGGGCCGGCATCGACCCGCACTCGCTGCGCGGCAGCCGCACCGGCGTCTTCGCCGGCTCCACCGGCCAGGACTACGGCGGCGTGCTGATGGGCGCGGCGCAGGGCCTGGAGGGGCACCTGATGACCGGCAACGCCGGCAGCGTCGTCTCGGGCCGGATCTCCTACACCTTCGGCCTGGAGGGGCCGGCGGTCACGATCGACACCGCCTGCTCGTCGTCGCTGGTCGCCCTGCACCTCGCCGGGCAGGCGCTGCGGCAGCGGGAGTGCACCCTCGCCGTCGTCGCGGGCGTCACCGCCATGTGCACCCCGGCCGCGTTCGTCGAGTTCTCCCGGCAGCGCGGGCTGGCCGCCGACGGCCGGTGCAAGGCGTTCGCCGCCGCAGCCGACGGGACGGGGTGGTCCGAGGGCGTCGGCGTGCTGCTGCTGGAACGGCTCTCCGACGCGCAGCGCAACGGCCACCCGATCCTCGCCGTGGTGCGGGGCTCCGCCGTCAACCAGGACGGCGCGTCCAACGGGCTGAGCGCCCCCAACGGGCCGTCGCAGCAGCGGGTCATCCAGCAGGCCCTCGCCAACGCCGGCCTCGCCGCCGGCGGCGTCGACGTGGTGGAGGCGCACGGCACCGGCACCCGCCTCGGCGACCCGATCGAGGCGCAGGCGCTGCTCGCCACGTACGGGCAGGACCGGGGCGACGCCGCGCCGCTGCTGCTCGGCTCGATCAAGAGCAACATCGGGCACGCGCAGGCCGCCGCCGGCGTCGCCGGTGTGATCAAGATGGTGCTCGCCATGCAGCACGGCGTGGTGCCGCCCACCCTGCACGTCGACGCCCCCACCCCCCAGGTCGACTGGGACGCGGGCGCCGTCGCGCTGGTCACCGAGCCGACCCCGTGGCCGTCCGTCGCGCGGCCCCGCCGGTCGGCGGTGTCGTCGTTCGGGGTGTCCGGCACCAACGCCCACGTCATCGTCGAGCAGGCCCCGGCCGTCGAGCCGGCCCCGGCCGACGCCGCGCCGCCGGCCGACCGGCCGGTCGTGCCGGTGCTGGTGTCGGCCCGCGACGCCGCCGCGCTCGCCGCGCAGGCCGGCCGCTGGGCCGACCGGCTGGCCGCCGACGCCGACCTGCGCCCCCTCGACGTCGCCTTCTCGTCGGCCGTCACCCGCTCCACCCTGGAGCACCGGGCGGTCGTCGCCGCCACCGGCCGCGACGACCTCGCCGCCGGGCTGCGGGCCCTCGCCGCCGGGGATGCGTCCGGCGCGGTGGTCGGCCAGGCCGCCGACCGGGGTCCGCTCGCGGCGCTGTTCTCCGGTCAGGGCGCGCAGCGTGCCGGGATGGGTCGGGAGTGGTACGCCGCGTTCCCGGTGTTCGCCGCCGCGTTGGACGAGGTGTGTGGTCACCTGGATCCGTTGCTGCCGCAGCCGCTGAAGCCGGTGCTGTTCGCGGAGGCGGGCACGCCCGAGGCCGAGCTGCTCGACCAGACCGTGTTCACGCAGGCGGGGCTGTTCGCGGTCGAGGTGGCGCTGTTCCGTCTGGTGGAGTCGTTCGGGGTGGTGCCCGACTTCGTCGGTGGCCACTCGGTCGGCGAGATCACGGCCGCGCACGTGGCCGGGGTGCTGTCCCTCGCGGATACGTGTCAGCTCGTGGCCGCGCGGGGTCGGTTGATGCAGGCGTTGCCGGCCGGCGGCGGGATGCTCGCGGTCAACGCGGCCGAGGCCGACGTGGCGGAGTCGATCGCCGGTCGCGCCGACGTCGGGATCGCCGCCGTCAACGGGCCCACGTCCGTCGTCGTCTCCGGGGCCGTCGAAGCCCTCGACGAGGTCGAGCAGCTCTGGCAGGGCCGGGGCGTGCGCACCCGCCGGCTGGCCGTCAGCCACGCGTTCCACAGCCCGCTGATGGAGCCGATGCTGGCCGAGTTCCGGTCGGTGCTGGAGACGCTGACCTTCGCCGCGCCCGCGCTGCCCGTCGTGTCCAACGTGACGGGGGCGCTCGCCGATGGCGACGACCTGCGGACCGCCGACTACTGGGTGCGGCACGTGCGGGAGGCCGTCCGGTTCGCCGACGGGGTCGCCGCGCTGCGCGCCGCCGGGGCGGGCACCTACCTGGAGATCGGGCCGTCGAGCGTCCTCACCGCGCTGACCGCCGAGATCCTCCCCGACGCCGAGGGCGTGCTCGCCGTCGCCGCCGGACGCAAGGACCGGCCCGAGGCGGACGCCCTGCTCGCCGCCCTCGCCGAACTGCACGTGCACGGGACCACCGTGGACTGGCGGCCGTGGTTCGCCGGCACCGGCGCGACCCGGGTCGACCTGCCCACGTACGCGTTCCAGCACCAGCGGTACTGGCCCGAGGCCGGCGTCGGGTGGACCGGCGACGTCACCGCCGTCGGCCTGCGCCCCGCCCAGCACCCCCTGCTCGGCGCGGCCGTCGGCGTCGCCCACGCCGAGGGCTTCCTGTTCACCGGGCGGCTCGCCCGGCGTACCCACCCGTGGATCAGCGACCACGTCGTCTTCGACACCGTGCTGCTGCCCGGCACCGGCTTCGTCGAGCTGGCGTTGCAGGCCGGCGCGCACGTCGGCGCGGACCACGTCCGCGAGCTGACCCTGGAAGCGCCGCTGATCCTGCCCGAGACCGGCGGCGTCGACATCCAACTCTGGATCGGCCCCGCCGACGACACCGGCTGCCGGTCCGTCTCCCTGCACTCCGCCGTCGACGGCGAACCGGCCGAGGGCGGCGAGCGCGGCTGGACCCGCAACGCCAGCGGCGTGCTCGCCAGCGGCCCGGCCGCCCCCGCCGGCCCGCCCGGCTGGTCCGACCTCACCGCCTGGCCACCCCCCGGCGCCACCGAGGTCCCCACCGACGACCTGTACGTCAACCTCGCCGCCCAGGGCTACGACTACGGCCCGTCCTTCATCGCGCTGCGGTCCGCCTGGCGGCGCGGCGACGACCTCTTCGCCGAGCTGGCCCTGCCGGAGACCCCGGCCGCCGAGGCCGGCGGGTACGGCCTGCACCCGGCGCTGCTCGACGCCGCCCTGCACACCCTCGGCCTCACCACGCCGGCCGGCGAACCGTCCGGCGCGGACGTGCCGCCCGGCTACGGCCGGCTGCCGTTCTCCTGGAACGACGTCGCCCTGCACGCGGCCGGCGCGGCGGCGGCCCGGGTCCGCGTCTCGCACACCGGCGCCGACAGCGTCTCCCTGCTCCTCGCCGACGTCGACGGCGCGCCGATCATCTCCGTCGGCTCCCTCGTGCTGCGGCCCGTCTCCGCCGACCAGCTCCGCGTCGCCTCCGGCGGCGGCACCGAGTCGCTGTACCGCATCGAGTGGGCCCCGCTGGCCCTGCCCGCCGGCCCGTCGGGCGCGGACTGGGCGGTCGTCGGCGCCGCCACCGGCCTCGCCGACGCGCTCGCCGCCACCGGGACGGCCGTCGCCGCGTACCCCGACCTGGCGGCCCTGGCCGCCGCGCTGGACGCCGGCACGGACGCGCCCGGCGTGCTGGTCGTGC
The DNA here is from genome assembly GCF_029581295.1 of Micromonospora sp. WMMD712. Classification (NCBI taxonomy): domain Bacteria; kingdom Bacillati; phylum Actinomycetota; class Actinomycetes; order Micromonosporales; family Micromonosporaceae; genus Micromonospora; species Micromonospora sp. WMMD712. The sequence continues at coordinate 7,204,195 of NZ_CP120743.1, forward strand.
CGTTCCTCGACCCGCCGGCCACCGGCGACGTGCCGCGCGCCGTCGCCGGGGTCACCCACCGGGCGCTCGACGTGTTGCAGCGGTTCCTCGCCGACGAGCGGTACGTCACCTCCCGGCTCGTCGTGCTCACCCGGGGCGCCGTCGCCACGGCCGCCGACGCCGACCTCACCGACCTGGCCGGCGCGGCCGTCATCGGCCTCGTCCGCTCCGCGCAGTCGGAGAACCCCGACCGGTTCCTGCTGGTCGACGTCGACGACCCGGCCGGCTGCGCCGCCGCCCTCGTCGCCTCCGTCGACACCGACGAGCCGCAGGTGGTCATCCGGGCCGGCGTCGCCGCCGGGGCCCGGCTCACCCGCGTGCCGGCCCCCGCCGAGCCGCCCGCCACCCCGTTCGACGGCGACGGGACCGTGCTCGTCACCGGCGCCACCGGCACCCTCGGGCAGCTCATGGCCCGCCACCTCGTCACCGTCCACGGCGTCCGGCACCTGATCCTCACCAGCCGGCGCGGCCCGGCCGCCGCCGGCATCCCCGAACTCTGCGCCGAACTCGCCGAACTCGGCGCGACCGTCACCGCCGCCGCCTGCGACGTCGCCGACCGCGACGCCGTCGCCGAGCTGCTCGCCGCCATCCCCGCCGCCCACCCGCTCACCGCCGTCGTCCACGCCGCCGGGGTACGCGACGACGGCGTCATCTCCTCGCTCACCCCCGAACGGATGGACGGCGTGCTGCGGCCCAAGGTCGACGCCGCCTGGCACCTGCACGAGCTGACCGCCGGCCTCGACCTGAAGGCGTTCGTCTCGTACTCGTCGCTCGCCGCCACCGCCGGCGGCCCCGGCCAGGGCAACTACGCCGCCGCCAACGCGTTCCTCGACGGCCTCGCCCAGCACCGCAGGGCGCGCGGCCTCGCCGCCCTCACCCTCGCCTGGGGCCTGTGGGCCGACCGCAGCGGCATGACCACCGAGCTGGACGACGTCCACCTCAACCGGATCTCCCGCTCCGGCGTCGCCGCCATGGAAGCCGAGGAGGGGCTGGCCCTCTTCGACGCCGCCTGCCGCCGCACCGACGCCGCCCTCGTGCCCGCCCGCCTCGACCTCGCCGCGATGAAGGCGCAGTTCGCCGGGGGCAGCATCCCGCCGCTGTACCGGGCCCTGATCCGCACGCCCGCCCGCGCCGCCGCCGCGACCACCGGCGCGTCCCTCGTCCAGCAGCTCGCCGCGCTCGGCGACGCCGACCGGGTCGCCGCCCTCGTGGAGATCGTCCGGGGGCAGGCCGCCGCCGTGCTCGGCTACCCCGACCCGGCCGCCATCGAGCCGCGCCGGGCGTTCAGCGAGTTCGGCTTCGACTCGCTCACCGCCGTCGAGATGCGCAACCGCCTCAACAACGCGTTCGGGATGCGGCTGCCCGCCACCCTCGTCTTCGACTACCCCACCCCGGCCGACCTCGCCGCCCACCTCGGCACGGAGATCGCCGGCACGCCGGTGCCCGTCCGGCCCGCCACCACCAGCGTGGCGGTCGGCGACGACGAGCCCCTCGCCATCGTCGGCATGGCCTGCCGCCTCCCCGGCGGCGTGTGGTCCCCCGACGACCTGTGGCGGCTCGTCGCCGACGGCGTCGACGCGGTCACCGACCTGCCCACCGACCGGGGCTGGGACCTCGACAGCCTCTACAGCCCCGACCCCGACGCCACCGGCACCTTCTACGCCCGCGGCGGCGGCTTCCTGCGCGGTGTCGACCGGTTCGACCCCGGCTTCTTCGGCATCAGCCCCCGCGAGGCCCTCGCCATGGACCCGCAGCAGCGGCTGCTGCTGGAGACCACCTGGGAGACCTTCGAAAGCGCCGGCATCGACCCGGCCACGCTGCGGGGCAGCAGCACCGGCGTGTTCGTGGGCACCAGTGGCCAGGACTACGGCAGCCTGCTCGCGTACTCGCCGGAGGCCGCCGAGGGCTACATGCTGACCGGGATGACCAGCAGCGTCATCTCCGGCCGGGTGGCGTACACGTTCGGCCTCGAAGGGCCGGCGGTCTCCCTCGACACGGCCTGCTCCTCGTCGCTGGTCGCCCTGCACTGGGCCGGTCAGGCGCTGCGCTCCGGCGAGTGCGACCTCGCCCTGGCCGGCGGCGTGATGGTGATGGCCACCCCGACCGCGTTCGTCGAGTTCTCCCGCCAGCGCGGCCTGGCCGCCGACGGGCGGTGCAAGTCGTTCGCGGCGTCGGCCGACGGTACGGGCTGGTCCGAGGGCGTCGGCATGCTCCTCGTGCAGCGCCTCTCCGACGCCCGCCGGCAGGGCCGGCACGTCCTCGCCGTGGTACGCGGCACCGCGATCAACTCCGACGGCGCGTCGAACGGTCTCACCGCGCCGAACGGTCCGTCGCAGCAGCGGGTGATCCGGCAGGCCCTGGCCAACGCCCGGTTGTCCACGGCGGATGTGGACGTGGTGGAGGCGCACGGCACGGGCACGACCCTCGGCGACCCGATCGAGGCGCAGGCGTTGTTGGCGACGTATGGGCAGGACCGTCCCGGCGACCGGCCGCTGCTGTTGGGGTCGGTCAAGTCGAACATCGGTCATGCGCAGGCGGCGGCGGGTGTGGCGGGTGTGATCAAGGTGGTGCAGGCGATGCGGCACGGTGTGGTGCCGGCGTCGTTGCACGTGGACGAGCCGTCGCCGCACATCGACTGGTCTGCGGGCGCGGTGGACCTGGTGACGGAGACGCGTCCGTGGCCGGTGGTGGACCGGCCCCGCCGGGCGGCCGTGTCGTCGTTCGGGATCTCCGGCACCAACGCCCACGTCATCATCGAGCAGGGCGACGAGCCTGCGGCCCCGGCCGCCACCGGCGTCTCCGGGCTGCTGGCCGCCGATGTGACGGTGTGGCCGGTGTCGGCGCGGTCGAAGGCGGCGCTGGCTGGTCAGGCGGCCCGGTTGGCCGCTCACGTGCGGGAGCACGGTGACGTGGAGCCGGCGGTGGTCGGTTGGTCCCTCGCCACCACGCGCGCCACCTTCGACCAGCGGGCGTCGGTCGTCGGTTCGGGCCTGCCCGAGCTGCTGTCGGGGTTGGATGCTCTGGCGTCCGGTCTGCCGGCGGGCAACGTGGTGTTCGGTGTCGCCTCTGGTCACGGTTCCGGGCCGGTGTTCGTGTTCCCGGGTCAGGGTGCGCAGTCGGCACGCATGGCCGCCGGCCTGGTCGGCCGCACGCCCGTCTTCGACGCGAAGCTGGCCGAGTGCCAGCGGGCCCTCGCCCCGCATCTCGACGTGGACCTGGTGTCGGTGTTGACGGGGGATGACGAGTCGTGGTTGGAGCGGGTGGAGGTGGTGCAGCCGGTCCTGTGGGCCGTCGGCATCGCCCTGGCGGCGGTGTGGGAGCACGTGGGCGTGGTGCCGCAGGCGGTGGTGGGTCACTCGCAGGGTGAGATCGGTGCCGCCTGCGTCGCGGGGATCCTGTCCCTGGAGGACGCGGCGAAGACCGTCGCCCTGCGGTCGCGGGCGCTTGCGGTGTTGCGGGGTAGCGGGGCGATGGCGTCGGTGGACCTGTCGGCCGACGCGGTGACCGCACGGCTCCACGCTTTCCCCGGTGTGGGTGTGGCCGCGGTGAACGGTCCCGCCACGGTGGTGGTGTCGGGTCCGCCGCAGCCGGTCGCGGACCTGGTGCAGGCGTGCCAGGACGAGGGGATCCGGGCCCGCCTGATCCCGGTGGACTACGCGTCGCACTCCCCGTCGGTGCAGGAGGTGGCGGAGCGGCTCCGGGCGGATCTGGCCGACGTGACCCCGCAGTCGGGTCGGGTTCGGCTGGTGTCGACGTTGACGGGTGACTGGGTCGACCCGGCGTCGATGACGGCGGACTACTGGTATGACAACCTGCGGCAGACCGTGCAGTTCGACGCCGCCGTGCGGGTCGCCGTGGCGGCCGGGCACGCCACGTTCATCGAGATCAGTCCGCATCCGGTGTTGACGATGCCGGTGACGGCGATCCTCGACGACGCCGGGGTCACCGGTCACACGCTGGGCAGCCTGCGCCGGGGCGACGACGACCCGACCCGACTCCTGTCCAATCTGGCCGCCGCGCACGCGATCGGCCTGCCCGTCGACCTGACGAAGGTCCTCGCCGCCGCCCGCACCGTGCCGCTGCCCACCTACGCGTTCGAGCACCAGCGGTTCTGGGTGGAGCCGCCCGTGCACCGGGCGCAGGACGTCGCCTCCGCCGGTCTCCAGGACGCCGGACATCCGCTGCTCAGCGCCACTCTCACCTTCCCCGACAGCGAGCGGATGGTGTTCACCGGCCGGCTGTCGGTGCGTACCCATCCGTGGCTCGGGGAGCACCGGGTGATGGACAACATCCTGCTGCCCGGCACCGCGTTCGTGGAGCTGGCGACGTACGCGGGGGAGCAGGCCGGCTGCCCGAGGGTCGACGAGCTGACGCTGCTCGCCCCGCTCGTCCTGCCCGAGCTGGGCTCCCTCCAGGTGCAGCTCACCGTGGCCGAACGCGACGACGACGGCCGGCGGACCGTGCAGTTGCACTCCCGCCCCTACCGGGACGGCTCCGACGAGGTCCTCGCCGACGTGGCCTGGACCTGCCACGCCACCGGCCTGCTCGCCCCGGCCCCCACCGACCCGCCCGCCTTCGACCTCGGGGTGTGGCCGCCGCCCGGCGCGACCCCCGTCGAGAACGACGACTTCTACTCCGGCATCGAGGCGACCGTCTTCGGATACGGGCCGGCGTTCCGCGGCCTGCGCGCCGCGTGGACCCGGGGCGACGAGGTCTTCGCCGAGGTGGAGCTGCCCGCCGACCACCACGCCGAGGCGGGCCGGTTCGGGGTGCACCCGGCGCTGCTCGACGGCGCGTTGCAGGCCATGTCGATCGGCGGCTTCCTCGGCCGGATGGGCGACGGCGGCGACGCCACCGTGCCCCGGCTGCCGTTCGCCTGGACCGGGGTGTCCCTGCTCGCCGCCGGGGCCACCGCCCTGCGGGTGCGGGTCAGCGCGGCCGGCGAGGTCGGCGTCGCGTTCCAGGTGGCCGACGCCACCGGCGCGCCGGTGCTGCACGCCGAGTCCCTGATCATGCGCCGGGTCTCCGGTGACTCCCTCGGCGCGGCCCGCTCCGGCCGGCACGAGTCGCTGTTCCAGGTGGACTGGCCGGCGCTGCCCGTGCCGACCGGCCCGGTGCCGGCGGCGACCCGCTGGGCGGTGCTCGGCGGCGACGACCTGACCCTCAGCGCCGCCTGCGAGTCGGCCGGCGCGCGGGTGCGCAGCGACGTGGACCTGGACTCGCTCGGCGACCTGCTCGCCGGGGGCGAGCCCGCGCCCGAGGCGGTGATCGTCGGGGTCGGCGGCGGCGGGGACGACGACGCGGACCCGGGCCTCGCCGCGCAGGCGCGGGCCACGACGCACCGTACCCTCGCGGCGGTGCGGACCTGGCTGGCCGACGACCGGTTCGTCGGGTCCCGGCTGGTGTTGGTCACCCGCGACGCGGTCGCGGCGGGCGCGCAGCCGGCGGTCAACCTGGCCCAGGCCCCGGTGTGGGGCCTGCTGCGCACCGCGCAGCTCGAACACCCCGGTCGGCTGCAACTGGTCGACCTGGACGCCGACCCGGCCAGCGCCGCCGCGCTGGCCCCCGCGATCGGCTCCGGGGAGCCGCAGCTCGCGGTGCGGGCCGGCCAGGTGCGCACGCCGCGCCTCGGCCGGGTCCCGGCGGGGGTGGAGCCGCTGCCCGGCGGCGTCGACCCCGACGGCACCGTGCTGATCATCGGCGGCACCGGCGTGCTGGGCCGGATCCTGGCCCGGCACCTCGCCACCACCCACGGCGTGCGGCACCTGCTGCTGGCCGGGCGGCGCGGCGCGGCGGCCGACGGCATCGGCGACCTGGTCGCCGAGCTGGCCGAGGCCGGCACGCGGGTGACGGTCGCCGCCTGCGACGCGGCCGACCCGGACGCGCTCGCGGCGCTGCTGGCCGGGGTGCCCGCCGCGCACCCGCTCACCGCCGTCGTGCACGCCGCCGGTGTCCTCGACGACGGCGTGCTGGAGTCGATGACCCCCGACCGCGTCGACGCGGTGGCCGTGCCGAAGATCGACGCGGCGTGGCACCTGCACCGGCTCACCGCCGGCCTGGACCTCGCCGCGTTCGTGCTGTTCTCCTCGGCGGCGGCCACGCTGGGCAGCGCCGGCCAGGCCAACTACGCGGCGGCCAACGCGTTCCTCGACGCGCTCGCCGCGCACCGGCGGGCCCGGGGGCTGCCCGGCATCTCCCTCGCCTGGGGCCTGTGGGAGCAGGCCAGTGGCATGACTGGCCACCTCGGCGACGCCGACGTGCGGCGCATCGCCGAGCAGGGCGCGGCGGGCCTGGCCACCGGGCAGGCCCTCGACCTCTTCGACGCGGCGTGGCGGCTCGACGCGGCGGCCGTCGTGCCGATGCGCCTGGACGTGCCGGCGCTGCGCGCCCAGGCCGAGGCGGGCGCCCTCGCACCGCTGCTGCGGGCCCTGGTCCGGGCCCCGATGCGGCGCTCGGTCGACGCCGGTGCCCGTGCCGGCGGGGTGCCGCTCGCCCAGCGGCTCGCCGGCCTGGCCGGCCCCGAACGGCTCAAGGTCGTGCTCGACGTGGTCCGGGCCAACATCGCCGCCGTCCTCGGCCACGCCAGCGCCGACGCCGTCGACCCGGGCCGCCTCTTCACCGACCTGGGCTTCGACTCGCTCACCGCCGTCGACCTGCGCAACCGGCTCAACGCCCTGTCCGGGCTGCGGCTGCCGGCGACGCTGGTCTTCGACTATCCGACGCCGACCGCGCTCGCCGAGCGGCTGGCCGGCGACATCGCCGCCGACGCGGCCCCGTCCACCCAGCCCATCTTCTCCGGCATCGACACCGTGGAGAGCCTGCTCACCACCATCCCGCTCGACCCGGCGGCCCGGGACCGGTTCACCGCCCGCGTGCGGGACCTGCTCGCCAAGGCGACCGACCTCGCCGCCGGCCCCGCCGCGGAGCAGGACCGGCCCGATCTCGACGCGGCCAGCGACGACGAGATCTTCGACTTCATCAGCAAAGAGTTTGGAATCTCCTGAGATGACCGACTTCCGGATCGAGGCAGGTGCGACCCGATGAGCGACGACAAGCTGCGGTACTTCCTCAAGCGGGTGACCGCCGACCTGCACGACACGAAGCGCAAGCTCCAGAGCGTCGAGGCCCGTGACAGCGAGCCTCTCGCCATCGTCTCGATGAGCTGCCGCTTCCCCGGCGGCGTCCGGTCGCCCGAGGACCTGTGGGAGATCGTCGCCGACGGCCGGGACGCCCTCACCGAGTTCCCGGCCGACCGGGGCTGGGACCTGGAGGCCCTCTACGACCCGGACCCGAACAAGCCGGGCAAGAGCTACACGCGCGTCGGCGGGTTCCTCGACGACGCCGGGGCGTTCGACCCGACCCTGTTCGGCATCTCGCCGCGCGAGGCCCTCGCCATGGACCCGCAGCAGCGGCTGCTGCTGGAGACGTCGTGGGAGGCCGTCGAGCGGGCCGGCATCGACCCGCTGTCGCTGCGGGGCAGCTCCACCGGCGTCTTCGTCGGCGTGAGCACCTCCAACTACGGCATGGGCCTGCCGAACGTCCCCGAGGGCGTCGACATGTACCTCGGCACCGGCAACACCACGAGCGTCGCGTCCGGCCGCATCTCGTTCACCCTCGGCCTCAACGGCCCGGCCGTCACCGTCGACACCGCCTGCTCCTCGTCGCTGGTCGCCCTGCACCTCGCCGTGAACGCGCTGCGGCGGGGCGAGTGCGACCTCGCCATCGCCGGTGGCGTCACCGTCATGGCCACCCCGGGCGTCTTCGTCGTCTTCTCCCGGCAGCGCGGCATGTCCGTCGACGGCCGGTGCAAGGCGTTCGCGGAGGGGGCGGACGGCACCGGCTGGGGCGAGGGCGGCGGCGTGCTCGTCGTCGAGCGGCTCGCCGACGCCGAGCGCAACGGCCACCCCGTCCTCGCCGTGATCCGGGGCAGCGCCCTCAACCAGGACGGCGCGTCCAACGGCCTCACCGCCCCCAACGGCCCCTCCCAGCAGCGGGTCATCCGGGCCGCCCTCGCCAACGCCCGGCTCGGCACCGCCGACGTCGACGTGGTGGAGGCGCACGGCACCGGCACCACCCTCGGCGACCCGATCGAGGCGCAGGCGCTCATCGCCACGTACGGGCAGGACCGCCCCGCCGACCGGCCGCTCTGGCTGGGCTCGGTAAAGTCCAACATCGGCCACACGCAGAGCGCCGCCGGGGTCGCCGGCCTGGTCAAGATGGTGATGGCGCTGCGCAACGGCGTCATGCCGGAGACGCTGCACATCGACGAGCCGTCGAAGCACGTCGACTGGTCCGCCGGGGCGGTGTCCCTGCTCACCGAGCGCAGGCCGTGGCCCGAGCTGGGCCGCCCCCGGCGCGGCGGCGTCTCCTCGTTCGGCGTCAGCGGCACCAACGCCCACGTGATCCTGGAGGAGTACCGGCCGCAGGCCGCCGCCCCGGACGACGCCGAGGCCGTCGACGCGGAGGCCACCGAGGCCGTCGAGGCGGAGACCGCCGCCGCCGCGCTCGTCGACTCGGACGTGACGGTGTGGCCCGTGTCCGCCCGGTCGAAGGCCGCGCTCGCCGGCCAGGCCGCCCGGCTCGCCGCCCACGTGCGGGAGCACGGCGACCTCGCCCCGGCGGCGGTCGGCTGGTCCCTCGCGACGACCCGGTCCACGTTCGACCACCGTGCCGCCGTCGTCGGCGCGGACGCCGGTGAGCTGCTGGCCGGGCTCGACGCCCTGGCCGCCGGCCAGCCGGCCGGCAACCTGGTCACCGGCACGGTCGTCGGCTCCGGCCCCGGCCCCGTCTTCGTCTTCCCCGGTCAGGGCGCGCAGTCGGCGCGGATGGCCGCCGGCCTGGTCGGCCGTGCGCCGGTGTTCGACGCGAAGCTTGCGGAGTGCCAGCGGGCCCTGGCCCCGTTCCTGGACGTCGACCTGGTCTCCGTGCTGACCGGCGACGACGAGTCGTGGCTGGAGCGGGTGAAGGTCGTGCAGCCGGTCCTGTGGGCCGTCGGCGTCGCCCTCGCCGCCGTGTGGCGGGCGGCCGGCGTCGTCCCGGACGCGGTGGTCGGCCACTCGCAGGGTGAGATCGGCGCGGCGTGTGTGGCGGGGATCCTGTCCCTGGAGGACGCGGCGAAGACCGTCGCCCTGCGGTCGCGGGCCTTGGCCGTGCTGCGGGGGACCGGCACCATGGCGTCGGTGGACCTGTCCGCCGACGTGGTGGCCGAGCGTCTCCCCGCGTTCCCGGGTGTGGGTGTGGCCGCCGTGAACGGCCCGTCCACGGTGGTCGTGTCGGGTCCGCCGCAGCCCGTCGCGGACCTGGTCGACGCCTGCCAGGCCGACGGGATCCGGGCCCGCCTGATCCCGGTGGACTACGCCTCGCACTCCGCCGCCGTGCAGGACGTCGCCGAGCGGCTGCGCGCCGACCTGGCCGACGTCACCCCGCAGCCGGGCCACACCCGGCTCGTGTCGACGCTGACCGGTGACTGGGTCGACCCGGGGAGCATGACCGCCGACTACTGGTATGACAACCTGCGGCAGACCGTCCAGTTCGACGCCGCCGTCCGGGTCGCCGTGGCCGCCGGGCACACCACGTTCGTGGAGATCAGCCCACACCCGGTGTTGACGATGCCGGTCACGGCGATCCTCGACGACGCCGGGGTCACCGGCCACACGATCGGCAGCCTGCGGCGGGGCGACGACGACCCGACCCGGCTGTTGACCAACCTGGCGACCGCGCACGCGATCGGCCTGCCCGTCGACCTCACCAAGGTCCTCGCCGCCGGCGGCACCGTGCCGCTGCCCACCTACGCGTTCGACCACCAGCGGTTCTGGCTCGACGGCAGCGGCGGCGTCGACCTGGAGACGCTGCTCCAGGGCGCGGCCAACCCCGACGACGCCGGCTTCTGGGCCGCCGTGGAACGCGGCGACCTCACCGCCCTCGCCGAGGCCGTCGCCACCGACGACATCCCCGCCTACGAGGCAGTCGACGCGCTCGGCCCCGCCCTGCCGCTGCTCACCTCCTGGCGGCGCAAGCGCCGCCGGCAGTCCGACATCGACAGCTGGCGCTACCAGGACACCTGGAAGCCGCTGACCGGCATCGCCAACCGGGGCATGAGCGGCACCTGGGTGGTGGTCCTGCCCACCGGCGACATCGTCGAGCCCTGGCAGGACGCCTGCGTCGAGGCCGTCACGGCGGCCGGCGCGACCGTCGTCGCCGTGCCCGTCTCCACCACCGACGCCGACCGCGACCTGCTCGGCAAGCTGCTGCGCGAGGCCCTCGTCGCCGCCGACGGCGGCACCGACGAGCCCGCAGACGTGACCGGCGTGGTGTCGCTGCTCGCCTTCGACGAGCTGGTCCACCCGCTGCACCCGTCCGTGCCCGGCGGCTTCGCCGCCACCGTCGCGCTGTTCCAGGCCCTCGGCGACGTCGGCCTGCGTGCCCCCATGTGGGCCGTCACCTCCGGCGCCGCCTCCGTCGGCCGCGCCGACCTGCTGCGCTCCCCGGTGCAGGCCCTCGTCTGGGGCTTCGGCCGGGTCGCCGCCCTGGAGCACCCCGAGCGGTGGGGCGGCCTCGTCGACCTGCCCGAGGCCGTCGACGAGCGCTGCGCCGGCCTGCTGGTCGCGGCCCTCACCGCCGCCGGAGACGAGGACCAGCTCGCGGTACGCCCCGGCGGTCTCCTCGCCCGTCGGCTCACCCGCGTGCCGCTGGGCGACAGCCAGCCCGCCAACCCGTGGGAGCCCTATGGCACGGCGCTCGTCACCGGCGGCACCGGCGCACTCGGCGGGCACGCCGCCCGCTGGCTGGCCTGCAGCGGCGTGCAGAACATCGTCGTCGCCAGCCGCCGGGGCATGAACGCGCCCGGCGCGCAGCAGCTCGTCGACGACCTCACCGCGCTGGGCGCGCAGGCCAGCGTGGTCGAGTGCGACGCCGCCGACCGCGACGCCCTCGCCGCGCTGATCGAGGCGATCCCCGCCGAACACCCCCTCACCACCGTCGTGCACGCCTCCGCCGTCCTCGACGACGCGATGATCAACGACATCCGGCTGGACCAGATCGAACGGGTGCTCCAGGCCAAGGTCGACGTCGCGTACCACCTGCACGAGCTGACCCTCGACCTGGACCTGTCCGCGTTCGTCATGTTCTCCTCCTTCGCCGGCAGCGTCGCCAGCTCCGGCGTCGGCAACTACGCGCCCAGCAACGCGTTCCTCGACGCCCTCGCCCAGCACCGGCGGGGCCTCGGCCTGCCCGCCACCTCCATCGCCTGGGGCGCGTGGGCCGGCGGCGGCATGGCCGACGGGCCGCTCGGCGAGCTGCTGCACCGCCACGGCGTACCCGAGATGGCCCCCGACGCGGCCATCGCCGCCCTGCACCAGGCCGTCGACCACGGCGAGGCGTTCCTCACCATCGCCGACATCGCCTGGGAGCGGTTCTCCGTCGCCTTCACCGCCACCCGGCCCGGCCCGCTGATCAGCGACCTGCCGGACGTGCGGCGGCTCCAGGCGACCGAGCGGATCGCCACCGTGGAGACCGGCGACGGCCCCGACACGCTCCAGGAACGGCTCGCCGGGCTGCCCGCCGCCGACCGGCTCGCCGTGCTGCTCGGCCTCGTCCGCAGCCAGGTCGCCGCCGTGCTCAACTACCCGTCCGCCGAGTCGGTCGACGAGCACCGGGCGTTCCGCGAGCTGGGCTTCGACTCCGTCACCGCCGTCGAGCTGCGCAACCGGCTCGGCTCCGCCACCGGCGTCGCCCTGCCCGTCACCCTCGTCTTCGACTACCCGACGCCGACGACGCTGGCGGAGTACCTCTTCGCCGAGGTCGCCCACGACGACGTGGTCACCCCGACGGTCCTCCTCGACGACCTCGACCGGATCGCCGACAGCCTCGACGTCGTGGCGCGCGACGAGGCGGCCCGGGTGCGGGCCACCGTACGCCTCCAGGCGATGCTCTCCCGTCTCGGCCAGGCCAGCGGCGGCGCCGACATCGGCCGGCACCTCGACGACGCCACCGACGACGAACTGTTCGCGATGGTGGACAAGGACCTCGGCATCTCCTGACCCGCCCCGGCTCACCCCCGTCCCCTTGCGAGGAAGCGGCATCCCGATGGCCAATGAAGACAAGCTCCGCGACTACCTCAAGCGGGTCATGGCGGATCTCCACGACACCCGTCGTCGGCTCAGTGAGGCGCAGTCCCAGGAACTGGAGCCGGTCGCGATCGTGGCGATGAGCTGCCGCCTGCCCGGCGGGGTGCGCAACCCCGAGGAGCTGTGGGAGCTGCTGAGCCAGGGCCGGGACGCCGTCGCCCCGTTCCCCGCCGACCGGGGCTGGGACGTCGAACGGCTCTACCACCCCGACCCCGACCACCCGGGCACCTCGTACGCCCGCGAGGGCGGGTTCCTCGACTCCGCCGGCGACTTCGACTCGGCGTTCTTCGGGATCTCGCCCCGCGAGGCGCTGACCATGGACCCGCAGCAGCGGCTGCTGCTGGAGACCGCCTGGGAGGCCGTCGAGGCCGCCAGCATCGACCCCGCCTCGCTGCGCGGCAGCCGCACCGGGGTGTTCGTCGGCACCAACGGGCAGGACTACGGGACCCTGCTGATGATGTCGCCCGACGGCGACGAGGGCCACTCGATGACCGGCGGCGCGGCGGCCGTCGCGTCCGGCCGGGTGTCGTACACCCTCGGCCTGGAGGGGCCGGCCGTCTCCATCGACACGGCCTGCTCGTCGTCGCTGGTCGCGCTGCACCTCGCCGTGCAGGCGCTGCGGGCGGGGGAGTGCGACCTCGCCCTGGCCGGCGGCGTGACCGTCATGGCCACCCCCGGCCTCTACATCGGGTCCAGCCGGCAACGCGCCCTCTCCCCCGACGGGCGGTGCAAGTCGTTCGCCGCCGCCGCCGACGGCGCCGGTTTCTCCGAGGGCGTCGGCTGGCTGCTGGTCGAGCGGCTGTCGGACGCCCGCCGCAACGGCCACCCCGTCCTCGCCGTGGTACGCGGCTCCGCCGTCAACCAGGACGGCGCGTCCAACGGGCTCACCGCCCCGAACGGGCCCGCCCAGCAGCGGGTGATCAGCCAGGCCCTCGCCTCGGCCCGCCTGTCCACCGCCGACGTGGACGTGGTGGAGGCGCACGGCACGGGCACGACGCTGGGTGACCCGATCGAGGCGCAGGCGCTGCTGGCCACGTACGGGCAGGACCGGGGCGACGCCGCGCCGCTGCTGCTCGGCTCGGTCAAGTCGAACATCGGGCACGCCCAGGCGGCGGCCGGCGTGGCCGGCGTGATCAAGATGGTCCTCGCCATGCGGCACGGCGTCGTCCCGGCGACGCTGCACGTGGACGCGCCGTCGCCGCACATCGACTGGTCGGCGGGTGCGGTGGAGTTGGCCACCGAGGCGACGCCGTGGCCGCAGACCGGTCGTGTCCGGCGGGCGGCGGTGTCGTCGTTCGGCATCTCCGGCACCAACGCCCACGTCATCCTCGAACAGCCCGACGAGCCCGCTGACGTGCCGGCCGGGGTCCGTTCGCCGGGTCTGGTCGACGCCGACGTGGCGGTGTGGCCGGTGTCGGCGCGGTCGAAGGCGGCCCTGGCCGGTCAGGCCGAACGGCTGGCCGCTCACGTGCGGGAGCACGGTGACGTGGAGCCGGCGGTGGTCGGTTGGTCCCTCGCCACCACGCGCGCCACCTTCGACCATCGCGCGTCGGTGGTCGGTTCGGGCCTGCCCGAGTTGCTGTCGGGGTTGGATGCTCTGGCGTCCGGTCTGCCGGCGGGCAACGTGGTCGCCGGTGTGGCCGCGTCGCCGGGTGCTGGTCCGGTGTTCGTGTTCCCGGGTCAGGGTGCGCAGTCGGCACGGATGGCGGCCGGTCTGGTGGGTCGCACGCCGGTGTTCGACGGGAAGCTGGCCGAGTGTCAGCGGGCACTGGCTCCCTACCTCGACGTGGATCTCGTGTCGGTGTTGACCGGCGACGACGAGTCGTGGTTGGAGCGGGTCGAGGTCGTCCAGCCGGTCCTGTGGGCCGTCGGCGTCGCCCTTGCCGCCGTGTGGGAGCACGTGGGTGTGGTGCCGCAGGCGGTGGTGGGTCACTCGCAGGGTGAGATCGGTGCGGCGTGTGTGGCGGGGATCCTGTCCCTCGACGACGCGGCGAAGACCGTCGCCCTTCGGTCGCGGGCCCTGGCCGTGCTGCGGGGCACCGGGGCGATGGCGTCGGTGGACCTGTCCGCCGACGCGGTGACCGCACGCCTCGCGCAGTTCCCGGGCGTCGGCGTGGCCGCCGTGAACGGCCCGGCCACGGTGGTCGTGTCGGGCCCGCCGCAGCCGGTCGCGGACCTGGTGGACGCCTGCCAGGCCGACGGGATCCGGGCTCGCCTGATCCCGGTGGACTACGCCTCGCACTCCCCGTCCGTGCAGGACGTCGCCGAACGGCTGCGCGCGGATCTGGCCGACGTGGCCCCGCAGTCGGGTCGGGTTCGGCTGGTGTCGACGTTGACGGGGGACTGGGTCGACCCGGGGAGCATGACGGCGGACTACTGGTATGACAACCTGCGGCAGACCGTGCAGTTCGACGCCGCGGTGCGGGTCGCTATCGCGGCCGGGCATGCCACGTTCGTGGAGGTCTCCCCGCATCCGGTGTTGACGATGCCGGTGACGGCGATCCTCGACGACGCCGGGGTCACCGGCCACACGTTGGGTAGCCTGCGGCGGGGCGACGACGACCCGACCCGGCTGCTGTCCAACCTGGCCGCCGCGCACGCGATCGGCCTGCCCGTCGACCTGACGCGGGTCCTCGCCGCCGCCGGCACCGTGCCGCTGCCCACCTACGCGTTCGAGCACCAGCGGTACTGGCCCGCCCCGCCGCTGTTCCTCACCCAGGGCGAGGCCACGCCCGACATCGACCGGTGGCGGTACCGGATCACCTGGCCCGCCCTGCCCGACCTGCCGCTGACCTGGCTCGCCGGGACGTGGCTGGTCCCGTTGCCCGCCGGCACGGCCGACGACCCGCTGGTCGCCGGAGTGCTCGGCGCGCTCGGCAACTTCGGCGCGGACGTCGTACCCGTCGAGGTGGACACCGTCGGCGACGCCGCGACCCTCGCCGACGGGCTGCGCGCCGCGCTCCCGGCGGACGGTCCGGCGGCCGTGCTGTCCCTGCTCGGCCTCGACGGGCGGGCGCACCCCGACCACCCGGCCACCACCCTCGGCGTCACCGGGACGGTCGCGCTGGTCCAAGCGCTCGGGACGCTCGGCGTCGAGGCCCCGCTGTGGTGCGCGACCCGGGGGGCCGTCGCCGTCGCCGCCGACGACCAGCCGCCGCACCCCACGGCCGCCGCCGTCTGGGGCCTCGGCCGCGCCGTCGCCCTGGAACACCCCGGCCGCTGGGGCGGCCTGATCGACCTGCCCGACAGCCTCGACGCGCACGCCGGCGCCCTGCTCTGCGCGGCGCTCGGCGACACCGGCGGCGAGGACCAGCTCGCCGTCCGCGACTCCGGGGTGTACGCCCGCCGGCTCACCCGGATCACCGACCCCGAGCCGGCCACCCCCGGCGACCCGGCCTCTGCCGAGGCGGCCGGCGGCCCGGACACGGCCGTCTCCGCCGACCCGGCCCCGCACGCCACCGACGAGTCGGCCGGCGGCGGCTGGCGGATGCGCGGCACCGTGCTGATCACCGGCGGCACCGGTGGTCTCGGCGGGCACCTCGCCCGCTGGGCCGCCCGCCACGGCGCGGCGCACCTGCTGCTGGCCAGCCGGCGCGGCCCCGACGCCCCGGGCGCGGCGGAGCTGGAGGCCGAGCTGACCGACCTCGGCGTACGGGTCACCGTCGCCGCCTGCGACGTCACCGACCGCGCCCAGCTCGCCGCCCTCCTCGCCGCCGCCCCGGCCGACGCGCCGCTGAGCGCCGTGCTGCACACCGCCGCCGTCCTCGACGACGGCATCGTCGACACGGCCACCCCGCAGCGCCTGCACACCGTCGCCGCGCCCAAGTGCGTCGCCGCCGACCACCTCGACGAGCTGACCCGCGACCTGGACCTCGACGCGTTCGTGCTGTTCTCCTCCGTCGCCGGCACCACCGGCAACGCCGGCCAGGGCGCGTACGGTGCGGCGAACGCCTACCTCGACGCCCTCGCCGAGCGGCGACGCGCGCAGGGCCGGCCCGCCCTGTCCGTGGCGTGGGGGGCGTGGAGCGGGGCCGGCCTGCCCGCCGACAACGAGCGCGCCCAGCAGCGGCTGCGCCGGGGCGGCATGGTCGGCATGGACCCCGACCTGGCCGTCGAGGCCCTCGCCCGCGCGCTGCGCCGGGGCGAGACGACGACGCTGATCGCCGACATCGACTGGGCCCGGTTCGCGCCCGCGTTCACCCTGGTCCGGCCCAGCCCGCTGATCGGCGACCTGCCCGAGGTGGTCGAGGCGGGCAGGGCCGTCGCCGCGCCGGACGCCGAGGAGGAGGCGGACGCGCCGTCGGGTGCGCTCGCCCGCCGGCTCGCCGGGCTCTCCCGGGCCGACCGCGACGAGGCGCTGCTGGAGCTGGTCCGCCAGTGCGCGGCGACCGCGCTGGGCTACGGCTCGGCCGATGACGTGCCGGCCACCCGCCCGTTCCGGGACCTGGGGCTGGACTCGCTGACCGCCGTGGACATGCGCAACTTCCTGGCCACCGCCACCGACCTGCGGCTGCCCGCCACGCTCGCGTTCGACTACCCGAACCCGACGGCGCTCGCCGCGCACCTGGCGGAGCTGCTCACCGGGGCCGACCCCGAGCCGGCGACCCCCGCGCCGGCCGCCGCGCCCGTGGACGACGAGCCCATCGCGATCGTCGCCATGAGCTGCCGGCTGCCCGGCGGCGCGGACAACCCGGAGCAGCTGTGGCAGCTCCTCGCCGCCGGCGGCGACGCGATCGGCGAGTTCCCCACCGACCGGGGCTGGGACCTCGACCGGCTGTTCGACTCCGACCCGGAGAACGAGGGCACCAGCTACGCCCGGGAGGGCGGCTTCGTCACCGGCGTCGCCGACTTCGACCCCGTCTTCTTCGGCATCAGCCCCCGCGAGGCCCTCGCCATGGACCCGCAGCAGCGGCTGCTGCTGGAGGCGTCCTGGGAGGCCATCGAGCGGGCCGGCATCGACCCGCAGGCCCTGCGGGGCACCCCCACCGGCGTGTTCGTCGGCACCAACTACCAGGACTACCGCAACCTGATGTTCAGCGCCGAGGGCGCCGAGGGGCACCTGATGACCGGCAACGCCGGCAGCGTGCTCTCCGGCCGGGTGTCGTACACGCTCGGGTTGGAGGGGCCCGCCGTGTCGGTCGACACGGCCTGCTCGTCGTCGCTGGTCGCCCTGCACTGGGCCTGCCAGGCGCTGCGCCAGGCGGAGTGCTCCATGGCCCTCGTCGGCGGCGTCACCGTCATGTCCACCCCCGGCGTGTTCGTCGGCTTCAGCCGGCAGCGGGGCCTGGCCCCGGACAGCCGGGTCAAGGCGTTCGCGTCGGCCGCCGACGGCACGAGCTGGGGCGAAGGGCTGGGCGTGCTGCTGGTGGAGCGGCTCTCCGACGCCCGCCGCAACGGCCACCCCGTGCTCGCGGTGATCCGGGGCTCCGCCGTCAACCAGGACGGCGCGTCCAACGGGCTGACCGCCCCCAACGGGCCGTCGCAGCAGCGGGTCATCCGGCAGGCCCTGGCCAACGCCGGCCTCACCGCCGCCGACGTCGACGCCGTCGAGGCGCACGGCACCGGCACGAAGCTGGGCGACCCGATCGAGGCGCAGGCGCTGCTCGCCACGTACGGGCGGGAGCGGCCCGCCGACCAGCCGCTGTGGCTCGGCTCGATCAAGTCGAACATCGGCCACACCCAGGCCGCCGCCGGCGTCGCCGGCATCATCAAGATGGTCCTCGCGCTGCGCTACGGCTTCCTGCCGGCGACCCTGCACGTCGACGAGCCCACCGACCAGGTGGACTGGAGCGTCGGCGCGGTCGAGCTGCTCACCGAGGGCCGGCCCTGGCCGGTGACCGGCCACCCGCGCCGGGCCGCCGTCTCCTCCTTCGGCATCAGCGGCACCAACGCGCACACCATCCTGGAGCAGGCCCCCGACGAGCCCGCCCCGGTCACTCCGGCCGGCGACCCGGGCCGGCTGCCGGTGGTGCCGGTGCTGCTGTCGGCGCGTACCCCGGCGGCCCTCGCCGCCCAGGCCGGGCCGTGGGCCGACCAGCTCACCGGGCCGGAGGCCCCGCCGATGGTCGACGTCGGCTGGTCGTCGGCGGTGTCCCGGGCCGACCTGGACCACCGGGCCGTCGTCCTGGCCGCCGACCGGATCGCCCTGCGCACCGGGCTGCGCGCCCTCGCCACCGGCGACGACTCGCCGCTGCTGGTCACCGGGGCCGTCGCGCCCCGCCCGAAGGTGGCGTACCTGTTCTCCGGGCAGGGCGCGCAGCGGGCCGGGATGGGCCGCGAGCTGGCCGCGGCGTTCCCCGTCTTCGCCGCCGCCCTCGACGAGGTCTGCGCCGCCTGCGACCCGCACCTGCCCGGGCCGCTGCGGCCGGTGCTGTTCGCCGAGCCCGGCACCGCCGACGCGGCGCTGCTCGACCGCACCGAATACACCCAGCCCGCGCTGTTCGCCGTCGAGGTGGCGCTGTTCCGGCTCCTCGACGCGTGGGGGCTGCGGCCCGACGCGGTCGCCGGGCACTCCATCGGCGAGTTCGCCGCCGCCCACGCCGCCGGGGTGCTGTCGCTGGCCGACGCCGCCGCGCTGGTCGCCGCCCGGGGCCGGCTCATGCAGGCCCTGCCCGACGGCGGGGCGATGCTCGCCGTCGCCGCGGCCGAGGCCGACGTGCTCGTCTCGCTCGGCGACCGCGCCGACCGGGTCTCCGTCGCCGCCGTCAACGGCCCCGCCGCCGTGGTGCTCTCCGGGGCCGGCGACGCCGTCGAGGAGCTGGCCGCCGAGTGGGCCGCCCGGGGCGTCCGCGTGCGGCGGCTCACCGTCAGCCACGCCTTCCACAGCCCGCTGATGGACCCGGTGCTCGCCGACCTCGCCGCCGTCGCCGGGCGGCTGGACTGGCGGGCCCCGGCCGTGCCGATGGTCTCCACGGTCACCGGCGCGCCCGTCGGCGCGGACGAGCTGGCCGACCCGGCGTACTGGGCGCGGCACGCCCGCGACGCCGTACGCTTCGCCGACGCCGTCGCGGCCCTGCGCGAGCAGGGCACCACCGCGTACGTCGAGATCGGCCCCGACGGGGTGCTCACCGCGCTCGCCCAGGCCGTCCTCGCCGAGGGCGCCCCGGCCGGCGGGCGGGCCCCGCTGGTCGCGCCGACCCTGCGCCGGGACCGCCCCGAGCCGGCGGCCCTGCTGCGGGCCGTCGCCGCCCTGCACACCCACGGCGTCAGCCCCGACTGGCCCACCCTGTACGCCGGCACCGGCGCGCAGCGCGTCGACCTGCCCACGTACGTGTTCGACCGGCAGCGGTACTGGCCCGAGCCGCCGCCGTGGGCCACCGCCGCCCCCGACTCCGCCTCCGTCGACGGCGGCGGCGCGGGCGACGACACCGAGGTCGAGCGGCGGTTCTGGGCGGCCGTCGACGCCGAGGACCTCGACTCCCTGGCCCGCGAGCTGGACGTCGACCGCGACCAGCCGTTCGGCGCGGTGCTGCCGGCCCTGTCGGCGTGGCGGCGGCGCGGCCGGGAACGGTCTCTCGTGGACGCCTCCCGCTACCGGGCGGTCTGGGAGCCCCTCGCCGCCACCCCGGAGCCGCAGGAGCCCGGCCACTGGCTGGTGCTGCTGCCCGCCGACCGGGTCGACGACCCCGTCCTCGACTCGTGCACGTGGACCCTCGGCACCGACGTGACCACCGTCGGCGTCGACCTCGCCGCCGACCCCGACGAGTTGGGCGGGCAGCTCGCCGACGTGCTCGGCGAGGCCCTCGACGCCGCCGAGGGGACCCTGTCGGTGCTGTCCTTCCTCGGGCTGGACGACGCCGGGCACGCCGAGCACCCGGCGCTGCCGCGCGGCCTCGCCGCGACCGTCCAGCTGCTCCAGGAGCTCGCCGACCGCGACGCGGCGGCCCGGCTGTGGTGCGTCACCCAGGGCGCGGTCGGCACCGGCGCCGGCGACGCGCCGGCCAACCCCCGGCAGGCGACGCTGTGGGGGCTGGGCCGGGTCGCGGCCCTGGAGCAGCCGGCCCGCTGGGCGGGCCTGGTCGACCTGCCCGCCACGATCGACAGCTGGGCCGCGATGCGGCTCGGCAACGTGCTCACCGGCGGCGTCGCCGAGGACCAGCTCGCCGTCCGCGAGTCCGAGGTGCTGGTCCGCCGCCTCGTCCCGGCCGGCACCGCCGGGGAACCGGAGCCGTGGCAGCCGCGGGGCACCGTGCTGATCACCGGCGGCACCGGCGCGCTCGGCGGGCACGTGGCCCGCTGGGTGGCCGCCGCCGGCGCGCAGCGGGTGGTGCTGACCAGCCGCCGCGGCACCGACACCCCCGGCGCGACGGAGCTGCTGGCCGAGCTGACCGCCCTCGGCGTCGACTGCCGGGTCGCCCGGTGCGACGCCGCCGACCGGGCCGGCATGACCGACCTGATCGCCGACCTGCGCCGCGACGGGCCGCCGCTGCGCGCGGTGGTGCACGCCGCCGGGGTCAGCGAGGTGGTGCCGCTGACCGACACGACGCTGGAGGACCTCGCCTACGTCATCGCCCCGAAGCTCGTCGGCGCGGAGCTGCTCGACGAGCTGCTCGACGGCGTCGAGCTGGACGCGTTCGTGCTGTTCTCGTCCATCGCGGCGGTGTGGGGCAGCGGCGGGCAGGGCGCGTACGCCGCCGGCAACGCCCACCTCGACGCGCTCGCCGAGGCCCGCCGGGGCCGGGGCCTGCCCGCCACGTCCGTGGCGTGGGGGCCGTGGACCGAGTCGGGCATGTTCTCCGACGGCGCGCCGGAGCAGCTGCGCCGCCGGGGCCTGCGGGTCATGCCGCCGGGCGTGGCGCTGGCCGGGCTGCGGCACGCCCTCGCCGCCGGGGACACCTGCGTCACCGTCGCCGACGTCGACTGGGCCACCTTCCACCCGCTGTTCACCGCGCTGCGGCCCAGCCCGCTGCTGGCCGGCCTGCCGGCCGTGCACGCGCTGACCGCCGCCCCGGCCGCCGGGCCGGACCCGGCCGCGCCCGCCGGCCGGGACCTGCTGGCCGGGCTGCGGTCGCTGCCCGGCCAGGAGCGGCGGGCCGCGCTGCTGGAGATGGTGCGGGTCGACGCGGCGAAGGTCCTCGGCCACTCCTCCGCCGACGCGATCGAGACCGACCGGGGCTTCCTCGACCTCGGCTTCGACTCGCTGACCGCCGTGGAGCTGCGCAACCTGCTCACCGCCGCGACCGGGCACGACCTGCCCACCACGGTCGTGTTCGACTACCCGACCCCGGCCGGGCTCGCCGACCACCTGCACGAGGAGCTGTTCGGCGGGGAGGCCGGCCCGGACGCCGGCCCCGGCGCGGGCGGCCCCGGCGACGAGGAGCAGGTGCGGCGGGTCCTCGCCGCGATCCCGCTCGACCAGCTCCGCCAGGCCGGCCTGCTCGACCAGCTCCTCCAACTCGCGCACACCGTCACCGGCCCGGCCACGGCGGCCGCCCCGGCCGCCCCGGAGGCGGAGATCCGCGAGCTCGACGTCGCCGGCCTGGTCCGGATGGCCCTGGAAGGCACCGACTCGTGACCCGGCCCGCCCCAAGGAGCCCCGAATGAGCGTCTCGCTGGACGAGGTCGTCAGCGCGCTGCGCGCGTCCCTGCTCGACAACCAGAAGCTGCGCCAGCAGAACCAGCAGCTCGCCGCCACGCTCGGCGAACCGGTGGCGATCATCGGGATGAGCTGCCGGTTCCCCGGCGGGGTCGACTCGCCGGAGCGGCTGTGGGACCTCGTCGCCGCCGGCGGTGACGCCATGGCCCCGTTCCCGGCCGACCGGGGCTGGAACATGGACGCGCTCTACGACGCCGACCCGGCGAGCCGGGGCACCTCGTACGTGCGCGACGGCGGGTTCCTCTACGACGCCGGGGACTTCGACGCCGCGTTCTTCGGCATCAGCCCCCGCGAGGCCCTCGCCATGGACCCGCAGCAGCGGCTGCTGCTGGAGGCCGCGTGGGAGGCGTTCGAGCGGGCCGGGATCGACCCGACGACGCTGCGCGGCGCGCCCACCGGCGTCTACGCGGCCACCAGCAGCCAGGGCGACTACGCGGCCCTGCTGTCCGGGGTCGGCGGCGGCGTCGAGGGCTACCTCGGCACCGGCAGCGCCGCCGCCGTGGCCAGCGGCCGGATCTCCTACACCCTCGGCCTGGAGGGCCCGGCCGTCACCGTCGACACGGCCTGCTCGTCGTCGCTGGTGGCGCTGCACCTGGCCTGCCAGGCGCTGCGGCTCGGCGAGTGCACCCTCGCCCTGGCCGGCGGGGTGTCGGTGATGGCCACCCCGACGGTCTTCGTCGAGTTCTCCCGCCAGCGGGGCCTGTCCACCGACGGGCGGTGCAAGTCGTTCGCCGCCGCCGCCGACGGCACCGGCTGGTCCGAGGGCGTCGGCATGCTGCTCGTCGAGCGGCTCTCCGACGCCCGCCGCAACGGCCACCGGGTCCTCGCCGTGATCCGGGGCAGCGCCGTCAACCAGGACGGGGCCAGCAGCGGGCTCACCGCCCCCAACGGCCCCTCCCAGCGCCGGGTCATCCGGGCCGCCCTCGCCAACGCCGGCCTCACCACCGCCGACGTCGACGTCGTCGAGGCGCACGGCACCGGCACCCGCCTCGGCGACCCGATCGAGGCGCAGGCGCTGCTCGCCACGTACGGGCAGGACCGGGGCGACGCCGCGCCGCTGCTGCTCGGCTCGGTCAAGTCGAACATCGGCCACACCCAGGCCGCGGCCGGCGTCGCCGGGGTGATCAAGATGGTGCTGGCGATGCGGCACGGGGTGCTGCCGCCCACCCTGCACGTCGACGAGCCCACCCCGCACGTCGACTGGTCCGCCGGGGCGGTGACCCTGCTGACCGAGACGACCCCGTGGCCGGACACCGGCCGCCCGCGCCGCGCCGGGGTGTCCGCGTTCGGGGTCAGCGGCACCAACGCGCACACCATCGTCGAGCAGGCCGACCCCGCCGACGCCGAGCGCGCCCGGCCGGCCGGGACGCCCGCCCCGCCGGTGCCGTGGATCGTCTCCGCCCGCTCCGCCCCGGCCCTCGCCGGGCAGGCCCGCCGCCTGCTCGACCACCTCGCCGCCCACCCCGACCTGGCCCCGGCCGACGTGGCGTACTCGCTGGCCACCACCCGGGCCGCCCTGCCGCACCGGGCCGCCGTCACCGGCGACGACGCCGACGCGCTGCGCGCCGGCCTGCGCGCCGTCGCCGAGGACCGGCCCGCCCCCCACGTCGTACGCGGCGTGGCCCGCCCCGCCGGCAGGCTCGCGTTCCTGTTCACCGGGCAGGGCGCGCAGCGCCCCGGCATGGGCGCGGAGCTGCACCGCCGGTTCCCCGTCTTCGCCGCCGCGTTCGACGAGGTGGCCGCCGAGCTCGACCGGCACCTGACCCGCCCGCTGCGCGAGGTGGTCTTCGCCGCGCCGGGCACCCCCGAGGCGGCCCTGCTGGACCGCACCGAGTTCACCCAGCCGGCGCTGTTCGCGTACGAGGTGGCCGCGTACCGGCTGGTCACCGCATGGGGGGTGCGCCCGCAGCAGCTCCTCGGGCACTCCGTCGGCGGGCTGGCCGCCGCGCACGTCGCCGGGGTGCTGTCGCTGGCCGACGCCGCCGCGCTGGTGGCCGCCCGGGGCCGGCTCATGCAGGCCCTGCCCGCCGGCGGGGCGATGCTGGCGGTGCGGGCGTCCGAGGCGCAGGTGGCCCCGCTGCTCGACGGTCGGGTCGCCCTGGCCGCCGTCAACGGCCCCGCGTCGGTGGTGCTCTCCGGCGACGCCGACGCCGTGGCGGCGGCCGGCGAACGGCTCGCCGCGCAGGGGCACCGGACCCGGCCGCTGCGGGTCAGCCACGCCTTCCACTCCGCCCGGATGGACGCGATGCTGGCCGACTTCCGGGTGGTCGCCGAGAAGGTCACCTGGCATCCGCCGGCCGTGCCGCTGGTGTCCGACCGCACCGGGGCCCCGCTGAGCGCCGCCGAGGCCACCGACCCCGGCTACTGGGTCGACCACGTCCGGGACACCGTCCGCTTCCACACCGGCATGGCCACCCTCGCCGCCGCCGGGGTCGGCACCTTCCTGGAGCTGGGCCCCGACGGCGCGCTCACCGCCCTGGGCCGGGAGTGCCTGCCCGACGCCGACGCGGCGGCGTTCACGCCCATCGGCCGCCGGGACCAGCCGGAGGCGGCCACCCTGCTCGCCGCGCTCGCCACCGTCGACCTGCGCGGGGCGGGCGTCGACTGGGCCGCGCCCTTCGCCGGCACCGACGCCGCCCTGGTGGACCTGCCCACCTACGCGTTCCACCACGAGCGGTACTGGCCGGAGCCGCCGGTGCTGCGCCTCGCGCCCCGACCGGAGTCCGACGCCGCCGATGAGACGCCGGCCGACGAGCCGGTCGTCGACCCCGCGCGGTTGCTACGGGACCGGCTCGTCGCCAGCGCGGCCGGCGACCGGCACCGGATCCTGCTCGACCTGGTCCGGGCACAGGTGGCGACCGTGCTCGGGCACGCCTCGCCCGGGGCGATCGAGGCCGACCGGGACTTCCTGGAGCTGGGCTTCGACTCGTTGACCGCGCTGGAGCTGCGCGACGCGTTGCGCCAGGAGACCGGGGCGGAGCTGTCGGCCACCCTGCTGTTCGACCACCCCACCCCGACGGCGCTGGCCCGGCACCTGCTCGCCCAGCTGCTCGGTGCGGACGCGGCCGGCGACGCGGCGGCCGGCGGCGGCCCGCCGGAGGGGGCCGGCGGCCTCCTCGGCGGCCTGTTCCGCGAGCCCAAGGCCCGCGAGGACGCCGCCGGCTACGCCGAGCTGCTGGTCAAGCTCGCCCAGTTCCGCCCCAGCTTCACCGAGCCCGGCCAGCTCAGCCGCCCGGCGGCGATCCTGCGGCTCGCCGAGGGCGGCACCGGCGCGGCCCCGATCGTGTTCTGCTGCACCATGTCGCTGCTCTCCGGCCCCCACGAGTACGCCCGCGTCGCCGCCGGCTTCCGGGGCCACCGCGACGTGTGGGCGCTGCCCAACCCCGGCTTCGCCGTCGGCGAGGAACTCCCCGCCGACCTGGACGCGCTGCTGCGGGTGCACGCCGACACGGTGCTGCGGACGGTCGGCGGCGGCCCGTTCGTCCTCGCCGGACACTCCGGCGGCGCGATGGTCGCCAACGTGCTCGCCCGGGAGCTGGAGCGGCAGGGCCGCCCGCCCGCCGCGGTGGTGCTGATGGACACCTACCCGGCCGACAGCGAGGTGCTCGGCGGCTGGACGGGGCAGCTGCTCGACGGGATGGTCGAGCGGGACAGCGCGTACACGCCGATGGACGACTACCGCACCACCGCGTGGGCCGGCTACCTGCCGCTGTTCCTCACCTGGCAGCCCGCCCCGATGGAGTCGGCGACGCTGCTGGTGCGGGCCACCCGGCCGCTGGGGCAGTGGCACGGCGAACCCGACGGGTGGCGGTCGCGGTGGCCGTACCCGCACGAGGCGGTGGACGCCGACGGCGACCACTTCACCATGGTCGGCGAGCGGGGGCCCGACCTGGCCGCCACCGTGCAGCGGTGGCTGGCCGCCAGGGGCCTGTGACGCCGCCCCTGGCCTGCCCCTAGCACCCCCTATCGGAGCGATTGACGACTGTCCCAGCCGGGACCAGGACGGGAGCATGGCGACGTGGACGAGGCAGTGGTGGTCGAGGAGCTGGTCAAGCGGTACCAGCCCAACATGCCGCCGGCGGTGGACGGACTGAGCTTCTCCGTCGCCGCCGGTGAGGTCTTCGGTCTGCTCGGGCCGAACGGCGCGGGCAAGACCACGACGATCGGGGTGCTGACGACCCGGGTGCGGGCCACCTCGGGACGCGCGGTCGTGTGCGGGGCGGACGTCGCCCGCTCGCCGGCCGCGGCCCGGCAGTTGCTGGCCGTGGTGCCGCAGCGGGTGAACCTGGACCGGGCGCTGACCGTCCGGCAGAACCTGCTGTTCCACTCGGCGTACCACCGGGTGTCCCGGTCGGTGCGCACGAAGCGGGCCGACGAGCTGCTGGAGCAGATGGGCCTGAAGGACTTCGCGAACGCCCGCACGGACTTCCTCTCCGGCGGCCTGGCGCAGCGCACGATGATCGCGCGGGCGCTGATGCACGCGCCGAAGGTGCTGTTCCTCGACGAGCCCTCCGGCGGCCTCGACCCGCAGTCGCGGCTGTTCGTGCACGACCGGATCGCCGAGCTGAAGCAGGCCGGCGTCACCGTCGTGGTGACCACCCACGACATGGACGAGGCGGAGAAGCTCTGCGACCGTGTCGGCATCGTCGACCACGGCAAGCTGCTCACCCTGGACACCCCGGCGGCGCTCACCCGCACCCTGCCGGGCAGCAGCACGCTGACCCTGGTGGTGTCGGCCGGCGCCCCCGCCGAGGACGTGCAGGCGGCGCTGGGCAACGTCGCCGACGTGGAGCGCGTCGAGCGGCTGCGGGCCGGCGGCCCGCCCGGCGGGATGCCGATGTTCCCCGGGATGCCGCCGATGCCGGTGCCGGACGCCCCCGCCGACCCGGACGCCACGCTGTCCTTCCGGCTCTACACCGGCACCGCGCCGGCCAACGCCGTGCCGATGGCGCTGAAGATCCTCACCGACCTGCGGTGCGAGGTCCGCGACCTCAGCATCGGCCAGCCCAGCCTCGAAGACGTCTTCATCCACCTGACCGGAAGGGAACTTCGGTGAGCGTCACCGCACCCGCCACCCCGTCGACCGCCGTGGCGCCGGCCGCGCCGGTGCGCGGGCTGGACCAGCTCGCCACCTTCCGGGCGGTGCTCTGGCGCGACATGTTCGTCACCAGCCGGGAGCTGGGCGCGTTCTTCGCCCAGGTGTTCCTCCAGCCGCTGTTCATGCTGCTGATCTTCGGCAAGGTCCTCACCAGCCTCGGCTACGCCAGCGACGACTTCGCCAACGTGCTGCTGCCCGGCGTCATCGCGCTCAACGCGTTCCTCATCGGCCTGGAGAACACCGCCCTGCCGATGGTGATGGACTTCTCCTTCACCCGCGAGATCGAGGACCGGCTGCTGTCGCCGATGGCGATCCCGCTCGTCGCGTTCGAGAAGATCGTCTTCGGGGCGATCCGGGGGGTCATCGCCGGGGTGGTGCTGATCCCCATCGGCATGCTGATGCTCGGCGTGAGCTGGCCGCTGTCGACGCTGCTGCCGGTGCTCGGGGTGCTCACCGCCGGGGCGATGGTCGGCGCGGCCATGGGGCTGACGTTCGGCACCCTCGTCCCGCCGCACCGCATCCAGATCATGTTCACCGTGACCATGACCCCGCTGATGTTCACCGGCGCGACCCAGTTCCCGCTGCGCGCCCTGGACCAGCTCCCCTGGTTCCAGGTGATCTGCGCGCTCAACCCGCTCACCTACGTCAGCGAGGCCACCCGGTCGCTGGTCGCCCCGCCCGGGGTGCAGTCGGTGCCGCTGTGGCTGGACCTGATCGTGCTGGCCGGGGTGTTCGTGCTGTTCAGCGCCGTCGGCATCCGCGGCTTCATGCGCCGGGCGATGGACTGAGGCGGCCGGCGCGATGACGACCCAGGCGGCCGGCGCGACGACGGCCGACGAGGGCCCGCTGCTGATCGTCACCTCGGGCAGCTCCGGGCTGTTCAACCCGCTGCTCACCCTCGCCGGCGAGCTGAAGCGGCGGGGGACGCGCCGGGTGTTCTTCGCCTGCACCGACGAGCGGCGGGCCGACGTCGAGGGCCTGCCCGGCGGCGGGGAGCTGCGCTTCCTGTCGCTGGGGCCGGCCCGCCTGGCGGTGCGCCCCGAACACTGGGACGACGAGACCCACCGGCGGATGTCCGCCGGCAGCCGGGTGGAGAACTTCGCGACGTACGTCGACACCTCCGTCGACTACGACTACCTGCACGAGCTGTACGAGCGCTGCCTGACCCTGGTCGACGAGGTGGCCCCGGCGCTGGCGGTGGTCGACTCGTTCGCCTCGTTCGGGATGGACGCGATGACCGTCCGGGGCGTGCCGTTCGTGATCAGCGTGTCGGTGCCGCCGTCGAACTTCCTCCAGGACAGCCTGCCGCCGACGTACCCGGTGCCGCTGTCGGGGCTGCCCCTGCACATGAGCCCGAGCCAGCAGGCCGCCAACGGCCGTCACCGCGAGGCGCTGCTGAAGACCCTGATGGAGCCGGAGCGGCTGGCCCGCAACACCGCCGCCGCCGAGCGCCGCCGGGCCGCCGGTATCCCCAACGTGGAGCTGCGGCCCTCGCTGTACGCGCAGGCGGCGCGGGCGCTGCTGGCGTACACGGTCTTCGGCCTGGAGTATCCCTTCGCCACCGCGCCGGCGACGCTGCGCACGGTCGGCTCGATGGTGCCCACCGAGATCGTGCCGAGCCCCGACGGCGCGGAGCTGCGCGGCTGGCTCGACGCCCACGAGTCGGTGGTCTACGTCGGGTTCGGCACCATCATGCGCCCGAGCGCCGCCCAGGTGGCCGCGCTCGTCGACGTCGCCGCCCGGCTCGGCCCCGAGCACCACGTGCTGTGGAAGCTCCCCGCCGACCGGCAGCGGCACCTGCCGCCGGCCGGAGAGCTGCCGGCGAACCTGCGCGTCGAGTCGTGGCTGCCGTCGCAGGTGGAGGTGCTGGCGCACCCGCACGTGCGGGTCTTCTTCAACCACGCCGCCGCCAACGCGATCCACGAGGCGGCCTGGTTCGGCGTGCCGCAGCTCGTGCTGCCGTTCTGGTTCGACTGCCACGACGGCGCGGTCCGGGTCGTCGACGCGGGCGTCGCCCTGGCCGTCGAGCACGACGACGCCCTCGACGTCGACGACATCGTGGCGAAGCTGCGCCGGCTGCTGACCGAGCGCGCCTTCCGGGACCGGGCGGCGCTGTGGAGCCGCCGGCTGCGCCAGGCCGGCGGGGTCACCGCCGCCGCCGACCTGGTGCTGCGCCACCGCGACGAGGCGGTGGCGGCCCGTCGCGCCGTCGCGCCCGTCGCCGGCTGAGCCCCTTCCGCCGTACGCGAGAAGGGGCCGGCGCGGTGGTCACCCACCGCGCCGGCCCCTGCGTCGTCGGTCAGGACGCCGCGCCCTGGGGCTCCTCCACCAGCGGCTCCGCGTAGGCGACGAGCCGGGCCGGCAGGTCGGTGCGCCGCTTGACGTCCAGCTTCCGGTAGACCCGGGTGAGGTGCTGCTCCACCGTGCTGACGGTGATGAACAGCTTGCTGGAGATCTGCCGGTTGGTGTGCCCCTGGGCGGCCAGCGCGGCGACCCGGCGCTCGGCCTCGCTGAGCCCGTCGTCCGGCTCGTGCGCCTCCGCCCCGGCCGGGTACGCGGGCAGCGCGCCGCCCGCGTCCCGCCGGATCAGCCGCTGGGCCAGCACGGACGCCCCGCAGTCCTGGGCCAGCTGGTAGGCGCGGCGCACCAGCAGCCGGGCGCGCGCCGAGTCGCCGGCCCGTTGCAGGCTCTGGCCGGTGTCGCCGAGGGCCCGCACCAGCTCCAGCCGGTCGCCGCAGCCCTGGAGCAGGTTGACGGCCTCGCCGAGCAGCTTGCGCCGGTGGTCCTGGGCGGCGGTGGTGGCGAGCAGCCGCAGCGACCGGCCCCGGGTCCGGTCGTCGACCCCGTGCGCGACGCGCAGCTGCTCCTGCAACAGCTGGGTGGCGTGGGTCTTGTTGCCGACGCTGAGCTGCACCCGGGCCAGCTCCAGCCGCCACGGCACCAGCCCGGCCACGTCGATGCCCCACCCGCGCATCAGCTCACCGCAGCGGCGCAGGTCGGCGGTCGCCGCGTGCGGCCGCCCCATGGCCAGGTGGTGCCGGCCCCGGGCGGCCAGGTAGTGCACGCCCAGCGGGGTGCGGAACATGCCGGCCGGGACGGGGTGGGCCAGCCAGCGGTCGGCCTCGGTGAACCGGCCCGCCTCGGTCGCGCAGGCGATCAGCGTGGCCAGCGGCCCGGCGATGGCCACCCCCCAGGCCGGGGCGGGGATGTCCTCCAGCGCCGCGCGGGCGTGGTGCTCCGCGCCCGGCAGGTCGCCCAGCCGCAGCGCGGCCTCGGCGCGCACCGCCCGCACGACGGCCCGCCACACCGGGGCGTGCCGGACCGCGGGCCGGTTGAGCAGGATGTCCGCCCAGGCCACGACCCGGTCGCTGCGGCCCGACCAGAGCAGCGCGAGCAGCGGGGCGGTGAGCAGCCCCACCGCGCCGTCGTCGGTGTGGTGCCGTTGCAGCAGCTGCTCGGCGGTGGCCACGGTGTCGGTGTCGGCGGTCGGCAGCAGCGCCGTGCCGAGCACCGTGACCGCCTGCAACTGGGGGCTGACCGACGTCGGCGCGGTCGCCGCCCGGCTCCACGTGCTCGGCGTCTCTCGGACGGAGGCGAGCTGGTCGGGGTGCGAGAGGGAGACCAGGAGCTGCATGGCCCGCAGCCGGCCGGCTGGGCCGTGGTCGTCGTCGGCGGAGAAGCCGCTGACGGCCTCGGTGGCCTCCTCCACCCGCCCCTGCCAGAGCAGGAACGGCACGGTGGCCAGGGCGGCCCCGGTGGACCAGCCGGCCGCCCGCGCGGACTCCACCAGCTCGCTGAGGTGCCCGTTGGCGGCGAGCGGGTTGACCTGCCACCGGGCGTTGACCAGCATGGCGGTGGCAGCGGTGCGCTGCCGCTCGTCGACGTCGGCGCGGGCGACCAGGCGCAGGCACGCCGCCGCCACGTCGGGCCGGCCCGACGCCAGGGCCTGCGCGGCGGCGTCGGAGAGCACGGGCACCACCCAGGGGGCGTCGGCCCACGCGGCGGCGACCAGGTGCTCGGCCACCGCGCCCGGCTCCGCGCCGTGCTCGTGCAGCACCTCGGCGACCCGCTGGTGCAGGCCGCGGCGCTCCTCGGGCGACATGTCGGTGAGGATGGACCGCAGGATGCGCGGGTGCCGAAGCTGGTCGGCCTCCATCAGCCCGGCGGTGCGCAGCACCCGCACCGCCGGGGCGGCCGACTCGGGCACCACGTCGAGGACGTGGCCGAGCAGTTCGGTCGGCACGGGGCGGTTCAGCACGGCGAGGGCCTGCGCGACGCGCCGCACCCCCGGCTCGTGCCGGTAGAGGCAGCCGAGGACGGCCTGGTCGAACGGGTCGCCGCCGGTCGGGTCCGCGCCGCGCTCGTCGCCCGCGCCACCGGGGGCCCGCTCGTCGATGAGGGCGCGGGTGAGCAGCGGGTTGCCGCCGGTCATGCTCAGGCAGCGTTCGGCCGCCTCCCGGGCGGCGGCGGCCCCGCCGTCGGCGTCGACCAGCCGGGCGATCCCGTCGACGGTCAGCGGCGGCAGGCTGATCCGCGAGAAGTACGGCTGGCTGAGCAGCTCGGCGCGGAACAGCGGGTGCGGCGGGCGCAGCGTCGACGCCTCGGTGAGCACCACCATGATCCGGGCGTGCCGCAGCCGCCGGGTGACGTAGAGCAGGCAGTGCAGCGACGCCGGGTCGGCGTGGTGCACGTCGTCGACGGCGAGGACCAGCGGCCCGGCGTCGGCGAGGTCGAGCAGCGCCGTGAACAGGCCGTGCAACAGGGGCGCCCAGACCCGGTCGCCGGCGGCCGCCCCGTCGGCCGCGTCCCCGCCGGGCTCCGGCAGGGGCCCGGCGAAGGCGGCGTCCCGCATCAGGTTCTCGATCCGGGCCGTCGCCTCCTGGTCGAGCCGGGCACTGTGGAGCAGCTGCCCCAGGACCCCCAGGTGGAGTCCGCGTTCGGCCCGCGACCCGGCCGCGCCGAGCACCCGCCCCCCGGCGGCCCCGGCCCACTCGCTGAACGTCTCCAGCAGACTCGTCTTGCCGCTGCCCACCGCGCCCGTCACGAGCGCGACGTGTCCGCGTTGGTGTTCCGCGCAGGCGTCGAACGCCCTGCGGAGCCGATCCAGTTGTTCCTCCCGCTGCACCAGCACCACTTCTAAGCCAGCCCTTCTCGTCCGCGGTGCCGGGCCGGGATCACCGGCGCTGCTCGGACACCGCCCCCCCCAAGCCGGACAGCCGCCCCTCCACCACACCCACCCGTTGCCCCGGGTAGGGGTGGAGCGCACCGGGCCGCCATGCCGGGTGGATCTTGAACTGTCCCTGGCCGGACCGCGCTCCCCAGCGAGCGATCCGGATGTCCAGGCGAGTCTGGCACCGGGTCGGTTGTGCGACAACGGGAGCGAGACCCCATCGTTTCGCGCGTAAACCTGCGGTCCCGGATGGCCGTTAGGGGTTGCCAGCGACGCCGTAAGGGGGGTCGGGAACGGCCGGGTGGCGGCGCGTGTCGACGGGACGTACAGCAGGTGGCGGCGGGGCGGGGTGATGGTGTCACATGGTCGGGTCGCGGCGCACCTCCGCCCGGGCAGGGCAGGGGGCCGTCCGGCGGCCGGACGTGGGCGTTCGGGTGCGCCGGGCGGGCGGCGCGGCGTCGGGCGCGGCGCGGGTCAGTGCCGGGCGTCGCCGTCGCGGCCGGGGGGCTTGCGGGGCGCGCCCAGGCGTTCCGCCGGCATCGCGCCGGGCCGGTCGAGCCGCAACCGCACGGCCAGCTGCCGGCGCGAGTCGACGTCGAGCTTGCGGTAGATGCGGGTCAGCCGCTGCTCGATCGCGCTGACCGTCAGGAAGAGCTTCTCGGCGATCTCCCGGTTGGTGTGGCCCTGCGCGGCCAGGGTGGCCACCCGCGACTCGGTGTCGCTGAGCCCCTCCACCAGCACCGCCGCGTCGGGGTCGGCACCGGCCGGTCCGCCGCGGCCCGGGGCGGCGGCCGGCCGCAGCAGGGGGAGGCCGCACTCCTGGGCCAGCGTCCGGGCGGCCCGGGTCGCCTTGCGGGCCTGCCGCAGGTCGCCCGCCTGCTGGTAGGCGTGGCCCAGGTCGGTGAGGCTGTGGGCGAGTTCCATCCGGTCGCCGCACTGGCGCAGCAGCCGCACGGAGCCGCGCAGGTGCGGGATCGGGTCCCGGCCGTCCTCCGCCGCCGCGAGCACCCGCAGCGCCGCGGCCCGGTAGCGCACGTGACCGGGCCGCAGCCGCCCCAGCTCCTCCCGGACCAGCTTCTCGGCCTGCGGCCGGCGGCCGAGTTGCAGCAGGGCCCGGGCCGACTCGGTGCGCCACGGGACGAGCGCCGGAAGGTCCAGCCGCCAGGCCGCCATGAGCTGCCCGCAGAGTTGGAAGTCGGCCAGGGCGCTCTCCGGGCTGCCCGTGGCCAGCGCGTGCAGCCCCCGGGCGTGCAGGTAGTGCAGCCCGAACGGGGTCTCGAAGAGCACCTGGGGCACGGGCACCTGGAGGCAGGCCGCCGCCGCGTCGAGATCACCCAGGAACGTCAGGGCCCGCAGCCGGATGGCCAGCGGTATCCCGATCACCACGCCCCAGCCCTTCGGGGAGAGCTGGTTCAGCGCGGCGTCGGCCAGTTCCTGCGCCCGGGTCAGGTCGCCGCGCCGGCCGGCGATCGCCGCGTCGAGGGCGGCCAGCATCGCCGCCGGGGTGGGATGCCGGCTGACGGTGGCGCTGCGGCCCAGCCGGCCGCACCATTCGCCGGCCAGGTCCAGCCGGTCGGCATAGATCATGGTGATCAGGGCGCAGATGGCGGTCCACATGTCCCGCTCGTCGTCCAGCCCGATGGTGGACAGCACCCGCTCGGCCTCCTCGACGGCGCCGCCGTCGCCCCGCTCCAGCACGGAGGCCAGCATGGTCACGCCCTGGAGCCGCTGCTTCACCTTCGCGATGGTCAGCGGGTCGCGCCGGGCCGGGACGGGGGCCTGGTGGTCGATCGTCACCCCGGGGTAGAGGGTGGCCATCCAGCCCTTGGTGACCAGCAGCTCGGCCGCGGAGCGCGGGTCGCTGCTGTCGGCGCGGTCGCTCAGGTGCCGGACCAGCTCGACGGCCTTGTCGATCTGGCCGTGCCAGAGCAGGTACTGGATCGGCCCGGCGGCCTGCGTGCTGCCCAGGTGCCCGGCCCGGACGGCGCTGGCCACCCCCTGTAGGTGGGGCATCGCGCCCTGCGGGTCGAGCCGCCACTCGGCGCGGGCGAGGGCGGAGCGGGCGCGTGCCCGCAGGCACTCGTCGGTGCCGTCCCGGTGGGCGCGGCGCAGGAACCGCAGGGCCGCGTCCACCTCGCCGTCGAGCAGGGCCTGCTCGCCGGCGTCGAGCAGGGTCCGGGCCATCCAGGGCTCGGCCAGCGAGTCGGTACGCAGCAGGTGCCGGGCGACCAGGACCGGCGACTCGCCGTCCTCGTGCAGCAGGCAGGCGGCCAGCCGGTGCAGCCGGGCGCGTTCCTCGGCGGTCGTGCCGTCGAGCACGGCCCGGCCGACGGCGGGGTGCCGCAGCCCGCCCTCGGTGATCAGGCCGGCGCTGGTGGCCTCGTCGATCGCGAGCAGGGCGGACTCCGCGCGCACGTCGACGAGCTGCGGGAGCAGGGCGCCGTGCAGCGGCTCGTCGGTCACCGCGAGCGCCCGGGCCGCCTTGAGCACCAGGTGCTCGCAGCGGTAGAGGCAGCTCAGCACGGCCTCCCGGAACGCCTCGCCCGACTCGGGCCGGGCGGCGCCGCGCGGCACGGCGGCCAGGTGGTCGTCGGCGAGCGCCTGCACCAGCAGGGGGTTGCCGCCACTGATCCGGTGCGTCTCCTCGGCGATGCTCCGCGCCGTCGGCGCGCCGAGCCGGTCGGCCAGGGCCCGGTGCGTGCCGTCCAGGGTGAGCAGGGGGACCCGGATCCGGTGCAGCCGGGCCGGTTGCAACAGCTCGGCATAGACCTCGGGGTGCCAGGGACGGGTCCGGGGGGCCTCGGTCAGCACGATCAGCACGGGCAGGCCGGGGATGCGTCGGGCCACGTAGTCCAGGCAGCGCAGCGACGGCACGTCGGCGTGGTGGACGTCGTCGATCCCGATCACCAGGGGGCCCCGGGCGGCCAGCTCCAGCAGGGCGCCGCCGATCGCCGCGATGGTCCGGGCCGGCCCCTCCTGGTCGTCGTCGAGGTCGGACCAGGTGAGGACGCCCTGGTCGAGCAGCCGTTCGAGGCGGGCGCGGGCGTCGTCCGGCGGCGTGGCCCGGACGAGTTGGCGGACGACCTCCAGCGGGACCGCGCGCTCGGCCCGCGAGGCGCTCGCCCCCAGGAAGCGGACGTCGGCGTCGGTGGCCCGCCGGGCGAGGGCCTGGAGGAGGGTGGTCTTGCCGGCGCCGACGGGACCGGTCAGCGCGATCACCGGCCGGGCGTCGACGGCCTGACCGGCGGGTCGGCGCAGGTCGCCGAGCCGGCGGGCCAGGAGGTCGAGCTGGTGGGACCGTTCGCTCAACTCCATGGGCGTGGCCTCGGAGGGCGCGCGGGGCCGGTCGTCACGGGGCCCGCCACCTTCCCTGGTCTGCCATCGAGCCTGACGAAATCGGAGACCGGCAATTTTCGACCCATTCCCGTATTGGCGAATATAGACGGCCGTCACGCGTTCGCGGCGAGCCATCGATTAGCTTGACTGGCTGATGCTCCCGGACCAGGGCACTGCCAGCACCTTCGACAATTCTAGGGCCCGTCCGGACGCATCCCCCCGCTATCGACCGCCGTGCATGGTGGGAGTATGGCAGTCCGGCAATTGGGCGGCAAGCCGAAGGTTGTAAAGGATAGGCAAACATCGGTTTGGTGTCTTCCGCCGCCGCTGGCCACGTCGGCGGAACTGACAGCGGACGGTCGCCGGGTGAATTCACAAAGTGATACGTGAGCCTTTCTCTGGTCGGTTGATGCCGTTTTCGGGGCTTGCCGACAATTGGGTGGAAAGCGTTGTGCGACCCCCGTTGACCGGGAGGGAGCGCTCCCCGCGACGCTGGGCGGGGAATCTGCGGGTCCCGCCCTGTGGGCGGGCGTCGCCCCGCGCCCGGTCCCGGTGGTGGTGGCGCTGCGTGCTGGCCGGGCGGGCGTCCGGCGTCGGCGTCCGGCCACCCCGCCCCTCTCGGCGGCCGGCCTCGTGACGCTGCGGTTCCCGGGGCGGAACGGGCAGTTCACGCCCTGGCGGGTGCCCCGGGGCGGGGACGTCGGCGGTGGACGGGCCGCCGCGCCCGGCGGCCCGGAGCCGGGTGTCCGGCGGCGTCCCGCAGGGCGGGAGGATCTCGCTGCGTGAGGGACCGGTGGTGCCGGCGGACGGTGGCCGGCTCGCCGGTCGGCCGCGCGCGAGCGGCGGGGATCGATGGCCTCGGCATTTCGGGCCGGGGTGGGGTGTCCGTCCAGGGTGGAGCCGGTCGGCGGTTCGGCGGGGCCGTGGGAAGGCCGCGTCCCCTTCGATGGCATCGACGCGTTCTTGCCCGATTCGGGACGCTTCAAAAACAAAGGAGGTCTTTGCCGTTAAAGGTGGGCTCCACGCGACCGGCCGGCGGCGGAGCGTGGGCCCGGCAGTGGCTGAAGTGAATCGGGCCCGAATCAAAAAGCGTGGTCGGCATCGATATACAGGGACGCCGTTTCGGCGGGGTCGCCCAATCCGCGCGGTCCGTGCCGCAATTCCAATTCCGCCCGGGCCCCGGCGGCCCGGCGACCGCCCGCCGGTTCGCGGAATAGCCGCGCCCCGCCCGAGGCGTCCGGCCCCGCCCCGGCGCGGGTCCTGCCTGGCCCGCCTGCCCGCCGGTGCGGCGGAACCCGGGTCGCGGTGGGCGTCGCGCGCCACGGCTAGGGGTTGTGCCGGGCGATAGGCGCAGCCTAATTTCGGGGCACCCGCAGCACGCGGGGATGGCCGGATATGGGGCTACCCGCACCCATGACGCGAAGGGTTCTGTGGCCGCGATGTCCCTGCCACCGCCGAGCCTCGTCGGCGCCCTCGACAGAGGTTAGGGCGGATGACACTGCTGCCGGCGTTACGCGCCTCCGGCGCGGACCGCCCCGACGCCGTCCGGGTGGCCGGGCGGACGCTCTCCAGCGAAGCCCTGCTCGGCTGTGTCGACGCGGTCGCCGACCGGATCCGGGGCGCCGCCGCCGTCGCGGTCGACGCCACCCCCAGCCTGGAGACGGTCGTCGCCATGGTCGGCGCGGTCCAGGCCGGCGTGCCGCTGGTGCCCCTGCCGCCCCGGGCCGACGGTCGGGAGCGCGGCCGCATCCTGCGGGAGTCCGGCGCGACCGTGCTCCTCGGCGGCGACCCGTCCGACGCCCCCACCCGGGCCGTCGGCAGCGGGCTGGCCACCGTCCCCGTCGACCTGGGCGGACGCTCCTCGACCCCCCAGCCGGAGCCGCCCCCCGACGCCGACGCGGTGATCCTCTACACCGGCGGCGCGAGCGGGCCACCGCGGGGCGTCCGGGTCTCCCGCCGGGCCATCGCGGCGGACCTGGACCTGCTGGCCGACGCGTGGCGGTGGAGCGGCGAGGACGTCCTCGTCCAGGGCGCCCCGCTGTTCCGGGCGTACGGGTTGGTGGTGGGCCTGCTCGGCGCGCTGCGCGTGGGCAGCCGCTTCGTCCACCTCGACCGGGACGCCGCCGCAGGCCCGGTCGGCACCATGTACCTGGCCGTCCCCTGCCAGTGGGCGCGCATCTCGCGCGACCGCCCCTGGGCCCGGTCGCTGTCCGGGGCGCGGATCCTGGTCTCCGCCGACGCCCCGCTGGCCCCCGCCGTGACCGAACGGCTCCGCCTGCTCACCTCGCACTCCCTCATCCAGGGGTACGGCACCACCGAGACCCTGATCGCGGTGACCGGGCGGGCCGACGCGCCCTGCCCCGCCGGCGTCGCCGGGACGCCCCTGCCCGGCGTGCAGACCCGCGTCCTCGACCGTGACGACCGGCCGGTGCCGGCCGACGGCGAGTCCGTCGGCGAGCTGAGCATCCGGGGCCCGACGCTGTCCAGCGGCTACGTCGACGGGCGCGGGCGGTGCGCCGACCCGGCCGGCTGGCACGCCACCGGCGACCTCGCCACCGTCGCGGCCGACGGCTCGCACCGGATCATCGGGCGGCGACGGACGGACGTGGTGCACGGGCGCGCCCGGCGGGTCCACGCCGGGCAGGTCGAGGAGGTGCTCCTCAGCTATCCCGGTGTCCGGGACGCCGCCGTGGTCGGCACCCCGCACGCGGCGCAGGGCGAGCAGGTCACCGCGTACGTGGTCGCCGCCGAGGGGCTCACCGCCCAGGCGCTCATCGACCACGTGGGCCGCCACCTGTCGGCCGGGCAGCGGCCCCGTCGGGTGCACTTCGTCGACGAGCTGCCGCGCAGCGCGCAGGGCCGGATCAGAAAGTCGCTGCTGATCGCGGCCGGCTGACCGCGACGCCCCTACGGCACGGGCGGCGGCGTCAGCCCTCGACCCAGCCGTGCCGCCGCGCCAGCGCCAGCATCCGGGCGCGCACCGCCACGATCTGCGCCCCGGTCAGGTCCGGCACGGAGACCAGCAGCGCCTCGGTGGTCTCGGTGACGAAGGACCGCTCGGAGAGCACGTCGCAGAGCCCCTCATCGTCCTCGATCCCGCCCTCGCCCGACTCGTGGCCGCGCCCCGTCGACGGCGCGACCGTCCGCAGCGGCGCGGCGCGCTCGCCCGCCACGGCGGGCCCGAGCACGCGCACCGTCAGCGCCTTCGGGCCGCGCTCGTTCTCCACCGCCTCGTATTCCACCGGGACGCCGGGCCCCAGCGCCCACTTGTCGCCGTCGACCGTGTTGGCGTGCACGAACACGTCGTCCCCGCCGCCGTCCGGAGCGATGAAGCCGTAACCCCGCACCTCGTCGAACCGGACCACCCTGCCAGTCAGCATCGCCACCCGCATTCCTCAGACCAAAGACCACTACACACCCCCGGTCAACCGGGCCGGGGCACCCCTCAGGGTGACATCCGCCCCCGCCGCCCTCCACCCGTACCCACCCCTATCGGCGCGTCGCGCCCGATCGAGGGACGGCGCGGGCCGCCGCGGCGGCCTAGCATCGGCGGCTGTGATCGAGCAGATCCTGCCTGCGGCCGCGGTGGTGGCCGAGGCCTTCACCGACCCCGCCGGCCTGACCCTGTTCCCCGAGGAGGAGCGGCTCGTCGCCAACGCCGTCGACAAGCGCCGCCGGGAGTTCACCACCGTGCGGCACTGCGCCCGCCGCGCGCTGGGCGAGCTGGGCATCGCCGAGACGCCGATCGTCTCCGGCGCGCGCGGCGCACCCGTCTGGCCCGCCGGGGTGGTCGGCAGCATGACGCACTGCGAGGGCTACCGGGCGGCCGTCGTCGGCCGGGCCACGGCGCTGGCCGCCCTCGGTGTCGACGCCGAGCCGCACGCGCCGCTGCCGACGGGGGTGCTCGACGCGATCGCGCTGCCGGCCGAGCGGGCCCGCACCGCCGCGCTGGCCGCCGCCCACCCCACGGTCTGCTGGGACCGCCTGCTGTTCAGCGCCAAGGAGTCGGTCTACAAGGCGTGGTTTCCGCTGACCGGCCGGTGGCTGGACTTCGCCGAGGCGGACATCGCCGTCGACGCCGGCGGGACGTTCGTCGCGCGCCTGCTGGTGCCCGGCCCGGTCCTCGACGGCGTCCCGGTGACCGCCTTCCACGGCCGGTTCCTGGTCGAGCGGGGCCTGGTGCTCACCGCCATCGGCATCCCCGCGGCCGCCGGCTGAGCCCCGCCGTCGGGCGGCCTCCCGCTCAGTCCGCCGCCAGCCTGGTCTTCTGCACCTTGCCCAGGGCGTTGCGGGGCAGCGCGTCGACCAGCCGCACCTCGCGGGGCCGCTTGTGCGCCGACAACTGGCGGGCCACGAAGTCGATCAGCTCCGGGCCGTCCACCCCGTCGCCCACCACGTACGCGGTGACCTGCTGGCCGAGGTCCGGGTGCGGGGTGCCGACCACGGCGGCCTCCCGGACGCCCGGGTGGGCCAGCAGGGCGTCCTCCACCTCGCCCGCCCCGATCCGGTACCCGCCGCTCTTGATCAGATCCGTGGCGGCGCGGCCGACGATCCGGTGCCACCCGTCCGGGCCGATCGTGGCGACGTCGCCGGTGCGGAACCAGCCGTCCGGGGTGCGGGTCGCCGCGTCGGCGTCCGGCCGGCCGAGGTAGCCGTCGAAGAGGGTCGGGCCGGCGACCTGGAGCTCGCCCATCGCCTCGCCGTCGGCGGGCAGCGCCGCGCCGTGCTCGTCGGCCAGCCGGGTCCGCACCCCGGGCAGCGGCACGCCGACCGTCCCCGGCCGGCGCGGCCCGTCCGCCCGCGCGCTCACCGTGATCAGGGTCTCGGTCATCCCGTACCGCTCGACGGTCTCGTGGCCGGTGAGCGCGGCCAGGTCCGCGAAGACCGCCGCCGGCAGGGCCGCGCTGCCCGAGACGAGCAGCCGCGCCGGGCGCAGCGCCCGCGCCGAGTCCGGGTCCGCCGCGATCCGGGACCACACCGTCGGTACGCCGAAGTAGACCGTGCCGCCGGCCGCCGCGTACCGCTCGGGGCGCGGCCGGCCCACGTGGTGCAGCCGGCTGCCCAGCCGCAGCGGCCCCAGCACCCCGAGCACGAGGCCGTGCACGTGGAACAGCGGCAGCCCGTGCACCAGCAGGTCCTCGGGCGTCCACGCCCAGGCGTCGGCGAGCCCGTCCAGGCAGGCGGCGACCGCCCGCCGGCCGATCACCGCGCCCTTCGGCGCACCGGTCGTGCCGCTGGTGTAGAGGATCAGCGCGGTGGCGGCCGGGTCCGGCTCGGGG
The DNA here is from genome assembly GCF_029581295.1 of Micromonospora sp. WMMD712. Classification (NCBI taxonomy): domain Bacteria; kingdom Bacillati; phylum Actinomycetota; class Actinomycetes; order Micromonosporales; family Micromonosporaceae; genus Micromonospora; species Micromonospora sp. WMMD712. Next base: position 7,244,837 of record NZ_CP120743.1, read on the forward strand.
TGGACGGTGTCCGACCGCCGCGCCAGGTCGACGGGGATCACCGGCGGGCCCCCGTCGCCGGCCGGCCGGTCGCCGCCGGCCGGGGCGAGCAGCGCCGTCGCGCCGGAGTCGCGCAGGATGTGGTCCCGCTCCAGCGGCCCGGCGTCCGGCGGCACCGGCACGACCGCCGCGCCGGCCAGCAGCGCGCCGACCACCCCGACCACCGTCTCCAGGGTCGGCGTCGCCTCGACGGCCACCCGGTCCACCCCGCCCAGGTCGTCGGCGACCGCCGTGGCGAGCCGGCGCAGCTCCACCCAGGACACGGCCCGGTCGTCGACGCGGACCGCGCCCGGACGGTCGTCGGCCGACTCGGACAGCCAGCTCAGCAGCGGCATGTGGACGCACCTCTCCACCGGTAGGTTTCGCGGGGACGCCGGCCGGTCGGGCCGTCGCGGCGGACCCGCCCGGCGGGTCCCGGCGACCCGACGCTAGCCGGGGCGGTCGTCGGCGGGCCACCCCTACGGCCTGTGCCGGCGTGTCGGGTGCGTGCGTGCGCGGGGAGGTGACGCCGGTGGCGGGTGCGGCGGAGCGCGGGCCCGGGGGAGTCCGGGCGGTGGTCCTGGACCTCGACGGCGTGCTGGCCGACAGCCTGGCCGTGGCCCGCGAGGCGTTCGCCCTCGCGTACGCCGAGGTGGTCGGCGGCGGCGTCGCGCCCGTCGACGAATACTGCCGCCACCCGGGCCGCTACCTGCCCGACGTGCTGCGGCTGATGGGCCTGCCGGCGGCGATGGCCGACCCGTTCGTGCGGGAGAGCAACCGGCTGGCCCACCTCGTCACGCCGGTGGACGGCGCGGCCGGGATGCTCGGCGCGCTGCGCGGGCGCGGGATCGGGCTGGCCGTGGCGACCGGCCGCAGCGGGGTGCGCGCCCGCGACCTGCTGGGCCGGCTGGACCTGCTGCGCCTGGTCGACCACGTCGTCGGCTCCGACGAGGTGGCCCGCCCGAAGCCGGCGCCGGACATCGTGCGCCGGGCGCTGGAGCTCCTCCGTGTCGCGCCCGCCGACGCGCTGATGGTCGGCGACGCGCCCAGCGACCTGGCCAGCGCCCGCGCGGCGGGGGTCCGCGCCGTCGCGGCGCTGTGGGGGGAGTCCGACCCGGCGACCCTGCTCGCCGCCGGCCCGGACGTCGTCCTGGCCGGGCTGGGGGAGCTGCTGCCGCTCTGCGACCCGTGCCCCGCCCCCGACGCGTCACCGGCCGCCCGGCCGGCGACCGGCGGCGCCGGGCCCGCGGCCCCGGGCGTCGGACCGGGCGGGGTCGACGGACACGCCGGGTGACCGCCCGGCACCCCTGCCGACCGGTCCCGATCCCGGTCGGCACCCCGATCCGTCAGCCGATGAGTTGATTCGGGCCTCGGTTGGCCGGATGATATCCGGCGTCGACCGCCCGTGCGCCGGTCGTCGTCCGACCCGTGGCCACGACCGCACCGTGGCCCGCACCCACGTCCCCAGCACCGCCACCCCATCCCCAGCCCGCGACACCACCCAGCACCCAGACGCCGCGATTCCCCGAGGGCCCGCCCTCGCCGGCCGGCGATCCGCACGCGACGGAGGACCACGCCCATGCCGGTCATCGAGGTCGAGCACCTGCACAAGCGGTACGGCGACAAGATCGCCGTCGACGACGTCTCCTTCACCGTCGACCAGGGCGAGATCTTCGGCGTGCTCGGCCCCAACGGGGCGGGCAAGACCACCACGGTCGAGTGCGTGCAGGGGCTGCGCCGCGCCGACGGCGGCACCGTCCGCGTCCTCGGGCTCGACCCGCTCCGCGACCGCACCGAGGTGCGCCAGCGCGTCGGCGCCCAGTTGCAGGAGAGCCAGCTCCCCGACAAGCTGCGCGTGCGCGAGGCGCTCGACCTCTACCGGTCCTTCTACCGCAACCGGGCCGACATCGACGGGCTGCTCGCCGACCTCGGCCTGGCCGCCCAGCGCGACACCGCCTTCCACAAGCTGTCCGGCGGGCAGAAGCAGCGGCTGTCGGTGGCCCTCGCGCTGGTCGGCCGCCCCGAGATCGCCATCCTCGACGAGCTGACCACCGGGCTCGACCCGCAGGGCCGGCGGGACACCTGGGACCTGGTCGAGCGCATCCGCGACCGGGGCGTGACGGTCGTGCTGGTCACGCACTTCATGGAGGAGGCCGAGCGGCTCTGCGACCGGCTGGCCATCATCGACACCGGCCGGGTCGTGGCGATCGACACCCCCGCCGGCCTGCTCTCCCGGGTGGGCACCGAGCACCGGGTGCACTTCCGCCCGCTCGACCCGGTGGACGACGCCCTGCTCGCCGCGCTGCCCGAGGTGACCGGGGTGCGCCGCACCGGCGACGAGGTCACCGTCACCGGCCCGGAGCAGGTCCTCCAGACGGTGCTGTCGGCCCTGGCCGAGCGGCAGGTCCGCTACGCCGGCCTGCGCGTCGAGCAGCCCACCCTGGACGACGCCTTCGTCTCGCTGACCGGCCGCGCCGCCCGGGCCACCACCCCGCCGTCGACCGACGAGAGGTCCTCGTGAACGCCCTGTCCAAGCTCATCGCCGTCGAGGCGAAGCTGTTCCTGCGCGAGCCGGTGTCGCTGTTCTTCGTCTTCGCCCTGCCGCTCGGCCTCATGCTGGTCTTCGGGCTGCCGCAGCGCGGAGCCTCCGGCGGTGACGCCGGGCAGCACGGCGAGCTGACCTTCCTGCCGGCCCTCGCGCTGGCCCTCACCATCGGCATGCTCGCCCTGTTCACCCTGCCGATGGCGCTGGGCATCTACCGGGAGCGGCGGGTGCTGCGCCGCCTGGCCACCACCCCGGTCAACCCGGCCCTGCTGCTCGTGGCGCAGGTGGTGGTCAACCTGGTGATGGGCGTGGCCGGCGCGGTGGTCACCGCGATCGGCGTACGCTTCCTGCTGGACCAGCCGGCGCCGGCCAACGTGCCCGCCTTCGTGTTGGCGTTCCTGCTCGGCGTGGCCTGCCTCTTCGCCGTGGGCCTGCTCATCGCGGCGCTCGCCCCGTCGGCGCGGGCGGCCCAGTCGATCGGGCCGGCGCTGTTCTTCCCGCTGCTCTTCCTCGCCGGCGCCTGGCTGCCGCGCGACCAGATGCCGGCGGTGCTGGCCCGCATCGGCGACTACTCGCCACTCGGGGCCACCGTGGACACGCTCGCGGCGGCCTGGGCCGGCGACAGCCCGGCGTGGCCGCAGCTGCTCGCCCTGGCGGTCACCGCCGTCGTCGGCAGCGTCCTGGCCACCCGCTTCTTCCGCTGGGAGTGAAAGGAAGGGCCCCCTCTTAACGCCTCCGGTAGAGACGGGTTCCCTTCTCACCGCCGGCCTACGCGGCACCCGGCCCGCTAGGGGGTCGCTAAGGGTGTTCGGTGAGTGTGATCTGGATTACGTTCGAGGCGGACGGGGGTCGTCGCCGACCGTCGGGAGGGCGTTTCTCCCACCGCCCGTTCCGCCTGCCGCGGAACGGGGTGCCGCCCCCCGTTCGGTGATCCGCTCCGCGCAGCGACCGGCGCGTCCGAGGCGGAGCGACGAGCGACGGAGGTCGTGCGATGACAGTTTCCGAATCCGCCCCCACTGTCCGGACGGCGAACCCCATCGTCAACGATGACGACCGGATCGCCTGGTCGGTGCCGGCCATGACCCTCAGCGGCGAGGCTGCCGGCATCATCGACGTCGTGCTCGAGGGCGGGCCCGCCACCCTGCCGACCGAGCTGCGCAGCCACCGGGTCTCCCCGGTGGAACACAAGATCAAGGTACGCCACTACGGGGGCTACGAGCACTTCGAGCGGGACTCCGGTGGCGGCGAGGCGCCGGTCGTCTTCCGCTGGACCGGCCGCACCCGGATCGCCGAGTAGGCGAGGCGGCGGCCGGCGCGGCCCGCGGCGGCCCGCGGCGGGCCACGCCGGCCGCCGGCGGCTCAGGGCCGGTCGGGGGAGAGCACCGGCGGCTCACGGCCGGTCGGGCGAGCGCACCGACGGTTCAGGGCCGGTCGGGCGCGAGCCGGTGGGTCAGCGCCGTGTGCCGGCGACCGGTGCCGGCCGTCCGCACCGCGATGGCCAGCGCCCTGCGCGAGCCGGCCAGCACCACCAGCTTCCGGGCCCGGGTGACGGCGGTGTAGAGCAGGTTGCGCTGCAACATCGTGTACGCCCCCATGGTCACCGGCACCACCACCGCCGGATACTCGCTGCCCTGCGACCGGTGCACCGTGATCGCGTACGCGTGCTGGAGCTCGTCGAGCTCGTGGAACTCGTACCCGATGTCCTCGTCCTCGTCGGTGCGTACGGTGAGGGTCTGCTCGTCGGGATCCAGGGCCGTGACCACGCCGACGGTGCCGTTGAACACCCCGGCCGCGCCCTTGTCGTAGTTGTTGCGGACCTGGATGACCTTGTCGCCGACCCGGAAGACCCGCCCGCCGTGCCGCCGCTCCGGCGCGTCCTCCCGGTGCGGGGCGATCGCCTGCTGGAGCAGGGTGTTCAGGTTGCCGGCGCCGGCCGGCCCGCGCAGCATCGGGGTGAGCACCTGCACGTCGCGGGGGCGCAGCCCGAACCGGCGCGGGATCCGTCGGGTCACGATGTCGACCACCTGCTCGGCGGTGACCTCCGGCTCGTCGCTGGGGAAGAGGAAGAAGTCGGGGTGCTCGCCGAACACCGGGGCCTGACCGGCGTTGATCCGGTGGGCGTTGACCACCACGCCCGACTCCTGGGCCTGCCGGAAGATGCGGGTCAGCCGCACCCGGGGCACCGTCCCGGCGGCGAGCACGTCGCGCAGCACCTCGCCCGCGCCGACCGACGGCAACTGGTCGACGTCGCCGACCAGCAGCAGGTGCGCGCCGGGCGGCACCGCCTTGACCAGCTTGTTGGCGAGGATCAGGTCGAGCATGGACGCCTCGTCGACCACCATCAGGTCGGCGTCGACCGGGTTGTCCCGGTCGAAGGTGGCGTCCCCGCCGGGGCGCAGCTGGAGCAGCCGGTGCACGGTCGTCGCCGGGTGGCCGGTCAGCTCGGTGAGCCGCTTCGCCGCGCGGCCGGTCGGCGCGGCCAGCACGATCTTCGCCTTCTTCGCCGCCGCCAGCTCGATGATCGACCGGACGGTGAACGACTTGCCGCAGCCGGGGCCGCCGGTCAGCACGGCGACCTTCGAGGTCAGCGCCAGCCGTACGGCCTGCTCCTGTTCGGGGGCCAGCTCCGCCCCGGTGCGGGCCTTCAGCCAGGCCAGCGCCCGGCCCCAGTCCACGCCCGCGAAGGCCGGCATCCGGTCCGCCCGGTCGGTCAGCAGCCGGACCAGGCTCGCCGCGAGGGCCGACTCGGCCCGGTGGAACGGCGTCAGGTAGACGGCCGGGATGACCGCGCCCTCGCTGCTCGGGTTCGGCACCGCCTCGCCGACCACGCCGTCGGAGGTCGCCACGAGGTCGGCCAGGCCGGCGGCGACGAGGTCCGCCGGGACCTCCAGGATCGCCGCGGCGTCGGCGACCAGGTTCGGCTCGGGCAGGTAGCAGTGCCCGCCGTCGGCGGCCTCGGAGAGCGTGTACCGGATGCCGGCGCGGACCCGCTGGGGGCTGTCGTGGGGGATGCCCACCGCCTTGGCGATGTTGTCGGCGGTGCGGAACCCGATGCCCCACACGTCGGCGGCGAGCCGGTAGGGGTCGTCGCGCACCACGGCGATGGACTCGTCGCCGTACTGCTTGAAGATGCGCACGGCGTGTGAGGTGGAGACGCCGACGCCCTGGAGGAAGACCATGACCTCCTTGATGGCCTTCTGCTCCTGCCAGGCCGCGCCGATCGCGGCGGTGCGCTTGCGGCCGAGGCCGTGTACCTCGATCAGCCGGCCGGGCTCCTCCTCGATGACGCGCAGCGTGTCCACGCCGAAGGCGGCCACGATCCGGGCCGCCATCTTCGGGCCGATGCCCTTGATCAGGCCCGACCCCAGGTAGCGCTCGATGCCCTGCACGGTTGCCGGCAGGACGGTGCTGCACTGGTGCACCTCGAACTGCCGCCCGTACTTCGGGTGCGAGCCCCACCGGCCGACCAGCCGCAGCCGTTCGCCGGGCTGCGCGCCGGGCAGGGCGCCGACCACGGTGAGCAGGTCGTCGCCGGAGCGGTCGGTGGCGACCCGGGCGATGGTGTACCCGGTCTCCTCGTTGACGTACGTGACGCGTTCCAGCACCGCTTCGAGCACGGCGCCGCGCGCGGGGGCGGCGGGGCCGGCCGGGGGCGCGGCGGCGCGGGCGGCGGCCGGCGCGGGTGGGGTGGCGGACATCGTGACGATGATGGCAGAACGCCCGCCGTGACCCGTCCCGCCGGTCCGGGTTGCGGTCCGGTCCGGCGGTCGGGCCCCGGCGCCGGCGGCGCGGCGACCCCCGGGCGGGGTCGGCGGCGCGGCGGCCGGGTGCGCCGGGTCAGCGGCGGGCGGCGACCAGCCCGCCGTTGCGGCGGCGGTGCCGCCAGTACAGGTCGCGGCGGGCCCCCTTCGGGAAGCCGGGCTGCCACGGCTTGATCGGCCCGGCCGGGTGGAGCACCGCCGAGTCGGAGAGCTTCCCGCCGAACTCGGGCTCCAGCCGCCAGGCCATCAGGTCGTTCCACTGCCGGGGCAGCCGCAGCCAGTTGTCGTACACGGCGTAGTTGAGGGCGTCCTGGTCCGGATACCGCGACTCGTGGGCGTGCCGGGTCAGGTACGCCAGCGCCTTCTCGGTGACCTCGCACTCCCGCCACCGGTGCACGTCGATCAGCAGCACCCCCGAGTTGAAGTAGGAGGCCCACGGGTCCAGGTCGCGGTAATCGGCGAGGCCGGGGATTCCGCCCATGTCGAGCAGCCGCCGGTTGAACGGGTCCCGGACCGCGCCCAGCGGGACGCCGCCCAGGTCCACGTCGAACAGCGGGGCCAGGCTGTTCGTGCACATCGTGTCGCAGTCGAGGTAGAGGACCCGCCGCACCTCGTCGGGAAGCGCGGCCGGGACCAGCAGGCGCAGGTACATCGCTGGGGACAGGTAGGCCATCACGGGGTCGCTGCCCTTCGGCAGGTTCACCACGGACGTGTCCACCCGCAGGTACTCCACGGTGGCGTCGGGCCCGGCCGCCCGGCCGAGGGCGGCGCGGGCCGAGGGGCTGACGTCGTCGGCCGCGATGAGCCAGTAGCGGACCGCCTGGCCCGGGTTCGACTCGGCGACGGTCGACATGACGACCGCCGCGTGGGCCGCATACGCGGCGTCGAAGGTCAATGTGATTTCCACGTGCTCTCCTCCGCACAGGCTGAGCGTAAACTCCGTGAAATGTAAGTACGGAATTCGTTTTCGGCAAGGAGATCGCGCATTCGGTGACCCGTAATCTGAGTCGCGTGCGAGGTGGGATCAATCGACCCCCAGAATTGACCCCTGAATCATCCTTAAGTGCTGGACTCGGTCGGTCGCCTACGGTCCGTGAGGATTCCTCGCATAGCTCGGCGTCGTTGTCCCGACGGATCAGGGCAGCGGCCGGCAGATGTCCCGGGCGTGGTCGGTCACCGCCGCGCCGACCACCGTCGCCTCCAGCGGCAGCACCTCCAGGCAGCGCCGAACCGCGGCCGCCATCAGCGCGTTGGGCACGCGCATCGACAGCGTGCAGTGCGGCACCCAGCGCCCCGGCCGGTAGTGCTCGGCCACCGCGATCCCGGCGGCGGCCAGCCGGTCGTGCACGAGCGCCTGGTGGGCCAGCAGGCCGGCCGTGGGCGACGGGCCCAGCCAGAGCACCCGGCCGACGAACTGCCCGGCGTGCCGGAACGACAGCCGCAGCGGGGCCGCCACCGTCGTGCCGGCCAGGGCGTCGGCCACCCGGTCCGGGTCCAGCCGCGGAGCCACCGCGAGCGACACGTGCGGGCGGTGCCGCCGCTCCAGCAGGCTGCGCATGCTCTGCACGCCCTCGGACTCCAACGCGTCCCACAGGACCCGGATCCGCCGGGTCGCGTCGGTGTCGAGATACAGCTCCAGCGCGGCGACCACCCGAACACCCTAGGGCCGGGCCTCGCCGCGCCGGCCACCAGGTTTGGCCGCCCGCCCCTGCGGTACTGGCGTGGGGACCGCACACCCGACCGAGGAGGAAGCGCGTGGAGATCAGCGACGTACTGACCGAGACCTACGGCCGGCTGCCCGCGCTGGTCCGCGCCGCGGTCGACGGCCTCTCCCCGGAGCAGCTACGCCGCGCGCCCGCGCCCGGCGCGAACCCGGTGGGCTGGCTGGTGTGGCACCTGACCCGGGTGCAGGACCACCACGTCGCCGACGTGCTCGACGCCGAACAGATCTGGGTCACCGGCGACTGGGCGGGCCGGTTCGGGCTGCCCGCCGACCCGGACGACACCGGCTACGCGCACACCCCGGAGCAGGTCGCCGCCGTCGCGCCGGAGAGCGCCCGGGCGCTCGTCGACTATCACGACGCGGTCGCGGAGCGGACCCGGGGATTCCTGGCCGGGCTGCGGCCGGCGGACCTGGACCGGGTGGTCGACGAGGCGTGGGACCCGCCGGTGACCCTCGGGGTCCGGCTGGTCAGCATCGCCGAGGACGACCTCCAGCACGTCGGCCAGGCCGCCTACGTGCGCGGGCTGCTGCTCACGGGACGATGACCGCGCGGCCCTCCACCGAGCCGTCCCGCAGCCGCCGGTAGGCGTCGACCGCCTGCTCCAGCGGGAACGTGGTGATCTTCGGGCGGACCATGCCCCGGGCGCCCAGGTCGAGCACCTCGATCAGCTCCGGCCGGCTGCCCCAGTAGGTCGTCTGGATGCTCACCTCGTACGGCACGGAGAAGAACGACACCGGCAGCGTGCCGCCGGCGATGCCGACGATGGTGAGGTCCCCGAGCGTACGGGCGGCCGCCGCGCCGAGCCGCAGCGTGGCGTCCGCGCCGACGAAGTCGAGGACCACGTCCGCGCCCCGCCCGCCGGGGGTGGCCCCCCGGATCTCCTGCGCGGTCTCCTCGCCGGAGCGCAGCGTCAGGTCGGCCCCGTGCTCCTCGGCCAGCTTGAGCGCCTCGGGCCGGGTGTCCACGGCGATGACGCGCGCCGCCGTGGTGGCCTTCAGGATCTGCACGCCGACGTGGCCGAGGCCGCCGACGCCGATCACCACCGCGGTGCTGCCGGGCGCGAGCTTGTGCCACGACCGGCGGATCGCGTGGTACGGGGTGAGGCCCGCGTCGGTCAGCGGCGCGGCGTGCAGCGGGTCGAGCCCGTCGGGCAGCGGCACGACGTGCCGGGCGTCGGGCACCAGCTCGTACTCGGCCATGCCGCCGTCCAGGCCGAGGCCGCCGCCCCCACCGGGCACCGGCGCGGCGGCGGGGTTCTCGCAGTACGGGTCGACGCCCACCCGGCAGCGGTCGCAGGAGCCGCAGCCCCACGCGCCGTAGACCGCCACCGGCTGACCGACCTCCAGGCCGGTCACCCCGGCGCCGAGGTCGTGCACCCAGCCGGCGTTCTCGTGGCCGAGGGTGAACGGCGGGTTCCAGGGCACCGTCCCGGCGTCGAAATCGTGCATCAGGTGCAGATCGGAGTGGCAGGCCCCCGCCCCGCCGATCCGCACCACCACCTGACCGGGGCCGGCGGTGGGTTCGGCCACCTCGACCAGCTCGGGTTCCGACTTCCAGCCCGGCAATCGCAGCGCGCGCATGGGTCTCTCCTGTTCCGTCGCTCGGCTCGTGCCGTCGGCGTGCCCGTTCGACGTCCGGACAAACGGCCGCCGCCGCGCCCGGCCCGGACGCGCCGGCCGGGATTCACCCGGACCGGGTGACCCGGGATCACCCGCCGGGCGGGGACGCTCCGGGAACGACCTGTGTCGTCCGGGAGGGGGAGGGCCGATGACCGCATCCGCCGCGGACTACCTGGCCTGCTGGGTCGGGGGACGCCACGAGGACCTGCCGGACACCGTCAACGGCACGGTGCGCCTCGACATCCGCGACGACGGCAGCACCGACCACTGGTTCCTCACCATCGGTGACCAGCAGGTCGGGGTGAGCCGGTCGGCGGAGGCGGCGGACCTCGTCGTCGCGGGGGACCGGGAGGTGTTCGACCGGCTCGTCGCCGAGGGCACCCACATCGGCGCGGCGCTGGTCCGCAACGACGTCACCGCCCAGGGGGACCTGCGGCTGCTGATGGTGCTGCGCCGGCTCCTCCCCGGCCCGCCCGACGCCCGCCACCCCCGCGAGGTGGCGGTCAGGGCGGCCGCGGCGCGGCACACGTCGGCGTCGCACGGGGGTGAGCGGCCGTGAAGCAGGAACTGGTCAACGTGCTGACCGGCAACTCCTTCGCGGTCAGCGACGCGCAGGGCGACATGACGCCCGACCCGCTCGCGCCCATCGGCCTCTTCTCGTTCGACACCCGGTTCCTGTCCCGCTGGGTGCTCACCATCGACGGCAAGCGGCTGAAGGCCCTGTCCCGCGACGAGATGACGTACTTCGAGACGAGGTTCGTGCTGGTTCCCGGCGCGGCGAGCCACTACGTCGACGCCGACGTCTCGGTGATCCGGCACCGGTCCATCGACGACAGCTTCAACGAGCGGATCGTGGTGCTCAACCACTCGGCCGAGCCGGCCGACTACACGGTGCGGATGGAGATCGCCTCGGACTTCGCCGACACCGCCGAGATCAAGGAGCCGAGGGAGCGGCGGATCGTCGCCGTGCCGATGTCGGCCGAGGGGCAGCTCCGGCTGACCTACCAGCGGGAGCGGTTCGGCCGGGAGACCGTCGTCTCGTCCACCGCCCCCGTGGAGGTGGACCCCGACGGGATGACCTTCCGGATCCGGGTCCCCCCGAACGGCTCGTGGACGACCGACCTGCACATCGGCATGGTCATGCGGGGGGCGGGGGCCCGGGACCTGCGGTCCAGCCTGGAGGCCCACCGCGAGCAGGTCCGCCGGGACATGCGGGATGACCTGCGCCGCTGGCACGAGCGTGCCCCGAAGCTGGTCGCCGAGCACGACGGGCTCCGCGCGGCGTACGAGGGGACCCTCGACGACCTCGCCGCGCTGCGGTACACGCCGCTGTCGATCCGGGGCAAGCTGCCGGTGGGCGGCCTGCCGTGGGCGATGGCGCTGTACGGCCGGGACGCCCTGATCACCTGCCTGGAGACGCTGCCGTTCACCCCGGAGCTGGCCCCGCCCACCCTGCGGCTGCTCGCCCTCGGCCAGGGCGGCCGGCTCGACGACCACCGCGAGGAGGAACCCGGCAAGATCGTTGCCGAGTACCGCTACGGCGAGAACGCCGTCTTCGGCGAGTCACCCACCTACCTGCACTACAGCGCGGCCGACACCACCCCGCTGTTCGTGATCCTGCTCGACGAGTACGAGCGCTGGTCCGGCGACGCGGACCTGGTCCGCGAGCTGCGCCACCCCGCCCGGATGGCGCTGGACTGGATCGACGAGTACGGCGACATCCTCGGCGACGGCTACGTGCGCTACCAGCGGCGCAACACCCGCACCGGGCTGGAGAACCAGTGCTGGAAGAACTCGCCCGGCGCGATCGTCGACGCCGAGGGACGCGCGCCGGCGCTGCCCCGCGCCGTCTGCGAGGTGCAGGGGTACGCGTACGACGCGAAGCGGCGCGGCGCGCGCCTGGCCCGCGAGTTCTGGGACGACCCGGCGTACGCCGACCGGCTGGAACGGGAGGCGGCGGAGCTGAAGGCACGGTTCAACCGGGACTTCTGGCTGCCCCACCGCGAGTACTACGCGCTGGCCCTGGGGCCCGACGGCGAGCCGGTCGACGCGCTCGCCTCCAACATGGGGCACCTGCTGTGGAGCGGCATCGTCGCCGAGCAGCACGCCGAGGCGGTGGCCCGGCACCTCCTCGGGCCACGGCTCTTCTCCGGCTGGGGGGTGCGGACCCTGGCCGACGGGCAGCGGGCCTACAACCCGGTCGGCGCGCACCTCGGCTCCGTGTGGCCGTCGGACAACGCGATCATCGCGGCCGGGCTGCGCCGGTACGGCTGCGACGAGGCGGCGGCCCAGATCGCGGCCGGCATCTTCGACGTCGTGCAGATGCTGGGCAACCCGGTGCCGGAGGTGATCGCCGGCTACCACCGGGACCTCACCCGCTTCCCCGTCCAGCTCCCGCACGCCGGCCGACCCCAGTCGTGGTCGTCGGGCGCGCTGCTGATGCTGCTCGGCACCGTCCTCGGGCTGGCGCCCTGCGGCGAGAACCTGCTGGTCAACCCGGCGTTGCCGAGGGGGGCCGGGCGGATCGAGCTGCTCGACGTCCCGGGCCGCTGGGGGCACGCCGACGCGTACGGCCGCGACCGCACGCCGGGCGACCGAGCCCGCCACTGGTGATCGCCGATCGTGGTGCGCATGGCTGCCTCCCGGGTGGGCGAACTGGGGTCGTTTCGCCCCTCGTCCGACGACTCGCCACTTCGGACGCTACCTGAATGAGTGACGGGAAGGTGACACTGTGCACCGCAATGGCGGTCTCCGGTGACAACGTACCGCCAACTCGGCGTGTCACCCTGCGCCGCGCGTGGCCGGGACGGGCCGGCTGGTGGGTGTCGTCGTGGGCCGGCCACCCGCCGGGGTGGCCGGCATGGACCGGTCGGCCGGCGCGGGTCGGCCCGCCGGCGCCGACGGAGGTCCCGGCATCGGTGGGGTCGGCGGCACCGTGGGCCTCCCTGGCGACGCGGGGCCGCCCGACGGAGGGCCAGCCGGCAGCGTGGGGGTGGCCGGGGACCGGCCGGGCCGCCCGCCCGGCCCGTCGCCGCCTGCCCCGCCCGTCGGGTCCGGGGTCGGCGGTGGGGCCGGGGTCGCGGCGGCCGGGGCGGACGCCGCGACCGCCTCGGCGCACCAGCTCACCACGCGGTCCGGGCCGCCGGCGGCGGCGACCAGGTCCGCGTAGCGCGGCGCGGCGAGGGCCTCGTCCGCCGCAGCCTCGGCGCGCAGGCGGTGACAGAGCACGACCAGCGGGGCCGGCGGGACCCGGGGGTCGCGGAGGCCCCCCGGCGAGCCGGCGGTGCGCCCCGGCGACCGGCTCGGCGCGGGCCGCCCGCTCGCCGGTGCCTCCGCCCGCTCGCCCGCCCCGTCGAACGGCTGGGGCAACGCGCCGTGGGTGGCGGCGAGCGCGACCCCGCCGGTCGCGGCGACGGCCAGCGCCGCGAGCGCGGCCTTCGCGCTCAACAGGCCGGCGAGGAGCGTGGGCCGCGCCCGGACCGGCCCGGCCGACCCGGCGCGGGCCAGCCGGAAGGCGTGCAGGGCCGCGCCCTCGCCCCGCAGCTCGTCGGGGCTCGGAGCGGCGCGGACCGCCGCCAGGAGCCGGACCAGCGGCTCCTGGTCGCGCCGGGGGCCGCCGACCGAGCCGCCGATAGGGTCACCGACGGAGCCGGCGAGCAGGCGCTCGACGGTCTCCTGGTCCATCCGGTGTGCGTTCATCTCGTGTCCCTCAGCGCCATCGGGCGTGCGGGCGTCACATCGCCACCGGACGGGCCGGCTCAGCCCATCATCTTCGCGCCGTCGATGGCCTCGCGGAGGATGTCGGCGTGCCCGGCGTGCTGGGACGTCTCGGCGATCACGTGCAGCAGCACCCGGCGCACGGACCAGGTCGCCCCGGGCTCGAACCAGGGGGCGGCGGGCAGCGCGTGGGCGGCGTCCAGGTCGAGCGTCGCGACCAGATCGTCGGTCGTCGCGGCCACCCGGGCGTAGCGGTCGAGCAGGGCGGCCAGGGTCTCGTCGCCCATCCGGAACCCGTCGGCCCAGTCCTCCTGGCCGGCCCGCATCGCGTCGGCGCCGTCGACGGCGAACCGCAGCCACGACTGCTCGGTGAGGGCGACGTGCTTGATCAGCCCGCCGGGGCAGAGCTCGCTGACGGTGCTGCGCCGCGCGGCCTGCTCGTCGGTGAGGCCGTCCACGGTCCTGCGCAGGAACGCGCGGTGCTGGCGCAGGGCCTGCAACAGGTCGGCCCGCTCGCCGGTGCGGAGCTGCCCGGGACTGGTCATGCCGCCATCCTCACTGGTCATCACCCGACCAACCTATGCGGACCCACCGACACTCTCCGCCACCCGACGACCGGGCGGGCGGCGCTCCGGTTGCCGATCCGGCCGGGACGCGGTCCACTGATCCACATGGGTGGGATCAGGGTGGGCACGTCCTCGTGGGCCGACCAGCTGCTGCTGCGCTCGGGGTGGTATCCGCGCGCTGTCAACACCCCCGCCGGCCGCCTCGGCTTCTATGCCGAACGGTTCGGGCTGGTCGAGGTGGACACCTCGTACTATGCGGTGCCCGCGCCGGAGACCACCGCCGGGTGGGTGGCCGCCACCCCGCCGGGCTTCACCTTCGACGTCAAGGCGTTCAGCCTCTTCACCGGCCACCCGACCCCGGCCTCGGTGCTGCCCCGGGACCTGCGCCCGGCCGGCGGCCTGTCGCGCGTGCGCCGCCGGGACCTGCCCGCCGGGGCGTACGACGAGCTGTGGAGCCGGTTCCGCGCGGCGCTGGAGCCGATCGCGGCGGCCGACCGGCTCGGCGCGGTGCTGTTGCAGTTTCCGCCGTGGCTGGCGCGCAGCGCCGCCGCCGAGCGGCGCATCGTCGCCACGGCCGCGCGGCTGCGCCCCTGGCGGGTGAGCGTCGAGCTGCGGCACGGCTCCTGGTTCGCCGACGAGGCCACCGCGTTGCGCACGTTGACCCACCTGCGCGAGCACGACCTCTCCTTCGTCTGCGTGGACATGCCACAGGGGTTCGCCTCGTCGGTGCCGCCGATCCTGGTCGCCACCGCGGACCCGGCGGTGGTCCGGTTCCACGGCCACAGCGCGGCCTGGGAGAGCGGCGACAAGCAGGACAAGTTCCGGTACGCCTACGACGAGCGGGAGCTGCGCGCCTGGGCGGAGCTGCTGACCGAGCTGGCCGGCGGCGTCGACGAGCTGCACGTGCTGTTCAACAACTGCTGCGGCGGCCAGGCCCAGCGCGACGCCGCCCGGCTGGCCGAGCTCGTCGGCGGGGTGGCCGTCGCGCCCGCCGGGGTCAGCCGCGGCGGCTGATCCCCTCCGGGCGCATGCCGGTCGCCTTTTCCAGGGCGTTGTCCGGCAGGTCACCGTCCGCGCTGTCGTCGGGGAAGGCGCGCCCCGACGGCGCGGGGTCGGGTGGCGCGCCGCTGGTCGGTTGCGTACGGGCGTCGCCCGCCCGCGCCGCTCCCGCCCCCGCGGCGTGGCGGCGGCGGGGCAGGAGCGGCGCGCGGCGGACGGTCAGCGGCCGGACATGGCCATCTGGCGCTTGGCCGCGCCCATCGCCGCCACCTTGCCGATCGTCTTCGGCGCGCTCGCCAGCCCGCCGACCCGGCCGATCATCCCCCGGAACACCTGGCCGGGCTTCTGCTGCTCGCTCATGTACGCGGTGACCACCACCAGCGCGCCGGTGAGCGCCGGGATCGTCCACTGGAGCAGCCGCATCTGCCGCTGGTAGGAGGCGACGTCGGCCGGCGTCTGCGGGTTCGGCTCGGTGATCCCCTCGACCGACGGGCCGCCGGCCCGTTGCAGCCGCATGCCCAGCAGCCGGCTGTAGCCGGTGACCGCCAGCGCGCCGACCGTGAGGGCCGTCTTCACGGCGCTCATCCGGCCCACGCCGGACTGGGCGAGCATGCGGGGGCTCTCGGTCGCCAGCTCGCCGACCGCGCCGGCCAGGTGGGCCCCGATCGCCGCCGCGTTGATCGGCGTCCACCGTGACCACCCGGCGGAGGCCACCGGGAGCCGCTGGGTCGAGTCGTTGATCTGCGCAGCCGCGCCGTTGACGCCGAGCGCACCCATCAGCGAGCCGCCGAACCAGGCGGCGAGGCCGAGGTCGTGCATCGAGCGCAGGGCGGTGTGTCGTTCGGACATCTGATCCCCTTCCAACCGTACGGGCGCTGCGGCATACCCACCGATCGCGCGACTACGCACGGGAAGGGAGCCGGTCACGCCTTCGGCAGGCCGGCCGCCCACGCCGCCACCCGGGCGGCCACCGGCCCGCTGGCGCGTACCCAGGCGAAGTGGTCCAGCGGGGCGCCCACCTGCGCCGAGGTGAGGCGCTCGCGCACGACGGTGGCCGCGGGGAGCTTGCCGCAGAGGTGGTCCAGCGCGGCGTGCGGGGTGTACTGGTCGTCGTCGACGCTCAGCGCCAGCACCGGCAGGTCCAGCGTGCGCAGCGCCGCCTCGACGTCCACCCCGTCGAGGGCGGGGAAGCGGCCGGCGCGGGCGGTGTACGCCCAGTCCCGGATCACCCCGCGCGCCTGCCGGCCGCCGAACCCCCAGCCGGGCCAGACGCCGAGCAGCCGGGCGGTCGCGGCGATCCCCTGGCTGTACGGCAGCACCCCGAACCGGCGTGGCCCCTGGTAGTGCCGCCAGTAGGGGACGCCGACGGCGACCAGGGCCAGCCCGTCCACCGCGCCGGTGCCGTGCAGGGCCAGGTGCAGCAGGGCGGCCTGGCCGCCGAGGGAGTGCCCGAGCAGGATCGTGGGCCGGCCGTCCAGCCGGGGCTTCAGCGCCGCCAGCACCGCGCCCACGTCGGCGGCCAGCTCGGCGTAGCCGTACCGGCAGGCGCGGCTCGGCGCGGGTGTGCTCTCCCCGGTGCCGCGGAGGTCGGCGACGACCACGGCGAGGCCGGCGGCCCGCAGGTGCGCGGCGAAGGGGCGGTAGTAGCGGGCGCGCACCCCCATGGCGGGCCAGATCACCACGACCGGGGCACCGGGCGGGCCGTCGGGCTCGGGGTGGACCTGCACCCCGAGCCGGGCCCCGTCGACGTCGACGTACTCCTGCGTGTACTCCCCGGGCGCGCTCACCGGCCCAGCCTACGGCCGTAAGCTACCGGCGGGTAGCTTGGGGTGGTCGGCGGGGACTTCGCCGGCCCGCCGGGCGGTGCGTGCGGGGTGCGGGGTGCGTCGTCGGGCGCGGCCGGGCGGGCCAGGGGCCGTCAGGCCAGCGCCGGCGCCGGCCGGGCGACGACGCCCACCGACGCGTACACGGCAGCGAGCTGCTCGGCGCAGCGCCGCCACGAGTACCGGCTGCGGACCCGGTCCAGCGCCGCCGTCGCGTACGCGAAGCGGCGCACGTTGTCGGCGAGCAGCCGGCGGATGGCCACGCCCAGCGCGCGCGGGTCGCGGGGCGGGACCAGGTCGCCGGTGAGGCCGTCGACGACGGTGTCGGCGATGCCGCCCACGTCGGTGCCGATCACCGGCACCCCGCAGGCCATGCCCTCCAGCGCGGTCGACCCGAACGGCTCGTGCCATCCGGCGGTGACCAGCACGTCCGCCGAGCGGTACCAGGCGGCCAGCTCCGTGCGCGGGACCGCGCCGACCAGCCGGACCCGGTCGGCCACCCCGCAGGACTCGGCGAGCGCGGTCAGCCGGCCGGCGAAGCCGTCGGCGGGCAGCAGCCTCGCCGGGGGGCCGCCCACGATCACGCACTCGGCGTCCGGCACGGCCGGCATCGCCCGGACGACCTCCTGGAGGCCCTTGCGCTCCACCAGCCGGCCGACGGTGAGCACGCGCGGGCGGGCCGGGTCGCGCGGAGCGGCCGGGCCGTCCGGGCGGAAGATCCGCTCGTTGACCCCGGCCGGGACCAGCGCCATCCGGGACCGGGGAACGCCGAGGCGGACCAGCTCGCCGAACTCCTCCTGGGACTGCACGACCACCCGGTCCACCGCCCGGCCGAGGACGCGTTCGTAGCCGAGCCGCCCCGGCGGGCCGGTGTCGCGCGGGTCCCGCTGCCGCCGGGCCGCCGCCGCGCCCAACGCGTGGTACGTCAACACCACCGGAACCCCGGCGCGGCGTCCCGCGTGCACGGTGGCCAGCCCGCTCGTCCAGAAGTGGGCGTGCGCGACGTCGGGCCGCCACCCGCCGTCGCGCCACTGGCCGGCGAGCCACCGGCCGAACTCGCCCAGGTGCGGCAGCAGCTCGTCCGAGGGCAGCCGCCGGGCCGGTCCCGCCGGCACGTGCCACACCTGGTAACCGTCGCCGGTGGGCACCGCGTCCGGCAGGGCCGGGGAGTCGCGGCGGGTGTAGACGCGCACGTCGTGACCCTGGCCGCTCAGTTCCGCGGCCAGCTCCGCCACGTGGGTGTGCAGCCCGCCGGCGTCCTCCCCGCCCGTGCCGCCGTCGCCGGTGCCCTGCCCCCCGGTGCCCTGCCCCCCGGGCACGGCGAGCGGGCTGGCGTGCTCCGAGATCATCGCGATGCGCATGGCAGAGTCCCTACCCTCGCCCCCGCCGCCTAACCGGCGGACCGCCGACTTCTCCGCCCTGCTCCGCGTCGCCCTCCCCGCCCTACTCCGCGTCGCGCAGCATGCCGGGGCCGAACACCTCGTAGGCGATCCGGTCGCTCGGGAAGCCCCGGCGCAGCAGGCCGCCCCGGACCTGGTTCATGAACGGCAGCGGCCCGCACAGGTGCACGTGGGCGTCGGTGGCGAGCGGGATCAGCTCCGGGTCGACCCGCCCGGCGCTGACCCGCACGGGCAGCCCGGTGAGGCGACCGTCGGCCCCGTCCGGCTCCTCGTACCACAGCGCGGTGCGCAGGTTGGGCAGCGCGTGGTGCAGCCGGGGCAGCTCGTCGCGCAGCGCGTGCGCGGTGCCGGCCCGGTCGGCGTGCACCAGCGTCACCGGCCGCTGCGGCGCGGTGGCCGCCAAATGCTCCAGCGCGGACATCGCCGGGGTGAGCCCGATGCCGGCGCTGACCAGCACCAGCGGCCCGTCCCCGGCCACCGCGCTCACCTCACCGAACGGCGGGCTCAGCCGCAGCGCGTCACCCACGGCGACCCGGTCGTGCAGGAAGGCGGAGACCATCCCGTCGGGCGCGCCGGCCGCGCCGCGGACCCGCTTGACGGTGATCCGCCAGCGTGCCGCCCCCGGGCGGCCGGAGAGGCTGTACTGCCGGATCTGCCGGCCCCGGCCGCCGTCGAGGTCGACCGCGACGGAGACGTACTGGCCGGGGACGAAGCCGGGCACGTCGCCGCCGTCGACCGGCTCCAGGCCGAGGGAGACCACGTCGGCGGTCTCCCGGACCCGCTCGGCCACCCGCCAGGCCCGCCAGACCGGCTCGCCCTCGGCGACCCCCGCGCCCTGGTAGAGCCGGGCCTCCCGGGCCACCAGCTCGCAGGCCAGCAGCCAGTACGTCTCGTCCCACGCCGCGACGACCTCCGGGGTGACCGCGTCGCCGAGCACCTCGCCGACGGCGGCGAGCAGGTGCCGCCCCACGATGGTGTACTGCGCCGGGGTGATGCCGAGCGAGGCGTGCTTGTGCGCGATCCGGTCCATGATCGGCCCCCACGGCACGTCGCTGAGGCCGACCAGGTGCTCCGCGTACGCGACCACGGCGGCGGCCAGCGCGGCCTGCTGCGCCCCGGTGGCCTGGTTGCCCCGGTTGAACAGGTCCAGCAGTTCCGGATGGGCGGCGAACATCCGCTGGTAGAACCGGCCGGTGATCGCCGCGCCGTGCGCCTGCACCGCGGGCAGGGTCGCCCGTACCACTGCTGCCGAAGATTCCGTGAGCACGCGTCCTCCTGCGGTTGGGCCGGCCTGCCGCCCGGCGCTGTCCGGGCCCGGCGCGGTCCGCCGGGCTGCCGATGCGCCCAATAAACAGGAATCTCAGATTCCTCTTCAGGGTCGAAGGTCCCGGGTCGGGCGTAGCCCGGATCACAGCGGGCACCGGCCCTCCGGCCCGTGCCGCAGGACGGACCCGCTGGCTAGGGTCGGTGTGTGAAGCTCAACCGGTCCACCGACATGGCGCTGCGCATCGCCATGCTGGCCGCCGTCGCCCCGGCGCGCACGACGGTGGACGAGCTCGCCGAACGGCTCGCGCTGCCCCGCAGCCACGTCGCCAAGGTCGTCCAACGGTTGCAGCGCCTCGGGGTGCTGGTCACCATCCGGGGCCGCGCGGGCGGGGTGGCCATCGCCGAGGCGGCCGGCGACCTCACCGTGGGCGCGGTCGTCCGCGCGTTCGAGGGCGACGACGAGGTGGTCCCCTGCGAGCAGCCCGCCTGCCCGCTGGCGGTGGACTGCCGGCTGCGCGGGCAGTTGCGCCGCGCGCAGGCGGCGTTCCTCGCCGTGCTCGACGAGACACGGCTGGCCGACCTGGTCGACGGGGCGGCGGGCCCACTGCTGCTCACCCTCGGCCCCCGGCCGACCCCGCCGCCGGCCGCCCTGCCGCTCTGAGCGGCCCGCCCGTGACCCGGCGGGCTAGGCTCGGACGGGCGAGAGGGGGGTGCGATGTCCGGGGTCTCCCGTCCGGTCTTCGCCCGGCTCTACCGCCGGGCCACCGACGTGATGGACCGGGCCGGGGTCGGCGCGCACCGCAGCCGGACCGCGGCCGGGCTGCACGGCCGGGTGGTCGAGGTGGGCGCCGGCAACGGCCGGGCCTTCGCGCACTACCCGCCGACGGTCGCCGCCGTGCTCGCCGTCGAGCCGGAACCCCGGCTGCGCCGGGCCGCGCGGGACGCCGCCACCGCCGCGCCGGTGCCGGTCACCGTGGCGGCCGGGCTGGCCGATGCGCTGCCCGTCGCCGACGGCCGCGCCGACGCCGTCGTGTTCTCCCTGGTGCTCTGCTCGGTGCCGGACCAGGCCGCCGCGCTGCGCGAGGCCCACCGGGTGCTGCGCCCCGGTGGGCAACTGCGCTTCTTCGAGCACGTACGCGCCGAACGGCCCGGCCCGCTGCGCCGGGCGCAGCGCCTCGTCGACGCCACCTGCTGGCCGCTGGTCTGCGGCGGCTGCCACACGGGGCGGGACACCGTCGCCGCGATCGAGGCGGCCGGCTTCACGCTGACCGACCTGGACCGGTTCCACTTCCCCGACACGCTGGTGCCGATGCCGGCCTCCCCGCACGTCCTCGGCGCCGCCCGCCGTGGTTAGGAAGGGCCCCCTGTGCAACAGAATGCGTTAACAGGGGGCCCTTCCTTGCGCCTCAGCTGACCGTGATCGTGCCGTCGGTTCCGCGGACGCAGGCCACCGCCCGGCTGGCGGTGACGGCCGCGCCGGTCAGGCAGCGCCCCAGCGCCTTGTGCCCGGCCACGTTCGGGTGCCACGACTCCTGGCAGGTCTGGAAGTACGACACGCAGGTGTTGGCGATCCGCTGAATGTCGATCTTGTCCTTGCCCGAGAGGCTGGTCACGAAGCTGCCGCTCGGGCCGTCCATCAGCCGGATCGGCGTGGCGAGCGCCCCCGAGGGGCTGGTCGGCTGCTCGCACAGCCGGGCGCCGTCGAACGCCCGCTGCACGTTCAGGTAGACCAGGTCGTCGGCCGGGAACTCGCCGGCCAGGCTGTCGCGCACCGAGCGGACCAGCGTGCCCAGGCCGGTGGAGAAGCGGTGCCCCGGCGCGAGGCTCGCGCGGTGGATCGGGCAGCCGGCCGCGTACCGCTCCGCGCCCAGGTCACGGAACTTGTCCCGGTCGTCCTCCCGGCCGTCCTCCTCCCAGTAGTTCGAGGCCAGGTCGAACGGCAGCGGGTTGGTGTAGTCCTGGAACACGACCCGGTGCTGGCCGTCGGCGTCGATCTGGTCGAGGGTGGCCAGCAGTTGCCGCACGGCGGCCGTGGTCTCCGCCGTGGCCGCGCTGAACTGCGCCGAGGTGGCCAGGTCCGCGTCGGTGCACGGCTCCTGCGGCACCGGCCCGCCCAGGTACGCCCAGAACTCCCACCAGCCCGTCCAGGCGTCGGCGATGAACCGGTTGGCGCACTTCTCCGCCACGCTGCCGAAGGTGAACGAGCTGTTGTTCGACCCGAGGCCGATCAGCACCAGGTCGATGTCGTGGGTCTGCGCGACCGCGCGGAGCTGGTCGAGCTGCGAGGCGACCGAGCGGCCCTTGGCCCGGCTGACCGAGGCCCCGGCGATGTCGTACGGCTGGCCGCCCGAGCAGGCCAGGTTGAACCGGTCGGTGATGCCCGGCAGGTCGGCCTGGAACAGCGACGCGTTGGGCGAGCGGTGGCAGAAGTACGCGTTGCTGTTCGGCGCGTCCCAGCCGGGGAAGCCCTGGCTGACGCCGTTGACGTCCACGACGGGGGAGTACGACCCGGCCCCCTCGCCGCTGATGAAGCTGTCACCGAGCGCCACGGCCGCGGTGGGGAGGCCGGCCGCCGCCGGGAAGGCCGGCGCGACGGCGGTCGACAGCGCCGCCGCCGCGACGGTCAGCGCCGCCGCGAGCGCGGTACGACGGAACACGGACATGCGCGTCCTCCATCCATCCATGGAAATATGAAAGTTTCTACGAGACGGTGATCACATCACGGGCGCGTGACGGGCGTCAACGACCCGTGGCCGGATCAGGGGGTCGCCGGCCGGGGCCGGCGGGCGGCGTACCGTCGGGGAACGGGATGAACCGCGGACCCGGCGGCGTTGACCCCCGGTGCCGGGGCGCTCACGGGCCCGCCGGCCCGGGCGCCCGCGCCGCAGGCGGCGCGGCCCGAGGTGCGGGGTGCCGGCGTCCTGTCCCACCTGCCCGTTAGGCTCGCTGCGGCGCGCCGCGCGAGGTGATCGAGCCGGTGAGCGGCACCACCACCGCCGAGACCTGGGAGTACGACCAGTTGACCGCACAGCCTGAGACGCTCTACGGGGCCGACGACCTGACGCACCTCGAGGGGCTGGACGCCGTCCGCAAGCGCCCCGGCATGTACATCGGCTCGACCGACAGCCGTGGCGTGGGTCACCTCGTCAACGAGATCCTCGACAACTCCACCGACGAGGGTGTCGCCGGTCACGCCACGCGCGTCGAGGTGATCCTGCACGCCGACGGCTCGGTGCAGGTCGACGACGACGGCCGGGGCATCCCCACCGACGTGCACGCCAAGTCCGGCATCTCCGGCGTCGAGCTGGTGCTCACCCGCCTGCACGCCGGCGGCAAGTTCGGCGGCTCCGGCTACAAGACCTCCGGCGGCCTGCACGGCGTCGGCGCGTCCGCCGTCAACGCCCTCTCCCGGCGCTTCGACGTCACCGTGCGCCGCGGCGGCAAGGTGCACGCCATGTCCTTCCGGCACGGCGTGCCCGGCGTCTTCGCCGGCCCCGGCCCCGACGCCGCCTTCACCCCCGGCCCCGGCCTCCAGGTCCTCGGCCCGATGAAGCGCGGCCAGCGCACCGGCACCTCGATCCGCTACTGGCACGACGCCCGCTACTTCGAGACCGGCGCGACGCTCGACGCCGAGGCCGTGCGGCTCAAGGTGCGCAACACCGCGTTCCTGGTCCCCGGCGTGAGCTACCTGCTGCGCGACGAGACCGGCGAGGAGCCGGTCGAGGAGACCTTCCACTTCCCCAACGGCCTCACCGACATGGTCGAGTTCCTCGCCCCGGCGGGCGACCGGCCGGTCACCGGCACGCTGCTGGTCGCCGGCGAGGGCACCTACCGGGAGAACGCCGCCGACGCCAACGGCGTCATGCAGTCCAACGTGCAGCGGCGGGCCGAGGTCGAGATCGCGTTCCGCTGGGGCACCGGCTACGACCGCACCGTCGAGTGCTTCACCAACACCATCCGCAACGCCCACGGCGGCACCCACCGCAAGGGCTTCGAGCGGGCCCTGGCCCGCACCCTCGCCGAGGCGGCCCGCTCCGCCCGGGGCCTGCTGCGCCCCAAGGAGGACGCGCCCACCCTGGACGACGTCCTGGAGGGCATGACGGCCGTGGTGCACGTGCGCATCCCCGAGCCGCAGTTCACCTCGCAGACCAAGGACGAGCTGTCCACCGCCGGCATCACGAAGGTGCTCCAGGGCCTCGTCGAGGCGCACGTCAAGGCGTGGCTGGAGGACCGCCGCACCAAGGCCGAGGCCCGCACGGTCCTCCAGAAGATCGTCGACGCGGCCCGGGTCCGGCTCACCCAGAAGCAGCAGAAGGACGCGGCCCGCCGCAAGACCGCCCTGGAGGGCGCGTCGATGCCGCCGAAACTGGTCGACTGCCGCGCGACCGGGGTGGACCGGAGCGAGCTGTTCATCGTCGAGGGCGACAGCGCGCTCGGGTGCTTCACCGGCGACACGATGGTCGCCCTGGCGTCCGGCCGGAGCCGCTCCTTCGCCGATCTTGCTGCCGACTGGGCCCAGGGCATCAACCACTTCGGCTACACCACCAACAGGGCCGGCCGCGTCGTCGTCGCTCCGCTGGTGGAGCCCCGGCTCACGCAACGCGACGCCCCGCTCGTGCGGGTGACCATCGACAACGGCGAGACCGTGCGCTGCACCCCCGATCACCTGTTCCGCCTACGCGACGGCTCCTACCGGCGCGCCGACGCGCTGGCGCCAGGCGACTCCCTGATGCCGCTCTACCGCAGCCTGTCCAGCAAGGCGGAGGGGCAGAAGCTCCAGGGGTACGAGCGGGTCTGGATGAACGACAAGGAGGAGTGGGTCTACACCCACTACCTGGCGGACGCGTGGAACCTGCGGCACGGCCGGGACAGCGCGACCAATGGCAACGTCCGCCACCACATCGACATCGACAAGCGCAACAACGAGGCGGCCTGCCTGGTGAACCACCGCGTGGTGTCGGTCGAGCCGCTGGACGAGACGGCGGACGTCTACGACCTGACGGTCGACGGCTACCACAACTTCGCCCTCGAAGCCGGGGTGTTCGTCCACAACAGCGCCCGGGTCGCGCGTACCGCCGAATATCAGGCGCTTCTCCCGATCCGCGGCAAGATCCTCAACGTGCAGAAGGCCAACCTCCAGCAGGTGCTGGACAACGCCGAGTGTGCCGCGATCGTCCAGGTGCTCGGGGCCGGCTCGGGCCGCACCTTCGACCTGTCGTCCATGCGGTACGGCCGGGTGCTGATCATGGCCGACGCCGACGTGGACGGCGCGCACATCCGTACCCTGTTGATCACGCTGTTCGCCCGCTACATGCGACCGCTGATCGAGGCCGGCCGGCTCTACGCCGCGATGCCGCCCCTGCACAAGATCACCACCAAGGGGCGCAACCCGCAGACGACCTACACCTACACCCAGGCCGAGATGGAGGCGACGGTCCGCAAGCTGGAGAAGGCCGGCAGGCAGATCGTCACCCCGATCCCCCGGTTCAAGGGTCTCGGCGAGATGGACGCCGACGAGCTGTGGGAGACCACGATGAACCCGGCGACCCGGGCGGTGCGCCGGATCACCCTCGACGACGTCGACGCCGCCGAGCGCATCCTGGAGCTGCTGATGGGGGAGAAGGTCGAGCCGCGCCGCAACTGGCTGATCGAGTCCGCCGACCGGGTCGACCGGGACGCGATCGACGCATGACGACCACCCGCCCCCGCCCCGCCCCGGCCCGCCGGGCCGACGACCGCCGCCCGACCGTGGCCCGCGCAGGAGAGAGCTGAACCATGGCACGCCGTAAGAACACCGGTCCCCGGGCGGACCTGGCCGCCTTCGACCAGGCCGGCGCGCGGGTCTTCGACAACCCGCTGGTCACCGAGGTCTCCGACTCCTACCTGGAGTACGCGTTCTCGGTCATCCACTCCCGGGCCCTGCCCGACGCCCGCGACGGCCTGAAGCCGGTGCACCGGCGCATCCTCTACTCGATGCACGAGGCGGGGCACCGGCCCGACCGGGCGCACGTGAAGTCGGCCCGGGTGGTCGGCGACGTGATGGGCCGCTACCACCCGCACGGCGACACCGCCATCTACGACGCGATGGTCCGGCTCGCCCAGGACTTCTCGCTCAACGTCCCACTCATCGACGGGCATGGAAACTTCGGGAGCCCGGACGACGGCCCGGCAGCGGCGCGCTACTGCGTCACGGGTGATACCCGGATCCGTCTGGCAGACGGATCGAGCCCTCGGATAGCTGATCTTGTCGACCTTGTGCCGGACAGCGAGGCGGACGTCGACTTCGAGGTGCTCGACAAGGACGGGAAAGCCGTCTCGGTCAGCAAGGTCTTCAACTCCGGCGTACACCCCACCGTCCGCATCGGCACCGAGCTGGGCTTCTCGCTGCGCGGAAGCGAGAACCACCTCGTGCTCTGCCTTGAGGCTCCGCTTGGGGTGCCGATCTTCCAGTGGCGGCGACTCGACGAGATCACGCCCGACACGGTCGTGTGCATCGCCCGCAACGCCTGGTCGCAGGTAGTCCCCACGGCCAGGGAGTACATGCTCGGCGTGCTCGGCGGTGCGTGGGCGTCAGAGGGGTGGGCGAGCGAGGCCAGGGCGGGCTTCAACAACACTGATTCGCACTTCTTCGACGAGGTGCTGCACGCCTACGACCAGATCGTGGGCGGTCGGCGCTACGTGAGCGAGCGGCATACCCGCCGCGATCGCAAGCGAGTCTGGGAGTTGGATGTCCAAGAGCACGCCGGGGGGATGGATGCCTTCCGGGCAAGCCCGCTGGGCGAGTTCGTCGGCCACCAGGCGCGGGACAAGTTCGTTCCGCAGTTCGTGTGGAACGGTGGATGGGGCACGAAGCGGGCCTTTCTCATGGCGCTCTTCGAGGGCGACGGCGGGGTCCGAGTGGCGAATGAGAGCTTCACCATCCAGTACACGAGCTACAGCGAGCGACTCGTGCGGGAGGTTCAGGAACTGCTGGCGGAGTTCGGCGTCATCGCCTGTCGTCGCCAGTACACCCGGCCGAGCGGTTCCGTCGAACACCGACTGGTCGTCTCGGGCCTGCGGAACATCAAGGCGTTCGGAAACCGGGTCGGCTTCCTGCGCACCAAGCAGGCGAAGCTGGAGACGGTGTTGGCCCACTCGCCGCTGCGTGCCCATCGCCTCAGCAAGGACCATGTCCCGTTCGTCGGTGAGTATGTCCGCGGCGCGTTGGACTTCGACCGCAGGGGCAGCGGCCGAAAGTGGTTGACCAAGCACAACTTCGACCGGGTTGAACGGTGGGAGACCGAACGTCTGCGCATCATCGACCGGATCAAGGATGCCGAGGTCCTCGCGACGATCCTGCCGGTCATGGACTCGGGTTACCGCTTTGAGCGGGTCACCGAGGTGGTGCGTTGCGAGCCAGCCGAGGTTTATTCCGTCCGGGTGGAAACGGCTGATCACTCGTTCCTCGCTGGTGGTTTCGTCAACCACAACACGGAAGCCCGGATGTCGCACGAGGCGATGCTGCTGGTCGGCGAGCTGGGCGAGGACACCGTCGACGTCGAGCCCAACTACGACGGCTCGCTCACGCAGCCGACGGTGCTGCCGGCGGCGTTCCCCAACCTGCTGGTCAACGGCGCGTCCGGGATCGCGGTCGGGATGGCGACCAACATGATCCCGCACAACCTGGCCGAGGTCGTCTCCGCCGCCCGGTGGCTGATCAACCACCCGGACGCCGACCTGGACAAGCTGATGGAGTTCGTCCCCGGCCCCGACCTGCCGACCGGCGGCGTGCTGCTCGGCCTCGACGAGGTGCGCCGGGCGTACGAGACGGGGCGCGGCGTGGTGCGGATGCGCGGCCGGGTGGAGATCGGCCCGTTGGAGGGCAGCCGGGGCCGGCAGGCGATCACCGTGGTCGAGCTGCCCTACGGCGTGGGCGCGGAGAAGGTCATCGCCGCGATCACCAACGAGGTCAACAAGACGAAGCGGCTTACCGGCATCGCCGACGTCAAGGACCTCACCGACCGGGAGAACGGCACCCGCCTGGTCGTCGAGTGCAAGGTGGGGGTCAACCCGCAGGCGCTGCTGGCCGACCTCTACCGGCTGACCCCGCTGGAGCAGTCGTTCGGCGTCAACAACCTGGTCCTCGTCGACGGGCAGCCGCAGACGCTGGGGTTGAAGGCGCTGCTGGAGGTCTTCCTGCGGCACCGCTACGACGTGGTGACCCGGCGCAGCGCCTACCGGCGGCGCAAGCGGGAGGAGCGGCTGCACCTGGTCGACGGCCTGCTGATCGCCCTGCTCGACATCGACAAGGTGGTCCGGCTGATCCGGGGCAGCGACGACGCCCAGGCCGCCAAGGACGGCCTGATGCGCCAGTTCAAGCTGTCGGACATCCAGGCCAGCTACATCCTGGACACTCCGCTGCGGCGGTTGACCAAGTTCGACCGGATCGAGCTGGAGGCCGAGCAGGAGCAGTTGCGCAAGGAGATCGCGCAGCTGTCCACGATCCTCGACGACGAGAAGGTGCTGCGGAAGGTCGTCTCCGACGAGCTGGCCGCCGTGGTGAAGAAGTTCGGCACCGAGCGGCGCACGACGCTTGTCGACGGGGACCTGAAGGAGGTGCTGGCCGCGTCCGCGCCGGCGGGTCCGCTGGAGGTGGCCGACGACCCGTGCCAGGTGATCCTCTCGGCCACCGGGCTCGTCGCCCGCACCGCGGCCGAGTCGGAGGAGGCGTCCGAGGGGCGTCGGCGCAGCGGCCGGGTCAAGCACGACGCCGTACGCGCGCTGGTGCACTCCACGGCCCGGGGTCGGGTGCTGCTGGTGACCAGCGCCGGCCGGGCGTTCAAGATCGACGTGTTGCCGTTGCCGGTGCTGCCGGAGCAGGCCGGCACGGTGTCGCTGCGCGGCGGGATGTCCGCCGCCGAGCTGGTGCCGCTGGAGCCGGGGGAGTCGGTGGTGGGGCTGGCCCCGCTGGGCGCGACCGGGGAGGGCTCGCCGGGGCTGGCGCTGGGCACGCGGCAGGGCGTGGTGAAGGTGTGCGCCCCGGACTGGCCGGTGCGTTCCGACGAGTTCGAGGTGATCGGCCTGCGCGAGGGCGACGAGGTGGTCGGGGCGACCTGGCTGACCGACGGGGCGGAGGCGTTGGCGTTCGTCTCGTCCGAGGCGTCGCTGCTGCGCTTCCCGGCGTCGGCGGTGCGTCCGCAGGGGACGAAGGGCGGCGGCATGGCCGGCATCAATCTGCCGGCGGGGGCGCGGGTGGTCTTCTTCGGCGCGGTCCGGGAGGACGATCCGGCCCACGGCGAGCCGATGGTGGTGACGTCCACCGGGGCGACGGTGAAGGTGACGCCGTTCGGGGCGTACCCGGCGAAGGGGAGGGCGACCGGCGGGGTGCGGGCGCAGCGGTTCCTCAAGGGCGAGACGGATCTGGTGGTGGCGTGGGTCGGCCCCCGGCCGGTCGGCGCGACGGCGACCGGCGACCCGGTGGAGCTGCCCCCGGCGGACCCGCGCCGCGACGGCAGCGGCTTCGCCGTGATGCTGGGTCCCACGGTGGTCGGCCACCAGATCGAACGCGACTGAGCCCGCCGTGCCCCCGCCCCGGTCAGCTCGACGGGGTGGGGGCGCGCAGGCGGGCGACCAGGCGCATGCCGTGATAGACGACCAGGGCGGCGGCGGTGCCGAGGGCGATGCCGTTGAAGGAGAGCTCGCCGCTGGTGAGGGTGTAGTTGGCCGCGCCGACGATCAGCGCGACGGCGGCGGTCATCAGGTTGACCGGGTCGTGGAAGTCGACCCGGTTCTCGATCCAGATCCGCGCGCCGAGGACGGCGATGAGGCCGTACAGGGCGGTGGTCGCGCCGCCGAGCACCCCCGCCGGCACGGTGAGGATCAGCGCGCCGAACTTGGGGCTGAGCCCGAGCAGCACGGCGGCGAGCCCGGCCACCCAGTACGCGGCGGTGGAATAGACGCGGGTCGCCGCCATCACGCCGATGTTCTCCGCGTAGGTGGTGGTGCCGGAGCCGCCGCCGGAGCCGGCGAGCATGGTGGCCAGGCCGTCGCCGAGGAACGCCCGGCCCATGTCCCGGTCGAGGTTGCGGCCGGTCATCGCGGCGACGGCCTTGACGTGCCCGGCGTTCTCGGCGATGAGCACGAGGATCACGGGGATCACCAGCACCGTCGCGCGCAGGCTGAAGCTCGGCGCGTGGAACTCGGGCAGGCCGATCCACGCCGCCTTGCGCAGCCCGTCGACGGCCTTCGGGTCGAGGCCGCCGAGGGCGGCGGCGACGAGCCAGCCGACGACGACGCCGAGCAGGATGGACAGCCGGGCCGCGAAGCCCCGGAACGCGACGGTGGCGAGCAGGATCGCGGCGAGGGTGAGCACGGCGATCAGCGGTTGGGCCTTGACGCCGGTGCCGCTGCCGCCGCCGTCCCAGGCGACGGGGGCGAGGTTGAGCCCGATCAGCGCCACGATGGCGCCGGTGACCACGGGCGGCATCAGCGCGTCGATCCAGCGCGCCCCGGCGAGCTGGACGACGAGGCCGACGGCGGCCAGGGCGGCGCCGGCCACGACGATGCCGCCGAGCGCGGGGCCGATGCCGCCGTCGGTCTTCGCGGCCAGCACGGGGGCGATGAACGCGAACGACGACCCGAGGTACGACGGCAGCCGGTTGCCGGTGATCAGCAGGAAGAGCAGGGTGCCGACGCCGGAGAAGAACAGGGTGGTGGCCGGCGGGAAGCCGGTGATCAGCGGCACGGTGAAGGTGGCGCCGAACATCGCCACGACGTGTTGCACGCCGACGCCGACGGTGCGGGGCCAGGAGAGCCGCTCGCCGGGGTGCACGACGTCGCCGGGGGTGACGGAGCGGCCGTCGCCGTGCAGGGACCAGGGGGACCAGCGGGAGCGTGGCTCGGCGGGGGTCTGGGTCATCGCGGCGCCCTTTCGCGTCGACGGCGGTGCGGGGCGGGGACCCTGGAAGTCGTTTCTAGCAGAGGAGCCGTGGGCTGCGCTCAGGCGACCCCGGCGGGGCGGAACTGGACGCTGACCCGGGGGCCGACGGGGCGGGCGGTCTTCGGGACCGCGTGCTCCCAGGTGCGCTGGCAGGAGCCGCCCATCACCACCAGGTCGCCGTGGCCGAGGGGGAAGCGTAGGCCGGGGCCGCCGCCGCGGGGGCGCAGCAGCAGCGGCCGGGGCGCGCCGAACGAGACGATGGCGACCATGGTGTCGGTGTGCGCCGAGCGGCCGAGGGTGTCGCCGTGCCAGGCGACGCTGTCGCGCCCGTCGCGGTAGAGGCACATGCCGGCGGTGACGAACGGCTCGCCCAGCTCGGGGGCGTAGTGGGCGGTCAGCGCCGCCCGCGCCCGGGTGAGCACCGGGTGGGGCAGCTCGCGGTGGCCGGAATACCAGCAGAGCAGCCGGGGGACGTCGACCCGCGCGTCGTACATCGTGCGGCGCTCGGCCCGCCAGGGCACGTCGGCGAGCAGCACGTCGAGGACGGCGTCGGAGCCACGCACCCAGCCGGGCAGGTGGTCGACCCAGGCGCCCCGGCTCAGCGGGTGCCGGCGCAGCCCGGCGAGCGGGCCCGGCGACGGCCCGTCGGCGGCGAGGTCGAGCATCGACGGCTGGTAGGCGGCACCGGACATGCCCCGCAGCCTACCTGGCATTTCGTACGCGTGTGCGAGCGCGGTCCGGTCCGTCACCCGCCGGTCACCTGCCGCACACGTGGACGTCGCCGCCCGTCGCCGGGCCGGGCCTAGCGTGGCCGGGTGCAGAGCCAGTCCGCCACCGTCGTCGCGCCGGCCGGTCCGCCGGAGCCGCCGCCGGGCCGCCCGGCCTGGCCCGCCCGCCGGCTGGTCGGGTGGCTCGTCGTCGCGTGGGTCGGGCCCCTGCTGGCGTACGCGGCGGGGCTGGCCGGGCTGCTGCCGCTGGTGCTGCTCGGGTTGACGGCCGGGCTGCTGCGCGGCGGCCGGACCCTGCTGGACCGGCTGGTGCTGGCCGGCGCGCTGCTGGCCGGCGCGACGTGCGCCGCCGGGCTGCTCTTCTCGGCCTGGCCGTGGGGGTTGCACCCGGTGCCGGTGGCGGGGACCGCGTCGACGGTCCTGCTCGGGATCGCGGCGGCCACCGGCCGCCGGCCGGGGCTGCCCCGTCCGGTCGCCGCCGACGCGCTGCCGGTGGGCGCGGCGCTGCTGGCCGCCGTCGCGTTGGCCTGGCCGTACCTGCGCGCCGGTGACCTCGCCGGCCGCCTCGCGTACGCGATGACGGGCGAGGACAACAGCCGGCACCTGGCCACGGTGGAGGGCATCCGGGCGGTCGGCGGGTACCTGTTCACCGACCCGCAGGCGGCGGCGCGGATCGCCCCGGAGCCGATGGTCTGGTATCCGCAGGGCTTCCACCTCACCGCGGCGCTGCTGGACACGTTCCTGCGCTCCTCGACGGCGCCCGCCGGGCCGGCCGACGCCCTCGACCACTACCTCGGCTGGTCGGTCGGGGCGTGGGGGCTGCTGGTGCTCGCCGTGACGTGGACGGCGCAGCGGCTCGCCGGCCCGTGGCTCGACCTGCCCCGCGCCCTCGCGCTGACCGGCGCGGTCACGGCCGCCTGCCTCGGCTCCGAGCTGGCCCGCTTCGTCGTCTACGGCTATCCCGGCGAGAGCCTCGGGCTGGCGGCGGCGGTGCTGCTGGTGGCGGTGACCTGCCGGCCGGTGGCCCGCACCGGCACCCAGGTGGCCGTGGTCGGCGCGCTGTGCGTGACGGTCGGCTTCGCGTACCTGATGTTCCTGCCGGTGGTCGCGGCGCTGGTGGCGGCGTGGCTGGTCCGGGACCGGCGGCGGCTGCGTCGCCGGCCGCGGCTGCTGGCGGTGGCGATGTCGGTGGCGGCGGTGCTGACGCCGCTGCCGGCCGTCGCCGGCCTGCTGCGCACCGACCAGGTCGACAACGTGGCCACCGGCGGCGGCGTGTTCCCCCGCTACGACGCGTTCCTGGCCCTCGTGGGCCTGGTCGGCGCGGGTCTGGTCGCGGGCCGGCGGCTGCCGGTGTGGCGGCGCTACGCGGGCGCGCTCGCCGCGGCGGGCGTGTTCGCGGCCGGGTTCCTGCTCTACTTCCGGGCGCTGGGCACCGACCCGCGCTACTACTACGGCAAGACGCTGCACCTGCTGCTGGCGGTGCTGCTCGTCGGCGCGGGCGCGCTGGCCCTGCTGCTGCCGCCACCGGGGCGGACCGTGCCCGGCACGCGGGCCGGCGGCGGGACGGGCCGGCGGACCGCAGGGCAGCGGGCCGGCGCGCGGTGGGCGGTGGCGGTCGCGCTGGTGGCGGCCTGCGCCGGGGCGGCCGGGCTGCCGCGCGGCACCGGGCTCTTCGCCCAGCCGTTCGGCGACCGGGTCACCACCTGGGCGGCGGCCTGGTGGTCGGGGTCGCTGGCCCGCCCGGGCCCGGCCGCGTCGACGGCCCGCGCGCTGGCCCGGCCGCCGGCCGCGCCGGGCACCGTGACGGTGGTGGTGAGCGACCGCCGCCGCGAGGGCTACCTGGTCACCCTGTTCGTCTCCACCCTCCAGGGCACCGCCGGCGCGTCGGGGCCGGCGGTGTACCGGCTGCCGCTGGCCGAGCCGGCCCGCAGCGCCGCCGTGGTGGCGGCGGTCCCGGGGCCGATCCGGTTCCTGGCCGCCGACGCGGCGGCGGCCAGGATCGTCGAGGACCTGCTCGCCGCCCGGCCCGAGCTGCGCGAACGGGTCAGCGTGGAGCGGCTGCCCTGAGCCGGAGCGGCTGCCCGGCGGGCGGCGGCGCGGGGCGTTCCGTGGGCGGCTAGCTGCGGCTGGGCGCGCCGACGAGGGCGAGCACCGCGTCGGCGACCCGGGCCCGGCCGCGCCCGTCGACCGTGGCCCAGGCTCGGGCGGCCAGAGCGGCCCGGCGCTCGGGGGAGTCGAGCAGGGCGCGCAGCGTCCGCGCGGCCCCGGCGCGGGCCGTCCGGCCGGGCAGCCCGGCGGCGGCCAGCGCGGGCAGCTCGCCGAGGCCGGCCACGAGCCCCGCGTCCACCACCCGGCCGTACGACTCGCGCTGGTTGTCCACCACGCACACCAGCGCGGCCGGCGCGCCGAGGCAGCACAACTCCCAGGTGGACGTGCCGGCGGCGCTGACCACCAGGTCGGCGGCGGTGACCAGGGCGGGCAGGTCGTCGGTGGGCGGCACGGGCCGCACCGCCTGCCCCCGGCCCGGGGTCAGGGCCGCCAGCTCCGCCTCGACGTCGGCGCGGCCGACGACCACGGTCAGGTCCATCGGGTGCCCGGTGGCCAGCAGGACCCGGGCCAGCACCGGGGCCGCCCCGAACGCGTCGGTGCCGCCGAAGAAGGCCAGCACCCGGGGCCGGGCCACGGGCGTCGCGGGGCGGGGCGTCGCCGGCCGCGCGGCCACCACCGCGTCGCGCAGCAGCGGGTACGCCGTCCCGGCGAGCAGCCGGCCGGGCAGCGGCCCGTGCGCCGCGCCCAGGTTCTGGTCCAGGTAGACGTCGGCGTCCTGCCCCCGGGTGTCGCCGTCGACCACGGCGAGGGTCACCACCCCCGCCGCGCGCAGCGCCCCCGCCCCGGTCGGGTCCAGCTCGTACGAGTCGAGCACCACCACGTCGAGGCCGTGCCGGCGGGCCGCCGCCACGAGGTCGGCGGGGCGCTCGGGGCCGGGGTGCAGCGGGATGCCCCGGGCGGCGAGCTGCCGGCCCGCCCAGCCGACGCCCTCGACGGTGCCGAAGAACTCGACGCGGTGACCCCGGGCGAGGAACTCCTCGGCCAGGGCGAGGCAGCGCACCAGGTGCCCCACCCCCCGGGTGGGCCCGGCGTCGCAGCGCACCCCGACGCGCACGGTGCTCAGGACTCCTCCAGCCGCTTCTGCCGCACGGCGGCGTTCAGGGCGCGCAGGGCCGGCTGGCCCGCCAGCCAGTCGGCGAGCTTCGCCAGCGGGACGCTGACGTCGCCGAAGTGGTCGGCCACCGCCCGCACCAGCGCCCAGTCCTGCTCGGTGTCGAGGGTGAGCCGCAGGGCCGACCGGTCGGGGGTGAGCGTCACCCCGAGCACCCGGAACAGCTCCGGATGGGTGTACGCGTACGAGGTCA
Organism: Micromonospora sp. WMMD712; assembly: GCF_029581295.1. Classification (NCBI taxonomy): domain Bacteria; kingdom Bacillati; phylum Actinomycetota; class Actinomycetes; order Micromonosporales; family Micromonosporaceae; genus Micromonospora; species Micromonospora sp. WMMD712. The sequence goes on from NZ_CP120743.1 coordinate 7,279,334, forward strand.
CGTGCACCCGGTGGTGGTCGGTGGCGATGCGGTGCAGCGTCCGCAGCGTGTCCGCCCGGATGATCTCCACGTCCAGCCCGCGCGGCAGCGTCCGGGCGATCGACGTGCTCGCGTAGTCGAGCCCCGGCACGGCCCGGTACACGTCGGCGACCAGCCGGACGATCTCCGGGTCGAGCAGCGGGCAGTCGGCGGTGAACCGCATGACCGCGTCCCCGGGGTGCGCGTCGAGCGCGCCCACGAACCGGTCGAGCACGTCGTCGACGGGGCCCCGGTGGCAGGCCACGCCGAGCCGGGCGCACTCGGCGGCCACCGCGTCGTCGACGGCGTCGGTGCTGGTGGCGACCACCAGGTCGGCGAGCACCCCGCCGTCGGCGGCGGCCCGGACCACCCGGCCGAGCACCGAGCGCCCGGCCAGCGGCCGCAGCACCTTGCCGGGCAGCCGGGACGAGCCCATCCGGGCCTGCACGATCCCCACGATCCGGGTCACTGCTGTTCCTCCTCGGCGCGCCGGGGCGCGAGGGCGTCCTTGGCCCGCCGTTTCGCCGCGCGGGCGCCCCGCTTGGCCAGCCGGGCGGGGGTGATCGCCAGCCGGCCGACCCGGTAGCTGAGCGAGCCGCTGAGCAGGTTGATGGTCGCCTCGGCCCGGCGCAGCGCCCGTTCCCGGGAGGTGAGCAGCTCCTCCGTCCAGCGCAGCAGGGCCGTCACCCGGGTCAGCTCCGCCTTCTGTCGCAGCCACGCCTCGCGCAGCTGCTGGTGGCTGTCCAGGCCGACCGGGGGCGCGGTGGGCTCCACGGCGCGCACCTCGTCGGCGAGGGCGACGCGGTCGGCGCCGTCCAACCCGCGCAGCGCCGCGGTGACCGCCACCTCCGCGTCGACGGCGGCCGTCACCGTCGCCCGGTCCAGGTCGCGCCCGGCGGTGCCGGCCAGCACCACGGTCAGCCCGGCCACGTCGAGGGTGGACGACCAGGGGTGGGCGTACCCGCCGGTGGCCAGGGCGGCGGCGAACCGCCACAGGCCCCGGGCCAGCGTCACGTCCAGCGGCCACGGGTCGCTGGCCCGCCAGCTCGGGTCGAGCACCGCGAACCCCGGGGACGCGCCGGCGGCGTCGCGGGCCGGGGCGGCCCCGCCGTCGGCGAGCACCACGTTGTCGAGGCTGGCCAGGGCCGTCGCGCCGGTGAGCCGCCCGGCGTCGTCGGCGTGCGCGTCGAGCCAGGCCGCGTACCCGCGCAGCAGCCGGCGCAGGGCGGCCAGGTCGCGGCGCAGGCAGGCGTCGAGCAGCACGGTGCGCAGCAGCCGCCCGTCGGGCACCGCGCCGGTGAGCACGGCCGGGTCCCGCCAGGCCGCCGCGCGGGTGGCGAACGGCGCGTCGGCGGCCGCCGCGACCGGGCCGGGCACCCGCCACCGCCAGCCGTCCGCCGCCGCCGTCACCTCCACCACGCCGATCCCGGGCGGCCCGGTCTGCACCCACAGCACCGGCAGCCCGCCGGGGCCGGCCGGCGCGGTCCGGGCCGCACCCGGGGCGGTGCCGGCCGGGTCCGGCGGGTCGCCCACCGCGGGGGCGGCCGAGGCGGAAACGGTCGGGGCCGGGCGGTGGGCCAGCAGCAGCCAGCCCGGGGCGAGCGCGGCGCCCAGCCCGGCGTGCAGCGCGTCGACCGCGAGCCGGGCCGGGTCCTGGAGCACGGGACGGCCGGCGCGGCCCGGCGCGCACGCGCCGTGCAGCACCGCGTCCAGCAGCCCGCTGCCGGGGTACGCGGCCAGCGCGTCGGCGTCGACGAGGGCGGTCGGCGCGCCCGGTTCGGGGTACGCGGCGAAGCAGCCGCCGGGGCGCAGCCCCGCCCCGGCCAGCCGCTGCCGCGCCTGCTCCAGGTTGGCGGGGCGGCCGGCGTCCAGCACCCCGCCGACTGTCCAGTCGGCGTCGTCGCGGCCGGCGTACCAGGGCGCGGTGTCGACCATCCGGGCCAGCCCCACCGGGTTGTCCAGCCGCAGCAGCAGGGTCCCGCCCGGGGCGAGCACGGCGGCGAGCCGGCGCAGCAGCCCGTCCCAGCCGACCGGGGTCCCCTCCACCGACTCCACCGCGTCCAGGCCGGCGGCGGCGATCACCACGTCGAACGTCTCGTCGGCCGGCAACCCGCCGGGGCCGCCGACGACCACCCGCACGGCCCGGTCCTCGGCCAGCGCCGACCCGTCCGGCCAGCTGCGCAGCAGGCAGGTGACGTCGGCGTGGGCCAGCCGGTCGACCAGCGCGGGGTCGTGCGGCCCGGCCAGCAGCACCCGCGCGCCGGCCGGGACGACCCGGGCGGCCAGCGCGGCGAGGGGCCCGCCGCCGGGCAGCCGCCGGCCGGTCAGGTCAGACCAGGCCAGCATCTCCCCGCCGGGCAGGGCGATGCGGGTCGAGGTGTCAGTGGTCAACGTGTTCCTCCTGGAGGGTCGCCCAACCCAGCAGCTCCCGCAGCTCGGCCGGCGTGCAACGGTGGTCGGTGCCCAGTTCGGCGCGGGCGGTCTCGACCGCCGTCGGCAGGTGCACCGACTCGCCGTGCAGGTCCGGCCACTGCCGGCGGATGCGGGCGGTGCCGCCGAACGTCGGGTCCTCGTCGGCCAGGATCATCGGGTCGCCGTAGACGGCGGGCTCGCAGCCGGCCGCGATGCCGTAGAAGATGGCGCTGGTCAGCCGGTTGGACGCGACCCGGCGGTGCCGGCGCAGCTCGGTGAGCTGCTTGTCGAGGAAGAGCGGGTCGGTGTCCTTCCACCAGTGCCCCCGGTAGCCGTGGCAGATCACCCGGAACCCGGCCTGCTCGTAGAGGCGGCGGACCCGGCGCATGCCGTACTCGTGCCAGTAGAGGCAGACGGTGACCGGGCCCGGCTCGGTGGCGCGGATGCGGGCGATCAGCTCCCGGTGGTCGCCGCGCACGTGCTGGCCCTCCCAGCCGTGGAACGGATACCAGATGGTGCCCTCCCGCTGCGGCTCCGGCGGGTCGTCGGCGCGCAACGCCAGCAGGTACGCGAACGGCGCGCCGGTCACCACGACGTTGCGCCGCCCCACCGACCAGGCCCGCCGCCGGGTCTGCTCCGACCACAGCAGGCTCGGCGTGCCCTCGACGTACGGGTGGCCGGGGGCGAGGCCGTCGCCGATGTTCCAGCCGTGCTGGACGTACCCGTCGATCCGGGGCGGGTGCCCGTCGCCGAGGCCGCAGTAGCGGGCCAGCACGTGCGCGTGGCCGTAGAAGTGGTTCGCGTGGTGCATCCCGGTCCCCTCAGGCGGCGGCGCGCGCCGGGGCGGCGTGCAGGGCGGCGGCCAGGGCGTCGACGACGCGGTCCTGGTCGGCGTCGGTGAGGTCGGGGAACAGCGGCAGGGAGAGCTGCTCGGCGTAGAACCCCTCGGCCACCGGGCAGGAGCCGCGCCGGTAGCCCAGCTCCGCGAACGCCGGGTGCCAGTGCACGGGGACGTAGTTGACCTGCACGCCGATCCCGGCGGCCCGCATCGCGTCGTAGACGGCGCGGCGGCGACCCTCGTGCACCCGGATCGGGTACAGGTGCCAGGCCGGCTCGGCCCAGGACCGCCGGCCGGGCACCGACACGCCGGGCAGGTCGGCCAGGGCCGCGTCGTAGCGGGCGACCAGCTCGGCGCGGCGGTCCAGGAACCGGGGCAGCCGGCGCAGCTGGCTGCGGCCCAGCGCGCAGAGCACGTCCGGCAGCCGGTAGTTGAGCCCGAACTCGTGGATCTCCTGGTGCCAGCCGCCCTCGTCCGGCCAGCGCTGCGCGGCGCGGTCGCGCACGAGGCCGTGGTTGCGGAACCGGCGGGCCCGCTCCAGCAGGGCCGGGCTGACGGCGGCGACCGCGCCGCCCTCGGCGGTGGTGAGGTTCTTCGTCGGGAAGAACGAGAACGTGGTCAGGTCGGCGAGCGACCCGACCGGCCGGCCGTGGTAGGCCGCGCCGATCGAGTGGGCGGCGTCGGCGAGCAGCAGCTTGTCGCCGCCGCCGAGCACCGCGCGCAGCGCGTCGTAGTCGGCGGGGTGGCCGGCGTAGTCGACCGCCGCCACCACCTTCGTCCGGCCGGTCAGCGCCGCGCCGACCGCCGCCGGGTCCAGGGTGTACGTCTCCGGCTCGACGTCGGCGAAGACGACCCGCGCGCCGAGCGCGACGGCGGTGCTGGCGGTGGCCGCGAACGTCATCGGCGGCACGACCACCTCGTCGCCGGGGCCGACGCCGGCCGCCGCGTACGCCACGTGCAGGGCGGCCGTGCCGTTGGACACGGCCGCGCAGCCGACCCCTCCGGTCCAGCCGGCCAGGTCCGCCTCGAACGCGTCGACCTGGGGGCCGGTGGTGAGCCAGTCGCTGCGCAGCACGGCGACCACGGCGGCGACGTCGTCGTCGGTGACGGACTGCCGCCCGTACGGGAGCATCGCCATCACGCGGCGATGCCGAGCATGTCGCGCAGCTGCTCCACGCCGAGCCACTCGTCGTTGCTGTCCGACTGGTAGGCGAACCCGTCCGGCACCGGCTCGCAGTGCGCGGGCGGCTGGTAGCCCCAGGTGGCGATGGTCGGCTGCACGATGAACCGGTCCGGGGTGCGCAGGGTCCGCCGGCTGTCGTCCGGGGCGATCATCTCCTCGTGCAGCTTCTCGCCGGGCCGGATGCCGATCTCGTGGGTGGTGGCGTCCGGGGCGACGGCCTCCACCAGGTCGAGGATGCGCATGCTCGGGATGCGCGGCACGAACAGCTCCCCGCCCTGCATCTGGTCGAACGAGTCCACGACGAACTGCACGGCCTGGTCCAGGGTGATCCAGAACCGGGTCATCCGCTTGTCGGTGACGGGCAGGCTCCTGCCCTCGGCGGCGAGCCGGCGGAACAGGGGCACCACCGAGCCCCGGCTGCCCACCACGTTGCCGTAGCGCACCACGGCGAACCGGGTCGGGTGGTGGGCGGCGTAGTGGTTGGCCGAGACGAACAGCTTGTCGCCGACGAGCTTCGTCGCCCCGTACAGGTTGATCGGGCTGGACGCCTTGTCGGTGGAGAGCGCGATGACCTTCTTCACCCCGGCCTCGATGGCCGCGTCGACGACGTGCTGCGAGCCGGTGATGTTGGTGGCGATGAACTCCGACGGGTTGTACTCGGCGGTGTCCACCTGCTTGAGCGCGGCGGCGTGCACGACGTGGTCGACGCCGTGCATGGCCCGGGTGAGGCGGTGCCGGTCCCGGATGTCGCCGATGAACCAGCGCAGCCGGGGGTCGTCGCCGAGCTGCTGGCGCAGCTCGTACTGCTTGAGCTCGTCGCGGGAGAACACCACCACCCGGGCCGGGTCGGCCTCGGCCAGGACGTGCCGCAGGAAGGTGCGGCCGAAGGACCCGGTGCCCCCGGTGATCAGAATGGAGGACCCATTCAACTCGCTCAACTGGTGCTCCCAAGGTCGGTTGATCTTCCGGCCGGGGACGGTGCCGGCCGGCGGACGGTTCGTGACGCTAAGCCGGCAGAGTTAACGGCCCCACGCCGGACGGTGAACGGGCGCGACGCGGGCGGTGAATGCGGCATGCCCGTCCCGCGTCGACAGCGGCCGCCAGGTGAACGGGACATGTCCGCCGGTCAGACCAGGTCCCAGCCCAGCGCGGTGCCCCGGGGCACGTCGCGGCGGAAGGTGCGGCCCAGCACCCGGTCCAGGTCGGCCGGGGGCAGGCCGCCGGCCGGGCGGATCGAACGCACGTTGTCCCGGGTCACCGGCTCGCCCGCGCGCACGTCGGCCACCACGTACAGCGACCGGCGGAACCGCAGCCCCTCCCGCTCGGTGGGGGTCGGGCCGATCGTGGTGACGCCCAGCGCCGCCCAGGCCCGCTCGGACTCGACGCGCAGGTCGGCCAGCTCCGTCGGCTCCAGCGAGAAGTCCGAGTCCACCCCGCCGTCGGCGCGGCGCAGCGTCACGTGCTTCTCGATCAGGCAGGCGCCCAGCGCCACCGCCGCCACCGGCACCCCGATGCCGGGCGTGTGGTCGGAGATTCCGACCGGCACGCCGAACGTGTCGGCCAGCACCGGCAGCCGGCGCAGGTTGCTGTCCTGCGGCGGGGCCGGGTACGACGCGGTGCACGCCAGCAGCACGATGCCGCCCGCGCCGCCCGCGCGGGCGGCGGTCACCGCGGCGTCGATCTCGCCGACCGTGGCCATGCCGGTGGAGATCACCATCGGCTTGCCGGTGGCGGCCACCAGCCGGATCAGCGGCAGGTCCACCAGCTCCGACGAGGCGATCTTGTACGCCGGGGCGTCCAGCTCCTCCAGCAGCTCCACGGCGGTGGCGTCGAACGGCGACGAGAAGACCGTCAGGCCGTGCCGACGGGCCCGCTCGAAGATCGGCCCGTGCCACTCGTACGGCGTGTGCGCCCGCTCGAAGAGCTGGTAGAGCCGCTCGCCGCCCCACAGCTCGTGGCCGCCGGAGATGCGGAACTCCGGCGCGTCCACGTCGATGGTCAGCGTGTCCGGGGTGTACGTCTGGAGCTTGAGCGCGTGCGCGCCGCTGGCCGCCACCGCGTCCACGATGGCCAGCGCCCGGTCGAGGCTGCCGTTGTGGTTGCCGGACATCTCGGCCACCACGAAGGGCCGCTCGCCGGTGCCCACCGCGTGCGGGCCGATCTTGACTGTCGTCATGTTCCCCTGCTCAGTTGCGTCCACACCATCTGGTGCGGCGTGCCGTCGACGTCCCGCTCGTAGCGCCGGACGATCGTGAACCCGAAGCGCCGGTGCAGCGCCAGCACCGGCCGGTTGGTGGCCAGCGTCTCCCCGCCGAGGGTGCGCGCGCCGAGGGTGCCGAACGCGTACGCGATCGCCGCCTCCTCCAGCGACAGCCAGGCCGGCAGGAGCGCCCGCCGGGCGTCCAGCCCCTCGACGTCGAGATAGAAGCCCCAGGTCAGCGCCCGGTCGGGGCTGGTCACGCCGGAGAAGGTCACCACGCCGCAGGGCTGCCCGAGGTGCTCGTGCACCAGCACCCGCCGGTCCGGGTCGACGCGTACGCCCGCCCACCAGGCGGCGTGCTCGGCCGGGCCGATCTCGTGCCGGGTGAGGCTGACCTCGCGGACCTGCGGGTGGTTGCGCCAGCGCAGGATCGTCGCCAGGTCGGCCTCGCGGGCGGGCCGCAGCCCGCCGCCGGCCCTGGTGGTGGCGCTTCCGGCGCTGTCGGCGGCGGTGCCGGCGCTGGTGGCGGTGCCGCCCGGTCCCGGCCCGGTCATCCCCGGCCCGCCAGGGCGCCGCCCCGGTCCGCCTCGGACGGCGCGGCGGCGTCGGCGGCCAGCGGCCCGCTCCCGCCGGACGCCGCGTCGGGGGCCGCCGCCCCGGCGGGCGACGCCGGCCGCAGCGAGCCGGCCAGCCGGTGCGCCCGCCGCAACGTCTTGTACGCGAGGTAGCTGTCCCGGGCGACCAGGCGGTGCTTCAGCCCGGCCACCCCGCCCGGCCGGGCGTACCCGCCCGAGGGCAGGTAGCGGCGGTAGTGCTCGGCGACCCGGCGGAAGAACCCCCGCCGCAGCCTCGGGTGCACCCGGCCGTCGTTGCCCACCACCACCAGGTAGTGGTTGATCATCAGACCGAACAGGTCGGTGCGGATCCACTCCTCGGTGACGTGCCGCGCCACCCACTGCTGGAGGCGCTCGTACTGCACGAACGCGTCGAAGTGCCGGCCGCTGCGGGTCGAGGTGATCGCCCCCAGCCGGCCCTGCCGGTAGTGGTAGCAGACGTGGTCCAGCACCCCGATCCGGTCCGCGGCGATGAGCAGCGGGTGGCTGAACGGGATGTCCTCGTACCAGCCGGGGTGGAAGCGCAGCTCCAACTCGTCGAGGAACGCCCGGCGGACCACCTTGTTCCACGCGGTGTGCTGCACCCGCAGCAGTTCGGGCCGGTCGGCCAGCCGGACGCACCCGTCGACCCCGCGCAGCAGGTGGCTGCTCGCGTCGACCTCCAGGCGGCCGCCCTCGTGCACCCGCAGGTGATCCACCAGCAGCACGTCCGGCTCGTCGCGGCGCAGCCGCGCCAGCACCGTCGGCAGGGCGCCCGGGGGCAGCCAGTCGTCGCTGTCGACGAACCACACGTACCGGCCCGTCGCCTCCGCCAGCCCCGCGTTGCGGGCCAGCCCCAGCCCCACGTTGCGGGTCAGGGACACCACCCGCACCTGGGGCCGCCCGGCCGCGTACGAGCGCAGCATCTCCCCGCACCGGTCCGGGGAGGCGTCGTCGACGGCGACCAGCTCGACCTCGGCGGCCTCGGCGGCGGACAGGCCGCCGAGGATCGACTCCAGGCACTGGTACAGGTACGCCTCGACCCCGTGCACCGGGACGACGATGCTCAGCAGTGGGCTCCGCGTCGGCTCATTGACCACGCCCGACACCCTCGACCGCCCGGATGGACGGCCCCGGAACCTGACGTATCCGCCGGGGGTGGGCTCGCTGAACAGACCCCCTACGGAGGGTTAACGCTTGAGCATCCGCTTCATCCGGCCGCCGGCCGCCCGCACCCGGGCCCGCAGCCGGTGCGACTCGAACCCCGCGACGGTCTCCTTCAACTCCTGGTTGCGGTCGTGCAGCCACTGGATGCGGGCGATCAGCTCCGCCGGGTCGGTGGCCGACTGCGCGCGTACCGCCGGGGGGAAGGTCGTCTCGGCGACCTGCCGGTCGAACCGGGCGGCGCTGTCGCCGTCGGCGAAGGAGACCCCGAGGTCGTGCTTGGCCAGGAACGCCGTCATCGTCGCGTACCGGGCCTTGTGCCCGTTGTTGAGCGCGCTGTAGTCGGCCTCGTCGTAGAGCTCTATGGCGTCCACGTCCGGCGGGACGTCCTTCATCAGCCGGTGCGGGATGTCGAAGTACCGGGCCAGCTCCAGCGTGCGCGAGTCGTGCGCGAAGAGATAGCCCGGCGTGCCCGCCACCAGCGCCGTGATGGTGCCGTGGATGCGGGTGCCGAAGTTGAAGTCGAACCGCGACAGGTAGTCCATCCACGTCCACGGGTCGACGAACATCCGCACCTTGTCCTCGGTGAACAGCGGGTGGGAGGTGTGGATCGGGATGGCCGCCTTCTTGCCCCGGTCCTCCGGCGCGTCGCCGAAGAGCAGGGTGCCGAGCGTCTTCAGGTCCTGCGGCAGGTAGCGCAGGTTCGGGTACCGCCGGTGGTGCGAGGCGATGACCTTCGCCATCGACTTGACGTACGGGGAGACGGTCAGCGCCACCCGGTCCTCGACGGTGAGCGTGGTCTTGCGCTTGTCGACCCGCAGGCTGTCGCCGTGCAGGAACATCGACGGGCAGCCGATCACGTCGACGGCGGAGAAGCCGAGGGTCCGCAGGTACCCCTCGGTGATCTCGCCCCGCACCCCGATGCTGTGCGACCGGTCCAGCACCGCCGAGACGAACGCCTTCACCGCGTCGTCGATCGGCCGCAGGTACTCCCGGTCGGCGTCGACGTTGGTCTGCGCGCCGACCCCGAACACCACCACCGGGATCTTCAGCCGCTCGATCAGCTGGGTCATGGCGACCAGGCGGTGTGCGTAGCTGCGCCGGAACGCGTTGGCCAGCGGCACCACGAACACGTCGAACCGCTCGTTGATCTCGTCGGCCTCGCGCGGGTTGACCCGGAACTCCGACGAGGTGACCTCCGCCGTCGACGTCCGCAACAGTTTGTGCGCCGCGTGGCTGAACACGAGGTTGCCGGCGTTCTCGCCGATCCAGTTGCGCTCGAACGTCTCCTCCGGCGACTTGACGTCGAACGGCCCCTTCTTGGCCCGCAGCAGGATCCGCTGGTGCATCCGTGTTGTCCCCTCGTCGTGGCCGAGACCGCGATATTAGGCCATCGCGCCCGGGCCGCCGCCAGGCGCGTCACGGGACGCCCGACGGCGGGCGGCGCGCCCGGCCGCACCGGGTAGGGTGCCGGCGGGGCGGCACCGCGCGGCCCGCCGTCACCCGGGCGGCGGCCTCGGCCCGGGCGTCCGCGAGGAGGAGAGCGGTGCTGGTGACCCCCGCCGACGGTCGGGCCGTCGGCCTCCCGGGCGCCCCGACCGTCGTACGCGCCGACGCGCCGGCCCGCCCGGCCAGCCGGCTGCCCTCGCTGACCGGGCTGCGCTGGGTGGCCGCCCTGCTCGTCTTCGGCTACCACGTCGGCACCATGCGGATCGTCGGCCAGCCCGAGGCCAAGGCCGTGGTCGACTGGCTGTTCACGCTGGGCCTGTCCGGCGTCGAGTTCTTCTTCATCCTCAGCGGCTTCGTGCTGGTCTGGTCGGCCCGCGACGGGGACCGCCGCCGCGACTTCCTGCGCCGCCGGCTCGCCAAGATCTACCCGAACCACCTGCTGATGTGGGCGGTGGTGCTGGCGACCGGGGTGTGGGTCTTCGCCGACCCGGTCAACGTCCGCGCCGCGCTGGAGAACCTGTTCCTCGTGCAGGCGTGGGACCCGACGCCCGGCTACTTCTACAGCGTCAACTCGGTGAGCTGGTCGCTCTCCTGCGAGCTGTTCTTCTACGTCTGCCTGCCGTTCGCGCTGCCCCTGGTGCGCCGGGCGCCCGTCGGGGCGCTGTGGGCGGTGGTGGTGGCCGTGCCGCTGCTGATCGTGGCGCTCTGGCCGGGGCAGCGCCTGGTGCCGCAGGAGAGCACCTGGTGGTTCACCCAGATCTTCCCGGTCGTGCGGTCGCTGGAGTTCTGGATGGGGGTGGCCGCCGCCGAGCTGCTGCGCCGGGGGCGCTGGCGTGGGCCCGGGCTCACCGCCGCCAGCGCCATCTTCGTCGTCACCTGGGTGGTCGCCGCCCAGTGGATCCGCGCCGAGCTGTGGGCGGCGCTGCTCGCGGCGGCGTACCTGCTGGTCATCGTGGCCGCCGCCGACGCGGATGTGCGCGGCGCGCGGACGCCGTGGCGGTCCCGGCCGATGGTCTGGCTCGGCGAGGTCTCCTTCGCCTTCTACCTGGTGCACGTCTTCGTCATGATCACCGTCCTGCGGCTGGCCGACCGGCTCGGCACGGGCCTGCCGGGCTGGTGGGGCCCCCTGGCGGCGGTCGGCTTCCTGCTGGTCAACCTCGGCCTGGCCGCGCTGTTGCACCGCTGGGTCGAGATGCCGCTGACCCGCCGGCTCGGGCCCCCGCGCCGCCCCCGCCCGCCGGCCGCCGCCCACCCGCCGGTGGTGCGCCGCGCCGCGCCGAGCAGCTGACCCGCCCGCCGGCGGCGCGTCGCGCGACCGGTGGCGGTAGCGTGGACGGGTGCTTCCCGTCGCGCTGACCTGTCCCCTGTGGTGGGTCGTGCGCTGGACGGCGCGGATGCTGGCGACGCTCGCCGTCGTGGTCGCGTTCTCCCTCGGCGCCGCGGCGCTGCCGGCGGGCGCGGTGGTTCCCGGCGACGTCGACCCCGGCCCGGCCGGCGCGGTCGCCGCCGATCCCGCCGCCGCCGATCCCGCCGCTTCCGCCGCCGTCGTGGAGGCACCCGGATCCGCAGGGGCCGCGACTACCGCCACCGCCACCGCCACCATCGGCCCGTGGCCGCCGGCCGGCGCGCCGTCGCCCGCCGGGGCCGGTCGTCCGCCGGCCACCGCGCCGGCCCCGCAGCGGGTGCCGACCGGGTTCGTCCCCGCCGCCGCCGGCCCCCGCGCGCCGCCGGCCGCCTGAGCAGCACGGCGGGCCCGCCCGCCGCCGTCGCCGACGAACCGCGCCGCCCACCCGCCTGCCGGACCGGCCGCCCCACCCCCCGCCGCCCGCGCCCCGCCCGGCGGCGTGGATCCCGTTCCGCCTCCACCGTCGCAAGGTGCCGACCATGGACATCGTGCTCTACCAGTTCCTGACCGAGGTGCCGCTGGCCGCCGCCATCTGGTCCGTGCTGCTCGTGCTGGCGCTCACCGTGCTCGCGGTGCTGGTCGCCCGCCCCGAGCGGCACCACCCGCCCGCCGTCGAGGCCCCCGCCGGGCCCGCCGCCCCGCCGGCCCCGGCGGCCGCCGACCTGCGCCGGTACGCCGACGAGGTGGCGGTGGCCGCCGCCGGGGCCGCGCAGAACGCCCGCCGTCGCCGGGCCGCCTGGACGGCCGCCCAGGACGCCGCCGAGCGGGCCTGGCAGGCGTACGACGAGGCGGAGACCGCCGCGCGGCGCTTCCGCGACGCGGGGGCGCTGCCGACGCCGCACACCCCGCGCACCACCACCGAGTACGTGGCCCGGGAACGCTGGCTGCACCACGCCGCCACGGCGGCCCACCTGCGGGGCGAGCTGTCCATCGGGCAGCTCTGCGACGTCTTCGCCCGCCGGGGCGGCTGGGACCCGCGGCGGCACCCGGTGGAGCAGGAGGTCGTCCTGGCCCGGGCCGTCCGGGACGGCAGACTGGCCCGCTACCGGGCCGCCGCCGCGCGGGAGCGGGCCGCGTGGGACGACGCCGAACTGGCCGCCGCGGCCGCCCGGGCGCTGGCCGCCGAGGCGTACGCCGCCGCCGAGCGCGTCCGCCCCGCCCCCGCGCCGGCTCCCCGCGCGGCGGTGGCCGGTCGGTTCGTCCCGGCCCTCGGCTGGCGGCCGGCCCGCTGGCGCCCGGCCCAATCCAGCTAACCCACGGGCGGTGGCGTGAGGCGGGTCACTGCCGTCCCGGATCGGGCAGGCTGGTCCGATCGGTCCGATCGTGGGCCGCAATTCGCCGACATTCACGACGCGTTGTCCCGTTGCGGGTCGGCTGACGTCTGTCGGGTCGACACTCCCATTGAGTCACGTCAGTCTCCGTATGACCCGTAAGTTGGTCGGCCTCGGCACGTTTACGCAGGTGGAGTGGGGTTGGCAGGGCTTCCGTCGGCCAGTAGTGTCGGCCCGTCCGGTGCGGTACCCGATCGCAAGAGGCGACGCCGCGCCGACCCGCTCAATCGTGACCATCACGAACCGGGGACCCATTGCACGTCCGGGGTGAATCCGCGGGCCACGGCCTGCGGTAGGGCGATCTTCCCGCCCGAATCCGTCAGCTAACCCGGTAGGCGGTGTCGGAAGGAGTTCCATCCTCGTGCAGTTTGACCCCACCCCCCGGGTTGTTCCTCCACCACGGAGCCCGGTGCCCGCGTCCGTCGCCGTCGAGCCGGCGCACTGACCGTCGCACCCCTGCGTACGCCCGCCTGAACGGGCGTCCCCCCAGAAAGCGGACCCCACCGGCCGCGGACACGTCCGCGCCGCCGTGCGCCGACGCGCGCCCGGGTGCCCCCGCTTCCGCCCCGCCCCGTGGAGGAACACGTGAACGATCAGCTCAAGCGGCACCTGCGGCGACTCGCCACGGAACGCCCCTACCAGGTCGTCGCCGGCTCCGCCGCGGCGCTGCTGCTGGCCTCCGGCACCGGCGCGCTGCTCGCCGCCGTCGACGACGACCCCGCCCCGCAGCGGACCACCAACGCCGCCGTGGCCGAGGTCGCGCCCCGCCTCGACGGCGCGGCCAGCCGCGCCCAGGCCCGGGTCGCCGCGCCGCCCGCGACCGCCGCCCCGGGCAGCGCCTCGCCGTCGCCGAGCGCCACCCCGACCACCCCGAACCCCGACCTGACCGCCAGGTCGACGCCGAAGAAGACGACGCCGAAGCCGGCGGCCCCGAAGCCGCCGTCGACCAAGGTCCTCGACTACGACTACGAGGCCCAGACCACCTACTACTACTGCGGCCCGGCGGCGGTGCGCAACGCGCTCTCCGCCACCGGGGTCGACGGCACCCAGGACGCCCTGGCCGTCCGCCTCGGCACCACCGAGATGGGCACCAACTCCGCCTACGACACCACGCGGGTGCTCAACGAGATGGTCAAGGGCGAGCCGTACCGGACCCGGCTGATCCCCGGCGGCGCCGCCACCCCGGCTGAGGCGGAGCGGCTGCGGGCCGACGTGGTGCAGGCGGTCAGCGCCGGGCGCGGCGTCGTGGTCAACATCGCCGGCGACGCCACCGACGTCGACGGCGGCTGGCACTCGTTCCCCGGCGGCCACTACATCGCCGTCGTCGGCTACCGCGACTCCGGGCGCACCGTGCGGATCGCCGACTCGGCGGACCCGGCCGTCCCGGCGTACTGGATCAGCACCGCCGCGCTGGCCCACTGGGCGGCGACGCGGGGCTACTCGGCCTGACAGCACCCTCCCCCCGCCGGCCCCGGCTCTCCTGCGAAGAGAGCCGGGGCCGGTGCCGTCTCCGGGTAGGCAGGACGATCAGACAATGGGGAGTGGGTCATCGCGTCGGCGGCGCGCCGCATGAACTCGTGCATCGGCCCGCTCCGACGCGGGTTGTGCGATTATCGCACCATGGCTGATGACCAGGAGTGGTGCTTCGTCGGCGAGCAGGTGCGGCACGCCCGGCTGTCCCTGGGGATGTCGCAGCAGGATCTCGCCGGGGCGGTGGGTCTCGACCGCACCATGCTGGCCAAGGTCGAGGCGGGCACCCGGCGGCTGGACGGCCTCGAACTGGCGCGGCTGTCGCGTGCGCTGCGGGTGTCGATGAATTACCTGATCGAGCCACGGCCGACTGTACTGTCCCGGCGGTCCGCGCCGGTGACCGAGGAGATCGGCACCGAGGCCGCCCGCGCGGCCGAGCGGCTGGAGATCGCCCTCGTCGAGTGGCTTCGTGACGTACGTCAACTCGTGGGGCTCGGCGTGCTGGACACTCGTCCACCGCTCCGTTACCCGGGCGCCGTCACGGTCGAGGACGAGGCCCGGCAGGCGGCGCAGTGGCTCAGGCGCGAGTGCGGAATCGATGACGGGCCGATCGGCAGCATCGTCGAGGTCTGTGAACGGGCCGGCCAGTGGACTCTGGTGACCGACCTGCCCGGCGACGGGGCATCGCTGATCGAGGGTGACCTCGCGGTCGCGGTGGTGAGCACCTCGGGCGATCCTGGTCGCCGACGGGCGACGGCCGCGCATGAGCTGGGCCATCTGATCATCGGCGACGAGTACTCCAGCGATCTGGGCGTCAGCGCGTCGCGGACGCACCGTGAGTCCGCCATCGACGCCTTCGCCGCAGAACTGCTGCTGCCCGCCCAGGTGCTGGCGGCCGCGCGGGATGCCGGCCCGGTGACCCGGGACCTGCTGGTGGGTCACGCGGCTCGATACCGGACCTCCTGGTTGCTGGCGCTGCGGCAGGCGGAGCAGGCGGAGGTCATCGACGCGCCGATCCGGCGACTCTGGAGCCAGAACCGGCCGACCCGGGCGGAGTTCATGGAGGCTCTGGGCTGGGTTCCGCAGCCGGATCTCGCCTCCGTGCGGGTGCCGCCGGCCTACGCGCACGCCGTGATGGAGGCGTTGCGGATCGGTCGCATCACCCGAACCAGGGCGGTCGAGCTGATGCACGGTCAAGTCACCGAGCCGGACCTGCCGGACAACGACGACCTGGAGATCGAGCCGTGAGCCTGCTTGCGCCGACGGCCGTCCTGGTGCTGGACACCATGGTGCTCGGCCACTTCACCCTCGCCGACCGGCTCGACGTTCTGCACGACCTGTTGATCGATGCGGACTGCTGGACAACGCAGGTGGTGGTCGAGGAACTACGGGTGGGCTCGGCCGCCCGGCCCGAACTGGCGGCGGCGTGCGAGGCGGACTGGCTGGGCGTCGCCCGTCTGGGCACGCTCGACGAGATCCGATGCTTCACGAGATGGACCTCGTTGCTGGGCGCCACGGAGCGGAATCTCGGCGAGGCGTCCGTCTTCGCTGCTGCTGAGCTGCGTGGAGGCATCGCGATAACGGATGACCGGGACGCCACGAGGATCGCCCGCAAGAACGAGGCACGCGTGCACGGCACGATCTGGCTCCTCGCGGGAGCGTGCCGTACCGGGAAGCAGACCGAGGCGGCTGCGGGCAGCCTCGTCGAGGGGCTGCGGGCGACCGGTGCCCGCCTGCCGTGCTCTGGCGCGGAGTTCCCCGCGTTCGCCCGCCGGCACCACCTGCTGTAGCCGACGGGTGGGACGCTCAGGCGGTGGGGGAGTGGGTCATCGCGTCGGCGGCGCGCGGGGCCGGCGGGTTCCAGCCCGGCTCCAGCTCCCGGCGGGCCGCCGCCAGGAACGCCTCGGCGTACGACTCGACCGGGAAGTCGCCCAGGTAGTGTGCCCGGGTGCCCCAGCGGGCCGCCGCCTTCGGGTCGGTGTCCAGCAGCAGGCCGAGCACCTCGTCGAGGTTGCCCGCGTCGCGCCGCAGCACGTAACCCGAGCCGGCCAGCGGGAACCGCTCGACGAACCGGTCGCCGTCGCCGGCCATGTCGGTCACCGCGTACGGCTTGCCGGAGTAGAGGTAGTCGGAGATGACCCCGGAGACGTCCGAGACGAGGGCGTCGGAGCGGTTGACGCAGTCGACCAGGGACAGCTCGCGGCTGGCCGCCGCGCCGAAGACGTGCTGCCGCCCGGTGCGGGCCCGGTCCGCCGCCAGCAGCTCCGTGAGCCGGGCGAGCTGCCGCGCCGACGCCGGGTTCTGCCCCGTGTACGGGTGGGCGCGCAGGATCACCGTCGCGCCCCGGGCCAGCAGCCCCCGTACGATCGTCTCGCCCACCGGCAGCGAGCAGTAGTTGGCGTCGGCGTGGTGCCCCGTCCAGGTCGGGGTGTAGAGCACCGTCGGGTTCGCCAGGCCGGTGGCCGGCGCGCGGCGTACCTCGATCGACTCGACCTGGGGGCGGCCGACCACGACGAACTTCTCCGCCGGGATGTCCACCCCGGCCCGGGCGTACCGGTCGATCGCGGCCGGCCCGGCGACGAAGTTGCGGTCGAACAGCGCCGTGACCGGGTTGGCGCTCGGGGCCTTGTCGCTGTCGCCGTGGTGGATCTGCACGTGGGTGAGCTGCGAGAACCGGATGCAGTGGCTGTTCTTCGCCCCGTGGTTGACGTAGAACGCCACCTTCAGGCCCGGCACCAGCGCCTCGTCCATCGCCTTCAGCGTCGGGCAGTAGACCACCGGGGCGCTGGTGGCCGCCGCGATGGGGGCGAGGAACTCCGGCTCCCGCACCATCACGAAGAACGGCCGGCCGATCCGCTCCAGGTAGGGCAGCCACATGGTGACCTGGTATTCCGACCCGGGCGGGGCGGAGAAGTGCAGCAGGAACTCCGGCCGGTGCGCCCGCAGCGCCCGGGCCACCGCCGAGCCGCCCGCCCCGGGCCGGAACCGCCGCTTCGCCAGGTCCGCCGCGACCGCCCCGGCCCCCGCGCCGACGGCGAGGGCCACCAGCAGGGCCACCCAGGCCGGCAGCACCAGGGCGGCGGACAGCGCCACCACGGCGAGCAGCACCAGCAGGGCGTCGCCCAGCCGGGCCGCGACCAGCGGGGTCCACGACCGCACCGGCAGGTTCGCCGCCCGGATCTCCAGGTCGCCGGCCTGCCGCAGCGGCCCCACCAGCAGCGCCAGCCCCAGCAGCACCAGGGCCGTCGCCGCCAGCGCCGGGTCGAAGCCGGCGTCGAGCCGCCGCGCGTATCCGACGAGGACGGCGGCGGCGAGCAGCACCGCCTCGGCGGTGCTGTCGGCGGCCGGGCGGACCCGGCGCTCCCAACCGGCGGCGGCGAGGGCCGCCACCGCGAGCGCCAGGCCCCAGCCGGTCGCCCCGGTCAGGGCGAGAGTGAGGAACGCCAGCACCGCCAGGCCGGTGGCCGCCACCCGGGCGGCCAGCTTCCTGACCAGGTCACCACGCATGTCGCTTCGCTTCCTTCGCCCGTCGCGGTGGCCGTCGACCCGTCAGCCGGCCGTGGCCGGGGCGGATGCCCGGCTGGCCTGGGCGGGCACGCCCGCGGCGGGCAGCTCGCCCGGTGCCCGGCGTACGTCGATGACCTGCCCGGTCAGCTCGGAGATCAGCACGTCCAGCGACGACTGGGCGACGGTCTCGGCGGCCAGCAGCGTGTGCTCCGGCTCCTCGCCGAACGCCTTGGTGCGCATCGGCGTGGCGGTGCGCTCCGGGTTGATGCAGTTGACCCGTACGCCGAACTCGGCCCACTCGTCGGACAGCGCCTGGGTGAGGTTGACCAGGGCGGCCTTGGTGGCCGAGTAGAGCGCGTAGCGGGCGCGGCCCCGGGTGTACGAGCTGGAGGTGTAGAGCAGCAGCTGACCCTTGGTCTGCTGGAGGTACGGCAGCGACTGCCGGGCGATGGTGACCGGGCCGACGAAGTTGACGTGCAGGACCCGGTCCATGGTCTCCTGGTCCATCTCGGCCAGCTCGCCCTTCTCCAGGATGCCGGCGGTGACGACCACGTGGTCGATCCGGCCGGTGGCCTCGAAGGCGGTCTTCAGCGCGGCCTCGACGTCCTCGGCGCGCTCCACGTGGGTGCCGGTGGTGGAGCGGCTGAACGGGAAGACCTGCGCGCCGTGGCGGCGGGCCAGCTCGGTCAGCTCGTGGCCGATGCCGTAGCTGCCCCCGAACACGACGATCGTGCGGCCGGCCAGCTCCTCGGTGTAGTCCCGGGCGGTCAGCCGGGGGGCCTGCGCGGCGGCGAGCTGGAACAGCTTGTCCGCCAGGTGCACGTCGACCGGGTGGGTGACCTTGATGTTCTCGTCCGAGCCGTCGATCACCTTGATCGGCGTGCCCGGCAGGTAGCGCAGCACGACGCCGCAGTCGTCGGTGGCGGCGAAGTCGGGGTCGCCGGCGGCGATCCGGTACGCCTCGCGGATCGTGCCGGACCGGAACGCCTGCGGGGTCTGCCCCCGGCGCAGCGTGGAGCGCACCGGGATGTCGGTGATGCAGTCGTCGTCGTCGACCTGGATGATCGTGTCGGCCGACGGGATCGCCACGTCGACCGCCGAGTAGGTCCAGAGCGCGTTGACGCACTCCCGGACGATCCGGCCGCTGAGCAGCGGGCGCACCGCGTCGTGGAAGAGGATGTTGACGTCGCCCTCGCCGACCGCGTCGAGCGCGATGCGGGTGGTGGCGTTGCGCGTGTCGCCGCCGGCGATGACCTTGCTGACCTTGCGGAAGCCGGCCTTGTCGACGATCCGCTGGGCGTCGGGGACGTGCCCGTCGGCCATCAGCACGATGATCTCGTCGATCTCGGGGGCCGCCTCGAAGACCGCCAGGGTGTGCTCGATGATCGGCTTGCCGGCGATCTTCAGCAGCTGCTTGGGGATGCCGAGGCCGAGCCGGGTCCCGGTCCCGCCCGCCAGCACCACCGCCACCGTCCGCGAGGGCCGCCACGGCGCCGGGGTCTCCGGTGTGGCGTCCGGGCCAGTGGTGTGGTCCTGCGTCATTGCCGATCCTCACTCTCACGGTTTGCGAACAGGGGGTGACGGCCGCACGGCGGCCGGGTGAACCATAACGCAACCACCGCGCCGCCCCCCAGGGACGACGCGGTGGGGAAGACACCCGCACGACACCGTACGGAAGCCGCAACCTTACTTCTTGTTGGAGAAGTCCTCGTACGCGCGCAGCACCTCGTCGGTCGGGCCGTCCATCCGCAGCACGCCCGATTCCAGCCAGATCGTCCGTTCGCAGGTGTCCCGCACCGAGGAGAGCTGGTGGCTGACCAGGAACACCGTGCCCGCGTCCTCCCGCAGCTCCCGCACCCGCTGCTCGCTGCGTTTGCGGAAGCCCTTGTCGCCGGTGGCCAGGGCCTCGTCGATCAGCAGCACGTCGTGCTTCTTGGCCGCCGCGATGGAGAAGCGCAGCCGGGCGGCCATGCCGGAGGAGTACGTCCGCATGGGCAGCGAGGCGAAGTCGCCGCGCTCGTTGATCCCGGAGAACTCGATGATCTCCGGGGCGAGCCGGGCCACGTCGGCCGGCTGCATGCCCATGGCGAGGCAGCCCAGGGTGACGTTGCGCTCGCCCGGCAGGTCGTTGAGCAGGGCGGCGTTGACGCCCAGCAGCGACGGCTGCCCCTGGGTGTAGACCGCGCCCCGGTTGACCGGCAGCAGCCCGGCGATGGCCCGCAGCAGGGTGGACTTGCCGGAGCCGTTGCTGCCGATCAGCCCGATCGCCTCGCCCCGGTACGCGGTGAAGCTGACCCCCTTGACCGCGTGCACCTCCCGGATGTTCGGCGCGGACGTGCGGGACACGATCCGCTTCAGGGCGGCCACCGGGCTGGTGCCGCCGGCCGCGCCCTTGTGCACCCGGTAGATCACGTGCGCGTCGTCGACCACCACGGTCGGGATGCGCTCGACGATCCTGGGCAGCGTCACGGTGACGTCGTTGGACGCCTCGATGTGCTCAGCCACGGCCGTACTCCTGTTCGCCCCGCCAGAAGTAGATGAAACCACCCACGCCCATCACGACCGCCCAGCCCACCGCGTACGACCACGCCTGGACCATGGAGGAGTTGAGCAGCGGCGCGCCCTCCAGCAGCGCGTGCCGGGCCAGCTCGATGTAGACCAGCATCGGGTTCGCCTCGACGATCCGGGTCGCCCAGCCCGGCAGGTTCTCCTCGAACAGCGCGACGTTGTAGAGCACGCCGGAGCCGTACATCCAGGTGCGCACCAGGAACGGCATCACCTGCTTGAGGTCGGCGACCTTCGAGCCCATCCGGGCCACGGCCATGGTGAGCCCGGCGTTGAACAGTGCCTGGAGCAGCACCACCGGGACGAGCAGCAGCCACTCGACCGTGAGCGGTTCGCCGGTGACCAGCACGATGCCCATCAGCACCACCAGCGAGGCCATCAGCTGCTGGAACTGGGTGAGCATGACGGCCAGGGGCAGGCAGGCCCGGGGGAAGTGCAGCGCCCGGATCAGCCCCAGGTTGCCGGTGATCGACTGGGTGCCGTTCTGCACCGCGGTCTGGGTGAAGTTGAAGATGAACAGCCCGGCGGTCAGGTACGCGATGAAGTTCGGGATGCTGTTCTGCTTCAGCACCAGGCCGAAGATCAGGTAGTAGACCGCCGCGTTCGTCAGCGGGGTGAGCACCTGCCAGAGCTGCCCGAGCCGGGCGTTGCTGAACGAGGCGACCAGCTTGGCGCTCGAGTACGCGGCGATGAAGTGCCGGTACGCCCACAGGCGGCGGGTGTACTCCGCCAGGGACGGCCGCTCGCCGGCGACCCGCAGCCCGTACCGGGCGGCCAGTTGCGCCTGGGAGAGGCCGGCGTCGGGGTCGGCCAGCGCGGTGTTGGCCATGGGATGGGCGCTCCGATCTTGTCGTGCCAGCGGGGTGCGTCTGTTGTACCAACGGGATGGGCGCGACGACGGGTTCGCCGGTGGCCGGTGCGTGGAGCGCCGCCTCGTCGCTGCGTGGAAGGTAGTCCATAACAACGTCGGGACGCAACCGTACCGTCGTTGCGGTACATTGTCCCACGTGACAGCCGAGGAGGGTCTGCCGTGACGCCCGAGAAGAGTCTGCCGTGACCACCGAGAAGAGGCGCGCGCCGGCCGGCGCGGCGGTGCTGCGGGGTGAGATCACCACGGCCATCCGGCGCGCGCTCATGCAGGAGCTGGCCGCCGTCGGCTACGGCCGGCTCTCCATCGAGGCCGTCGCCCGCCGGGCCGGGGTCAGCAAGACCGCGATCTACCGGCGGTGGAGCTCCAAGCTGGAGCTGGTCGTCGAGGTCGTCGGCGCCGCCGCCGGCAGCAAGCTGCCAAGCCTGGACACCGGCAGCCTGCGCGGCGACCTCGGCCTGCTGCTGCGGGTGCTCGCGCACGCCCTGAGTCACCCCCTGGCCGCGCAGATCGTGCCCGACCTGCTGGCCGAGGCGGCCCGCAACCCCGAGATCGACGCCACCCTCCAGGCGGTGCTGCGGGCCCAGCAGCAGGAGGTCGGCGGGTCGCTCGTCGCCCGCGCCGTCGCCCGGGGCGAGCTGCCCGCCGACACCGAGCCCGGCGCCGCCGTGGACCTGATCGTCGGGCCGCTGTACTGGCGGCTGGCCATCACCCGCACGATGCCGACCGAGGCGTACCTCGACGCGCTGGTGGAGGCCGTGGCCACCGGCCTCGGCGCGGCCGGCGTCGTGCCCCGGCAGCGCGACGCCGCCCCCGCCTGAGCGCCCGCCCGCCGACCCGTCGTCCCGTTGTCCCGCCGTCCCGTTGTCCCGCCCGCGCCCGCGGCCCCGCCCGAGCGTCTCAGCGGGTCGTGTCCACCGGCAGCCGGGAGACGATGTGCCGGGCGATCTCCAGCGAGCTGGTCGCGGCGGGGGAGGGCGCGTTGAGCACGTGCACCTGCCGGGCCGCCTCGACGATCAGGAAGTCGTCGACCAGGCCGCCGTCGGGCAGGATCGCCTGCGCCCGCACCCCCGCGCCGGCCCGGACGATGTCGGCCGGCGTCAGCTCCGGCACCAGCCGCGCCAGGCTCGCCGCGAACCGCGCCTTCGACAGCGACCGGGCCACCTCGGTCAGCCCGTACCGGAAGTGCCGCCGGCCCAGCGCCCACAGCCCCCGGTAGGTCAGCTCGTCCCACACGTCGCGCGGGCTGAACCGCCCCCACGAGTAGCCCTCCCGCGCGGTCGCCAGCACCGCGTTCGGGCCGGCGTGCACCGTGCCGTCGATCATCTTCGTCAGGTGCACCCCGAGGAACGGGAACTGCGGGTCCGGCACCGGATAGATCAGCCCCCGCACCAGGCCCCGCCGCTGCGGGGTCAGCTCGTAGTACTCGCCCCGGAACGGGACGATCCGCACCGGCGTCGGCACCCCGGCCAGCCGGGCGATCCGGTCGGCGTGCAGGCCCGCGCAGTTGATCAGCACGTCCGCGACCACCTCGCCGGCCGTGGTGGTGACCACCACCCCCGCCGGCCGGTCGGCCACCCCCGTCACCTCGGCGCGGGTGCGCAGGTCCGCCCCGGCGGCGGCGAGCAGCTCCGCCAGCTTCCGGCAGACCGCGCCGTAGTCGACGATGCCGGTCGAGGCCACGTGCAGCGCGGCGACGGCCGCCACGTGCGGCTCGTGCTCGGCGGCCTCGGCCGCACCGACCAGCCGCACCGGCAGGCCGTTGGCCTCGGCCCGCTCGTGCAACGCCCGCAGCCGGGGCAGCTCCGCTTCGTCGGTGGCGACGATCAGCTTGCCGCAGACCTCGTACGCCAGCCCGTGGTCGGCGCAGAACTCGACCATCGACGCGCTGCCGGCCCGGCACAGGGTGGCCTTGAGGCTGCCCGGCCGGTAGTAGACCCCGGCGTGGATCACGCCCGAGTTGTGGCCGGTCTGGTGCGCCGCCCAGCCGGCCTCCTTCTCCAGCACGGTGACGGAGTCGCCCGGCCGGTCGGTCACCAGCCGGTGGGCGACCGCCAGGCCGACGATGCCGCCGCCGACGACCACGAACCTCGTCATCTCGCTCTCCCCTGCCCGGTCGTCACCTCCGCCGGGCGACCACCGATGGTAACCAGCGCCCGGCGTGCCCGATTCGTCGCTGCCGCCCGGGGGTGCCTACACTCACCGGGTCCGTCTTCTAGGGAGCCTCATGTCAGACGACGTCATCGCGCTCGGCCAGCCCACCGTCGGTGAGGCGGAGCTCGCGGCGATCGCCGAGGTCTTCGCCTCCGGCTGGCTGGCCGGCGCCGGGCCCACCTGCCGCCGCTTCGAGGAGCGCTTCGCCGCCGCGACGGGCACCCGGCACGCGTTGACCACAGCCAACTGCGGCTCCGCCCTGCACCTCGCGCTGCTCACCCTCGGGGTCCGGCCCGGCGACGAGGTCGTCGTCGCCGACTACACCTTCCCGGCCACCGGCCACGCGGTGATGTGGGCGGGCGCGAAGCCCGTCTTCGCCGACGTGCGGCCCGACATCTGGACGGTGGACCCGGCCGCCGTCGAGGCCGCCATCACCCCCCGCACCGTCGGCGTCGTCGCCGTCGACGCCTTCGGCCAGCCCGCCGACTACGACGAGCTGCGGGCCGTCGCCGACCGGCACGGGCTGTTCCTGGTCGAGGACGCCGCGTGTGCGGCGGGCGCCACCTACAAGGGCCGCCCCGCCGGCAGCCTGGCCGACGTCGCCACCTTCAGCTTCCACGGCCGCAAGGGCATCACTGCCGGCGAGGGCGGGGCCTACGTCACCGACCGCGACGACCTCGCCGCGCACGCCCGCAAGCTGCACACGTACGGCGTGGAGGGCGCGCTGACCCGGGCCGAGCTGTCCGACCTGCCGATTCCGGCCTTCACCGAGCTGGGCTACAACTACCGGCTCTCCGACGTGGCGGCGGCCATCATGCTCGCCCAGCTCGACCGGCTGCCCGACCTGCTCGCCGCCAAGCGGCGCACCGCCGCCCGCTACGGCGAGCTGCTCAAGGACCACGAGCTGATCGTCACCCCCCACGAGGCACCGGACCGCGAGCACCCCTGGCAGTCGTACGTGGTGACCCTCGACCCCTCGGTCGACCGCGGCGCGGTCGCCCTCGGGCTGCGCCGGCGCGGCGTGCAGTGCACCTTCGGCACGTACGCCTCGCACGCGCAGCCGCTCTACGGCCAGACGACGCCGTGCCCGGTCTCGGCGGACCTGTTCGCCCGGCACCTGGCCATCCCGATGCACGCCAACCTCACCGACGCCCAGGTCGAGACCGTCGTCGCCACCCTGGTCGACGTCGTCGCCAGCGCCGCCACCGGCCGCTGATCTCCTTCAGGAAGGACATCGCACGACATGTCGAAGCAGACCGTCTTCATCACCGGGGGTGCGGGCTTCATCGGCCTGCACGTGGTGCCGCTCCTGCTGGACAAGGGCTACCGGGTCCGCATCTTCGACAACATGTTCCGCGGCGACCGGGAGCAGGTCGCCAAGCTGGCGGCCACCGGCGACGTCGAGCTCGTCGACCAGGACGTGCGCTACGGCGGCGCGGTGCACGCGGCCATGAAGGGCTGCGACCTCGTCGTCCACCTCGCGGCGGTCTCCATCAACAAGAGCCAGGCCGACCCGTACGAGTCGATCGACATCAACATGGTCGGCAACCACAACGTCTTCGCCGCCGCCGCCGACCACGGCGTGAAGCGGCTCGTGTTCGCCTCCTCCGCCTCCGTGTACGGCGATCCGAAGAAGCTGCCGATGCACGAGGACGACCGGCTCGACCCGCTCACCCCGTACTGCATCTCGAAGCGGGCCGGCGAGGACCTGCTCGCCTTCTACCAGCGCAGCAAGGGCCTCAACTGGATCGCCCTGCGCTTCTTCAACGTGTACGGCCCCGGCCAGAAGCCGACCGCGTACTACACCTCCGTCATCAACCACTTCGTCAAGCGGCTGAAGACCGGCCAGCCGCCGGTCATCGACGGCCGGGGCGAGCAGTCGATGGACTTCATCCACGTCCACGACATCGCCCGCTCGGTGGTCGCCGCGCTGGAGGCCGAGCGGGGCAACGTGCCGGTCAACATCGGCACCGGCATCGACACCTCGGTCGCCACCCTCGCCGAGATCCTCATCAAGGCCGTCGGGGTGGACGTCGAACCGCAGTTCAACCCGCGCGAGGTGCTGGTCAGCCGCCGGGCGGCGGACATCACCCGGGCCCGCGAGGTGCTGGGCTGGGAGCCGACCATCGCGGTCGAGGACGGGATGACCGACCTGATCAAGGTCGAGGTGGCCTGACGCGGCCGGGCCGGGCGTCGCCTCCCGGCGCCCTCCCCGCACCGCCCGTACGATCCATCGGTGAGCCCTCGGGTCTCACACCTCCCCGCCCCCACACCGACCTCGACAGGAGTCCCCGCTGTGCGGATCGCGGTCGTCAACAACTTCTTCCCGCCCCGTCCCGGCGGAAGCTCCCACCTCTCCGCGGCGCTGGCGGAGCGCTACGCCGCCGCCGGCCACGAGGTGCTGGTGTTGACGGCCGCCTACCGCGGCGCGCCGGACGAGGAGGAGCGGGACGGCTACCGGGTGGTCCGGCTGCCCGCGATGCCGATGCCGAAGCTCGGCCTCTCCATCGACTTCGACCTGGCCTTCGCCCTGGCCCGGCCCGGCAACCTGCGCCGGGTGTCCCGGCTGTTGACCGAGTTCGCCCCCGACGTCATCCACCAGCACGGCCAGTTCTTCGACCTGAGCTGGATCTCCGGCCATTATGCGCGCCGCCACCGCACCCCGGTGCTGCTGTCCATCCACACCCGCCTGGAGAGCCCCGACCCGAAGTACGCGGCCCTGTTCCGGCTGCTGGACCGCTTCCTCGTCAGGCCGCTCATCCGCCGGTTCCGCCCACGCTACGTCATCATGGACGAGTTGGCCGCCCGCTACTGCGCGCAGCGTTACGGCGCGACCACGGCCGACTTCGAGTACATCCCGGTGGCGGTCGAGCCGAGCCGCTTCGACGGCGCGCCGGAGCTGGACGTGCGCGCCCGGCACGGCATCGGCGACGCGCCGTTGATCGTCTCGCTGGGGCACGTCATCCCGCTGCGCGACCGGATCGCCCTGGTCGAGGCGCTGCCGACGATCCTGGCCAAGCACCCCGACACGCGGGTGCTGGTCATCGGCCAGGTCTACTACGACGCGTACGCCAGGCGGGCCGCCGAACTCGGCGTCGCCCACGCCGTGATCAGCACCGGGGTCGTCCCGTCGGCCGAGGTGCCCGCCTACTTCGCCGCGGCCGACGTGGTGGCCCACGACCTACAGGGCGGTGGGTTCGGCACCGCCAGCCTGGAGGCGATGGCCGCCGGCCGGGCGACGATCGGCACGGTGACCGAGACGAACTTCCCGGCCGTGCACCTGCGCAACTGGGAGAACTTCGTGCTGGTCCGGCCGGACGACCCGGCCGACCTCGCGGACGCCGTGATCCGGCTGCTCGACGACCCCCAGGAGCGGGAGTGGATCGCCAAGCGCCAGCGCGACCTGGTCTACTCCCACTTCACGCTGGACGTGGTCACCCGTCAGCACCTGGCGGCGTTCGACCGGATGGTGAAGGAACGAGCATGAGCGTGTTCTCCGACGACGAGCGCAGCAACCGGCTGCGTACCGGCATCCTCGACGACCTCGTCGGTGGCCTGCTCAACGACGTCGAGCGCGCCCGTTACCTCGGCCTGCCCGAGACCACCCGGATCCGGGAGCGGACTAAGATCGTCAGCCCGGAGAACCTGGTCATGGGCGAGCACTGCTGGATCGGGGAGAACACCGTCCTGGACGCCAGCGGCGGCCTGGAGATCGGCGACCACACCAGCATCGGGCTCAACTGCCTGGTGTTCACCCACTCCAGCTGGCTGGCGAACATGATGCTGGAGAACCATTCCGGCAGCGACCTGATCGAGCGCAAGCCCGTGCGGATCGGCAAGGGCTGCTTCATCGGCGGCAACAGCGTGATCATGATGGGCGTCACCATCGGTGATTGTGCCACCGTTAACCCGCTGTCTGTCGTCACGAAAGACGTTCCGGCCTACAGTCTGGTGTCGGGCAACCCCGCGCGGGTCTTCCAACGCTACGACGAGGACTACCTCAGGGCCGAGGCCGAGCGGGTCCGCGCCGAGAACGCCGCCCGGCGGGCGGAGGCGCAGGCGCGCGGGGAGGCCCCCGTCTGGGGCTCGCCCGCGCGACGCCGCGACGGTCAGTGACCATCCCTTAGCAGTACGGAGAATGCACGATCATGAGCCTCACCGACCGCCTGCGCGACGTCTTCGTCGACGCCCTGGAGCTGCCCGAGGGCACCGACGTCGAGAACCTCGCCTACCGGGGCATCGAGCAGTGGGACTCCCTCGGCCACATGACCCTGGTCGCCGCCATCGAGGACGAGTTCGACGTCCAGCTCGACACCGAGCAGGTCATCGACATGAGCAGCTTCAAGGTCGCCCTCGACATGCTGCGGGGCCTCGGCGTCGATGAGTGAGCTGACCGCCAGGGTGGCCCTGGTCACCGGCGGCACCCGCGGCATCGGCCTGGCCACCGCCCGCGCCCTCGCGCAGGCGGGGGCCACGGTCGTCGTCACCGGCCGCGACGCCGACCGGGCTGAGGCGGTGGCCAAGGAGTTCGGCGGGCACGGCCTGGGGCTCGACGTCGCCGACTTCGACGCCGTCGGCGTCACGGTCAAGCAGGTCGTCGCCGCGCACGGCGGGCTGGACGTGCTGGTCGCCAACGCCGGGATCATGGAGAGCGGCCTGCTGGGCATGCTGCGCGCCGACGACGTCCGCCGCACCCTGGACGTCAACGTCGCCGGGGCGGTCGCGGCCGTGCAGGCCGCCGGTCGGGCGATGGCCCGCAAGCGCCGCAGCGCCGACGGCACCGAGCGGCGGGGCGGCTCCATCGTGCTGCTCGCCTCGGTCGTCGGCACGTACGGCGCGGCCGGCCAGTCCGTCTACGCGGCGTCGAAGGCCGCGGTGGCCGCGCTGGCCCGCTCCGCCGCGCGGGAGCTGGGCGGCCGGGGCATCCGGGTCAACGCCGTCGCGCCCGGGGTCATCCGCACCGACCTCACCGCGTCGCTGCCCGCCGAGGTGCTGGACCGGCAGGCGGCGGCCGCCGCGCTCGGCCGGCTCGGCGACCCCGACGAGGTGGCCGACGTGATCCGGTTCCTGGCCGGCGACTCGGCCCGCTACGTGACGGGCCAGGTGCTCGGCGTCGACGGAGGGCTCGTCCCGTGAACCTGGTCGCCCCGAGCGCCCGGCTGATCGACGCCGCCACGGGCGTCGTCCTCGGCGGCGCCGACCTCGCCGCCGAGGTGGGTCGGCACGCCGCCGCGTACGCCGGGCTCCCGCCCGGGGTGGTCTTCGCCCGCAGCGGCACGTCGGTGCCGGCGGTGCTGCGCTACGCGGGCGCGCTGCGCGCGCAGCGCCCGGTGGCGCTGCTCGACCCGGCGCTGGACCCGGCGGTGCTGGCCGACTTCGTGCGGCGCTTCGAGCCCGCCGTGGTGGTGGGCCTCGCCGAGGGCGGCGCGGGCGCGGACCCCGGCGAGCGGCCCGGGGACTACCGCGCGGTCGACGACGACGTGCTCGGCCCGGTGTGGGTCCGCGAGCGGGCCTGCGCCGACCGGCCGCACCCGGATCTCGCGGTGCTGCTGGCCACGTCCGGCTCGACGGGGGACCCGAAGTTCGTCCGGCTCTCCCGCGCCGCCGTGGAGTCCAACGCGGCGGCCATCGCGCGGGTGCTGGCCATCGGTCCGGACGAGATCGCCCCGACCAGCCTGCCGCTCTACTACAGCTTCGGCATGTCCGTGCTCAACAGCCACCTCGCCGCCGGGGCGACCGTCCTCGTGGTCGACGGCGGCGTGCTGGCCCGCGAGTTCTGGCAGGCCGTGTCGACCTACGGCGCGACGTCGCTGGCCGGGGTGCCGCACAACTACGAGATGCTGCACAAGATCCGGTGGAGCCCCGCGAAGTACCCGACGCTGCGCACCCTCACCCAGGCCGGCGGCAAGCTGCGCGACGAGACGATCCTCGCGTTCCACGCCAGGATCGCGGAGGCGGGCGGGCGGTTCCACGTCATGTGGGGCTGCACCGAGGCGGGCCCCCGGATGAGCACCCTGCCGGCCGACGCGCTGCCCGACCGGGTCGGCTCGGTCGGCCCGGCCCTGCCCGGCGGCTCGTTCACGGTGCTCGGCCCCGACGGCGCGGAGACCGACCGTCCCGGCGTGGTCGGCGAGCTGGTCTACCGCGGCCCCAACGTCATGATGGGGTACGCGGAGAGCGCCGCCGACCTGGCCCGCGGCGACGAGCAGGGCGGCGTCCTGCGCACCGGCGACCTCGGCTGCCTCGACGCCGACGGGTTCGTCTGGCTGCGCGGCCGGCTCAAGCGGTTCGGCAAGGTCTTCGGCATCCGGGTCAACCTGCACGACATCGAGGAGCTGGCCCGCGACCAGGGGCCCGTCGTCGCCGTCTCCGGCCCGGACCGGGTCGTCGTCTTCGTCGAGGGCGGCACCGACGACGGCACGCGCGTCCTCGCGGGGCGGCTGGCGGAGCGGCTGCGGCTGCACCGGTCCGGCTTCGACGTGCGGGCCGTCGAGCGGTTGCCGCAACTGCCCAACGGCAAGATCGACTACCGCTCCCTGGAGGCGCTGGTATGAGCCTGTTCGCCCTCGACCAGGCGGCCCGCGAGGCCCGGCTCCTGCCGGAGCTGGTCGAGCTGACCGAGCACCACCGGGCCCGCAGCCCCGAGTACGCCCGCCTGCTCGCCTCCCTCGGCCACCTGCCCGGCCGCCGCTACGACCGCGTCGCCGACCTGCCCTGGCTGCCGGTGCGGCTGTTCAAGCACCACGTCCTCAAGAGCATCGGCGACGACGAGGTCTTCAAGGTCCTCACCTCCTCCGGCACCACCGGCGACGTCAGCCGGATCTACCTGGACCGGGAGGCGGCGGGCGTGCAGCAGAAGATGCTGTCGGCCACGCTGGGCGCGGTGATCGGCACGAAGCGGCTGCCGATGCTGCTGGTCGACACGAGGGCCCTGTTCAAGAACCGCACGTCGTTCTCCGCCCGGGGCGCCGGGGTGCTCGGCCTGATGAACTTCGGCCGCGACCACACCTTCGTCCTCGACGAGCAGGAGCGGCCCGACCCCGACGCGGTGCGCGCCTTCCTGGAGCGCCACGGCGACCAGCCGTTCCTCATCTTCGGCTTCACGTTCATGACCTGGCTCTACCTCTACGAGCTGGCCCGCGAGCACCGGTTCGACCTGAGCAACGGCATCCTGATCCACAGCGGCGGCTGGAAGAAGCTGGTCGACCGGGCGGTCGACAACGCCGAGTTCCGCCGCCGCTTCACCGCCGACACGGGCCTGCGGCGCATCCACAACTTCTACGGCATGGTCGAGCAGATCGGCACGACGTTCCTGGAGGGGCCGGACGGCGGCGGCCTCTACTGCCCCGAGTTCGCCGACGTCATCGTCCGCGACCCGCACACCTGGGCGGAGGTGCCCGTCGGCACCCCCGGGGTGGTGCAGGTGGTCAGCACGATGCCCCGGTCGTACCCGGGGCACCTGCTGCTCACCGAGGACCGGGGCGTCGTGCACGGCGTCGACGACGGGGCCTGGCCGGGCAAGCGGTTCTCCATCCTGGGCCGGCTGCCCCGCGCCGAGGCGCGCGGGTGCAGCGACACGTTCGCGGAGGCGGCGGCATGAGCGGGTGCGACGAGCGGATCGCCGGGCGGGGCGCGTCGGCGTTCCGGGCCGGCGTCGGGCGCGGCGGGGTGCGGGCATGAGCGGCAAGGTCGTCGAGCGGTTCCCGGCCGGCGGCGCGACCGCCGTCGACGACCTCGTCGCCGCGCTGCGCGCGGTGCCGGCCGGCGGCCCGCTGACCGTCGGCGACGACCGGATCGTCGAGTTCCTGGTGGCGTTCGCCCGGCGGCTGCTGCGCCCGGCGGTGGCCCGCCGGCACCCGGAGCTGGCCTCCCTCGGCTTCTTCCTGCGCCGGGGCGAGATCGCCAGGGCGCTCGCCCGGGTCGCGGACGAGCCCGGCCAGCTCCGCTTCCCCCGGGGGCTGGTCTTCCACGTGCCGCCGGCCAACGTCGACACCATCTTCGTCTACTCGTGGGCGCTGTCCGCGCTCGCCGGCAACGCCAACGTGGTGCGCATCTCGTCCCGGTCGGCGGGCGCGGCCGACGCGGTGCTCGACGCGCTCGGCGACACCCTCGCCGACGCCGACGACGTGGTGCGGCAGACCCAGCGGATGGTCACGTACGGGCGCGACGACGCGGTGACCGCCGCGCTGTCGGCCGCGGCGGACCTGCGGGTGATCTGGGGCGGCGACCGGTCCGTCGGCGATATCCGCCGGCACCCGCTGGCCCCGCACGCCCGGGACCTGACCTTCCCGGACCGCTCGTCGTTCACGGTGATCGGGGCGGCCGGCTGGCTCGCCGCCGCCGAGGCCGACCGCGACGCCGCCGCCCTCGGCCTCTACAACGACGCGTACTGGTTCGACCAGGCGGCCTGCGCCTCGCCCCGCGCCGTCTACTGGGTCGGCGACCCGGCCAGCACCGGGGCCGCCCGCGCGGACCTGCTGGCCCGGCTACGGAGGGTGCTCGACGGCAAGCGGCCCGAGGTCGACGCCGCGATGGCGGTGGAGAAGCGGGTCGCCACCTACGGCCTGGCCGTCGAGGGGGCGGCCACGGCCATCCACTTCGACGGCAACGACCTGGCGACGGTGGAGCTGGCCGGGCCGGGCGACCTCCCGCGCCGCTGGCTCGGCGTCGGCACGTTCCCGCAGGCCCGCGTCGACAGCCTGGCCGACCTCGCGCCGGTGGTGGTGCGCCGTGACCAGACCGTCACCCACTTCGGGTTCACGGCCGACGAGCTGGTCGCCTTCGCCCGTGCGCTGGCCGGGCGCGGGGTCGACCGGATCGTGCCGGTCGGCGACGCGTTGAGCTTCGCCGCCACCTGGGACGGCTACGACCTGATGCGCGAGTTCACCCGGATCACCAGCGTCGTCACCCGCTGACCTGCACCTCCCGGCCTCCTAGCCGGCGGGGGTGGCGGACGTCTCCGTCGGGGCGTCCCGGCGGAGCTGACGCACCCCGGACAGGGCGGCCAGGCCGGCGGCGAGCACGTCGGCGATGGTGAAGATGAGCCGGGACGCCAGCGCGATGCCCATCGCCGCGCCGACGCCGCCGTTGCCGTCCAGGAACGGGGCCAGCGCGGCGACCAGCACGGCCTCCCGCACGCCGAGCCCGGAGGGGGAGAGGAAGGCGAACATGCCGACGGTCATCGCGATGGCGAACGAGCCGACGCTGCGCAGCAGCCCCTCCACGCCGGGGGTGGCCTGGGCGTTGGCCAGCAGCCACAGGTGCACGCCGAACAGGGTGTAGCCCAGCGCGCTCCAGCCCACCACCCGCGACACGCCCGGCCAGGTGAGGCGGTGCGTCAGCGGCGGGCGGCGCAGCACCTTCAGGGCGAGCTGCACCAGCGCGGTGAGCACCCGCGGCACCGCGCAGACCAACGCGACCGGGAACAGCGCCGCCACGATCCACAGCGCGACCCGCACCGAGTCGGCGTAGGTGGAGTCGCCGCCGCCGGCCGCCTCGCGCAGCGCCGGCAGGCTGAGCAGGCCGAGGCCCAGCGCGGCCGTGACGCCGAGGCCCACGGAGACCAGGGTGGCCAGGAAGGCGCGGGCCCGGGGCAGGCCGGCCCGCCGGCTCAGCTCGACCTGGAGCACGTACGCCCACACGCTGCCGGGGATGTACTTGCCGAGCTGTCCCACCAGGCAGATGCGCAGGGCGGCGGGCACGGACACCCGGTGTTCCAGGTCGCGCACGGCGGCCCGCCAGGCCATCGTGTTGGCCACCATCCCGGCGAGCGCCGCGAGGACGGACAGCACCACCGACTGCCAGGCCAGGCCCAGCCACGTCGACCGGACCTGCGGCCACTGGTCGACGACGCTCCAGACCATCCCGGCGGCGATGGCGACGACGACGGCGACGCGGACACCCAGCGACAGCCATCGCTTCAGCGGGCCGGCCGGTGCGGCGGGAAGACCGTCGTCGCCCGGCTCCGGGGCGCCGGAAGTGACGACATCCTTCCGCGGGACGGTCTGGACCATGCGTTACGTGCCTCCGCGTCGCGTTTCGTCCGTAGCGGAAAGTGAGGACGGACCGGGCAGGGCACTACACTAGCC
The DNA here is from genome assembly GCF_029581295.1 of Micromonospora sp. WMMD712. NCBI lineage: Bacteria > Bacillati > Actinomycetota > Actinomycetes > Micromonosporales > Micromonosporaceae > Micromonospora > Micromonospora sp. WMMD712. Next base: position 7,312,579 of record NZ_CP120743.1, read on the forward strand.
CAGGCCCCGCGCCCCCACTCGCTCGGCGCGCCCGCGCGGAATTCCTACCCCGACGCCGGCCACCGCCCGTCGTGTCGACCTCCGCCGCTGTTACCGTGCTCGCTGCCACCGACCCCGAGGAGACGTGCTGTGATCCCCATTTCCGTCGTGAAACTCGACGAGAAGGCCGAACAGCTGGCGGTGGAGGTGATCCGCTCCGGTGTGCTCGCGCAGGGTCCGATGGTGGCCCGGCTGGAACGCGAGTTCGCCGACCTGGTCGGGGTGGAGCACGCGGTGGCGGTCAACAACGGCACGACGGCGCTGGTCGCCGCCCTGGAGGTGCTCGACCTGCGGCCCGGCGACGAGGTCGTGACGAGCCCGTTCACGTTCGTCGCCACCCTCAACGCGATCCTCGAGGCCGGGGCGACCGCACGCTTCGCCGACATCCGCGAGGACGACTTCTGCCTGGACCCGGCGGCCCTCGCCGCCACGCTCGGTGCGCGTACCCGGGTCGTCATGCCGGTGCACCTGTACGGCCAGCCGGCCGACATGGGCGCGATCGTGCCCCTGGTCGAGCGGCACGGCCTGGGCCTGGTCGAGGACGCCGCGCAGTCACTCGGAGCGACGGTCGGCGGGCGGGGGGCCGGCAGCTTCGGCCTGGGCGCCTTCTCCCTGTACGCCACGAAGAACCTCACCACCGGCGAGGGCGGCATGATCACCACCGACGACGCCGTCCTCGCCGACCGGCTGCGGGTGCTGCGCAACCAGGGCATGCGCCAGCGCTACCAGTACGAGGTCGCCGGCCACAACTACCGGCTCACCGACCTGCAGGCCGCGCTCGGCATCCCGCAGCTCGCCGGCTACGCCGACACCGTCGCGCGGCGGCGGGACAACGCGGCCCGGCTGCACGCCGGCCTGGCGGACGTGCCGGGCCTGCGCCTGCCGGCCGAGCTGCCGGGCCGGACGCACGTCTGGCACCAGTACACCGTCCTGGTCACCGACGCCGCGCCGGCCAGCCGCGACGAGGTGGCCGCCCGGCTGGGCGAGCAGGGGGTGGGCTGCGGCGTCTACTACCCGAAGGCGGTCTACGACTACGACTGCTACCGGGAGCACCCCCGGGTGGTCGCCGACCCCGCCCCGGTCGCCGAACGGGTGGCCCGGCAGTGCCTGTCCCTGCCGGTGCACCACCACCTCGCCGACGGCGAGGTCGACCGGGTCGTCGAGGCCGTGCGCAAGGCGGTGGGCGCGTGACCGCCCCGGTGCGCTTCGCCCTCGTCGGCACGGGCGTGATGGGCGCCCTGCACGCGCGGGTCATCGCCCAGTCCGACCGGGCCCGGCTGGTGCGGGTCGTCGAGCCCCGCGAGGCCGTCGGCCGGGCGGTGGCCGACCGGTACGGCGCGCGGTGGGCGCCCGACGGGTCGGACCTGTCCGACGTCGACGCGGTCGTGATCGCCGCCCCCACCGAGTTCCACCACGCGCTCGCCGGTGAGGTGCTCGCCGCCGACAAGCCGCTGCTGATCGAGAAGCCGGTCTGCGGCAGTCTCGCCGAGACCGAGGACGTCGTGGCCACCGCCGAGAAGCGGGGGGTCCCGCTGGTGTGCGGGCTGCTGGAGCGGTTCAACCCGGCGGTGCTCACCGCGCTCGCCCTGGTCGACAGCCCGGTGCACCTCACCGTCACCCGGCACTCACCGTACGCGCCGCGGATCCGCACCGGCGTGGCCTGGGACCTGCTGATCCACGACGTGGACCTGGCCGTCCGGGTGTTCGGCGGGCAGGAGCCGACCGACGTACGCGGCGTGCTCGGCCACTTCCACCCGGGCTCGCTGCCCGGCGCGGAGGACGTCGCCGAGGCCCTGCTGACCTTCGGCGGCGCGGCGCTGGCCAACGTCTCGGCGAGCCGGATCGGCCAGCGGAAGGTGCGGACGCTGGTCGTGAGCGAGGTGGACCGGCTGATCGAGGCGGACCTGATCCGCCGGGACGTCACCATCTACCGGCACGTGTCGCTGGACGCGGCGACGCCCGACGGCCGGGGCTACCGGCAGCAGAGCATCATGGAGGTGCCGGAGCTGGTCTCCAACCGGGAGCCGCTGGCCGCCCAGCTCGACCACTTCCTCGACCTGCTCGCCGGCGTCGCCGACGCCGACGCCGAGCGGCGCTCGATCCTCCCGGCGCACCGGGCCGTCGGCCGGCTCTTCGCCGACCAGGCCTGACCTGCGGGGCCAGGCTGGAGGGCACCGTGTCGCCGGCCCGGCCGGCGATCACGTTCGGGTAGGCTTGCCCACCGTGCGCCCGGCCGGCCGCCGCCGCCCGCCGAGGGTGAGCCCCGGCGGCCCGCCTTCCCACTCGACAGAGATCAAGGAATCCCCTGTGCCGAACGTCGCAGACGACGCCCTGGCAGTGGAGGACCAGCGCGCGCCGGAGGACCTGCCCCGCGCCCCGGACGACCAGCCCGAGACGCCGCAGGACCCGCCCGGCACGCGCGAGCCCCAGCCGGAAACGCCCGACGACCGCCCTGCGGTGCCGCGGGACGAGCCCGGCACACCGCAGGACGGACCCGCGACACCGCAGGATCCGCCGGGCACACCGCGCGACGAGCCCGCGACACCGGGCGACGAGCCGGTCGCGCGCGACGAGGCCGCCGACCCGACCGGGGAGCGGTCCGCGCCGCAGGGGACCCCCGACGCACCGACCGCCTCCGCGTGGCGGTCCTTCCCGCGCCGGTTCGGGGCCGCCTTCGGCGCCCTGCCGCGCCGGATCACCGACGCCGCCGTGCTGGCGTTCGCGCTGTTCACGGTGATCTACCACGCGGGCTTCCTGGCCGAGCTGCGACCGTCGGTGATGTTCGTGAGCTGGCTGTGGTGCTGCTCCGCGCTCGCCGTCCTCGCCGTGGTGCTCGGGGTGGTCCGCGCCGTACGGCGTCGCCGCGCCGTGCCGACGCCGCCTGCCGCCCCGGCCGGTCCCGCGCCGGCGGGCAGGGGGCGCTGGTGGTGGCTCGCCGTCGGCGTGGTCACCGCCGGGCTCGGCGTCGCCGCCGCCGTCACCGCCGGCATGGGCGGGCTCGCGTCGTGGTGGGTGCCGACCGGTCTGGGGCTCGCCGCGTCCGTCGGCGCGGCGCTGCTGGCCCGCCGGGCGTGGCTGGCCCGCACCGGCCCGCCGGAGCCCGCCGCCACCGGCTGGCAGGCGCTCTTCGCGCTGCTCGTCTCGGCCGGGGTCGCGGTCTCCTCGCTCTACATGGCCCGCAACAGCAAGGACGACGTCTTCTACCTCGGCAAGTCGGTGTGGGTGGCCGAGCGGGACGTCGTCCCGGTGCGGGACTTCCTGTTCACCGAGAACGTGGCCGCCCCGCTGAGCACCCAGCCGCCGACCGCCTCGATCGAGGTCTTCGCCGGCGCGCTGGCCCGATTCCTGGGCCTGCACGCCGCCGACGCCACCTGGTTCGTGCTGCTGCCGGCCCTGGCCGTGCTCGCGGTGCTGGCGCTGTGGCGGCTGGTGCACCGCTGGGCGCCCCGCCGTCCGGTGCTGGCGTTCGTCGTGGCCATCACCTACCTCTACCTGGTGGTCGGCTCGGACGCCGCGCTCGGCACCTTCCACCTGCCCCGGCTCTACGAGGGCAAGGGCATGTTCGTCTCGGCGGTCGTCCCGCTGATGTGGGTCTACCTGACCGACTGGTTCGAGTCCCGGTCGAGGTGGAAGCTGTTCCTGATCGCCGCGCTCTCCGTGGTGGCGACCGGCCTGTCCACGACGTCCGCGATCATCCTGCCGCTGCTGGTCGGCTCGGCCGGCCTGGCGATGCTCCTGGTGGGTCGGTGGGGAGCGGCGCTGGCGGCGGGCGTCGCCGCGCTGGCCTACCCGGTCGGCGGGGTGCTGGTGTCCCGGCTGGTGCTCGGGCCGGTCGCCAGCGCCGGGGGCGAGACCCAGTTCTTCGACGCCGAGGGCACCTACCGCCGCACCCTGCTGGTGGGCGTGCTCGGCGTCATCGGCGGCCTCGCCCTGTGGCTTGCGCCCCTGCTCGTGCGGGGGCGGGTGCCCCGGCTGCTCGCCGCCGGCGCGGCGCTGACCATGAGCGTGCTGTTCGTGCCGGGCGTGCTGGAGGCGCTCGCCGACGCCAGCGGCGTGGCGGCGGTGCTGTGGCGGGTGCCCTGGATCCTCGCCCTGCCCGGCCTGATCGGGATCCTGTGCACCGTCCGGCTGCCCCGGCTGCCGTGGGTGTCCCGGCTGGTCGGCCTCATCGTCGCCAGCTCGCTGATCTTCTGCTTCGCGACGTTCGGCGTGCCGATGTGGAGCAGGGACAGTTTCACGGAGGTGGCGCCGCGCCCGCTGTGGAAGCTGCCGCAGCAGCGCCTGGAGATCGTCCGGTGGATCGAGGGGCTGCCCCGCGAGCCGGGCCTGCTGCTCGCCCCGTCGACGCTGATGCGGGTCGCCCCCGTCGTCAGCAGCCGGCTGCGGGTCGTCATGCCCCGCGACGGCTACCTCGTCGAGTACGACCAGAACTCCGACTTCGTCCGCGACCGGCTGCGGTTGGCCGCGTTCGCCGACGGCACGGCGATCGCCCCCGACGCGGAGGTGAAAGCGTCCATCGAGCGGCTCGACGTGACTACCATCTGCGTCTACTGGGTCAACCTCGAGGCCAAGGCCACCCTCAAGCGGCTCGGCTACGAGATGTACGCCCGGCGGTTCGCCCCCGGCTCGGTCCGCTGCTTCCGCCAGCCCTGAACGGCCGGTCCCCGACCCGCCCGACGGCGCGGTCGGGGGCCGATCGGGTAGCAACGGGACGAAGCCCGTAATACCCGAATATGGCTCGCCGTTCGTCTCGCGTTAAGGTCTGAGGGCGAGTGGGACCAGGACGACGCACGGGGGGTTCCCGCCGCTAGCCGCACTGAACGAGGAGGCCGGTCCCGCACGGGGCCCGGCCCCGTCGCCGATCTCGTTGGGGGAGAGTAACCGTTGTTCGGCAAGTTGATGGGACCGGCGGGCGTGGCCGCTCGCGGGGCCGTGCTGCTGCTCTTCTACCTGATCGCGCTCGCCGCGGGTGCCCTCGGCGCGGTCTGGGTGTTCGCGGTGGGCGGGATCGCCGCGATCGCCGGTGAGTTCGCCCTCGCCCGCTGGTCGGCGCCCACCGTGACGCTGCTGGAGAAGGTCGGCCTCGGCCGCGGCTACCGGCAGCTCACCCGCGACCTCTCGGCCGTGCTGCTCGTGGTCTCGGCCATCCGGCCCGGCTCGGTCGAGCTGACCACGATCCTGCTGCTGCCCGCCGTGACCTGGGTGATCGCGGTCTTCGCCGGGGCGCTGAACCGCATGATCGACCGGCGCAACCCGGTCTCCGCGCTGGTGCGCAACATCGACCTCGGCCCGATGCGCTCCGCGCCGCGCCCGCCCGAGTGGGCGGCCGGGGTCGCCGGCGAGCGGCTCGCCATGGTCAACATGCTGCTGGTCCCGGCGGCCGTGCTCTCGGCGGTGTGGGACGACGCGGCGCCGATGCTGGCCGGCGGGGCCGCCGCCGTGCTCGCCGCCGCCGTGGCCGGCGGCATCGTCGCGCTGACCTGGCTGCGGGGCCGGGGCACCGGCAAGAGCACGGTGCTGCCGGCGGTGCAGAAGTGGCTGGACTCCTACCGGCCCGAGGTCGCCCTCTACTTCGCCGGGCCGGCGAAGGACGTCTACCAGGCCAACATGTGGCTGGCCCCGACCGAGGCCCTCGAACGGCGGGCCGTGGTGCTGATGCGCAGCCGGGAGGCGTTCAACGAGCTGGCCGACACCCGGCTGCCGGTGGTCTGCGTGCCGGCCGGGGTGGACTTCATGAACCTGGAGCTGGGCAGCATCCGCGCCACCATGTACGCGGCGAACGTCGGCGCGAACATCCACATGCTCCGGGAGCCGGGCATGAAGCACGTCTTCGTGGGGCACGGCGACAGCGACAAGCAGGCCAGCGTCAACCCGTACAGCAAGGTGTACGACGAGGTGTGGGTCGCCGGCCTGGCCGGCCGGGAGCGGTACGCGCGGGCCGGCGTCGGCGTGCTGGACGCCGACATCGTCGAGATCGGACGGCCGCAGCTCGCGGGCGTGCACACGTTCGGCTCGGAGTCGCCCGACCGGCCCTTCACCGTGCTCTACGCGCCCACCTGGGAGGGGTGGCTCGACGACGACCCGTACCACACGTCGCTGGTGCTGATGGGGGAGCGGATCGTCCGGGGCCTGCTGGCCGCCCGCCCGTCGCTGCGGCTGATCTACAAGCCGCACCCGCTGACCGGCACCCGGTCCAAGGAGGCGAAGGCCGTCCACGAGCGGGTGGTGCAGCTGATCGGCGCGGCCGGCGGCGACGTCGCCGCGACCTCCCTCGACGGCCCCCGGCACCGGGTCGTCACCGGCCGGGTCCCCGCCCTGTTCGACTGCTTCAACCAGACGGACCTGCTGATCAGCGACATCTCCAGCGTGGTCTCCGACTTCGTGCAGAGCCAGCGCCCGTACGTGGTGGCGAACCCGAGCGGGCTGCCCGAGGACGACTTCCGCCGCAACTTCCCCACCGCGCGGGGGGCGTACCTGCTGTCGCGGGACTGCGGCGAGCTGGAGAAGATCGTCGCGCTCACCCGGGCCGGCGACGACCCGATGACCGAGGCGCGCCAGGACCTGAAGGTCTACCTGCTCGGCCCGGACGAGCCGAACTCGATGGACCGGTTCCGGCAGGAGATCGGCCGCCTCTGCGGCTGACCGGCAATGCCACGTGAAAGGGGGCGGCACCTGCCGCCCCCTTTCGTCGTGCCGGCGGTCAGTCGGGGCGGCGGGGGCTGGTCACGTCGCGGGAGACGACCTCGCCCTTCTCGTCCACCCACCCCTTCGGCCGCGCCGGGTTGCCGGCGACGAGCTGGTAGGGCGCCACGTCCCGGGTGACCACCGCACCGGCGGCGACCATCGCGTGCTCGCCGATCTCGACCCCGCAGACCAGGGTGGCGTTCGCCCCGATCGACGCGCCCCGGCGGACCAGCGTCGGGGTGACGGTCCAGTCCGGGTTCTGCGCCCGGGGGCGCAGGTCGTTGGTGAAGACGGCGCACGGGCCGACGAAGACCTCGTCCTCGATGGTCACCCCCTGGTACACCGAGACGTTGTTCTGGATCTTAACGAGGTCGCCGACGGTGACGCCGGCGTCGACGTACACGTTGCGGCCGATCACGCAGCCGGCGCCGATCCGGGCGCTGGACCGGATGTGTGCCAGGTGCCAGACCTTGGTGCCGTCGCCCACCCGGGCGCCCTCCTCCACGTCGGCGCTCGGGTGGACGAAGACGGGGTCGGGCCGTTCGGTGGTGTCAGTCATCCTTCAACTCGCATCGCTCGGGGCGCCGGGCGCCGGCGGTGGACGCGGCGGGACGGCGGCGGGTACGCGCCGCCGCCCGCGCGGGATCGGGGCTGCCGCGCCCGGCGGCGGGCTCGGCGGCCCCGGCCGGGGCGTCGGCCGGGAGTGAGCATAGCGAGCGGTCAGCCCAGCAGGCGCGCGACCGCGTCGGCGGCCGGCACGTCGGCCGGCAGGGCGTGGGCCTCGACCACGGCGGTGAGCGGCAGCGGACCGTACAGGTGGGGGAAGAGCTCGCCGCCGCGCGACGGCTCCCAGCGCAGGGCCGCGCCGAGCGCCGCCGGGTCGACGGCGAGCAGGGTCAGCCCGGTGACGCCGGCGAAGTGCCGCCGGGCGGTCTCGACCAGTTGGCCGGCGGCGGAGAGGTGGACGAACCCGTCCTGGCGGTCCACCGCCGAGCCGGCGAACTGCCCGGCGGCGCGGGCGGCGTCCCACTCCGCGCCGGTCAACAGTTTGTAGATCATCCCGGCAGCCTACGGCCGGGGCGGCCCCGGCGGGCCGCGCGGCACGGACGCACGGGGACTGACCGGGCGGCCCTCCCGCCCGGCCCGCACGTCTGCGACCATTCCACGGTCGAGAACGAGGAACCGGGGAGGCGGGTTGCGCATCCTGCTGGTCGAGGACGACCGTCGGGTGGCCGCCGCCCTGTCGTCCGCCCTGACCCGCCGCGGCTACGAGGTGGAGCACGCCGCCACCGTCGCGGCGGCGCTGCGCGCCGCGCCGTGTGACCTGGTGCTGCTCGACCTGACCCTGCCCGACGGCGACGGCACCGACCTGTGCCGCGCCCTGCGCCGGCGCAGCGCCCAGCTCGGCATCATCGCCGTCACCGCCCGGGGCGAGGAACGCGACCGCGTCCTCGGCCTGCGGCTGGGCGCCGACGACTACGTGGTGAAGCCCTTCTCCATGGTCGAGCTCCAGGCGCGGATCGAGGCGGTGCTGCGCCGGGCCGCGCACGCCGCCCCGGAGCGGGACGTGATCGAGGCGGGACCCGTGCGCATCGACGTCGCCGCCCGCACCGTCACGGTCGCCGGCCGGGAGGTCACCCTCACCCGCAAGGAGTTCGACATCCTGGTGTCGCTGGCCCGGCAGCACGGGGTGGCGGTGTCCCGCGACCGGATCCTGCTGGACGTGTGGGGCACCACCTGGGCCGACCGGCACACCGTGGAGGTGCACGTCGGGTCGCTGCGCGGCAAGCTGGGCGACCCCCGGCTGGTGGAGACGGTGCGCGGGGTCGGCTACCGGCTGCGCGGGGAGTGAGGGGAGCCCCGTGCGTCGTCGGCTGGTCATCAGCTACCTGCTGCTGATGGTGCTCGTGCTCGTCGCCCTGGAGACCCCGCTCGCGGCGACCCTGGCCACCCGGGAGACCGACCTGGTGCGCGCCGACCGGCTCGCCGACGCGACCCGGTTCGCCTCGCTCGCCGGCCCGGCGCTGCGCGGCGGCGTCCCGGGGCCCATCGGCGGCGAGCTGAGCAGCTACGACGAGCTGTACGGCATCGGCGCGGCGGTGGTCGACCGGGACCGCCGCACGGTGGTGGCGTCGCGCAGCTGGCGCTCCGGGGCCGGCACCGAGTCGGCGCTGGACAACGCGCTGGCCGGGCAGCAGTTCAGCGCCCCGGGCTCGGTGTGGCCGTGGGCGGACGGGCCCGTCGTGGTGGCGGTGCCGATCAACGACGGCGGCGAGGTGCTCGGCGCCGTCGTCATCACCACCCCGGCCGGCGCGTTGCGCCGGACCGTCACCGCGTGGTGGCTGCTGCTCGCGGCGATCGGCACCGTCGCCGTGCTGGCCTGCGTGCTCACCGCGTTCGGGCTGGCCGGGTGGGTGCTGCGCCCGGTCACCGAGCTGGACGCCGTCACCCACGAGATCGCCGAGGGGGACCGGGGTGCCCGGGTCCAGCACCGGCTGGGCCCGCCGGAGCTGCGCCGCCTGGCGGCGAGCTTCAACAACATGGCCGACGTGGTGTCCGACGTGATGGACCGGCAGCGGGCGTTCGTCGCGCACGCCAGCCACCAGCTGCGCAACCCGCTGACCGCCCTGCGGCTGCGGGTGGAGGAGCTGGGGCCGAGCCTGGCCGATCCGCAGGGCCGGGCCGAGCACCGGCTCGCGCTGGAGGAGACCGACCGGCTGGCGCTGCTGCTCGACGCCCTGCTCACCCTGGCCCGCGCCGAGCGCGAGGAGAACCAGCGGGTCACCGTCGACGCGGCGGCCGTGGCCGCGTCCCGGGTCGCCGCCTGGCAGCCGCTGGCCCGGCACCGGTCGGTCACCCTCCGCCTGGCCGGCGCCGACGGCCCGGCGCACGCCCGGACCGTGCCGACCGCCGTCGACCAGGCGCTCGACGCCCTGATCGACAACGCGGTGAAGTTCAGCGGCCCGGGCGGCGAGGTGACGGTGAGCGTCGGGCGCGCCGACGGCGGCATCGCGCTGGAGGTCCGGGACACCGGCCCGGGCATGACCCTCGACCAGCTCGACCGGGCCACCGAGCGGTTCTGGCGGGCCCCGGAGGTGCAGAACGTCGACGGGGCGGGGCTCGGGCTGACCATCGTGGCGGTCCTCGTCGACGCCTCCGACGGTCGGCTCACCATGCGGCCCGGGCGGCCGCGCGGGCTGGTCGCCGGCCTGTGGTTTCCGGCCCCGGACGCCGCCGACGCCGCCGACGCGGCACCCGCGCCCGCCCCGGCCGACGCCGGCTGACCGGCCCGGGGCCCGCTGGGCGCCGGCTGACCGCCCCGCCCCGGCCGATGCCGGCTCGCCGCCTCCCCGGCCGGGGTCAGGGCTTGGCCGACCGGTACCAGGCGGCGGCCCCCGGATGCAGCGGAAGCGGGGCGGTGGCGATCGCCGACCGGGGGCTCATCCGGCCGGCCGCCGGGTGGGCCGCCGCCAGCTCCGCCCGGCGCTCCATCAGCAGCCGGGTCACCTCGCGCACCAGCGGCTCCGGCAGGTCCGCCCGGACCACCAGGTAGTTCGGGTTCGCCACGGTCGTGACCGGCTCCACGCCGTACACGGAGCGGGGGATGTCGCGGGACACGTAGACCTCGCGGTAGCTGCGCCGCAGCGGCTCGGTCCACTCGCCCAGGTCGACGATCCGCACGACGCTGCCGGCGGCGAGCTCCCCGACGCCGCGCACCGGCAGCCCGCCGGAGAAGAAGAACGCGTCGACGCGGCCGGCGCGCAGCGCGGCGACCGAGTCGTCGAGGCCGAGCCGTTCCCGGCGCACGGCGTCGCCGCCGAGGTGGGCGACCTCCAGCAGCCGGGTGGCGGTGACCTCCGTGCCGGAGCCGGGCGCGCCGACGGAGACCCGCCGGCCCCGCAGGTCGGCCACCGAGCGCACCGGGCCGCCCGCCATGGTCACCAGGTGCAGCAGGTCGTCGTAGACCCGCGCGACCGCCAGGACGCTCGGGTGCTCCTCCCGGTCGGTGGGCAGCACGTCGGCCTGGGTGAAGCCCAGCTCGGCCTGGCCCGCGCCCACCAGGCGCATGTTCTCCGCCGAGGCCGCGGTCACCACCACGCTCGCCCGCACCCCGGGCAGCTCCCGGTTGAGGATGCCGGCCAGCGACCGGCCGAACGCGTGGTAGACGGCGGTGGGGCTGCCGGTGGCGATGCGGATCGGCACGGGTTCGCCCGGCGAGTCCTGGCAGGCGGCGAGCCCGGGTGCCGCCGCGACCAGCACCAGCAGCAGCGCGGCCACGCCGGCGGCGCGCGGGGGCACAGTCCAGCTACGGCTCACCCGGTGCACTCTGCGGGGTGCACCACCACCCGCGCAAGCCCTCGGGCCGGGCCCGTCCGCGCCCGCGCGGGCCGCCTCGGCCCGTTCGTGCGCCGCCGGCCGCCGGTACGCCGTGCGCCGGTGCGCGGGGGATCAGCCGACGGCGGCCACCCCCGGCCCGGTCGCCGGGTCCAGGGTGACGCTGCGCAGGATGCGGTCCCGGTCCGGGCCGTCGGCCACGCTCACCACGAAGCAGCCGGCCCCGGGCCGGAGCAGGGCGGGCACCTCCAGCAGGGCGGCCCCCCGGACCAGCACGGCGGCCAGCTCCCGGTCGGTCAACCGGATCCCGAGGATGTGCCGGCGCACGTGCCGGCCGCCGGCCAGCAGCGACGCCCGCCACGCCGCGGCGGCCAGCCGGGGCCGCCACGTGCGGCGCGGCGCCGACGCCCCCGACGCGGGCCCGCCGAGCAGCTCCCGGCGACCCTGCCGCCAGCCGGCCTCCACCAGCGTCGCGTACGCCGCCCGGTGCTCGTGGGCCACCTGGAGGCGGTGCAGCTCGTAGCGGCGGCGCAGGCCACCGGTGGCCACCTCGTGCCGCACCGGGATCTCCAGCCGGGCCAGGAGCTGACGCATCCGCAGCGCCGCGTCCTCCCGGTTGAACTCGGCGGCGGGCCCGGCGTGCGGGTGGGCGGGTGCCGGCGGACGCCGCCCGGCCCGGACGGGGGCGGCCGGGGCGGACACGCAGCGCAACAGGCAGGCCACCTCGAACGCGTCGGCGAGGGTCACCCAGTCCAGCGGGGCCGGGACCGCCGGAAGACGAGGCCGGTCGAGCAACATGGGTTCGAGGGGCACCACGGTCTCCTTGTCGGCGTCGGATACCCCATACCGTGACCCGCCCGACGGCCCGGTGGTACCCGTGGCCGCCAGGCTTGAGGAAATCTTGCGACAGTTCGGAGCGTCACAGCTGCGTCACCACGACGTCGACCGCCCGGGGCCGGCCGGCCGCCACCGGCTGCTCCAGCACCGTGTACTTCGCCTCGCGCAGGGCGGCCACCAGCCCGTCGGCGGTGCGCGGTCGGGCCCCGGCCGTGAGCAGGTCGCGCACCAGCCGCCCCTTCGTCGCCTTGTTGAAGTGGCTCACCACCGTGCGGACCGGCCCGGACGGGGTGTCCCGCTCGTGCAGCACCCGCACGGTCACCGTCCGCCCGGCCAGCTCGCCGCGCGGGGTCCACGTCGCCGCGTACGCGCCGGAGCGCAGGTCCAGCACCGGGCCGCGTCCGGCCGCCGCCTCCAGCGCCGGCCCCAGCTCCCGCCGCCAGTACGCCGACAGCGCGCCCACGCCCGGCAGCCGCGCCCCGATCGGGCACCGGTACGGCGGGATCCGGTCGGTGAGCCGCACCGCGCCCCACAGCCCGGAGCTGATCAGCACCGACCGGCGGGCCGCCCGCTGCGCCGCCGCCGGCAGCGTGGCCAGGTCGAGGGCCTCGTAGAGCACCCCCGTGTAGAGCCGGCCCGCCTCGGCGGTGGCCGCCCGCTCCAGCCGCGCGTTGCGGCGCAGCTCGCCGGCCAGCCCCGGGGTCAGCCCCAGCGCCGCCAGTGCCGCCGCCTCGTCCGGGCCCGCCGCCCCTTCCACGCCCGCGCAGAGTCCCACCAGCGCCGCCAGGACCCGCGCGCGGGCGTCGGTCAGCTCGGGCAGGGACAGCCGGGCCAGGTCCAGCCGCCGGCCCGTCCCGGCGTCGGCCTTGCCCTCCGAGGGCGGCAGCAGGATGAGCATCGCCTCACGACTCCTCGCGCACCCGGCGTCGTGCACGCCGGTCGGGCCAGCGTACGCACCCCGCTCAGCGCCACGGCCGCACGGCCGTCTCCGGGTGGTACACGCGATAGCGGCCGACCTCGGCGAGCAGCGCCGCCCCGCCGCGCGGGCCGAGCAGCTCCCGCAGCCGCCGGTCGGCCGGGCCGCCGGCCACCAGCACGTACCCGGGGCGGTCGGCGAGGGCCACCTGCCGCCAGTACGGCCGGTACCGGTTCTGCCCCGGCATCAGCCGCCCGTCGAGCACCCCGCACCGCACCTCCTCCGCCGTCTGGAAGACGAGTCGGTTGCACGTCCAGTACTCGCCGTACACCGCGCGCAGCCCCGCCCGGCGCACGACGTCAGCGAGTTGGCGGGCCTGCCGCTCCTCGACGCGCAGCGGCCCCAGGCCCGCCACGAACAGGCCGGTGACGGCAAGCGCGGTGGCGGCCAGCCCGGCCAGCGCCGCCGTCGCCGTCGCGCCGGCGAGCCGCCCCGCCGCGCCCGTCGTGCCCCGCCAGGCGTGCCGCGCCGCCACCCACAGCGGCCACAGCGCCACCGGCAGCGACAGCTGGAGCACCGACAGGTAGCGGGCGTTGTTCAGCGGATCGGTGGCGGCCAGCGGGCTGCGCACGTACGCCGCGAGGGTCAACCCCGCGCCCGCGACCAGGGCGAGCTGCGCGGCCGGCCCGACCCGGTCGCCGGCCGGCCCGGCGGCGGCCCGCCGGTACGCGACCAGCGCGAGCACCGCGGCGGCGGCCAGCAGCAGGGGATAGCACAGCCCGAACCACTGCTGCCACCGGGCGCAGCCACCGGCCGGGCACAGCCCGGTGGCCAACGGCACCCCCTCCAGCAGCCCGCCGTGCAGCCGCTCGGCCAGCGGCGGCGACGCGCCGGCCTCCCCGCTGATCCGCCGGACGACCGACAGCGAGTCCTGCCCCGGCGGCGCGCGCAGGCTGTCGACGACCAGCGGGGCCGCCCCGAGGACGACCCCGGCGACCAGCGCCGCCCCGCACCGGCCGAACAGCTCCCGGCGCAGCACCCAGGCCAGCAGCAGGACGGCCGCCGCCAGGTACGGCAGGATCAGCCAGTCCGACCAGACGGCGAACCCGGCCAGCAGCCCCGCCGCCCCCGCCGCCAGCGGCCGGGACCGCACCCGCCCGTCGGCCAGCCCCACCGCCACCAGCAGGATCGCCAGCACCGCCGGCTTCACCTCGGGCCGCCCGCCGACCGCCTGCAACTGGTCGCGCAGCACCCGCTCCGGGCCGAGCGCGAGCAGGCCGACGACCAGCACGGCGCACCACGGCGCGCAGATCCGGCGGGTCAACCGGTACGCCAGGAACACGAACAGCGCCCACAGCGCCAGCACCGGCAGCCGCAGCACCGGCCAGCTCGGCCCGGCGACGGCGACCAGCGGGGCCGCCAGGTACGCCTCCGCCATGCCCATGTAGCGCTGCCCGTAGAGGAACACCGGGTGCTCGCGGCCGGCGGCGATGTGCAGCGCGGCCAGGCCGAAGGTGGCCTCGTCGCTGTTCGACACGGGCACGGTGAGCAGCGTGAGGACCAGCCGGTAGCCGAACCCGGCCAGCCCGAGCAGCAGCGCCGCCAGCGCCGGCCGGTCGAGCGCCGGACGCCACCGCCCACGGTCCCGCACAGCTGTCGACACGACCAACGCCCCCGTCGTCGCCCCGACCGGAGTGTGTCACGCGCCCGGGGCGGGCCGGGCCGGATCGGCGCAGACCGGCGGCGGGCGGCGGCCACCGGCGCGGCCGGCGGCTCGCGTGGCCGACCTCGCCGCCGTGTGGCAGGGTTGCCGTGTGCCACCGACACCCGCCGGCGAACTGGCCGTACCGAACCTGCACCGGGCCGCGCGGTTCGAGGACGCCGTGCACAACCTGGTCGAGCGCCGGCTGCGGCGCACCGGGTGGCAGACCAACATCATCGCGTACGCCGGTTACGGCGCCCCCGGCTGGGCGCGGGTGCTGTGCCGGGTGCTGCTCGGCCGCCCCGACACCCGGTCCCGGCAGCGGCTGGAGAAGGTGCGCGGCTGGCGCAGCTTCGCCACCCTGCCCGCCAAGCACGTGACGGTCACCATCGAGGCCGGCGGGGTGACGCACGAGGCGAAGGCCGACCGCAGCGGCTTCGTCGACACGGTCGTCGAGGCCGACCTGACCCCCGGCTGGGCGTCGGTGCGCCTCGGCGTCGCCGACGCCGAGCCGGTGGAGGCGCTGATCCGCGTCCTCGACCCGACCGTCCGGTTCGGCATCCTCTCCGACATCGACGACACGGTCATGGTGACCGCCCTGCCGCGCCCGCTGCTGGCCGCGTGGAACACCTTCGTCCTCGACGAGCACGCCCGCGCCGCCGTCCCCGGCATGGCGGTGCTCTACGAGCGCCTCGTCACCGCCCACCCCGGCGCGCCCGTGTTCTACCTTTCCACCGGCGCGTGGAACGTCGCGCCGACGCTGACCCGGTTCCTGTCCCGGCACCTCTACCCGGCCGGGCCGCTGCTGCTCACCGACTGGGGGCCGACGGCCGACCGGTGGTTCCGCAGCGGCCGGGAACACAAGCGGGCCACCCTGGCCCGGCTGTCCCGGGAGTTCCCCGACGTACGCTGGCTGCTCATCGGCGACGACGGCCAGCACGACCCGGAGATCTACCGCGAGTTCGCCGCCGGGCACCCCGACAACGTGGCCGGCGTGGCGATCCGCCGGCTGTCGCCCACCCAGTCGGTGCTCGCCGGCAGCCTGCCCACCCCGTCGGGCAGCTCCTCGTCGGGCCCGGTGGGGCAGAAGTGGCTCTCCGCGCCGGACGGCGCGGGCCTGTGGAAGCTGCTGCGCGACGCGGGCCTGGTCTGACCGTCGCGGGGCTGCTCTGACCGTCGCGGGCCTGGTCCGACCGTCTCCACCCGACAGCGGCTGGCCCGGCCCGTGGGCCGGGCCAGCCGGTCGCCCTACGTCACCAGCCGGTGGTGAGCTGGCTGCGGGCGCTCAGCATGCCCGCCGACGCGCCGGGATACAGCCACAGGATCCCCGTCGAGTTCTCCCGGGCGACGACGTCGGGCTTGCCGTCGCGGTTGAAGTCGGTCAGGCCGAACGAGGTGTAGCCGGCCCAACCCACGCCGACCTGGGTGATGCTGGCCGCCGGGAAGTCGTACAACCGCAGGAGGCCGGTGCTCGCCGCCCGGGCGTAGACGTCCGGCGTGGCATCGCCGACGACGTTGGCGATGCCGTACGGGGCGAAGTCGGTCGACCAGCCGTCGCCGACGTCCACCCGGGCGCTCGTGCCGCCGGCCAGGTCGCCCGGATACACCCACAGGTCGTTGGTGGACCCCGCCGTGATCACGTCCTGGAACCCGTCGCGGTTCCAGTCGGCCACCCCGTACGGGCGGTAGTTGCACCACTGGTTGCCGAGGAACGTCGGCGTGGCGCTCAGGTCGTCGGCCGTGCCGAGGAAGACCTGGAGCTCGCAGGAGGTGTTGTCGCGGACCACGATGTCCTGGTTGCCGTCGTGGTCCCAGTCGGCGATGCCGAAGACGGTGAACTGGTTCCACCCGGTCGACATCAGCCGAGGGGTGCCCAGCTGCGCGTTCTGCTTGCGGTGCCGCCACAGGTTGCCGTCGGTGTCGGCCGTGTAGATGTCCGTCTCGGTGGTCCCGGTGCCGGGCGGCGTCCAGGTGGTCGCGCCGAACGGGGTGCGCGCGCCGGCCGCCGGCGTCGTGTTGCTCGCCCCCACCTGGGTCGGGGTGAGCGCCCGCTTCCACACCTGGAGGTTGCTGATCATCCCGGCGTAGTAGGCGGTGGGCTGGCCCTGGTAGAGGTAGCGGCCGACGACGAACTTGCCGCCGCTGGGCCACGTCGGCGTCGCGGTGAACTGGGCGCTGCCCTTGAGCACCCCGTTGACGTACAGCGAGATCGTCCGGGTCTTGGCGTTGAAGGTCGCCACCAGGTGCGTCCAGACGCCGAGCGCCGTCCCGGCCGGGGTCACCACCTGGGTGTACGACCAGCCGCTGTCGGCGTTGCCCATGCCGAAGCGCCACGTGTTGTCGCTCGTGTTGTTCCACAGCAGGAAGCGCGACGCGTTGGCGCCGTCCTCGCTGGCGATGACCCCGCCCGCCGCGGTCGGCTTGGCCCAGACCGAGATGGTGAACGACTTCGTGGTGTCGATCAGCGGGCTGTTGACCGTCAGCGCCCCGTCGCCCGTGGGGTTCACGGCGGTGCCGGTCGCGTCGGTGTTCATGATGAGGGCCGGGCTGAACAGGTCGTCGCTGCGCCAGTAGGCGTCGCCGCCGGAGGCGGTCAGCGTGCTGCCGCCGGTGACGTCCGTCGCGGACGTGACCGCCCCGTCGCCGGTGTCGTCGAACTTCCAGGTGTGGTCCGAGGTGATCAGGGTCTGCTTCGGCTGGGCCGTGACGGTGGCGCTGCCGGCCTGGAGGCCGGTCACCAGCCAGGCGGTCGTGGCGGCGTCGGCGCCCACGGTCCACAGGTCCACGGTGCCGTCGCCGTTGATGTCACCCGCGCGCAGGCTCAGGTTGCTGCCGGTGTTCCAGCCGGACGCCGCGAGGGTGCGGGCGGTGTAGGTGAGCTGCCCGGTGTCCTGGCTGAACGCGAGGCCGGTCCACAGGTGCAGCGCGCCGGTGGTCCGGTTCCACAGGAACATGGCGGTGCCGTCCGACGCCTCGGCGGTGGCGATGCGCCAGTTGTTCCAGTCCGTGCCACCCGTCGGGGTCGACGCGGTGGTGTGCTGGGTGCCGAGGTAGCCGCCGGGGATGCCGAAGTTGGGATAGTAGGTGAGGAAGTAGCCGTTGGCGGTGTCCCCGCTGGTGCCGATCAGGTCGGGGTAGCCGGTGCCGGCCTGCCGGCTGTCGCCGGCGTTGGCGAGCTGGATCGGCGGTGTGCCGTTCGGGTCGTTGAGCAGCGAACCCTCGATGGCGAACTGGTTCTCGACCCGCTCCGGGCGCAGCACCGAGCCGTCGCCGTTGCCGGCGATCAGCTCCGCGCGGAAGGGGTCGGCGGCCGGGTGGTAGACCAGGACGTCCTGGAAGCTGCCGCCGAGGAAGCGACCGCTGACGACCTGGGCGCCGTCGAAGTCGGACGGCGAGTTCGTCCCGGAGACGCCGTCGCCGCGGGCGCCGATGTTGCTGATGTTCGGGTTGACGCCGGCCGCGCCGTTGTTCTCCGCCAGCCAGATCCCCGCCGCGAGGTTGTTGGTGGAGCCCACGTTCAGCAGGTCGGCCCGGCCGTCACCGGTGAGGTCGCCGTCGGCGGCCGGAGTGGCCGGGGGGACGGCGTTGAAGGTCAGGGTGTCCGTCTCGCCGAAGTTCTGGCCCGCCGCCGTGACGCTGGTGACGGAGAGCGTGTTCGTCAGCCGGGTGGGTCGGACGGGAATCGTCGCGTTGCCGCTGGCGTCGGCGGTGACGGTCACCGGCGGCGCGGCGTTCAGCTGGTAGTTGTAGGCGGTGGGCAGCGTGCCGCTCTCCGGCGGCGCGACGGTGAAGCTGGCCTGGACGCCGACGGTGGTCTGGGCGGGCGGCGTGATCCGCGGCGGTCCGGCGCGGGTCGCGTCGAAGGTGAACCGGCAGGTGGCCGACCAGTTGCTCGGGGTGCGGAAGTCGGTGGCCTGGACCTGCCAGGCGAAGGTGGTCGGCGCGCCGTTGCTGCTCCCGGTGACGCCGGCGGCGGCGGCGAGGGTCGCGCGGGGCACGACGTACACGGCGGTGCTGCCGGACGAGTACGTCAGCAGGTTCGGGTTGGTGTTGACCAGCAGCGTCCCGGGGGCGCTGGCCTTCCACAGCTTGAAGGTCACGCCGAGGGTGCCGCGGTTGGTGTCGGAGACCGGGGCGTAGAGCGAGACCGAGGTGTCGCCGACGACGGTGGGGCTGGCGGCCGCGCAGGACGTGGTGGGCGAGGTGGTCATCCCCGTCGGGGTGTTGGGCTTGTGGTTGTAGCGGATGGTGAGGGTGGGGCTGGTTTCGAGGAACTCCTTCCAGCTCTGGGTGTCGCTGGCCTCGTTGGCGGCGACCATCCACAGGGTGCGGGTGGGCTTCTTGGCGGTGACGTCGGCTTCGATCTGGTTGGTGACGTCGAAGGAGGCGGCGTCGGCGTCGCAGCCGCTGTAGCCGTAGGCGAAGCTCTTGGCGGCCACGACGCTGCCCTTGGTGACGACCTCCCAGTGGTTCCAGGTGGCGTTGGACGAGCTCAGGGTGGTCGCGGGGGCGTAGATGTTGACCGTCTTGGCGGTGCAGTTCCAGGACCGGGTGTTGGTGATCTTGAAGATGGCGTCGTAGATCTCGGCCCCGGTCAGGGTGCTGTACGGCACCGGGAAGTTGACCAGGGTCTGGGAGCGTTGGACGCCGGAGTTGCCGACCTGCATCCGCCCGACCGGGTCGGGGGTGTCCTTCCAGAAGTTGGTGGACTGGTGCTGGTAGGAGATGGTGGCCCAGCCGGACATCTTGGGCCCGACGGGGGTCCAGTTGAACGTGGGGTCGACGTAGACGGGGTAGACGGTCTTCGGGTCGTCGAACAGCTTCCGGTCGGGGGACAGGCGCAGCGTGCCGGGGGCCATCCGCACGCCGATGGGGGCGCTCCTCGCGGTCCGGCCCGGCGCGGCGGCACTCGATGCGGCGGTGGGCCGCTCGTTGCGGCCGGTGGCGGAATCCCACATGGTCGGGGCGGGTGCGGTGAGGACGGCCTGTCCGGCGCGGTCGCGGCCGGTGATGTTGCCGGTGGTGTCGGCGGTGAGGGTGACGCCACTGGTCGACGTGGTCAGGTCGAGGGTGGCCAGCTTCGGGTGTCGGGCGGCCTGGCGGTTCTTGACGACGAAGACGTGGGAGAAGCCGCCCTCGCCGGTGACGCGGACGGTGAGGTCGACGCCGGGCAGCACCTCGGGGTAGGTGGCGGTGGGCCCGGACAACGTGGGCGCGGGCAGCGCCATCGGCGCGGTGAGCGACAGCGCGCGGTCGCCGCTCGTCAGTTGGGCGAGGGGGCCGGTGCCGCCGGGGGAGAGCCGGACCTGGTTGGTGGTGACGGTCGGGGTGATGCTCCCGTCGGCGTGGCGGACCAGGGTCGGGTCGAGGCTGCGCCACTTCCCGTCGACGCGGGTGCGGGTGGGCACGGCGGTCTGGGTCAGCTCGACGGTGCCGTCGGGTCGGGCGGTCATGGTGGAGGTGGAGGTGCCGGCGGCGGTGGCCTCGACGGGTCGGCCGGTGCGGCGGGCCTCGGTCATGGCGCGGTCCACGCCGAGCGGGCCGGTGGCCGGCTTCGCGGCGGGTGCCGACGACGCCGCCTCGGCGGCAGGCGCGGGCGTCAGGCCGGTCGCGGCGCCCGCCGCGGCGAGGCTCAGCGCGACGACCGAGCCGAGGGCCCTCGACCTGATTGTCCTGACAGGAGGGCTGTTCCTGGACATGGAGTGGTATCTCCCCCGTGTTCGTGTCCGGCGGACGCGGTTTCGCGTCCGGTGGGCGGCCACAGTGAATCAGCCCGCGCGGCGACAGGGGTGCCGTAGGCCGCGTCGCCTTGTCCCTTTCGGACTCAGTGCGGCCCATATGGCCGTCGTGACCTTCGCCATCGTTATCGATGCGTGACCTTTTGCGTCCCGGGACGTGAAACATTGACGGCGCGTCACGGGGGTGCGCATCCCACCACCCTGCGTGTCGTTCCGGTTGTCTCACGAAACGGGGTGGGCATGTTCGGGCACGGGGGAACACGTCTGTCGGCACGTCCGAGACGGTTGGTCGCGGCGATCGCGTCGGCGGCTCTGGTAGCGGGATTGTGGTCGGGCGCGCCGGCATCGGCGAAGCCCAGGGGCGCGGAGCCGGCAAGGCCTCCCGTGCCGTCACCGGGTCCGTCGGTAAAGGGCGTCAAGCCGTTGCCGACACGGTTCGTGACGCCGCGCGACGACGCGAAGTCGATCCACCGGCCGTCGAGGACGGTGTGGCCCAGCGCCGCGTCGGCGCAGGTCGAGCTGGGTGCGCCGCAGGCACTGTCGGCGGGGTCGCCGAAGGCGCGGGCGGCGGGCACCCCGGTGTGGGCGCAGCCGGTGTTGGTCAAAAGCGGACAACCCGCCGGGCCGAAGCGGCTCGCGGTGACGGTGGCCGACCGCAAGGCCGCCGAAGCCGCCGGCGTCGACGGCGTGCTGCTGTCGGTGACGCCGGACCGGGCGTCGGGCGCGGCGCGGATCGGCGTGGACTACGCGGGCTTCGCCGAGGCGTACGGCGGCAACTACGGGTCGCGGCTGCGGCTGGTCCGACTGCCCGAGTGCGCACTGACCACGCCGAAGGCGGCGGAATGCCGCACGGCGCAGCCGCTGGCGTCCACCAACGACCCGGCGGCGCGGGCCGTCTCGGCCGAGGTGCCGATGACCGCCTCCGCGTCCGGCGCGCGCGTGGTGCTGGCGGCGGTGGCCTCGGCCGGCGAGGAGGGCGGCAACGGCGGCACCTACGCGGCCACCGACCTCAAGCCATCCGGCTCGTGGACCGGCGGCGGGAGCACCGGCTCGTTCACGTACTCGTATCCGGTGACGGTGCCGCCGGCGGCGTCGGACCTGGTGCCCACGGTGGCGCTGTCCTACGACTCGGGCAGCGTCGACGGGCAGACCGCCTCGACCAACGCCCAGTCGTCGTGGGTGGGCGACGGGTGGTCGACGCCCCGGTCGTACGTGGAGCAGACCTTCGCCTCCTGCATGGACGACCCGGGCGGCAGCGCGTCGCCGGTCAAGACCTACGACCGGTGCTACGACGGGCCGATCCTGACCCTGTCGCTGAACGGGTCGTCGACGTCGCTGGTGTGGGACGCGGGTGCCAGCAAGTGGAAGCCGGAGTCGGACAACGGCGAGGTGGTCACCCACGTCGTGAACGCGAACAACGGCACCGGCACCTACAACACCGACTACTGGCGGGTGACGCTGCGCGACGGCACGATGTACGAGTTCGGCCGTAACCGCCTGCCGGGCTGGACGTCGGGCAAGGCCGAGACGAAGTCGGTCGACCACACCCCCGTCTACTCGCCGCACTCGGGCGACCCGTGCTACAACTCGGCCGGGTTCTCCTCGTCGGTGTGCACGATGGCCTACCGGTGGAACCTCGACTACGTCAAGGACGTCCACGGCAACGCGATGGCCTACTACTACCAGCAGGCCACCAACTTCTACGGCCGCAACAAGGGCGCCACCGACGTGTCGTACGTGCGGGACAGCAACCTGTCGCGCATCGACTACGGCTTCACCGGTGACAACGCCTACGGCACCGTGCCGAACCGGGTGGTGTTCACCACCGGCGACCGCTGCCTGTCGGGCACGTGCCAGCCGCTGAACTCGGCGAACAAGGCGAACTGGCCGGACGTGCCGTTCGACCTGATCTGCAACTCCGGCACCGACTGCGACGACTGGAGCCCGTCGTTCTTCTCGACGGTCCGGCTGACGTCGATCGAGGCGCAGCAGTACGACCCGGCCACGTCGGCGTACGAGCCGGTCGACTCGTACGCCCTGTCGCACACCATGCCGGCCACCGGCGACGGCACGTCGCCGACGCTGTGGTTGACGTCGATCGAACGCACCGGCCACGACACGAGCGCGGGCGGCTCGACGGCGGCGATCACCCTGCCGTCGGTGTCGTTCACCGGGATCAAGCTGGCCAACCGGGTCGACACGGCCGGCGGGCTGCCCAACTTCTACCGGCAGCGGATCAGCACGATCACCACCGAGACCGGCTCGGTGATCTCCCCTAGCTACGAGCTGCCGGTGCCGTGCACCGCCCCGGTGACGACCGCCCCGGCCACCAACACCAAGTCGTGCTACCCGGTCTACTGGACCCCCGACGGGTTCGTCAACCCGAAGCTGGACTGGTTCCACAAGTACGCGGTCACCCGCGTCACGTCCACCGACCCGACCGGCGGGGCGCCGGCGCTGTCGACCAGCTACAGCTACCTCGGCGGCGCGGGTTGGCGCTACGACGAGAACGAGGTCGTCAAGGCCAAGTACCGCACCTACGGGCAGTTCCGCGGCTACGCCAAGGTGCGCACCTTCAGCGGAGACGGCGTCAACGACCGCCGTACCCAGTCCGAGGTCGCCTACCACCGCGGCATGAGCAAGAACAACTCCACCACCGTGGTCAACCTGACCGACTCCGCCGGCGGCGTCCACGAGGACGTCGACGAACTCGCCGGCAAGGAGTTGGAGACCACCAAGTACCTGGGCGAGGGCGGCCGGGTCGATTCCTCCACCATCACCTCCTACTGGGTGTCCGGGGCCACCGCCACCCGCTCGCGCACCGGCCTGTCGGCGCTGACCGCCCAGTGGGTCGCGCCGATCAAGACCTACGCACGGCAGGCGGTGACCAGCGGCGCGTCCCTGACCTGGCGCTACACCGGCAGCGACAACAGCTACGACGCCAACACCGCCAGCGCCACCTTCGGTGAGCTGAAGCACAGCTACACCTACACGGTGCCGGTCAACACCGCGTACGACCAGTGCACCAGCTACACGTACGCCCCGGTCAACGCCGGCGCGAACCTGGCCGGGCTGGTCAGCCAGACCGAGACGGTGTCGGTGGCGTGCGGCGGGTTCACCCAGGGCAGCCCCGTCTCCGAACCGGGCAGCGTCAACACGTTGACCGCCCCGGCGACGGTGAGCCGGCCGGCGCAGGTGGTCAAGGTCGAGCGGAACTTCTACGACGACCCGACGTTCGCCACCACGTTCCCGCAGGCCGCCGCCCCGACCAAGGGCGACGTCACCCTCACCCAGGTCGCCAGGGACCACACCGCCGGCGCCTACGTCTGGCAGACCAGCGAGAAGACCACCTACGACACGTACGGCCGCGTCGTCGACGAGTACGACGCCAAGAACAACAAGACGACCACCGGCTACTCCATGAACGCCGCCAACCTGGTCACCGGGACGTCGACGACCAACGCGCTGCTCCAGACGTCGTCGGCCACGATCAACCCGAAGCGCGGCGGCATGCTCACCAGCACCGACGCCAACAACGTGGTGACCCGGCAGCACTACGACGCCCTGGGCCGCGCCACCGCCGTCTGGTTGTACAACCGGGCGACCAGCAGCGACGCCAACCAGAAGTTCACCTACACGGTGTCCAAGACCGGCGTCACGGCGGTGACCAGTCAGAAGCTCAACAACTCCAACGGCTACCAGACCTCGATCACGCTCTACGACGCCCTGCTGCGGAGCCGGCAGACGCAGACGGTCACCCCGCAGGGCGGCCGGATGATCACCGACACGTTCTACGACACCCGGGGCTGGACCAGAGCGTCGTACAACGGGTGGTGGGACGACGCGACCACGCCTACGGTCACCACGCCGGTGTCGGCGGCGACCCTCGGCAAGCAGGTGCCCAACCAGACCTTCACCACCTACGACGGCCTCGGCCGCGCCATCGTCACCACGGCGGCGAAGAACGGCGTCACCGTCTCCACCACCACGACGGTCCACGCCGGAGACCGCACCACGGTCGTGCCGCCCACGGGTGGCGTGGTCACGACCACCGTCACCGACCCGCTGGGCCGGAAGAAGGAGCTGCACGAATACCAGGCCCGCCCGACGGTGACCACCCCGGCGGACACCTTCACCGGCGACTTCACCGTCACCGGCGGCACCGCCACGACCAGCACGTACGGCTACGACAGCCGCGGCAACCAGGCGACGCTCACCGACGCCGACAACAACGTGTGGACCTCGACCTACAACCTGCTCGGCCAGGTCGTGGCGAAGTCCGACCCCGACGCCGGCACCAGCAGCATGGTCTACGACACCAACGGCAACCTCGTCCAGTCCACCGACGGCCGCGCCAAGACCCTGTCGTTCACCTATGACGCCCTCGACCGCAAGACCGGGGAGTACGCTGCCACGGTGGCCAGCCAGTCGTCGGCGAATCAGCGCGCCGCCTGGGTGTACGACAACAGCAACGCCGTCGCCGGGGTCACCAACGCCGTCGGCAAGCTCACCACCACCATCGCCTACCGCGACGGCCAACCCTTCACCACCCAGCAGAAGGACTTCAACGTCTTTGGCAGCAGCCTTGGGCAGACGGTCACCATCCCCGCCACCGAGGGTGCCCTCGCCGGCTCGTACGTCTTCGGGCACTCGTACACCTCGGTGCTGGGCCTGCCCCTGACCGACACGTACCCGGCCAAGGGCAGCCTGCCTGCCGAGACCGTCCTGCACGGCTACTCCGGCCTGCTGGACCTGCCCACCACCCTCGCGGGCCTCGCCGCCTACACCACCGGCGTCACCTACGACGCCTGGGGCCGGGTCAACCAGCAGAGTATCGGCACCGCCACCAGCGCCGCCTACGTCACCAACACCTACGACACCCACACCAGCCGGCTGACCAACCAGCTCGTCACCCGCTCCACGGCCACTCCGGCCACGGTCGACGAGCAGGAATACAGGTACGACCTGGTCGGCAACATCACCCGCAAGACCAGCAAGCGCCTCGGGGTCACCACCCCGGCGGAGACCCAGTGCTACGGCTACGACGGCCTCGCCCGCCTCACCGACGCGTGGACCGCCACCGACGCCTGCGCCACCACACCGACCAACGCCAACAAGAGCATGGTCGGCAACACCATCGGCGCCGGCAGCGCCTACTGGACCACCTGGACCATCGATCCGATCGGCAACCGCACCCAGCAGGTCGAGCACAACCTGACCGGCGGCGTCGACACGACCACCACCTACACGTACGACGGCAACGGGCAGAACAAGCCCCACACCCTGACCTCCACCGCCACCAGCGGAGGGGCGACCGGGAGCACGTCCTACACGTACGACGCCGCCGGCAACATGACCGGCCGCAACGCCGCCCAGGGCAACCAGACCCTCGCCTGGGACGACGCCGGTGACCTCGTCTCCGTCACTGGCGGCACCAGCGGCAACAACACTTTCATCTACGATGCCGACGGGGAACTCCTTCTGCAGAAGGAGCCGGGCAAGACCACCCTCTACCTGCCGGGGCAGCAGCTCACCCTCAACACCGCGACCAACGCCGTCGACGGCAACCGCTACCTCGACCTGCCGGGTGGCGGCAGTTGCATCCGCTCCGGCAGCGGCACGGCCTACACCTTCGCCATCGCCGATCACCAGGGCACCCCGGCCCTGTACCTCGACAACACCGCACAGAACCCCACCTGGCGGCAGTACACCCCGTACGGGGCGGCCCGAGGTGCGGCGGTCGCCGTTCCCGACAACCGCGGCTTCCTCAACAAACCGACTAGCCCCACGGGTCTCATCGTGGTGGGCGCACGTGCGTACGATGCACTGCTCGGACGGTTCATCTCCGTGGACCCGGTGCAGGATACGGGACAGCCACAGCAGTGGAATGGCTTCTCGTATGCCAATAACACCCCGGTCACCTCCAGCGATCCGACGGGACTGATTCCCGACGACTGCAAGTATTTCGACTGCTACGGCTACGACCCGAAGAACGGCTGCCCAGGTGGATGCGGCTCGACCGACAACGTCAACTGGGGGAAGGCGAAGGGCAAGGGTAGTAGTAAGGCCAAGCCGGGCGGAAAGTACGTGCCACCGCCGCGTCACAAGCCCAAGCCGAAGAAGAAGGATGCGTGCGGAGCCCTCTCCTGGGTGTGCAAGCAGGTCTCACGCGCGGGAAACTGGATGCAGGAGCATCCCGACCTGACGTCGGCGGTTGCCGGGTTGGTCGTTGGCGTGACCTGCACGGCCTTGACTCTCGGTGCCGGAGCTTTAGCGTGTGGTGCGCTCGGCGGGGCGGTGGCCGGTGGTCTCGGCGCGGCGCTGAAGGGCGAAGACTGGGACCAAGTGCTGCTGGGTGCTGGTGTTGGTGCAGCATTCGGGCTCGTCGGTGGGGTGGCCGGAAACGTCGGTGGCGCTATCGTCGGTCAGACGGGCAAGGCTCTGGTAACGGGGGCGGGCCGAAACGCCCTCGGCAAGGGCTTGCAGGAAGGCGGGAAGACCTTTCGCAGTCTTGTCGGGCCGGAAGCCCGAGAAGTTCTTACCCGCGGAGGTATGAAGGGCCTCGCCAAGACCCACCGGGTTCTGCTGGGGAGCAAGATTGGTCGGCCGGTCTACGGCAAGGTCCTCAAGGAAGGAATACCTAACATGATGGGGGGCTTCGTCGTCAACGGCTTCGTGCCCGGGGGGCCCAGTGATCTCCAGAACCTTGGCAAGTTCAATCCGATGAATGCAATTCAGGGTGGATTGACAGGATACTGAGGTACGAGGTGTCAAGGTCTGTGGTGGGCGGCGCAGGAGACAACCCTGGGAGTCATCTGCGGGTGCTGTTCTCCTGCGCGGCCTGGGCGGCGGCGCTTCTCCTTGCCAACGCGGTGGTCACCCTCGGGCTGACCACCGCGTTGAGCCACTATCACGGCGAGAGCACCCCCACCTGGTCGTCTCCGATGCACGGCCGAGCGAGGACGCTGGCATGCCAACAGCACGGCCCTGTGAGTCTCGACGGATTTGGCTACTGGTGGACATGTGGGGCCGAGGTGACGATGGCGGACGGGCGGGTCATCGTAGTTGCGCTGGGGGCATCGATGCTGACTCCAGATGACCAGGGTAAGACTGTTGACCTGGTGGAGAGGTGTTCGAGCAGCGATCGACACGAGTGCGTGTACACGCGCCCGGGTGGAGGACTGGTGGCTGTCCTGATTCGACTGCTGCATGTCCTCCGCGTAGCCGTTATGGCGGTGATCGGTCTCCTGGCAGGGGTCTTCCTGCTGCGAGGTCTGCTGGGCCGACGGCTGTACGGTCGACTCGTGGGAGTCGAAGCGGACGCGGTGGACGACCGTGGAAAGGAGGGGCGATGAGCCAGTCCCTGCGAATCACGTTTGCTTATCCAGGTGGTCCCTTTGCGGAGGTGTACCGGTCGACCGGGCCGCGGCTGCTGCTCGACGGTGTCGAGGTGCCCGTGCCCGGCTGGGGCAGCCACGGTTTCGCGGTGCCCGCCGGCCCGAGCAGCGTGCGGGTCGTCGTGCCCTTCGGCGGCGCAGACGACTTCGCGGTGGCGGAGCACGAGGTCACGGTCGGCGCGGGCGAGACCGTCGACCTGGAGTACGTGGCCCCGACGGTGCTCGGCCTCTCGGGCAGGATCCGCGTGACGGGGCGCACCGGGTAGCGGCTGGCCGGGCGGCAAGCATGGCCGTACGGCAGGTGGCTCGGGCAGCGCAGGATCAGGCGCGACACACTGTGCACCAGGGGGCGGAGCGATGAACGATCGGAACGACTGGAACGAACTGCGTGAGCGACGCCTGGCCGAGCCCGGGGCGGCAGACGCCTACGAGGCGGCACGGATCGCCTTCGAGCTCGGGCAGACGGCTCGGGAACTGCGTGAACGAAACGGCTGGAGCCAGACCGAGCTCGCCCGTGCCGCAGGCATGACGCAGTCCGCCGTTGCCCGTTTCGAGGCCGGGGGCACGGTGCCGACCCTGACGGTGCTCGAACGGCTGGCGAGGGCGCTGAACATGAGACTGGACGTCACGTTCGCGCCCCGGGCGGACGCGGCCTGATCCCCGCCGGGTCGCGGCCCGCCCGCCGCTCTGGCTGAGCGCGGGGTCAGTCCCGGCGCAGCCAGAGCACGCCCAGCGGCGGCACCCGCAGGGCCACCGACGCCGGCAGCCCGTGCCACGGCACGCCCTGCGCGTGCACCTCGCCGAGGTTGCCCACCCCGGAGCCGCCGTAGTGGTGGGCGTCGGTGTTGAGCACCTCCGTCCACGTCCCGGCGGCGGGCAGCCCGACCCGGTAGTCCTCCAGCGGCAGGGCCGAGAAGTTCGCCACGCACACCAGCGTCGCGCCGTCGGGGGCGATCCGCACGAACGACACCGTGTTGTGGGCGACGTCGTCGCCGGCGATCCAGCGGAACCCGGCCGGCGTGGTGTCCTGCGCCCACAGCGCCGGGGTGTCCCGGTAGACGCGGTTGAGGTCGCCGACGAGGCGCTGCACGCCGGCCCGCGCCGGGTCGTGCAGCAGGTACCAGTCGAGGCCGCGCTCCTCGCTCCACTCCCGGTCGTCGCCCAGCTCGCAGCCCATGAACAGCAGTTGCTTGCCCGGGTGGGCCCACATGTACGCCAGCAGCGCCCGCGTGTTGGCCAGCCGCTGCCAGGTGTCCCCGGGCATCTTCGCCACCAGGGAGCCCTTGCCGTGCACCACCTCGTCGTGGCTGATCGGCAGCACGTAGTTCTCGCTCCACGCGTACGCCAGGGAGAAGGTGAGCTGGTGGTGGTGGTGCTGGCGGTAGACCGGGTCCTTCGACGTGTAGAGCAGAGTGTCGTGCATCCAGCCCATGTTCCACTTGAACCCGAAGCCCAGCCCGCCGTCGGCGGTGGACCGGGTCACCCCGGGCCACGCCGTCGACTCCTCGGCGATCATCACCACCCCGGCGTGGTGTTTGTAGACGGTGGCGTTGACCTCCTGCATGAAGGCGATCGCCTCCAGGTTCTCCCGGCCGCCGTGCACGTTGGGGGCCCACTGCCCCTCCGGCCGGGAGTAGTCGAGATAGAGCATCGACGCCACCGCGTCGACCCGCAGCCCGTCGACGTGGAACTCGTCGCACCAGTACAGCGCGTTGGCGACCAGGAAGTTGCGCACCTCGCGGCGGCCGAAGTCGAAGACGTACGTGCCCCAGTCGGGGTGCTCGCCGCGGCGCGGGTCGGGGTGCTCGTAGAGCGGGGTGCCGTCGAAGCGGGCGAGGGCCCACTCGTCCTTGGGGAAGTGCGCGGGCACCCAGTCCAGGATCACCCCGACGCCGGCGTTGTGCAGGGTGTCCACGAGGTGCCGGAAGTCGTCGGGGTCGCCGAACCGGGACGTCGGCGCGTAGTAGCCGGTGACCTGGTAGCCCCAGGAGCCGCCGAACGGGTGCTCCATCACGGGCAGGAACTCCACGTGGGTGAAGCCCAGCTCCGTCACGTACGCGGTGAGCTGCTCGGCCAGCTCCCGGTAGCCGAGGCCGGGCCGCCACGAGCCGAGGTGCACCTCGTACACGCTCATCGGCTCCTGGTGGGGCTGCCGCCGCGCCCGCCGGGCGAGCCAGTCGGCGTCGGTCCACTCGTACGCCGAGCGGTGCACCACCGACGCGGTGGCCGGCGGCACCTCCGCGTACGCGGCGAGGGGGTCGGCCTTGTCCCGCCACCGCCCGTCGGCGCCCAGCACCCGGTACTTGTACTTCGCCCCGGCCGGCACGTCGGGCACGAGGATCTCCCACACGCCGCTGGAGCCCAGCGACCGCATCGGCCAGCCGTCGTCGGGGTCCCAGCCGGTGAAGTCGCCGACGACCCGCACGCCGCGCGCGTTGGGCGCCCACACGGCGAACGCGACGCCCGCGTCGAGCACCCGCGCGCCGAGGGCCTCCCACAGCCGCTCGTGCCGGCCCTCGCCGATCAGGTGCAGGTCCAGCTCGCCGAGGCTGGGCAGGTGCCGGTACGGGTCGTCGCGCAGCGCGCCGTCGACGTCGAGCCGGTAGTCCAGCACGGTGCCCGGCAGCACGACCTCGAACACGCCCGCGTCGTGGACGCGGGTCATCGGGTACCGCTGCCCGCCGACGACGGCGCTCACCCGCCGGGCGCCCCGGCGCAGGGTGCGGATCGTGGTGCGCCCGTCGGCGGGGTGCGCGCCGAGCACGGCGTGCGGGTCGTGCGCGGTGCCGGCGATCAGCTCGTCCATCGGGCCTCGTCCTTGTCAGCAGCAGCAACGGCGTCGGTGGTGGGGGCGGTGTCTGCGGTGGCGGGCCGGCGCACGGTGAACACGTGCGCGGGCTGGAGGTAGGGGTCGAGCCGCACGGCGTTGCGCTGCCCCCAGTCGTAGACCGCGCCGGTCAGCTCGTCGTGCACGGTGAACCGGTCGCCCCAGTCGAGGCCCAGCGCCGGCATGTCCAGGGTGGTGTTGCCCCACTGCACGGTCTGCGAGTCGAACGAGCAGACCACGAGCACCAGGTTGCCGGTGTCGGGGTCGCGCTTGGACCAGCACAGCAGCGCCGGGTTGTCGATGTCGTGGAAGACGAGGTTGCGCAGCCGGTGCAGGGCCGGGTTGTCGCGCCGGACCCGGTTGAGGGTGGCGATGAACGGGGCCAGTGACCGCCCCTGCGCCTGCGCGCCGGCCCAGTCGCGGGGGCGCAGCTCGTACTTCTCGTTGTCGAGGTATTCCTCCGCGCCGGGGCGGGCCACGTGCTCGAACAGCTCGAAGCCGGCGTACATGCCCCAGGAGGGGCTCAGCAGCGCGGCCAGCACCGCCCGGATCTTGAACATCGGCGGGCCGCCGTGCTGCAACGACTCGTGCAGGATGTCGGGGGTGTTGGGCCAGAAGTTGGGCCGCATGTGGTCGGCGGAGGCGACCAGCTCCTCGCAGTACTCCCGCATCTGGGCCGCCGTCGTGCGCCAGGTGAAATAGGTGTACGACTGCGTGAAGCCGATCTTGCCGAGCCCGTGCATGATCGCCGGCCGGGTGAACGCCTCGGCGAGGAACAGCACGTCGGGGTCGACCTTCTTCACCTCGGCGATCAGCCAGTGCCAGAAGTCGAACGGCTTCGTGTGCGGGTTGTCCACCCGGAAGATGCGGATGCCCTCGCCGACCCAGTGCAGCACCACCCGCAGGATCTCCGCCCGGATGCCCTCGGGGTCGTTGTCGAAGTTCAGCGGGTAGATGTCCTGGTACTTCTTCGGCGGGTTCTCCGCGTAGGCGATGCTGCCGTCGGCCCGGGTGGTGAACCACTCGGGGTGCTCGGTCACCCACGGGTGGTCCGGCGCGCACTGCAACGCCAGGTCCAGCGCCACCTCCAGCCCTTGTTCGGCGGCGGCGGCGACGAAGTCGCGGAAGTCCTCCGGCGTGCCCAGGTCGGGGTGGATGGCGTCGTGGCCGCCCTCGGCCGCGCCGATCGCCCACGGTGAGCCCACATCGTCGGGCCCGGCGGTGAGCGCGTTGTTGCGGCCCTTGCGGTTGACCCGGCCGATCGGGTGGATCGGCGGAAGGTAGAGCACGTCGAAGCCCATCGCCGCGACCCCGGGCAGCCGGTCCATCGCGGTGGCGAAGGTGCCGGAGCGGGCCGGGGCGTCGACGGTCGCCGGGATCGCGCCCTCGGAGCGGGGGAAGAATTCGTACCAGGCGGAGAAGAGCGCCCGGGGGCGGTCCACCCACAGCCGGTGCTCGTCGCCGGTGGTGACCAGCTCGCGCACCGGGTGGGCCCAGAGCAGGTCGGCCAGGTCGAGGGCCGGGGCGACCCGGGCGGGCAGCGCCCGGTCGTCGTCGTCCAGCGCGGCCACCGCCGCCTTGACCCGCGCGACGTCGCCCGCCGGCACCACGGGCAGGGCGGCGGTCAGCACGCGTACGCCCTCGGCCAGGTCGTTGGCCAGCTCCGCCGCGCCCTGCCCGGCGGCGATCTTCTTGGTCACCGCGTTCTGCCAGGTCAGGTACGGGTCCTGGAACGCCTCGACGGCGAAGGTCCACGCGCCGACGGCGTCGGGGCGGATGGTGGCGTGCCACCGGTCGTGGCCGGGCTCGCCGGGGCGCATCCGGGTGAACGGCCGGGCCCGCCCGTCGGGGCCGAGCCAGACCACGTTGCAGCCCAGCGCGTCGTGCCCCTCCCGGTAGGCGCGCGCCGACACCGGCACCGCCTCGCCGACCACCGCCTTGGCCGGGTAGCGACCGCAGGAGACGGCGGGGGAGACGTCTTCGATCGGGAACCGTCCAGTCACCCTGTCAACCTACCTGTGCGAGATCGTCTCGCGCGCGGGCAAGCTCCCCCCGGATCCCGCTACGGCTCGATCAACCCGCGCACGAGCGGGTCGTCGGCGTCGACGACCGGATGCTCCGCGAGGACCGCCCGCGCCTGCGCGTAGTCCTCCGCGCCCAGCGCGGCCGCCGGGTTGCTGCGGCGGCTCGCCCGGGACAGCACGGTGCCCTCCTGGGAGTCGGCCGAGAACGCCGCGTACGCCGCGTCGACGCCGTCGGCGGGCAGGCCGCAGTGGTCGAGCACGGCGGCGAGGGTCGACTTCGGGTCGGCGTCGAGGGTCTCGTAGGCCACCGGCAGCAGCGGCACCCCGGCGCGGCGCAGCGCGCGGTAGCGGTCCAGCACCGACAGCCAGGTCAACACGTACGCCTCCGTCGGCGTCGGCTGCCGCCCGTGCCGGGCGACGAAGGCCATGATCAGCGGTGCCTGGGCCAGCACGTGCTTCAGGAACGCCAGTTGCGCCGCCGGGTCGGGCAGGTGCGGGGTGAAGCCCTGGTGCATCGACTCCAGCCACGGGCGCGCGTCGCGGTGCAGGAACACGCCCCGGGCGTCGGGGAACACCTCGTGGAACAGGTCGCCGAGCTGGATGCCGCCGGCCCGGAACTTGACCGCCAACGTCCCGGTGCCCCCGCCCAGGCCGCCGGTGTCGCTCCGGGCGTCGCGTCCGGTGTCGGCGAGGACGCGGACGCAACTGCGGATCAGCCGCGCGTACTCCGCGTCGCGGCCCGGGTCCTCGTGCCGCAGCAGCGCGATCTCGGTGAAGACGTCGGGCTCGGAGTAGCTGCGCACCCCGGCCACCTCGCCCAACGCCCTGCTGAGCAGCGTCGACCCGCACCGCCCGACGGAGTAGACCAGGACCAGCCGGGCCGGGTCGGGCAGGCCGTCGGCGAGCCGGTGCAGGGTCTCGTAGGGCACCGTGACCAGCCGCCGCGCGGCCCGGTACTGGTCGAGGTAGAGGAACGGACCGCCCGCCAGGTCGACCCCCGGCGGGGTCTGCACGAAGTACGCGAGGCGGTGCTCGTCGTCGAGGCAGTGCAGGCTGACGTCGGGGTCGCCGAGCAGACTCTCCGCCGGCACCGAACCGCCCGGTCGTACGACGAAGTTGTGCGGGCTGGCCGGGACGAACTCGGCCGGCGCGACCTTGTCGAGGATGTCCAGCACCTGCGCGGACCCGTTCGTATCCATCGATGCCAGACGCTACGCGGAATCACGGTGCGCGATCAAGACCTTGCGGAGTGCTGAGGCCGGGTTCGTGCCTGCTGGCTCGACCTGGTGCTGGTGCTGGTTGCGTTGCGTGATGCGTGCGGCACGAGGGCGGGGAGGGCCGACTGGTGCCACTCACCGTCACGGCCGCTTGGCCTCGCAGTGAATGCCGCGTCCCCTTTGCTCTGCACCCACGGGCGCAACACCCGGCCTACCAGGGGAACTGTGGGGCCGTGGACGGCGGGCCGCGCGGTGGCCGGTTGCGGTGCGTGAGCTGATGCGTATGTGGGTGCAGAGCAAAGGGGTTCACCGGCGGGTGGTCGGGCCGAGCGGGCGTCACGCATGGTCACGGCCTGGCGGCACGGCACCCGCCGTGCCGCCGTTGCGGTGCGGGCAGGTGTCGTCGGTGCGTCAGCCCGGCGTGCGGTGACCCCGTTAGGGTGACGGCATGCCAGTGGTGCCAGGGGGATTCGTGCCGGGCCGGAGCGCTCTCACCCTGATCGGCGACGATGCCCCCGGTCCGCGCCAGGCGAATCCGCCCGCCAGCGGATTCTGGCGGCTGCTCCTGGGCGTCCTGGGGCTCGGGCTGCTGGCGATCGGCCCGGTCCTGGTGTACGCCGCCGCCTTCCTCGCCACCGACGAGCCCACCGTCAACCGATGGGTCATGGGAGCGGCCGGAGTCGGGGTCACCCTGTCGTGCCTCGGACTGGCCCGGCGCGAAGCCCGGCAGCACGACCGCGCCCGACGGGACCAGCGCCGCCTGGAGACGGTCGGCGTCGCCGCGACCGCCGAGATCACCGCCGTGCGGCCCGCCTCGCTCGGCGAGGAGAGCGGCATTGAGGTGAGCCTGCTGATCAGCGGGCCCGGGTTCGAGCCGTTCGCGACCGCCTCGCAGTGCAAGGAGCATCCCAGCCTCAAGGTCGGCGCGCGGCTCAACGCCGTGGTCGACCCCACCGACCGCCTGTACGCGATAGTCCCCTAGCTGGGCCGGCGGACTCTGCGCCGCCACCACCAGGCGATCTTGGAAGAAGCAGGCCCCTCGGGGGGCCGAAATCTTCCAAGATTCACCCGCTCCCGCATGTTGCCCTAGGCCGGGGGACTCTGCGCCACAAACGACCCCTTGCCCTGGTGAACCTCGATCCAGCCCCGCTCGTCGAGGATCCAGAGGGCCCGTTTGATCGGGTTGTCAGACGAGTTGTACTGCCGAGCCAGCTCCGCGATTGTTGGTAGCTTGTCGCCGGGCTTGAGCGTGCCGCCTCGGATCGACGCGGTGACGTCATCGATGACCTGCTCATAGACAGGCTTGCGGGGCATGTGAACCACCTCTCGTCAGCCTGTTCAGCCTCTCACTAAGCGCGACACACTCTGAACCCTGTGTTGACTGTTGCTTCTTAGGGTCCTAAGTTGGCGGTGGCAGGGGGTTCTCTCGTCAGCAAACGGAGTGCCCTCACTCGCACGAACCCCAACCGCAACCCCCGAAGGAGGCGCAGATGCGTGAGCGCCCGCACGACGGGCCGCTGCCGGCGGCGCGCCCAGTGCCCGGCGGCCGGCCTCCGCAACCCGACGGGGACCGGGTGCCCGGTCCGTCCCGCCCTGCCCGTGCGCCGGTCAGCCGGCGGCAGTACGCCTACGGCGCGACGATCGCGGTGGTCGTACTCGTGCTGTTGGTTCTCGGGGTCCTCGGGTGAGCGGGACGGCCCGGCGGTGAACGAGCTGCCGGTCGGCCGCCGGGTCGCCCACTGGCGGGTGCGGCGCAACATGACGCAGCAGCAGTTCGCCGACCGCCTCGGCAAGTCGAAGAGCTGGGTGGACAAGGTCGAGCGCGGGGTGCGCCGGCTGGAAAGGGTGTCCAGCCTGCGGGAGGTCGCCGAGGCGCTCCGGATCGACCTGGAGATGCTGCTGGCGGATCGGGCCGCTCCGGCTCACCGGGCTGCGGCGGGCGTGGCGCGGGGCGTGGAGGGGATCCGGGCCGCCCTCGCCCGGTACCACGTGGCGGCCCCGGCCCGGCCGCCCGACGTGGCGCAGGTGCGGGCCCGGCTCGGCCACGCGGAGCAGAGCTACCGGCACGCCCGGTACCCGGAGTTGCTCGCCCTGCTGCCCGGCCTGCTCGACGCCGCCCGCGAGGCGCGCGCCGCCGATGCGGGCCGGGCCGCCGACGGTCTGCTGGTGTCCGGGTACGGGCTGGTCGCGCTGGCGCTCGTGAAGGTCGGCCAGGGGGAGCTGGCGTGGCTGGCCGCCGACCGGGGGCTGGCCGTCGCCACGGCCTCCGCCGACCCGTGGCTCGCCGCCGCCGCGACCGTACCGCTGTGTCAGGCCCTGCGGGCGGGCGGCCGGCTGCGGCCGGCGGTGGAGGCGGCGGTCGTGGCCGCCCACCGCGTCGGGCCCGGCCGGTCCGGTGCCGCGCCCGCCGCCGGCCCGGCCGTGCGCGGGACGCTGCTGATCCAGGCCGCCCTGGCCGCCGCCGGCCGGGGCGACGAGCGGGCCGCCGACGAGCTGCTCGCCCGGGCCGGGGAGGTCGCCCGGTCCGCCGAGCCCGGCGACCCCGCCGAGTTCGGCGGCGGGGGCTTCGGACGGGCGGCGGTCGAGGCCGCCCGGGTGGTGGCCGGGTCCGCGCTCGGCCAGGTCACGGCGGCGGCGGTACGCCACGAGAGGCTGATCGCCGACGACGGGTGGCGGTGGCTGCCGCCCGAGCACCGGGCCGCGTACCTGCTGGACGTGGCCCGCCTGCACGCGGCGGCCGGCGACGGGCTGCGCGCCGGTCGGGCGGTGCTGGACGCGGAGCGCACCGCCCGGGGCGAGGTGCACGACCGCCCGGCGGCCCGGGAGCTCGTGGGCGTCGTGGCGCGGTCGGCGGCGGCCCCGGCCGCCCTGACCCGCCTCGCCGCCGCCCTCGGCGTCACCTGACCCGCCCGCCACGCCAGCGTGCCACGCCCCCGCTGTGGCTGGTGAGAAGGGAACCCTTCTATACCGCAGGCGTTAACAGGGGGCCCTTCCTTACGCGCCGACCGCGCGGTAGACCTCGACGGTGCGGGCGGCGATCGCGTCCCAGGAGAAGTGCTCGACCGCCCGGACCCGCCCGGCCCTGCCCAGCGTGGCGGCCTTCGCCGGGTCGGCCAGCACCCGGTTGATCGCCGCCGCCAGGTCGGCCACGAAGCGCTGCGGGTCCAGCGGGGTGCCCGAGCCGTCGGCGGCCTGCTCGATGGGGACCAGCAGCCCCGTCTCGCCGTCGGCGACGACCTCGGGGATGCCGCCGGTGGCGGTGGCCACCACCGCCGTCTCGCAGGCCATCGCCTCCAGGTTGACGATGCCCATCGGCTCGTAGACCGACGGGCAGACGAAGACCGTGGCGTGGGTGAGCACCTGGATGACCTCGTGCTTGGGCAGCATCTCCGCCACCCAGACCACCCCGGAGCGCTTCGCCCGCAGCTCGGCCACGAGGCCCTCCACCTCGGCGGCGATCTCCGCCGTGTCGGGCGCCCCGGCGAGCAGCACGAGCTGCGTGTCCTCCGGCAGCTCCCGGGCGGCCCGCAGCAGGTATGGCAGCCCCTTCTGCTTGGTGATCCGCCCGACGTAGACGACGCTGGGGCGGGCCGGGTCGATGCCGAGCCGGTCCACCACGTCGGTGCCGGGGTCCGGGGCGTACTGGGCGGTGTCGATGCCGTTGTAGACCACCTTCACCCGGTCGGGGTCCACCGCCGGGTACGCCGCCAGCACGTCGGCGCGCATGCCCGCGCTCACCGCGATGATCGCGTCGGCCGCCTCGTACGCGGTGCGCTCGCACCAGGAGGAGAGCGCGTAGCCGCCGCCGAGCTGCTCGGCCTTCCACGGCCGCAGCGGCTCCAGGCTGTGCGCGGTGACCACGTGCGGCACCCCGTGCAGCAGCTTCGCCGTGTGCCCGGCCAGGTTGGCGTACCAGGTGTGGCTGTGCACCACGTCGGCGCCGGCGCACGCGGCGGCCATCTCCAGGTCGACGCCCATCGTGCGCAGCGCGGCGTTCGCGCCGGCGAGGGCGGCCGGCTCGGCGTACGCGGTGACGCCCGGCTCGGCGCGCGGCGCGCCGAAGCAGTGCACCCGCACGTCGGCCAGCCGGCGCAGCTCGCGGGCCAGGTATTCGACGTGCACGCCGGCCCCGCCGTACACCTCCGGCGGGTACTCGCGGGTGAGCAGATCGACGCGGAGCGCTCCGGTGGCGGGGGTGGCGGCGGTCATGCCCCGCACCCTAGTGCAGAAGTCCGTCCGTACGAGTGGTGAAGTCGCACGCGGATGGTTAGCGTCTGGGCATGGCTGACAAGGTGCTCGCGATCGTCCTGGCCGGTGGAGAGGGCAAGCGCCTGATGCCGCTCACCGCGGACCGGGCGAAGCCCGCCGTCCCGTTCGGCGGGATGTACCGCATGGTCGACTTCGTCCTGTCCAACCTCGCCAACGCCGGCTTCATCAAGATCGTCGTGCTGACCCAGTACAAGTCCCACTCACTGGACCGGCACATCACGATGACCTGGCGGATGTCGACGCTGCTCGGCAACTACGTCACGCCGGTGCCGGCGCAGCAGCGCCGCGGCCCCTGGTGGTTCGCCGGCTCCGCCGACGCGATCTACCAGAGCTTCAACCTGATCCACGACGAGCAGCCCGACTACGTGATCGTCTTCGGTGCCGACCACATCTACCGGATGGACCCCCGGCAGATGGTCAACGACCACATCGCCTCCGGGGCGGGGGTGACCGTCGCCGGCATCCGGCAGCCGTTGTCGATGGCCGACCAGTTCGGCGTGATCGAGGTCGGCCCCGACGGCCGGCGGATCCGGTCGTTCCGCGAGAAGCCCACCGACGCCGTCGGCCTGCCCGACGCCCCCGACCAGATCTACGCCTCGATGGGCAACTACGTCTTCACCACGAAGGCGCTCCTGGAGGCCGTCGAGCAGGACGCGGAGGACAAGACCAGCAAGCACGACATGGGCGGCAGCATTATCCCGATGCTGGTCGAGCGCGGCGAGGCCAACGTCTACGACTTCCGCGACAACGAGGTGCCGGGCAGCACCGACCGCGACCGCGGCTACTGGCGGGACGTGGGGACGCTCGACTCGTTCTACGACGCCCACATGGACCTGATCAACGTGCACCCGGTGTTCAACCTCTACAACTTCGAGTGGCCCATCTACACCGAGCAGCCGCCCTATCCGCCGGCGAAGTTCGTCCACCAGTGGGGCGAGCGGGTCGGCCGGGCCGTCGGCTCGATGGTGTCGCCCGGCGCGGTGGTCTCCGGCAGCCTGGTGGAGAACTCGATCGTCTCGCCGAAGGTCAAGGTGCACTCCTGGGCGCACGTCGACGGCTCGGTGCTGATGGAGGGCGTCGACATCGGCCGGCACGCCGTGGTCCGCCGGGCCATCCTCGACAAGAACGTGATCGTCCCCGAGGGCGCCGAGATCGGCGTCGACCTGGAGAAGGACCGGCAGCGCTACACGGTCTCCGACAACGGCATCGTGGTGATCGGCAAGGGGCAGCGGGTCGAGCCCTGAACCACCCACACTTGTCCTGTCGCGTGTGAGCCCGGCCCGTGCCGGGAAGACCCATCGTCCGTAGCGTCCCTGGAGGTTGCAGCAGTGGCCCACCCCCGCGCCGGTCAGCCCGCCGAGCCCACCGACCTGGTCGACGTGCCCCGCCTGGTCACCGCCTACTACGCCGAGCATCCCGACCCGGACGACCCGGCGCAGCAGGTCTCCTTCGGCACCTCCGGCCACCGGGGGTCGAGCCTGCGCAACGCGTTCAACTCCGACCACATCCTCGCCGTCACCCAGGCGCTGTGCGACTACCGCCGCCAGCAGGGCATCGACGGGCCCCTCTTCCTGGGCCGGGACACCCACGCCCTGTCGGCCCCGGCGGCCGTCGACGCGCTGGAGGTGCTCGCCGCCAACGGGGTCACCGTGCTGCTCGACAGCCGCGACGGCTACACCCCCACCCCGGCGGTGTCGCACGCGATCCTCACCCACAACCGGGGCCGCACCTCGGGGCTCGCCGACGGCATCGTGATCACCCCGTCGCACAACCCGCCCGACGACGGCGGGTTCAAGTACAACCCGACCCACGGCGGCCCCGCCGACTCCGACGTGACCCGGTGGATCCAGGACCGCGCGAACGCGATCCTCGCCGCCGGGCTCAAGGAGGTCGCCCGCATCCCGCACGCGCGGGCCCGTGCCGCCGAAACCACCGGCACGTACGACTTCCTCGCCCACTACGTCGACGACCTGCCCGCCGCGCTCGACCTCGACGCCGTACGGGCCGCCGGGGTGCGCATCGGCGCGGACCCGCTCGGCGGGGCCAGCGTCGCGTACTGGGGGGAGATCGCGCAGCGGCACCGGATCGACCTCACGGTGATCAACCCGACGGTCGACCCGACGTGGCGGTTCATGACCCTCGACGGCGACGGCAAGATCCGGATGGACTGCTCCTCGCCGAACGCGATGGCGTCGCTGATCGCCGCCCGCACCGACTACCAGGTCTCCACCGGCAACGACGCCGACGCCGACCGGCACGGCATCGTCACGCCCGACGGGGGCCTGCTCAACCCCAACCACTACCTCGCCGTGGCCATCGGGCACCTGTTCCGCACCCGGCCGGACTGGGGCCCCGACGCGGCGGTCGGCAAGACCCTCGTGTCGTCCTCGATGATCGACCGGGTCGCCGCCGACCTGGGCCGGCCGCTGCTGGAGGTGCCGGTGGGGTTCAAGTGGTTCGTCCCGGGCCTGCTCGACGGGTCGGTCGGCTTCGGCGGCGAGGAGAGCGCCGGGGCGTCGTTCCTGCGCCGCGACGGCAGCACCTGGACCACCGACAAGGACGGCATCCTGCTCTGCCTGCTCGCCGCCGAGATCATCGCGACGACGGGCAGGACGCCCAGCGAGCACTGGGCGGAGCTGGCCGGTCGCTTCGGCGCCCCCGCGTACGCCCGCATCGACGCGCCGGCCGACCGGCGGCAGAAGGCGGTGCTGGCGAAGCTCTCCCCGGAGCAGGTGACGGCGACGGAGCTGGCCGGCGAGCCGATCACGGCGACGCTGACCGCCGCGCCGGGCAACGGCGCGGCGCTCGGCGGGCTGAAGGTGACGACGGAGTCGGGCTGGTTCGCCGCCCGCCCCTCGGGCACGGAGGACGTCTACAAGATCTACGCGGAGTCCTTCCAGGGGCCGGAGCACCTGGCCCGGATCCAGGAGGAGGCAAAGGAGCTGGTCTCGGCGGTGCTCGGGCAGGCGTGAGCCGGAGCGCGACCGGCCCGCCCGGATAACCCGGGCGGGCGTGCTCCGTTACCCCTAGCGGAACCCGGGCCGTCGAGGGCCCGGGTCGCGGGGAAGGAGCGCCATGCGCGCGATGGTCGTGACGGGGGCCCGGTCGTGAGGGTGGTGGTGACCGGGGGAGCGGGCTTCATCGGCGCCAACCTGGTGCGGGAGCTGATCCGCGTCGACGGGGTCGGCGAGATCGTGGTGGTCGACGACCTCTCCACGGGCTCGCTGGACAACCTGGCGGACCTTCCGGTGCGCCTGCTGGTGGGCTCCGTCATGGACCCTGACCTGCTCGACGAGGCCGTCGCCGGCGCGGCGAGCGTGGTGCACCTGGGCGCCCTCGGGTCGGTCCCCCGGTCCATCGCGGATCCGCTGCGCAGCCACCACGCCAACGCCACCGGCACGCTGACGGTGCTGGAGGCGGCGCGGCGGCACGGCGTCGGGCAGACCATCCTGGCGTCCTCGTCGTCGGTGTACGGGGCGAACCCGGTGCTGCCGAGGCGGGAGACCCTGCGCCCGATGCCGATGAGCCCGTACGCGGTGTCGAAGCTCGCGACGGAGGCGTACGCCAACGCGTACGCCTCCTGCTACGGGCTGCCGGTGCTGCCGTTCCGCTTCTTCAACGTCTTCGGGCCGCGGCAGGCCGCCGACCACGCGTACGCGGCGGTGGTGCCGCGGTTCGTCTCGGCCGCGCTGGACGGCCGGCCGCTGGAGATCTTCGGCGACGGCCTCCAGACCCGCGACTTCACCTACGTCGGCAGCGTCACCGACGTGCTGGTGGACGCGATCCTGCGCCGGGTGCACGTCCCGGACACGGTGAACCTCGCGTTCGGCGCCCGGATCTCCCTGCTCGACCTCGTCGCCGAGCTGGAAACGGTGCTCGGCCGGCGGCTGGAGACCGTGCACGGGCCGCCACGCACGGGCGACGTGCGCGACTCCCAGGCGGACTGCGGGCGGCTGCGCGAGCTGTTCCCCGCCGTGCGCCCCCACCCGTTGCGGGCGGGGCTGGCGGCCACCGTCGGCTGGATGGCCGGTCGCGTGCCCGCCGGCCGCTGACCGTGCCGCAGCCCCGCTCGGCGCTGGGGACCGCCGCCCCGCACGGGCCGCCGGAGGCCGTCGCGCGGGCGTCGGCCGCCGCACCGCCCGCCGGTGCCGGGCGCAGCCGCCGGCTGGCCACCGGCGTCCTGACCGCCGGCGTCGCCCGGGGCGTCGGCCTGCTCGCGCCGGTGCTCCTGATCCCGGTCTGCCTGTCGCGGCTGGGCGCGGAGCGCTACGGGCTGTGGATGGCGGTCCTGGCGCTGACCGGCATGGCGGCCTTCGCCGACCTGGGCCTCGGGGCCGGGCTGATGACCAAGCTCGCGCCCTGCTACGCCAGCGGCGACACGGCCAGGGCGCGCGGGTACGTCTCCACCGCCTACGCCGTGCTCGCCGCCGTGGCGGTGACGCTGGGCGTCCTGCTGTGGTCGCTGGCCTGGCTGGTGCCGTGGACGTCGCTGTTCAACGTGGCGGGGGTGGTGGACCCGGGGGAGACCCGCGCCGTGGTCCTGATCTGCCTCACCTCGTTCCTGGTGAACATCCCGCTGGCCCTGGTGGTCCGCGTGCAGTACGCCTACCAGCAGGTGGGCGAGAGCAACCTGTGGCAGGGGGCGGGCGCGCTGGCGACGGTCCCGCTGGTGCTGCTCGTGGCGCGGCTGGGGCTGCCGGCCGTCGCGGTCGTCGCCGCCGCGTCGGCGGGGCCGCTGCTGGCCAACCTGGCCAACAGCGCGTGGGTCTACGGCCGGCGGATGCCCGCGCTGCGGCCGGGCATCGGCGCGGTCGACCGCAGGCTCGGGGCCGCGCTGCTCCGCCTCGGCGGGATGTTCTTCCTGGTGACCGTCCTGACCGGGCTGTCGACCAACATGGACAACCTGATCATCACGCACACCCTCGGCCCGGAGAGCGTCACCGCGTACGCGGTGCCGGCCCGGCTGGCGCTGCTGCTCGGCGCGCTCGTGACGGTGCTCAACCTGCCGCTGTGGTCGGCCAACGGCGACGCCCTGGCCCGTGGCGACCTGGCCTGGGTCCGCCGGACGGTCCGGCGGATGGTGGTGCTCTCCGTGCTCGCCACCGTGCCGCCGGCGGTGGGGCTGGTGCTGGCGGGCGACCGGCTGTTCGCCGCCTGGCTGCCGGTGCCGCTCGACGGGAACCGGTGGCTGCTCGGCGGCCTCGCGCTGTGGTTCCTGCTGATCGGCTCGTTCTCGGCCCTGATGATGGTGCAGAACGCCGCCGGGATGGTCCGTCCGCAGGTGGTCGGGCTGGTCGTCTACGTCGGCGTCGCCGCGGTGGCCAAGTGGCACGCCGTCGAGGCGTACGGGCTGGCGGCCGTCCCGTTCGTCGGCACCGCCGTCTACGCGCTGACCGTGCTGCCCGCGGGGCTGTACGGCTACCGGCGCACGCTCGCCCGCTACGCCGGGCCCGGCCCGGCGAGTCCGTCCGCCGGGCCCGCAGTTGAGCAGGACGGCGACGCCGTCGGGGCCCGCCGGGAACGGAGGCCGGGACCATGACGCGGACGGACGGCGGGGCGGGCTGGGTGGCGATCGTCGGCCCCTTCCGGTTCCCCTGGGGGCAGGCGAGCTCCCGGCGGGTGCACGGCATCGCGTGCTCGCTGGCGGCGGCGGGGCGGCACGTCGTCGTCGCCTGCGGCGAGCACGGCCCCGGGCTGACCCCGCTGCCCGACGCGGTGGGGCCGGGCTCGGTGTCCTACCTCGGGTTGGGCGAGATCCCGCCGGCCGGGGCGGGCAGGCTCGACAAGGCGGCGCGGGCGTGGTGGAGCTGGGGGGCGCGGACGGTGCGCTGGCTGGACAGCCGGCCGACGCGCCCGAGCCACGTGGTGCTCTACAACGGCGACGCCCCCTATGCGGCGCGCCTGCGGGCCTGGTGCCGGCGCAACGGGGTGCCGGTGATCGCCGACGTGGTGGACCGCTACAGCCCCGAGCAGCTCCGGGGCGGCCGGTTCGCCCCGCCGTACCTCAGCGCGCTGCTGGCGTTCCGTTACCACTACCCGCGCTGCGCCGGCGTGATCGCGGTCAGCTCCTACCTCGCCGACCACTTCCGGGGGCACGGCCTGCCGGTGCTGCGGGTGCCGCCGACGCTGGACGCCCGCGCCCTGGGTCTCCTCGCCGACCAGCGGCCCGACGGGGACGGCCCCCTCCGGCTCGTCTACGCGGGGGATCCGGGCCGCAAGGACCTCGTCGCCACCATCGTGCGGGCGGTGGAACGGGTGGACGGGACCGGGGACCGGGTCGAGCTGCGCGTCGTCGGCCCCACCGTGGAGCGGGTCCGCGAGCTGCTCGGAGGCGGGCCGGTGCCGGCCGGGGTGCGGGTGCTGGGCCGGCTGCCGCAGCAGGAGGTG
Organism: Micromonospora sp. WMMD712; assembly: GCF_029581295.1. Classification (NCBI taxonomy): domain Bacteria; kingdom Bacillati; phylum Actinomycetota; class Actinomycetes; order Micromonosporales; family Micromonosporaceae; genus Micromonospora; species Micromonospora sp. WMMD712. The sequence goes on from NZ_CP120743.1 coordinate 7,356,951, forward strand.
TGGGCGGAGGTCCGGCGGGCGGACTTCAGCGTGCTGCTGCGCCCGCCGACGCGCTTCAACCGGGCCGGGTTCCCCACGAAGTTCGGCGAGAGCCTGGCCAACGGCACGCCGGTCGTCGCCAACCTGACCAGCGACCTGGGGGAGCACCTGACCGACGGGGTGGAGGGGCTGGTCTGCCCCGACCATTCGGCCGACGCCCTCGCGGCGACCCTGCGCCGGGCGCTGCGGCTGAGCGCGGAGGACCGGTGCCTCATGCGCAAGGCCGCCCGCCGGCGGGCCCTGGAGTCGTTCGACTTCCGGGTCCACGCGCGGGCGCTGGCCGACTTCCTGGACTCGGTCCGACCCTGACGGGGTGATATGCACCTTTTGCGGTTAATGCGTGACTGGTGGTGCCCCCGGGTCGTTGGTCCCGGCGACGACCGACAGGCCGAACCAGGGGTGAGGACGAGGAAACGCTGATGAACCCAACGACAGCGGGGCGTCGGGTGCTGATCACCGGGGGGACCGGCTCGTTCGGCCGGACGATGACCCGGCGGCTGCTCGACCGCGGTGTGGGCGAGGTCCGGGTGCTCAGCCGGGACGAGGCCAAGCAGGACGAGATGCGCCGCGCCCTCGGCGACGCCCGGGTGAGCTACCACATCGGCGACGTGCGCGACTACGACAGCGTGCAGCGCGCCAGCCGGGGGGTGGACTTCGTCTTCCACGCCGCCGCCCTCAAGCAGGTGCCGTCGTGCGAGTTCTTCCCGCTGGAGGCCGTCCGCACCAACGTGCTGGGCAGCGCGAACCTCATCGAGGCGGCCACCCGCAACGGGGTCCGCTCGGTGGTGGTGCTCAGCACCGACAAGGCCGTCCAACCGATCAACGCCATGGGCCTGACCAAGGCGTTGATGGAGAAGGTCGCCCAGGCGCACGCCCGGCGCGGCTCGGGCGGCACCGTCGTGTCCTGCGTCCGGTACGGCAACGTCATGTGCTCCCGGGGCTCGGTGATCCCGCTGTTCGTCGAGCAGATCCGCTCCGGCGCGATGCCCACGGTGACCAACCCCGCGATGACCCGCTTCCTGATGTCGCTGGCCGACTCGGTCGAGCTGGTCGAGCACGCCTTCGCGCGCGCGCGTCCCGGCGACGTCTTCGTCCGCAAGGCCGCCGCCTGCGCCATCGGCGACCTGGTCGTCGCCCTGTGCCAGCTCTTCGACGTGCCGGCCAAGTACGACGTGATCGGGGTGCGGCACGGCGAGAAGCAGCACGAGACGCTGGCCAGCCGGGAGGAGCTGGCGCGGGCCGAGGACTTCGGCGACTTCTACCGGGTGCCGGTCGACGCCCGCGACCTCAACTACGCGGCGTACGTGACCGAGGGGACCCTCGGCGGCCGTCCGGCCGAGGACTTCACCTCCGCCAACGCGCGGCGGCTCACCGTACCGGAGATCGTGGCGCTGCTGCGCACGCTGCCCGAGATCCGCGCGGAGCTGGCCCTGCGCGAGCCGGTGCTGACCCCGTGAAGGTCGCCCTCACCGGCGCGGAGGGCTTCCTCGGCTGGCACACCCGGGTGCTGCTGCGCGCGCTCGGCTGGCCCGATCCCGTCCTGATCGGCCGGGCCGACCTGGCCGACGCGGCCGTGCTGGCCGACCGGCTGCGCGGCGTCGACCGGGTGCTGCACCTGGCCGGGGTCAACCGCGGCGAGCCGGCCGAGGTGGCGGCCGGCAACGTCGCCGTCGCCGAGGCCCTCGCGCGCGGCCTGCGCCGCTGCGCGCAGCCGCCGAAGACCCTGGTGTACGCGAACACGGTCCAGGCCGGCAACGGCACCGCCTACGGCGACTCGAAGGCGGCGGCGGCGGCGATCCTGGCCGGGGCCGCCGCCGGCTGCCACCTCGTCGACCACCGCCTGCCGCACCTGTACGGCGAGCACGGGCGGCCGTTCTACAACTCGGTGACGGCGACGTTCTGCCGGGTCCTGGCCGACGGCGGGGAGCCCGAGCTGCGCGACGACCGCGAGCTGCGCCTCGTGCACGTCACCGACGCCGCCGCCGCGCTGCTCGACGCCCCGCCGGCCGGGCCCTGGGACGCCGCGATGCCGGCGCTGCGCATCGGCGTGCACGCCCTCGCCGACCGGCTGGCCGGGTTCGCGGCGACCTACCGCGGCGGGGACCTCCCACCGCTGACCGACCGGCACGACGTGCGGTTGTTCAACACCTACCGCTCGCACCTGTTCCCGGCGGGCTACCCGATCCCGCTCGTCCGCCGCGCCGACCACCGGGGCGAACTGGTGGAGGCCGTCCGCAGCCACGGCGCGGGGCAGGCGTTCTGCTCGGCGACCCGCCCCGGCGTGACCCGGGGGGAGCACTTCCACCTGGCCAAGGTGGAGCGCTTCGTCGTGCTGCGCGGACGCGCCGAGATCCGGCTCCGTCGGGTCGGCGGTCGGGGGCTGGTCCGGTTCCCGGTCGACGGGGCGGAGCCGGTCGTGGTGGACATGCCGACGATGTGGGCGCACGACATCACCAACACCGGCGACGGGGACCTGCTCACCCTCTTCTGGACGAACGACCTGTTCGACCCGGCCCGGCCGGACACCTACCCGGAGCCCGTGGCCGCCGCGTAGCCGCGGTCGACGGCGGGTCCCGGGGCGCGAACGACGGAGGTGGAACCTTTGACCAGGGTGATGACGGTGGTCGGCACCCGACCGGAGATCATCCGGCTGTCCCGGGTGATCGACCTGCTGGACCGGACGGTGGACCACGTCCTCGTGCACACCGGGCAGAACTGGGACCCGGCGCTGTCCGACGTGTTCTTCAGCGACCTGCGGCTGCGCCGCCCCGACCGGTTCCTGCGGGTGGACACGGCGTCCCTCGGCCGGGTGCTCGGCGGGGTGCTGGCGGGCGTGGAGGCGGCGATCGAGGAGCACCGCCCGGACGCCCTGCTGGTGCTGGGCGACACGAACAGCTGCATCGCGGCGCTGATGGCCCGGCGGATGCGGGTGCCCGTCTACCACATGGAGGCCGGCAACCGCTGCTTCGACCTCAACGTGCCCGAGGAGACCAACCGGCGGATGGTCGACCACGTCGCCGACTTCAACCTGGTCTACACCGAGCACGCCCGGCGCAACCTGCTCGCCGAGGGGCTGCACCCGCGCCGGATCCTGCACACCGGGTCGCCCATGCGGGAGGTGCTGGAGCACCACCGCGCCGCCGTCGAGGCGTCCACGGTGCTCGACCGGCTGGGCCTCGAACCCGGGGGGTACTTCGTGGTCAGCGCCCACCGCGAGGAGAACGTCGACGACCCGGCGCGGCTGCGGCGGCTGCTGGACTGCCTGGCGGCCGTGCGGGACACCTGGCGGCTGCCGGTGCTCGTCTCCACCCACCCGCGCACCCGCAAGCGGCTGGAGGCGGTCCCCGCCGCCGACGTGGCGCTCGACGGCGTCGACTTCCACGAGCCGTTCGGGTTCCTCGACTACGTGCGCCTGCAGACCCGGGCGCGGTGCACCCTGTCCGACAGCGGCACGATCAGCGAGGAGTCCGCCATCCTCGGCTTCCCCGCCGTGACGCTGCGCGAGTCGATCGAACGCCCGGAGGCGCTGGACGCCGGGGGCATCATCATGACCGGGCTCGACCCGGTGGGCGTCGTCGAGGCGGTCGCCCTCACCGTCGACCAGGTGGCCGCGCACGGCGTGCCGTGCCCGGCGGACTACCGGGTGCCGGACACGTCCCGGCGGGTGGTCGACTTCATCCTGTCGACCGTGCGCCGCCACCACGACTGGGCCGGCATCCGGCCCCGGTGCCAGCCCGCGTCGTGACGCCCGCCCGCCGGCAGGGGCGGGCGCGGCCGAGTCACGGGGCCGGGTCGACGCCCCACAGCCGACGCCACTGCCGCGCGACGTGGTCCAGGGTGAGCGGTGACCCGCGCAGCACGCGGGCGATCTCGGCGCGCCGGGCGTCGTCCGCGCCGGCCTGTTCCAGCGCGACCCGCGCCCAGACCTGCGGCCCGGCGCTCAGCGGCACCAGGGTCAGCCCCGCGACGAGGCCGGACAGCTCCCGCAGGGACGGCAGGTCGGCCGCCACGACCGGGACGCCGACGGCGAGCGCTTCGAGCACCACGCCGGGCAGGCCCTCCCGCAGGGAGGGCAGCAGCAGCACGTCGGCGGCGCGCAGCACCGGGCCGACCTCGTCGACCTCGCCGGCGAGCACGACGTGCGGGTCGCGGTCGACGCCCGGGTGCGCGGCGGTCAGGTCGTCGACGCCCAGCGGGCCGGCGACCAGCAGCCGGGCGTCGGGGCGGTGCTCCCGTGCGGCGCGGTGCACCTCGACGAGGAAGGGGCGGTTCTTCACCGGGTGGGCCCGGCCGAGGAAGCCGAACACCGGCACGTCGCCGGGCAGCTCCCAGCGCCGCCGGGCGGTGGCGCGGTCCCAGCCGTCGGTCCTGGTGGTGTCCACGCCGTTGGGCAGCACCCGGTACCGGCGGTCGTGCGGCCGGGGACCGGCGAAGTCGACGGCCGCGGCCGTCACCCCCAGCACGTCGGTCGCCGTGTGGGCCAGCACGACCCGGCACAGCCCGCGCAGGAGCCGCCGCCGCAGCGTGGCCGGCTTGCCGTCGCCCTCGCTCCACATCCGGGCGATCCGCACCGGCACCCGGGCGACCCGGGCGGCGGCGAGGACCGCCGCGCTGAACAGGCTGATGTGGGAGACGACCACGTCGGGACGGGCGGCGCGCAGGCAGCGCCACAGCCGCAGGGGGAACAGGTGGCCGGGCCGGATCGGACACTGCACGACGGTGGCGCCGGCGTCCCGGTAGGCCGGCGCCAGCGATCCCGTGACGCCGTTGACGGTGACGAAGGTCTGCTGTGCCTGACCGGGCGGCACGACGCGGCAGACGTCCAGCGACGCCGTCTCGATGCCGCCCCGGTCGAGGCACCCGACCACGTGCAGGACCCGCACGGCCGGCGTCGACTCCGCCGGACGGCGCTGGGCCGGGTGGGGCGCGGTCGGGTCCGCGAGGGCCATGGGCACTCCTTGGTCGGCGATGGGTGGGTCGGGGCGGTCCCGCGCCGCAGGGGACCGGCGCGGGTCAGGGCACCGCGGACAGCGGGCGTACGCGGGTGCGGTGCCGGCGGCCGAGCCGGCAGGCCAGCCAGACCAGCAGGAGCGTCGGCACGGAGTACTTGACGAGGCAGAACAGGATGTTGTCCAGGTCGGAGCTCTGGGTGGTGACGAGGACCCACACCACGGGCGCGACGAGCTTCGGCGTCAGGCCCGGCGCGGCCACGGCCGCCGTGTAGTACCCCTGGACGGCGCGGACGGCGAGGCCGAAGGCCACGAAGGAGAGCACGCCGCCGACCAGGCCGAAGTTGATGATGCCCTCGCCGGCCGTGCCGTAGATCTTGCTCGAGCTGCCCTCGCCCTTCGGGTAGAGCGGGTTGTAGAGGATCTGCGCGCCCACGTCGACCTTGCTGGTCGGCACGTCGGGGAAGAGGGCGTCGGGCAGGAACATGAACCAGGCGTTGGCGTACGTCGCCCCGAGCACCGGCTCGAACTGGCCGTCGAGGTAGCGGTGCAGGATGACGCTCTGGATGTCGGCCCGGCCCAGGTCGGCGGTGAGCAGCATGGGCATGTCCCGCCCCGTGTCCGACACGGCGCCCTGGACCGACCCGGCCCGCCGGATCTCGTCGATGGCCTTCGTGCCGCCCAGCTTGTAGAAGGCGTACAGGTAGATGAAGGCGAAGGCGAGCACCGCCACCCCGACGACGACCTTGCGGGGCACCCGCCGGACGGTGACGTTGACCAGGACGAGGGCGAGCAGCAGCGGCCAGAGCGTGCTGCTGCGGCTGCCCTTGAGCCCGCCGATGAAGAACTGGGTCACGGTCAGCGCGAGCACGAGCAGGACGAGCAGGACGGTGTTCCGGGCGAGCGTCTTGCGCCACCGCACGAGCGCGAGGGTGAAGACGACGTACGGGAACGCCTCGGAGAGCACGATGAGCGGGCCGAGCCCCCTCATGTCGTTGACCCGGTTGGCCTGGTCGGCCATCGTGGCGACGAAGCCGTCGATGCCGCCGAAGATGGCGATCTCGTAGGCCATCGCGGCGATGCTGACCACGGCGAGCGTCAGGCCCGCCGCGTAGAAGGTGGGCAGGTGCATCGCGGGCGGCCGGCGGTGCCGGCGGCGGGGCCGGCGGGGCAGGGCGAGCACCACCCGGTAGAGGGCCGTGCCGACCGCGTTGAGGATGCCGAGCATCCCGAGCGCCTCGCGCCAGACGGGCTGGTCGTAGACCCCCGTCACCCACTCGTCGAGGGCCACGTTCAGGATCGGCGCGAGGTAGAGGAACTGGAGCCCGATCAGGCCCGCGCAGGCCCGTGGGTCGAACACGTCGACGTCCCGGCGGAACCACCGCAGCGCCTCGGCGCCGATGAGGACGCCGGTGAGGGTCGTGGGCGCCATGAACCAGTGGCGCAGGTCCGGTAGGCACACCATCAGCGCGATGCTCAGCGACGTCACGAGGATCGCGGCCAGGACGTTGTCGTCCACCGGCTTCCCCGTGGTCACCGGCCCGGTCGCGCGGAGCGCGCCGACGGGTCGTGCGGCGGGACCAGCCAGGGTCGTCATCGGATCCTCCTCGTGCGGCGGCATGGGTGCGCCGGTGGCGTCGACACCCTCCTAACCAGGCCCGGGCCGGGAACGTTACTCAGTGCTATGGGATGACCACCCGAATGGATCCGTCCGGGTGGCCGGGAGTGGTACCGAGATAAAGGCGGCTAATGCTCTGTTATGGGCGTTTCTCGGGCGCGGGTCGGTCGTTGCCCTGGGTGTTACGGGGGCGTACCGCCCGGCGACACCCGACCCGCGCCTGACGGCGGCCGGGACGCCGGCAGCGACGGACGGATCGGATGACGAGATGCATGTAGTGATCATGGCCGGTGGCAAGGGGACGCGGCTCAAGCCGTACACGACCTCCCTGCCGAAACCGCTGGTGCCGATCGGGGACAGCCACGCCATCCTGGAGATCGTCCTGCACCAGCTCGCGAGCTGCGGCTTCACCGACGTCACCCTGGCGATCAACCACCTCGGCTCGCTGATCCGCGCGTTCGTCGGCGACGGCTCCCGGTTCGGGCTGCGCGTGCGGTACGTGGAGGAGAGCGTCCCCCTGTCGACGATCGGGCCGCTGTTCGGCATCCGCGACCGGTTGCCCGAGCACTTCCTGGTGATGAACGGGGACGTGCTCACCGACCTGGACTACGGCGACCTGCTGCGCACCCACGCCGCCTCCGGCGCCCCGCTGACCGTGGCGACCTTCCACCGCACCGTGAAGATCGACTTTGGCGTGCTGTCGGTCGAGGACGGCCGGGTGGTCGAGTTCAGCGAGAAGCCCGTCCTCGACTACCACGTCAGCATGGGCGTCTACGGCCTCTCCACGCGGACCATCGCCGCGTACCCGGCCGGGCTCGCGTTCGGCTTCGACCAACTCGTGCTGGACCTGCTCGAACGCGGCGAACCGCCGGCGAGCTACCCGTTCGACGGCTACTGGCTCGACATCGGCCGGCCCGAGGACTACGACGAGGCCAACCGGGCGTTCGAACGGCTCCGGCCGATCCTGCTGTCCCCGCGTACCCCGGAGCCGGTGTGACCACGGTCCTGGTCCTCGGCGGCTCCGGCTTCATCGGCGGGCACGTCCGCGCCGCCCTGCGCCCGCACGCCGCGCTGGTCTGCCCCGGCCGGCGCGACGTCGACCTCGTCGCCTGCGACGTCGACGAGCTGGGCGCGCTGCTGCGCGCCGCCCGGCCCGACGCGGTGGTGGCCTGCACCGGCCGGCTCGACGGGCGGGCCGACGAGCTCGTCGCGGCGAACGTGTCGGTGACCGCGAAACTCGTCGAGGCCGTCGCGGCCGGGGCACCCGGCGCGCGGCTGGTGCGCATCGGCTCCGCCGGGGAGTACGGGCCGGTGCCGCACGGGCACGCCGCCGCCGAGAGCGACGACGCGCGCCCGGTGAGCGAGTACGGCCTGACCCACCTGACCGCCACCCGGCTGGTCGAGCTGGCCGCCGCCGCGGGCCGGGTCGACGGCGTCACGCTGCGGGTGTTCAACCCGATCGGCCCCGGCCTGTCCGCCGACACCGTGCTCGGCCGGGTCGCGACGCTGCTGCGCCGCGCGACGCCGGGCGACCCGGTCACCGTCGGTCCCCTCTCGGCCCACCGGGACTTCGTCGACGTCCGGGACGTGGCCGCCGCCGTGGCCGCCGCCGTCCGGGCCCCCTGGCTGCCGCAGCGGGTCTACAACGTCGCCAGCGGCCGGGCCGTGCCGGTGCGGGAGGCGGTCCGGCTGATGGCGGAGGCGGCCGGCTTCACCGGCACGGTACGCGAGGACCAGCCGCCGCCGGGCCGCTCGGCGGCGGTCGACTGGATGTGCGGCGACATCTCCCGGGCCGCGCGCGACCTGGGCTGGGCGCCCTCCTACGAGCTCGCCGAGTCGGTCAAGGCGAGCTGGGCCGCGATGGGCGCCTGACCGGCCCGCCCGCGCGGGCGCGCCGGTGCACCGAGCACGACAAACGAGGGGAAGAGGACAACGTGTATCGCAGGATTGGGATCGTCGGCCTCGGCTACGTCGGGCTGACGCTGGCCGCCGCGCTGGCGCGCAAGGGGTTCGAGGTGCACGGGGTGGACGCGAACCCGGCGGTGCGGGCGGCGCTGCGCGGCGGCCGCCCGCACATCTTCGAGCCGGGCATCGCCGACGTGTTCGCCACGCACGCGGGCCGTTCGGTGTTCGTCGACGACGAGCTGCCGGCGGACCTCGACGCGGTGGTGCTCAGCGTCTCCACGCCGGTGGACGAGGGGTCCCGGCGGCCCGACCTGTCCAACCTCGCGGCGGCGGCCGAACAGGTGGCCCGCTGGTGCGGCCCGCAGACCCTGGTGATCGTCCGCAGCACCGTCCCCGTCGGGACGAGCCGCCGGGTGGTGCTGCCGGCGCTGACCGCGGCGTGGGGGCGGGCGCTGCTGGTGATGGCCCCGGAGCGGACCATCCAGGGGCAGGCGCTGCGGGAACTGGTCGAGCTGCCCCAGGTCGTCGGCGGCGTGGACGACGAGAGCCTGCACGCCGGGCTGGAGCTGTTCGGCGGGCTCGCCCGGCAGACCGTTCCGGTGTCCAGCCTGGAGGCCGCCGAGTTGGTCAAGCTCTCCAACAACTGCCACACCGACCTGATCTACTCGTTCGGCAACGAGGTGGCGCTGATCGCCGAGCGGCACGGCCTCGACCCGCTGGAGGTGATCCGGGCCGCCAACCTCGACTACCCCCGGCCGGACCTGAGCCGGCCCGGGTACGTCGGCGGCGGTTGCCTGTCGAAGGACCCGTACCTGATGGTGGCCAGCGCCGGCGACGACGGCGCGTTCCTGGTCGGGGCGGCCCGGCGGCTCAACGAGCGCCTGCCGGTGCACGTCGCCGAGACCGTCGTGGAGCTGATCCGGCAGCGGCGCGGCGACACCGCCGGCGCCCGACTGGCCGTGCTGGGCTGGGCGTACAAGGGGTGGCCCCCCACCGACGACATGCGCGGCACGCCGATCGCCGCGATGATGCCGGTCTTCCGGGCGGCCGGGCTGGTCGTGGCCGGGCACGACCCGATGGTGCCCGACCAGGTCATCCGGGCCTACGGCGGCGAGCCGACCAGCCTGGACAAGGCGTTCTGCGACAGCGACGCGGTGCTCGTGGTCAACGACCACCCCGACTACCGGGCGCTGGAGGTCGGCGGGCTGCTCGCGGCCGGCGGGGCGGGCGTCGTCTACGACTCGTGGCGGATCCTCGACGAGGCGGCCGTGACCGCCGCCGGGGCGCGGTACGCCGGCATCGGCTACCTGCCCGCCCCGCGCGCCGCCGCCCCCACCGGCCGGGTGCCGGCGTGAGGCGGGCACTCGTCCTCGGCGGCGCGGGCTTCATCGGCCTGCACCTGACCGAGCGGCTGCTCGCCGACGGTCACCGCGTGGTCGTCGTCGACGACTTCTCCCGGGGCCGCGACGACGAGCGCCTCGGCGCGCTGCGTGACGACCCGGCCGTCGAGGTCGTCTCGGCGGACCTGACCCGGCCGCAGGCCTGGGCGGCGCTGCCGCGCGGCTGCGACGAGATCTACCTGCTCGCCGCCGTGGTCGGGGTGCGCAACGTCGAGGCCGATCCGACGCGGGTGATCCGGGTCAACACCCTGACGGCGCTGCACCTGCTGGACTGGGTCGAGCCCGGCGACCGGGTCTTCTTCAGCTCCACCAGCGAGGTGTACGCCGGCGGCGTCGACGCCCGCGTCGTGCCGGTGCCGACGGCCGAGGACGTCCCCGTCATGATCACCGACGTCACGTCGCCCCGGTTCTCGTACGCGATCAGCAAGCTGCTCGGCGAGGCCGCCTTCGTGCACGCCGCCCGCGCCCGACGCTGCGCCGCCACGGTCGGGCGCTTCCACAACGTCTACGGGCCGAGGATGGGCACGGACCACGTCATCCCGGAGATGTCGCTGCGCGCCCTCGACGGGGAGGACCCGTTCCGGGTGTGGGGCGCCGACCAGTACCGCGCGTTCTGCCACGTCGACGACGCGGTCGAGGCGGTGCTGCGGCTGATGCGCTGCCCGGCCGCGGCCGGCGAGATCGTGCACGTCGGCAACGACGCCGAGCAGACCAACATCGGCGACCTGGCCAAGCTGGTGCTGCGCGTCGCCGACGCGGCCCCGGTCCTGCAACCGATGCCCGCGCCGCCCGGCTCGGTGCACCGCCGCTGCCCCGACCTGGCGACGCTGCGCCGGTTGACCGGCTTCGAGCCGGTGGTGCCGCTGGAGGACGGGGTGCGGCGGACCTTCGACTGGTACCGCGCCTGGCGCGCCGGGACGGTGGACGCCCGAGGCCGGTGACGGGGGGCACAACGCACGGCGGTGGCGGGAGCGCGGGTCGGCTCCCGCCATTGCCACGGGTGGCGGCCGTGGCAATGGCGGGGGACGGTGACGTCGGCGCGCCGGGGCCGCGCCCCGAGCGGACGCTCCCCGGCGTAGGCGCCGCTCAGCGCCGGGCCGTGGCCTCGCGCACCGACCGGTAGAAGGCGTGCCGCCGGGGCTCCAGGCAGTCGCGGGAGTAGCGCCGGGCGTGGGCGAGGTTGCGGGCCGAGGCGAGCGCCATCCGGTCCGGGTCGGCCAGCATCCGGGCGATCGCCTCCGCCAGCGCCCCGGGGTCGTCGGGGCCCACCAGGTCCTCGGGCGCGAGCAGCTCCGGGATGCCGCCGACGGCGGTGCCGATCGCCGGCAGCGCGCGGGCCATGGCCTCGATCAGCGCGCGCGGCAGCCCCTCGGTCCGCGACGGCATGACCGCCAGGTCGGCCGCGTCGAGGAGGGCGTGCAGCGGCGCGCCGGGGGCCACCCAGCCGGCGAACGTCACCCGGTCGGCGACGCCCCGCGCCTCGGCCAGGGCCGCCAGGTGCCCGGCGAACCGGCCGGCGCCGGCGTGGACGAGCCGGACGTCGACCCCGCGCGCCGCCAGCCGGGCCACCGCCTCGACGAGCGTGTCGACGCCCTTGTAGAGCTGGTCGAGCGTCCCGATCGAGATGAGCGTGCGTACGCCGCCGGCGTCGGCCCGGACGGCCCGCGGGGCGGCGGCGAACGCCTCGGGCGGCAGGTCGATGCTCGACACGTTGACCGTCGGCGCGTGGGGGGCCGCCGGGTAGCGGGCCTGGAGGTAGTCCGCCGTCACGTAGGAGACGGCGACCGCCGAGCCGCACTCGCGGCGCAGCCGGGTCGCGAAGCGCTGGCGCAGCAGGGGACGCAGCGGATGCCGGACCACCCCCGGCGCGAGCACGTCGTAGGGGTCGCCCACGACCTCCAGGGCGTACGGCAGGCCGTGCCGGCGGCGGACGCCGGCCAGCAGGGAGCCCAGTGCGGAGGGCACCCGCAGGATCACCGCGTCGTCGCGCCCGGCGGCGGTCGCCATGGCGCGGCCGATCGGCACCCGCTGGCGCAGGTACTGCTGCGGCCCGACGTAGTGCGGCACCGGGTGCACCGTGACCCCGGGGCCGTCGACCCGCAGCGCCGTCTCCGGCACCCGGGGCTGCGGGGCGACCCGGGCCACCACGCGCACCTCGTCGAAGGCCGAGAGGTAGCGCCGCCAGATGTCGTAGCCGTGCGTGTGCGACGTCCAGACCCGGCCGTCGGGCGTGACGGCGTAGCGGTACTCGGTGGTGACGACGACCCTCACCGCGCCGGCACCCCCTTCACCACCACGCCGGGCGGCACGTCGCGCACCACGCAGGCCGCCGCGCCGACGGTCGCGCCCGCGCCCACCCGGAGCCCCTGGAGGACCACCGCGCCCGCCCCGATCAGCACCTCCGGGTCGAGCCGGCAGCCGCCGGAGACGGCGGCGAGCGGGTTGACCGACACGTGGTCGCCGAACACGCAGTCGTGCCCGACCGCCGCGTTCTGGTTGAGGTGCACGTGCCGGCCCAGCGTCACGTTGGTGGTCACCCGGGCGCCGGCGAACAGCACCGTCCCCTCGCCGACGCGGGCGTCCGCGCCGAGGGTGGCGTCCGGGTGGACCAGCACCGCCGCCGGCAGCCCGTACGCGTCGACCCGGCGGGCGACCCGCCCGCGCGCCCGGGGGTCGCCGACGCCGAGCACCACGTGCGCGTCCCCGGCGTCGGCCAGGGACGACACCGGGCCCAGCCACGGCACGCCGAGCCGCTGCACCCGCTTGCGGTTCTCCTCCGTCGGGTCGTCGTCGACGAACCCCCGCACCTGCCAGACCGGGCCGCCGGCCGCCGCGTCGTTGACCGCCCGGACGATGCCGAGGAGCTCCCGGCCGTGGCCGCCGCACCCGACGATCACCAGTTCCGGGCTCATCGGACCGGCTCCCGCTCGCGGTCGGGCACCGGGACGCCCCGGTACTCGTGGGCGGTCGCGCTGCCGGGCGCCGTGATGCCGTCGCGGCGCAGCACGGTGACCACCGTCCAGGCGAGGATGCGCAGGTCCAGCAGGAGGCTGCGGTGCTCGACGTACCAGACGTCGAGCACGAAGCGCTCCTCCCAGGCGAGGGCGTTGCGGCCGCGTACCTGTTGCAGGCCGGTGACGCCCGGGCGGACCTCGTGGCGGCGGAACTGCTCGGCGGTGTAGCGCGGCACGTACTGCGGCAGCAGGGGACGCGGCCCGACGAGGCTCATGTCGCCCCGCAGCACGTTCCACAGCGAGGGCAGCTCGTCCAGGCTGGTGGCCCGCAGCCAACGGCCCAGCGGGGTCATCCGCCTGGCGTCGTGCAGGGGCGACAGCGGGTCGCCCTCGGCCCGCATGGACCGGAACTTGACCAGCTCGAACAGCTCGCCGTGCAGCCCGGGGCGGGACTGGCGGAACAGCACCGGCCGACCCATGGTCAGGGCGATGGCCAGGGCGGTCGCCGCCATCACCGGGGCGGCCAGGACGAGCACCAGCGCCGCCACGGTCACGTCGAGGACGCGTTTGATCCGTTCGTAGCGATCCCGGCTCATCCCCGTTCCTCCAGGAACTCGTCGAGCGCCGCGAAGAGGCGCTCGGCGTCGGCGTCGGTCAGGCTCGATCCGCTGGGCAGCGAGACGCTGCGCGCGAAGAGCCGGTCGGCGACGCCGGTGACCACGGCGTCGTGGCCGGCGAAGACGGGTTGGCGGTGCATCGGCTTCCACATCGGCCGCGTCTCGACGCCCCGCCGGGCCAGGTGGCGGCCCAGCTGTCCCGCCCCCCAGCCGGCCACCTCGGGGTCCACCGCCACCGACGTCAGCCAGCAGTTCGCGCCGGGGTCGCCGTCGCCGACGATCCGGGTGCCGGGGACGGCGGCGAACAGCTTCGCGTACCGCTCGCGTAGCCGGCGGCGGCGCTCGACCATCTCGTCCAGCCGGCGCAGCTGCGCCCGGCCGACGGCGGCGAGCAGGTTGCTCAGCCGGTAGTTGTAGCCGACGTCCCGGTGCTCGTAGTGCGTCACCGGCTCCCGGGCCTGGGTCGACAGGTGCCGGCAGCGGGCCGCGAGCGCCGCGTCGTCCGTCACCACCATCCCGCCCGCCGAGGTGGTGATGACCTTGTTCCAGCTGAAGGAGAAGGTGCCGAGCGAGCCGAAGGACCCCGCCGGCTGTCCCTCGTGGGTCGACCCGAGGGCCTGGGCGGCGTCCTCCACCAGGGGCACCCCGGCCGCCCGGCAGACCGGGCGCAGCCGCGAGTAGTCCGCGCAGGTGCCGTTGAGGTCGACCGCCATCACGGCGGCGACCCGCTCGTCGGCGGCGGCCAGGCGGTCGAGCAGGTCGGCCAGCAGATCCGGGTCGACGTTGCCGGTGGCGGGGTCGCTGTCGACGAAGACGGGCCGGGCCCCGGTGTAGACGGCCGCGTTGGCCGTCGCGGCGAAGGTGAGCGTCGGCACCACGACGACGGTGCCGGGGCCCGCGCCGCAGGCGAGCAGCGCCAGGTGCAGCGCGGCCGTCCCCGAGCTCACCCCGACGGCGTGCCGGACCCCCGCCCGCCCGGCGATCTCGGCCTCGAACGCCTCCGTCTCGGGGCCGGCCGGGCCCGGCCAGCCGGAGCGGAAGGCGCGCAGCAGGAACGACTCCTCGAGGGGGCCCACGTCGGGCTGGAACAGCGCGATCCGGGCCGTCACGTCGGCTCACTCGGGGACGTGGCACGAGGCCGGACTGCGGGTCGGCGAGCGTTCATGGTGGACTCCCGTGGAGATTGCATGCGACATTCCACTTTTATCAGTTTTGATCACAATAAAAGTGACCAATGGCCAAAGTGGTCGCCCCCGGCCGCGCCCCCTGCGTCCCTCAGCCCTCGGCGGACACGCCCACCCGCGCGGCGGGGGCGGCCCCGAGGTGGCGCAGGGAGCGGTAGAAGGCGGTGCGCCGGGCGGCCAGCACGTCCGCCCCGAACGCGCGGGCGGCGGCGAGGTTGCGCGCCGACGCCTCGGTCAGCCGCCGTGGGTCGGACAGCATCCCGCGCAGGGCCGCCGCCAGCGCGGCGGGGTCGCCCGGCGGCACCAGGCAGTCGGGCGGCAGCAGCTCGGGGATCCCGCCGACGGCCGAGCCGATCGCGGGCAGGCCCCGGGCCATGGCCTCGATCAGGGCCCGGGGCAGCCCCTCGGTGCGCGACGGCATGACGAACAGGTCGGCCTGGTCGAGCCGCCGCCGGAGGTCGTCGGGGGTGGGCAGCCAACCGGCGAACTCGACCCGGTCGGCGACGCCCCGCTCCTCGGCGAGCCGGCGCAGCCTGGGCAGGTAGCGCCCCCGGCCGACGTGCACGAGCCGGTGCGCCGCCCCGTCGCCGAGGAGGGCCAGCGCCTCGATGAGGATGTCGACGCCCTTGTACAACTGGTCGAGCGTGCCGACCGAGACCAGGACCGCCCGCCCCGGCGGGGCGTCGTGCGTCCGGGGACCGGCCGCGAAGGCGGCGGGTGGCAGTTCGACGGAGGAGATGCCCTCGCTGGGGGACCCGTCCCGCGCCGGGTACCGCGCCTGGAGGGTGCGCCCGGTCTCGTACACGGCCGCCGCGGCCAGCCGGCACTGCCGCCGCATCGCGGCGGTGGCCCAGCGGCGCAGGAGGGGACGCAGCGGGTGGTCGACGACCCCGCGCGACAGCACGGCGTCGGGGTCGCCGACGACCTCCAGGCAGTAGGGCCGCCGGCGGCGGTCGAAGTGGCCGCTGATGGTGTTGGCGATGGGGGAGGGCACCCGGAGCATGACGACGTCGGCGTCCTCGGTGCCCGCCAGCGCCGACCGCCGGATCCGCGTCGCGTGGGCGAGGAACCCGCCCGCCCCCACGTAGTACGGCAGCGGCCAGACCTCGACGCCCGGCCCGTCGACCCGGGCGACCCCCGGCGGCCGTTCCTGGACGTCCTGCACCCGGGCGACGACCCGGACCCGGTCGAAGGCCGCGAGGTAGCGGGTCCAGATGTCGTACTCCGGGCCGACCCCGACCCACAGCCGTCCGTCGGGAGTGCGGACGAATCGGTACTCCGTGACGATGGCGAGGCAGGTCATCGATAGCTCACTGTCCAAGATGTCAGGTACGCGGTTATATGGTGACTTTCGGTACGGTACTTCGTTCCGGCGGCACCGGTCCCGCGGACGGCCGGTCCCGCGGCTCCCCGTCGCCCGGCGGCGGCGTACCGGGCCCACCAACCGCCCGGGCCAGCGCGTGCCGCAGCAGCAGCGTCTTCGTGACGGCCTCCACCACCAGCGCCAGGACGGCGGCCGACGCCGCGCCGATCAGCCCGTGCCGGGGGACCAGCAGCAGGCTCGCCGCCGCGACGAGCCCGAGCGTGGGCAGGGTCGCCGTCAGGTGGTGCTGGAAGCGGTGCAGCGCCAGCAACGCGGCGTTGACGAAGTACAGCGCGCCGCTCGCGCCGATGCCCAGCGCGAGGACCACCAGCACCGGCCAGTGCCGGGAGTAGTCGCGCCCGTAGAGCAGCCCCAGCACCACCTCGCCGGCCAGCCTGGCGACCAGCGCGCCCACCAGCCCGAACAGCAGCGAGCCCAGCACGAGCCGGACGACCAGGCCGCGCAACGCCCGCAGCCGCCCCGCGTCGGCCAGCTCGGCCATCCGGTGCAGGAGCACCTGGTACATCGCGGCGTAGAGGAGGTTCGCCCCCATCGTCGCGTAGCTCAGCGCGGCGAACACCCCCAGCGCCTGCGCGCCCAGCTCGTGCTGCACGACGTACATCGGCACGTTGCCGGTGAACGAGGTGAGGCTGTAGGCGAAGCCGACGGGCAGGGCGGTGACGACCAGCCGGCGCTGCCGGCGCAGCGCCGCCCACCCGCCCGCCCCGGCGGCCCCCCGCAGGTCCGGGCGGACCACCCACCGGGGGTAGCCGACGGAGCCGAGCGCCGAGCCGGCGACCGAGCCGAGGGCCGCGACGGCGACGCTGCCCGTCGCCAGGAGCAGGACCGTGGTGACGACGACCGAGAGCGCGGCGTTGAGGGCCATCGACAACCCGACGGTACGCATCGCGCGGCGGCGTTGCAGGATGCCGAAGTAGATCTCGCCCACCGCGTCGAGCGCCTTCGCCACGCCGACGAGCAGGACGACGGGCCCACCCCCCGAACCCATCGCGTACGCGACGACGCCGATCGCGAACAGCGCCACCGCCATCCCGGCCAGCCGCAGCCGCAGGTACTCGTGGAAGGTGAACCGACCGGCCACGTCGGTGACCAGGACCGGCTGGAGCCCGAGCCCGCAGACCAGGACCACCGGCGCGCCGACCGCGAGACCGAGGGCGTACTGGCCGACCAGGCCAGGGCTGCCGGCCCGGGCGAGCACCGTGACGATGGTCCACTGCGCGAGCGAGGTCATGGCCAGGCCGGCGAGGAACCAGCTCACCCTCGACAGGCCGGACCACCGGCCGCCCGGCGCTGGGTTGGCCAACGTCGACCCCTTCGTCTCCGGTCGGACCGACGCGGATCCCCCGCCCGCTCGTGGTCCTCGTCCCACTAACCCCGGGGCCGCGTGCCGCGTTACGGCCCCGGCCGGCGGCGCGCGGCCCCCGGGCCGGGTATGGTCTGCGCGGGCGTGGGGCCCGGCCCATCTCCTGGGGAGCGAGCTGTGCTGCATCTGCGGGTGATCGCGCCGCCGGACCAGTCGTCGGCCGTGGTGGACCTGCTCGGCGCGGACCCGGGCGTGACCCACCTGGTCGTCCTGCCCGGCGCGGCCCGCCGGCCTGCGGGCGATCTCGTCCTCTGCGACGTGGTCCGCGAACGGGCCGACGTCGTCCTGCACGACCTGCGCCGGCTCGGCGTCGAGGCGCGCGGGGGCATCGCCGCCGACGACGTGGAGCTGACGCTGTCCGCCGCCGCGGACCGGGCCGCCGAGGAGGCGCCGGGCAGCGGCACGGACGCGGTCGTCTGGGACGAG
This sequence comes from Micromonospora sp. WMMD712, assembly GCF_029581295.1. Lineage (NCBI taxonomy): Bacteria > Bacillati > Actinomycetota > Actinomycetes > Micromonosporales > Micromonosporaceae > Micromonospora > Micromonospora sp. WMMD712. The sequence continues at coordinate 7,374,790 of NZ_CP120743.1, forward strand.
ATCGCCGCCAAGACCGGCGAGCAGACCGAGCTCTCCGCCACGTTCCTGGTGCTGATCGTGGTGGCCACCATGATCGCCGGCATCGGTGTGCTGCTCGACCAGCCGATCCTGATCGTCGGCGCGATGGTGGTCGGCCCCGAGTTCGGTCCGCTCGCCGCCCTCTGCGTGGCGCTGCTGCGCCGCCGGCCCGCCGTCGTCGGCCGTTCGGTGCAGGCCCTCGTGGTGGGCTTCCTGGCCGCCGTGCTGGCCACCGTGCTGAGCACCTGGACGCTGACCGCCGCCGGCCTGGTGGACCGGGGCATGCTGCTGGCCGACCGGCCGCTGACCGACTTCATCTGGCGGCCCGACGCGCTGTCCTGGGTGGTCGGCCTGCTGGCCGGCGTGGCCGGGATGCTCTCACTGACCTCGAAGAAGTCCGGCTCGCTCGTCGGCGTGCTGATCTCGGTCACCACCGTGCCGGCCACCGCGAACGTCGCCGTCGCCGCCGCCTACGGGGTGTGGCGGGAGGCGGCCGGCTCCGCCCTCCAGCTCGTGATCAACCTGACCGCCATCGTGCTGGCCGGCCTGCTCACCCTGGTCGTGCAGCTCTGCTGGTGGCGCTGGGTGCAGCGGCGGTCCGCAGGCAGCGTGCCCCGGCAGCGGTCCGGCCGGGCGGCGCGGCTCACCGCCAGTCGTCGCCCGCCTCCAGACGCAGGCTGAGCAGGGTCGCCAGGGGCACCGACTCGCCGTCGCGGCCGCCGCGCCCGACCACCAGCGGCGGCGGGGTGGGCTCCGGCTGCGCCCCGAACAGCCGCGACCGCAGGCCGGGGGGCACGGAGAGCAGATAGAAGCGGCCCTCGGTGTCCACGGCGCGGGTGCGGGCCCGGTCCACGTACCAGCCGGTGAGCCGGGTGCGGTAGTGGCCGCGCCCGTCGTAGCCGACCGCCCGCAGCGGCTCGCTGCGCAGCCCGCGCCGCAGCGCCTCGGCGGCGAAACCGGCCACCAGCTCCGCGGCCTCCGCCTGCTCCGCGGCGCGCTGCCGGGCCTCGGCCGCCGCGTGCGCCCGCACCGCGTGGCGCTGCCGCTCCCGCCACGGAAGGCCGTCGTCCTCACCCACGCCGCCGACGGTACGCGCGCCGCCGCGCGCCCGCGTCGTCGGCCCGGGTCCCGGGCGTCGCCGCCGGGCCTCGGGAGTCGGGCGTCACCCGGGCGTCGCCGCCGCGCCGAACCGTTCGCCGGTTTCGGGGCGGCGGCGACGCCGGGGCCTCAGGCCAGGCCGGCGCGGCGCAGCGCGTCCGCCATGGCGTCGTTGGCCGGCGCCGGGGCCGCCCCGCCCCCGCGCCCCTGCCGCTGCGGCTGCCCGCCGCGCGAGCCGCCCCGGTCGCCGCGCGAACCGCCCTGGCCCCCGCGCGAGCCGCCCCGCTCGCCGCCCTGGCCACCGCCGCGTTGTCCACCCTGGGCCCCGCGTTGCCCGCCGCCCTGGCCGCCGCGTTGCCCGCCCTGGCCACCGCCGCCCTGGCCGGCGGCGGGCATCTCGTCGTCGAGCCGCAGCGTCAGCGAGATCCGCTTGCGCGGCACGTCGACGTCGAGCACCTTCACCCGGACCACGTCGCCGGACTTCACCACGTCGCGCGGGTCCTTCACGAACGTCCGGGACATCGCCGAGACGTGCACCAGGCCGTCCTGGTGCACGCCGACGTCGACGAACGCGCCGAACGCCGCCACGTTGGTGACCACGCCCTCCAGGATCATGCCGGGGGTCAGGTCGGAGATCTTCTCCACGCCCTCGACGAACGTGGCGGTGCGGAACTCCGGCCGCGGGTCCCGGCCGGGCTTCTCCAGCTCCGCCAGGATGTCGGTGACGGTGGGCAGGCCGAACGTGTCGTCGACGAAGTCGGCGGCCCGCAGCCCGCGCAGGATGGCGCTCTGCCCGATCAGGGAGCGCAGGTCCTGCCCCGTGCGGGCCAGGATCCGCCGCACCACCGGGTAGGACTCCGGGTGCACGCTGGAGGAGTCGAGCGGGTCGGCGCCGCCGGGGATGCGCAGGAAGCCGGCGCACTGCTCGAACGCCTTCGGGCCGAGCCGGGACACCTTCTTCAGCTCGGCCCGGGACCGGAACGGGCCGTTGGCGTCGCGGTGCAGCACGATGTTCTCCGCCAGCCCCGCCCCGATGCCGGAGACCCGGGTGAGCAGCGGCGCGGAGGCGGTGTTGACGTCGACGCCGACGGCGTTCACGCAGTCCTCCACCACGGCGTCGAGGGAGCGGGAGAGCTTCACCTCGGACAGGTCGTGCTGGTATTGCCCCACGCCGATCGAGCGGGGGTCGATCTTGACCAGCTCGGCGAGCGGGTCCTGCAACCGGCGGGCGATGGAGACCGCGCCGCGCAGCGACACGTCCAGCCCCGGCAGCTCCTGCGAGGCGTACGCCGACGCCGAGTAGACCGAAGCGCCGGCCTCGGAGACGACCACCTTGGTCAGCTTCAGCCCCGGGTGCCGCTTGATCAGCTCGCCGGCGAGCTTGTCGGTCTCCCGGCTGGCGGTGCCGTTGCCGATGGCGACCAGCTCCACGCCGTGCGCCCCGGCCAGCCGCGCCAGGGTGTCGATCGAGGCGTCCCACTGCCGGCGCGGCTCGTGCGGGTAGATCGTGTCGGTGGCGACCACCTTGCCGGTGGCGTCGACCACCGCCACCTTGACCCCGGTGCGCAGGCCCGGGTCGAGGCCCATCGTCGGCCGGGTGCCGGCCGGCGCGGCGAGCAGCAGGTCGCGCAGGTTGGTGGCGAAGACCCGCACGGCCTCCTCCTCGGCCGCCTGCCACAGCCGCATCCGCAGGTCCGCACCGAGGTGGATGAGGATGCGGGTGCGCCAGGCCCAGCGCACCGTGTCGGTCAGCCACCTGTCGCCGGGCCGACCGGAGTCGCTGACCCCGAACCGGCCGGCGATCGCCGCCTCGTAGCGCGTCGGGCCGGTGACCGGCGCGTCGGAGTCGCCCTCGGCCTCCGGGTCCATCGTCAGGTCGAGCACGCCCTCCTTCTCGCCCCGGAACATCGCCAGGATCCGGTGCGAGGGCAGCTTCGCGTACGGCTCGGCGAAGTCGAAATAGTCGGAGAACTTCGCGCCGGCGGCCTCCTGGCCGTCGCGTACCCGCGAGACCAGCCGGCCCCGCGACCACATCTGCTCGCGTAGCGTGCCGATCAGGTCGGCGTCCTCGGCGAAACGCTCCACCAGGATGGCCCGCGCGCCGTCCAGCGCGGCGGCGGCGTCGGCCACTCCCTTGTCGGCGTCGACGAAGCCGGCGGCCCGCTCCCGCGGATCCTGGCCCGGGTCGGCCAGCAGCGCGTCGGCGAGGGGCTCCAGCCCGGCCTCGCGGGCGATCTGCGCCCGGGTGCGCCGCTTCGGCTTGAACGGCAGGTAGATGTCCTCCAGCCGGGACTTCGAGTCGGCCGCCATGATCTGCGCTTCGAGGGCCTCGTCGAGCTTGCCCTGGCCACGGATGGACTCCAGCACCGCGGCGCGGCGCTCGTCCAGCTCGCGCAGGTAGCGCAGCCGCTCCTCCAGGGTGCGCAGCTGGGCGTCGTCGAGCAGGCCGGTGGCCTCCTTGCGGTAGCGGGCGATGAACGGCACGGTGGCGCCGCCGTCGAGCAGCTCCACGGCCGCCCGGACCTGACGTTCGGCGACGCCGAGCTCGTCGGCGATCCGCTGGTGCACAGACTGGGTCACGATCTTCATCCGCCTTCGTGTGGGTTCCGCCCTGCATTGTGCCGCCCGCCCCCGACGCCGCGCGGCACCCCCGCCGGGGGCCGAGCCGGCGTGCGGCGGCACCGGCTGCGCTAGCGTGGCGATCATGGAACATCCCGCTGACCCGCGGGCGCGGCGGCTCTTCGGCGGCAGCGCCCGGGCCCTCGGCGATCTCGCCGCCAGCCCGTTCCGGGCCGACCGGGACCGGATCGTGGCCTCGCCCTTCTTCGCCCGCCTCGGCGGGGTCACCCAGGTGATCAGCCCGGGCGGCTCCGGCCTGCTGGTGCACAACCGGCTCACCCACAGCCTCAAGGTGGCCCAGGTCGCCCGCGCCATCGCCGAGCGGCTCACCGCCGACCAGCGCTGGCGCGACCTGCTGGCCTCCCTCGGCGGCTGCGACCCCGACGTGGTCGAGGCCGCCGCCCTCGCCCACGACCTCGGGCACCCGCCGTTCGGGCACCTCGGGGAGCGGGTGCTCGACCGGCTGGCCCGGCAGCGGCTGGGCCTCGCCGACGGCTTCGAGGGCAACGCGCAGTCGTACCGGATCGTCACCAGCACCGAGATCCGCGGCGCGGCGACCACCGGCCTCGACCTGACGGCGGCGGTCCGGGCGGCCCTGCTGAAATACCCGTGGACCCGGCTGGACCACCCGGACCCGCACCCCCGGCACCTCGACCCGCCGCCCCGGGGCGCCGCCGTGCCCGCCGACGACCCGGACAGCGGGTCGGCGAAGTTCGGCGCGTACCGCACGGAGCTGGCCGACCTGCGCCAGGCCCGGGAGCCGTTCGTCGGGCGGATCGCCGACTGGCAGCAGACGGTGGAGGCGTCGGTCATGGACACCGCCGACGACATCGCGTACGCCATCCACGACGTCGAGGACTTCTACCGGGTCGGTGTGCTCCAGCAGGGCGCCGTGGCCGCCGAGCTGATGGCCTGGCAGCGGGAGGGCGACCACCTGCGGGCGGTCACCGACCCCGCGCTGGACGGCGTGGGCCGCCGGCCCGGTGCGGCCATCGAGCGGCTGCGCCGGCAGCTGCACCGCAAGGACGGCTGGATCGCCGACGACGAGGCGTTCGCCGCGGCCGTCGAGCACGTCCGGCAGGAGCTGGTCGAGGGGCTGCTCGCGCTGCCGTTCGACGGCTCGATCGAGGCGGAGCAGTACGTCGCCCGGTTCTCCGCCCGGTGGACCACCCGGTTCGTCGACGCCATCACCGTGACCGGGACCCCGTCGGTGCGCTCCGGGCACGTGCTGCTCGCCCCGGCCCAGTGGCACGAGGTGCAGGTGCTCAAGTTCGTCCACCACCGGTTCGTGCTGGCCCGCCCCGACCTGGCCCTGCACCAGCGGGGACAGGCGCGGCTGCTCGGCACCCTCGTCGAGGCGCTGTGGGAGTGGCTGCTCGACCCGGAGGAGGAGTCGCGGCTGCCGCGCCGGCTGCACGACCTGGTCGAGCTGGCCGAGGCGGAGCTGCACCCGCGTACGCCGGACCGGATCGGCCGGGCCCGGGGGCGGGCCATCGTCGACTTCGTCGCGCAGCTCAGCGACGGCCAGGCGGTCGCGATGCTCGACGCGCTGTCGGGCCGCTCCGGCGCGCTCTGGACCGACGCCTTCGTGCTCTGACGCCGCGGTCGTGCGCTGACCAGGGCCGGCCGGCGGCCGCCCCGCCCGGCCCGGCGGCCCGCAGGCCGGCGGCCGCGCGCCGGAGCGGCTAGCGTCCGCCGGTGGCCGCGACGGATTCGAGGACGTCGGCGACGTCGGCGGCCGAGCGCCGGTTGTCGAACCGCCGCACCATCAGGCTGCGGGCCGCCCGGCCGCGTGCGGGCAGCCGCCCGGCCGCGAAGTCCCGGTACGCGAGGCGGAGCGCGTCGGCCAGGGCCGGCACGTCGTCGGCCGGGACGATCCACCCGCTGTGCTCGTCGACCGTCTCGGGCAGGCCACCGGCATCGCTGACGATGCTCGGCACGGCCATCGCCCCGGCCTCCACCGCCGCGCCGTGGCTCTCGCCGAGGGAGGGGCTGACGCTCACGTCGGCCGCCGCGTACCAGGGGCGTACGTCGTCGACGCCGGTGAGCCAGGTGATCCCGGGGTCCCCGGCGACGCCGAACCGGTCGAGCAGCCGGCGGCGGTAGGTCTCGCCCGCGTCGCCCCAACCGTCGCCGATGATCAACAGGTGCGCCTTCGGGTGGGCCGCGCGGAACCGTCGCCACGCGGGCAGGAGCACGTCGTGCCCCTTGATCCCCCGTCCCCGGTTGACCAGCCGCTTCGGCGGATAGACGTAGGCGACCATGACGGCCAGGAAGACGTCGTCGGCGACGCCGAGCTCGGCCCGCGCCTTGGCCCGCGCCTCGGCGTGCGCCGGGCCACCCGGGCCGCCCCGGTCCGCGAGGGCCGGGTGGCCGTCGGGTCCGCCGGGCGGCGCGTCACCGGGGCGCGGGGCGGCCGCCCAGTCCGGCCGGAACCGCTCGGTGTTCACCCCGTAGGTGGCCACCGGGCGGCGGTGGGGCGGGCAGCCCAGCGCCCCGTACCGGTTCGACGCGTGCCGGCAGCCGCAGACGATGGCGTCGTCGAGCCGCCACAGCAGCCGCTCGACGAGGCGGATGACGCGGGACTCCAGGTAGGCCGGGCCGGCCACCATGTGCACGCGGCGCAGGGGCAGGCCCACGGTGGCGGCCCGGGCGGCGAAGGCGGAGGCGAGCAGGTGGTAGTGGAGCACGTCCGGGGCCAGCCGGCGGATCAACCGACGCAGGCCGAGCAGGCCGGCGGGGAGGCCGGGCCCGACCCGGAAGTCGAACGGCGACTCGGCGACGCGTACGCCCCGTCGCCGCAGCTCCCCGGTGAGCCGCCCGTCCCCGGCGGGCAGGATCACCACGACGTCGTGTCCGCGCCCGCGCAGCTCGTCCACCTGCGGCAGGATCCACCTACCACCGGTGTTCGTCTTGAGCAGCACCGCCACGCGTAGCCGGTGCGACGTGCCGGGTGGGCTCATGGCGGTTCTCTCCGGGCGGCGGGCGGGCTGGACGGCGGCGGAGGCGTCCCTGCGGTCGGCGAACGGGCTCCACCCCGGTTGAACGACCGGACCACCCCGTTGGCCACGGCCGGTCGCCGGGGCGGGTGGCCGGACCGTCGCGCGGTCGGCCGGCGTCGGAGAAGCGGACAATATGCATCTTTCTGGCGTTTCCCTGTACTCTGACCCTTCGTTGAACCGGATGCCGTGCAGCTCGGCGGCCCGTGACCGTCCGCAGTGGCTGCTGCGCGGAGCCAGGAAGGCCGGCGCCGCTCCAAGAAATAGGAGAACTTGGATGACTTGCTCGACTGTTGGTCGCCGTGTGCTGATCACCGGAGGGACCGGCTCGTTCGGTCAGACGATGGTGCGGCGGCTGCTGGACCGCGACGTCGCGGAGGTGCGCGTCCTCAGCCGGGACGAGGCCAAGCAGGACGTCATGCGGCGGACCCTCGCCGACGACCGGGTCTCCTACCACCTCGGCGACATCCGGGACCTCGACAGCGTCCTGCGCGCCACCCGGGGCGTCGACTTCGTCTTCCACGCCGCGGCGCTCAAGCAGGTCCCCTCCTGCGAGTTCTTCCCGCTGGAGGCGTTCCGGACCAACGTCGTGGGCAGCGCGAACGTGATCGAGGCGGCGGACCGGCACGGGGTCGGCTCCGTGGTGATGCTGAGCACCGACAAGGCGGTCCACCCGGTCAGCGCGATGGGCATGAGCAAGGGAATGATGGAGAAGCTGGCGCAGGCCCACGCCCGGGGCGGCTCGGGCGGCGCGACGGTCGTCTCCTGCGTCCGTTACGGCAACGTCATGTACTCGCGGGGCTCCGTGATCCCGATCTTCATCGAGCAGATCAAGGCCGGGGTCGTGCCCACCGTCACCGATCCCGACATGACGCGGTTCATGATGTCGCTGGCCGACTCCGTGGAGCTGGTCGAGCACGCGTTCCAGCACGCCCGGGCCGGCGACATCTTCGTCCGCAAGGCCGGCGCCTGCACGGTGGGGGACCTCGTCGTGGCCCTGTGCCAGCTCTTCGACGTGCCCCCGAAGTACGACGTGATCGGCGTCCGCCACGGCGAGAAGCAGTTCGAGACGATGGCCAGCCGCGAGGAGCTGGCCCGCGCCGAGGACTTCGGCGACTTCTACCGGCTGCCGGTCGACGCCAGGCGGCTCAGCTACGCGTCCTACGTCACCGAGGGCCGGATCGGGCTGCCGGCGCTGCCCGAGCTCAGCTCCGCCACCGCCCGGCGGCTGGACGTGCCGGAGATCATGGAGCTGCTGCTCACCCTCCCGCAGGTCCGGGCCGAACTGGCCCTGTGCGACCCGGCGCTGGCGCGGTGACCGGCACGCCCTGACCGGGTCCGGCCGGCCCCGGGGTGGGGCGTCGCCCACCTGCCCCAGGCTGCCGCCCGCCCGGGCGGCCGGGCGCGGTCACCGGTGCCGACCGAGGAACTCCTCGACCAGCCCGAGCACGCGGTCGGCGTCGACGCCGGGAAGCGTGGACCCGCTCGGCAACGAGATGCCGTCGGCGAAGAGCCGGTCCGCCGCCCCGGTCACCACCGCGCACCGGTCGAGGTGGGCCGGCTGCCGGTGCATCGGCTTGAACATGGGCCGGGTCTCGATGTCGTGTGCCGCCAGGTGCTCGCCGAGGTCGCGGGCCCGCCAGCCGGCCGTCGCCGGATCCACCACGACCGAGGTCAGCCAGCAGTTCGAGCCGGTGTCCCCGTCGCCGAGGATGCGCGTGCCCGGGACCGGGGCGAAGACCTTCGCGTAGTGCTCCCGCATCGCGCGCCGCCGTTCGATCATCCCGTCGAGGCGGCGCAACTGGGCCCGGCCGAGCGCCGCGAGCACGTTGCTCAGCCGGTAGTTGTAGCCGACGTCGCAGTGCTCGTAGTGCGCGACCGGCTCCCGGGCCTGCGTCGAGAGCCGCCGGGCGCGGGCGATCAGCCCGGCGTCCTCGGAGACCAGCATCCCGCCGCTCGACGTCGTCATGATCTTGTTGCCGTTGAACGAGAAGATGCCCACCCGCCCGAAGCTCCCGGCCTGCCGCCCCTGGTACGTGGAGCCGAGGGCCTGGGCCGAGTCCTCGACCACCGGCACGCCCGCCGCCGCGCAGACCGGCAGCAGGCGGGCGTAGTCCGCGCAGGAGCCGTTGATGTCCACCGCCACCACGGCGGCGATCCGCCGGCCCCGGCGGCGCAGGTCGTCGAGCAGGTCGGGCAGCAGGTCGACGTCCAGGTTCCCGGTCGCCGGGTCGCAGTCGACGAAGACCGGCTCCGCCCCGGTGTACGTCACCGCGTTGGCCGTCGCCACGAACGTCAGCGTCGGCACCACCACGGCGGTGCCGGGCCCCGCGCCGACCGCGAGCAGGGCGAGATGCAGCGCGGCCGTCCCGCTGCTGACCCCCACCGCGTGCCCGCAGCCCACCCGCTCGGCCAGCTCGCGCTCGAAGGCGTCCAGGTCGGGACCGGCCGGCGCCACCCAACCCGACCGCATCGCCGCGACCACGAGGGCCTCCTCGGCGGGACCGACGTCGGGCGGGGAGAGGTGGATCCGCCGGGTGGCAGGTCGGCCTCCGCAGTACTGGTCCACCATCAGGGCCTCCGGGCGACAGGTACGTGGTGATCCGTGGCGCTTACACCCAGTTAACCGAGATCGCGCGTGGACGTTACGGAACCGGCACGTCGGCGGCCCGGTCCGCGGCATAACGCCCCGTCACCATGTCGGCCACCGCCTCCGCCGCCGCCGTGCGGTCGAAGGCCCGCAACGCGTGCTCCCGCGCGCGGCGACCCATGCCGGCGAGTTCCCCGGCGACGAAGGCGCGGTGAGCGGTCGCAAGCGCCTCACCCAGGGCCGCCGCGTCGCCGCGCGGCACGATCCAGGCGAAGCTGCCGTCCACCGCCTCGGGCAGCCCACCGGCGTCGCTGACGATGCTGGGACGGCCCATGGCGGACGCCTCGCGCACCACGCCGTTGCTGCCCTCCGACAGCGACGGCGTCACGTTGACGTCGGCGGCCAGGAAGTAGGGGCGCAGGTCGGGCAGGCGGCCCAACCACACGACGCTCCGGTCGTCGGCGAACCTGTCCATCAGCCGCCGGCGGTGCGCCTCGCCGGCCTCGGTGAAGCCCACCCCCGCCATCAGCAGCCGGGACCGTGGGTGTGCGGCGTGGAAGTCGCGCCACGCCGCCAGCAGGACGTCGTGGCCCTTGATGTTCTGGCCGCGGAACGCGATCCGTTTCGGCGTGTACGTGTTGGCCACCATGAGTGCGACGAAGACGTCGTCGTCGAGGCCGAGCTCCGCCCGGACCGAGGCACGGGCCGTGGCGCGGGTCGGGTCGGCGGTGCCGGTCGGCCCCACCCGGGCGGGGTCGAAGTGGCCCAGGTCGACCCCGTACTGGGCCACCGGCCGCCGCTCGGCCGGGCAGCCGAGGGCCCGGTAGTGCGTCGAGATGTGCTGCGTGCAGCAGATGATGAGGTCGTCCAGCCGCCACAGCAGGCGCTCCACGGGCCGGACCACCGGCGACTCCAGGTAGAGCGGCCCGGCGACCATGTGCACCCGGCGCAGCGGGAGCCGGAACGCCGCTGCCCGGGCGGCCAGGGCCGCCGCGTACAGGTGGTAGTTCAGGACGTCGGGCCGGAGCACGCGCAGGAGCCGGCGCAGTCGCCACAGCCCCCGCACCGCCCCCGGCGTGGGGCGGAACCGGAAGTCGAACGGGGAGTCGATCGTCTCGACGCCGCGCTCCCGCAGCCGCTCCCGCAGCGCGCCCGGACCTGCGGGGAGGATCACGATCACCTTGTGGCCGCGCCGCCGCAGCTCGTCGATCTGCGGAAGCGTCCAGAGGCAGCCCTCGGCCGTGCGCAGCAGGATGGCGATGCGAAGGTTGCCCACGACCGTGTCCTTGTCGTCTCCTCGGCGGACGGCGGTGCCCGGTCGGGCGACGCCCGTTCGCGACGGGTGCCGATAACGGCGACTAGGTCTGGTCCAACGAGGGGAGACGGCCCGGGTTACGAGCCGGGCGGCGGGCCGGGCGGGCGGCGGTCGCCTCAGGCGATCGACTGCCACCAGCCGTCGACCGCCGGCGGGTCGTCGACGACCACCCGCTCGCCGGGCCGGGGCACCGCCAACCGCACGTCGCGGGCCTTCGCCTCCGCCCACAGCCGGTCCACCGGCTCCGACCAGTCGTGCAGGGCCAGGTTGAACGTCGCCCAGTGCACCGGCAGGAGCAGCCCGCCGCGCAGGTCGAGGTGGGCGGCGACGGCCTCCTCGGGGAACATGTGGATGCTCGGCCACGCCCGGTCGTACGCGCCGATCTGGATCAGCGTCACGTCGAACGGGCCGTGCTCGGCGCCGATCTCGGCGTAGCCGTCGAAGTAGCCGGAGTCGCCGGTGTAGAAGACCCGGCGGTGGGCCCCGGCCACCACCCACGAACTCCACAGCGTGCCGTCGCGGCGCAACCCCCGGCCGGAGAAGTGCTGGGCGGCGGTCGCGGTGATGGTCAGCCCGCCGACCCGGTGGCTCTCCGCCCAGTCCAGCTCGACGATCCGGTCCTCCGGCACGCCCCACCGCTCCAGGTGCGCCCCGACGCCCAGGGGCACCACGAACGGCGCGGACTGGCCGGCGGTCAGCGCCCGCACGGTGGCCATGTCGAGGTGGTCGTAGTGGTCGTGGGAGATCACGACCGCGTCCACGGTGGGCAGTTCGTGCAGGCCCACCGGGGGCTCGTGCAGCCGGCGCGGCCCGAGCAGCGCCGACGGCGAGCACCGGTCGCTCCACACCGGGTCGACCAGCACCCGGTGACCCTCGATCTCGATCAGCGCGGAGGCGTGGCCATACCAGACGACGCCCAGCTCGCGGTCGGTGGCGGCGGCCGGTGGGTCGGCCGGGCGCACCAGCGGCACGGCGGCGGTCGGCCGGCGCTTCTGCTTGCCGAAGATCAGCTCGCGGACCAGGTTGCGGTCGGGCGAGCCGGCCATGGTGCGGGTGCTCGCCCGGTTGCGGAAGGCGCCGTCGCGGAACTGCGGGGAGCGGGCGGCCCGCTCGGCGCGGGCCCCGCTGAGCCGCCCGCCCAGGGCGGCCGGCACGTCGCGGGCCACCCAGGCCAGGCCCGCCAGTGCGGCGAGCCCGGCCGCGCCGCGCAGCCGGCGCGCCAACGCCCGCTGGGCGGCCTGTTCCGCTGGTGCCTCCATGGTGCCCCGCCCCCTCCGCCGGTGTCCCGCAGTACACCGTAGTCCGCCACCGCACCCGCGCGCCGCGCAGCCGGGCGCGCGGGTGCGGCCCGCTCGCCGCGTGGCGTGGATCAGCCGCCGTTGCTCGGCCGCTGGACGACGGCCCGGTGGGCCGGGCCGACGCCGGCCAGCCCCGCGACGGCGGTCAGGAAGACGCGGCCCAGCCGGGCCCGGGCCTGCACCGCCGGGTGGGTTGCGCCGAAGTCGCCCGCGCCGGCCTGCCCGTCGGCGAACAGCGCGTACGTCAGCACCGGCGCGCCGGCGGCGTCGAAGACGATCCCGGCCTCGTGCCGGGCCGATTCGAACCAGCCCGCCTTGGTGGCGACCCGCGCCCGCTCGGTGGAGGACATCTCGCGCCGCACCCCGTCGGTGAACGCGATGGGGGAGCGCAGCAGGCCGAGCAGGAACGCCGTCGAGGACGCCGACAGCAGCGTGCCGCCCACCAGCTTCCGCAGCAGGTCGTGCGTCTCCCGTGGGGTGCTCGTGCCGAGGTAGAACCGGTTCGGGTTGGCCACCGGCTGCACCTGCGTGTTCGGGAAGCCCTTCGCGACGAGGATCTGGTTCAGCTCGGCGGCCGGGCAGACCAGCCCGCAGAGCCGCACGGCGGTGTCGTCGGAGACCGTCAGCAGGGCCGCCAGGGCGTGCCCCAGGGTGATGCTGCTCGGGTACGCGCCGTCGAGGCTGAAGATGCCGTCGCCGCCGGGGATCACGATGGACGCGGTCACGTCGACCCGCTGGGCGAGCGTGAGCAGCCCCCGGTCGACCTTGTCCAGCACCGCCACGGCCACGGCGATCTTGTTGACGCTGTACGCCTCGATCCGCCGGTCCGCCTCGTCGGCGACAGCCACCAGCGGCGCGGCAGAGCCGTTTGCGACGCTCACGTACGCCTGCCAGTTGCCCCCGGCCCGCGCGGTCTCCTGCGCGTAGCCCGCGGCGACCTGGGCGGCGGCCTCGGCCGGGGTGGCCGCCGCCCAGGGCCGGCCGGCGGCGGAGGCGGGCGCGGCGGCGCCGAGCACCGTGCCGGCGGTGGCCACCGTGCCGATGCCCAACGCGGCCCTGCGGTTCACTCTGATCGTCACTCGTGTCTCCCCGTGGGTGGTAACGGATGGTCCGTCCCGCCACCCTAGGCGAAGTCGTCGCTTTCCGTATGCCCCGTGGTCGCTCATCGTGACCGACGACTCACGGCGCGAGCACGACCTTGACGCAGCCGTCCTCCTTCTTCTGGAACATCTCGTACGCCTGCGGCGCGCGCGTCAGCGGCATCCGGTGGGTCCGCAGGTCCGCCACGCCCAGCGGGTCGTCGTCCCCGGCGAGCAGCGGGACGATCTCGTCGGTCCACCGGCGCACGTGGCACTGCCCCATCCGCAGCTGGACGCCCCGGTCGAACATCTCCATCAGCGGCAGCGGGTCGACCTCGCCGCCGTACACGCCGGAGATCGAGACGGTGCCGCCCCGGCGGACCGCCTTGAGGGCGGCCTTGAGCACGGTCAGCCGGTCCACGCCGGCCCGGTCGATCATCGCGTCGGCCAGCCGGTCCGGCAGCAGACCGGCGGCGGTCTGGGCGAGCTTCCCCGACGTGGAGCCGTGCGCCTCCATGCCGACCGCGTCGATCACGGCGTCGGGGCCGCGCCCGTCGACCAGGTCGATCAGCGCGCCCGGCACGTCGTCGAGCTGACTGACGTCGAGCGTCTCGACGCCGTGCCGGCGGGCCATCTCCAGCCGCTCCGGCACCAGGTCCAGGCCGATCACCCGGCCCGCGCCGAGGTACCGGCCGATCCGGGCGCAGAACTGTCCGACCGGGCCGAGCCCGAACACGGCGAGCGTGCCGCCGGGTGGGGTGTCGGCGTACCGCACCGCCTGCCAGGCGGTCGGCAGGATGTCGGACAGGTACAACCACCGCTCGTCCGGGCCGGTCTGCGGGACCTTGATCGGGCCGAACTGGGCGTGCGGCACCCGCAGGTACTCGGCCTGCCCGCCGGGCACCGACCCGTACAGCGAGGTGTAGCCGAACAGCGCCGCGCCCTTGCCCTCGGCCGTGACCTGGGTGGTCTCACACTGGGCGTAGAGCTGCCGGTCGCACATCCAGCACGATCCGCAGGCGATGTTGAACGGGACCACGACCCGGTCGCCCGGCCTGAGCCGGGTCACCCCGGGCCCGACCTCCTCGACGATGCCCATCGGTTCGTGGCCGAGGACGTCACCGGGCTTCAGGTACGGCCCGAGCACCTCGTACAGGTGCAGGTCCGATCCGCAGATGGCGGTGGAGGTGATCCGGACGATCGCGTCCGTCGGCTCCTCGATGCGCGGGTCGGGGACGTCCTCGACCCGAACGTCCCGCCTGCCCTGCCAGGTCAGTGCCTTCATGCCCGCGTGTCCCCTCGTCGGCGTGCCGTCCCCCGGACTGCTACCCGGCTGCCGGTGCTTGAACCGCGCGGGCGGGCGGCGGCCCGGCCGCGGGCGTGTGCCCGCGCGGAATCCGGGCGCGTCGAGGGGCGGGGCGACCGGGGAACGGGCTGGCCGGGGGACGCCGAGGGGCAGGAGCCGCCGCCCGCGCCTAGGGAGCTGATGTCGTAGCTGACTCACGGCTGCCGTGGCCGACTCGCGGCGCGCCAGCGCGCCACCATCCGGCAGCCCGCGCACCACCACCCGGCACCCCGCGCATCCGCGTGCGGTGCCGAAAGGGTTGTGGGCTGTGGGTGCGATGTCGTATCTGACTCAGCTCCCTAGTGCCCCCGACGGGTGGTCCTCCCCAGCGGCTGCGGCCGCCGGGAACGGAGCCGGCCGCCGGCCCGGAGGGGCACGGCGGCCGGCGCGTCGGATGGCGGGACCCGGGGCGGGACCCCGGGCTGGAGTCGGGGCTCGGGCCAGGGGCTCGGGTCAGGGGCTCGGGTCGGAGGCCGGGGTCAGGAGCCGGGCGTGCCGCCGCGCTTGGCGGTGGCCGCCAGGTAGTCGCGGTTGAGCCGGCCGATGGTGTTCAGCGGGATGCCCTTCGGGCAGACCGCGGTGCACTCGCCGGTGTTGGTGCAGCCGCCGAAGCCCGCCTCGTCGTGCGCGTCGACCATGCCGAGGACCCGGGTGTACCGCTCCGGCTGACCCTGCGGCAGCAGCGAGAGCTGGGTGACCTTGGCGGCGGTGAACAGCATGCCGGAACCGTTCGGGCAGGCCGCCACGCAGGCGCCGCAGCCGATGCAGGCGGCCGAGGAGAACGCGGCGTCGGCGTCGGCCTTGGCGACCGGCACGGAGTGGGCCTCGGGGGCGCTGCCGGTCGGCGCGGTGATGTACCCGCCGGCGGCGATGATCTTGTCGAAGGCGCTCCGGTTGACCACCAGGTCCTTGATCACCGGGAAGGCCCGCGCCCGCCACGGCTCGATGTCGATCGTGTCGCCGTCGGAGAACTGCCGCATGTGCAGCTGGCAGGCGGTGGTGCCGCGCTGCGGACCGTGCGCGTCACCGTTGATCATCAGGCCGCACATGCCGCAGATGCCCTCGCGGCAGTCGTGGTCGAACGCCACCGGCTCCTCGCCGGAGAGGATCAGCCGCTCGTTGAGCACGTCGAGCATCTCCAGGAACGACATGTCGGGGGAGACGTCGTCGACCTGGTAGGTCACCATCCGGCCCTTGTCGGCGGGGCCGGACTGGCGCCAGATGCGCAGGGTCAGGTTCACTTGTAGCTCCGCTGCGTCGGGTGCACGTACTCGAACTTGAGGTCTTCCTTGTGCAGCACGGCCGGCTCGTCGCCGCCGGTGTACTCCCAGGCCGCCACGTAGGCGAACCGGTCGTCGTCGCGCTGCGCCTCGCCGTCGGGGGTCTGGTGCTCGGCCCGGAAGTGGCCGCCGCAGGACTCCTCGCGGTGCAGGGCGTCGACGCACATCAGCTCGGCCAGCTCGAAGAAGTCGGCCACCCGGCCGGCCTTCTCCAGCGACTGGTTGAGCCCGTCACCGTCGCCGGGGACGCGGACCCGCTTCCAGAACTCCCCGCGCAGCGCCCGGATCTCGTCGATGGCCTTGCGCAGCCCGGCCTCGCTGCGCTCCATGCCGCAGTGCTCCCACATGATCTGGCCCAGCTCGCGGTGGAACGAGTCGACCGTCCGGTCGCCGTCGACGGCGAGCAGCCGCCGGATCCGGTCCTCGACGTCGCGCCGCGCCGCCACCGCCTCCGGGTGGCTGGCGTCGACCCGCTCGAACGGCCCGGCCGCCAGGTAGTTGGCGATCGTGTTGGGCAGCACGAAGTAGCCGTCGGCGAGGCCCTGCATCAGCGCGGACGCGCCGAGCCGGTTCGCGCCGTGGTCGGAGAAGTTCGCCTCGCCGATCACGAACAGGCCGGGGATGGTCGACTGGAGGTCGTAGTCGACCCAGAGGCCGCCCATCGTGTAGTGCACGGCGGGGTAGATCCGCATCGGCACCTCGTACGGGTCCTCGCCGGTGATCCGCTCGTACATCTCGAAGAGGTTGCCGTACTTGGCCTCGATGGCCTTGCGGCCGAGGCGGTCGATGGCGTCGGCGAAGTCGAGGTAGACGCCGAGCCCGCCGGGACCCACGCCGCGCCCGGCGTCGCAGACGTTCTTCGCCGCCCGGGAGGCGATGTCGCGGGGCACCAGGTTGCCGAAGGACGGGTAGATCCGTTCGAGGTAGTAGTCCCGCTCTTCCTCAGGGATGTCCTTGGGGGCGCGGTCGTCGCCCTTGGCCTTGGGCACCCACACCCGGCCGTCGTTGCGCAGCGACTCGCTCATCAGCGTCAGCTTCGACTGGTGGTCGCCGGAGACGGGGATGCAGGTCGGGTGGATCTGCGTGTAGCAGGGGTTGGCGAAGTACGCGCCCCGGCGGTGCGCCCGCCAGGTGGCGGTGACGTTGCAGCCCTTGGCGTTGGTGGAGAGGTAGAAGACGTTGCCGTAGCCGCCGGAGGCCAGCACCACCGCGTCGGCGAACTCGCTGGTGATCTCGCCGGTGACCAGGTCCCGCACGACGATGCCCCGGGCCCGGCCGTCGACGACGATCAGCTCCAGCATCTCGTGCCGGGCGTTCATCTCCACGTTGCCCAGCCCGATCTGCCGCTCCAGGGCCTGATAGGCCCCGAGCAGGAGCTGCTGGCCCGTCTGCCCCCGGGCGTAGAAGGTGCGCTGCACCTGCGCGCCGCCGAAGGAGCGGGTGTCGAGCAGGCCGCCGTACTCGCGGGCGAACGGCACGCCCTGGGCGACGCACTGGTCGATGATGTTGACCGAGACCTCGGCCAGCCGGTGCACGTTGGACTCGCGGGAGCGGAAGTCGCCGCCCTTGACGGTGTCGTAGAACAGCCGGTGCACCGAGTCGCCGTCGTTGCGGTAGTTCTTGGCGGCGTTGATGCCGCCCTGGGCGGCGATCGAGTGGGCCCGGCGCGGGCTGTCCTGGTAGCAGTACGACCGGACCCGGTAGCCCTGCTCGGCGAGCGTGGCCGCGGCCGAGCCGCCGGCCAGGCCGGTGCCGACCACGATCACGGTCAGCTTGCGGCGGTTGGCCGGGTTGACCAGCTTGGCCTCGAAACGGCGGCGTTCCCAGCGGGTCTCGATCGGGCCCTGCGGGGCCCGGGCGTCGGCGATCGGGTCGCCCTCGGCGAACAGGTCCATGGTCAGGCCACCAATCCGGTGAGTACGGCGAAGGGGACCACGAGGTAGCCGGCGCAGAGCACGACGGCGAAGCCCAGCGCGGCGGCGCGCGCCCGGCGCTCCCCGGCGGGGGTCTGCTGGCCGAGGCTGCGGAACGCGCTGAACGCGCCGTGGCGCAGGTGGAAGCCGAGTGCCACGACCGCCAGGGTGTAGAAGAGGGTGACGTACCACCGCTCCGGCGCGAAGTCGGCGACCACGTTGCCGTACGGGCGGCCCGGGACGCCCTCGGGGTTGAGGTGGCCGGTGGTCAGGTCCAGGATGTGGTAGATCACGAAGAGCAGGATGATCACGCCGCCCCAGCGCATCGTGCGGGCCGCGTAGCTGCCGTTGACCTTCTTGCGGTGCGCGTACCGGACCGGGCGGGCGGCGCGGGCGCGCACCGCGAGCACCGTGGCGGCCCCGATGTGGGCCAGCACGGCCGCCAGCAGCGCGGTGCGCTGGATCCACAGGAACCAGGTCGACGGCAGCAGCGGGGTGCCGATCTCCCGCAACCAGTGCGCGTAGTGGTCGAACGCGGTCTCGCCCGTGAAGATCTTCAGGTTGCCGAGCATGTGCGCGACGAGGAACAGCACCAGCAGGATGCCCGTCACCGCCATGACGGCCTTCAGGCCGACGTTGGACCGGATGGGCGACCGGGATTTCGTGAGTACCACCTGACCGACGCTAGGAGACCTGGAATCAGTCGTCCAATGCATCGAACTCGCAGTCTCGATAGCCATAGGCTATGCCGATGCAGCTGCACCAGCTCCGCTACTTCGTCGCCGTCGCGGAACTACGACATTTCACGCAAGCCGCCGACCTCGTCGGCATCACCCAGCCCTCGTTGAGTAAGCAAATTCACGCCCTGGAGGCCGCCCTCGGGGCCCCGCTGTTCGAGCGGGTGCGGGGCCGGATCGCCCTCACCGCCGCCGGCGAGGTGCTGCTCCCACTGGCCCGGCGCATCCTCGCCGACGTCGACACCGCCACCCGGGAGGTGCAGGAGCTGGTCGGGCTGCGGCGCGGCCGGGTCCGCCTCGGCGCCACCCCGAGCCTCGCCACCTCGCTCGCCCCGCCCGTGCTGCGCCGGTTCCGCGACGCCCACCCCGCCGTCGACCTGCGCGTGGAGGAGGGCGGCTCGCAGGACCTCGTCCGCGACCTGCTGCGCGGCGGCCTCGACCTCGCGCTGATCATCATGCCGGCGCAGGGCGCGGATCCGGGGCTGCACGCCGAGGAGATCCTGCGGGAGAGCCTGGTGGTGGCCTCGCTGGCCGAGGTGCCCGGCGCCTCGGCCGCCGGCGAGCTGCGCGTCACCGACCTGCGCGGTCAGCCCCTGGTCATGTTCCGGGAGGGCTACGACCTGCGCGACGCCACCCTCCAGGCGTGCCGGGAGGCCGGCTTCGAGCCCACCCTGTCGGTCGACGGCGGCGAGATGGACGCCGTGCTCAGCTTCGTCGAGGCGGGGCTCGGGGTGGCGCTGGTGCCCGGCATGGTGGTGGCCCGCCGGCCCGGCGTGCGGGTCACCCGGCTGGCCCCGCCCGGCGTCCGGCGGACCATCGCCGTGGCCCGACGCCGCGACGTGGTGCCCACGCACGCCGGCCGCGAGCTGTGCCGCATCCTGGTGGAGTACGTGCGGGAGGCGGCCGGTCGGGACGACCTGCCGCCCGGGGTGGAGCTCCGCTGACCGCCGGGTACCTTGCCCCGGATTCGGAGTGAATATGACCCGGAGGCCTCATATCAGGGCATTTGTGCCTGCTTCGTCGCCTATGGTGAATCCCTGCGCAGGCATGACGCCCGTCGGCCTGCCGAAGAAAGGTCCAAGCGCGGGCTCGCGTGGCAGGGAGGCCACCACATGAGGATCCTGGTTACCGGCGGCGCCGGCTTCATCGGGTCGCACTTCGCCCGGAGCCTGCTGGGCGGGCGGTACGTGGGGTTCGAGGACTGCCACGTCACGGTGCTCGACAAGCTGACCTATGCCAGTGACCGCAGCAACCTGCCCGCCCACCACCCGCGCCTCACGTTCGTGCGCGGCGACATCTGCGACCGTCCGCTCCTGGCCGACCTGGTCCCCGGGCACGACGCGGTGGTGCACTTCGCCGCCGAGTCGCACGTCGACCGCTCGATCGACGACCCCGCGCCGTTCTTCGAGACCAACGTCATGGGCTCGCACCACCTGCTGGCCGCCTGCGCCCGCGCCGCCGTCGGGCGGGTCGTGCACGTCTCCACCGACGAGGTGTACGGGTCGATCACCGAGGGCTCGTGGACCGAGCGCTGCCTGCTGGAGCCCAACTCCCCGTACGCGGCGTCCAAGGCGGCCAGCGACTGCGTCGTGCGCTCCTACTGGCGCACCTACGACGTCGACGTGTCGATCACCCGCTGCGCCAACAACTACGGCCCGTACCAGCACGTGGAGAAGGTCATCCCGCGCTTCGTGACCAGCCTGCTCACCGGCGGGGACATCACCCTGCACGGCGACGGCGGCGCGGTACGCGAGTGGCTGCACGTCGACGACCACTGCCGCGCGATCGCGCTGGTGCTGGCCAAGGGCCGCGCCGGCGAGGTCTACAACATCGGCGGCGACGTCGAGCTGACCAACCGGGCCCTGGCCGAGCAGATCCTGCTGCTGGCCGGGGCCGGTTGGGACCGGGTGCGGCACGTCGCCGACCGCAAGGTGCAGGACCAGCGGTACTCCCTGGACTACACGAAGATCTCCGAGGAGCTGGGCTTCACGCCGCAGATCCGGTTCGCCGACGGGCTGGCCGAGGTCTTCCACTGGTACCGGGCGAACCGGGCCTGGTGGGCGCACGCCTACCCGGAGGCCCGCCCCGGCGCGCTGAGCAACTCGGTGCGGGGGCTGCCGACCGGCCGGGCCGTGCCCGCCCCCGTGCACTGACCCGGCTCAGCGGCCCTCGGCATCGTCCATGGCCCGGTAGATCCGCTGCTCCGACACCGGGTACGGGGTGCCGAGGGCCTGGGCGAACACGTTCACCCGCAGCTCCTCGATCATCCAGCGGATCTGCCGTACCGCCGCCGACCCGCGCCGGCCCGGCGGCAGCGCGGCGAGCAGGTCGGCGTACTCCTTCTGCACCGCCGCCACCCGGTCCTGCTGCTGGCGGTCCCGCTGCGGGTTGCCCGGCAGCCGGTCGAGCCGCCGCTCGATCGCGGTGAGGTAGCGCAGCAGGTCGGGCAGGCGGGAGTAGCCGGTCTCGGTGACGAACCCCTTGTGCACCAGCCCCGAGAGCTGGGCCCGGATGTCGGCCAGGGCGGCCACCACGGCGAGATTCTGGGTCTTGCCGAGGCGCTGCTCGACGGCGTACGCGGCGGCGAGCACCTGCCGTACCCGGCCCATCACGTCCACGACGGTGTCCACCAGGTCGGCGCGGACCCGGTCCCGCAGTGCGGCGAAGCCGGCGGCGTCCCAGGCCGGGCCACCCGCGTCGGTGATCAGCTTGTCGATCGCCGCCCCGGACGCGTCGGCGATCAGCTCCTGCACCCCGCCGTGCGGGTTGCGGCTCAGCGCCAGCTTCGCCTCGTTGGACAGCCGCCCCTGGAGGAACTTCGCCGGCGACGGCACGGTCAGCCGCAGCAGCCGCCGGGTGCCCGCCCAGTGCGCGGCGGCCTGCTCGGCCTCGGAGTCGAAGACCTTCACTCCGACGGTGGGCCCCTCGTCGACCAGCGCCGGGTACGCGGTCACCGCGTACCCGGCGCGCACCTGCTCGATGGTGCGCGGCAGGTCGCCGACGTCCCACTGCGTCAGGCCCGTGCGGGCGACGTCCGGTGCGGCGGCGGCCACCACCTGGCGTACCTCCTGGCGGAGCTGGCGTTGCAGCGCCGGCAGGTCCTTGCCCTCGGCGACCGGCCTGTTCTCCTCGTCGAGCACCCGGAAGCTGACCCGCAGGTGGGCGGGGAGCTTCCCCGGCTCCCAGGCGTCGCGGGGTACGGTGACCCCGGTCATCCGGCGCAACTGCCGGGTCAGCGCGTCCAGCAGCGGCTCCTGCCCGGGGGTGATCGCCGCGAGCGCGGCCCGCGCGTAGTCGGGGACGGGGACGAAGTTGCGCCGGATCGCCTTGGGCAGCGACCGGATCAGCGCGATCACCAGCTCCTCGCGCAGCCCGGGGACCTGCCAGCCGAAGCTCTCCGCCGGCACCTGGTTGAGCAGCGGCAGCGGAATGTCCACCGTCACGCCGTCGGTGGGGGTGCCCGGGTCGAACGTGTACGTCAGCGGCAGGGTGACCCCGTCGGCGCGCCACTCGTCGGGGTAGTCGGCCTCGTCGAGCCCGCCCCGGCCGGCGTTGACCAGCAGCTCCCGGGTGAAGGTGAGCAGGTCGGGCCGCTGCCGCCGCTCCTTCTTCCACCAGGCGTCGAAGTGCCGGCCGGAGACCACGTCGGCCGGGATCCGCGCGTCGTAGAAGGCGAAGATCGTCTCGTCGTCGACCAGGATGTCCCGCCGCCGGGCCCGGTTCTCCAGCTCCTCGATCTCGGCGAGCAGCTTCTGGTTGTCCCGCCAGAACTGGTGGTGGGTGGTCCAGTCGCCCTCCACCAAAGCGTGCCGGACGAACAGCTCGCGCGACAGCGCCGGGTCGATCCGCCCGAAGTTGACCTTCCGGGCGGTGACCAGCGGGACGCCGTAGAGGGTGACCTTCTCGTAGGCCAGCACCGCCGCCTGTTTCTTCTCCCAGTGCGGCTCGCTGTAGCTGCGCTTGACCAGGTGCTGCGCGAGGGGCTCGACCCACTCCGGCTCGATGCGGCCGGCGACCCGCCCCCACAGCCGGGAGGTCTCCACCAGCTCGGCGGCCATCACCCAGCGCGGCGGCTTCTTGAACAGCGCCGAGCCGGGGAACAGGGCGAACTTCGCCCCGCGCGCCCCGAGGTACTCGTGCTTCTGCGGGTCCTTCAGCCCGATGTGCGACAGCAGGCCCGGCAGCAGCGACTGGTGCACCTTCGGGGTGTCGATCTCCTCCGGCAGGTCCGCGCCGGCCCCGCGCCGGCCGTCGCCCTTCTCCGCCGTACGCAGCACCTGGCGCACCTGGCTGACGATGTCCTGCCACTCGCGTACCCGCAGGTAGTTGAGGTATTCGGCCCGGCACATCCGGCGGAACGCGCTGGAGGACAGCTCCCGCTGCTGCTCGCGCAGGTGCCGCCACAGGTTCAGGTACGCGACGAAGTCCGACTCCCTGTCGGCGAACCTCGCGTGCGCCTGGTCGGCCTGGGCCTGTTTCTCCGCCGGCCGCTCGCGCGGGTCCTGGATGGACAGCGCGGCGGCGATGACGACGACCTCGGTGGCGCAGCCGTTGCGCTCGCCCTCGATCACCATCCGGGCGAGCCGGGGGTCGACCGGGAGCTGCGCCAGCCGCCCGCCCAGCGGGGTGAGCCGCTTCGCCGGGTCGGTCTCGGTCGGGTCGAGCGCGCCCAGCTCGTGCAGCAGGTTGACGCCGTCGGCGATGTTGCGCTTGTCCGGTGGGTCGATGAACGGGAACGCCGCCACGTCGCCCAGCCCGATCGAGGTCATCTGGAGGATGACCGAGGCCAGGTTGGTGCGCAGGATCTCCGGGTCGGTGAACTCGGGGCGGGAGTCGAAGTCGGACTCGTCGTAGAGGCGGATGCAGATGCCGTCCGAGGTGCGCCCGCAGCGGCCCTTGCGCTGGTTGGCCGACGCCTGCGACACCGGCTCGATGGGCAGCCGCTGCACCTTGAGCCGGCTGGAGTAGCGGGAGATCCGGGCGGTGCCCGGGTCCACCACGTACTTGATGCCGGGCACGGTCAGCGAGGTCTCCGCGACGTTGGTGGCGAGCACCACCCGCCGCGCGGTGTGCGGGGCGAACACCCGATGCTGCTCGGCGGCCGACAGCCGGGCGTACAGGGGCAGGATCTCGGTGCCCAGCAGCGACCGTCTGGACTGCACGAGCTTGCCCAGCGCGTCGGCGGTGTCCCGGATCTCGCGTTCGCCGGAGAGGAAGACCAGGATGTCGCCCGGCCCCTCGGCGGCCAGCTCCTCGACGGCGTCGCCGATGGCCTGGATCTGGTCGCGGACGTTCTCCTCGTCGTCGCCGGAGTCGTCCTCGCTCTCGCTGACCTCGACCAGCGGCCGGTAGCGCACCTCGACCGGGTAGGTGCGCCCGGACACCTCGACGACCGGGGCGGGGCGGCCCTCGGCGTCGGCGAAGTGCCTGGCGAACCGGTCGGTCTCGATGGTCGCCGAGGTGATGACCACCTTGAGGTCGGGGCGGCGGGGGAGGAGCTGGCGCAGGTAGCCGAGGATGAAGTCGATGTTGAGGCTGCGCTCGTGCGCCTCGTCGATGATCAGCGTGTCGTACTGGCGCAGCATCCGGTCGGTCTGCAACTCGGCGAGCAGGATGCCGTCGGTCATCAGCTTGACCAGGCTGCGGTCGCCCACCTGGTCGGTGAACCGGACCTTGTAGCCGACCACGTCGCCCAGCTCGGTGCCCAGCTCCTCGGCGATGCGGTCGGCGACGGTGCGGGCGGCCAGCCGCCGGGGCTGGGTGTGCCCGATCAGCCCGTGGATGCCGCGCCCCAGCTCCAGGCAGATCTTGGGGAGCTGGGTGGTCTTGCCGGAGCCGGTCTCGCCGGCCACGATCACGACCTGGTGGTCCCGGATCGCGGCGGCCAGGTCGTCGGAGCGCTCGCTGACCGGCAGCCCCGCCGGGTACCTGATCGGGGGCACCGCCGCCCGGCGGTCGGCGAGCCGCTGCTCGGCGCGGGCGACGTCGGCGGTGATCTCGGCGAGCGCGGCCTCGCGCCGCTGCGGGTCGCGCAGCCGGCGCACCCCGTCGAGGCGTCGCTGGAGTCGGCGCTGGTCGCGGAACATCAGGGCGGGCAGGCGGCGGTGCAGCTCGCGGAGGCCGTGGGCCGCGGCGGGCCCGGCGGTGGGCTCGGGGGCTGCGGCGGGAGCGGCGGCTGCGGTGGGGCCGGCGGCTGCGGCGGGAGCGGCTGGATTCTGCATGTCGTCGCCAAGGATAGGCAGCCGCGGGCGGGACCGCCCCCGGGTTACCGGTCGCCAGGGCTGCCGCCCGGGCGGCAGCCGTCTAGAGTTGACCGCCGACCGACGCCGACCACGGGGGCCTGGGATGAGCATGCGAGACACCGACCGGGCGCTGGTGCAGGCGGCCACGGCCGTGGCGAAGCTGCGCTGCCGCAGCGACCGGCACACCGTCGCCGCGGCCGCGCGTACCGCCGCCGGTCGGGTCTTCAGCGGCGTGAACGTCCACCACGTCACCGGCGGGCCGTGCGCCGAGGTGGTGGTGGTCGGGGCCGCCGCCACCCAGGGGGAGACGGAGCTGGAGACCATCGTGGCGGTGGGCGACCGGGGTCGGGACGTCCTGACCCCCTGCGGCCCGTGCCAGCAGGTGCTGCGGGACTACTTCCCGTCGATCCGCGTCATCGTCGGCCCGACGGACGCGCTGCGCGCCGTGCCGGTCGCCGAGCTGCTGCCCGAGGCGTAGTCCCGCCTGACCGTTAGAAACCGTTTCGTCCCCTCAAGGAGTAAGGACGACGTTTCGGCACTTTGGTGAGCAATGCTCGTTCTAGCCTCGCGGCATGGTGACCCGTAGACGACTCATCGCCGCCGGTGCCGCCGGCGGCGCCGCCCTGCTGCTGCCCGCCGGCCGCACCACCGCCGCCCCGACGACCGCCCTGATCGACCCCCGTGCCGTGCCCAAGTACGTCACCCCGCTGCCCGTGCCGTCGACCATGCCCACCTCCCGCACCAGCGGCGGCGTCGACGAGTACGTGGTCGCCGTCCGCCAGTTCCGCCAGCAGGTCCTCCCGGCCGGGCTGCCGGCGACGACCGTCTGGGGCTTCGGCTCGCCCGCCCACCCGCGCAGCTTCACCTATCCTGGCCCCACCATCGCCGCCACCGTCGGCCGCCCGGTCCGGGTGACCTGGTGCAACCAGCTCGTCGACGAGCGGGGCCGCTACCTGCCGCACCTGCTGCCGGTCGACCCGACGCTGCACTGGGCCAACCCGACCGGCGGCGTCGAGGGCCGCGACCACCGGCCGCACTTCACCAGCACCCCCGACCCGTACCGGGGGCCCGTCCCGACCGTCATGCACGTGCACGGCGGGCACAACCGGCAGGAGAGCGACGGCCACCCCCAGGCGTGGTACCTCCCCGCGGCCCGGGACCTGCCCGCCGGGTGCGCCGACGGCGGCTCGGCCTACGGCGAGTTCCGGGAGCTGGCAGCCGAGCGGACCGGCGTCCGCTGCGCCCCCGGCACGGCCGGCACGGAGTACGCCAACGATCAGCGCCCGACGACGCTCTGGTACCACGACCACACCCTGGGCATGACCCGGGTGAACCTCTACGCCGGCCTGGCCGGCTTCTACCGGCTCAGCGGCGGCCCCGACGACCTGCCGCCCGGGGTGTTGCCCGGCTCGCTGCCGGGGGAGGCGGGGTGCGACCTGCCGCTGCTGATCCAGGACCGCACCTTCCGCCCCGACGGCTCGCTCTGGTATCCCGACAGCCGGGCCGACT
This sequence comes from Micromonospora sp. WMMD712, assembly GCF_029581295.1. Classification (NCBI taxonomy): domain Bacteria; kingdom Bacillati; phylum Actinomycetota; class Actinomycetes; order Micromonosporales; family Micromonosporaceae; genus Micromonospora; species Micromonospora sp. WMMD712. The sequence continues at coordinate 7,400,832 of NZ_CP120743.1, forward strand.
TCGACGACTACCCCGGCCCGTACCTGCCGGGGACCGACGTGTCGCCGATCTGGAACCCCGAGTTCTTCGGCGCCGCCATGGTGGTCAACGGCGCGACCTGGCCGGTGCTGCGGGTGCAGCGGCGGCGCTACCGGTTCCGGTTGCTCAACGGCTGCAACGCCCGGTTCCTGATGCTGTCGGTCACCGACCACCCGACCCGCCGCCCGGCCCGGCCGGCGCTGCCGCTGTGGCAGGTCGGCAGCGACGGCGGTTTCCTGCCCGAGCCCGTGGCCGCGCCCCGGATCCTGCTCGCCAACGGCCAGCGGGCCGACCTCGTGGTCGACTTCACCGACGTGCCGGCCGGCACCGAGCTGTACCTGGTCAACGAGGGCCCCGACGAGCCGTTCTGCGGCGGCGCGCCGGGGACGGACTTCCCCCCGGCCGACCCGCGGACGACCGGGCAGGTGCTCAAGTTCGTGGTGGGCGACCGGGCCGGCGTCGACCGGAGCGTCCCGCCCGGGCAGTTGTCGCTGCCGGCGTGCGCCCCGCTGCCGGCCGCCCGGGGCGTCCGGCGGCTCTCGCTCAACGAGCAGGAGTCCTCGGCCGGCCCGGTGCGGGCCCTGCTGGGCGTCGTCGCCGCGAGCGGCCGGCCGGTGCCGCTGAGCTGGGACGCGCCGGTGACCGAGACGCCCGCCCTCGGCGTCACCGAGGAGTGGGAGTTGCGCAACTGCACCGAGGACGCCCACCCGATCCACGTGCACCAGGTGCAGTTCCAGGTGCTCGGGCGGGGGCACGACGGCCACACCCCGCCCGGCCCCGCGGAGGCCGGCTTCCACGACACCGTGGTCGCGTACCCGGGGCAGTTGACCCGGATCAAGGTCCGCTTCGACCTGCCGGGACGCTTCGTGTGGCACTGCCACCTGCTGGAGCACGAGGACAACGAGATGATGCGCCCGATCGAGGTGCTGCCGTCCGGGGCCGCCGAGGGCGGGGACGGCTCCTCCCGGCGCGTGGGGGCCGCGGGCTGACCGGTCGCCGCCTGCGGGCCGGGCCGGGCTGGACCGGCGTGGCGTGGCAGGCCGGGGCGTGGTGGGGCGGGTCAGCCCCGCGCCCGGAACGGTGCCAGCGTGGCGCGGATCGTCTCGGCGGCGCCCCAGTCGTCGTCGAACTGGGCCAGCACCGCCAGGTGCTGTCGTAGCTGGATGATCGGCATGCGGGCCGGCCAGCCGTCGTCGAGACCGGCCAGCTCGGCGTAGACGGCGAAGAACCGGCGCGCCTCCGGCGGCGGCGCCGTGCTCCAGAGGTGGGCCAGGTCCACCTCCGCCCACAGGTACGACACCGCCGGGTCGATCAGCGCCGCCCGCCCGTCCGCGGTGGCCAGGACGTTCTGGGCCCACAGGTCGCCGTGCGTCAGGCAGGCCGGCCGGTCCGGCAGCAGCTCGGGGAGCCGGTCACACAGCCGTTCCAGCGCGGCCCGGTCGGCGGGTCCGAGCGTCGCCTCGACGCGGGGCTCGGTGAGCCAGCGGAGCAACCGGCGCTCCGCGAAGAAGGCGAAGCCGTCGTCGGCCCACGTGTTGAGCTGCGGGCGACGCCCCAACCAGTTGTCGCGGTGCCAGCCGAAGCGGGGGTGGAGGGTGCCCGTGTGCAGGTGGGCCAGCGCGTGCGCGAACTCCTCCCAGAAGGCCCCGCTGCGGGGTCTCGGCCGCAGCAGCGACAACACGAGCACCTCCTGGTTCGCCACGATCACCTCGGGGGTCTCCTGCCCGCCGAGCTCCCGCAGGGCCGCCAGCCCCTCGGCCTCCGCGACGAAGGCGTCACCGACGCCGTCCGGCGCTTCGGCGAAGGTCTTGACGAAGACCGGCGGCCCGTTCTCGCGGTGGGCCGTCCCGGCGAGGGCGGCGAGCCCACCGCTGGCCGGGACGACGGTGACGACGTCGCGGATCCCCGCCCGCGACAGCCGCTGGGCCAGAAGGTGTGTCGGGGGCATCGGCAGTGGTCTCCTCCGGTCGCGGCGTACCCGGGTCTTCGGATCGACGGTGACCATCCCAGATCCGCGCGTCCCCGGGCACCCCCGCCGGGACGAACCGCTCGCCGCGCGGCGGCGCTCGGCACGGCCGCCCTGCTCAGCGGGGTGGCGACGACTCCGGATCGACGAGCGCCGGTTAGGGCCACCCACCCCCCTCGGTTTAAGGTAAGGCGTACCTAAGTCGAGGGAGATTCGTGACCACCGTCGCCGCGCGGCCGATCCGGGCCGGCACACCGACGACCCGGGGCCTGGGCCGCCGGGCGGCCGTCACCCTCGGCGCGGCGGCCGTGCTCGCCCTCGCCGTGCTGGCCAGCTTCGCCCTCGGCAGCCGCCCGCTCGCCCCCGGCGCGGTCTGGCACGCCCTGGTCGCCCCCGACGGCGGCGACGCCACCACCATCGTCCGCGAGCTGCGGCTGCCCCGCACCGCCCTCGGCCTGCTCGTCGGGCTCGCGCTCGCCGTGGCCGGGGTGCTCTTCCAGGCGCTGACCCGCAACCCGCTCGCCGAGCCGCGCATTCTCGGCATCAGCGCGGGCGCGTCGTTCGGCGTGGTCCTCGCCATCGCCGTCTTCGGCGTCGGCACCCTCGCCGGATACGTCTGGTTCGGCATCGCCGGGGCGCTCGCCGCCGGCCTGGCCGTCTTCGCCGTCGCCAACCGGGCCCGCGACGGCGCGTCGCCGGTCACCCTCGCGCTGACCGGCGCGGCGCTCGACGCCAGTCTCGGTGCCCTCGTGTACGCGCTGCTCAGCATCGACGCCCGCACCTTCGAGGAGTACCGGTTCTGGGTCGTCGGCGGGCTGACCGGCCGGGGCGTCGGGGTCGCCGGGCAGGTGCTGCCGTTCGTCCTCGCCGGGCTCGTGCTGGCCGCCCTCGTCGCCCGGGGCCTCGACGCGCTCGCCCTCGGCGACGACGTGGCCCGGGGCCTGGGCCACCGTGTCGGGCTGGTCCGCCTCGGCGGCGGCGCGGCCGGGGTGCTGCTCACCGGCGCGGCCGTGGCGGCGGCCGGGCCGATCGCGTTCGTCGGCCTCGCCGTGCCGCACCTGGCCCGCGCCCTGGTCGGCGCGGACCACCGGTGGACCCTGGCCGTCGCCGCGCTGCTCGGGCCGGCCCTGCTGCTCGCCGCCGACGTCGCGGGCCGGCTCGTCGCCCCGCCCGGCGAGGTGCCCGCCGGGGTGGTCACCGCGCTGGTCGGCGCGCCCCTGCTGGCGTTCCTGGTGCGCCGAGCCCGGGTGGTGACCGCGTGAGCGCGGTGGCCCCCGCCCGGCCCGGCCCCGCCGTCCGGCCCGCCGCCCCCGCCGGCCGCTCGCTGCTGCGGCTCGGCCCGCTGCGGGTGCCGGTGCGCCGCCGCCCCGTGCTGGTCGCCGCCGCGCTGGCCGGGCTGCTCGTCGCCGCCGGGCTGCTCAGCCTCTCCCTCGGCACCCCCTACGTCGCCACGCCCGACGTGCTGCGCGCGCTCGCCGGCGCGGGCACCCCGTACGACCTGGTGGTGCTCGACCTGCGGCTGCCCCGGCTGGTGCTCGCGGCGGTGGCCGGCGCGGCGTTCGGGGTCGCCGGCACGCTGATCCAGAGCGTGGCCCGCAACCCGCTGGCCAGCCCCGACGTCATCGGCATCACCCAGGGCGCGGGGCTCGCCGCGACGGTGGCCCTCACCAGCGGGGCCGCCGCCGTGCTGGTCGCCCCGGCGGCGCTGCTCGGCGGCCTGGCCGCCGCCGTCGCGGTGTTCGCCCTCGGCGCCCGGCACGGGCTGGCCGCCCAGCGCTTCGTGCTCGCCGGGGTGGCGGTCGCCTTCGGGCTGCGGGCGCTCATCGAGGTGGTCCTGCTGACCGCCGACCCGATCGACGGGCTGCGCGCCCAGATCTGGCTGCTCGGCACCCTCGCCGGCAAGGGCTGGACCGAGGCGGCGTGGATCGCCGCGACCCTGCTGGCGCTGCTGCCGGTGCTGCTCTGGGCCGGCTGGGCGCTGGGCAGCACCGCCCTGGACGACGACACGGCCCGGGGGATCGGGGTGCGCCCCGTGGCCCGCCGGGTCACCCTGGCCGGCACCGGCGTGCTCGCCGCCGCGATGGTCACCGCGCAGGTCGGCGCCGTCGACTTCGTCGCCCTCGTCGCCCCGCAACTGGCCCGCCGGCTGGTCCGCGCCGAACGGCCCCCGCTGCTCTGCTCCGCCCTGCTCGGGGCGCTGCTGCTGGTCCTCGCCGACCTCGCCGGCCGCCGGCTGTTCGCGCCCACCCAGCTTCCGGCGGGCGTGCTGACCGCCGCGATCGGCGGACCGTACCTGATGTTCCTGCTGCTGCGCGGCCGGCGGAGGGCGTCGTGACGACCCCCGCGCCCGCCGCTCCGTCTGCCGGCTCGCCTGCTACCCCGCCCGCCGCGCCGTCTGCCGGCTTGCCTGCTGCCTCGACCGCCGGCTCGCCTGCTGCCTCGACCGCCGGCTCGCCTGCTGCCCCGACCGCCGGCCCGCCCGCCCCCGCCGGCGCACCGGGCCCCGCCGACGCCTCCCGAGGAGCCGCGATGCTCTCCACCCGCGACCTGGTCGTCGGCTACGACGAGCGAACCGTCCTGGACGGCCTCGACGTGACGCTGCCCGCCGGGGCGTTCACCGTCATCGTCGGGCCGAACGCCTGCGGCAAGTCCACCCTGCTGCGCACCATGGCGCGGCTGCTGACCCCGCGCCGGGGCACCGTGCTGCTCGACGGCACCGCCATCCGGGACCTGCCGACCCGGGAGGTCGCCCGGCGGCTCGGGGTGCTGCCGCAGAGCCCGCTGGTGCCCGAGGGGGTGACGGTCGCCGACCTGGTCGGCCGGGGCCGGCAGCCGTACCAGCGGTGGTGGCGGCAGTGGTCGGCGGCCGACGGCGCCGCCGTCGACGAGGCGATGGCCCTCGCCGACGTGGCCGGCCTCGCCGACCGCCCGGTGGACACCCTCTCCGGCGGCCAGCGGCAGCGGGTCTGGATCGCGATGACCCTCGCCCAGGACACCGAGGCGCTGCTGCTGGACGAGCCGACGACCTTCCTCGACCTGGCCCACCAGGTCGAGGTGCTGGACCTGCTGCACCGGCTGCGCGCCGAACGGGGCCGCACCGTCGTCGCGGTGCTGCACGACCTCAACCAGGCCGCCCGTTACGCCGACCACCTCGTCGCCATGCGCGCCGGGGCGGTGGTCGCCGCCGGCCCGCCCCGGGAGATCCTCACCGCGGCGCTGGTCCGCGACGTCTTCGGGCTCGACTGCGTGGTGGTGCCGTGCCCGGTGAGCGGCGCGCCCCTGGTCGTGCCTGCCCTCACCACCCCCTCCCCGGCCGCCGTCCCCGCTCCGGCCTCCTCCTCTTCCGCTGTCTCCGCTCCGGCCTCCTCCTCTTCCGCTGTCTCCGCCTCGCCCGCCGGCCCGTCGGCCGGCTGAACCACTCGAAAGGAACCCCACCATGCGTCGTCTCGCCGCCGTGCTCACCGCGGCCGTCGCCCTCGGCGTCGGACTCACCGCCTGCGGTGAGAGCGACCCCGTCGCCGGCACCGCCACCGGACAGACCCGGGAGGTCACGCACGCCATGGGCACCACCAAGGTGCCCGCCGAGCCGAAGCGGGTCGTCGTCCTCGACACCGACAAGATCGACACAGCGCTCTCGCTGGGGGTCACACCCGTCGGCGCGGCGACCGCCGGCGAGGCGAGGAGCTGGCCCACCTACTTCGGCGAGGAGAAGCTGGCCGGCATCAAGGAGGTCGGGGTGCTCACCGAGCCCGACCTGGAGGCGATCAACGCCCTCAAGCCCGACCTGATCCTCGGCAGCAAGTTCCGCCAGGAGAAGTTCTACGACGAGCTGGCCGCCATCGCGCCGACCGTGTTCACCGAGAAGGTGGGCATCACCTGGAAGGAGAACTTCCTCCTCGACGGTCAGGCCCTGGGCAAGGAGCAGCAGGCCAAGGACCTGCTGGCCGCGTACGAGAAGCGGGCGAAGGACTTCGGCGCGAAGCTCGGCGACGCCGCCGACCGCACCGTCTCCATCGTGCGCTTCATCCCCGGCGCGATCCGGGTGTACGGGCCGGACTCCTTCTCCGGCATCGTCGTCGGCGACACCGGCCTCGGCCGCCCCGAGCGGCAGCAGCTCGCCGACAAGGAGGACAAGCGGTTCGACCTGGTCAGCGCCGAGCGGGTCAACGAGGTCGACGCCGACGTCGTCTTCGTGACCGCGTACGGCGAGAAGGCTGCCGCGGAGCAGGCCACCGTCACCGGCGGCACCCTGTGGAAGGGGCTGTCCGCGGTCAAGGCGGGCCGGGCGCACGTGGTCTCCGACGAGACCTGGATGACGGGCATCGGCGTCGGCGCGGCCAACAAGATCATCGACGACCTGGAGAAGTACGTCCCGGCGGCCTGACCCCCGCGGTCCACGCCGGCCGCTCGGCCCCCGCCCCGCCCCGCCCGGCCTGCCCCGCCCCGCCCGGCCCGGCCCGGCTCCAAGATCGTGCTCGATCGGTGAAACAGTGGCCTCGGCCCGCCCGGATGCCACTGTTTCACCGATCGAGCACGATCTCCGGGACTCTCAGACCTGGAGCCGGGGCCGGTGGCCGCGGGAGCGGAGGGCCGCGCGTACCTCGGCGAGGAAACCGTCGAAGTCCTCGCGGAGGCGTCGCGCCGTCACATGCAGGACGAGCCAGTCCCCGCCGAGCAGCCGATTCAGGCGGCGACGGTCCCGGTGGAACTGCTCGGGATCGTCGTGCCAGAGCCCGTCGTACTCCACGGCGACCCGGAACTCCGGCCAGGCCAGGTCGAGTCGGGCCACGAACCGCCCACCGTCGGAGACGACCCACTGGGTACGGGGCCGGGGCAGCCCGGCCAGCACCAGCCGGACCCGGGTCCGGGACTCCTGTGGCGACTCGGCGCCGGCGTCGGCCAGGTCGACGGCGCGCAGCAACGACCGCCAGCCCCGGCGCCCCGCCCGCGCCAGGGCGTACTCGCGTAGCGTCGGGACGTCGACGATCCGTCGCGCCAGCAGGCCGTCGATGACGACGACCGCTTCCACCACGTCCAGCCAGCAGGCGACGTCCCAGCAGGTACGCGCCGGACTGGTCACCGGGATGCCCGCCCGGTCGACGACGTCTGCCGGAAGCACCGGACCCCGGTGTACGCACAGCCCCGCCACGGGCCCCAGCCGCCGACCACCCTGTAGCGGGACCGCCGGTGCCGGTGCGCTTGCAGGCGGGGCCGGCACGGGGGCCGACGGTGGCGGGAACCGCTGGTCGGGTGCCGGGGGTCGCTGATGATTCGGCCTCCTGCCAGGCGGCGCGTTGGGTGGCACCGCCGGCGGCGGGTCCGGCGTGGTGTCGGGCGGCCCGCTGGGTGTCAGCACGTCGATCGGCTCGTCGGGCGGGATGCTTCCCACGCCGTACAGCGCTGCGGCGGAGCGGCCGGCGATCGCGGTGCCGGGCGGGACCAGCCAACGGGTCACCGCAAGGCATCGGTGCCGGTGGGTGACCGCGATCCGGGCGTCGGCATAGACGTCGCGGAACAACGGCCGCCAGGCGGAACTGCGGAGATCGTTGCGGGTCAGCAGGCCCCGGGCTCGGGCCACCGAACCGCGGAAGATCCGACCTCGCAGTTGGGGAGGTCGTCGAGGGCTCTTGGGCATGTCCTTACCGTGCCGGTTCTGCGGACGGCACGCTGTCCCCTGTGGATAACCCCGGTGAACGCCGCTCAAGAGCGTGCTCGATGCGGGATCGAGTGGCCTCCCGCCGCGATCGATGCCACCGTTTCCCGGATCGAGCGTGATCATGCGGCTCGCGCCGCCGCCGCACAGTGCCCGCCGCCGTGCCTCGCCGTGCCTCGCCGTGCCGGGTCGCCGGGTCGCCGTGTTGCCGTGTCGCCGTGTTGCCGTGTCGCCGTGTCACGTGCCGCTCGGCCCCGTACGCGATCGCGCCACCTCCCACCGCCCGGTGGGGCGGTGGGAGGTGGCGCGGGTAGGGCGGGCGGCGGTGGGTGGGGTCAGGCGGCGGTGGACCAGATCGCGCGGAAGGCCGCCGCCTCGCCAGCCAGCCACTGCTCGACCTGCTCGGGCCTGACGCCGTCGGGCATCCGGTGCGCCACGCCCCGCCGCACGTCGACCAGGACGGGCGCGGCGTGCGGCAGGACCGCGTCCATGTGCCGGGCCATCAGGTGCAGGGTGGCCAGGGCCGCCTCCTCGCTGGGCGGGGCCTCGTCGAAGTGCAGGCGGACGGCCTCGGCGCGGCCGTCGGCGGCGTGCCGGATGCCGAAGTGCGGATTGATCTTCACCGGGAGGTCGCCGAGCATGGCCAGGGCGTCGCGGGTCTGCGCCAGGTCGACGCCGGTCGGCTCGCCGAGGGAGTGCAGCCAGGCCGTCGCGCCCGGCACGAGCGCCCGGTAGAGCGGCTGCCAGCGCGGCTTGACCGCGTCGGCCACCTGCGCCAGGTGGGTGCCGCCGGTGTGGAACGCGACGTCGGCCTTGAGCGCCTTGACGAACTGACCGTGCGGGTTGAACCCGTGCTTGCTGGCCCGCTGCTTGCGCAGGCCCCCGACGAAGCTGGCCTTGGTGGGCCCGGTGCGGTCGACGTACCGGGTGAAGCCGAGGAGGGTGGCGTAGGGCGGGAGGGTGCTGGAGGTGGGCGCGGTCACGGAAGTCCTCCCAGGTCAGGACTTGGTTTAGTACATACATTCTAATCGACGGGTCTGACATCGCCCAGGGAAATGAGGGGCGCATCTGTTGCGTCCGCTGCCCCCTGCCGTCCGACTGCCAGGGCCGGGCGCCCGGGCCCGCTCTGGGCGCCGCCGGTCGGCATGCTGCGGCACATGGAAGACTCGCGAATGTGCTCAGGCGTTCCGCGTCGATGCTGGCGGCAATGGTGAACGAGGGTGGTGGCCGAGAAGGCGGCGGACGGCGGGGCGGTCGCGCGTTCGACTTCGGGATCAGCGGCTACCGGCCCGATTGGCTCCAGGGGTCGAACCCGATCGTCGCCACTCACGGTCGTCGTCTCTCCGGGCTCGTCGGCCGCGCACTGCGCCACGTCTGGCTGGTCTGGGACCTTCGCGCCGACGAGTGGTTCTGTGACTGTCCCGTCCTGCTCGACTTCGGCGATGAGCAGGTCGAGGTCAACCATCAGAAGTTCGACGACGTCTCGGTCACCTTCAGCAGCATCGACCCGGGTCAGTCTGTCGCCTGGCCGACCTCCGACGACTTCCCACTCGCCTGGCGAGCCGAGCCGATCGAGCAACTCGACGAGTTCCGGGGGCAGATGCTGCGCCAGGTGGAGCTCCTCGAGTACACCGGCGGAACCCTTGCCGACGGCAGTGTCGCTCTCGGTTTCGCCTTCCCGGCGGGGCATCTGACGATCTACAACGCGCTTGACGAGAACGGCCTGCTCTTCGGCGCACCGGGCCGGGACTGGCGCAAGCACATCCTGTGAACCCGGCCGTCCCCGACAGACGCCACCGCCGCAGATCGGTTGCCTGACATCAGGATTGCCACCTGCTCCGGCGTCAGCTCCGCGCCGTGCGAGCGCGCCGAGTGCACGTGGCGGTCGCCCCGGTGCCAGCCGTGCCCTCGGCCCCGCCGGATGCCCACGGTCAGAGCTGGCCGACGTCCGTGATCCGGACGACGGCCGCGCCGACCTCGTCGGAGGCGGCCAGGTCGACCTCCGCGCTGATGCGCCAGTCGTGGTCGCCGTCGGGGTCGTCGAGGATCTGCCGGACCGTCCACCGGTCCCGGCCCTGCTCGATCATCAGCAGCGCCGGGCCCCGGGCGTCCGGCCCGGTGCCGATCGAGTCGTACGCCTCGAAGTAGGGCTCCAGCGCGTCGGCCCACGCGTCGGCGTCCCAGCCGTCGGCGGCGTCCAGCTCGCCCAGCAGGTCCCAGCGGCGCAGGGCGGCCAGCTCGACCCGGCGGAACAGCGCGTTGCGCACCAGCACCCGGAACGCCCGCGCGTTGCGGGTGACCGCCGGCGGCCGGTCGTCGAGGGCGGCGTGCGCCTCGGCGGCCTCGGCGACGTCCGACGGGTTCTTCAGCCGCTCCCACTCGTCGATGAGGCTGGAGTCGACCTGGCGGACCAGCTCGTGCAGCCACTCGATGAGGTCGATCAGCTCCTCGGTCTTGGCGTCCTCGGGCACGGTCTGCCGCAGCGTCTTGTACGCGTCGGCGAGGTAGCGCAGCACGAGGCCCTCGGAGCGGGTGAGGGAGTAGAACTGCACGTACTCGGTGAAGGTCATCGCCCGCTCGTACATGTCCCGCACGACGGACTTGGGGGAGAGCTGGTGGTCGGCGACCCACGGGTGCCCCCGCCGGTACATCTCGTACGCGGCGTCGAGCAGCTCCGCCAGGGGCTTGGGGTGGGTCACCTCGTCGAGCAGTTCGAGGCGGGCCTCGTACTCGATGCCCTCGGCCTTCATCGCGGCGACCGCCTCGCCGCGGGCCTTGAACTGCTGCGCGGACAGCACCTGGCGGGGGTCGTCGAGGATCGACTCGATCACGCTGAGCACGTCGAGGGCGTAGGACGGGCTCTCGGCGTCGAGCAGCTCGATCGCGGCCAGCGCGAGGGGCGACAGCGGCTGGTTGAGCGCGAAGTCGAGCTGGAGGTCGACGGTGAGCCGCACCCGGCGGCCGGTCTCGTCCGGCTCGGGCAGCTCCTCGACCACCCCGCCGGCCCGCAGCGCCCGGTAGATGGCGATGGCCCGGCGGATGTGCCGGCGCTGGGCGGCGCGGTCCTCGTGGTTGTCGGTGAGCAGGTGCCGCATCGCGGCGAACGCGTCGCCGGGGCGGCCGATGACGTTGAGCAGCATCGAGTGGCTGACCTGGAAGCTGGACGTCAGCGGCTCCGGCTCGGCCTCGACCAGACGGTCGAACGTCGGCCGGCCCCAGCCGATCGAGCCCTCCGGCGGCTTCTTGCGCACCACCTTGCGCCGCTTCTTCGGGTCGTCGCCGGCCTTGGCGAGGGCCTTCTCGTTCTCGATGACGTGCTCGGGGGCCTGCACGACGACCCGGCCGAGGGTGTCGAAGCCGGCCCGCCCGGCCCGGCCGGCGATCTGGTGGAACTCGCGGGCCTTCAACAGCCGGGTACGCACCCCGTCGTACTTGCTCAGGCCGGTGAACAGCACCGTGCGGATGGGCACGTTGATGCCGACGCCGAGCGTGTCGGTGCCGCAGATGACCTTGAGCAGGCCGGCCTGGGCGAGGGTCTCCACGAGCCGGCGGTACTTCGGCAGCATGCCGGCGTGGTGCACCCCGATGCCGTGCCGTACCAGCCGCGACAGGGTCTTGCCGAAGCCGGAGGTGAACCGGAAACGGCCGATGGCCTCGGCGATCAGGTCCTTCTCGGCCCGGGTGCAGACGTTCACGCTCATCAGCGCCTGCGCCCGCTCCAGGGCGGCGGCCTGGGTGAAGTGCACGACGTACACCGGGGCCTGCTTGGTCTCCAGCAGCTCCTCGAGGGTCTCGTGCAGCGGCGTCATCGCGTACGAGAAGAGGAGCGGGACCGGCCGCTCGGCCGAGCGCACGACGGCGGTCGGCCGGCCGGTGCGCCGGGTCAGGTCGTCGACGAAGCGGCTGGTGTCGCCGAGGGTGGCCGACATCAGCACGAACTGGGCCTGCGGCAGCTCGATGATCGGCACCTGCCACGCCCAGCCCCGGTCCGGCTCGGCGTAGAAGTGGAACTCGTCCATGATCACCTGGCCGACGTCGGCCCGCGCGCCCTCGCGCAGCGCGAGGTTGGCCAGCACCTCGGCGGTGCAGCAGATGATCGGGGCGTCGGCGTTGACGCTGGCGTCGCCGGTGAGCATGCCGACGTTGTCGGCCCCGAAGACCTCGCACAACGCGAAGAACTTCTCCGACACCAGGGCCTTGATCGGGGCGGTGTAGAAGGTCGTCCGGTCGTCGGCCAGGGCGGCGAAGTGCGCGGCGATCGCCACCAGGCTCTTGCCCGAGCCGGTCGGCGTGTTCATGATCACGTTCGCGCCGGAGACGATCTCGATGACCGCCTCCTCCTGGTGGGGGTAGAGGTCGAGGCCGCGCTCCTTCGCCCAACCGGCGAACGCGTCGAAGAGGGTGTCGGGGTCGGCGCTTGTCGGCAGCGCGGCGGTGAGCGTCATAGCCCGTCCATCGTGCCTGTCGCAGGCCCCTCCGCGCCAACCGGGCTGTTAGGAAGGGGCCCCTGTACAACAGAATGCGTTAACAAGGGGCCCTTCCTTGCACCGCACGCGCGCCTCGCGCCGTGCGCCGTGCCTCGGCCGGCAGCCTCACGCGCGGCGGTGGACCAGGTCGAACACCGGGCGGCCCGCCGTCAGGGCGCGCCGCTCGAACTTGGTCACCGGCCGGTGCGCCGGTCGCGGAGCGTACCCGCCGTGCACGTCCACCAGGCCCGCGTCGGCGGTCAGCGTCTCGCGCATCGACTCCGCGTACTCCGCCCAGTCGGTGGCGCAGTGCAGCGTCCCGCCGGGCGTCAGCCGGGAGCGCAGCAGCGCCACGTGCGCCGGCTGGATGATCCGCCGCTTGTGGTGCCGCGACTTGGGCCACGGGTCGGGGAAGAAGACGTGCACCGCGTCCAGCGACCCGTCCGGCAGCGCCCGGACCAGGTCCAGCGCGTCGCCCCGGGCCACCCGCACGTTGTCCAGCCCGAGGCGCTCCACCAGCCCCAACAGGTTGGCGATTCCCGGCGTGTGCACCTCGACCGCCAGATAGTCTCGGCCTGGGTCGGCGGCGGCCATCGCGGCCGTGGCGTCCCCCATCCCCGACCCGATCTCCAGCACGATCGGGGCCCGGCGGCCGAACAGCGCCGCCAGGTCCACGGGCGCGGCGGCGGGACCGTCGTCGACCGTCAGGCCGTACGCCGACCAGAGCCGGTCGAGGGCGTCGACCTGGCGGCCGGTCATCCGGCCCCGGCGGGGGTGGAAGGTGCGGATCCGCGACGCGTGCGGCGGCACGGTCACGACGGGGTTCGCTTCGGTGGAGGTCACAGCGGTCCGAGCGTACGCGACCAGCGCGCCGGATCGCCTGTGAGGTACGACCGGGGATGAGAAGATTCATCCCGTACGGCAGGCCGGGCGGGCCGTTGCCCGGCGACGCACTACCGCGCCGGGAGGGGTCATGGGGGCAGCCACGCGCCGGTGTGCCGGACCCGTCACGGGCCCGGTCGCACGGGTCGGTGCCGCGCTCGCCGTCGCCGTCGCCGCGTTCGCCGGGCCGCTCTCGGCGGGCGCGTGGGCCGCCGGACCGGCCCTGGCCGCCCCCGCACCCGAGCCGCCGCCGGGCCCGCCCGGTGGCGAACAGCCCGGCTGGCTCGTCTTTGTCGAGGTCACCCCGAGCACCGTGCAGCCCGGCTACCTCGTGGGCATCCGGGCGAGCTGTCACGACAACTCGGTGCCGGCGATCGTCGTCTCCGACGCCTTCGGCCGGGTCGCCGTGCACCCGCAGCGGGGCCTGTTGACCGGCACCCCGATGGTCCGCGAGCGCATCTGGCCGGGCAACTACCGGGTCAAGCTCGAATGCCGGGGCGGCGAGACCGCCACCACGATGCTCCAGGTGGTCAAGAAGCAGCCCTCGCCCGCGCCCACCCACAAGCCGACGTACCAGCCGACCGGTCACCCGACGTACCCGCCCACGCACCACCCGAGCCGGGGGCCGAACACGGGCTTCGGTGGCACCGCCCGGGGCGCCACCGACGGCCTGCTGCTGCCCGGCGGCGTGGCGTTGACCGTGGCCGGCGTGACGATCGGCGTGGCCACGGCCCGTCGGCCGCGGTCCCGCCGCGGCGGAAGCCGCCGCTGAGGCCGGCCGTGGCGTCGGCACGCACCACCCCGGGCGCGGCGTCGGCGCGTACCGTCCGGGCGGTGGCGTCGGCGGGGACCGCCCCGGGTGTGGCGTCGGCACGCACGGTCCGGGGCGCGGCGTCGGCGCGTACCGTCCGGGCGGTGGCGGCCGTGCGTGCCTCCGCCCCCAGCGGGACGGCCGTGCGTGCCGCCCCGGGCGCGGTCTCCACCCGGTCCACCCGGTCCGCCCGGCCGGACGGCCGCCGGCCCTGGTCGGTGCCGGTGGCCGTGGCCCTGGTGCTGCTCGGCGTCTTCGCCACCGGCGCCGGCCTCGGCCGCACGGCGGGGCCCTTCGAGTGGGCGACCCGCCCGGCTGACCGGGCGGCAGCGGTGGCCGACGAGGCGCGCCCGCCGACCGCCGGCCGACCGGTGCGCCTCCGGGTGCCGGCGATCCGGGTGTCCGCGCCGGTCGGCCCGGTCGGGCAGGCCGCCGACGGGTCGATCGCCGTGCCGCCGCTGAGCGCCGCCGCCGAGACCGGCTGGTACGACCGCAGCGTGATCCCCGGCGAGCCCGGCCGGGCCGTGATCGTCGGTCACGTGGACACCCGGGACGGCCCGGCCGTCTTCTACGACCTGGGCAAACTGCGCGCCGGCGACCGGATCGAGGTGACCCGTGCCGACGGCGGAGTGGCGGTCTTCGCCGTGGACTCCGTCGAACACTTCGGCAAGGACGACCTGCCCGCCCACCGGGTGTACGGCGACGACGGCCCACCGGAACTGCGGCTGATCACCTGCGGCGGCGCATGGGTCGGCGGCCAGACGGGCTACGCCGACAACATCATCGCCTTCGCCTCCCTGCTACCCCCCACCCCCCACCCCTGACCCCGCCTGATCACCCAGGCGGGGTTGGGCCGGGCGGGGCGCGGGGGAGGGGCGGGACGGGTCAGGGTGGGGTGAGGGTGAACTCGTTGCCGTCGGGGTCGGCCAGCATGATCGCGCCGTCCCGGCCCGTCTCCAGGCAGGTGGCGCCGAGGGCGATCAGTCGGTCGGCTTCGGCCCGCTGGTCGCCTCCGGGCGGGGCGAGGTCGAAGCGCTGCCGGTTCCGCGCCGTCTTCGGGGCGACGGGCGGCCCGCCCCACGCGACCTTCGTGCCGCCGTGCGGTGACTGGATCGCGGTCTCCTGGTCCTGGTCCCACACCAGCGGCCAGTCCAGCGCCCGGCTCCAGAACAGGCCGACCTCGCGGGTGCCGTCGCAGGCCAGCTCGCCGAGCAGGCCGCAGCCGGCGAGGAAGCGGTTGCCCGGCGCGATCACGCAGAACTCGTTGCCCTCGGGGTCGGCCAGCACGGTGTGCTTCTCCTCGGGGCGCTGCCCGACGTCGAGGTGACCGCCGCCGAGCGCCAGCGCCGTCGTCACCAGGCGCTGCTGGTCGGCCTGGTCGGTGCTGGTCAGGTGCAGGTGCAGGCGGTTGGGCCCCGTCTTCTCCGTGCGGCTCGGGACGAAGCGGAGGCCGGGCTGGGTGTCGTCGCCGGGGAGCAGCGGGCCGCGTGCCTCCTCGGCGACCTCCCGGCCGAGCATGCCGGCCCAGAACCGTGCCAGGCGAACGGGGTCGTGCGCGTCGAGGGCCACCGTGAGCATCGGCGAGGGCATCACCGCACAGTAGACACGGGCCGGCGGGCCGGCAACGCGAATACCCCGGCCGGCAGCGCCGGTCAGGTGGTGGGGGCGCTGAGGATCGGTGCCGGCCGGAAGCCCTTGACGACCAGCCAGACCCCGAGCGACAGCTCCCACGCGGCCACCGGGATGGTCAGGACCGCCGAGAGCGCGGAGGCCTGCTCGTTGACCCCGAACATGGTGGCCACGGCGGAGGCGACGAGCAGGGGCGCCCCGACGAGCCCGAGCAGGGGGATGATCCGCGGCACGAGGGCGGACCGGTACATCAGGTAGCCGAGCAGCAGCGCGTTGGCGGCGGGCACGAGGCCGGGCCCGAGCAGGAACGTCCAGTCGCGGACCGCGACGAGTGACGCGCCGACGGCGACGAGGGTGGGGGCGTCCGCGCCGGTCGTCGCGGCGGACTCCTGGCGCAGCGTCACCACCGTCAGCAGGCTTGCGACGCCGACGACGATGATCGCGGCTTCGAGGACCCGGGCGGTGACGAAGCCGAGCGCGGCGGCCTCGTGCTGCCGCCTGACGACGGGGAACAGCGCGACGGCCGTGCCCACGCAGGCGACGGCGTTGACGATGTCGAGCAGGCAGCCCGCGATCACCCGGGTGTCGCTGCCGGCGCTCACGATGTAGTCGGGGTTGTCGAGCACGGGCGCGATGAGGGCCACGGCGGGGAGCGAGGCGAGGAAGGTGATCAGGTAGAACACGCCCGCGGCCAGCGCCGTCCTGCGCCGGGGCGAGCCGGCCGCCGTCGGCGGCGCGGCGGTGGTTCCCGTGTCGGCGGTCATCTGCGCCCTCCCCGTCCTCGACCCCAAAGGTGTACGTCGTACACCTTCGACTCACGGTAAGGTGTACGACGTACACCGTCAAGGGCGACCGGGGAGGACCTGTCATGCCGGGCTTCGACGCGGGTCCGCGGGCGCGGCTCAACCGGGAACGCGTGCTCCGGGCGGCCGTCTCGCTCGCCGACGAGGCCGGGATCGCGGCGGTGAGCATGCGGCGGCTCGCCCAGGACCTCGGTGTGGTGCCGATGGCGCTCTACAAGCACGTCGCCGACAAGGAGGAACTGCTCGACGGGATGGTGGACACCGTGATCGCCGGGATCGCGCCCGCCGACCCGGGCCTGCACTGGAAGGGCGCGGTGCGGCAGCGGATCCTCGCGGCGCGGCGGGTGGTGCTGCGGCACCGCTGGGCGCGGCAGGCCATCGAGTCGCGCACCAACCGGACGCCGACCGTGCTCGGCCATCTCGATGCGCTGGCCGGGGCGTTCCTCGCCGGCGGCTTCTCCGCCGACCTCACCCACCACGTGATGCACGCCCTGGGCAACCGGGTCTGGGGCTTCAGCCCCGAGTTGTTCAACGCCCCCGAGCCGGCCGCCCCGCGGACTCCCACCCCCGAGGAGCAGGAGGCGGTGGTCCGCGAGTTCGCCGACCGCTTCCCGCACGTCCTGGCCATCGCCACCGCGGCCACCGGGGGCGACCTGGCGGCCGTGGGCCAGGGCTGCGACGAGCAGTTCGAGTTCGAGTTCGCCCTCGACCTGCTGCTCGACGGCGCCGAACGGCTGCACCGCGCGGGCTGGCGGTCGGCCGTGCCGTGACGGGGCGGCCCCGGGGTCAGCCGGCGGCCGGCACCTGCTGGACCACCTCGAACTCCAGCAGGGTCGCGCCCGTGGAGACCGGGCGTCGCTGCTCGCCGCCCGCGCCACCGGCGTGCGCGGCGCGCGCCGGCCCGGCCGCCCAGTTCTGGTACGCCTCCTCCGACTCCCAGCGGGTGTAGACGAAGTAGCGCGTCTCGCCGCCGACCGGGCGCAGCAGCTCGAAGCCGAGGAAGCCGGGGGAGCCCTCGACCGCGCCGGCCCGCGCCGCGAACCGCCGCTCCAGCTCCTCGCCCGCCCCCTCGGGGACGTCGATCGCGTTGATCTTCACGACTGCCATGGCCCCACCCTACTCAGAACGCCTCCACGGCGGGGACCAGGTCGGCGTCCACCACGATCGGGGCGTGGTCGGAGGGGCCCTTGCCCTTGCGGGCCTCCCGGTCGACGTAGGCGGCGCGGACCGCGCGGGCGAACGGCGCGGACGCGTAGACCAGGTCGATGCGCATGCCCTTGTCCTGGTGGAACATCCCGGCCCGGTAGTCCCAGTACGTGTACGGGTGCGGCCCCTTCATCGGGGTCGGCACCACGTCGTCCAGCCCCAGGTCGCGCAGGGCGGCGAGGGCATCCCGTTCGGCCGGCGTGACGTGGGTGGAGGTGGCGAACAGGGCCGGATCCCACACGTCGGCGTCGGTCGGTGCGACGTTGAAGTCGCCGCAGACGGCCAGCGGCAGCCCGCCGGTCAGCTCCTGTTCCAACGCGTCGCGCAGGGCGGCGAACCAGGCCAGCTTGTACGTGTAGTGCGGGTCGTCCGGGGCGCGGCCGTTGGGCACGTACACCGACCAGACCCGCAGCCCGTCGCAGGTGGCCGAGACGGCCCGGGCCTCCGGCTCGGGGAAGCCCGGCTCGCCGGGGAAGCCGACCGTCACGTCGGCCAGCCCGACCCGGGACAGGATCGCCACGCCGTTCCACCGGCCGTCGCTGTGGCTGGCCACCGTGTAGCCCAGCTCGCCGACCTCGGCCACCGGGAACGCCCCGTCGGGGCACTTCGTCTCCTGGAGGCAGACGACGTCGGGGCCGGTGGCGGCCAGCCAGTCGAGCAGCCGGGGCAGGCGGGCCTTCACCGAGTTCACGTTCCAGGTCGCCAGGCGCATGCCTCCAGCCTGCCGCATCCCCGCCCCGGCCGTCCGGTCAGCTCCCCGGGGTGTCGCCCGGTCGGCCCTGTTCCGCCAGGAACCGCTCCAGCTCCGCGCCCAGCTCGTCGGCGGTCGGCAGCGGGCCGCCCTCGGCGGCGAGCAGGTTCTTCTCGCCCCGCCCCCGGGCGAACGCGTCGTACTGCTCCTCCAGGGCCGCGACGAGGGCGGCCGCGTCCTCCGTCTGGGCGACCTGCCGGTCGATCTCCACCCGCACCACCTCGGCGGCCGAGCGCAGCCCGTCGCGGGGCAGCAGCAGGCCGGTGCTGCGCGACACCGACGCGAGCAGCACCTCGGCGGCGGCCGGGTACTCGGCCTGGGCGACGTAGTGCGGCACGTGGGCGGCGAAGCCGAGCGCGTCGCGCCCCTGCTCGCCGAGGCGGAACTCCAGCAGGTGCCCCACGCTGCCGGGGACCTGGACGCGTTGCAGCCACGGCTCGTATCCGGAGATCAGCTCGCGGCGGGTGGCGTGCGCGGTCACCCCGGTCGGGCGGGTGTGCGGCACCGCCATCGGGATCGAGTTGAGCCCGACGGTGAGCCGGACGTCCAGCCGGGCGGCCAGCCCGCCGACGGCGGCCACGAACCGCTCCCACTGCAGGTCGGGCTCGGGGCCGCTGAGCAGCAGGAACGGCGTCTCGTCGTCGTCGTGCAGCAGGTGCACCTCCAGCTTGGGGGCGTCGTAGTCCTCCCAGTGGTCCTCGACGAAGGTCATCGCGGGACGCCGGGACCGGTAGTCGTAGAGCTGGTCGACGTCGAAGCTGGCGACGGGGCGGGCGTCGAGGGAGGAGAGCAGCTGCTCACGGGCCAGCCGGGTGGCGCTTCCGGCGTCGACGAAGCCGGTGAGGGCCTGGATCAGGACCGGCTGTCCGAGTTCGGGCAGATCGTCGGAGAGCTCGTAGAGCTCGTGTGGGTCGAGCACCGGTGCGGACCTCCCTGGGCTGGCGCGTACGGGACCGTGGCGCGCACGGCTCCCGGTTCGGGCAACGTACCCGCCATCCTCGTGCATTCCTGCGTCGGGCGGTCCCGCGCCGCATCCATGATCACAATCAGGCAACGGCCCCGGGCCCCGGGTGGCCCTCGCCGGGGATCCGAGCGGGTGAGCCGGGATCGGTCGATCGGCGGAGTCGGCGTGCCGGTGGCGGGTCGCCCGCCCGTCGGGGAGTTGTCGGCCGCCCGGTGCGCCCGTCGGCGCGTACCGGAGGTTCGTCCGGCCCGTCCGGTCCGCGCCGGGCCGTGACGCCGGTCGCCCAGGTGTCCGCATCGCGGACCCGTAGGTGTGGCGAGGGCCACTCCAGGGGCCTGGGTTATCCCGGAATGACCTGCCTAGCCTCGTCGAATGCGTGACGACGGCATCCTCGACGACCAGCGTGGCCCGGACGCGGCGGTGGGCCGTTCGGACGTTTCCCCCTCATCCGAACGGCCATCCACCACCAGTGCCGGCGACGCGCGCCCCGGGCGCCTCCGGCCTTCCCTCACTTCCCTCGCTGACCTCACCCGTACCCGCTCCGGGTGGCTGCGTAACCTCCCGAACCCGAACGGTTCGGCGGACCGGCCGGCGGCCGGCGGTCCCGACCGCGTCGGGCCGCCCCGCCGGGGCCGCCGGGCGGCGGTGGCCGTTGCCGCCGGAGTGGTCTGCTGCCTGGGTGCCGCCGCCCTCGCCCAGGCCCGGGACGAGCCGGCGGACGCCGGGCGGGGCGCGCCCCTCGCCGCCGACGCGGAGCTCGCCCGGCGCGCCGCCGCCGAGGCCGCCTCCCGGTCGCTGGACCGCGCGGCCGGCCCGGCGCTCGCCCCGTCGGCGGCCCCCGGCAGCCCGACGCACACGACCTCGTCGCCGGCCGGCCCCTCGCCGTCGGCCACTGCCTCGCCGTCGGCCAGCGTCTCGCCGTCGGCGGCGCGGAAACGGGCCGCGCCGAAGCGGCCCGCCGACCCCGCGCCGGTGGCCGGCCTGACCAGGGCGCAGATGGCGAACGCGAAGGTGATCGTGCGCACCGGCCGGGAGCTGGGCTTTCCGCGGCGCGGGCTGGTCATAGCGGTGGCCACCGCGATGCAGGAGAGCAACCTCTACAACGTCGCCAGCGGGGTGCTGCCCGAGTCGCAGGAGTATCCGCACGAGGGCATCGGCTGGGACCACGACTCCGTCGGGCTGTTCCAGCAGCGCGCCAGCAGCGGCTGGGGCGAGGTGGGGCAGCTCATGGACCCCGCGTTCGCCACCCGGCAGTTCCTCGCCGCCCTCGCCGAGATCCCCGGCTGGGAGGACCTGCCGCTGACGGTCGCGGCCCAGTCCGTGCAGATCTCCGCGTACCCGGACCTCTACGCGCAGCACGAGTGGCGGGCCACGGAGGTGGTGGACGCCTTCCTGGCCGCCGGAATGTGATCCCGCAGCCCTCCCGCAGGAGGCCCGTGCCGGCGGGGCGGAACCGTCCCGCCGGACCCGACCGGCCACTGTGGACGATTCGCGCTTGCCGGGGCAGGGTACACATGGAGGAGGACGACCGACAGGAGGACGACATGTCAGCACTGGTGCAGCGGCTCACCCGGTTCCTCCGGTCGCCGCAGGGACGGCAGATCGTCGACCGGGGCCGCCGCGAGCTGGCCAAGCCGGAGACGCAGCGCAAGCTGAAGCAGCTCGCCTCCCGCCTGTCCAGCCGGCGCTGACCGCGCCGACGCCTCCGCACCGCCCGTCTCCGACCCCGGGAGCCTCCGTGACCGATTCCGCCCCCGTCGACGGCCAACCCACCGTCCCCATGCCGGTCCCGGCGCCGGTGCCACCGGAGGCGGCGTCAGCGTTGCCGGCCGAGGCGCCGGGGTTGCCGGTCCCGGCGGTCGCCGCCGAGGACGCGCCGGAGGGGCCGCCGGCCCGGCTCTGGGACCGCATGCGGGAGGACCCGCAGTACGCGCCGGAACACCTGGCCCTGGAGGCGGTGCGCCGCCTCGGTCCCGAGGCGGCGCGGTGGGCCGCCCGCGCGCGGGCGGAGCGTCCCGGCGCACCGACGGAGGAACTTGCCGAGCAGGCGGTCCGCCGGTTCGTCAACCGGGCCCGGCTCTCCGGGGCGGTCTCCGGCGCGGCCGGGCTCCCCGGCGCGGTGATCGACGTCGGGGTGCTGGCCTGGACGCAGGCGCGGATGGTCCTGCACATCGCGGCGGCGCACGGGGTCGACCCGACGCACCCGGACCGGGCCACCGACCTGCTGGTGTTGCAGAAGGTGCACAAGGTCGCCGAGACCGCCCGCCTGGCGCTGGGGGTGGCCGCCGGGCGGGAACGCGCCGGGGCCCTCTTCGGCTCGGGCGGGCAGGCCGCCCTCGGCAAGGTGATGCTGCGGCTGGGCGTCCGGCTGGCCCAGATGGCCGGGGTCCGCGCGGCGAAGCGGATCTTCGCCAAGGTGATCCCGGGGGCCGCGATCATCCTCGGCACCTGGGCGAACTCGTCGGCGACGAAGGACCTGGCCGAGCGGTCCCGGCAGCTCTACCGCAGCATGGGCCCCGGCGGGGGAGTCCCCCGGCCCCGCTGACGCGCCCCGCCGGCCCGAGCCGACGCGGCCGGGGCCGCCAGGTGCGGCCTGTGCGGTCGGGGCCGGCGGCGCGGCCCGTCAGTCGAAGCCGGCGGCGCCCCAGGTCGCGTCGGCCAGCCGGTCCTGGCCGGCGACGTTGGGGTGGAACCAGTCCAGCGCGTTGACCAGGTCGAGGGTGAACCGGACGCGGTGCACCGCCCCGCCGTCGTAGCGGCACCGCGAGCCGTAGGCCCGGCAGGCCGACTTGAGCTGGGCGTTGTACGCGTCGATGCGGTCCCGCACCTTCGCCCGGCGTGCCGCGTCGGCGGGCGCGGTCGAGGTGGCGTTCGCCAGCAGCGCGGGGCACACCCCGTGTCCCCACGCCCGCACCGCCCGGGAGTCGGTGTGCCCGACCTCCCAGAGCCGGTAGAGGTCGGGGACGCTGACCACCAGCACCCGGGCCTTGGGGCGGCCGGTGCGCAGCACCCGCAGGCCCTCGTCCACCTGCTTGCGGAAGGTCGCCGCCGGGGTCATCGCGGCGACGTCGTCGCGGCACGCGTCGTTCGCGCCGATCAGCACGGTCACGTAGTCGGCGCGGTCGCGGACGGCCGCCTCGGCCTGTCCGGCCAGCGCCGCCGCCCGCGCGCCCGGCTTCGCGTGGTTGTGCGCCGCGCCGCGCAGCTTGGAGTTGCGGTCGAGCAGCCGCTGGTAGTGGCTGTCCACCCGCAGCCCGTCCCCGGTGGACCAGGAGTTGCGCTCGCACGAGCTGAGCATCAGGCAGGAGCCGAAGCCGGTGCTGATCGAGTCGCCGAGGGCGGCCATCACGGCCGGCGTGCCCGGGGCCGGTGACCCGCCCGAAGGACGGGGGCCGGCCTCGCCGCCGCCCTCGCAGGCGAGCGCGACCAGGGCCAACAGGCAGGCGACGGCGGCGACCCAGCGTCGAGGCATCTTCCCCAGTCCCGCTTCCCCAGTCCCGCTTTCCCGCCGCGCGGCGGAGTGCGACAGCCAGCCAACCCTACGTGCGCCACCGGCGCGGGCGGTCGCCTGCTGTCGGCTTTCCGGCACTCGACGCCCGGGCGTCCCCTGGTGTGGTAGTTCGCGCGGCGGTGACCCGATGCCCGGTTAACCGGGCCGATCGGGGGTAGCCCGCAGGGATGACGAGATCGCAGCCCCGCCGCGCCCGCGGCACCGTCGGCCACGCGTACAGCGCGTTGAACCTCCGCCTCGTGCTCGCCGGCTTCGGGCTCGTGACCATGGTGATCTTCGCCGTGCTGGCGGTGTGGGCCGGCGTGGGGTGGCTCGGCGTCGTCTGCGTCGTCTTCGCCGTCGTCGCCGCGGTCGACCTGGTCGTCATCCAGCGCCGCCGGGCCGCGCGCCGCCGGGAGTCCCCGGGCGCGCGGCACTCGCTGTTCGAGTGACAGGAGTACGAGATGTCCATCGCCACCACCAACCCCGCCACCGGACAGGTGCTCAAGTCGTACGACCCGATGTCGGACGCGCAGGTCGACGCCGCCATCGCGCAGGCCGACCGGGCCTTCGCCGACCTGCGCCGGACCACCGTCGCCCAGCGGGGCCGGTGGCTGACCGCCGCCGCCGACCTGCTCGACGCCGAGCGCGACGAGACCGCCCGGCTGATGACCACGGAGATGGGCAAGACGTACGCCGCCGCGCAGGCCGAGGTCACCAAGTGCGCCGCGGCGTGCCGGTTCTACGCCGCCCACGCCGAGCGGATGCTCGCCGACGAGCCCGCCGACGCCCGCGCCGTCAAGGCCGCCCGCGCCTTCGTGCGCTACCAGCCGATCGGGCCGGTGCTGGCGGTGATGCCGTGGAACTTCCCGCTCTGGCAGGTCATGCGGTTCGCCGCGCCGGCCCTGATGGCCGGCAACACCGGCCTGCTCAAGCACGCCTCGAACGTGCCGCAGACCGCCCTGTACCTGGAGGACCTGTTCCACCGCGCCGGCTTCGCGCCGGGCTGCTTCACCACCCTGCTCGTCGGCTCGGACGCCGTCGACCGGATCCTGAGCGACCCCCGGGTGCGCGCCGCGACCCTCACCGGCAGCGAGGGCGCCGGCCGGTCCATCGCCCAGACCGCCGGCCGGGAGCTGAAGAAGACGGTGCTGGAGCTGGGCGGCAGCGACCCGTTCGTGGTGATGCCGTCGGCCGACCTGGACCGGGCGGCCGAGGTCGCCACCACCGCCCGCTGCCAGAACAACGGGCAGTCCTGCATCGCCGCCAAGCGGTTCATCGTGCACACCGACGTCTTCGACGCGTTCGCGCAGCGGTTCGCGGCGAACATGGCCGCGCTGCGGGTCGGCGACCCGATGGACCCCGCCACCGACGTCGGCCCGCTGGCCAGCGAACGCGGCCGCGACGAGATCGACGCCCAGGTCCGCGACGCCGTCGAGCGGGGCGCCACGGTGCTCTGCGGCGGGGAGAAGCCGACCGGGCCGGGCTGGTTCTACCCGCCGACGGTGGTCACCGACCTGCGGCCGGAGATGCGGATCTGGTCCGAGGAGGTGTTCGGGCCGGTCGCGGGGCTGTTCCGGGTGTCGTCGTACGCCGAGGCGGTCGAGGTGGCCAACGGGACCGCCTTCGGCCTCGGCGCGAACGCCTGGACCACCGACCCGCAGGAACAGGAGCGCTTCGCCACCGACCTGGACGCCGGCAACGTCTTCGTCAACGGGATGACGACCTCCTTCCCCGAGCTGCCCTTCGGCGGCGTGAAGAACTCCGGCTACGGCCGCGAGCTGTCCGCGCTGGGCATGCGCGAGTTCTGCAACACCAAGACCGTCTGGGTGGGCCGGGGTGAGGCGACGGCCGGCGCGGGGGCGCACGCGGAGTAGCGCCCGGCGCTTGTTAAGAAGGGGCCCCTGCTCTACCGAATGCGTTAACAGGGGGCCCTTCCTTGCCCGCAGGCCGGGGTTGGGGGGATGACGGCGTGGGTAGGAGGTGCGCCCATGACGGTGTTCGGCTTCCACGCGTCCCACGAGCAGATCCACCCGGCCAGGCTGCTGGAGGCGGTGATCCACGCCGAACGGGCCGGCTTCGACGCCGCCATGTCCTCGGACCACTTCTCCCCGTGGAGCGCCCGGCAGGGCGAGTCCGGGTTCGCGTGGTCCTGGCTGGGCGCGGCGCTCCAGGCCACCAACCTGCCCTTCGGCGTGGTCAACGCGCCGGGCCAGCGCTACCACCCGGCGATCGTCGCCCAGGCCATCGGCACCCTCGGCGCGATGTACCCGGGCCGGTTCTGGGCGGCGCTGGGCACCGGCGAGGCCAGCAACGAGCACATCACCGGCGACCCGTGGCCCCGCAAGGACGTGCGCGCCGCGCGGCTGCGCGAGTGCGTCGACGTGATCCGGGCGCTGCTGGCCGGCGAGGAGGTCAGCCACGACGGCCTCGTCACGGTCGACCGGGCGAGGCTGTGGACCCGCCCCGAGCAACCGCCGGCCCTGATCGGCGCGGCCGTCAGCGTGGCCACCGCCCGCTGGTGCGCGCAGTGGGCCGACGGGCTGATCACCGTCAACGCCCCCACCGCCCACCTGCGCGAGATGATCGACGCCTACCGCGACGCCGGGGGCCGCGGCCCGCTGCACCTCCAGGTGCACGTGAGCTGGGCGCCGGAGCAGGCCGAGGCCGAGGCGATCGCGTACGACCAGTGGCGCAGCAACGTCTTCGCGCCGCCGGTCTGCTGGGACCTGGAGACCGCCGAGCACTTCGACGTCGCCTCCGCCGACGTGCCGATGGCGAAGGTCGCCGCGGCCGTCAACGTCTCGGCCGACCTCGGCCGGCACGTCGGCTGGCTCGAGGAGTACGTGGGGCTGGGCTTCGACCAGATCGCCCTGCACCACGTCGGCCAGCAGCAGCGGGCGTTCATCGACACGTTCGGCGCGGAGGTGCTGCCGAAACTGCGGGCCGCGTGATCCGTTCCGGCCGGGCGGGGCCCTAGGCTCGTACCCCATGGAGCCCCTGTTCGAGGTCGTCGTCTTCCTCGCCATCGCGACGCTCGGCGCGGCGCTGGCCCGCAAGCTCGGGCTGCTCGCGCCGATCCTGCTCGTGGTGGTCGGCCTCGCGTTGTCCTTCGTGCCCGGGTTCCCGCAGGTCCGGCTGGACCCGGACCTGGTGCTGGTGGGCATCCTGCCGCCGCTGCTCTACGTGGCGGCGCTGGAGACGTCGGTGCCGGCGTTCCGGCTCAACCTGCGGCCGATCCTGCTGCTCGCCGTCGGGCTGGTGATCTTCACGGCGTTCGCGGTGGGCCTCGTGGTGCACCTGCTGCTGCCGGCGGTGCCGTTCGCCGTCTGCCTGGCCCTCGGCGCGGTGGTCGCCCCGCCGGACGCGGTCGCGGCCACCGCCGTGGCCCGCCGGATCGGCCTGCCCCGCCGGGTGGTGACGATCCTGGAGGGCGAGAGCCTGATCAACGACGCCACCGCGCTGGTGCTGCTGCGGGTGGCCACGATGGCGACGATCGGCACCTCGGTCGGGGTCGGCGACGTGGCGTGGGAGGTCCTCGTAGCCACCGGCGGCGGCATCGTGATGGGCCTGCTCGGGGTGGTGGTCTTCGGGTTCCTGCACAAGCGGATCACCGACCCGCTGCTGGACAACGCGGTGTCGCTGATCGTGCCGTTCGCGGTGGTCTTCGCCGCCGAGGAGATCCACGCCTCCGGGGTCGTCGCCGTGGTGGTGACCGGCCTCGGGATCGGGCACAAGATGCCGCTGCTGATGTCGGCGGCCTCCCGGTTGCAGATCGGCGCGTTCTGGCGGCTGGTCCGGTTCCTGCTGGAGGGGCTGGTCTTCCTGCTGGTCGGCCTCCAGTTGCGCGAGGTGGTGCAGGATCTGGACGAGCCGCTGGGCTTCCTCGCGGCGATCACCGGCGCGGTGCTGGTCACCGTCTTCCTGACCCGGTTCGCCTGGCTCTTCCCGGCCACCTACCTGGCCCGCCTGGTGCCCCGGGTGCGGCAGCGGGACCCGGCCCCGTTGGCGAAGTTCCCGGTGGTCATCGGCTGGGCCGGGATGCGGGGCGTGGTCACCCTGGCCGCCGCGCTGGCCCTGCCGCTCACCCTCGCGCAGGACCGCCCCTATCCCCGGCAGCTGTTCATCTGGCTGGCCTTCGCGGTGATCGTGGCGACGCTGGTCGGGCAGGGCGCGACGCTGCCGGCGGTGGCGCGCCGGCTGAAGCTGCCGCCGGACGACCCGGTGCAGGACGCGCTCTCGGCGGCGGGCGTCCAGCAGCAGGCCAGCCGGGCCGCCCGGGAGCGGCTCGACGAGTTGGCCGAGTCGGCGCCGACGGCGGTCGTGGAGCGGCTGCGCCGGGTGTCGCAGGAGCGCACCAACGTGGCGTGGGAACGGCTGGGCGGCAGCGAGCGGGAAACCCCGTCGCAGGCGTACGGTCGGCTGCGGCAGGAGATGATCGACGCGGAGCGCGAGGTGTTCCGGGCCGCCCGCGACTCCGGCCGGATACCGGAGGAGATGCTGGTGCGGGCGTACCGCGACCTGGACCTGGAGGAGTCGCTGCTGCGGCGGGAGGAGGAGTCATGAGCTGCGAGCACCTGACGGAGGCGGGCACGGCCGAGCCGCGCGTCACGACGGAGTGCCCGGACTGCGTGGCCGTCGGCAACGACGACTGGGTGCACCTGCGGTCGTGCCTGGCCTGTGGGCACGTGGGCTGCTGCGACTCGTCGCCGTACCAGCACGCGACGAAGCACTTCGCGGAAAGCGGGCACCCGGTGATGCGCTCCATCCAGCCGGGGGAGGCGTGGCGCTGGTGCTTCGTCGACGAGGAGATCGGCTGAGCCGTCACCCTGACGGGCGCGCGGGGCCCGGTCGACGCGGCTCGTATGACGCAACCGCTATGCGGGCGACCGGCGGCGGATCGACCTAAGATCGGCGCACATCGATGAGTGGCGGCGCTGCCGCCGGAACTCCGAGGAGTGCGCGTGATCCGACGACACCTGCTGCGTACGGCCGGTGCCCTGGCCGCGACCGTCCTGGCCGCCGCCGGGGTGCTGGCCGCCACCGGCACCAGCGCGTCCGCCGTCCGCACCGTCTACTACGACGCGAGCCGGGCCGGCGAGTTCCGCACCAACTTCGACCAGGCCGCCCAGATCTGGAACAGCAACGTCAGCACCGTCCGGCTGCTGCCCGCCACCCCCGGCAACATCACCATCTACGTCGACAACGGCTGGCCCCGGGCGCAGACCACCTCGCTGGGCAACGGCCGGGTGTGGATGGGCTGGGAAGCGGTGAACGAGGGCTACAACCGCACCCGCATCGCCACCCACGAGATCGGCCACATCCTCGGCCTGCCCGACAAGCGCACCGGCCTCTGCTCCGACCTGATGTCCGGCAGCAGCGCGCCGGTGTCCTGCACCAACGCGACCCCCAGCGCCGCCGAGGCGTCCCGGGTCAACCAGCTCTTCGCCGGCGGCCTCGCCGCCGCGGCGGCGACCGGGAAGACGTACGTCTGGGTCGGCGGCGAGGCCGCCCCAGGCGGGGTCACCGCCGGGGCGCACGAGGCCCCCTGATCCGAGGGCGTCGCCGCCGGTAGGGACGCCGAAAGGGTGGCCCCCCAGAACGGGAGGCCACCCTTTTCCGGCAGGTCGGGTCAGGACAGGGTGCAGGGCGCGCCGTTGACCGTGACCAGGCCCGGCGCGGGGTTCGCGCCGCCGCCCGTGGTGGCGTTGAAACCGAAGGTCGTCGCGCCGCCCGGGTCGATCCGGGCGTTGTACGACTCGTTCTTCGCCGTCACCGTGGCCCCGGACTGGGTCACCTTCGCCATCCACGCCTCCCGCACCTTCTGGTTACCGGTGAAGGCGAACTTCGCGGTCCAGCCGTTGACGACGGCGGTGCCGGTGTTGCGGATGGTCACCTGGGCGGTGAACCCGGTGCCGCCGTGCCAGGTGCCGTAGTTGTCGTACGACACCGAGCAGGTGGGCGTCGGCACGGCCGCCGCGTCGTCCTGGTCGGCGAGGAACGAGGCCAGCCAGCTCAGCGCCGAGTTCCAGTTGATCGCGATCTCGTTCGTCGAGTACGAGTTGATGTCGTCGACGTAGCAGAACATCGGCTTGCAGCCGGCGAGCAGGTTCGACGAGAACGGGTCCTGGAGGCCGGCGTTCGCGCCACCGGCGAGGGAGCCGGCGGGCGGGTTGGGCGAGGTCGGGTCGAACTGGTTGGCGTACATCCGGCTGTGCTGGTTGCGCGCGGTGTGCTCGCCCCACCCGGTCACGTACGAGATGTTGAGCGCGTTGCGGCCCAGCAGGTAGTCGGCCGCCTGCACGGCCCCGTCGCGGTACTTCGCGTCGCGGGTCAGGTCGAAGGCGGTGCCCAGCACGACCGCGTTGTTGGTGATGTTGCCGTTGGCGCCCCAGAAGTAGCTGTTGGCGTCGCCGGGCATCGGCAGACCGTACGCCTGGCCGGCGGCGATCTCCAGGTAGCGGTCGGCGGCGGCGGTCACCGAGGCGCGGACCCGGGTGCGCTCGGCGGCCGGCAGGCCGCTGGGGACGGTGGCCAGGTCGAGGCGGCCCAGCGCGGCGACGCCCTGCCAGCCGAAGCCCTGGTCGCCGAAGACCGCGCCGGTGTGGTGCTTCGAGGCGGTCAGGTCGGTCAGGTACGCGGCCTCGCCGGTGGTCAGGAACAGCTCGGCGGCGGCCCAGTAGAACTCGTCGCTGACGTCGGTGTCGTCGTACGCGCCGCCGCCGGTGCCGTCGGTGGGGCTGGCGTAGATCGCCGGGTGCGCCTTGGCGGCCGCGTACGCGGTCTTCGCGGCGGTGCCGCAGCGGGTGGCGAACGCCGCGTCGTACGGGGCGAACAGGCGGGCGCACTGGGCGGCGACGGCGGCCAGGTTGAGCGTGGCGGCCGTGGACGGCGGGTGCAGCTCGCGCGGCTGCGGGTCGGCGGCCGGGTCGAGCGGCAGGCCCGTCCAGTTCTTGTCGTGGATCTTGTGGTGGGCCATCCCGGCCAGCGGCTTGCCGGCCGGCACCTGCATGCGCAGCAGGAACTCCAGCTCCCAGCGGGCCTCGTCGAGGATGTCCGGCACGGCGTTGCCGCGCTCGGGCACGCGCAGGGTGCTGTCGCCCAGGCCCGCGCCGGCGTCGGCGGTGGCCGCCGTCTTGGTCCGCTCGAAGGCGTTCAGCAGCTGGTAGGTGGCGATGCCGCCGTTGACCACGTACTTGCCGTGGTCGCCCGCGTCGTACCAGCCGCCGCGCACGTCGAGGGAGTAGTCGCAGACCCCCGGCTGGCAGGGCACGCTGGTGTCGCCCTGGTTGGGGGCGACGCCGATGTGGCCGGCGGCGCGGGCGTACTCGTCGCCGACCAGGTCGCCGTCGATGGCGATGCCGCTGCGCTGGATGTAGAAGAACTGGAGGGCGTCACTGCGCAGCTTGTCGTAGAGCGTGCCGGAGATGTCGAACGGGTGGCTGGTCTCGCCGTCGGCGACGAGCGTGTAGCCGGTGCCCGGGGTGCGGTACGACGAGAAGTCGATGGTCTGCACGTTCTGCCCGGACGCCTCGTCGACCCCGCGCGGCCTGCTCTGCCCGCTGGCGACCACCGCGCCGGCGGCGGAGCGCAGCTGCCAGGCGAACGGGGTGGTGGCCTCGGTGACCACGGTGGCGTTCTTCGGGCCGCCGGGCAGGTAGCCGACCTGGTTGACCCGCACCCGGGGCCCGGTGTCCGGCTCGTAGGGCACCGGCGGCTCGCCGCCGCGCAGCGAGACGTTGTCGAGGCAGATGGTCTGCTCGGCGGCGGCCCCGCCGACCTGGAAGATGATCTGCGCGCTCGGGTTGTCCTCGCTCGCGGTGAACGTCTTGGCGAAGTGGGCGCTGGTGCCGGTGGCGGCGGCGTCCACGCTGGCGTACTGCGTGTAGGGGGCCGCCCCGAGCTGGAGCACGGCCTTGACGTTCGCCCCGGGGGTGGCGGTGATGTCGAAGGACAGCTCGTACTCGGAGCCGGCGGTCAGCGGCACCGCGTCCTGGCCGATGCCGGCGTCCCAGGGGTTGGCCAGTCCGCCGTCGACGGTGGCGCAGAGCCGGCCGTCGGTCACCCCGAGCGGGCCGGTGCCGTAGGAGAACCAGGGGGAGACGCCCTCGCTGAAGTCGCCGTTCTTCAGCTGCTCGGGGGCGTCCGGGGGGACCTCGGCGTGGGCCACACCGGCGGTGGTGCCGGTGAGAGCCAGGGCGGTCGCCGCGGCGAGTGCCGCGAGGTGGCGTCGACGTCGTCGGGATGGCGTCACGGGGGATCCTTCCGGGGGACGGGGCTGCGCAGATGCTGGGAGCGCTCCCACTATCCGCCTGATATTTCCAGCGGGTGTCGACCGTGTCAATTGAGGTGGCTGAATAAGATTGGTCGGCCGTCCCGCCGCGTGAGATTCGCCGCGCCACGCGGCGTCGTCGCGATCTCCTAGAGACAACTGCGCCCTCCAACTGGCAGGCTGCGTGCCATGACCCTGAAGCTGCGTTCCGTCGGGGCGAGCGACCGCGGGCTGATCCGCAGCGGCAACCAGGACGCCCTGCACTCCGGCACCTGGCTCGTCGCCGTCGCCGACGGCATGGGCGGGATGGCCGCCGGAGACCTGGCCAGCCGCATCGCGATCGACGCGGTCGGACCCCTGGACCTGGCCACACCCGAGGACGCCCTGGTCGCCGCCCTACAGAGCGGCATCGAGCAGGCCACCGCGCGGATCGCCGAGGCCGTGCGCGAGGACCCCGAGCGGCAGGGCATGGGCACCACCCTGACAGCCCTGCTCTTCGCCCGCACCGGCAGCTGCCTCGCCCTGGCCCACGTCGGCGACTCCCGCGCCTACCTCTACCGGGAGGGGGTGCTCAAGCAGATCACCCGCGACGACACCTTCGTGCAGATGCTCGTCGACCAGGGCCTGATCACCCCCGACCAGGCCGCCAGCCACCCCCGCCGGGCCGTGGTCACCCAGGCGTTGCAGGGCGGGGAGGTCTCCCCGGCGTACGCGACCATGGTGCCCCGGGCCGGCGACCGCTGGCTGCTGTGCAGCGACGGCCTGTCCAACGTGGTGCGTCTCGACACCCTCGCCGAGGTGCTGGCCGGGCACCCGGACCGGGACGAGTGCGCCCGGCGGCTGATCGACCTGGCGCTGCGCGCCGGCGGCCCCGACAACGTCACCGTCGTCATCGCCGACGTGGTCGCCGAGGACTGACCGCCCGCCGCCCGGGTGGCAGCCCGGGGTCAGCGGCGGCGGGGGGCCGCCCGGCGGGTCGGCTCGGCCGTCGTCGGGTCCTCCGGCCAGGGGTGGCGGGGGTAGCGCCCGCGCAGCTCCGCGCGGACCTGCGGATAGCCCGTGCGCCAGAACGACGCGAGGTCGGCGGTGACCGCCACCGGCCGCCCGGCCGGGGAGAGCAGGTGCAGCAGCACCGGCACCCGGCCGGCGGCGACCCGGGGCGCGTCGGCCCAGCCGAACGTCTCCTGGAGCTTCACCGCGAGCACCGGGGCGGCCGGGTCGGCGTAGTCCACCCGGACCCGGGAACCGCTGGGCACGGCGATCCGCTCGGGGGCCAGCTCGTCCAGCCGGGCCGCCAGCGACCAGGGCAGCAGCCGGCGCAGCGCGGCGACGACGTCCACCCGGGCCAGGTCGGCGCGGCGGCGGGCGGCCGCCAGCTCGGGGTCCAGCCAGTCGTCGACGCCGGCCAGCAGCGCGTCGTCGGTCACGTCCGGCCAGTCCGGCCCGAGCGCCTGCCGGCAGAACGCCATCCGCTCGCGCAGCGCCCGCGCGGCCGGGGACCAGGTCAGCAGCGCCAGGCCGTCGCGGCGCAGCCCGTCGCGCAGCGCGGCGGCCACCAGCGCCGGCGCGGGGTGGGCCAGCGGCCGGGCGACCAGCTCGATCGCGCCGAGGCGGACCACGTCCCGGGCCACCACGTCCCCGCCGGACCAGGCGACCTCCCGCCCGGAGCGCAGCAGCGGCCCGCCGGCCTCCCGCGCCGTCGCCTCGTCCAGGCCGGCGGCCAGCCGCACCCAGGCGGTCGGCGTGCCGGGGGACCGGTCGGCCACCGCGACGGCCAGCCACGTCGTGCCGGCCAGCGCCGACCCCGGGGCCAGCTCCGCCGCGGTCCCGCCGGCCATCAGGTACGTCGACCCGCCGGCCCGCCGGAGGCGGGCCAACCGCTCCGGGTACGCCAGCCCGACCAGCAGCCCGGCGGCCAGCTCGTCGGGCAGCGGGGGTGTCGGGGTGGCCGCCCCGTCGGGCAGGGCGGCGCGCAGCCGGCGGGTCTCGGCGCGCCAGCGGGCGGTGGCCGCCGGATCCGCGCCGGCCCGTAGCCGCCGCCACGCGGCGGCCAGGTCGTCGCCCGGCCCGGCGACGGTGTCGTCGGCGAGCAGCGCCACCACTTCGGCGGCCCGCTCCGCGCCGACTACGGGCGCGCCGTCCAGCAGCGCCCGGGCCAGCCGGGGGTGCGCCCCGGCCGCGGCGATGACGCGCCCCCGGTCGGTGATCCGGCCCGCCGCGTTTAGCGCGCCGAGGGTGGTCAGGGTGTCCCGGGCGACCGTCATGGCGGCGGCCGGCGGCGGGTCGGGCAGGGCCAGCCCGGTGCCGTCCGGGTTGCCCCAGGCGGCCAGCTCCAGGGCGAAGCCGGTGAGGTCGGCGGTGGCGATCTCCGGCTCGGGCTGGGCGGCGAGCCGGTCGTGGGTCGCCGCCGACCAGCAGCGGTACACGTGCCCGGGCGCCTCCCGCCCGGCCCGCCCGGCCCGCTGCGTCGCCGCCGCCCGCGACACCGGCACGGTGACCAGCGCCCCCAGCCCCCGGGACAGGTCCACCCGGGGCACCCGGGCCAGCCCGGCGTCGACCACCACCCGGACCCCGGGCACGGTCAGGCTGCTCTCCGCCACGGCGGTGGCCAGCACCACCCGCCGCCGGCCGGCGGGGCGCAGCGCGGCGTCCTGTTCGGCGGCGCGCAGCCGCCCGTGCAGCGGCAGCAGGTCGACGGTGCCCCGCAGGGCGGCCAGCCGCCCGGTCACGGCGGCGATCTCGCCGACCCCCGGCAGGAAGACCAGCACGTCGCCGTCGCGCTCGGCGAGCGCCCGGCGCACGGTGGCCGCCACGTGGTCCAGCAGCGCCGGGTCGACCCGGCCGGAGGCGGTCACGGCGGCCGGGCGGGGCGGCGGGGCCCAGACCCGGGTCACCGGGTGCAGGGCCGCCTCCGCCCGCACCACCCGGGCCGGCGCGCCCGCCGCGCCGAGCAGCGCGGCGAACCGGTCCGGGTCCGGGGTCGCCGACATGGCGACCAGCCACAGGTCCGGGCGCAGCGCCTCGCGCGCCTGCGCGGTGAACGCCAGCGCCAGGTCGGCGTCGAGCTGCCGCTCGTGGCACTCGTCGAGCAGCACCGCGCCGACGCCGGGCAGCTCCGGGTCGCGGTGCAGCCGGCGCACCAGCAGGCCGGTGGTGACCACCTCGACCCGGGTGGCGGCGCTGACCCGGCGCTCGCCGCGCACCGCGTAACCGACCCGGTCGCCGACCCGCTCGCCGAGCAGGGCGGCCATCCGGTGCGCCGCCGCGCGGGCGGCCACCCGGCGCGGCTGGGCGATCACCACCCGGCCGGCGACCGCCCCGGCCACGGCCAGCGGGGCCAGGGTGGTCTTCCCGGTGCCGGGCGGCGCGACCAGGACCGCGCCGCCGGCCGCGCGCAGCGCGTCGAGCAGCGCCGGCAGCGCGGGTCGGACCGGCAGGTCGAGGGTTACGTCGGCGAGCACCGTCCTACTGTCGCACCGGCCCGCCGGGCGTCAGCGGGGGCGTACGACGTCGAGGCCGCCGACGAACGCGCCCCACGCCGCCGGGGCGAACACCAGCGCGGGGCCCTCCCGGTCCTTGGAGTCGCGGACCGCGACCCGACCGTCGGCTGTGGCCACCTCGACGCAGTTGCCGTTGCCACTGCTGCGGCTGCTGGTCCGCCAGGCCGCCCGGGACAGGTCGAGCGCGGTCATCCCCGATACCTCGTCTTCTGCTGGCGCGCCGCGATGCGGTCACGCAAAGTTACGAGAAGCCTCCTCCAGGCGGGTCAACGAATCCGCCGGACTGAGCGCCATCCGGCACAGCTTCTCGTGCAACAGGCTATACCCGCACACATGATCGGCTTCCTCCAGAGCCAGTCCCATCGTGAGGTTATCCAGGTAAACCACGGATGCGTCGGCGTCGTCGGAAAAGCCCAGGATGACGTACGGGGTGGTCATCGCCGGGTGCCCGCCGGCCGCGAACGGAAGTACCTGCACCGTGACGTTCGGTAGTTGTGCGACGTGGTGGATGTGGGTCAGCTGCTCGGCCATCGCGGCCGGCTCGCCGACCGGCCGCAGCAGCACCGCCTCGTTGAGCACCACCGACAGTTCGACGGGGTTCTCCCGGTGCAGCACGTCCTGCCGGCGCAGCCGGGCGGCGACCTTGCGCTCGATGCGTTCCTCCCCGGCGGTGAGCCGGTAGATCGCGCGGGCGTACGCCTCGGTCTGGAGCAGGCCGGGCACGGCCTCGGCCTCGTACGTGCGCAGCGACGCCGCCTCGGCCTCCAGCCCGACGTAGAACTCGAACCACTCGGGGAGCACGTCGCTGTAGTTCTGCCACCAGCCGCGCTGCTGCGCGCCCCGGGCGATCTCGATCAGCGCCTCGGCGTCGGCCCCGGTGACCTGGTAGAGGGCCAGGGCGGCCCGGACGTCGCGGGGCTTGATGCCGATCTGGGCGTTCTCGATGCGGGAGAGGTTGCTCTTGGACATGTCGAGTTGACGGGCGGCGACGTCGAGGGTCATCCCGGAGCGCTCACGCAGGTGGCGCAGCTCGCGGGCGATACGACGGCGGCGGACGGTCGGGCTGGCGGTCACCCTCCGAGTCTGTCACGCCAAGATCCCCAGGTCGTTCGGACACGGAGTGCAACTGTCGAAAGTGGGAGTTGCGTTGCAACCCGCTGACGTGCATCCTTTCACCCGGCGTCGATCAGTTGTGGACAATCCGTTTCGGGAGGCTCGTGTGCTCACCGCCGACGAGTTCTATCTGATCGCCCACAACGACAGCCGGGGCAAGCCCAAGCTGCACCCCAGCGCGGCGGGCATCGGCCTGGCGGCGGCCCTGCTCGGCGAGTTGGTCCTGTTCGGACAGCTCACCGTCGCCGCCGGGAACGTGACCGTGGTCGACCGCCGCCCGCCCGCCGACGCCCTGGCCCACACCGTCCTGGACCAGTTGGTCGGCGAGTCCCAGCACCAGTCGGTGCGCACCTGGCTGAGCTTCCTCGGCCAGAGCGCGGCGACCTCGGTGGCGGAGCGGCTGGCCCGCAGCGGCGTGCTGCGCCGCCAGGAGAACCGCCGCCTGCTGCGCACCACCGTCAGCTACGTCCCGATCGACCTCAACGCGGTGGCCTGGCCGGCCACCCGGCTGCGGGCCCTGCTCGACCGGCCGGAGCCCCCGACCGTGCCGGACGCCCTGCTGCTCGGCCTGGTCTCCGCCGCCGGCCTCACCCGTGAGGTGCTGTGGAGCGCCGGCCCCCGTGCCCACCACCGGCTCAGTGTTCTCATCCCGGCGTTGCCCCCGCCCCTGAAGGAGCTGGTCGCGCACACCGAGGCCGCCGTCGGCGCGGCCGTGCTGCGCGGCATGCCCTGACGGCCGCCGGCCCCTCACCCCCCTCCTCGAACCGGAGCAGTCGATGCCCCCCACGACTACATTCGAACGACCGAGCAACGTCTCCGACGCCCTGGCCCGTGGCCGCCTCGGCGTCCCGTCGGTGATCTTCTTCGTGCTGTCGGCGGCCGCGCCGCTGACCGTGGTGGCCGGCGTGGTCACCACCGGCTACGCCGTCACCGGCGTCACCGGGATGCCGTTGGCCTTCCTGGTGGTCGGCGCGGTGCTCGCCCTCTTCTCCGTCGGGTACGTGGCGATGGCCCGCCGGGTCGAGAACGCGGGCGCGTTCTACGCGTACGTCTCGCGGGGGCTGGGCCGCCCGGCCGGCGTCGGCGCGGCGTGGGTCGCCCTGCTGGCGTACAACGCGCTCCAGGTCGGCCTGTACGGCGCGGTCGGCGCGGCGGCGACGCCGGTGCTGGAGCGGCTGTTCGGCGCGTCGCCGGCCTGGTGGGTGGTGGCCCTGGTCGCCTGGGCCCTGGTCGCCGTGCTCGGCCTGCTGCGGGTCGACGTCAACGGCATGGTCCTGGCGGTGCTGCTGGTCGCCGAGATCGCGGTGATCCTCGTGTTCGACCTCGGGCAGCTCGGCCACCCGGCCGGCGGCTCGGTGAGCCTCGCCGCGCTCTCCCCGGACAGCCTGCTCGTCCCGGGGGCCGGCGCGCTGCTGGTGCTGGCCATGACCGGCTTCGTCGGGTTCGAGTCCTCGGTGGTGTTCAGCGAGGAGAGCCGGGACCCGAAGCGCACGGTCCCGATGGCCACCTACCTGTCGGTGGCGATCATCGCCGGGCTCTACGCCCTGTCGTCGTGGGCGATGACCGTCGCCGTCGGCCCGGACCGGATCTCGGCGCAGGCCGGCGAGCAGAGCGTCGAGCTGATCTTCAACCTGGCGGCGGCCCACCTCGGCGACACCGCCGTCACCATCGGCCAGGCGCTGTTCATGACCTCGGTGCTGGCCGCGATGATCTCCTTCCACAACACCACCGCCCGGTACGCGTTCGCGCTCGGCCGGGAGCGGGTGCTGCCGGCGGCGTTCGGGCAGACCTCGCCGCGCACCGGCTCGCCCCGGGTGGCCTCGCTCGCGCAGAGCGTCCTCGGCCTGCTGGTGATCGTGCTCTACGCGGTCAACGGCTGGGACCCGGTGCTCCAGCTCTTCTACTACGCCGGCTCCGGCGGCGGGTTCGGCGTGCTGCTGCTGATCGCCACCACGTCGATCGCGGTGATGGCCTACTTCGCCCGCACCCGGGCCCAGGAGAACCTGTGGCGGCGGCTGATCGCCCCGGGGCTGGCCGCCGTGGCGCTGGTCGCCATCATCACGGTGGCGGTGGACAACTTCGCCATCCTGCTCGGCGTCGCCCCCGACTCCGCGCTGCGCTGGGCCGTCCCGGCCGCGTACCCGGTGGCCGCGCTGGTCGGCGTGCTCTGGGCGCTGGTGCTGCGCAACAGCCGGCCCGACGTCTACGCCCGGATCGGGCTGGGCGCGGAGAGCGCCACCCTGGTGGCCGCCCCGGGCTACGACGGCGAGCCGGCCCGCGCGGGCGCGGGGGCGCACAGGTGAGCGACGTACCCGTCGAGCGGCTCGGCCCGGCCGAGACCCGGCTGGTGGCCGAGCGGATCGCCGAGGCGTTCCTGGTGCTCCCGGCGACCCACTGGCTCGTGCCGGACGCCGCCCGACGCCGGCCCGTGCTGGCCGACAACTTCGAGATCCTGGTCTCGCACGCCATGGCGCACGGCCAGGTGCACGCCACGGCCGACCGGGCGGGGGTGGCGGTCTGGTTCCCGCAGACCGGCGACGACGTCGGTCCGCCGGCGGACTACGACGCCCGGCTGGCCGCCGCGTGCGGCGAGTGGGTCGACCGGTTCCGCCACCTCGACGACCTGTTCGCCGCGACCCACCCGCACGACCGGCACCACCATCTGGCGTTCCTCGCGGTCGCGCCCGGCCGGCAGGGGCGGGGGATCGGGTCGGCGCTGCTGCGTCACCACCATGCCTGGCTGGACGCCAACGGGGTGCCCGGCTATCTGGAGGCGAGCAGCGAGCGGGGCCGGGACCTGTACGCCCGGCACGGCTACCGGCCGCGGGAGGTCTTCCGGCTGCCGGACGGCACGCCGTTCTTCCCGATGTGGCGGGAGCCGACGACGGCCGGCTGACGGCGGGAGCCGGCGACGGCCGGCTGACGGAGCCGACACGCGAGGGGCCCGGCGCACGCGCGCGCCGGGCCCCTCGTCTTTCGTGCGGGCGGGCCTAGTAGGTGCCGTCGAGCTGGCCCCGCAGCTTGGTCAGCGCCCGGGCGAGCAGCCGGGACACGTGCATCTGCGAGACGCCGATCTGCTCGGCGATCTGCGACTGGGTCAGGTTGCCGTAGAAGCGCAGCGTGAGGATCTTCTGCTCGCGCTCGTCGAGCGTGGCGAGCGCCGGGCCGAGGGCGACCCGCAGCTCGGCCAGCTCGAACTCGTTGTCCTCGCCGCCGAGCATGTCGCCCAGCTCGGTGGCCCGGTCGCCGTCGCCGGTCGGCGTGGACAGCGACACGGCGTTGTAGGCGCGGGCGCCCTCCAGGCCCTCCAGGACCTCTTCCTCGGTGAGCTTGAGGTGGGCGGCGATGTCGGCGACCGTGGGGGAGCGGCCGAGCGTCTGGAGCAGGGAGCTGTTGGCGTCGGAGATCGCCAGGCGCAGCTCCTGGAGGCGGCGCGGGACGCGGATGTCCCAGGTGCGGTCGCGGAAGTGCCGCTTGAGCTCGCCGATGATGGTCGGGATGGCGTAGCCGGCGAAGTCGACGCCGCGCGCCGGGTCGAACTTGTCGATGGCCTTGATCAGGCCGACGGCGGCGGTCTGCGCGAGGTCGTCGGTCGGCTCGCCCCGCCCGCTGTAGCGGTGGGCGAGGTGGTTGGCCAGGGGCAGCCAGGCCTCGATCGCCCGGTCCCGCATCGCGGCGCGCGACGGGTGGTTGGCGGGCAGTGCCGCCATCGCGTTGAGCAGGTCGGCGGCGCTGTCGGTGAGCGCTCGCGGGTCGAGCTTGGCCGTGGTCTCCGGCGCTGTGGTCGTCTGCTCGCTGGTCGTTGGCGCGGTCATGGTGGTCCTCCCTGCACCTCGTCCGCGGATAAAAGACGTGACGCTTCGGTTTAGCTTCAGATGGGCCGTTCGGGACTCACCTTAGCCTGATCGGCTCCCAGAAATCTAGCCGAAAGTACGATGTACTTAAGGTGTGTTCGGGAATGAAACCCCTAAAAGGGGCAGCGATGTACGAATCTGTGATCGTGATTACCGGTTCCCGGTCGGTTACGGGTCCGCACTGTCGGCTTTCCGTCGTTGTCCCGCGCGCGGGACGGCCCGTAGCGTCGCGGGGAACCTTCCCCCGCCCGGAGGCACCGTGCTCGACCCCGCCGACCCGCACCTCGTCGTGCACAGCCGCATGGTCTACCTCTGCTGGCTGCCGGCGGCCCCGGAGGCGGCCGTGGCCCTACTGCCGGACGGCCTGCGCGCCGACGCGCACCCCCGGGTCTTCATGAACCAGTACGTGGTCGACGACGAGACCCAGACCTCCGGCCTCGGCGCCTACTCGCTGACCTACCTCGGCGTCTGCGTCGCCGGCCTGGCCGCCCCGGGCGGCTGGTGGACCCACTACCTGTGCTCCAGCCCCCGGATGCGCGGCTACGCCGCCGCGCGCGGCGCACCCGTCGGGGCCGGGCACACCTGGCTGGAACGGCGCGGCGACACGCTGGTGGCCCAGACCGAGGTCGACGGCGTCCCGCTGATCCGCACCCGGGTCCACGTCGGCCACACCGGCCACGTCGTCCGCAGCGGCCACCACCGCTACGTCACCGCCCGGGGCGGGGAGTTGGCCGGCGGCGTCCACCCGT
This sequence comes from Micromonospora sp. WMMD712, assembly GCF_029581295.1. Taxonomy (NCBI): domain Bacteria; kingdom Bacillati; phylum Actinomycetota; class Actinomycetes; order Micromonosporales; family Micromonosporaceae; genus Micromonospora; species Micromonospora sp. WMMD712. The sequence goes on from NZ_CP120743.1 coordinate 7,440,959, forward strand.
ACGTGGCCGAACCGGTCACGCCGTTCGAGGTGGAGTCCGTCGACTTCCTCGACCCCGGCCACCCCGTCCACGCGCTGCGCCCCGCCAACCCGCTGACCATCACCGAGGGCTTCTACTCCCCGCGCGCCTCCTTCGCGTACCCGGGCGGGACGGGCCAGCTCGTGCCCGCTCACCAGGTGCCGGAGCGACGCGCCCGCAGCGGCCTGCCGTCCGGGTCGTAGATCAGCCGGTACGCCGGCAGCGCCCAGGCCCGGGTGAACCACGGCAGCCGCTCGGGGCGGTGCGGGCGCAGCCGGCCCGGCGGGCGCGGGCCCACCCGCCCCGAGTCGTGCCAGCGCTGCACCGCGTCGGCCGCCGAGGTGATCGCCCGCACCGCCGAGGCCGGGTCGAGCAGGTCGTCGTCCTCGCCGCCGCCCGGGTCGCGGTCCAGGTGCTCGCGCCACAGCCGCAGCCGCAGGTCCCGGGCGAAGCGGCGGGCCCCGTCGCCCAGCCCGGCCGGGTCCACCGGGGCGCGCTCGTCCCGGGTCTCGTCGAGCACGGCGCAGGACAGCTCGCTGTCGTGGGTCCAGGAACGGCGGTTGAAGTTGTCGCTGCCGACGCTGGCCCACACGTCGTCGACCACGCACACCTTGGCGTGCACGTAGACCGGGTCGCCCGCGTGGTTCTCCACGTCGAAGACGTGCACCCGGTCGGGCGCGGCCTTCCCGCACAACGCCAGCGCCTGCTCCCGCCCGACCAGGTTCGGCGGCAGCGCGAACCGGCCGTCGACGTCGGGGTGCCGGGGGACCACGGCCACCAGGTGCAGCTCCGGGTTGTCCCGCAGCGCCCGGGCGAACAGGTCGGCGACCTCCGTCGACCAGAGGTACTGGTCCTCCAGGTAGATCAGTCGGCGGGCCCGGCGTACCGCCTTGGTGTAGCCGCGCGCCACCGTCCGCTCGCCGTCGGGGGCGAAGGAGTAGCGCGGGCGTACCGCCGGATAGGTGCGCAGCACCTGGATCCGGTGCGGGCCGCACGGCGGCGGGTCGGCCGGCTGGTCGGGCAGCGGGTCCGGGCGCAGGTCCGACCCGCGCAGCCGGTCCCGCAGGTAGGCCAGCGGGTTCTCCGAGTCCAGCGGCATCGGGTCGGTCCACCGCTCGCGGAACGTGGTGTCCAGCGCGCCGACCACCGGCCCGCGCAGCGCGAGCTGCACGTCGTGCCAGGGCGGGTGGTCGCCGTAGCGGGGCGACATCAGCACGGCCTGCCGGTCGCCGTGGTGGTCGGCGTCGTCGCGGCGGCTGTGGCACAGGTCGATCCCACCGGCGAAGGCGACGTCGCGCTCCGGCGCGCCGGGGTGGCGCAGCACGACGAGCTTCTGGTGGTGCGAGCCGCCCCGGCGGACCCGCTGGTCGAGCAGCACCTCGCCGCCGGCCGCGCAGATCGCCTCGCTGAGGCTGCGGTTCTCCGCCTCGCTGAACGACAGGGCGTCGAGGTGCGAGCGCCACAGCAGGCCCTTGACCACCACCCCGCGCTGCGCGGCCTGGCTGAACAACTGGGCGACGGTCGGGCCGCCCGTGCGCATCAGCTCGTCGGGGTCGCCCCGCCAGTCGGTGAAGAAGAGATGGTCGCCGGCCCGCAGCGCCTCCACCTCGCTGACCAGTCGGTCAAAGTAGGCCGAGCCGTGAATCAGCGGCTCGGCGAGGTTTCCGGTCGTCCAGACGGGTATCCGGGAGACCGGGTTGGCGCGTTCGGCCGCGGTGAGGAACCAGTCCCGCATCGGCACGCTCCAGCTCCCGAGGTCGACAACGTCCTCACCGTAGGACCCCCGCGCCGGGTCCGCACGCCGACGGGCACCCCCGGTGACCTGGCCGGCGATCCGCGCGGAGCGCCACATCTGAGAGATCAGCGCCACATCCGAGAGAGCGAAGCGCACACCGAGGAGGCCGCACGATGCCCGCCGAGCCGACCGATGTCATGACCGAGCAGCCCGAACAGCCGGTGGAGGGCGAGCGGGGGGCGCTCGTCGCCGTGTTGGTGATGGTGCTGCTGGGGGTGGCGGGGATCTTCGCGGTCTCCTGACCGGCAGCCACTTTCGGGTACGCCGAGGGGCGTCACCGGGGACGAACCCCGGTGACGCCCGGCACGGCCCGCGTCAGGGGCGCGCGCCCTGCCCGCCGGTGTGCGGCAGCCGCTCGGCCGGGACCACCCCGAGCCGTCCGGCCTGGAAGTCCTCGAACGCCTGGATCAGCTCGTCCCGGGTGTTCATCACGAACGGCCCGTAATGTGCCACGGGCTCCCGGATGGGCTGTCCGCCCATGATGTAGAGCTCCAGGGCGGGGGCGTTCGAGTCCTGCGTCGCGTCGGCGGTGACCCGCAGCGCGTCGCCCGGACCGTGGACGGCGAGCTGCCCGGTGTGGAACGGCCGGCGCTCGGTGCCGACCGTGCCGCGCCCGGCGAGCACGTAGACCAGGGCGTTGAAGTCGGCCCGCCAGGGCAGGCTCAGCTCGGCCCCGGGCTGCACCGTCACGTGGGCGATGGTGATCGGGGTGTGCGTCGAGCCCGGCCCCCGGTGCCCGGCGACCTCACCGGCGATGACCCGGATCAGCGCCCCGCCGTCCGGCGTGGTGAGCAGCGCCGACTCCTTGCCGCGGATGTCCTGGTAGCGCGGCGGCTTCATCTTCGCCACCCTCGGCAGGTTGACCCAGAGCTGGAGGCCGTGGAACAGGCCGCCGCTGACCACCAGGTGCTCCGGCGGGGCCTCGATGTGCAGCAGGCCGCTGCCGGCCGTCATCCACTGGGTGTCGCCGTCGGTGATCGTGCCGCCGCCGCCCAGCGTGTCCTGGTGGTCCATGATCCCGTCGATCATGTAGGTCACCGTCTCGAAGCCCCGGTGCGGGTGCCACGGGGTGCCCTTCGGCTCGCCCGGGGCGTAGTCGACCTCGCCCATCTGGTCGAGGTGGATGAACGGGTCAAGCTCGTGCATCGGCACCCCGGCGAAGGCCCGGCGGACCGGGAAGCCCTCGCCCTCGTAGCCGCTGGGCGCGGTGGTGAGCTTGCGGACCGGGCGGTAGCGGGTGGACTCGTCGAGCCGGGGCAGGCGGGGCAGGACGAGAACGTCGTCGACGGTGATGGCGGGCATCTCGAACTCCTTTACTCGCTGGGGGTGGACGAGGCGTCGCGGTCGCGGCGCAGCCGCCGGCCGAGGCGTTCGAAGACCCGGGTCAGGCAGGCGACCTCGGCGTCGTCGAGGTCGTCCATCAGGTGGGCGCGCACGGAGCGCAGGTGGTGCGGCGCGGCCTCGCGCAGCGCCAGCAGCCCGGCGGCGGTGAGCACCGCCTCGCTGCCGCGCCCGTCCTCGGCGCACGACTGCCGGGCCACCAGGCCGCGCTTCTGCATGGTGGTGATCTGGTACGTCAGCCGGCTGGGCGAGAAGACCAGTCGACCGGCCAACTCGCCCATGCGCAGCCGCTGCCCCGGCGCCTCGGAGAGCAGCACCAGCACGTGGTAGTCGGCGAAGCTCAGCTCGCTGTCGGCCCGCAGGTCGTCCTCAAGCTGGGTGAACAGCCGCTGGCTCGACTCGATGTAGGCCCGCCAGCAGGCCATCCGCGCGCTGTCCAGGCTCTCCGTCATGCCCGCAACGGTAGCACTCTTTCAAATTTTGACAAGTGCTCCGAACTGGCTGTGAGCTGCGCTACTTTACGCCATCGTGGTGCTTCGCTTTGGATTTGAACGAGAAACGCCGGGCGGGCCGTCGGCGGCGGCTGACAGACTGCTGGGCATGGACGACGTACGCCTGGTCGCCCCCGGGGTGCTGCTGCGCCCCTGGCGTGCGGCCGACGCCCCCGCCGTGCTGGCCGCCCTGCGCGACCCGGCCGTGGCGACCTGGAACCCGCAGGGCGACCTGGACGAGGCGCGGGCCCGCGAGTGGGTGCGCCGCCGCGCCGACTGGTCCGCCGGGGACCACGCCTCCCTCGCCGTCGCCGACCCCGGCGACACCGAACTGCTCGGCTCGGTGTCGCTGAGCGGCATCGGGGGCGGCCACGCCAACATCGGCTACTGGACCGCCCCCGCCGCCCGGGGGCGGGGCGTGGCCACCGCCGCCGTCCGGCGGCTCACCGCCTGGGGCTTCGCCATGCTCGGCCTGCACCGCGTCGAGCTGTTCCACGCCGTGGCCAACCCCGCCTCCTGCCGGGTCGCCGAGCGGGCGGGCTACCCCTTCGAGGGCACCCTGCGCGAGTCGCACCGCTACGGCGACGGCCGCCGCCACGACGAGCACCTGCACGCCCGCCTGGCCACCGACCCCTGACCGGCCCACCCTGACCGGCCCACCCGGGCTGGCCCGCGCGGGCCAGCCCGTCGGGGGTGGGTTGATCATGTCGGGCGGGTGGGGGTGTCCCGGGGGTCCGGATGCCGCCATGTCGCCGACATGGAGTCGATCATCGCCGGGGGAGGGGCCTCGATCGAGGGGTCAGCGGCGGGCGCGGGCCCAGGTGAGGAAGCGGTCGGTCAGGTCGCCGGGCGGGGTGGCCGGGTGCAGGGCGGTCAGGTGCTCCCTCGCCTCCTCCCGCAGCACCGCGAGGTAGACCAGCAGCGAGGTGCGGTCGCCCCGGTATTCGGACAGCAGCGACAGCCGGGCCGCGCCGCAGGGCCACGGCGCGCCGCAGCGCCCGCACAGCCAGACGGGGCGCACCGGTAGGTGGGGGCGCGGGCGCGCCATCAGCGGTACCGCAGCGCGACGGCGCGCGCCTCCTCGTCGGTGACCGGCAGGAACCACAGGAACCGCCGCACGATCTCCGGTGGGGTCGGGCCGTCGGGCTGGCCCCGCAGGTCGCGGATCGCCGGGCGCAGGAACAGGGTGAACGCCGCCAGCAGGACGGCGCGCAGGCTGTCGTCCAGGGGCAGGCCCCGCCAGGTCGGGCAGGGGAACGGCTCGCCGTCGTGCGCGCACCGCCAGTCGGGCCGCCCCGCGCAGTGCAGCTCCAGGTCGACCGGCACGTCGGCCGGGCGTGCCGCGGACGCGACCTCTCCCGCGTCGAGCCGGGCTGGTTTCTCCGCGTCGAGTCGGGCTGGCGCGACCGGGCCCGGCTCGCGTCCTGTGTGGTGTGTCATGGCGTCTCCCGGTCCCGTCGATCCGCGCCCTTCGACACCCCAACCTGCCGTGTGTAAGCGGACAGGAACAGCCCGTGCTGGCTATGGTGCCCAGACATCCCACACGACCACGGGGGAGACCATGAACGATGCGTTGCGCCTCGCCCTGCGCGACAGCGGGCACTCGATCGAGTCGCTCGCCGCCCGGCTGGGCGTCGACCGCAAGACCGTCGCCCGGTGGCTGAACGAGGACCGGATACCCCACGCGCGGCACCGGCTGGCGGCGGCCGAGGCGCTCGGCCAGCCCATTCGGGACATCTGGCCGGACACGTCGAGACGACGCTACCCGATGGCGTGGTTCCGGCCGTGGCAGGAGCTGGAGCGGGAGGCGGTGTCGCTGCGGTCGTACGAGTCGATGGTGGTGCCGGGCCTGCTCCAGACGGAGGCCTACGCCCGCGCGGTGCTCGGCGGCGCGGGCCTGATCGCCCCGGGCGACGTCGAGCAGCACCTCGCCAACCGGCTGGCCCGCCAGGAGATCCTGCGCCGCGACGACCCGCCCCGCCTCACGGCGGTCATCGACGAGGGGGCGCTGCGCCGCCCGGTCGGCGGCCCGGAGACGATGCGCGGGCAACTGGAGGCCCTGGTGGCGGCCTGCGCGGCCCCGCACGTCCGCGTGCACGTCGTGCCGGCGACGGTCGGCGCGTACGCTGGGCTCAACGGTCCGTTCGTGCTCGCGGTGGGGCCGGAGCTGCGGACGGCGGGCTATGTGGACACCCAGCTCGACGGGCAGCTCGTCACCGACCCGGAGGACGTCGCGGCCCTGCTGACCGTCTGGGAGAACGTGCGCGGCGAGGCGCTCTCCCACTGGCAATCGGCCGACCTACTCGGGGAGATGGCGAAAGCATGGACCTGACCGGCGCGCGGTGGCGCACGAGCACCCGCAGCAGCGGCAACGGCGGAAACTGCGTCGAGGTCGCCGACAACCTGCCCGGCGTGGTGCTGGTGCGGGACAGCAAGGACCCGGCCGGCGCGACGCTCACCTTCGCGCCCGCCGCGTGGCGCGGCTTCGTCGCGCGGGCGGGTTCCGTCGCGCGGGCGGGGTGCGCCGGCTGACCCGGCCCGCCCCGGCCTCTGCCCGCCCCGGCCTCTGCCCGCCCCGGCCTCTGCCCGCCCCGGGCGGGCGCGTCATGTCGGCGACATGGCGGTATCCCGGCCGCCCGGATACCGCCATGTCGCCGACATGGAGTCGATCATGGTCGGGGCGGCCTGCCGGATGCCGGCCCTGCCCCCGGACACCGGCCTGGCGGGCGTCGGCTCGCCGGGCGGGGCCGCTGGCCCCCGGCGCGCCGGCCCGTCTCCGGCACGTCGGCCCGTCTCCGGCACGTCGGCCCGTCTCCGGCGCGCCGGGCGGCCCCGGGAGTCCCCGGGGCCGCCGGTGGGCAGTCGGGTCGCCGGTCAACGGGCGGTCGCCCCCGTCGGCGTCATGTGCATCCGGCCCAGCAGTTGCCGGGCCTGGTCGGCCACGCCGGCGTCGACGGTGACCGCATACTGGGCGGCGCGCAGCGCGCTCGCCGAGGTGAAGTCCCGCTGGCCCCCGCTCATCGCGTGTGCCACCGCGCCGAAGACGGCCCCCCAGATCGCGCCGATCACCAGCCCGACCAGGACCACCGCGATCCAGCTACCGGCGGTGAAGATGCCGAACAGCAGCCCGATGAACAGGCCGAACCAGGCGCCCGTGCCCGCGCCGATCAGGGCCGCGCGGCCCGTGGTCAGCCGGCCGAGCACCGTCTCGACGAGGGTCAGGTTCGTCCCCACGATCGCGGTGTGTTCCACCGGGAACCGGTTGTCGGCCAGGTAGTCCACCACCCGCTGTGCGGACGGATAGTCCGGGTACGACCCGATCGTCACCGTGGGCGCCCCCAGCTGCGGGCCGTGGCCGTCGCCGTTGGGTGCGGCGGGTCGCCCCGCCGGGCCGTACGGGAGGTTGTTCGCGCCCGGCATTCCGGGTTGCCAGGCCGCAGTCGAGGTCGTGGGTCTGGTCATGGTGTCCTCCTTCGTCGACCACCCGCCTTCCCCCGGCGGGCGGGCGGTAACGTCGCCGCCGGTGGCGAATGCGCCGGCCAGGCCGGGGCCGCCGGTGGCGAATGCTGCTCGGCCCGGCCGGGTAGGCACCGGCGTGGACAGCGGACGGATCAGCGAACAAGGCTTCCTGGCCGACGGCCGCAGCGCGGCCCTGGTCGACCGGGCCGGCTCGGTCAACTGGTGGTGCCCGGCGCGGTTCGACGCCCCGTCGGTCTTCGGCCGCCTGCTCGGCGACGACGCGGGCCACTGGTCGATCCGCCCCGAGGCCGGGTTCACCAGCGAACGCTCCTACCTGGACGACACGCTCGTGCTGCGTACCGTCTTCACCACCGCCGACGGGTCGGTGGCGGTGACGGACGCGCTCGCGCTGGAGCCCGGCGCGCGCGGGCACGACATCGGCCGGCGCTCGCCCCGGGTGCTCGCCCGGCTGGTGGAGGGCGTCTCCGGTGCGGTGCCGGTGCGGCTGACCTACCGGCCCCGCTTCGAGTACGGGCGGGTCGCCGCGTATCTGGTCGCGCACCCCGGGGGGCTCGACGCGACGGCCGGGGCGGCCCGGCTGCGGCTGCGCGGCGACGTGCCGCTGACCTGCGGCGAGAGCGAGGCCACCGCCACGTTCACCGTCCGGGCCGGCGAATCCTACGGCTTCACCCTGGGGTACGCCCCGGCGTACGACGGCGGGGAGCCGGCGACGCCGGACGCGGCGGCGACGGTGGCCGAGACGGCGGCCGGCTGGCGTTCCTGGGCGGGGCTGCACCCGTACCAGGGCCGCTGGCCGGAGCTGGTGCGGCGCAGCGCGCTGGTGGTGCAGGGCATGACGTACCAGCCCAGCGGCGCGATCGTCGCGGCGGCGACCACCTCGCTGCCGGAGGCGCTGGGCGGGGACCGCAACTACGACTACCGCTTCGTCTGGGTGCGGGACTTCAGCCTGACCCTGCGGGCGCTGTGGCTGGCGGCCTGCCCCGACGAGGCCAACCGGCAGTTCGCCTGGGTGGCGCGGGCGATGGGCCGCATCGGCAACCAGCCGGTGCCCATCATGTACGGCGTCGAGGGGGAGCGGGACCTCACCGAGCACCGGCTCGACCACCTCGCCGGGTACGCCGAGAGCCGGCCCGTCTTCGTCGGCAACGACGCGTGGCGGCAGCGGCAGACCGACGTGCTCGGGGAGATCATCGACGCGGCGTGGCTGATGCGCCACTACCTCGACCCGATGGACCCGGAGGTGCGCCAGCTCCTGCGCGGCCTGGCCGACCGGGCCGTCGCCGACTGGCACCTGCCCGACTCCGGGATGTGGGAGGCCCGCGACGCCGAGCGGCACTACGTGTCGTCGAAGGTGCAGTGCTGGGCCGCCCTGGACCGGGCGGTGCGCTTCGGGTCCCGCCTCGGCGACGCCGCCGACGTGGCCCGCTGGGCGGACGCCCGGGACGCCGTCCGCGCGGCGGTGCTGCGGCGGGGCTGGAACGAGCGCGTCGGCGCGTACACCGGGGCTTTCGAATCGGCGGACCTGGACGCCTCGGTGCTGCTCATGCCGCTGGTGGGGTTCCTGCCCGCCGACGACCCCCGGATGCGCGCCACCATCGACGTCGTCGAAGCGCGGCTGTCCCACGACGGCCTGCTGCGCCGCTGGGACGGCGACCCGGCGGGCTTCGTCATCTGCTCGTTCTGGCTGGTGGGCTGCCTGGCCATGGCCGGCGAGGTGGACCGGGCCGAGCGGCTGTTCGAGTCCCTCGCCGGCCGGGTCAACGACCTGGGCCTGTTCGCCGAGCAGATCGACCAGGCCACCGGGGAGCAGCTCGGCAACTTCCCGCAGGCGTTCTCGCACATCGGATTGATCAACGCCGCCGGCCAGCTGACGGAGGCGACGGCCGGCCGGAGACCCGCCGACATCGACGCCAACGCCGACGCCGACGCCGACGCCGACGCCGACGCCAACGCCGACGCCGACGCCGACGAGCGGCGACGCGCAACGGGTGCGGACCGCCCGCGCCAGACCGTGCCGACGGGCACGGCACGACCGGAGGGAGCACGCTGATGACCGGACGGCTCGACGGGAGGACGGCCCTGATCACCGGCTCGGACTCGGGGATCGGGCAGGCCAGCGCCATCGAGTTCGCCCGCGAGGGCGCCGACGTGGTGGTGCACTACCTGCACGACCGGCAGGGGGCCGAGCACACCCGGGACCGGGTGGAGCGGGCCGGCCGGCGGGCGGTGGTGATGCGCTGCGACATCACCGACGAGCAGGACGTCGAGGCGATGTTCGACGCGGCCATCGCCGAGTTCGGCAGCCTCGACGTGCTGATCAACGACGCCGGGGTCGACGCCTCCGGCATCCCCGTGGCGGACCTGGACACCGAGACGTGGGACCGGGCGATCCGGACCAACGTGTACGGGGCGTTCTTCTGCTCCCGGCGGTTCGTCCAGCACCGCCGCGACCAGGGCGGCCACGGAAAGATCATCAACATCACGTCCATCCACCAGGAGGTGGCCCGCGCCGGCGGCTCGGACTACGACACCAGCAAGGGGGCGCTGCTGGAGTTCGCCAAGAGCCTCGCGCTGGAGGTCGCCCCGATGCACCTCAACGTCAACAACATCGGGCCCGGGATGGTGCTCACCCCGTTCAACCAGAAGGCCATCGACGACCCGGCCTACCTGGAGGAGCAGGTGCAGTCGATCCCGTGGAAGCGGGCCGCCGAGCCCGAGGAGATCGGCCGGCTGGCCGTCTTCCTGGCCAGCGACGACGCCGACTACGTGACCGGGTCGACGTACTTCATGGACGGCGGGCTCATGCAGAACCAGGGCCAGGGCGCCTGAGCGGCGTCGCCGCCCGCCCGACGGGTCCGGGCCCCGGCCCCCGCGCTTCTCGCGCGGCGGCCGGGGCCCGGTGGTGGTGGCGGTCGTGAGAAGGGGACCCTTCTATACCGCAGGCGTTAACAAGGGGCCCTTCCTTGTTCCTCAGTTGCAGCGGGTGCCGTTGAGGGCGAAGCCGCTGGGGGCGGGCAGCGAGGACCCGGAGAAGGTGCCCTGGAACCCGACGCTCACCGTGCCGTTGGCCGGCAGGTTGCCGTTCCAGGCCACGTTGCGGACGAGCAGCGTGTCGCCGCTCTGGCTCCACTCGCCGTTCCAGCCGCTGGACAGCCGGACCCCGGCGCTGGCCGGGAAGCCGAAGCTGAGCGACCAGGCGTTGAGCGCGCTTCCGCCGTTGGTGATCCGCAGCTCGGCGGTGAACCCGCCGGTCCACGTGTTCGGGGTGAAGGTGACCGTGCACCCGCCGGCCGGTGGGTTCGTCGTCGGGGGCGCGGTGGTCGGGGGCGCGGTGGTCGGCGGGGCGGTCGTGGGCGGGGCGGTGGTCGGCGGGGTCGTCGTCGGCAGCGGGCCGGCGGCGATCGCCAGGTCGTAGGCCCGCTGCGGGACGAACTGGCCGGCGGCGGCGATGCAGCCGTCGGCCTCGCCGGGCAGCTTCACCCACAGGAACGCGTCGATCGCCGAGTCGCCGGTGGCGGTGGTGCTCGGCGTGCCGATCGCCCGCCCCGGCGGGTCGCACCACTCGGAGCCGAGCGGGCCGTTGCCGTTGCGGCTGGTGTCGATGACGGCCTTCAGCCGGGACACGCCGGTGGCGGCGATGACCTGCTTGGCGTACGACACGGACTCGGCCGTGGTGCGGTAGTTCGACACGTTCAGCGAGATGCCGTCGGCGCTGTTGGCGATGTCGGCCCCGTTGAGCCGGGACGCGATCTCGCCGGGGGCCAGCCACGCCGAGTTGCCCGCGTCGAAGTAGACCTTGGCCTGGGACGAGCCCGACTTGAGCTTCTTGCCGGCGTACGCCATCGACGCCCGCGTCTCGGCCTGCTGGCTGGAGTTCTGGCAGTTCGTCATGATCGGCAGGACGTCGGGCTCCAGCACGATCGTGGCGGGCCGCCCCGCCAGGCCGGCGGCGACCTGGTCGACCCACTGCCGGTAGGCCGAGTGGCTGGGCGCGCCGCCGGTGCTGGCCCCGCTGCAGTCGCGGTTGGGGATGTTGTAGACCACCATGATCGGGATCTTCCCGGCCGCGGCGGCGGCACCGACGTACTGGTCCACCTCGGAGCGTACGGTCGAGGTGTTGGTGGTGGTGAACCAGCGGCCCTGCGGCACGCTGGCGATCCGGTCCCGGATCACGGCGGCGCGCGAGTCGCCGGGGTTGGCGGCGACCCAGCGGGCGGCGCTGGCCTGCGGGTCGACGTAGAACGCGGAGTCGGCGGCGGCGGCCGGGGTGGCCCCGAGCAGGCCGACGGCGACGGTGGCGGCGGTGAGTGCGGTCGCGCCGGCGGCCACGGCCGCGAGCGCCGGTCTGCTTCTCATGGGCGTCGTCCTCCACGGATCGATGAATATGCGTGGAAGCGCTCCCACGCTTTCTCGACAAGGTACGCGTCCATTGCCGGCATGTGAAGACCCTGTGACGTTGTTCGATCGGTTTCGGGGTCACGCCTTCGGGCGGGCGCGCAGGTGGGCCCGCTCGCCCTGGCTGCCGAACAGGCTGAGGAACTCCACCGGCCCGGGATCGGCGGCCCCGAACCAGTGCGGCAGGCGGGTGTCGAACTCGGCCGCCTCGCCGGGGGAGAGCACCAGGTCCCGCTCGCCGAGCACCATTCGCAGCCGGCCGTTGAGCACGTACAGCCACTCGTAGCCCTCGTGGGTCTGCGGGTCCGGCTCCCGGCGGACGCTGCCCGCCGGGATCACCAGCTTGTACGCCTGGATGCCGCCTGCCCGGCGGGTCAGCGGCAGCATGATCATGCCGTGCCGGGTCACGGGGCGCAGGTGGATGCGCGGGTCCCCGGTCGGCGGGGCGTCCACCAGGTCGTCGAGGGTCACCCCGTGCGCCCGCGCCAGGGGGAGCAACTGCTCCAGGGCCGGCCGGCGGGCACCGGACTCCAGCCGGGACAGGGTGCTCACCGAGATGCCGGTCTCCGCGGACAGCTCGGCCAGCGTCGTCCCGCGCTGCCGGCGCAGCGCCCGCAGCCGGGGCCCGACCCCGGCGAGCGCCCGATCCAGGTCGTCGGTCACCCCACGAGCTTGCCAGACCCGCCGAGGAGCCCCACCCCCTACGATCATCGGATGGGAGCGGACCGGACGCGGGTCGTGGTGGTCGGGGCGGGCATCGCCGGGGTGGCCTGCGCCGCCGAGCTGCACCGGGCGGGGATCCCCGTCCAGGTCCGCGAGCGCGGCCGGGTGCCGGGCGGCCGGATGGCCAGCAAGCGGTTCGACGGGCGGCCGGCGGACCTCGGCGCGGCGTACTTCACCGTGAGCGATCCCGGCTTCGCCGAGGTGGTACGCGGCTGGGCGGCCGCCGGGCTGGCCCGGGAATGGACCGGCACGTTCGTGGCCTACTCGGCCGACGGCCGGCGGGAGGTGCCCGGCCCGATGCGCTGGGCCGCCCCGCGCGGGCTGCGCTCCCTGGTCGAGCACCTGGCCGCCGACCTGCCCGTCGTCGTCGACCGGCTGGTGCTCGGCGTCGGGCCGGGGCCGACGGTCGACGGGGAGCCCTGCGCCGCCGTGGCGCTGGCCATGCCCGGCCCCCAGGCGGCGCTGCTGCTCGACCCGGCGCTGGGGGCGGCCACCGCCGCCGTGCGGGCGCAGCGGTGGTCGCCGACGCTCAGCGGGGTGCTGCGCTTCCCGGCCCGGTGCTGGCCGGACTTCCGGGGCGCGTTCGTCAACGACCACCCGCTGCTCAACCTCGTCTGCGACGACGGCGACCGGCGCGGCGACGGTGCCCCGGTGCTCGTCGCGCACACCACGCCCGGGTTCGCCGCCGGGCACCTGGCCCAGCCCACCGGTGCGGCGCGCGCCATCGAGGAGGCCGTCCGCGACCTGCTCGGCCTGCCCGACCGCGCCGAGCACGTGCACGTGCACCGCTGGACGTACGCGAAGCCCGTCGACCGGGCCGGCGACGGCACGTACCACCTCGACGCCGACGGCATCGGCCTGGCCGGCGACGCCTTCGGCGAGCCCCGGATCCAGAGCGCCTGGCGCTCCGGCCGAGACCTAGGCCGAGCCCTGAAAACCCGCCTAACGGCCTGACCCCGCACCCCCCGCCCTCGGCGATCTTGCAGTTGCGGCCCTTGGAACGGGGCTTATGTCCGTTGTTCCCGGGCCGTAAGTGCAAGATCGCGGGAGGCGGGGGAGCCGGTGCGTTCGCCCTCGCGGTCGAGGAGCTGCATGACCGGTGTGGCGGCCACCCCGTGCACCACCACCGACACGATCACCACCAGACCGACCGTCGCCCACAGCAGCTCCGCCTGCGGGAAGTCGGCCTTCGTCGTCGCGTACGCCAGGTAGTAGAACGAGCCGACGCCCCGGATGCCGAACAGGGCGATCACCCAGTGCTCCGCCGGCCGGCCCGGCGCGCCGCGCAACGACAGCCAGCCGACCAGCGGCCGGACCACGAAGACCAGCGCCAGCCCGACCAGCGCCGCCGGCCAGGTCAGCGGGGCGAGCAGCCCGCCGACCACCGCGCCGCCGAACAACAGCAGCAACAGGACGGTCAGCAGCCGCTCGACCTGCTCGGCGAAGTCGTGCAGCACCGAGTGGAACTCGTGGGTGCGCTCGGCCGCCCGGATGGCCCGGGCCGCCACGAACACGGCCAGGAAGCCGTAACCACCCACGACCTCCACCAGCCCGTACGCCAGGAACGTCGCGGCCAGCGCCAGGAACCCCTCGGCGTGGCGGGCCAGCCGCAACTGACTCGGGGCCCGGAAGAACAGCTTGCCGAGCAGCCAGCCGACCGCCAGGCCCCCGCCGACGCCGACGGCCAGCTTGTAGAGCACATCGACGGCGAACCAGTCGACGAACCACTCGCGCGGGGCGAGCCCGGCCGTGGCGATCGCGACGGCCGCGTACACGAAGGGGAAGGCCAGGCCGTCGTTGAGACCGGCCTCGCTGGTCAGCGCGAACCGCACCTCGTCCTCGGAGTCCTCCACGTCGGTCGGCTCGCCGACCTGCACGTCGGAGGCGAGCACCGGGTCGGTCGGGGCGAGCGCCGCGCCGAGCAGCAGCGCGGCGGCCGGCACCAGCCCCGCCCACCACCAGCCCAGCAGCGCCACCGCCGCGATGCACAGCGGCATCGCGATCGCCAGCAGCCGCCAGGTGGACGACCACCTGGCCCAGCTCAGCGGGCGGTCGATCTTCAGCCCGGCGCCCATCAGCGCCACGATCACGCCGATCTCGGTGAGGTGGGTGGCGATCTCGGAGTGCTCCAGCGGGTCCGGGTCGGGCAGCCCGGTCGGCAGGATGAAGATCAGCATGCCGAGGCCGAGGAACGCGATCGGCATCGACAGGGGCCGGCGCTCCAGCACCCGGGGGAGGATCCCGGCGAGCAGGGCGCCCAGCCCCACCACCGCGAACGAGACGTCTACCGGCTCCACGGCACCACCCTTCCGCCCGCCCGCGAGATGCGGGCGAGTGGTGACGGACCTTGCCCCGTGCACGGCCGCCGTAAGCGTGCCCGCCGCAATCGATGTGTCGCGGCCCGGCGGCCCTACCCGGCCGGGGCGGCGCGTCAACCGGCCGGGATGAGGATCTCGAACCAGACCGTCGAGCCCCGGACCGTCGGGTCGGTGCCCCAGGCGTCGCTGAGCTGCTCGATCAGGCCGAGCCCCCGGCCCCGGCTGCTCAACGTGTCGGTGTGGGCCCGCGTCACGGTGCCCCGGGTGCCCGAGTCGGCCACCGACACCAGCAGCCGCTCCGGGCTGAGGTCGATCTCGACGCGGGCGGCGGTGCCCGCGTGCAGCAGCGCGTTGGTGGTCAGCTCGCTGGTGCACAGCACCGCGGCGCCGACCACGGCCTCCGGCACCTGCCAGTCGGTGAGCTGGGCGGTCATCCAGTGCCGCACCCGGCTCGGCGCGGTCGGCTCCGCCGGCACCTCCATGCCCGCCGAGCGGCTGGGGATCAGCGCATGCTCCACCGCCAGCACCGCCACGTCGTCCTCCGTGGCACCGGCGACGGCCGCCGTCGCCACCGCGCACAGCGCCCGGGGATCGCCGCTGGCCGCCCCCGCCACGGCGGCGGCCAGGCTGTCCAGCCCGGCGACGAGGCTCTGCCGCCGCCGCTCCACCACGCCGTCGCTGAACAGCAGCAGGGTGTCGCCGGGGGCGAAGCGGACGGTGGTGGTGCGCGGGGCGCAGCCCAGCCCGAGCGGTGCGCCGGGCGGCACGTCCAGGTATTCGGCCACGGGCTCCCCGCCGGGCCCGCCCCGGCGCACCAGCGGCGCGGGGTGCCCGGCGCTGGCCAGGGTGAGCCGCTCCCGCTGCGCGTCGACCACCCCGAACACCACGGTCACGAACAGCTCCTGGCTGCCGGTCTCGGCACCGAGGCTGCTCACCAGGCGGTCCAGCCCGGCGAGCACGGCGTCGGGCCGGGGATCGGTCAGGGCCAGCGCGCGCAGCGCCGCCCGGACCTGACCCATCCGGGCCGCCGCCTGCACGTCGTGGCCCGCCACGTCGCCGAGGACGACCCCCAGCTCGCCGCTGGGCAGCAGGAACGCGTCGTAGAAGTCGCCACCGGCGGCGTTGCCGTCGACACCGGCGTCGTAGCGGGCGGCGATCCGCAGCCGGGGCAGGGCCGGCAGGTGCTCCGGCAGCATGCTGCGTTGCAGCAGCTGGGCGGTGCCGTGCTGGGTCTCGAACCGGCGGGCGCGCTCGGCGGCCTGGCCGATCAGCTCGGCCGAGGCGGCCAGCAGGGCCCGTTCGGCGGCCGACCAGGCGCGCGCCGCGTGGTAGCCGACGGTCATCCCGCCCCGCAGCGCCGACGTGCGCAGCGGCTGGGCGGCCAGCGCCCGCACCTTCTGGTCGTGCCGGTCCACCGCGATGTCCCGCAGCGGCTGCCCGTCGGAGACGAACTGGGCGACCCCGCTGCGCGCGGCGACGATCAACGGCCCGGTGGAGTCGGCGGGCGAGCGCCGCCACAGCGGGGGCAGCCGCTCGTCGGCCTCGTCCAGCAGCTCGCCGCGGACCCGCCGCACCGTGCGCCACCCCGCCCCGTCGTCGACGCCGAAGGTGACCCGGTCGGTGTCGAACGCGGTGAGCAGGTAGCGCAGGGCGACCCGGGCCACGTCGTCCAGGGTGAGGGTGCCGGCGAGCGCGGCGGCCACGTCGCTGAGGCTCTGCAACTGCTCGGTGGCCTGGCTGGTCTCGGCGGTCACGGTCAGCACCCCGACGACCCGCCCCGCGCTGTCGCGCACCGGGGAGTGGCCGCGCGTGAACACCGCCTGGCCCCGGGCGTCGGGCTGCTGCCGGTCGTACGGGAGCACCGCCTCCCGCTCCAGCGACGACTCGCCCTGCCGGTAGGCGCGCTCGAACGCGTCGCCGACGCCCGGCTCGCCCCACACGTCGGCGAACACCTCGCCGGCCGGCCGGCCCGCCGCGCCGGGGTGGCGGTCGCCGATGAGCGTCGCGTACGCGTCGTTGTAGAACAGCAGGAGGTCGTCGCCGAGGGCCAGCGCCATCGGCACCGGCGAGGCGAGGATCAGCTCGGCCGCGCCGCGTACCGCCGGGTCCCAGTGCTGGGGCGGGCCGAGCGTCGTGGCGGCCCGCGACCGGCCGGGAACGACGCCTGCGGCGTCGGGGGCGGACGCCTCCGCG
The DNA here is from genome assembly GCF_029581295.1 of Micromonospora sp. WMMD712. Lineage (NCBI taxonomy): Bacteria > Bacillati > Actinomycetota > Actinomycetes > Micromonosporales > Micromonosporaceae > Micromonospora > Micromonospora sp. WMMD712. The sequence continues at coordinate 7,457,713 of NZ_CP120743.1, forward strand.
GCGGGCGTAGCTGGCGTGGGGACTCGCCCGACCGTGCCTGGCATGTCCGCAGCCTAGCCGGACCCGCCCGCCGACGGCCCGATCGTGGGGCCGACCGGCGTCGGGCGTCCGCGCGGGGCGGTCGGCCGCTGCCCGTCAGCGCAGGTCAGGCCCGCTCTGGGGGGCGATGTCGGGAAATTCGGTACGTGTCGCGCGGCGTGCGGCGCACCGAGGCGGGTATGCGCGCGCCGAAGTCCATGCGACAGGAGGGACACCATGCAGAAAACCCTCGCGGTCGGGCAGGTAGACATCGGTACGGCCCTGACCGATATGTGGAGGTCGGTGCTGCTCTTCGTCCCGAGGGCGATCGCGTTCATCGTGATCCTCGTGGTGGGGTGGCTCATCGCCAAAGCGGTCCTCAAGATCGTGGACGCGGCACTGGAACGGGTGGGGTTCGACCGCGCGGTCGAACGGGGTGGGATCCGGCGCGCGCTGGAACGCACCAAGTACGACGCCAGCGACATCCTGGCGAAACTGGCGTACTACGCCGTGCTGCTGTTCACCCTGCAGTTCGCCTTCGGGGTGTGGGGGCCGAACGCGATCAGCGACCTGATCCGGGGAGTGGTCTCGTGGCTGCCCCGGGCGTTCATCGCGATCGTCATCGTGGTGGTGGCCGCCGCGATCGCCAACGCGGTGCGGGACCTGGTCACCGGCTTCCTGGGCGGGCTGTCCTACGGCCGGGTGCTGGCCGACCTGACGGCGATCTTCATCCTGGCGCTCGGTGTCATCGCCGCGCTCAACCAGGTGGGCATCGCCACCACGGTCACCACGCCGGTGCTGATCGCGGTGCTCGCCACGGTGGCCGGCATCCTGATCGTCGGCGTCGGCGGCGGCCTGGTGCGGCCGATGCAGAACCGCTGGGAGGGGTGGCTCGACCGGGCCGCCGAGGAGTCCCGGGCGCTGCGGGAGCACCGCCAGGCGCAGGCCACCGGCCGGGGCGACGTCGAACGGCGGATGGCCGACCGGGGCGGCGAGCGCGCCCGGGCCATGCCGGAGGGGTCGATGACCGGCGCCCGTGGTGGGCAGGGGACGTACCGCTCCGGCAACATGCCGGGCGACGAGACCCAGCAGTTCGGCCGCCCGGGTAGCTGACCGGGGTGAGCACGAGACGGAGGGGGCCGCGCGGCCCCCTCTGTCTCGTGCGCCCGGAGCGGACGCAGCCCCGGGGTGGGCGCGTCGCCGGCGAGCGGCCCGCGTCGCCGCGCGGCGCGGGCCGTCAGAGCGTCGGCAGCGGGGCCGGGTGGGTGTCCAGGGCACGGGCCAGGGCGCAGACCGCGAGCAGGCGGACGAGCAGCCAGTCGGGCTCGGCGAAGTCCGCCGAGCGGGTGGGCGGCTGCCAGCCGTGCTCGCGCGCCGCGTCGCGGACGCCCTCGGCGTAGCCGGCGAGCGCGGCGGGGGTCAGCGGCCGGCGGTCGCCGCCGAGGGCGTCCCGGACGGCGGCGGCGTGCTGGTCGACCTCGGCCAGCAGCCCGGGGCGGGTGGCGGCGGCGGCGAGCCCGGCGGTGCCGATCGAGACCGTCAGCACGGCGAGGGCGGAGCTGGCGGAGTCCACGGCGGTGCGGCCCGGGGCCCGGTTCGACGGCAGACGCATGAGGACCGAGGCTAACCGGCCGGTAACCACGCGCGCCTCCACCGCCCGGCCGGTCCCCGGTCCTCCACCGGTCGGCCGGCACCCCGGCCGCCGGGATTGACCCGGCCGGTGCGGGGCAGAAGGGAGGACGGGTCGACACCGGCGCGACCGGCACCGTGGAGGAACGCATGGGACAGCAGGACGGACCCGACGGGCGGCACCGCCGCCCCGCCGGGGTCAGCGACGGCACCGTCGAGGCGCTGGGCAAGCTCAGCGAGGCGCTGGAGACCGTCGAGCGGGCGCGCGGGCACCTCTACGCGTTGCACCAGCTCGTCGGCCACGCCGACCTGATGCTCGACGACGCCGTCGCGCAGTTCCGCGCGGCCGGGCACGACGCGATCGCCGACCGGATCGCCACCGACCTGCTCGGCCGCAACGTGATCGCCGGCCGGTGGACCTTCCAGATCGTCGAGGACTTCGACGACGGGTACTACGCGCTGTTCCGGGACCTCGACCGGCAGGCCCGCGACGAGCTGGTCGGCGGCCGGCGGCACCTGTACGAGGCGGAGCTGAAGGAGCGGCGGCGCACCCGGGGCCGCCCCGGGCACGAGGCGCGCCCGGCCGGCGACTGACGCCGAGCCGGACTGGCGGCGAGCCGGACTGGTGGCGCTCGCGTGGTGGCGCTCGCGTGGCGGCGGACCAGCGCGAGGTCCGGCCCGACCCGGTGGGGGCGCGGGAGCACGGGCCGTCCGCCTGCGGCGGGCGCGCATGTCCGCCCGCCGGGCCGTCACCCTGCGTTGTGCCCACGGGGAAGGGCGGCGCGGTCGCGGTGGAACCCCTTTGCTCTGCACCCGGATACGCAACGGTTCACTCAGCGCAACCGCGCGCGGCGGACTTCGCCGGCGGGATTTCGGACAATCCCCAGCTCGGGCCGGGTGTTGCGTGGGTGGGTGCAGAGCAAAGGACGGGGTGCTGGTGGGCGGGCTGGGTTGGAGGTGACCCAGCGTGAGACGTGACCCAGCGTGAGACGTGACTCAGCGTGAGACGTGACCGGCCCGCGCGTCGGTGCCGTCGTCGTGACCTTCGGTGACCGAACCGGTGGTGCGGTCGAGGGGCCGGTGGCGCCGCTGCGCTAGTCGGAGGAGGGCGCGTTCGCCGGGCGACGGCGGGAGGCGTCGTCGGCGATGATCACCGTGGCGACCATCAGGGCGACGCAGAGGCTGAACAGCCACGAGTCGTCGGTGGCGAACCTGGCGGCGACCGGCGCCTGGGCGGCGGCGAGGAGGAAGCCGAGCCAGGCGAGACGACGCTGACGGACGGTGAGGAAGCCGGAGCCCTGTCGCATTCGGAAAGTCTTGCGCGACGCGCCGGGATCGCCGTCACCCGATCGGACGATTCTGGATGACCTGTCCGGGTTTCCGGCCGTAGGTGCCGCACTTTTTGCCGTTTCGGGGGAGGTGCGGAGAGCCGCTGGTTGCTCCCGCCCGGGTGCGGCAGGATGGTCGATCGTGTCCAGCCCCGCGTCGCCCCGCCCCGCCCTGCTCCTGCTCGCCTACCTCGCCTTCGTCAGCCTCGGCCTGCCCGACGGGCTGCTCGGCGTCGGCTGGCCGTCCATGCGGGCGGACTTCGAGGTGCCCACCGAGGCCGTCGGCCTGATGCTGACCGCCGGGACCACCGGGTACCTCACCGCCAGCGTGCTGGCCGGGTTCTCCCTGGCCCGGCTCGGCGTCGGCCGACTACTCGCCGGCAGCACCCTGCTGGCCAGCCTCGCGCTCACCGGGTACGCGTCCAGCCCGGGGCTCGCCGTCACGACCGGCTGCGCGCTGCTGCTCGGGCTCGGCTCGGGGGCGATCGACTCCGGGCTCAACGCGTACGCGGCCAACGCGTTCGGCCCCCGCCACATGAACTGGATGCACGCCTTCTTCGGCCTCGGCGTCGCCATCGGCCCGCTGATCATGACCGCCGTGCTCAGCGCCGGCATCTCCTGGCGCTGGGGGTACGGCATCGTCGCCGCCGCCCAGCTCGCCCTCGGCACCGCCTTCGCCCTCACTGTGCGGGCCTGGGCCGACCGCACCGCGCCGCCCCCGCCCGCCGCCGGCCCGGCCCCGCTGCCCACCACCGACCCCGTCCGGGTCCGCGACACGCTGCGCCTGCCGGCCGTCTGGCTGGGCTCCCTCGCCTTCGCCGTGTACGTCGCCATCGAGATCGCCGCCGGCCTGTGGGCGTTCCTGCTGCTCACCGAGGGGCGCGGGCTGGCCGCCGGGGTGGCCGGCGTGTGCGTCTCCGGGTACTGGGGGAGCCTGTTCCTGGGGCGGGTGGTGCAGGGCTTCGTCGCCGAGCGCCTCGGCACCGGGCGGGTGCTGCGCGCCAGCCTGCTCGGCATGGTCGCCGGCGCGGTGCTGATCGCCCTGCCCGCGCCGGCCTGGGTGGCGGTCGCCGGCCTGCTGGTGCTGGGTTTCGCCGCCGCGCCCGTGTTCCCGCTGCTCACCCTCGGCACCGCCGAGCGGGTGGGCGCCGCACACGCCGACCGGACCATCGGCGTGCAGATCGCGGCGGCCGGGCTGGGCGGGGCGCTGGTGCCCAGCGGCATCGGCGCGCTGGTCGCGTACACCTCGGTGGAGGCCCTCGGGCCGGCGCTCGTGGTCCTCGCCGCGGCCCTGACCACCCTGCACGCCGTCGCGTCCCGCCGGCCCTGACCGACCCGACCGGCCGTCACCCGGGCCGCCGGCCCGGTCACATGCTGTCGGGGCCGGTCCGTCCCGTGGTCGACGGCCGGTACGCCCGCTCCGCGTCGGTGCGCTCGCGCTCCCGGCCGGCCGGCGACGCGCCCCGGTCCACCGCCTCCGGGCCGTGCCCGAACGCGGCCTCCTCCCCGGCGTCGTTGCCGGTCACGTCGTCGGCCTGCCCGTCGAGGGTCGACCGGGCCAGCGCCCGGTCCAGCTCCTCCAACGGGAGCCGCTGCTCGTCGCGCCACACGTGGCTGTCGTTGTCGGTCATGCCTTCGCCGTACCCGGGCCCGGTGGGCGCAAACGGCCCCGGTCACGACGATGGCCGCCGGCATCCGGCGGCCATCGTCGTGCTCGTGCGGGGGACGGTCAGGGCTGGGGCCGGTCGACGCTGCCGCGCCAGGCGCCGGTCTCCTGACCGCGTCGCTCGATGAACTGCTTGAACCGCTCCAGGTCGCCCTTGGCCCGGCGGTCGACGACGCCCAGCTTGTCGCCGGCCTGCTCCACCACGCCGTGCGGCTCGAACTCCAACTGGAGGGTCACCCGCGTGTTCGCCTCGTCGAGGCGGTGGAAGGTCACCACCCCGGCCTGCTGGGTGCCGCCGGTGGAACGCCAGGCCACCCGCTCGTCGGGCAGCTGCTCGGTGATCTCGGCGTCGAACTCGCGCTTGACCCCGGCGATCTCCACCGTCCAGTGGGTCTTCGTGTCGTTGAGCTGCCGGACCTCCTGCACCCCCTCCATGAAGTGCGGGAACTCCTCGAACTGCGTCCACTGGTCGTACGCGGTCCGGATCGGGACGGACACGTCCACGTGCTCGGTGACGCCACTCATCAGCAATCCTCCTCAGTGCGCGGGTGCGGGGCGGGCCGGGGGACGGTCCCCCTCACCAACGCGTCGTCTCGTTCCTGTGCCCGAGGGCGGCCCACACCTCGGAGACCGTCTGGTAGCGGGTGCCCGGCGGCAGCCCCTCCAGGGCGGCGACCAGGTCGGCCGGCGCGTCGTTGTCGCGCGCGTTGGCGACGAGCGCCTCCCGGTCGCCCGGCAGGGCGGTCATCGTGATGAACCGCCCGAGCCGGCTGCGCCGCTCCACGTCGGCGGGGCTCATCCCCTGCGGCGCGCCGGTGCGCAGCCCGCCCGCCGGGGCCGTGGTGGCCTCCGGCTGGTCCTCGCCGGCCGGCTCGGGCTGGCGGAACTCGTCGACCCGCGAGCCGCCGACGCCGGGGCCCTGGACCAGGCCGCTGACCTCCTGGCTCATCTGCTCGTCGACCCTCGGGCTGTGCTTGCTGCTGCCACGTTCCATGCCTTCTGCGCTACCCGGGGCGAGCGCCGGTAAACCGCGCCGGCCGTCACGGAGCGGCGGGGCTGCGCGGCGGCAGCACCGGCTCCTCCGGGTCCGGCTCACCGGCCTGCAACGCCCGGCCCCGTTGCAGCTCGGCGTTGATCTGCACGCCCAGCATCAGCGCCGAGTTGGACAGGTAGAGCCAGACCAGGAACGCGATCACCGCGCCGAGGCTGCCGTACGTCACGTCGTACGAGCCGAAGTTCGCCACGTACAGGCCGAAGCCGAAGGAGGCCAGCGCCCAGGAGACCAGGGCGACCGCGCCGCCCGGGGTGAGCCAGCGGAACCGGGGCTGGCGCACGTTCGGGGCGATCCAGAACAGCAGCGACAGCAGCACCATCATCACCATGGCCAGCACCGGCCACTTGACCACGCCCCACACCGTGCGGGCCAGCCCGCCCGCGCCCACCAGGTCGCCCACCGCGTCGGTGACCGGGCCGCTGACGATGAGCCCGGTCGCCACCACGGCCAGCAGCAGCATGGTCACGGCGGCCAGCCCGATCTGCAACGGGCGCAGCTTCCACACCGGCCGCCCCTCCTGCACCCCGTAGATGGCGTTGGACGCCCGGGTGAACGCGCCGATGAACCCCGACGCCGACCACAGCGCGCCCAGCAGGCCGAAGCTGAGCAGGGTCTTCGCGCCGCCGCTCTGGTCGACCACGCCCCGCACCACGCTGACGAAGCCCTCGTTGCCGACGACCGACCCGGCCCCGACGTCCCGGGCCAGGTCGATCACCGTGTCGACCGTCCGCTCCCCGTCGGAGACCAGCCCGACCAGGGCGACCACCACGATCGTCGACGGGAACAGCGCGAGCACCCCGTAGTAGGTGAGCGCGGCGGCCCAGTCCGCGCAGTTGTCCTTGACGAAGTTGCGGCCGCTGCGCACCAGCACCCCCCGCCAGGTGGACCAGCTGAGCTGGCGTACCCGGCGGGGCCGCGGGGCCCGCCCCTCGTCGAGGACCGCCGTGTCCGGTTCCGTCGTCGCTGCCATGACCGCCCCCTGCGCGCCGGGCGGCCGGGTGACCGGCACCCGGCGTTCGCCTGGTCCCGCCCGTACCCAACGCCGGAAATCGACAAACCCGACACGGGTCGGGGCGGCCGGCGGTTTGCCCGCCCGCGCCGGGGGAACGGTCATCGGGAAGCAGTCGACGCGGAGGAGGACGACATGCCCGGGCGCGAGGTACTGCCCAGCACGCTGCGGCGCTCCCCGGAGAAGGCGCAGCGCACCTGGGAGAAGACGCACGACTCGGCGGTGGAGACGTACGGCGAGGGGGAGCGGGCGCACCGCACCGCGTTCGCCGCCGTCAAGCACGAGTTCGAGAAGGTCGGCGACCACTGGGAGCCGAAGGGCCGCAAGGGGCCCAGCGACCGGCAGGCGGCCGGCGGCGGGCCGGCGCGGCGCGCGCCCACGGCGGGCGGCGTCGACGCCAACGCCACCAAGGACCACCTGCTGGCGGTGGCCCGCAAGCTGGACGTGCCCGGCCGGTCCCGGATGACGAAGCCGGAGCTGGTCAAGGCCATCGAGAAGGCGAACGACAACGCCACCCGCAAGGCGCGCGGGGGCCGCTGACCGGCCACGACAGCGCGGGGCCCGGGGCCGTCAGGTCCCGAGCCCTCCGCCGTACGCTCACCAGTGGCCGCCGCCCGGGGCCTCGATGTGCACGGCCTTCGTGGCGGTGAACTCGTCCAGCAGCTCCGGGCCGTAGCCGAAACCCTGGCCGCTGCCCCGGCGCGGCTGCGCCGCCCCGCCCGGCGCGCCGCCGAACACGGCGTTGACCTTCACGGTGCCGACCGGCAGCTCCCGCCAGGCCCGCTGGGCGTGACTCATCGAGCCGGTGAGCACCGTCGCCGCCAACCCGTACGGCGAGTCGGCCGCGCACCGCAGCGCCTCGCTGAACGAGTCGACCACCACCACCGGGGCGACCGGCCCGAACGTCTCCTCGCGCACCAGCGTCATCTCGTGCCGGCAGTCGACGACCACCGTCGCCGGGTAGAACGCCCCCGGCCCGTCCGGCAGCGCCCCGCCGGCGCGCAGCCGCGCCCCGCCGGCCACCGCCGCCGTCACCTGCCCGTGCACGTGGTCGCGGTGTCGCCGGTCGACCAGCGGCCCCAGCTCCGTGGCCGGGTCCCGCCCCGACCCGACCCGCAGCGCCCCGGCCCGCCGCACCAGCGCGTCGACGAAGTCCTCCGCCACGTCCCGGTGCACGTAGATCCGCTCCACCGCCACGCAGATCTGCCCCGCGTTGGCGAACGCGCCCAGCGCCGCCTGCTCCGCCGCCCACACCGGGTCGACCCCGGCGTCGACGACGAGGGGGTCGCTGCCGCCGTTCTCCAGCAGCGCCTTCGCCCCGGTGCGGGCCGCCGCCGCGGCGATCCGGCGGCCGGTGGCCGTCGAGCCCACGTGCGCCACCACGTCCACGTCGCCGCCGGCCAGCGCCGCGCCGACCTCCCCGCCGCCGGTGAGCAGCGACAACACCCCCGGCGGCAGGACCTCGTCCAGCGCGCGTGCCAGCAGCCACCCCGTCGCCGGGGTGCGCTCGCTCGGCTTGTACAGCACCGCGTTGCCGGTCACCAGGGCCGCGCCGAGCAGCCCGCAGGAGACCGCCACCGGGTCGTTCCAGGGGGTGATCGCGGCGACCACGCCGCGCGGCTGCGGCGTCATGAAGTCGATCGACCCCGCGCCGCCGAGCAGCGTGCGCCCGCCCCGCACCGGGGCCAGCTCGGCGTACTGTCGCAGGGTGCCGACGCCCGCCTCGACGCCGCCCCGGGCGTCCGCGAGGGGCTTGCCCATCTCCGCCGTCACCGCCGCCGCCAGCTCCTGCGCCGCGGCCTGCACCGCGTCGGCGGCCCGGTGCAGCGCGGCGGCCCGCTCCGCCGGGTCCGTCGCCGCCCACCCGGGCGCGACGCCCCGCGCGGCCTCCACCGCCTTGCCGACCTCGTCCGCCGTCGCCACCGGCACCGTGCTGACCGGGCAGCCGTCGGCCGGATCGTGGACGACCAGCTCGCCCCCCGCGCCGCCGGCCCCCCACACCCCACCGATGAGCTGCGCAACCGTGTACATGCGGCGGTGCATCCCCCGCCCCCGCCCCGGCAAACGCGTTTCGCCCCGGGCGGCCCCGGGTAGGCGGGTCGGATGACCTCGACCGGCCTCCCCACCGCCGCGTCCGGCGGGCCGACCGGCCCGGAGCGCGCCGACGCGATCGTCGTCGGCGCGGGCCACAACGGCCTGGTGGCGGCCAACCTGCTGGCCGACGCCGGCTGGGACGTGCTGGTGCTGGAGGCGACCGGCGCGCCCGGCGGGGCGGTGCGCTCCGCCGAGGTGACCGCCCCCGGCTACCTCAGCGACCTCTACAGCTCCTTCTACCCCCTCGGGTACGCCTCGCCGGTGCTCGCCGGCCTCGACCTCGACCGGCACGGGCTGCGCTGGACCCACGCCCCCGACGTGCTGGCCCACCTGCTGCCCGACGGGCGCGCCGCCGTGCTCAACCGGGACCTCGACGCCACCGCCGCGTCGCTGGCCGCGTTCGCGCCCGCCGACGGGGAACGCTGGCGGCACGCGTACGCCGACTGGCTCGACGTGGCCGGGCCGATGCTGGCCACCATCACCACCCCCTTCCCGCCGGTGCGCGGCGGCGTCGGCCTGCTGCGCCGGCTCAAGGTCGGCGGGGCGCTGCGGCTGGCCCGCCGGCTCGTCGTGCCCGTGCGCAAGCTCGGGTCCGAGCTGTTCGACGGGGAGGGCGGCACGCTGCTGCTGGCCGGCTGCGCCCTGCACACCGACCTCTCGCCGGAGGAGGCCGGCTCCGGCGTCTACGGCTGGCTGCTGGCCATGCTCGGCCAGCAGGTCGGCTGGCCGGTGCCGGTCGGCGGGGCGCAGCGGATCACCGACGCGCTGGTGGACCGGCTCACCCGGCGGGGCGGCCGGATCGTCCACGACGCGCGCGTCGACCGGGTGCTCACCGCCCGGGGCCGGGCGATGGGGGTACGCACCGTCGACGGCCGGGCCTGGCGGGCCCGGCGGGCCGTCCTCGCCGACGTCCCCGCGCCCGCCCTCTTCCTCGACCTGGTCGGCGCGGCGGCGCTGCCGCCCCGGCTGGTGGAGGACCTGGCGCACTTCCGCTGGGACGGCTCCACCCTGAAGGTCGACTGGGCGCTGTCCGGGCCGGTGCCGTGGACCAACCCGGCGGTGGCCGGCGCCGGCACCGTGCACCTCGGCGCGGACCTCGACGGGCTCACGACCTACTCCGCCGAGCTGGCCCGGGGCCAGGTGCCCCGCGACCCGTTCCTGCTGGTGGGGCAGATGAGCGTCGCCGACCCGAGCCACTCCCCGCCGGGCACCGAGTCGCTGTGGGCGTACACCCACCTGCCGTTCCGGCGCGACTGGCGGGCCGAGGACGTCGCCGCGCACGTCGCGCGGATGGAGGACGTGCTGGAGGCCGCCGCCCCGGGGTTCCGCGCGCGGATCCTCGGCCGGCACGTCGCCGGCCCGGCCGACCTGGAACGGGGGGACCCGAGCCTGGTCGGCGGGGCGCTGGGCGGCGGCACCGCGGCGGCGTACCAGCAGCTCTTCCTGCGGCCGATCCCCGGCCTGGGCCGCGCGGACACCCCGGTGGACCGGTTGTACCTGGCCAGCGCCTCCGCGCACCCGGGCGGCGGGGTGCACGGCGCGCCCGGCGCGAACGCCGCGCGGGCCGCGCTGGCCCGCGACCGGGCGCTCACCGGCGGCCTGTACGCGGGCGTGATCGGCGCGGCGCACCGGGCGGTCTACCGCTGAGCGCCGCCCGGTGGCCCGTCAGCCCTCGATGTTGCGGTGCCGGCTGCGCAGCTTGAACGGCATCAGCGCGCTCTCGATCTTGGTGGCGGTGGTCATCTTCGAGGCGCCGTCGCGGCGCTCCTCGAACCGGATCGGCACCTCCAGGATGGTGTGCCCCAGCTTCGTGGCCAGGTAGTGCATCTCCACCTGGAAGCTGTAGCCGTTGGACTGCACCCGGTCCAGCCCGATGTCGCGCAGCGCGTCGGCCCGCCAGATCTTGAAGCCCGCCGTGAGGTCGCGGATGCGCACCCGCAGCAGCGTGTGCACGTAGAGGTTGGCCCAGCCGCTGAGCGCGCGGCGGTAGAGCGGCCACGCCTCGTCGAGCTGCCCGCCCGGCACGTAGCGGGAACCGATGACCACACCCGCCTGCGTGGACAGCAGCGCGCCGAGCATGCCGGGCAGCGCCTCCGGCGGGTGGGACAGGTCCGCGTCCATCTGCGCCACGTACTCCGCGCCGCCGTCGAGGGCCCGGCCGATGCCGTCGACGTACGCCCGGCCGAGGCCCTCCTTGCCGGCGCGGTGCACGACCTCCACCCGGTCGGGGTGCTCGATGGCCAGCTTGTCGGCCACCTCGCCCGTCCCGTCCGGGGAGTTGTCGTCGGCGACCAGCACCTTCAGGCCCGGCAGCGGCAGCGCGAGGAGCCGTTCGACCAGGACCGGGAGGTTCCCCGCCTCGTTGTAGGTGGGAACCACGACGGTCAGGCGTGCGTCCCGCCAGGGGGCGGGCAACTGCACGGGTTCGATCATGACGGACATCCTCGGTTTGCCGACAGGTTTACCTGAGAGGGTAGCCAGTTGCCCGTTCCATGTCGTAATGGCTCCCCGTCCGCCGCGCGCGACACGCCGTGCGCAGGGCGGGGAGCCCGGCGACGCGCCGGAACCGGCCCCGGCGCGTCAGCGGTTCGACCTCTGCCGGGTCGCGATGTCCGACAACCGGCGCAGCGTCTCCTTGTTGCGCTGGTGCAGCACCAGGTCGTTGAGCCTGGTGCGGACCCAGCGCAGCGGGCCGGCGGCGAAGTCCTCGCCGATGCGCACCCGCGTCGCGCCGTCGCCGACGGGCTCCAGGGTGAATACCACGGTCGCCTCGCCCGCCGGCCACAGCCCGGCCTTCAGCACCAGCCGGTGCGGCGGCTCGCAGGCCAGCACGGTCGAGGCGTCCTGGAGGGAGAACGGCCACGGTCCCGCCTTGTGGTGCAGCCGCGCGCCGACGCGGGGCCAGGCGTCGTCCACGTCGCGCACGTGCACCGTGCCCACCACCCAGTCGCTGTACGTCCAGCCGTCGGCGAGCACGTCGAACACCTGCTGCGGGGGTGCCTGGATCACTTTCTCCACAATCGCCACCGCGCCCCCGTACCCCGCTCCCGGCGGCCCCTAACGAGCCCGGCGGGTTAGCTTCTCGGTGGCGGCGGGTATCGCGGCACCGGAGGACGGTGGCCCGACGGCGGCACCGCCGCACCGACGGCGGCGGGCACCGCGCCGCCGACGACGTTTACTCCCCGGGGCGCAGGGAACCCGCCGCCCGTGCGACGGGACCAGAGTGAGCCGGATCAGCGCAGGTCAGCCCGGGTCGACCCGGGTCCTGGCCGGGGCGGGTCCGGCGGTGTCCTGTTCGACGCGGTGCTGCTGGACCGCGACGGCACGCTGGTGGAGGACGTGCCGTACAACGGCGACCCCGACAAGGTGCGCCCGCTGCCGGGCGCGCGGGAGGCCCTGGACCGGCTGCGCGCCGCCGGCCTGCGGCTGGCCGTGGTGACCAACCAGTCCGGACTGGCCCGGGGTTGCTTCACGGCGGGACAGCTCGACCGGGTGCACGCACGCGTCGAGGAGTTGCTGGGGCCGTTCGACTCCTGGCACGTCTGCCCGCACGACGACGCCGCCGGGTGCGACTGCCGCAAGCCCGCCCCGGGCCTCGTGCACGCCGCGGCGGCCCGGCTGGGCACGACGCCGCAGCGCTGCGTGCTGGTGGGGGACATCGGGCGGGACATGGCCGCCGCGCTCGCCGCCGGGGCGCACGGGGTGCTGGTGCCGACGCCCGTGACCCGGCCCGAGGAGGTGGCCGCCGCCCCCTGCGTACGCCCCACCCTGCCGGCGGCGGTCGACGAGATCCTGCGCCGGCAGGCCGCCGTCGCCCCCGGCGCGCCCCGCGCGGCCGGCACGGTGCTGGTGGTGCGCAGCGACTCGGCCGGCGACGTGCTGGTCACCGGGCCCGGCATCCGCGCGGTGGCCGCCCACGCGCGGCGGGTGGTGCTGCTGTGCGGGCCGCGCGGCCGGGCGGCGGCGGAACTGCTGCCCGGGATCGACGAGATCGTCGAGTGGCCCCTGGAGTGGATCGACCCGGACCCGGGCCCGGTGGACCCGGACCGGACCCGCCGGCTGGTGCGCCGCCTCGCGGCCGTGGGCGCGGACGAGGCGGTGATCTTCACCAGCTTCCACCAGTCGCCGCTGCCGCTGGCGCTGCTGCTGCGCCTGGCCGGCGTGCCCCGGATCGCCGCGATCAGCGACGACTACCCCGGCAGCCTGCTCGACGTGCGCCACCGGGTGCCGGCGGGGGTGCCCGAGCCGGAGCGGGCCCTGTCGCTGGCCGCCGCCGCCGGCCACGCCCTGCCCGGCGACGACCAGCCCCGGCTGCGCCTGCGTCGCGACGCGGTGCCCGCCCCGCCGCCGCGACTCGACCGGCCCGGCTACGTGGTGCTGCACCCCGGCTCGACGGCCAGCGCCCGCGCCTGCCCGCCCGAACTGGCCGCCCGGATCGTCCGGGCGCTCGCCGGGGCGGGCCACCGGGTCGTGGTCACCGGCGGACCCGGCGAACGCGAGCTCACCGCCCGGGTGGCCGCCGCCGGCGGCGTCGACCTCGGCGGGCGCACCGGCCTCGCCGAGCTCGCCGGGATCATCGCCGGCGCGGGCGCCCTCGTCGTCGGCAACACCGGCCCCGCCCACCTGGCCGCCGCGCTCGACGTGCCCGTGGTCAGCCTGTTCGCCCCGACCGTCCCGTACGGGCAGTGGGGGCCCTACCGGGTGCCCACCGTGCGCCTCGGCGACGCCGGGGCCGCCTGCCGCGACACCCGCGCCGCCAGCTGCCCCGTCCCCGGGCACCCCTGCCTGGCCGGGATCGACCCCGGCGCGGTCCTCGACGCGTTGCGCCTGCTCGGCGTCCGCGCCGACGCGCCCGCCGGCCCGGCCGGCGCGCCGCGCCCCGACGGCGGCCCGGCCGGCGCGCCCGGCCCCGACGCCGACCCGGCCGGCGCGCCCGGCCCCGACGCCGGCCCGGCCGGCGCGCGCCGTGCGACGGCCGGCGCGCCGGACCGGATGGCCGTGCCGGCCGGCGGCGGGGGCGGCCGATGAACGTCCTGGTGTGGCACGTGCACGGCTCCTGGACCACGTCCTTCGTGCACGGCAGGCACCGCTACCTGGTGCCCGTCACCCCCGACCGGGGCCCCTACGGCCTCGGCCGGGCCCGCACCTACCCGTGGCCCGCCAGCGCCGTCGAGGTCAGCCCCCGCGAGCTGCGCCGGACCGACGTCGACCTGGTCGTCCTCCAGCGCCCCGAGGAGTTCGACCTGGCCTGCGACTGGCTGGGCCGGCGGGTCGGCCGGGACGTGCCGGCGATCTACGTCGAGCACAACACCCCCAAGGGCGACGTGCCCAACACCCGGCACCCGATGGCCGACCGCGACGACCTGCTGCTCACCCACGTCACCGGGTTCAACGAACTGTTCTGGGACAACGGGGGCACCCGCACCGCCGTCGTCGAGCACGGCGTCGTCGCCCCGGCCGTCGAGTGGACCGGCGAGCTCGACCGGCTCGCCGTCGTCATCAACGAGCCGGTACGCCGCTGGCGGGTCACCGGCACCGACCTGCTGCCCCGCTTCGCCGAGCTGGCCCCCCTCGACGTCTTCGGCATGGGGGTGACCGGGCTGGCCGACCGGCTCGGGCTGCCCACCGACCGCGTCACCAGCCACGACGACGTGCCGCAGGAGCGGATGCACGCCGAGCTGGCCCGGCGGCGGGCGTACCTGCACCTGTGCCGGTGGACCTCCCTCGGGCTCAGCCTGGTCGAGGCCATGACCATCGGCATGCCCGTCGTCGCGCTCGCCGCGACCGAGGCGGTGGTGGCCGTCCCGCCCGAGGCCGGCGCGCTCTCCACCCGCGTCGACGACCTGCTGGGGGCCGCCCGCCGGTTCCTCGACGACCCCGCCGCCGCCGCTCGGGCGGGCGCGGCGGCGCGCAGGGCCGCCCGGGACCGCTACGGGCTGGAGCGTTTCCTCGCCGACTGGGACCGGCTGCTGGAGGAGGAAGTATGCGCATCGCGATGATCTCGGAGCACGCCAGCCCGCTCGCCGTCCTCGGCGGCGAGGACGCCGGCGGCCAGAACACGCATGTCGCGGAGCTCTCCGCCGCGCTCGCCGCCGCCGGTCACGACGTGCGGGTCTACACCCGCCGCGACGCGGTGGACCTGCCGGTGGCAGTCCGTGCCCCCGACGGCTACGAGGTGGTGCACGTGCCGGCCGGCCCGGCCGAGCCGATGGCCAAGGACGCGCTGCTGCCGCACATGCCGGCGTTCGGCCGCTGGCTGGCCCAGCGGTGGCGGGGCGGGGACTGGACGCCGGAGGTGATCCACGCCCACTTCTGGATGAGCGGGCTGGCCGGGCTGGCCGCCGGCCGGCGCACCGGCGTGCCGGTGGTGCAGACGTACCACGCCCTCGGCACCGTGAAGCGGCGGCACCAGGGCGCCCAGGACACCAGCCCGCCCGGCCGGATCCGCGACGAGCGGGACCTGGGCCGGGCCGTCGACCGGGTCGTGGCCCAGTGCCAGGACGAGGTGACCGAGCTGGTCCGCCTCGGCGTCCCCCGGGACCGGATCAGCGTGGTCCCGTCCGGGGTCAACCTGGCCACGTTCGCCCCGCTCGGCCCGGCGGTCGGGCGGGACCCGGGCCGGGCCCGCGTGCTCACCGTCGGCCGCCTGGTGGAACGCAAGGGCTTCCAGGACGTGATCCGCGCGATGCCCCTGGTGCCCGACGCCGAGTGCGTGGTGGTGGGCGGCCCGCCCGAGGGGCTGCTGGAGACCGACCCGCACGCCCGGCGGCTGCGGGCCCTCGCCCGCGAGTGCGGCGTCGCCGACCGGGTGCGCCTGGTCGGGGCGGTGCCCCGGGAGGAGATGGGCCGCTGGTACCGCTCCGCCGACGTGCTGGTCGCCGCCCCCTGGTACGAGCCGTTCGGGCTGACCCCGCTGGAGGCCATGGCCTGCGGCGTGCCCGTGGTCGGCACGGCCGTCGGCGGGCTGACCGACACCGTCCTCGACGGGGTCACCGGGGACCTGGTGCCCGCCCGGGACCCGCGCGCGCTGGGCATCGCGATCCGGGGCCTGCTCGACGACCGGATCCGCCGGTTCGCGTACGCCGGCGCGGCCCGCGACCGGGCCCGGCGCAGCTACTCCTGGGCGGCCACCGCGCAGCGGCTGGCGGAGGTGTACGGCGAGGTCGCCGCCGTGCGCCGGCCCACCCGGGTGGTCGCCTGATGGCCGCCGCCCGCCCGGCCCGCCCGGCCCGCACCGCCGGTTCCACCGCCGGTCAGGCGCGCCCCGCCACCGGCTCCGCCGGACCCGGCGCGTCGGTGCTCGACGCGCACCTGGCCGCCCTCGCCGCCGCGCTGCTGCCCTACCGGCGCGCGGAGGAGCTGCTGGCCCGCTGGGGCGGGGAGCTGGCGCACCGGCTGGCCGCCGGCGGCCGGCTGCTGGTCGCGGGCAACGGTGGCAGCGCCGCCGAGGCCCAGCACCTCACCGCCGAACTCGTCGGCAAGCTCCGCGACGACCGCGAGCCGCTGTCGGCGCTCGCCCTGCACGCCGAGACCAGCGCGCTCACCGCCATCGGCAACGACTACGGCTACGACGAGGTCTTCGCCCGGCAGGTCCGCGCGCACGGCCGGCCCGACGACATCCTGCTGCTCATGTCGACAAGCGGGGCCAGCGCCAACCTCGTCGCCGCCGCCCACGCCGGCCGCGCCGCCGGGCTGCGCTGCTGGGCGTTCACCGGGCCCACCCCCAACCCCCTCGCCGACGCCTGCCACGACACCCTCGCCATCGCCTCCCCCGACAGCCAGGTCGTCCAGGAGCTGCACCTGGTCTCCACCCACGTGCTCTGCGAGTACGTCGACCGCGTGCTCCCCGCCGCGCTCGCGGCGGCGGGCCGCGCCGTGGCGGCCGACGCGCCGGACCCTGCGGTGCGCGCCGGGGTCGAGGTGGTGCTCGACGACGGTACGGGCCGGCAGACCGAGGCGGGATGAGGAGGCGAGCTGATGACGGGACCCGTGGTGGTGGTCGGTGACATCCTGCTCGACCGGGACGTCGAGGGGGTGGTGAACCGGCTCTGTCCGGACTCGCCGGTGCCCGTCCTCGACGAGTCCACGGCCGTCGACCGGCCCGGCGGTGCCGGCCTCGCGGCGGTCTTCGCGGCGGCGCAGGGCGCCGAGGTGGCGCTGGTGACCGCCCTCGCCGACGACGCGGGCGGGGCACGGCTGGCCGAGCTGCTCGCCGCCGCCGGGGTGCAGGTGTACGCGCTGCCGCTGCGCGGCGCCACCTGCGAGAAGATCCGGCTGCACGCCCGCGGCCGGGTGCTGCTGCGCCACGACCGGGGCGGCGCGGCCGGCGCGCCCGGGGAGCCCAGCGAGGCCGTGCTGCGGCTGCTGGCCGCCGCGTCCGCCGTGCTGGTCAGCGACTACGGCCGGGGGGTGGCCCGGCAGCCGGCCCTGCGGGCGGCGCTCGCGGCCACCCGGGCCCCCGTGGTGTGGGACCCGCACCCGCGCGGCCCCGCCGCCGTGCCGGGCGTGCACCTGGCCACCCCGAACGAGTCCGAGGTGCGCGAGCTGGTGAAGGCCGCGCCGGGCGGGTCCCGGCTGGCCACCGCGTCGCGGGGCGCGCAGGAGCTGCGCCGGCGCTGGCGGGCCGGGGCGGTCACCGTCACCCTGGGCGGCGACGGGGCGCTGCTCTGCCACGCCGGCTCCACGCCGCTGGTGGTGCCCGCGCCGGCCAGCGCCGAGGGCGACACCTGCGGCGCGGGCGACCGGTTCGCCGCGACCGCCACCATCGCCCTGTCCCGGGGCGCGCTGGTCTCCGAGGCGGTGCAGGCGGCCGTCACCGAGGCGTCGGGGTACGTCGCCGCCGGGGGAGTGGCCGCCGCCCTGCCGGCCCCGGTCCGGGCCGCCGCCGCACCGCCGTCGCGCCCCGGCGGGCCCCGGATCGGGGTCGCCGCCGCCGCGGAGGTCGTCGCCGGGGTACGCGCGGCCGGCGGCACCGTGGTGGCCACCGGCGGCTGCTTCGACCTGCTGCACGCCGGACACGTGGCCACCCTGGAAGCCGCCCGGCAGCTCGGCGACTGCCTCGTCGTCTGCGTCAACTCCGACGCGAGCGTGGCCGGGCTGAAGGGCCCGGACCGGCCGGTGGTGCCGCAGGGCGACCGCAGCCGGCTGCTGGCGGCGCTGGGCTGCGTCGACGCGGTGCTGGTCTTCGACGAGCCCACCCCGGAGGCGGCGCTGACCTGGCTGCGCCCCGACGTGTGGGTCAAGGGCGGCGACTACGCCGGCGGCGGCGGGCCGGCGCTGCCCGAGGCGGAGGTGCTGCGCCGCTGGGGCGGGCACACGGTGGTCGTGCCGTACCTCGACGGGCGCTCGACCACCGACATGATCGCCGCCGCCCGCGCCACCGGCGGGACGGGCGGGGCGCGGACGCCGGACCTGCGGGTGGGCGTCGACGTGGACGGCACGACGATCAAGGGGGCACGATGAGCGCGAGCGCACCGGGAGCCGGGCCGACCGTCCTGGTCACGGGCGGGTCCAGCGGGTTGGGGGCGGCCGTGGTGGCCGCCGTGGCGAAGTCCGGCGGACGGCCGGTGGTGCTGGACCGGCAGGCGCCGGCCGACGGGGTGCCCTGGGTCGAGTGCGACCTCGCCGACCCGCGCGCCGCCGAGGACGCCACCCGGCACCTCGCCGAACGCTCCGGCGGCCTCGACGCCGTCGTCACCGCCGCCGGCATCGACGTGCCCGGCCGGCTCGCCGACGTCCCCGGCGACACCTGGGACCGCATCGTCACCGTCGACCTGCTCTCCACCGCCGCCGTCGTCCGGGCCGCCCTGCCCTGGTTGGAGGCGGCCCGGGGCAACGTGGTCACCGTCGCCTCCACCCTCGGCGTCAAGGCCGTCAGCGACGCCACCGCCTACTGCGCCGCCAAGTTCGGCGTCGTCGGCTTCACCCGCGCCCTCGCCGCCGAACTCGCCGGCTCCGTCGGCGTCACCCTGCTCGTCCCCGGCGGCATGCGCACCGCGTTCTTCGACGAACGCGATCCCCAGTACCGGCCCGGCCCCGACGCCAGCCTCAACGACCCCGCCGACACGGCCGCCGCCGTCCTGTTCGCCCTCTCCCAGCCGCCCGGCAGCGCCGTGCGCGAGCTGGTCGTCTGCGCCGAGCGGGAGTCGTCGTACCCGTGATCCTCGCCCTGCGCGCCCTCGGCGTCGGCGACCTCGCCACCGCCGTGCCCGCGCTGCGCGCGCTGCGCGCCGCCCACCCCGACCGGGAGCTCGCCCTGGCCGCCCCCGCCTGGCTGGCCCCCCTGGTCGACCTCGTCGGCGGCGTCGACCGGCTCGTGCCGGCGACCGGGCTGGCCCCCCTCGACCGGCCCGACCCGCCCCCGGACCTGGCCGTCAACCTGCACGGGCGCGGCCCGCAGTCGCACCGGCTGCTCGCCGCCACCCGGCCGCGCCGGCTGCTCGCGTTCGCCAACCCCGACGCCGGGCACGTCGACGGCCCCGACTGGCGGCCCGACGAGCACGAGGTCGACCGCTGGTGCCGCCTGCTCGCCTGGTACGGCATCCCCGCCGACCGCGCCGACCTCGCCCTGCGCCGCCCGCCCGCCGGCCCGGTCCCGGCCGGGGTGAGCATCGTGCACCCGGGCAGCAAGATCCCGGCGAAGCGCTGGCCCCCCGGACGCTTCGCGGCGGTGGCCCGTGCCCTGTCCGGGCGTGGTCACCGGGTCGTGGTCACCGGGTCGGCCGACGAGCGGGCGCTGGCCGGGCGGGTGGCCCGGCGGGCGGGGCTCGCCCCGGACGCGGTGCTCGCCGGCCGTACGGACCTCGGCGGGCTGGCCGCCCTGGTGGCGCACGCCCGCCTCGTGGTCAGCGGCGACACCGGCGTCGCCCACCTCGCCACGGGCTACGGCACCCCGTCGGTGGTCCTGTTCGGCCCGGTCCCGCCAAGCCGGTGGGGGCCGCCGCCGGAGCGGCCGTGGCACCGGGCGCTGTGGGCGGGGACGCCCCGCGGCGGCGGTCCGGCGGGGGACTGGTCCCCGTCCGGCGGGGTAGGAACCGATTCGACGTTGGCGGCGATCGGCGTCGGCGAGGTGGTGGCCGCCGTGGCGGAGGCGGAACAGGCGGTGCGAGTTGCCGGTGCGGTTACGGCGTAGCGACCCGGGCAGGCCCGGATACGGCCGCCTGCGGCGCGGCCGGGGATGGCTGTTCCTCGACCCGGCCGGCGACCCGGTGCGCGACCCCGACGAGCTGGGCCGGCTGCGGGAGCTGGTGATCCCGCCGGCCTGGCGGGACGTGTGGATCTCGCCCCACCCCAACGGGCACATCCAGGCCACCGGGGTCGACGCGGCCGGGCGCAAGCAGTACCTCTACCACCCCCGCTGGCGGCAGCAGCGCGACGAGGCGAAGTTCGACCACGTGCTGGAGGTCGCCCGGCGGCTGCCCGTGCTGCGCGAGCGGGTGGGGCGGGACCTGACCGGCCGGGGGCTGAACCGGGACCGGGTGCTGGCCACGGTCACCCGGCTGCTCGACATGGGCACGTTCCGCGTCGGCAGCGACCAGTACGCCGTCGGCGACGACGCCACCTTCGGCGTGGCCACGCTGCGCCCCGAGCACGCGCGCAGCCGGGGCGGCTGCGTGGTCTTCGCGTTCCCCGCCAAGGGCGGCGTCGAACAGGTGCGGCGCATCGAGGACCCGCAGCTGTGCCGGGTGCTGGCCAACCTGCGCCGCCGCCGGCGCGCCGCCGACCGGCTGTTCGGCTACTGGGACGGCCGGGGCTGGCGGGACGTGCGCAGCGACGAGGTCAACGACTACCTGCGCGACGCCAGCGGCGGCGAGATGACCGCGAAGGACTTCCGCACCTGGCACGCCACCGTGCTGGCGGCCACCGAGCTGGCCGGCCACGTGCCGGCCCGCTCCGTGACGGCCCGCCGCCGGGCGGTGGCGGCGGTGATGCGGCAGGTCGCGGAGCTGCTGGGCAACACGGCGACCGTGGCCCGCACCTCGTACGTGGACCCCCGGGTGGTGGACCTGTTCCACGACGGGGTGGTCGCCCCGGTCGTGCCGGGGACCCCCCGCGCGGAGGCGGAGCGGCGGGTGCTGGAGCTGCTGGCGGACGCCTGACGCCCCGCCCAGCGGCCTGGCGGCACCGGGCGGCCGCCCGCGACCGGGTTGTCGCGGGCGCTCGCCGCGGCCCCCGTTACGTGCGGGCCGCCGCGGGGTTGCCCCGAGTCCGGCCCGTACCCAGTATCTGAGCGGAACCGGCCGGGGAGTTGACCCAGCGTGCCAGGTGGTTGACGATCCGTGCCGCGCGGGTGGGCGCCACCGCGCCCCGGGTCAGCCGGTCCCCGGCCGGGCGCTCTCCCGCCAGGCCCGGGGGCTGAGGCCGTACGCGGCACGGAAGGCGCGGCTGAAGTGCGCCTTGTCGCGGAAGCCCCAGCGGGCGGCGATGGCCTGGACGGGCCGGTCGCGCAGCATCGGGTCCGCCAGGTCCCGCCGGCAGCGCTCCAGCCGACGGCGACGGATGGCCCCGCCGACCGATTCCTCCCCGTCGGCGAAGAGGCGGTGCAGGGTACGCAGGGCGACGTGGTGGGCGTCGGCGACGGCCCGGGGCGACAGGTTCGGATCGTCGATGTGGCGGTCGATGAAGTCGTGGACCTGGGTGAGCAGCGCCTGCTGGCGCATCTCGGCCGGGAGCCGGGGCTCGGCGTCGAGGTGGCGGGCCAGCAGCAGGGAGATCAGGGTGAGGGTGACGTCGGCCAGGTGGGGCGCGTCGGCGGCCCGGAACTGTTCGGGATGCCCGGTGATCTGGAGCAGGTGCTGGGCCAGCAGCGCGCCGGGGCCCTCGGTGCCCGACATCCGCGCCGCGCTCAGCCCGCCGACCCGGTCGGGGTGCAGCGGCAGGCGGGCGCGGGGCACCAGCGCGGTGACGGCGCTGGCCTGGGCCCGTTCGTCGCCCCGGCCCGAGTGCACGAGCCGGTGGGGGCGCGCCCAGTCGACCAGGGTCAAATCGCCGACGGGGATCGCGTTCGTGGCCCGGCCGGCGCCGATGACGCTGGTGCCGGCGAGGGTGAGGGCGATCTGGAAGACCTCCGGATCGGCCTGCCGGATCAGGCGCGGGGTGCGCCGGCCGACCAGGGACTGGTAGTGGAACCGGCACAGCTCCACCTCGCCCAGCGCCACCATGTCGACGTCGGCCCGGAAGTCCGCCGTGTGCTCGCTGTCCATCGCCATCGGGGCGGAGGCACGGGAGGCGAGCTCCGTGAAGAACGGCCAGCGTTCCGGCGCCGGCAGCGCCGTCGTGTCCAGCCTCTCGGCGCGCAACCCACCCATCAGCGTCTCCCCGTCGTCGCCTCCCTCCATTGTCGACGCCGGGGTCGGCGGGGAGCGCCGCCGGGTCGGACGCGGCGCGGGCCGTCGGGCCTCGCCCGCTCCGACGACCTGGTCGAGCGGGACAAGGCCGGCGGCTGACCCGGGTCGGGCGCGGGGCGGGCGCCCGGGGAGGCGTCCGACCGTCCGCTGTCCGTGGGGCGGCAGCCGCCAGCGGCATTGGACGACCGGACGCCCGTCGTCGGCTCAGTCGTTGAGGACCTGGGAGAGCCGGTCGCGGAAGCGCCGCTCGGAGTCGCTCACCACGTCGCCGCCGAGGCCCAGGATCCCGCCGCTGGAGGCCGCGCTCACCACGTGCTCGGCGATCTCCACGAGCCAGTGCTTGTAGGCGCCGGCCTCGCCCTCGTCGACCTTCTCGGCCAGCAGCCGGGCCGCCGAGGCCGCCCGGTTCAGCACGTCCTCGATCACGGCCCGCGGGTCCGCCGGCGCGATCACCGGCAGCTCCTCGCCGGCCTCGGGGTCGCCCACCCGGGCCACGATCTCGCCGGCCACGGCGGCCACGAGCGGGCTGCCCGACTCACGGCCCGTGGCGATGCTCTCCAACCCGGCCGCGTTCTCGGCCATGGTGCGGCGGGCGCTGTCGTGTTCGGCGGCGCTCGCCGCGGTCAGCACCGACTGCGGCAGGCCGACCAGCAGCCCCCACTCCTCGTCGGAGAAACCGAACCCGGTGTACGCCGGCTGTTCGATCACGACCGCGCTCCTCTCGTCTGTCCTGTCTCGGTGCCGTGGGCACGATGCCTGTTGTTCGGTGCCGTGGGCACGGTGGTCCGTCCCGCTGCCGTGGCCTGGTGGCCCGGCTCAGGCTAGTCGAGGGTCAGCAGACCCTGTTCGGACACCACGCGCACCGACAGCGTCTTGTACCCGACCTCCTCGAAGAGCACCGTCATCCGGTCCTCCTCGTAGCTGAGCACCATGCCGGGCCCCCACTCCGGGTGGCGCACCTGGCTGTGCACCGGGAACGGTCCGCTCGCCCCGTCGTCGGCGACGCTGGTGCCGGCGAGGCAGTTGTCGCAGTGCCCGCAGACCCGTGTCATCTGCTCGCCGAAGTACGCCAGCAGCGCCTGCCCCCGGCAGCCGGTCGTCTCCGCGAAGGCCCGCATCATGTCCGTCCGCGACCGGGTGACGGTCTGCTGGCGCTCCGCCTCGGCCCGCGCCGCGTCGCCGGCCTCGACCGGCGTCGGCGAGTACCGGGGCGCGCCGATGCGCTGGCGCGACCGGGGCTCGGCGGCGCCGACCTGCTCCAGCAGGGCGAGGTACTGGCCCAGCTTGCGCGGCCCCAGGCCGGTGGCCTCCCGCAGCTCCTTCTTGCTGGCCGGCTTGCGCCGCAGCAGGGCCGCCAGGTCGCGCAGCTCGGTGGCGTCGGGCAGCCCGCCGCTGAAGAAGCGCTGTAGGCCGACGTCCTCGGCCTGCCACAGCAGCAGCACCCGGGCCGGCTCCCCGTCGCGCCCGGCCCGGCCGATCTCCTGGAAGTAGCTGTCCGGCGAGTCCGGCAGCGCCATGTGCACCACCCAGGCGATGTTCGGCTTGTCGATGCCCATGCCGAACGCCGAGGTGGCCACCATGATGGGCACCCGGTCGGCGAGGAACGCCTCGTGCAGCTCGCCGCGCGCCCCGGCGGGCATCCCGCCGTGGTAGAACTCCGCCGGGAAGCCGGCGTCGGTGAGCCGGGCGGCCAGCTCCTCGGCCGCCCGCCGGGTCGGCACGTAGATGATCCCGGGGCGGCCGTCCTCGCGCAGCAGGGCGAGCAGCCGCCGCCACCGGTAGTCCTCGGTGGGGCAGTGCGCGACCTCCAGGAACAGGTTCGGCCGGTCCAGCCCGGAGACGACCACCTCGGCGTCGCGCAGCCGCAGCCGGGCGACGATGTCGTCGCGTACCGGCGGGGAGGCGGTGGCGGTCAGGGCCACCACCGGGGGCCGGCCGATGCCCTCGATGAGGTGCCCCAGCGCCAGGTAGTCGGGGCGGAAGTCGTGCCCCCAGGCCGAGATGCAGTGCGCCTCGTCGATCGCCACGAGCGCCGGCCTGAGCGACCTGACCTCGGCCATCCGGTCGGGGTTGGCCAACTGCTCCGGCGTGATGAACAGGAACTCGGCCCGGCCCGCGCGGACCTCGTCGATCGCCTCCGCCTGCTGGGCGGGCGTCTCGTCCGAGCTGATCCGCACCGCCCGCAGCTCGGGGCGGCGGCGCTCGTTGAGGGCCGCGATCTGGTCCTGCTGGAGGGCGAGCAATGGGGAGATCACCACGGTCGGGCCGGGGATCAGGCTGGCCGGGATCTGGTAGATCGCCGACTTGCCGGCGCCGGTGGGCAGCACCACCAGGGCGTCGCGTCGCTTCATCACCGCGCGCATGGCGGCGAGCTGGTTGGGCCGCAGCGCTTTCCAGCCGAAGAGGCTCCGCGCCGCGCGGCGCAACGTCATCGAGTGCGTGGACAGCTTCATCGAGGGCCGGAGGTACCCGACCCGATCACCCCCGAAACCCGACGGAGCGGAAGGAAGGGCCCCCTGTTAACGCATTCTGTTGCACAGGGGGCCCTTCCTAACTCCTAACCCAGGCGTCGGCGGGGCCGGCGGCACCGTGAGGTCAGCGGCGGCCGAACATGGCCCGGATCGCGGCGAGCAGCAGGAGGCCACCGACGATCAGGCCGAGCAGGCGGACGCCGGGCACGTCGGCCGCGCTGGTGGCGTCGGCGAGCGGCGGGACAGGCATGTGGGAACTCTCCCACGAAGGGCCGGACCGCGCCAGACAGTAACAGTAAGGTTTATTGACTATTTGCCGGCGGTGGTGTGACCATGGCAGCACCGCCGCGGCCCGCGGCCGGTCCGACACGGCCCAAGACGGGGGTACGGCAGCCGCATGAGCAGCGCACCGACGGGGAACCTGGCGAGCCTGGCGGCCGCCGTCCTGCAACCCGGATTCGTCGGCACCACCCCGCCGCCGTGGGTCCTGCGGTGGCTGGGCGACGGACTCGGCTCGGTGGTGCTCTTCGCCCGCAACATCGTCGACCTCGACCAGGTCGCCGCGCTCACCGCCGCGCTGCGCGCCGAGCGTCCCGACGTGATCGTCGCCATCGACGAGGAGGCCGGCGACGTCACCCGCATCGAGTCCGGCCGGGGCAGCTCCCGGCCCGGCAACTTCGCCCTCGGTGCCGTCGACGACCCGGAGCTGACCGCCGAGGTGGCCCGCGACCTGGGCCGCGACCTGGCGTCCGTCGGCGTCACCCTCGACTACGCCCCGGACGCCGACGTCAACTCCAACCCCGCCAATCCCGTGATCGGGGTACGCGCCTTCGGCGCCGACCCGGCCCTCGTCGCCCGGCACACCGCCGCCTGGGTACGCGGACTCCAGTCCGGCGGGGTCGCCGCCTGCGCCAAGCACTTCCCCGGCCACGGCGACACCCGCGTCGACTCCCACCACGACCTGCCCCGCATCGGCGGCAGCCGGGAGCAGCTCGACGCCGCCGAGCTGGTGCCGTTCCGGGCCGCCGTGGCGGCCGGCGTGCAGGCCGTGATGACCGGCCACCTGCTCGTGCCGGCGCTCGACCCGCGGCTGCCGGCCACCCTCAGCCCTCGCATCCTCGGCGGCCTGCTCCGCGAGGAACTGGGCTTCTCGGGCGTGATCGTCACCGACGCGGTGGAGATGCGGGCGGTCGCCGACCGGTACGGCTTCGCCGGCGCGGCGGTGCGCGCCCTCGCCGCCGGGGCGGACGCGATCTGCGTCGGCGGCGAGCGCGCCGACGAGGACGCCGCCCGCGAGCTGCGCGACGCGATCGTCGCCGCCGTGGTCGCCGGCGAGCTGCCCGAACAGCGGCTGGCCGAGGCGGCCAAGCGCGTCGGCCAGCTCGCCGCCTGGACGGTGGCGGCCCGGGCCGACGCACCGTCCCGCCCCACCGCCGCCCCGGGCGGCTCCCCGATCGGGCTGGCCGCCGCCCGCCGCGCCGTACGGGTCACGGCGAGCGCCGCCGGGGCCCTGCCGCTGGCCGGGGCGCCGCACGTGGTCGAATTCGAGCCGCCCCGCAACATCGCGATCGGCGCGGAGACCCCGTGGGGGATCGCCGCCCCGCTGGCCGCCCTGCTCCCGGGCACCACCGCGGTCCGTCTCGCCACGGCCGACCTCGCCGAGCCCCGGGCCGGGGCGTCCGGCGGCGACGCCGACGCGCCTTCCGCCGGCGCCACCGTCGCGCCTTCTGCCGGTGCCGCCGTCGTGGCGTCCGGTGGCGCTGCGGTCGCGCCTTCCGCCGGTGCTGTCGCGGTGCCTCCTGCCGCTGCCGTCGTCGGTGCTCTCGCCGGTGCTGTCGCCGGGGCCGCCGGTCGGCCGCTGGTGCTGGTCGTCCGCGACCTGCACCGGCACGACTGGATGCGCGCCGCGGTGGCCCGGGCCCTCGCCGTCCGCCCGGACGCGGTGGTGGTCGAGCTGGGCGTGCCGGCCCTGGTCACGGGGGCCGTGCACGTCGCCACCCACGGCGCGACCCGGGCCGGTGCCCTGGCCGCCGCCGAGCTGCTGGCCGGCACGGGCCGCGCCGCCGCGAGGCCGCTGGCCGGCGTGGCCGAGCCCGTGGTCGGCTGAACCCTCTGCCGGCGGGGATTCGGCGGTGCCCATTTCCCGGCGGTGCCTGTTGCCCGGCGGGGTCTGCGGCTCGGGTTCGGCTGCTGCTCGACGGTGCCTGCTGCCCCGCTTCGGCTGAGCGCGGCTTCGGCTGAGCGCGGCCGGATCAGGTGTCGTCGCGGCCCTCAGGGGGCGGCGGTGACCAGGTCCGCGTACTCGGGGTGGCGCTCGATGTAGGCCGCCATGAACGGGCACCTCGGCACCACCCGGCCGCCGCGCTCGCGGACCTGGTCCAGGGTGGCCCGCATCAGCGCCGCCCCGACGCCCATGTTCTGGAACTTCGCGTCGACCTCGGTGTGGGTGAAGATCAGCACCTCGCCCCGGGGCAGGTACGCGGTGAACCCGGCCAGCGCGTCGTCGACCAGGATCTCGAAGCGGTGGCGGGCGGGATTGTCCTCGACCAGGAAGCTCACCCGGCCATTCTGCCCCGGCCCCCCGCCGCCCGGCCCGATTCGCCGCCAGTCGCCCCGCCCCGTCCGCCGTCTTGCCCCGCCCCCCCGCCGCCCTGTTGGGGGTGTGAGAAGGGTGCCCCTCTCTACCGGAGGCGTTAACAAGGGGCCCTTCCTTGCACGGCGGGCGGGTCGCGGGGGTCTCGTACCCTTGATCGCGTGACGAACCGACGCGGCACCTTCCCGTCCACCCCCACCCGCCGGGCCGCCGGCCTGCTGGCCGGCCTGGCACTCGGCGTCGCCCTGCTCGCCGGGTGCAGCTCCGAGGGCGCCTCCACCGACTGCGGCCTGGACGCCTGCACGGTGACCTTCGACCGGGGCGTCGAGGCCAGCGCCACCATCCTCGGCGTCGAGGCCAAGCTGGTCGGCGCCCAGGGCGACCAGGTGACCGTCGAGGTGGCCGGCGAGCAGCTCTCGCTGACCGTGGGGCAGCAGGCCACCGAGGTCGGCGGCTTCGCGGTCACCCTGGACAGCGTCACCGACGAGCAGGTCAAGATCCGCGTCTCGCGCAACCCCAACGGCTGACCCGGAGGGCCGCCCGGGCGGTGGCCGACGTTTGGGGATCTCCGCAATCGGAGATTGAGGCGCCATGTCACTCACCCGAAACGCCGAAGCCACCGCCTCGCAGGCCGCGAACAGCCGGTGGCTCGAACTACTCGCCCGGGCCGGTTTCATCGGCTACGGCGTGGTGCACCTGCTGTTCGCCTGGCTCGCCCTGCAGATCGCCTTCGGCGACTCGGGCGGCAAGGACGGCGACCAGACCGGTGCGCTCAGCACCCTGGCCGAGCAGCCCATGGGCAAGTTCCTCTGCGTCGCGATCGCCGTCGGCATGCTCGCCATGGCGATCTGGCAGGCGCTGGAGGCCGCCGTCGGGCACCGCGCCGAGCGCGGCCGGGAGCGCGTCTTCGAGCGGATCGCCTCCGCCGCCCGTACCCTCGTCTACCTCTACTTCGCCTGGACCGCCTGGAAGGTCTTCTCCAACGCCGGGTCGAGCGGCGCCGACCAGCAGGAGGCCCTCACCGGCAAGCTGATGGAGTCCGGCGGCGGCCGGCTGCTGGTCGGCCTGGCCGGGCTGGTGCTCGCCGCGGTCGGCGTCGGCCTGGTGATCTACGGCTGGAAGAAGAAGTTCCGCAAGCACCTCAAGACCGGCGAGATGGACGCGCACACCCGCACCCTGGCCCTGCGCCTCGGCATGGCCGGCTACGTCGCCAAGGGCGTCGCGTACGGCATCGCCGGCCTGCTGGTGGTCGTCGCCGCGGTCAACTACGACCCGGAGAAGGCCCGCGGCCTCGACGCCGCGCTGCGCACCCTGCGCGACCAGTCGTACGGCCCGTTCCTGCTCGCCCTGGTCGCCCTCGGCATCGCCTGCTTCGGCGTGTACTGCTTCCTCCAGTCCCGGTACCGCAAGGTGTGATCCGGACCGGCCCGGCCGGTTCCTGCCCGGCTTGGCCGACACGGCGGACAGCGGGCACCATTGGGCCTTTGCCCGGATCGAGGGACCCGCTGAAGGGGGAGAGACACCCGTGCAGAGCTACCTCATGACGATCGTCGCCGCGCTCGCCGCGGCGGCGATCGCCCTTTTCCTGGCCGAGGTGGTGCACCGGACGACCCGCCGGCTCGGCCGGCGTTCGTTGCTGATGACCGAGCTGACCGACCACGCGCACCGCCCGTTCCAGGTCGCCGCGACCGTGCTCGCCGTGCAGTTCGCCGTCCGGTTCTCCACCGGCTACGCCGTCGGCACCCCGTGGCGGCAGGTGGTGCTGCACGCGCTGGTGCTCGGCATCATCGCCACCCTGGCCTGGCTGGTCGCCTCGCTGCTGGTGGTGGTCGAGGACGTCGCGCTGGCCCGGTTCCGGGTGGACGTGCCGGACAACCGGCACGCCCGCCGGGTGCGTACCCAGGTGGTGATGCTGCGCCGGCTGACCATCGCGGTGATCGTGATCCTCACCGTCGGCGTGATGCTGATGACCTTCCCGAGCGTCCGTGGGGTCGGCGCCGGCGTGCTGACCTCCGCCGGTGTGGTCGGCGTGGTGGCTGCGCTGGCCGCACAGAGCCTGCTCGGCAACGTCTTCGCCGGCCTCCAGCTCGCCTTCAGCGACGCGGTGCGCCTCGACGACGTGGTGGTCGTCGAGGGGGAGTGGGGACGCATCGAGGAGCTGACCCTCAGCTACGTCGTCGTGCAGATCTGGGACGACCGCCGGCTGATCCTGCCCACCTCGTACTTCACCAGCAAGCCGTTCCAGAACTGGACCCGCACGGAGGCGGCGGTGCTGGGCACCGCCGAGTTCGACGTCGACTGGTCGATCAACGTGCAGGCGATGCGGGAGGAGCTGCGCCGGCTGGTGGAGGGCAGCGAGCTGTGGGACGGCCGGGTCTGCGTCCTGCAGGTCACCGACGCCACGGGCGGCCTGATCAAGGTGCGGGCGCTGGTCAGCGCGGCGAACGCCGGCAGCCTGTGGGACCTGCGCTGCCTGGTGCGGGAGCACCTGGTCGGCTGGGTGCGGGACCACCGCCCGACCGCGCTGCCCCGGATGCGCGCCGAGGTCGGCGACGCGTCCGGCGCGCTGCCCTGGCAGGCCGTGCAGCCCCGCCGCCCGGCGCGCCGCGGCGCCGAGACGGACGTGCCCGACGACGCCCGGGTCTTCGGCGGCAGCGACGACGGCGCGGCCCGCAGCGAGGCGTTCGTGGGCCCGGACGAGCCCGCCGCCCGCCCGGACGCCCCGACCCCGCCGGCCGGCGACGCCCGGCCGTCGGCCGCCGACGGCCCGGCCCCGCCCCGGGCCGCCGGGGCGACGCCGAAGGACGCCCCGGCCCGGTCCGGCGACGTCCCCGCCCCGTCCGGGAACCACGCCGCCGCCGGGCGCTGACGGCCCGCGCTGACGCCCCGCGCTGACGGCCCTCGTCGACGGCCGGCGTGGCGCGTCCTGCGCCGGTGGCGGCGCGTTGAACCGCCGGAGGCCCGTCGCGGGGCCCGGCGGGTTTGAACGGCCGTCTCCCGGGGACTGCTGCGCGGCGCGGCCGGTGCGACCGGCCGTGCCCGCGCAGGATTGACGGGCGGCGACTCCGGGCATACAGCGCGGTGATGACGAAAGGAGGACAGCATGGCTGACGTCGCGAATCACCGCACGTCGCGGACCGGGAGCGAGCCGTCCACCGCCGAGCTCGTGCAGCGGGCCACGGAGCAGGTCTCCCGGCTCGTCCGCGACGAGCTGGCCCTGGCCCGGGCGGAGCTGACCCAGAAGGGCAAGCACGCCGGCATCGGGATCGGCCTCTTCGGCGGCGGCGGCGCGCTGGCGCTCTACGGCCTGGGCGCGCTGGTCGCCGCCGCGATCCTGCTGCTGGCGCTGGTCGTGCCGGCCTGGGCGGCCGCGTTGATCGTCGCGGTGGCGCTCTTCCTGCTGGCCGGGGTCCTCGCCCTGGTCGGCAAGAAGCAGGTCGGCCAGGCGGTCCCGCCGGTGCCGGCGGCGGCGGTGCGCAGCGTCCGGGCGGACGTGGACACCGTCACCGCCGCGGTGAAGGACAGGGGACGGGCATGACGGGTAGCGCGAACGGCCGCAACGGCACGGGCGACACGGAGGCCCTGCGCGAGGAGATCCGGCGTACCCGGGTGGAGCTCGGCGAGACGATGGAGGCGCTGGCCGCGAAGGCCGACGTCAAGGCCCGGCTGCGCTCCTCCGCCGAGCAGGCGAAGGGGCGGGTGCGGGAGCAGGCCGCGCAGACCGTGGCCCGGGTGCGCGGGCAGGCCGCCCAGGGGGCCGAGGCCGCCCGGGAGCGGGCCGCCGCCGGCGCGGAGCTGGGCCGCGGCCCGGTGCCGTGGGCGGCGGTCGCCGCCGGCGCGGTGGCTACCATGATCGTGCTGTTGATCGTCCGGGGGAGGCGCAGGTGAGCAAGGGCATCGGCAGGGCGGCCTACAAGCCCGTCGGGGTGCTGATGGGGCTGGCGGCCGGCGCGGTCGCGGGCGTGATCTTCCGGCAGGTCTGGAAGATGACGGCCGGCGACGGCGAGGCCCCGAGCGCGACCGACGAGGACCGCGGCTGGGGCGAGATCCTTGCCGCCGCCGCCCTCCAGGGCGCGATCTTCTCCGTGGTCCGCGCGGCCGTCGACCGCGGCGGCGCGGTGGGCGTACGCCGGCTGACCGGCCGCTGGCCCGACTGACCAGCCAAGACAGGCGTGGGCCCCCTTTCCGGGTGACCGGGAAGGGGGTCTTCGTGCGTGCGGGAAGGGCCCGGGAGGTCGGAATTCGGGCGTCCTTCAGGTCACATGTCGAAGAATTTCGTCGGGTAGGCTGTGCAGAGTTTTCGCTACGTGGTTTGCTGTTCCACGCTGTTGCGAGATGGCGTGGGTTGAGAGAAGTCTCCTGCACAGGGGGCCGCCTCAGGCGCCGCTGCTCGAAAACGGCCAATCGGCCGCACGGCGTGCTCGGCCGCCAGTTTTAGAAGGAGATACACATGGCGCAGGGAACCGTGAAGTGGTTCAACGCAGACAAGGGCTTCGGCTTCATCACCGTCGACGGCGGGGGTGCTGACGTGTTCGTCCACTTCTCGGCCATCCAGACCAGCGGCTACCGCACGCTGGAGGAGAACCAGCGGGTGGAGTTCGAGATCGCCCAGGGTCAGAAGGGCCCGCAGGCTGAGCAGGTCCGCCCGATCTGAGCAGCCGCGGCCGGCCCGCCGGCCGAGGGGATGATCCGACCCGGATCAAGTCAAGCCCCGTGTCCCGTTCGGGATGCGGGGCTTTTCACGTGCCCGACCCGTCGCGCCCGGGGTCACGGGCGGCGGCGTCGGGCGCGCAGGCCGTACCAGAGGGTCGCCAGTCCGATGAGGACCAGCACCGGGCCGAGCAGCGCCCAGATCCGCTGGTCCGTCATCATGCTCCCGCCGACGTAGCCGAGGCCCTGCACCGTCCAGACGGCGCCGACGACCACCGCGAGCAGGCCGAGGGTGAGCCGGAGCCACCCCTTCATCGCGTCCCCCCTCCGCTCGCCGGCCGGACGCGCCGGCCCGGTCCAGCATGCGCGTCGTCGCCGCGGCGCGCGAGCACCGCCGCCGGGCGGGTCACCACCGGTCGTGCACCTGCGGCCGGACCAGCTCGTCGTAGGTGTCCCGGACGGCGGCCAGCTCGTCGGGCGTGAGCTGCGCGAGGTCGGCCGTGGCGGCGTTGCGTCGGGCCTGCTCGGCGTCGCGGGCGCCGGGGATGACCACCGTGACGCCCGGCTGGTCGAGCACCCAGCGCAGCGCGAACTGGGCCATGGTGCGGCCCGTGCCGACCAGCGGGGCGAGCCGGCGCACGGCGGCCAGCCCGGTGCCGTAGTCCACCCCGGAGAAGGTCTCCCCGACGTCGAACGACTCGCCGTGCCGGTTGTAGGTGCGGTGGTCGTCGGCGGCGAAGGTGGTGTGCTCGTCGTACCGGCCGGAGAGCAGGCCGCTGGCCAGCGGCACCCGCGCGATGATGCCGACCCCGGCGGCCGCGGCGGCCGGCAGCACCCGGTCGAGCGGCTTGAGGCGCAGCGCGTTGAGGATGATCTGGACGCTGGCCACGCCGGGCCGGGCGATCGCGGTGAGCGCCTGGTCGCAGGTCTCCACGCTGACCCCGTACGCGGCGATCCGCCCGTCGGCGACGAGGGCGTCGAGTGCGTCGAAGACCCGGTCGTCGGCGAACACGGCGGTGGGCGGGCAGTGCAGCTGGACCAGGTCGAGGGTGTCCACGCCGAGGTTGGCCCGGGACCTGTCGGTCCAGGCCCGGAAGTTCTCCGCCGTGTACGCCTCCGGCCGCTGCTCGACCCGGCGGCCCATCTTCGTCGCCACGGTCAGCCCCGCGTCGGGGTGGGACCGCAGGAACCGCCCGATGATCTGCTCGCTGCGCCCGTCGCCGTAGACGTCGGCGGTGTCGACGAACGTGACGCCGGAGTCCAGGGCGGCGGTCAGGACGGCCGTCGCGTCGGCCTCGTCGACCCGGCCCCAGTCCGCGCCGAGCTGCCAGGCGCCGAGCCCGACCACGCCGACGTGCCGTCCGAGCCGGGTGAAGGTGCGCTGCTCCATGCCCCGAGCCTAGTGATCGGGCTTGTCCGGCCGTGCGGCGGGCCGTACCTTGAAAAACAAGACGGACGTACGGTTTGGAGGCGCGATGTGGGATCCGGCGACGTACCTGCGCTACCGCGACGAGCGCGGGCGGCCCTTCCACGACCTGCTCGCGCGGGTCCCGGCCGAGCGGCCGAGGGCCGTGGTGGACCTCGGCTGCGGGCCCGGGACGCTGACCGCCGGCCTGGCGGCCCGCTGGCCGCACGCCCGCGTCGCCGGCCTCGACGCCTCGGCGGAGATGATCGGGCGGGCCGCCGCCCTGGCCGCGCCGGTCGACTTCGCGGTCGGCGACGTGCGCGACTGGCGTCCCGACGCCGACGTCGACGTGGTGGTCAGCAACGCGCTGCTCCAGTGGGTGCCCGGCCACCGGGAGCTGCTGACCCGGTGGGCCGCCGAACTGCCCGCCGGGGCCTGGCTCGCCTTCGCCGTGCCGGGCAACTTCGGCGCGCCCTCGCACCGGGCGCTGCACGCGGTGGCCCGGGGCGGGCCGTGGGCCGCCACCCTCGCCCCGGCGCTGCGCGACGATCCGGTCGACGACGCGGTCGGCTACGCCACGCTGCTGACCCGCGCCGGCTGCGCGGTCGACGCCTGGGAGACTACGTACGTGCACCTGCTGCCGGCTCCCGCCGACGCCGACCACCCGGTGCTGACCTGGATGGAGGGCACCGCCCTGCGCCCCGTCCGGGCGGCCCTGGACGACGCCCGGTGGGCCGACTTCCGCGCCCAGCTCGCCGCCCGCCTCGCGGCGGCGTACCCGGTCCGGCAGGGGCGGGTGTGCTTCCCGTTCCGCCGCGTGTTCGTCGTCGCCCGCACCGGTGCCCGTCCGCCGTACCCTCCCGAGGAGAGCCCGTGACCGACCTGTCCGCCTTCATCGCCGGTCTGCCCAAGGTGGAGCTGCACGTGCACCACGTCGGCTCCGCGTCGCCGCGCATCGTGGCCGAGCTGGCCGCCCGCCACGAGGGGGCCAGCCCGGTGCCGGCGGACCCGGACGCCCTCGCCGACTACTTCGCCTTCCGCGACTTCGCCCACTTCATCGAGGTCTACCTCAGCGTGGTCGACCTGGTCCGCGACCCCGAGGACGTCTGGCTGCTCACCCACGAGGTGGCCCGCGAGCTGGCCCGCCAGCAGGTCCGGTACGCCGAGCTGACCGTCACCCCCTACTCGCACGTGCGCCGGGGCATCCCCGCGCCGGCCTTCTGCGAGGCCATCGAGGACGCCCGCAAGCGGGCCGAGGCCGACTTCGGCATCGCCCTGCGCTGGTGCTTCGACATCCCCGGGGAGGCGGGGCTGCCGGCCGCCGAGGAGACCCTGCGGATCTGCCTCGACGAGCAGCCCGCCGGCCTGATCAGCTTCGGCCTGGGCGGCCCCGAGATCGGCGTGCCCCGGCCGCAGTTCACGCCGTACTTCGACCGGGCGCGGGCGGCCGGGCTGCGCTCGGTGCCGCACGCGGGCGAGACCACCGGCCCGCAGACGGTCTGGGACGCGCTGCGCGACCTCGGCGCGGAACGCATCGGCCACGGCATCTCCGCCGCCGAGGACCCCGAGCTGCTGGCCCACCTGGCGCAGCACCGCATCGCCCTGGAGGTGTGCCCCACCTCCAACGTGCGCACCCGGGCCGTGGCCTCGCTCGACGCCCACCCGCTGCCCCGGCTGGTCGAGGCCGGTGTGCTGGTGACCATCAACTCCGACGACCCGCCGATGTTCGGCACCACCCTCAACGACGAGTACGCGGTGGCGGCCCGGCTGCTCGACCTCGGCCCGCAGGGGCTGGCGGCGCTGGCCACCGACGCGGTCACGGCGTCGTTCCTGGCACCGGGGGAGAAGACGCGGCTCGCCGCCGAGATCGACGGCTACCTGGCCGCGGCGGCCGGCTGACGGCTTCCGGGCTGGCGCGCGGCGGGAGGAGGTTGTGGGGGGACCGCACTCCCGCCGCGCGCACGGCTCCACCGACCGGTGGAAACCCGGAACTGGCCGGTGGAACTGATGGGTTCGTCCCAGATCCTGCCACCGGGCGTCCGATGTGCCGCCGTGGTTAATCCGGATCTAAGGAAGACTTGCGTCTGCGCACAACCGGCCGGTCCCGGCCGGTCGCCGGGTCAGCCGTCCGACGGGCGTCGGCGGGGCCAGCGGCGGCCCTCGGCCTTCGGCTCCCGCGCGTCCCGGGCCATCCGTCCGACCAGGCCGAACCGGCTGACCTGTCGCGGGGTGGCCTCCGGGTCGGCCAGCAGCATCACCACGCTGGCCCCGCCGAGCCGGGCCCGGTCGATGCTGACCGACCCGTTGGCCTGCAACGCCACCCGCTTGGCGATGTCCAGCCCCAGCCCCGTGGAGCCCTGGTCGCTGGCCCCCCGGCGCAGCGCCCGGTCCGGGTTGGCGATGCCGGGGCCGGCGTCGTCGATGCGGATCGCCACATACCCGTCGCGGCGGGAGACCGCCACCTCGAACGCGGTGCCTTGCGGGGTGTAGCGGAACACGTTGCCGATCACCGCGTCGAGCGCGGCGGCCAGCTCGGCGCGCGGCACCGGCGCCGGGATGCGCAGCTGCGCGCCGCTGACGCGGTGCGGCCGGTTCTGGTCGCCGGCGAGGGCCGACCAGAACACCATCCGGTCCCGGACGACCTCGCTGACGTCGCACATCGCCGGCCCGGCCTCGTGCGCGACCGCCTTGCGGGTCGTGTTGATCAGCACGTCGATCTCGCCCTCCAGGGTGACGATCGCCTGCCGGATCCGCCGGATCGCCCGCCGGCGGTCCAGCTCCGCCTCGGTGAACGAGCCGACGCTGGTGTCGTCCGAGTCGAGCCCGTCGGCGTCCAGCCGCAGCACGGTCAGCGGGGTCCGCAGCCGGTGCGACAGGTCGGCCACCAGCTCCCGCTCGTCGGTGCGGGCCGCCACCAGCCGGTCGGCCATCCGGTTGAACGCGTAGCCGGCCTCGGCCAGCTCGCGCGGGCCGGTCGGCTCGACGCGTACCCCCAGGTCGCCGTCGCCGACGGCGAGGGCGGCCTGCACCAGCCCCCGGGTCGAGTCGACCGTGCGGGCCGCGACCCGGTCCACCACCAGCACGGCGGCGCCGACCAGCGCCACCGCCACCGCCCCCAGCAGCAGCCAGCGGCCCGTGGCGCCCTCGTCGAGGGCGGCGTCCGGGACGAACACCTCGACCACGGCCACCGAGTCGCCCAGCACCACCGGGTCGAGCCGCAGCACCCCGCCCGGCACGTCGGTGACCACGGAACGCCGGTCGGCGGCGGCCCGGGCCAGCGCCGCCCCGTCGGCCCGGCCGGCCGTGTCGTCGCCGCCCAGCCCGTGCACCACCGGCCGGGTCGCCGGGTCCTCGCCGCTGGCCTCCACCGCGCGCTGCACGACGGCCGGCTCGGTGCTGACCGCGAGGGTCCCGGTGACCAGCGCGCTGCGCCGGGCGGCGTCCGCGACGGCCTCCTCGCGGGTCCGCTCGCCCAGGCTGATGCCGAGGGGCACCAGGAAGGCGAGCGCGACGAGGCCGCACATGCCGGCCGTGAGCCAGGCCAGCGCGGCCCTCAGTCCGGGGCCACCAACCGGAAGCCCACCCCCCGCACGGTGCGCAGGTAGCGCGGCTTCGCCGCGGACTCGCCCATTTTGCGACGTAGCCAGTAGAGGTGGACGTCGATGGTCTGGTCCTCGCCGACCGACGGCTGCCGCCATACCTCCTCCAAGAGTTCCCGGCGGGACACTACCCGCCCGGGCCGGGCGGCGAGATACGCCAACAGGTCGAATTCCTTGCGGGTCAGCGCGAGGGGCACCCCGTCGAGCAGGGCGCTGCGCTCCCCGACGTCCACCCGCAGGCCGCCGACGGTGTGCACGGCCGGCTGCACGGTCCGGCTGGCCCGGCCGGCGCGGCGCAGCACGGTGGTGATGCGGGCGTCCAGGTGCGCGCCGGTGAACGGCTTGACCATGTAGTCGTCGGCC
This sequence comes from Micromonospora sp. WMMD712, assembly GCF_029581295.1. Lineage (NCBI taxonomy): Bacteria > Bacillati > Actinomycetota > Actinomycetes > Micromonosporales > Micromonosporaceae > Micromonospora > Micromonospora sp. WMMD712. The sequence continues at coordinate 7,494,938 of NZ_CP120743.1, forward strand.
CCCGCCCGCAGCAGCCGCACCACCGACTGCTCGTCGTCGCGGGCGGTGGCGATGATGATCGGCACGTCGGTGATCCCGCGCAGCATCCGCAGGGCGTCCGAGCCGTCGAGGTCGGGCAGACCCAGGTCCAGCACCACCAGGTCGGGGGTCTGGGCCGCGACCCGGCGCAGCGCGTCCAGCGCGGTGCCCACGGCGTGCACGGCGTGCCCACGGTCGGCGAGGGACCGCAGCATCGCGCCGCGTACGACGTGGTCGTCTTCGACCAGGAGCACCGTGGCCACGTCAGCACCGTACTCGTGATGGCAAGCGGGGCGCGTTGCGGCGCACCCGGCGACCGGGCAAGCTGGTACGGCCATGGCATTCACGCTCTTCGCGGACACCCGCGCGGCGCTCGCCCGGGACAGCCTGCACGGCCTCTCCGTCGGCGACGCCCTCGGCTCGCAGTTCTTCGTGCCGGGCCGGCGGCCCGCCGACCTCGCCGCCGGCCGGCTCCCGCCGACGCCGTGGCAGTGGACAGACGACACCGAGATGGCCTGCTCCGTGGTGGCCGAGCTGACCGGGGCCGGGGAGATCGACCGGGACCGGCTGGCGCTGGCCTTCGCGCACCGCTGCGAGCCGTACCGCGGCTACGGGCCCGGCGCGGTGACCATCCTGCGCCTGATCCGCACCGGCACGCCGTGGCCCGTCGCCGCGGCCTCCGCGTTCGACGGGCAGGGCTCGTGCGGCAACGGCGCGGCGATGCGGGTCGGCCCGCTCGGGGCGTGGTTCGCCGACTCGACCCGGCAGGCGGCGGCCCAGGCCCGGGCCTCCGCCGAGGTCACCCACGCCCACCCGGAGGGCATCGCCGGCGCCGTCGCGGTCGCGGTGGCCGCCGCGCTGGCCACCCGGGCCCGCCTCGACGGGGACCGCCCGCCGCCGTCGCGGTTGCTCGCCGCCGTGGCCGCGGCCCTCGACCCCGGCGAGGTGCACCAGGGGGTACGCCGCGCCGCCGGCCTGCTGGGCCGCCCCCTCGCGGTCGCCGTGGACGCGCTCGGCAACGGCTCCCGGGTGACCGCGCAGGACACGGTGCCGTTCACGCTCTGGGCGGCGGCGACCCACCTCGACGACTACCCGGCCGCGATCCGGGCCTGCGTCGAGGCGGGCGGGGACGTCGACACCACGGCCGCCATCGTCGGGGCGGTCGTGGCCGCCCACACCGGCGTCGGCGCGCCGGGCGGCGTACCCGCCGACTGGCTCGCCGCCCGCGAGCCCCTGCCCGACTGGGTCGCCTGACCGGCGGGCGTCTCCCACCGGGCGGGCCGCAGGGCCGGTCGCCGGCCCGGCTGCCGGGCGCGGCCGCGTCGCCTGCCTCGCGGAGCCGTCGCCGGGCTACCGGCCCGCCGGCTGCGGCTCCACCACCGCGCCGGCCGGCTCGTCCGAGGCGGTCGTCCCGCCGGCGGCCCCGGCCGGCTCGCCCGCAGCGGCCCCGCCCATGGTCCCGGCCGGCGCGTGCGTGGCGGTCGTCCCGCCGATGGTCCCGGCCGGCGCGTGCGTGGCGGTCGTCCCGTCGGCGGTCCCGGCCGGCTCGCCCGCGTCCGGCGGCGGGAGGTCGCCGTCGAGGATGCGGCGCAGGTCGTCGCCGTCCGGCGTGGTCGCCGCCGCCTGGTCGGTCCGCCGCCGCCACCGGGTCGCCAGCCAACCGAGCGCGGCGCCCCCGCCGAGCCCCGCGACCAGACCCGCCGCCAGCAGGGCATCGGTGAACCCGCGGTCGCCTGCCGCGGCGCCGTCCGACAGGGCGACGGCCGGCGTGGGAGCCTCGCCGGCCGCCGTCGTGTCGGACGGGCCCCCGCCGTGCGCACCGGCGGCCCCGTCCCCGCCGTGCCCGCCCGCCGCTGCCGGCAGCAGGGTCAGCACCGGGGCGGGCCGCGCGCCGCCGGCGGGGTCCGCCCAACGCACGACCGTGCCGTCGGAGTACGTCTGCACCACCTCGAACACCATCTTCTCGGCCTGCGGCAGCGGCCCCATCGAGACGGCGAGGCGGGCGGGACCGGCGGGCGCGCCCTTGGCCCGGGTCCAGACCACCGAGGCGGTGACCGTGTCCATCGTCGTGCCGTGGATGCCGGGGATGGGCTCGGCCAGCTTCCGGGTGGTGATCAGGGGGGCCCAGCCGGTCACCGACATCGGGTACGCCTCGCCCACGGGCGCCGCCGCCGGCAGCCGCAGCTCGATCCGTTCGGTGCGGGCACCGGGGCGCTCCTCGGGCACGACGATCTCCAGCCGTACCGGGTCGCCCTGGCGGGCCTGCTCCGGGGTGCTCGTCACGTCCGCCGCCAGCGCCGTGCCGGCCCAGCCCAGCGTCGCGGCGACGACGGCCACGGCGGCCGACGCCGCCAACCGGAGCCCTCGTTCGTACGTGCGGATCATCGCCACCCTCGCCCCACCCTTCGTCTTCCTCCGGCCGCCTGTGCCACCGGCCCCACCCGGTAGTTCGGCTGGCGCGGCCGAAAGGTTCAATCCGGCGCCCGCCCGCGGCCGGCCGCCGTGCGCCGCGTCGCCCGGCCCTCGGCGTTAATAAGGGGCCCTTCCACTACCGAATGCGATAAGAAGGGGCCCTTCCTTGCCCGCTAGCATCAGCGGGGGCGGCCGGCCGGCCGCATCTGTCGTCCTCTGGAGGAGTCACCGTGTCCGCACCCCGTACCCCCGTCGTGGCCGACCCCGTCGTCGTCGCCGCCGGGACGACGGCGGCCGACGCGGTGGCCGCGGCCGGGCTGCCGTCCAGCGGCCCGAAGGCGGTCGTCGTGGTCCGCGACCCGCAGGGTAACCTGCGCGACCTGGACTGGGCGCCCGCCGAGGAGACCGTCGTCGAGCCGGTCGCCCTCGACACCCCGGACGGGCTCAACGTGCTGCGCCACTCGACCGCGCACGTGCTCGCCCAGGCGGTGCAGGACGTGTTCCCCGAGGCGAAGCTCGGCATCGGTCCGCCGATCGAGAACGGCTTCTACTACGACTTCGCCGTCGGCAAGCCGTTCCAGCCCGACGACCTGGCGAAGCTCGAGAAGCGGATGCAGGAGATCGTCAAGTCCGGGCAGCGGTTCCGGCGGCGGCGGTTCGCCAGCCTCGACGAGGCGAAGGCCGAGCTGGCCGCCGAGCCGTTCAAGCTGGAGTTGATCGACGTCAAGGGCGAAGGGCTGGACTCCTCCGAGGTGATGGAGGTCGGCGGTGGCGAGCTGACCATCTACGACAACCTCGACGCCAAGGAGGAGAAGGTCTGCTGGTCGGACCTGTGCCGGGGCCCGCACCTGCCGAACACCCGGCTCATCGGCGCGTTCAAGCTGATGCGCTCGGCCGCCGCCTACTGGCGGGGCAGCGAGAAGAACCCCCAGCTCCAGCGGGTGTACGGCACCGCGTGGCCGACCCGCGACGAGCTGAAGGCGTACCTGAGGCTGCTGGAGGAGGCCGCCCGGCGCGACCACCGCAAGCTCGGCGTCGACCTGGACCTGTTCAGCTTCCCCGACGAGCTGGGCTCCGGCCTGGCGGTCTTCCACCCCAAGGGCGGGATCATCCGGCGGGAGATGGAGAACTACTCGCGGATCAAGCACGAGCAGGCCGGCTACTCCTTCGTCAACACCCCGCACATCACCAAGGGCCACCTGTACGAGGTCTCCGGGCACCTCGACTGGTACGCCGACGGCATGTTCCCGCCCATGGAGGTCGAGGGCGCGAACTACTACCTCAAGCCGATGAACTGCCCCATGCACGACCTGATCTTCCGGTCCCGGGGCCGCTCCTACCGCGAGCTGCCGCTGCGGATGTTCGAGTTCGGCACGGTCTACCGCTACGAGAAGTCCGGCGTGGTGCACGGCCTGACCCGGGTGCGGGGCATGACCCAGGACGACGCGCACATCTTCTGCACCGAGGAGCAGATGGCCGGGGAGCTGAAGTCGCTGCTCGCCTTCGTGCTCGAACTGCTGCGCGACTACGGCCTGGACGACTTCTACCTGGAGCTGTCGACCCGCAACCCGGAGAAGTCGGTCGGCACCGACGAGAACTGGGAGCGGGCGACCGAGGCGCTGCGCTCGGCGGCGCAGGAGTCCGGCCTGCACCTGGTGCCCGACCCGGGCGGCGCGGCCTTCTACGGGCCGAAGATCTCCGTGCAGGCCAAGGACGCCATCGGCCGGACCTGGCAGATGTCCACCATCCAGGTCGACTTCAACCTGCCGGAGCGCTTCGGCCTGGAGTACCAGGCGGCCGACGGCAGCCGGCAGCGACCCGTGATGATCCACCGGGCGCTGTTCGGGTCGATCGAGCGGTTCTTCGGCGTGCTCACCGAGCACTACGCGGGGGCGTTCCCGGCCTGGCTGGCCCCGGTGCAGGTGGTAGGCATCCCGATCCGCGAGGACCACACCGACTACCTGCACGGATTCGTCGCGGCGCTGCGCGCCGAGGGCATCCGGGCCCAGGTGGACGCGGGCGACGACCGGATGCAGAAGAAGATCCGCACCGCCCAGCAGCAGAAGATCCCGTTCATGGTGATCGCCGGGGACGACGACGTGGCGGCCGGCACGGTGTCGTTCCGGTACCGCGACGGCTCGCAGCGCAACGGCGTGCCGGTCGCCGAGGCGGTGGCCCACGTGCTCGACGTGGTCAACTCCCGCACCAACGCCGGCCCGTCGGCGCAGGGGTAAGGCGCAAGGAAGGGCACCCTCTTAACGCATTCGGTAGAGAAGGGTCCCCCTCTCACGGCGGCCGCCGGTGAGGCGCTCGGCGGCTGCCGGGCGAGGGGGACCCTTCCTGCGTGGGGCGGGTCAGATGCCGCAGCTCGGGGCCGACCAGCCGCCCGCCGCTCCGACGTGGACGTGGTCGTTGTGGTCCGGGTACCCGGGGCCGAGGATCTGCGCGAAGCCGTGGTTGCGGGCCTGCTGGGCCAGCCGGCACAGCGAGTGCGGGCCGGAGCCCATGTCGACGCCGTCGCCGTAGAGGTGCCGGCTGTTGGACGCGCCGCCGACCGCGCTGTTGCAGGCGTAGCTGCGGAAGCCGCTGGTGATCCGGATCGACTGGTCGCCGAGCGCGTGCCGCAGGGCCTGGAGCTTCCACATCGACACGAGGGCGTTGAACCGCGCGGTGCTCGCCGACACCGCCCCGCCGGACCAGTCGCCGTTGCAGTTGTTCAGCTCGGCGTAGCTGAAGTTGACCGGCGTGCAGTCGTCGTCCTGGAGCGCGTACAGCTTGGTGAAGGTCTGCGGGCCGGCGACGCCGTCGGCGGACAGGCCGTACGCCTGCTGGAAGCGGATCAGCGCCGAGCGGGTGGCCGGGCCGAACGAGCCGTCGATGCCGAGGACCGCGCCGTAGCCGGGGTAGCCGGCGAGGCGGATCTGGAGCTGCCGGACGTCCTCGCCGGTGGCGCCGGAGGCCAGCGACCGGCCCCACGTGTAGCACCCGTCGGCGTGCGCGGCGCCGGTCGTCACGGTCAGCCCGACCAGGGTGGTGGTGGCGGCGAGAGCGCAGGCGGCCAGGGCCCTGCCGAGCCGGCGGAGTGCGGTCTTCACGTGATCTCCCATCGACGGTTGTCGAGCCTTTCCTGACCGGAAGCTTCATCGATCGACGTCTCTCCGTCAAGATTCTTCACCCCCTATCCGCCGCCGGGACCGTAGGATCGACGGCGTGACAGGGGCGGAACGGCACACGGGCGACGGCATGACCGACGGGCTGGAACGGCTCTGGACCCCGCACCGGATGACGTACGTCTCCGGCGAGGACCGCCCCGAGGGCGGCTACGACAAGCCCGGTGGCTGCCCGTTCTGCCTCGCCCCCGGCCTGCCGGCCGAGGAGAGCCTGGTGGTGGCCCGGGGCGAGCGGGTCTTCGCGGTGCTCAACCTCTACCCCTACAACCCGGGGCACCTGCTGGTCTGCCCCTACCGGCACGTGCCCGACTACACCGACCTCGACCTCGCCGAGACCGCCGAGCTGGCGGCGTTCACCCAGACCGCCATGCGCGTGGTGCGGCGGGTCAGCAACGCCCACGGGTTCAACCTGGGGATGAACCAGGGCGGCGTCGCCGGGGCCGGCATCGCCGAGCACCTGCACCAGCACGTGGTGCCCCGGTGGGGCGGCGACGCCAACTTCATGCCGGTGATCGGGCGCACGAAGGTGCTGCCGCAGCTGCTCACCGACACCCGCGACCTGTTCCGCCACGCCTGGCCGAGTTGACCCTGCGTGGCCGGTTCGCCCCGTTCCGGTGAAACGGCCGCCCGCGGCGGCGCTCCGAGTGGCACGATCTGGCGGTGGCAGTGACGACACGGACATTGGGTCGCAGCGGCATCGAGGTCAGCGCCCTCGGCATGGGCTGCTGGGCCATCGGCGGCCCCTGGGCCGAGGGCGTCCAGCCGCTGGGCTGGGGCGCGGTCGACGACGCCGAATCGATCCGGGCGGTCCGCCGGGCGCTCGAGGTCGGCGTGACCCTCTTCGACACCGCCGACACGTACGGCGCGGGCCACGGCGAGCAGGTCCTCGGCCGGGCCCTCGCCGGCCGCCGCGACGAGGCCGTGATCGCCACCAAGTGGGGCTACACGTTCGACCCCGCGACCCGCCAGGCCACCGGGCAGGACGCCTCGCCGGCGTACCTGCGCCGGGCCGTGGCCGACTCGCTGCGCCGCCTCGGCACCGACCACATCGACCTCTACCAGCTGCACCTGGGCGACCTGCCGGTGCCGCGCGCGCAGGCGCTCTTCGCGGCCTGCGACGACCTCGTCGCCGAGGGGCTGATCCGGGCGTACGGGTGGAGCACCGACCGGGTGGACCGGGCCGACGCCCTCGGTCAGGGCGCCCGCCTCGGCACCGCCGTGCAGCACGACCTGTCGGTGCTGCGCGACACCCCCGACATGCTCGCCGTCTGCGACAAGTACGACCTGGCCAGCATCAACCGCGGCCCGCTGGGCATGGGCCTGCTCACCGGCAAGTACGCCGCCGGCGCCACCCTGCCCCGCGACGACGTGCGGGGGGCGACGGCGACCTGGCTGGAGTGGTTCCGCAGCGGCCGGCCCGCCCCGGAGTGGCTGCGCCGGGTCGGCGCGGTCCGGTCGGCGCTGACCGCCGACGGCCGCACCCTCGCCCAGGGGGCGTTGGGCTGGCTCTGGGCCCGCAGCGGGCGGGCGGTCCCGATCCCCGGCTGCCGCACGGTCGCCCAGGTGGAGGAGAACGCCGCGGCGCTGGCCCTCGGCCCGCTGGCCCCGGACCACTTCGCCGAGGTGGAACGCCGACTGGCGGCGCTGCGGTCGGCGGCCCTGCGCTCCGCCGACCGCCCCTACTGGCCGATGCCGCCGACCCCGCCCACCCGCCCCTGAGCGGTCAGTGGGTGGGTGCGGGGTCGTAGCGGGTGAACCGGCGGCGGAAGGTGCCCGTTCCCGAGGTGAGCGAGCGCAGCTCGACGGCGTAGCGCAGCAGCTCGACGGCCGGCACCTCGGCGCGCACCAGCGCGTGCCCCTCGGCGTCCGGGTCGGGCTCGGTGCCGAGCACCCGGCCGCGCCGCCCGGCCAGGTCGCCCAGCACCGCGCCGACGGTGTGCCCCGGCACCCGCACGACCACCTCGTCGACCGGCTCCAGCAGGACGGGCTGGCCCTTCTCGGCGGCGTCGCGCAGCGCGAGCGCCCCGGCGGTCTGGAACGCCGCGTCGGAGGAGTCGACGCTGTGCGCCTTGCCGTCGACCAGGGTCACCCGCAGGTCCACCACCGGGTGCCCGGCGACCAGGCCCCGCTCCAGCTGCGCCCGGACGCCCTTCTCCACCGACGGGACGTACTGGTGCGGCACCGCGCCGCCGACGACCCGGTCGACGAACTCGAAGCCCGCGCCCCGGGGCAGCGGCTCCACCTCGATGTCGCAGACGGCGTACTGGCCGTGGCCGCCGGACTGCTTGACGTGCCGGCCGTGCCCCTTCGCGGGCCCGGCGAGGGTCTCCCGCAGCGGCACCCGCACCGGCTCGGTGTCCAGCTCGACGCCGCCGCCGCGCAGCCGGTCGAGCACCACGTCGGCGTGCGCCTCGCCCATGCACCACAGCACGAGCTGGTGGGTCTCCGGGTTGCGTTCCAGCCGCAGGGTCGGGTCGCCGGCGACGAGCCGGGCGAGGTTGCGGGCCAGGGCGTCCTCGTCGGCGCGGCTGCGCGCGACGACGGCGACCGGCAGCAGCGGCTCGGGCATCTCCCACGGGGCGACCAGCAGCGGGTCGTCCTTGGCGGAGATGGTGTCGCCGGTCTCCGCGCTGCCCGACTTGGTGACGGCGCAGATGTCGCCGGCCACGCAGACGCCCACCTCGCGCAGGCTCGCGCCCAGCGGCGTGTAGACGTGCCCGACCCGCTCGTCGGCGTCGTGGTCGGGGTGCCCCCGCTCGGCCATGCCGTGCCCGGCGACGTGCACGGTCAGCTCGGGGCGCAGGGTGCCGGAGAAGACCCGGACCAGCGACACCCGCCCGACGTGCCGGTCCACGGTCGTGCGCACCACCTCGGCGACGAGCGGGCCGGACGGGTCGCAGGCCAGCGGCGGCCGGGGCGAGCCGTCGACCCCGGTGACGGCGGGCAGCTCGTGCTCCAGCGGCGAGGGGAACGCCGACACCAGGCCGTCGAGCAGCACGTCCAGGCCGACCCCGGTCGCCGCGCAGACCGGCAGCACCGGGTGGAAGTGCCCCCGGGCGACGGCCTTCTCCAGGTCGGCGACCAGCACGGCGGTGTCGATCTCCTCGCCGGCGAGGTAACGGTCCATGAGGGACTCGTCCTCGCTCTCGGCGATGATCCCCTCGATCAGCTCGTTGCGGGACTCGGCGATCGCCGGCAGGTGCTCCGGGTCCGGCTCGCGCACCTGCGCCGGCAGGCCGGCGGTGTAGTCGAGGACCCGGCGGGTGACGAGGCCGAGCAGCCCCGCGACCGACTCCCCGTCGTCGCCGAGCATCGTCAGGTGCAGCGGCAGCACGTTGTCGCCGAAGACCCGCTGGCACAGCGCCACGGCCTCGTCGAAGTCGGCGCGCGGGTGGTCCAGCCGGGTCACCGCGACCGCCCGGGGCATGCCGACGGCGGCGCACTCCTCCCACAGCGCGGCGGTGGTGGCGTCCATCCCGTCGACGGCGGAGACCACGAACAGGGCGGCGTCGGCGGCCCGTAGGCCGGCGCGCAGCTCGCCGACGAAGTCGGCGTAGCCGGGGGTGTCCAGCAGGTTGATCTTGACGCCCTGGTGCACCAGCGGGGCGCAGGCCAGGCTCACCGAGCGCTGCTGGCGCACGGCGGCCGGGTCGTGGTCGCAGACCGTGGTGCCCTCGGCGACCGAGCCGGCCCGGCCGATCGTGCCGGTGGCGGCGAGCAGCGCCTCGACCAGGGTCGTCTTGCCGGCCCCGGAGTGCCCGACGAGCACCACGTTGCGTACCCCGCCGGGCTCGGTCACCGTCGGCGCGCCGCCGGCGGCCCCCTTGTCCTGACTCTTCTGCGCCATGGGGCGCACCTCCCTTGGCCGGTGGTGGGTGGCGACCGCCGCGCGCGACGGGAAGCGGCCCGATGCCGCTGCCGCGGCGACATCCTCCGGTGATCCGCCGCACGGCGGGCACGGGACGGTCCGGCGGGTGAGCTAACTCACCCCCACGCTCGATCTCACACCTCTTGCGGAGCCGGCACAAGACTTCCCCGGGCGGGTCGGCGACCGGGGCGTACCGTCCCGGGGTGCCGGCCGTTATCGTGGGACCGCCATGGCGAAGATCTTCCAAGTGTCGGCCCGCGCGGGGATGACCCGCGTCGTCGAGCCGATCGCGCGCCGCCTGCTCCGTGCGGGCGTGACCCCGAACGCCGTCACCGTGACCGGCACCCTCGGGGTGCTCGTCGGCGCGCTCGGCCTCGGCGCCCGCGGCCATCTCGTCGCCGGCGCGCTGGTCGTGACGTTCTTCGCGCTCACCGACCTGCTCGACGGCACGATGGCCCGGATGAGCGGGGGCTCGACGCGGTTCGGCGCGTTCCTCGACTCGAGCATGGACCGGGTCGCCGACAGCGCCGTCTTCGGCGCGGTCGCCTACTGGCTGGCCACCGAGGGCGACCACGCCGGCGTCGCCGCCGCGCTGCTCTGCCTGGCCGCCGGGGGCCTCGTCTCCTACGTCAAGGCCCGCGCCGAGGGCCTCGGCATGACCTGCAACGTCGGCATCGCCGAGCGCACCGAGCGGCTGCTCATCGTCGGCGTCGGCGGCCTGCTCACCGGCGTCGGCGTCCCGTACGCCCTCCAGGTCGCCCTCTGGTTGCTGGCCGCCGTCTCGATCTTCACCGTGGGGCAGCGGATGGCCCACGTCTACCGGCAGGCCCAGGCGAGCACGCCGAGCGGGTCCCGGGGGTGAACCTCACCGAGCTGGGCTACGTCGCCGGCTGGCGCCTGGCCCGCGCGCTGCCCCGGCCCGTCGTGGCCGCGGCCTTCCGGGCGGGCGCCGACCGCGCCCACCGCGCCGGCGGCGGGGGTACGGCCCGGCTGCGCGCCAACCTGCGCCGGGTCGTCGGCCCCGAGCTGCCCGAGGCGGAGCTGGACGACCTGGTCCGCCGCGGCCTGCGCTCCTACGCCCGCTACTGGATGGAGGCGTTCCGGCTGCCGGCGCTGAGCCGCGCGCAGATCCTCACCGGGTTCCGGCTCGCCCCCGACGGCGTCGACCGGCTCGCCGCCGACGTGGCCGCCGGCCGGGGCGCGGTGGTGGCGCTGCCGCACGCCGGCAACTGGGACGCCGCCGGGGCCTGGGTGGCCGCCACCGGCTGGCCGATCACCACGGTCGCCGAGCGGCTCAAGCCCGAGGGCGTCTACCAGCGCTTCCTCGCCTTCCGCCGGGGCCTCGGCATGGAGATCCTGCCCACCCACGGCGGGGACCGCCCCGCCTTCGACGTGCTGGTCGACCGGCTGCGCAGCGGCGCGGTGGTGCCGCTGCTGGCCGACCGGGACCTCTCGGCCCGGGGGATCGAGGTCGACTTCTTCGGCGCGCGCACCCGGATGCCCGCCGGCCCGGCGCTGCTGGCCATCCGCACCGGCGCCCCGCTCTACGTCGCCTCGATGTGGTACGAGCCGGACGCCGCGTGCGCCTCGATCGCCGGCCCGCTGCCCCTGCCCGACGCCGACAGCGGGCCGCTGGACCAGCGGGTCCGGGTGCTGACCCAGCACATTGCCGACGGTCTGTCGGCGGGCATCGCCCGGCATCCGGAAGACTGGCACATGTTGCAGCGGATGTGGCTGGATCAGCGCGGCACCGGCGACGACGGGTCCCGGCCCGCCGCCGGCCCGCCGGCCGCCACCGGGACGGCCTGAGGCGAAGGGGCGCGGAATGCGGATCGGCATCGTGTGCCCATACTCCTTCGACGTGCCCGGCGGGGTGCAGAACCACGTGATGGACCTGGCGGAGGCGCTGCTCGGGCTCGGGCACGAGGTGAGCGTCCTCGCGCCCGCCGACGAGGACTCCCCGCTGCCGCCGTACGTGGTGCCGGCGGGCCGGGCCGTGCCGCTGCCGTACAACGGGTCGGTGGCCCGGATCGCGTTCGGCCCGGTCTCCTCCGCCCGCGTCCGGCGCTGGATCGCCCGGGGCGACTTCGACGTGCTGCACGTGCACGAGCCGCTGACCCTGAGCCTGTCGATGCTGGCCGTGCTGTCGGCCAAGGGGCCGGTGGTGGCCACCTTCCACACCGCGATGACCCGCTCCCGGGTGCTCGCCGCCGCCCAGGGCGTGCTCCAGATCGTGCTGGAGCGGATCACCGCCCGCATCGCGGTCAGCGCGCTGGCCCGCAAGGTCCAGGTCGAGCACATGGACGGCGGCGCGGTGGAGATCCCCAACGGCGTCACCGTCGCCAAGTTCAGCCACGCGGCCCCGCTGCCCGGCTGGCCCGGGGGGTGCGGGCCCGGCGAGGGCGGCACGCTGGGCTTCCTCGGCCGGTTCACCGAGGCCCGCAAGGGCTTCCCGATCCTGCGCGACGCGTTCGTCGAGCTGGCCGCCGTCCGGCCCGGGCTGCGGCTGCTGGTCGCCGGGCCGGGCGACCCGGACGACCTGTTCGACCGGTTTCCCGCCCCGCTGCGCGACCGGGTCACGTTCCTCGGCCTGGTCTCCGAGGCCGACAAGGCGCGGATGCTGCGCAGCGTCCACCTCTACGTGGCCCCGAACACCGGCGGCGAGTCGTTCGGGATGATCCTCACCGAGGCCCTGGCCGCCGGCACGACCGTCGTCGCCAGCGACCTCGACGCGTTCCGCCGGGTCCTCGACGGCGGCCGGGCCGGGCAGCTCTTCCCCACCGGCGACGCCGGGGCGCTGCGGGCGGCCCTCACGGGCCTGCTCGACGATCCGGCGCGGCGGGCCGAGCTGACCGCCTGCGGCGACCAGGTGGTGGCGCACTTCGACTGGCCCGTGGTCGCCCGCCGGGTCCTGGAGGTCTACGCGGCGGCGATCGAGGCGACCGACGGGCGGGTCATCGACCAGGAATGGGCGGGGCCCGGCTGAGTGGTGTGACCGGGGTGGCTTCCGTGACGGGAGTGACGCCGGCCGCGTCGGCCGCACCCCGGACGAGGCGAACGGAGCAGCACTACGATGCCGGGCATGTGGTGGGTGGTGGGCGCGAGCCTGGTCGTCGGACTCGTCGCGGCGTACCTGATCTGGACCGCCGGCCGGGTCGAGCGGCTGCGCGTCCGCGCGGAGTCCGCCGCCCGGGCCCTCGACGCGCACCTGCTGCGCCGCGCGGCGGCGGCGGCCGTGCTGGCCGAGCGGCGCTACGGCGTCGAGCTGTACGCGGCGGCCCGGATCGCGCTCGACGCCGAGCCGCAGGAGCGGGAGGCCGCCGAGAACGACCTCACCCGGCAGTTGCGGGCGGTGCGGCTGGACCCGGCCGACCCGGACTGCGAGGCGGTGATCGCCGCGAGCCGGCGGCTCGCCCTGGCCCGCCAGGTGCACACCGACCTGGTCCGCGACGCCCGCTCGGCGCGCGGCCGCCCCCTGGTGCGGCTGTTGCGGATGGGGCGGCGGCACCCCTGGCCGCGCTACTTCGACATCGACGACCCGACCCTGGAGCTCCCGGCCGACGTGCCCGCCTGAGCCGCGCCGGCCGGGTGACGACGGCCACAGGGCAGGCCACCGTGGGTCTGATTGGCTGTCGGAGCGGCGTTGCGCCCGACGTAGCATTCAGCTAGCCGTCACCCCCCGAGCACGCCGAGGAGCGATGACCCGTGCCCGAAACCACCTCCCCGAACGCCAGCGCCACCCCCGTCGTCGGGACCGCCCGCGTCAAGCGCGGCATGGCCGAGATGCTCAAGGGCGGCGTGATCATGGATGTGGTCACCCCCGAGCAGGCCAAGATCGCTGAGGACGCCGGCGCCGTCGCGGTGATGGCCCTGGAGCGGGTCCCCGCCGACATCCGCGCCCAGGGCGGGGTGTCCCGAATGAGCGACCCCGACATGATCGACGGCATCATCGACGCCGTGTCGATCCCGGTCATGGCCAAGGCCCGCATCGGCCACTTCGTCGAGGCCCAGGTCCTCCAGGCCCTCGGCGTGGACTACGTCGACGAGTCCGAGGTGCTGACCCCCGCCGACTACGCCAACCACATCGACAAGTGGGCGTTCACCGTCCCCTTCGTGTGCGGGGCGACCAACCTGGGCGAGGCGCTGCGCCGGATCACCGAGGGCGCGGCCATGATCCGCTCCAAGGGCGAGGCCGGCACCGGCGACGTCTCCAACGCCACCATGCACATGCGCAGGATCCGCCAGGAGATCGCCCGGCTCGGCTCCCTGCCGGCCGACGAGCTGTTCGTCGCGGCCAAGGAGCTCCAGGCGCCGTACGAGCTGGTCCGGGAGGTCGCCGAGACCGGCAAGCTCCCGGTGGTGCTGTTCACCGCCGGCGGCATCGCCACCCCGGCCGACGCGGCGATGATGATGCAGCTCGGCGCGGAGGGCGTCTTCGTCGGCTCCGGCATCTTCAAGTCCGGCAACCCGGCGCAGCGCGCCGCCGCGATCGTGAAGGCCACCACCTTCCACGACGACCCGGACGTGCTGGCCAAGGTCTCCAGGGGCCTCGGCGAGGCGATGGTCGGCATCAACGTCGACGAGATCCCGCAGCCGCACCGCCTGGCCGAACGCGGCTGGTGACGGTGCAAGGAGGGGCCCCCTGTTAACGCATTCTGCATAGGAAGGGCCCCTTCCCAACCAACCGGCCAAGGAGAGGAGCGAACGTGACGGCAGCACCCGCCATCGGTGTGCTCGCGCTCCAGGGCGACGTCCGGGAGCACGTGGCGGCCCTGACCGGCGCGGGCGCGCACGCCCGTCCCGTACGCCGGCCGCGGGAGCTGGACGCGGTCGACGGCCTGGTCATCCCGGGCGGGGAGTCCACCACGATCAGCAAACTCGCCGACATCTTCGACATGCGCGAGCCGATCGACAAGCGGATCGCCGCCGGCATGCCGGTCTACGGCTCCTGCGCCGGCATGATCATGCTGGCCACCGAGGTGCTCGACGGCCGTCCCGACCAGCGGGGCTTCGCCGGCATCGAGATGACGGTGCGGCGCAACGCGTTCGGCCGGCAGGTCGACTCGTTCGAGGCCCCGGTGGCGATCGCCGGGGTCGCGGGGGAGCCGTTCCACGCGGTGTTCATCCGGGCGCCCTGGGTCGAGCGGGTCGGCGTCGGGGTCGACGTGCTCGGCGAGGTGACCGAGGGGCCGGCCGCCGGGCGGATCGTCGCGGTCCGGCAGGGCAACCTGCTGGCCACCTCCTTCCACCCCGAGCTGACCGGCGACCTGCGGCTGCACCGCTACTTCGTGGACCTGGTGCGCGCCGCCTGAGCCGTGGCCGAGGGCCCGCCCGGAACGTCCGGGCGGGCCCTCGGCGCGTCCGCGGCCGGGCGTGCCGGTGCCGGGTGTGACACCGCCGCGTGCCACCTCGGTAGGATTGCCGCGGTTCGGCAGGGCTCCGCGCCCGCCGCGGCCATCCACGCAGAGCCGACCGGCCCGTCGTGCGCCGGTGGAGAAGTGGAGTTGGCGCGGGCAGTCGACGCCGGCGTGATCAACAGACGGAGGTAGCAGATGTCCGGCCACTCAAAGTGGGCGACCACCAAGCACAAGAAGGCCGTGATCGACGCCAAGCGCGGCAAGATGTTCGCCAAGCTGATCAAGAACGTCGAGGTCGCGGCCCGCACCGGCGGCGGTGACCCGGCCGGCAACCCGACGCTCTACGACGCCATCCAGAAGGCGAAGAAGAACTCCGTACCGAACGACAACATCGACCGGGCGGTCAAGCGCGGCTCCGGCCTGGAGGCCGGCGGCGCCGACTGGCAGACGATCATGTACGAGGGGTACGGCCCGAACGGCGTCGCGATGCTCATCGAGTGCCTCACCGACAACCGCAACCGGGCGGCGACCGAGGTGCGCACCGCGCTGACCCGCAACGGCGGCTCGCTCGCCGACGCCGGCTCGGTGTCGTACATGTTCTCCCGCAAGGGCGTGGTGATCGTCCCCAAGGCCGGCACCAGCGAGGACGACGTGATGCTGGCCGTCCTCGACGCGGGCGCGGAGGAGGTCAACGACCTCGGCGAGGCGTACGAGGTGGTCTCCGAGCCGGGCGACCTGATCGCGGTCCGCACCGCCCTGGAGGACGCCGGCATCGAGTACGAGTCGGCCGAGTCGTCCCTCGTCCCCAGCGTCAACGTGCAGCTGGACGAGGACGGCGCGCGCAAGGTCTTCAAGCTGATCGACGTCCTGGAGGACTGCGACGACGTGCAGAACGTCTACGCGAACTTCGACGTCTCCGACGAGATAGTTGCACAACTGGCCTGATGGTGTCTAGCCTGCCGTCTCATGACCGGCAGAAGACCCCTGCGCGCCAGCCTGTACGTCCGTCTGTCCAAAGCCGCTGATGATCGCAACCTGTCCAAGCAAGGCATGGTTGATGATCTTCGGCGGCTTTGTACTACTCACGGCTTCGCCGAGGTGGCCCTACACGTCGATGACGGCGCGTCCGGTGGCATCCGCAACCGGCCAGCCTTCAAGTCGTGGCTCGCTGACGCCAGTGAGGGGCGCGCTGACGTCCTGGTGGCGTGGCACGTAGACCGCCTGTCCCGTGAAGGCCTGAACGTCGCTGCGGTGATCCTGGACGTCATCGAGGGCAAAGACCCTGAGACAGGCAAGGTGGTCCGCCCGCCGGTACGGCTGATCGGCTTCGATGACCGGCTTGACTCTGCCGATGGGGACGGCTTCCGCCTGAACTTCCTCATCAAGGCTGAGCTTGCTCGCGCTGAGCTGTCTCGGATGAAGTCACGCGCTCAGGCGCGGGTACGGCGCATGCGCAAGGAGAAGCGCTCTATCGGTGGCCTCACGCCGTACGGGTATCAGCGCGCCACGCGAGGGCCGCTGGAGTTGGAACACGATCCGGTCAGCGCACCCATCCTGCAAGACATGGTTCGTCGCGTCATCGACGGAGCGAGCGTCGGCAGCGTCGCCAGGGACCTCAACGCCAGGGGAGTGCTCTCACCTCGGGATCACGCCGCGATGCGTGACACCGGCCAGCCTCGCAGGGACAAGGAAACAGGGGAGCCTCTTCCTCGCCAGGCGTGGACTGACGAGACTGCCCGCCGGATGCTGACCAATCCTGTCCTGTTGGGTTACCTCACGGAAGACAGGAAGATCATCAGGGACATCGACGGCTCCCCTGTGTTGCGCGGTGAGCCGCTGATCACAAAGAACGATTGGGATGCGCTGCAAGACGCCATCAACGGCGCGAAGAGGCCGAAGACTCGTAAAGCCCCTGACGCGCTGCTGTCTGGTGAGGCGAACTGCCCCGAGTGTGGATCGGTTCTTCACTACCACTACTTGGTGAAGCCTGAGAGGAAGCAGGAATACAAATATTACCGCTGCGCTGGCAGGACTCGTAAGGGCAACGGTTGTACGGCAGCAGCACTGCGTGCTGAGGAGCTTGAGCAGGCTGTGACAGATTTCGTCCTCAGCGCTTTCGGTGATCTGGAGATCATGAAGAAGGCGTACGTTCCTGGCGATGATGTCGCGACTCGTCTTGCTGAGGTTGAGGAACGCTTGAGTGAGCTGAGGGAGGATCGTAAGGCCGGACTGTTCCGGGGCGAGCAGGGCACTGCGGAATTCCGAGAAATGTACGCCTCACTTGAGCAGCAGCGCGAAGAGTTGGAGGCTATGCCGTCGCGTCCTGAGGGTTGGAAGTACATCCCCACGGGCCGCACCTACCGGCAGCAGTGGGACGGCACTGACACTGTCGGCCGTAGGAAGACCCTCAATGAGGTTGGTGTAAAGGTCTGGGCAGGCAAGTGCGAGGGTGATGACGCCTCAGAGATCCTGAGTCAGCTTCAGAAGTTGCCTGATCCTCCGCAGGGGCTTATCGGTACACGTAACGGCATCGCCCTCATGATCACTGTGGGTGACGATATTGAGAGTCGGTTGAGCGGTAACCCTGATGCTGTCGCGCATTGGGGACCTGATTCCGATTGGGAGACTCCCTCGCTGAAGCTGAACTAGCGTCAGCACACCCATGGAATCCCCATGGTTGTAGGGCCGGTGATCCTCAGGGGTTGCCGGCCCTTTGAGTTTCTGACCTGCTGTTATTCCATATGTGGGCTGAGTGGCTGCATACATGTCTCTGAGTTGCTGATACCCACGGGTGAAGCATCTAGATGCTTCATGGGTGATGCACTAACCATACAAATGATCCACCCAAAGGATTTAAAGCTTTTCTAGGGCACCTCTGATACTTCAGATCAATTTCGCAGGAGCGAAGCGCCTGCGGTGCCGGATGCGCGAAGCGCTCTACACCATGCAAGAGTCTCTGATGCATCACCAGTGGGTATCAGCAGGTCAGAGGCTTGCAGTGCTGAGCAAGGGGGAGAAGCGGCTTTTCAGGCCTCAGAGAGCGTTTGGGATGTGTGCTCGTCGGGTGTTTCGCACAGTGGGTGCGATCGATGGGCCGGGTTCGGTCGGTAGACGGGTATTGATCGAGTGCGGCGGTACCCGTCTGACCTGACCGATGCCGAGTGGGAGATCGTCGAGCCGATGCTGCCGTCGCCTCAGTGGATGGGTAGACCGGAGAAGCATCCTCGTCGGGCGATCGTCGACGGCATCCTGTACGTGGTGCGTACCGGCTGCGCGTGGCGGTACCTGCCGGTGGACTTCCCGCCCTGGCAGACGGTGTACTCCCACTTCCAACGCTGGAACCGGCGGGGTGTGACCGAGCGGATCCTCACCGAGCTGCGGGAGCAGGTCCGCCTGGCCCACGACCGGCAGCCGCAGCCCACCGCCGGGATCATCGACTCCCAGTCGGTCAGGGCCGCGGACACCGTGCACTCCGACACCCGTGGCTATGACAGTGGGAAGAAGGTCAACGGCCGTAAACGGTTCATCGTGACCGACACCCTCGGGCTGCTGGTGACCGTCTGGGTCCTGGCCGCTTCGTGGCAGGACCGCGACGGCGCGAAGGGCGCCCTGCTCGCCACCTATGCGGCGACGCCGATCCGGCACGTGTTCGCCGACTCCGGGTTCGCCGGGCGTCTGGTCGACTGGGCCCGCGACATCCTGCGCACCACCCTGGAGATCGTCCGCAAACCCGCCGACCAGCAAGGATTCGTCGTGCACCGCCGCCGCTGGGTGGTGGAGAGGACCCTGGCCTGGCTCACCGCCCACCGCCGCCTGGCCCGCGACTACGAAACACGCCCCGCCACCTCCGAGGCCATGATCCGCTGGGCCGCGATCGCCGGCATGCTCGCCCGTCTCACCCGAGGCGGACCCGCCACCCGCCAACAACGCCGCACCTTCAACACACCCGACTGACAGACATGCGAAACGCTCTCTAAGGATTGGCCCATTCGCAGTTCATGCTTACTCCTTTAGTCGGCCTTATATAACTAATCGACTAAAGGGCCTACACAAACCATAAGTGATCTTGGTTATAAACGGCAATATTGGCCCGGATTCAGCTCCATTCCAGGGTAAGTAATAGGTAGAGGAGAAAAGTGAACGCGCGCATATGAAAGCGGCGTTAGGTTGGAATGGTGGGAAGATTGGGTTGAGGCGCGCTACTCCTCTGCGCGCCTCCCCATTACACCAGAGCGGCGGTCGGCTGACTGTGAAGCTGGCCTGGTCGGTCCGTTGGTGATGGGCTGATGTCGGCAGCAGTGGACGTGACTCTTCGTCTGACTGGCTTCGTGCCTTTCGCGGGACTTGTCCGTCTGCTGCTGCCGGCGCCGGCCCGGCGGGAGACCTTTGGCCTGATCAGGAGCTTGACCGCCAGTTAGCGGCTGGCGTGTCTCATCACAGTCCTGCCATCTCCGCACCGGACCGGACCCTTGCGTCCCCACGGTGAGGAGAGAACGCATGTCCATGCTGGCAGATCTGGTCGAAGTCGTCATCGGCGTCGACACCCACAAAGACACCCACACCGCCGCCGTGCTCGACACCCGCACCGGCGGGGTCCTCGCCAGGCTCACGGTGAGCACCGATCCGGACGGCTACGCCGAGCTGGTGGCCCTGGCCGATGGGCAGTCGGGGTTGCGGGCCTGGGCACTCGAAGGCACCGGCGGCTACGGCGCCGGCCTTCACCGCCACCTGGCCGATGCCGGTGAGCTGGTCGTCGAGCTGGACCGCCCGAAGCGGCCCGTCCGCCGGGCCGGGGCGAAGTCCGACCCGATCGACGCCGAACGCGCCGCCCGCGACGCGTTGGCCCGTACCAGGCTGGCACAGCCCAAGACCGGCCCCGAACGGGCCGCGTTGCAGATGCGACTGACCGCCCGCAGAGCGGCTGTCGAAGCCGCCACCGCCGCACAACGGCAGCTACACGCGATGGTCATCACCGCCCCGGAGGCAGTACGCACCCGCTTCCGCGGGCAGAACACCCGCGCGATGATCACCACCGCCAGCCGGCTGCGACCCACCACCGCAAGCAGTGACATCGAGGCCACCACCGCGCTGACAGTGCTGCGTGACCTCGCTCGACGCATCCGGACACTGGAAGCAGAAGCCGCCGGCCACGAAACGGCGATCCGCACGATCGTGCGTTCCTGGCGGCCCGACCTGCTCGACCTCACCGGCGTCGGACCGATCGTCGCCGCCACCGTACTCACCGCCTGGTCCCACCCCGGACGCTGCCGCAACGACGCCGCGTTCGCCATGCTCGCCGGCACCGCCCCGATCCCCGCCTCCTCCGGCAAGACCGTCCGCTACCGCCTCAACCGCTCAGGCGACCGGCAACTCAACCGAGCCCTGCACACCGTCGCACTATCCCGACTGCGCTACGACGAACGCACCCGCGCCTACGCCGACCGCCGCCGAGCCCAAGGCAAAACCGACCGAGAGATCAAACGCTGCCTCAAGCGCTACATCGCCCGAGACCTCTACCGACGCCTCGAAAACCCACCCCACCCACTTGACACGCCATAGGAGCGTCCCTTCGCGCCCGGGCGGCGCGCCGCCCGGGCCGGCCCGCAGGTGGCGGACCGGCCCGGGCGCGGGGCCTCAGGCGGCCCGGCGGCGGGCCTGCCCGGCGATGGCCACCGTGTTGCGCACCAGCGACGCCACCACCGCGACCAGGGCGATCGTGTAGACGACGTCGAGGTTGGCGCCGTCGCGCAGCCAGTCGACGCGCTGCACGAACTCGGGGTTGAGCAGCCGGTCGGTGAGGACGAGCCAGGCCACCGGCACCGCGAACGCCAGGTCGAGGGTGACCTTCGTGGCGACCAGCGGCCAGGTCCAGCGGCCGGCCCGGTGCCTGGCCACCTGGAGGGCGATCTCGGCGACCAGCAGGGCGATGAGCGCCGGCAGCCAGAACCGCCACAGCGCGGGGTCGAGCACCGGGATGTGGTCGCCCGCGTCGTCGCGTACCCAGGACCGGAAGTGCTGCCAGGGCAGGAACGCGATCAGGAGCACCAGGGCCGCGATCGACACGGCCGTGTCGGCGAGTGGGGCGGCGCGCCCGGCCGGCCGGTCCTCGGGGAGCTGGTCGACGGTCCACCGGGGCAGGTGGACCGGCAGGCTCAGCCGCTCGACGACCGCGAAGGTGAGCGTGACCCAGAAGGCGACCTGGACGACCACCTCGATGCCGGTGGTGACGCCGACGCCGATGGCCGAGCCCACGCTGCCGCCGTCGACGGCGTCGAGCACGGCCACCAGGGCGCCGATGGCGATCGGCACGGTGGCGAGCAGCAGCCGCAGCAGCCGCCGCCAGGCCAGGTAGTAGGTGGGGCCGATGAGCTGGAGGCGATGGTCGGCGTACCGGGCGGCCAGCCGTTCGGGGTTGCCCAGCTCGGTGAGCACCTCGCGTTCGGCGGTCTCGCGGTCCTGGCCGGCGTCGGTGCGGCCGTCGATCATGTCGGCGATGGAGGCCCGCAGCTCGTCGGCGATCTCCGCCCGGCGCGGGGCGGGCACCGCCCGCAGCGTGGC
The DNA here is from genome assembly GCF_029581295.1 of Micromonospora sp. WMMD712. Lineage (NCBI taxonomy): Bacteria > Bacillati > Actinomycetota > Actinomycetes > Micromonosporales > Micromonosporaceae > Micromonospora > Micromonospora sp. WMMD712. The sequence continues at coordinate 7,516,321 of NZ_CP120743.1, forward strand.
GGCGAGGTAGCGGTCGGTCAGGGAACTCATCGGGCCACTCCTTCGATCAGGCCGGTGAGGGATCTCTGCACGGCGGAGAAGTCGGCGAGCAGCAGGCGCAGCACCGATTCCCCCTCGTCGCTGGTCCGGTAGAACTTCCGGGGCCGGCTCTCCTCGGTGTTCCACTCGCTGGTCAGCAGGCCCTGCTCCTCCAGTCGGCGCAGCAGAGGGTAGAGCGTGTTGGCGTCCACGGGGAAGCCGTGGTCGGTGAGCCGCTGGAGCAGGGCGTAGCCGTAGTCGGGTCGGCGCAGCGCGACCAGGCTCGCCACCACCACCGTGCCCCGGCGCAGCTCCTGGAGATGGGTGCGCAGGATGTCGTCGCTTACCACGGCTCACACGATAGTGTGTGGCACACAATATTGCTAGCCACCGGGGCCACCGTTGCCGTTTTGTCCGTTTAGCGCATCATTGGGGCATAGATCTGTTTTCCTCATGTGGCGTACTCCTTCCGAGGGCGGGAGGGCAGACGGACAAGAGGCAGAGCGTGAAACTGGTAAGACGAATGGCATCAGTGGCGACCGTTGCCGTCGCCGGAGCGGGGATGGCGGGGCTCGTCGCCCTGACGACCGGTGGTCCCGCCGTCGCGGCACCCGGTGACGCCAGCGCCCGTGGTGTGGTGGTGGATCTCTCCGCCAGCGTCCTGGGGGTGCCGGTCATCACCGCCAACGCCACCATCGGCAGCGCGACCGCGCCGCCCGGCGGCGGCACCGACACCACCACCGGGCTCGCCGTGACGATCCCCGGTGCGGTGGGGGTCACCGCCAGCGGCACCGTGCTGGAGGTCAGCGCCACCCGTGGGCCGACGGCGTCGTCGGCGAACGCCGACATCGCCGAACTGGCGCTCGGGATCCTGGGCGTTCCGGTCGTCGCCGCCGACCTGATCACCGCCGAGGTGAACTGCCCGCAGAGCGGCGCGCTCACCGCCGACACCAACGTCGTCGGGCTGACCCTGTTCGGCGCGCCCGCCGTGCTGGTGCCGAACACCCCCGGGGTGACCGCCAGCGCCGCCGTCGTGGTGCCCGGCCTGACCGAGGCCAGCCTCACCGTCACCCTCACCGCGGTGGAGGAGACCACCGCCGACACCGCCGCCGCGGTCGCGGTGCTGGCCACCGTCCAGTTGACGGGCTCGGTCGACGGCGGCCAGGTCGTCGACATCCCGGTCGGCACCGTCATCCTCGCCGAGGCCAACTGCGAGCGGCCGTTGGCCCCGACGTCGCCGACGGCCACCCCGACGCAGCCGACGGCCTCGCCCACCGTGACGCCGACGGCGTCGCCGACGCAGCCGACGGCGTCGCCCACCGTGACGCCCACGGCGTCGCCCACCCAGCCGACGCAGTCGCCGACCGCGTCGCCGTACCCGACGCACCACCCGCACCTGCCGGTGACCGGCGACAGCGGAACGGGGCTGTGGTGGACGCTGGGCCTGGGCACCGGGATGGTCACCCTCGGCGCGGGCGCCGTACTGGCCGTCCGTCGCTCCCGTCGGATGACCGGGGCGTGACGACCGGGGCGTGCTGACCGGCTGTCGCCGCTGAGGCGGCGCGGAGTGGGACCCGGCCTACGCCGGGTCCCACTCCGCGTCCGGGTGGCCCGATGCGGTCCCCGACCCGACCCGTCACCGCGCGGGACCGCAGGCCGGGACCGCGGCTGGGCGGTGACCGGAGATCCTGCCGACTGGGACAATCAGCTTGTGCCCAACCTGGACTTCTACGCCGCAGAGGCCGACTGGTCGGCGGTCGTCGAGGCCGTCTTCGAGCTTGGCCTGTTCCGTGTCTTCGAGTCCGACTCCGAGCCCGGCGGCGAGCTGCGCGAGTTCCGAGCCGCCGTCGAGGCCGCCGCCGCGCCCCGGGGACGACACCTGGAGTTGTTCGTCGTCGACTCCGGGCCGGAGCCGACGGTCAGCCGGATCGACCTGCTCGCGGAGGCGCCGGGCGACCCGACGTTCCGGCACTGCTGCGAGGGCTGGGGGCTCGTCCAGCTCCACTACGGCGGGCCGTTCGGCGCGCAGGAGCTGCGCTGGAGCCACACCAACCACAACTCGGAGAAGCGGGCCGCGGCGTGGGCGGCGACCGTGCCCCGACTGGGCGATCCCGCCGCGTGGGACTGGCCGGCGGTCAGCCGCGCCTCAGGCAGGCTGAACCGGGTGATCCGCCGGATGGCCGTGAGCAGGATCGGCGCGCACCCCGTGCTGCCGCACGCCGGCCGGCTCATCGCAGACGCCGGCCTGCGGTACGAGTACGGCACGGGGGTCCACGCGACTCCGGCCCACGGGCAGCCTTCGCGGCTCGTGCCCTGAGCTGTCGCCGACAGGCGCGGACTGCGCCGCCGCCCGACGTCGGCCGCCGGCGCGGAGGGAGCACGATGGGCAGCTGCGCCGCCTGCGGCGACCGGGAGAGCCGCGCAGGCGCGCGGCCGGTCCGCCCGCCCCGCGTCGGGGCCGGGCCGGTCGCGGCCGTCGCGCGACGACCGTGGTGGTCGCCGCGCGACGGCCGGGTGTACGGGGTCAGGCCGCGATCGTCTGCAACTGGGCGAGTCCTCCGCAGGTGGTGCCGCCGAGGTTCTTGAACGAGATCAGGATCTGCCGCTGGGACGATCCGTCGCTGTTGATGCTCTGCCGGTAGACCATGCGGGTGACCTCGAACTGGCAGGTGATGGGCGCGCTGCCCTGGGGCGACGCGCCGACCAGGTAGACCGAGGTGACGGGGTTCGCGTTGAACCAGATCGTGGACCAGGTGGTGCCGGAGGCGATGGTCGCGATGGTGAAGTTGTAGGAGACGGCGGTGGAGCCGAGCCGGATGTCGGTCTGGCAGGCGATGGTCCCGACGTTCTTGACCTCCACGTAGAACTGGCGGAGCGCGCCCGCCGCGGCCGGCTGCACGAACCAGGTGCGGGTCACCCGGAACTGGCAGGCCGCCGAGCTCGTGGCGCCGCTCGGGTTGAGCCCCACCACCCAGTTGGTGTTCCAGGGGATGTTCCACAGGTGCGTCTGGGTGCCACCCGGGCTGACCCCGCCGGTGGAGGTGGCGACCGAGCTGCTCACCGCCGCGAGCTGAACCGTCGCGCCGCAGGCGATCGTGCCGACGTTCTTCAGGGTGAACTGGAACTGCCGTTGCCCACCCCAGAGCTGGACGTACTGGCTGCTGATCGTCTCGAACTGGCACATGGACGAGGTGGTGGCGCCGACCGGGTTGTAGCCGACCACGTAGGCGGCGTCGGCCGGGGCGTTGGTCCAGGTCCAGCCCTGCGTGCCGCCGGCCGCGACCGTCCCGGTGTACCACGTCGCGGCGGTGCCGAACCCGCCCTTCGCGGCGGCGCCCAGCTCACCCGAGGCCGTCGCGGCGGCCCGAGCGTCCCGCATCGACGGCTGCGCCGACGGGTCGGCCTGCGCGACGCCGGCTGCGGCGAGGACCAGGCCGAGTGTCGCGGCGGCGACCAGGGCGGCGCGGATTCTTCCTCCCATTGAAGCTCCTCTGCAGATTGGCCCGGGTCGTCTGCCCGGCCCCTCCCACGAGGCTGCGAGGGCGGCCTTGCCATCGGCTAGCCGTCCGATAGCCACCCAGGTGTGGACGAATAAAATGTGATCGATCTATCACTGGGGGTTGCATGAGATGGCGCCTGCTCGGCCCGGTCGAGGCCGTGGCGCGGGGCGAGCGGGTGCCGTTGGGCCGGCCCCAGCAGCGCGCCGTGCTGGCCTATCTGCTGCTGAACGCGAACGTGCTGGTGTCGGCGGACCAGGTGGCCGAGGCGCTGTGGGGCGGGGCGCTGCCCGCCCGGGCGCGCGCGCAGGTGCAGGTGTGCGTCTCCCGGCTGCGCCACCTGACCCGCGCGGCCGAGCTGCCGGAGACGATCTTCTCGGAGTCCGGCGGGTACCGGCTCGACCTCGACGACGACGACCTGGACGCGCGGGTCTTCGCCGGCCTCGCCGCGGACGCCCGCCGGCACGCCGACGCCGGCGAGCACGAGCCGGCCGCGACCCTGCTGCGCCGGGCGTTGGCGCTGTGGCGCGGCCCGGCGCTCGCGGGCGCGTCGGCCGTCTTCGTGCCGGGGGCCGCCGCCAGCCTGCACGACCGGCGGCTCGCCGCGTCCGAGGAACTGTTCGACGCCGAGTTCGCGCTCGGCCGGCACGCCGAGGCGGTGGCGCCGTTGCGCCGGCTGGTGGCCGCGAACCCCTGCCACGAGGGCCTCGTCGTGCGGCTGATGACGGCGCTGACGGGGGCGGGGCACCAGGCCGAGGCGCTGCGGGTGTTCGAGCGGACCCGCCGCCGGCTCGCCGACGAGCTGGGCGTCGAGCCGGGAGCCCGGCTCGCGGAGACCCACCTGCGGGTGTTGCGGCAGCAGTTCCCGTCGGCCCGGCCCGCGCCCGCCGCCCGGGACGGCGGGCCGGCCCCGCAGCCCGTCGGCCGGCACACCGGGCCGGCCCCGCGCCCGGCCCAGCTCCCCGCCGGACTGTCGACCTTCACCGGCCGCGCCGACGCGCTCGCCGACCTGGACGCGATGCTGGACCGGGCCCGGCGCAGCGACGCCCTCGCGGTCGTCGCGATCGTCGGCACCGCCGGGGTCGGCAAGACGGCGCTCGCCGTCCGGTGGGCGCACCGGGTGCGGCCCCTGTTCGGTGACGGGCAGCTCTTTCTCGACCTGGCCGGATACTCGCCCGGCGCGCCGCTCGCGCCGCTGGACGCGTTGTCGCGTTGCCTGCGCGCGCTCGGTGTGCCGCCGGCGCAGGTGCCCGACGACGTCGACGAGGCGGCGAACCTCTACCGGAGCGTGGTCGCCGACCGGCGGGTGCTGTTCGTGCTCGACAACGCCCGGGACACGGCGCACGTCCGGCCGCTGTTGCCCGGCGGCGCCGGCTGCCTGGTCATCGTGACCAGCCGGGGCCGCCTCGGCGGGCTGGCCGCCCGGCACGACGCGCAGCGGTTGTCGCTGGACGTGCTCGCGCCCCCGGAGGCGACCGCGCTCCTGGCCCGCGTCATCGGCGCGGACCGGGTCGCCGGTCAGGAGGCCGCGCTCGCGGACCTGGCCCGGGACTGCGCCCACCTGCCGCTGGCGCTGCGCATCGCCGCGGCCGACCTGCAGACCCGTCGGCACGAGACGATCGGCGACTACCTGACCCGGCTGCGCGCCGGCGACCCGCTGACCATGCTGGCCGTGGGCGAGGACGAGCAGATCGCGGTGCGGTCGGCGTTCACCGCCTCCTACCGCACCCTGCCGCCGCGGCTCCAGCGGCTCTTCCGCCTGTTCGGCCTGCTGCCCGGCGCCGACGTGACCGCGGAGTCGGCCGCCGCGCGGATGGGCTGTGCGACCGGGGAGGCGGCCGGGATGCTCGCCAGCCTCGCCGACGCGCACCTGGTGCACGAGCGGACGCCGGGCCGCTTCGGCACCCACGACCTGCTCGGCCGTTACGTCGCCGAGCTCGCGGCGCAGGACGACAACCGGCGGACGCTGGGCGACCTGCTCTCCTGGTACCTGTTCAGCGTGCACTCCGCGGCCGACCGGCTGTGCCCGCAGGTGCTGCGCGTGCCCCTGCAACTGCCGGTCCCCGCCCGCCCCATGCGGTTCGCCAGCCACGTCGACGCTCTCGCCTGGCTCGACGCGGAACGGCACAACCTCGTCGCCGCGACCCGGCACGCGACGCGCCAGGGACTGCACGCGTACGCCTGGGCGCTGGCGGACGCGCTGCGGGGATACCTCTGGCTGGGCATGCACACCGCGGAGTGGTCCGAGGTCGCCCGGCTCGGCCTCGCCGCGGCCCAGGCCGCGCGCCACGAGCAGGCCGAGGCGGCGGCCCGGCTGAGCCTCGCCGCCCTGAACTGGCGGCTCGAACGGTTCCCCGAGGCGACCGACGACTACCGGCTGGCGCTGCGGTCGGCGAACCGGTCGGGCTGGCACGACGGGCAGGCGGCGGCGCTGGGCAACCTGGGGCCAGTCTTCCGGATGACCGGCCAGCCGCGCGAGGCCCTGCGGGTCATGGAGCAGGCGCTGGAGCTCAACCGGCGGATCCGCCGCACCGCCGGCGTCGCCGTCAACCACAACAACCTCGGACTGGTCTGCGCCGACCTCGGGCGGCTCGACGAGGCCGCGAACCACCACCACGCGGCGCTCGCCCTGGCCGACCAGAACCGGTCGGTGTTCAGCCGCGCGCTCATCCTGAACAACCTGGGCGCGGTCTACCACCTCCTCGGCCGCTTCGACGAGGCGTCGCGGACGTTGACCACCGCGGTGGAGCTGCACGAGCAGACGGGCAGCCGGGGCCGCGCCACCGCGCTGTGCGCGCTGGCGCGGGTCCACCACGACCGCGGCGACGACGCGCGGGCGGCGGCGCTCGCGCGTCAGGCGCTCGACATGGCACGCGAACCGGCCGAGCCCCGGCTCGAAGCGGTCGCGCTCCACGTCCTGGGCCTCGTCGGCGGGCACGTCGGTCTCCTGCTGGAGGCGCTGACGCACGCGCGCGCGTCAGCGGACCGCTACATCGAGGCCGACATCATCGTCAGCCTCGCCGAACTCGACGAGCCCGCGGCGCTGTCCTGGTGCCACGCGGCGCTCTCCGTCGCGCGGCAGTGCGGCTACCGGCTCCTCGAAGGCCGGGCGCTCGCCGCCCGCGCCGCCGCCGCGTACCGGGCCGGCGACCCGGACACCGCCTGGCACAGCGCGCGGCTCGCCGCGCAGTGCCACGCCGCGACCGGCCACCGGCCGGGCGCCGAGCGGATCGAGAAGCTGCTCGCCGTGCTCCCGACGGTCACCTCGCCCGGCTAGCCGCACCGGGAGGGCCCGGCGCCACCCTGCGGGTCGCGTCGGGCGCGACCGACGGGGACCGGCCGTAGGCAAGGATGGGTCCATGACCGAAGAGTTGACCGTCAGCGTCCTGGGCACGGGCATCATGGGTGCCGCGATGGCCCGCAATCTCGTCCGATCGGGGCACGCCGTGCGCGTGTGGAACCGGTCTGCGGAGAAGGCGGCGGGGACCGGCGCGACCGTCGCGGACTCGCCGGCCGACGCCGTCCGCGACGCCGACGTGATCATCACGATGCTGTACGACGGCGGCACGGTGCGCGACGTGATCGGGCAGGCCGCGCCGGGGCTGAGGGCGGGCGCGCTCTGGTTGCAGACGACCACCGCGAGCCTGGGCGACGTGGCCGGGCTCGCCGCGACCGCCGCCGAGCACTCGGTGGCCTTCTACGACGCGCCGGTGCTCGGCACCCGGCAGCCGGCCGAGGCCGGCCAGTTGACCGTGCTCGCCGCCGGGCCGCACGCCGGCCGGGAGCGGCTCGCCCCGGTGCTCGACGCGATCGCGGCCCGGGTGGTGTGGCTGGGCGAGGACGGCGCGCGGGGCGACGGCACCCGGTTGAAGCTGGTGGCCAACAGTTGGGTGCTCACGGTGACGCACGGCGCGGCGGAGATGCTCGCGCTGGCCGGGGCGCTCGGCGTCGACCCGGACCGCTTCTTCGAGGTGATCGGGGGCGGCCCGCTCGACATGGGCTACCTGCACGCCAAGGCCGACCTCGTGCGGCAGGGCCGGCTGTCGCCGGCGAGCTTCGCGGTGGAGACCGCCGAGAAGGATGCCCGGCTGATCGTCGCGGCGGGCGAGGACCACGGCGTACGCCTCGACGTCGTGGCCGCCGGCGCGGAACGGTTCCGGCGCGCGGCGGCCCAGGGGCACGGCGAGCAGGACATGGGGGCGTCCTACTACGCCAGCTTCACCCCGTGACCCGGCGACCGCCCCGCGCGGCGGCACGGACGAGGTCGACGGCGGCGGGGCCGGGTGTGGCGTGCCGTCACAGGTAGTCGGCGGGCCAGTGGAACGCCCCGGGCGCCGCCGTGATCGCGGCGACGTGGTCGGGCGTCGCGTGGACCGGCCGGACCATCCCGGTGGTGTCGGCCTCCGCCGTCGGGGCGGCCAGCAGGAACGGCAGCGCGGCGTCGATCGCCGGGTCGGCGGGCAGCCGGGCCACGCAGTGCCGCACGTCGCGCGCGGCGGCGGCGCGGGCGACGGCGCGGAACAGGGCGGGCAGGGCGTCCGGCCGGTCGGGCAGGGCGGCGGTCTCGACCACCCGGACGCGCCCGGGAGCCCAGTGCGCGGCCAGGTAGCCCGCCACCCGGCCCCGGTGGCGGGCCACCAGCAGTTCGGTGGGCGGGGAATACCAGACCGGCACCCGGAGCCGCCAGTCGTCGGCGTTCCGCACGGTGCTCAGCGGCCGGTCGGCGTTGAACACCGCGTGCACCGGGGCCAGCCCCGCCCAGTCCACCCCGGGTTCCGCCCGCACGGTCCAGCCCGCAGGTGGGGCCGTGGCGGTGGCCGCCGCCGGCCGCCCGGCCGGGTAGCGCAGGGCGAAGGGCCGGTAGCCGCTGGACGCGTACACGCCGGGCGTGCCGGTGAACAGCAGCGACCAGGCGCAGCCGTCCGCGGCCATCGCCGTGACGGCCAGGTCGAGCAGGCGGCGGACGTGCCCGCGCCCCCGCGCCCGGAGCCGGGTGGCCACGTTGGCGACGCCGCCGACCAGGTCGACGCCGCCGGCGGCGTCCCGGATCCGGCGGGGCAGGTAGTAGACGGCGGCGACGACCGTCCCGGCCTGCACCGCCACGAAGGTACGCGGAAGGCGGCCGGGGTCGCCGGACCACAGCCGGACGACGTGCGCGTCGTCGAACGCCTCCGCCCAGGTGGCGTGCAGCGACGGCACGTCCGCCGCGGTGGCCGGACGGTACGCGACCGGGGCGGTCACGCCGGCGCGACCGGGTTGCGCTGCCGGCCCAGTCCGTCGATCTCCATCTCCAGCACGTCGCCGGCGGCGAGGTAGGGGAACCGGCCGGAGAGCGCCACCCCCTGCGGGGTGCCGGTGTTGACCAGGTCGCCGGGTTCGAGCACGGTGAACTGGGACAGGTGCCAGATCAGGTACGCCACGTCGAAGATCATGTCGGTGGTGCGGGAGTCCTGCCGTGGCGCGCCGTTGACCCACGAGCGCAGCCGCAGCGCCTGCGGGTCGCCCACCTCGTCGGGGGTGACCAGCCAGGGGCCGAGCGGGTTGAAGGTCTCGCACGACTTGCCCTTGGCCCACTGGCCGCCCGGGTCGGCGAACTGGTAGTCCCGCTCGGAGACGTCGTTGGCGACCGCGTATCCGGCCACGTGGTCGAGGGCTTCGGCGGGGGAGTCGAGGTAGCGGGCGCGCCTGCCGATCACCACGGCCAGCTCGACCTCCCAGTCGGTCCTCGTCGAGCCGCGCGGGATGAGCACCGTGTCGTACGGGCCGACGACGGTGTTGGGTGGCTTGTGGAACAGGATCGGCAGCTCGGGCGGGGCGACGCCGGACTCGGCGGCGTGCGCGGCGTAGTTCTGCCCGATGCAGAGCACCGCGCCGGGGCGGGCGATCGGCGCGCCGACCCGTTCCCCGGTCACGTCGAGACGCGGCAGCGGGCCGGCCGCCCGCACCCGCGCCACGGGGTCCCCGGCGAGGAACGCCGCGTCGATGTCGGCGGTGACCCCGCTCAGGTCGAAGTGGTCGGTGCCGTCGAACAGCACCGGCCGTTCGGCGCCGACCGGGCCGATCCGCATGAACTTCATGGTGTCCTCTCCAGATGGTGCGGCGGGCCCCTCGACGGGCCCCGGTGGGGGTGGCCGCGCCGGTCAGCCGGTCCGGGCGAGCAGCTCGGGCGTGACCGCGTGGGCGAGGGGCCGCCCGCTGGCGTACCGGACGATCTCGTCGACGACGATCTCGCCCTGACGCCGGCGGCCCTGCACGGTGCCGGCGGCCTGGTGCGGGGTGAGCAGCACGTTGGGCAGCCCTCGCAGGGGATGGCCGGTGGGCAGCGGCTCCTCGTCGAAGACGTCCAGCGCGGCGTCGATCCGGCCGCGGGCCAGCTCCGCGACGAGCGCCGCCTCGTCGACCAGCCAGGACCGGGCGGTGTTGACCAGACCGGCGCCGTCGGGCAGCAGCGCCAGCTCGCGGGCGCCGAGCAGGTGCCGGGTCTCCGGCAGGGTCGGCGCGTGCAGCGCGACGATGCGGCTGCCGGCGAGCAGCTCGTCCAGGCCGACCAGCCGGACGCCGAGCCGGGCGGCGTCCGCCGGGTTCAGGGTCGGGTCGCAGACGCTGACCTCCGCGCCGAGGGCACGGACCAGTTCCAGGTACGCCCGCCCGGTGCGGGACGCGCCGACGACGCCGACCGGGCAGCCGAGGATCTCGTGCCGGGGCGGCGCCTGCTCCGCCCGGTGCCACCCGGCGCCGGCGTGCAGGGCGTGGTCGAAGCGGGGCGTCTGGTGCAGCAGGGCCAGGGTGAACGTGAGGGCGACCTCGGCCACCGACCGGGCCATGCCCTGCCCGGCCTGGGTGACCGTGACGCCGCGGGCGAACAGCTCGGCGGTCACGAACGGCTTGACCGACGCGCCGGTGTGCGCGACCAGCCGCAGCGCCGGGGCCCGGTCGAGCAGGGCCGCGTCGAGCCGTGGCACACCCCAGGAGGTGACCAGCACCTCGGCCCGGGCCAGCACCGACGCCAGGTCGACGCCGGTGAGCGCCGCGTGGTCGTCGACGAGGGTGGCGTCGGTGGCCGCGGCCAGCCGGTCGCCGACCCGGTCGGGGAAGAACTGGGCCCGCAGCGCGGCGGACACGCTGACCACGGTGACCGGGCGGCGCGCGCCGGTGGTCGGGGTCACCGCCGGGCCGCCCGCCGGCCCGGCGGCTGCCCGCTGCTCACCGGAGCCAGCCATCGCGGTGCTCCGCGACGAAGTCGTCGTCGGTCAGCCACGGGTAGGCGGCGCGCACCCGGGTCAGCTCCTCCGCCTGGCCGGGCGACAGCCCCTCGGCCGGGTCGAGGCACCACACCCCGTCGAGCAGCCCCTGCCGGCGCAGCACCTCGTGCACCCCGGCGATGCAGCCGTGGAAGCCGTTCGCGGCGTCGAACACGGCCGCGTTCGCGTCGGTGACCGCCGCGCTCCGGCGGGTCAGCTCGGCCAGCGCCGCCGCGTCGCCGTCCCGGGCCGCGCGGGCCCGCGCGAACAGCCCGACGGCGGCGCGGGTCCACACCGCCCACTGGCCGAGCAGCCCGCCGACGAACCGGCGGCCGGCGAACTCGCCGAGCAGGTCCCCGACGATGTGGTCGTCGTTGCCGGTGTAGAGGGCCACCTCCGCGCCCCGGTCGGCGGCGGCGATCCCGCGCACCGCCTCCAGGGTGCGGTACCGGTCGAACGGGGCCAGCTTCACCGCGACGACCGACGGCAGGTCGGCGAACGCCCGCCAGAACGCCGGGGACAGGCGCGGCCCGCCGATGGCCGGTTGGAGGTAGAAGCCGACGACCGGCAGCACCTCGCCGACCGCCCGGGCCCGCCGGAGCAGGTACGCCTCGTCGGCGCCCGGCACGACGGGGGACAGCAGCACGGCGTGGTAGCCGAGGCCGGCGGCGAGTTCGGCCTCGGCGACGGCCTGGGCGGTGTCACCGCACGCCCCGGCGACCTTCACCACGGGCCGCCCGGCCTCGGCGTCGACGGTCTCGGCGGCCAGGGCGAGCACCGGCCGCAGCAGGCCGGCCTGCCGGATCGTGAACTGGGTGGTGTGCACGCCGACGGCGAGGCCGCCGGCCCCGGCGGCCAGGTAGTAGCGGGTCAGCGCGCGCTGCCGCCGCTCGTCGAGGCGGCGGTCGGCGGTCAGCGCGAGCGGGTGCGCGGGGATGACGGTCCCCGCGCGCAGCAGGTCCAGGGACACGGTCAGAACCTCCCGTCGCGGACGGCGAACTTGGTGGGCTTGCCCGAGGTGGGCAGGCCGGCGGCCAGCCAGTCGGCCTGCCAGTCGATCAGGGTGCCCAGCGCGACGTCCGGGTAGCCGAACAGCGCGTGGCAGCGGGTGGCGTCGTTGAGGAGCGCGGTCGACGCCTCCTCGCCGGTGTAGCCGACCGGGCGGCCGAGGCGCTCGCCCATCCGGGCGGCGATCCGGCGCACCGGGGCGGTCTCCGGGCCGGTCAGGTTCAGGGTGAACACGTCGGTGCTGGCGTGTCCGAGCGCGCGCAGCGCCACCTCGTTGGCGTAGCCCTGCCAGACCACGTTGACGTGGCCGGTGGTGACGTCGACCGGCTCTCCGGCGAGCACCGCGTGGCCGATGTCGGCGAGCACGCCGTAGCGCAGGTCGACCGCGTAGTTGAGCCGCAGCACCGCGACCGGGGTGTCCCGGGTGGCGGCGGCGTGCGCGAACACCTGCTCGCGGCCGAGGCAGCTCATCGCGTAGTCGCCGAGCGGCCCGGTCGGGTCGGTCTCCACGCAGCCGCCGGTGCCCACCGGCACCATCGGGTAGACGTTGCCGGTGGAGAAGGCGGCGATCCGGGCCGCCGGGTAACGCCGGGCCACCGCCGTGGGCAGCACCGCGTTGACCACCCAGGCCAGGTAGGGGGCACTGGCGGTGCCGAACTTCGCGCCCACCATGAACACCACGTCGGCGGCGTCGGGCAGCCCGGCCAGGTCGCCGTCGCCGAGCAGGTCGAACGCGACCGGCTCCACCCCGTCGGCGGCCAGGGCTGCGGCGGCCGCCCGGTCCGACCAGCGCGACACGGCGTACACCCGGTCGCCGGTGCGGCCGGCGGCGTCGAGCCCCCGGCGGGCCAGCCGGCACAGCGACGGACCCATCTTGCCCCCGGCGCCGAGGACCACCAGGTCGCCGGCGCCGCCGGCCAGGTCGGCGACGAGCGCCGCCGAGGGCCGGGCGAGCCGCTCCTCCAACTCGGTTTCGCTGTTGAACACTGCACTCATCCCTTGATTCCGGACATCGTGACGCCCTCGGTGAAGTACCGCTGGCCCACGAGGTAGGCGGCGAAGATCGGCACGAACGCGACGACCGAGCCGGCGAGCATGACGTTGAGCGGCACCTGCTCCTGCTGGAGGGAGGCGATGCCGACGGTGAGGGTGCGCATGTCCCCGCTCTGCCCGATGATCAGCGGCCAGAGCAGGTCGTTCCAGTGCCACAGGAAGACGAACACGCCGAGGGTGGCCAGGATCGGCTTGCACAGCGGCAGCACGATCCGCACGAACATCCGCCACTCGGACGCCCCGTCGATCTTCGCCGCCTCGAAGAGCTCGTCGGGCAGGCCCTGGATGAACTGCCGCATCAGGAACACCGCCTGCGCGTTCGCCAGGGTGGGCAGGATCAGCCCCCAGTACGTGTCGACCCCGCCGACCTTGGCGATGAGGATGAAGGTGGGGATGAGGGTGACGTGGTACGGCACCATCACCATCGCCAGGAACGACCAGAACATGGTCTCCCGGCCGGGGAAGCGCTTCTTCGCGAACGCGTACCCGGCCATGGCGGCCAGCAGCAGCACCGCGACGACGCTGACCACCGAGTAGATGGTGGTGTTCAGCAGCCAGCGCAGGATGTCCCGCGAGTCGAGCACCGTCGCGTACGCGTCGAACTCGATCGGCCAGGGCAGCAGGCTGCCGGGGAACTCGACGGCGGCGGCGGGCTTGAGGCTCAGCACCACCATCGCGTAGAACGGGAACAACGTGACCACGCTGGCCACGGCGAGCAGCACGTAGCGCAGCACGACGCCGCCGGGCCCGGGTTGCAGCGCCCGGTAGGAGCGCCGCCGACGGCGCGGCGGGGGCGCCGGGGTGGGCGCGGGGGCGGTGGTCGTGGCGGTCACTTGTCCCTCCCGAGGGTCAGCCGCTGGATCAGCGCGACGACCAGCGTCATCACGAACAGGGCCACCCCGATCGCGCTGGCGTAGCCGAGGTCGAAGTACTTGAAGCCCTGGTCGTACAGGGCCATGACGAGGGTGTAGCTGGCGCGGGCGGGACCCCCGCCGGTCATCGCGTACACCAGGTCGAAGACCTGGAACGAGGCGGTCGTCTCGATCACCAGCAGGAAGAACAGCACCGGCTTGAGCTGGGGCAGCACGATCCAGCGGAACCGCTGCCACGGGCCGGCGCCGTCGGTGAGCGCCGCCTCCTCCTGCTCGCGGGGCAGGTCCTGGAGGCGGGCGAGCACGATCAGCATGCCGTACCCGAAGTGCGACCAGACGCCGACCAGGGCGAGCGCCGGCAGCACCAGCGTGCTGGAGGCCAGCCACGAGTCGTCGGGCAGGCCGACCCAGCCGAGGATCCGCGACCACGGGCCGTCGGAGGAGAACACCCAGGAGAAGATGGTGGCGACCAGCACCAGGCTGGTGACCACCGGCAGGAAGAACACCGACCGGAACAGGCCGACGCCGCGGAAGCCGCGCCGGACCAGCAGCGCCAGCCCGACCGACGCGGCGACGGTCAGCGGCACGTACAGCACGGTGTAGCCGGCGGTGACCCGCAGCGCCTGCCAGAAGACGGGGTCGTCGGCCAGCCGCCGGGCGTTGTCGAGGCCGGTCCACTCGGCGTCGCCGCCGATCGTGTAGTCCATGAAGCCGAGCACCAGGCCGGCGATAGCCGGGCCGAAGCGGAACGCCAGGAACAGCAGGAACGCGGGGAGGACGAAGAGCAGACCCCATCGTGCCTCGCGCCGGGCGATCACCCGCCGGGCTCTGCGGGCCGGCAGCTGAGCAGGTACGGCCATCTCGCCATCCTCTTCGCAGGTTCGACACCGGCCGGTCGGGCCGGTGTGGTGGTGCCCGGCCCGCCGCCGCACGGCGGCGGGCCGGCGGGGCTCAGAGCAGCGCGTCGGCGGCCTTCGCCGCGTCGGCGAGCGCCTGCTCCGGGGTCTTCTTGCCGATCAGGGCGGCCTGGATCTCGGGGGCGAGCACGCCCATCACCTCGCGGCTCTTCTCGTGGAGCGGGCCGACCGTGGTGCTGCCCAGGGTCTTCTCCATCTCGGTGCTCACCGGGTCCTGCGGGTACAGCGACCCGGCGGAGGTCTTGGCGGAGAAGTAGCCGCCGGCGACGTCGTACGCGGAGGCGACCGCCGGCGCGGTGACGAAGGTGATCCACTCGCCCGCGGCCTTCTTGGCCTTGCTGCCCTTGAGGATCGACAGGCTGCCCACGGTGCCGTAGCCGACGCTCCTGACGTCGCTCAGCGGCGGGAAGATCTTGATGTTCTCCTTGCCCCAGAACTGCTCGACGTCGGCGGGAACGTGCTGCCAGGTGCAGGCGACCTTGTTCTTCGCCACGTTGGTCTGCTCGAACGCCGGGATGCTGGTGATCAGGTCCTTCTGGACGTAGCCGCCGTCGACGAGCTGCTTGAGGAAGGTCAGCGCCTTGACGCCCTCGGGCCCGGCGAAGGCCACGGACGTGCCGTCGGCGGTGAACACGTCACCCCCGGCCTGCCAGAGCAGCGGGTAGAAGGACTGGTTGAGCGTGGCGCTCGGGTCGGCGTAGTAGTTGGTGGCGTCGAAGCCCTTCGCCTTCAGCTTCGGCGCGAGGGCCAGCAGGTCGGCCCAGGTCTTCGGATATTCGGTGAGCCCGGCGGCGGCGAACACCTTCGCGTTGCACATCAGCGGGTTGCTGCTGGTCAGCAGCGGCGCGCCGAGCATCTTGCCGTCGAGGGTGACGGCGGTCCGGACGTTCTCCCGGTAGTCGGCCTTCGCGTCGGCGGGCAGGTAGTCGTCCACCGGCTCGATCATCTTCTGGAACTTGCCGAGCTGGTCGGGGATCAGGTAGACGACGTCCGGGCCCTTGCCGCCGGCGATCGCCGCCGTCAGCGACTCCTCCCGCTTGGCCCACGGGAAGATCTCGACCTTGACGTCGACGTCCGGGTGGCCGGCCTTGAACGCGGCGACCTGCTTGTCCCAGAAGCCCTTGTGGGTGGCCTCGTCGGGGACCACCGGGTAGATCCACATGGTGACGCTCTGCCTGTCGCCGCCGGCCTCGGAGCCGCCGCCGCAGGCGGCGAGCAGCCCGGCCGCCAGCGCGACGGCCGCGACCGGTGCGAACCTGCGAAGTCTCATCTGTGCGTTCCTCTCGAAGTGGTTCACTGCGCGGGCACGGTCACGACCGTGCCGGTGTGCCGGGCCGTCTCGGCGGCGAAGACCGCGAGGTGGCTGGCGAGGGTCTCGTCCAGCCCGGACCGGATGTGGTGGCGGTCGCCGGTGGCCACGGCGCGGACGAAGGCGTCCATCAGCCCGGTGTCGCCGCCGCCGTGGTCGTCGGCGGCGGTGGACCCGCCGACCGTGCCGGCGTCGAGGACCTCGATCCGGTCGGTGCGGAAGTCGTGCACCCGGACCCGCTCGCCGTCGCCGGACAGACAGCCGTGGGTGCCGAACAACTGGGTCTGCCGGTGGGTCTGTTCGGTGAAGGCGGCCATGGTGAAGGTGGCGGTGACGCCGCCGGTCAGTTCCATCGCCACGACCTGGTGGTCGACGACGTCGTTGTCGCCGGAGTACACGCACCGCCCGTACGGGCCGGCGCGCAGCGCCTCGACCAGCGCGGCCTCGTCGGTGCCGTCGGTGACCACGCTGACCGGCCAGACCGGCCCGTGCTCCCGCAGCACCGGCAGGTACAGCTTCGGCGCGGAGTACGGGCAGCCCGGCTCGACCGGGCAGTCCAGGCACCGGGCGGTCGCGCCGGCCGGCGCCTGGTCGGGCCGGAAGTGGCGCAGCCCGCCGAAGCTGGCGACGCGCTCGATGCGCCGGCCGGTGACGTAGCCGAGCCAGTCCAGGTCGTGGCTGGACTTGGCCAGCAGCATCGGGGTGGCCAGCTCCTCCCGCCGCCAGGGGCCGCGCACGTAGGAGTGTGCGTAGTGCCACCAGCCGACCGGCTCGAGGTGCTGGACGCTGACGATCTCGCCCAGCACCCCGCTGTCCACCACCCGCTTCACCAGGTCGGTGTAGGGGGTGTACCGCAGCACGTGGCAGACGGCGAAGAGCACGCCGGTGGCGCGCACCGCGTCGACGATCTCGCGGCACTGGTCGGCCGTCGGCGCGAGCGGCTTCTCCACCAGCAGGTGCCGGCCGGCCTTGGCGAACGCGACGGCCGGCTCGACGTGCATCCGGTCCTGGGTGGCGACGACGACCGCGTCGGCCGCCAGGTCCGCCGCCAGCAGGTCCCGCCAGTCGGCGAACTCCGCCGCGCCCGGGTGGGCGGCGGTGATCAGACCCCGCTGGTGGGGACGCGGGTCGGCGACCGCGACGAGTCGCGCCCGCGTGGGGTTGGCGGCCACCCAGCGGGCGTACGTCTGGCCCCGGTTGCCCGCGCCCGCCAGCGCCACCCGCACCGGCCGGTCCTGCTGTCGCACCTGGCTCCTCGCCTTCTCTCGTCGTGGGGTGGTCAGACCGTGAGGTTCCCGGCGTCGCGGACGCGCGGGCCGGCGGCGGGCAGCTCCCGGGACACGCCCTCCTCGACGCACCCGGTGTGGTGCAGGTACGAGCCCTCGCCGAAGCCGGCGTCGGCCAGCCGCAGCTTCCCGCCGGTGAACTGGACGCCGACGGCGGAGTACCGGTTGCTGCCGGCGTCGACGGCGACGTGCGCGGTGCCGGCGTCGGCGGTGGTGCTGAGGTAGCCGCCCAGCTCCCACCGCACGACGCCGGTGGCCGCGGCGCGCGACAGCAGCGCCCCGGCGGAGTTGGTGCCGCTGAGCACCGCGCCGCCGCCGACGGTGATCCGCTGGTCGGCGGTGCCCGCGAGGCGGATGCCGGTGTCGGTGAGGGTGCCGCCGGTCACGCGCAGGTCGGCGGACTTGACGGTGGCCGGCGCGGCGTCGGGCGCGCCGACGAGGGTCACGTCGGTCAGGTGCAGCCGCCCGGTGCCGCTGAACGTGTGCCCGTCGACCCCGCGGATGGTGGTGCGGACCAGGTGCACCGGCGTGGTGACGCTGGCCTGCACCACGTCGGTGCCGGCGGTGGCGAGGGTGAAGGAACAGCCCTCGATGACGTTGGGCCGCTGCGACCGGGTGGACTGCTGGGAGATGATCAGTGTGTCGTCGGCGGAGCAGCCGCGCAGCTGCACCCCGTCGGCGTTGACCCACAGCATCCCGGAGCCGGCCAGCCCGGCCTTGCGGATGACCTGGACGTCCTCCAGGGTCAGGTCGGTGACCTTGACCCGGGCCACGAACCAGGAGCACACGTGCTTGCGGACGGTGATCCGCTTCGCCGCCGAGCCCCAGGCCGCGCCGGAGTTGGCGAACGTCATCAGCCCGGAGTTGCCGGTGTAGACGAGGTCGTGCTCGTACTGGCCGTGGGTGACGAAGGGGCCCTGGTCGTCGCCGTCGCCGTGGCAGTTGGTGACGTACCCGTACGCGGAGGCGGTCCAGTCGTTGAGGTGCCGGGCGTTGGAGGTGCGGCAGTCCTCGACGTGCCCGTACAGGCAGTAGATCTGCTGGGTGAGGTAGCCGGCGCCGCCCCAGGTGACGGAGGTCGGGTTCTTCAGGGTGCACCGGGCGGTGTGGAAGTAGGTGCACCAGCGCCGCATGATCACCGGCCAGAAGGTGCCGGTGGCGTCGATGTCGGCGACGTCGCAGTGCACCGCGTACTCGTAGGCGACCGGGTGGGAGCCGGTGTACTGGTCCGCGCCGTTGCCGGTGAAGACGAGGTTGCGCACGTGCACCCGGCTGACCGGTTCGACCCGGGTCCAGGTGAGGGTGCGGCCGGCGGCCAGCTCCCAGCCGTTCTTGTAGTTGACCCGGATGTGGGTGCCGTCGACGATCTGGGTGACCTGGACGAGTTTCTGCAGCTCCCGTTCCCAGGTGCCGGCGAGCCGGTCGACCTCGACGGCGTACCACCGGCCGACGGCGAACGCCGCGGAGTCGGCGACCTGGAACGAGTCCCAGCCCTCCCGGACGGCCTCGGTGAGGGTGTGGGTGCGTACCTCGTCGGTGACCTTGCCCTGGAAGAACAGCACGGCGGCGAACGGGTCGTCGCGGCCGGCGTCGGCGATGCCGTCGGTGGACATGGTGTGCCCGCCGAAGTCGAGCACCAGGTCGCTGCGGGTGAACCGGTGCCGTTTCACGAAGTGCAGGTCGGAGTGGGCCTCGATGCGGTGCACGGTGGGGTCGGTGACCATCGCGTCGAGGGCCGCGTCGGCGGGGGTGCCGGCGTCGAAGATGCCGAAGTGCCGGAACTCGACGACGCCGTCGTGGAGCTGGAGCCAGCGGCCGGGCCGGTTGCCGTCGGGGGCGAGGACGGTGCCGCCGTTGGCGGGGGCGGTGCTGGCCGCGTCCCAGCGGAGCAGGCGGGCGGCGCCGTCGCCGGCGGCGTGGTAGCCGTCGACGTGCACGACCTGCCCGGCGCGCAGGGTGTGGGGCTTGACGGCGAGCAGGGCGGCGACGGTGCCCACGTGCAGCACCCCGTTGAGGCCGGGGGCCGGCGGGGTCGGCGGGGCGGGCGGGCCGTCCGGCTTGGCGGAGGCGGCGGTGGCGGGGGAGAGGGCGAGGGCGGTGCCGGCGAGGGCGAGCCCGCCGAGCCCGGAGGCGCGCAGCACGGCCCGACGGGAGGCCGGCGCGAGGCGGTGGGTGGGTGTCCCGTCGGGGTTGGCGTTGTCGGCGTGCATGGGGTGTCTCCTCCTGCGGGGGCGGTCAGAGGGCGAGGTTGTCGCGGGCGACGACGCGGGCGGACTCGGCGGGCAGCTCGCGGGCGACCCCCTCCTCGACGCACCCGGTGTGCAGCAGGGTGGAGCCGACGCCGAAGGCGGCGTCGGCGAGCGTCAGCCGGCCGCCGGAGAAGCGCGCGCCGACGGCGCGGTACCGGTTGACCCCGGCGTCGACGCGCACGTGCGCGGTCTGCGCGTCGGCCGCGGTGCTGCGGTAGTCGCCCAGCTCGATCCGGACGGCCCCGCTGCCGGCGGCCCGGGTCAGCAGGGCCCGGCGGGCGTTGGTGCCGGTGACCGCCGCGCCGCCGTCGACGACGAGGCGCTGGTCGCGCACGGCCGACAGCTCGATGCCGGTGTCGGTCAGGGTGCCCCCGCGCACCACCACCTCGGCCGCGCCGATCAGCAGCGGGGCCGCGCCGGGCGTCCCGGTCAGCGTGCAGTCGGTGAAGCGCACCGGGCCCGAGCCGCGCAGGATCGCCCCGTCGAGGCCGCGGAAGGTGGTGCGGACGAAGTGCACCGGGTTGCTCACCGGGGTCTGCACGATCACCGTGCCGGCGGGCTGGTCGAAGTCGCAGTCGGCGATGATCGTGGGCCGGCCCGACCGGGCCGAGCGCTGGGCGATGCTGAGCGTCCGCGCCGAGCAGCCGCGCAGCTGCGCGCCGTCGGCGTTGACCTGGAGCGTGCCGGCCGGGTCGAACGTCGAGCGGGGGACGACCCGCACGTCCTCCAGGGTCAGGTCGGTGATCTTGGTGCCGGCGACGAACCAGGAGCAGACGTGCCGGCGGACGGTGATCCGCTTGGCGCTGATGCCCCACTGGCCACCGCTGTTGGCGATGTCCATCAGGCCGGAGTTGCCGGTGAAGACCAGGTCGTGCTCGTACTGCCCGTGGGTGGTGAACGGGTTGCCGCCGGCGTCGTCGCCGTCGCCGTGGCAGTTCTCCACGGTGCAGTACGCCGAGGCGGTGAGGTCGTTGAGGTGCCGGGCGTTGCTGCTGCGGCAGTCCACCACGTGCCCGTACAGGCAGTAGATCTGCTGGGTGAGGTAGCCGGCGCCGCCGTACATCACGGCCGGCGGGTTCTTCAGCGTGCAGTTCGCGGTGGTGAAGTGGGTGCACCAGCGGCGCATGATCACCGGCCACCAGGTGCCGGTGGCGTCGATGCCGGAGACGTCGCAGCGCACGGCGTACTCGTAGGCGACGGGGTGGGAGCCGCTGTACTCGCGGTCGTCCGGCCCCGACCCGGGGTACTCGCCGGTGAAGGCGACGTGGCCGAGGAAGACCATGTCGCGCACGTGGGCCCGCTGGACCGGCTCCACCCGCTGCCAGGTGATCCGGCGGCCCGGCTCCAGGGTCCAGCCGTTGAGGTAGCCCACCCGGATGTGGGTGCCGTCGACGATCTGGGTGACCTGGACCATCTTCTGTAGTTCGCGCTCGTCGGCGCCGGTGAGGGCGTCGCTGGTGGCGGTCCACCACTGGCCGACGGCGAACCGCGCCGAGTCCGGCACCGGGAAGACGTCGGTCAGCTCGGGGACGGTCTCGGTGAGGGTGTGGGTGATCACCGTGTCGGTCACCGTGCCGCGGAAGTACAGCACCGCGCCGAACGGGTTGTCGTGGGTGTTGCGCTCGATGCCGTCGGTGTGCACGGTGTGCCCGCCGAAGTCCAGCTCGATGTCGCTGCGGCCGAAGGTGTGCCGCTTGACGAAGCGCAGGTCGGTGTGGGCCTCGACCCGGCGGATCGCCGGGTCGCCGACCATGGCGTCCAGCGCGGCGTCGGCGGGGGTGTCCCGGCCGAAGATGCCGAACCTCCGGAAGTCGCCGGTCCCGTCGTGCACGGCCAGCCACCGGCCGCGCCGGTCGCCGCGGCCCGGGTACGGGTCGTGCACGGTGCCGCCGTTGCCAGCGGCGGTGCTGGTGGGGTCCCAGCGCAGCAGGATGCCGCCGCCGTCGCCGGGGCGGTGGTAGCCGGCGACCCGCACCAGGGCGCGGGCGGTCAGCGTGGCGGGGGCGAGCCGGGCCAGGTCGGCGACGGTGTCGACGCGCAGCATCTGGTCGTGGGGGGTGGGCGTGGACGTGCCAAGTAGACCCATGGAGAGCCTCAACCTTCGCGGTCCAGCCGTCCGGCGGGGTGCCGGACGGCGGTTGCTTGGGGGCCTGCGGGCGCCACGGGGCGTACGCAGGGCGGGGGAAGGTCGGGCAAACGCGCGAGGCGCGCAGGCGGCGGAGCTGCTGACCGGAACGCCCGGCGCCGGGGCTGCGGCGCGACGGGAGTCAGCTGTTCGCCCGAGACGGCCGCGGCCGGGGGCCGCGACCTGCCACGACCGGGGCCGTGACGTTGGCGGGAACGTTAAACAGCAGGTGAACCGGCTGTCAAGGGGTCTGGCCCGCCGGGACGTGGCCCAGCCGGACGGAGATGGCCTCGGCGGCCTGGCGCACCTGCCGGCCCAGCTCCTGGTAGCGCCAGCTGGGCAGGCCGAGCTTCAGCCCGGTCACGCTGATCGCGCCGCAGCACCCGCCGCTGTGGTCGCGCAGGGCGCTGCCGATGCAGAACACCCCCTCGGCGTCCTCCTCGTCGTCCAGGGCGTACCCGGCCTTGCGGACGTCGTGCAGGTGGGCCACGAGCGAGTCCAGGTCGGTGATGGTGTGGTCGGTGCGCCGGGGCAGCCCGACCCGGCCGATCAGCTCGGCCACCTGCGCCGGGGTCATCTCGGCCAGCAACGCCTTGCCCAGCCCGGTGCAGTGCGGCAGCTCGCGGGTGCCCATCCGCAGCTCGATCTGGATGCGCTCGCCGTTGCTGACCTGGTCGATGACGACCGCGTGGGCGCCCTCCGGGACGGCCAGCCGGGAGCTGAGCCCGGTGTCGCGGGTCAGCGCGGTCAGCACCGGCCGGGCGATGTCGCGCAGCGACAGCTGCTCCTGGGCGCGGACGCCGAGGCGGGCCAGGGCCATGCCGAGCCGGTAGCGGCGGTTCATCCCCTCGCCGTCGTCGGCGGCCAGGCCGTGATGGCACAGCGTGTGCAGGGTGGCGAACGCGGCGCTCTTGGACAGGCCGCAGGAGCGGGCGACGTCGGTGACGCTCAGCCCCTCGCCCGGCGTGGCGGCGGAGAGCGCCTCCAGCACCTCGGCCGCGCGGCTGACGCTGCGCACCAGGTAGCGGGAGCTGTCGACGTCTTCGGTGGTGGCCATGGTCCTTCTTTCGATCAGGGAAGCTGATGCTGTTCGCCAAGGCCGAACAGCGTAGCAAGCCCGTTCGGAAATCGGGCCTCCCGCTGTTGACCTTCGCGATTTCACCTGCCTAGTAT
Source organism: Micromonospora sp. WMMD712 (assembly GCF_029581295.1). NCBI lineage: Bacteria > Bacillati > Actinomycetota > Actinomycetes > Micromonosporales > Micromonosporaceae > Micromonospora > Micromonospora sp. WMMD712. The sequence continues at coordinate 7,539,069 of NZ_CP120743.1, forward strand.
GCCGAACATCGTTTGGTATAGCCGAACACTGTTCAGAGTTTTGCTGGTTCCTCCTGCGGCGGACAAGACCGCGGCACCGCGACCGGGCTGGGTCGCCGCGCCGCACCGATGAGGAGAAGGTGTGAATTCACGATCGGCCCCGTCCGGCGTCACCCCCGCCGAGCGGGCCCGCCGGGTCATCCCCGGCGGCGTCAACAGCGGGCAGCGCAGCATCCCGGGCCTCACCGAGATGGTGATCGCCCGCGCCTCCGGCGCGCGCTTCTGGGACGCCGACGGCCGCCAGTACACCGACTACCACGCGGCCTTCGGGCCGCCCCTGCTCGGCCACAACGACCCGGACGTCAATGCCGCCGTCGCCGAGGCCGGCACGCGGGTCGACCTGTGCGGGGTGGCCGTCACCCACGGCGAGATCCAGCTCGCCGAGACCCTCGCCGAGCTGGTCCCGAGCATCGAGAAGGTGCTGCTCACCAGCACCGGCAGCGAAGCCACCTTCCACGCCCTGCGGGTCGCCCGCGCCGCCACCGGCCGACGCCTGGTGGTCAAGTTCCAGGGCTGCTACCACGGCTGGCACGACTCGGTCAGCCTCAACGTGATCTCCGCCCCCGACCGGGTCGGCCTGCCCGACCCGATCTCCACGGGCATCCTGCCGGAGGTCCTCGACGCCACCCTCGTGCTGCGCTTCAACGACGTGGCCGCCGTCCGGGCCGCCTTCGCCGCGCACGGCGACGACATCGCCGCCGTCATCGTCGAGCCGGTGCCGCACAACGTCGGCTGCCTCCTGCCCGACCAGGAGTTCCTCCGGGCGCTGCGCGACGAGTGCACCCGGGCCGGCAGCGTCCTGGTCTTCGACGAGGTGATCACCGGTTTCCGGCACGACCTGGGCGGCTGGCAGCGGATCAGCGGCGTCACCCCCGACCTGACCACCCTCGGCAAGGCCATCGCCAACGGCTACCCGATCGGCGCCCTGGGCGGCCGCGCCGACCTGATGGACCTGTTCAGCACCCGTCCGGGCGCGCCCGCCTTCTTCGCCGGCACCTACAACGGGCACCCCGCGGTGGTCGCCGCCGCCCTCGCCACCCTCGGCAAGCTGCGCTCCGAGCCCGTGCACGAGCACGTCCACCGCCTCGGCGAGCGGGCCCGCGCCGGCATCCGCGAGGTCCTCGCCGACCTCGGCGTCCCCGCCGTGGTCACCGGGCACGGCTCCGTGTTCGTGACCTACTTCATGCCGGGCCCGGCACCCCGCAGCTACGACGACCTGCTGCGCAACGATGCCGGCATGTTCATCGGCTACCGTCGGCGGATGCCCGAGCACGGCATCTTCGAGCTGCCGCTGAACCTCAAGCGCAACCACATCTCCTACGCGCACACCGACGCCGACATCGACCACCTGGTCGAGGCCACCCGGGCGGCGGTGCGCGACACCCTCGCCTCCGGCGGGACGACCGAGCTGGCCGGCACCGCCACCATGGGCGGCGCGGTCGCCAGCGCGGAGGGGCGCTGATGCTCACCGTCGACAAGACCCGGCCGGTCGGGCCGGCCGGGCGGATCAGCCGGGTGGAGACCCTCACCCTCGGCACCGCCTGGCGCGACTTCTCCTACGTGCGGGTGCACACCGACGCCGGGCTGACCGGCGTCGGCGAGATCACCCACCCGTACCGGGCCCGGGAGACCTGCCAGCTCGCCGAGGCGATGGCCGGGCGGCACCTGATCGGCGCCGACCCGTTCGACGTCGAGGAGATCTGGCTGCGCATGTACCAGGGCGACTTCCTGCGCGGCGGCGACGTCGGCGGGATCGTCGTCTCCGGCGTCGACCAGGCCCTCTACGACCTCATGGGCAAGGCCCTCGGGGTGCCCGCGTACCGGCTCACCGGCGGCGCCTGCCGCGACCGCGTCCGGGTCTACGCCAACGGCTGGTACACCGGCGACCGGGAGCCCGACGCGTTCGCCGAGCGGGCGCGGGCCACCGTCGCCAGGGGGTACCCGGCGCTCAAGTTCGACCCGTTCGGCGCCGGCCTCGGCGAGCTGTCCCGGGCCGAGCTGCGCCGCTCGATCGACATCGTCGCCGCCGTGCGCGCCGCCGTCGGGCCAGAGATCGAGCTGTTCGTCGAGGGCCACGCCCGCTTCGCCATGCACACCGCCGCCCGGCTGGTGCGGGAGCTGGAGCCGTTCGACCTCGGCTGGTTCGAGGAGCCGCTGCCGTGGACCCACATCGAGCGGTACGCCGAGCTGCGCGCCCGGGCCACCATGCCGATCTCCGGCGGCGAGCACTTCCACAACCGCTACGAGTACGCCCGGCTGTTCGCCACCGACGCCGTCGACATCATCCAGCCCGACCTCTCCATGGCCGGCGGCTTCACCGAGGTGCGCAAGCTCGCGGCCATCGCCGACCAGCACGCCATGGTGGTCGCCCCGCACAACTCCAACTCGCCGCTGTGCACCACCGCCTCGGTGCACGCCGTCCTCGGGATGCCGAACTTCAAGATCCTGGAGACCTTCGACGGGCTGCTGGAGGACTATGTCTTCGACGCAGTGCGGGGCGCCCTGCCGGTGGTCGACGGGCACATCGACCTGCCCACCGCGCCCGGCCTCGGCGTCGAGCTGGTGGACGAGGTGTTCGCCGAGCACCCGCCGAGCCACGGCTTCTGGAACATGTTCGCCGAGGGGTGGGAGAAGCGGGACCGCCGATGATCGTCGACGTGCACTCGCACCTGTTCGACTGCCCCGACCACGTCGGCGACCCGTTCGCCGCCGAGGCGGCGCGGGCCCACGGCGGCGAGGTCGACCTGACGGTGCGGTGGTCGCAGTACGCGGCCACCGCCCCGGCGGACACCCGCACCGTCGTCGTCGGCGGCAAGGCCCGCCGGTCCGGGCTGTGGGTCGACGACGCCGCGGTGGCCGCGTACGTGGCCGCCCGGCCGGACCGGCTCGTCGGGTACCTCGCCCTGGACCCCACCCAGCCCGGGTGGCGCGACGAGCTGGAGCACGGGCACCGCGACCTGGGCCTGCGCGGCATCAAGCTGATGCCGATGTACGCCGGCTTCGACCCCGCCGACCCCGCCCACGACGACCTGTACGCCTACGCCGAGCGGCACGGGCTGCCGCTGCTGGTGCACACCGGCACCACGTTCGTCTCCACCGCGCCGCTGCGCTATGCGCTCCCGGTGCACCTCGACGAGGTGGCCATCCGCCACCCGGAGCTGCGCATGGTGCTCGCCCACCTCGGCCACCCGTACGAGGGGGAGTGCATCGCGGTCGTCCGCAAGCACCGGCACGTCTACGCCGACGTGTCCGCGCTGCACTACCGCCCCTTCCAGCTCTGGCACAGCCTGCGGCTGGTGCAGGACTACGGCGTGTGGCACAAGCTGATGTTCGGCAGCGACTACCCCTTCACCACCGTCGACGCCTCGATCGAGGGGCTGCGGGCGGTGGGGCGGGTGCCCGGCATCCCCGGCCTCGACCCGCTCGACGCCGAGCAGATCGAGCGGCTGATCCACCGCCCGTCCCTCGACCTGCTGGGGTTGGCATGACCCCCCGCGTCCCGCCGTCGTTCGACCTGTCCGGCCGGCTGGCCGTGGTGACCGGCGCCGCGCGCGGGCTCGGCGCCGCGTTCGCCGCCGGCCTCGCCTCGGCCGGCGCCGACGTGGTGGTGGTGGACCGGCCCGGTGTCGACCTCGACCCGGTCGTGGCCGCGGTGACCGAGCGGGGCCGCGCCTGCCACCCGTACCCCTTCGACCTCGCCGACACCGAGGCGATCGCGGCCTGGTTCGACGGGGTACGCCGCGACCGCGGCCCGGTGCACATCCTGGTCAACAACGCCGGCGTGGCCCGGCTGGAGCACTTCAACGAGATCACCGTCGCCGCCTGGCGGGACGTGATGCGGGTGAACGTGGACGCCGTCTTCTTCCTCGCCCAGCGCGCCGCCGAACACATGATCGCCGACGGCGTGCCGGGCCGGATCGTCAACGTCTCCTCCAAGAACGGGCTGGTGGCCGAGGCCGGGCTGGCCCACTACAACGCCTCCAAGGCCGCCGTCGAGCTGCTCACCCGGTCGCTCGCCGCCGAGCTGGGGCCGCACGGCATCACCGCCAACACGATCGCCCCCGGCATGATCGCCACCCCGATCGACGGCGAGTTCCCCCTGGACCGCGAGGCGTTCGAGGCCGCCTGGGCGGAGCGGATCCCGCTGCGCGGCGGTTACGGCACGCCGGCCGACTGCGTCGGCGCGCTGTTGTTGCTGGCCTCCGCCGCCGGCCGCTACATCAACGGCACCCACCTGGTCGTCGACGGCGGGGTGCTCGCCGACCAGATGCCCCGGCTGCGGTTCATGCCGCCCTACCGCAGCAGCCTCTGACCCGCGACCGGTCCCGCCGTGGTGTCCCGGGCCGGGAGCGCGAGCGGTGCGACCGCTTCCGGCGGTGCCGCACTGTCGGTAGGTTGAGGCTGCCTCCGCGTGACGGCCACGGGGCGTCGTGAGGTGGCCGGCCCCGGGTTGGCGCCGAGCGGACAGGGGAGGCCCTCGAATGAAGATCGTCGCGTTGTCCTGCACGCAGAAGCGGCTGCCGTCGGTGACCGACGCGCTGCTCGAAGCGGCGATCGGCGGCGTCGTCCGGGAGGTCGGCGACGCGCGGATCCAACGGATCCGGCTGATCGACCACCGCATCGGGATGTGCGAGGGCGAGGACACCTGCCTCGATCCCGAGGTGGGCCGGTGCACCCTCGACGACGACTTCGCGCACGTCGTCGACCTGGCCGAGGGCGCGCAGGCGATGCTGCTCGCCATGCCGGTGTACGCGGGGAACGTGCCGGCCGTGCTGAAGATCTTCCAGGAGCGCCTGAAGAGCTTCATGAACGCCCGGCAGCGCCCGTTCGGCAACCTGCTGGTGGGCACGATCGTCCATTCGCGCACGATGCTGACCGAGCCCGCGTTGGGCTCGCTGTTCCCCTGGTACCTGCGCCTGAAGAACCGCAACGTGGCGTCGGCGTGCGTCACCCAGAACGACCACCAGGACCTGACCCGCACCGCGGCGATCGACCTGTGCGTGGCCGTGGGCCGGCAACTCGGCATGACGCTCGACGTCAGCCGGTCGCCGGCCCCGGACCGCACGGCGCTGCCGGTGGTTCAGCCGGTGGCGCGTCCCCGCTGCGGCGACCCGGCCGCGTCGCATTCCGTGGGCTGAGGGGACTCCGCGCGCCAGGTGCACCCGTCGCCCGCCTGCTCGCAGGTGACCGTGACGTCCGGTTCCACGTAGCGGGCGGCGATGGCGGTGTTGAGCTCCTGGCAGTACGCGCACGGCGACGAGAACGTCAGCACGACGCCCGCGCGGGCGGCCCGCTTGCGGTACCGCAGGATCCCGCAGTCGGCGTTGCGCAGGACGGTGCCCGAGGGCCCGGCCTCGCTGGTCACCGCCGAGTCGTACAGCAGGAGCTGGTTGCGCAGCCGGGTCATGAAGTGGTCGGTGGCCGACACGCCGGTGGGCCGCTGCGCCCGCAGCAGCTCCGCGGTGATCCGGGAGTTGGCCTGGATCCACGCGGCCAGGCCCGCTTCGCCGTGCTCGCCCAGGACGAACTCCTCCGCAGCGGCCTGGGCCTCGAAGAACCGCTGACGCCACAGGTCGACCTTCTCGGCCGGGCCGAGGGGGGACGGCTCACCGGTCACGGTCCGCATCCTTCCCCGCGGCGGCGTCCAGCTCGGCGAAGACCTCCTGGGCGACGCGCAGCCCGTTGTTGGCCACCGGCCAGCCACCGTAGTAGGCGAGCTGGATGATGACCTCGACGACCTTCTCCCGCGACATCCCGAGGTGCAGGGCGGCGCCGATGTGGCCGCGCAGCTCCCAGTCGGTCCGGGCCAGCGCGACCGCGGTCAGCGCGACCAGCTCCCGCTCCTCGACGCTGAGGTGGGGGCGGGTCCAGATCTCGCCGAACAGGTGGTCGACGGTGATCCGCAGGAACTCCGGGTGGGAACCCGGGCGTGGTTCGCGGCCGAAGACCTGGTGGAACATGGCCACGCCCTGCTCGTGCCGGGCATCCGGCTGACTCATCGATCAACTCCTTCGCTTGGGCCGAACAGTTGGCAACGCCCACGACGCCACGAGGGCGGCGAACAGCAGCGCGGCGCCGCTGCCGAAGGCGGCCGGAACCCCCAGCCGCTCGGCGACGAGGCCGACCACGACCGGCCCGACCACGGCGCCGACGTCGGTGCACATCGAGAAGACGGCGACGCCGCTGCCGGCGCGGCCGGCGACGACGTCCCCGATCAGCGCGGCCGGCGCGGCGTTGAGCAGCGCCGATCCCGCCGCGTACCCGCAGAGCAGTACGACGAGCCAGGCGTAGCTGTCGACGAACGCCAGGGCGGCGATGGCCGCCGCCGCCACCCCGGTGCCGGCGATCATGGCCGGCCGGCGGCCGGCCCGGTCGACGACCCTGCCGGCCGGCACGATCAGCAGCGCCTGGACGACGGCGGACGTGGTGAACGCCCAGCCGACCCACGCCACGTCGTGCCGCCACGCCACCACCACCGTGGGGACCAGCGCGCTGCGCAGCCCGAACAGCACCCAGCCCTGCGCCAACGCGGCGAGGCACGCCACCTGGTAGCGGCGGTCCCGCAGCAGGAGCGGCAGCCCGACCGCGCCCCGGTCGGCCCCCGCGCCGGCGCGGGGGCCGGTGCGCAGCACCGCCAGGGCCAGCCCGGCGGCGGCCAGCAGCAGCCCGGCGTACGCCAGGAACGGCGTGGACAGGTCGACGAGGGCGAGGAGCCCGCCCAGCGCTGGCCCGCAGATCCCGCCGAGCAGGAAGCCCGCCTCGAACACGGCGCTGGCCCGGCCCCGCTGGTCGGCCGGCGCGATCGCCAGGAGCATCGCCAGGGCGGACACCGAGAACAGCACCGAGCCGACGCCGCCGAGGCCACGGAACACGAGGAGTTGCGCGTAGGACGAGGCGAACGCGGTGAGGGCCGAGGAGACCGCGCACAGCAGCAGGCCGGCGACCAGGACCCGCCGCTCCCCGAACCGGACGCCGAGCCGGCCGCAGAACGGGCTGGCGGCCAGCCGAAGCAACGCGAACAGGGCGACGAGCACCCCGATCTGGGTGGGCCCGGCCCCGAAGGTCGCCGCGTACACCGGGAGCACCGGGAGCACCAGTCCCAGGCCGAGCATGACGCAGCCGCCGACGACGCTGAGGACGTGGACCTCGCGCGGGAGGCCCGGCTGGGCGGTGGCAACGGGTGGGACGTTGCCGGTGCCGGCCGCCGTCACTGCCCGGTCACAGGATGATGCTGAGCTTGCCGTGCTCGTACAACGTCTCGTGGTCGAGCACCACGACCCGCCGCCGGATCCGGAACGACTCGCCGTCGACGACCAGCTCGAACCGGTACTTTCCGACGTAGGCGTCGGAGCGCCCGTGCCCGAACCGGTGGACGACGACGTTGGCCGCCACGTCGAGGTGGCCGCCCCGATCGGCCAGGATCTCCACGTTGCCGATCATCCGGTTCGTCCGCGACCGGGGGTTCTCGCACCACACCTCGCCGTTGAGGAGCTGCTCGACGCGTTGGCGCAGCCGGGCGGCGTCGTCGTCGACGAGCCCGAGCGCGTCGCCCGCGCCGTCGCGGACGTCGGTGGCCGGCACCGCGTAGCGGATGTCGTCGGTCAGCATCTCGTCGTACCACTCGTGCAGCCGCCACTCGTCGAGCAGCCGTGCCTCGCGGAACAGGAACTGGCTCACCCGGTGCCACAGCCGCACCTGGGCCGCCCCGTCGACGCTCAACTCGATGGTCATCGTGGCCCCGCCCCCTGTGCCCCGGCCCGGCGGCCGGGCTCGTGGTGACCGTCGTCGCCGTGCATCAGCCGGTCCCACTGCCGCCAGAACTCGCGGGCGGGAAGCTCGTCGGTCGTCTCCGGGACCTCCTTGTTCATGCCCCGGGACAGGTCCGAGTAGCGGACCGCGCGGTTGAGGTAGCCCCGCTGGCACGACTCGATGATCTCGATGTCGTCGGGGGTGGCGAAGCCGGCGGGGCCGAGGAACGTCAGGTAGTGGCTCTTGCGGAGCTCGCGGATGTCCGGGTCCTCGTCCCTGGGCGCCAGGGCGACCGAGGTGATGGCCATCCGGCCGGCGCCGACCGGGTCGATCTTGCGGATCGTGATCGCGATCGCGTCGATGATCATCAGGTTGGGGAAGATCAGCAGCGCGCGGTTGGTGCCGGTGATCCGTTGCGCGCGTTCGGGGCCGAACCGCTCGACGAACCGCGCGGCCGTCGCCTCGATCCGGGGCCGCACCTCCGGGCCGAACATCGGCGTCCAGTAGGCGAGCGGGCGCGCCGCCGCCGGCGGCAGCTCGTTGGCCCCGTGCCCCAGCCCGAGGGCGCGGCCGAAGCCGCCCCGCCGCCGGGGCGGCACCGACCCCAGCGATTCCATGTAGCCGACGTATCGCTTGTGCAGGGCCCGGAAATGGTAGATGTCGACGCTGTTCTCCATCATGAGTTTCCAGTTGGCCTGGGCCCCGTGCAGTTGCGCGCCGCGGATCACCTCCATTCCGGCCGTGGACTGGTCGTCGACGAGGTCGAGGTATTCCGTCGCGCCCGCCAGGTATTCCGTCAGGGTGCGCGGCTGCTGCGGATCGAAGGTGACGAACACGAAACCGCGGTAGCTGTCGCTCTGGTGCCGCGTGAGGCCGAAGTCCGCCTTGCGGAACCCCGGCCCGTACCCGTCGGGGATCGGGACACCCACGAGGTCGCCCTGGTTGGAGAAGGTCCAGTCGTGGTAGGGGCAGCGGAACGATCGGACCTGCCCGGCCGGCTGCGAGCAGACGAGGGCCCCACGGTGCGGGCAGCTGTTGGCGAACACCCGGATCACCCCGTCGGACCCGCGCGCCAGCACCACCGGACGCCCGCCGACGTCGCGGGCCACGTACGAGCCCGGCGCGGGCACCTCCGACTCGTGCCCGACGTACAGCCAGCAGCGGTCGAAGATCCTCGTCAGCTCCCGGGCGGCCAGGTCCTCGTCGGTGTAGGCGCGCCGGTCCACCCGGAACGAGAGGCGCTCGGGGTCGTCGAGCACGATCGGGTCGTGCACCGGCCGGTGCAGCTCGATGGTCACCGCGTCACCTGCCGTCGCAGGCTCTCGACCGTGCCGGCGACCAGCTCGGCCGTGCGGGCGGCGGAGTCGCCGCACTCCGGCTGCGCGGCGCGCAGCCGCGCCCGGTGGTCCCGGGCGGGATCGAGCAGGTCGGTGACGGCGTCGGCGACGGCCTGCCCGGTGACCGCGGCCGGCTCCAGCGCCGTGCCGAAGCCCGCGCGGGCCACGAAGTGCGCCTGGATGGGCTGGTCCACCGCCAGCGGGACCACCAGCATCGGCGTCGCCGCCCGGATCGACTCCGCCACCGAGTTGTAGCCGCCGTGGGTGACGAACACGTCGGCCCGGTCGAGCACCTCGCGTTGCGGCAGGTAGGGGGCGGTGAGCACGTCGTCGGGCAGCGCCAGCTCCGCCGCCAGGTCGCCCACGGAGGCGATCACCTGCGCGCCGGTCGCCGCCGCACCGAGGATCACCGTGCGCAGCAGGTCCGGCCGCCGGTAGAAGATCGTGCCGAAGGAGACGTAGACCACCGGGCGGTCGGGGTCGAGCCGGTCCAGGGCCGCGAAGGCGACCTCGTCGCCGCGGGCCCCCGCCGCGCCCGGCAGGCCGACGAGCTGCACGCCGTCGTCGGTGACCGCGTCGGCCCCGACGAGGGCGGGGATCGTCGGCATCAGGTTGAGGATCGGCGACCGCGCCGAGTGGGTCCTGGTCGACCACCCCACCCCGTGCCCGGTCAGGTAGTCGCCGACCTGCTCGTCGTAGGCCCAGCGGCCCCGCCGGTGCTCGGCCGGGCACACCCCGCCCAGGTTGGCCCAGATCATCCCGTACGGCACGCCGGAGGCGTGCGCGCCCACCATGGCCGCCGCCGTGACCGGCAGCGAGTCGACGAGCACGAAGTCCGGCTCGGCCGCCCGGATCGCGTCGGCTGTCTGCTCCGCCACCGGCGACGACCGCAGCATCGGGCCGATCCTCGCCGGGTCGCCGCTCCACGGCGCCATCTCGACCTCACCGACCCCGTGGACCTGTGCCTTGCCCAGGGCCTGACGACGCTGCTCGTGGAGCGCGCCGCCGTCGGCGGACAACAGCAACAACGCGACCTCGCCGCCGGCGGCCTGGAGCGCGTTGACCACCGGGACGTACGGGTTCAGGTGGCCGTGCTGAGTCGTGGTGAGCAGGGCGACGCGCATCAGATCTCCGATCCGTCGAAAGAGCCGGGACGGCGACGCACGAACGGCAGGACTTCACCCCCGGACAGGCGGGAAACGCCCGGCAGGCAAAAGGGACCGTCGACGTCCAGGTACTACTACGAGGCGCTATGCGTTTTCCCTCACCGCTGAGGGAAACGTCGATTGACGTTACTCGGCACAACTCGAAACAACCCGGTTCGCCGCCTGCCCGCAGACGGTGCACAAAGCCTGCCGGGGCGCGCAATCGATGTCAATGCCTGTGCGTGTCGCGGAGCGAACTGGCCGTGACCGTCGACCATGGACCGCCGGTGGGGGAGGTTCCGCTGGCTGCTGCCCCGGGCCGCCGGATGTTACGGCTTGACGTCCGGAGTGTTATCGCACACAGTCAATGTGCTCGATGTGAGCGCTAACAGGAGTTGGTGTCGGCGGCTCCGGCCGCGCATCGACCGTCCACGAAGGAGGGACATGGCACTCATCGGACAGGTCATGCCGGGCGCGCGACGGCGTGGCCGGCTGTCCCGGGTCGCCGCCGCCGTGCTGGCGATGCTGCTCGGCGCGGGGATCGTCGCGGTGGTGCCGTCGGCGGCCGTGGCCGCGACGGTGGACACCACCGCGTGGTACGTGTTGGTGAACCGCAACAGCGGCAAGGCGCTGGACCTGTACAACCAGGCCACCAACGACGGGGCGCGGATCACCCAGTGGACGCGCAACGACGGCGCCTGGCAGCAGTGGCAGTTCGTCGACTCCGGTGGCGGCTACTACCGGCTGAAGTCGCGCCACTCGGGCAAGGTGCTGGACGTCTCCGGCGCGTCGACCGCCGACGGCGCGGCGGTGGTGCAGTGGTCGGACACCAACGGCACCAACCAGCAGTTCCGCCTGGCGGACTCCGCGGGCGGGTACGTGCGGCTGATCGCCCGGCACTCCAACAAGGCAGTGGAGATCCAGAATGCCTCCACCGCCGACGGCGGGAACGTCGTCCAGTACGCCGACTGGGGCGGCAACAACCAGCAGTGGCAGCTCGTCCGCGTCGGCGACGGCGGCAACCCGGGCGGCTCCACGTACACCAACCCGGTCGTCTGGCAGGACTTCGCCGACGTCGACATCATCCGCGTCGGTGACGCCTACTACCTCTCCTCGTCCACCATGCACTACTCCCCGGGCGCGCCCGTGCTGCGCTCGTACGACCTGGTCAACTGGGAGTTCGTGGGGCACTCCGTGCCCCGGCTGGACTTCGGCACCAAGTACGACCTGCCCAGCTCCACCTCCCGCGCCTACGTCAACGGCATCTGGGCGTCGACGCTCAACTACCGCGCCAGCAACGGCACGTTCTACTGGATCGGCTGCATCGACTTCAACAAGTCGTACGTCTACACGTCGACCTCCGTCAGCGGCACCTGGCAGAAGCGCTCGGAGATCAACAACTGCTACTACGACGCGGGGCTGCTGATCGACGACAACGACACGATGTACGTCGCCTACGGCAACAGCACCCTGCACGTGGCGCAGCTGTCGGCGGACGGGCTGAGCCAGGTGCGCACGCAGCAGGTCTACACCACGCCGTCGAACATCGGCACGCTGGAGGGCTCGCGGTTCTACAAGCGCAACGGCTACTACTACATCTTCGTCACCAGGCCGGCCAACGGGCAGTACATCCTGCGCTCGACCAGCCCCTGGGGTCCGTACGAGACGCGGCAGGTGCTGCTGAACATGCCCGGCCCGATCTCCGGCGGCGGCGTGCCGCACCAGGGCGGCCTGGTGCAGACCCAGAACGGCCAGTGGTACTACATGGCCTTCGTCGACGCGTATCCCGGTGGCCGGGTGCCGGCGCTGGCGCCGATCACCTGGACCTCCGACGGCTGGCCGCAGATCCAGACCGTCAACGGCGCCTGGGGCAGCAGCTACCCGTCGCCGCTGCCGGCCCGGCCGGTCGCGCCGATGACCGGCGCGGACACCTTCACCGGCACGACGCTGAGCCCGCAGTGGGAGTGGAACCACAACCCGGACAACACGAAGTGGTCGACCGGCAGCGGGCTGCGCCTGCAGACGGCCACGGTCACCAACGACCTCTACAGCGCCCGCAACACCGCGACCCGGCGCATCCAGGGGCCCACCTCCACCGCCACCATCGAGCTGGACTACTCGACCATGCGCGACGGCGACCGCTCCGGGCTGGCGATGCTCCGTGACTCGTCGGCCTGGATCGGCGTGCGGCGGGACAACGGGGCGACCCGGGTGGTGATGACCAACGGCCTGACCATGGACGGCAGTTGGCGGACCACCAGCACCGGCACCGAGATCGCCAGCGCGGCGGTCAGCGGCGGCCGGATCTGGCTGCGGGCCAAGGCCGACATCAGGCCGGGCAGCGGGCGGCAGGCGTCCTTCTCCTACAGCACCGACGGGGTGAACTTCGTCCCGCTGGGCAACGCGCTGACGTTGAACAACGCCTGGCAGTTCTTCATGGGCTACCGCTTCGCCGTCTTCAACTACGCCACCCAGGCGCTCGGCGGCGCGGTCACCGTCCGCCGGTTCGACCTGACCACCCCGTGACCGACGCCGGGCCGGGGGCGACGCCCCCGGCCCGGTGCCACGTCCTGCCGGCCCTCGGCGGGTCAGCGCGCGAGCCAGCCCCCGTCGACCGGGATGACGGCCCCGTTGACGTACGCGGCCGCGTCGGAGGCGAGGAAGACGGTGGCCCCGGCGAGGTCGTCGGGCCGTCCCCAGCGACCGGCCGGGATCCGCTCCAGGATCGCCCGGTTGCGCTCCGGCTGCTCGCGCAGCGCCCGGGTGTTGTCCGTGTCGATGTAGCCCGGCGCGATCGCGTTGACGTTGACCCCGTGCGGGGCCCACTCGTTGGCCAGCGCCCGGGTCAGCCCGGCGACCGCCGACTTCGCCGCCGCGTAGCCCGGCACCGTCACGCCGCCCTGGAAGCTCAGCATCGACGCCGTGAAGATGATCTTCCCGGTGCCGCGCCGGACCATCTGCCGGCCGACCTCCCGGGCGAGCAGGAACGGTGCGGACAGGTTGACCTCCAGCACGTGGTCCCAGTCCTGCTCGGAGTGCTCGGCGGCGGGGGCGCGGCGGATCGTGCCGGCGTTGTTGACCAGGATGTCGACCGGCCGGGGCGACTGCCCGAGCCGCTCGGCGAGCGCGCGGACGGCGGCGCGGTCGGACAGGTCCGTCCGGTACGCCTCGAACGACCGGCCGTGGGCCGCCACCCGCCGGCCGACCTCGCTGCCGGACTCCTCCAACGCCGCGCTGACGCCGACGATGTCCGCGCCGGCCGCGGCCAGGGCCTCCGCCATGGCCAGGCCGATCCCGCGCCGGCAGCCGGTCACCACGGCCAGCCGGCCGCTCAGGTCGAACGGGTTCACGCCGCACCTCCACAGTCCACGAGGACCTTCACCTCGCCGCCGGCGGCGAGCGCCCGGAACGCCTCGGCCACCTCGGTCAGCGGCACGATCCGGGTGATGAGCCGCTCGGCGGGCACCTGCCCGTCGTGCACCAGCCGGACGGCCTCGACGTAGTCGTCGCGCTCGTACACCCGCACGCCGATCAGCTCCAGCTCGCGCCAGAAGACGCGGTGCAGGTCCACCGCCGGCGGGGTGGGGTGGATCGCCACCACCACCAGCCGCCCGCGCACGGCGAGCAGGTCGGTCGCGGTGCGTACCCCGGCGGCGGAGCCGGACACCTCGAACACCACGGCGGCGCCGGCCCCGCCGGTCGCCTCGTGGACGTGCCGCGCGACGTCGACCGCCGCCGGGTCCAGGGCGTGCAGCCCGAGCTCGGCGGCGAGCGCCCGGCGGTGCGGGTCGAGTTCGAGCACCGTCACCTCGGCGCCGACCGACCTGGCGACCGTGCCGATGAGCAGCCCGACCGGGCCGGCGCCGACGACCACCGCGTGCTCCCCGGCGGCGAGCCGGGAGCGCCGCACGTCGTGGACGGCGACCGCGGTCGGCTCGACCAGCGCGGCGTGGGCCAGGGGCAGGCCCTCGGGCAGCGGCACCAGCAGCCGCGCGGGCACGGTCCAGGAGCGCTGCATCGAGCCGGGCGAGTCGATGCCGACGAAGTTGAGCCGGTGGCAGACGTGGCGGTGGCCCGCGCGACAGGCCGGGCACTCGCCGCACCAGTCCAGCGGCATGACGGTCACCGGCTCGCCCACCCGGTAGCCCTCGACGCCCGCGCCGACCTCGGCGACGCGGCCGGACATCTCGTGGCCGATCACCGCGGGCACCCGGACCCGCCGGTCCATCGCGCCGTGCGCGACGTGCAGGTCCGTGCCGCAGATCCCGGTGTACGCGACGTCGAGGCGCACCTCGCCGGGGCCGGGCGGCACGGGGTCGGTGTCGGCGACGACGAAGGTGTTGTCGCCGACGTACTGCGCGCTGCGGTTCACGACGCCTCCTCGGTCAGGTGCCAGACCTCGTCCATCGGGGCCCACCAGTGCCCCGAGCCGGGCTCGGCGAGCGATTCCTGGCACGGATCGGTCAGCTTCCACCAGGCCCGCGTCTGCGGGTCCTCGGCGATGCGGCGCTGGTCGGCGTCGTGGTCCTCGCCCACGTACTCGTAGTAGCCGAACAGCAGGTCCCGGTGCAGGAAGATGCTGTAGTTGCGGATGTTCGCCTCGCGCAGCCGCCGTTCGACGTCGGGCCAGACGGCGGCGTGCAGCCGCAGGTAGGTCTCGCGGCGATGCGGGCGCAGCCGGATCACCCAGCCGTAGCGTCGCACGTCAGGCCCTTTCCGTCGGGTGTCGTCCCTCGGCGGATGCCGGGGGGAGCTGCGCGACCCGCCGCGCCAGGTCGTAGGCGCGCACGGCGGTGCCGGCGAGGATCTCCTGCCGCTCCGCGGCCGACAGCGGGGGCAGCGCCGCCGCCAACGCCCGGCCCACGCCGGCGTAGTCCGACCGGAGCAGGCAGACCGGCCAGTCCGAGCCGAACATCAGCCGCCGCGGCCCGAACTCCTCGACCGCCACCTCGACGAACGGGCGCAGGTGCTCCGGTGTCCAGTCCGGCCCGGCCTCGGTGACCAGGCCGGACAGCTTGGCGGTGACGTTGGGGCAGGCGGCCAGGTCGGCCAGCGGGCCGCGCCAGCGCCGCAGCCCCGCCCCGCCGGAGTCGATGCGGGGCTTGCCGAGGTGGTCGAGGACGAACCGCAGCTGCGGCACCGCCCGGGCGGCCCGGGCCGCCGCCGGCAGCTGGTCGGCGCGGATCACCAGGTCGAACACGAGCCCGGCGGCGGCGAGCTCGGCGAGCCCGCGCCGCACGTCGGGCCGGTCGAGGTAGCCGGGGTCGGCCTCGCCCTGCACCTGCGAACGCACCCCGGCCAGGTACTCGCCGCCGCGCAGCGCCCGGTAGCGCCCGACGGTGGCGGGCACGTCGCCGGACGCGACGTCGAGCCAGGCCACCACCGCGAGGATGGCCGGGGTGTCGGCGGCGTAGCCGAGGAACTCGGCGGCCTCGTCGGGGTGGCAGCGGCCGCCCTCCACCAGCACGGTGCCGTCGACGCCGGCCGCGGCGAGCTCGGCGGTCAGGTCGGCCGGGGTGAAGGGCCGGCGGATGGTCGCCAGCTCGGGCGCGTCGAGCCAGGCGTAGCCGCGTTCCGGCCGCCACAGGTGGTGGTGCGCGTCGATGATCATGCCGTCGCCGCTTCCGCCGTCGCCGGCCGTCGCGTCCACTGCGGGCCGTCCGGGTAGCGGAAGTCGGTCACGGACGCGGCGACGATCTCCGCGCTCATCCCCGGCGCGGTCGGTGCCAGGTACCGCCCGCCGGTGACCCGCACCGGGTCCACGAAGTGCTCGTGCAGGTGGTCGACGTACTCGATGGCCCGGTCGTCGGCGCTGCCGCTGACCGCGACGAAGTCGAACATGGCCAGGTGCTGCACCAGCTCGCAGAGCCCGACCCCGCCCGCGTGCGGGCAGACCGGCACCCCGAACTTCGCGGCGAGCAGCAGGATCGCCAGGTTCTCGTTGACCCCGGCGACCCGGCACGCGTCGATCTGCACCACGTCGACGGCGTCGGCCTGGAGGAGCTGCTTGAACATCACCGCGTTGTGCACGTGCTCGCCGGTGGCCACCTTCACCGGCGCGAGGGCCTTGCGCACGGCGGCGTGCCCGAGCACGTCGTCCGGCGAGGTCGGCTCCTCGATCCAGTACGGGTCGAACGCGGCCAGCTCGCGCATCCACCGGATCGCGTCCGGCACGCCCCAGATCTGGTTGGCGTCGACCGCGATGCGGATGTCCGGCCCGACGGCCTGCCGGGCGATGCCCATCCGGCGCACGTCGTCGGCCAGGTTCCCGCCGACCTTGAGCTTGATCAGCCCGTACCCGTCGCGCACCGCCTCGGCGCAGAGCCGGGCCAGCTTCTCGTCGTCGTAGCCCAGCCAGCCCGGGGTCGTGGTGTACGCCGGGTAGCCCTCGGTGAGCAGCCGGCGCTCCCGTTCGGCCCGGCCGGCGGCGGCGGCCCGCAGCAGCGCGAGCGCCTCGTCCTCGGTGAGGGCGTCGCGCAGGTAGCGGAAGTCGACCTGGGCGACGAGCTGCTCCGGGGTGAGGTCGGCGAGCAGCTTCCACAGCGGCTTGCCCGCCCGCCGGGCGGCGAGGTCCCACACCGCGTTGACCAGGCCGCCGGCCGCCATGTGCACGACGCCCTTCTCCGGGCCCAGCCAGCGGATCTGGCTGTCGCCGACGAGCCGGCGGGCCAGCGCGCCCGGATCGGCGACCAGCGCGTCGACCGGCTGGCCGACCACCATCGGGGCGAGCGACTGGACGGCCGCGACCTGGATCTCGGTGCCGCGGCCCACCGTGAAGACGAGGCCGTGGCCCGTGGCCCCCGCCGAGGTCCGCAGGATCACGTACGCCGCGGAGTAGTCCGGGAACGGGTTCATCGCGTCCGACCCGTCGCGGTGCCGGGAGGTGGGGAATCGTACGTCGATGGTGGCTACGGACGTGATGCGCTCGGTCACCGCAACTCCTGGGGTAGAACGTCGGCCGGTTTCCGCCCGGCTCGTGGGGTCTGCCTCGTGACGGGCCCGACCGGCGGGCCGGGTCGCCTCACGTCTGCGCCTTGCCCCCGGTGATGCGGGAGACCACCAGGGCCACCAGGATGACGGCGCCGTTGAGGAAGTTCGTCCACTGCGCGGGCACCCCCGCCAGGGTCAACACGTTGATGATCATGAATAAAAGTAGCACGCCGGTGAAGGCGCCGAACACGGTTCCCCTGCCGCCGTTGAGGCTGACGCCGCCGATCACCGCCGCCGCGAAGACCTGGAAGATCGCGCCGCTGCCCTGGGCCGACGGCACCGCCGCGAGCCGTCCGCTGATCAGCAGGCCGGCGAGCGCCGCGAGCACGCTGGCCACGACGAGCGCGATCCACAGCACCCGGTCGGTGCGGATGCCCGCCGCGCGCGCCGCGTCCTCGTTGCCGCCGATCGCGTACAGCGCCCGGCCGGCGCGGGTGTGCCCGAGGACCACGATCCCGGCGGCGAACAGCAGCAGCGACACCCAGATCGAGGCCGGCGCACCGAACCAGCTCGCCGAGCCCAGGTACGTCATCGACCCGGGCAGCGCGAAGAAGGTCTGTCCGCCGGAGATGCCGGTGAGCAGCCCGCGCAGGATGATGAGCATGCCCAGCGTCACGATGAAGCCGTTGAGGCCGAACCGGACGATGAGCAGCCCGTTGAACGCGCCGACGAGGGCGCCGACGAGCAGGACCACCGGGATCGCCCAGCCGTCCGGCAGCACGCCGAGCCCGAGCCCCCGGGTGAGCGCGGGGTCGACGATCAGCCAGGCGGCGATGCCGGGCGCCAGGCCGAAGGTGGACTCCAGCGACAGGTCCATCCTGCCGGTGATCAGCACGATGGTCTGGGCGAGGACCAGGATGGCGATCTCCGACATGCTCTGCAGCACGTTGATGATGTTGTCGGAGCTGAGGAAGACCGGGTTGACGATCGACCCGACGACCGCGACCGCGATGATCGCCGGCACCAGCGCCAGGTCCCGCAGCCGGGCGACGACCAGGCTCCGCGACGGCGCGCGCGCCGGCGGGGGCACCGGGGACGACGCCGTGGCGGTGGACAGCGTGTCAGACATGGTGGAGGTCCACCCCTTCCATGGCGGCTACCAGATCGTTGTCGCTCCAGCCGTGGGCCATCTCGCCGACGACCCGGCCCTGGAACATCACCAGCACGCGGTCGCAGATCCGCAGGTCGTCGAGCTCGTCGGAGACCACCAGCACGGTGCTGCCCCGGCCGCGCACCTGCTCGACGACGCCGAGGAGGGTCTGCTTGGACCGCACGTCGACCCCGGCGGTCGGCGTGACGAGGACCAGCACCCGGGGGCCGCTGGCCAACGCCCGGCCCATCACGACCTTCTGCTGGTTGCCGCCGGAGAGCTCCGAGACCGGCACCTGCGGCCCGGCCGTCTTGATCGCCAGGTCGGCGATCGTGTCCCGGGCCAGGGCGTCGCGCCGGGCCGACGAGATGAGGCCGTACCGCCCGACGCGGCGCGGCACGGTCATCGTGACGTTCTCCGCGATGGACAGCGCCGGCACCAGGCCCTCCCGGTGCCGGTCCTGCGGCACCAGCCCCACGCCCGCGTCGAGCGCGTCGGGCACGCTGCCCGGCCGCAGCGCCCGGCCACCGACGGCGACCGTCCCGCCCGCCGGGCGGGCCAGACCGACGATCGCCTCGGCGACCTCCACCTTGCCGCTGCCGCCGCCACCGGCGATGCCGACGACCTCCCCCACCCGGGCCTCAAGCGACAGCCGCGCGCCGGACGAGGTGACCAGGTCACGCACCGACAGCAGCACCGGCGCGTCGGACGCCAGCCGCCGGTGTTCGGCCTCCGGCATCGTCACGTCCTCGCCGGTCATCGCGGCCACCAGCGCCTGCCGGCTCAACCCGGCCACGTCCGCGGTGACGACGTGCCGGGCGTCGCGGAAGACCGTCACCCGGTCGCAGAGCTCGTAGATCTCCTGGAGGTGGTGGCTGATGAACAGGAACGTCACCCCGTGGGCCCGCAGGTCCCGGATCCGGGCGAACAGCCGGCTGATGCCGGCGGCGTCGAGCTGGGCGGTCGGCTCGTCGAGGATGATGAACCGGGCCCCGAAGGAGAGCGCCCGGGCGATCTCCACGAACTGCCGCTGCTCGACGGTGAGCGTCGACGCCGGCTGGCGCACGTCGACGTCGACCGACCACGCCGCGAGCAGCTGCTCCGCCTCCCGCCGCAGGCCCGACCAGCGGATCAGCCCGCTGCGGCCCCGCGCGTGCCGGTTGAGGAACAGGTTCTCCGCCACGGTGAGGGTGGGGATGATCGTCGACTTCTGGTAGACGCACGCCACCCGCTGCCGCCAGGCGTCGCGGTCACCCAGCAGCGGGGCCGGACGGCCGTCGAAGGCCACCGCGCCGGAGTCGGCGGCCTGCAACCCGGTGAGGATGCTCACCAGCGTCGACTTGCCGGCGCCGTTGCGCCCCACCAGGGCGTGCGTCTCGCCGCGGCGGACCAGGATGCCCGCCCCGGACAGCGCGAGCGTGGACCCGAAGCGCTTGGTGATGTCCACGGCCTCGACGACGGGCTGGCCGTCGCCGGCCGGCCCGTCGCCGGGGCGGTGCGGGGCGGCACTCATGCGTTGCGGCCCCACAGCGACGCGTCGTCGAACTTCACGGTGGGCTGCCCCGCGACCGGCGCGCCGTCCAGCGTCACCAGCGGCGCGGGGAGCTGGTCCTCCAGCAGGCCGTCGCGCACCTGGATGATGGTGCTGCCGTGCGGGGTGGGGCCCGGCTGGAACGTCCTGCCCTCGATCGCCGCCTTGACGTACTCCAGCCCGTACCTGGCGTACAGGTCGGCCGGCTGGCTGACGGTGGCGTCGATCAGGCCGTCGCCGATGTTCTTCAGCTCCTCGGGGATGCCGTCGTTGGAGACGACGAAGACGTGCCGGGGGTCGGTCGGCGGCACCTGGAGGCCGCGCTGCTTGAGGATCTGCAACGTGCCCGACAGCGCGAACGAGGACTGCATGTAGATGCCCTTGACGTCCGGGTCCGACGCGAAGCGGGTCTGTAGCTTCGACGCCGCCACGTCGGCCTTCCAGTCGGTGGCCTCGCCGAACACGGTGATGCCGGGGAAGTCCTTGCGCATGCACTCGTTGAACGCCTCGGTGCGGTCCCGGCCGTTGATCGAGTCCAGGCCGCCCTGGAGCATCACGACCTTGCCCTTGCCGCCCAGCTTGGCGCCGAGGAACTGGCACGCCTTGGTGCCGTAGGCGCGGTTGTCCGCGCGCACCACCATGAACACCCTGCCGGTGTCCGGCCGGGTGTCGATGGTGACCACCGGGATCTTGCGGCTCTCGAACTGGGCCAGGGTCGGCGCGATGGCTGCGGTGTCCTGCGGGGCCATCACCACCCCCTTGACGCCCTGGCTCAGGAAGGTCTGCGCGTTGGAGATGAGGTTGGCGATGTCGTTCTGCGAGTTGGTGGTCTTCAGCTCGACGCCCAGCTCCTCGGCGGACTTCGGCACGTAGGTGATGTACGAGTTCCAGAAGTCGGTGTCCGAGCGGGGGTAGTCGACCCCGACGAGCGGCCGGCCGCCGCCCGCGCCGGCCCCGTCGCCCGCCTGGTCACCGCAGCCGGCGGTGAGGGCCGCCGTCGCGCCGAGCAGCAACGTCAGCCCCGTACCCAGCAGGTTTCTTCGGTTCATCGTGTCCTCTCCATCTCTCCGGTGGTGGGCGGCGCGCCGCGGGGATCAGGCGGTGGTGACGGTCCAGAGCGGGTTGCCGCCGCCGTCGTGGCCGGTGTCGGCGTTGACGCTGGCCGGCGCGGTGCCGGTGGGCCGGCCCAGGGCGGCCAGCAGCGAACGTTGGGAGAGCGAGGGGCGGGACATGATGCTCCCTCCAGCGGCGGAGTGGGGCGGCAGCGGTGTGGTGGCGTGCCTCACGGCCAAGACGTCAGACGTTAAAGGTTTCCGATGCGTAACGTCAATGCGCGTCGGCGCTCTCAAGGGCCCGCGTCTGGGGCGCTTTCCCGGCCGGGTTGCGGGCCTGCGCCCCACAGGCATCAGACCAATACCCGCGGCACCCGTCGGGCGGCGGGGTGTCGGCCGCGCTGCGCGCGGCGGCCGTATGAACGTTAACATCGAGGGCCTTCATCTTCACCCCGGTCGCCCCGGGTTCACGCGACGCGGCGCGCGTGGAGGTTCCGGCGCGGCGGGCCGCCTCCCGTGGCCTCGTGTGAGCGATAACATCGCGGTGTCGGCGATGGAGGGCTGCCTGTCGGCCCCGATTTCGGGGCGTGGGTGGAAGTCCGGTAGGTGGGCGAGGTTTCCGCCACGCATCCACGCCGTTAAATCTTGACGAGCGGCTATGTGATCGCTCACAGTGGGGAAACGCCGGCCGGCACGCTCGCGGCGGACGACGGACACCGCCGCCCGCCGCGTCGACGGGACCGTCCTCCGGGTCGCCGACCTGGCCCGCTCGGGCCGGTCTCCGTTGCGCGCGCACGGGTTCCCCGGCCGACGCCTGCGCCAGCGGGGCGACCAGCTCTCCCGCCACGAGACCGCCACCGTCGCCGAGAGGGGGAACGCGACCCGCCCGGTCGGCTGCCGGCCGCGCCGACAGCCCCGCACGCCACCACCAGGAGATGACGATGACAGTCGCAAGCCCATCCGTGACCCGGGCCCGGATCAGACGCGCCGGCGCCTGGCTCGTGAGCCTCTTCCTGATCGCCACGCTGCTCCCGGCGAGCCCGGCGCGGGCCGACAATCCGATCGTGCAGACGATCTATACGGCGGATCCTGCGCCGTTGGTCTACAACGGTCGGATCTATCTCTATACCGGCCACGACGAGGATGGGTCGACGTATTTCACGATGAAGGACTGGCGGGTGTTCTCGTCGGCGGACATGGTGAACTGGACTGATCATGGTTCGCCGATGAGTCTGGCGACGTTCTCGTGGGCGGAGGCGGACGCGTGGGCGGGGCACGTCGTGGCGCGGAACAACAAGTTCTACTGGTATGTGCCGGTGAAGCAGCGTGGTGGTGGGATGGTGATCGGTGTCGGGGTGGCTGACAGTCCGACGGGGCCGTTCCGGGATGCGATCGGTCGGCCGTTGGTGGGTAACGGTGAGATCGATCCGAACGTGATGATCGACGATGACGGGCAGGCGTACCTGTACTGGGGTAATCCGAACCTGTGGTATGTGAAGTTGAACGCGGACATGGTGTCGTATGCGGGGAGTCCGACGAAGATTCCGTTGACCACGGCGGGGTTCGGGACGCGGACGGGTAACGCGTCGCGGCCGACCCTGTATGAGGAGGGGCCGTGGGTGTACAAGCGTAACGGCATGTACTACAACGTGTTCGCGGCGGAGTGTTGTTCGGAGTTCATCGGTTACTCGACGGCGCCGGGTCCGACGGGGCCGTGGACGTATCGGGGGACGGTGATGCCGCGGCAGGGCGGGAGCTTCACGAACCACCCGGGGGTGATCGACTTCAACGGGGGGTCGTATTTCTTCTATCACAACGGGGCGTTGCCGGGTGGGGGTGGTTACACCCGGTCGGTGGCGGTGGAGAAGTTCTCCTACCGTAGTGACGGGACGATCCCGAGCATGAACATGACCACCACGGGTGCGCCGCAGATCGGGACGTTGAATCCGTATGTGCGGCAGGAGGCGGAGACGATCGCCTGGTCGGTGGGGGTGGAGACGGAGCCCGCCAGTGAGGGCGGGATGAACGTGGGTTTCCTCAACAACGGTGACTACGTCAAGGTGAAGGGGGTGGCGTTCGGGTCGGGCGCGGCGTCGTTGAGCGCGCGGGTGGCCTCGGCCGGCAGTGGAGGCACGATCGAGGCGCGGTTGGGCAGCCCGACGGGCACCCGGGTCGCCGCGTGCACGGTGCCGGTCACGGGTGGGTGGCAGACGTGGCAGACGGTGTCCTGCCCGGTGACCGGCGCGACCGGCACCCAGGACCTGTACCTACGGTTCGTCGGCGGCAGCGGCAACCTGTTCAACCTCAACTGGTGGCAGTTCACCGCCGGCACCGGCGCCGGCACGTCCTACCGCGTCACCAACCGCAACAGCGGCCAGGTCATCGACGTGCAGGCGCCCAACCTGAACGACCTGGCCGTCATCGGCCAGTGGACCAGCAACGGCAACCCCTGGCAGCAGTGGCGGTTCAACGACGCCGGCAACGGCAACGTCACCCTCCAGAGCGTCAACAGCGGAAAGTGCGTCGACGTGGTCAACGCCTCGACCGCGGACGGCGCGCAGATCGTCCAGTACACCTGCCACGGTGGGGCCAACCAGACCTTCACCTGGCGGTCGACCGGTGACGGCTACTACCAGCTGGTCAACCTGAACAGCGCCAAGTGCCTCAACGTGGTCGGCGGCTCGACCACCCCGGGCGCGGCCCTGGAACAGCGCGCCTGCGGCTCCGCGACCAGCATGCAGTGGTCCCGCGCCTGACGGCCGGAGACCCGCCCCCGGTGGGGCCGACGCCGATCCGCCGCGCCGGCCCCGCCGGGGCACCCCGCGCCCGCCGTCCGCTACCACGGCTGCGGTAGGCGGGCCTACCACGCTCGGCAGACGCCGGTGGGCCGGGCCGCCCGGTAATGTGATCTTCATGGACGAACCGGGCGCTCACCAGTCGCCGGCCTGGTGGCGGACGCACCCGCGCGCACCCGACGCGCTGCTCGGCGCGGCCGTCGCGGCGCTGATGCTCGTCATGACGCTCGTCGGGCGGCCAGGGGAGACCGAGGGCCGCCCGTTGGCCTGGCCCGACGCGTTGGTCGCCGGAGCCGCCTTCACGCTGGTGCTGGTGCGCCGCCGGTGGCCGCTGCCCGTCCTCGCCGTCTCGGCCCTGCTCGCCGCCGGCGCCGTCGCCGTCGGCGGGCAACCCCCGGCCTTCCTCGTGGTGACCGCCGTCGCCGCCTACACCGTCGCGGCGCACACCAACCGACCCACGGCCTGGCTCGCCGGCGGGGGCGCGGCGACCGTCGTGTACGGCGCGGCCGTCGCCTGGACCGGCGAGGGCTGGCTCGGCCCGCCGCTCGGCGTGGCCGCCTGGATCGGCATGGCCACCGCGATCGGCGACGCCGCCCGCATCCGCCGCGCGTACGTGTCCGCCGTCGAGGAGCGCGCCCGCCGCGCCGAGCGGACCCGCGAGGAGGAGGCCCGCCGCCGGGTCGCCGAGGAGCGGGTGCGGATCGCCCGTGACCTCCACGACGTCGTCGCGCACCACATCGCGGTCATCAACGTGCACGCCGGGCTGGCCGAGCACAGCGTGCACACCCGTCCCGACCAGGCGGCGGCCTCGGTGGCACACGTACGACAGGCGGCCAGGACCGTGCTCGACGAACTGGCCACCATCCTCGCCCTGCTGCGGCAGAACGGCGACGCCGACGCGCCCACCGAACCGGTGCGCGGCCTGGCGCAGCTCGGGGAACTGCTGGACTCCGTCGCCGCCGCCGGCCTGCGGGTCGAGCACCAGCAGGTCGGCCAGGCGCGGCCGCTGCCCGCCGCGATCGACCAGGCCGCGTACCGGATCGTGCAGGAGGCGCTCACCAACGCGCACAAGCACGGCACCGGTGACGTGGCCGGCCTGCGGGTCGAGTACCGCCCCGACGACCTGGTCGTCGATGTCGGCAACCCCACCGTCTCCGGCGGCCGGCGGCCTGACGCCACCGGCCACGGCCTGATCGGCATGCGTGAACGCGCCGTCGCCGTCGGCGGCAGCCTCGCCGCCGGGCCCGCGGGCCCGCGCCGTTTCCACGTCCGAGCCGTGCTGCCCAGCACGGCACGCCCCGGAGGCACCCCGTGACCATTCGCGTGCTCCTCGCCGACGACCAGGCCCTGATCCGCACCGGCCTGCGCGGCATCATCGAATCCGCGCCCGATCTCGAGGTGGTCGCGGAGGCGGCCAGCGGCCGCGAGGCGGTCCGGCTGGCCAGGTCGGCGCGTGCCGACGTGGTGCTCATGGACATCCGCATGCCGGAGGTCGACGGCCTCCAGGCGACGCAGCTCATCACCGCCGACGAGGACCTGGCGGGGGTGCGGGTGCTCATCCTCACCACGTTCGAGCTCGACGAGTACGTCCTGGGGGCGCTGCGGGCCGGGGCGAGCGGGTTCCTCGGCAAGGGGGCCACCCCCACCGAACTGATCGAGGCGATCCGAACCGTCGCCAACGGCGACGCGCTGCTGTCCGGGAAGGCCACCCGGGCGCTGATCGCCCGGTTCCTCACCAGCGGCGACCCCGCCCCGCCGGACACCACCGTGCTCGACGTGCTCACCGACCGGGAGCGGGAGGTCCTCGCCCTGGTCGCCCTCGGCCTGTCGAACGACGACATCGCCACCCGGCTGCACCTCGCGTCCTCCACCGCCAAGACGCACGTCAACCGCGCCATGACCAAGCTCGGCGTGCGGGACCGGGCCCAGTTGGTCGTGGTCGCCTACCAGAGCGGGTTGGTCAGGCCCGGGGACGCCACCCCGTAGGGGGCGGGGGCCTAGCCGGCGGTACGGCGATGGGTGGGAATACCACGTTTGTGGTAGTGGACCGACCGCGGCTGGACGATGCCGACCGGCCCCGTCCGCCCGGAGACTTTCGCCAGGCGCCCCGCGCGCCACGGAGTCGTCTAGCCGCGAGCGAGGTCGCTGGTGTTGTTCCTGTCCCGGGTCAGTCTTGCGAACCGGAGGCTGGTGGCTCTGCTCACCGCCCTCCTCGTCGCCCTGGGGATCTACGTGATCCCGTCGCTCAAGCAGCAGCTGCTGCCCGACCTGTCCTTCCCCGCCGTGACCGTGGTCGCCGGCTACCCCGGCGCGCCGCCGGAGGTCGTGGAGGAGCAGGTCACCGGCCCGATCGAGAAGGCCGTCGAGGGCATCGACGGGGTGGAGAGCACCACCTCGACCTCGCAGCAGGGCTCGGTGCAGGTGATGATCTCGTTCTCCTTCGACAGCGACATCGACCAGGCCGCCACCGACGTCGAGCAGGCCGTCTCGAAGATCTCCTCCACGCTGCCGGCCGGCGTCGACCCGCAGGTGCTCACCGGCAGCACGGCGGACCTGCCGACGATGGTCCTGGCCGCCACCTCCGACGGCGACCAGCACGCGCTCGCCGCCGCCCTCGACGAGAAGGTCGTGCCGGCGCTGCGGGCGGTCGACGGCGTCAACGACGTCGCCATCTCCGGCGTACGCGACCAGGTCGTGACCGTCACGCCGGACACCGCCGCCCTGACCAGGGCCGGGCTGACCACGCAGTCGATCGTCACCGCGCTGGGCACCCTCGGCGGCACCTCGTCGGCCGGGCAGATCACCTCCGACGGGCGCAACCTCAGCCTGGCCGTCGGCCGGCCGGTCACCTCGCTGAGCCAGATCCAGGGCCTGTGGCTGTCGCCGACCGCGTCCGCCGCCGGCCCGGCCGTCGGCCGTCCGGGGGCGGGACAGGGCGGCGCCGCACCCGCACCGGCGGCCCCGTCCGGCGCCGCTGCGGGCAAGCCCGTGCAGCTCGAGCAGGTCGCGACCGTGGCTCTCACCGATGCCCCCGTCACGTCGATCACCCGCACGGACGGCAAGCCCAGTCTCGGCATCTCCCTCACCATGGACCACGGCGGCAGCAGCCCGAACATCTCCGACGAGGTCCGCGACCAGCTGCCGCAGCTGCAGGACGCCCTCGGCGACGACGCCCGCCTCGTCGTCGTCTCCGACTCGGGGCCGGGGGTCAAGGAGGCGGTCAACGGCCTCGTCGAGGAGGGCGCGCTGGGCCTGCTCATGGCGATCCTCGTCATCGTGCTGTTCCTGCGCTCGGCCCGCGCCACCGTGGTCACCGCCGTGTCCATCCCGCTGTCGCTGCTCGTCGCGCTCATCGCGGTGTGGCAGCGCGACTACTCGCTGAACATCCTCACCCTCGGCGCCCTGACCATCGCCGTTGGCCGCGTCGTGGACGACTCCATCGTGGTCCTGGAGAACATCAAACGCCATCTCGGCTACGGCGAGGACCGGCGCGCGGCGGTGCTGACCGCCGTCCGCGAGGTCGCCAGCGCCGTCACCTCGTCCACGCTCACCACCGTGGCGGTGTTCCTGCCGATCGCACTGGTCGGCGGGTTCGTCGGCGAGCTGTTCGGATCCTTCTCGATCACCGTCTCCGCCGCGATGCTCGCCTCGCTGCTGGTGTCGCTCACCGTCGTGCCGGTGCTGGCGTACTGGTTCCTGAAGGCACCCGCAGACGCTGCCGGCGTGCCGGCCGACGAGTACCGCGCCCGGGTGGAGGAACACGAGCGGCGTGGCCTGCTGCCGCGCGTCTACCTGCCGGTCATTCGCTGGGCGGTCGGCCACCGCAAGACCGTGCTGGCCGGGGCGCTGGCCCTGCTGGCCGCCACGGTCGTGCTGGCCGGGAGCCTGAAGACCACCTTCATCGGCGACTCCGGCGAGGACTCCATCGGGGTAACCCAGACCCTCCCGGCCGGCACCGACCTGGCCACGACCGACGCGGCGGCGAAGAAGGTCGAGACCGCCCTGGCCTCGGTCGACGGCGTGGAGTCGTACCAGGTGGTGATCGGTTCGTCCGGCGGGTTCTTCGGCTCGCGTAGCGCCAGCAACGTCTCGTACACCCTCAACCTGGCCGACGACGCGGACAGCGCCACGGTCGGCGACGCGGTGCGCGACCGGCTCGCGGAGATCACCGACGCGGGTGAGCTGAAACTCGGCGGCGGTGGCGGCCCCGGCGGCGACAGCACCATCTCGGTGTCGATCCGGGCCGACGACGACCAGGCCCTGAGCCAGGCCACCCGGCAGGTGCAGGAGGCCCTGGCCGGCGTCTCGCAGGTCACCGACGTGGAGAGCGACCTCAGCGAGAGCGCGCCGCAGATCAGCATCGTGCCCGACGGTCAGGCCGCCGCCCGCTACGGGCTGAGCACCACCGCGATCGTCTCGGCGCTGCGGCAGTCCGTCGAGGGGAGCACCGTCACCCAGGTCACCCTCGACGGCGCGGCGCGCGACGTGCTCGTGCGGACGGCAGACGCCACGCCGGACAGCCTCGCCGAGGTCAAGGCGCTGGTGCTGCCCGCTGGCACCGCGACCGTACGCCTGGACCAGGTCGCCACCGTCAGCCGCGTCGACGGGCCCGTGCAGCGCACCCACGTCGACGGCGAGCGGACGAACACCGTGACCGCGACCCCGGTCGGCGACGACACCGGCGCGGCCAGCAGCGCGGTCACCGACCGGCTCGACGCCCTGACCCTGCCCGCCGGTTCGAGCTACGAGATCGGCGGTGTCACCGCCGACCAGAGCGAGGCGTTCTCGCAGCTCATCCTGGCCATGGCCGCCGCCGTCGCCCTGGTGTTCCTGATCCTGGTGGGCGTGTTCCGCAGCATCCGCCAGACCCTGATCCTGCTGGTGTCCATCCCGTTCGCGTTCGTCGGCGCGTTCGCCCTGCTGCTGGTCACCGGCAC
The DNA here is from genome assembly GCF_029581295.1 of Micromonospora sp. WMMD712. Taxonomy (NCBI): domain Bacteria; kingdom Bacillati; phylum Actinomycetota; class Actinomycetes; order Micromonosporales; family Micromonosporaceae; genus Micromonospora; species Micromonospora sp. WMMD712. The sequence goes on from NZ_CP120743.1 coordinate 7,567,734, forward strand.
GCCGCTGGGCGTCGCCGCGCTCATCGGCATCCTGATGCTGATCGGCATCGTCGTCACCAACGCCATCGTGCTGATGGACCTGATCAACCAGTACCGCGAGCGGGGCATGAGCGTCGCCGAGGCGGTCGTGGAGGGCGGTCAGCGCCGGCTGCGCCCGATCCTGATGACGGCCCTGGCGACCATCTTCGCCCTCCTGCCGATGGCGCTGGGCATCACCGGCGCGGGCGCGTTCATCTCCACCCCGCTGGCCGTCGTCGTCATCGGCGGCCTCGTCACCTCCACCCTGCTCACCCTGGTCCTGATCCCGGTTCTCTACACGATGGTCGAGGGCCGCCGGGAACGCCGCCAAGCCCGCCGGAGCAGCCCCGCGCCGCAGCCGGGGACCGTGGCCGAGGAGCCGGTCCCGGTCGCCTGAGGCCGGCACCGCCCCCGGCCGGTACGCGGCCCGCGCGTGCCGGCCGGGGGCGGTCGGCCGGGCAGCCGCACGTCGGTCGGCCGGGGGACCCGCGCCGGTCCTCGGCCGGCCGCGGGTCGTCGCCGTCGGTAAGCTCCCCATGATGAGGCGGGCGGCACGGTGACCGTGGTCCCGGTCGTCGTGGTCGGCGCGGGTCCCACCGGGCTCACCGCGGCGACGCTGCTCGCCCAGCACGGCGTGCAGTGCCTGGTCCTCGACCGGTGGGCGGAGATCTACCCGCTGCCCCGGGCGGTCGCCCTCGACGACGAGGTGCACCGCATCCTCGCCCGGCTGGGGCTCCGGGAGGAGTTCGCCGCCATCTCCCGGCCGCACCGGGGCCTGCGCCTGGTCGACCGGAGCCTGCGGGTGCTGGCCGAGTTCCCCCGCGACGTGACGCCGGGCCGGCACGGCTACCCGCAGGGGAGCCTGTTCGACCAGCCGGAGCTGGAGGCGATCCTGCGCCGCAACCTCGGCCGGCACGACAACGCCACCCTGCGCGGCGACACCGAGGTCACCGCCCTGACCCAGGACGCGGACGGCGTGGCGGTGAGCGTCACCGACACGGTCACCGGCGCGCCGGGCGTCGTCCGCGCGGGCTACGTCCTGGGCTGCGACGGCGCCAACGGGTCGACCCGGGCCGCGATCGGCGCCGGCATGCGCGACCTCGGGTTCACCCAGCGCTGGCTCGTCGTCGACGTGGTCACCGAGGCCGAGCTCGGCCACTGGGAGGGCGTGCACCAGCTCTGCGACCCGGTCCGCGCCGGCACCTACCTGCGGGTCGGCCCGACCCGGCACCGCTGGGAGTTCCTGCTGGCCCCCGGCGAGGCCGCCGCCGACTTCCGCGACCCGGCCCGGCTGTATCCGCTGGTCGCCCCGTGGACGGGGGCCGTGCCCCGCGCGGAGCTGGAGGTCGTCCGGGCGGCCGAGTACACCTTCCGCGCCCAGGTCGCCGACCGGTGGCGCGACCGGCGGATCTTCCTGCTCGGCGACGCCGCCCACCTCACGCCGCCGTTCGTCGGTCAGGGCCTGGGCGCCGGGCTGCGCGACGCGATGAACCTCGCCTGGAAACTCGCCGGCGTGCTCGACGGGAGCCTGCCCGAGGGCGTCCTCGACACCTACGAGACCGAACGCCGGCGGCACGCCCACGCCATGATCAGGCTGGCGAAGCTGGTCGGCGTCGCCATGACGGCCGGCGGCCGGTGGGGGGACGCCGTCCGCCGGGTGGTGGCGCCGCGCCTGCGCCTCGTGCCCGGCCTGCAACGCCTCGCCACGGACAGCGAGACGCCCGCGCTGCGGCGGTCCGCCCTGGTGCGGCGGCCCCCGCTGGGCCGTGGCGTCGCGGGCCGGCTGTGCCCGAACGCCGTGCTCGACGGCGACGTCCGCTTCGACGACGTGGCGGCGGGCCGGTTCGCGGTCGTCACCTCCGTCACGCCGTCGGCCGAGCAGCGGGCCGACCTGACCCGCCGGGGAGCGGTCGTCGTCGACGCCCCACCGGGCAGCGAACTGCGCCGGTGGCTGGCCGGTGGCCGCGCCCGGGCGGCCGTCGTCCGCCCCGACGGCACCGTTCTGGCCGCCGGCGGGACGCTGGCCGACCTCTGCCGGGCCGTGCCCGGGCTGCCGCCGGCGCGGCACCCGCCGACCGGCCGGGTGTGACCGTCCCCGTGGGGCGCGGCTCAGCCGGCGAAGGGATGGGCCGGGAAGCCGGGCACCTCGGGGCGGAACCGGAACAGCGCGCCCGCCGGGGAACGGTCGTCGTCCGGCAGGCCCAGGCGGGACGACGTGACGTAGAGGTCCGCGTGGTCGGGGCCGCCGAACGCGCACGCCGTCGGCCGCCGGACCGGCAGCTCCACGACGGCGGTGAGGCGGCCGTCCGGCGCGTACCGGTGGACGGCGCCCCCGTCCCACAGGGCGACCCACGCGCCGCCCCCGCTGTCGACGCAGAGCCCGTCGGGGGTGCCCACCGCCGGCGGCACCTCCACCACCGGCCGCCGGTCGCGCAGCTCGCCGGTCGCCGGGTCGAAGGCGAAGGCGTCCACCCGTTGGGTGGCCGAGTCGACGTACCAGGCGGTGCCGCCGTCCCGGGTCCAGGCCAGCCCGTTGGAGACGGTGAGCCCGGTGAGCACCGTCTCGACCGTCCCGTCGGCGGCGAGCCGGTGCAACGCGGCCCGGCCCGGCGCCGCGTCGTACGCCATCGAGCCACAGTAGAAACGCCCCAGGGGATCGCAGGCCCCGTCGTTCATGCGGATCGACGGGTCCGACCAGACCTCGGGCAGCAGCTCGACCGAGTCGTCCCCCAGCAGCGCGAAGCCCCGCTCGACGGCGACGACCAGCCCACCGGCGGACCGGGGGCGCAGGGCCGCGACCACCGGGGCGACGTGTCGGCGGGTGATGGTGCCGGTGGCCGGGTCCAGCGCCAGGACGTCCCCGGCCAGCATGTCGACCCAGCGCAGCCGCTGGTCGGCCGGGCACCACACCGGCCCCTCCCCGTGCCCGGCCACGCTCGGGGTGACCTGCTCGACGTCGACCATCCGACACTCCTCAGTCGATCCGTTCGCCGGTCACGTCGAGTCGCGGCAGGGGATCGGCCGCCCTGGCCCGGGCGGTGGCGTGCCGGCGTCGGGATCGCCCCGGGTCAGTCCAGCTCGCGATAGTAGTAGAACATCGGCTCGGGTGCCCCCGGCTCGACGTTGGTGAAGCCGTGCGCCTCGTAGAAGCGGCGGGCGTCGACGTCCTCGCCGTCGACGTTGATCTCCAGCGATCCGGCGCCGCGTTCGCCGGCCAGCCGGCAGGCGGCGTCCAGCAGGGCGTGTCCGTAGCGCTGTCCGCGCATCTCGGGGCGCACGTAGAGTTCGTCGAGGGTGGCCACCGGGCCGGCGTACCAGAGGCTGGGCCGGAAGGAGAGCACCGCGACCCCGACGGCTGGCGCGCCGCCGAGCAGCACCAGGAAGTGCTCTCCGGCGAGCAGTCGCCGCAGCCGGGCGGCGAGCACCCGGGGCCCCGGCGTCGGGGTGTCGAACTCGCGGTTGAAGGCGTCCAGCAGCTCGGCGACCAGGTCGGCGTCGGACGCGGTGGCCGGCCGGACCGGGCGCTCGGGTTCGGGCTCTGTCCCCATCCTGCGCAGCCTTGCGGTCGGCGCGGCGGTGGGCAACGCAATATCCCGGCGCGGCCGGGCGGCAGTCACGGCGCTCCGGGCGGCGGTGGTTCCGAATGTTTCGGTACCGGGTGCGTGGACTGGGGACGACGGGCGGGCGGTGCCCTTCCTCCGGGGCCCGGCTGGTCGCCGACGCCCCGCTCCTGCCTGCGCCGACGTGCCCCCGCCGGCACGCCGGGCCTGCGGCGAGGTTTCCGAAACATTTCCGGAAGTTGTTGACACTGTGGCTGACCCGTATCGATACTGGCCCTCCGATAAGGATGCATGAACTTCGATTATTGGCGGCATGCCTCAAGGAGGGTCTGTGACCGGCAGCCTGAGACAGCGGAAGCGACTGACGAGAACCGCCCTGCCGGCGGCGGTGCTGCTGGTGGTGAGCGGCGCGGTGGCGGTCCAGTCCACCGCCCCCGCCGCCGCGGCCGAGACCACGCTGCGGGCCGCGGCGGCCAAGGCGGGGCTGTTCTTCGGCGTCGCCGCCTCACCCAACCGGCTCTACCCGATCGTCGGTCAGGATTTCAACCAGCTGACCCCCGAGAACGACATGAAGCCGGACCGGATCGCCACGTCCAGCGGCGGGTTGCAGAACACCGGCGGCGCGGACACCCTGGTCAACCACGCCCAGAGCAACAACATGCTGGTCCGGGGGCACACGCTCGTGTGGCACTCGCAGGCCGGCGCGTTGCAGGGCGCCAGCCAGGCGACGCTGAACACCTTCATCGGCAACGCCATCAACCGCTGGGGCAGCAAGATCGCCTACTGGGACGTCGTCAACGAGGCCCTGGAGGACAACAACACCGGCCGGCGGCGCAACCAGTGGCCGCACACCATGAACCGCGACGCCAACGGCGACGGCGACTACTTCGACGCCGGCGACACCGACGTCATCCGGGACTCGTTCATCCGGGCAAAGCAGGTCGTGCAGGCCGGCGGATACTCCACCAAGCTCTGCATCAACGACTACGACGTCGAGGGCCTCACGGTCCAGGGCGGCGGGCCGAACCGCAAGGCCAACGCCCTGTACGACATCGTCCGCACCTACCGGCAGTACATCGACTGCGTCGGGTTCCAGTCGCACTTCAACGACAACCCGAACAGCATCATCACCAACGACCTCCAGGCCAACATCCAGCGCTTCGCCGACCTCGGCGTCGAGGTGCACCTCTCCGAGGTGGACATCGACGACGACCTGAGCAACAACGACATCGGCGCGGGTCAGGCGGAGAACTACCGCAAGGTCGTGCGGGCCTGCCTGAACGTCCCCAAGTGCACCGGCATCACCGTCTGGGGCATCTCCGACAGCGAGTCGTGGCGCTCCTCCGAGCGGGGCCTGCTGTTCACCGGCGGCAACGGCAACTACCAGAAGAAGGCCGCCTACCACGCGGTCCTCGACGAGCTGAACAAGGGCCGCACCACCACGCCGCCGACGACCACGCCCCCGCCCACGACGCCGCCGCCCACCACCCCGCCGCCGACCACGCCCCCGCCCACGACGCCCCCGCCGACCACCCCGCCGCCGACTACGCCCCCGCCCGCCGCGGGCTGCTCGGCCACGGTCTCGCTGAACTCCTGGCCCGGGGGCTTCGTCGCCACCGTCCGGGTCACCGCCGGCACCTCGCCGATCAGGGGCTGGACCGTCCAGGTCACCCTGCCGGCCGGGACCACGGTGACCGGCACCTGGAGCGCCACCGCCAGCGGTACCAGCGGCAGCGTGCAGTTCACCAACGTCAGCTACAACGGCGCGGTGAACGCCGGCCAGTCCACCGAGTTCGGTTTCCAGGGCACCGGGACCGCCACCGGCCTGACCCCGGTGTGCACCGCCTCCTGAGCACCACCGCCCGTCCCCGACGGGCGCGCGACACCCGCCCGGGACGGGCGGGACGGTGATCGGCCACCGGCCGGCCCCGGGAACTCACCCGGCGCCGGCCGGTGGCGTCGTCCGGGCCGGCCGCCCCGGGCCCCGCCGGGTGAGCGTGGCGGCGGCGACGAGCACGGTCACCACGAGCGCGCCGAGCAGGGTGAGGCCGGCCACCCGCACCGCCCGGGACGGGGCGGGGCGGGCGGGCACGGCGACCGGCCCGGCGGCGACCGGCACCGGGACGTCGGCCTGGCGGGGAGCGAGGGCGGCCACGGCGGCGTAGGCGTCGAGGACGCCGGCCCCGCTGCCGCGGTCCGGGCCACCGCCCGGGGCGGGCAGCGCGCTCCGTTCGAGGCGGGCGCGGACCTCGGCCTGCGACAGGTCGGGATGGTACGCCCGCACCAGGGCGGCGACGCCGGCGACGTAGGCCGCCGCGACGGCCGCCCCGCCGACGGTGTAGTGGCCCGAGCCGCGTGGGGCGATCCCGAGGCCGGCACCCGGGGCAGCGAGGTCGACACCCGCGTCGGCCGCCACCGGGCCGGGCGCCCCGTCGACGCCGACCGCGTTCACCGCCAACACCGTCGGATAGCCGGCGGGATAGCCGACCCGGGGGCCCGTGCCGCCGCCCTGCCCCCGGTCGTCGACGGCCGCGACGACCAGGATGTCCCGGTCGGCCGCGGCCTGCACCGCGCGGGCCATCTCGGCGGTGCCGGTGGCGACCCCGGTGGCGACCAGGATCACGTCCGCCCTGGCAGCGGTGGCGAGCCGGATACCGGCGGCGAGGCGGGCGGAGCTGATCCGACGGTTCGCGTCGGTGACCCGGACCGGCAGGATCTCGGCGTCCGGGGCGAGGCCGGTGGGGCCCGCGTCGCCCGTCGGACGGGCCGCGACGATGCCGGCCAACGCCGTGCCCCGGCCGGCGCAGTCGCTGTCCGCCCGGCCGCCGGTGACGTCGGCGCCCGCGCGCACCGAGCCGGCCAGGGCGGGCGCGGCGGCGCTCACCCCGGTGTCCAGCACGGCGACCACCACCCCCGCGCCCCGGGTCAGCGGCCAACTGGCCTGCGGGGCGAGGTGGCGCAGCGCCCACGGGGTCTCCCGCGCCGTCACCGGGGACGGCCCGACGCAGGTGCCCGCCGCCTGGGGCAGCGGCGGCGGCTGGTCGGCCTCGGCGGCACGGGCCGGCACGGTGGCGAGGACCCCGACGGAGACCAGCAGCCCGACGACACCGACACCGGCCCGGCGGGCCACCGCGCTCACGGCAACGACGCCGGTTCGGACGTCGTCGCGGCGCGGACCGGCGCGGCGGCGTCCGGGACCTGCCGGGCGAACCGGCGGGCCCGCCAGGCGAGCAGCCCCACCGCGGCCAGCAGCAGGAGACCGAGGCCGGCGAGCGCCAGCGGATGAGGGCCGCCAGCCCCACGGGAGGCCGGCGCTGCCGTGCCGGCCGGGCCGACCGCCGCCAGCGGGTCGATCATGCCCCAGCCGTTCTCGGGGCTCGGGCTCGACCGGCCCCCCGCGTCGGCGGTGGCCTTGATCCGGTTGGCCACCCCGGCGGCGTCCGCCCCGGGCAGCGCGGCGCGCACGAGGGCGGCGGTGCCGGCGACGTAGGCGACGGCGTACTCGGTGCCGCTGCGGACGTGCGCACCGGTGCCACCGACGCCGAGCGTCGGCACGTCGAGGCCGGGCGCGGTGACGTCGACCCCGCCGGCCGGGTACGCCGCGACGGGCCGCCGGTCGGGGCCGACCCCGCCGACCCGGAGCAGCCCGTCCTGCGCCTGCGCGGCGACGCCGTCGACGGTGGCGGCGGGGGCGACCACCACCACGTCGTGCGCCACGGCCGAGCGTACGGCCTGCGCCACGGCGGAGTCGGTGAGCCTCGCGTGCCCGCCCAGGGCGACGACGCGCGCGCCGGCCGAGACGGCCACCTCGATGCCGAGGGCGGTCCGCGCCGGGTCGGCGTCGGTGGTGGCGGAGACGATCCGGACCGGCAGGATGCGCGACCCGGGGGCCACGCCCACCACCGGCCCGCGCGAACCGACACCGGGGTCCGCCGCGATCACGCTCGCCATGGCGGTGCCCGTGCCCAGGCAGTCGGTGTCGGCGCGGGCCTTGCCGGTGGTGATGTCGGAGCCGGGGGCGACCCGGCCGGCCAGCGCGGGCAGACCGGCGTCGACACCGGAGTCGACCACCGCCACCAGCGTGCCGGCCCCCCTGCTGCGTGGCCAGGCCCGCGCGGGGGAGAGCGCCGCGTCGGCCCAGTTGGCGCCGGTGCCGGCGGAGGCGGCGACGACGCAGGCCGAGGTGCCCGCCGTGGACCGGGCCGGCGGGCCGTTCGGGGCGTCCGCCGGCAGCAGGCCGTAGCGGACCCCGTCGCCTACGGCGTCCCAGGGCAGCACCAGGACCCAGCCGGCCGCCAGCCGCTGCCCGACGGCGGTGAGGGTCCGGCCGTCCGGTTGCCGGCGTCCCTCGTTGAGCCGGTAGATCTCGTCGGCCCGGTCGGGATCGGCCAGGAACCTGGTGGCGAGTCCGGTCAGGTCCTCCGCCGTGCCCCGCGGCCCGGCGGTCACCGCGTAGTACTTCACGTACGCCGGGGGCGGTGCCGCCGCGACCGGGGCGAGGGGGGCGACGACCAGCGCGCCGGCCGCCACGAGGCAGGCCAGCGAGCGCGCCCACGAGGATCCCGCCCAGGAACCCAGCACCCGGATCATCTACCGTCTCCTCACCGCGGACGGGCGCCGGCCGGTGGGGCGCCTCGGGCCGACAACGGCCCGTCGCCGGTCACGGTTCACCGTCGGCGGCGGAAAGTTCGCCCCCGTCGCCCCCGTCGCCGCCGGAGGCGGCGACCTCGCCGGTGGCGGCGGCGCGGTGCGTCACCGACCAGCGGGCCCGCAGCGCCCGGCCGACGACGACCGGCACCAGGCGGTGCCCGGTCAGGGTGGGGACCTGGCGGGCGAAGGCCAGCGCGGGGCCGGACAGACCGCCGCTGAACACCACCCCGACGCCCGCGGGGAGGTCCGCCTCGTCGGTGGGGAAGTCCGGCCGGCGTACGCAGCCGTCGGGCAGGTCCGCGCCGAACAGGTCACCGACGACGGTGACGGTGTGCCCGGCGGCGCGTACCTGCTCCGCCAGCGCCCGGGCGTGCCGGCTGGCGGCACCGGGCGGGCCGGTCACGGTGAACACGTCCGGCACGCCGGCCAGGTCGACCCAGAGCGACCAGCCCCGCCGGTCGCCCAGCCGCACCGGGAGCCGCATCGCCGGCCGGGGGTGCGCCGGGGCGTACCAGGCGTAGGGGGGCCGGCCGACGCCCGATGCCGCGCCGGTGACCCGGACCGCCAGGGTGCCGGCGGGCGAGGTCACCTCGGTGCGCAGGTCGCCTCCCGTGGTGGGCGGGGAGGCCGGCGGGGCGGGCGGGGACCCCGCCGGGGGCGGAGCCGCCCCGGCCGCGTCCCGCGGTGGCCCGGCCACGTCGCCGTCGGCTGCCGCCGCTGGCTCGGTCGCCGCTGCGGCGTCGGTGGCCGCGGCGTGGGCCGCGTCCCTGCCGGCCGACGCCGGGGCTGCGGGAAGAGCGAGCCTGGGTGGGCGGGCGGGCAGGGCGCGGCGGCGTCCGGCCCGTCGGCGTGCCCGGACCGCGACGAGCAGGGCCGCGAGGAGCAGGGCGACGGCGGCGACCCCGGCGACGCCCGCGAGGTGGCCGGACCGGCGCGGCGGGGCCGTGTCCGACGGCGCCGGGGTGGCCGTGGCGACGACCGTCGGGACCGCGCCGGTGCGCACGCCCGGCCCCCGGGCGTCGGCCGGCAGCTCCAGCACCCAGCCGGGGCGCAGCTCGCTGGGGTCGGTCAGCCGCCCGCCGTCGGGCTGGGGCCGGTCCCGGTTCAGGTCGAAGATCTCCCGGTACCGGTTGCCGCTGCCGAGGGTGCGGGCCGCGATCTGGTAGAGGTACTCCCGCTGCCCGGCCACCGGCGGGCCGACCACATAGTACCTCCCGGTCGGCGTCGCGCCGGGAGCGGGGGCCGCCCCGGCGGGGGCGGCCGGCAGCGCGAGCGAGGCCAGGAGCGCCACCGCCGCGACGAGGACGCCGCGCCGGGTGGGGCGGGCGCCGTCGCCGCGCCGGGTGGCCGAATTCTCCGGTGGCCGGCTGACGCCGGCAGCGGTCGGGAAACGCACGCGCACCTTCCTCCATCCGGGCCGGGCGGAGCCCGTCGTGGGCCTGCGGGCCTACAACGGCGGCGGCCGGCGATCCGTTCAGCGGGGCCTGCCGCGAACCGCCCGCCGGTTTGCCGAATCGCAATCGGGGGGACATCGGGCGTCCGGGATGGACGCCGTAGCCTGGGCGGCGTCACGATCACCGCCGGGGAGGTAACACTGTCCCGCCCGCTTCCGGTCCCGGGGCGCCGCCGGACCCGGCGGACCCGTCTCCTGTCCGGCCTCCTGCTGTGCTGGCTCGGCCTCGTGGCCCCGACCGTGGTCGTGGCGGTGCCGGCGGCGGCCACGCCCGCACCCGCCTCCCCCGCCGGCGGCGACGCGCCGGCCGCAACAGCCGCGCCGGCCCGCGACGCCCCGCCGGGCGGGTTCGTGAAGTACGTGGTGGTCCGCGCGGATCAGGGTCGGGTCGACCACCTCTGGGAGATCGCGCTGCGGGTGCTCGGCGACGCGCAGCGCTACCTGGAGATCTTCGCGTTGAACAAGGGACGGGTCCAGCCGGACGGCACCCCCGTCACCGACCCCGGCGTGCTGCGTCCGGGGTGGATCCTGGTGCTGCCGTGGGACGCGGTGGGCGCCGAGGTGGGCTACGGCCCGTTGCCGGTGTTCAGCCCGGGGAGCCCGACGCCGTCGCCGGACGTCCGGCCCACCGTCGCGCCGAACGGCGACGTGGTCTGCACGGTGGCGTCGCGGCGGCGGGTCAGCGGGGTGCCCTGGGCGCAGCTGCGGTTGACCCCGGAGGTCGCGTGGACGCGCGGCCGGGGGGCGGGGGTCGCCGTCGCGGTCATCGACTCCGGGGTGGACGGCACCCTGCCGGCCCTCGGCGGCCGGGTGCGCCCCGGGGCGGACGTCGCCGCCGGCGGGGGCGCGCGGGGGGACCGGGACTGCACGGGACACGGCACCGCGATGGCCGGCATCGTCGCCGCCGCCGCGCAGCGCGGCACCGACTTCGTCGGCGTCGCCCCGGAGGCCACCATCGTGCCGGTGCGGATCGGGGTGTCCGGCGGGGTGGCCGACTCGGCGGACCTGGTGACCGCGCTGCGGCTCGCGGCGGCGGAGCGGGTCGGGGTCGCCATGGTCGGCGCGTCGGTGGACACGACCGACAAGCGGGTGGTGGCGGCCCTGCGGGCGGCCGTCGACCGGGGGACCACCGTGGTGGTGGCCGCCCCGGCGGCGACGGCGGCGAAGGGCGCGGGGATGCCCGAAGGGGTGCTGCGGGTCGGCGCGGTGGGCCCCGACGACCGGCTGACCGAGGTGTACCGGCCGGGAGAGGTGGACGTGGTGGCGCCCGGCGTGGACGTGGTGAGCCTCGGGATCGGCTCGGGCGAGGTGGAGGGCAGCGGCACCGACTACGCCGTCCCGTTCGTCGCCGGGCTGGTGGCGCTGGTGCGCTCCAGCGAGCCGCGGCTCGGCGCGGCCGAGGCGGCGGCCCGGGTGATGGCCACGGCCGACGGCGCGGCGGCGGGTGCCCGCAGCCAGCGCGACCGGGAGTACGGCTGGGGCATGATCAACCCGGCGGCGGCGGTGAAGGCCAGGCCGGCCGGGACCGTCGCCACCGTCGAGCGGCGCAGCCCCGCCGGCGCGATCGCCGCGCTGGTGGCGATCCTCGCGCTCGCCGCCCTCGCCGTCGGCCTGCGCCTGCGCCGCCGCCCCTGACCGGTGCCGGCTGGCCGCCGCCGCTCCTGACAAGTTCCGTCCCGGACCGTCGCCGCCCCGGTGCCGTTCCGCCCGGCGCGGGCGCCACGGCCCGGGGTCAGGGCGCGGGCTCGACGTACCCGGTCTGGATCATCCGGTGCCCGCGCCGGGTCAGCACCATGGCCCGGCCGGGCGGCAGGTGCCGGCCCTTCACCCCGCCGAGCAGCGGCCCCTCCGTCGGCGGGCAGGACAGGGCCAGGTCCGGGCTGTTGGCCTCCTGGAGCCGGCGCAGCAGCGGATCCATCGACATCCGCATGAGGTTCGCGGTGCCGCGCACCACCACCATGTGCAGGCCGATGTCGGTGCCGTGCGGCACGTACGGGATCAGCGGTTGCAGCGGGTTGTCCTGCCCGGCGAGCATCTCGAAGTCGTCGACCAGCACGAACAGCCGGGGCCCGGTCCACCAGTCGCGGCGGCGTAGCTGCTCGGGGCTGACGTCCTTGCCCGGCAGCCGTCCCTTGAGGCCGGCCACCGCGTCGGCGATGGTCTCCCGGGTGGAGTCGGCCGAGACCGAGTAGCCGAGGCGGTAGTCGGCCGGGATCGTGTCGAACAGCTGCCGCCGGTAGTCGACGACCAGGATCCGCGCCTCGGCCGGCGTGAACCGGCCGACGATCATCCGGGCGAGGTGCCGCAGCAGGTTGGTCTTGCCGCTCTGGCTGTCGCCGAGCCCTGTCAGGTGCGGCAGCTCCGCGAAGTCGTGCCAGTACGGTTGCAGGTCGGTCTCGTCCAGGCCGAGCGGCACCCACAGGTCGCCCTCGGCGGGCGGGAGGTCGGCGGCGGGCAGCACCGCCGGCAGGGTCCGCACGGGCGACGCCACCGGCCCGGGCCAGAACTCGGCGACCGTGGCGGCCAGCTCCCGTGCCCCCTCGGCCGAGCTCGCCGGGTCGGGGTTGCCGTCGATGCGCGGCAACGCCCCCAGGAAGTGCAGCTTCTCCGGCGTGAGCCCGTGGCCCGGGGCCCGGGGCACGGTGGCCGCCAGCCGCAGGTCGATGGCGGAGTCGACGGCGTCGCCGAGGCGCAGCTCCAGTTTGATGCCGAGCTGGTCGCGCATGCTGTGGTGCACCTCCGACCAGCGTGCCGCGCTGACGATCAGGTGCACCCCGAAGTTGAGGCCCCGGGCCGCGATCTCCCGCAGCGAGACCTCCAGCGCCTCGAATTCCTGCCGCAGCGTGAACCAGCCGTCGACCACCAGGAACACGTCGCCGTACGGGTCGTCGGCGACCCGGCCCTCGGCCCGCAGCCGGCGGTAGGTCTGGATGCTGTCGATGCCCTGCTCGGCGAAGCGCCGCTCCCGGCGGGTGATGAGGCCGGTGACCTCGGTGACGGTCCGGCCGACCCGGTCGGTGTCGAGCCGGCCGGCGACGCTGCCCACGTGGGGCAGCCCGGCGACGGTGCCCAGGGTGCCACCGCCGAAGTCCAGGCAGTAGAACTGCACGTCGGTGGGGCGGTGGGTCAGCGCGAGCGCGCAGACCAACGTCCGGATCAGGGTGCTCTTGCCGCTGCGGGTGCCGCCCGCGACCCCGATGTGTCCGCCCACCCCGGACAGGTCCACCGTGAGCAGGTCGCGCAGCTGCTCGTAGGGCTTGTCGATGAAGCCCAGCGGGACGACCAGCCGGCCGTTGCCGGGCCAGTCCGTCGCGACCAGCCCGAGGTCGGGGTCGGGCGCGAGGGCCGGCAGGAGGCTGTCGAGGGTGGGGGAGTCGGCCAGCGGCGGCAGCCACACCTGGTGGGCCGGCGGCCCGGAGTCGACGAGCTGGTCGGTGACGATCGAGAAGACGGCCCGCGCGGCGGGCGGCTCCGGCTCGTCGGCGTGGGCCGGCCCGTCGGGCGGCGTCACAAGCCCTTCGGGCGGCGGGGCCGGCGTCTCGACCGGCACGTGCTCCAGGCCGTAGGGCACCACCTGCCGCTGGACCACGTCCTGCCGGGCCCGGGCGCGGCGCGGGCGGTACTCCCCGGAGACGTAGGCGGCCTTGAACCGGATCAGGGTGGAGACGTCCATCCGCAGGTAACCGTTGCCCGGCGCGGCCGGCAGCTCGTAGGCGTCGGGCACCCCGATCACCGACCGCGACTCCATGGCCGAGAAGGTCCGCAACCCGATCCGGTACGACAGGTGCGACTCCAACTGCCCGATCCGGCCGTCGTCGACGCGCTGGCTGGCCAGCAGCAGGTGCACGGCGAGCGACCGGCCGAGCCGCCCGATCATGACGAACAGGTCGATGAAGTCGCGGTGCGCGGCGAGCAGCTCGGAGAACTCGTCGACGACCACGAAGAGGGTGGGCAGCGGGTCGAGCGGCGCTCCGCCGGCGCGGGCCTTCTCGTAGTCGAGCACCGAGCTGTAGCCGCCGGCCGCCCGCAGCAGCTCCTGGCGGCGGACGAGCTCGCCGTGCAGGGCGTCGCGCATCCGGCCGACCAGCGACGCCTCGTCGGCCAGGTTGGTGATCACCGCGGAGGTGTGCGGCAGCCGGTCCAGGCCGAGGAACGTGGCCCCGCCCTTGAAGTCGACCAGGACGAGGTTGAGTGTCTCCGAGGAGTGCGTGACGGCCAGTGCCAGGACCAGGGTGCGCAGCAGCTCGCTCTTGCCCGACCCGGTCGCCCCGATCAGCATGCCGTGCGGCCCCATCCCGCCCAGCGCGGACTCCTTGATGTCCAGCTCCACCGGGGCGCCCGTGGCGTCGACCCCGATCGGCACCCGCAGCCGCGCGTCGGGGCCGCGCCGTCCGCGCAGCGCGGCCAGGTCCAGCCGTTCCAGGTCGGGGATGCCGAGCAGCGTGCCGAGGTCGAAGTCGGCCTTCATCGGCTCGGGGGCGAGCTCGGTGCTGACCGCCAGCCGGTAGGGCGACAGGAGGCGGGCGACCGCCCGGGCCCGCGCCGGGCCGAGCAGGTCGGGGACGGCGAGCACCTGCCGGGTCTCCTGGCCGACCCGGTCCCGCCCGAGCATGGTCAGCGCGTCGGCGGTGACCTCCAGGTTGAGAATTCCCTTCCCGGTGGCGACCGGCGGGTCGTCCAGGTCGACGAAGACCGCGTTGCGGTAGCCGCCGGCGGTGAGCCGGTGTCCGGCCGGCACCCGGCCGCCGTCGCGGACCACCACCACGTACGGCTCGTCCCGGTCGGCGGTGGCCCCCGCCTCGTACCGGGGGCGGCCGGTGAACTCCGCGCCGAGGAGCCGTTCGAGCCGCTCGATCCCGTCGGCGGCGAGCCGCAGACCGCCCGCGGCGTCCTGCTCGGCGGGATGCTGGGCGTGCGGCAGCCACTTGACCCACTCCCACGCCGCGCGCCCGTCCGGCCCGACGCAGAACGCCACCCGGACCTCCTCGGGCGCGTGCAGCGTGCCGAGCTGGGCGAGCAGCGCCCGCAGCAGCGCCCGGGTCAGCGCCCGCTCGCCGGTGATCCGGATCTCGGCGAAGCCCGGCAGGAAGAGCGCCACCGGCTGCTCCGGCAGGGTGCTGTACGCCCTGATGAACCGGCGCAGCGCCTTGGCGGCCACCGGTTCGAGGTCCTCGATGGGCTTGGTCTGCATCGGGGCGATCCGCACCGCCAGCCGCTGCTCGCCGGTGCCGACCCGGATCTCCAGGAAGTCCGGGTGGGTCGGTCGGCGCTCCCAGCGTCGGGTGGTCATCGCCAGCGACCACAGGGACGCCGGGTCGGGGTGCCGCCAGAGGCTGGACGCGCGCTGCTCGACCGCGTACCGGCGGACCCGCCGCCGGTGCTGGGCGAGGTAGCGCAGGTAGTCGCGGCGGTCACCGCCGTGCCGCTGCTTGCGTTCCCCGCCGCTGGCGATGACCGAGCCGATCATCACCCCGCCCATGGCCACCGCCATCATGCCGGCCATCACCCAGGTCAGCGGGCCGCGCGACGGGCCCATGAACATCAGCATCATCACGCCGGTCATGAGCGCCATCGGCAGCACCATCATGGCCTGCCGGGCGCCGTTGCGCTGCGGCTCGCTGAGCTCCGGCGGCTCCTGGAGGGTCAGCTCGCCGGTGGGCATCTCCGGCCCGCCGCGCCGCGCCGGTCGCCGGAACAGCACCGTACCCATACCCGTCTCCCTCCACACCGGCCTCGCTCCGCCCCCCACAACGGAGCCGGGGCCCGTCCGGGTCGATCGTTCTTCCGGCCGGCCGGCCGGCCGGTCCGCCCGGGAGCGGCCCGGAGGCGGCGCGGGCCGTGGCCGGCAGTCGGCGGGAAAGAAAATCCGGGTCGTCGTTGAACCGTCCGCCGACGGCTCCGTTGAAGGGGCCATGACTGGCACCGTGACCGAGCAGATGTGCCGGCTGGTCGTGCGTGGACCGAGTCGGCAGATCGAGGTGGCCGTCCCGGCCGGGGTCGTCGTCGCCGACCTGCTGCCGGCGCTGCTGCACCACCTCGGCGACGGGTTGGCCGACACCGGGCTCGGCCACGGCGGCTGGGTCCTGCAACGGGCCGGCGCGGCCCCGCTCGACGAGGAGAGCAGCGTCGCCGCCCTCGACCTGCGCGACGGCGACCTGGTGTACCTGCGTCCGCGCGCCGACCAGCTGCCCGAGGTCGACTTCGACGACCTCGTCGACGGGATGGCGACGGGGGTGCGGGACCGCCCCGGCCGCTGGCGTCCCGAGCTGAACCGGCCGGTGGCGCTGGCCCTGGCCGTGCCGCTGCTCGCGGTCGGCCTGCTGGCCCTGCTCATGCCCGGCCCGGTCACGCTGCGGGCGGTGGCGGCGCTGACCGTGGCGGTGCTGGCGCTGGCCGCCGGGGCGGCCCTGGTCCGGGCCGCGGGCGAGCAGGGCTTCGGGGTGCTGCTCGCGGTCGCCGCGACCGGCTACGCCGCGGCGGCCGGGCTCGTGCTGCCCGGGGACGCCGGCGCGGCGTGGCCGCTGGCCGTGCCGCAGGTGCTGGGCGGCACCGCCACCGCGGCGGCGGTCGCCGTGCTCGCCGCCGGGCTGCTCGGCGCGGCCACCCCGATCTTCGTCGCCCTGGCCACCGCGCTGCTGCTGGGCGTGCTCGGCGGGGCCGCCGCGACGGCCGGCGGGCTCACCGGGGTGCAGGCCGCCGCGGTGGTGGCGGTGGCCGCGACCGCCCTGGTGCTGACGGTGCCGCTGCTCGCCTTCCGGCTCGCCGGGCTGCGCCTGGCCCCGCTGCCGACCCGGCCCGAGCACCTCCAGGAGGACATCGCCCCCGAGCCCGCCGGCCCGCTGATGGACCGGGCGCGGGCCGTCGACCGGCTGATGACCGCCCTGTACGCCGGTGCGGCCACCGCGACCGCCGTGGCGCTGCTGGTGGTGGCGCACCGGGCGGGCTGGGCCGAGCTGACCCTGGTGGCGCTGGTCGCGCTGGTCTGGTCGCTGAACGCCAGGCCGATGACCAGCGCCTGGCACCGGCTGGCGCAGGCCGTGCCGGCGCTGTCCGGGCTGACCGCGGCGGCCGTCGACACGCTGGCCGGCGTCGGGCCGGTGGGCCGGATCGCGGCGCTCGGCGTGCTGCCGGTGGCCGTGCCGGCCCTGCTGCTGGCCGCGCGGAGCCTGGCCGAGCGGCGGGTGACGCCGTACTGGGGGCGGGTCGGCGACCTCACGCTGACCGCGGCGGCCGTGGCCCTGCTGCCGATCCTGCTCGCCGTCCTCGGCGGGTACGGCTTCTTCCGGGCGATCGGGGGCTGACGCCGTGCAGTCCCGACGCGACCAGGTGCAGGCCCAGTCCCACCTGCTCGGCCGGCTCAGCGCCGCGCTGGTGGCCGGCGAGCCGGACGGTCTGGAGACGCCCCACCGGCGGACCACCGTCGGCCTGCTCGCCGGGATCCTGGTCGCCGCGCTGGTGGCGGGGGGCTTCACCCTGTACGGCTTCTTCGCCCCCGGCGCGGCCACCGCCTGGCGGCGGGCCGGGGCGCTGGTGGTCGAGAAGGAGACCGGGTCGCGCTACCTCTACCTCGACGGCCGGCTGCGCCCGGTGCTCAACTACGCCTCGGCGCGGCTGCTGCTCGGCGAGGACCTCGCCGTCGTCACCGTGTCGGCGAAGTCGCTGCGCGGGGTGGCGCACGGGCAGCCCGTCGGCATCGTGGGCGCCCCCGACGTGCTGCCGGCCGGCGGGCTGGCCGGCGCCCGTTGGACCGCCTGCGCGCCCGCCGCCACGGACCTGGCCGGCACCGAGACGACCGCGCTCACCCTGGCCGTCGCGGCGGCGGCCGACGGCACCGCGCTGCCGGCCGACCGGGCGCTGCTGGCCCGGCCGGCGGGCGACCCGGCCGCCGGCCACCTGATCTGGAACGGCCACCGGTTCCGCCTCACCGCCCCGTGGCTGCCGGCCGTGCTCGGCCACGACGGGCCGGCGGCCACCGTGCCGGCGGCCTGGCTGGACCTGCTGCCGGCGGGGCCGGACCTGGGGCCGGTGGCCGTGCCGGGGCGCGGCGAGGCCGGGCCGGAGGTGGACGGGGAGCCGACCCGCGTCGGCCAGCTCTTCACCGCCCGGACCGCCGAGGGCGCGGAACGCCACTACCTGCTGCGCCGCGACGGGCTGGTCCGGCTCACCCCGCTGGCGTACGCGTTGCTGGCCGCCGACCCGGCCACCGTCGCCGGCTACGGCGGCCGGGCGGTGGTCCCGACCCCGCTCAGCCCGGCCGCGCTGGCCCGGCTGCCCGTCGCGGCGCGGTCGCCACTGGCCGACGGGCTGCCGGAGGTGGCGCCGGCGGCGGCGTCCCACGGCCCCGGCCTCGCCTGGTGCCTGCGATTCGACGCCGGCGGCCGCCCCTGGGTCGTCGCGGCCCGGCCGGTGGCGGCGTCCGGGATCGTCCGGGGCGGGGTCGGGGTGACCCGGACGGGGCGCACCGCCGACGCGGTGGCGGTCGCCCCCGGGCTCGGCGGGCTGCTGGTCGCCGGCCGGGGCGGGCAGCCCGGCACCGGCTACTACCTGGTGACCGACGCCGGGGTGAAGTACCCCCTCGCCGGTGGCGCGGTGGCGGAGCGGCTGGGCTACCCACCCGCGAACGCGACCGTCGTCTCGCCGGACCTGATCGACCTGCTGCCGACCGGTCCCGCCCTCGACCCGAGCGGGGTCGTCGGATGAGGCCGGCCGGGCAGGGAGCCGGCGTCGCGGATCCGCCGCGAGCGCCCGAACCGGAAAGGAGCGCACATGCCACTCGGCAACGAGGTCGACGAGCAGACCATCCGCAGCACCATCTCGGCGATGAACCAGACGGACGCGCAGTGCGACGCGGCGCAGCGCGCCGTCGACAACACCGCGAGCTTCCTGGACACCCAGTGGCGCGGGGAGGCGAAGACCGTCTTCACCAACTCCATCCAGCAGTGGCTGGAGGGGCTGAGCAAGGTGAAGCAGGGACTGCTCGACCTGAACGTCGCGATGACCAGCCACTACCAGACCAGCGCGCAGGTGGAGCAGGACAACGCCCTCTCCGCGAGCTGGACCTGACCACCGACCGACCCATCACGGAGGGCGACCATGCCGTCGTACGGACTCAACCCCAACGGGCTGCTGGACAGCTCGGCCGAGCTGCAGGGCGTGACCAACAGCATCCAGAACGCGATCGACGAGCTCAACACCGTCGTGCAGACGTACGTCAACGCCAACTCCGGTGACACGAGGGAGTCGTTCGTCGCCGCGCAGACCAAGTGGAACACCGGGATCAACGAGATGCGTCAGGCGCTCGCCGCCGCGTCGTCCCGGCTCGACCAGATCCACGACAACTACCGGCTGGGCGACGCGCGGGGCGCGGCGCTGTTCCAGGGCAACGTCTGACCTTCGGTGCGGCGGGCGGCGTCGGGCCGCCCGCCCCCACCCCGCGGAAAGGAGCACCCGATGCCGATCGTCATCGACGAGCCGTACATCAACCAGATCATCGCGAAGCTGAACAGCCTGCGGGACGCGGTCGACACCGCCACCTCCGGGCAGGGCCAGTACGTGTCGCAGACGCTGCGCGACCTGACCGTCTCCGCCGGCACGAGCAACTTCGAGCCGGGCAAGACCATCCGCGACCAGGTCAACAAGACCGGCGACACGCTGCTGACCCGGATGACCGGCCACCGGACCACGATGAACAGCCTCGCGGTCGGGCTGACCGAGCTGCTCGCGAACTCGGACTACATCGAGTCGCTCAACTCGATCACCGCCGAGCGGTTCCTGGAGTACCTCCCGACCAGCGGCGGCACGGGCACCGGCAGCACCGGCCAGACGGCGTGACCCGGTGACCGCGCCGTACCAGGACATGTCCCAGTGGACCTGGGAATCGATGCTCCAGAACGTCCTGGGCGAGGGGAAGGACGGGCCGGACGGCGCCAGCGGCACCCTGCTG
This sequence comes from Micromonospora sp. WMMD712, assembly GCF_029581295.1. Lineage (NCBI taxonomy): Bacteria > Bacillati > Actinomycetota > Actinomycetes > Micromonosporales > Micromonosporaceae > Micromonospora > Micromonospora sp. WMMD712. Next base: position 7,587,358 of record NZ_CP120743.1, read on the forward strand.
GACCGCAAGCTGGTGGCCGGCCCGGACGTGCGGTGGCTGCGCCTCGTCGACCACACCGACGCGGTCACCGAGTCCTCGGAGCCGCCCGACACCAGCGACTACACCAACCGGATCGACTCGCTCGACGGCAACGAGTTCTTCCTCTTCCGGGTCAGCACGGTCGGCTCGCTGCGGGACGGGAAACCCCACTACACCACCCGGACCCAGTACATCCAGGTCAAGATCGTCTTCAGTGAGTCGCAGACGGAGGGAGCGCCCTCCCCGCGCGGCGCCTTCGAGACCTTCTACAAGGCCAGCGAGGGGGCGTTGCAGCGGCTGACCAGCGGCGCGAACCCCGTGTTCAGCTGGAAGAGCTTCACCGACGCCGCCCTGATGCTCAACGACGTCGAGAAGAACCTGGTCAGCACCGAGCGGGAGCTGAAGACCATCCTGGACCGGGTCGGCGACGACGCGTCCGGGTTCCAGGGCAACGCCTCCGGGGTCTTCATCGGGCTGCTGGCCAACCTGCGCCGGGACGTGCACCGGCTCGCCGTCGACATGAACGCGAACAGCGCCGACCGGGCCTGGTCCGACCAGGTCGACGACGTGGTCGACGACATGACCACCTTCCGCAACAAGATCGCCAGCTCGTTCCGGGAGTTCAGCGACCACACGTTCCAGTGGTTCAACGGCTACAACCCGACCACGCTGATCGACTCGCTGAAGAAGATCGTCGCCGAGGTCAGGACGGGCAACTTCAGCCAGGTCACGATCACCCTGCCGGACGCGTACGGCAACGGCACGGTGAACACCGGCACCTTCAACCTGATGACGGAGGCCGGCTGGCAGGCGGTCGACAACCTGGTCAAGGGGGCCTGGCTCGGCCAGCTGCGGGAGCTGGACGCCACGATGCGTGCCGAGCTGGCGCGGCTGACGACCCGGCTGCGGTCGGTCACCCACCTGGTGAGCGTCATCTCGCCGCCACCGACCAGCGGCAACACCGGCACCCCGCCGCCCGGGGGCGTCCCCGACGTCGGCGTGCCGGACCTGAACGGCGGCGGTGGCCCCGACCTGAACGGCGGCGGCGATCTCGGCCTCGGTGGCGGCGGCGATCTCGGTCTGGGCGGCGGTGGTGACCTCGGCGTGGGCGGCGGCGACCTCGGGCTCGGTGGCGGCGGTGACCTGGGCCTGGGCGGCGGTGGCGACCTGGGCCTGGGCGGCGGCTCGGGCCTCGGCCTGGGCGGTGGCGAACTTGGCCTGGGTGGCGGTTCCGGCCTGGGGCTGGGCGGGGGCAGCGGGTCGGGCGGCCTGGGCGTCGGCGGCGGCGGTGATCTCGGCACGGGCGGGCTGGGCGGGATCGGCGGCGACGTCGACTGGGACGACCTGCCCGGCGGCGGCACCGGCTCCGGCGCGGGCGGTGGCGGCCTCGGCGGCGGGGCCGGCGGCGGGATCGGCGGGGGGATCGGCGGCGGTGGCGTCCTGCCCGGCCTGCCCCCGGGCCTGGGCGGCCCCGGCGGCTCGGGCGGCCTGGGCGGCGGCAGGGGCGGCGGGGCCGGCGGCGGCCTCGGCGACGACGAGACGACCAACCCGTCGGCGCAGTTCCCGACCGATGTGGACGGCGTCGACGTCGGCAGCCTGGGCGGCGGCGCGCCGGGCGGGTCCACGACGGGCGGGATGGCCCTCGGCAGCGAACTGGCTGCGCTGCTCGGCGAGCCGGCGGGTCTCGCGCCCGCCGGCACCGGGGCGCGGGGCGCGGACTCCGCCGCCTCGGCCGCCGGCGGGTTCCCGATGATGCCGCCGATGGGCGGCATGGGCGGCATGGGTGGGGGCGGCCAACAGGGGGAGAAGGACCGTGAGCGCAAGACCTGGCTGGAGGAGGAAGAGGACGTCTGGGGCACCGACCCGGACTGCGGGATGGCCGTCATCGGCCGGGCCGAGCAGTCCGAGGAGCCGGCCACCACGGTTCCGGCCGCGCCGCGCCGACCCGGCGGGCCGCTTGGCCCCACCCGGGCGACGGGACGTCGCCGTGGCTGACCGTCGATGCGGGCGGGCCGCGCGGTGACCGCCCCGAACCAGGAGTTCGCCGGCTGGACCTGGGAACGGATGCTGCGGGACGTCCTCAACGAGGGCCGCGACGGCACCGACCAGTTCAGCGGCACGCTGATCGACCGCAACCTGGTCGCCGGCCACGGGGTCACCTGGGTCCGGTTCGTCGAACGGCGCACCCAGGAGCTGGACCGCGGCACCCGCCCCACGGTGGACCCGGGGGACCGGGAGCTGATCGGCTTCCGCCGGGTCGGCCCCGGGGTGGACGACCCGCAGCGGGACCTCTGGGAGATCGTGCGGGGCCACGTCACCTTCTGGGAGGGGGCCGGCGGACCGCCGCCGAGCAGCGCGTTCGACAGCTTCTACCGGGCCAGCGTCAACGCCCTCACCCGGTTGTACGCCGGCACCAACGGCTGGTTCAGCGAACGCAGCTTCACCGACGCCGGCAACCTGCTCTGGCGGGTCGAGCAGACGCTGCTCACCACCGCCGCCGAGCTGCGGGCGCTGCGCGACGGGATCAGCGGGGCCGGTTCCGGGTTCGCCGGGTCGGCCTCGGCGGTCTTCGTGGCGGCCCTGGACACCCTGCACGCGGACATCGACCGGCTCACCCGGGACATGAACGCGACGAACGACACCAACGCCTGGTCGGACCGGGTCTTCGAGCAGTCGAACGACCTGCTGATGTTCCGCGAGCGGATCAACGACGCCTGGCGGGTCTTCAGCGACCACACCCACGAGTGGTACAACACGTACCACCCGGCCGCGTTGTTCAGCACGGTCCGCAGCATCCTCGAACAGGTCGACCGGGGCAGCCTGAACGCGGTGCTGATCACCGTCCCGGACACCTACGGCACCGGCTCGGTCAGCGGCACGTACGACCTCACCACCGCCGCCGGGTGGGCCGACCTCGACGTGCTGCTGCGCTCGGCCTGGCTGCGGCAGCTCGTCCTGCTCGACATCCAGATGCGGACCGCGCTGGGCCAGCTCGTCGCCGCGCTGCGCCAGACCAGCGGAATCGTCAACCGGTTCACCGGGCCTGCCGGCGGCGGGCAGTCCCCGCCGCCGCAGGGCTCCCCGGAAGGGCCCGCCGACGGGCCGCCCCGCGACGAGGTGCGGTTCACCAGCACCCAGTTCGGCGGCACCGGGTTCGACGGGACGGGCCCCGGCGGCGTCGGTGGCGGCGGGTCGGCCCTGACGTTCTCCTCCTCGGGGGCCGGCGGGGCGGGGAACCTCCTGGCCGGCGGGCCGGCGGCCGGCGGCGCGGTCGGCGCGCCGGGCGGCGGGTTCGGCGGGGCGGGCGTCGGGTCGGCGCTCGGCGCGACGAGCCTGGCCGGCGGCTCCGGCGGCTTCGACGCCTCGGGCGTGGCCGGTGTCGGGGCCGGCGCGCTCGGCGCGGTCGGGCGTACCGGCGTCGGCGGGTGGGGCGGCGGGGCGCTGGCCGGGGTGGGTGGCCTGGCCGGCGGCGTCGGCCCGGTCATCGGCGCACGGGCCGGCGGCGGCGTGCCGGACGCCGACCGCCGCTCCGGCGGGGCGCTGGGGAACTGGGCCGACGGCGGGGCCGACATCGGTGACCTGACCGACGGGCCCGTCGTGGCCGCGCCCGGCGCGGCCGTCGGCGGCTCCGCCGTCGGCCGCGAGCTGGCCGCCCTGCTCGCCGGTCCGCCCGGTGGCGTGGGCGGCGCGGGCCTGCCCGGTGGCACGGGGTTCTCCGGCGGCGTCGGAGGCGCGGGGGCACCCGGCGCGACGGGCGGCGGGGCCGGTGCAGCCGGTGCCGGCCGGACCGGCGGGCCCCCGATCCTGCCGGCGATCGGCGCGCCGGTGAGCCGGACGGGCGGCGACGACGCGCGGCGCAGCATCCGGTTGACCGAGGACGACGAGTCCTGGGGAGCCGACCCGACGGGCACTGCGGCCGTCGTCGGCCGGACCGATCCGCCGAGGCGGCGGCCGGTGGCGGCGCCCGTCGAGGTGGCGCAGGCGCCGGCCCCCGGCCCGGTGGTCCACGGCCGGGAACAGGCGCGCGGCCAGGGCTGATCCCTGACCGCCGCCGGCCCCGCAGCAGAGACGAAGCACGCGAACCGTGAGGTGAGACATGTCGAGTCCGTTGTCCAACCAGGTCGAGCAGGCGCTCGCCGAACTCGAACGGCAGAAGGCCGCGATCGACGAGATCCAGGGCGGCCTGCACACCACGTACAGCACGGTGACCGCGAAGAACCGGGCGGTGGCGGTCACCGTGGACAGCCGGGGCGCGGTCACCGCGATCAAGTTCCCGACCTCGGCGTACCGGTCGATGCCCGGCCCGGAGCTGGGCGAGTTGCTGGTCGACACGATCGCGTCGGCCCGGGACGAGGCGCTGGCCCGCACCGTCGCCGCGTTCGAGTCGCTGCTCCCCGCCGGGCTGCCGATGATCGACCTGTTGACCGGCGACGCCGACCCCGAGCACGGCCCGCTGCCGATGGACCGGCTGCTCGCCGAGGTGTTCCGCGTCGCCGAGCCGGACGACGCCCCGACGCCGCCGCCCGCGGCGGGAGCCCGCTGATGGCCCCGGCGACCGGGCCGCTCGGCGCCGACACCGGCCGGCTGACCAACCCGAACTTCGACCCGTTCACCGAGGAACTGGACCGGATCCAGCGCGCGCTGCGGCGCAGCGACACGGACCATCCCGGACTCGTCGGCGAGCCGTACGCCGACATCGACGAGATCGTGGCGAACCTGCCGAAGGCGGGGCTGGGCGCGGACCTCATCAAGCTCCTGGGCGCGGTGCCGCAGGGCTACCAGGACGACCTGCGGAAGCTGGGGCAGATCCTGGCCACCGTGGAGGCGACCAACGCCGACCTGGCCGGCGGGGTCAACAACAGCCGGCACTCCTAGCGGCCGGCAGCGGTTCCCGCCGCGGGCGGGCAGCGGTTCCGTGACACCTGACAACGGCACGACGACGAGGGGCGGTCTCCGGTGGCGATCGAGGTCTCGGCCGAACTGGCCAACTTCCTGCGCTTCCTGATCGGGGAGAAGTTCCCCCGGGCCGACGAGACCAACCTCTTCGCCACCGCCGAGGCGCTGCGGCGGGCCGCCGAGCAGGTGGCCGCGTCGGGCGAGACGTTCGGCGACGGGGTGCGGGCGTACCGGGCCGGGGTGAACGGGCAGGCCGAGGACTCCTTCGTCGACACGATGGAGCGCTACGTGCTGCACAGCCCGGGCTACCTCGGCCTGGTGTCGAAGTACACCAGCCGGATGGGCGACAGCTACCGGGGCACCGCGACCGAGGTGCAGTACGCCAAGCTGATGATCATCGCCTCGCTGCTCGCGCTGATGCTGGAGCTGCTGGCGGCCCTGGCGATCGCGTGGATCAACCCGGCCGCCGCCCTGGCCCGGCTGGCGATCGGCAGGGTGATCATGAGGATCATCTTCCAGAACGTCACCACCCGGGTCCTGTTCCAGGTCGCCGTGGCGCAGGCCGTCGGCATCGGGCTCCAGACGGTGATGGACCGGCTGGTGCAGCTCTACCAGATCCGCAACCACACCCGCGACGGCTTCAACGAGGAGCTGACCCGCGCCGCCGCCGAGGTCGGCGCGCTCGGCGGCGCGGTCGGCGTCGGCCTCGGCGGGCTGATGCAGGGCCTGGAGCGGCTGGTCCGGTCGACGAACGTGGGCCGGCGGATCGGGCTGTCGGCCACGTCGGCCACCCCGGACTCCCCCGGGTTCCGGCCCGGGGAGGCGGCGCAGGAGGTTCTCAACGAGGGCGTCAGCGAGTGGTTCACCGAGTTCCTCTACAGCGGCGTCAAGGAGGGCGAGTGGGAGGCCGACGGGGCGGCCGTCGTCGCGGGCGCGATGTCGGGGCTGGCGAGCGTCGCCGGCTCGGCCATCGGGCACGAGCTGCGCAGGGCGACCGGAGGCGACCGGGAGCGGACGCCGAAGGCGTCGGTGCCTCCCGAGCCGCAGCCGACGTCCGCCGCTCCGGCGGTCGACGAGCCGCTGCCGGCGTACGACCCGGTCCGTCTGCCGGCCTACGACGACCCACCGTCGTACGGCGAGGCGGTGGCCGGCTTGGCCGGCGTGGGTGTCGCACCGACCGGGGCGGGCGGCACCGGCACCGGCGGCACGACGCCGGGCGGCGCAGGCCGGGGCGGGGCGGGGGCCGGGGCCGGTGGGAGCGGTGGAAGCGGTGGGACCGGCCCGGCGGCCCGGACGGGCACCGGGAGCGGCCCCGCCGAGGTCGACGCCGACGCGGCCGGGCGGGCCGACGGTGGATCGACGCCGCCCGGGGAGCCGACCGGCCCGGAGCCGGTGGACCCGGCGGCCCTCGCCACCGGTGGCCTCTCCGGCCTGCCCACCGTGGCCGACCTGCCGGCCCCGCCCGGCCTGTCCACCCCGCCCGGCCCGCTCGGCCCGGCCGCCCCGCCCGGCCTGTCCATCCCGCCCGGCCCGTCCACGCCGCCCGGGACGTCTGCGTCGACGGGCCTGCCCCCGTCCTCGCCCGCCCTGCCCGGGACGTCCGGCGCGGCCGCCGGTCAACCGGGCGCCCCGGGCGCGGCCGGCGGTGCCCTCGCCGGCGTCCGGCCCGGCGGACCCGGTCCGGTCCCGGCCGGCGTGACGGACGCCGGGGCCGGCGGGCCGGCGGGTGCCGGGCGCACGTCCGGGGCCGAGCCCGCCGCGCCGGGCCGATCCGCGTCCGGCTCCTGGGCGGGCGGACCGCAGCCGGTCGGCTCGCAGGCGGTCGGTGCGCAGCCGGTCGGCGGCTCGGCGGCCGGGCCGCGGCCGGCCCCGGTGGACGAGGCGGCCACGGCCGGCGTCCCCGTCGTCGGTCGCCGGGCGGCCCTGGAGCAACGCCTGACCAGGGTGCTGCCGCCCTACGACGGCACGGCCGCGGACTGCGTGGTCCGGCTGGCGGCCGTGGTCGGTGAGTTCTCGGCAGCGCCCCGGGTGGCCCGGGTGACCCGGGACGACGCCACGCTCGACCCGGTGCGCCCGGAGCGGGAACTCGCCGAGCGGCTCGGCGTCGACTGGCAGCCGGTCGCCGACTGGGCGCAGGTCGTCGATCGGGTCAGCAAGGGCGGACCGAACGCGGTGGCGGCGGTGCTGGTGGAGCCGCCGAACGCCCCGCGCCACGCCTTCGCCCTGGTCAACGAGGGTGGCGAACTGTTCTGGGTGGAGACCCAGGCGACGCCGCACCGGCGGGTCCGGCCGGTCACGCGGCCGCCGGAGCTGCCGGTGGGCGCCCGGGTCATCGTGCTGGACGGGCAGGGCGCTCCGGTGCCGGCGGCACCGGACGACACGGTGGCCGTGCGGGCGCTGGTGGACCCCGCCACCAGCGCCCGGTACGGCAGGTCGCGCCCGGAGGCGGCCACCCCGCCGTCGGCCGTGGTGGACCCTGTGCCGCCGGCCGTGGTGGACCCTGTGCCGCCGGTCGTGGTGGACCCCGTGCCGCCGGTCGAGCGGGCCGCCTCCGGGCCGGAGCTGCCGGCCGACCTGGTGCAGGTGCCGGCGGACGGGCGCTGCCTGCTCTACGCCGTCCTCGCTTCGTCGCCGGGGCTGGTGGCGCACCGGCTGGCCCGGGCCGGGCTGCTGTCGCCCCCGCTGCGGAGCTGGCTGGCCGACACCGACGAGGTCCGGGCGACGATGAGCCGGCACGCCGAGGCGTACTCCACCGACCTCACGCCGCTGCCCACGGGCTCCCCGCCGGACCTCGTGGCCGCTGCCCTGGCCACGCTCGTCGGCCGCTACCTGGCCGCCCAGCGGGACATCCCGCCGGCCCTGGTCCCGGCGGTCCGCTTCGCGCTGGCCGACCGGCACCGGGAGGACCCGGGCCTGATGTCCCGTGCGGACCGGCTCGCCGAACTCGGCCGGCACGGGCTGGGCGACCTGACGGGGCTGGCCGACGACGAGCTGCTCGCCACCTACCTCGACTGGTACGCCACGCAACCGGGGCCGTTGACCGCCGACGAGATCGACGTGTTGCAGCAGGCGGTGGCCACCTGGTCGACCTCCTGGCAACAACCGGTCGGCACGGCCCTGCTGCCGCTGCTGGCGTACGCCCTCGACCTGCCGCTGAGCGTGCGCAGCCGCAGGGACGGCCGCGAGCGCGCCGGGTACGGGCCGACGGACGTCGCCCCGGTGACCATCTACCACAACGACGGTGACCACTACGACGCCTCGTCGGCCAACCCGGCGGTCCCGGACCTCCCCGACCTGCCCGACGTCCCCGACCCTTCCGTCCGCTCCGATCCGCCCGACACGGATCTCGACGGCGTCTTCGGGCCGGCGGTGCGGTCGGCCCGCATCACGCCCGGCGAGCGCGACGACGCCGGCGACGTACGGCTGAATCCGCTCTGGTACCGGCTGGCGGACTTCCCGGCCCACCTGCTCGACCCGGCGCGGGCCCGCACCTGGCTCTACGTGGTCGCCGAGGACGGCGAGGTCTACCTCGGCGCCGCCGACGCCGCCACCGCGATGCGGCAACCGGACTTCCGCGCCCTGCTGGCGGGGATGCGGCAGCACGATCCGGAACTGACCGCGACGCGGTTGCGGGAGCAGCTCGGCGGGCAGGGCCACGCCGGCCTCGCGGTCGGTTTCGACGCGCGGGGCCGGGCCATCGAACGGCACGCGCGGGTCGGCGGCGAACTGGCCTGGAACGAGTCGGCCCGGCGGTGGCAGGTCAACGACCGGTCGGCGCAGTTCATGGGCGCGGCCCGGCCGGCGGCCGCCCCGCAGGAGGTCCAGGGCTGGTTGGACTCGGTCGCGGCGGCGGTCGGCGGCCGGTTCGACCGGACGGTCACCCCGGTCCGGACCAGCACCGACGAGGACGCCGGCCCGCCGGACCCGGTCACGGTCGACTTCGCCGCCGGCGAGCGGGTGGTCGCGAACGGCCGGCGGGCCGAGCTGGACCCGTTCGTCGACCAGGTGGTCGAGCAGGTCCGCCGCGCGTGGGAGAGCGAGCGGCCCCGGGTGGTGCGGATCAGGGTCGAGGGCGGCGGCAACGGCGCCGGGCGGCTGCGGCTGCGGGCCGGCCGGACCGGCCGGCAGCGGGCCGCCTCGCTGGCGGAGCTGGTCGGCCGGGAGGTGGCGGCGCGGCTGAAGGCCGAGGGCATTCCGCTGCGGATGGTCCGGGTCGAGCAGACCAGCCGGGGCGCCGGCCGGTCCGGGATGTCCGGCGGCCCGCGCCGCCCGACGACCCCGCAGCAGCGCCGCCGGGCGGTGCTCTGGACCGAGCCGGGGCCCGAGTTCACCCGCCGCAGCCCCCGCCCGGACACCGCGCGGGCCGACCGCCCCGGCCGGGACCGTCGCCGCCTGCGCGCCTCCGCCCCGGCCGGCCGGCCCACCCCGGGCCGGCTGCGGCGGGATCCGGACGGCACCTGGTGGGTCGGCGACGGTCAGGTGGTGACGCACGACGTCCCCGGGCGACCGGGGAGCATCGCCCTGCTGTCGGACCGCGAGTGGCACCGGCTGGCCGGCGGCCCGGGGCTGCCCGACCCGGCCGACACCGTGACGGTGCTGGTGCACGGGGCCGGCGAGCGGTTCCGGGTGCCGCTGCGCCACGCCGGCGGCCGCACGAGCGAGGCGAAGCTGACCGTCGACGACCTGCACACCCTGCTGGAGTCGCCCGAGCGGGACGGCCGGCGGCTGGCGCTGCTCTCCTGCGCGGCCGGCCGGATCGGCGCGCGGTCCGTGCAGCGCCTGGCCGACCTGCGCGACACCGACGTGGTCGCCCCCGAGGGCGACCTGGTCGTGGCGGCCGGACCGGCGGGCCGCCTGCCGCTGTCGGTCGACGGCCGGCCGTGGGCGCTGTTCGTGCCCGACGCGACCGGGGCGTGGGACGTGGTCAACGACGAGATCGTCGACCCCGACGCGCCGGACGCGCCGGTCGTGACGCCCTTCGCCGGGTACGCCAGCCGGGCCGGGGTCGCCGACCCGGCCGACGTGCGGCTGACCAACGCCCCGTTGCCACCGACCCAGTGGGACCGGATCCGCATCGTCGGGGACGGGCTCTGCCTGCTCAGCGCGGTCGCCGTCGCGACACCCGAGGCGATGGCCGGCATCGCGGGCATGCCGGCGGACGCGGTGGACCGGCTGCACCGGGTGCGCCGCTCGCGGGCGCACGACGTCGACCTGACCGACATCGACGCGGCGCTGCGCGAGGAGATCTGGCGGCGGGTGGCCGACCCGTCGCCGACGATGACCGAGCTGTTCGACCACGTGGCGACGACCTGGCTGTTCCCGCCGGGACACGACGTGCAGGCCACCCTGCTCGACGTGATCGACACCTGGGACTGGCAGCGGCTGCTGCCCGGGCAGGACGACCCGGCGACCGGCGGCCGGGCCGGCGACGTGCTGCCCCTGGTGATCGGCGCGGCGCTCGGCCGGCCGGTGTGGCAGGGGCGGCTCGACCCGCCGTCGGCCACGGTGCTGTGGCCGGAAGGTGCCGGGGAGCCGGTGCAGCTGCTCTACAACGGACGCGACCACTACGACGCCTGGGTCCCGGCCGCGGCGGGCGACCCGGCGGCGAACGGCGACCGGGCCGTCGCGGCGGTCCCCCTGGGCAAGCCGCCGCAGGGACGGGGGGTGCTGAGTACCCCGCTGGGGCGGATCGTGCTGTCCCCCTGGGCGGACGGGACGCGGTCCACCGCCCTCACGAGGCTGTCCCGGCAGGTCGACGCCGTCGACCTGCCGGGCTGGCACCTGGTCGTCGCCGTGGCCGACGCCCGCCTGGCGTGGGTGCGCGGCGAGCGCGTGCCGGCCGCGTCGGTGCTGGACGCCGTGCTCGCCGGAGCCCCGCCCGTCGCGCCGTGGATGGCGACCGTGGCGGTCGACCCCCGCGCGCCGATGGTGCTCACCATTCCCCACGCCGACCCCGCCGTCGCCTGGGCGTTCGCCGGCTCCGTCGAGCGGGAGCTGCGTCGCCGCCTGGCCGCCGGACTCCCGGTGCCGGCCCGGCTGAGCGTCGTGGTCATGCCGCACGACCGGGTGCCCGACGAACCGGTGCGGATGCCCACCGTCGTACACCGGTTCCCGGTGCCGCCACCCGGCGAGCTTCCCCGGGCACACCTGCTCGACCTTCCCGACCGGGTGCGGGAGGCGTACGCCGCGACGCCCGGCTACACCGAGGGAGCCCTGCTCGGCGACGCCGGCTGGCGCGCGGGCCTGCCCGGCTACGCCCGCCGGGCCGCGACCGACCCGGCCGGGCCGCCGCCGATCGACGGCCCGCCCCCGTCGTACGAGCGGTCCGAGGGGGACGAACGCCGGCACGAGGGGCGGGTGCGGCGCGAGGCGGAGTTCCGGGCGGCGACGGCCGCGCAGGGCGACCGCGTGCAGGCCGAGCTCGACCGGCAGCGGGGCGAGCCGGCCCGGGTGGTGAGCGTGCCGGACTCCGGCCTGGCCGACGGGCTCGGCGGCCACCGGGGCTGGCTGCTGCGCGGGGTGTGGCCGGCGACCGCCGGGGCCGCCGGGGTGGAGCTGACCCTGGCGTCGGCGGCCGGTCCGGGCCGACCGGTCCGGGTGGCCCTGGCCGCGGCCGGGCCCGCCCCGGCGATGGAGGTGCAGGCCCTGCTGGAGTTTCCGCTCGGCCCGATGGCCGGCGCCGACTCCCGGCTGGTGCGGGTGGTGCCGCTGTGGCGCAACGACTTCGTCGACGGGCCGGTGGCCCAGCCGATCACCGATCCGGCGGAGCTGGTCGCCGTGGCCTGGGCGCTCCTGGTGGAGGAGACCGAGCAGTCCGTCACGGCCGAGATCATGGGGCAGCGCACCGACCGGCTCGACGGCTCCCCGCTCTCCTCCGAGGAGCGGGAGCTGCTGCGCATGCGCGTCGTCGGCACGGTCCGCAACCTGTTCGACAGGGAGCTCGGGGGGATTCCCGAGCAGGCGGCCGGGCTGGCCGCGCTCGCCGCGACGCCGGAGGCCACGCCGCCCACCGCCTACTGGCGCGACCCGCAGCTCCGGCAGTTGATCATGGCGCTGTCGTGGCAGCGGATGGCCACCGACCTCGCCGCCTACGTCCACCGGTTCGGGTGGCAGGGCGCGCACCGCATCGTCGTGCAGCCCGGCCGGCTCGACGCCGCCACCGGGCCCACCGGGCCGGGAACGGCGCTGGTCACGCCCGACGGCACCCGGTTCACCCCGGCGGAGTACCTGGCCCGCCTGCCCGCCACCGACGGCGGCACCCGCGTGCTGCTCCTTCCCGACCTCGACCAGGCCACGGCCGCCGAATCCGCGTTCGTCCAGGCGGTGGCGGCCGTCGCGCTGGTCGTCCTGCCCCGCAGCGGGCCGAACCACACCCAGTGGACCGTCGTCGGGCGCAGCGTCCCGTTCGACGCGCCGGTGACGCTGACCGTCGGGTCCCTGCCCGAGGCGCTGGCCCGCGCCGTCATGCACGCCGCGGACCCCGTCGAGGGCGGCCGGTTGGTCGACGCCATGTTCTCCGCCAACGTCCGCCAGCTCGCCGACGACCGCAACCGGGAGTGGCTCAGGGAGATCTTCGACAGCGGGCTGCTGCCCGTGCCGGAGGGCCCGTTGACGTTGCCGTTCCACCACCAGGTGCGCGACGAGCTGGACCTGCACCGGTTGCTGCGTACCACCGGCATCTGGATCGCCGACCCCTACCTGCCGCCCGCCCGCGGGCTGACGATCGAGATCCTCCAGCCGCGTCCGGAGCTGGTGCGGTCCGTCCAGGTCGACCACGAGGGGACGCGCCGCCGGTGGTACCTCCTCGACGGGGAGTACGCCCTCGCGCACCCGGAGACCTGGCGGCTGGCCGGCGACGGGTGGCCGGGCACCTCGGCCTGGTTGCTGTCCGCGAACCCCGGCCTGCGTCGATGGCAACCACAGGCCATCGCCCACGCCGCGGCGGAGCAGAGGCTGTGGCCCGTCACACCGACCCCGGGCCCGTGGCCCGGCCTGAGCCACCGGTTCGTGCCGGTGCCCGCCGCCGCCTTGACGCCGGTGCGGGAACTGCTCACCGGCCGCTCGGCGCAGCCGGGCGTGTCCTGGACGCACGCTCCCCGAGCGGGGAGCGCGCACCTGCTGCTGGTCGACGAGTCGGCCAGGTTCGTCCCCGGCGAGCCGCAGGCGTTCTTCCTTCCCCGCCCCGTCGAGCCCAGAGCGGCGGTGACGGTCCCGGCGGCGAACGACGCGGGCAGGGGGCTGGTCGTCGCCGCCGGCCGGATCGAGGGCGACCACCTGGTCGGTGACGGCTGGCGGGTGGGCGTCGACGAGGTGGTCGCGAGCGAGGCGCTGCGGGCGCACCCCCGCGCCGTCGTCCTCGACCGGCCGGCGCCCGCGCAGAGCCCGTTCGTCGAGCGGCTGCTGGACCGGGGCGTCGGCGTGATCGCGCCCACCCCCGACCTCGACGGCTGGACCCTCGTCTACCGGCTGGCCGGCTGGCGGGTCGAACTGTCCGGCCCGGACAGCGCCGGCCTGGTGAGCCTGCTGCGGCAGGAGTTCGACGCGAAGCTGCTGGAGGTGGCCACGGCCCAGCCGGCGACCGCAGCCGGGGCCGAGGTGCTCCGGGCGATGTTCGAGGTGCTCGGCCGGCCCTACTCCGCGCCGGCCGTGGACGGCCAGGTCCACTTCCACCTGGGCCGGTGGGAGTCGACCGAGCGGTTCATGGCCGACGCCCGGTTCAACCCCGTGCAGCTCTTCGGCGACCTCAGCGACCTGGGCGACCTCGGTGACCGGCCGCCGCACGAGCACCGGCTGACCGTCCGGGTGCCCGTCGACGACGTCCGGGAGCTCGTCCGGTGGTCCACCGAGGAGCACTACCTGGTCCGGGTGGATCCGGCGACGGCCGAGGTCGCGCCGGTCGAACGCTTCGTCGACACGCGGCTGACCGGGGACTCGCCGGTCGTGCGCTGGACGACCGACCTGGAGCTGGCGGCGATGGCGGCCGGCGTGACCTGGACCCTGCCGCACTCGGACGAGAGACGACAGCCGATCGCGCGGGCCGACGTCGAACACCTGGTGCGGGTGGCCCGGGAGCATCCGTCGTGGCGGCGTCTGGCCTGGTCGGTGGAGCTGTCCCCGGACCGGACGCCCCCGGCGACCGTGTGGTTGACGCCGGAGGCCTACACCATGAGCTTCTCGGTGGCGTCGGCCGCGTCCCTGGTCGTGGTGAGCATGCCGGAGAACGCCGCCGTCGCCGTCGACCGCTACGGCGACGGGGCGGTCCTCTGGTCGACCGGTCGTTCCGGGCTGCCGGCCGCGCTGCGCCGGGCGGCGGGCGTGGCGGTGCTGCCCGCCGCCCCCGTCGAGGCCGTCGTCCGGGCGGCCCTACGGGGAGTGGAGCCGACCGCCCGCATCGCGGACCTGGTGGCTCCGCTGCCGGCGGGGACCCGGATCGTCGTGGTGCCCGAGGAGGTCGACCTGCTCGACTCGGTGGTGGAGTTCTTCGACGCGGTGCACGCGGTGGTGATGCCCTCGCCGGACGACCCGTCCGAGTGGGCCGCGTACTGGCGTCCCGTGGGGGAGGACGCCGTCGCCTCGCTGACCGGGCCGGACCTCGCGTCGGTGGTGGCCGGCGTCGCCGGGACGGACCCGGCGTGGCGGGAGGCGCACCTTCAGCCCGCGGGGCCCCTGCTGGCGCTCCCGTCGACCGCCGTGCGGGCGCTGGCCGACATGGCGGCCGGCGCGTCGGCGAGCGTCGTCTTCGTCACCGCCGACGGGATCGCCGCCGCCGACCACGTGTTCGCCCTGCCCGCCGGCTCGGCCCACCGGGTGGTGGCCCCCGGCCCCGGCGGGGAGGCCGTCCTGCACGGCTGGGTGGTCGACGCGACGGCGTTCCCCCGGCTGCGACCCGACCTGGTGGCGACGGACCAGGGGCCGGTCGGCGCGGTGCTGCCCACCCTGCTCGACCGGGACCTGCCCCGGGCGGAGCGGGCCGCGCTGCTGGAACTGGCCCGGCTCGTCGGCGTCGGGCAGCCCGTCACCGACAACCCGCTGCGCCGCCACGGGCCCCGGGCGACCGACCGCACGTACGTGCCCGACTGGCAGGTGCCGTCCGGTGCGCCGGCCGGCCCGGCGTGGTGGCTCGGGGCGGGCGTGCGGGCCACCGAGATCACCTCGACCGCGGCGGGCCGGCTCCCCGCCCGCCGGACGCTGGCGTTCGAGGTCGACACCGCCGGGCCGGCGTTCAACGACACCGCGCCGCCGCAACTCGTGGCGGTCCCGTACCGGGACGGGCCGTTGCTGCTGGCGATGCCGGAGCAGGTCTGGGCGTGGGGGCTGGGGCCGCTGCTGGGCGAGCGGGGCGTCCTCGTCGAGCCCGGCGTGGTGACCGTGGACGGGGTGACCACCGGTCGGCCCGACGGGCGGGGCGCGCTGACCGCCGCCGCCTACCGGATGATCCTGCCCGACACCCTCGCCGGCCCGCCCGTCGTGGTGCTCCTCGACACCGGGGAGGCGGCGCAGACGTTCGCCCGTGCGCTCGCGGGGGAGGGGGCCGTGGCGCTGGTGCGGGCCGACGACGGCCGGTGGCGGGCCCACCACCCGTGGCCGAGCACCGGCGGAGTCGACGTCATGGTGGGGCCGGAGGCGTTCCGGCTGGTCAACCAGGTCGTCGCGGCGGCCGCCGCCGACCTGGCCGAGTTGGCCGGCGCGGTCAACACCCGGGCCCGCGTGTGGGGCTCGCCGACCTGGCTCGGCGGCGTCGACCTGCTGCGCCGCCTGCCGGGTCTGCCGGCCGGCAGCCGGGCGGAGCGGGCCGACCGGCTCGCCTCGGCCCTGTTCGGGATGGACCGGCTGCGGGTCGCCGTCGACGGGCACCGCGCCGGGCAGTCGGTGGGGGAGGTGCTCGCCCGGCTCGGTCTGCCCGGTCCGGTGGGGCAGGGCCCACTGGCGCTGGCCCGGCGTCTCGACGCGACGCGCACCCCGGTGGCGGCGGCCACCCTGGGCCTGCTGCCGGACAACACGGTCGCCCCCGTCTGGGTCGACGACGCCGTGGCGCTGGTCCACCGCGCCCCCGACGGCGGGCTGACGCTGCTGCGACCGGATGCCGAGCCGGCCGCCCGGCTGGTCGCGTTCGAGCTGGACGAGCTGACCGGACCGGTGTCGATGCTGCTGGCGCAGGGGCGGACGGTGGCCGTGCGCGTCGCGACGGGGCAGCGGGTCCTCGGCGGCCAGGCCGTGCCCGACCCGTCCACGGAGCCGGATCCGGACCCGTACCTGGACCCGGACCCGGACCCGCCGTCGGACCAGGACCAGCAGCCGGGTCGGGACCCGGCTGCGGGGCGGGGCCCGGATCCGGACCGGAACCCGCGGCGGGACCGGGACGCCGCCCCGGACCCGGCCCCACCGCCGCCCGGCCAGCCGGCTTCCCCGCCCGCCGCCGACGCCGCCGCCGACACCCCGCCACCGGCCCCCGCCGGGGCCGGGCCGTCGCCGTCGGCGGTCGACGCCGTACGCCAGGCGCTGCGCCGGCTGCCGCCGGCCCGCCTCGTCGCCAGCGGGCAGCCCCGCCGGCCGTCGCTGCCCCGGCTCGCGGAGTGGGTCGACGCGGTGCAGGTCGACGAGGCCACCGCCACCGCGGCCAGCTCCCGGCTGCGGGCGGTCGCCGCCTATCTCGCCCTGCACGGGCACGTCGGCGGCCTGCGCGTGACCGCCGCGACGGTGACCGGGTCGAGCCTGCCCGGGTTCCAGCAGGCGCTGGGCGGACGACCGGCGTCGCTCGACCTCGACCACCCCGGCTCGCTCATCCAGGCGTTGACGCGCCGCCCGGGGGCGATGGTCCTCGTCCACGAACGGCCGGTGGGCGCGCCCGACCGGGTGTTCTGGCTGGTCGCCGACGACCGGGACGGCACCGTGGTGCCCCGGGTGGTCGACCCGGGCCGCACCGGCGCGTTCGCCGGACCCGCCGCCGCCGACCCGGTCACCGCCGGGGCGCTGACCCGCCCCGGCACCACTGTGCTGGCGGTGGACGCCCGCGGCGACGCGATGGACCTGGCCGAGTTCCTGACGCCGTCGCCGGCCGGGATCGTCCGGGCGATCGACGACCCGGCGCTGGTCGTGGCCGACGCCACCGACCTCGTCCGGGCCGTGGTGCGGCTGGTCGACGGCTACTTCGGGCGGTCCCCCCGCCCGCTCGGCGCGCAGTTGACGGTGACCCCGGAGACGGTCACCGGCACCCTGACCGCCGCGCTGGGCGGGCAGTTCGAACCCCTGCACGACGTCGCGGCCACCGTCGACGCCCTCCGCGCGGCGCCGGGCTCGCTGGCGCTGGCCCACCTGCCCGGCACCGAGGAACCCGGCCGGCTCCTCATGTTCGTCGTGGAGCCGGAACTGGTGACGGTGCCCGCCCAGCTCAGGATCGTCGGGGTCGACGCCGCCGAGCTCGGCGACGCCGAGCTGACCCAGGCGCTCTCCACCGGCAAGGCCCAGGTGCTGCTGCTCGACCCGACCGGCGCGGCCCGCCGGGTGCCGGGCCGGGAACCCACCGCGGAGCAGGTCACCGCCGTCCGTGCCGCGATCACCGCGCAGCCGCTGCTGATCGGGGCACCGCACACCGGCCACCCGGCCTGGGCCACCGTGCTCGGGGCCCGGGTGGCCCGGCGGTTGCGCGCCCTGGGCGTGACCATGCCCACCGCCCGGCCCCTGCTGGACGCGCTCGCCGCCGACCCCACCGAGTTCCTGCACCACGGCTCCGGGCACCCCGTCCGGGTGGGCCGGGACCGGCGGTTCGCCTGGGTGCGGCTCGTGCCCCGCCCCGGCGACACCGACGAGGTGCGGTTCGCCCCCGGACTGGGCGGCATCGAGGACCGGCGCACCGTGGCCGTCTCGGCGTCGACGTGGGCTCAGCCGCAGGCCACCACCGCCCGGGTCGTGGTGCCGATCCCCGCCGGAGCCGTCGGGGTGACCGTCCTGGGCGGCGTGATGAGCAGCCGGGCGGTTCGCGCGATCGGGCAGTCCGTCACCACCGGGGACGCCGGGATGATGATCGGCGCGCCCGACTCGTTCCTCACCCGCAGCGCCGTGTTCGTCCAGGTGGAGATCACCGAACGGTCCGTCCCGCCGGCCTGGGCCGCCGTGCCGGCCACCTGGCTGCCCGGCGACGGCGACCGCTTCTGGTTCCGTACCCCGGAGGCACTGGCCACGATGCGGCCGATCAGCGACGGCAACCAGCTCACGGTGAGTCCCGCCGGGGCGATCTTCCTGCGGGACGCCGCCTACTCGACGCACGTCGTCGACGACGGCGCGCTGGCCACCGCCGCGCTCGCCGGCATCCCCGACGTCGTCCACCGCGGACGCCGCAGCACGGTGTGGCGGCTCTGGGGCGGCCAGCGGGCCCTCGACGCGGTGCAGCCCGGCGCGACGGGCCTGACCGCGACCAGCTCGTCGTGGCTGCGGCGACCCGGCTACGCCCAGGGGGTCCGGCCCGCGCTGCGGCTGACCCGGCTGACCCCGATCGGCGAGCTGCCCGAGTCGGCGGCGCTGCGTTCGCTGGCCACCGTCACCGCCGGTCAGTCGGTGCAGTCCGCGTCCGACCGGGGCGGCTTCCTCGCGGTGCTCGTCGGCCGGGCGTTCGGTCTGTTCCGGCTCTCGGCCGGGCCGAACGTCTCGGTCGTCGACCGGCGCTCGCAGGTCCTCGCGCCACAGTTCGAGACCGCCGCCGGGGCGGAGACGGGCGACCACACCCTCGGGCTCTACCTGGCCGAGTACACCGGCACGTTGCAGTGGAGCATGCACCGGTCGATCAGCAGGTCGCTGGCCTACCGGGGGCTGCGGCACGGGCCGCAGCCGGTGTCGGTGCGGACGCTGCTGGTCGTGCCGCAGCGGTACGTGACGGCGCTCGCCGAGGCCAGCCCGTCCAACCGGCCCGACCGCGACCTCGTCGCCCTGCTGGCCGACACCGTCGAGAACGACCCGGACGACGCGCGGACCCTGCCCGACCACCTGTGGCGGGGCGACCGGCTGCGGATCGGGCGCGGCCTGCTGCACGGCGGGGAACTGGTCGCCCGCCTCGTCGCCGCCCGGCTGCGGCAGCTCTTCGACGACGACCGCAACGCGGTGTACCGGCGGTACCTGCCCGACTGGGACGACCCGCGGGTGCAGACCGCCCGGATCCGGCAGGCCCTGGAGCGGCTGGGCAACGAGGAACGCCTGTCGGCGCAGAACAGCCCCAACCGCTACTCGGCCCGGCTGCTGGGTGCCGCCGACGGCGCGCTGCTGATCGAGCTGCGGGTACGCGACATCTTCTCCGGCCGCACCCTGGAGGTGCGGATCGGGTTGCGGCGTCGGCACCCGGACACGGCACCGCAGTACCTCGGCCGGCGGGGCACCCACCCCGACCCGGTCACCGCCGACGTCCCCGATCCCGGCGACAGCGAGACGAGCGAGTCGGAGGACGACGAGCCGACGGTGAAGCTGCGCACCAGCCAGGGCCGGGGTCAGGCGGCGACGAACCGGGCGGTCCGTAGCGTCGCGCCCGGCCTCCAACTGGGCGCCACGGTGGGCAGCGACGCGATCGGCGGGTCCGCCGGGATCGGGCTGCGGCTCCAGGGCGTCTGGCGCGACGTCATCGAGGTGACCCAGGGCAGCCAGGCCGGCGTCGTCGGCATCGGCGGCGGCGCGGTGGCCGTCTTCGCCGACGACGTCCGGCTGGAGCTGGCGGCCTCCGTCGTCGTCGAGTACCGCGGCTACCTCGCCGACGCCTGGCGGTGGCTGGCCGACCAACCCGTGCAGGCACGGACCCTGAGCTTCGCCGGCGGCGGCGCCATCGACCTGCGGCTCGGCTTCTCGGTGCCGTTCACCGAGACGATCGCGGCCGGGCAGGCGCAGCCGGTCGCCCTGCCGACGCCGACCGGCGCGCCGAGCGCGGGCATCGTGCTGCGCGAGGCGCTCGGCGAGCTGCCGCCCGCCACCGTGAGCCCGCAGCGGCACCGGCTGCGCACCCTCGGCGCGGCGCTGGCCCAGCACACCGTCACCCAGCACGTCCACGGCATGTCCGAGCTGCGCGACCACCTGCTCGACGCGTTGCGGGCCGCCACCGCCGACTACATGGACGCCGGGCACCTGCCCTCCGGCGCGGACGGCCGCCGGCGGGGCACGGCGTTCAGCGGCGACATCCCCGGCACCCCCCTGCACCAGTGGCTCAACGCCTTCGTCGACCAGGGCCACCTGGCGGCGCTGCTGGCGCCCGCGACCCAGCAACCCCAGCCGGTGCACGCCCCCAGCGTGGTCCTCGGCGACGACGTGCCGGTCACGGTGTTCGTCTTCGCCGAGGTGACCGGGCACGACCAGCTACCGTCCGGGGCGCTCACCGGCGACGGGTACGAGAGCGCCGTCGCCGGGTTCGCGGTGCGCCGTTCGGCGATGGAACGGGGCGCGCAGGCCCGGCTGGAGGTCGGCGGGGGCGGCGCGGCGTGGCGGGCGTCCGAGCACGCCGCGCACGCCGAACCCGGCCCGGACGCGGGGACGCCCGGCGGGCAGCCGCCGGCCCCGAACCCCACCCAGCCGGCCGCCCGCACCCCCACCCAGCCGCCGGCGGCCGTGGCGCTGCGGGCCTTCGGCCGCCGGCAGATCGAGTGGACCTCCGGCGACACCGTCCTCGCCGCGGCCGAGGTCGAACGCACGATCAAGCACTCCGGCACGCGTACGGTCCTGCTGGGCGTGCACGGCCGGCTGCGGGTGCACCTCGCCGTGGTGCTCACCGAACCGAAGTGGGTGCTGCCCGACCGCGTCTTCACCCGGTACCGGCAGGTCAGCGACGTGTCGCTGCTGGGTCAGATGTCGGCCGAGGAATACCGGCAGGCCCTCGGCACGGCCCCGGGCGGCTGGCGGCTGCCGCGCCAGGTCACCCCGCCGGCGGCGCAGCTGATGCACCAGACCCGCCGGCTGGTGGACGCACCGGCCATCGGCCAGGCCCTGCTGGGCTGGCTGCGCTCACTGCGCCTCGGCGGCGACGAGGGGCTGGAGCTGGTCGGCCAGGACCGCAACGCCGGCATGAACGTCGGCACCGTCCTGCACCACACCGATCCGGTCACCATCGCCGCGCACCTGGACGACCTCTTCGACGGCGGCCGCAGTTTCGTGCTGCGGTATCCGCGGCTGCTCAGCCGCCCGGCGGTGCAGATCGTCGTCCGGGCCGTGCCCGCCACCGACCCGCCGCAGGTCGGTGAGCTGCGCGCCGGCACCAGCACCCTGGAGGTGAGCACCGTCAGCGACGTGGGCGGCGGCCGCCAGTCGGGCGAGGCCGTCACCGACGAGGTGGTCCCGGTGGCGCACGTCGGGGAACGGGCGGCGCTCAACGCCCTCGGGACGCTCGGCCGCACCGAGGGCGGCCGGTCCAGCGACGTCACCGCCAGCCGGGCGGTGACCTCGGTGGAGACCTCCGGCCCGTGGCTGCCGGTCGACTACGGTCCGCAACGCCTGGTGTTCACGGCTTACCGTCGCCGGCAGGAGATCGGCCGGCACGAGATCACCGTGCCGCTGCGCGTCGAGACCGCGGCCGAACACCTGAACCTGACCTACCGGCCGACCGGCCCGGCCGTCGGGCTGCCCGACCCGGCCGAGGTGGCCGCCGCCCCGTTGACCCTGGGCGGCACGGGGCCGCTGCGGCTGGTCGCCATCCCGGCCGACGACTGGCTGGCCTGGCGGACCGGAGCCGTCAGCCTGCCCGGCCAGTTCGTGGCGCTCGGCTTCAACGGGGCAGCCGCCCTCCAGGCCGCCGCGCTGCGGGCGTTGCGGATCGTCGGGGTGGATCCGCTGGTCGGGGTACCCGGGTCGACCATCAGCTACCAGCTCATGACGCTGCTGGCGCGCACCCACCTGTGGGCCGCGACCCCGCACCGGCTGGCCGGCCCCTACGAGATCGCCCTCGCCGACGGGTACCGCCTCGTCCTGCACACCCGGGTCGTCTCGGTGCGGCTGGACACCGTGCTCGTGCCCACCGAGGGGCTCCGCGGCGGCGGCACGGCGGGCCGCCACGGCGACGCCCGGCTGGCGGCCCGCGCCGACACCGCGCTGCCGGACACCCTCGGCACCTCGGTCGGGTACGTGCCGGCCGTCGGCGTCACGGTGCCCGGCAACTCGGCGCAGCAGGAGAGCACCAGCCACCGTACGGACGTGATGCGGGGCGGACTCGACGACGAGGGCGGACGGGCGAAGGTCTGGTGGACCACCGAGACGATCGTCGTCGCCGAGCACACCGACCTCACCGGCACCCGCCGTACCGCCGTGCAGTTGAGCCTGGCCGACTCCCAGCCGGTGCTGATCGACCAGGCCGACGCCCTGGAACACCTGCTGGCCGGTAACGCGGCCGGGGCCACCGGGGTCGACCGGGTGGTCGTGGCCGGGCTCCTGGAGCAGGCCATCCACGCCGCGACGCAGGCGCAGAAGGCGCTGAAGACCTGGCAGGAGCTGGAACGGATCGCCCTGGTCGCCGAGTTCCCCGGCACCGCCGGCACCACCGCCGACACGGTCGCCCGGGCCGCCGCCACGAACGCGACCGAACGGGCCGCGGCGGAGGCCGCGGCGCGCCGCCGGTGGCTGGAGGCGCGCGCCGAGGTCGAACGGCTGGTGGCCCTGGCCGCCGGGCACCTTGACCGGAGCTCCACGGCGGACCCGGTCGCCGCGCCGCGCCGCCTCCCGTCGGTCGACGACACCGACCCGACGCCCCCCGGTGGACGTCCCGACCCGGCGGCCCCGGCGGCGGCCCGGCGCGGCGCTCCGGCCGAGCCGGCCCCCGCCCCGCCGGAACGCCCGGTGCCGCCGGCCGCGCCACCTGCCCCGCCCGCGCCACCTGCCCCGGCCGGTGCGGTCGCCGGCGACCGGTTCACCGCCCTGCCGCCGCCCACCGCGCAGGAGATCGTGGATGTCGACCGCAACGGCCTCTGCCTGCTCGAATCCGTGGTCCTCAGCGCCCTGCCCGAGGTGCGGGCCGTGCTGCCCGACGCGCACCGCGCGGACCTCGACGAGATCCAGGCGTGGCGGGACACCCGCGCCGGCGGCGACGTGACCCTGCCCACCCGCCTCCAGGCACGGGTCGTGCGGGTCGCCGAGGGGCTCCGTGCCCGGATCCTCGCCCTGGCCGTCGACGGCCGGCTCGTCGAGGTGGAGCGGGTGATCGCCGCCGACGGCCTGCTGGGCGAGGGCGTCCGCACGGAGGATCTGGTGCGCCGGCAACTCGTGCGGACGATCAGGAGCTGGCGGTCGGACTGGGCGAGCGACCGCGGCGACCTGCTCGTCCTGCTGCTCGGGGCGGCCCTGCGCCGGCCGGTGGTGGTGGCCACCGCGCTCCCGGCCGTCGGTCCCGACGGCGCGGTGACCCGCGGCTGGTCGACCCGGACGGTCTACCACCCGAGGTTCGACGGCACCGAGGCCCGGGTCGCCGACTCCCCCGTGCTGCTCGTCCTGGCGGACGCCCACTACCAGGCGTGGCTCCCGGAGCCCGTGGTGCTCGACCTGGCCCGCGCCCGGGAGCAGGAGGTCGCGCCGCCGCCGTCGGCCCGCCTCGGGCGGGACGACGCCGGCACCGCCGTCGGCCGCATCACCCTGACCGACGCCGACGTGCTCCTCGGCGACGCCGAGTCCACCGCTGCCGGGTCCAGCGACGCCGAGGGCGACGTCGAGACCAGCGACGCGGAGCCCGGCGACGCCGGGAGCGAGCCGGTCGACGTGCCCCGGCCCCGGCGGGGCGGCCAGGGCCGGCACCCGCTGACCCTGGCCGGGCTGGAGACGGCCGTGCAGGCGACCCTCGACGCGCAGGCCGCCGTCCGACCGGTCGACCCGGCCGCGTCGACGGCGGCCTGGAACCCGCCCGAGGACCCGCAGTCGTGCCTGGCGCTGGCCCGCCGGTTCGCCGCCGTCCTGCACCCGGGCGGCGACGGTTTCACCCGGCCGGGGCTGCGGGTCGGCCGGACCCGCGACGACGCCACGGTGGGTGTCCGCTGGGCCGGCGGGTTCGCCGGTGACCGGTCCGACTGGGTGGTGCTGGACTCCTGGGCGCAGGTCGAGGCCGCGCTCGTCGCCGCCCCGCCCGGCACCTCGGCCTTCGTCCTGCTGGAGCGCCCCGGCCGCGCCCCCGGGCACGCCTTCGCCGGCTACCGGCTCGACCGCGACACCGACCCGGTGCGCTGGGTCCAGCTCGGCGGAGAGCTGGGCGCGGTGCTGCTGCCGCAGGCCGCGGCGCGCAACGGCCTGCCGCGGCTCAACGCGCTCGGCCCGGAGGTCGCGGCCCGCGCGGTCCTGGTCGACCCCGACGGTACGGTCGTCCCGGGGACCCTGGTCGTGCCGGGGACCCTGGTCGACCCGGCGGCCCTGGTCGACGCGGCGGCGTCCGGGCCCGTCGCCTCGGCCTCGACGGCCCGCGCCATCGTGGACGCGCCGGTCGACCGGACCGTGCTGGGGCACGGCGGGGAGTTCGAGTTCTTCGAGACCCTCGACCTCAGCGCCGCCGCCGACATGTTCGACGACACCGGCGGGGTATCCCTTCCCGACCTGGCCCGCACGAGCCAGCTCGCGGCGGACCCCGCGGAGACGATCGTCATCGAGGTGGAGACCAAGACCTACTACCGCGACGGCCGCGACGGCCAGCTCTACCGTCAGCCGGTGCCGGCCGAGCGGACCGACAGCACGGACGAGGAGGCCGGCGGCCCGTCGCTGCCGCTACGGGTCCCGGAGAAGGTCGCCATCCTGGAGGTCATCGTCGGCGTCGTGCCCGACACCGACGCCGAGGCGGACGTGCACCGCGGCGACGAGTCGCTGTTCCCGTCGATGACCGCGTTGGGGGAGGCCCTGTCGAGGCTGACCGGGCCCGTCCCGTTCGGGCAACTGCTGGCCGAGGTGCAGGCCGCGGGCCACCTCTCCCAGGTGGCGCTGACGCCGCTCGGTGAGCGGGTGCTGATCGGGCCGCGGCCGTCGGACAGCGAGCCCGGCGCCCGGGTGCACCACAGCGTCGGCGTCCCCCTCGCCGGAGCGCACTCGTTCCTGAGCTACGTGGCCCGGCACACCTGGCGCAGCCCGACGAGCGTGGCGCCCTCCCACGCCCGTCCGCACCTGGAGGACGCGCTGTACTTCGGCGACGTCGTGGCCGAGCACTTCGCCGCCGAAGGGGGCAGCCCGGCGGACGTCGCGGAGCTGCGCGGCGTCGCCACCGTGCTCTACGCCAACACGGCGGGCGTGACCGGGCGCTGGCTGCACCCGGGGCTGGTCAAGGAGAACGTCGCGGCGCTGTCCCGGCACGACATGGGGTCGCTGCTCGGGGAGCTGTCGGATCCGACGGTGTCGTTCCTCAGGGAGCACTTCCCCGAGATCGCGCAGCTGTTCCGGGCGGTGTTCACGGCCCGCTTCCCGGATCTCGAGGAGCGCTACGAGCTGACGACGGGCGGCAAGCTGGCAGGTGACTTCTTCGATCGCCAGGGACTCGTCCACCAGAAGAAGAACAGGCGCAAGCGTTATTCGATCATGGACTACCTCGGCGGACTCGTCGGCCAGCATGTGGGGTACGGCGGGATGACCGTGCTCAGCAGTCTCGACGACTCCAACGGCGCGCTGCCGCTGATGGTGCTGGAGGTCCGGTACTTCGGGGCGCAGCACGTCGACGGCGTCGCCGCGCAGGCCGAGGCCGAGGCGCTGCGGCGGGCGGCGGGGGCGGCCTTCGACGAGGCGCTGCGGGCCACCGGCACGGCGGTGCACCGGCCGGGTGGCGTCCAGCTGGCCCTGCCCTCGGACCAGCGGCTCTGGCCGATGTGGCGCATCGACGGCCCGCCGGGTCTGCTCACGGTCGAGCTGCCGCTGGACGAGTCGGACTGGTCGCTGCGTCCGCTGCTGCCGGTGGACGACGGGGTGACGGCGATCCGCGTCGTGCAGCGGGCGAGCAGCCCCGAGCACGTCGTCGTGCTGCAACGCCTCGCGGACCTCACCGGCCGCCCCGTCTACGCGCTGGCGGCGGAGGCGACGGCGAGCTGGGACCCGGGCCTGGAGGACGTGCGGGTCGACGCGCCCGACGACGTGCGGCCCTGGCTGGAGTTCCTGCCCGCGGCGTACGACGACGGCAGCGCCACGACGTCGCGCTGGGCGACCGGCCCCGAGGGGGTGCTCACGCCGGTGCGCGCCGGCGTCGACCTGCTGCCCCCGGTGACGGTCCACCTGAACGTCCTGCCGCCGGGCGAGGAGCACAGCCTGCCCACCGTCATCGGCACCCAGGATCCGGACGTGCTCGACCTCGTGCCGCTGATCCAGGGCCCCCCGGGCTACCTGCTGGTCTTCGCCGGCCTCGACGCGTCGACGGACGTGCCCGGCTGGGCGGCGGACGTCGTCCAGGTGATCACCGCCCAGGCGGCGCCGGTGGAGGGGATCCTGCTGGTCGGGCACCCGTGGCCGTACCTGGCGGCGCAGAGCCTGGCCGACCTGCTCGGTCAGCGGGTGGCCGAGCAACCGGGGCTCCTCCTCGCGCCGGTGGTGCTCACTCACGTGGGGGACGTCGAGGTGTCGGTGGGAACGGGTGCGGTCAGGACGGTGCCGGTCGACGGCGAGGGCGCGGAGTCGGGTGGTTGGCGGGTGTTCCGGCCGGAGGGCGCGGGCCGGGCGGGCGCGGTCCCGGGTGAGCTCCGTGCGGTGATCGCGGGTCCGAGCGTGGAGGCGGCGCAGTCCGAGGGCGGGTCGGATCCGGCGGGCCGGGGGTCCGCGGGTGCGGGCTGGGTGCGGTTGCGCACCGATCCGGGTGCGGTGGTGCGGGGGGTGGGTGAGCCGCCGGAGTGGACGGTGCGGCGGGGGATGGCGTCCGTGGCGGTGCGTGAGCATCACTGGTCCGATCCGGTGGGTCGGCCCGGTCCGGAGCCGGGGGACCGGTACGAGGTGGTGTCGCGGTTCGAGGCTCGCCGGTTCCGGTTCGGCGGTGGGCCGGTGACGGATCTGACGGTGCGGGTGTGGCTCGATGGTGATCGTGACGGGGAGCTGTTGGCCACCCTCCAGCGGGGGGTGGAGCGGGTGTTCAACGGTGGTGGTTTCGCGGGTGCTTCGGCGTACGTGTTGCCGACCGGGCGTGGTGATCGGCTGCACGTGACGGTGGCGCGGGCGGCTTCCGCGGAGGACGCGCACCTGCGGGTGGAGGTGATCGACGAGGGGCCGACCGACCAGGTCCACTGGCGGCGGGACGCGTTGGAGGAGGAGGTGGCGCATGAGCTGGGTCATCAGCTCGGTCTGCGGGAGGAGTCGCAGGACGACACGGCCCCGCACCGCGCGAACGTGCCCGGCAGCCTCCCCGGCGACCTCGCCCGGGTGCCCGGCGACGCCTTCACCGACGAGGAGCGGGCAGCGCTGTCCGACGAGGAGCGGGCCGAGCTCCGGGGGATGCAGTGGGCCGGGCTGCGCTCGCGGCACCTGCACCTGCTGGCGGCGTTGATCGGGGAGCCGGACGCCGCCGGGGAGTACCGGGGGGTGGACCCGGCCGTCCGGCGGATCGGCGTCGCCCCGTTCGCGCCGAAGCGGGCCACGGACCGGGCGGGGCAGCAGCCTCCGGCCGCCGGGCCGACGGCGTCGACCACGGCGACGGAGCTGGACCGGACGTGGCAGGACCTGCCCGAGCGCTCCGGGTTCGAGCACCCGTTTCGCGTCGGTGCCGCCTTCGCCGTCCGGGCGGTCCTCGACCGGGTGGAGTTCGTCCGGCGGCCGTGGGACCTGAGGACGCTCGACGACACCCTGCCGGCGGCGACCTCCGAGGGACACCAGCGGGCCACCCCGCCCGAACCGGTCGGCGACTGGGCGGTCCTGACCGCACAGACCCGCGAGATGATCGCCCGGCGGGCCGCGCTGGTCACCTCCTGGCTGGCCGGCTCGCCGTCGCCGGTGGCGCCCGGCACGGCGCTGGAGTTCGGGCTGACGCTGCGGGTGCCCCAGGAGATGCTCGACGATTCCCGGGACGGCGCGGTGGCCCGCCTCGTCGCCGACACCGCCGCCGACTTCCTCCGGGGCCAGCTCGACGCCCGGCTGCCCGTCGGGATCCCCCCGGTGCGGGTCCTCGTCGAGGTCACCGCCTTCGACGGGGTCGTCGACGGGCTCCGCGACCGGGCTGAGCTGCAGGTCGAGCTCTCCCTGCGCCGGATGGTCCCCGGCCCGGCGTCCGCCGACGCCCCGCTGCCCCGGGGCGCGGTCGGAGGCGTGTACGACGGTCGGGACCTGCGGGGCGACATGCTGCTGCGGATCACCGAGGCGCGGCAGGCCGTCGCCGCGTTGCCCGCCGGGGGGACCGAGACCACCGCGGCGGTCGTCGTCTACCAGCTCGCCGCCGTCCTGGTCCGGCTGCTGCCGGTGCTCGCCACGCCGACCCTGGCCGTCCCGTTCACGGCCCGCGCCGAAAAGGTGACCGGCGTGCTCGGCGAGTTCGGCTGGCTGGTGGGCCAGTGGGCCCGGCACTGGCGTACCGGGGACGCCGACGGCGCGGCCCTCGTCACGCGCGCCGCCGGGGCGCTCGACGCGCTCGCCGACCTGGTGCCGCTGATCGACCTGGCCCCGGCCGCCCACCGGGACCTCGACCTGCCGCCGCTGGTCGACGGCCACCAACCGGGCGACACCGACCACGCCGCGGCGCTCGCCCGGTTCCGCGCCGAGCTGGCCCGACTGCGGGACGCCACCGGGACCGCGCTGGACGCGCCCGTCATGCAGGTGTACGGCTGGCAACTGCTGACCCAGACGCTCGGGGCGCTGTGGTTCGGCGAGCCGGAGCGCCCCGGCCCGATCGCCAGCGGACGCCTCTTCGGGGCCGTCGTCGCGGCGCTCGACGCGTACCACGAGGTGGTTCGCGGGCTCGGCGACGCGACCCCGGACCTCGCGGCGTTCGACCGGGCCGCCGAGGCCGTCGGGGTGCTGGCCCGCGGGATGCGCCCCAGCCTCGACCAGGCGGCGGTCGACCACGCCCTCGCCAGGCTCGACGACGCGCTGGCCGTGGTGGGTCTGCGCACCGACCCGCAACTCGACCGGCTGCGGTCGAACACCCGCGAGGCGATGATCGACGGCCTGGTCGACGCGGCGACCGCCGCCCTGGACACGTTCCGGATCAGCCGCGACCCCGGTCGGTCCGGCCTCGCCGGGATTCCCGGCGCGCCCGGCCCGCTCGCCGACTGGATGACGCTGGTGCGCACCCTCCAGCGGATGACCGTGCTCTGGGACGGCGGCGAGCCGGACCGGCCCCGCCTGCGCGCGATGCACGACCTCGCCCGACAGGTCCGCGACGGCATCGCCGCCGGTCGGGCCGACTTCGTCCGGCTGGTCAACCGGGACGATGTCGGCGGCGACCCGAGGGACGTCTCGAACCGGCTCCTCGACGACCGGCCGGCGGCACCGGCCGCCCCGGACCGGCCGGCGGCGGGCGCGGGCGCGCCCGGGCCGGCGCGGCCCCGACCCGGCCAGGTCCGGCTGCACCTCGTCGTCGAAGCCCCCCGGGGACCGGCGGGGGCGGTGGCGACCGACCTGCGTCCGGACCCGGCCACCGGGCGGATCCTGGTCACGACCGCCGACCCCCACTCCCCGGTCGCGGTGTTCGCCCGGCCGGA
This sequence comes from Micromonospora sp. WMMD712, assembly GCF_029581295.1. NCBI lineage: Bacteria > Bacillati > Actinomycetota > Actinomycetes > Micromonosporales > Micromonosporaceae > Micromonospora > Micromonospora sp. WMMD712. The sequence continues at coordinate 7,616,844 of NZ_CP120743.1, forward strand.
GACCGCGTACGCGGTGGCCCGGGGCATGGCCGACCACGTCGCGCAGCTCGGCCTGCCCCCCGGAGACGGCCCGGTGGTGCGTCAGTTCGTGGTCGACGCCGACGCGTTCACCGCCCCGTCCGACGCGCGGGTGTACGTCTTCCCGGCCCGCGACTTCGCCGCCCTGGTCGACCGGGCCGAACCCGGCTCGCTGGCCAGCTACGCGGCCGACCCGGAGACGGTCGACGGGCGCGCCCGTGCCCTGGACGCGCTCGCCGCCGGCACCCCGGCCGTCAGCGTCGAGGAGGCCAGCCGGATGCTGCCGACGGACGGGCCGAACGCCCGCCACCGACCGCGCCCCGAGCCGGCCCCGGCCGCCGCCGTCGTCGCGCCCGACACCGTGCCCGACACCGCCGCCCGGCGGGACGCCACGCCGCCCGGGGGCGTTGCGCCGGGCGGGGACGTCGTGCCGGGCGGGGACGTCGCGCCGGACCCGGCACCGCCGGACACCGTCGTCGTGCCGGACACCGTCGTCGTCCCGGGCGTCGGCGACGTCCTGGTGGCCGGCGGCACCGGCCTGCCGGTATACCCGCCCGGCGCGCAGCCGGCGACACCCGCACCGGGACCGGACCGCCCCGGCAGCCCGCCCCGGCGGCGGAACCGCACCCCCCGCCCCGTGCCGGACCGGGGGTGAACCGGCCCGCCCCGGTGCCCGTTGTGGTGGCATGACTGCGACGACCGATCCGGCCACCGACCGGGGCGCCGCCGTGCACCGGCTCCTGTTGCGTCTCGCCGGACAGGCACCGGACGACCTGGTCAGCGCGGCCCGCCAGTGGCTCGCGGCGGGCCAGCTCGCCGAGGTGGCCCAGGCGCTGACGTTCACCTGCCTGACCGGGCGGGTCCAGGTGACGGGGGCGGAGGCGGAACTGCTCGCCGGGATCCTCGGCACGGACGACGGCGTCGCGGCCGGGCTGTCCCCGGGCGAGCCGGGCCCGCCGGTGCCGTACGGGATGGCCCCGGTGGGCCCGCAGGTGCTGGCCGAGCCCGGCGTCCGGGTCCCGTACAGCCTGGACCTGACCGCCGGCGGGGCGGAGTTCGGCGGGCCCGACGACCTCGACCGGGCCGCCGTGGCCGCCGTGTCCGGGCCACCGGGGCCGATGGGTCTCTGGCGGGCCTGGCGCTACCCCGCCGTCGACGCGCGGCACCCGCCCCCGAAGCGGCTCTACCTCGTGCAGGCCGCAGAGCCGGTCGCCCTCGCCGCCCGGGTCGGCTCCGCCCTGGAGGCCGCCGGTGAGCGGCATCCGCTGGTCGAGGTCTTCGCCGACCCGGCGGAGCTGCCGCCCTACCAGCGGCGGGCGCTGGCCTACTCGGCCCTGCTCTGGGCGACCCGCCCCGCAGAGCCGCTGCGGATGGCCGCGCCGCCCGACCCCGCCGCCCCGCCCGAGGCGCTCGCCGACGACGAGGCGGAACGGGTCGTGGCGTACCTGAGCGCGGGCGCGCCGCTGCTGGCCGGCCCGCAGCGGTCGGCGGACGTCTTCGCCCCCGACTCCGCCGCCGCCGGGGTGCCGACGGGCATCCGGGGTGACGGGCGGTGGCTGTGGTCGGAGGCGGTCACCTACTACACCGACCAGTACGGCCTCGCCCCCGATCCGGGCCTGCTCGCGCAGATCCGGGCCGCCGGCTACGCCGCGCCGCCGGTCGACGCGGTGGCGGTGCACCGCTCGCTGTCGTTCCTGTTCGCCGCGATGTGCGGCACGGAGCGGATCGGGTTGAACCGACCGGGCGGGCCCCCCGTTGTGGGGGCATGACCCTGCCGTCGGCGTTGCACCGGGTGCTGCTTCGGGTCGCCGGGCACGCCCCCGCGCCGCTGCTGTCCGCCGCCCGTGGCTGGCTGGCCACGGGCGAGGCGGCCGAGGCCGCCCGGGCGCTGGCCTTCGCCGCCCTGGCCCGGCAGGTCCACCTGACCGACGCCGACGCGCTGCTGCTCACCGGGGCGCTCGCCGCCGCCGGCGGCCCGGCCGACCTGCTCGCCGACGTGCCCCGCAGCGGGCGGGACGACCCGCCGCCCTACGCCCTGACCCCGACGCGTCCCGCCGCCGGGCCCGCGGACCCGGCCGGCGGGGCCGGACCGGACCGGGTCGACCGGGCCGCCGTCGCCGCCGTCGCGGGCGTCGACGGCAGCGCCGGACCCACCGGGCTGTGGCGGGTCTGGCGGCACCCGGTCATGGCGACGCCGTACCCGCCGGCGAAGCGCGTCTACCTGGCGCAGGACCGCGCCGGTGCGGTCGCGCTCGCCGGGCGGATCCAGGCCGCGCTGGTGGCGGCCGGCGAACACGACCCGCTGGTCGAGGTCTTCGCGGACGCCGCCGACCTGCCGTCCTACCAGCGCCGCGCGCTGAGGCGGGCCGTCCTGCTCTGGGCCGCCCGGCCGGCCGGGCCGGTGCGGATCGCGGCGACCTTCGACGCCCTCGACGCCGCCGGGAACCCGGCGTTCGCCGCCGACCGGCCCCGGCTGCCGGCGGCCGAGGCCGACCGGGTCGCCGGGTATCTGGCCGCCGGGTGCTGCCTGGTCGCCAGCCCGGTGCGGGTGCCCGACGTCATCGAGCCGACCCGCCGGGTGCCGACGGACCTGCGCGCCGACGGCCGGTGGATCTGGTCGGCCGCCGCCGGGCACTACCTGACCCGGTACCGCATCGCGCCGGACCCGGGGCTGCTGGCCACCATCCGGGCGGCCGACTACACCGTGCCCGACGTGGACGCGGTGGCGGTGCACCGGGCGCGGGCGGCGCTGGCCGGGGCCGCCGGCGGCCCCGACGGCCCCGCGTCCCTGCGGCGCGTGGGCGACGGGGCAGCCGGCGATGAGTGACCCGTCCGCGACCGTCCGCGCGGTTCTCGTCGGCGACGTGCTCCTCGTCCACGGCGGGGCCGAGCCGTTCGCCGCCCTCACCGGTGTCGCCGCCCGCCTGCCGGCCGACCCCGACCGGACCCCGGTGCTCTGCTCGTCGGCCGTCTCGGAGCGGCCGGACCTGTTCGGCCTCCTCGCCGACCTGCTGCCCCGCCATCTCGGTGGTTCGGCGGTCGGCGTCCGGCTGGTCCCGCTCGGCCGCTACGCCGACCCCGACGCGGTGCCCGGCCTGGCGGCCGGGCTCGCCACGGACCTCGGGATCGACGGGTCGGTGCCGCTGGACGCCCCGGCCGTGTCCACCCGGGCCGTCCCGGTGGCGCGGCGGTGGATCCGCGCCGCCGGCGGCCCGGTCCGGCCGGAGGAGCCGCCGGCCGCCTGGCGCGCCCCGCTGCCGGACCCGCCCCGCCCCCTCGACGCCCCCGGCCCGTCCCGCCCTGTCGACGCCCCCGGCCCGTCCCGCCCTGTCGACGCCCCCGGTCCATCCCGCCCTGTCGACGCCCCCGGCCCGTCCCGGGCCGGGACGCCCGAGGGTTGGCAGGTGACCCGGGTCGGCGACGGGTACACCTGGCTGCCCGTGCCGTCGACCGCCGACCCGGAGCCCGCCCGCCCCGACCCGGAGCCCGCCCGCCCCGGCCCGCCCCGGCCCGCCGCCGGGGCCGCGACCGGTCGGCCGCCACTCCCGCCGGCCGCCGCCGGGCCGCCGCCGGGCCGCGCGATTCCGGGCGGCTGGTCCTTCCTGGACGTCGAGGAGCCGCGCCGGTCCGACCCGGAGCCCCTCGACGTGTTCCTGGTCGAGGTGGCGATCGGTGCCGGCGGTTTCCGCGTCGACGGGCGTCCGGTGCCGCCCGGCGTGCTCGCCGGCCACCTGGCCGCCGGGTGGCTCGACGGGCGGCCCGTGGCGCTGCGCGGCGGCGGGCCCTACCCGGCCGTGGCCGGGATGCTGTTCGGGGCCCTCGCCGATGCGCTCGCCCGTCCGGTGATCGCCAGCGACGACCGCGTCGAGGTCACCGCGACGGGGCTGCTCACCACCCCGGGCACGTTCCGCCGGTGGCATCCCCGGGGCCCCGCCGGCACGGCCCGGCTGGTGCACGACCTCGGCCCCGTCCTGCCGCCGCCCGCGAGTACCGTCGCCGCGCCGCCGCCCGCGAGTACCGTCGCCGCGCCGGTGCTCGCGGCCGGCGGGTCCGCGGCGGCCGTCGACGCGGCGCTCGTGCCGCCGGACGTCGCCCGACGGTGGCAGGGGTTCCGCGCCCCCGGCCTCGACCTGCTGCGGATCGGACCGGCCCCGGCGGACCCGCCCGGCCCGGCGGCGGACCCTCGGGTGGAGCAGCCCGGCCCGGCCTCGGCCCCGTCCGGGGCGAGCGCCGGGACGGACCCATTGGAGCCGGGCCCGCAGGTGGGACCGCCGGGGCCGGACCCGGGTGCCGGGGCGGCACCACCGGCACCGACGGCCCCGGCGGCGTCCGGTGCGGCGGTCGACGCCGCGCCGCCGGCCGGCGACGGCGAGCCCGCGCCGGGGCGTGCGCCCGCCCCGCCGACCGGCCCGGCCCGGGTTCCGACGCCGTGGCGGCCCGACGGGCGTGCGCTCGCCGCCGACGACCGGGCCGCGCTGCGCCGGATCCTCGCCGGCCGGTACGACGCGTACACCCAGGTGGTGACCCGGACCCTGGCGGAGGAGCCGGGGCTGCGGGTGGCCGCGATGAGCGCCCCGGACCTGCCGGCCGGCCTGGTCGCCGTCCGCGCCTACTGCGCGGGCGAGCGGGCGACGGTGAACGCGGCCCTGCGCGACGGAGTAGACCCCGACCCGGCCGCCGACCCGGCGCTGCTGGCCCGCTGGATCGCCTACGGGCTGCGCCGCCTGCCGGCGGTCTTCGGCCCGGTCTTCCGTGCGGTGACCGCGCTGCCCGAGCCCGGCTACCGGCCCGGCACGGTCCTGGTCGAGCCGGCCTTCCTCGACGTCGACCCCGTGCCTCCCGTCGTCCCCGACGGCGGGGCCGAGCTGGTGATCTGGTCCACCGGGGCCCGCCGGCTCGGCGGCCTCGCCGCAGCCGGCGTCGCCGCGCGCGGCGGCCCGGCCGCCAACCGGGCCGCGCCCCGCGCCGACGCCGGGTCCCCGGCCGTCTTCCCCGCCGGGACCTGCTTCGAGGTGCTCGCCCTGGAACCGACCGGCGTCCGGGACCCGCGGCGGGTCTTCCTCCGGGAACTGCCGCCCGGCCGGGCGGCCACCGCCGGCGAACAGACCCTGGCCCGGCTCCGGTCGGCCGCCGGGGCCGAGGCCGGAGCGACAGCGACCACCGCGCCACTGGCCGTGGCGCCCGGCTTCGACCCGGCCGGACGGCTGTTCGCCCCGCCCGACGGCGCCGGACCGGGCGACCGGCGGGGCGCGGCCGCGCCGACGCCCGAGGCGGGCCCGCCGGGGTGGGCGCAACCGACAGGACGAGAGGGTGGTGCGGGGTGAACGGAACGGTGATGGCGGTCTCCCAGACGGAGCCGGGCTGCCAGTCGACGATCGCGGGCGCGTTGGCCGTCGCCCCGGCCGGGGCCACCGTCGTCGTGCAGCCGGGGCGCTACCGCGAGCAGATCCAGCTCGGCGGCGACGTCACGCTGATCGCCGAGGAGGGGCCGGGCACGGTGACCATCGACGGCGGCGAGGGCGTCGCCCTCTTCGTCGGCGGCGGGTCGGTGACGCTGCACGGGATCGAGCTGGTCGGCGGCGCGGGGCAGCTCCCGGCGGTCCAGATCCGGGCCGGGCGGCTGGAGCTCACCCGGTGCGCCGTGCGGGCCGGCGGCATCGTCGCGGTGCACGTGCCCGGCGGCGAGCTGGCCATGCGGGACGGTCGGATCGGCAACCCCGGTGGCGCCGGCCTCCTCTTCGAACGCGCCGGCACGGGGCAGGTCACCCGGACCGAGATCGCCGGGATCGGCACGGTGGCCGTGGCCGTCACCGGCGGCGACCCGGTCCTGCGCGACTGCACCCTCACCGACGTACGCGGCAGCGCGGTGCTGTGCACCGCCGGCGGCCGGGGGCTGCTGGAACAGTGCACGATCACCGCCGTCGACGGCCCGGGGCTGGTCGTCGAGGACGGCGCGATCCGGCTCGTCGGCACCCGGATCGCGGACACCGCCGGCCACCCGGTGCTGGTGACCGGCGGCAGCCCCGAGCTGGCCGGCTGCGAGATCCGCGCGGCGACCGGCCCGGCGGTGCTGGTCGACGGGCACGCCGACCCGACGCTGCGCGACTGCGTCGTGGGCGTCGAGAGCGGGCACGGCATCAGCGTCCAGGCCACCGCCACCGGCACCTACCGCGGGCTCAGCGTCGAGGTGGCGACCGGCGCGGCCCTGGTGGTGACCGGCGCGGCGGCGCCCCGGATCGAGGGCGGCACGCTGACCGCCACCGACGGGGCGGGACTTCTCTTCGCCGGGGCGGCGAGCGGCAGCGTCCACGGGGTGACGGTCGCCCGGGCCCGCTGCGGGCTGCTGGCCCGCGGCACCTCCCGGCCCGAGCTGGAGGACCTCACCGTCACCGGGCCGGCGGAGGACGGGTTGCGGGTCGCCGAGGAGGCCCGGGTCAGCGTCCGGCGGGGCGAGGTGACGGGGGCCGGGGCGGCCGGCGCGGCGGTCGGCGGCGGCGAACTGGTCCTGGACGGCGTCACCCTGCGCGACTGCGCGAGCGGGCTGGTCGTGGCGGACGGGCGGCTGCGGGCGGCCGGCGTGGACGTGCTCGGCAGCCGGAGCGTCGGGGTCACCGCGCAGCGCGGGTCGGGCGTGCACCTGCGGCGCAGCCGGGTGCGCGGCAGCGGCGGGCCGGGGGTGCGGTTCGCGGGCGACTCGCAGGGCGAACTGACCGGGTGCGAGGTGTTCGGCAACACCGGGGCCGGAGTGCTGGTCGAGACGCGCCGGCCGGTGCGGCTGGTCCGCACGGAACTGCGCGGCAACGAGGGAGGGCCGGTGCTCACCACGGTCGCCGACGCCGCCGTCGAGGTCGTCGGCGGCGACGACGGCGCGCCACCGGTCGTCCCCGTCGCAGCCGCCGACGGGGCCGGGCCGGGCCGGGAACGCCCGCCGCAGCCGCCCGTCCACGGCGACCCGCCGGCACCCGCGGCCACCGGCGCGGTGGCGGCCCCCACGCCGCCGGCGACGCCCGCCGCCGACGACCCGGTCGCGCCGCTGCTGGCCCAGCTGGACGCGCTGGTCGGCCTCGCCGGGGTGAAACGGGAGGTGGCGACCCTGGTCGGGCTGCACCGGATCAGCCAGCGCCGGGCGGCCGCGGGGCTGCCCGCGCCGCCGATGTCCCGGCACATGATCTTCGCGGGCGCGCCGGGCACCGGGAAGACCACCGTCGCCCGGCTCTACGGTCGGATCCTGGCCGCCCTCGGCGTGCTGCCCGGCGGGCAGTTGGTCGAGGTGGCCCGCGCCGACCTGGTCGCCGAACACATCGGCGGCACGGCGGTGAAGACCACCGAGCGGTTCCGCGAGGCCGTCGGCGGCGTGCTCTTCGTCGACGAGGCGTACACCCTCGCGCCGGTCGACGGCGGCGGCTCGGGGCACGACTTCGGCCGGGAGGCGATCGACACGCTGGTCAAGTTGATGGAGGACCACCGCGACGAGGTGGTGGTGATCGTCGCCGGGTACTCGGCGCAGATGCGCACGTTCCTGGCGGCGAACCCGGGGCTGGCCTCCCGGTTCTCCAAGACCGTCGAGTTCGAGAGCTACTCCACGCCGGAGCTGGTGCAGATCGTCGAGCGGCTGTGCAGCAGCCACCACTACGCCCTGGAGTACGACACCCGCCTCGCCCTGGAGACGTTGTTCGAGGCGATGCCGCGCACCGGTTCGTTCGGCAACGCCCGGGTGGCCCGGCAGACCTTCGAGGAGATGGTCAGCCGGCAGGCGTTCCGGCTGTCGGGCAGCGGCGCCGCGTCCGGGGTGGAACTGGCGCAGCTGCTGCCGCAGGACCTCGGCGAGGTGGGGACGGGCCCGGTGGACGACGAGCCGCCCGCCGCCGCGGTGGACGCCCTGCTGGCCCGGCTGCACGCCATGGTCGGCCTGGACGCGGTGAAGCAGGAGGTGGCCGAGCTGATCGACCTGCTGGCCGCCGTCCGGACGCGGGTCCGGGCCGGCCTGCCCGCCCCGTCGGTCTCCCGGCACCTGGTCTTCTCCGGCCCGCCGGGCACGGGCAAGACCACGGTGGCCCGCCTCTACGGGCAACTGCTCACCGCGTTGGGCGTGCTGCGCGGCGGGCAACTGGTCGAGGTCGCCCGCGCCGACCTGGTCGGCGAGTACGTCGGGCACACCGCGCAGCGCACCCGGGAGGCGTTCGAGCGGGCCCGGGGCGGGGTGCTGTTCATCGACGAGGCGTACACCCTCGCCCCGCCCGACGCCCGCAACGACTTCGGCCGGGAGGCGATCGACACGCTGGTCAAGCTGATGGAGGACCACCGCGACGAGGTGGTGGTGATCGTCGCCGGCTACGAGGCGGAGATCGAGCAGTTCCTCGCCGCGAACGCCGGCCTGGCGTCCCGCTTCTCGCGGCGGATCCACTTCGCCCCGTACACCGCCGACGAGTTGGTCGCCATCTTCGAGGGCATCGCCCGGGCCGGCGGCTACGACTGCCCCGGGGACACCCTGACGGCCCTGCGCAGGCACTTCGAGCAGGTGCCCCACGGCCGGGCCTTCGGCAACGGCCGGTACGCCCGCCAGGTCCTCGACGAGGCGGTGACCCGGCAGGCGGGCCGGCTGCGCGGCCTGACCGGGCCGACCGTCGCGGACCTGCGCACGCTGCGCGCCGAGGACGTCACCCCCGCGGCGGCCGTCCATGGCTAGCCCGGCGCGGGCGGCGGGCGTCGTGACCACCGGGTCACGGGCCCGCCGCTCCGGCCGCTCCCGCCGGCGCCGACCCCGCCGCCCGGACCGGGGCGACAGCAGCGACAGGACGCCGGCCGGCTACCCGTATGCTCTCCTGGGTCGCCGTGTGGCTGATTGTCCGAATGCGCCTGCGCAGCCGGTCACGCGGACGGTGAGTGTGCTGGGGAGGCGCCGGGTGGCAGGTCTTTCTCGCGTGCCGGACGCGGACGCGCCGGGCGGGGCCGGCATCGAGGTGGCGGCAGGCGACACCCGGGTCGACGACCGGGCTCCGTCTCCGGCTGACGTCGAGGCCACGTCGTCGGCGGCGGACCTCCCGCCCGACGCGCGGCTGCGGGCGCTGCACGACGCCCACGCCGATCCGTTGTTCCGCTTCCTGCTCCGGCTGGCGCTCGGCGAGCGGCAACTGGCCGAGGACCTGCTCCAGGAGACGATGGTCCGGGCGTGGCGCAACATCGACAACCTGGCCGTCGACCCGGAGACCCAGCGGCGCTGGCTGTTCACCGTGGCGCGCCGGGTCGCCATCGACGTGGCGCGGGCCCGGCAGGCCCGCCCGACCGAGGTCGGCTCGCTGGACCTCAACCGGATGCCGACGACCGGCGACGTGGCCGAGGGGGTGGTGACCACGCAGACCATCCGGGACGCGTTGCCGAAGATCAGCGCCGAGCACCGCAGGGTCGTGGAGGCCGTCTACTTCCGGGGGCTGTCCACCGCCGAGATCGCGGCCGCCTTCGGCATCGCCGAGGGCACCGTCAAGTCCCGCGCCTACTACGCCCTGCGTGCGCTGCGCGCCGTCATCGGGAGGGTCGACGGTGCGTGAGGAGTCCGCCACCACCGCGATGGCATACGATTGCGGCGGCAGAACCGCGAGGCGCTGCCTCCCCGAGCAGAGCTGACGACCATGACCGACCTCCGCAGCGACAGCGACGCCCCCGGCCCGGCGGCCCACGCCCCACTGGAGTCGTGCGCCCCCTACCTGTGGGGCGACCTCGACCCGCAGGCCGAACAGGACTTCGAACGCCACCTCGGGACCTGCGCCATCTGCCTGGACGAGTGCGACCGGCTGGGCCCGCTGATGACCGCGTTCTCCGGGCTCACCAGCGACGAGGCCGCGGACCTGCTCGCGGTCGGGTCCGCGCCGGCACCGGTCGGCGCGCACACCCCACCCGCCGCCACCGGGACCCGCACCGACGGTGAGCCCGGCGCCGGCCCCGGGCCCACCGCCGACTCCGAGTCCACTGCCGACTCCCGGCCCACCGCTGGCCCCGAGTCCACCGCCGCCGGGCCGGTCGACGCGCCGGAGCCCGTTGGGGTCACGGACCGGGGCCGGCCGGGCCGCCGCCCGGCGCGGGCCGCCGGCCCGGCCGCGCGGGGCCCGGCGGGACACGCCCCCGGCCGGGCCCGGCGCGGCCGCCGGTCGTGGCTCGTCGCCGGCGGGCTCGCCGTGGTCGCGGCGGTGTCCCTCGGCGTCTCCCTCGGCCAGCGCTACGCCGGCGGGCCGCCCGAGACCGGCTCGGCCACCGTCAACCCGGTCAACGCGGGGGTGACGGTGGAGGGCACCGGCGCGACCGCGCGGCTCTCCGTCACCGTCTCGGCCCGCGCCGGGCGGCCCGGTCCGGTCGCCGACGTGCGGGCCACCGTGGTCGGCCTGACCGCCGGGGTCGAATACCGCCTCTACGCGGTCGCCACCGACACCCGGACGCACCAGGTGGCGCGGTGGACGGCGACGGCCGGCCCGCAGGACGTCAGCGGCGAGATCACCGTCCCCGTCGACACCCTGGCGTTCTTCGCCGTCGCCGACGCCGACGGCACGGCCGTGGTGTCGGCGCGCCTGGGCGGCCCCCGCTAGCCGCGCACCTTCGTCCACTTCTGGTTGGCCCCGCCGCTGCACGTCCACAGTTGCAGGCCGGTGCCGTTGGCGGTGGACCAGTCCCGCACCTCGACGCACCTGCCGACGACCGAGTTGACCAGGTCACCGGAGGCGTTGACCCAGAACTTCTGGGCCCAGCCGCCGTTGCAGGTCGCGAGTTGCACCCGGGTGCCGTCGGCCGTGGCGGCGTCCGCGAGGTCCATGCAGAGGCTGCCCATCCGGACCGTCCCGTCGCCGCCGAAGGTCCACTTCTGCCGGGTCGAGCTGCCGCAGCCCCAGAGCACGAGCTGCTGGCCGTCGGCGGCGCTGGGCGCGTGCACGCACTTACCGCCGTACCCCTTGATCTGGTAGGTGGTCGCGGCCGGCGCCGCGGTGGTGGCCCGGGGGGTCGCCCGGGTGGTGCGGGGGGCCGCCGGGGTGGTCCTGGTGGCGGAGGCGGCCGGGCGGGACGGGTCGCCGGCCGCGGCGGGCCTGCGGGTGGGCAGGGCGAGCGCCGGCCCGGTGGGCGCGGCCGGCGCGACCGTGGGGCGCGGCGACGGACGGCCGCCGAGGCGCGGATCCTGGGCGTAGAAGGCGGCGTAGGCGAGGACCCGACCGGCGTGCTGCTCCACCGTGGACAGGTTGGGCGCGCCACCGGTCTGCACCCCCGGGCCCCACTGGAAGGTGGCCAGCGCGATCGGGTACGGGTCGGCGGCCAGGCCGGCCAGGTCGGTGGTGAGGGCGCACATCGTCCGGGCGAGGGTGGGGATCGCCGCCGCCGGCTCCCACGGCGACTGCCCGGCGGTGGCGTACCGGCTCCAGAGCGCGGGGAGGAACTGGGCGATGCCCTGGGCCCCGTTCGCGCCGAGCAGGTGCGGGTTGAACCCCGACGCCGCCATCAGCTGACCGGCGATCTTCGCCGGCGTCACCGCCGGACAGACCTTGCCGGCGGCGAGGATCAGCTCCAGGTGCTCCTGGGGGATGGCACGCGGCGCGCTGCCGGCGGCCGGTGCCGGCTGGGCGGCGGTCGGCGGCCCGCCGGCCGCGTCGCGGTCGAAGTCGGGCTGCCGGGAGTACCACGTGGTGTATCCGACGACGGTGCGTACGTACGGGGCCGCCGCGTCGGGGACGCGCCGGTCGGCCTGGACGACGGAGAACCCGGAACGGTGGGCGGCGAGCGCCAGCTCCCACGCGTCGCCGTCGATGTCGGACTGCCGGATCTGCCCGACGAGATCGCACATGTGGTGGGCGAGCGCGACGATGTTCGCCGCGACGTCCAGCCGGGGCGCGTCGGGCCACGGACGCCAGCGCTGCCAGAGCTCGTCGCTCAGGCCGGCGACCCCGGAACCGCCGTCGTCGGTGCGCGCGTCGGCGTCGAAGCCCGACGCGGCCATGAGCTGACCGGCCAGGCGCGGGGCGGTGAGCGTCGGGCAGGAGAGCGCGGCCTGGGCGATCATCTGCGCCTGGTCGGCGGGGACCGGCCTGCCCTCGCGCACGGTCTCGGCGGTGGCCGTGCCGAAGCCGGCGCTGGCCGCGAAGCCGGCCAGCACGGCGAGGGCCAGCACGAGGACGCCGGCGGCGATCCGGGTGACCAGCGGCGGGCCGGGGAGCCGGGGCGTCCGCCGCCGCACCGCGCCGACGAGCCGTCCCAGGCGCTGGCGGTAGGGCTTGGAGGTCAGTGGCACCGTGGCGCTCCTCGGCAGGCTGCGGATTCGACCCCTCAACGGGCTGAACCGGTCGACGGTTCAGTCAGATCAGGAAGGAGTTTGCCCGGCGGGTCGGTGGGCGGCAACCGCGCCGGTGGCGGGCGCGGACGGCCGTGCCCGCCGGTGCGCCGTGCCGGAACACTTCGGCCCGCGTTTCCATTCAGTGAAAGCCCCGGTTCCCCGTCCGGGACACCGCACGGGACGATTCGTCCCCATCGATGTTCGTTCGGGAGGGGATCGGTCGCATGGCGTTCGCCCGTGACCAGTGGTACGTGGCGGCCTACGGTGCCGAGGTCGGGCGGGACCTGCTCGCCCGCACGGTGCTCGGCGAGCCGCTGGTGCTCTACCGCACCGGAGCCGGGGCGGCGGTGGCGCTCGCCGACCGGTGCGTGCATCGGCGCTACCCGCTGTCGGAGAGCCGTCTCGACGGTGACACGATCGTCTGCGGGTACCACGGCTTCACCTACGACCCGACCGGGGCGTGCGTCTTCGTGCCGGGCCAGCAGCGCATTCCCCGCACCGCGCGGGTCGCCGCGTACCCCGTGGTGGAGCAGGACTCCCTCGTCTGGGTGTGGATCGGCGACCGGGAGCGCGCCGACCCGGCCGGGATCCCCCGCGCGCCGTGGCTGGCCGACCCCCGCTACGCGGTGGTGCGCGGGATGGCGCCGCTGAACGCGCGGTACGGCCTGCTGGTGGACAACCTGATGGACCTGTCGCACGAGACGTACCTGCACGGCGGCTACATCGGCACGCCGGAGGTGGCGGACACCCCGATCGTCACCGAGGTGGACGAGGAGCGGGGCGTCGTCCGCGTCAGCCGGCACATGGACGACGCCGAGTGCCCGCCGTTCTACGCGCGCTCGACCGGGATCCGGGGCCGGATCACCCGGTGGCAGGACATCGAGTACCACCCGCCCTGCCTCTATCTCCTGCACAGCCGGATCGCGCCGCGGGGCGTCCTGCCGCCCGCCGAGGGCGAGGACAGCGGGGCGTTCCACGCCGAGATCGTGTACGCCATCACGCCGTCGACCGAGCACACCACGTACGACTTCTGGGCGGTGGCGCGTGACTTCGCGGTCGACGACGGGTCGGTGAGCGAGTACCTGCACCACAGCAACCACACCGTGGTCATGCAGGACGTGGCGGCGCTCGACGTCCTGGAGCGGGTGATCGCGGCCGAGCCGGACCGGTACCAGGAGCTGAGCGTCAACATCGACGCCGGTGGCCTGGCCGCCCGGCGGCTGCTGGCCCGGATGGTCGGGCCGGGGGCGGCGGGAGCGCCCCGGTGACCGCCTCGCCCGACCCGGCCGGCGGTGCGGACACGGCGATCGAGGTCGAGCTCGCGCTCTCCGGGCGGACGGTGACCGTGCCGCCGGGCACGTCGATCCTGAGCGCGGTGGAGGAGGCCGGCGTGGGGGTCCTGTCGTCCTGCCGGGAGGGGGGCACCTGCGGCACCTGCGAGACCCCGGTGCTCGACGGCGTCCCCGAGCACCGCGACAGCCTGCTCACCGAGCGGGAGCGGGCCGCCGGGGACACCATGCTGATCTGCGTCTCCCGGGCCCGTACGCCCCGGCTCGTCCTGGAGCTGTGACCGGCCGGCGCGGGCGGGATGATGGCGGGATGCGCGGGCAGCCGGGACGGTCGGTGACGGGGCGGACGCTGGCGCTGCTCGCCGCGTTCACCCCGGCCAGCCCGGCGTTGACCCTGACCGAGCTGGCCCGCCGCGCGGGGCTGCCGCTGCCGACCGCGCACCGGCGGGCGGCGGAGCTCCTCGCGTGGGGGGCGCTGGAGCGCGGCGACGACGGGCGGTACCGGATCGGCCTGCGGCTGTGGGAGGTGGGCTCGCTCGCGCCGAGGGGCCTGGGGCTGCGGGAGGTGGCCCTGCCGGTCATGGAGGACCTGTACGAGGTCACCCACGAGAACGTCCAGCTCGCCGTCCGGCAGGACCTCGAGGTCGTCTTCGTCGAACGGATCGCCGGGCGGCACGCGGTGCCGGTGCTGACCCGGGTCGGTGGCCGCTTCGCGTTGCACGCCACCGGCGTCGGGCTGGTCCTGCTCGCCCACGCGCCCGCGCAGGTGCAGGAACGGGTGCTGGCCGCGCCGCTCCGGCGGTACACCAACCTGACCGTGACCGACGCGGGCCGGCTGCGCCGCTGCCTCGCCGACGTGCGGCGGACCGGCTACGCGGTCAGCGACCGCCAGGTGACCATGGACGCCCTCTCGGTGGCCGCGCCGATCCGCGCGCCGGAGGGCGTGGTGGCGGCGATCTCGCTGGTGGTGGCCCACGACCGGGCCGACCCGGTGGCGCTGGTCCCGCTGGTGCGGGCCGCGGGCCGGGTGCTCTCCCGGGCGCTGGGCTGAGCGCGCGGCGGGGCGCGGCCGGTCACGGCAGCGGGCGGGCCAGGCCGGCGGCGGTGCGCAGCAGGTGGGCCAGCCGCTCGTGGTCCTCGGGCGGCACGGCGGCCAGCAGGCCCAGCTCCACGGCCCGCGCGGAGGCCTGGGCGCGGGCGAACAGGGCCCGGCCGGCGTCGGTGGCGACGAGGACGTTCGCGCGGCGGTCGGCGGGGTCGGTGCGCCGCTCGACCAGCTCCCGCCGTTCCAGGCCGTCGATGAGGGCGACGACCTGGCTCGGGTCGAGGCGGAGGAACTCGGCGAGCTCCCGCTGGGTGGGGCGGGTGTCGTCGGCGGCGAGGGCGAGCACCGAGTAGGAGCGCGCCTTCAGCCCGTGCTCGGCGAGGGCCGCGTTCGCGGCCGCGAGGGTGAGCGCGTTGGCGCGGGCCAGCAGGAAGCTCAGGTCGCCGGCGAGCACGCTGTCCCGCAGCCGGTCGGGTCCGGTCGGCCGGGTCTTCCCAGTTGGCGACATGCCGCCGATGGTAGCAAGATCTGTCAATAATTGACTTTATCAATGGATCGTGCTCAGATCGCATCGACGCGAAGGAGCAGCCATGTCACTGGACGGCAGAGTCGCCATCGTCACCGGATCCGGGCGGGGCCTCGGGCTCGCCTACGCGCGGGAGCTGGCGCGGCGGGGGGCGTCCGTCGTGGTCAACGACGTCGACGCCGGGGCCGCGGCCGACGCCGTCGCGGCCATCGAGGCGTCCGGCGGCCGGGCCGTCGCGGTGGTCGCGCCGGTCGGCCCGACCGAGACCGCGAAGGAGCTGGTCGCCACGGCGGTCGGGCGGTTCGGCCGGCTGGACGTCCTGGTGACCAACGCCGGCGTGCTGCGCGACACCGTGCTGTGGAAGATGAGCGACGACGACTTCGACACCGTCGTCGACGTGCACCTGCGCGGCACGTTCACCACCGCCCGCGAGGCGGTGCGGCACATGCGGCAGGCCGGCGAGGGCGGCCGGATCATCTGCGTCGGGTCGCCCACCGGGCAGCGGGGCAACTTCGGCCAGACCAACTACGCGGCCGTCAAGGCGGGCATCGTGGGCATGGTCCGCACCTGGGCGCTGGAGCTGCGGCGGGCCGCCATCACCGCCAACGCCGTCGTCCCGGTCGCCGCGACCGCGATGACCGCCACCATCCCCTACTTCGCCGCGGCCGTGCGGGCCGAGGAGAACGGGGAGCCGGTGCCCGCGTTCTTCCGGCACGACCTCGGGTTCGGCACGGCGGACGACGTGGCGGGGCTCGTCGCGTTCCTCGGCTCCGACGCGGCGGCCTCGGTGACCGGCCAGGTGATCGGGGTGGGTGGCGACCGGCTCCAGATCTGGACCCACCCCGAGGCGGCGCTGACGGCCCACCGCGCGGGCGGCTGGACCTACGACGCGCTGCGCCAGGCGTGGCCGACGACGTTCGCCGGGGCCGCGCAGAGCGTCGGCGAACGCTTCCCGGAGCTGCCCGAGGAGTTCCGGCCCGCGACCTCCTGACCCGCCCGACGAAGGTTGGCCCCCCCATGTACCAGCCCGCGATCGACCTCGACGCCGTCACGGCCATCGACGTGCACGTGCACATCGAGGTCGACGACCACGGCCACGCCTCGCTGCCCGAGCCGCTGGTGGCGGCGGCGTCGGCCTACTTCCGGACCGATGGGCCCCGGCCCGCGGTCGGGGCGGTGGCGCAGTACTACCGCGAGCGCGGCATGGCCGCCGTCGTCTTCACCGTGGACGCGCGCACCCAGCTGCGGCACCCGCCGCTGTCCAGCGTCGACATCGCCCGCGCGGCGGCCGAGCACGCCGACGTGCTCATCCCCTTCGGGTCGGTCGACCCGCGCACCGGCGCGGCGGCCCTCGACCTCGCCGCCCGGCTGATCGAGCAGGAGGGCGTGCGCGGCTTCAAGTTCCACCCCACCGTGCAGGGCTTCGACCCCAGCCACGACGAGTACGCGCCGCTGTGGGGCCTGATCGAGCGGGCCGGCCTCCCGGCGATCTTCCACACCGGACAGACCGGCATCGGCGCCGGCACCCGCGGCGGCCACGGCCTGCGTCTCGGCCTGTCGAACCCGATGCTGCTCGACCCGGTCGCCGCCGACTTCCCCGACCTCCAGATCATCCTGGCGCACCCCTCGGTGCCCTGGCAGGACGAGGCGCTGTCCGTGGTCACGCACAAGCCCAACACCTGGATCGACCTGTCCGGCTGGAGCCCGAAGTACTTCCCGGCCGAGCTGGTGCGCCACGCCAACTCGTCGCTGCGGCGACGGGTCCTCTTCGGCACCGACTACCCCCTGCTCACCCCCGACCGCTGGCTGCGCGACGTGGCGGCCACCGACCTCAGGCCGGACGTGCTGCCGGGCATCCTCAAGGACAACGCGGCCCGGCTGCTGGGCCTGGCCCGGTGACGACGAGAGGAAGCGCCATGACGACGACCACCACCTACGAGCGGCTCGCCGACCTCGCCGGCGTCGACCTGGGCTGCACCGCCTACCGGACGGTCAGCCAGGACCAGGTGAACCTGTTCGCGGACGCCACCGACGACCACCAGTGGATCCACGTCGACCCCGAACGGGCGCGGACCGGCCCGTTCGGCGCGCCGATCGCGCACGGCTTCCTGACCCTCTCGCTGGCCGTTCCCTTCTGGACGGAGCTGCTGGAGGTCGAGGGCGTGGCCACGAAGGTGAACTACGGGCTCGACCGGGTGCGCTTCCCCGCCCCGGTCGCGGTCGGGTCGCGGGTGCGGATGCGGGCCACCGTCGTCGAGGTCACCGAGGTCCGCGGCGGCTACCAGCTCGTCGTCGACCAGACGATCGAGATCGAGGGCGGGACGAAGCCGGCGGTCGTCGCGCGCGGGCTGTACCGCTTCCACGCCTGAGCGCGGGAGGCCGTACCGCTTCCCCGCCTGTGCGCGGGAGTCCGCCGGCCGGACCGGCACACCACCTCCACCACCAGGAGACCGACGATGCACCAGCACGGGATCGGCGTCTGGACGGCCAGGCGTCGGCTCAAGTCCCCGGACAAGGTGGCCCTCGTCCACGGCGAGGGCGACACCGTCACGTACCGGCAGCTCGCCGACGCCGTGGACCGGGTCTCGGCGGCGCTGCGCCAGCTGGGCGTCGGCCGGGGGGACGCCGTGGCCTACCTGGGGGAGAACAGCCCGGAGTTCCTCCAGGTGATGTTCGCGGCGGCGCAGGTCGGCGCGGTCTTCGTGCCGGTCAACACCCGCCTCGCGCCGCCCGAGATCGGCCACGTCCTCGCCGACTGCGGCGCGCGCGTGCTGATCCACGACCCCGACCTCGCGGGTTCGGTGGCCGTCGTCGGGCCGGCCGCCCGGCCCCCGCACGTCGTCGTCACCGGCGCGGGCGGCGCGGACCGGCCGGGCCTGGCCGACCTGGCGCGGGCCGCCGACGCCGGTGCCGCCGGCCCGGTCGAGACCGGTCACGGGGACCCGGCGGCGATCGTCTACACCTCGGGCACCACCGGCCGGGCCAAGGGCGCGGTGCTGACCCACGGGAACCTCACCTGGGTCGCGCTCAACTGCGTGGTCGACTACGACGTCGTCTCGACGGACGTGGCGCTCATGATCTCCCCGCTGTTCCACGTCGCCTCGCTCGGCATGGGCGCCCTGCCGGTCATCCTCAAGGGCGCCACCCTGGTCGTCGAGAGGGGCTTCGACCCGGGGCGGGCGCTCGCGCAGATCGAGCGGCACGGGGTCACCATGCTCAGCGGCGTGCCGACCACCTACCAGCTGCTGGCCGACCATCCCGCCTGGGCGTCGACCGACCTGTCGACCCTGGCGAAGCTCACCTGCGGCGGCTCGGCCGTGCCCGCGCGCATCCTCGACGCGTACGAGGCGCGGGGCCTGTCGTTCTCGCAGGGCTACGGCATGACGGAGGCGTCCCCGGGGGCGACCGCCCTGCCGCCGGCGATGACCCGCGCCAAGCAGGGCAGCGTCGGCCTGCCGCACTTCTTCACCGACGTGCGGGTCAGCGACGCGGCGGGCCGGCCGGCGTCCACCGGCGAGGTCGGCGAGATCGAGGTGGCCGGGCCGAACGTCTTCGCCGGCTACCACGGGCTCGCCGGGGCGACCGCCGAGGCGTTCACCGCCGACGGGTGGTTCCGCTCCGGCGACCTGGGCCACCTGGACGCCGACGGCTACCTCTACATCTCCGGCCGGCTCAAGGACATGATCATCTCGGGTGGCGAGAACATCTACCCGGCCGAGGTCGAGCAGCTCCTCGCCGAGATCGACGGGGTGGTCTCGGCGGCGGTCATCGGCGTGCCGGACGAGCGCTGGGGCGAGGTGCCGTGGGCGGTCGTCACCGTGCGGGCGGGGGCGCGGGTGGACACCGACACCGTGCGGGCGCGCCTCGACGGCCGGATCGCCCGCTACAAGCTGCCGAAGAACGTCGTCATCGTCGACGAGCTGCCGCGGACGGCGTCGGGGAAGGTGCGGAAGGCCGAGCTGCGGGCCCGGTTCGCCGGCTGACCGCGGGCCGGGCCGCGACGAGTGCGGCGAACTCCGCCGCGGACGCCTCGGCCAGCGCCCGGTGCACCCGCCGGTAGGTCTCCACCGACCGGGTGGCCGGCCACTGCGCGTCCATGAACTCGGCCGGCAGCCGCGGGTCGGCGCGCAGCAGCGCGAGCCAGTCGGCCACCAGCATCGTGCGCACGGTCAGGGCGCTCGACGCCATCGCCGGCGCGGCCGGGTCGCCCCACACGTCGATGAACGCGAGGTGCGCGCGCCGGATCGCCTCGATGTCCCAGGCGGCGCGGACGCTCTCGGCGATCGGGAACCCGGCGAGCTCGCGGGCGTGGAACGCCACCACGGCGTGCGGCGGGAGGTCCTGCCGCAGCGGCTCCAGCGACCCGGCGAGGTCGACCTCGCCGGGGGCCAGCCACAGCCCGTCCCGCAACGGCGCGAAGCCCTCCCAGGTCAGCGTCGAGCGCAGCCGGTGCCGCAGCATCCGCTGGTCCTCCGGGATCGAGAAGGTCACCAGGGTCCACCCGCTGCCCTGCGGGTCGAACGGCCGCGGCCCGCGCACCCGGTGGGTCGCCTCCCGCAGCACCGCCACCCCGTGCTCGGTCAGCGCGAACAGGATCTCCCGGCCGTGGCGGCTGCGCGCGAGGATGCCGCTGCGCACGAGCCGGTCGAGGGTCGCCCGCGTCGCCGGCGCGGCGACGCCCGCGCCCTCCAGCACCTGGATCAGGACGCTGGCCCGGATCGGCCCCGTGGCGCCGTCGACGACGTGCTCGCCGAAGAAGGCGAGCAGCAGTTGCTTCGGCTGACGGCTGGCCACGGCCCTTCCCTTCGCCGGGTCCGCCGTCACGGCGCGGGCCGTGGGGCGACGGCCCGCCCGCGCTTGGCCCGCTGGATCTCGCCGTAGACGTGCGTGCGCAGGTGCGTGAAGCGGGGCAGGGCGCGGGTGCCGATCTGGTCGCGTTCGGGCGGCAGGTCGATGGCGAGGTCCTCCTGGACCCGGGTCGGCGAGCTGGACAGCACGATGACCCGCTGGCCCAGGTAGACCGACTCGTCGATGTCGTGGGTGACGAAGACGATCGACATCCGCCGGCTGGCGTGCAGCTCGCGGACCAGGTCCTCCAGGTCCGCCCGGGTCTGCGCGTCCACCGCGGCGAACGGCTCGTCCATGATCAGGACCTCCGGCTGGTACGCGACGGCCCGCGCGATCGCCACGCGCTGCTGCATCCCGCCGGAGAGCTGCCACGGGTGGCTGGGCGCGGCGTGTGCCAGGCCCACCGCGTCGAGCGCGTCGTCGACCAGCCGACGCCGCTGCGCGCGGGAGAGCTTCTTGTGCCGCAGCGGCAGCTCGACGTTGCCGCGCACCGTCAGCCACGGATAGAGGCTGCGGCCGTACTCCTGGAACACGACGGCCATGGCGGGGCTCGGCCCGGTCACCGGCGCGCCGTCCATCTCGACCACGCCGCCGGTGGGCCGCAGCAGCCCGGCGAGGCACTTCAGCAGGGTGGTCTTGCCGCAGCCGGACGGCCCGACGACGCAGACCAGCTCGCCGGCCGCCATCGTGAAGCTGACGTCCCCGATCGCCTCGACGCCGCCCGTCGTGGACTCGTAGACCTTGCGCAGGTGCTCCACCCGCAGCAGGGTGCGGTCAGGCACGGTGGACCTCCCGGATTCCGTGGTACCAGCGCAGGACGCGCCGTTCGACGAGACCGAAGGCGACGGCGAGCAGGACGCCGACTCCGCCGAGCAGGAGGATGCCGCTCCACATCTCGGCGATGAGGTAGTTGCGCTGGAAGTAGGCGATCCGGTAGCCGAGCCCGGCCGACGAGGCGAACATCTCGGAGATGACCATCAGGATGAGCGCGACCGAGAGGGCCTGCCGGACCCCGGTCATGATCCGGGGGCTGGCGGCCGGCAGCACGAGGAACCGGAGCCGCTGCCACCGGGACACCCGGAACGACCGGGCCGTCTCCGTCATGACGCTGTCGGTCGCCCGGACGCCCTCGACCGTGTTCAGCAGGATCGGCCAGACCGCGCCGGAGACGATCACCACGACCTTCATGGTGTCGGTGATGCCGAGCAGGAGCATGACCACCGGGATCAGCACGGGCGGCGGGACCGCCCGGAGGAACTCCAGCAACGGTTCGAGCAGCTCGCGCAGCCAGGGGGTCAGGCCGATGACGGCGCCGGCGACGACGCCCAGCACGATCGACGCGGCGACGCCGAGGCCGAGGCGGTAGAGGCTCGGCAGCACGTCCTCGACGAACGCGGGGCCGACCCAGGTGTCCACGAAGGCGTCGAGGATCGCCGCCGGGCCGGGGAGGAACCGGTTCGTCGCCCTCGTCGCCGCCAGGCCCCAGGCCACCAGGAGCAGCGTCGGCAGCCCCAGCGCGTGGCCGAGGCCCGCCGCGATCCGGGGCCCGACGCCCCGACGGCGCGGCATGGTGGCGATCCGGCCCGGGTGGGTCGTCATCCGGCCTCCTCCCCCCGTACGGACTGGTGCCACGACAGCGCCCGGCGCTCGACGAACCGGAAGACGAGGTTCACCGTGAGCCCGAGCAGCCCGGTGACCACGACGAGGGCGTACAGGCCGACGGCGTCCCCGGCGGAGCGGGACAGCTCGATCATGCGCCCGAGCCCGGGGTTGCCGATCACCATCTCCGCGGTCACGGCGAGGATGAGCGCGACCGCCGCCGCGAGCCGCAGGCCCGTCATCAGGTACGGCAGGGCGGTCGGCAGGACCAGGTGCGTCAGCCGCTCGCGGCGGGTCAGGCCGAAGCTGCGGGCGGTGTCGCGGGCGACCGCGTCGACGTCGGCGACGCCGTAGATCACCTGCACGAACACCTGCCAGAACGACGCGTAGACGATGATGACGAGGGCGGCCTGCCGCTGGATGCCGAACATCAGCACGGCGAGGGGGATGAGGGCGACCGACGGGACCGGCCGCAGGAACTCGACCGTCGTGTGGGTCGCGCGCCGCAGGGGCGGGGCGAGGCCGACGACCGTGCCGAGGACGACGGCGGCGCAGGTGGCCACGGTCAGGCCGATCGCCCAGGACGTCATGGTGGCGCCCAGCCGCCGCCAGAACGCGAGGTCGACGAGCTGCTCGGACAGCCGCGCCAGCACGTCGGTGACGTACGGCAGGTACTGCGGATCGACCAGGCCCAGGGCCGGGACGAGCTGCCAGCCGACGAGGAACCCGGCCAGGCCGGCGACGCCCAGCAGCCCCCTGCGCAGCGGCCGGGCGGCTCGGGTGGTGCGGACGCTCATGTCACCTCCGTGTTCGCGTGGGCGACCCGGCCCTTTCCGCCCGGGTGGCCGGGCAGGGCGCGGGCGCGCCGGTCACCGCTGGCGGACGAGCCGGTCGAGGTCGGGCTGCCGGTCGAGCACCCGGTACTTCTGCGCGAGTTCGGCGAGCCTCTGGAGGCTCGACCGGTCGACCTGCCAGCCGAACGCCGGCAGCCGCACCGAGTCGGCCACCGGCGGCGGCAGTTGGAGGTTGTCCTTGATGGCCTGCCGCACGGCCGTCTCGTTGGCGGGGTCCCCGGCCCACTCCAGGGTCCGCTTCATCGCCGCCGAGAAGTCCTCGACCAGCTTGGCGTCCTTTTCCGTGCGGTCGGCGGTGGTGATCGTGGTGAGGGTGGTCAGGCCGGGCACGACCGCCTGGTAGGGCGCGACGACGAAGGTGTCGCCCCGGCTCCTGAGCTGGGTGACGAAGGGCTCCGGCACCCAGGCGGCGTCGATGTTGCCCGCCGCCAGCTGGGCCGGGGCGTCGGGGAAGGCGACCTCGACGAACTTGATCTTCGAGGGGTCGCCGCCGTCCCTCTCGACCGCCGCCATGATCGTCACGTCGCCGGCGGCGCCCAGGCTGTTGACCGAGACCCGTCTGCCCGCGAGGTCGGCCGGCCGCCTGATGCCGGACTTCGCCGAGGCGACCACGGCGTTGATGTCGTCACCGTCGGCGTACGAGGAGGCGTAGTTGCCGATGATGACGACGCCGAGGTCGCTCAGGTCGGCCCGGAACGCGCCGAAGGGCTGGCCGATCGCGAAGTCGATGTCGCCGTTGAGCAGGGCGGGGATGGCCTGCGCGCCGCCCTGGGCCGGCAGCACCTCGACCTGGAGCCCGCGCTCGGCGAAGAGGCCCGCCTTGATGCCGCCCCACAGCGCGGCGGTCTCGGTGATGGGCAGCGCCGCGACCCGGACCTTGCGCAGGTCGCCCGAGGTCTGCTCGGACGGGGCGGACGCGTCGGAGTCGGTGCATCCTGTGAGGGCGATCGCGGCGGCGGCGATCAGCCCGAGAGCCATGACCTTCTTCATTGACGGGGCCCTTCCTGGGCGGGGGTGGCGCGGGGTGGTGGTGCGTCGGAAGCCGGCGGATGCCTCGGGCCTGCGGGTGGATCGACCGCCGCGTGGGGGCGCACGCCGCCGTGCTGGCCATGGTCGGCCACCCGGGCATCGAAAGTCAAGAATTTCTGACGCCCGTCATGAATAGGTTGAACAACGCTCCGCTGTGGCGGCGTCGCTCCCCTCAGACCTCGGGCAGGCCCACGTAGTTCTCGGCCAGGCTCGTGGCGTAGGCGCGGGACGTGGCGACGTAGCGCAGCGTCGCGGTCTGCACCTTCGTCTCGTACGGGTCGTCGCGGTCCAGCCGGTGCAGCATGGAGGTCATCCACCAGGAGAAGTGCTGCGCCCGCCAGACCCGGCGCAGCGCCGTGGCCGAGTAGCCCGCCAGCAGGTCGGCGCGCCCCCGGTCGTACCACCCGGCGAAGGCGTCGGCGAGCAGCGCGACGTCGGCGAGGGCCAGGTTCATGCCCTTCGCGCCGGTGGGCGGGACGATGTGCACGGCGTCGCCGGCCAGGAACAGCCGCTCCCAGCGCATCGGCTCGACCACGAAGCTGCGCATCGGGGTGACGGACTTCTCCAGGATCGGCCCCGCGGTGAGCGACCAGCCCGGCACCGTCTCCAGCCGCGCCCTCAGCTCCGCCCAGATCCGCTCGTCCGGCCACGCGGCGACGTCCTCGTCGGGCGCGACCTGGAGGTAGAGCCGGGAGATCTCGGGCGAGCGCATGCTGTAGAGGGCGAAGCCCCGGTCGTGGTGGGCGTAGACGAGCTCCGTCACGGCCGGCGCGGCGGCGGCGAGGACGCCCAGCCAGGCGAAGGGGTACGTCCGCTCGTAGGTGGTCAGCGCCCCCTCGGGCGCCGCGCGCCGGCTGACCCCGTGGAACCCGTCGCAGCCGGCCACGAAGTCGCAGCGCAGCTCCTCCCCGCGCCCGTCGCGTCGGAAGTGGACGACCGGTGAGTCCGAGTCCAGATGGGCCAGGCGGACGGCGTCGGCCTCGAAGAGGATCCGGCCGCCGGCCGCCAGCCGGGCGGCGATCAGGTCCTTGACCACCTCCTGCTGCCCGTAGACGGTGATCGCCCGCCCGGTCAGCTCCGTCATCGGCACCCGGTGCGACTCCCCGGCGAAGCGCAGCTCGATGCCCTCGTGCCGCAGCCCCTCCCGCAGCAGCCGCTCGCCGAGCCCGGCACGGCAGAGCAGGTCGACCGAGCCCTGTTCGAGGACCCCGGCCCGGACCCGGTGCTCGACGTGGTCGCGGCTGCGGCTCTCCAGCACCACGGACTCGATCCCGCGCAGGTGCAGCAGGTGCGACAGCATGAGCCCCGCCGGCCCG
This sequence comes from Micromonospora sp. WMMD712, assembly GCF_029581295.1. Taxonomy (NCBI): domain Bacteria; kingdom Bacillati; phylum Actinomycetota; class Actinomycetes; order Micromonosporales; family Micromonosporaceae; genus Micromonospora; species Micromonospora sp. WMMD712. Next base: position 7,641,669 of record NZ_CP120743.1, read on the forward strand.
GCGCCGACGATCCCGACCTGGGTACGCATCAGCGGCATCCTCCCGGGAGTGTTCGCTCAGCGAACGGGTGTTCTCCTGTGGAACGTTGGCACGCGTCCCCGGCCCGCGTCAACGCGCGGCCCGCGCGCGGGGCCCTCCCCGGTGGACGGTGGTCCCGGCGTTGACGGATGCCGTCGGCCGCGCCTACGTTCGACATCTGTACGGCGGTCCGCATGGCGAACGTCCGGCGTCGCCCGGGTTCCCGTGGCCGGCGGGAGACCTCTGGCGGGGCGCGTCGCCGCGACCGCCGACAGCCCGACGGGAGGACCATGACCCACGACACCGTCCACCAGGTAGGTGGCGGCCTGCCGCTGCCGCGCTACCGGCGCGACGACGTCGACGCCCACCCGCCCCTGCTCAGCCCCGGCTACCGGGCCACCGTGGCGCGCGCGCCGGGGCGGCCCCTGGCCCACCTGCCACAGCGGCTGACCGAGGTCACCGGGCCGCTGCTGGGGCCGGGGCGGCTCGGCGACCTCGACCACGACCTGACCCGCCAGCACGACGGGGAGCCGCAGGGCCAGCGGATCGTCGTGCACGGCCGGGTCCGCGACGGCGACGGCCGGCCGGTGCCCGCCACGCTGGTGGAGATCTGGCAGGCCAACGCCGCCGGCCGGTACCGCCACGCCAGCGACACCTGGCCGGCGCCGCTCGACCCGCACTTCGACGGCGTCGGCCGGGCGCTCACCGACGGGCACGGGCGGTACCGCTTCGTCACCGTGCGGCCCGGCGCCTACCCCTGGCGCAACCACGACAACGCCTGGCGGCCGGCGCACATCCACTTCTCCCTCTTCGGCCGCGCCTTCACCCAGCGGCTGGTGACGCAGATGTACTTCCCCGACGACCCCCTCTTCGCCCGGGACCCGATCGCCCAGTCGGTCCGCGACCCCGCCGCCCGGCAGCGGATGGTCGCCCGCTACGACCACGCCGCCACGATGCCCGCGTGGGCGCTGGCGTACGAGTTCGACATCGTGCTGCGGGGCCGGGAGGGCACCCCCTTCGAGGACGGGGCCGACGGCGATGGGTGAGCGGCTGGGCGTCACCCCCGCGCAGACCGTCGGGCCGTACCTGCACATCGGCCTGCGCTGGCCCGACGGCCCGTACGTCGTGCCCGAGGGCACCCCGGGCGCGTTCTGGGTGCGCGGCCGGATCACCGACGGCGCGGGCAGGCCGGTGACCGACGCCCTGGTGGAGAGCTGGCAGGCCGACCCCGACGGCCGGTTCGACCACCCCGACGACCCGCGCGGGGCCCGGCCGCCGGCGCTCGCGGGCTTCCGCGGCTTCGGGCGCAGCGAGACCGACGGGCAGGGCTGCTACCGGCTGCTGACCGTCAGGCCGGGCCCGCTGCCCGACCCCGACGGCGGCACCGAGGCCCCCCACCTGACCCTGTCCGTCTTCGGGCGGGGGCTGCTGCACCGCCTGGTCACCCGGCTCTACTTCCCCGACGAGCCGGCGGCCAACGCCGTCGACCCCGTGCTGCGCGGCGTCGACGCCGACCGCCGCGACACGCTGCTGGCGGCTCCCGCGCCGGACGGGCTCCGCTTCGACATCCGCCTCCAGGGCGACCGTGAGACCGTCTTCTTCGCCGTCTGACGGCCTGCCCGGCGGGCTGCTCGGCGGCCTCTCCGGGGCCCCGGACGTCGACGCGGAACTCGGCGACCCGGCCCTGCTGCGGGCGATGCTCGACGTGGAGGCCGCGCTCGCCCGCGCCGCGGCGGACGCCGGCGTGACGCCCCCGGCGGCCGCCGACGCGATCGTCGCGCACTGCCACGCCGGGCGGTACGACCCGGTGGCGCTCGGCCGGGCGGCCGACGCCGCCGGCAACCCGGTCGTCCCGCTCGTGCGGGAGCTGACCGCCGCCGTGCCGGCGTCCGCCCGGCCCTGGGTGCACGTCGGGGCGACCAGCCAGGACGTCCTGGACACGGCGCTGACCCTGGTGGCCGTGCGGGCGCACGACCCGCTGCGGCGGCACCTCGACGCCGCCGTCGACGCCGCCGCCCGGCTCGCCGCCGCCCACCGGGACACGGTGACGGTCGCCCGGACCCTCGGGCAGCAGGCCGCGCCGACCACGTTCGGACTCAAGGCGGCCGGCTGGCTGACCGGCCTGGCCGACGCCCGCGACCGGCTGCGGCAGGCGGCCGCGGCGCAGCCCGCGCAGCTCGGCGGCGCGGTCGGCACCCTGGCCGCGTTCGGCCCGGCCGGCCCGCAGGTCGCCGAGCGGTTCGCGGCGCACCTGGGCCTGCCCGCCACCGCGCTGCCCTGGCACACCCGTCGGCAGCCCCGGCTCGACCTGGCCGCCGCCTGCGGCGGACTCCTCGCGGCCGCCGGCAAGGCCGCGCTCGACGTCGGGCTGCTCGCCCAGACCGAGGTCGGCGAGGTCGCCGAGGGCGACGCCGGGCGGGGCGGCTCCTCGGCCATGCCGCACAAGCGCAACCCGGTGGACTCGGTCCTCGTCACCGCCGCGGCGCGCCGCGGCCCGGGCCTCGTCGCCACCCTGTTCGCCGCGGCCGTGCACGAGCACGAGCGCGCCGCAGGCGCCTGGCACGCCGAGTGGGAACCCCTGCTCGACCTGCTGCGCTGCGCCGGCGGCGCGGCCGCCCGCTGCGCCCGGATGCTGGCCGGGCTGCGGGTCCACCCCGGGCGGATGCGGGAGAACCTCGACGCGGCCGGCGGCCTCGTGCTCGCCGAGGCGGTCGCCGCGCGGCTCGCCCCGGCCGTCGGCCGCGGCGTCGCACACGACCTGGTCGCCCGCGCCGCCGCCGCGCCCGCGTTCCGGGCCGCGCTGCTCGCCGACCCCGACGTCCGCGCCCACCTGTCCGAGGCCGACGTCGACGAGGCGCTCGACCCGCGCCGCTGGCTCGGCTCCGCCGGCCGGCTCGTCGACCGCGCCCTGGCCGCCGCCCGGGACGGCCACGGGTGACCGCCCGCCTGCACCTCGCCGTCGACGGCCCGGCCGCCGCGCCGGTGCTGCTGCTCGGCGGCTCGCTCGGCACCACCGGGGCGATGTGGGGACCCCAGGTCCCGGCGCTCGCGCGGCACTTCCGGGTCATCCGGTACGACCACCTGGGCCACGGCCGCTCGGCGGTGCCGGCCGGGCCGTACACGATGGACCTGCTGGGCCGGGAGCTGCTGCGGACGCTGGACGACCTCGACGTGCCGTGGGTCCACTACGCGGGATTGTCCCTCGGCGGCATGGTCGGCATGTGGCTCGCCGCGCACGCGCCCGAGCGGGTGCGGCGGCTGGCGCTGCTGTGCACCTCGGCGTCGCTCGGCCCGCCCGGGCAGTGGCGGGCGCGGGCGGCGACGGTGCGCGCCGGCGGCCTGGCGGCGATCGCCGACGCGGTGGTGGCCCGCTGGTTCACCCCGGCGTTCGCCGCGGCCCGGCCGGACGTGGTCGCCGGCTGCCGCGCCATGCTGACCGCGACCTCCCCGGCCGGCTACGCCGCCTGCTGCGAGGCGATCGCCACGATGGACCTGCGCGCGGATCTCGGCCGGATCGGCGCGCCGACGCTTGTCGTCGCGGGTGCCGACGACCCGGCCACCCCGGTCGCGCACGCCCGCGAGATCGTCCGACGGATCCCCGGGGCGCGGCTGGCCGTGGTCGACGCGGCGGCGCACCTGGCCAACGTGGAGCAACCCGGGCGGGTGGGTCGGCTCCTGCGGGACCACCTCCTCCCGCCCGACCCCGTCGACGAGGAACCCGGTGACCGATGAACGACCGCGAGCGGCACGACGCAGGCATGACGGTGCGCCGGGAGGTGCTGGGGGACGCGCACGTCGACCGGGCGATCGCCGGCACGGACGCGTTCACCGCCGACTTCCAGGACTTCATCACCCGCTACGCGTGGGGGGAGGTGTGGACCCGGCCCGGCCTGGACCGCCGCGCCCGGAGCTGCGTGACCCTCGCCGTGCTCGCCGCCCTGCACCACGACGAGGAGCTGGCCCTGCACGTCCGCGCCGCGCTGCGCAACGGGTTGAGCCCGCAGGAGGTGGCGGAGGTCCTGCTCCAGGTCGGCGTCTACGCTGGCGTACCGGCGGCGAACCGGGCGTTCAGGGTGGCCCGGGAGGCCCTGCGGCAGGCGCCCGGCGGAGCGTGAGCCCGGTGGGCCTCGGCGCACGGGCCAGGAAGGGAGCGAGGGTGGCGCAGCGCAGAGCACTGGTGGTGCGGGGCGGATGGGAGGGGCACGAGCCGGTCCGGGCCACGGAGCTGTTCCTGCCGTTCCTCGAACGCAGCGGCTACGCCGTACGGATCGAGGAGTCGACGGACGTCTACGCCGACGCCGACGAGCTGGCCGCCACCGACCTCGTCGTGCAGTGCGTGACGATGTCGCAGATCACCCCGGAGCAGGTCGCGGGCCTCAGTGCGGCGGTCGCCGCCGGGACGGGGTTCACCGGCTGGCACGGCGGCATCGTCGACTCGTTCCGGATGTCGTCGGACTACCTGCACCTCGTCGGCGGCCAGTTCGCGACCCACCCGGGCAAGGAGCCGTGCGAGCGCCACCGCGGGGCGGAGGACAACTTCCTGCCGCACACGATCCGCCTCACCGACCTGGGCCGGGAGCATCCGATCACTGCGGGGATCGGCGACGTCGAGCTGGTCACCGAGCAGTACTGGGTGCTGCACGACGACCTGATCGACGTGTTGGCCACCACCACCCACCCGGCGCAGCCGTGGCAGCCGTGGCACCGGCCGGTCACCTCGCCGGCGATCTGGACCCGGCGGTGGGGCGTCGGGCGCGTCGTCGTGACCACCCCGGGGCACAGCCTCGACGTGCTGGAGCACCCGAGCATCCGCACCGTCATCGAGAGGGGCATGGTGTGGGCGACCCGCACCGCGTCGGCGTCGTAGGGCTCGGGGTCATCTCCCGCGCCTACCTGGACACGCTCGCGGACCATCCGGCGGTGCGCGTCGTGGCGGTGGCCGACCTCGACCCCGCCCGGTCCGCCGCGACCGCCGCCCGGCTGCCCGGCGCGGAGGCGGTGAGCGTCGAGCGGCTGCTCGACCGCCCCGACGTGCAGACGGTGCTCAACCTGACGATCCCCGCGGCGCACGCCGAGGTCTCCCGCGCCGCGATCGACGCCGGCAAGCACGTGTACGTGGAGAAGCCGCTCGCCGCCACCTTCGCGGACGGCCGGGCGACCGTCGAGCGGGCCGCGGCGGCCGGCGTCCGCGTCGGGTGCGCGCCGGACACCGTCCTGGGCACGGGCACCCAGACGGCGCGCGCCGCGATCGACGGCGGGCTCATCGGCCGCCCGCTGTCCGCGTCGGCCGTCATGGTCACCCCCGGGCACGAGCGGTGGCACCCCCACCCCGACTTCTACTACGCCCCTGGCGGGGGGCCGCTGCTGGACATGGGGCCGTACTACATCTCGGCGCTGGTCCACCTGCTCGGGCCGGTCCGGGCGGTGCACGGAGCCGCCAGCCGGCTGCGCGACGAGCGCGTCATCGGCTCGGGCCCGCGCCTCGGTCAGCGGGTGCCCGTGCGGGTGGACACCCACGTCACCGGCGTGCTCGAACACGCCGACGGGGTGCTGTCCACCCTCACCACGAGCTTCGACGGCGTCGCGACCACGGCCGCGCCGATCGAGGTGCACGGGGAGACCGGCACCCTCGCCGTGCCCGACCCGAACAACTTCGACGGCGAGGTCCGGCTGTTCGCGCTCGGCGGCGGCGGGTGGCGCGCCCTGCCGCCGGGGGCCGGCTACGTCGACGGCGCCCGGGGCGTCGGCCTGATCGACGCCGTCACCGCCGACGGCCGGCGTGCGCCGCGGGCCGGCGGCGACGTGGCGCTGCACGTGCTCGACACGATGACCGCCCTGCTGCGCTCGGCTGCCGAGGGGCGGCGGATCGAGCTGACCACGGCCGTGGAGCGGCCGCCGCTCGTGCCGCTCACCCCGGCCGAGCAGTGGCGGGCACACCGGGCGTGACGCCGCGCGCGGTCAGTCGAGCAGCTTCTCCGTGAGCTGCATCAGACGTGCGGCGTGCTGCGGGTCGAGCGTGGGAAGGTCGAGCGGAAGCCGCCTGTGGCGGTCGACGGCCGTCAGCGGCTCGGCCGGGGGCGCGTCGAGGAACCGGTGGATCGGGGCGACCGAGTCCGCGACGGGGCGGGCCGCCACCGACGCCGCCGCCAGCAGCCCGCGCACGAGCAGCGGCAGCGACCCACGGTCGCCGCTGCGGGTGAAACCGGGATGGTAGAGCACGTAACGGGCTCGGCTGCCGGACTGCGCGGCGAAGCCCACGCCGAGCAGATCGTTGGCGCGACCGGCCTGAAGTTGGGCGGCGACGGCCGAGTAGCCCGAGGTCAGCTGCGGGTCGGCCCAGCGCACCCCGCCCCGCGTGACGCCGACGCCGGCGACGTTCACGATCACCGGGGCGGCGGCCCGGTCCAGGGCGGGACGCAGGCCGAAGCTGAGCAGATGGCGACTGAGATAGTAGAGCGCGAACGTCTGCTCCAGCCCCTCGGCGGTCACGACCCGACGCGGCGCCACCGCGTTGGCGAACAGCGTCAGCGCATCCACGACGTGGTGCTCGGTGAGGATGTGCGCGACGACCTGCCGGGTCTCGGCCACGCTGGAGAGGTCCACCGGAAGGAACGCGACGGACCCACCCGCCAGCGCCTCGCCGCGTTCGCGGTTGCGGCCGAGCACCAGCACCCGGTCACCGCGTTCGGCCCGCCCGACGGCGAACGCCCGTCCCATTCCGTTGGTGCCGCCGCTGACCACCACGAACCCCATGCCGCCTCCACTACGGTTCCTCACCGACCGGGTCCATCCTGGGCAGTCGACCGGCGCGAGCGAAAGAAGGCACCTTCATGGCCACAGGGAACACCGGTGTGCGTGCCGGGCTGGGCGGCCACCGGTTGCCGCAGCCCGTGCCGGCCGGCGAGTACGAGAACTGCCCGGTCACCGACGTGCTGCGGCGGGTGAGCGACAAGTGGACGCTGCTGCTGCTCACCCTGCTCGACCAGCGGCCGCACCGGTTCAACGAGTTGCACCGGGCGGTCGACGGCATCAGCCAGCGGATGCTCACCCGGAGCCTGCGCACGTTGGAGAGCGACGGTCTGGTCGAGCGGGAGGTGTTCCCCACGTCGCCGCCGAGCGTCGAGTACCGGCTGACGCCGCTCGGCGTCAGCCTGCTGGAGCCGCTCTCCGCGCTGGCCGGTTGGGCCGTCGGCCACCATCCCGAGATCGCCGCGGCCCGTCGGCGATCCGCCCGGGAGCGGGTCTGACCCGGCGGCACGGTGACCCGGAGGGTGCGGCCACCGTCCCGGCCTCGGCGGGCTAACCTGCCCTCATGGCGACTGCCGAGCTGGACGAGTTGATCGTCGCCGACGCGGACGCGCTGCGCGCGTGGCTGTCGACCCACCACGCCACGTCGCCCGGCGTCTGGCTCGCCCTGACCCGCAAGGGCGGCACCGTCACGACGCTGACCTGGCAGCAGGCGGTCGACGAGGCCCTGTGCTTCGGCTGGATCGACGGGCAGGCCCGCAAGCGGGACCAGGAGACCTCCTGGATCCGGTTCACCCCGCGCCGGCCCCGCAGCGTCTGGTCGCAGCGCAACGTCGCCCACGTGGCCCGGCTGGAGGCGGACGGGCGGATGCTGCCCCCGGGCCGCGCGGCGGTGGAGGCCGCCAAGGCCGACGGGCGGTGGACGGCCGCCTACGCCCCGTCGTCGGAGGCCGAGGTGCCGGCCGACCTCCTCGCCGCCATCGCCGCCGACCCCGCCGCCCAGGCCATGTTCGACGTGCTCACCAGGACCAACCGGTTCGCTCTCGTCTACCGCCTCAACGCCGTCAAGCGGGCACAGACCCGCGAGCGGAAGATCGCCGAGTTCGTCGCGATGCTGGCCCGCCACGAGACCCTCCACCCGCAGAAGGCCAGGCCGCTCGACCCGCCGTGACCGGTCCGCCCGTGGCGTCGCCGCGCCCGGCCCGACGGCCGGCACGGCGGCCCGACAGGCCCCGCCCAGCCGCCCCGCCCCGCTGCTATCGCCGCGCGGCCGGGCGGCGGTGACCGGCGGCCGCCGGCTCGGCGACCGGCAGCCGGATGGTGAAGGTGCTGCCCCGGCCGAGGACGCTCTCGACGCCGATCGTGCCGTCGTGGGCCTCGGCGAGCTTGCGGGCGATCGACAGGCCGAGCCCGCTGCCCCCGGTGCTGCGGGCCCGCGAGTCGTCGGCCCGCCAGAAGCGGTCGAAGATCCTGGCCTGGTCGGCGGGTGCGATGCCGGTGCCGGTGTCGGACACGGCGATGGCGACCTGGTCGTCGTGGACGGCGCAGCGCACGGTGACCGAGCCGCCGGCGGGGGTGTGCCGGACGGCGTTGGCGACCACGTTGCCGACGAGCTGCCGCAGCCGGGGGCCGTCGACCGGCAGCTCCGGGTCGGCGAGCAGCTCGGTGCCCAGCCGCACCCCGGCGGCCTCGGCGGCGCCCCGGTGCGCCTCGACGACCTGCTCCAGCAGGTCCGCCACGAAGTGCGGCTCGCGGTGGATGCGCAGGTCCCCGGCGTCGGCGGCGGCCAGGTCCCGCAGGTCGTCGATGATGTGCTGCAACAGCAGCGCCTCGTCGAGCAGCAGGCTGAGCAGCTGCGCGTCGGGCTGGGCGAGGCCGTCCTGGGCGGCCTCCAGCCAGCTGCGGATGTTGCTCAGCGGCGTCCGCAGCTCGTGCGCCACGTCGCTGACCATGCTCTTGCGCAGCTCCTCGGTCTGTTCCCGCCGGGCGGCGAGGTCGTTGAGGGCGGTGGCCAGCAGGCCGATCTCGTCGCGGGTGGTCACCGGCACCCGGGCCTGCTCGTCCATCGGCTGCCGGGTGGCGTCGGTCAGGGCCCGCAGCGGCCGGACCAGCCGCCGCCCGACCAGGACGGTGATCAGCACGGTGGCGGCCAGCACCGCTCCCGTCACCTGGGCGATGCGGACCAGGTTCCCCCGGGACAGGTTGAACACCGGCCCGGTGGAGCCCTGGGCCTCGTCGGTCACGAAGAGCAGGGCCGGCGGGGCCACGTACGACCTGAGCTGGGCGAGCCGCGCCTTCTGGAAGCAGGCGTCGGCCTGCCGGTCGACGCGGGCGTCGCCGCTGCGGACCATGCTGCGGTCCGCCCGGATCGTGACCCGGTCGGGCAGCCCCGCCTCGCGCAGGCACGTCTTCGTCGCGGTCGTCAGCTGCGCGATCCCCTTGGCCTCGCTCGGCATCGGCTCGGCCAGCTCGGTCGGCAGGCAGAAGCCGGCGACGTCGCGCACGTCCGGCCCGGTGACCTGCACCGCCGCCCGTCCGCCCGGGCCGACGACGACCTTGCCGTCCAGCGTGGACTCGCCGCGGATGCAGCCGAGCCACCGGGAGGCCAGCGCGCGGCTGAAGGCGCTCTCCTGCGCGGTCAGCACGTACGGCCCGAGCACGCGCGGGTCGATCCGCTCGGTCCCGCCGGTCAGGCCCAGGTCCACCTGCAACGGGTCGACGGTCGCCGACGGCCGCGCCCCGTGCAGCGACGGGCCCTGCGGCGCGGAGTCGGCGATGACCTGCCGGTCGGGGGTCATCAGGGTGATCCGGCGTTCGAGCTTGCCGGCCCGCTCGGCGAGCACGGGGGCCACCTGCGACCAGTCCCGGTGGGTGGCGGCGTAGCCCACCATCGTGTCGTAGATGCTCTTGTCGTCGGCGAGCGAGCGGCCCTGTTCCTGCCGGATCGCCCGGGTCGTCGACTGCACGGCCAGCCAGGTCGTCGCCAGGATCGCGCAGACCGCCACCAGCAGGGAGGTGGCCAGCAGCCGCACCAACAGGCTCCGGTGCGGCGGCACCCGCTGCCGCCTCACGGCGCGCCGGGGCCGAGCTTGTAGCCGACGCCGTAGACGGTCAGCAGTTGCTGGGGCCGGCGGGGGTTCAACTCGATCTTGCGGCGCAGGTTCATCACGTGCACGTCGATGGTGCGCTCGGTCGACTCCCGCTCGACGCCCCGGGTGTGTTCCAGCAGCTGGCCCCGGGTGAACACCCGCCCCGGCTGGCGGGTCATCGCGGCCAGGATCGCGAACTCGCCGGCGGTGCAGTCGACCGGGACGCCGCCGGCGGTCACGGTGTGCCGGGGCTCGTCGACGGTGAGCCGCCCGACCCGGTGCACGGGGAACTCCTGCCCCGTCGTCCGGACGCGCCGCAGCAGCGTCCGGATCCGGGCCACCAGCTCCCGAGGGCTGAACGGCTTGGTCATGTAGTCGTCGGCGCCCAGGTCCAGGCCGCGCAGGAGGTCGTCCTCGCTCGACCGGGCGGTCAGCATCAGCATCAGCACGTCCGATTCCTGCCGGAGGATGCGGCAGACCTGCATGCCGTCCAGCCCCGGCAGCATCACGTCGAGCACGAGCAGGTCGAACGGCCGCTGCCGGGCCTGCCGCAGCGCCGCCTCGCCGTCGTGCACGACCGTCGCCTCGTGCCCCTCCGCGGTGAGGTAGCGGCGCAGCGCCTCGGCCTGCCGCCGGTCGTCTTCCGCGAGCATCACCTGTGCGCACATGGTGGGGACTATAGGTCAGGCGCGACGCCCCCGAACCGGCCGTGACCTCGGCGGCGGCGGGGGTGGCAGCGGGCCCGCGCAGCCCAGGGGCGGTGCGCCGCGGCCGCGTGGCGACGGTGCGGAACAGGTCACGTCCGGGCCTGACAGGATCCTGATATTCCCGGGCCACCATCGCGCCATGCCACTGCCCCGAACGGTGCCGCCGTCGGACACCGAAACCCAGGTCATCCCCGTCGTCGGCGCGGAGCCGGCCCAGCGCCGCCGACGCCTGCCGAGGCCGGTGGCGCCCGCCGTCGTGCTCGCGGTGCTGGCCGTCACGGCCGGTGTCGTCTGGTCCGGCCGGGACGCCGGGCCCCCGCCGGCCGTCGACGGATCCGCCGGGGTGCGCAGCGTGGCGCTGGTGCAGCAGGACATGTCGATGTCGCAGTCGCTGCCGGGCACGCTCGGCTACGGCGCCGCGCGGGTGGTCAAGGGGGGCAGGGACGGCACGGTGACGTGGCTGCCCGCGCCGGGGGCGGCGGTCCGGCGCGGGAAGCAGCTCTACCGCGTCGACGACCGGCCGGTGCCGTTGTTCTACGGCGGGATGCCGCTGTACCGCCCGCTGCGTGACCTCGGCACGGTCGGCCGGGACGTGCGGATCGTCGCCGACAACCTCGACGCCCTCGGCTACGAGATCGGCGACCAGCCGAGGCCCGGCACCCGGCTGGTCCCGTCGCCGGCTCCGTCGCCGTCCGCGTCCCGCCCGGCGGTGACGGTGGGCCGGGGCGAGGCCGTCCTGACCACCGGGCTGCGCGCGGCCGTCAAGCGTTGGCAGGTCGACCTGGGGGTCCCGGCGACCGGCGCGGTCGAGCCCGGGGACGTGGCGGTGCTCGTCGGCGCGGTCCGGGTCGACTCGGTCGCCGCCCAGCCCGGCGACAGCGCGAACTCCTCGCTGATGTCGGTCACCCAGACCGCGAAGGTGGTCACGGTGCAGATGGACGTCGGTGACGCCGCCTCGGTGGGCCCGGGCGACGTGGTCGACGTGCGGCTGCCCGACGAGAGCGCGGTCGGCGGCAAGGTCGCCGCCGTCGGCCAGGCCGTGCAGGCCGCGGCGGGCGACGACCCGACGGGCGGCGGCCCGGCCAGGGTCACCGTGACCGTCACCCTGGACAGGTCCGCCGCCGTCTCCAAGATCAGCTTTGCCGGCGTGCAGGTCGACTTCGTCGCCGAGACGCACGAGGACGTCCTCGTCGCGCCGGTCGGCGCGCTGCTGGCGCTCGCCGAGGGCGGCTACGCCGTCCAGGTCGAGGGCGGCGGCCTGGTCGCGGTCGAGACCGGCATGTTCGCCAAGGGCCTCGTCGAGATCAGCGGAGCCGGGCTCGTCGCGGGCACGCGGGTGGTGACCACCTCGTGAACACCGTCCTGTCCGCGCGCGACGTCAGCAGGCGCTACCCGGGCGGGGTCGACGCGCTGCGCGGGATCTGCCTCGACATCGCCGAGGGCGAGCTGCTCGCCATCGTCGGGCCGTCCGGCTCCGGCAAGTCGACCCTGCTCCACCTCATGGGCACCCTCGACCGACCCAGCTCCGGCACGATCCGGATCGCGGGGCAGGACGTCGCCGCGCTCTCCGACCGTCAGCTCTCCGCCCTGCGGGGCCGCTGGCTCGGCTTCGTCTTCCAGCAGTTCCACCTCGCCGAGGGCCTCACCGCCGCCGAGAACGTGGCGACCGGCCTGCTCTACGCCGGAGTCGCGCGCAGGCGTCGCCGGGCGCTCGCGCTCGACGCCCTCGACCGGGTCGGCCTCGCCCACCGGGTCGGCCACCGCCCGGCCCAGCTCTCCGGCGGCGAACGCCAGCGGGTCGCCATCGCCCGGGCCATCGTCAACGGCCCCGCCCTGGTGCTGGCCGACGAGCCCACCGGGGCCCTCGACACCGGCACCGGGCAGGCCGTCCTGCGCCTGCTGCGCAGACTCAACGAGGAGGGCACCACCATCGCCGTCATCACCCACGACAACGAGATCGCCAACAGCCTGCCCCGCCGCGTCGAGATCCGCGACGGCCGGCTCGTGCGGGACACGGCGGACGTCCGATGATCCGCCCGGTCCGCCTCTCCCCGCTCGACCTGCTCGACGTCGGGCTGCTCGGCATCCGTACCCGCAGGATGCGGGCCGCGTTCTCGGCCCTGGGCATCGCGATCGGCATCGCCACCACGGTCCTGGTCACCGGCGTCCCCGCCGCCAGCCAGGCGGCGCTGCTGCGCGAGCTGTCCGCCCTGGGCACCAACAGCCTCCAGGTCATGGCGCAACCCGGCACGGACCCGCCGCGGCTGCCCGCGGAGTCCGTGGCGATGGTGCAGCGCATCGGCCCGGTCACGGTCGCGAGCGCCGTGGCCAACACCCACACGCTGGTGCGCCGCAACGACCGCACCGACGCCCGCGACGGCTCCGGCCTGACCGTGCTCGCCGCGCGCCTCGACCTGCCGCAGGCCATCAACGCCACGGTGCGCTCCGGGCGCTGGCTCGACCCCGTCACCGAGCGCTTCCCGACCGTGGTGCTCGGCTCGGTCGCCGCCACCCGGCTCGGGTTCGCGGACCTGCCCGCCGCCGGCGGCCCGGCCCCGATGGTGATCATCGGCGACCGGTGGTTCACCGTCGTCGGCATCCTCGCCGCCACGCCGCTCTCCCCGGACATCGACCGCTCGGTCCTGGTCGGCTGGGAGGCGGCCCGCAGCCAGCTCCGCTTCGACGGCCACCCCACGGTCATCTACGTCCAGTGCCGCGAGCCGGCGATCGAGACCGTCCGCGCGGTCCTGCCCGCCACCGTCTCGCCGGAGCAGCCCGGGCAGGTCGTGGTGACCCGCCCGTCGGACGCCCTCGCCGCGAAGCGGGCCACCGAGGGCGCCTTCTCCGCCCTGCTCCTCGGCCTCGCCGCGGTCGCGCTGCTCGTCGGCGGGATCGGGGTGGCGAACACGATGGTGGTCGCGGTGTGGGAACGCCGCACCGAGATCGGCCTGCGTCGGGCGCTGGGCGCGCACCGGGGCCAGATCCGCGCCCAGTTCCTCACCGAGTCGGCCGCCCTGGCCGCGCTCGGCGGTGTCGCCGGGACCCTGGTGGGCCTGGCCGCCACCGCCGCGTACGCGATCGGTCAGGGCTGGCCGGTCGTGGTCCCGCTGCCGGCGACGCTCGCGGGGCTCGGCGGCGCCGTCGTGGTCGGCGTCGTCGCCGGGGTCTACCCGTCGATCAGGGCAGCCCGGCTCACGCCGACCGAGGCGCTCGCCTCGACCTGACCGGCGCGGGGGAGACGGAGCACGCGGGGGAGGCGGCGACCGACCGCACCGTCGCGGGCAGCGACCGACCACGCCGTCGCGGGCGGCGAACGACGGAGGCGCCACCCGCACTGCGGGTGGCGCCTCCGGTCCGCGTGGTCACTTGCGCTTCGCGGCGACCTCACGCTCGCACTCCGGCGAGAACCGCATGCCCTTCGAGATCGACTCCGCGTCGTTCCGTTCGCCGCCGAACGACCAGCCCGGGCCGTCGGGGTTGACCTCGACGTAGCGCACGCCCTTCTCCTTGAGGCAGGCCACGACGTCCCGCGCGAAGTCCCGCGCCTCCGGGTTGGCCGGGTCGAGCTCCCACGGCGGCAGCGGCAGCAGGTTCTCGCAGGCCTTGTTCGCCTTCCCGATCCGGCCCGTGGTGACGCCGCCGGCCCGTTCCCGGTGGACGTCGACGCCGTGGTCGGCCATGCACTTCTCGTACGGCCGCACGCGCGCCTTCGCGTCCTCCTCGGTGTCGTCGAGGCGCTCGCGGGGACGCTCGGCCCCCGGCGTCGACGCGGCGACGGACGGTGTTTCGGTGCGCAGCGTGGCCACCTCCGGCGGCTCGGCGGCGTCGGCCTGGTCGGATCCGGTGGTCGAGCACCCCGTGCCACCGATCATGACGGCCGCAAGGAGCGCGGCCATCGGGTACTTCCTCATCGTGACGCCTTCCTGTCGGACGTTCGGCGTGACGCGGTCACGCCGGTGCCCAGGATCGCCGCCAACTGTCAGGAAGCTGTGTGCCCGCCGCGTGCCGCCGGCGCCGATCGCGTGACCGGCACGGCTCAGCCGCCGGTGGGGTCGGCCGCCGGCGGCCGGGTGCGCCGCCACCGGGCCGCCAGGGCGTCGCGGCCGGCGGCGTCGACGCGGCCGGTCACCCGCAGCCTGGCCATCCCGCCGTCGGGGAAGATGTCCAGCCGGACGTGGGTGGCGGCCCGGGGCGCGTCGACCGGGAAGCGGTGCCGGGTGTCCGGCCGCAGCCGGGTCTGCGGCAGCAGGGGGAACCACGCCGCCGGGTCGTCGAGGTCGCCCAGGCGCTCGTCGGCGGCGCGCAGCGTCGCCCGGCCCGGTGCGTTGCCCTTGAAGTGGCTGGTGTCCAGGTCCACGAAGTGCGCGACCCCCGGCACGCCCAGCCGGACCAGCACCCAGTCGTTGCCGTCGTCGCGGCGGCGGGCGGTCTCCCAGCCCTCGCCCATCACCCGGGCCGGGCCGGGGGCGAGCAGGTTCTGCGGGGCGCCGTAGAACCGGTCGCTGCACGCCTGCACCCGGCCGCCGTGCTCCGTCGCGGCCAGGTCGAGCACGTCGGGCAGCAGCCGGGGGTCGGGCACCACGTCGCCGTGCACCCGCAGCCGGGCGACGCCGCCGTCGGGGAAGATGGTGAGCCGCACGTGGGTGACGTGGTGGGGCACGTCGACCGGGAAGACGTTGCGGCTGTCCCCGGCCAGCGGCGAGCGGCCGAGCAGCGGCACCCAGCGCGCCCCGGCGAGCTCGTCCGGCCCGGGGTAGCCGTCGACGGCGCACCCGTCGACGGCGGCGAACGGCGGATAGTTGCCGGTGAAGAAGCTGGTGTCGACGACCAGCAGCCGCACCACGCCCGGCAGGCCGAGCCGGACGACGGCGTGGTCGGCGCCGGGCTCGCGGCGGCGGCGGGTCTCCCAGCCGTCGTAGACCTGGCCCTTCGCGGCGAACGTGCGGGGCGAGAAGGTCGGCGGCAGCGGGTCGACCAGGTTGTCCGCGGCGGCGAAGAACTCGTCGTTGGCGACGACCACGCCGCCGCCGAAGGCGCGCGAGGCCAGGTCGGGCAGGGCCGCGAGGCCGGCCAGGTCGGCCGGGTCGGTGCGGCCGGCGGCCGGTTCGGGACGGCCGCTCACGGCGCGTCCGCCCGCAGCAGCCGACCGCGCGGGGCGTCGCCGGTCACCGGTTCGCCGCGTAGCCAGGTGGCCCGCACCACCCCGGTCAGCCGCTGACCGGCGTACGGCGTCACGGGGTGCCGGTGGTGCAGCAGCCCCGGCTCGACGCGGAAGCCGGCGTCCGCGTCGAAGGCCACCAGGTCGGCGTCGCCGCCCACCGCGATCCGGCCCTTGCCGGGCAGCCCGACCAGGTCGGCCGGGCCGGCGGCCATCCACCGCGCCACGTCGGCCAGGCCGTGCCCCCGCCGGCGGGCCTCGGTCCACACCACCGGCAGGCTGAGCTGCACCGACGCGATGCCGCCCCAGGCCGCGGCGAAGTCACCGGTGTCGGCCCGCTTCAGCTCCGGCAGGCAGGGGGAGTGGTCGCTGACCACGCAGTCCACCGCGCCGTCGGCCAGCGCCGCCCAGAGCCGGTCCTGGTTGTCCCGGTCCCGGATCGGCGGGCAGCACTTGAACTCCGTCGCCCCGTCGGGCACCTGCTCGGCGGTCAACGCGAGGTAGTGCGGGCACGTCTCCACGGTCAGCCGCACGCCGTCGGCCCGCGCGGCGGCCAGCTCGGACAGCGCGGCGACCGACGACAGGTGCAGCACGTGCACGCGGGCGTCGGCGCGGCGGGCCGCGGCCACCACCGTGGCGACGGCGGACCGCTCGGCCTCCGGCGGCCGGGACGCCACGAAGTCGGCGTAGCGCGGCGACGGGGGCGACCCGCGCACCGACCCCGGGTCCTCGGCGTGCACGACGAAGAGCGCGTCGACCGTCGCCAGGGCCCGTTCCAGCAGGCCGGCGTCGACCGGCGGGAACTCCGGCACCCCGGAGTCGACGAGGAACGCCTTGAAGCCGAACACCCCGGCCCGGCGCAGCGCCACGAGGTCGCCGAGGTTGCCCGGCACGACGCCGCCCCAGAACCCGACGTCGACGTGGCAGCGGCTCCGCGCGGCGGCGCGCTTGGCCTCCAGCGCGGCCACGGTGACCGTCGGCGGGACGCTGTTGAGCGGCATGTCGACCAGGGTGGTGACGCCGCCGGCCGCGGCGGCCCGGGTGGCGCTGGCGAAACCCTCCCACTCGGTGCGGCCGGGCTCGTTGACGTGCACGTGCGTGTCCACCAGGCCGGGCAGCAGGGCGACGTCGCCGAGGTCCTCGTCGACGACGGCGTCGAGCGGCGCGTCGTAGCCGGCGAGCGCGGCGATCCGGCCGGCGGTCACGGCGACCGCCGCCGGCCGCTGCCCGTCCGGCAGCACCGCCCGGCGGGACCGCAGCACCAGGTCGTAGCTCATCGGGCCCGCTCCAGCAGACGGCGGTGCGCCCCGGCGGCCGCCCGGGCGAGGGCGTCGGCGTCGGCGGTGCGCAGCTCCGCGTCCTCGACGACGGCCCGGCCGCCGACCAGCAGCAGCGCCAGCGGCGCCGGTGGGCCGAACACCAGGGCCGCCACCGGGTCGTCGATGCCGGCGTGGCCCAGCCCGTCGACGCGCCAGAGCGCGACGTCGGCGAGCTTGCCTGCCTCCAGCGAGCCGATCTCGTCGGCGCGGCCGAGGCACCGCGCCCCGCCCATGGTGCCCAGGGCGAGGGCCTGCCGGGCGGTCAGCGCAGCCGGGCCGCCGCGCAGCCGGGCCGCGTACAACGCCTGGCGCAGCTCCGCGCCGAGCTGGCCGGCCTCCTGGGAGGCCGCGCCGTCGACGCCGAGGCCCACCGGCACCCCGGCGGCGAGCAGGTCCGGCACGCGGGCGGTGCCGGCGCCGAGGCGGGCGTTGGAGCTGGGGCAGTGCGCCACCGCCGTGCCGGTGGCGGCCAGCTTCGCCACCGCCGGGTCGTCCAGGTGTACGCCGTGGGCCAGCCACACGTCGTCGCCGAGCCAGCCGAGCTGCTCGGCGTAGTCGACCGGGGCGCAGCCGTGCGTGGCGCGGCAGTACTCCTCCTCCTCGACGGTCTCCGCGAGGTGGGTGTGCAGCCGGACGCCCCGCCGCCGGGCCAGCGCGGCGGACTCCCGCATCAGGGTGCCGGTGACCGAGAACGGCGAGCACGGGGCCACGGCGATCCGCAGCATCGAGCCGGGGGACGGGTCGTGGTGGCGGTCGATGGCCGCCTCGGTGGCCAGCAGCGCCGCCTCGGTGTCCTCCACCAGCGAGTCCGGCGGCAGGCCGCCCGCCGACCGGCCGAGGTCCATCGACCCCCGGCACGGCTGGAAGCGCAGCCCGACCAGCCGGGCGGCCTCGATCTCGGCGGCCAGCGGGTCGTCGCGGCCCGGGGGGAACACGTAGTGGTGGTCGGTGCTGGTGGTGCAGCCGGACAGCGCGAGCCAGCCCAGCCCGGCGGCGGCCGCCGCGTGCACGATGTCGGCGTCCAGGTGCGCCCAGACGGGGTAGAGGGTGGTGAGCCAGCCGAACAGGTCCGACTGCTGGGCCAACCCCCGGGTCACCCACTGGTAGAGGTGATGGTGGGTGTTGACCAGGCCCGGGGTGGCCAGGCAGCCGGTGCCGTCGATCCGGCGGGCCGCCGGGTCCACCGGGCCGGCGGGCCCGGCCCCCACGGCGGCGATCCGCCCGTCGTCGCCGATCACCAGGTGCCCGGCGTGGTGCTCGGTGCCGGCGGCGTCGACCGTGGCGACGGCGCAGTTGTCGATGACGAGCACGGCGTCACCAGTCGCCGTCGGCCGGGGCGACGCCGTCGCGGCCGACGGTGCCCTCGATCAGCCCGTACGGCTGGTCGGTGGCGACGAAGACGGCGTTGGGGTTGTCCAGCCCGAACGGCGACAGGTCGACCGGGAGGTGGTGCCGGTTGGGCAGCGACAGCTTTATCTCCGCCACCTCCGGCCGGGTCTCCAGCACCCGGCGGCCCATCGCGTACAGCGTCTGCTGCAACGACCTGCTGTACGTCTCGACGAACGCGGCGACCAGCGCCTCGCGCACCTGCCGGTGGGCGGCGTCCCAGTCCGCGTCGGCGTCGAGGTGCCGCCAGCGGGCGTCCACGGCGGTGGCCAGGATCCGGTCGGTGGTCTCCGGCAGCGTCGTGTACTCGTCGCGCACGAAGCCGTGGAACTCGGAGTTCGTGGTGTTCAGCAGCACCAGGTCGGTCAGCCCGGACACGACCCGGGCGGTCTCGCCGTCGTAGCTGACCGTCGCGGTGCGGGTCTCCGCGCCGCCGCGCTGGAAGGAGTGCTGCCCGAGCCGCTGCCAGCCGAACTCCCGCACCGCCACCTCGGCGCGCCGGACGGCCGGCTGGGCGTGCACGAAGTGCCGGGCCAGCAGGAGCGCGAACGCCTCGGGCGAGGCGACGCCGTGTCTGCGGGCGAACGCGTACACCGTGTTCTTCTGCGAGTCGGTCGGCAGCACCTGGCCGTTGTCGCCGGTGAGATGGGTGGCGGCGAGGTCGCCGGCGAGGGCGGTGCGCACGTCGAGGTCCCGCAGCGTGTGCCGGTCGCCGTCGCGGACCACGTGGACCACGCGCACCTGGGCCTTGCCGTACCGGTTGGGCCCCAGCACGATTCCCATCTGTCAACTCCCTCGGTAGGTCGTGTAGCCGAACGGGCTGAGCAGCAGCGGCAGGTGCAGGCGCGCCGCGGGGTCGCCGACGGTGAAGGTGAGCACCACCTCCGGGAAGAAGGGGTCCGGCCCGGGGCGGGCGTCGAGGTCGAAGACGAGCCGGTAGCGGCCGGCCGTCCACTGTGCCGCCGGCACCCAGTCGCGCAGCCGGCCGTCGGCGTCGGTGCGGCCGGCGGCGACCTGCCGCCACCGCGTGCCGTCGAGCCGGTCGAGCCGGACGCCGATGCCCGGCGCGGGCGCGCCGACGACCGTGTCCAGCACGTGCGTGGACAGCGGCGCGGCCGCCCCCGCGTCAGGCCGGCTCATCGAGCAGCTTCCTGATCCGCAGCGCGGCGATCTTCGCCAGCTCCCCGCGTACCACCTCCCGCTCGGTGGCCTCGTCGTGCGCCAGCCGGGCCCGCGCGGCGGCCAGCAGCTCCGCGTCGGTGCGGCCGGCCGCGCAGACCAGGAACAGGTGCCCGAAGCGGCGCTCGTACGCCTCGTTGGCCTCGGCGACGGCGGCCCGGGTGCCGTCGGACGCCGCGTCCAGGCCGGACTGTTCCCCGCGCGACCAGCCGTCCTCCCGGCGCTGCCCCGTCGGACGCTGGCCGATGCGCGGGTGGGCGGCGAGCGCCTGCGTGACCTCCGGCCAGGTGAGCCGGGCGCTGGCGGCGTGCGCCGCGGCCAGCAGCGCGGCCAGGTCCGGGTACGGCCGCCCCGCCGCGACCTCGCGGGCCCAGCGGGGCACGGCGCAGCAGGCCAGCAGGTCGTCCTCGGCCCGCTGCGCGGCGAGCGCGTTGAACTCCTCGATCCGTCCCACCGGTCGCCTCCCCTGGCCCCGCCTGGCAGGAGCAGTCAAACAGGCCGACCGGCGGGGTCGACAGCGCCGCGATGACCAAAACCGCGGGGCCCGCCGGCCCCGCCGTTGTACGTTCGTCCAGCGCCCACCGGCTCCGCCTCGCCCCGGCCGGGCCCCGACCGCAGCCGCAGCTCGTGGCCGCAGCCGCAGCCAGCAGCCGGAGCGCAGTCGTGGCAGGTGCGCAGCCGTGGCCCCGGCGGGGCGGGATCTCCCATGGATGTCAGCCGTGGAGGTCGCCGGTGGCGTCGCGCAGCCGCCCGCCCGCGCGGCCGTGCCGCACGGCGACGAGTTCCGCGGCGATGCTGACCGCGACCTCGGCGGCGTCGCGGCCCCCCACGTCCAGGCCCACGGGGGAGCTCAGCCGGGCCAGCTCCGCGTCGGTGAGTCCGGCCTCGCGGAGCCGGCCGAGCCGGTCGTGGTGGGTCCGCCGGGAGCCCATCGCCCCGACGAAGCCCAGCGGGAGGCCGAGGGCCAGCCGCAGCACCGGCACGTCGAACCTGGGGTCGTGGGTGAGCACGCAGACGGCGGTGCGCCCGTCCAGCCGACCCGCCGCGGCCTCGGCCGCGAGGTAGCGGTGCGGCCAGTCGACCACCACCTCCCGCGCCTGCGGGAAGCGGCGCGCGGTGGCGAAGACCGGGCGGGCGTCGCAGACGGTGACCCGGTAGCCGAGGACGACGCCGACCCGGGCCAGCTCGGCCGCCACGTCGATCGCGCCGCACACGATCAACCGGGGCGGCGGGGGATAGGAGCGCACCAGCACCCGCACCGGCCCCGCCGCGCCGGGACCGGCGGGCGGCAGCCGCACCGGCCCGCTGCGGCCCTCGGCCAGCAGCCGGCGGCCGGCGGCCAGCGCCGCCTCGTCCAGCCCGGGGTCGCCGAGGCTGCCCTGGTGGCCGTCCGGCCCGGCCACGATCCGCCGGCCGAGCCGCCCCGGCGACCCCTGCACGCAGGTCAGCACCGCCGCCGCCGTGCCCGCCCGGACGGCCCCGGCCAGCGCCGGCAGCTCCGCGAAGCCGGCGCGGTCGACCCGTTCGACGTACACCTCGATGGTGCCCCCGCAGGTCAGGCCCGCCGCGAGGGCGTCGGCGCCGGCCACCCCGAAGCGCAGCAGCGCGGGCCGCCCGGTGCGCACGGCCTCCCGGCAGGCGTCGTGCAGCGCGGCCTCGACGCAGCCGCCCGAGACGCTGCCGGTGACCGCGCCGTCCGGGCCGACCAGCATCGCGGTGCCGGCCGGGTGGGGGGCGCTGCGCCAGGTCTCGACGACGGTGGCCAGGCCGACGGCGTCGCCGTCGGCGCAGCGGCGGAGCAGCTCGGCGAGCACCTCATCCACGGCCGGGCCGCCCGTCGGCGTCCGGGGCGGCGGCGGTGGCCCCGGCGGCGGGCGGCGCGGTGGCCCCGGCGGGCGGGACGTCGAGGTCGGCGTCGTCGGCCACGTCGGCGCACGGCACGATCCGCACCCGGGCGAGCCGTTGCCGCAGGTAGCCGCCCGCGCCGCTGTCGCCGACGGCCGAGGCGCACACGCCGGCCCAGTGCTCCCGGCCCAGCAGCACCGGATGCCCCCGGCGGCCCGGCCCGTAGCCGGCCGTGGCCAGGCACGCCGGGGTGGCGTCGGCCGCGACCCGTCGCACCGCCTCGGCGGAGACGCCCGGCATGTCGACCAGCAGCACCACCACGGCCACCGCCTCGGTGCCGGCCAGCGCCCGCAGCCCCACCCGCAGCGAGGAGCCCATCCCGGTGGCCCACCGGGGGTTGCCGACCACCCGGGCGGCGGAGAGGTCGGCGTCGGCGCGGACCCGGTCGGCCGCCGCGCCGAGCACCACCAGCGCCGGCCCGCAGCCGGCCTCGACCAGGGTCCGCACCGCGCGTTCCACCAGCAGCGAACCGTGGTGGCGCACGAGCGCCTTGGGCCTGCCGTAGCGGCGGCCGGCGCCGGCGGCGAGCACCAGCCCGGCGACGGCCGCGGGGGACGGACCGGGGGTACGGGACAGCTGCACGACGTCTCCCCTCACGCCGGGTGGAGCGCCCCCGCCCGCCGACGCCCGCGTCGGGTCGCGGGCCGCCTCGTCGCGGCGTGGCCCGCGGGCGTCGGACCGGCCCACCATGCGGAGCGGGCCCGGCGGCTGTCAAGGGCGTCCGCCCCGGGTGGGGCGCGGCCAGCCCCGGTTTGGAGCTTCGTCCAACGCGGACGGTCCGGCCCCCGGTCGCGTTGTCCCCGGCGCGCATTGTCGGGCCGGCGGCCGGATTGCTTGGATTCCCCTGAACGGCCACCGCCACCGGCCCGTGCCCGCCCCACCCGGCGGTGGACGCCCGCCGGCGGCATCCGCCCCGAACGAAAGCGCGAAGCCTGTGGACCTGTTCACCGTGCAGGACGTGATCGCCGCGGACGCCGACGCGTGGCGGGAGGGCGACCGCTGGCTCGGCGGCGGCACCCACCTCTTCGCGCAGCCGCAGCCGCAGGCGCGCCGGCTGCGCGACCTCACCGCCCTGGCCTGGCCCCCGCTGCGGCTCAGCCCCGACCCGGCCGAGCCGGGCCTCGACATCGCCGCGACCTGCACCGTCGCCGAGCTGTCCCGCTACGCGCCGCCGCCGCGCTGGCCGTCGCTGGGCCCGCTGGTGCGCGGCTGCTGCGACGCGTTCCTCGCCTCGTTCAAGGTGTGGAACGTCGCGACGGTCGGCGGCAACCTCTGCGCGGCGCTGCCGGCCGGGCCGATGATCTCGCTGGTCACCGCCGCCGAGGGGAGCTGCCTGATCCGGGACCTGGCCGGGCGGCGACGACGCGTGCCGGCGGCCGAGCTGGTCCGCGACGTGGGCGTCACGGTGCTGCGCCCCGACGAGTACCTGCACACGATCCGCCTGCCGGCGCGGGTGCTGGGCGGCCGGTTCGCGCTGCGCCGGGCGTCGCTGCACCCGCTCGGCCGCTCGGCGGCGCTCGTCGTCGGCCACCGGGACCCCGACACCGGCGCGGTCACCCTCACCGTGACCGCCGCCACCCGGCGGCCGGTCGGCGTCGCCCTGCCCGGCCCGCCCCGGCCGGGTGAGCTGGCCGAGCTGCTGGACGCCCGGATCCCCGCCGGGGACTGGTACGACGACGTGCACGGCCTGCCGGCGTGGCGGCGGCGGATGACCCTGCGGCTGGCCGAGCAGGTCCGCGCCGAGCTGGCGCAGGTGGCGGCGCGGTGAGCGTGCGGGTGAACGGCCAGCCGTGCGCCGTCGCGCCGGCCGGCGGCCAGTGCCTGCGTGGCTACCTGCGGGAACAGGGCTGGTTCGGGGTGAAGAAGGGCTGCGACACCGGCGACTGCGGGGCGTGCACGGTGCACGTCGACGGCGTGCCCGTGCACAGTTGCCTCTATCCCGCCGTGCGGGCCGTCGGCCGCGAGGTGACCACCATCGAGGGCGTCGCCGCGGTGCCCGGCGGGGCCGAGACGCAACAGCGGTTCCTCGACGCCCAGGGCTTCCAGTGCGGCTTCTGCACCGCCGGGCTGATCATGACCGCCGTCGCCCTCGACGAGGCGCAGCGCGCCGACCTGCCCGCCGCGCTCAAGGGCAACCTGTGCCGGTGCACCGGATACCGGTCGATCGCCGACGCGCTGCACGGCGTCCGCACCACCGAGGACGCGCCGGCGGGCGAGACGGTCGGCCGCAACCTGCCCGCCCCGGCCGGGCCCGACATCGTCACCGGCGCGGCCCGGTTCACCGCCGACGTCTCGGTGCCCGGCCTCGCCCACGTCCGGCTGGTCCGCTCCACCGTGCCGCACGCCCGGATCGTCGGCATCGACGCGAGCGCGGCCCTGGCCGTGCCCGGCGTGCTCGCCGTGCTCACCCACCGGGACGCCCCGGCGGCGCTCTTCTCCACCGCCCAGCACGAGAACGCCGCCGACGACCCGGCCGACACCCGCGTCCTCGACGACGTGGTCCGGCACGTCGGGCAGCGGGTCGCCGCCGTGGTCGCCGAGACCGAGGCCGCCGCCGAGCAGGGCTGCGCCCTGGTCCGCGTCGACTACCGGGCGCTGCCCGCCGTCACCGACCCCGATCAGGCGATGCGGGCGGACGCGCCGGCGATCCACGGCGACAAGGACGCGCGGTCGCGCATCGCCCGACCGGCCGGGAACGTGGCCGCCGAGCTGCACGGCGAGTGCGGCGACGTGGCCGCCGGGTTCGCCGCCGCCGACGTGGTCTACGAGGAGACGTTCCGCACCCAGCGGGTGCAGCACGCGCACCTGGAGACGCACTGCGCGATCGTCTCGTTCGACCCGGACGGGCGGATCGTCGTGCGCAGCAGCACCCAGACGCCGTTCCTCACCCGGCGGGCCCTCGCCGGCATCTTCGACCTGCCGCCCGAGCGGATCCGGGTGGTCGCCGGCCGGGTCGGCGGCGGCTTCGGCGGCAAGCAGGAGATGCTGGTCGAGGACGTGGCGCTGCTCGCCGCCCTGCGCACCGGTCGGCCGGTGAAGCTGGAGTTCACCCGGGCCGAGCAGTTCACCGCGGCCACCACCCGGCACCCGTTCACCGTCCGGGTCCGCGTCGGCGGCCGACGCGACGGGACGCTGACCGCGCTGCGGCTGCGGGTGGTCTCGGACACCGGCGCGTACGGCAACCACGGGCCGGGGGTGCTCTTCCACGGCTGCGCCGAGTCGGTGGCGGTCTACCGGTGCCCCGCCAAGCGGATCGACGCCTACGCGGTCTACACCAACACGGTCCCGGCCGGGGCCTTCCGGGGATACGGCCTCGGTCAGGTCTCCTTCGCCGTCGAGTCCGCCGTCGACGAGCTGGCCCGCCGGCTGGGCGTCGCGCCGGCGGAGTTCCGTGCCCGCAACGTCGTCCGCGACGGCGACGACCTGATCACCCCGGCCGGGCACCCCGACGACCTCGCGATCCGCAGCTACGGCCTGGACCAGTGCCTCGACGTCGTCCGCTCGGCGGCGGCGCAGCCGGACACCGGGGCCGGCGCGCCGGCGGGATGGCAGGTCGGCGAGGGATCCGCGCTGGCCATGATCGCGACCGGCCCGCCGGGGGGACACCACGGCCGGGCCCGGCTGAGCCTCACCCCGGCCGGCGGCTACCAGCTCGACGTGGGGACGGCCGAGTTCGGCAACGGCTCCACCACGGTCCACCGGCAGATCGCCGCCGACGTGCTGGGGACCACGGTGGACCGGATCCGGGTCCGGCAGTCGGACACCGCGCTGGTCGGGCACGACACCGGCGCGTTCGCCTCGACCGCCACGACGGTGGCCGGCACCGCCGTGCTCCGGGCGGCGACCGCCCTGCGCGCGCTGCTGCTCGACCTCGCCGCCGGGGCCCGCCCCGGCGGACCCGGCGGCCTGCGGCTGGGCCCCGACGCCGTCCACGGCGGTGGCGAGCCGCTGCCCCTGGCCGACCTGCACCGGCTGGCCGCCGCCCGGGGCGTCCCGCCGACCGCCACCGGGCACGCCGACGGGGCCGAACGGTCGGTGGCGTTCAACGTCCACTGGTTCCGCGTCGCCGTCGACCCCGAGACCGGCGAGATCAGGGTGCTGCGCAGCGTGCACGCCGCGGACGCCGGCACCGTGCTCAACCCGATGCAGTGCCGCGCCCAGGTCGAGGGGGGCGTGGCGCAGGCGCTCGGGGCCACCCTCGCCGAGCACGTCCGCCTCGACGCCGAGGGCCGGGTGACCACCACCGGCTTCCGCGACTACCACCTGCCGACCTTCGCCGACGTGCCGCGTACGGAGGTGCACTTCGCCCGCACCGCCGACCCGCTGGGGCCGGCCGGGGCGAAGTCGATGAGCGAGAGCCCGTTCAACCCGGTCGCCGCGGCCATGGCCAACGCGCTGCGCGACGCGACGGGGGTCCGCTTCACCGACCTGCCGTTCACCCGCGACCGGGTCTGGCAACGCCTGTCCGGGCAGGACGGCCGGCGCGTTCCGCCGTGAACCGGCGAGGATCCGATACGAAACGGAAACCTCACCGTCCTACCGTTTTCCGATCGGGTTCCTCGACGACGGGGATGACGATGCTGCTGCGCGACGCCCTGGCCCTGCCGGCCCTCAGGCTGACCCTGCTCACCGGCGACGACGGGCTGGACCGGCCGGTGACCCAGGTCTTCGTCACCGACCTGCCCGACCCCCGCCGCTACCTCTGCGGCGGCGAGGTGGTGCTCACCGGCCTGATGTGGCGGCGGGGGGCGACCGACGCCGAGAACTTCGTCCGGGCCTGCGCCACGGCCCGGGTCGCCGCGATCGGCGCCGGCCACGCGGCCCTCGGCCGGGTGCCGGCCGACCTGGTCGAGGCGTGCCGCCGGCACGGCGTGCCCCTGTTCGAGGTCCCGGTGGAGGTGTCCTTCCGCGAGGTGATCGAGGCGTTCGCGCCGTCGGTGTGGAAGCAACGGGCCAACGGGCTGGCCACCGTGCTCGGCCGGCAGCGCGGGGTGGTCGCGGCGATGACCGCCGGGGCCCGGCTGCCCGACCTGCTGCCGGCCATCGCCGCCGACCTGGGCGTACGCTGCTGGCTGCTCTCGCCCGCCGGCCGGCGGATCGCCGGCACCGCCCCGCTGCCGGCCCCGGCCGCCCGGGACCTGTGCGCCGCCTTCCTGACGGCCACCCGGCTGCCGTTCACCACCCGGGTCGACGGGGTCCCGGTGTCGGTCACCGCGATCACCGGGTCCCCGGAGCACCGGATGGCGTCCTGGCTGCTCGCCTGCGCCCCGGCCGTCCCGCAGGGGTGCGCCCCGAGCGGGTCGGAGCCGCCGGCCGGGCCGGAGCCCGGTGGTGACGCGCTGGCCGAGCTGGTCGACGTGGTCGCCCTGGAACGGACCCAGGCCGACGAGGCCGAGCGCGTCGAGCAACGCCTGGCCGACCAGGTGGGGCGGGCGCTGGCCGGCGACGGCGACGAGGCCGACCTGCGGGCCCGGCTGCGGGCCTGCGGGCTGTCGCCGGACCGGGGCTTCGTCGCGCTGGCCGCGACCCTGACCGGCCTGCGGACGCCCCCGGCGCTCGCCCTGGCCGTGCTGCGGGAGGCGGTCCGCGCCACGGGCCTGCCGGCGGCCGTGACGGCGGCGCTGCCCGGCGGCGCGCCGGACGCGCCCGTGCTGGCGGTCGTGGGCGACGCCGCGTCGGGGCCGACCGCCGCGAGCGTGGCCGGCGCGCTCCGCGACACCCTCGACGTCCTGGCGGCCGGGCTGGGCCCCGGGCGGCTCGCCGTCGGCATCAGCACCGCCGGCCGGGCGGCCACGGCGCTGCCGGGTCTCGTGCAGGAGGCCACCCACGCCCTGCGCGCGGCGGCGGCCCGGCCCGGGCCGGTGGCCGTGGTCCGCTCCGACGAGGTGGCCTCCCACCTGATGCTGCTCGCCGGGGTGCCGGCCGACACCCAGCGCGCCTTCCGGTCCCGGCTGCTCGACCCGCTGACCGGCTACGACCGGCAGCACGGCACGGACCTCGTGCACACCCTCAACGCGTTCCTGTCCGCCAACGGGGCCTGGCGGCGGTGCGCCGAGTCGCTGCACGTGCACGTCAACACCCTGCGGTACCGGATCGGCCAGATCGAGCGGCTCACCGGCCGCGACCTCGACCGGTTCGCCGACCGGGTGGACCTCTTCCTGGCCCTGCGGCTGGGCGGGCCGTCCGGTTCCTGACCCCGGCGCGGCCGCCGACGCTTTTCCGCGCCGGCTGCTGAAACCTGCCGGCCCCCGCACGCGTCATCAGGTCGAGTCGAGTGAGAACCGCCAGCCGGCAGGGCTGGCCGGTCTCGGCCTGGGCCCCGGGGAGCCGGGGCGGTGGGGAGGTAACGGTGTTGGTGCGTAGGTGGCTCGCCGGTGCGGGCCTGGTGGTGCTGACCGGTGCCGCCGCGACGCTCTACGGGGCGTTGTCGGCGTCCGCGGGCGACGCCGCGCCGTCCGGGGTGGCGCCGGCGCCGGTGGCGGCCGGGGCGGCGCCGCAGGCGGCGCCCCGTGCCGCGGCCCCGGCGGTCCCGGCGCCGCGGGCGAGCAAGGACCCGCTGTTGTCGGGCAAGCGCCGGGTCACGATCGTCCGGGTGGGGTCGTTCGAGTCGGGGCTGTCCCTGCTCGACGGCGGGCGGCTGGCGGAGGTGGACGACGACCGTGGCCGGCAGGTGTTCGTGCCGACCCCGCTGGGCGCGGGCGAATACCTGATCAAGGCGTACTACGGCGGCGGCACCGGGCAGCCGGTCTGCTGGCAGGCGCGCAATCCGGACAACGGCCAGCCGCTGTACGTCGCCGGCGCCCCCTGCCGGGCGGACGACCCGGCGCAGCGGTTCGCCATCGCGCCCGCCCCCGGCGGCGGGGCGCGCGAGTACCTGATCAGCAACGGGTGGGCGTACCTGCGCGACTCGGCGCGCTCCGGGCTGATCCTGGAGGAGCTGGGCGACGCCCCGCCGGCCAGCAGCTTCCGGTTCAACGACACCGGACCGGCCCCGCGCCGGTGACCACCGTCGGCGGCCCGGCCGGCCGTTCACCGGCCGGGCCGCCGACGTCACCCGGGAGGACCCCGTTTACCGAACCGACCAGGTCTGGTGGAGACTTTGACCGATGCGTGACGCTGCGGAGTTCGACGCCTTCTACTCCGCGTCCGCCCACCGGGTGCTGGGACAGCTGTATGCGATGGTCGGCAACCGGGCCGAGGCCGAGGACGCGGTGGCCGAGGCCTATGCCCGGGCCTGGGACCGCTGGGCCGTGGTGCGGGGGTGCGACAGCCCGGAGGCGTGGGTGCGCCGGGTGGCGTACCGGGTGGCGGTGAGCGCCTGGCGCAAGACCGTCAACCGGATGCGTGCCCACCGCCGGGAGGCCACCGAGCAACGCGTCGACGCCGCCTCGGTCGACCACGTCGCGATCGTGGCCGCGCTGCGGCACATCTCCGCCGAGCAGCGCCGGGCCGTGGTGCTGCACCACCTGGTCGGGCTGAGCGTGGCCGAGATCGCGGCCGAGGTCGGCGCCAACGAGAACACCGTCAAGACGCGGCTGGCCCGGGGCCGGCGGGCCCTCGCCGCGCACCTGACCGAACCGGAGCACCACGGGGTGGACGAAAGGGCGCGGTCATGAGTTCCGACAACCAGCTCGCCGACGCCCTGCGGGCGCTGGCGGGCCACGGCGGGCAGGGGGGCGTCCCCGCCGCCGCCGACGTCCGGCGGCGCGGCGACGCCCGCCGCCGGCGACGCCGGGCGGCCTCGGTGTCGCTCGCCGCCCTCGCCGTCGTCGCGCTCGGTGCCGGTGTCGCCCTCGCCGGGTCCGGCGGCCCGCCGCAGCCCGTCCCGATCGGTCCGGCGGGCCCCACCTCCGCCCCGGCCGCGTCGCCCTGGCCGGACCCGACGTCACCCGGGCCGGACCGCCTCTCGCCCACGCCGGAGCGCACGTCGCCCAGCTCGGAGGACGACACGACGTCCGGGCCGACCGGCGGCACGTCCGACCCGCCCACCGGATCGTCCGGCCCGCCGGCCGGCGACCGGGTGCTGTCGGGACAGCGTCAGGTCACCGTCGTGCGGGTGGCCGCGGAGGGCGGCGTGTCGCTGCTCGACGACGGCCGGCTGGCGGAGGTCGACGGCGACGAGGGCCGCCAGCTGTTCGTGTTCGCGCCGCAGGGGGACGGCTACCAGATCCGCGCCGCCGAGCCCGGCCCCGACGGGACCGACACCTGCTGGGAGGTCCGGTCCTCCGGCAGCGAGCCGCTGCGGGTCGAGGCGGCCGCATGCGCCCCGGACGAACCGAGGCAGCGGTTCACCGTCGTGCGCGACGGGTCGGCGTACGCGATCAGCAGCCAGTCGGCGTACCTGCAACACTCGCCGACGCGGGGGCTGATCCTGGAGGAGGCCGGCGACGCGCCCGTGACCGACCGGTTCCGCCTGGTCGACAACGGGTCCGCGCCGGACTGAACCGCCCGGCGGGGCCGCGCCGGCCGCTACGAGCGCTGCCGTCGCAGGTCGAGCGCGATGTCGACGATCATGTCCTCCTGGCCGCCGACCAGCTGCCGCCGCCCCACCTCGACGAGGATGCTGCGGGTGTCGAGGCCGTACTCGGCCGCGGCGGCCTCGGCGTGGCGCAGGAAGCTGGAGTAGACGCCCGCGTACCCCAGGGTCAGCGTCTCGCGGTCGACGCGCACCGGGCGGTCCTGGAGCGGGCGGACGAGGTCGTCGGCCGCGTCCATGAGCGCGAACAGGTCGCAGCCGTGCTCCCAGCCGGTGAGGTCGGCGACGGCGACGAACGCCTCGATCGGGCAGTTTCCGGCCCCGGCACCCTGGCCCGCGAGGGACGCGTCGACCCGGTGCACCCCCTCCTCGACGGCGACGACCGAGTTGGCCACGCCGAGGCCCAGGTTGTGGTGGGCGTGGATGCCGATCTGGGTCTGCGGCGCGAGCACGTCGCGGTACGCGCGCACGCGCTCCCGGACGCCGTCCATGGTCAACCGGCCGCCGGAGTCGGTGACGTAGACGCAGTGCGCGCCCGCCGCCTCCATGATCCGCGCCTGCTCGGCGAGCACCTTCGGCGGCGCCAGGTGCGACATCATCAGGAAGCCCGAGACGTCCATGCCCAGCTCCCGGGCGGCGGCGATGTGCTGGTTGGCGATGTCCGCCTCGGTGCAGTGGGTGGCGATGCGGATCGAGCGGATGCCGTGGTCCCAGGCTTTCCGCAGCTCGCGCACGGTGCCGATGCCGGGCAGCAGGAGGCCGGTGAGGGTCGCCCGCCCGACCACCTCGGCGGCGGCCTCGATCCACTCCCAGTCGGTGTGCGCCCCGGGGCCGTAGTTGAGGCTGCTGCCGGCCAGCCCGTCGCCGTGCGACACCTCGATCGCGGCGACGCCGGCCGCGTCCAGGGCCGCGGCGACGGCCCGGACCTGGTCGAGGGTGTAGCGGTGCCGGATGGCGTGCATGCCGTCGCGGAGGGTGACGTCCTGGACGTAGATCCGGGTGCTCATCGGGCCGTCACCGCCGTCGCCAGCCGCTCGCCGACCTGCCGCGCGGCGGAGGTCATGATGTCCAGGTTGCCCGCGTACGTGGGCAGGTAGTGGCCCGCCCCCTCCACCTCCAGGAACACGCTGACCACCCAGCGGTCGCCGGGTGGGGCGTGCGGGACGAGGTCGGCCTCCGGGCTGCCCGCCGTGATCCTGCGGAACTGGACGTCCTGCTTGAGCCGGTACCCGGGCACGTACTCCCGGACCTTCCCGACCATGGCCAGCACGGCCGCCGTGACCGCGTCGCGGTCGCAGTCGTCGACGATGCAGAAGACGGTGTCGCGCATGATCAGCGGCGGTTCGGCGGGGTTCAGCACGATGATCGCCTTGCCGCGCCGGGCCCCGCCCACCCGCTCGATCGCCCGCGCGGTGGTCTCGGTGAACTCGTCGATGTTCGCCCGGGTGCCGGGCCCGGCCGAGCGCGACGAGATCGACGCGACGATCTCGGCGTAGTGCGTGGTGGCGACCGAGGAGATCGCCGCGACCATCGGGATGGTGGCCTGGCCGCCGCAGGTGACCATGTTCAGGTTGGGCGCGTCGAGGTGCTCGTCGAGGTTGACCGGCGGCACCACGTACGGGCCGATCGCCGCCGGCGTCAGGTCGACGAGCGTGAGGTCGGCCCCGCGCAGGGCGGCGTCGTTGGCGAGGTGGGCCTGCGCCGACGTGGCGTCGAACACGATCCGGACGTCGCTGAACTCGGGGTGGTCGAGCAGCCCCCGCACGCCGGTCGGGACGACCGGCACGCCGAGCCGGGCCGCCCGCGCCAGTCCGTCGGAGCGGGGGTCGATGCCGACGAGGGCGGCCACCTCCATCGTCTCCGACCCCCGCAGAATCTTGATCATCAGGTCGGTGCCGATGTTCCCGGAGCCGATGATGGCGACCTTCGTCTTGGGCATGTCTCCTGCTCCCTGGCCTGGGACGAAACGGACACCCGGCCGTCGCCCCCGGCGGAACGGCCTGCCGGGGTGCCCGGCATCCGGCCTCCAGGTGTAGACGCCGCGCCGGCCGGCTGGCAACCTCGTGTTCCATGCCACGGAACGACACGGCGGGATTCGCCGACACGGACGGCCCGGGGGCGTCGCCGCCCGGCCCGGCGGGCCCCGGCCGGGGCAACGTGCTCGACCGGGGGGTACGGCTGCTGCGCGCGTTCCGCCCGGGGGAGGAGGCACTGCGCCTGACCGAGCTGTCCCGGCGCACGGGCCTGCCGAAGGCCACCGTGCACCGGCTGGCCGAGCAACTGGTCGGGCTGGGGCTGCTGCAACGCGCCCCGGTCGGGTTCGGGCTCGGCATCGGGCTGTTCGAGCTGGGCGAGCTGGTGCCGGTCAAGCTGCGCCTGCGCGAGGCCGCGCTGCCGTTCCTCCAGGACCTCTACGAGGCCACCCACGAGACCATCCACCTCGCCGTCCGTGACGGCCTCGACGTGGTCTACGCCGACCGGATCCGCGGGCACACGGGCATCGACACCCCGGCGCGGGTCGGCGGACGCCTGCCGCTGACCTGCACCGGCGTCGGCAAGGTGCTGCTCGCCTGGTCCGGGCAGGAGCTCATCGACGAGGTGCTGGCGCAGCCGTTGCCCCGGCTGACCGCGCACTCCGTCACCGACCCCGGGCGGCTCGCCGACGAGCTGGCCCGGATCCGCCGCTGCGGGGTCGGCTACGACCGGCAGGAGGCCGCCCCCGGGCTGTCCTGCGTGGCGTCGCCCGTCCTGGTGCACGGCCGGATCGTCGCCGCGCTGTCCATCTCGGTGCCCGCGCACCAGGCGCCGCCGGCCCGGCTCGCCCCGGCGGTGCGCACCGCCAGCCTCGCCCTCTCCCGCGTCCTGTCCCGGGCCGGCCCGCGCCGGTGAGCCGGCCGCCGCCCCGGCGCGCGGCGGCCACTGCGGACACCGGCGGCCACTGCGGACGCCCCGGCCGACCGCGCCGGCTCGGTGCCGCGCCACGCGGCCCGGCCGGGGCCGACGCGCGGCTCAGGCGAGCAGGACCTCCCGCATCCGCGCGCCCGGGTTGAACCCGGCGACGACCCGGGGCCCGGCCGGGTCGTGCACGTCGAGGGTGTTGTTGCGGCGCATCAGCTCGCGCACGGCGGGCGGCAGCCGGGGCGGGTCGTCCATGGTGGCGAGGACCCGGCCGGCGGCCGAGATCAGGCGCTCGGCCAGGGCGGCGGCGTCGGTGTCCACCCGCACCCGGCCGTACTCCCAGCCGGCGGTGGTGAGGTCGAGCACCTCGAACACGTGGGTCACCAGCGGGGTCGGGTCGGTCACCCGGTCGAGCCGGGCGGCCCGGCTGCCGACCACCGTGGCGGCTGCGGCCACCTGCGCGTACGGGTGCAGGCCGGACGGCAGCGCGAACAGGGGCCACCGCAGCGAGGGGCCGGCCTCCTTCCACAGCGGCCGGTAGTTGCGCCGGTGCAACAGCAGCCGCCGGCCCGTGCGCCGGTGCACGTCGTGCACCTGGGCCTGGAGCGCCGCATGGGCCTCGTCGGCGGCCTCGCCCAGGATCCGGGCCGCCACCACCAGCCCGTCGTCGTCGTCCAGCAGCCGGGCGATCGCCTCGGCCTGCTCGGGGAACCGCTGCGGCGAGCGGGCGCCGTAGCGGTTTCGGACGTCGCGCAGCAGTGTCTGCTGCCGCTCCGGGTCGAGCTGGACCCGGTTGCCACCCAGCAACTGCCGCAGCCAACGCATCTCGCCTCGATTCAGCAGACGTCGTGGACCGCGGCAATGCTAGTGGGCGGGGCCCGCCCCGTATCGTGGTGGGGTGGCCCAGCGAACCCTGACCCTGATGGCGGTGCACGCGCACCCCGACGACGAGGCGACCAGCACCGGCGGCGTCCTCGCCCGCTATGCGGCGGAGGGCGTCACGACGGTGCTCGTGACCTGCACGGACGGCGGGTGCGGCGACGGCCCCGGCGGCGTGAAGCCGGGCGACGAGGGGCACGACCCGCAGGCCGTGGTGGCGATGCGCCGGGCCGAGCTGGCGGCCAGTTGCGAGGCGTTGAAGATCACGCACCTGGAGACGCTGGACTACGCCGACTCCGGGATGATGGGCTGGGCGGCCAACGACGCGCCGCACGCGTTCTGGAACACGCCGGTGGCGGAGGCGGCCGACCGGCTGGCCGAGTTGATGCGGCGCTACCGGCCCGACGTCGTCGTCACCTACGACGAGAACGGCTTCTACGGCCACCCGGACCACATCCAGGCGCACCGCATCACCATGGCCGCCGTCGAGCGCACGGGCATCCCCGCGAAGGTCTACTGGACCACCGTGCCGCGCAGCGCGTTCCAGGAGTTCGGCCGCGTCATGGCGGAGATGGGCATCGAGTTCCCCCAGCCGGAGGGGCAGGCGGAGCTGCCGCCGCTCGGCCTGCCCGACGAGGAGATCACCACCTGGGTGGACACGAGCGCCTACGGCGCGCAGAAGTTCGCGTCGCTGGCCACCCACGCCAGCCAGGCCGAGAACATCTTCTTCCTGCAACTGGGCCAGGAGCGGTTCACCGAGCTGATGGGCGTGGAGACCTTCGTCCGGGTGCGCGACACCACCGGCGCGCCGACGCCCGAGGACGACCTGTTCGCCGGGCTGCGCTGACTCTTCCCGGGCCAGGCCGGCGGCCGGACCCACTGCCGCCCCGACGCGACGGACCCCACTGCCGTCCGACGCGACGGGGCCCGCAGCCGCCTGGCTGCGGGCCCCGCCTGTTGCCGGGCGCGGGTCAGGCGGGCGCGCCCGAGACCGACGTCCCGGACTTGGTCACCTGGTATTTGATCTTCGTGCCGCTCCAGAAGTGGAACGTCAGGGTGACCGGGCCGTCCTTCACCTCGGCGAAGAACTCGGGCTTCATGATGATCGTGTTCGCCGGGTAGTCGGGCTGGAAGTTGGACCAGAACTCCTTGTAGGGGGTCCAGTTGGCCGGACCGGCGGGGCTGCCGTCGGCGTACGTGGCCTCCATGGTGGCGAGCTGGTCGCCGCGGAACTGGGTGGGGATGGTGAACGAGCTGGTCGTCCCGGTGGCTGCCGCCTGGGTCGGCGGGTCGTAGGTGATGATGCTGATCTGCCACGGCACGCCCTGTGAGAAGCGGGCCTCGATGGTGGCGTTGACGCCGTAGGCGCGGCTGCCGACCAGCCGGGTCAGGGCCGAGGCGGTCAGGGTGAGGGTGCTGCCGGAGACGGTGTAGTCGGTGCCGTTGACCAGGTTGGTGCTGCCCTGCCGGAGGCCCTGGAACGTCGCCCCGTTGAGGTTCAGGGTGAGCGACTTGCTGGTGATGGCGCCGGTGCGGGGCACGTAGACCTGGTCGGAGGAGGCGGTGGCGGAGCGGGTGGTCAGGCTCGCCTTCATCATGTCGTAGATGCCCTGGTCCCGCCATTGCAGCGTGTTGCGGTTGAGGAACGATCCCGCGTCCCAGAGCATCGTGGTGAGCTTGCGGATCCGGGCGTGGTAGCCGACGGCCTCGAAGAACTTGAGCAGCTCGCCGCGTTCGATGATGCCCGGCCGGGTGTAGTCGTAGCTGAGCAGCGCCCACTCGCCGACGATCACCGGGATGCCCCGGGAGACGAACGTCTGCTGGACGCGGTTGAAGCCGTCGACGATGTCCTGCTCGACGTTGGCGTCGTAGTGCGTGCCGCCGGCGATGTTGACGCTGAACGGCCACCAGCCGTAGAAGTGGACGGTCGCGGCGATGTTGCGGTCCCCGAGCTGGTCGATCGTGGCCGTCAGCGCGTCGAGCCGCTCCTGGTTGGAGTTGGTGTAGAGGGTGGGCAGCACGAGCAGCCGGGTGGCGTTGTTGCCGCCGGACTGGCGCATCAGGCGGACGAACGCGACGTTCAGCTCGCGCAGCAGCTCGTCGCTCTGGGCGTCCCCGGACGTGCCGGTGAACTGCGGCTCGTTGATGCTCTCGAACGTCAGCTTCGAGGAGTAGTCCCGGAAGGTGGTGGCGAGCTGGGTCCACAGGGCGGTGTAGCGGTTCATCACGTTCGTGCGGTCGCCCGGGTAGGTGTTGATCCACTGCCAGGAGTCGTGGTGCAGGTTGACCAGGACGTAGAGGCCCTCCGCGAGCGACCAGTCGACGACCTGCCGGACCTTGGCCAGCCAGGCCGGGTCGAGCGTGTACGTCGGCGCCGGCCCGTGGTGGTTGCTCCAGGTCACCGGGATGCGGATGCTGCGGTAGCCCTGGGACCGGATCTTCTGGAGCAGGGCCTGGGTGACCGGCGGGTTGCCCCAGGCGGTCTCGTCGGGGATGGCGTCGTAGGTGTTGCCCAGGTTCCAGCCGGGCTGCATCGCCGCGACCGTGGCCATCGGGTCACCACCCGGCGACGGCGACGGCGAGGTGGTGGGCGTCGGGGACGG
This sequence comes from Micromonospora sp. WMMD712, assembly GCF_029581295.1. Taxonomy (NCBI): domain Bacteria; kingdom Bacillati; phylum Actinomycetota; class Actinomycetes; order Micromonosporales; family Micromonosporaceae; genus Micromonospora; species Micromonospora sp. WMMD712. The sequence goes on from NZ_CP120743.1 coordinate 7,678,033, forward strand.
GGGAGGGGTGCTGGTCGGGGTCGGGGTCGGCGTGCCGCCCACGTTGCCGGTGCAGGCCACACCGTTGAGGGTGAACGAGGTCGGTGCGGTGTTGCTGCCCGACCACGAGCCGTTGAAGCCGAAGGAGACCGAGCCGTTCGTGGCGATCGCCGCGTTGTAGCTCATGCTCTTCGCGGTGACCTGGTCACCCGACGAGGTGACCGTGGCGTTCCACGCCTGGGTGACCCGCTGGCCGGACGGGAACGTCCAGCCCAGCGTCCACCCGTCGACCGCGTCGCCGAGGTTGGTGACCTTGACGTCGGCGGTGAAGCCGCCCTGCCACTGGGACGGCACCGCGTACGCCACCCGGCAGCCGGCCGCCGCCTGGGCGTTGCCGGCGACCATCGTGCCCGCCATCATCAGCGCGGCGACCGCGCCGGCGATCAGGCCGATGCGTCGGCGTGTCTTTCCGAGGTATTGCGAACTCATCAGGGACTCCTCGCCATGGTGGCGCGTGTGAGGGGGTACACGGGGCGCGCCGGTGGACGTCGCCGCCCGGTCGCGCGACCGGGGAATGCGGAGGGTGCGGACGCTGCCCAGGCGTCCGCCGCGACCTTCAAGGCTCCCGGATGGAAACGATCGGACCGTCGAGGCCGAAAGTTTCCGGTCCGACCGTACGGCACGCGCTGATGCGCGTCAATGAAGCTCCCCGTTGGGGGCGCGAGGGTGACGCGGGACGGCCTCGCAGCCTCCCTGCCAGGCGGGACGGCGCCCAGGCGCGCCATGATCCACCTTGGAAACTTTCCGCTGCGGTGCCGCAATGCCCTCGGCACCCCCCGCGCAACGACGGAACGGCTATCCTTGCGCCCGGAACGACGCTGGTGGCCCGCCACGCGGCCGGGACTGGCGCGGCGTGCGGCCGGCGCGGAAGCGCGCAGGAGGAGGCCGGGTTGACGCACGCCGAGTCGGGCGAGCCGGTCGCCGGGGCGGGGCCGGCCGCCGACCCGACCAGGCCGGTGACGATCGCCGTCATCGCCCGATCGGCGGGAGTGTCCATCCCGACCGTGTCCAAGGTGATCAACGGCAGGTCCGGCGTCGCCGCCGACACCCGGGCCCGGGTGGAGGCCGCCCTCAGCGAGCACGGCTACCGTCGGTCGGCGCCGGCCACCCGCAGCAACATGATGGAGCTCGTCTTCGACGAGATCGAGGACATGTGGGGCCTACAGATCATCCGCGGCGTCGAGCGGGCGGCCCGCAAGCAGCGGGTCGGGGTCGTGCTGACCGAGTTCGGCCCGCAGCGCAACGCCATCCGGTACTGGATCGACGACACCCTCGCCCGCCGACCGGACTGCCTGGTGGTGGTGGCCCAGCTCGACGAGGAGCAGCACGACCAGCTACGCGCCCGTGGCATCCCGTTCGTGGTCTTCGACCCCACCACCGAGCTGCCCGACGACGTCCCGTTCGTCGGCGCGACGAACTGGGCCGGCGGCCGGTCCGCCACCCGCCATTTGATCGAGCTGGGCCACCGGCGCATCGCGATGATCGGGGGCCCCCGGGAGATCCTGTGCTGCCGGGCCCGGCTCGACGGCTACCGCGCCGCCCTCGACGCGTCCGGCCTGCCGGTCCGGCCCGGCATGGTCGTCCACACCGGGTTGAACCTCGCCGACGGCAGGGCCGCCGCGCTCGACCTGCTGGCGCGGCCCGACCGGCCCACGGCGATCTTCGCCTGCAACGATCAGCAGGCCCTCGGCGTCTACCAGGCCGCGCGGGAGCGCGGGCTGCGGATCCCCGCCGACCTCAGCGTGGTGGGCTTCGACGACCTGCCGCTGGCCGCGCTGCTCGATCCCCCGCTGACCACCGTCCACCAGCCGCTGGTCGAGATGGCCGTCACCGCCACCGAGCTGGCGCTCGCCCTCGGACGGGGGGAACGCAGCGCCCAGGTGCGACTGGAGCTGGCGACGACCCTCACGGTCCGCCGCAGCACCGCGCCGCCGGCGAGCTGACGTGGCCCCGGGCCGCGACAGGTCCCGGCCCGCCGGACCGGCTGCGCGGCTGGCGCAGGGGGCGGCCCGGCCGTCCGGCGGGAGGCGCGTCACTTCCTCGTCACCGCCACGGGGCACGATGGCGGGATGAGCACGAAGGGCTATGCGTTCGACAACGCGAGTGAACAGGCCGTCAGCCACCACGACGCGCTGGCCGACCTGCTGGACGGGTCGACCCGTGAGCTGATCGGGGAGCTGACCGAACTGGACGGCAAGCGCTGCCTCGAGGTGGCCGCCGGCGCGGGGAGCATCGCCGTGTGGCTGGCCGAACGGGCCGCCGAGGTGGTCGCCACGGACATCGCGCCGCAGCACATCCCGGCCCGCGCGCGCCTGACCGTCCGCCGACACGACATCGTCGTCGACGAGCCGCCGGGCCTCTTCGACCTCGTCCATGCCCGCCTGCTGCTCGGCCACCTGCCCCGACGTGAGGAGGCCCTGCGGCGGCTGGTCGCGGCGGTGGCGGGCGGCGGCGTGCTGCTCGTCGGGGAGTTCGCGCCCGCGCCCGGCAACTTCGTGACGTACGCGCCGGACGAGGCGACCGCCGACGTGCTGACCCGCTACCTGGCGGCTCACACGGCGGCCCTCGTGGCCGCCGGCTACGACCTCGCGTGGCCCCAGCGGGCACCTGCGGCCTTCGTCGCGGCGGGCCTCACCGAGGTGGCCTTCCGGGTGCGGGGCGGCAGTTGGCGCGGCGGCGGTCCGGGCTGCCGGCTGCTGCGCGCCAGCATCGGGCAACTGCGGCCCGCGCTGCTGGCGCAGGGCCTGACCGACGCGGACCAGGGGGCGGCGATCGAGGCGCTCGGCGATCCCCGGGTGATCGTGAACGGTTTCCACTTCGTCCAGGTCAGCGGCCGCGCCGCTGGCCGACGCGGCGCGGCCTGAGCCGGATTCCCCGACGCCGGGCGACGACGGCCCGGTGGGCTATCCTGGCTCCAGCCGACGGGACAGGAGCACGACGTGGCAGGTGACGACGACATCTCCGGGTGAGCGCCCCGGAGCGGTGACCGACGGAGCACGACCCGTGCCGTCGCGTCGCCCATGTCGTCGTGCCCTGCTCACGCCGGGCGGCGCGTGCGCGCCCGGATCACCTGTCTGCTGAGGTTCCCCATGTCCGACAGTCATGTCGTCAGCTCCGCCCTGTCCTTTTCCTGGCCGGACGGCACCCCCGTCTTCCAGGACCTGTCGTTCTCCGTGCCCGGGGGCCGCACCGGCCTGGTCGCGCCCAACGGCGCCGGCAAGTCGACCCTGCTGCGGCTCGTCGCCGGCGAGCTCCGGCCCACCGGCGGCAGCATCACCGTCGAGGGAACGCTGGGCTACCTGCCCCAGCACCTGCCCTTCGCCCGGCGGGAGACGGTCGCCCGGGTGCTCGGGGTCGACCACGTCGTCGCCGCGCTGCACGCCATCGAGGCCGGCGACGCCGCCGAGGTGCACTTCACCACCGTCGGCGACGACTGGGACGTCGAGGAACGGGCCCGCGCCGAACTCGACCGCCTCGGGCTGACCGACGTCGCGTTGGACCGCCGGCTCGACACCCTCAGCGGCGGCGAGGTGGTGTCCCTCGGCCTCGCCGCCCAGTTGCTCAAGCGGCCCGACGTGCTCCTGCTCGACGAGCCGACCAACAACCTCGACGGCGAGGCGCGGGCGCGGCTGACCGCCGTGCTCCGTTCCTGGACCGGCTGCCTGCTCGTGGTCAGCCACGACCGGGCGCTGCTGGACGAGATGGACCGCATCGCCGCCCTCGACCACGGCGAGATCCGCTGGTACGGCGGCAACCACACCGAGTACGAGCAGGCGGTGCGGGCCGAGCGGGAGGTCGCCGAGCGGCAGGTGCGGCAGGCCGCGCAGGACGTCAAGCGGCAGAAGCGCGAGCTCCAGCAGGCCCGCGAGCGGGCCGCCCGCCGCGCGTCCACCGCCTCGCGCAACCTGGCCGACGCGGGGCTGGCCCGGATCGTCGCCGGCAACCTCAAGCGCGACGCGCAGGTGTCGGCGGCCCGGTCCCACGACGTGCACGCCGCGCGCCTCGGCGCGGCGCAGGCCCGGCTGGACCAGGCGAGCGCGGCTGCCCGCCGGGACGACGACCTCGCCCTCGACCTGCCGGAGACGACGGTGCCCGCCGGCCGCACCGTCTTCCACGGCGAGGCCCTCCAGGCCGCCTACGACGGGCGTCCGGTCTTCGCCGGCGACGGCATCGCCCTGGACATCCGCGGCCCCGAACGGGTCGCCCTCGTCGGGCCGAACGGCGCGGGCAAGTCCACCCTGCTGCGGTTGGTCGGCGGCCACCAGGAGCCGGTCTCCGGCGTCGTCACGCGGGCGGAGGGCCGGGTGGCGTACCTGTCGCAGCGCCTCGACCTGCTCGACGCGGACCGGACGGTCGCCGACAACCTCGCCGTCTTCGCGCCGTCGCGCAGCGCGGCGGACCGGATGAACCTGCTGGCCCGCTTCCTGTTCCGGGGCGTCCGCGCCCACCTGCCGGTCGGCGTGCTGTCCGGCGGGGAACTGCTGCGCGCCACGCTGGCGTGCGTCCTGAACGCCGAGCCGGCGCCGCAGCTGCTGCTGCTCGACGAGCCCACCAACAACCTCGACCTGGCCAGCGTGGCGCAGCTGGAGAACGCGCTCCTGGCGTACCGGGGGGCGTTCGTCGTGGTCAGCCACGACGACCGTTTCCTGGCCGCGATCGGGGTGGACCGCTGGCTCCGGCTGGCCGGCGGCCGACTCACCGAGGTGGCCGGGCCGCGGTGACCGGCCCGGCCACCCGCCGACGAATCTGTCCTAGGACGCTCCAGAGGGTGTGCGCCGGTCCGGCCGGCCGGGTGGGCCACCGCCCGGGACGGGGCCCGCCCCGTGGGCCCGTGACATGATGGCGCCCATGGCAAACCAGGGGGACGTCGGCGGGGCCCACCGCCGCAGTGGGTCGGGCGCTCTCGCGGACGGCGTGGACGGTGCCGACGCCGAGGCGCGGCTCGCCCTCGCCGAGGATCCCGAGACGCCCCACCTGGCCCTCATCGACCTGGCGGCCGACCCGTCGCCGCTGGTCCGCAGGGCGGTCGCGAGCCGCGCCGACGCGCCCGCGCAGGCGCTGCGGCCGTTGGCCCGGGACCACGACCGTCAGGTCCGGGAGGCCGTGGCGAGGAACCCCTCGGCCTCGGTCGGCAACCTCGTGCGACTGGTCAAGGACGCCGACCGGTGGGTCCGCTGGGCCGTGGCCGGCAACCCGGCCTGCGACGGGTCGGTTCGTGAGGTGATGGCGCAGGCCCACGACAAGGAGCTTCGCGGCCTGCTCGCCGAGTCGCGCGAGCTGGAGCCCGAGCTGGCCGCGCGGCTGGTCGACGACGTCTCGCCCGAGGTGCGGGAACGGCTCGCCACCCACACCCACGACCCCGAGGTGATCACCGCCCTGATGGCCGACCGCACCGCGCGCGTCCGCAAGGGGCTGGCCCGCAACCCGCGGACCACCCCCGCCCAACGCGGCGCGCTCGCCCGGGACCCGGTGGCGGACGTGCGCGTCGCGTTGGTCCTCGCGGTCGAGCTCGAAGAGGCGGACCTGCGACGCCTGGTCGACGACCGGTCGGTGCAGGTGCGGATGGCGGTGGCGACGTCGGAGCTGGTTCCGCCGCACATCCGGCAGGCGCTCCGGGACGACCCCGACGAGCTGGTCGCCGACGCGGCGCGGAGCGGCCGCCCCGGGCGCGCGAGCTCCCCGGTGGTGCAGGCTCCCCGCGTCGGTCAGCGGACCGCCCGCGCCGGCCGGGGCCGCCCCGGCGACGCCCGGCGCTGACGCCGGCGGCGGGAGGGACCAGGATGACCGAAGCCGGTTGGCGGCCGGGCGCGCCGGGTGTGATGCGACTGCCGTCCGGGCGGCTGGTGCGCGGCCGTGGCCTGCGGAACCCCTTGCCGGACGGGCCCGAGCCGCAGTTCGGGGTCTACCTGGTGGGTGCCCCGCCGGAGCCGGTCCCGTGGGACAGCCGGTGGGTCCGCTGCCGCGACTTCTGGTTGCCGGCCGACCGCGCGGACTTCGCGGCCGCCCTGCGCGAGGCGCTGGACCGGGCCGGCACGCAACGGGTCGAGCTGGCCTGTGGGGGCGGCTTCGGGCGGACCGGGACGGGACTGTCGTGCCTGGCGATCCTCGACGGCGTGCCCCCGGCCGAGGCCGTCGCCTACGTCCGCGAGCACTACCTGCCCCAGGCTGTCGAGACGCCGTGGCAGCGGCGTTTCGTCGCCCGCTTCGACCCGGCGGCGCGCCCGCGGCGCTGACCGGCCGGCGTCCCGCTCCGGCGGCCGGCGGCCTGTCGCGGCGGCCCGCCGGCCGGTAGCGTCGTCGACGTGGATTGCGCCGACATCGCCGCCCGGCTCGGGGTGCCCGTCGAGGAGGTCGAGCGCGTGCACCGGCTCGCCGGGGACCGGCCGTCGGCTCCGCTGCCCGCCCGGGCCGACGCGCCCGCGATCCTCGACCGGCTCGCGGTGCCCCCGGACGACGCCGCCGAGATCATGGCGGGCTGGCCCGACGCCGACTCTCCGTTGTGGACCCCCGAGTTGCGCTGGCTGCTCGACCGCTCCGTCGCCCTGGTCCGCGCCGACCTCGGGGGCCACGGCTGGCTGTCGTCCGGCCCGGCGCTGCCCCGCGACCGGGGCCCCGCCTGGCGGCACCTCTACGTCTACGCGTACCTGGCCCTGGTCGACGTCGTCCGGGGCTACCACCGCGACCACGGCATCCCCGACGCCGTGTCCTGGACGACCCTCGCGGACCTGGGCCGCAACCTCGCGGTCGACCGGCGGATGCACGGCGAGGGCTGGCCGGTCATGCAGAGCTGGCTGACGCTGCACGTGCGTGGCGGCCTCTACGAGCTGGGCCGGTTGCAGCACCACCGGGGCGACGACGCCATCGGCCTGCACGTCCCCGACGCGGGTCCGTTGACCCCGGAGGCGGTCGCGGCGTCGCTCGACGCGGCCCGGGCGTTCTTCCCGCGCCACTTCCCCGACGAGCGCTACACGGCGTTCGCCTGCGGCTCGTGGCTGCTCGACCCGCAGCTTCGGGAATACCTGCCCGAGAGCTCCAACATCGTGCGGTTCCAGCGGAGGTTCGCGCTGGAGCCCTACGAGGAGCCCGACGGGCTCGACGCCGACGTCGAGGTGCTGCGGTTCGTGTTCCGCACCCTGAGCACGCCGCTGGACCGGCTGCCGCGCCGCACCGCGCTCCAGCGCGCGGTGGTCGACCACCTGGCGGCCGGGCGGCACTGGCAGTGGCGGCAGGGCCGCTTTCCGCTCTAGCGCGGCGACGGCGGTTGGCCAGGGGTGGCCGCGTCGACGGCGGCGGAATCGTCTGGACCTATCCCGTGGGGCGCCGGATGCCGGTGACCGCGGTCCGAGGCAGGCGTCCGGCGCGGGAGTGGCCGGAGAGGGTCTGATCGTCGACGACGACGTCGAAGTCGAGGTTGAGGCGCATGGGGCGGGTCACGGACTGCTGCCAGGTGACGCGGCTGCCGTCGCAGACGACGGCGGTGAGCGGCACGGTCTCGGACGTGGTGGACGCGGTGCCGGTGATCACGCCGTCGGCCTCGGTGAAGACGTACGTCGCGCGCAGCGTGCCGATCGGGGTCTTCAGGCTGACGTCCCAGGAACCGAGAATGGGCAGCACGGACATCTCCTTTCAGACCGCGATCGGCGTACGGCCGGTCGCACGCCACACGACGCCACGCCGTTCGTGCTCGAACAGGGTCTCGACCGCGTGCGCGATCCGGGGGCCGAACTCGCGTTCGAGGAGGTAAAGACCCAGATCCAGGCCGGACGTGACACCGCCGGCGCTGATGAGGTCGCCGTCGTCGACGATCCGGGCTCGCACGGCGTGCACACCCGTCGCCTCGAGCACATCCATGCCGAGGTGATGCGTCACCGCATGCCGGCCCTCGATCAGGCCGGCCATGGCCAGGGCCAGCGAACCGCCGCAGACGGTGGCGACAGTCACGTCAGGATTGTCCAGAGCGGTTCGCATCAGCGGAGCCGCCGATTCGGCGAACCTGGCCAGCAGCACCGGGATGGTCTGGACGCCTTGATCCGGGTCACCGCTGACGGGGCCGCTGGCGCCGGGCACCACGACGTAACCCGGCCGGTCGGGCCGCAGCCTCGCGGTCGCCCGTAGCGTCAGGCCGCGGGTGCCGCTGACCACCTCCCGGGGACCCTCCGCGGTGACGAGCTCGACGTCCAGCGCACCCGCTGCCGCGCGGTCCCCGGCCGCGGGCCCCCCGGCGGTGACCCCGGCGACGGCGTCTCCTCCGGCGGCCAGGACCTCGAAGGGCCCGACGACGTCAAGCGGGTCGAATCCGTCGAACAACACCATCTGCACCAACATGCCGTCGATTCTCGGGCCCGCCGATCACCGCGAACAGTGGCAGGATTGCCATCCACCGACTCTTTTCTGCCATAGAGTCAGCCCGCGCCCCCAGGAGGTCGCCATACACACCGTGCTCGTCCTGGCTCTGCCCGACACGATCGCATTCGACCTCGCCACGCCGATCGAAGTACTCGGCCGGGCGCGGCTGGCCAGCGGAAGACCCGGCTACCAGGTGCAGATCTGCGGTAGCGAGCCCGTCATCGACGCCGGGCCGCTACGCCTTGCCGTCGACCACGGCCTCGACGCTCTCTCCCACGCCGACACGATCATCGTGCCCGGCCGCAACGACCCTGCCGCGGCAGTCCCCGCCTCGGCGCTGGAGGCACTGCGGGCCGCGGCGGCCACCGGTACCCGCATCGCCTCGATCTGCGTCGGCGCCTTCACCCTCGCGGCGACCGGCCTGCTCGACGGACGGCAAGCCACGACCCACTGGGCCGCCGCCGATCAGTTCCGGTCCGCGTTCCCGGCCGTCTCCCTGAACCCCGAGGTCCTCTACGTCGACGCCGGGCAGTTCATCACCTCGGCCGGGGCGACCGCCGGCGTCGACATGTGCCTGCACCTGGTGCGCCGTGACCACGGAGCCGCGGTCGCCGCCGACGCTTCCCGGCTCGCCGTGGCCCCACTGCACCGCGACGGCGGGCAGGCCCAGTACATCGGGCGCCCGGACGCGCCCGCCGCCGGAGCCGGCCTCGACGCTGTGCTCGCCTGGATCGAGACCCACGCCCACGAGAAGATAACCCTGGCGACACTCGCGGACCGCGCCAGGCTCAGCGTGCGTACGCTCAACCGCCGCTTTCACGAGCAGACCGGCCAGACACCCATGCAGCGGGTCACCGCCGCACGCGTGCGCCGGGCACAGGAACTCCTGCAGACCACCGACCTCGGCATCGACCACATCGCGCACCTCGCCGGCTTCGCGTCACCGGCCCACTTCCGCACCCAGTTCAAGCGACTGAGCGGCGTGGCCCCCCACGCCTACCGCAACACCTTCCGTCCACCGCCGCCGGCCACCACCCGTTGAGCGCCGATGGCCGGGACTGCCGCGGCCGCCCCTGGCCATCCGCGGTTGCCGCACCGAGCCGCCCGGCGGGCAGGCCCGCTCGGCGTCAGCGCGCCGGCTGCCAGCCGAGCAGGGGGCCCAGCCGGGTCGCGATGTCGGTGAGCAGCTGCACGTAGTCGGCGTGGTCGAAGGTGAAGGGCAGCGCGAAGGCCACCTCGCCGACCTCCCGGAACGCGGCGAGGGAGGTCAGCTCCTCGGCGATCCGCTCGGCCGGCCCGATCAGGTCGCGGGCGTAGACCATCCGCTGCGGCCCCTGCGGCGACGTCGTCCGGGGGAGACGTCGCCGGACGTACTCCTCGTAGCGGGCGCGCTGCCCGGCGGTGGCGCTGTCGGTGGGAACGACCACCAGCCCCTGCGACACCCGGGCGGCGGGACCGTCCGGGTGGTGGGCGCGGTACGCGCGGATGTGCGCGAGCTGGATGTCGTCGAAGTCGGTGGCCTCCTCGGCCTTGACCACGCTGCTGGTCAGCAGGTTCATGCCCTGCTCGCCGGCCCAGCGCGCCGACCGGAGGCTGCCGGCGCCGTACCACATCCGGTGGATCAGGCCGGGGGAGTGCGGCTGCACGCGGCGGGAGTACGCCTCGAACCCCTCGACGCCGTCGACGTCGCCGGCCGGCTCCCCGCGGACGAGGTCGAGCAGCCGGCGGACCCGGGCGTGACCGAAGTCCTCGGCGTCGCCGGTGTCCGGGTACAACGCGTGCCGCACCCGGTCGTAGTGCATCGGCGGGCCCACGCTGACCCCCGGGTTCAACCGGCCGCCGGAGAGGACGTCCACCGTGGCCAGGTCCTCCGCGAGGCGCAGCGGGTTCTCCCAGCCGAGCGGGGTGACCGCGGTGCCGAGCTCGATGCGGCGGGTGCGCTGCGAGGCCGCCGCGAGCACGGCGACCGGCGAGGAGATGCCGAACTGGAGGTGGCGGTGGCGCACCCAGGCGCTGTCGAAGCCGAGCTGCTCGCCGAGCTCGATGAGGCTCAGCGTCGACTCGTGGCCCGCCCGGGGGTCCGCCTCGTCGAAGAGGCCGATCGTGAGGAAGCCGAGCTTGTGCAGGGGCACCGGGGGCTCCGTCGCTGGTGGGAGAGGACGCCACCACGATAACCCCCCTGGGTCATGGGAAATGGGCGGCCGGTGGTGACTGCGTCGCCGGGGTTTCGGTGCGATGCTTCGACGGGAGACGACGAGCGACCGCGCCGGCCGGGACGGCCGCGTCCGGACCGAGTGGGGAGAGTCATGACCGGCGAGTTCACCGGACTGACCGCCGTGGTGACCGGCGGCGCCTCCGGCATCGGCCTGGCCACCGCCCGCATGCTCGCCGGGCGGGGGGCGGCCGTCGCGTGCCTCGACCTGGACCCGTTCGGGCTGCCGGCCCCGCTGCACGGCCTGCGCTGCGACGTCACGAGCGACCCGTCGGTGACCGATGCCGTCGCCGCCGCGGCCCACCACCTCGGCGGCATCGACATCCTGGTCAACAACGCCGGGGTCGGCGCGCAGGGGTCCGTCGAGGCGAACCCGGCCGACGAGTGGCACCGGGTCTTCGACGTCAACGTGGTGGGCATCGTCCGGGTCACCCGGGCGGCCCTGCCCCACCTGCGGGCCTCCGCCTGCGCGGCCGTCGTCAACACCTGCTCCATCGCGGCGACCGTGGGCCTGCCCGACCGGGCGCTCTACAGCGCCACGAAGGGCGCCGTGCAGGCGCTGACCCTCGCCATGGCCGCCGACCACGTCGCGGAGGGGATCCGGGTCAACTGCGTCAACCCGGGCACCGCCGACACCCCCTGGGTGCGCCGGCTGCTCGACTCCGCCGCCGACCCGGCCGCCGAGCTCGCCGCCCTGCGGGCCCGCCAGCCCATGGGGCGGCTGGTCGCCGCCGACGAGGTCGCCGCCGCGATCGCCTACCTGGCCAGCCCGCTGGCGGCCTCCACCACCGGGACCGTGCTCGCCGTCGACGGCGGCGTGCACGGGCTGCGCGTCCGGGCGGCCGACGCCGGCGGCTCCCCGCCGGGCGCCCATCCCCGATCCGGCAACGAGGAGACGGCATGAGGACCACCCGCCTGGGGCGCTCGTCGGCCCCGGTCACCGCCGTGGGGTTCGGCGCGGCCGGGATCGGCAACCTGTACCGGGCGGTCGACGACGACACGGCCCGCCGGGCGGTCGAGGCCGCGTGGCAGGCCGGTATCCGCTACTACGACACCGCCCCGCACTACGGCCTGGGCCTGTCGGAGCGCCGGCTCGGCGCGGCGCTGGCGGGCCGGCCCCGCGCCGAGTTCACGGTCTCCACGAAGGTCGGCCGGATCCTGGTGCCGTCGCCGCGGACCGCGCACCTGCGCGACGACGCCGGCGGGTTCGACGTGCCCGCCGACCACGCGCGCCGCTGGGACTTCAGCGCCGACGGGGTACGCCGGTCGCTGGAGTCCAGCCTCGCCCGGCTCGGCCTCGACCGGGTGGACGTCGTGCTGATCCACGACCCGGACGAGCACTGGCGGCAGGCGGTCGACGAGGCGTACCCGGCCCTGCACGAGCTGCGCGACGCCGGCGTGGTGGGCGCGATCGGCGTCGGCATGAACCAGTGGCGGATGCTGGAGCGGTTCGTCACCGACACCGACGTCGACGTCGTGATGCTCGCCGGCCGCTACACCCTGCTCGACCAGTCGGCGGCGCGGACGCTGCTGCCCCGGTGCCGGGAACGGTCGGTCGGGGTGCTCGCCGCCGGGGTCTTCAACAGCGGCATCCTCGCCACCGAGCCGCCGGGCCGGACCTACGACTACGGGCCGGTGCCGGACGCGACGTACGCCAGGGCGGTGCGGATCGCGCAGGTGTGCCGCGCGCACGGGGTGAGCCTGCCGCAGGCGGCCCTGGCCTTCGTGGCGCGGCATCCCGCCGTCGTCTCCGTGCTGTTCGGCGCGGCCGACGCCGAACAGGTCGACCGCAACGTGCAGCTTGCCGCCGCGCCGGTGCCCGACGCCCTGTGGGATGAGCTGCGGGCCGACGGACTCGTCGACCCGTGACCCGCCCCGTCCCCCGGAGAGAAACGGAGCCCCGATCACCATGGCTGAGCACGTAGTCGTCATCGGCGCCGGCGTCTATGGCGCGGCGGTGACCGCCGCGCTGACCCGGCGCGGCGCCCGCGTCACCGTCGTCGACGCGGCGGCGCCGGCCTCCGGCACCTCCGGCGCGACCTTCTCCTGGACCAACTCCTGCGGCAAACAGCCCCGGGCGTACCACGACCTGAGCGTCGCGGGGATGGCGGCACACCGCAGGCTGGCGGCCGAGGTCCCACTGGGCGACTGGTACCACGAGGGCGGCAACCTGGAATGGGCCGACGACGAGGCCGGGCGCGCGAAACTGCGCCGGAAGGTCGACGGCGTCCTCGACTACGGGTACGAGGCGCGTTGGCTCACCCGGGCGCAGGCGCTGCGCCTGGAGCCGGACATGAGCCCCGCCGAGCTGCCCGACGACGGGATCGCCTACTTCCCGCAGGAGGGCTGGATCGAGCCGACCCGGCTGGTCGGCCACCTGCTCTCGACCTCGGTCGTCGCCGGCGCGGAGCTGGTGCGCGACGACGCCGTCACCGGCATCGAGGTGACGGACGGCCTGGTCCGGTCCGTGCGCCTCGCCCCGGGGCGGAGGATCGTCGCCGACGCGGTCGTGAACTGCGCGGGGCCGAGGGCCGACCGGATCGCCGGCCTGGCGGGGCTGGCCCTGCCGATGCGCAACACCCGGGGCGTGCTCGTCTACACGTCCCCGGCCGCGGTCGCGGTGTCCCGCGTCGTCCACGCGCCCGGTGTCCACCTGCGCCCCGACGGCGGCGGACGGCTCCTGCTGCACACCCACGAGATCGACGACGCCGCGCACCGCGACGACGGCGGCCGGACCAGCGTCGACCAACCGGCGGTCGACAGGGTGCTCGCCGCCGGCCGCGCGTTGTACCCGGGGATGCGGCACGCTGTCGTGGAGAGCGTGCGGGTCGGCGAGCGCCCCATCCCCGGCGACGGCCTGCCGGTGCTGGGCCGGGCGGTCGCCCTGCCCAACTTCCACTTCGCCGTCTCGCACAGCGGGGTGACCCTGAGCGTGCACGCCGGTGACCTGGTCGCCGCCGAGGTGCTCGGCGAGGACCGGGACGACGCCCTGGCCGCGTTCCGCTTCGAGCGGTTCTGACCCGGACCGCCGTGCTCAGCCCGCCGCTGGCCCGCTGTCCGTGAGATTCTCCGGCAGCGGCTTGGTGTGCAGGACGACCAGCTCCGCGACGGCCCGGGTGAGGGCGACGTAGAGGCGGCTCATCCCGCGGGGCTCGGCGGCGACGATGTCGGCCGGCTCCACCAGCACCACGCGGTCGTACTCCAGGCCCTTGACCTGGCTGACCGGCACGGCGCCCAGGGCGGCGGCCAGGTGGTCGGGGGCGATGACCGTGCCCGTCTCGCCGGCGACGGCCTCGGCCAGGTCGTCGACCCGGCGGATCTCCAGGCTGCCGCCGGGCCGGAAGGACCGGGTGGGCGCGATCCCCGGCGCGAGGGCGCGGGCGGCGAAGTCGGCGATGACCTGCGGCACCCGGTAGCCGGTGGGCAGGTCGAGCGTCCTGGCCCCGCGCTTGCCCAGCCGCCGCACCAGCTCCGGCCAGGCGCCGGCGGCCAGCGGGTGGGTGGCCTGGCCGAGGTCGCCCACGATGGTCATCGAGGCGTGCGCGGCGCGGCGGGCGATCATCCGGCACTCCATCGGCGACAGGTCCTGCGCCTCGTCGAGGATGACGTGCAGGTAGGCGTCGTCGACGGGATCCTCGGCCTCGGCCACCGGCAACGGCTCGGCCAGCACCGGCACGAAACCCTCCTCGCCGTACGGGTCGAAGCCGTCGACCCAGCTCACCACCCGGTGCCCCTCGCGCAGGACGATCGCGGCGGCCCAGCGCTGCGCCGCCCAGTAGTCGTTGTCGTCGATCGACTGGCCGGACAGCGCCATCGGCGTGGCCAGGCCGGGCGCGAAGAGCTGCCAGCCGTCGTTGAGGCTCCAGCTCAGCACGAACGTCTCCGGGAGGCGGGCGCCGCTGCGCAGCTCACGGAGCTGCCACTCGGGCCTGGCCCGGGTCGGCTCCGGCGGCCGGCCCAGGATCTCGGCCAACTCGTCGAGCAGCGGCACGTCGTCGACCGACCACTGCCCGTCCTGCGCGGGCAGGACGTCCTGCGGGGTCAGCGGCGGCCACCAGGCGTTCAGGAACGCCTCCGGCACCTCCCCGCCGCCCAGCAGCTCGGCGAGCACCCGCGCGGCCTCGCCCCGCGCGCCGTTGACGGCGACGCCCCCGGCCTCGCACCTGCGCCGGATCTCGACGCGGGCCTTCGCCAGGTCCTCGGCGGCGAGGCCGCGCAGGCGGTCCGGCGCGTTCGGCGGGGTGTCCCAGGCCAGGTCGGCCAGCACCCGCACCATCGTCAGGTCGCCCTTGACGCGGGCCACGGCGGCCGGGTCCCGCCGGGTGGCGACGACGCCGTCGAACAGCTCACCGATCGCCCGCAGGTGGACGCTGTCCTCGCCGAGCCCGGGCAGCACCTTCCCGATGTACTCCGTGAACACCGTCGACGGGCCGACCACCAGCACCCGCCCGTCGGTGAACCTGCCCCGGTCGGTGTAGAGCAGGTAGGCCGCGCGGTGCAGGGCCACCTGCGTCTTGCCGGTGCCCGGGCCGCCGGTGATCACGGTGACGCCGTGCGCGGGCGCGCGGATCGCCTCGTCCTGCTCGCGTTGGATCGTCGCGACGATGTCGCGCATGTGCGCGCCGCGTGCCCTGGTCAGCGACGTGAGCAGGGCCCCCTCGCCGACCACGCCGTCGACGTCGCGCGCGGTGAGGACCTCGTCGTCGAGGCCGACGACCCGGGGGCCCGCGCAGGTGATGACGCGGCGGCGGGTCACGCCGAGCGGCTCGCCCGGGGTGGCCCGGTAGAACGGCGCGGCGGCGGGGGCGCGCCAGTCCACCACGAGCGGCTCCCGGTCCTCGTCCCGGACGCCGAGCCGGCCGATGCGGTACGTGTAGCCGTCGTCGAAGTCGAGCCGGCCGAAGACGACGCCCTCCTCCTGGCCGTCGAGCTCGGCCAGCCTGGCGGCGGCGCGCAGGACCATGGCGTCCCGCTCGACCAGGCCGGTGACCGGTCCGGAGCCGGCGCGGCGGTGGCCCTCCGCGTCCAGTTGCCTCGTCTGCTCGCGCATGACCTCGAGGCGCGCGTACACCCGGTCGACCACCTGTTGTTCGACGGCGATCTGGTGTGCTGTCTCGGACACGGTCCCCCCGATCCCTGTGTGCGTCCCGCCGCGCGGCGTCGCCGCGGACCCTCGGGTCGGCCCGGCAGGCGGGCGCGGCTGCGGCCCGTGCGCCCGACGGGCGCGCGCGGCCGGCGCGGACGGGTCGAGACTATGCACCCGGCGGGGACGGAAGATCGGCATCCAGGACGATTCGGGCGGCTTGACCGGCTCATATGATGGAGATGGCGCAGGGGGCGGGCGCGGCCCGCCCGGCGCGTCGCGCGCGGCCGGTGACATCGCCCGGCGGTGCTCCGGGGAGGCGTGCCTCCCCGGAGCCGGGCGCTGTCAGGCGACGGTGCAGGGCGCGCCGTTGAGGGCGAACGAGGCCGGTTTGGCGGCGTTGCCGCTGTGGGTGACCTGGAAGCCGATGTCGATCGATCCGTTGGCGGGGATCGCCGCGTTGTAGGCGAGGTTCCTGGCCGTCACCTGCCCCGAGGTGGGGGAGTAGGTGGCGTTCCAGCCGGAGGTGATGGTCTGCCCGGCGGGCAGACCGAACGCCAGGGACCAGCCGTTGACGGCGCTGACGCCGGTGTTGGTGATGGTGAGGTTGGCGGTCAGCCCGGTGTTCCAGGCGTTGACGGTGACGGTCACGCGGCAGGCGCCGGAGGCCGGCGGCGTGGTGGGCGGCGGGGTCGTGGGCGGCGGCGTCGTGGGCGGCGGGGTGGTGGGCGGCGGGGTCGTGGGGGGCGGGGTGGTGGGCGGCGGGGTGGTGGGCGTGCTGGTCAGGCCGAAGAAGGCGATGGCGGCCGCGGCCATGCCGCCGGCGGGCAGGCTGTGCCCGGCGCCCTGGATGCTGTACGCCTCGACCTGCACGGTGCCGCTGCCGTCGGCGTACCGGCGGCGGTTCCAGCCGGCCTGCGGGGTGTCGGTGGACGTGGGGGTCTGGCTGAGGCCGAACACGTTCGTCCACTGCTCGATCGACTCCTGGAGCAGGCTGTACGGCACGAGCGTGTCGGCGGTGCCGTGCCACACCTGCACGCGCGGGCGCGGGCCGGAGTAGCCGGGGTAGGCCTGCTGGCGGACCGCGTCGCCCCACTGCTGCGGGGTGCGGTTCATGTTGCCGCCGGTGCACTGGCTGCTGCCGGGCGGGTAGTCCGCCGCGCCGGCGAAGCAGTTGTAGGGCACCCCCATGAACGCGGCCCCGGCCTTGAACACCTCGGGGTAGACGGCCAGCATGTGGTTGGTCATCATGCCGCCGGACGAGCTGCCGGTGGCGTAGACCCGCTCGGGGTCGGCGTTGTACTGCTGCTGCGCGTAGCGGACCATCGAGACGAGCGACACGGGGTCGCTGCCGCCGTCGTGGCGCTTGGCGGCGTCCGACCAGGTGTCGAAGCAGTTGCCGAAGCCGGCCTGCTGGGTCGCGGTCGGGTAGATCACGATGAACCCGTACCGGTCGGCGAGGGATGCGAACTCGCTGCCGGAATAGAAGGCCGGGCCCGAGCCGCCGCAGCCGTGCATGGCGATCACCGTCGCGGGCCGGGCCGGGCGGTTGTCCGGCACGTAGATGTGCATGCGCATCCGGCCCGGGTTGTTGCCGAAGCTGGTCACCTCGACCAGCGACGCCGCGTACGCGGGCTGGAACGACGGGGCCACCAGGCCGGCCGCCACCAGGGTCGTGGCCAGGCCGAGCAGCAGTTTCCTTCTGATTCTCACGGGACGACTCCTTCGGTCACCTGTGCAGGCTGAAGTCGGGCCACGCGCGGTCCGGTCGGGGTATGCCCGGCCCCGCGGGATCGCGTGTCGCCCCTTGCGTGTGCTCCGTCCGCCCGCCCGGCTCCGTAGGGCATCGCGTAGCACTTAGTGTTCCCCCGGGTCCCACAAGTGTCAATCGATGCACCTCGATCACGTTGGGTCGTCGGTCGGGCCGGCCCGGGGCGGGCGCGCCACGGCGAGCCGGGCCGCCGGAGATCCGTCTACAGTCGTTGTTCCGTCCCCGAGTTCGAGCCCGGAGCGCCTGTGGCAAGCCCGTTCAGCATCGAGGAGATCTATCCGGACGACGAGCACCCGCTGCGGCTGCCCCGGAGGCAGTCCGGCAACTCGCCCCAGGGCGTCGCGGTGACCCTGCTGGCGGACTACACGCTGCGGACCCGGGCCGCGCTCCCGTCCGCCGCCATCGTCGCGTTGCTCGCCGAGGCCGGGGTGTCCACGGCCGGCGCCCGGACCGCGATCAGCCGGCTGGCCCGTCGGGGCGTGCTGGAGGGCAGCCGCCAGGGCCGGCGCAGCGCCTACCGGCTCAGCCGCGCCGCCGCCGCCAGCCTCGCGGCCGGGGGGAGCTGGATCGTGGCGTCCACCGCCACGGCGGTGCCGTGGGACGGGTGCTGGACGATCGTCGCCTTCTCCCTGCCGCAGGAGCGCAGCGCGCAGCGGCGGGCCCTGCGCGGTCGGCTCCGCTGGCTCGGCTACGCGCCCCTGTACGACGGCCTGTGGATCTCGCCGCACGAGCTGACGCCCAAGGCGCGGGCGCAGCTCGCCGAGCTCACCCCCGGTGCCGTCACGGTGTTCCGGGGCCGGCAGGCCGCCCTCGACGCGATCAGCCACCGCGCCCCCGTCGACGCCTGGGACGTGGACGCGATCAGCCGGCACTACGAGGCGTTCCTGCGCCGGTGGACGCCGCTGCTGCCCCGGGTGCGCTCCGGACGGCTCGACGGCGCGGCGGCGGTGCGGGCACGCACCGAGGTGATGGACACCTACCGGCGCTTTCCCACCCTCGATCCGCAGCTGCCACTGGACCTGCTGCCGCAGGGGTGGCCGAGGCAGCGGGCCCGGGAGCTGTTCGCGGCCGTCTACGACGGCCTCGCCGAGCCCGCCGAGCGGCACGTCCGGGCCGTGGTCGCGCGGTTCGCCGACGGCGCGCAGCCCGGCGTCGCGGCCCACACCACCGCCGATCTCCTCGCCGGCGTGTGCGGCGCCGCCGCGCCCGTGCCCTGACCTCCCTGCCCGCCGGTGGGGCGCGCCGGGCCGCCGGCCGCCGACCGGCCCCGGCGCAACGATCAGGAATCGAGAAGCACGGCCGGGCCGCCGGGCCTAGCCTTTTGCCAGGCAGCCGGCGCTCCGCCGGCCCCGAACGGCGCAAGGGAGCCCCACATGTCCGCCAAGGAGTCCACGACCGGGTCCGACGGCTTCACCCCCGAGGAACGGGCCGCCATGAAGGAGCGCGCCGCCGAGCTGCGCGCCGAGGGCAGGAAGGGTGCCAAGAGGGCCGACGGGATCCAGGCGGTCCTCGACCGGATCGCGCAGATGGCGCCGGAGGACCGCGCGCTCGCCGAGCGGGTGCACGTGGCGGTCACCGCCGCCGCCCCGCAGCTGTCGGCCAAGACCTGGTACGGGATGCCCGCCTACGCCGACGCGAACGGCAAGATCGTCGTCTTCTTCCAGGACGCGGGCAAGTTCAACTACCGCTACTCGACCCTCGGTTTCCAGGACGCGGCCAACCTCGACGACGGCGACCTGTGGCCGGTGGCGTACGCGCTGCGGGCGTGGAGCCCCGCCGTCGAGCGGAAGGTCGTCGAGCTGGTCAGGGCCGCTGTCTCCTGACCGGGGCCGGACGGCCGTGGCCGATCGTGAGCGTGGCCAGCAGCCCCGGGTGGTCGGTCGCGTCGCGCATGCTCACCGACCGGCCGGCGTCGACGGTGACGCCCGGGGTGGCGACGATCTGCTGCACCGCGCCGTCATCGACGCGGGGACGGTCCGGCGGCACGCACGACCGCAGGTCGGGTGAGCCGCCGACGCGGAGGTTGAGGTCGCCGCCCAGCACGGTCGGCGCGTACCCGGCGCGGCCGAGCACCGCCGGCACCACCGTGTCGAACAGGTGGCCGCACTGCGCCAGCGCCGTGCCGGCGCTGAACGCCGCCAGGTGCGTGGTGCAGGCGTTGACGACGTCGGGGACGTGGACGCAGAGCCAGGCCCGCAGCTCCGGGTCCGCGGGGTCCTGCACCGGGTAGGTCCCGCTGTGCACCAGGTGCCTCCGGTCGGGCGTGGGGAGCCGCACCAGCAGGCCGATGCCGTACGGCTGGCCGTCGCGGCACCGGGTGACGCCGCCGCTCGGACGGTCGTCGGCGGCCCGGAACTCCGCCGCCACCGGGCCGCCGCGGTGGACCCGCCCGAACACCCGCCCGAGTGCGGGCACGTCGCCCTGGCAGATCTCGTTCAGGGTCACCACCTGCGGGGCCTCGGCCCGGATCACCTCGGCGGCCCGGGGCACCGCCCGGCCGGTGTAGCAGCCGGCCCGGCCGCTGTTGCAGAGGTTGAGCTGGAGCACCCGCAGCGTCGTGGTCGCGGCGGGGGACGCCGACGGCACGGCGGGCACCGAGGCGGCGCCGGCCAGGAGCACGGCCGCCAGGGCCCGGCGCAGGGCGCGCCGTCGACGACCGACCACGACCGGATCCTACTGCCCCCGGCGGCCGGCGGTGGCCGGCTCGGTGACCGGTTCGGCGGCCTGCGCCCCACGGCGTCGGCCTGAGCCGGTGCGATTCGGCAGGACTTGACGAACGACCTTGTTATCGTTCACAGTCGATGTCGAGGATGCCGGCGTCGATGGCCCACCGGGCGGGCCTGCCGGTCGCACCTCGGGATCGCGGCTTCCCCACAGGGCATGCGGGCGTCGGATCAGCATCCCCATCGGCGCTGTCAGTGACGGCGGGACGGGCCTCGCGCGGCAACAGTGACCGTTTCAGGATCATCCGCCCGGATCTCCTTTGCGGAACCAATCCGGGCGCACCACCACCGCTGCAATCCACCCGGAGAAGGAATCGACATGAGACGCAAGAGAGCCCTCCTGACGACGGTGACCCTCGCGGTCACCGGCGCACTCACCGCCGGCGTGCTGGTGACGATGGCCCCCGCCGCCAGCGCCGGGACGACCCTGCGGGCTGCCGCGGCCGAGAAGGGCCGCTACTTCGGCGCCGCGGTCGCGACGGGCAAACTCTCCAACAGCACGTACACGACGATTCTCAACCGCGAGTTCAACAGCGTCGTGGCCGAGAACGAGATGAAGTGGGACGCCACCGAGCCGCAGCAGGGCCAGTTCAACTACAGCGGCGGCGACCGCCTCGTCAGCCACGCCCGGGCCAACGGGATGAGCGTGCGGGGCCACGCCCTGCTCTGGCACCAGCAGGAGCCGGGCTGGGCGCAGGGCATGTCCGGCAGCGCCCTGCGCAGCGCGATGATCAACCACGTCACCCAGGTCGCCACCCACTTCAAGGGGCAGATCTACGCCTGGGACGTGGTGAACGAGGCGTTCGCCGACGGCAACAGCGGCGGCCGGCGTGACTCGAACCTCCAGCGCACCGGCAACGACTGGATCGAGGCGGCGTTCCGCGCCGCGCGGGCGGCCGACCCGGGCGCGAAGCTCTGCTACAACGACTACAACACCGACGGGGTCAACGCGAAGTCGACCGGCATCTACAACATGGTGCGCGACTTCAAGTCCCGGGGCGTGCCGATCGACTGCGTCGGCTTCCAGTCCCACCTGGGCACCACGCTGGCCAGCGACTACCAGGCCAACCTCCAGCGCTTCGCCGACCTCGGCGTCGACGTGCAGATCACCGAGCTGGACGTCATGACCGGCGGCAACCAGGCGAACATCTTCGGCGCGGTGACCCGGGCGTGCATGAACGTGTCGCGCTGCACCGGCATCACGGTGTGGGGCGTGCGGGACTGCGACTCGTGGCGCGGGTCCGACAACGCCCTGCTGTTCGACTGCAACGGCAACAAGAAGCCGGCGTACGACTCCGTCCTCAACGCCCTCAACGCCGGCACCGGCATCCCCAACCCGACGACCACCCCGCCGAACCCCACCACCACTCCGCCGAACCCGACGACTCCGCCGCCGGGTGGGGCCGGGTGTTCGGCGACGGTGTCGGCGAATTCGTGGACGGGTGGTTTCGTGGCCACGGTGAAGGTGACCGCTGGTTCCGGTGGTACCCGGGGTTGGAACGTGAGTGTGGTGTTGCCGGGTGGCACGACTGTCACGGGTACGTGGTCGGCGACGGCCAGTGGTAGTTCGGGGACGGTGCGGTTCGCCAACGTGGACTACAACGGTCAGCTCGCCGCCGGTCAGGTGACCGAGTTCGGGTTCCAGGGCAACGGCACCGCGCCCACCCAGACCCCCACCTGCACCGCCTCCTGACCCGTCCGTCGGCCCGACCCGGAGCACCCCGGGTCGGGCCGACGGCCCCTGGTCGGGCCGGCCCGTCGACCGCCGCGCGGCCCGACGGGGCCGGGCACCGCCCCGCCACCGCACCCCACCCACCACGAAGGAAGCGCCGATGAAACGAAGGATCGCCCTGCTGGCGGTCGCGCTGGCGACGGCCCTGGCGACGACGACGGCCGTGATCAGCGCCGCCACCCCGGCGTCGGCCGCGACGCTCACCCAGGTGACCAACTTCGGCACCAACCCGACCAACCTTCAGATGCACCTGTACGTGCCGGACCGGGTGGCGGCCCGGCCCCCGCTGCTGCTGGCCCTGCACTACTGCACCGGCAGCGGCCCGGCGCTGCACACCGGCTACCAGCTCAGCTCCCTCGCCGACCGCTACGGCTACATCGTGATCTACCCGTCGGTGACCCGCAGCAGCAAGTGCTGGGATGTCTCCTCCCCGCAGGCCCTGCGGCGTGACGGCGGCAGCGACCCGGTGGGCCTCAAGTCCATGATCGACTACGTCCGGGCCCGCTACCCGGTCGACGCCAACCGCATCGGCGTCCTCGGGTTCTCGTCCGGCGCCATGATGACCAACGTGATGGCCGGCCTCTACCCGGACGTGTTCCACGCCGGGGTGAGCTCCTCCGGCGTGCCGTTCGGCTGCTTCGCCACCACGAACGGCTCGGAGTGGAACAGCGAGTGCTCCGGCGGACGGATCGTCAAGACCCCGCAGCAGTGGGGCGACCTGGTGCGCAACGCCTACCCCGGCTACACCGGCAGGCGTCCCCGCATGCAGATCTGGCACGGCACCACGGACACCACGCTGAGCTACGTCAACTTCGGCGAGCAGATCAAGCAGTGGACCAACGTGCTCGGGGTGTCCCAGACCCCCGTTTCCACCGACTACCCGCAGACCAGCGCCACCCGCACCCGCTACGGCGGCACCGGCGGCACGCCGCCGGTCGAGGCGATCAGCTTCCAGGGGTACGGCCACTCCATCCCGTTCGACACCGCGCAGGCCATCCGCTTCCTCGGCTTCGACGTGGCCAACCCCACCACGCCGCCCCCGACGACCCCGCCTCCGACGACCCCGCCTCCGACCACCCCGCCCCCGACCACGCCGCCCCCGACGACTCCGCCGCCGGGTGGGGCCGGGTGTTCGGCGACGGTGTCGGCGAATTCGTGGACGGGTGGTTTCGTGGCCACGGTGAAGGTGACCGCTGGTTCCGGTGGTACCCGGGGTTGGAACGTGAGTGTGGTGTTGCCGGGTGGCACGACTGTCACGGGTACGTGGTCGGCGACGGCCAGTGGTAGTTCGGGGACGGTGCGGTTCGCCAACGTGGACTACAACGGTCAGCTCGCCGCCGGTCAGGTGACCGAGTTCGGGTTCCAGGGCAACGGCACCGCGCCCACCCAGACCCCCACCTGCACGGCCTCCTGACCGCCGGACGGCGGCAGGCGTACCCCCGGCTCCGGGGCGGCGGACGCACCTGGTCCGTCGCCCCGGAGCGCGTCGTGCTCCCGGCGCGGCGTCGGCGGCGAGTGCGGCGTCGGCCGTGTCCGCGCCGGGAGACAAACATGTGACGTCTCCTATAGTGGGGTGCTGCCGGCATCCGCGGGGCGCGGGTGCCGGGTCCCGTGCCGTCGGCGTAGGGCGGCGGGCGCTGAGGGGGCCGGGGTGGCACTGACCGACGACGCGATCGCGAAGATCCGCAGCATGATCCAGAGCGGCGAGCTGCCGCCGGGCGCGCGGCTGCCACCGGAGCCGCAACTGGCCGCGCAGATGGGGCTGTCCCGCAGCGGGGTGCGGGAGGCCGTGAAGGTGCTCGAATCGGCCCGGGTGCTCGACGTGCGACGGGGCGACGGGACGTACGTCACCAGCCTCGCCCCCCGGCTGCTGCTGGAGGGCCTGGGCGTCGCGGTGGAGCTGCTGCGCGACGACACCCTGCTGGAGGTGATGGAGGTGCGCCGGATGCTGGAGCCGGTGGCGACCGGCCTGGCGGCGCTGCGGATGACCGACGCCGACCTCGACGGGCTCAGCCGGATCCTGGAGGAGATGCGGGCGGCGGCCGACGACGCGGAGAAGCTGATCCGGTTCGACACCGCGTTCCACCACACCGTCGTCGCCGCGACCGGCAACGAGACGCTCACCTCGCTGCTGGACGGGCTGTCCAGCCGTACGGTGCGGGCGCGGGTGTGGCGCGGGTTGATCGAGGGCAACTCGGCACACCAGACGATCGACGAGCACCACGCGATCTACCTCGCGCTGCGCGCGGGTGACCAGTTGCTGGCCCAGGCCAGCGCGCTGATGCACGTCAACACCTCCGAGGCGTGGCTGCGGCGGGTGCTCGCCGTCCAGGCGACGGACGCCTGACCCGGCCCGCCGACCGGCCCCGCCGCCGGGTCCCGCCCGCTGGGGCCGCCGCCGCCGCCGCCGCCGTCGCCGTCCCGGCCGGGCAGGGTTGACCCGCGCCACCGCGAGAGATATAACGTATGACGACTAACTAGTCGACGTTTATCTATGAATAGGCGCGACCCGATCCTCCCTCATGCCGCACCGCACCACCACCACACGGGTGTCGGTCCCAGCGGGGTGACCAGGCCGGCGAGGTCGAGCCGTGTTCCCCGGGGAGGCCCGACCCATGTCAGGAACCAGGCGGCTCCTTCGCCGCCCATCGGCCCTCGCGCTTCTGCTCGTCGGCACTCTGCTGGCCGTCGGTGGCGCGGTGGGCGGTCTCGCCGCGCCCGCCCGGGCCGCCACCTCGATCACGATCAACGGGGCGTCGGGCGGCAAGACCTTCGACGGCCTCGGCGCGGTCAGCGGCGGCGGCGGCAACAGCCGGCTGCTGATCGACTATCCCGAGCCCCAGCGCGGCCAGATCCTCGACTACCTCTTCAAGCCCGACTACGGCGCCTCGTTGCAGATCCTCAAGGTGGAGATCGGCGGCGACACCAACTCCACCAGCGGGTCCGAGCCGAGCCACTCCCACTTCCGCGGCGACCTCGACTGCAACCGCGGCTACGAGTGGTGGATCATGGAGCAGGCCAAGCTCCGCAACCCGAGCATCAAGCTCGTCGGGCTGGCCTGGGGCGCGCCGGGCTGGATCGGCAACGGCACCTTCATGTCCCAGGACTCGATCGACTACCACCTGGCCTGGCTGGGCTGCGCCAAGCAGCACAACCTGACCATCGACTACCTCACCGCCGCCCAGAACGAGCGGTTGTACGACGCCAACTGGACCATCAACCTGCGTACCGCGCTCAACAACAACGGCTACGCCGGCGTGAAGCTCATCTTCGGCGACGACTACCCGGGCAGCTGGAACCCGGCCAACGTGGCCGTCAACAACGCGGCGCTGCGCAACGCGATCGACGTCATCGGCGGCCACTACCCGTGCGGCTACCTGGCCGCGCAGACCACCTGCACCGTGTCGGCCAACGCCACCGCCACCGGCGAGACCCTGTGGAACAGCGAGGGCGGCTCGCAGGACTACAACGACGGCGCCAAGCCGCTGGCGCGCGGCATCAACCGGGGCTACCTCGACGGGCGGATGACCGCGTACATCAACTGGAACCTGATCGGCGCGACCACCACGAACATCCCCTGGGCCACCGTCGGGCTGATGCTGGCCAACCAGCCCTGGTCCGGCTGGTACGCCGTCGGCAAGAACGCCTGGACGCTCGCCCACACCACCCAGTTCACCGCGCCGGGCTGGAAGTATCTGGACTCGTCCAGCGGCTACATCGGCGGCGCGCGCAACAACGGCAGCTACGTGTCGCTGAAGTCGCCGAACAACACCGACTACACCACGGTCGTCGAGACCATGGACGCGACCGCCGCGCAGACCCTGGACCTCACCGTCACCGGCGGGCTCTCCACCGGCTCCGTGCGGGTGTGGTCGACCAACCTGAACTCCAACAACACCGCCGACCACTTCGTCCGCGGCGCCGACATCACTCCCTCGGGCGGCCGCTACTCGCTGACCGTGCAGCCCGGCCGCGTCTACACGATCACCACCACGACGGGCGGGGGCAAGGGCACCGCGACCAGCCCGCCGCAGGGGCAGCTCAGCCTGCCCTACAGCGACAACTTCGACAGCTACCCCGCCGGCAAGCTGGCCCGGTACCTCCAGGACAACCAGGGCGCGTTCGAGACCGCCGCCTGCGGCGGCGGCCGGGCCGGCATGTGCCTGCGCCAGTCGTCGCCGATGGCCCCGATCACCTGGAAGACCCTGGCCGACCCCAGCACCTACGGCGGCAACCTGAACTGGAACAACTACACGGTCTCGGCCGACGTGCTGCTGGAGAAGGCCGGCTACGTCCAGCTGGAGGGCCGGGTCGGCAGTCAGAACCTCGACCCGGTCAGCGCCCAGAACGCGTACTTCCTGCGGGTCACCGACGCCGGCGCGTGGTCGATCCTGCGCAACAACACCAGCAACCAGCTCACCACCCTGCGCAGCGGCACCGTCGCCGCGCTCGGCACCAACCGCTGGCACAGCCTCGCCCTGGGCTTCTCCGGCAGCACCATCACCGCCACCGTCGACGGGGTCACCGTGGGCACGGCCACCGACTCGTCCTTCGGCGCGGGTCTCGTCGGCTTCGGCACCAGCCAGGGCCAGACCGCCCAGTTCGACAACCTCAGCGTCGTGCCGGGCGTGGGCGGCGGCACGCAGGTCGCGCTGCGCAACACCAACGCCGGCCGGTGCCTGGACGTCCCGTCGCAGTCGCAGACCAACGGCACCCAGCTCACCCTGTGGGACTGCAACGGCGGGGCCAACCAGCAGTGGACGCAGACCGCCGGCAAGCAGCTCCAGGTGTACGGCACGAAGTGCCTCGACGCCGAGGGCGCGGCGACCTCGTCGGGGACCAGGGTGATCATCTGGGACTGCACCGGCGGCACCAACCAGCAGTGGAACCTCAACTCCGACGGCACGATCACCGGGGTGCAGTCCGGGCTGTGCCTGTCCCCGACCGGCGGCGGCACCGCCAACGGCACGCAGGTGGTCATCGCGACCTGCACCGGCGGCAACAGCCAGAAGTGGACGCGGAGCTGACCGCTGCCCGCGCCTGTGCGGAAGGGGCTGCCCCAGGGGAGCCCCTTCCGCAGGCGGCGCGTCCGTCAGCGCACGAGCCGGGCGGTGTCCGGCCCGCTGCGGCGGACGAGCCACGCCTCGGTGATGTGGGTGATCATGGCCTCGGCCGCGCCGTCGGGGTCGTGGGCCGCGATGCGCTCGTAGATGCGCCGGTGCCCCCGGTTGGACGCCACGCAGAGCGCGCGCTCGGTGCGGCCCATGTACCGGGCGGTGTTCACCACCTGGCTCTCCAGGGCCCGCACCACGCCCCGGGCGATGCGGTTCCCCGACGCCTGCATGATCACGTCGTGGAACGCGCGGTCGTGCTCGTGGTAGGTGACGTGGTCGTCGACCAGCTCGTCCATCCGGTCGACCAGGGCGCGCAGCCGGTCGACGGTCTCCTCGTCGGCCAGGCGGGCGGCGACGTTGGCCATGTCGGACTCCAGCACCCGGCGGGTGACGACCAGGTCGTCGAGGATCGCCAGGCTGTCGTCCTCGGCGATGGTCGCCGCGAGCACGAGCTCGTCGAGCATGTCCCACGTCGACGGCGGGGTGACGATGGTGCCGCTGCCCTGGCGGACCTGCACGAGCCCCTTCTCCTGGAGGATCTTCACCGCTTCCCGCACGACGGTGCGGCTCACGGAGAACGCCCCGCACAGCGCCGGCTCGGGGGGCAGGGGGGTCCCCGGGGGGTGCACCCCCCGGACGATGCGCTCCACCAGTTCCGCGGTGACCGCCGTGGCGAGGTTCGCGGGCCGCCGCGCCCACGCCGGGGAGCCCGAGATGCTCGGGGTGGTCTCCTGTGCTGCCGTCATGTCCCCTCCAGTGCCCCCGCGGGCGGCGGTCGTGGCGCCGTCGGGAAATTCTACGCCTCAGTGTTGACGTCATACGTCATACGAGTTACCTTCTCGTCAATTCTTGCATCGACGGCCGGCTCTCCGGCACCCGCATAGTCGAAGGTGAGCAGCGATGAAGCAGCGAGCAGTGTGGCCAGCGATCCTCGTCGCGGCACTGGTGCTGGGTGGCTGCGGGAGCGCCTCGGGGACGCGTTCCTCGCCCGGCGGATCCGACGCCAAACTGGTGGTCTGGGACTGGAAGTCCGGTGAGCCCACCGCCGCGCAGTACGTCGAGAAGGCGAAGGCGGACTTCGCCAGGAAGCACCCCGGCGTGACCGTCGAGTTCGTCGCCCAGCCCCACGACCAGTACTACACCCTGCTCGGCACGGCGATCCAGTCGGGCAAGGGCCCCGACGTGATCCTGTTCAACGGCGGCGGGCAGATCCGCGACCGGGTGGACGCGCTCCTGCCGCTGGACGAGTACGTGGCCGAGGACCGGCAGCGGCTAGCCGGCTGGGACGCGTTCACCAAGGACGGGAAGACCTACGCCGGCCCGGTGACCCTCCAGGGCCACCCGATCTACTACAACCGGTCTCTCTACGAGAAGGCCGGCCTCGACCCGGCGAAGCCGGCGGCCACGTGGCCCGAGTTCGTGGCCAACTGCGCCGCCATCACGAAGCGGACCGGCACGAAGTGCTTCGCCCTCGGCAACAAGGAGGGCATCGGGATCCAGTTCTTCCTCTCGGCCTTCGGCTCGGGCGTGCTCACCCCGCAGGAGTACGACGCCTGGATCGCCGGCAGGCGGGACTGGACCTCGCCGCACGTCAAGCGGATCTTCGCGCTCTGGAAGGAGACCCAGGACGCGAAGCTCAACAGCGACGGGCCGAACTCGACGGCGATGTTCAACGACGCGTTCGCGCTCTTCCAGTCCGCCAAGGCGTCCCACGTCATCGGCCTGATGTCCGACATCGGGCACTGGAAGGACTTCGGCGAGTTCCTCACCGCCGACAAGGTCGGCGTGATGCGCGCGCCGGTGGTCGTCCCCGGGGCGACCCCCAGCCTGCCGTTCGACGGCGGCATCGGGTACGGGGTCGCCAGGTGGACCAGGGACCCGAAGCTGGCCGCCGACCTGGTGCGGTCGTTGACCTCGACCGACGCCCTGACGGCCTTCCACACGCAGGCCGGCGCGATCGCCGCCGACACGACGATCGACGTGTCGCAGGGCGGCCCGGCCGTCACCACGATCGTCGCCGACCTGGCCAGCGGCAAGCCCGCCCTGCACGTGGCGCTCTCCTCGCGCACCCTGGACCTGATGGGCCGGGTCTCCCAGAAGCTGCTGAGCGGCTCGATCACCGTCGACGAGGCCGTGCGGCAGTTGGCGGCCTCGGACCAGGCCGGTTGACCCGTGCCGAGTGGAGAACCGTCGACGTCGGTCCGTCCGGTGGTGGCCGGGCGGACCGACCGGGCGCGACACCAGCGGCCGGCGTCGCCGGGCGCCGCGGCCCGGCGTGGCCGTGGCGCCCGGCGGAGCGAACGCCTCGCCCCCTACGTCCTGCTCGCCCCCGCCGTGCTGGTCATCGTGCTGCTGCGGCTGTGGCCGCTGCTGCTCGGGGTCAACTTCTCGTTCACCGGGGACGGCGACCGCGACGGGACGATGGTCGGCCTCGACAACTACCGGGAGCTGCTGGCCGACCCGCTGTTCCGGGGCGCGCTGCGCAACGTCGGGCTGCTCGTGCTGCTGCTGCCGGTGGCGGTGGCGATCCCCGGCCTGCTCGCGACGTTCATCTACCTGCGCGTGCCCGGGCACCGCTTCTACCGCAGCGTCTACTTCTTCCCGGCGGTGCTCTCCCCGGTCATCGTCGGCGCGATCTTCAACCTCCTGCTCGCCTTCGACGGCCCGCTCAACACCGTGCTCGGCGGCGTGGGCATCGGGCCGACGGACTGGCTGGGCGACCCCGACGTGGCGATGTTCGTGGTGGTCGGCGTCCACGTCTGGGCGACCTTCGGCATGGCGCTGGTGGTCTTCCTCGCCGGGTTCGCCACCCTGGACGCCTCGCTGCTGGACGCGGCCCGGGTCGACGGCGCGTCGCTGCCCCAGACCATCCGGCACGTGATCGTCCCCAGCCTCTCCCGCACCATTCAGTTCGTCTTCGTGACCACGATGATCGGGATGCTGACCTCCATGTTCGGCCTGCTCTACGTGATGACCAGCGGCGGCCCCGAGGGCTCGACCTATCTGCCGGAGTACTACATCTGGATCCAGCAGGGACAGATGAACCGCCCGGCGCTCGCGTCGGCCGCCTCGACGGTGCTGTTCGTCGTCATGCTCGTGGTGGGGCTGCTGCAGATCAGCCTGCTCCGGCGGGGGGTGAGGGAGGCGTGACGTCCCGCGTCCGGCCGGGCAGGTGGCTGCTCGCCGTCCCGATGAGCCTCCTGGCGTTGGCCACGATCTACCCGCTGGTGTTCACCGCCAACGTGGCGATGAAGACCCGCCGCGAGTACATCCTCGACCGCTTCTCGCTGGCCGACGCCCTGCGCTGGGAGAACGTCGCCACCGCGTGGAACAGCGTCGGCATGGCCCGGTACCTGGCGAACTCGGTCGGCACGGTGACCGCCGCGGTGGTCCTGCTGCTGCTGTTCGGCTCCATGGCCGGCTTCGCCCTGAGCCAGCTGCGCTTCCGGGGCTCGTCGGCGCTGTTCCTGGGCTGCCTCGCGGCGCTCTTCGTGCCGTTCCAGGTGATCATGGTGCCGCTGAACCGGATCATGGCCGACGCCGGGCTCGTCGACACCTACCCCGGCCTCGTCCTCGCCTACGTCGCGCAGTTCCTCCCCTTCACGATCTTCCTGATGACCAGCTACTACCGGACCATCCCGACGGAGATCGTCGACGCGGCCCGCATCGACGGCAACAGCGTGTACGGCGTCTACCGACGGATCATGCTGCCGCTGGGCGCCCCGGCGTTGCTGTCGGTCGGCATCCTCGACGCCCTGTTCTGCTGGAACGACGTGCTGATCGCGCTGCTGCTGATGCCCTCGACCGAGCACCGCACCCTCATGGTCGGGGTGACCTCGCTGCGCGGGCAGTACTCCGCCGACATCCCCACCTTCGCCTCCGGGGTGCTGATCGCCGCGATCCCCGTCCTGGTGATCTACCTCTTCCTCCAGCGTCAGATCGCCGATGGCGTCGCCGCCGGCTCCACGAAGGGGTGACATGCGGATCACCGGTTACCGGACCCTGACCACCAGCCAGGAGTGGGGACGCCCCGTCGGGGACGCCAACGGCGTCTTCGCCGACGGCGTCACCGCCGTGCCCATCGTCGTGGTCGAGACCGACGAGGGCATCAGCGGCGTCGGCCTCGGCCCGCACGGGGACATCGAGAACATCTTCGCGGCGCTGCACGGTGAGGATCCCCGCGCCGTGACCAGCCTGTACGACCGGATGCTGCGGCAGACGTTCAAGGCGGGCCACGCGGGCTCGGTGTTCGGCACCATCGGCGCGCTCGACACCGCACTGTGGGACATCAAGGCGCGGGCGGCCGGGCAACCGCTCTGGCGGCTGCTGGGCGGCCGCGACCGGCGGGTCCCCGCCTACGCGTCCGGCCTGGACATCGGGCTCGGCGACGACGAGCTGGTCGCGGCGTACCAGGAGTACGCCCGGCACGGCCTGCGGGCCGCCAAGCTCAAGGGCGGCCTCGACATCGAGCGGGACCGCGACCGCCTGCGCCTGGTGCGCGACGTGCTGGCCGACGCGGCGCACGGGCGGCGGCCCGGCCTGATGCTCGACGTCAACGAGGCGTGGACCCGCAAGCAGGCCGTCCGGCACGTCTGCGAGCTCGAACGCGACCTGGACCTGGTCTGGATCGAGGAGCCCGTGCGCCGGTGGGACGCCGAGGGCCTCGCCGCCGTCGGGCAGGGCATCCGCGCCTCGGTCGCGACCGGCGAGAACCTCACCGGCCTCGAACAGTACCGTCCGCTGCTCGCCGCGGCGGCGGTCGACGTCGTCCAGGCCGCCGCGGTGTGGGGCGTCACCCACTTCCTGCGGGTGTCCGCCCTGGCGCACGCCTTCGACCTGCCGGTCAGCCCGATCGGCAACAGCCCCATCGGCCTCCTGCACGCCGCCACGTCGGTGCCCAACCACCTGGTCAGCGAGTTGCAGGACCTGCACGCCCCGGTCGGGCTCAGCCTCGACCTGCACGTCTCCGACGGCGCGTTCGTCCTCGGTGACTCGCCGGGCCTGGGCGTCACGGTCGCCGAGGACCAGCTCCGCGCGCCCCACCGCCGCCCGCAGCCCCCGGCCGCCGACGGGCCCAACGTGCGGCCGGAACGGGCCGGGCGACGCCTGCTGGCGGTGGCCGACCACGCCTACACCACGGCCCGACCGCACGCCACCACCCGGCCCGGCGGGCCCGCGCACACCCTCGACGGCGTCGCGCCCGCCGTCCGGCCCTGACCCCGGCCGCCACCCCACCACGATAGGAGCCCCGCCCGTGCCCGTCCCGTCATCACCCAGCAGGCGTCGGCCGGTGCTGGCCGCCGTCGCCGCGGCGACGGCCGCCGCCGCGGCCGCCGTGTTCGCCCCGGCGACACCCGCCCTCGCGGCCACCACCACCCTCTACGCGTCCCCCGCCGGCAGCGGCACCGCGTGCTCGGCCAGCCAGCCGTGCGCGCTGACCGAGGCGCAGAACGCCGTCCGCTCCCGCACCGCGGCGATGTCTGGCGACATCGTCGTCGAGCTGGCCGACGGCGTCTACCGGCTCGCTGCGCCGCTGCGGATGACCGCCGCCGACTCCGGCACGAACGGCTACACCGTGACGTGGCGGGCCGCGGCGTCCGCCCGACCCGTCGTCAGCGGGGCCCGGGCGGTCACCGGCTGGTCGCTCGTCGACTCGGGCAAGAACATCTGGCGGGCCAGCGTCCCCGCCGGGCTCGACAGCCGGCAGCTCTACGTCAACGGCGCCGTCGCCACCCGCGCGCGCACCGCCGTGAACCGGGCCGACTTCACCTTCACCACCTCCGGCCTGCGGTTCAGCAACAGCGCGCTCAACTACCTGAACAACCTGGGCAACCAGAACCGGGTCGAGGTGGAGAGCGTGGGCTCGTTCACCGACCGGTACTCCCCGGTGCAGAGCATCAGCGGCAACTTCCTGACCATGCAGCAGCCGGCCTGGAACAACAACACGTTCGGCTTCGACACCCTCTCCAGCCCACACCGCGCGGGCCCGTTCTACCTGACCAACGCGTACGAGTTCCTCGACACGCCGGGGGAGTGGTACCTCAACCCGGGCAGCGGGCAGCTCAACTACATCCCGCTGGCCGGGCAGAACATGAGCAGCGTCAGCGTCGAGCTGCCGCAGTTGCAGTCCCTGGTGAACGTCGGCGGCACCTACGACGCCCCCGCGCACCACATCTCGTTCAGCGGGATCACCTTCACCGGCACCAGCTGGCTCGGCCCCAGCAGCAGCAACGGCTTCGCCGACCAGCAGACCGGCGCGCACATCGTCGGCACCTGGGCCCGCCCGGCCGACGCCCTGACCTCCTGCCAGGCCGGCTGCCCCCAGTTCGAGGCCACCCGGCCGAACTGGGCCCAGATGCCCGCCGCCGTGCAGGTCTCCGCCGCGAACACCATCACCTTCAGCGACTCGCAGTTCGTCAACCTGGGGCAGACCGCCATCGGCATCGGCAACGACGCCAACGCCCACGCCAGCGGGGTCGGCCTCGGCGCCAGCAACATCACCGTCACCCGCTCCGAGATCGCCCGCAACTCGGCCGGCGGCATCGTCGTCGGCGGCGTGCGCGCCGACGCCCACCACCCCAGTGACCAGCGGATGGTCAACCGCAACATCACCGTCAGCAACAACCGGGTGCACGACCTGGGCCTGGAGTACCGGGGGGTCGTCTCGATCCTGACCACCTACGTCAGCACCGCCCTGGTCTCCCACAACGAGGTCTACAACATGCCGTACACCGGCCTGTCGGTCGGCTACGGCTGGGGCGCCAACGACGCCGGCGGCAGCAACCACTACGCCAACCGCGGCCTGTACAACTACCAGCCCCGCTACACGACGGCGACCACCGCGTCCAACAACCAGGTCATCGGCAACTACGTGCACGACGTCATGCAGCAGATGACCGACGGCGGGTGCATCTACACGTTGTCGGCGAACCCGGGCGCGACCATCAACGAGAACTACTGCCTGCGCACCAACGGCTGGTTCGGGCTCTACTTCGACGAGGGGTCCCGTTACTACACCGCCCGCACCAACGTGTTCTCCAACACCGGCACCTGGGCCACCGCCAACTACTGGTACGCCGAGAACATGGGCAACTTCACCGTCACCAACAACTGGTCGACCAACAACAGCACCAACGTGACCAACGGCGACCGGGGCAACGTCGTCAACAACAACACGGTCGTCAGCAACAACAACTGGCCCTCGGGCGCCCAGACGGTGATGGCCAACGCCGGCGTGCAGGGCGGCAGCAACCCGTCGCCGCAGGGCGCGCAGATCGTCGGCGTCCAGTCCGGCCGGTGCGCCGAGATCGGCGGCTCCAGCACCACCAACGGCACCCAGGCCCAGCTCTGGGACTGCGTCGGCGCGGCCAACCAGCGGTGGACGCAGACCGCCAGCCGGCAGCTCATGGTGTACGGCAGCAAGTGCCTGGACGCCTCCGGGCAGGGCACCGCCAACGGCACCCAGGTCGTGATCTGGGACTGCAACGGCCAGGCCAACCAGCAGTGGAACGTCAACGCCAACGGCACGATCACCGGGGTGCAGTCCGGGTTGTGCCTGGACGCCAACGGCGCCGGCACGGCCAACGGCACGAAGCTCATCCTCTGGGCGTGCAACGGCGGCGCCAACCAGCAGTGGAGCCTGCGCAGCTGAGCCCGGGGGCGCGCAGGGCCGGCCCGTCGCCGGCCCTGCGCGCCGCGCCCGCGCCGGCCGCCCGGGCGGCGACGACGTCGCAGGCGGCGCGTCGCGCGCCGGCCGCCGGCCCGGCTAGTGGCGTCGCGATCCCCGGATGAACTGGTCGACGGCGGTCTGCGCGATCCCGTCGAGCAGCTCCGACGCCACCAGGTTGCCGTTGACCAGCATGGCGATGCCCTGCAACGTCGCGAACAGCACGATGCCCACGCGCTCCGGGTCGCCGGGCTCCAGCACCCCCTGCGCCTGCCCCTGCACGATCAGGTCGTGCATCAGCCCGAACGGCGCGGCGGCGGCCTCGACGAGATGATCGGCCCCCGCGCGGTGCTTCCTGGTGAACATCAGCTCCAGCAGCGCGGCGTCCTCGGTGGCGAACCGCAGGTAGGCCGCCGCCATGGCGTGCAGGCGCGGCCCGAAGTCGCCCCCGGCGGCGGCGAGCGCCGCGCGGAGCTGCGCGTGCAGCCGGGCGAACCCGGCTTCGGCGAGCGCGTCGAGCAGCGCCTGACGGTCGGGGAAGTGCCGGCGCGGCGCGGCGTGGCTGACCCCGACCTCCCGCGCCAGCTCGCGGAGCGAGAGCTGCTCCGCGCCGTGCTGGCGCAGGCTGCGCTCGGCGGCGGCGAGCAGCGTCGGGCGGAGGTTTCCATGGTGGTACGCGGGCACCGGGTCATGGTAGCCAACGATGTCGTCATTGCCGACATTGTTGTCACCGGATACATTGTTTCCCATGACAACATTCACGCTCGCCCAGCTCCCCGCCATGACCGGCCGTACCGTCGTCGTCACCGGCGCGAACAGCGGCATCGGCCGCACCGCCGCCCGCGCGCTCGCGGCCCGGGGCGCCCGCGTCGTGCTCGCCGTCCGGGACCCCGCCAAGGGCGAAGCCGCCGCCGCGACCATGACCGGCGACGTCGACGTACGCCGGCTCGACCTCGCCGACCTCGCCTCGGTCCGCGCGTTCGCCGAGGGCTACGCCGAACCGATCGACGTGCTGATCAACAATGCCGGCGTGATGATCCCGCCGCTGGGCCGCACCGCCGACGGGTTCGAGCTCCAGTTCGGCACCAACCACCTCGGGCACTTCGCGCTCACCAATCTGCTGCTGCCCCGGATCCGCGGACGGGTGGTCACCGTCTCCTCCAGCGGGCACCGGGCGGGGAGGATCGACTTCGCCGACCTCAACTGGGAGCGCCGGCCCTACCGGGCGTTCCCCGCCTATGCACAGTCGAAGCTCGCGAACCTGCTGTTCACCGCGGAGCTGCACCGCCGGCTCACCGAGTCCGGCTCGCCGGTGCGCGCGACCGCGGCCCACCCCGGCCTCGCGGCCACCAACCTGCTCGGCCACCTCGACCACGACCGTTCCCTGCTGCACCGGCTCCAGACGGCGGTGACCGACCGGCTGGCGCAGAGCGACGAGGACGGCGCGCTGCCCACGCTCTACGCGGCGGTGGCCGACGTGCCGAGCGGCAGCTACGCCGGGCCGGGCGGCTTCCTCGAGGCTCGCGGCACGCCGAAGCTCGTCGGCCGGTCGAAGGCCGCCCGCGACGGCGACGCCGCCCGTCGCCTGTGGACGGTCTCCGAGGAGCTGACCGGGGTCGCCTTCCCGCTGGCCGCCCAGCGCGCCCGGTAGCGGTTCCCCGGCCCGCCGGCCGCCTGCGGAGGCAACCCCGCGTGACGGTCCGGCCACTGTCCCGGGCCGGGCGGGTAACGGGGAGGGCTATGCTTCGGCGCGGAGCGTGGCCCGTCCCCCGAGCGCCGGGGCGGGCGTCGAGTCGAGGGCGGTGCGATGAACATCGGGGAGATCGCCCGGCGGGCGGGGGTGTCCCGCAGCACCGTGTCGTACGTGCTGAGCGGGAAGCGGACCGTGTCGGAGCCGACCCGGCAGCGGATCCAGGCGGTCATCGACGAGCTGGACTACCGCCCCAACGCCAGCGCCCGCGCGTTGAAGGAGGGGCGCACCCGCACCCTCGGGCTGGTGATCCCCCCGGCCAGCCAGCGGCTGACCGACATGCAGCTCGGCTTCGTCGCCAGCGTCGTCGAGGCGGCGGCCCGGCACGACCTGGACGTGCTGCTGTCCCCCTCCGGTGGCGACCACGACCGCTCGTTCGAGCGGATCGTCGCCGGGCGGCGGGTCGACGGGGTGGTCCTGATGGAGATCCGGCTGTCCGACGACCGGGTGACCCGGCTGGCCAAGGTGGGCCTGCCGTTCGTCACGATCGGCCGGACGGCCGAGCCGCACGGCATGAGCTGGATCGACGTCGACTACGCCGGGCTGATCGCCCGGTGCGTGCACCACCTGGCCGACCTGGGGCACCGGCACGTGGCGCTGGTGAACCGCTCCGCCGAGCTGGTCGCCTCCGGCTACGGGCCCAGCCACCGGGCGCTGGCCGGCTTCCGGGCGGCGGTGGCGGAGCGGGGCCTGGTCGGCGTGGACGTCTGCTGCGGCGACGACGCCGCCTCCGGCGAGGCGTGCGTGGCGCAGTTGCTCGCGACGTACCCGCAGCTCACCGCGATGGCCACCATCAACGAGGCCGCGCTGCCCGGGGTGCAGCGCGCCCTGGCCGGCGCCGGGCTGGCCGTGCCGGGGGACTTCTCGGTCACCGGGGTCGCCGCCCGGCACTGGGCCGAGGACTTCTCCCCGCCGCTGACCGCCGCCGACGTGCCGATGGCCGACATGGGCACCGAGGCGGTGGCGCTGCTGTTGGAGATCATCGCCGCCCCCGGCGCCGTGCCGCGCCACCGCCTCTACCACCCGCCCGTCTCGCTGCGGTCCAGCACCGGCCCGGCCCGGCCCCGCTGACCGGCCCGGCTACCCGCCGGCGGCCCGTCGCCCCTGCTGCGCGGCGGCGAGGATCAGGTAGCTGCTGGCGGTCCAGGTGTAGGCACGGTCCCGCAGCCCCGCGCCGGTCTCGGCGTCGAAGTTCTCCGCGAAGCCGGACTTCTCGCACAGGGCGAGGAAGCGCCGGCTGACCTCGTCGGCGAGGTCGGTGTGCCCGGCCCGGCGCAGCCCGTCCTCGACCAGCACGGTGGAGGGGGCCCAGATGGGGCCGCGCCAGTAGCCGTCGGCCAGATAGTCGGCCGAGTCCGGCGGCTCGGTGGCCAGCCCGTGCGTGGTCAGGTGGGCCTCGACGCCCCGGGCCAGCGCGGCGGCGACCGGGGTGGGCAGGTCCGCGCCGAGCGTGACGGGCATCAGGTCGAGCAGGCTGCGGCTCGCCCGCCGCCGCCCCGTACGCGGGTCGCGGGCGGCGAAGCGCGCGCCGTCCCACAGGTCGCGGAGCAGGGCCGCGCGGATCCGGTCGGCCTCGGCGGACCAGCGGCCGGCGGGCTCGCCCAGCTCGGTGGCGAGGTCGGCCAGGCAGCGCAGCTGCGCGACCAGGAACGCGGCGAGGTCGGCGGTCTGCACGACCCGCCCGCCGTCGAAGGTGGTGGCGTTGTCCCAGCCGCTGTCGTTGCCGTGCTGGTAGTGGGGCAGGTCCTGGCCGGGGGCCCGGCGCCCGTCCAGCCAGAACCCGGTCCAGCGGGCCAGCCGCTCGTACGTCTGGGCCAGCGCCGCCCGGTCCGGCGGCGCGGGCAGGCGGCGGCGCAGGCGTCGCAGGGCCCAGCCGTGGATGGGCGGCTTGACGTAGTTGTGCAGGACCTCGGAGTGGGTGACGGAGTCGGGCAGGGCGCCGGCCGGGTCCTGGTGGTCGAAGGGCAGGTGGAACTGGTGCCAGGCCAGCTCCGGCTCGCCGGCGGCCAGGGCGATCGCGTTGAAGCAGTGGTCCCAGCTCCACACCTTGTCCATCCAGTGCTTGGACATCAGCACGGCGGGCCGGGTGACGAAGCCCGCGGGGGCTACGGTGGCCGACCACAGCACGTACGCGGCCAGGTCGGCGGCCGGGGTGTCCGGGCCGCGCCACGGCGCGACCGCGTCGACGAAGGCGGCGAACTCGGTGCTGCGGTCGTGGTGCAGCCGGTCGAAGGCGGCGGTCGCGGCGTGCGGCGCACGGGCGGTCGCGTACTCCTCGATCGCGACCTCCCACGGCTGGTCGCCGGGGAGGTCGAGGAACCGGTCGGCGGTGCCGAGCGCCTCGACGCCCCCGGTCCGCCGCAGCGCGCCGGAGAGCACGGTGACCCGGTAGCGGCGACCGGTCTCGTACGAGGTGAACACGTGCGAGCCGTCGAGCGGGTCGAGGTAGAGGTAGGTGCCGCTGAACGGGGTGAGGGTGGCCGCCGCCGCGGCGATCCGCAGCCCGAGCCGCCGGCCCCGCAGCCGCAGGGTGTCCGGCCCGGCGTAGACGGCCTCGATCCGGCCGGCCCCGTCGCGCCAGGTGAGCAGCGTGGGGGTGGCGACGACCGTGGCGTCGGACCCGGCGGGGGTCAGGCGCAGCACGGCGTGCAGCCCGGTCTGGTGCGAGACCAGGTGCAGGTCGTCGGCGTACGTCTTCTCGGCGATCACCGGGGAGATGTCGAGCCAGGACCCGCGGTAGCTGAACGGGATGTCCTGGATGGGGAACTCCGGGCCGGGCGGGGCGACGGTCATGGGCGGCGAATGCCCTTCCTCTGAACGCTTCGCGGTCGGCGAACCGATTCGACGAACCGGTTCGGACGAAGATAGGTCCGTCGATGGTTGGCGGTCAAGGTGTGGCGGGGGCCGGGGGATCTACCAGGAGGGAAACGGCGTCGTCACCGCACTGTCATTTCATTGACATCTATCGACGCCCGGCCCTACGATCCCTGCGAATCGGTTCGCAAGTGCTGCCCTCCGGAGAGCGTCCCCCACGCCCCACCAAGGAGCCGCCCGTGAAGACCCCGTCCCGCAGCAGGCCAGGAGGAGCCCGTGCGCTCGTCGCCCGCCTCGTGGTCGCCCTGCTCGCCGCCACCGCCGCCGTGACCGTCGCCGGGTCCCCCGCGCGGGCCGCCGACGAGTCGATCACCGTCAACTTCGCCACGACCACCGGCACGCCCACCTACCGGGCGTCCGGCTGGATCTACGGCATGACCGAGAACGCCAGCGGCCCGGCCGACCACTTCTACCGCGACGTCAAGTTCCAGTACATGCGCGCCGGCGGCGCACAGCTGCCCGGCAGCGGCTGGGTCGGCGGCAACTACGACCGTCGCTGGAACTCCACCCTCGCCCAGGCCCGCCGGACCGCCGCCCTCGGCGGCCAGTTCATCATCCTGCCCCACGACCTGTGGGGCGCCGACGGCGCGGGCATCTCCCGCTTCCCCGGCGACAACGGCAACTGGACCGACTACGACAACTTCCTCACCCGGCTCATCGGCGACGTCCGGGCGGCCGGGCTGACCGTGCAGTGGGACATCTGGAACGAACCCAACATCACGATCTTCTGGAACCGCCCGATCTCGCAATACCTCGAACTGTGGCGGCGCACCTACCAGCGCCTGCGCGCGGAGTTCCCCAACCAGCTCATCGTCGGGCCGAGCTGCGCCTGCGTGCCGTCGACCAACCACGCGTTCTGGAACCAGTACCTGGACTTCGTCCGCTCGACCAACACGGTGCCGGACATCGTCAGCTGGCACGCGCTGCCGGGCGACCCGGTCGCCAACGTCGCCGCCGCCAACGCCACCCTCGACCCGCGCGGCATCGCCCACCCCCGGCCTTACCAGATCAACGAGTACGGCGCGACCGACGAGCAGAACCCGGCCGACGGCGCCTGGTACATCGCGCGCCTGGAACGGGCCCGCGCGGACGGCCTGCGGGCCAACTGGGCCGGCGGCGGCAACCTGCACAACGACCTCGGCAACCTGCTGGTCCGCAACTCCGCCGGCCAGCACCAGCCCAAGGGCGAGTGGTGGGCCTACCGCTACTACGCCTCGCAGACCGGGCAGGCCGTCGCGGTGACCGCCAGCCAGTCCTACGACGCGTACGCCACCAAGGCCACCGGCGCGGCGAAGGTCCTCGTCGGTGGCGGGCGCACCACCGGCAACCTCACCGTCAACCTGCAACGGCTGGACACCACCAGCGGCATCGTGCAGAACAACCAGGTGCGGGTCCTCACGCAGCGCATCCCCCACAACAACGGCGGGGCGGTGCAGGGACCGGTCACGGTCTCGAACAGCGTGGTCGGCGTGGCCAACAACAACGTCGCCGTGACCCTGCCGTACGGCAACCAGACCGACACCTACACCGTCACCCTGCTGCCGCCCTCGGACACCGGCTTCCAGTCGGTGGCGGTGGCCCAGCACTCCCAGCAGTGCCTGGACAACACCGGGCTCAGCGCCGCCGACGGCAACCCCCAGCAGCAGTACCCCTGCGAGGGCGGGGACCAGCAGCTGTGGAACTTCCGCCCGGTCGACGGGGTGGCCAACACCTACACCGTGGTCAACCAGGGCAGCGGCAAGTGCCTCGACGTCAGCGGGGCGTCCACCGCCGACGGCGCGGCCGTGCAGCAGTGGACCTGCCAGAACAGCCCCAGCCAGCAGTTCGCCCTCCGCAGGGTGACCTACGGCGGCAACGACCCGCACGACTACCAGCTCGTCGCCCGGCACAGCGGCAAGTGCGTCGACGTCAACGGGGTCTCCACCGCCGCCGGGGCGCGGATCCTCCAGTGGACCTGCAAACCGGTCGGCCAGAGCAGCCCGCTGAACCAGACCTGGCGGATCTGGGGCCGGTAGCCCGTCCCGCCCCACCCCCACCCCCGGAAGGAGCCACCCCGTGCGAACCCCGTCCCCCAGCGGGCCAGGACCGGCCCGCGCACCCGTGCCGAGGCGGCGTCGCCCGCGCCGCCTCGGCGTCCTGGCCGGCGCGCTGCTCGGCCTCCTCGTCGTCGGCGGCGCCGCGCCCGCCGCCCTCTTCCCGGCCGCCGAGGCGGCGTCGGCGGCGGCCGCCATCGAGCCGGGGCAGAGCACCCCGGTCGTGGGCGTCCAGTCCGGCCGGTGCGCCGAGGTTCCCAACTCCAGCACCACCAACGGCATCCAGACCCAACTGTGGGACTGCCAGGGCGGCGCCAACCAGACCTGGACCTGGACGTCGGGCCGGCAGCTCACGGTGTACGGCACCAAGTGCCTGGACGCCTCCGGCCAGGGCACCGCCAACGGCACGGCGGCCATCATCTGGGACTGCAACGGCCAGGCCAACCAGCAGTGGAACGTCAACGCCAACGGCACGATCACCGGGGTGCAGTCCGGGTTGTGCCTGGACGCCAACAGCGCCGGCACGGCCAACGGCACGAAGCTCATCCTCTGGGCGTGCAACGGCGGCGCCAACCAGCAGTGGACGTCGCCGACGACCCCGCCGACGACGACCCCGCCGACGACGGCCCCGCCGCCGCCCGGAGGGCGGCCCTGCGACATCTACGCCTCCGGCGGCACCCCGTGCGTGGCGGCGCACAGCACGACGCGGGCGCTCTACGCGGCGTACAACGGCAACCTCTACCAGGTCCGGCGCTCGTCGGACAACACGACCCGCAACATCGGCCTGTCGGGCGCGGGCGGCACCGCCAACGCGGCGACGCAGGACTCGTTCTGCGCCGGCACGACCTGCGTGATCACGGTCGTCTACGACCAGTCCGGGCGCGGCAACGACCTGTGGTACCAGGGGTCGAGCGTGGTGCCGGGCTCGCCGCAGAGCAGGCCGGCGGTCGCCACCTCGGAGTCGCTCACGGTGGGCGGCGCCAAGGCGTACTCGCTCTACATCAACCCCGGCAACAGCTACTGGCGCGACGGCCACCTGACCGGCGTGCCCACCGGCGCCGCGCCCGAGGGCATGTACATGGTGACCAGCGGCACCCACGTCAACAACGGCTGCTGCTTCGACTACGGCAACAGCGAGACGACGAGGAAGGCCGACGCCGCCGGGGCCATGGACGCCATCAACTTCGGCACCCAGTGCTGGTTCGGCGGCTGCTCCGGCACCGGCCCGTGGGTGCAGGCGGACCTCGAATGGGGGCTGTTCCCCGGCGGGAGCAGCTCCTGGAACCCCAACCAGCGGGCGTTCACCAGCAAGTTCGTCACGGCGACGCTGAAGAACAACGGCACGACCCGCTTCGCGATCAAGGGCAGCAACGCCCAGTCGGGCGGCCTCTACACGCTCTGGGACGGCGCGCTCCCGCCCGGATACAGCCCGATGAAGAAGCAGGGGGCCATCATCCTGGGCAGCGGCGGGGACTGCTGCAAGCCCGACGGCGGCGCGAACCTGAGCGCCGGCACCTTCTACGAGGGGGCGATGGTCGCCGGCTACCCGTCCGACGCGACGGAGAACGCGGTGCAGGCCAACGTGGTGGCCGCCGGCTACCGCTGACCTGACGGCGGGGCCCGGCAGAGCCGGCCGGGCCCCGCCGCGCCGGCCCGGGCTCAGCCGGTCCGCGCCCGGCGGGCGGCCAGCTCGGTGCGGTTGCGCACCCCGAGCTTGCGGAAGATGTTGCCCAGGTGGAACTCGATCGTCTTGACCGAGACGAACAGGCGCTGCGCCGCCTCCCGGTTGCTGAGCCCGTCGGCGATCGCGGCGGCGACCCGGGCCTCGGCGTCGGTCAGCGCCGGCCGACCCGCCGCGCCCGGGAACGCGGCCGCCGCCGACGGGTCCACGCCGACCGACCCCGCGCCCTGCGTCCCGGCCGGCGGCTGGCCGCCGAGCAGCCGCAGGTCCTTGAGGACCAGGGCGAGCAGGCCGGCGGCGCCGGCGCGGGCGTAGCCGGCGGACGCCTGCTCCAGCAGCCGGGCCGCCTCGCCGCGCCGACCGGACCGCCCGTGGTGCGCGCCGAGCAGCCAGGCGACGCGGGCCGCCAGGAGCTGCTCGATGGGGCGGGTCAGCCTCCCCAGCGCGGCCGTGAGCGCGGCCGTGGTCGCGGGCGAGTCCGGATCGAGGATCCAGGCCCGCCACGCCGGCAGCACCGGGCCGCCCGGCCAGGAGTCGGGCGGGTCGGCGACGTCGGCGAGCAGGGTGGCGGCCAGCCGGGGCCGGCCGGCGAGGGCGTGGTGGGTGGCCAGCTCCCAGCGGTGCTCGTGTTGCAGGCCGGCGGTCACTCCGGCGTCGGTGGCCACCACCAGTTCGAGCAGCCCCACCCACGCGTCGTGGTCGCCGCGCGCGAACGCCAACGCGACCGTGCACTCGGGCAGATGCCGGGCTACCCAGGCCGAACCGACCCGCGCCGCGAGGCCCCGGGCCTGGTCGAGATGGTCCGCCGCCTCGTCCAGGTCACCCCGGAGCGCGTCGCACTTGGCCAGCCACGACGTCGCCTCGGCCTGCACGTCCAGGCTGTCGCAGAGCGCGGCGAGGCGCACCGCCTCCCGCAGCTCGGCCTGCCCCCGCACCAGGTGCCCGGCCCACGCGTCGCCGGCCCCGATCATCGCGAGCAGCCGGGCCCGGTCCACCGGCGTCAGGTCGAGGGCGTCGACCAGCGGGGCGAAGCGCCGCGCCTCGTGCGGGCGCATCAGGGTCAGCGCCGCCGTCAGCGCGCACTCGACAAGCACCGGGTCGTCGCCGAAGGCGTTCTGGTCGAAGATCCGCAAAGCGCTGTCGAGGTATTCCGGTCCGTCGGCGAGGCCGGCCCGGGTCGCCGCGGTCCCCGCGAGCGTGCAGTAGATCAACTCTGTCCGTGGCGAGCGGATCGCGCCGTGCGCCTTCCGCGCGCGGGCCAGGAACGGCAGCATCTGGTGGCTGTCGGCGGTGCGCGACAGCGCGACGAACGCCCGGAAGGCCAGGCGGGCGGCCCGTTCCGGGTCGGCGCCGTCGGCCGCCGACAGGAGACGCTCGGCCGCGATCTCGGTAGACACGC
Source organism: Micromonospora sp. WMMD712 (assembly GCF_029581295.1). NCBI lineage: Bacteria > Bacillati > Actinomycetota > Actinomycetes > Micromonosporales > Micromonosporaceae > Micromonospora > Micromonospora sp. WMMD712. The sequence continues at coordinate 7,722,456 of NZ_CP120743.1, forward strand.
CGGTGAGCGTAGAACCGGGGTCCAAGCCCGGGATTTCCCCGGTGTCCCCCCGACCCCCGCCGGCAGACACTGCTTGCCATCCGCCGGCCCTCCGGCGGCGACCTCGTCCGGAGCCTCCATGATCCTCATCCTGACCGCCCCCGACGACGTGCACGCCGACGCGGCCGAGGTGGAGCTGCGCCGCCGCGGCGCGAACTGGGTCCGCTTCGACCCGGCCGACGTGCCGGCCCGCGCGGCGCTGTCGGTGGCCGTCCGCGACGGGCGGCTGACCCGTACCCTCGTCCGCCACCCCGACCCGTCCGGCCCCGGCGCGGACCCCGCCGGCCGGCAGGTCGTCGACCTCGACGCGGTGACGGCCGTCTGGTTCCGCCGTCCCGGCAACCCCGTCGCCCCCGCCCACCTCGGCGACCCCTACGCGCGGTACGTGGCCGAGGAGAGCCGGCAGTTCGTCGGCGACGTCTGGGAGACCCTCGCCGAGGTGCCGACCCTGCCCGCGCCCCGCCCGGTGGTCCTGCGCGCCCAGCAGAAGGTCCGCCAGCTCCAGCTCGCGCTGCGCCTCGGCTTCGACGTGCCGGCCACCGTGGTCGGCAACGACCCGGCCGCCGTGCTCGACCTGTTCGGCCACACCGGCGGCCGGCTGATCGCCAAGCAGGTCGGCCTGACCGACATCGGCGACGGGCTGATGCGCTTCACCGAGCCGGTCACCCACCGCGACATCGGCCACGTCGACGGGGTACGGCACTGCCCGTTCATCGCGCAGGCCCGCGTGCCCAAGCAGGTGGAGCTGCGGGTGACCGTCGTCGGCGACCGGGTCTTCACCGCGGCGATCGACTCGCAACGCTCCAACCACGCCCGCCACGACTGGCGGCGGCAGGACGGCCGCAACACCCCGCTGAGCCCGTACGACCTGCCCGCCGACGTGGCGGCGCGCTGCGTGGCGCTGACCCGCGCCCTCGGCCTCTGCTACGGCGCCCTGGACCTGATCGTCACCCCCGACGGCCGGCACGTGTACATCGAGATCAACCCCAGCGGCCAGTACCTGTGGGTCGAGGAGGAGACGGGGCTGCCCATCACGGCGGCCGTGGTCGACCTGCTCACCCGGGCCGCGTCCACCCCCGGAGCCGCCCTGTGAGCACCCTGGACCCGGCCCTGCTCGACGAGGCCCTCGCCCTGGTGCGGGAGCTGACCCACGCCCGCGCCAGCCTGCGCGACGCGCAGGACCGGCTCGCCCCCCTGCGGAGCCGCTGGCCGCAGGCCGATCCCGCGCTCGTGCGCGACGAGGAGGGCAGCGACGGCTCGGTCTCCTTCGACGTGCTGCTGCGCGAGCCCGCCGGCACCGTCTCCGTCGCGTACAGCCCGGTCCCGGCGCTGCCGTGGCCGCTGCGCGGGGCGATCCGGCACTCCGAACACCATCTCGCCCGGATCGGCACCCGGACGCTGCTGGTGGGGGAGGCCCTGACCGCGCTGGACTTCCTCTGGTACGACCACGACGTGCTCGCCCGGCTGGTCGACACCGGCGTGCTCGCCGCCGAGCTGGAGCTGCACCCCGTCGAGGTCACCGACGCCGAGCTCCAGGCGGCGGCCGACGCGTACCGCCGGGCCAAGGGCCTGCTCGACCCGGCGTCGACCGCGCGGTGGCTGGCGGAGCGGGGCCTGTCCGCCGGGGACTTCGCCGACCTGGTCGCCCACACGGTCGCGGTGGCCCGGCTGCGCGAGCGGGTGGTGGGCGTCCGGCTGCCGGCCTGGTTCGCCCGGCACCGCTCGGACTTCGACACCCTCGTCGTCGCCTGGGCCGCCGACGCGCCGCCGCCCAGCGAACCGGAGGCGGCCCTCGCGGCGGTGGCCGCGGCCGTGCGCGCCGGCCGGGCCGCCGGGGTGCTGCGGACCGTCGCTGCCGCGGCGGCCCCGGAGGTGCGCGACGCCACCGGGCCGGTGTCGACGGTCGTCGCCGGCACGCCGGTGACCGCCGTCGTGGTGGCCCGGGAACCCGCCGAGCTGGACGACGCCACCCGGCCGCTGGTCGAGCGGGCCGTGTTCGACGAGTGGCTGGCCGACCGGCGGGCGGACACGGACGTCGAGTGGTTCTGGCTGCCCCGGGAGCGGACGGCGCAACCCCGGTGACCGGCCGGCGGCGGGTGCCTGTGGTGCTCCAGGTCGCCGCCACCGACTGCGGCCCCAGCGCGCTGGCCATGCTGCTGGCGGCGTCGGGCCGGGCGGTGCCCGTGGCGAGGCTGCGGGCCCACCTCGACGTCGGCCGCGACGGGCTGAGCCTGCGCGACCTGCGGGACGCGGCGCAGGAGTTCGGGCTGCGCTGCCGGGCGATCGCGCTGCCGGCCCTGCGGCAGGACGCGACGCGGCTGCGGGACCTGCCGCTGCCCCTGGTGGCGCACTGGAACGGCGACCACTACGTGGTGGTGGAAGGCGTCGGCCGGCGCGGCGTCGACGTCGTCGATCCGGCCGTCGGGCGGCGGCGGCTGACGCCCGCCCAGTTCTGCGCCGGCTCGACCGGGGTGGTGCTGCTGGCCGAGCCCGCCGGCCCCGCGCCGCCGGCCACCCCCACCCCCGGGCCGGTGCGTGAACTGCTCGCGCCGGTGCTCCGCCGGCACACCGGGCTGCTTGCCGTGCTCGCGGCGGCGTCGCTGCTGATCACCGTGGCCGGGCTGGCCGTGCCGTGGGCGACGGCCGCCATCATCGACGCCACGACGCCCCCGCGGGCGTCGTGGCTCGCCGCCGTCGCCGTGCTGGCGGCGGTCACCGGGACGCTGTCGCTGGCGCGGGGGCTGGCCGTCACCGCGCTGCAACGCCGCATCGGCAGCCGGCTCGGCACCGACACGGTGGGCCGGCTGTTCGAGGTGGTCTACCGGTACTTCCAGCGCCGCTCGGCCGGCGACCTGATCGACCGGGTGCGCGCGGTGGCCGCCGTGCGGGACCTCCTGGCATCGTCGCTGGTGGCCACGGCGCTCGACGGGCTGCTGGTCGTCGGCTACCTGACCGTGGTGGCCGTGCTGGCGCCGCTGCTGGGCCTGGTGGCCGCCGTCGTCATCGCCGCGCAGGTCGGCACGGCGGCGTGGATCGGCAGCCGCGCCGGGGCCCTGCAACGGGAGGAGCTGCTGGCCTCCGGCGAGGAGGCGGCCCGGCTGTCGGACGCGTTGCAGGGCATGGCGGCGATCCGGGTCGCCGGTGCGCAGCGGCGGGTGCTGCGACGGTGGCAGGAGTCGTTCGACCGGGGCGTCGACGCGGCGTACCGGCTGGCCCGGCTGTCGGCGGCCGGGGAGGCGCTGCTCGCCGCCTGGTCGGTGGCCAGCCCGGTGCTCATGCTCCTGGTGGCGGCCCGGCTGGCCGACTCGCCGGGGCGGGCGGCCGGGTTGGCCGCGCTCGCGGTCGCCGCGGTCACCCCGGCGGTGGCGCTGGCCCAGCGGCTGCCGTCGTTCACGCTGCTGACGCCGACGGTGGACCGGCTGGCCGACATCGCGCAGGCCCCCGTCGAACAGCCCGCGCCGGGGCGGCCCGCGCCCGCGCTGACCGGCCTGGTCACCCTCACCGGGGTGGGCTTCCGGTACGACCGGCGCTCCCCCTGGGCGCTGCGGGAGGTGACCGCCGTGTTCCGGCCGGGGGAGAAGGTCGCGGTGGTCGGCGGCTCCGGCAGCGGCAAGAGCACCCTGGTCGGCCTGCTGACCGGGCTGTACGCGCCGACACAGGGGCAGATCCGGTTCGACGGCGTCGACCTGGCCACGCTGGAGCTGGCCTCGGTGCGCCGGCAGATCGGCGTGGTGCTGCAGGAGACGTACGTCGGCGCGGGCACGCTGCGCGAGGCGCTCACCCTGTCCCGGCCCGACGCCTCCGACGCGGCGATCGCCCGCGCGATCCGGCTGGCCGCCCTGCACGACGACGTGGCGGCCCTGCCCATGGGGTTGCAGACTCGCCTCGGCGACGGCGGGGCCGGCCTGTCCGGCGGGCAACGGCAGCGGGTCGCGCTCGCCCGGGCCCTCCTGGCCGAACCCGCCCTGCTGATCCTGGACGAGGCGACGAGCGCGTTGGACACGGTGACCGAGGCGGCGGTCGAGGCCGGCCTGCGCGCGCTGCCGATGACCCGGGTGGTCATCGCGCACCGGCTCTCCACGGTCGCCGACGCCGACCTGGTGCTGGTCCTCGACGGGGGCCGGCTGGTGGAGTGCGGGCCGCCGGCGGCCCTGCTGGCCGGCGGCGGGCCGTTCGCCCGGCTGGCCGGCGCACCCGACGCCACCCGGGCCTGGTCCGGCACCGCTCCCTGACCGACCCCAGCGATCTTGTCGGTCGCTACTGTTAGCCTCCGGACGTCGTCGATCATGGCGGATTCCTTGGGGAATCTGGTGATTTCGCCATTACGGAGGGTATTCCTGATGGGCTGGCTAGCGGTGGGAGACTCGCACGAGATCTCCCTCGTCGACGGAAAGGTGGCGGCCCGGTCGGCCGGCCCGCGGGCCACCGGGCGTCCACTCAAGACCTTCCCCAAGGCGCTGCGGGACGACCCGGAGGTGGACCGGCTGCGGCAGCTCGCCCAGTGGCTCGACCGGCACGCCGCCGAGTGCCTGGCCCGGGTCGACGCCTGGGTGGTGTCCTCGCTGCCGGTGCCGACCGCGCTGCTGGCCCGGGTCTGGCCGGACCCGGCCTGGCGCGACGCGCTGCGCGACCTCGTGGTGCTCGGCGACGACCCCGCCGCGCCGGGCTTCCTGCGCGACGTCACCGACGGCGGCGACCTGCGGATGGTCGACCTCGACGGGGAGACCGTCCGGCTCTCGCCGACCAGCGCGCGGCTGCCCCACCCGGCGCACCTGCCCGCCCTGGCCGACCTGCGCGAGTTCGCCGACGAACTCGACATCGCCCAGCGCGTCGAGCAGTTGCACCGGGGCACCTTCGCCCGGCCCGCGACCCTCGCCGACCGGGACACCGCCGTCACCGACTTCCGGGGCACGAAGGTGCCCAACCGGTTGGCCGTCCGCGCCGCCACGTTCGGCTTCCGGGTCTCCGGCTCCCAGGCCAGGTGTCGCGTCTGGGAGGACGGCCGCACGGTCGAGGCCGCCCTGGGCTTCGACGAGGACTACTGGGACTCCGAGGCGACCCTGGGCAGCCTCTCCTGGACGGTCGTGGACGGGCCGACCCTGCGGCTGGCCGAGGTCGGGCCGGTCGCCTGGTCGGAGGGAATGCGCATGGCCACGGCCCTGTCCGGGGCCGCGACCACCACGGGGAGGACGGCATGACCGCGACCACCACCAGCACCGCAGCTGCCCCGCCGTCGGCGGAGAGCCTGCTGGCCGCCGGGGCGGTGCTGCCGGCCGGCACCGCCGGGGCCGGCGACGCGGTGCCGCTGACCGCCCGCAGCTACCGGCACCCGGTCCTCGACGACCGGCCGGTGGTACGGCTGGTCGACGCCGCCCTCGGCGAGGGCGAGGACGCCGCGCTCGCCTTCCTCGGTCTCACCCCGGCCGCCGAGCCGGCCGTCGTCGGGCTCGGCCCCCGCCGTCCGCTGGCCTTCCCCGAGTGGGTGCTGGTCCACCACCCGGCCGACGGCCGGCACGTCCTGGCGGTGGTGCCCGAGCTGCGCAAGCTCGCCCGGCAGGCCCGGTCCCGGCCCAAGGCCGCCCTGGACGGGCACCTGGCCGTCGCCGAGCGCTTCGCCCGCACGCTGCCGCACGTGCTGCCGACCTTCTTCGAGCAGGCGGCGCGGGTGTTCCTGGCCGCCGGGCAGGACACCTACGCGACGCAACTGTTCAACAAGGCGCGGCGGGCGGAGGCCCAGCACGGCCTGCCGATCGACCTGCACCGGCTCGACGAGGTCTACCTGGAGTTCGCGGCCGCCAAGGTGGTGTCCGGCGCCGCGCTGGCCGGCTACGCGCGGGAGCTGTCCGCCCAGCTGCCGCCCGGCGAGGCCCTGGACCGGTTCTGCCGGCTGGCGCTGCGGGCCGCCACCGCCGGTGTGGCGCCGTCCACCCAGTCGGCCACCGCGGTCAACCGGCTGGCCCGGGCCGCCGGCAAGGCCGACGCCGACGCCGCCGACCGGGTGGCCGCCTACCTGGGCGAGCTGCTCCGACTGCCCACCGTCGCCGACGCGCCGGCCGGCTGGTGGCGGGCGCACCTGCCGGCGCTCGCGGCGCTGGCCGGCCGGGACCCGGCGGTGCGTGGCAGCCTGCTCGACCTGATGCCCACCGACCGGGACGACCTGCCGTCCTGGCTGGTCCTGCTGACCGAGACCGGCGCCCTCGCCGGGCTCTGCGACCCCGACGCGCCGGACGCGGCCCGCCCCCGCGACGGCGTCGCCGGCTGGCTGCGCCGCTTCCTCGACCGGGCCACCTCCGGCTACCGCCCCCTTCGGCTTCCGGCGCTCTATCCGCTGGTCGAACGGATGGCCGACCGGTTGCGCGCCGAGCTGGCCGAGCGCGGCGAGACCCTCCCCATCGGCGAGGACCTCGACCTGCTCGACCTGCTGCTCGCCCTCGACCTGCCGGTCGCCGAGCCGCGGCAGCGCGAGACCCTGGACCTGGCGCAGTGGGCCAAGGCCGGGGGAGAACGGGACCTGCGCGCGCTGGCCGGCGACGACCGGTTCACCGAGCCCCTGCGCCGTGGGCTGGCCCGGCTCGACAACGAGTCGGAGACGCTGCGCCGGCTGGCCGGCACGCCGGGCCTGCGGCCGCTGCTGGCCGACTGGCTGCGGGGTCGCGTCCGCGACCGGTTCGCCGCCGGGCTGCCGTACCTGCGGGATTCGGTGAGCTGGCTGGGCGGGCTCCCGGTCGAGGCGCTCCGGCTGGTCACCGACGACGCCGACGGGCCCGCCGCCGGCCAGGGCGCCCTCGGGCGGGCGCTCGGCACCGACCTCGCCGAGCAGGTCGCCGCCAGCCTGCGCGGCGGCATCTTCGACGAGCTGGGCTGGCCGGAGTGGGAGACGGCCTGGCAGGAGGTGACCGGCGGCGACCACCGGATCGAGACGACCTGCCAGGAGGCCTGGCCCTACGTGATCCTCGGCAGCCCCACCACCGTCCGCGTCGTCGGCGCCGAGGGCATCGTGCTCCGCCACGACCTGCGCATCCCCGCCGGCGACAAGTGGGGCGAGCCCGGCTACCACTACGTCGACGGCCGCCTGCTGGTCTACTGGCGCTCCCAGGAGCTCGACTACAACCTGCGCGGCTACTGGCACACCGCCCCCGACGAGCCGCAGCCCCTCCAGGGCCGCACCCGCGGCAGCCAGCCGCGGCGCAACACGATCACCCTGCCCCTGCCCGGCGGCGGGCGCACCACCGGCGGCGGCGTGCTGCACGCCGGGGACACCGCCGTCCCCGACGAGGTGCCGGTCATCACCGACGGCACCGCCCACTGGGTCTACCGCACCGACGACGACGGCGACCGCGGCTGGCGCGAGTACGACCCGGCCGGCGACGCCCACGGCCGGCGCAGCCTGCCCCGGTTCCTGGCCGACCTGCCCGCCGGGGAGCACCTCACGGAGCGGGCGAGCTGGCTGCGGCCCGCCCTGTCGCCGCAGGCCACCCCGGCCGCCGCGCCGGTGGACGGCCTGCTCGGCTGGCGGGTCGTCACCCGGCCCGACGGCTCCGTGCGCGGCGAGGACCTGGCCGGCCGCGCCGTCACCGTGCCGGCGGGACAGGAGCCGGTCGCCGCGCTGGTGCTGCCCGGCGACGACCGGCCCCGCGCCGTGCTCGGCAACCTCGCCCTGCTCGGCCCGGACGGGGTCGCGTCGGCCGTGGCCGGGGAGACCGGCCGGCACTACACCCCCGGCGCGGTGCCGCTGCCCGGCGCGGAGTTCCTCGGCAACCTGCTGCCCCGGGACCCGGCCGGCTCCGCCGCCCTGCGCCGGATCGACCGGGACGCCGTCGCCGGTCTGCTCGCCGCCGCCGTCGACGAACGGCGCGCCCAGCTGGCCGACCCGGCGGCGAACCGGACGGGCGCCGGCCGCCCCGGCCCGGCCGCGCCGGCGCCCACCGGCGGGCAGGCCGAGCCCACCCCCGACCCGCTGGTCGCGCTGATCCGGTCGGCGGTGCCGGCGATCCGCCACGACGCGCTGCTCGCCGGGGTCGCCGGGGTGCTGCGGATGGCCGCCCGCGTCCGCACCGACCTGGACGCGGCGACCGTTCGGCTCACCCGGGCGCTGTCCGCGCCGACGTCGGCCCCGGCGACCACCGCCACCGGGCCCACCGACCGGCGGCTCGGCGCCGCGCTGGACGGACTGCGGGGCACGGCCTACGGGGAGGCCGACCTGGCCCACGCCTTCACCCAGTTCCAGGCGCTGGCCGCCCAACGCTCCGCGACCGGCGGCGTCGACCCCGCCGTGCGGCTGCACATCGACGGGCCGGCGCTGCCCGGTGCGCTGTACTGGTGGACGATGCTCGACGGCGTCGCGGCCGTCGCCTACCGGGCCGTCGCGGCGGTCACCCCCGACGAGCAGCGGGAGGACCTGGCCGCCCTGCTCACGGAACTCGACCGGCTCGACCTGGCCACCGCCGCCGAGCCCGCCCGGTGGCGGCGGCTGCGGCTGCACCTGCTCGACGACGACCTGCTCGACGCGCAGGGCAACCGCCGCCGCCCCCGGCCGGGCATCCTGCCGCTGCCCGACGGGGCGTTCCTCGCCGTCCTCACCGCCAGCGGCACCCACACCGGCTACCACCTCGACGCGCTGCACCACGACCCGGCCGGCGTGTTCGCCGTGCCCGAGCCGTACACGGTGGACTCCTCGGCGTCGGTCGGCGACGACCGGCCGGCCGGCTGGCTGGCCCGCTTCCGCACCGAGTGGGCCGCGCGCGGCCCGCTGCCGTGGCGGCCGGAGGCAGCCGAGCGGTTCGCCGAGCTGACCGGCGTCACCCCCACCGCAGCGAAGCTGGTGCTGGCCGGGCTGCCGCACGTGGACTCGGCGACCCCCGTGCCGGTCGAGACCCGCCGGGCGCTCGGCATCCGGCAGGTCGGCGAGGTCAAGCTGGCCTTCGGCGTGCTCAGCGAGGCCGGCGCGCAGCTGCGCCGGGCCGTGGTCGCGGCCCTGCTGCCCGCCGATCCGGCCCGGCTGTGGACCGACGGGCCGGACGTCGACGCGGCGGCGGAGGTCTGGACCGCGGCCCTCGGCCGCCGGGTCGTGGTGCCCGAGCAGCTGCTCGCCGCAGCGGTGCGGGCGGTCCGCGCCGCCTGGAGCCCCGCCCGGGCCTTGCCGGCTCTGCTCGACCCGGCCCGTTCGGTCGAGCTGGGCACCGACCTGGCCTTCCGGATCAGTGGCGACCGGGCCCGGCCGGTCGACGAGCGGGCCGCCGGCTTCACCGGCGCGGTGCTGACCTCGACGGTCGCCCTGGCCGCCTGGGTCGCCCACCACACGCCGGCCGGCGACCCGTGCCGGGCCGCGTTGCCGGCCGCCCTCGCCGCGATCCGGGACCGGCTGGCCAACCCCGAGCTGCTGCTCGACCTCGACCGGTACGTCTCCCTGCCCGCCTTCCGCCAGGTGGCGGGCACCCCGTCGGAGACCGGGCCGGGTTGGGAACGCTACGGCGCGATCGTGCTGGCCACCCACGACGACCAGCCCTCGCCCGCGCTGCGGCCGGACCTGCTCGACGCCGACGGGACGGACCCGTACCTGCCGGCGCTGCGCCACGACGCCGCCCGGCCGTACCCGATGGAGGTGGCCCTGCGGCTGGTCCGCGACCCGCGGTTCGCGGCGCTGCTCGCCGACCCCGGCGACCCGGCCGGCGGCGAGCGGGCCGCCGACGGGACGTGGTGGCCGCAGGACCCGACCCGGTCCGTGCCCGATCTCGTCGCCGAGGTGGCCGCGGCGCACGGCCTGGGCGTCGACGCGGCGGCGGTGTACCTGATGCTGCTGGCCATGCCGGACCCGACCGACCGCGACACGGCGACGTGGACCGGCTGGAAGCCGGCCCGGCTCAAGGCCGCCCGCGCCGAGCTGGCCGGCACCGACCTGGTCGTCGCGGCCAGCCGGCCCCGGGCCGGCCGGTCGCTGTTCCTGCCCGGCCCGTGGCTGGCCCGCGGCGGCGGGCAGGCCCCGATCGAGGGCTGGAAGGCCAGCCTGTTCGACCTGGCCCCCGACGGCACGGCCGCGCTCGGCGTCACCGTGCCCGGCGAGCCGGTCGCCGACCTCTACCGACGGGCCTGGCGGCGGGTGCGCGACGGCGACCCGCCCCGCCTCGACGCCCCGGCCTCCCGCGCCCCGCGCTGATCCCCGCGTCGGTGGCGGGGCCGCCGGTCCCGCCACCGACCCGCCCACCCGTCCGACACCAGTGAGAGATCGAGGAAACCCGTGACCGTGACGGAACACGTCCGCCCCACCGCGGCACCGGACAACGCCGCCGCCCAGGTGCTCTCCGCCGAGCAGCGGTACGCCGACGAGCTGGCCTTCCTGGCCGCCCACGACGACGGGGCCCGGCCGCCGGGCTGGGCGCTGACCCCGCGCGCCGTGGTCACCTTCATCCGGGGCAGCGACGGCGAGGCGCTGTCGCTGCCGGCCGACCGGCGCGGCCGCCCCGGCGGCGTCGACCTGCCGGCCAGCATGACCATCGCGCCGAAGTTCGTCGGCGAACGCAGCCTGGTCGAGCGGTGCGTGGTCACCCTGGCCGGCGAGCGGGGCCTGCTGCTCGTCGGCGAGCCCGGCACCGCCAAGTCGATGCTCTCGGAGCTGCTGGCCGCCGCCATCTGCGGCACCAGCGCGCTGACCGTGCAGGGCACCGCCGGCACCACCGAGGACGCCTTCCGGTACGGCTGGAACTACGCGCTGCTGCTCGCCCAGGGCCCCACCCCGCAGGCCCTGGTCGACTCGCCGGTGCTGACCGCGATGCGCACCGGCCGGGTGGCCCGGATCGAGGAGGTCACCCGCTGCCTGCCCGAGGTGCAGGACGCCCTGGTGTCCATCCTGTCCGACCGGCGGATGAACGTGCCGGAGCTGTCCGGCACCGGCGACGGCCTGATCCGCGCGACGCCCGGGTTCACCGTGATCGCCACCGCCAACCTGCGCGACCGGGGCGTGTCGGAGATGTCCTCGGCCCTCAAGCGCCGGTTCAACTTCGAGACGGTCCACCCGATCGCCGACGCGGGCACCGAGACCGACCTGGTCCGCCGGCAGGCCACCGCCGCCGTGGAGCGCGCCGGTGCCGCGTACACGGTGGACGACGCGGTGCTCGACGCCCTGATCACGGTGTTCCGGGACCTGCGTACCGGCCGGTCGGGCGAGGGCTGGGACGTGGAGCGGCCCGGCACCGTGATGTCCACCGCCGAGGCGGTTCAGGTGGCGGCGTCGCTCGGGCTGGCCGCCGCGTACCTGCCCGGCGGTGACCCGCTCGACCTGGTCCCGGGGCACCTGCTCGGGGTGGTCCGCAAGGACGACGAGAACGACCACGCCCGGCTGCTGGGCTACTGGGACGGCCCGGTCCGCCGCCGCGCCGAGGACGGCTCGGCGATGTGGCGTCGGCTCTGGGACCTGCGGGCGAGCCTGCGGTGACGGCGGCGTCCCGCGAAGCCGCCGGCCCGACCGGCGCACCGGCCGTGACCGACCCGCCGGGCGTCGGCCCGGCACCGGTCGGCCCGCCGGCCGACGACCCGCGCGCGGTGGTCGACGCGCTCGCCGGTTCGGCGCGGCCCTACCTGATCGGGGTGCGGCACCACAGCCCCGCCCTGGCGTCGGTGGTCCCCGCCCTGCTGGACGCCGCCGGGGCCGAGGTGGTCGCCGTCGAGCTGCCGGCGGACTTCCAGCACTGGCTGCCGTACCTGTCCGACCCGGCCGCCCGGGCCCCGCTGGCCGTGGTCGGCAGCCACGGCGCGGACGGGCCGCTGGGCTTCTACCCGTTCGCCGACTTCTCGCCGGAGCTGGCGGCGATCCGCTGGGCCCGGCAGCGCGGCGTCGAGGTGATCTGCTGCGACCTGCCGCTGGCCGATCCCGGCTGGACGGCGACGGGGGCGGGCGCCGGCGCGGCCCCGACGGCCGACGACGGTGCCGACGCGGACCCGGGCGTGCCCGGCCCCCGCCCGGCGCGCTACGCCGCCGGGCTCGGCGCGAGCGGCACCGGCCGCGACGGCGACGACATGTGGGACCGGGTGGTCGAGGTACGCGCCCCGGGCTGCCCGCCGGAGGCCGTGCGCCGGGCCGCCCTCGGGGTGGGCTGGGCGATGCGCGCCGACAGCGCCGGCGACGAGGGTGTGCCGGCGCGGGACCTGGCCCGCGAGGCGCACATGCGCCGGGTGCTGGCCGACGCGGGCGCGGACGGCCGGCGGGTCGCCGCCGTCGTCGGCGCCTTCCACGCTCCGGCCCTGCTGCTCGCCGCCGCGCCCGACGCCGCCGGTCACGCCGACCCCGCCGGTCACGCCGGCCCGGACACCGCCGGCCCGCTGGGCGGGGCGGCCGACCGGCCGGGCGCCGCGCCCGGCGGCGACGCGGTCGCCACCTCGCTGGTGCCCTACGCGTTCGATCTGCTCGACTCCCGGTCGGGCTACCCGGCCGGGATCCGCGACCCACGCTGGCAGCAGGCGGTCCTCGCCGCCGCCGGTGACCCGGACCGGATCCGGGCCGCCGCCGCCCGGGCCGTCACCGACGTGTGCCGCGAGCTGCGCGCCGCCGGGCACACCGCCGGCACCGGCGAGGCCGCCGAGGCGGTCCGGCTGGCCGACGACCTGGCCCGGCTGCGCGGCCTGCCCGCCCCCGGCCGGGGCGAGGTGCTGGAGGCGGTCACCACCGTGCTCGGCCAGGGCGAGCTGCTCGGCCGGGGCCGTGCCCTGGCCCGCGCGCTGGAGACCGTGCTGGTCGGCGCGGACCGGGGCCGGACGGCCCCCGGCACGCCCCGCTCCGGGCTCGGCCCGGCGGTCGAGGCGGCGCTGGCCGCGCTGCGCCTGCCCCACCCCGACAGCCCGAAGGCCCGCGAGGTCCGCCTGGACCCGCTGCGTACGGACCTGGACCGGCGGCGGGAGGTCCTGCTGCACCGCCTGCATGTCTGCGGCGTCGGCTACGGCGAGCCCGTCGCGGTGACCGGCACCGGCGACGGGGCCGCCCTGACCACCCGCTGGCAGCTCGCCTGGACCCCGTCCGTGGCGGCCCGCCTGGACCTGGTCGGCGTGCGCGGGGTCACCGCGGCGCTGGCCGCGACCGGCACGCTGCGGGAACGCTTCCGCCGCGAGGTCGCCGACGGCGGGCCCACCGCCGCGCAGCTCCTCGCCGGGCTCCGCGACGCCGCCCGCTGCGACCTGCCCGAGCTGGTCGCCGACCGGCTCGACCTGGCCGCCGCCGTGCTGCCCGCCACCGGCACGCTGCCCGAGCTGCTGGCCGCGCTGGACCTGTTGGAGGCGCTGCGCCGGCAGCACCTGCCGGGCACCACCGCCGAGAGCCGGGAGCAGGCGGCCGAGCTGGCCGTCGTGCTGCTGGACGCGGCGGTGCGCGGGCTGCCCGGCCTGGCCGGCAGCGACGCGGCGGACGACGCCGCCGCCCTGGTCGACCTCGCGATCCGGGCCGGACAGGACCGGATCGGCCTGCGCCTGGACGCCGCCCTCGACGACCTGACCCGGTCGGGCTCGGCGCTGATGCAGGGCGCCGCCCTGGCCGCCCGGGTGCTGCTCGACCTGACCGACCTGGCGACCCTCGGCACCCGGGTGGCCGGCTGGATCGACGCGGCCACCGGGCCGGACACCCGCCGGCACCTGCACCGGCTGCTCGGCGGCCTGCTCACCGCCGCGCACCCGCTGCTGCAGTCCGCGCCCGCCGCGCTGGACCCGCTGCTGGACCGGGTCGAACGGCTCACCGATGCCGAGTTCCTGGACCGGCTGCCCGCGCTGCGGGGCGGGTTCGACGCGCTCACCCCGGCGGCCCGGGAGCGGCTGCTGGACACCGTCGCCGAACGGCTGGGCGACCGGCTCGACCTGTCCCTGTCCGCCCCGCCCGAGCTGCTGGCCCGGTGGGCCGCCGCCGACGCGGCCGGCCGGGCCGTGCTGCTCGCCCGCGCCCTGCCGATCCCCGGCCCCGACACCGGGGCCGTCGACGCCCCCGTCGACGGCGGCGACCGGGCGGCGCACGCGCCGGGCGGCGGGCTCGCCCCGACCGACCGGTGGCGGCTGCTGCTCGGCCGGCAACCCGACCGGCTGCCGGCCGACGCCCGCCGCTACGCCCGCGCCCTCGACGAGTTGTACGGGGCGGGGCGCGGCGAGGGCGGCATCGACCTCGGCCCGTCGGCCGGCGGTGGGCAGGAGGCCGCCTTCCCGACGGCCCGCGAGTGGGCCGACGAGCTGGAGGCGCTGTTCGGCACGACGGTGCGGGAGGAGGTCATCGCCCGGGCCGCCGAGAGCGGCCGCACCGACGTGCTCAGCGAGCTCGACCCGGCCTCGGTGCGCCCGTCGGTGGAGCTGCTGGCCTCGGTGCTGTCGCTGGCCGGCGGCCTGCCCGAGGCGAAGCTGGCCGCGCTGCGGCCCCTGGTGCGGCGGCTGGTCGAGGAGCTGACCGCGCGGCTGGCCAACCAGGCGCGGCCGGCGTTGACCGGGCTGTCCAGCCCGCGCCCGACCCGCCGCCCCGGCGGGCGGATCAACCTCGCCCGTACGCTGCGGGCGAACCTGGCGCACACCCGGCGGCTCGGCGACGGCCGGACGGTCGTCGTGCCGCAGCGCCCGGTGTTCCACACCCGCACCCGCCGGGAGGCCGACTGGCGGCTGGTGCTGGTGGTCGACGTGTCCGGCTCGATGGAGGCGTCGGTGGTGTGGTCGGCGCTGACCGCCGCCGTGCTGGCCGGGGTGCCCACCCTGTCCACCCACTTCCTCGCCTTCTCCACCGAGGTGGTCGACCTGACCGACCGGGTCGACGACCCGCTGTCGCTGCTGCTGGAGGTGCGCGTCGGCGGCGGCACGCACATCGCCGCCGGGCTGGCCCACGCCCGCTCGTTGGTGACCGTGCCGAGCCGCACCATCGTCGCCGTGGTCAGCGACTTCGAGGAGGGCTACCCGCTGGCCGGGCTGCTCGGCGAGGTCCGGTCCCTGGCGTCGGCCGGCGTGCACCTGCTGGGCTGCGCCGCGCTCAACGACCGGGGGGCGCCCTGCTACTCGGTGCCGGTCGCCGAGCAGCTCGTCGCGGCCGGGATGCCGGTCGCCGCGCTCAGCCCGCTCGAACTCGCCCGCTGGGTGGGCGACCGTGTCCGGGGAGGATCACGTTGACGAACCGTACCCCCACCGCTGTGGCCGCGGACCGGTTGCCGCCGGTGTCGCCGGCGGTCGCCGCCGCGGCGGTGGCGGCCCTGCCGTCGCGGCTGCGCCGCCGGCTGGATGCCACCGTCGAACGGCTGGCCGCGGTGCCCGTGGGCCGGGTCGACGGCGGCGTGTCGGTCGACTGCGGGCCGGAGGCCCTGGTCGTCCTGCGGCCCGGGCCGGACGGCGCGGTCACCGGCCCGGACCAGGCCCGGTGCGCCTGCCTGCTGGCCCCGCGCTGCCTGCACCTCGCGGCGGTCCTGGCCGCCTGCCCGGTGGCCGACCCGGCCAGCCACCCCGATCCGGCGCCCGCCGCGCCGTCCACCCCGGACGGCGTCGGCCGCCCCGCCGGGCGGGCTGCCGGAACCGGGCGGGTGGGCGCGACCGGCCCGGCCGCCGCCGGCGGCCCGCCGACGAAGGCGCAGCGGGCCGCCGCCGGGGCCCTGTGGCGGGCCGCCGCCGCGGTGCTCGCCTCCGGGGTCCCGGCCGCCGGCGCGGTCGGCCAGGCCGACCTGTTGCGCGCCGCGCACGGCGCCCGCCTGGCGGCCCTGCCGCGCGCCGAGGCGGCCGCGCTGCGCCTGGTGCGCGGCCTGCGCGCGCAGCGGTCCCGGCAGACCGGCCACCGGCTCGCCGACCTGGTCGAGGTGCTGCACGACCTGTTGTACGCGTCCGGTCGGCTCGCCGCCGGCGATCCCGATCCGGCGCTGGTCGGCGTGCTCCGGCGGGCCTACCAGCCGGACGGCACGCTGGAGGTGCACGGCATCTGCCGGGAACCGGTGATCAGCGCGACCGGGTACGCCGGCGTGGTCACCCACCTGGTCGCCGCCGACGGTCGCCGGCTCTCGTTCGCCGACGTGAAGCCGGGCGGCCCGAACCGCGCCAGGGACTGCGCCCACGCGGTCACGGAGATGGGCGCGGCCTCGGTCGACCACGCGGCGCTGGCCCGGGGTGGCCTGCGGATCACCGGCACCACGGTCTCCCCGGACGGCCGGCTCGGCGCCGGCGCGGGGGTCCGGTCCACCCCGGTCGCCGGGGCCGACTGGTCCACCGGGCCGCTGGCGGAGCTGTTCGCCCGGCCGCTGGCGGACGTGGTGTCCGGGCAGCTCGCCGCCGACGACCCGGCCGATCCGGGCCGGGCCGGCACGGCGCTGCTCGGCGCCGACCTGGTGGTGGTCGGCGCGGTAGGCGACCAGGTGCTGGCCCGCGAGCTGGCCCCCGGCGCGGGGCCGGACCGGGCCCCGGTGCCGGACGGTCCGGTGATCCGGCTGGTGCCGGCCGACCCGCACCCCGTGCTGGCGCACGTGGCCAACCTGCGGCGGCTGGCGTCCTGGCCGGGCCTGCGGATCCGGGTGGTCGGCCGGCTGGACCCCGACCGGGCCGGCACGCTGCGCCCGCTCGCGGTCGGCGCGGTGCCGGGTGCCACCGAGACCCTGCGGCTGCCGCCCGAGTGGCGCGGCCGGGCGGACCTGGGCTACGACCAGCTCCAGGGCGCGCACCTGCCGCCCCGCGCGGAGGCCGGCCCGGCGCAACCGGCGTCGGCCGTCGACACGGTCGCGGAGTCCCCGCTGTGGCGGGTGCGTCGGCTGGTGGAGCTGGCCGTCTCCGGTGGCCGCCGGGCGGTGGCCGAGGCGGCCCGCGACGAGGCGGCCTCGCTGACGGCGCCGCTGCGTCGGGCCGGCTTCACCACCGCCGCCGCGGTGGCCTCGGCGCTGGTGGCGGAGTCGGACCGGCGCGGCCGGGACGCGTTCGGCCGGCTCACCGACCCCGACCCGGACCGGTACGCCTGGGCCTGGCTGGCCGCGACCGCCCACCTCGCGGCCACCGAGCGGGAGCTGATCCGGTCCTCCTGGGTGGCCCCGGCGATCTGCTGATCCCCGGGGCGGGCCCGGCCTGACGGCCGCCCCCACGACGCCTGGTGCGGGGCGGCCGTGGGGGCGGCTCCAGCCGCCGCGGGGGCGGCGCGCGACGCACTCCGTTTGATCTAATTCGATCTCCGGGGGCGGCGTCGCCGTCCCGGCCCCGCGAGGACCAGGAGAATCGTCATGACCGTCCCGCAGCGTGTCGCCGTCGTGACCGGCGGTTCCCAGGGCATCGGCCGGCAGGTGGCGCGCCGGCTGGCGGCGGACGGCTTCGCGGTGGTGGTCAACTTCGTCACCGGCAAGGTCGAGGCGGAGCAGGTGGTGGCGGCGATCGTCGCCGCCGGCGGCGACGCGGTGGCGGTGCGGGCCGACGTCGCCGACGAGCTGGCGGTGGCGGAGCTGTTCGACGTCGCCGAGCGGACGTACGGCGGGATCGACGTCGTCGTGCACTCGGCCGGGGTGGCGTCGCACGCCCCGGTGACCGAGCTGGATCTCGCGGAGCTGGACCGGGTGCACCGCGTCAACGTGCGCGGCACCTTCGTGGTCGACCAGCAGGCGGCGCGCCGGATCCGGCCCGGCGGCGCGCTGGTCAACATCTCCAGCACGACGCCCCGGTTGTCGCTGCCCGGCTACGCCGCGTACGCCGCCAGCAAGGCTGCGGTGGACGCGATCACGTTGATCCTGGCCCGGGAGCTCCGCGGGCGTGACGTCACGGTGAACGCGGTCGCGCCGGGCGCCACGGCCACGGCCCTGTTCCTGGCGGGCAAGGACGAACAGACGATCGCCGCGATGGCGGCCATGTCGCCGATGGGGCGGCTCGGCGAGCCGGCCGACACCGCCGAGGTGGTGGCGTTCCTGGCCGGCCCGGCCCGCTGGATCAACGGCCAGGTGCTGTACGTCAACGGGGGCGCGGCCTGACCGGCGGGGCGTGGCGCGAACCGCCCCGGGTCGCGTACCCCATTCCTTCCGACCGGACGGTAGCATTGTGGGGCTGTGCAGGGGATAGGAGGCCACCAATGGCGCGTGCCACGTCCAACCGGCCGGAGTCGACCCGTCGCCGGCAGCGGTGGCCCGACGGCTACGACCCGGAGAACACCCGCAAGTCGTTGATCGCCAGCGCGCTGGAGCTGTTCGAGAAGCGCGGCTTCGACCGCACGTCGGTGCAGGAGATCGCCGACCGGGCCAAGCTCACCAAGGGCGCCTTCTACCACCACTTCGAGAGCAAGGACGACCTGCTGCGCCACATCCAGGAGGAATACCTGGAGGCGCAGCTCGCCGCGATCGCGAAGATCGAGGCCGGCAGCGACGACCCGAAGGTGCGGGTGGCCGAGCTGATCCGGTTCAGCCTCACCAGCGTGGCCGAATACCGGGCGCACGTGACGATCTTCTACCAGGAGCGGCGCAACCTCACCGCCGACCTGTTCGCCGAGGTGACCCGCAAGCGGAGCCTGGTGGAGTCGGCCTTCGCCGGCATGATCGCCGACGGCGTCGCCCGGGGGGCGTTCCGCTCCGACGTCGACCCGCGCATCGCCACGTTCGGGCTGGTCGGGATGTGCGCCTGGGCGTACCAGTGGCTCAACGTCGGCGGCCCGCTCAGCGTCGAGGAGGTGGCGCGCCAGTTCAGCGCGATGGTGCTGGAGGGCCTCCACGCCTGACTGACGCCCGACCGGGTCGGTAGGGGCCGAGCGGGTCAGCCGCCGAGGAGCTGACGGGCCATCACGATGCGCTGCACCTGGTTGGTGCCCTCGTAGATCTGGGTGATCTTGGCGTCGCGCATCATCCGCTCCAGCGGGAAGTCCCGGGTGTAGCCGTAGCCGCCGAGCAACTGCACCGCGTCGGTGGTGACCCGCATGGCCACGTCGGAGGCGAAGCACTTCGCCGCCGCGCCGAAGTACGTCAGGTCGGCCTCGCCGCGCTCGGACCGGCCGGCGGCGGCGTACGTGAGCTGCCGGGCCGCCTCCAGCGTCATGCCCATGTCGGCCAGCATGAACTGGACGCCCTGGAAGTCGGCGACCGGCCGGCCGAACTGCCGGCGCTGGCGCACGTAGGCCAGCGCGTGGTCGAGCGCGCCCTGCGCGATGCCGAGGGCCTGGGCGGCGATGGTGACCCGGGTGTGGTCCAGCGTCCGCATCGCGGTGGCGAAGCCGGTGCCCGGCGCGCCGATGATCCGGTCGGCGGGGATGCGGCAGTCGTCGAAGTAGACCTCGCGGGTCGGCGACCCCTTGATGCCGAGCTTCCGCTCGGGCGCGCCGAAGCTGATCCCGGGGTCGGAGCGCTCCACCACGAACGCGGAGATGCCCCGGGAGCGGGCGGCCGGGTCGGTGACGGCGAACACCGTGTAGAACTCGCTCAGCCCGGCGTTGGTGATCCACCGCTTGACCCCGTTGAGCACCCAGGTGTCGCCGTCGCGCTCGGCGCGGGTGCGCATGCCCGCGGCGTCGCTGCCGGCCTCGGGCTCGGACAGGCAGTAGGAGAACATGGCCTCGCCCCGGGCCACCGGCGGGAGGTAGCGCTGCCTGAGGTGCTCGTCGGCGGCCAGCAGCAGCGGCATGGTGCCCAGCTTGTTGCCGGCCGGGACGAGGGAGGAACAGGCGCAGGCGCGCGCCACCTCCTCGATGACGATCGCGGTGGCGAGGGCGTCGGCCCCGGCGCCGCCGTACTCGGCGGGGACGTGCGGGGCGTGGAAGTCGGCGGCGCGCAGCGCCTCGTAGGAGGACTGCGGGAACTGCCCCGTCTCGTCGGCCTCGGCCGCGTGGGGCGCGACCTTCGCGTCGCACACCGCGCGGACGGCCGCCCGCACCGCCGCGTGCTCCTCGGGCAGCTGGTACGCCTCGAACACCACGAACCCCCTCGTCGGACACCCTGTCGGCGGAGGATACCATCCGGTCGGTATGAAGTGCGCCCCTTGAGTTGGCCCGCCGGGCGTGGTAGATACCTTCCAGTCGGTATGTAGGGGGTCGGGTGACACGCGCCGTACGGGCGGGGATGGACTTCATCTCCGCGCTCGACCGGGGGAGCCTCGGCGGCCTCGCGCGTAGCTGCGCCCCGGGCGCGACCTGGTGGGTCGACACCGGCCCGGACCGCCGTGGCGGCGACCCGCAGCTCTCTCCCCACGGCAGCGGTCGCTTCCCGCTGCACGGCGTCATGCGGATGGACGACAAGCTCGCGCTGATGCGCAGGCTCGGCCCCACCGCGTTCCCGGGCGGCTGCCGCCAGATCCCGCGCCGTGTCGTCGCCGGCCACGACACGTGCGTCATCGAGGTCGAGGGGTACGGCGAACACGCCAGCGGCATCGAGTACGCCAACCGCTACGGGTTCGTGTTCGACGTCGACCCCACGGGGGCCATCGTCTCGGTCCGCGAATACCTCGACACCATCCACGCCCAGCACGTCGTGGGCGGCGGCGCGCCCGTACCCCGCAGCAGCCTCGACGGACCGGCTGTGGCCGACGCCGCGGCCGACCCCGGCGACGCCCTG
This sequence comes from Micromonospora sp. WMMD712, assembly GCF_029581295.1. Classification (NCBI taxonomy): domain Bacteria; kingdom Bacillati; phylum Actinomycetota; class Actinomycetes; order Micromonosporales; family Micromonosporaceae; genus Micromonospora; species Micromonospora sp. WMMD712. Next base: position 7,742,969 of record NZ_CP120743.1, read on the forward strand.
CCGACGGTGGCGACGGCCCTGGCGATGTGGCCGGCGCTGGCCCGGGGCGACCTCGACGCGTTCGGGGCCCTCTTCACCGCCGACGCCACCTGGTGGACCGACACCGGCCGCGACCGCCACCGTGGACGCCCGCACGGCCGGGGCGACCTCGACGCCAACGGCCCCTTCCACGGCACGGTCACCATGACCGAGAAGCTCACGGCCATGCGGGTGCGCCTCGCCGCCGGCGGCTACCGGTCGCCCGCCGTCACGGTGACCCCGCGCCGCTGGATCGCCGACGACACCCTGGTCGCCGTCGAAGCGGTAGGCGACGCCGTCCTCGCCGACGGGGCCCGTTACCAGAACCGCTACCTGTGGATCGTCGACGTCCGGGCCGACGGCATCGGCGAGGTCCGGGAGTACTGCGACACCCTGCACATCGCCGACCTGATGGGCTTCGACGCGGAGGTCGGCCGCCGCACGGGAGAGGAACCCGGATGAGCGCCAGAGTGATCACCGACATCGACGAGGTCCTCACGACCACCCGGGCCGTGCGCCACCGGATGGACTTCGACCGACCGGTCGGCCGCGCCGTCGTCGAGGAGTGCCTGCGCCTCGCGCAGCAGGCGCCGATGGGCTCCAACCTCGAGGACTGGCGCGCCGTCGCCGTCGACGACCCCGCCCTCAAACGGAAGCTGTCCGAGCTCTACACCGAGATCTGGCAGCAGACGGTCGAGCGACCCCTGGCCAGCGGCGAGGCGGCGACCACCACCCGCCTGTCGCCGACCGTCCGTGCCGACCCGGAGGCCCGGGCGCGACAGGCCCGGATCCTGCGTGCGGTGAAGCACCTCGTCTACCACCTCGACCGGGTGCCCGTCCTGGTCGTCCTGTGCAGCACCAAGCCGCTGCCGGAGCGGCCGGTCGGCGGCACCGCGTCCGGCTACTACGGGTCGATCTTCCCGTTCGCCTGGTCGTTCCAACTCGCGCTGCGCTCCCGGGGCCTGGGTTCGGTGATGGCCACCGCCCTGGCCCACAAGGCCAGCGGCGTCCAGGCGGTGCTCGGCCTGCCGGCCGAGTGGCGGCCGATCACCCTGCTCCCCGTCGCGTACACCCGGGGCCTCGACTTCCGGCCCGCCGCCCGCGCCGACCTGTCGGACGTGGCCTTCTGGAACGGGCCCGTCGAGCGGGCGGGCTCGGTGCCGGCATGAGGGCCGCCCACGTCGTCCAGCCCAGCGCCGACCACCCCGTCGACGCCCTGCGCGTCGGCGACCTCGCCGCGCCGCAGCCACCCCCCGGCTGGGTGGGCGTCGACGTCCGGGCCGGCGCGCTCAACATGCACGACATCTGGACGCTGCGCGGCGTCGCCGGCCGCCCCCACGGCGGGCCGCACGTCATCGGCAGCGACGCCGCCGGGGTGGCCGACGGCCGGGACGTCGTCGTCTACCCGGTGCTGCCCACCGCGCCCGACGGCCGCGCCGTCGCCCACGCGACCCTGCTGCCCGACGCCGGCCACGGCCTCCTCGCCGAACGCGCCGTCGTGCCGGCGGGCCACCTCGTGCCCAAGCCCGCCGCCCTGAGCTGGGCCGAGGCCGCCTGCCTGCCGACGGCCTGGCTGACCGCGTACCGGATGCTGTTCACCAAGGCCACGGTCGGGCCCGGACGGGTCGTGCTCGTGCAGGGCGCGGGCGGCGGCGTCGCGACCGCCGCCGTCGGCCTCGCCGTGGCGGCCGGCGCCACCGTCGTCGTCACCTCCCGCTCCCCGGCCAAGCGCGAGCGGGCGCTCGGCCTCGGCGCCGCCGTCGCCCTGGACGTCGGCGACCGCGTGCCGGAGCTCGCCGACGTCGTCGTCGAGACCGTCGGCCCCGCCACCTTCGCGCACTCGGTGCGCTCGACCCGGGCCGGCGGCGTCATCGTCGTGTGCGGCGGCACGAGCGGCTTCACCGCCCAGCTGGACCTGCCGCGCCTGTTCGCCCGGGAGATCACCGTGCACGGGTCGACCATGGGCACCCTCGACGAGTTCCGGGCCCTGGTCGACTACGTCGACACCCACCGCATCCGGCCCGCCGTCGACAGCGTCGTCGACCTCGCCGACGTCCGCGCCCAGGCCGCCCGGATGCTCGCCGGCGTCGCGTTCGGCAAGCTCTGCGTGAGCCTGGCATGACCGCCGTCGTCGTCACCCGGCGCGGGCCCGCCCTCTGGGCCCGCATCGACCGCCCGGGCGCGGGCAACGCGTGCGACAGCACGGTGCTCGCCGGCCTCGAACGGTGGGTCGCCGGCGCGGACGACCCCGGCGTACGGGCGCTCGTGCTCACCGGCACCGGCCGCAGCTTCTGCGCCGGCGCCGACCTCACCGAGGCCACCGGCCTGCTCGGCGACCTGCCCGCGCTGCTGGCCTTCCTCGACCGGGGCCGCTCACTCGTGCGCGCGATCCGGGCGGCCCGGGTGCCCACCGTCGCCGCGGTCAACGGGGCGGCCTTCGGCGGCGGGCTCGAACTGCTGCTGGCCTGCGACATCGCCGTCGCCGCCGGCAGCGCCCGCCTCGGCGACCGGCACCTCGCCGCCGGTCAGGTCCCCGGCTGGGGGTCCAGCGTCCTGCTGCCGCTCGCCGTCGGCCCGGCGCTGGCCCGCCGGCTGCTCGTCACGGGCGAGACGTGGTCGGCCGACGAGGCCGCCCGCCGGGGCCTGGTCAGCGAGGCCGTCGCCGACGCCGACCTCGTGCCGCACGTCGACGCGCTGGTGGCCACCGTCGCGGCCCGCGACGAGACGGCGGTCCGCCGGATGCTGGGCCTGGCCCGGCCCGCCGTCGCCGACGCGGCCTGGGAACGCGAGTGGGCGGCCCTCGCCGCGCACGTCGCGGACCAGGCGGCGGCCCGGCCCGGCCCGCCCGGGGCCCCGGCGTAGTCCACGACCCTGTCCCGCCGCCGCCCCTGTCCCGCCGCCGCCCTCGACCGACCCGCTGGAACGGAGCGAACCATGCGCACCGCGAAGAAGACGATCGTGCACACCCCGGGTGACCTGCTCGACCTGGTCGGCCAGGACCTCGGGGCCAGCGAGCCCCGGGTGGTGACCCAGGAGCAGATCGACCGGTTCGCCGACGTCACCGGCGACCACCAGTGGATCCACGTCGACGTCGAACGGGCGCGCTCGGGGCCGTTCGGCACGACGGTCGTGCACGGGTTCCTGACCCTGGCGCTCGTCCCGCTCCTGCTCGCGGACATCCTCGAGGTGCGCACGCACTCGATGGGGGTCAACTACGGCCTGGACCGGGTCCGCTTCGTCCGGCCGCTGCCGCCGGGCGTCGAGATCCAGGGCACGGCGACCCTCGTCTCGGCCCGGCCGATCCCGGCGGCGCAGGACGGCTCGCCCGGCGGCGTGCAGGCCAAGGCGGCGGTGGTCGTGGAGTTCGCCGACCGGTCGCAGCCCTGCTGCGTGGCGGAGATCCTGTTCCGCTACTACGGCTGAGCCCGCGCCCAGGGCCGGGCGTCGGGCCGGCGCGACCCGGCGGGTCGCGCCGGCCCGGGCACGCCGGTCGGTCGCGCCGGCGCGCTCACTGCGGCGCGGCGTCCGACGGGGCGACGAACCGGCCCCGGTAGAACGACAGCGCCGGCACGCCCGTCGGCTTCAGGTGCACGTGGTCGACGTCCAGCAGGACGATCACGTGGTCGCCGCTGGTGATGACCTCGTCGCGGCGGCCGGCGAGGATCGCCGGCGTGCCGGGCAGCAGCGGGACGGCGTCGGGGCCGGGCACCCAGGACACGCCGTCGAGCCGCTGCGCGCCGGACAGGCCGGAGGTGGCGAACCGCCGGGCGACGTCCTCCTGGTTCTGGCTGAGGATGTGGATCGCGATGCGGTCGGCCGCCATCAGGACCGGGAAGCTCGACGAGTGGCTGGTGACGCAGAACAGCACCTTCGGCGGCCGCAACGAGACCGAGGTGAACGAGTTGACGGTCAGCGCGGCGACCTCGCCCGCGCCGGTCACGGCGGTCACGGCGGTCACGCCGGTGGGGAAGTGCCCGCACACCTGGCGGAACTCGGCGGAGTCGAACAGGGGCTCGGCCATCATCGGGTCACCGCCGGGTCGCAGGAGTCGGGTACGGGGCGCAGCCCGCCTTCGAGCTGGATGAGGCACAGCGTGTGCCCGCCGGGGTCCTTGATCAGGTGCAGGCGTCCGTGCGGGCTGTCGACCGGCCCGACGGTCGGCGTGCCGCCCAGGGCGGCGACCCGGGCCAGCGCGTCGTCGAGGTCGGCGACGGCGAAGTAGGTGATCCACTTCGACGGGATGAGGTTGGGCCACTCGTTGTCCAGTTCGAGGACGCCGGCCACCGGGACGTCGCCGAGCATCAGCAGCGTGTACGGCCGGGCCGTCGGCGCGTCGCCGCGCTGGCGGGTGGTGTAGCCGAACAGGGCCCGGTAGTAGGCCACGGCCCGCGCGGGCTCGCCGGTGTCCAGCTCGTTCCAGCACAGCGCGCCGACCGAGTTGAGGGCCTGGACGCCGGCGCGCGACTCGCCCTGGTAGAGGCCGAAGGCCGCGCCGAAGGGGTCGACGACCGCCGCCCCGGTGCCGGCCGCGGGCAGGTAGCGCGGGGGCGTGACCAGCTCCCCGCCGAGCGCGACGGCCTGCCGCGCCGACGCCGCGACGTCGTCGACCGCGAAGTAGGTGAGCCAGCCCCGGGGGCGGCCCCCGTGCAGCGCGGCGGCGTCGGAGATGCCGGCGACGTCGCGCCCGTCGACGCCGCACATGCGGTAGGTGCCGACGCCCAGCCGCTCCGCGCGCACCGTCCAGCCGAGCAGGTCGCCGTAGAAGGCCTCGGCCCGCTCGGGGTCCGGGGTGCACAGCTCCACCCAGACGGCCTCGCCGGGCCGGAACGGCCGGCTCACCCGGACACCGCCCGCGCGGCGAGGCCGGCGACGATCGTGCGCGCCGAGACGTCGTACGCGTGGTCGGGGGCCCCGCTGGCGAGGCTCGACTCGACGACCTCGACCACCGCCCGCACGGTGCCCGGCGGCAGGGCGAGCAGCGAGTCGACGAGGTCGCCCACCTCGCGGTCGAGGTGGGCGTCGGGGACGACCCGGGCGACCAGGCCCCAGGCGTGCAGCTGGGCGGCGGTGGCGGTCGCCGCGCCGGTCAGCAGGTGGTAGGCGTGCGGCCGGGGCAGGGCCCGGGCGATCGTGTGGCCGACCCCGGCGGGCGCGAAGCCGAAGCGGGCCTCCGGCAGCGACAGCCGGGCGTCGGCGGCGGCGACGGGCAGGTGCACGGCGTCGAGCAGGCCCGCGCCGAACCCGATGACCCGGCCCCGGACGGCGGCGACGACGGGCACCGGGAGCCGCCGGATCTGCGCCAGCGCGGCGTCGCTGCCGCGCAGGCGGGCGGCGACCGTCTCGGGGGGCGCGCCGGCCAGCTCGGCGAAGGAAGAGGTGTCCCAGCCGCCGCAGAAGTGCCGCCCGGCCATGTCGAGGCGGATCACCACGCAGGTCTCGTCGGCGGCGGCGGTCGTCATGGTGTCGACGAGTTCGCGCAGCGCGGCGTCGTCGACGCAGTTGCCGCGGGCGGCGTTGTCGTAGCGGACGCACGCCACGCGGCCGTCGTGCCCATGGGTGAGGGTGATGGTCACCGCCGCATCATACATACCGGTCGGTATGAATACAACGCCCCTGGCGGGCGGCCCTTTGACACACGAACGTCATGGACGAGATACCCACTCGACCCGTTGACTTGATACCGGCTGGTCGGTACTTTGTGGCGAACGTCACCGCCGGCTCAGGCCGCGACCTGGCGGGTCCATCGCCTCTGAAGGACGCCCATGATGATCACGAAATTCCTGCGCTCCCGGCGGCCCCTCGCCGCGGCCGCCGCCCTTGCCATCGCGAGCGCCAGCCTCACCGCGTGCGGCGGGTCCGACTCCGATGACGCCCGGTCGTCCGGCTCGGCCACCGTCCGGGCGCTGCTCGCCGCCCAGCCGGCCACCCTCGACCCGATCGTCGGCGCGCGCTCCGCCCAGGTCGTCTGGGCGACGATGCTGGAGCCCCTGATCAACACCGACAAGGACCTCGCCCCGACCGACACCGGCCTGGTCACGAGCTGGACGCGCACCGACGCGACGACCTGGACCTTCAAGGTCCGGCCCGACATCGCCTTCAGCAACGGCGAGAAGGCCGACGCGGCGGCCGTGGCGAACACCATCACGCTCACCCGCGACGCCGCCGCCTCCCAGCTCAAGTCCTACTTCACCAACGTCACCGCGATCGAGGCGCCCGACGCCACCACGGTCGTGGTCAAGACGAAGACCCCGCAGTACAACATCCCCGACCTGCTCACCACGGTCTACCTGGTGCCGCCGAAGTACTACCAGGAGAAGGGGTCGGAGGGCTTCGCCGCCGCCCCCGTCGGCACCGGCCCGTACGTCTGGGGAGGCGCGAACGCCGGCCGCGACATCTCGGTCAAGAAGAACCCCGACTACTGGGGCACGAAGGCCGCCAACGACGGCATCACCTTCACCTGGGCCAACGAGGCCGCGCAGCGCCTCGCGCTGATCCAGAGCAAGAGCGTCGACATCTCCTTCGACCTGCCGCCCGCGCAGGCGAGCGCGGCCAAGAACGCCGGCGTCGACGTGGTCAGCACCGAGACCGCCATGAAGATCATCGCCTTCCTCGACTCGACGAAGGCACCCTTCGACGACCCGAAGCTGCGCGAGGCCGCCGCCCTGGCCATCGACCGCGACGCGATCGTCAAGGGCATCTTCGACGGCCAGGCCGTCGCCGACGCCGGGCTGCTCAACGTCAAGCCGGGCCAGCAGCCGGCGCGCAGCGTGACCGCCGACGCCGCCCGGGCCAAGGAACTCGTCGGCTCCGCCGCCCCGACCGTGCAGATCAGCTACCCGGCGGCCCAGTACACCAACATCGAGGAGGTCGCGCAGGCCGTCGGCGGCAGCCTCGAACAGTCCGGCTTCAAGGTGACCTACGTCCCGCTCGACTACGGCACGCTCGTCAAGCGGATCATCGGCCGTCAGGTCCCCGGCATCTCCATCTTCGCCGGGGTGCCCAACGTCGCCGTGCCGGACTACTTCGTCAGCGGCTTCATGAAGACGAAGTCGATCACCGGCAACTGCCCCGACCCGAAGATCGACGAGCTCGCCCAGCAGGCGCTGGAGCAGGACGGCGCCGAGCAGGCCGCCCCGATCTACGACCAGCTCAACACGATCGGCGTGGTGGACAAGCACTGCTACGTGCCGCTGTACCGGCAGGTGTTCAACTACGCGACCGCCCCCGGCGTCTCCGGCGTGGTGTTCGGCCCCCTGAACACCGTGGACTTCACGAAGACGACCCGCTGACGATGACCGAGGCAGTGCGCAAGGGGGTGTCGGGCGAGGCCGCCCGGCACCCCCGCACCCCGGAGCCGGAGACCCCGGTGCTGGTGGTCGACGACCTCGTCGTCGAGCACCGCGACCGCGGCACCGGCCAGGTCTTCCGCGCCGTCGACCACGTGTCGCTGCGCATCGACGCCGGCCAGAGCGTCGCCGTCGTCGGCGAGTCCGGCTCCGGCAAGACGACGCTCGCGATGGCCGCCACCGCGCTGGGGCCGCGCGGCGGGGGCGACATCCGGCTGCTCGGCCACTCCCTGTCGGAGATCAGCCGTGCGCGGCTGCGCCGGCTCCGGCCCGAGGTGCAGGTCGTCTTCCAGGACCCGCACGGCTCCCTCGACCCCCGCCAGTCCGTGCGGTCCGGGCTGCGGGAGCTGCGCGCCCTGCAACCCGAGCGCACCTCCTGGATCGGCGACGCCGAGCTGCTCGGCAGCGTCCGGCTCGCCCCCGAGCTGCTCGACCGCTACCCGCACCAGCTCTCCGGCGGCCAGGCCCAGCGGGTCTGCATCGCCCGGGCGCTGCTCATGCGCCCGCGCCTCATCGTCGCCGACGAGCCGACCTCCGGCCTCGACGTCTCCGTCCAGGCCGACGTGCTGGCCCTGCTCCGGCAGATCCGCGCCACCACCGGCGCGGCGCTGCTGATGATCAGCCACGACCTCGCCGTCGTCCGGTCGCTCTGCGACGTCGTGCACGTCATGTACCGCGGCCGGGTCGTCGAGTCGGGGCCCTGCGAGCAGGTCTTCGTCACCCCCGAGAACGACTACACCCGCGAGCTGCTCGCCGCCATGCCCGGAGCGCGCTGGAGGTCCCGCCGATGAAGGCCAGCACCGTCCGCCGGGTCGGCAGCCGGCTCGCGTCCCTGTTCGCGTCGCTGCTGATCGCCCTCAGCCTCGCGTTCCTGCTGGGCCGCCTCTCCGGCGACCCCACCGCGACCATCCTCGGGCCGATGGCGCCGCCGGAGCAGCGCGAGGCGCTGCGCCACGAGCTCGGCCTCGACCTGCCCCTGGTCGTGCAGTATCTCGACTACCTGCGGGGCATCCTCACCGGCGACCTCGGCCAGTCGCTCCAGTTCTACCAGTCCAACACGTCGATGATCGCCGACCGGCTGCCGTACACGCTGCAACTGGTCGCCGCCGGCATGGGCCTCGCCCTGCTCGTCGGCGTGCCCCTCGGCGTGCTCGCCGCGACCCGGGAGGGCACCTGGTGGGACCGGGCCGCCTCCACCGTCGCCCTGCTCGGGCAGTCCGTGCCCGTCTTCTGGTTCGGCATGATGCTCGTGGTGCTGTTCGCCGTGAAGCTCGGCTGGCTGCCCGCCGGGCAGTCGGGCACCCCGAAGCACCTGATCCTGCCCGCCCTCACCATGTCGGTCTACCCGATGGCGCACATCGCCCGGCTCACCCGCGCCTCGATGAGCGAGGCCCTCGCCGAGCCCTACATCGACTCCGCCCGCGCCCGGGGGCTCGGCAACCGCCGGGTGGTGTGGCGGCACGCGTTCGCCAACGCCATGATGCCGATCCTGACGATCGTCGTGCTCCAGACCGGCATCCTGCTCTCGGGCGCGGTCGCCGTCGAGTACGTCTACTCCTGGCCGGGCCTCGGGCAGCTCGCGCTCCAGGCCATCCAGTTCCGCGACTTCCCGCTCGTGCAGGCGATCGTCGTCTTCGGCGCGCTGGTCTTCGTCCTGCTCAACCTGGTCGTCGACGTCCTGCACTCGATCGTCGACCCGAGGGTGAGGTGACCGGCGTGAGCCAACTCGAACTCGACCCGACCGCCGCGGGGGCGCCGCCCCGGCGGACCGGCCGGCGCGCGCGTACCTCCGTGTTCTGGCTGTCCCTGCCGCTGGCGGTCGTCTCCGTCGGGGTGTTCGTGCTGCCGCTGACCGGGCTGCTCCCGGCGGCCGGTCAGGACCTGGCGGCGACCCGGCAGCCGCCGGCCTTCCTGCCCGGCGGCACCTGGGCGCACCCCCTGGGGACCGACAAGCTCGGCCAGGACGTGCTCACCCAGTTCGTCACGGCCGGCCGCCTGACGATCGTCATCGGCCTGGTCGGCGCGCTCGTCGCCATCGGCCCCGGCACGCTGCTCGGCGTGCTCGCCGGCTACTTCCGGGGCTGGGTCGACCGGGTCATCTCGGTGCTCATCGACGCCCAGCTCGCCCTGCCGTTCATCCTCGTCGCCCTCGCGATCATCGCGAACCGGGGCAGCTCGCTGCCGGTGCTGTTCCTCGTGCTGGCGCTCACCGGCTGGGCCGTCTGCGCCCGCGTCACCCGCTCGGCGACCATGGCGATCCGGGAGCGGCAGTTCGTGTTCGGCCTGCGCGCGGCCGGCGCGTCGGAACCCCGGATCGTCTTCCGGCACATCCTGCCCAACCTCGCCGGCACGACCGTCGCGCTCGGCACCCTCCAGGTCGGCACGGCCATCCTGGTCGAGAGCGCGCTGAGCTTCCTCGGCCTGGGCGTGGTGCCGCCGATGAACAGCTGGGGCTCGATGCTGGCGTCCGGCCAGGACGAGCTGGGCCAGGCGTGGTGGATCGCGTTCTTCCCCGGGCTCGCCATCACGCTGCTGGTGCTGCTGGTGAACCTGCTCGGCGACGCGCTGCTCACCCACCACGACCCCCGGAAGGCGCGCCGATGAGCGTCCTGCTGAAGGCCGACGGCCTCGCCGTCACCGCCCGGCTCTCCTCCGGCGACCTGCGCCTGCTCGACGACGTCGACCTGGAGATCCGCCGGGGCCAGATCGTCGGCGTCGTCGGGGAGTCCGGCAGCGGCAAGACCACCCTCGCCCGCTGCGTCGTCGGGCTGCTCGACCGCAACGTCCGCGTCGAACGCGGCTCCGTCGCGCTGGCCGGCGACGTGGTGGTGGCCCCCGGCGTCGACCGCACCGACCGGGTGCGCGGCAGCGCCGTCGGCATGGTCTTCCAGGACGCGTCGCGGTCGCTGAACCCGCTGATGCGGGTCCGCGCCCAGCTCGCCGAGGTGCTGCGCCGGCACGTCCGCGACATCACCCGGGCCGAGGTGCGCCGCCGCTCGCTGGAGGTGCTGGAGCAGATGCGCATCGCCGACCCGGCCCGCGTCCTCGACAGCTATCCCCACCAGCTCTCCGGCGGCCTGCGCCAGCGGGTCGCCATCGCGCTCGCCGTCGTCACCCGCCCCGCCCTGGTGATCGCCGACGAGTGCACCACCGCCCTCGACGTCACGACGCAGACCAAGGTCGTCGGCCTGTTCCGCACCCTCGTCGACGAGCTCGGCATCGGCCTGCTCTTCGTCACCCACGACCTCATGCTCGCCAGCGACCTCTGCGACCGGATCACCGTGATGAGCGGCGGGCGGGTCGTCGAGGCCGGCGACGCCGACAGCGTGCTGGACCGGCCGCAGCAGGAGTACACCCGACGGCTCCTCGCCGCCATCCCCTCCTGGACCTGAAGGAGAACCGCCACCCATGCCCGAGCAGCCCGGCATCGACGCCTACGCGGCCTACCTCCCGGCGTACGTGCTCGCCGACAACCGACTCGACGCGACGACGCCGCCCCGGCCCGGCGGCCCGGCCCGGGGCGTCGCCGCGTTCGACGAGGACACCGTCACGATGGCCGTCGAGGCGCTGCGCCACGTCGCCGCCGCCACCGGGCCCGGCCGGCAACTGCTGTTCGCCACCACCAACGCCCCGTACGAGGCGAAGACCTCCGCCGGGGTGGCGCACGAGGCCCTCGGTCTCGACCCGGGGATCGCCGCGGTCGACCTGCGTGGGCACCGCAGCGGCGCGACCGCCCTCGACCTCGTCGTCCGGGCCGGCGCGACCGCCGCCCTGGCCGACCTGCGCACCACCCGCCCCGGCGCGCCCGACGAGCTGGCCCAGGGCGACGCGGCCGTCGGCCTCGTCGGCGGCGGCCCGGCCGCCGCCGCGCTCCTGGCCCGCGCCGGGCGCACCGCCGAGGTCCTGGACCGCTGGCGGCTGCCCGGGGAGCGGCACGACCGGGTCTGGGACGAGCGGTTCACCGCCGAGGTCCTCGCCGCCGCCGGCCTCGACGCGGCCCGCCGCGCCCTGGCCGAGGCGTCCCTCGACGCCGTCGACACCGTCGTCGTCTCCTCGTCGAACCCGCGCGCGGCGGCGGCGCTGCGCCGGGCGCTGGGCGGCGACGGCCGGGACGCGACGACCGAGCGGGCCACCGGCTTCACCGGGGCCGCCCACCCGGGGCTGCTGCTCGCCGCCGCGCTCGACGAGGCCCGTCCCGGCCAGACGATCCTGCTGCTGTCGGCCACCGAGGGCGCCGACGCGTTCGTCCTCCGCGTCGGCGACGGGGTACGCGCGGCGCGCGGCGGCCCGTCCGTGCGCGACCAGCTCGCCGCGCGCCAGCCCCTCGGCTACGGCCGCTACCTGCGCTGGCGCGGGCTGCTCGACGTGCAGGGCCCGGCCCGGCCGGCGGCACCCGCCCCGGCGGCCCCGCCGATGCGCCGCCGCGCCGGCTGGAAGTACCGGCTGGAGGCCAGCCGGTGCGACGCCTGCGGCGCGGTCACCACGCCCCCCGGCCGGGCCTGCGCCGCCTGCGGCATCGCCGCGACGCCCGACGCCACCGGGAAGGTCTCGCTGCGCGAGCGCACCGCCCGGGTCGTGTCGGTGACCCGCGACCACCTGACCACCATGCCGGAGCCGGAGGTCGCGGTCGTCGTCGCCGACGTCGACGGCGGCGGCCGGCTCAGCGCCTACGCGACCGACGTCGCGCCCGCCGACGTCACCGTGGGCATGGCGATGACGCCGACCTTCCGGCGGCTGTGGACCACCGACGCGATCCACAACTACTTCTGGAAGCTCCGCCCGACGCCCCAGGACGCCCCGCCCGGAAAGGACACCACCGATGGCCAGTAGGCGCACGGTCAACGACGTCGCGATCGTCGCGATGGGCTGCACCCCGTTCCGCGACCACTGGCACGCCTCGGCCGACGACCTGCTCGTCGACGCCGTGCGGGAGTGCGTCGGGTCGACGCCCGCGCTCACCCTCGACGACGTCGACGCGTTCTGGGTCGGCACGCAGGGCTCGGGCCTGTCCGGGCAGACCCTCGCCCGGCCGCTGCGGCTGACCGGCAAGCCCGTCACCCGCGTCGAGAACTACTGCGCCACCGGCTCCGAGGCGTTCCGCAACGCCGCGTACGCCGTCGCGTCCGGCGCGTACGACGTGGTCATGGCGACCGGGGTGGAGAAGCTGAAGGACTCCTCCTACTCGGGGCTGTCCGCCGTCTACCCGCCCGCCGACGGCACCGACGTCGACTGGACCGCCCCCGGCGGGTTCTCCCTGCTCGTCCCCGCCTACCAGCGGGCGTACGGGGTGGACGCGCGCGGCATGCGCGACGCCCTGACCCGGGTCGCCGTGAAGAACCACGCCAACGGCGCGCGCAACGAGCGTGCCCAGTTCCGCAAGGCGGTGACCGCCGAGACGGTGGAGAACTCGCCGCGGGTCGCCGGGCCGCTGGGCGTCATGGACTGCTCGGGTGTCTCCGACGGGGCCGCCGCCGCGATCCTCGTGCGCGCCGAGGACGCCCACCGCTACACCGACCGGCCCGTCTACCTGCGGGGGATGGGCTTCGTCGCCGGGTCGGGGGCCGGGCTGGCCACCGACGGCTACGACTTCACCACCTTCCCGGAGGTGGTCGCGGCGGCCCGGCAGGCCTACGAGCAGGCCGGCGTCACGGACCCGGCCACGCAGATCTCCCTGGCCGAGGTGCACGACTGTTTCACACCGACGGAGGTGGTGCTCATGGAGGACCTCGGGTTCTCGGAACGCGGCAAGGGCTGGCGCGACATCCTCGACGGCCGCTACGACCTCGACGGGGCGCTGCCGGTCAACACCGACGGCGGCCTCAAGTCGTTCGGCCACCCGATCGGCGCGACCGGGCTGCGGATGATGTTCGAGTGCTTCACCCAGCTCCGCGGCGAGGCCGGCAGCCGGCAGGTGCCCGACGCCCGGCTGGCGGTCGCGCAGAACCTCGGCGGGCAGCCCGGCTCCTGCGTCGCGTTCGTGGCGGTCCTGGGGAACGAGCGATGAGCGCCCGGGTCACCCTCGACGGCCGGGTCGTCGTCGTCACCGGGGCCGGCAACGGCATCGGCCGGGCCCACGCCCTCAGCCTCGCCGAGCGGGGCGCGTCGGTCGTCGTCAACGACCTCGGCGGCGCGGTCGACGGGTCGGGCTCCTCCGGCGCGGCCGAGCAGGTCGTCGCCGAGATCCGCGCGGCCGGCGGCACCGCCGTCGCCTCGACCGACTCGGTGGCGACCGCCGAGGGCGGCGCGAACCTGGTGCGCCGCGCCGTCGACGCGTACGGCCGCCTCGACGCGGTCATCCACAACGCCGGCATCCTGCGGGACCGGACGCTGGCCAAGATGGGCGACGACGACGTCACCGCCGTGCTCGACGTGCACCTCGCCGGGGCGTTCCACGTGCTGCGCCCCGCCTGGCCGCACCTGGTCGAGCGCGGCTACGGCCGGATCGTGCTGACCAGCTCGTCGTCCGGGCTGTTCGGCAACTTCGGCCAGGCCAACTACGGCGCGGCGAAGGCCGGGCTGGTCGGCCTGATGAACGTCCTCGCGCTGGAGGGCGCCCGGCACGGCATCCTGGTCAACGCGATCGCGCCCACCGCGGCGACCCGGATGACCGAGAACCTCCTCGGCGACCTGGCCGACCGGTTCGACCCGCGGCACGTCGCGGCCGTGGCCACGTACCTCGCCTCCGAGCGGTGCCGGATCAACCGGCACATCCTCACCGTCGGCGGCGGCCGGGTCGGCCGGATCTTCCTGGGCGTCACCCCGGGCTGGTACGGCGGGCCCGAGCCGGCCACCCCCGACGACATCGACGGGTCCATCGACGACATCTGCCGGCTCGACGACTTCGTCGTGCCCGACAGCGGCGCCGACGAGGTCACGCTGATCCAGCGGGTCCTGGCCGGGCCGACCGGACCGGCCGCCTGAGCCGCGCGGACAACCCAGAAAGCGAGTCACCATGCCGGTCAGCGAAGTGCACCACGTGGCCATCACCGTCTCCGACGTCGACCGGGCCGCGGACTTCTACGAGCGGGCCCTCGGCTACCGCAGGACGCTGCGTACCGACGTCGGCGGCCCCGGGATCGAGGTGTCGCTGGGCCTGCCCGCCGGCACCACCGGGAAGGTCCAGTACCTCCAGGGGCCCAGCCGCGTCGGCCAGCTCGAACTCATCGAGTGGAACGGCGTCACCACCCGGACGGCGACCGGCGGCCACCTGGAGCTGGGGCCCTTCCTGCTCAGCTTCGAGGTGCCGCTCGACGAGATCCACGAGCTGCACCAGCGGCTGGTCGAGCTGGGCGCCGACTGCCTGACCGCCCCCAACCGGGTGCTGCTGGAGAACTACGGCCACATCACCGCGTTCGCGGCCCGCGACCTCGACGGCAACCTGCTGGAGTTCGTGTCGCTGCCGTCCCGGGAGGAGATCCTGGCCCGGCGGCGCGACGGCGGCGGCAACTGATGGCCGCCGGCAACGTCACCGAGCACCTGCGCCGGCAGGCGCTGCGCCGCGCCGACCGGGAGGCCCTCGTCGACGGCGACCGCCGCTGGACGTACGCCGCGCTCGACGCCGACGTCGACCGGCACGCCGCGGCGCTGCTGGCCGCCGGCATCACCGCCGACGACCTGGTCGGCGTGCTCGGCCGCAACACCGCCACCTACGTCATCGAGCTGCTCGCGCTCAGCCGAATCGGCGCGATCTCGGTGCCGCTGAACTGGCGGCTGCACGTCAACGAGCAGGCGTACGTCCTCGACCAGGCCGGCGTCACCGGCCTGCTCTACGACGACGACTTCGCCGACGACGCCGACCGGCTGGCGACCGCGGCCGGGCTGCGGACCCTGGTCGCCAACGGCGACCGGGTCGTCGGCGGCGCGCGGCGGCTGGCCGACCTGCTCGCCGGGCAGCCGGCCGGCGTGCGGGTCGCCGACGCCGAGAAGGGCCCCGCCGACGTGCACCGGCTGCTCTACACCTCGGGCACCACGGCCCGGCCCAAGGGGGTCGTGCACACCTACGGCAACCTCGCCGCGAACCACCTCGCGCAGGTCCTCGAACTGGAGCTGACCGCCGCCGACCGGATCCTGGTCTCCGCGCCGCTGTTCCACGTCAGCGGGCTGGAGGCGCCGGGGCTGGCGACGTTCGTGGCGGGCGCGACGATGGTGCTCACGCCGACGTTCAAGGCGGCGGACATCGCCCGCATCGCCGCCGAGGAACGCATCACCGGCATGGTGCTGGCCGCGCAGATCCTCTTCGGCGTGCTGGACCTGCCCGACCCGCCGGACCTCGCCGCGCTGCGCTACCTGCTCTTCGCCGGCGTCGCGCCGGGCGTGCGGCGGGAGGTGAAGCGCCGCCTGCCGCACGTGCGCCTCGTCGACACCTTCGGCATGACCGAGCTGTGCAACGGCGTCTGCTACATGGACGCCGCCCACGAGGAGGCGAAGCTGGGCGCGCTCGGCGCGCCGTTCCCCGGCGTGCACATCCGGATCGTCGACGAGCACTTCCGGCCCGTCGCCCCCGGCGTGCCGGGGGAGATCGTCGTGCGCGGCGAGAAGGTCTCGCCCGGCTACTGGAACGACGACGAGGCCAACCGGCGGACCCGCCGCGACGGCTGGTTCCTCACCGGCGACGTCGGACGGATCGACGCCGACGGCTACCTGTGGTTCGTCGACCGCCGCGCCGACCTGATCAAGTCCGGCGGGGAGAACATCGCCAGCGCCGAGATCGAACGGGTCCTCGCCCGGCACCCCGACGTCGCCGAGGTCGCCGTCGTGGGCGTGCCGGACCCGCAGTGGGACGAGGTGCCGAAGGCGTTCGTCGTGCTGCGCGACGGCGCGGCCACCGCCGCCGAGGAGCTGCGCGGGCACTGCCGGGCCGAACTGGCCCGGTACAAGGTGCCGAAGTACGTCGAGGTCGTCTCCGCGCTGCCGCGCAACGACTCCGGCAAGGTCCTCAAGACGCTGCTGCGCCAGGGCAGCACCGGCACGCCACCACCGGAGCGCAGCTCCCCGCGCCCGGCGGTGGCCGGGTGAGCACCGCGAACATCGCCGCGATGCTGGCCGGCAACGCCCGGCGCTTCGCCGACGCCGACGCGCTGGTCTTCGAGGGCCGCCGGTGGACCCACCGGCAGCTCGACGCCGACGTCAACGCCCTGGCCGCGGGCCTGTCGGCCGAGGGGGTACGCCGGGACAGCCGGGTGGCGATCGTGGCGAACAACGTGCCGGAGTTCCTCATCCTGTCCCTGGCGCTGGCGAAGCTCGGCGCGGTGTTCGTGCCGTTGAACTACCGGCTCACGCCGGGGGAGCTGGCCCGGCTGCTCGCGCACGCCCGGGTCCAGGCGGTCGCGACCGTCCCGGAGTTCGCCGCCCTGACCGAGGCCGCGCTGACCGAAGCCGCCCTGACCGGGGCCGCGCCGGCCGACGCCGCGCCGGCCGACGGCGGTTCCGGCCCGGCGGGCGTGCGCCGGTTCGCCCTCGAACCGATCGGCGACGGCTGGCTCGACCTGCGGGCGCTGATCGACGCCCACCGGGGGGTCCGGGTCGCCGACGCCGACCTCGACGACGCCGCCCTGCAACGGATCGTCTACACCTCCGGCACGACCAGCCTGCCCAAGGGCGTGCTGCTCACCCACGGCAACGTGAACATGAACATGCACGCGCAGATCGTGGAGCTGGGGCTGCGCCCCGGCGACCGGATCCTCAACTTCGCCCCGCTCTACCACGTCGGCGGCACCGACCTGCCCGGCTACGGCATCTGGCACGTCGGCGGCGCGATGGTGCTGCTGCGGCGCTTCGAGCCGGCGGCCGTGCTGCGGGCGATCGAGGCGGAACGGATCACCGGCATGGTGATGGCGGCGACGATGCTCGACATGCTGCGCCGCGCGACGGGCGTCGCGGCCGACCTGTCCTCGGTGCGCTGGGTGATCTACTCGCAGGTGACGTCGGCGCTGTTCGCCGTGGCGCGGGGGTTGTTCCCCCACGCGCGCCTGATCGAGGGCTACGGCCTCACCGAGACGTGCAGCGGGCTGACCTACCTCGACGCCGCGCACCAGGAGTCCAAGCAGGGCTCGGTGGGCCTGCCGGTGCCGTGGGTCCAGGTGCGGGTGGTCGACCCGGACGGCCGCGACGTGCCGGCCGGCGAGGACGGCGAGGTGGTCGCGCGGGGGCCGAAGGTGAGCCCCGGCTACCTCGACGACCCGGAGGCGACGCGGGCCGCGTTCCGCGACGGCTGGTTCCACACCGGCGACATCGGCTGCCTCGACGCCGACGGCTACCTCTACATCCGCGACCGGCTCAAGGACATGATCCGCAGCGGCGGGGAGAACATCGCCAGCGCCGAGATCGAGAACGTGCTCGCCGGGCACCCGCTCGTGCTCGCCGCGTCGGTGGTGGGCGCGCCGCACCCGGTGTGGGTGGAGGTGCCGGTGGCGTTCGTCGTCGGCCGGCCGGGGCTTCGGGCCGAGGACCTGATCGCGTACGCCCGGCGGCGGCTCGGCCGGTTCAAGGTGCCGAAGGAGGTCTTCCTGGTGGCGGAGCTGCCGACGAACCCGTCGGGGAAGGTGCTCAAGCGGACCCTGCGCGAGCTGCGCGCCGGGCTGCGGCCCGACTGGGCGTACGCCGAGCCCGGGCGCGGCTGACGCACCGGCCGCCGACGCCTACCGGGCGGCGCGGGTCACGTGCCGCAGCAGGGCGAGGGTGTGCATCAGGGAGAAGCGCCGGGTGCCCCGGCCGAGCTCGTCCCACGGCTTGCGCCACGGCATCCGGGGGGCCAGCCGCCACGCGTCGAGGCCGTCGCCGGCCAGGTCCCGGACCCGGTCGACCTCGCTGCGGTGGAAGGCCGCGAGCGCGTCGGCGCGCGCCGCCACGTCCCGGTAGGGGAACTGGTGGGCGGGGCAGGCGATGGTCGCGCCGAGGCCGCGGATGCGCGCCAGGGTGCCTAACAGGTCGCCGGCCGGGTCGTCGTCGGGCCGGCTCACGATCGCGAGCTGGGTCGGCCCCTCGGCCATCATCGTGTCGCCGGTGAAGACCAGGCCGCGGGTGTCGTGGAAGACCGTGTGCCCGTAGGTGTGCCCGGGGGCGGGCACGGCGCGGATGGTCACGTCGCCGAAGCGGAACTCGGTGTCGGCGTCGAGGGCGACGTCGAGCCGCAGCGTCTCGTGGTGCTCGGCGACCGCGACGGCGTCGGCGTACATGCCGTCGACGACGTCGGCCGGCGCGCCGGTGAGGTCGAGGGCGGCGCGGAGCTGGGCGAGGAAGGTGCCGCGCGTGCGGTGCGCGGTGGCGAAGTCGTCGGCGCGGCCCATGACGATCCGCGCCCCGGAGACCTCCCGCAGGCGGGCGGCGAAGCCGACGTGGTCGGGGTGGTTGTGGGTGAGGAGGACGGTCGTGATGGCCTCGACCCGGTGGCCGAGCGACTCGACCGACCGTTGGAACGACGCCCAGCAGGTCGGGTGGTCGTAGCCGGCGTCGACGAGGACCGGGCCGTCGCCGGTGTCGACCAGGTAGACGGTGACGTAGCGCAGGGCGCTGCCGTCCAGGGGGATCGGGACGCCCCAGACGCCGTCGACGACCTGGACGGGGTCCGGCACCTGGCGGGCGCGGTAGCTGGCGGCGTGTGCGTCGCTCACGGGTATGGACATCGTCGGACGGCTCCCTTACTGTGTGACAACAACATACCGGATGGTCGGAATTTAATTCAAGGAGTCCGATGAGCGAGGAACGGACGGGGTTTCGGCTGTGGGCCGTCGCCGAACCGGACCTGTGCGCGATCGTGACCGCCGACGATCGGCGGATCTCCTACGGCGAGCTGTTCGCCGAGGTGAACCGGATCTCGCACGGCCTGCGCACCCGGGCGGGCCTCCGGCCCGGCGACACGGTCGCGGCGGTCATGACGAACAGCGCCGGCATGGTGGCGCTCTATCTCGCGGCGATGCAGTCGGGGCTCTACCTCGTGACGCTCAACTACCACCTCACCGCGCCCGAGGTCGGCTACATCCTCGCCGACAGCGGCGCGAAGGTGGTCGTCGGCTCCGCCCGCGTCGAGGACGTGGTGGTCGCCGCCGCCGGGGCCGCCCCCGACATCGAGGTGTTCGTCGACGGCACGCCCCGCACGGACCGGGCCCGCCCGCTGTCGGCGCTCACCGCGGGCATGCCCGACACGAGCCCGCACGACACACCGGCCGGCTCCCTGATGATGTACACCTCGGGCACCACCGGCCGCCCGAAGGGCGTCAAGCGGCCGCTCAGCGGCGTCGACGCCGACACCGGCGCGCTGACGTACGTCTGGCTGTTCAAGGAGTTCGGGATGGAGCGCCCGGCGTTCGCGTCCTGGCTGGTGTCCGCGCCGATGTACCACTCGGCCAACATCACCCCGGCCATGGGCGCGCTGCACGCCGGCGGCACCCTGGTCCTGATGGACGGCTGGACGCCGGAGGGCTTCCTGCGGCGGGTCCACGAGCAGCGGGTCACCGGCACCAGCATGGTGCCGACCCACTTCTACCGGCTGCTGCAACTGCCCGCCGAGGTGCGCGACGCCTACGACGTCTCCTCGCTGCGCTACGTGCTGCACGGCGCGGCGCCCTGCCCCCGCGAGGTCAAACAGCGCATCCTCGACTGGTTCGGCCCCGTCGTCTACGAGTACTACGGCTCGACCGAGGTCGGCACGACCGTCGCGCGGCCCCACGAGTGGCTCGCCCACCCCGGCACGGTCGGCCGCCCGGCCTCGATCTCCACCCTGAAGATCCTCGACGAGCTGGGCAACGAGGTGCCGGTCGGGCAGACCGGCATCGTCTACATGCGCCAGGGCGACGACCGGGTCGAATACCACAACGACCCCGGCAAGACCGACGGCGCGCGCCGCGACGGCCTGATGACCGTCTGGGACGTCGGCCACGTCGACGCCGACGGCTTCCTCTACATCACCGGCCGCGCGGCCGAGCTGATCCTGGTCGGCGGCGTCAACGTCTACCCGGCCGAGATCGAGGCGGCGCTGCTGGAACACGACTGGGTCGTCGACGCCGGCGTGATCGGGGCGCCCGACGAGGAGTTCGGCGAGGTGCCGCAGGCGCACGTCGTGCTGGCCGACGCCGCGCCCGACGCCGACGCGGCCGTGGCGGCGCTGCGCGACCACCTCGCGCAGCGGTTGGCCAAGCCGAAGCGCCCGGTGTCGTACGTGGTGCGCGACGCGCTGCCGCGCGACCCGAACGGCAAGCTCTACAAGGCCCGGCTCACGCGCTCCGAGGAGCTCTCCGCGTGACCGGCATCGACGACGACCCGGTGGGGGATGGGCATGGACTTCGCTGACAGCGACGCCGACCTGGCGTTCCGGCGCGAGGTCGGCGACTGGCTCGACAAGGCGCTGGCCGACGTGCCCGACCAGGAGGAGCTGTCGCAGGACGAGCGCGAGCACTGGTCGCGAGTGTGGCAGGACCGGCTGTGCGCCGGTGGCTGGGCCGGCCTGTCGTGGCCGACCGCGCACGGCGGCCGGGGCCTGGACTCGCTGGCGCAGGCCGTCTTCAACGAGGAGGCCGCCGTGCGCGGCGCGCCGTACCCGCTCAACGGGGTCGGCATGATGCTGGCCGGGCCCACGATCATCGCCCACGGCACCGACGAGCAGCAGGCCCGGCACCTGCCCGGGATCCTGCGCGGCGAGACGTACTGGTGCCAGGGCTTCAGCGAGCCCGGCTCCGGTTCCGACCTGGCGAGCCTGCGCACGGCCGCGACCCGGGTGGACGGCGGGTGGCGCGTCAACGGGGCGAAGATCTGGACGTCCAACGCGCACAACGCGTCGAAGTGCCTGCTGCTGGCGCGCACCGACCCCGACGCGCCGAAGCACCGGGGCATCACCTACTTCCTCGCCCCGATGGACGCCTTCACGGTCCGGTCGCTGGAAATGATCAACGGGGACACCGAGTTCAACGAGATGTTCCTCGACGACGTCTTCGTGCCCGACTCGGACGTGCTCGGGGGCGTCGGCAACGGCTGGACCGTCGCGCTCACCACCCTGGCCTTCGAGCGCGGCAGCATGGCGCTCAACCTGTGGGTGTGGGCCCGGCAGGCGGTGGACCGGGTGGTCGACCTCGCGGTCGCGCGCGGCGTGGCCGACGACGGCGCGTTCCTCGACACGGTGGGCGCGCTGCACTGCGACGCCGAGGCGGTCCGGATCGGGTCGATGCGCATGCTCGGCGAGAGCCGGGCCGGCGGCGTGCCGGGCCCGGAGACGTCGGCGCTCAAGAGCCTGTGGGCGCAGGTGGTGCAGAACGCCAACCGCCTCGCCGTGCAGCTCGACGAGGCCGGCGGCGTGCTGCTCGACGGCGACGGGGCCGCCGCCCGGATGCGCCGCTACCTGCGTGCCCGCGCCCACACCATCGAGGGAGGCACGGAGGAAGTCCAGAAGTCGATCCTCGCGGAGCGGGTGCTGAACCTGCCCCGCTCGCGCTGAGCGGAGTGGCCACATGCGAGCAACCTTCACCCCGGAGCAGCGGGAGATCGGCGACACCGTCGCCGCCCTCGCGGCGGGGGAGAAAGCCCGGGCGCGCGACGCCCTGACGGGCCCGTGGCGCGCCCCGGCCTGCGACGGCCCGCTGCTGGGCGACTTCGGCCTCCTCGGCGTGCCCGAGGCCGCCGGCGGCGTCGGATCGCACCTGATCGACCTGCTGGTCGCCGTCGAGGCGCTCGGCGAGCGGCTCGTGCCGAGCCGGTTCCCGGCGCACGCGGCCGCCGTCCAGCTGCTCTGCGGCGGTGACCGGCCCGACCCGCTGCCCGACGAGGTGCTCTCCGGCGGCCGGGTGCTCACCTGCGCGGTCGACGTGCCGGGCGGCTCCGGCTGGGCGGACGGGGTCTCGCCCGATCCGCTGGTGCGGACCCTGGTGCCGTACGCGGCGCAGGCCGACGGCGTCGCCGTCCTGGGCCCCGACGGGGTCTGGACCGCCGAGGCGGCCGGGGTCGCCGCGCGGGACTCCGTCGACCCGTCGGTGCCGCTGTCGGACGTCACCGTGGCCGCGCCGGGCCGCGTGTCGCCCGCCGGGGCGGGCGTGCGGCGCGCCGCGCTGGTGGTGGCCGCCGAGCTGTGCGGGGTGGCGCAGGGCGCGATCGACCTGGCCGCCGAGCAGGCCCGCACCCGCCGGCAGTTCGGTCGGGTGATCGGCTCGTTCCAGGGGGTCGCGTTCCAGCTCGCGGAGGCCGCCACGGCGCGCAAGGCCGCGTGGGACCTGACCCTGTACGCCGCGTGGGCGGTCGACACCGGCCGCCCCGACGCCGGGATCCAGGTGCACGCGGCGAAGGCCGCGGCCGGGCGGGCGGCGGTCTTCGCCGCCGAGCGGTGCATCCAGGTGCACGGCGGGATGGGCATCACGATGGAGGCGGACCCGCACCTGTTCCTGCGCCGGGCGCTGGTGCTCGACGCCCGGCTCGGGCGCGGCTCGTGGCACCGGCGTCGCGCCGGCGAGCTGCGGGTCGGCGCGCGGGTCGGCGAGTCGCCCGTTCCCGGGCGCACCGCAGCGGCCTGACCTGCGCAACCCTTGCAGGCCATCTAGCACGGCAGTAACATACCGGCTGGTCGGAATAAACGAGGAGAGGCCGTGAAGTTCGGAATCATGAACCTGTTTCCGGTGAGCGATGGCACATCGGACCACCAGGTGCTGCGGGAGACCCTCGACGAGATCCAGCTGGCCGACGAGCTGGGCTTCGACTCGATCTGGCTGGCCGAGCACCACTTCTCCAAGTACGGCATCCTCGGCAGCCCGGTGAACTTCGGCATGGCCGTCGCCGAGCGCACCCGGCGGATCACCATCGGCACCGCCGTCCTCGTGCTGCCGCTGCACCACCCGCTGCGCCTGGCCGAGGACATCGCCGCCCTCGACGTGCTCAGCGGCGGCCGGGTCCGCATCGGCGTCGGCCGGGGCTACCAGCCCGCCGAGTTCGCCGGCTTCGGCATCCCCCTGGAGGAGTCGAAGCAGCGCTACCAGGAGACCCTGGAGATCCTGCGGCTGGCGCTGTCGCAGGAGAACTTCTCCTACCACGGCCAGATCTTCCACTACGACAACGTCACGACCTACCCGCGCCCGCACACCCCCGGCGGCCCGCCGATCCTCCAGGGCACCGTCTCCCCCGACAGCTTCCGCGAGCGCGGCGCGGTCGGCGAGTCGATCATCACCTCGCCGAACTTCACGCCGTTGGGCATCATGCAGAAGAACTTCAGCCTCTACCGGCAGAGCATGCGGGAGAACGGGTTCGACATCGCCGACTACGAACTGCCGTTCATGCAGCAGGTCTGGTGCGGCGACGGCGAGGAGGGCCTGCGGGAGGCCGCCCTGGCCGCGATGAACTACTACAAGTCGGTCGGCAAGGTCATCCCCGGCTCGGAGGAGGCCATCGAACAGGAACGCTCCTACTACGCGGCCGTCGCGAAGAACATCGAGCTGCTGACCCTGGAGCAGACGCTGACCCACGGCGGCAACTTCGGCTCGGCGCAGCGGGTCATCGAGACCATCGAGATGCTGCGCGAACAGCTCGGCATCAACCACTACATCGGCTGGCTGCGGATCCCGTCGCTGGACCGCCGGGCCGCGCTGCGGTCGATGGAGGAGTTCGCCGAGAAGGTCATCCCGCACTTCCGCGCCCAGGAGCAGGCCGACGCCGCCCCGGTCGCCCCGCCCGTCACCGAGGCGGTCGTCGGGTGAGGATCAGCTGCTTCCTCAGCGCCCAGTTCGACCCGTCGGCCTCCGCCGTCGACGGCATCGACGGCGTGCTGGCCCAGGCCGCCGCCGCGGAGGCGGCCGGCTTCCACACCGTCTACCTCGGCCACCACTACCTGGCCCGGTCGGCGTTCGTCCAGCCGATCCCGCTCGCCGGCTATCTCGCCCGCGCCACCTCGCGGGTCCGCATCGGCTTCGGGGTGCTGCTCGCGCCGCTGCTGAACCCGGTCGCGCTCGCCGAGGACCTCGCGTCCCTCGACGTGCTCTCGGGCGGCCGGCTGACCGTCGGCATCGGCGCCGGCTACCGCAAGCGGGAGACCGCCGCCTTCGGCGTCGCCTGGGACGACCGCCTGCGCCGCCTGCGCGAGTACGTGCCGACGCTGCGGTCGCTGTGGAACGGCGAGACGGTCGATCTCGCCGGCAGCTGGGGCGAGGTCCCCGGCGCGTCCCTGGCGCTGCGCCCCGTGCAGCCCGGCGGCCCGCCGCTGTGGATCGGCGCGTTCGCCGAGCCCGCGATCCGCCGGGCGGCCCGGCTGGACGCGCCGTGGCTCATCGGCCCCAAGGGCAACGACGCCGAGCTGGCCCGGCTGCTCGGCATCTACCGCGCCGACCTCGCCGAGCGCGGCTTCGCCCTCGACCGGGAGTACCCGATGACCCGCGAGGCGTACCTCGGCGACAGCTACGCCGCCGCCGTCGCCGCCGTCCGCCCCCACCTTGAGCGCCAGTACGCGGGCTACAGGTCGTGGGACGACGCCCAGTCCCTCGACCTCGACCGCTACCTCGCCGAGGACTGCCTCGTCGGGTCGGCCGACGAGATCGTCGACAAGCTGCGCCGCTGGGAGACCGACCTCGGCATCACCGAGGTCTCCCTGCGCCACCAGTTCGTCGGCGCCGGGCAGGACGAGGCGATGGAGCAGCTCGCCCGCTTCGGCGCGGAGGTCATCGCGCGCGTCGACACCGCACCGACCACACGGGAGGCGTCCCGATGAGCGCCGGCAACCTCGCCCGCATCCTCGACCGGCGCTGCGCCGACCGCCCCGACGTGCCGGGCCTGTACGGCGAGGACGGGCGGTCGTGGACGTTCGACCAGATCGACCTGCTCGCCGGCGGGGTCGCCGCCGCGCTGCGCGCCGAGGGCGTCGGCCCCGGCGACCGCGTCGCCTGCTACCTGACCAACGGCCCGGAGATCGTCTTCTTCCTCTTCGGCGCGTGGAAGGTCGGCGCGGTCCCGGTCACCGTGAGCAGCCTCTACAACGCCGCCGAGCTGGCCGAGTCGGTCGCGAAGACCGACCCGCGCCTGCTGCTCGTCGACGACCGCCGCCCCGACGTGGTCGCCGAGTTCCTCGCCGCCGCCGGGGACGCGCCGCCGGTGCGCAGCGTCGCGGAGCCGCTCGCCGGCGCGGCGGCCCTGCCGTGGCGGCACGAGGCGCGGGTGCCGGCGGTCGACGTCGCGCCCGAGGCCGAGGCGTGCATCCTGTTCACCGGCGGCACCACCACCGGGCGGCCGAAGGCGGTCAGCGTCACCCACGGCGGGACCCGCGAGTCGCTCGGGCGGCTGGCCCGGGTCAGCACCGGCACCGACGCCGAGGGCACCGCCGCGCCCGACGCCGCCCCCAACCTCATCGCCCTGCCGCTGTTCCACAGCGGCGGCCAGCACTCGCTGCTGTTCGCGTACTTCGTCGGGCGGGCCGCCGTGGTCTGGGAACGCTTCGGCGTCGACCGGCTCGCCGGCCTGATGGACCGGTTCGCGTTCGACAACCTCTTCCTGCTGCCCACGATGGTCTTCGACATCGTGCACGCCGAGCGGGACCTGCCGTTTCACGGGGTCAAGTCCGTCCTCGTGGCCGGGCAGGCGATCTCGTGGCCGGTGCGGCGCGCCTTCGAGGAGCGCTACCGGGTGCCGATCCTGGTCAACTACGGCTCGACCGAGGCCGGGCACATCGCCGGCTGGACCGGCCGGGACATGAAGGCCGGGCGGTGGAAGCCCGGGTCGGCCGGGCGGGTCTACCCGGGCGTGGAGCTGGAGATCCGCGACGACGCGGGCGAGGCCCTGCCCACCGGCTCGTCGGGCGAGGTGGTCGTCCGGTCCGCGCTCACCCGGGGGTACGTCGACGACGCCGAGGCGTCCCGGGACCTGGTCCGCGACGGCTGGGTGCACACCGGCGACATCGGCTACGTCGACGCCGACGGCGTCCTGTTCCTCGTCGGCCGCAAGCGCGACATGATCAAGTGCGGCGGTTTCCAGGTGTGGCCCGAGGAGATCGAGGACGTGCTGCGCGAGCACCCGCTCGTGCGCGACGTGCGGGTGCTCGGCCGCCCCGACGACCGGCTGGGCGAGATCCCCGTGGCGCTCGTCGTGCGGGAGGCCGACGCCGCGGTCACCGACGCCGACCTCGCCGACGCCGTCGTCGCGTACGCCCGGGACCGCCTCGCCCACTTCAAGACCCCCCGGCGGGTCGAGTTCGTGCCCGCCCTGGAACGCAGCACCACCGGCAAGACCAGCCGCGCGGCGGCACCCCTGCCGGAGGCGGGCAGAGCGGCAGCCGTGTCGCAGGAGGGAGGAAGCCGATGAGGTTCGGCATCATGGCGTCGCACCAGTACCCGCACGGCGACGACCTGCGCGCCCACCTCGACGACCTGTTCGGCACCGTCGAGCTGGCCGCCGAACTGGGCTACGACTCGGTGTGGACGATCAACCACTTCCAGTCCAACCTGGCCACGCCCCAGCCGATCTCCATGCTGGCCAGCCTGATCCCGCGCTCCGGCGACATGCTGCTCGGCACCGGCATCCTGCTGCTGCCGATGTTCCACCCGGTGCACGTCGCCGAGGAGTTCGCCACCCTCGACCACCTCTCCGGCGGGCGGGTGGTCCTCGGCGTCGGCGCCGGCTACCGCGACAACGAGTTCGCCGCGTTCGGCATCGACCCGGAGACCCGGTTCCGCCGCTTCGACGAGAGCCTGCGGCTCATCCGGGCCCTGTGGACCGGGCAGCCCGTCACCCACGAGGGCGAGTTCTACCCGCAGACCGACGCCACGATCGGGGTGCGCCCGCTGACCCCGGGCGGGCCGCCGATCTGGATCGGCGCGGGCGGCAAGAAGGCCGTCCGCCGGGCGGCCCGCCTCGGCGACGCCTGGTACGCCCCGGGTAACTCCCCGAGCCGCCGCTTCCTGCCCGAGCACCTGGCCGTCTACAACGAGGCCCTGGCCGAGTACGGCCGCGACCCGGCGACCGTGCAGCGGCCCGTCGGCGTCGAGCTGTACTGCGCGCCGACCACCGAGCGGGCCGTCGAGGAGGCGCTGCCGCACGCCCGCGTCGAGTACTCGACGTACGCCGAGTACCCGGCGCTGCGCTGGCAGCGGGACCGATTCGACGAGCTGGTGCGCAACACGCTGCTGCTGGGCTCCCCGGAGTTCCTCGTCGAACGGATCTCCGCCCTGCGCGACCTGGGCTTCGACCACCTGATCTTCCGTCCCGGGTGGCTGGGCATGCCCACCGAGAAGCTGCGCGCCTCGCTGCGGCTGTTCGCCACCGAAGTGATCCCCGCCTTCCGCACCCCCGCCACCTAAGGAACCGCCGTGAAGAAGACCGAAGCCGAGCTTCTGGAACACCAGTGGGACGTCGAGAACATGGAGGTCGACCCCGAGGTCCTCGCGAAGTACGTCCGCTACGACGTCGACGAGGAACGGTCCGTCGCGACCATCACCTTCGACCGCCCCGAGCGGCTCAACGCCATCCCCGTGGCCGCGTTCGAGCGGGTCGGCGACCTGGTCCGGGAGGCCGAGACCGACGACCGGGTCAAGGTCATCGTGTTCAAGGGCGAGGGCGAGCACTTCGGCACCGGCGCGGACGCCGCCGAGCTGGGCCACTACATCGGCTACCGGACCGGCACCGACAAGGCGTCGCGGCGGCGGCCGGCGCAGCGGCAGCGGATCCTGCCCGACCGCAACGTGCTCAGCTCCGGCTTCACCCGTCCGATCATCGAGTCGCTGAAGGCGACCATCTGCCAGGTGCAGGGCTACTGCTACGGCGGCCACTTCCAGATCGCGCTGTCGGCCGACATCGTCATCGCCTCCCCGGACGCCCGGTTCACCCACCCCGCGTTCCGCTACCTCGGCCCCGCCCCGCAGGACATGTACCACTGGATCGAGAAGGTCGGCCTGACGACGATGAAGGACGTCATGCTGACCATGCGGGCCATCGGCGCCGAGGAGGGCGAGCGCAAGGGCCTGGTCACCAAGGTCGTCGAGCGCGACGAGCTACAGAAGTGGGTCGACGACTACGCCGACGCGATCGCGGTCATGCCGCTGGACTCGCTGATGATGGGCAAGTCGATGATGCAGGTCGTCATGGAGGCCCGGGGCAAGGGCCTGGGCGCGATGACCGGCTGGGTCGGGCACGGCTGGGCCACCAACGTCAGCTTCGACGAGGGCGACTGGAACTTCCTCAAGGAGCGCCGCGAGAAGGGCATCGCCCAGGCGCTGGCCGACCGGGACCGGCTGGTCGCGCCCTACTTCCGACTCAGCGACACCCGGTC
The DNA here is from genome assembly GCF_029581295.1 of Micromonospora sp. WMMD712. Taxonomy (NCBI): domain Bacteria; kingdom Bacillati; phylum Actinomycetota; class Actinomycetes; order Micromonosporales; family Micromonosporaceae; genus Micromonospora; species Micromonospora sp. WMMD712. The sequence continues at coordinate 7,771,544 of NZ_CP120743.1, forward strand.
CCGGGAAGAGTAGGCGCGCGGCGTGAGGTTCGGCATCCTCCTCGACCACCAGTACGCCCCCGGCGACGACCTGGGCCGACGCCTCGGTGAGACCGTCGAGTACGTCCAGCACGTCCGCGACCTGGGCTACGACTCGGTGTTCGGCATCCACCACTACCTGTCGTCGCTGCGCACGCCGCAGCCGCTGCCGCTGCTGAGCCGGCTCGTCGACCACTCCGGGACCATGCAGCTCGGCACCGGCATCCTCATCCTGCCGCTGGGCCACCCGGTGCACTGGGCCGAGGAGATCGCGACCATCGACCAGCTGTCCGGCGGCCGGTTCGTGCTGGGCATCGGCTCCGGCTACCGCGACGTCGAGTTCGCGTCGTTCGGCATCGACCGGCGCACCCGCGTGTCGCGGATGAACGAGGCCCTCGCGGTGATGCAGCGGCTGTGGACGGGGGAGACGGTCCACCACGAGGGCAAGCACTTCGCCCTCGACGGCGTACGGTGCAGCGTCCTGCCCGTGCAGCGCCCGCACCCGCCGGTGTGGGTCGGGGCCAACGGCCCGACGGGCATCGCCCGGATCGCCCGGCAGGGCCTGCCGTGGCTGGCCCCGTCGAACGTGCGGCGCAACTGGGCCGTCGGCAACCTGGCCGACTACCGGGAGCAGCGCCGGGCGGCCGGCTTCGGCGAGGACGGCGCGGTGTTCCCGATCCACCGCGACCTGTGCGTCGCGGACTCGGCGGAGGCGGCCTTCGCGGTGGCCGGCGACGCGGTGCGCCGCTCCTACGGCGAGTACGTCCAGTACGGCATGGACTTCTTCGAGTCGCAATGGGACGCGATCAAGGAGAAGGCGCTGTTCTTCGGCTCGCCCGACGACATCGCCGCGAAGATCCGCGACTTCGCCGACGCCGGCTACAACCACTTCGTCTTCCGCGCCCAGTGGCTCGGCCTGCCCATCGAGCGCTCCATCGAGATCGTCGAGCGGTTCGCCCGCGAGGTCATGCCGAGGTTCCGCCCGTGAGGATCGGTCACGTGATCGTCCCCGCCGGGGACCTGGACGCCCAGCTCGCCTTCTACACCGCCCTCGGCCTGACGGTGCGGTTCCGCGACGGCGACCGGTACGCCGCCGTCACCGACGGCACCGTCACCGTCGGCCTCGCCGACGCCACCCAGCAGCCCGTCGCCGGGCGGACCCTGCTCAGCGTGCAGGTCGACGACCTGGACGCCTGCCTGGCCGGGCTGGTGGCGGCCGGCGCCACGGCCGGTGCCCCGCAGGCGGGCCCGCACGAGCGGCGGGCGGTGGTCGTCGACCCCTGCGGCAACCCGCTCGTCGTCTACGAAAGGAACCCGGCATGACCGTCAGCGACGCGCTTCGCGGCCGTACCGTCGCCGTGCTCGGCGGCACCGGCCCGCAGGGGCGCGGCCTCGCCCGCCGCTTCGCCGCGGCCGGGCTCGACGTGGTGCTCGGCTCGCGGGACGCCGCACGCGCGGAGAGCACCGCCGCGGTGCTGCCCGGCCGGGTCCGGGGCGCGGCGAACGCCGACGCGGCGGCGGCCGGCGACATCGTCGTGGTCGCCGTCCCGTGGGACGGCCACGCCGAGCTGCTCACCGAGCTGGCCCCGGTGCTGGCCGGCAAGGTCGTCGTCGACTGCGTCAACCCGCTGGGCTTCGACCGGCAGGGCGCGTACGCCCTCCCCGTCGCGGAGGGCTCGGCGGCCCAGCAGGCGGCGGCCATCCTCACCGGATCGACCGTGGTCGGCGCGTTCCACCACGTCTCCGCCGTGCTGCTGGAGGACCCCGACCTCGACACGGTCGACACCGACGTGCTCGTGCTCGGCGACGACCGCGCGGCCACCGACCTCGTCGGAGACCTCGCGGCCGTCATCCCCGGGGTGCGCGGCGTCTACGGGGGGCGGCTGCGCAACGCCCACCAGGTGGAGGCGTTCACGGCCAACCTGATCTCGGTCAACCGCCGCTACCGGGCGCACGCCGGCCTGCGCGTCACCGACGTGTGACCGGGCCCGGCGCGGGTGGGACTACTCGCGGTCGTAGCCGCTGAGCAGTTCGACGCCGCGGAGCAGGGCGCAGTGGTCGAGAGCCGCCTCGCCACGGGCCACGGCCGACGCCACGAGCTGCGCGGCGACGGCCCCGAGAGGAATGGCGGCTCCGATGCTGCGCGCGGTGTCGGTGACGATGCCCATGTCCTTGTGGTGCAGGCCCATGGTGAAGCTGGGGGTGTAGTCGCGCCGCAGGAGGTTGGGCTTCTTGCGGGCGAGGACGTTGGAGCCGGCGAGACCCCCGCCCAGCACGTCGAGAGCGGCTTCGAGGTCCACACCCGACCTCTCGAGGAAGACCACCGCCTCCGCGCACGCCTGCATGTTGATCGCGAGGACCAGCTGGTTGGCGGCCTTCACCGTCTGACCGAGACCATGGGTGCCGCAGTACGTGACGGTTCTGCCGAGCGCCTCGAAGACGGGCCTCGCCTCCTCGAAGTCGTCGCTCTCCCCGCCGACCATGATCGACAGGGTGCCCTCGATCGCCCCGGTCTCACCGCCCGCGACCGGAGCGTCCAGGACCCGGATGCGCCGTTCGGCGGCGACGCCGGCCAGCTTCATCGAGCTTCGCGGGGCGATGGTCGACATGTCGATCAGCAGCGTGCCCGGCCGGGCGTTGGCCAACACCCCGCCAGGGCCGTAGGCGATCTCCTCGACCTGTGGGGCGTCCGGGAGCATGGTGATCACCACATTTGCGTCGCGGACCGCCTCGCGCACCGACGCCGCGGTTCGGCCGCCCGCCGCGAGCAGCGGCCCGGTCCTGCCGGGGCTGCGGTTCCAGCCGTACACGGTGTGTCCGGCCCTGCACAGGTTGACAGCCATCGGGCTGCCCATGGTGCCGAGGCCGAGAAAGCCGATGGTCCGCACAGCGGAACTCCTTCGTGGGGGTGGGGAAGGGAGGGAGCAGATGCTCCAGGTCTGCCGGTGGCTGGCGGGCGGCGTCGGGCTGCGCGGCGTCGTCGACCTGTTCGTGCGGCGGGTGCGGGACGGCGCAGGATGAGCCCCCTGTGGGCATGGCCGGGCCCCGGCGAGCAACCTCGCCGGGGCCCGGCGTTCCTGTCGCGCACCGCTGTCGCCGCGGGAGGCCGCCCTCCTGGGCCGGCACCCGGGCGGCCGCGCAGGAGGCGGAGCGCTGCGGAGCGTCGGCGTCGGCAGCCGGAAGGCGCGGAACGCGACGTGGCGCGAGCCGGGAGCTGGGCGCGTTCTTCGCCCAGGCGCGCCACCCGGCTCAGAAGTTGAGGTCCAGCGCCCTGACCTTGTCCCGCTCGCGGTGCGGGTGGCTGTCGGGGAAGACGAAGCAGCGGGTGTTCTTCAGCCTGTCGTCTTCGACCTTGGCCGTGGAGAAGATCACCACCGGGACCCGCTCCCCGTTGTTGAGGAAGTCCGCCCGGAAGTCGATGATCGGCGCGTCCTCGCCCCAGCGGCCCAGGAAGTCCTCGACGACGTCCTGGTCGGCGTAGATGCGGCGGATGTGGTGCCCGACATAGGTCTCCGGCTGCGCGCTCGCCCCGACGATCGAGATGTCCTTCCAGTTCGCGTGGGCGACCGTGCCGTCCTCCTCGATCAGGTGGATGGCGACCGGGCAGTGGTCGTAGTACGCCCGGATGAACCGGACGGCCTCCGCGCCGACCGGCGCGTAGGAGTCGCTGGACCGGTCTACCTGGTTGATCCACACCTGTGCGGTGGAGGGGCCTTCACCGGGCGTGGGGGAGGGCGTCGGATGGGTGGTGACCGGCCGCAGAGCCCAGAAGCCGTAGATCCTGCCGTCGACCTCGCCGAAGCCGATGTTGGCGTATCCGGAGGCGAAGTCGGGGTTCGCGAAGCGGGCTTCCCGGTTCTCCACCGGCGTGCCGGCCGCCAGCAGGGCGTCGTAGTCGTCGACTCCCAGCGCGGCGGCGAGCGGGGTGCCGGCCGCGGCCGTGTCCCCCAGCAGCTCCGTGGCGGCCTTGTTGGCCAGCACCACGGCACCGTCGGCGTCGGTGACCAGCATGCCGGGAGAGGCCCAGTTGAACAGGTCGAGTAGTTGCTCCGGGGAGGGGTAGGTCGACATGGCTGCCTGTCCGCCTTTCCTGTGGTTTACAGAACCTTGCGGCTGTAGTTGAAGACCTGTCCGGTGGGTCCGTTCGACGGGAACTCGGCGATGGTCACGATCCACTCCGCCACGGTGCGCGGAGCCTTGAGCCAGTCCGTGCCGAATCCCGCGTTGATGGCGCGGATGATCTGGTCGTTGACCTCGCCGTCCAGCCCGGCCATCGTCATGGCGGTCGCCACGGGTCCGGGACGTACCTCGTTCGCCACCACTGCGTCGTCGGCGAACTCGACCGAGCACGCACGCATCAGGGTGGTCATCGCGGCCTTGCTGGCCGCGTACGCCCAGCGCTCGGGCTGGTAGCCGTTGGCCAGGCTGGCCCCGACGAACGTCAGTGAGCCGCCGCCGCCCTGCCTGAGCAGCGGCGCCGTCTCCTGCACGAGGTGCAGCGCCGTGCGGACGTTGGTCTCGTAGGCGTCGCTCGCCACCTGCCACTCGACCTTGACGAGGTCGGCCGGGTCCGGTGAGGCGCCGGCGTTGAGCACCACGGCCCGGACCCCGTCCGCGGTGACGTCGGCCACGGAGGCGAGTGCGGCCCGCAGGGCCTCCCGGTCACGCAGGTCGACGACGCTGTCGACGTAGCCGCTCTCGTTCGCGAGGACGGGGTTGCCGCGCCGGGACAGACCGACGACGGTGTACGCCCGGCGCAGGAACTCCGCCGCCACGGCCGCGCCGATCCCGGACGACGTTCCCGAGACCACCGCCACCGGGGTACCTTCCGCTGCCATCAGGCAGCCTGGAAGACGGTCGCGTCGATGGCCTTGAGCGTGCGCATCGACTCGACGGTGATCACGCCCGGATCCAGCTTCCGGCCGTGCAGGCGCTCGATCTCGATCACCATCTGGACGAACTGGAGGCTGGTCACCGCCCCCGACTGGATCAGGTCGGTGTCGTCCTGGATGTCGAACGGCTCCTCGTGCAGGCTGTCGAGCCACTTGCGCAGCGACACGATCTTGCTTTCCACTGTGTCCTCTTTCCTATCTCGCCCTGAATTCAACGGAGAAGTTCGTGGGGCGGGAGAACGACTGGCTCTCCATGCCGAGGCGGTCGCGGGTGATGACCACGTCCGAGCAGCGCTCGATGATCTCCTCGATGAGCAGCGAGAACTCCGTCTTCGCGAGCATGGCTCCCGGACAGGCGTGCGCCCCTACCGCGAAGGGAACCGAGCCCTTCGTGCTCCTGCCGAGCTGGAACCGGTCGGGGTGGTCGAAGACCCGCGGGTCACGGTTGGCTCCCGCGATCGAGGTCAGCACCGCCGAGTGCCGCGGCACCTCCACGCCCCGGACGGTCAGGTCCGCACTGGCGAACCGGACGACCGTCTGCACGGGTGGGTAGAGCCTCAGCACCTCCTCGACGTAGTCGTCCCGGACCCGGTCGTCGCGCAGCTCGTCCAGATCGAAGACACCACGTCCCATGCAGTACACGAGCGAGGTGATGAACGCGCTGCTCGTCTCGGTGCCCGCCAGGAAGAACAGCAGCGCCGTCGACCGCACCTCGCTGTCGGTCAGCAGGATGCCCTTGCGGTCCCGGGTCCGCTCGATCGTCTCAAGCAGGGACTGCCCGCCGACGGCCCCTGCCGCCCGCTGGTCCTCGATCAGCCGCAGCAGCTCGGCGACGTTGGCGTGGGTCTCCTCGGTTTCCTCGGTGGGATAGTCCAGAAGCCGCGCCAGCGGGCGGGTCAGCTCGTGGAACCGGTCGGCCAGGGAGACGTCGATGCCGAGGATCGTGCACACGATGCCGTACGGCACCCGGTGCGCGAACGCGTTGTAGAAGTCGTCGGTCTCGACGCCGGTGAGGCTGCCGACCAGCTCCCGGACGAGTCCGGGCATCAGCGACCTCTTGTACTCCGCGATGCGTCCGGCCGACAGGATCGGTGCGAGGAGGGCACGGAACGCCCGGTGGCTGGGCCCGTCGGCGTCGAGCACGTTGGGGCCGAAGGCACGCGCGCTGGCCTTGAGCGGGTGTTCGGCCACGATCGCGGGGTGGGCGAGTGCCTCCTGCACGGCCGCGTTGCCCGTCACCGCGAACAGCCCCTCGTCGAGCCGGTGGACGTCGGCCCCGGCCGGCAGGCTCCGGAACCAGTACGGCCGTGCCAGAAGGCGCGTCGGAGAGGCCCCGGTCGCTACTGCGGGCATGTGACGTACCCCCCGATACCCAGGCCGGTGATTCCGGCCAGCAGCCGCATCGCCGCCAGCCATTCGGCGCTGGTCAGTCCCATGGAGCCGGGTTCCGTGTAGAACGCGGTGAGCGATCCGTTCCTGCCGTCGGGCCCGTGGATCCGGCAGCGGAAAATCGTCTTCCCATGAAGGCCAGCGGAAGGAACGGGCGGCACGGCCCCGGCTCCGGAGGTTTCGCCCGAGTCGTCGGCGCCGAGGGTCAGGCCCCCGAAGACGATGGCGATTTCCGGAGTGAGGTTCCGCCGAATGAGCTCGAAGGTGAGCCGCAACCGTTCTTCGGGGCCGTGCTGATTCGCATAGCGGTCGAGGAGGGCATTCGCCGCCTCCTGGACCCGTTCGATCCGACGTTTGCTCTGAATGGATTCGAGTGCGACGGAGAACTTCTCCTCCGTGTGGTTCTTCGTGCTCAAGTCTCGATTCCTTTCCTGTGCACGGGATTCGGCACTCGTGGTTCGGGAATCCGTCCCGGCGCTCAGGGGCTGTAGCCGAAGCGCGCCGAGAGCTGCAACTTGTCTATCTTGGTGTTCTCGAGAAGCGGCAGCGCGGAGACGAAGTGCACCCTGGTGGGCACCATGTAGCTCGGCAGCAATTCCCTGAGGCGGCCCTGCAGTTCCAGTTCGGTGACACCCTCTTCGGGCCTCTCGGCGAACAGGACGATGCGCGGCGTTCCGTTACGGTCGGGGAGGGAAAGGGCGACCGACCGCACCTTTCCCAGCGTGCGGACTGCCGACTCGATCTCCGCCGGTTCGATTCGATGCCCGGCGATCTTGATCTGGGAGTCCGTGCGGCCGATGAAGTGCAGGACGCCCGACTCGTCCACCCAGCCCCGGTCGCCGGTCAGATAGACCCTGGTCCTGGTCCCCCCGACCGTGACGTGCCGGAAGGCGGAGGCGGTCTGCTCGGGGGCGTCCAGATAGCCGAGGGCGAGGCCTGTCCCGGCGATGGCGACCTCGCCCGGCTCGCCCGGCCGCACCGGGGCGCCGTCGCGGACGACGTGCAGCCTCGTGCCCGGCACGGTACGGCCGGCCGGGATGCCCGACGCCCGGTCCGTGTCGTCCCTGGTGATCCGGTGGACGGTGGCGAACACGCAGGACTCGACGGGGCCGTAGCCGTTGTACAGCTCGATGCCCGGGTAGGTGTCGAGAAGCTTCCGGCAGGTCGCCGGGGGTGGCTTGTCTCCGCCCAGCAGCACGGCGCGCAGACCGTCCAGGCAGTCGATGCCGCCGCCCGCGATCACGTCGAAGAGCGACGGGGTGAGGAAGAGGTGGGTGGCGCCCAGGTCCCGGACGTAGGTGCGGATCGCGGGCGGCAGGAGGAGATCGTCCTCGTGCACGACGGCGGTTCCGCCGCTGAGCAGCATTCCCCACAGTTCCAGGGTGAAGGCGTCCCAGGCGACCGCCGCTGCGTGGATCATGACGGGGTGCGCACCGAGGTCCATGAAGGCGCTCGGGGTGAACAGCCTCGTGGTGGCAAGGTGCGGAGACAGCACCGCCTTGGGAGCGCCGGTGCTCCCCGACGTCCAGAAGAGGGTCGAGCAGGCGTCCGGCGGCACCCTGGGCAGGTCGACCGGCAGCCCGGGCGGGGCGGTCCGCCCCAGGGCCGCGAAGGTGAGGTGGTCGATCCGCGCCTCGTCGAGGCGAGCGGAGCCCGCGGCGTCTGCCAGCACGACGGGTGGTCGCATGTCGTGCAGCAGCCGGGTGACGCGGGGAAGCGGCCACCTCACGTCCAGGATTCCGTACGCGCCGCCGGCCATGAGTATGCCGAGCAGCGCGGCGGCCAGGTCGGGTGACCTGCGGGCCACGACGGGGACGAACCTGCCGGGTCGTACGCCGTGGCCGATCAGGTGGTGGGCGATCCGCCGGGCCCCGGCCGCGAGTTCCGCGTAGGTGACCGCTCGTTCGGTGGTGACGACGGCGCTGCGGTCGGGGAATTCCTGGGCGACCTGCCCGAATCTCTCGTGGATCGTTCCTGAAGGTGCCCTGTCGTACCTCTTGCTGCGCACGATCGATCCCCAGTCGGCGTGATGGCGGACAATCAGTGAGTCATTCCGGAGGGGTCTGGTCGAATATCATCGACGACGGTACGACCGAACCCGGCACGAGGTCGAGGCGCGGGGGAGCGGAGAATTCCAGGAGAACGGCGCCCTCCTCGCCGACGAAAGTAGCCGTGTGTCGCTGGCGGGAAGGGATGTAGGCGACGTCGCCGGCGTTGAGCTCGTATTCCGTGCCTTCGCAGACGAAACGGATGGACCCTTCGGTCACCACGACCCACTGCTCGTTCTCGTGCCAGTGGGGCGGTAGGTTCAGGTCTCCGGACTGGTCGGCGACCACCTTGAGGCAGGACATCTCCTGGCCGAAGACGAAGCGCCGCGACAGCGCAATACCCTCCGCCTTGAGTTCCTCGTGGTCAGGCCAGTTGATCTTCATTGGATCTCTCCTTCTCGGCGCACAGGTTCGACAGGGCGGGGCCTATAGTGCCTGCCTGGATATTGCCTGGGGGAGCTGTTTTCGAGCCAGCCAAGACGCTACGTAGCGGAGTGATTACTTTCAATGGTCATCTCATATTCCGGGCGCTCACCCTAAGGTCTGGTTGACTATTCGATATTGTGAAGAGAAAGTGATCTCTATTGTCCGCTGTTGATATTTCCCGCCTCTACCAGGTCCGCGGGCGGTGAGTCGGACGAGCCCGCGACGCGGTCGGGAAGGCGGAGCGCCAGCACGACCGGGACCGCGAACACGAGGAGCGCCGCGTAGAAGGCGGTGCGCAGCCCGCTCGTATCGGCCAACCACCCGAACGCGGGAGAGCACAGGCCGCCCGCCGCCATGGCCAGCCCCAGGGTCAGCCCGCTTGCCGTGCCGGGGTGGTGGGGCAGGTAGTCCTGGGCGAGGGTGACCTGCGCGGCGAACGGCACGAACATGGCGGCGCCGAACAGCGTGGCGCTCAGCACGAGGACCGGAAATGCCGGGGCCCAGGCAACGCCGAACAGCGCGGGAAGGGCTGCCAGATAGCCGACCCGGACCGAGGTCATCCTGCCCTGCCGGTCGCCGAGCCAGCCGCCCAGCAGGGTCCCCACGGCCCCGGCCGCGGTGTAGCAGGTGAGCACGACGGCACCCGCCGTCCCGGACTCGCCCAGATCGCGCTGCGCATGCAGGGACACCAGCGAGGTGACGGTGACGAAGGGGATGGACCACCCGATGACGACGGCCACCAGACGGCCGAAGGAGCGCCAGTCGTCGGCCTGCCGGGTGCGGCCCGCCGCCGACTTCGCCGAGGCGCCGGTCACCAGCGGGGGCGCCTCGGTGTGGCCGCGCCACCGCATCCATGGCCCCTTGAGCGCCCAGGCGACCGCCATGGCCAGGGCAGGGACCGCCAGCAGGTAGCTCCCGTCGAATCCCGCCGATCCGATCACGAGGGTGACCAGTGACGGCGCGACCGCCCCGCCGATCGTCCCGCCGACGGAGAAGATGCTCATGGCCCGCTGCGAGGAGCCCCCGGCGGCACGCGCCTGACTCGTCGCGGGCGGGTGGTAGGCCGCGATGCCGATCCCCGCCAGTGCGACACAGAGCCAGGTGACGACATAGCCCCCCGACAGGCCGGCCGCGACCACCCCCAGGGCGGCGGTGACGAACCCGGCCGGCACTAGCCAGCTGCGCGGCCTGCGGTCGGACAGGATGCCGAACAGCGGCTGGAACAGGCTGGAGACGCCGCTCGCCGCGAACGCCAGGCCGGAGACGGCGGCGTAACTGTAGTGCCGTTCGGCCATCAGGAACGGCAGCATCGCGGGGATCGCGCCCTGATACAGGTCGTTGACCGCGTGGGTGCCGGTGAGGAAGCCAAGTTGTCCCTTTTTCATGGAAAAGCGTGTTCCGTTCCCTAGTGAAGACGTGAAATCGCTCAGCTGCTCAGGTCCTCTGAGGTGTTACCTTAGCCAGTGTCGCGGAGTGCGGAAAGGTCCTCCCATATTCGCGAGAGTCGATCTAGCTGTCCGCGTCGCGTGACCTTCGCCCGCCGCCGGACCGGCAGAGCCCGCCGCCGGACCGGCGGTTACCCGCGGCCCCGGCGCCACCAGCGGGGCCTCCCCAGCCCTTGAGGCATTCACGTAAGGAGCTGCTGATGAGCGTCAGGACAGGTGTCCGGGTGTCAGGGGGACTCGTCGCGCTCGAGGAGGAGCCGACCCGGCTCGCCGAGGTGCTGGACCGCGTCTGCACCCGGTGGGCAAGGGGGTCGGGGGCCGTCGCGCTGACCGTTCCGCCGCTGTTGCCGGTCAGCGACCTCGCCGCCCTCGACGTCTACCGGAACTTCCCCCACCTCGCCCTCGTCTCCTCGGCCCTGGACGTCGCTGTCACGGGGGCCGACCAGATCGAGCAGGAGGCCGCCTCGGGGGAGTTCGGCCCCGACGCGCTGGCTGCGGCGGGTCTCGCCCTGCCGTCCAGTGCCTGCTACGGGGTCTACCTCCACTACCGCGACCGGCAGGTGCCCGAGGGCGGAGAGCTGGTGTCCCTGCTGGGGCAGTGCTTCCGCAACGAGGACCACTTCGACGGGCTCCGCCGCCTCAAGGCGTTCCGGATGCGTGAGGTCGTGGCGCTGGGAACCCCGGAGCAGGCCCAGGCTCACCTCGATCACTCGGAGCGGTTCCTGAACATGCTCGCCGGTGAGATCGGCCTGCCGCTGCACCGCCGCGCGGCCTCCGACCCCTTCTACGACCAGTCCGACGAGCGGGTCACCTTCCAGCAGCTCGTGCCGGTCAAGCACGAGTACGTCTATCAGGACATGGCGATCGCCTCCGTGAACAGCCATCACAAGTTCTTCGGTGAGCGGTGCTCCATCTCGTTGACCGGCGGTGGCCCGGCCTCCACCAGCTGCGTCGGCTTCGGCATCGAGCGGTGGCTCCATGCGCTGGCGGACCACTTCGGCGGGGACTGGGACCGGGCCCAGGACGCCGTCGAGAAGGCGGAGAAGTCGCTGGTCTGAGGCACCGGTCACGGTGATGCGCGCCGGTGGGCGCGCATCACCGCCACCACCGCCTCAGCCGACTCGTGGTCCGGCCGGGCGGTACGCCCGCACGCTCCAACGTCCTTCCGCGCGAGTGAGCCGGATGGGGTGGTCGAAGCACTTGCTGACCTGGTCGCTGGTGAGGACCTCGTCGGCGGGACCCGACGCCAGGCAGCGCCCCTCGCGCAGCAGCAGCACGTGGGTCGTCCCCGGAGGAAGCTCCTCCAGATGGTGGGTGACCAGGACGGACGCGAGCTCCGGGTAGGTGTGTTGCAGCGTGTCGAGCCGCTCGATGAGCTGTTCCCGGCCGGCGACGTCGAGACCGGTCGCGGGCTCGTCGAGCAGCAGAAGGCGCGGGCTGGGCATCAGCGCGCGGGCGATGAGCGCACGGCCCCGTTCCCCCTGGGACAGGGTCGGCCAGCGCGCCCCGTGGCGCTCGCTGAGGCCGAGCAGGCCGATCAGGCGGTCGGCCATCGCGACCTGCTCGGGTGTCGGCTCCCAGCGGGGGATGCGTTCGACGGTGTTGGTCAGCCCGGTCAGCACGACGTCCTGCACCGTGAGGGGCGAACGCAGATCGTGTCGCGGATTGACGTGGCCGACGTAGGAACGCAACTCGCGCATGTCGACCCGCCCCAGCCGGTGGCCCAGCACCTCGACGGTGCCACGGGTGGGGTGCGCGACGGCCCCGAGAAGGCTGAGCAGCGTGCTCTTGCCCGCCCCGTTGGGGCCGAGTAGCGCCCAGTGCTCGCCGGACCGCACCGTCAGCGACGCCTCGTGCAGGATCGGGTTGCCGTCGCGGACGACGGTCGCGTCCGTCACGCGCAGCACCGGGGGTGCGTTCACGAGGGGGTCCGCCCGGAGCGGTTGACGGCGGCCATGACCGCGTGCACCGATGCGGTCAACACGGAGGTGTCCCAGCCGGCGCCCCAGCAGGTGACGTCGTCCACGCGGCACTCGGCGTAGGCGACGGCAGGACTGCCCGGGCCCGCGGCGATGGAGTGCTCGGCATAGCCGAGGATGTCGATCGTGATGCCGACGCCGCGGAGGGCTTCGGCGAGGGCGGACAGCGGCCCGTTGCCGGCACCCCGGCAGGAGCGTTCCTGCCCGTCGATCTGCAGCGTGCAGGCGAACTGGTGCTCGCCGGGCGCGGTCTGCGCGGTGCTCCAGGAAACCAGGGTGACCGGGCCGTCCAGGGCCGGAGCGAGGTAGGTGGCGCGGAAGAGCTCGAACAGCTCCTTGTGGGTGAGCTCCTGACCGGTGGCGTCGGTGACCTGCTGCACGGCGCGGGAGAAGTCCGGGCGCATGGCCTGGGGCAGGTCCAGGCTGTGGTGGGTACGCAGGAGATGCGCGATACCTCCCTTGCCGGACTGGGAGTTGATGCGGATGACCTCCTCGTACGTGCGGCCGATGTCGCCCGGGTCGATGGGCAGATACGGCACCGCCCATGGGGCCTGCTCGGCGGGGACGCCCATCTCGGCGGCCTGCTTGGCGTGGTGGGTCATGCCCTTGGCGATGGCGTCCTGGTGGGTGCCGGAGAAGGCCGTGTGCACGAGGTCGCCCCCGTAGGGGTGGCGGGGGTGGACCGGCAGCCGGTTGCAGTGCTCCACCACCTCGCGCACCGCGTCGATGTCCGAGAAGTCGATCATCGGGTTCACGCCCTGCGCGTACAGGTTCAGCGCCAGGGTCACCAGGTCGACGTTGCCGGTGCGCTCACCGTTGCCGAACAGGCAGCCCTCCACCCGCTGCGCCCCCGCCAGGACGGCGAGCTCGGCGCAGGCGACGCCGGTGCCGCGGTCGTTGTGCGGGTGGACCGACAGGATCACCGACTCGCGGCGCGCCAGATGACGGTCCATGTACTCGATCTGGTCCGCGTACACGTTGGGGGTGGCGATCTCGACCGTCGCCGGCAGGTTGTGGACCACCGGCCGGTCCGGACTCGCCTCCCACAGCTCGGTCAGACCGTTGCAGACCTCCAGGACGAAGTCCGGTTCGGTGAGGTTGAAGACCTCCGGGGAGAACTCGAACCGGATGTCGGCCCCCGGACGCTCCTCGGCGCGGCGCAGCACGTAGAGGGCGGCGGCCCGGATCAGCTCGTGGACCTCGGCACGGGACCGGCCGAGAACCACGTTCCGCCACGTGGGGGCGGTCGCGGTGTAGAGGTGCACGAGGGTGCGGGGGAGCCCGTCGACGGAGGCGATGGTCCGGTCGATCAGGTCCTTGCGGGCCGCGGTGAACACGGAGATGGTGACGTCCTCAGGGACGGCGTCGCTGTCGGCCAGGTGGCGCACGAAGTCGAAGTCGGTCTGACTGGCGGAGGGGTAGCCTACCTCGATCTCCTTGAAGCCCATGGTGACCAGGAGGTCGAACATCCGGCGCTTGCGCTCGGTGTCCATCGGCTCGGCCAGCGCCTGGTTGCCGTCGCGCAGGTCGACAGGCACCCACAGGGGGGCTCGCTCGATCCGCCGCGAGGGCCAGGTCCTGTCCGTGAGCGGCAGGGCGACCCGGTCGTGCGCGGACTGGTAGCGGTGGTGCGGCATCGCGCTCGGGCGCTGGGGGTTCCAGCGTGGCGCATCCGCGGGGACGGGGCCGGTGGGAGTGCGCAGGGTGGGGAAGACCATCCCCGGAGAGTGGGAAATCATGGTGCGGAACTTCTTTCGGTCGGCCATTCGGTGACCGGCGCAGCCCGGGACCCCGCTGCGGGGTGCCGGTCGTGTCAGGCCCCGCAGCGGCAGCCGAGGAGAAGCTCGTGCGGCAGCATGGGGAGTACTGTAACCACAACTCAGCTCCTCAGACAACCGGATAGGTGTGGAAGGGTGAACCTCACATGTCACTAGGTGCCTTGCGGCCGTCCCCTCTGGTCGAGCAGGCCACCGACCGCCTGCGCGAGCAGATCACCGGCGGTGAATGGTCCGTGGGAACGAAGCTCCCCGGCGAGACCGCCCTGGCCAAATCCCTCGGTGTGGGGCGTTCGACCGTCCGTGAGGCCCTGCGGGCCCTCGCCGGCGCGGGGCTGGTGCAGGCGCGGCAGGGATCCGGTGTCTTCGTCATCGCGACCAGGCCCAGGGACGACTGGTCCACCCAGCTCCGCCAGGCGGTCATCACCGACGTCTACGAGGTCCGGATGCTCGTCGAGGTCGCCGCCGCGCAGCTGGCCGCGCAGCGCCGGACCGACGACGACATCGCTGCCCTGCACGGGGCCCTGACCAGGCGTCGCGATGCCGCGGACGCCGGCAACGCCGAGTTCGTCGCGGCCGACATCGCCCTGCACGAGCACGTGGTCGCCGCGGCGCACAACCCGGTGCTCACCGGCCTGTTCACCGAGTTCGTGCCGGTGCTGCAACAACGGCTGCTCGACCTGGTGGAGCTGCTCAGCCTGCGCTTCGACGACCCGAACCACGGCGACGAGGGGCACGCCGTGCTGGTGCGCGCCATCGTGGCGGGAGACGCCGAGGCGGCCGGGCAGGCGCTGCGCGACGAGCTCACGCGGACGCTCGCCCTGCTCCACTCCGTCTGACCTCCGCTTCCTCGCAGGAGGCGGTGGTCATGCGCGAAGCCACACCGTGGATACGGGGGTTCCCCGCGTCCGTGTCGCCCGGCACGCCCTGGACGGTCCTCTTCTTCCCCCACTCGGGCGGCTCCGCAGGCTCCTACCGGGACCTCGCGGCGCAGCTGGCCGGCACGGCCCGGACGGCGTGCGTCGAATACCCGGGGCGGGCGGAACGGGTGCGGGAGCCGCTCTTCACCGACGTGCACGTCCTCGCCGACCAGGCCGCGGACGCGGTCGCCGGGGCACGCGGGGACGGTCCGATGATCTTCTTCGGGCACAGCCTGGGCGCGGTGGTGGCCTACGAGGTCGTCCGGCGCATGCCCGACCAGCGGCAGCTCGTCCTCGTCGCCTCCGGGCATCCGGCCCCGTCCCGCCTCACGCTGTCCGGCCTGCTCGACGACGCCGGTCCGGCGGCCCCCGCTACCGTCCCGACCCGGATTCAGTCGTCGGTTGTCCCGTCATCGCCCTCATGGGGGCCGCCGACCCCCTCACCACCGCCCCCGACGTGCAGGCCTGGGAGCGGCACACGACTTCGGGCCTGCGGGTGCACGTGTTCCCCGGGGGGCACTTCTTCACCAACCGGCACCCCCGGGAAGTGGCGGACGTCCTGCGCCGGGTCATGACGACCGACCGGAACGCGCCCGCGCGGTGACGGCTGCCCGGGACGTCGGCCCACCTCGGCGGACGACGCCAACCGTCAGTCCGCGGCCCGCACGTCGAGGGCGGCGACCGACGGGTGCGGGCGGTCCGCCGCGTCGTCGACCGCCACCGCGAGCCCGCCGGTGGCGCGTGGCCCGGCCGGCGTCGCCACCCGCAGGGCGGGGCCGTCGTCGACCCGGGCGACGGTCTCACCGTCGCGCACCGTCACCGTCACCCGGTGGGTGGCGGCCGGGGCCAGGGCGGCCTCGGCGACCACCCGGTCGCCGCGCAGCAGCGCCACCCGGCCGTGCGCGACGCGCACCGACACCGGGTCGTCGCTGTCCACCCGGACCGTCAGGGTGACCGTGCCGCCGTCGGCCCGCAGCCCACGCGGCGTGGCGTCGACCGTGTAGTCGGTCCAGTCCGCGCTGGCGTAGGCGAGCAGCGTGCCGTAGGCGCGGCGCGGGCTGGCGGCGGTGAACCGGCCGGCGGTCAACGACGACAGGTCCGTCATCGGCTCGCCCTGCTGGTCGCGCCAGTCCCACGGGTTCGTGAACGGGGCGCTGACCCGCGCGGGCACCGCCGTGCGCTCGACGACCGCGCTGACCAGCTCGGCGGCGCTCGTCGTGGCGTACACCTCGGCCCGCTCGACCTGGCCACCGGCCGCGGACCGGCGGCTGCTCGGCTCGGGCCCCCGCGACTTGTTGGTCAGCGCGGCGGCGAACCGCCCGGCCACCAACTCGCGGCTGAACCCGGCCGCCGCCGGGTCGGTCACGGCGTCGCCGACCTCGGAGAACGGGTACGCGAACAACTGCGGCCGGGGCAGGTCGTGGGCGGCGAACGCGGCGAACATCGCGTCGAGATCGGCGGTGAGCCGCTGCCGGTAGGCGGCCAGGCTCTCCTGCGCCCCCGTGGCCGGGTCCCACCGCCGGTGGGTCAGCGGCGAGCCCTGCGTGCCCGGCCCGGTCTGCACCCGGGTGTGCAGGTCGTGGGTGTGCGCCTGGAAGTCCCACCGGCCGGAGCGCGCCATCCGGGCGATCTCCGCCCAGCTCAGGTAGTACGGCCGGTGCTCGCCCACCTGGCCGGTGATCAGGTAGGAGGCGGCCACCATGTCGTGCCGGGCGAGGATCCGGTCGGCGTACGCCCACAGGCCCCGGGTGCCGTCGTCGAAGGTCAGGTAGACCGAGCGTTCCGGCACCGCGCCGCCGCGCAGGTAGTCGACGTACTGCGCCGTGGAGATCGACCGGTAGCCGGCCGCGCGCAGGGCGGTGAGCTGCGCGTCGAACTCCTCCGGGCTGACCACGTAGTGCTCCCGGCCGCCCGGCTCGGTCGCGGCCGGGTCGTCGCCGTGCGGCCGGACGTCGTGGTAGGCCACCACCACCGGCGCGGCCCGCTGCGGCAGCCGGCCGGCCAGCTCCGTGAACCGGCGCAGGTCGGCCGGGCCGAGCCGGGTCACGGCGGTGTCCCGCTGCGCGCCGACGTGCCGCCGCAGGTCGGCGAGGTACCAGGAGACCCCGAACGGCGTCGCCACCACCAGCAGGGTGACCAGCGAGAGCAGCGCCCCCAGCGGGCGCGGCCACCAGCGCGTCACCGCAGCACCTCCCCACGGGTGAACACCACGACGTAGAGCGCGACCAGCGCCACGGCACCGGCGAGGGTGAGCGCCACCCGGGCCAGCCCGGCGAGCAGCCGCCGGCCCGCGTTCACACCGCGCTCCGCGACCAGACGCCGCGCCGGATCGTGCCCACCGAGTAGGGCAGCAGCCAGGACAGCACCGTGGCGGAGAGCACGCTCATCAGCGGCCGGTACGCCCAGCGCGGGTCGCCCGGGTTGTCCAGCCGGTAGGCCAGCCCCCAGAAGGTGCCCTTGAGCAGCACCCCGCACAGGTAGAGCAGCGGCACCGCCCACCAGCCGCGCAGCGGGGCCCACACCAGGTGGGCGAAGGCCATCACCGGGGCCACCGCCACCCACAGCGCGTGCCCGTAGTAGAGCGCCGCCGGGCCGGGCCCGCGCCGCCACATGAACGTGCCGGTGAAGAAGAGGTTGCGCACGTAGCTCTTCTTCCAACGGGTCTGCTGGCGCAGGAACGGGCGCGGCCGCGCCGGCACCGTCGTCCACACCCGCGCCGAGCGGACGTACCCGACCCGCCAGGCCCGGGGCGGGTGGTCCTCGTCGCGGACGAACGGCGAGTCGGCGAAGCGCTGCTTGAGGCGTACGCCGATCCAGCGCTGCCCGAGGACGTAGCCGGTGAGCTGCCGGTCGGTGGCGAAGCGGAACTCGCCGCCGAGGAACCGGTCCGCCGCCCAGGCCGGCAGGTAGTTGAGCACGGCTTCCCGCCGGAACACGGCCAGCGGGCCGGAGACGCAGGTGACCGCCCCGAACGACGCCTCGGCGGCCTTGGCCACCCGGAACTGGCCCTCGTACCAGACGTCCTGCACCCGGGTGAGCAGCGACTCGTCGGGGTTGAGCGCGCGGGCGTGCCCGCTGACCGCGCCGAGGTCCGGCTGCCGCAGCAGGGCCTCGACGCAGCGGCGCAGCGCGTCCGGGGCCAGGACGCAGTCGGAGTCGGTGAAGGCGAGCACGTCGCCGTCGGCGTGCCGGGCCCCGTGCACCAGGGCCCGCTTCTTGCCGACGTTGCGGGGCAGGTGCAGCACGGTGACGGGGAGCTCGGCGGCGAGCCGGTCCAGCACCTCGGCGGTGCCGTCGGTGGAGCCGTCGTCGACGACGATCACCTGCAACGGCCGGTGGTCGCTGCCGGTCATCGACCGCACGCACGCCTCGATCCCGTCGACCTCGTCCTTGACCGCCACCAGCAGGCTCACCCGGGGGGCCGGCGGCAGCGGCGGGAACGTGGCCGCGTGCCGGGGGTGCGCCGGGGCCTCGCTGGGGTCCTCGTAGCGGGCGTAGGCCAGGTAGAACACGGCGACGGTGGCGGTGAGCACGGCGAACCCGTAGTACGCCGCCAGCGGCGCGTACGGCAGCTGGGGCAGCTGCCGGGCCAGCAGGGCGATCAGCGGGAGCAGGCAGAGCGCGACGAGCAGCCGGCGCAGGCCGCGCCGGACCGGTTGGAGCGCGGGCATCTCAGACGACCTCGCGGCGCGGCAGCCCGGTCATCCGGTAGGTGGCGTCGAGGACCATCGGCTGGGTGGCCAGCCACGCCTCGTCCAGGTCGGCCTGGGCGGTGTGCACGACGACCAGGTCCCACTCCCGCTCGGTGTGGTCGGTCAGCCGGCGCAGGGTCGCCCCGTCGGCCGTGCGGACCGACGCGACGAGGTCGTCGACGAAGCCGACGTCCGCGCCGGCCCGGACCAGCTCGCTGATGATCTCCAGCGCCGGCGACTCGCGGACGTCCGCGACGCCGGGCTTGTAGGTCACCCCGACCAGCAGGACGCGGGCCCCGAGCAGCGTACGGCCGGCGCCGGCGAGCAGGTCGCGGACCCGCTCGACGACGCGGCGGGGGCGGGCGGAGATGCCCCGCATCGCGGTCTCGATCAGCGGCGCCTCGCGGCGCTGCCCGCGCAGCTGCCACAGCAGGTAGTGCGGGTCGCAGGGGATGCAGTGCCCGCCCACCCCGGGGCCGGGCTGGAAGGCCATGAACCCGTACGGCTTGGTGGCCGCCCCGTCGATCACCTCGGTGACGTCCAGGTGCAGGTCCCGGCAGAGGTCGGCGAACTCGTTGGCCAGGGCGATGTTGACGGCCCGGAAGGTGTTCTCCAGCAGCTTGGTCATCTCGGCGGCCTCGGGCGAGCCGAGCCGGTGCACCCGGGGGGTGATCCGGGCCAGCGCCGTGGCGGCCCGCGCCGTGCAGTCCGGGGTGACCCCGCCGACGACCCGGGGGGTCAGCTCCTGGCGGTGCCCGTCGTTGCCGGGGTCGACCCGTTCCGGCGCGAAGGCCACCCACACCTCCTGCCCGACCCGCAGGCCCCGGGCGGCCAGCGGTTCGACCAGCAGGTCGCGGGTGGTGCCGACGTAGCTGGTCGAGGTGAGCACGATGGTCTGGCCGGGGCGGGCGTGGGCCACCACCGCGGCGCAGGCCGCCCGCAGCGCGGTGAGGTCCGGGTCGAGGTGACGGTCCACCGGCGTGGGGACGCAGATCAGCACCGTGTCGGCGTCGGCGATCTCGGCGATCGAGGTGGTGAGCCGCAGGGCCGGGTCGGCGGCCCGCATCGTCTCCCGGAGCCGCTCGCGGTCGACGTCGAGCAGGTCGGCCCGGTCGGCGCGGATGTCGTCGAGCCGGGCCGGGTCGATGTCGACGCCGGTCACCCGTGCGCCGCTGCCGACGAGGGCCAGGCTGGTGGGCAGGCCGACGTAGCCGAGGCCGACCACGGCGGTGCGGGCCCCGGGGGCGACCGGAGCGACGACGGCGGCCGGATCGGCGACGGGCGACGGCGGGGCGGCCGGGTGGGGCACGGTGGCCGGGGCGACGGCCGGCGGGCGGGACCGGTCGGCGGCGGGCAGGAGCTGCGACATGGCGGGTCCCTTACGCACGGTGAACGGGAACGATCCAAGAGTGCCGAGCCCGCCGCCCCGAAGGCGCTCCCACGAACAGCCGACCGCCCGCCGAAATCTGCGACCGAGACCTGCCCGATCGGTCAGTCTTCCCCGCTCAGAACCCCCCAGAGACCTTGCCCGATCCACATTCCGCCACCCCCGACAACCACACCAGCCCCCCACCTCTCCCCGCCCACACCGCCCCCACCACTCCCGAACAGGTAAGAAAAATCACTACAGACCTTGAATGGTCAGGTTCGTCCGATGTGGTCTGTGTGACGGCTTGGGGTTGGGGTAGATCGGTGGGATGAGGTATCCCGATGGAGGTGGGTTGTCCGCGCGGGGGCGGGCGAAGCGTGAGGCGGTGCGGCGGCAGGCTGCTGGGTGGTTCGCCGAGGATGTGTCTGTGTCGGTGATCGCGCGCCGGTTGCGGGTGTCGCAGACCGCGGTGTACGGGTGGCGCAAGCGGTGGCGGGCCGGTGGTGAGCAGGCCCTGGCCTCGAAAGGGCCGGGTGGGTCTCGGTGCCGGCTGGATGAGGGCAGGTTGCGGCGGCTGGCCGATGCCCTGGAGGAAGGGCCGGCGGCGCACGGGTTCGGTAGTGATCAGCGGTGGACTCTGGCCCGGGTGTCGGACCTGATCGCCCGCCTGTTCCGTATCCGGTACACGCTGCGGGGCACGGCGAACATCATGTACCGGTTGGGCTGGTCGGTGCAGGTCCCTGCGCATCGTGCGGTCGAGCGGGACGAAGCCGCGATCACCACGTGGCGGCGGGAGACGTGGCCGGCGGGAAAACGGTAGCGGCGCAGCGGCAGGCGTGGCTGGTCTTCGAGGACGAGGCTGGTCAGACGCTGCGCCCACCGAAGGCACGCACCTGGGGACGACGCGGGCACACCCCGGTGGTTCCGGTGTCGGGCAAGGGCTCCGGCCGGGTCTCGATCGCCGGGCTGACCTGTTACCGGCCTGGGCAGCGGTCCCGGCTGATCTACCGCACGATTACCCATCGCGGCCGCAAGAACGAGCGGCGCAGCTTCAGCGAACGCGACTACATCACCCTGCTCGACGCCGCCCACCAGCAGCTCGGCGGCCCAATCGTGTGTATCTGGGACAACCTGAACACCCACGTCTCCGCCGCCATGCGCGCCATGATCGACGCCCGGGACTGGCTGACCGTCATCCGACTACCGGCCTACGCCCCGGACCTGAACCCGACCGAGGCCGTGTGGTCCCATCTCAAACGCAGCATCGGCAACCTCGCCGTGACCGGTGTCGACCACCTCCAGGCGATCATCCGCAACCGCCTCAAGAGCATCCAGTACCGCACCGACCTACTCGACGGCTTCCTCGCTCACACCGGACTGACCCTCGAACCCGACACAACCTGACCATTCAAGATCTGTAGCAGTAACCGCCTCCCGCTCGCCCCACCCGGGCGGGGCGGGGCGAGCGGGGTGGGGAGCTGGGCGCGGTGGGAGGGGATGCTAGAAGGTGTCGGGGGTGCGGATGCGGTCGCGGATCCAGGCGCCGGCCGGCTTGAGGCGGCTCGTGCCGCTGAACTGGCCGCTGCCGCAGGTGCCGGTGGTGAAGACCGCGCCGGAGCGGAAGTCGTCGGAGAAGTTCCAGTTCGTCCAGCTGATCTTCTTGCTGGCCATCAGGTCGAGGTAGCGCTGGGCCATGGCGAAGTCGTTCGGGCCGTCGCCGGAGTAGTCCTGGGTGCCGAACTCGGTGACGAACAGCGGGAGCCGGTCGGCGGCCCGGGCGAAGGTGTCGTAGTACGCGTCGCCGTGCGAGGCGGCGTAGAAGTGGAAGACGTACATGAGGTTGCCACCGGCGACCGGGTTCGCCGCGATCGTGTCCACCCCGCCGCCGCTGCCGGAGACGCCGAGGGACGACCAGTCGGGGGTGCCGACCAGCACCACGGCCTCCGGGTCGCGGCTGCGGATGACCGGGACGACCTGGTCGGCGTAGCTCTTGATGGCGCTCCACGGCACGCCGTTGGGCTCGTTGGCGATCTCGTAGAGCACGTTGACCTTGTCCTTGTGCCGCTCGGCGATCTCGGCGAAGAAGGTGCGCGCCCGGGCCAGGTTGTAGTTCGGGTCGCCGGGGCTGAGCATGTGCCAGTCGACGATGGCGTACATGCCCCGGGCGGTGGCCAGCTCGATGTAGTGGTGCACCAGGTCGGTGAAGCGGCGCGGGTCGGTCTCGTACCCGTCCTCCTGGACGTACATCGAGATGCGCAGCACGTCGGCGTTCCACTCGCGGGCGAGCACGTCCAGCGAGGCCGGGGTGGCGCAGTTCGCGTACCACTGGATGCCGTGCGTGCTCATGCCGCGCAACTGGATCGCGCGGCCGTCGCGGTTGCAGAGCTGGCGGCCGCAGACGCGGAGCTGGCCGTTGGCGGCGACCGGGGAGACGGCGGCGGGCGGAGGCGTCGTGGGCGGCGCGGTGGTGGCGGGGGGAGTGGTGGTGGGCGGCGGGGCGGTCGTCGGGGTGCCGCCGCCTGAGCAGGGCTGGCCGTTGAGGGTGCAGCCGGTCGGGCCGCCGGTGCCGGTGGCGACGAAGCCGAAGGTCACCGAGGCGCCCGGGGCGACCGTGCCGTTCCAGGACCGGTTGGCGAAGGCGTGGTGCTGGCCGCTGCTGGTCAACAGCGCGTCCCAGTACGAGCCGATGGTGGTGCCGGCGGGCAGGTCGAACTCCAGCCGCCAGGAGCTGATCGTGGTGCTGCCGGAGTTGGTGATCCGGTAGCTGCCCTCCCACCCGGAGCCCCAGTCGTTCACCTTGGTGAAGCTCGCGGTCGGCGTCGCCGCCGCGCCGGCGGTGCCGGTCAGGGCGAGCGGGGCCAGCGTGAGGGCCGCGAGGAGGCCGGCGGCCAGGAGCGTTCTGCCGCGAAGTCGCACGGGTGCCTCCGGGAGGGGGAAGGTGGCCTGAGTCCTCGCACTATAAGGAAAGTTAAGTGTTGTGGCAACGAGGGCTGTCGATGCGCCGGCGTCCCGCCCTGTCCCGCGCCGCTCGGCCCGCCCCGACCCGGCTCGGGTCCCCGGTCGGACGCGCTCCCCGCGGGTCGCGTCGCCGCCGCGGCGCGAGTGGTGAAAGAGAGTGACTCACGTTGATGTTTCGTGATTCGCTCCGGTTGTGCTTCCGGTCCGGAGGTGGGAATGGCGTGAATATTGGATGTGAAAACGATGTGAATCGGAGTGCGGCGGTGCCCACCGGGTCTCGCGGTTGCTTCGGCCATTGCCGTCCGCCGTTGCGGCAACTACTATTCGATGTTGTCGCGTGCCGATGGATGTTGATTGACTGCTATGGATCTGTTGGTGGCTCTTTCCGGCCGAATGCGGCCGATCGTGTCTTTCGCGCAGAAAGAACTTCCGGGATTGAGGCAGCGGCTCTACAGACAGGGTTTCAGCGAGATGCTCATTCTGACCCAGCGACACATCGGCCGGATAATGGAAGAGATCGGCGTCGACGCATTGTTGACGGAACTGGTCTCGCGTCTCGGCGACAAATTCGTCGAGGTGCACAAGGGTGTGGCCGAGCTGTCGCCCGCCCGGGGGGCGTTCGAGCGGGAGGGGCCCGCCCCGGGGGTGATCGAGTGGATGCCGCACCGCGAACGGAACGAGAGCACCACCATCAAGGTCGTCTCGTACAGCCCGGCGAACGTCGACGACCACGGTCTGCCGACGATCACCGCCTGCGTGGCCCGCTTCGACGACCGGACCGGGCGTACGACGGTGGTGGCCGACGGCGCCGCGCTCACCGCCCTGCGCACCGGCGCCGCGTCGGCGCTGGCCAGCCGGGCGCTGGCCCACCCCGACAGCCGGACGGTCGGGCTGATCGGCTGCGGCGCCCAGGCGGTCGCCCAACTGCACGCCCTGAGCCTCGTCTTCCCGGTCGACCGGGTGCTGGCCTGGGATGTCGACCCCACCCACCTGGCCTCCTTCGGCCGCCGGGCCGGCTTCACCGGGCTCGCGGTGACGGCGGCGAGCCCCGACGAGGTGGCGAGGTCGGCCGACATCCTGGTGACGGCGACGTCGGTGGGCATCGGCGCCGGTCCCGTCTTCCCGGACGCCGCGCTGCGGGAGCACCTGCACGTCAACGCGGTCGGCTCCGACATCATCGGCAAGGTCGAGCTGCCCCGGACGCTGGTGGACCGGGCGCTGGTCTGCCCCGACCATCCCGAGCAGGCGGCGCGGGAGGGCGAGAGCCAGGTCCTCGATCCGGGGCGCCTCGGCCCCTCGCTCAGCGAGATCTGCGCCGACCCGGGCCTCGTGGCCGATGCCCGGTACGGGCAGACGGTCTTCGACTCGACCGGCATCGCGCTCGAGGACCACGTCGCGCTGGACCTCTTCGTCGAACTGGCCGCGCAGCTCGGGGTGGGCACCGAGGTCGACTTCTCCGACGAGCCGACCGACGTGCTGAGCCCGTACGCCGTCGGCACCGTGGCGCGGTCGGTGCGCTGACGGCCGGGCCGTCCCGGCGGCACCCGCCACCCCGTCACCCTGCCCGCCCGAGGCGGCCGGACGGCGGCTGCGCCGAACGCCGCTGGGCCGACGCCCGCGGCGGGGACGCGGCGACAACTGTGAACTGACGCCCACGCGGGGACGCGGGACAACTGTGAACTGACGCCTACGGCGGGGACGGCGCCGGCTGCCACCACGGCAGCCGGCGCCGTCCCCGCCGCTTCGGGCGTCCGCCCGGCCCGCGGGACCAGCGGGCCGGGCGGCGGGCTGCCGGGCCGCAGCCCGGTCGTCGCCCCGATCGTGGCGCGGTGCGCCGGGGCCGCTCAGGCCGAGCAGCCGTGGGGCCCCTCGGTGGTGAGCGTGGCCAACGAGCAGATCGTCACCAGCGGGTAGTACGCCCCCATGATCGACGCGGCGGTCTCCGCCGAGCTGTTCATCGGCACGTTCTGCACGGCGTACGGAAAGTCCTCCACCGGCAGCAGGTGGCGGAGCAGGACCATGTGCGGGACCGTCGGGTACGAGACGGAGAAGGGCACGAAGGTGGTGTTCCTGACCTCCTCGATGGCCGCCCGCTGCCCCTCCGTGCCGAGGACGAAGGCGTAGTTCCCGTGTCGGTCGATCCGGGTCTCGTCGTTGTAGCGGCAGCCGTAGCTCGTCGACCCGTCGGCGAACCGGTTGATCACGACGGGCTTGTACTGGCCGCCCAGGTTGGTGCACATCGACCAGTAGCGGACCTCGGCGCGCCGGCGGGGCCAGGAGACCGGGCGGTTGCCGTTGACCGCCTCTGGCGCCCGGCCGCGGATCACGACGACGTGGTCCGGCCCCGGCGGGACGAGCCAGGTGCCGAGGTAGGCGTTGTCCGGGTTCGGCGCGAGGTTCTCCACCTCGGAGGTGCGGGTGAACAGCTTGTCGCCGGTTATCGGGGGTGGACTGGGGCGGCGGTCCGCGTCACCGAGGCCCGCGGGGCCGTCCTCGGCCGGCTGGCCGGCCGGCCCGTCCTCCGCCGGGGCGGCGGCCGGCGCGGCGGCCGGGGTGGCGGGCGGCGTGGTGGTGGGGAGCGGCGAGGTGGTGGGGGACGGCGGCGACGGGCTGGCCGTCGGGGAGGGCGGCGGCGCGGTCGGGGACGGGGTCGGCGGCGGGGCGGGCGGGCAGGTGGGCAGCGTCTTGGACACACCGCCCTGGGTCAGGGTCACGGTCGGCAGGACCACCGTCGAGTCGCCGCCGCTGGGCAGGTAGACCCGGTAGATCACCGAGGCCTTCGCCCCGGGCAGGGCGTCCTCCCGGGACAGCGGCAGCCGGTTGGGCTGCCCCTGGGCCACGTCCGGGCTGAGCGTGATGGTGAACCGGCCGCCGGGCCTCCTGACGCCCTGCCACGGGTTGGCGCTGCCCGGGTCCGGGGCGATGAGGTGGTCGGGCAGGCTGGAGTTGGCGCCGTTACGACTGAACCAGGTGGGCTTGTCGTCGTAGACGGTGAAGGACGCGTAGCGGGCGTCCGGGAAGACCCCGGAGATGGTGATCTCCAGATCCTCCGTCACCGGGTAGACGGTCGACCAGTAGGTGGCGGCGCTGTCGGGCCAGTAGGCATTCAGCCCCGTAACCCCGTATTTCGACGCCCACGCGCACTCGGGCATCACGATGGTGGTGGCGGCCGGGCCCTGGGCGTCGACAGGTGCGGCTGTCAGAGGAAGGGCCAGTGCAATCAGCCCGGACGTCAATAGGAGTGCCCGGCCCGCACTCCGAATCGTTTTTCCCGGAACGGGTATCGTCATGTGATCGACTTGACCACACGGATATTGCAACAAGGTTACAACCAGATCAGCGGTGGACAATTTCCGCCGTTCGGCCCAGGGTGATTCGGTGCCTTCGCTGATAACGGCCGCCCGGAGGGCTAAGCGTTCGTTCCTGGCAATGCGTCGAAATCCGCCTCATTCAACGGAAAGGGCGCACTCGGCCGATGTGGAGTCACCGCCCGCCGGTCGGCGGCCGGCGCCCGCGCGGTCCCGGATCCTGTTGCGGCGTAAGGCGGTCCTCGGCCGGGACGGGGCGGCCGGACGGCGCGGGAACTGCTTTCCCATGGCCTGCGGATCGCGTCCGTCGCCGCGCCCACCGGCGCTGTTGTCGGTGGTGGGCCGTCCCACGGTCGGCGCGGGAAAGGGTGTGCTCCCGTCGTGGGCGATTCGACTCCCGCGTCCCATTCCCACGTCACCGCCAGTCGTGGCCGGATGGGCTGGTCCTCGCGACGCGGCATTGTCGCCGAACCGTCACCGCCGGGGGTTCACCGAACCGCCGCGCACGCGTGCCGGGGCGAATCGCGCGGGCCGCCGTCGCCCTTCGTGTGCCGGGTCGAAAAGCGCCGCGACAGGCGGTGGAAAGGCGTTCACCAGGAAATTCGGCGCCGGTGGAGGCGTGCGCCCACCCGGCGGCCGCCGCGCGCGTGACGGCGGGCGCGTGACGGCGGGCGCGTGACGGCGGGGCGGGACGCCGCAGCAGCCTGGCGTCCCGCCCCGCCCAGTCGGTCGGTCAGTTGGTCAGACGATCTCCACCCCGTAGACGCCGAGCGCCTCGGTCACCGGTTGGAAGTAGGTGGTGCCGCCGGAGGAGCAGTTGCCGTTGCCGCCCGAGGTGAGGCCCAGGGCGGTGCTCCCGCTGAACAGCGCGCCGCCGCTGTCGCCCGGCTCGGCGCAGACGGTGGTCCGGATCAGCCCGGTGACGGAGCCCTCGACGTAGTTCACCGTGGCGTCGACCGCCTCGACCGTGCCGCCGTGCAGGCCGGTGGTGCTGCCGGAGCGCTCCACGCTCTGCCCGACGAAGGCGTCGGCGGCCTCGGTGATGTCCTGGGTGGTGCCGTCGTAGCGGGAGACGCTGCCGTCGGCGGCCGCCGCGCTGCTGTGTGTGACGATGCCGTAGTCGTCGCCGGGGAAGCTGCCCGTGCCGCCGGAGCCGAGCAGGCTGCTCTGCCCGGAGTCGGCGTACCAGTTGGCGGCGATGTCGGTGCAGTGCCCGGCGGTGAGGAAGTAGTAGGAGTCGCCGCTGCGGACGTTGAAGCCGAGCGAGCAGCGGCCGCCGCCCTCGGCCCAGATGGCGTCGCCGCCGGCGGCCCGGATGCTGAGCGTCCCGGCTTCCCGCTCGATGCGGACGCTGCCGCCCAGGCGGTCGGCGACGGCCTCGACGCGCTGGAGCTTCGCGCCGGTCACGGTGCTGTCGACGGAGACGACGACCTGGTTGGTCGCCGGGTCGGTCCACCACGCGGTGCCGGGGATCCGCGCGGAGCTGTCGAGGGCGGCGGTGGCGCGGGCGAGTTCGCCCGCGCCGCGGGTGACGAGCTTCGGGGTGGCGCCGGCCGCGCGGACCTTGCGGGCGGCGGCGTCGTCGGTCACGGTGACGACCATGGTGCCGTCGGCGCGGGCGTACGCGCCGCCGGAGCGGTCGCCGAGCGCGGCGGCGAGCGCGGTGACCGTGTCCGGGGAGGCGGGCGTCGCGGGTGCGGCCTGGGCGGGAGCGCCGGTCAGCGCGCCGACGACCAGCGCGCCGGCCACCGACGCGGCGGTGGCGCGGTGCAGCGGGGACCCGGAGAGTCGCATGTGGTACCTCCTGGAGCTGAGCACGGGCAGCCTTTCGGGCCGCCCCGGGCGGCCGATCGACTGGTGAGGCCCACCCGATCGGAGGCGTCGAAGTATTCATAGGTTTAACAATCATGGCAAGAGTGACGGTTGGCCTGGCTCAGCCGTATCTCACACCTTGGGTCCCGACAGTCCGACGCGCGGCAACTCCGATGGTTTAGCGAGTTTCCCCAGGCCGTCCGGCCGTGGTCCGCGCATTCCCGGCGACGGGTTTAGTTGCCCCGTGACCGGATTGCGGGACGGGCGGAAAAAGTGGCGTCCGCGCCCCGGTGAGATTGCTCTGAATGGATGCCTTGTGAATGTGAGCGGTCACAAGATAGCCTCCGCTTGAGGGGGCGAAGGGCTGATCCGCAGCGGCAACGACCAGACCCTGCCGATCAGCCCCTGCAACCTGCGCTTCCGCTGTCAGGGGCTGGACCCGAACGCGGGGGCGAGTACAACAACCTGCCCTGGCGGCTGGGCCTGATCACCCAGACCGACTCCACCTGCTGACGGCGTTCGTCGGCGGGTCGACGCGCCGGCGTCGGTCGGACCACGGCCGGCGTCGGGATCACCACCGGCAGGGCACCGGCCACAGGCGGGCGCGCAGGCGTCGGCCGGCCGAGCCGGTGGGGCCGGTGCGGAGGGGGCGAGCTCCGCACCGGCCCCGTGGTGTGCTCCGGCCGCCCGGCAGGCGGTGCCGGGGCGGTCGCGCGGGCCGACCGGCGCCGGCCGGGACTACCGACCGTCCGGCGCGCCCGTCCGCGCCGGGAACCGCTCGATGTTCGCCACCACCCAGCGGCGCAGCCGGGCCAGCGGCTCGCACGCGTCCCACCCGAGGGCGGTCAGGGAGTATTCGACGTGCAGCGGCACCGCCGGATACACCGTGCGGTCGACGAGGCCGTGTTCCTCCAGGCGGCGCAGGGTGGCGGTGAGCACCTTCGGGCTGATCCCGTCGAGGCGGGCGCGGAGCTCGCCGAAGCGTCGGGGCCCGTCCTCCAGCGCCCCGAGCGCCAGCGCGCTCCACTTGTTGGCCAGCAGGTCCAGGATGTGCCGGCACGGGCAGGACGCGTCGTAGACGTCGTGGGCCCGGCCGCAGGCGGTCGTGAGCACCCGGCCATCGTAGTTCCCTTCGGATACCAATGACCGTTGACGGTAACTAGGGCCGTCGAAATAGCGTCCGGGCATGGCTGAACTGATGCGTGCGGTCGGTTACCGCAGGAACCTGCCCAGCTCCGATCCGTCGTCGCTGCTCGACCTGACCCTTCCCGTCCCGACCCCCGGTGACCACGACCTCCTGGTCCGGGTCGAGGCCGTCTCCGTCAACCCGGCCGACGTCAAGGTCCGCGCCGGCAGCGCCCCGGGCGACGAGCCGAGGATCCTCGGCTACGACGCGGCCGGCGTGGTGGAGCGGGTCGGCCCGGCGGTCACCCTCTTCGCCCCCGGCGACGAGGTCTGGTACGCGGGCTCGCTGGCCCGGCCCGGCACGAACTCCGAGCTGCACCTGGTCGATGAGCGCATCGTCGGGCCGAAGCCGGCCTCGCTGGACTTCGCCGAGGCCGCGGCGCTGCCGCTGACGGCGCTCACCGCGTGGGAGTCCCTCTTCGACCGGCTCCGGCTGACCGCCACCAGCACCGGCACCCTGCTGGTCCTGGGCGCGGCCGGCGGCGTGGGCGCCATCCTCGTGCAGCTCGCCCGGCACCTGACCGACCTCGAGGTCGTCGGGACGGCGTCGCGCCCGGAATCCCGGCGGTTCGTCCTCGACCAGGGGGCGCACCGGGTCGTCAACCATCACGAGGACCTGGCCGAGGCGCTGCCCGGCGGCGTGGACCACGTCTTCAGCCCGTTCTCCGCCGGGATGGTCGGGACCTTCGCCCGGATCGTGCGCCCGTTCGGGGCCGTGGTCGCCATCGACGAGCCGCCGGGCCTGGACCTGCTGCCCCTCAAGGCCAAGAGCATCGCCTGGCACTGGGAGCTGATGTTCACCCGGCCCCTGCACGACCCGACCAGCCTCGCGCAGCACCACATCCTGCGGCGGGTCGCCGAGCTGGTGGACGAGGGGGTCCTGCGTACCACGATGACCACGCGGATCGACGGCATCGACGCCGCCAACCTGCGCCGGGCGCACGCCGCCGTCGAGAGCGGCGCGACGATCGGCAAGATCGTCCTCGCCGGGTTCTGAGGACCGCCCGGCGCAGCGGCGTCAGGGCCAGTCCGGCCGCCGGGGCAGGGCGAACCGCCAGCCCTGCGCCGCCAGCGCGGGCACGACGCGCTCGACCGCGTCGACGGTCTGGCCGCGGTCGCCCCCGCCGTCGTGCAGCAGCACCACGGCCCCCGGGGTGATCCCGTCGCGCAGGCGGCGCACCAGCTCGTCGACGCCCGGCGGGTCCCAGTCGCCGACGGCCAGCCGCCAGCCGAGCGGCCGCATGCCCAGGGCGGCGGCCACCGCGGGGCTGCGGCCCCAGGCGCCGTAGGGGGCGCGGAAGTACGGGATCCGCGCCCCCGGCACCGCACGGCGGATGGCGGCGTCGGCCTCCCGCAGGTCCGCCTCGATCCGCTCCGGCGGCCAGGAGCTCATGTCCTCGTGGCGCATGCTGTGGTTGCCCAGCGTGTGCCCGGCGGCCACGATCTCGCGTGCCACCTCGGGGTGGGCGTCGACCTGCTCGCCCCACAGGCAGAACACGGCCGCGATGCCGTGCCGGCGCAGCACGTCGAGCAGGCGCGGCGTGGCGGCGGGGTTCGGCCCGTCGTCGAAGGTGAGGCCGAGGACCCGCCCCCCGCCACGGGTGGTCTCGACGATGTCGGCGCTCACCCCGGGGCGGGGCGCGGGGACGGGGCGCATCGGGGGGCCGTCAGTGTTCCCGGTAGGTGGCCAGGTCGAAGTCGGCGTGTGCGCCGTCGCCGCCGAGGTCCTGCACCCACAGCCCGAGCAGGGCGCCGGTGAAGCCCCACGCCGCCGGCTCACCGTCGATGATCAGCGCGGCGTGCTCGTCGGACAGGATCGTCGCGTCCAGCTCCGCCGGGACCCGCCGCCACCCCGCGCCGAGGTCGTACCAGAAGCGCACGACGGGCCCGTCGAACTCGGCCCGTAGGCCGACCGGGCCGGTGCCGGGCGCCTCGACGGTGAGTTCGGGGTACGCGGTGCGCCGCCCGCTGTCGGAGCTGAGCAGCTCCAGCACCCGCCGGCCGTCGTCGGACCGGGTCAGGTAGAGGTGGTGCCAGTTGAGGGTGTTGTAGTAGGCGGTGACCCCGGCGAGCTGGTAGTGGTCGACCGGGTCGAACTCGACGACGGCCTCCAGCGAGCAGTGCGTGGCGCCGACGCGGCGCGCGACCAGGCTCGGCCGCTGCTTGCCCACCGGTGACTGTCCACCGTGGATGCGCAGGTGGGAGGGGCGGCTGCGCAGGTCCACCCAGTCGTCGGTGGCGGGCCGGCGCAGCGTCGACCAGGACGCGCCCAGCTCGCCGGTGTCGAAGTGGTCGGTGGCGGGCTCCTCCGGCCACGGGTGCAGGGGCAGGCCCGG
Source organism: Micromonospora sp. WMMD712 (assembly GCF_029581295.1). Lineage (NCBI taxonomy): Bacteria > Bacillati > Actinomycetota > Actinomycetes > Micromonosporales > Micromonosporaceae > Micromonospora > Micromonospora sp. WMMD712. The sequence continues at coordinate 7,803,096 of NZ_CP120743.1, forward strand.
CCCGGCCACCTCGTCCGCCGGGACGCCGCCGGGGACGCTCGGCCAACCGCCGGCGGGCCACTCGACCCGCTGGATGGCGGTCTCCCGCCCCAGCACGCAGTTGCCCAGCGGGGTGTAGGGGCGGCCGACGAGGTGCGCCAGGTACCAGTCGCCGTGCGGGGTGCGCACCAGGCTGCCGTGCCCGGCCTTCTGCAACGGCAGGTCGGGCCGGCCCACCGAGGTCAGCAGCGGCCCCGCCGGGTCCACCTCGTACGGCCCCAGCAGCTCGCGGGAGCGGGCCACGGTGACCTGGTGCTCCCAGCTGGTGCCCCCCTCGGCGGTGACCAGCCAGTACCACCCGTCGTGGCGGTAGATGTGCGGGCCCTCGGTCAGCCCGACCGACGTGCCGGTGAACAGCAGTTGGGGGCGGCCGACGAGGCGGCGCTCGGCGCGGTCGTAGCGCTGGATCTCGATGCCGGCGAAGCGGTCGCGCCCGGGTCGCCAGTCCGCGCGCATGCTCAGCATCCAGGTGGTGCCGTCCTCGTCGTGGAACAGCGACGCGTCGAAGCCGCGGCCGTGCAGCTGCACCGGATCCGACCAGGGGCCGGCGATGTCGGGGGCGGTGATCAGGTAGTTCTGCGGGTCCCAGTAGCCGCTGGCGAAGCTGGCCACGTCGCTGTAGACGAGGTGGAACTGCCCGTCGTGCCAGGTCAGGTCGGGTGCCCACACCCCGTTGGAGTCGCCGCATCCGCGCAGGTCGAGCAGGCGGTGCTCGGTGACGATCCCGCCGAGCGGACGCCAGTGCACGAGGTCGCGGGAGTGGTGCACGCGGACGCCCGGGAACCACTCGAAGGTGGAGGTGGCCAGGTAGTAGTCGTCGCCGACCCGCAGGATCGACGGGTCCGGGTGGAACCCGGGAAGGACGGGGTTGCGGATCGACCGGGCAGCGGTCGCCACGTCAGCGGTCTCGGTCGACACGTCGGCTCCTCTGGTGCGGCTTTCGGAACTTCCGGACGCTCGGCCCGGATTATCGGTAGGTGCCGACCACGGTAGCCGTTGACGTCGCCTTAGGACAGACCCCTTGACCCGGACATACGCTACGTCGTAGCGTGCCCGCCATCGATCGGTAATACCGGCGAAGCATTGGAACTTCCGAAGATAACGTCGAGTCCTGCCGGCTCGATCAGCATCCGAGCACCTCGTGAGTCCCCGAAGGGATGGACCATGTCAGCGCACCTCTCCCGCAGAACGCTGCTCGGCCTCGTCGGCGCCGGCGCCGGCGCCTACCTGCTCAGCGGCTGTAGCGGCGACGACGAGTCGGGCGACCCGAACGCCCCGCAGACCATCGACTGGTGGCACATCCAGAACACCGAGCCGATGCTGCCGGTGTGGGCGGCGGCGGCCGAGGAGTACAAGACCGCCCACCCGAACGTCAAGATCGAGATCCAGCCGCTGGAGAACGAGGCGTTCAAGGCCAAGCTGACCACCGCCACCCAGGCCGGATCCCCGCCCGACCTGTTCCAGTCGTGGGGCGGTGGCGTGCTCCGCCAGCAGGCGGAGGCCGGCCTGGTCAAGGACATCACCGACGACGTGCAGCCGTGGATCGGGAGCCTGCTGCCCCTGTCCCTGGAGCCGTACACCATCGACGGCAAGATCTACGGCGTGCCGTTCGACGTCGGCATGGTCGGCTTCTGGTACAACAAGGATCTCTTCGCCAAGGCCCAGATCACCGAGCCGCCGACCACCTGGGCCGGGCTGCTCGACACGGTCCGCAAGCTCAAGGCCGCCGGCATCGTGCCGATCGCGCTGGCCGGCAAGGAGAAGTGGCCGGCCCACTTCTACTGGGCGTACCTGTCCATGCGCATCGGCGGGCTCGGCGCGCTCCAGCAGGCCGCCAAGGACAAGAACTTCGACACCCCCGACTTCGTGGCGGCCGGCGACCGGCTCAAGGAGCTGGTCGACCTCCAGCCGTTCCAGAAGGGCTTCCTCGGCGCCGAGTACGGCTCCCCGGACGGCCAGGCCGCCACCATGGGCAACGGCGGCGCCGCGCTGGAGCTGATGGGGCAGTGGGCGCCGTCTGTGCAGGCGTCCAGCTCCACCAGCAAGAAGGGCATCGGCGACAAGCTCGGCTTCTTCCCGTTCCCGGCCGTCGACGGCGGCAAGGGCTCCGCCACGGAGGTGTTCGGCGGCGGCAACGGCTTCGCCGTCGGCAAGGACGCACCCGCGGCGACCCTCGACTTCCTCAAGGCCCTGCTCAGCGTCGACAGCCAGCGCAAGTCCGCCAAGACCGGCGCGGTGCTGCCGACGGTCAAGGAGGCGACCGACGCGATCGCCGACCCCAACAACAAGACCGTCGCGCAGGCCCTGGCCAGTGCCACCGGTTTCCAGCTCTACCTCGACCAGGCGTACCCGCCCGCCGTCGGCCAGCAGGTCAACGACAGCGTCGCCGAGCTGATCGCCGGCAACAAGACGTCCGCGCAGATCCTCAAGGACATCACCGCGGTCGCGAAGAGCCAGTAGTCGTCCCCCGCCCCGTGGCCCGCTGAGAGAATCGAGTGGAACACGTATGACCAGGCCATCGACCGTGCCGGAGACCAGGCGCGGCGGCCCGGCGACCGACCCGCCGGGGCCGGGCACCGCGCGACGGCGCGGCGCCCGGCCCCGGCCGGGCCGCCGCCGCGTCCTCGCCATCTTCCTGACCCCGGCCCTGGCGCTGTTCCTGCTGCTGGTCATCGCCCCCATCGTGGTGGCCAGCTACGCCAGCCTCTACAAGTGGAACGGCTTCAACCTGCCGGAGAACTTCGTCGGGCTGGACAACTACACCCGCGCCTTCGGCGACCCGACGTTCCGCGGCGACCTGTGGCACGGCCTCGTGCTGATCGTGCTGTCGCTGACCGTCCAGCTGCCCGTCGCGCTGGGCCTGGCCATGCTGCTCAACCAGCCCCTGCGGGGCCGCAGCATCTACCGGCTGATCTTCTTCGCCCCGTACGTGCTCTCCGAGGTCACCACGGCCGTCCTGTTCAACCTGGTGTTCTCGCCGAACCGCGGGCTGGGCGACTCGATCGCCCGGTGGCTCGGCTCCGACGCCGGCACGATCTTCGCCGACCCGGACACCGTGCTGTTCGCCGTCTTCATGATCGTGTCCTGGAAGTACTTCGGGCTCTACATGATGCTCTTCCTGGCCGCCCGGCAGAGCATCCCCAAGGAGCTGAACGAGGCCGCCACCACCGACGGCGCCGGCCCCTGGCAGGCCTTCCGGCACGTCACCCTGCCCCTGCTCGGGCCGACGATCCGGATCAGCGTCTTCCTGTCGGTCATCGGCACCATCCAGTTGTTCGACATGGTCTGGGTGCTCACCGGCGGCGGCCCCATCCACGCCTCCGAGACCATGGCCGTGACGATGTTCCAGTACGGCTTCCGCCGCTTCGAGGTCGGCTACGCCAGCGCGATCAGCATCATCATGTTCCTGCTGAGCTTCGTGTTCGCCCTCATCTACCAGCGCGTCGTGCTGCGCCGCGACACCGAGGGCGCGATCACCAACCAGGGAGACAACCGATGACCAGCACGGCGAACCCCGCCCTGCGGGCCCGCCGCCTCGTGTTGCACCTCGTCTGCATCGTCGTCGGCGCGGTCATCGTCGTGCCGGTCTGGTTCGGGGTGCTCGGCGGGTTCAAGGACAACGGCCAGCTGTCCGTCAACCCCCTCGGCCTGCCCGACCCGTGGGTGCCGAGCAACTACACCGACATCCTCACCTCCGAGGTGTTCTGGCGGCAGCTGGGCAACAGTGTCCTCATCGCGGTGACCGGCACGTTCATCATGGTCGCCGCGGCGGCGATGGTCGCGTTCGTCTTCGCGCGCTTCGCGTTCCGGGGGCGGGAACTGCTGTTCACCCTGTTCGGCGTGGGGCTGATGTTCCCGTTCGCGGTGGCCATCCTGCCGCTGTTCGTGCTGCTGCGCAGCATGGAACTGCTGGACAACCCCCTCGGGGTGATCCTGCCCCAGGCCGCCTTCGGCCTGCCGATCACCGTCATCATCCTGCGGCAGTTCTTCCGCACCATCCCCGGCGAGGTCGAGGAGGCGGCGATCCTCGACGGGTGCAGCGCGTTCGGGTTCTTCTGGCGGATCCTGCTGCCGATGGCCCGCCCCGCGCTGGCCACCGTCTCCGTGCTGGCCCTCGTGACCAGCTGGAACAACTTCATGCTCCCGCTGGTGGTGTTCACCGACCAGAGCTGGTGGACCCTGCCCGTCGGGGTCCAGGCGTTCCAGGGGCAGTACTCCGACGACACCGCCCGGGTGCTCGCGTACGTCGTGCTGTCGATGGTGCCGGCCCTCGGGTTCTACGCCGTGGCCGAACGCCAGCTCATCAGTGGTCTCTCGGGCAGCGTGAAGGGGTGACCCGAGGCCGCTGCGATAGCCTTCTGCGACCGTAGCCAGGTGAGACGAAAGGGCGGACCGTGGGTTCCGACAGCAGCCGAAACGTCACCATCGCGATGATCGCGCGTCTGGCCGGCGTTTCCGTGCCCACGGTCTCCCGGGTCATCAACGGCCGCTCCGACGTCGCCCCCCAGACCCGGGAGCGCGTCGAGGAGCTGCTGACCCGGCACGGCTACCGTCGCCGGCTGCCCAGCCGGCGCAGCAGCTCCGCCCTGATCGACCTGGTCTTCAACGACCTGGACAGCCCCTGGGCCGTGGAGATCATCCGGGGGGTGGAGGACGTCGCCCACAGCAGCGGCGCGGGCACCGTCGTCTCGGCCATCCACCAGCGCACCTCGGCGGCCAAGCAGTGGCTCGACAACATGCGTGGCCGGTCCACGGAGGGGGTCATCTTCGTGACCTCGATGGTGGCGCCGCCGTTGCAGGCCGAGCTGCGCCGGCTCAACCTGCCGGTGGTCATCGTCGACCCCGCCGGCGTCGCCCCGCAGGAGGCGCCCACCATCGGCGCCACCAACTGGGCGGGCAGCCTGGAGGCCAACCAGTTCCTGCTCGGCCTGGGCCATCGGCGCGTCGGCTTCATCGCCGGGCCGCCGCAGCTGATGTGCAGCCGGGCCCGGCTGGACGGCTACCGGGCGGCGCTCGACGCCGCGGGGATCGCCGTCGACGACGCCCTCATCCGGCCGGGCAACTTCTATCACGAGTCCGGCTACGCCGCCGGGACGCAGCTGCTGGCGTTGCCCGACCCGCCCACCGCGATCTTCGCCTCCAGCGACCAGATGGCGCTCGGCGTCTACGAGGCGGTCCGCAAGCGCGGCCTGCGGGTGCCCGACGACGTGAGCGTGATGGGCTTCGACGACCTGCCCGAGGTGCGGTGGTGTTCCCCGCCGCTGACCACCATCCGGCAGCCGCTCGTGGAGATGGGCATGCTGGCGGCGCGTACCGTGCTGCGGCTCGCCCGGGGCGAGCGGATCGAGAGCCCACGGATCGAGCTCGCCACCGAGCTCGTGGTCCGCGACAGCACCGCGCCCCCGTCCCGTACGCGCTGACCGGGGGCGGGCCTGGTCCGGCCCGCCCCCGGTCACCGTCGCGGGGTCAGGAGGACGCGCAGGCGAGGTTGGTGGGCGCCTGGGCGCTGCCGGTGCTGGAGGCGATGTAGCCGGCCGTGGTCGAGCCGCCGGCGGACAACTGCCCGTTGTAGGCGGCGTTGGTCACGGTGACCTGGCTGCCCTGCTGGCCGAAGGTCGCGTTCCAGCCCTGGGACAGGGACTGCCCGCTGGGCAGCGAGAAGGTCACCCGCCAGCCGCTGATGGGGGCGCTGCCGGTGTTGGTGATGGTGAGCCTGCCCTCGTAGCCGCCGGACCAGGAGCCGACCTGCGTGTACGTGACGCCGCACGCCTGCCCGGCCGGCGGGGTGGTGGGCGGCGGGGTGGTGGGAGCGGGCGTGGTCGGTGCCGGGGTCGTGGGGGCCGGGGTGGTGGGCGTGGGCGTCGGGTCGCCGCCGGTGCCGGCGGTGAACTGCCACCAGTTGAGGTTGAACAGGTTGCCGCTGCCGCCGACGAACCGTAGGTACAGGTCCTGGGTGCCGGTCGCGCCGGTCACCGGGCAGGACACCGTCTGCCACGTCTGCCAGCCGCCGGTGACCGGCACCGTGCACGCGGCGACCCGGGTCCCCGTCGGGCTGCCCAACCGCGCCTCGATCGTGCCACCACTGCCGGCCGAGGCCACCCGCGCGCTCAACGACGCCGCGCCCGACCCGAACGCCACCCCCTTCACCTTGACGTAGTCACCGTTGTTGAGGAAACCCACGTTCATCCCGCCCTCGCTGGCGGGCTCCGTCTCCACCCCCACCGACCAGGCGATCGTCTCCGCCTCCTGCCGCACATACGGATTCAACGTCCCGATCTGCGGCGCACCCGTGGTGGTCATGTTCATGCTCGGGATCGTCCCGTCACTACGGTAGGAGAACTTCTCCACCGCCACCGACCGGGTGTAACCACCCCCACCCGGCAACGCCCCGTTGTGATAGAAGAAATACGACCCCCCGTTGAAGTCGATCACCCCCGGGTGGTTCGTGAAGCTCCCGCCCTGCCGCGGCATCACCGTCCCCCGATACGTCCACGGCCCCGTCGGACCCGGCGCCGTCGAGTAACCGATGAACTCCGAACAACACTCCGCCGCGAACACGTTGTAGTACATGCCGTTACGCTTGTACACCCACGGCCCCTCCTCATACAGGGTCGGCCGCGACGCGTTACCCGTCCGCGTCCCGAACCCCGCCGTGGTCAACGGAATCTTCGTCGGACTCCCCGCATACGACACCATGTCCGCGTTCAACTTCACATACCACAGGTTCGGATTACCCCAGTACAGGTACGCCTGCCCGTCATCGTCGATCATCACGTTCGGATCGATCTCACCGTTACCCACCAACGGCCGACCGATCGCATCCCGGAACGGCCCCGTCGGACTGTCAGCCACCCCGACACCGATCACCATCCCACCACCACGCTGCTTCACCGGCACATACCAGTAGAACTTGTTGTTCCGCGCCACGACGTGCCCCGCCCACGCGTCCGCCTCCGCCCACGAGAACGTCGCCAGACTCATCGGCGAACCATGATCAGTCCAGTTCACCATGTCCGCCGACGAGAACACCCGCCAGTCCTTCATCGTGAAATACGTCGACCCATCCTCGTCGTGGCCGGTATAGAGATAGATCCGACCGTTGTAGACCAACGGCGCAGGATCCGCCGTATAGATCGTCTGCACGATCGGATTGTCGGCCCGCGCCGGGGCGGCGAACAGCGTGGAGACGCAGAGCAGCGCCGCCACGAAGGCGACGCCGCGCCTGAGTCTGGTGCCGGTCAGGGTTTTCACGGATACCTCCCGAGACGGGGGCAGCGCACCTGGAACGGGTGCCTGCCGGGGGTGGGTGAGCGCAGGGGCGGCCGCCCGGCGTCCGCCCGGGAACGGCGGCGCGGTCGGCCCTGGTAGGGGCTGCGACGTCACGGGTCGGGGCGGGCCCTGGCGTCCACGGGGACGCCGGGCGTGCTCGTTCCCGGCTGGTGCTCCGGCTCTGCCGCCCCGGATCGGCGATCCCGGTGACGGCGGCGGAGCGTGCCCTTCGCTCCTGAGAGGCAGGATACTTGTTACCGTTAACACGAACAAGACGGGGATCGATGTCTCGGCGCGGGGCCGCCCACCCGGGGCCGGTGGCGTTGCCGGGGTCTGCCATGCTCGGCACGATGACGACCGGCCGCCCCACCAGACGCCGCCCGCGCCGCCGGGCCGTCCTCGTCGTACTCGCGCTCGGGACGGTCGTCGCGCTCCTCGCCGTCGCCGGGGTCGCCTGGCGGTTCCTGCGGCCACCGGGCCCGCGCCCGCTGTTCCAGCTCCCCGTCGCCTGCGGCGAGACGTGGCAGCTCGGCACCTACCCCGGGCACGACGACTACGACGTCGACCTGTTCCCCAAGCGGGGCGAGGCTTGGGGGCGGCCGGTGCTCGCCTCGTACGCGGGCACGGTGACCGTGGCCGGGATCAACGGGTCGCTGGGCGGCCGTACCCCCGACGACCCGGACGGTCCGCGCGGGCGGGGCGGCGGATACTGGGTGAAGATCGACCACGGCGGCCGGTGGGAGACGCAGTACCTGCACCTGCTCGAACCGCCGCTGGTCCGCGAGGGCCAGCGGGTCGCCCGGGGCGAGCAGATCGGGCGGGTCGGCAGCACCGGCAACTCCGGCGCGCCGCACCTGCACTACGAGCAGCGCCGGGGCTGGGAGAAGGTCGAGACCTGGTTCGACGGCGAGCCGTCGGGGATCACCCACGACGACACCGAATACACGGTCACCCGCAAGAGCAACAACTGCGCCGCCGGCCGGCCGTAGCCGGTCGCGCCCCGCCCTCCACTCGTCGTCCAGATCGCGTCCACAGCCGGCTGGCAGCGTCTACGGCACCGACGCGAAGGGCGTCACGTGGCGAAGGGACGCGACTCAGGTGCGAAGAGGAACGAACTGGAGGCTGGCCGCGGCGGTCAGCCTGATCGTCGCCGCCGGATCCCTCACGGTTTCCGGGCCGGCGGCGGCCGCCCCCGTCATCCGGCTGGCTCCGGCGGCCCCCGTGCAACCGGCCGACGTCGTCGGCTCGGTCGACTATCTCACCAGGACCTACGGCGTCAGCGTGCGGGAGGCGGTGCGGCGGCTGGAGTTGCAGCGGACCGCCGGGGCGTTGCAGGCCGTGCTGGCCCGGGAGCACGGCGACACCTTCGCGGGCTCCTGGATCGACCAGGAGAACGGGGGCGTGCTCTACGTCGCCAGCACCGCCGTCGGGAAGCTGGCCCCCGCGCTGGGCGCGATCCCGGACCGGGAGCACATCCGCGTCGTCGGGGTGCGCCACTCCCTGCGGGACCTCGACGCCACGGCGAGAGAGGCCAGCGCCCGGCTGGGGCTCACGCCCGAGCAGGAGCCGGTGATCAACCCGCAGCGCAACCGGGTGGAGCTGCACCATGGCGCGGCGGCCGCCGTACGCGGCTCGGCCGGCCGGCTCGCGCTGGCCCGCGACCTGGGCGTCGCGGTGGTCGACTCGCCGACCCCCACCCCGCAGGCCTGCGCGATCCAGAACTGTGAGGCGCCGATGCGCGGCGGGCTGCGGCTGGACATGCTCGACTTCAACAAGAGCCCGAAGTGGACCTGCACCAACGGCTTCAACGTGCACGGCTCGGACGGCTGGCAGTACACGGTCACGGCGGGGCACTGTAGCGAGGACGGGGCGGGCTACTACTCCCGGCACGCGGGCCTCTACGTCGGCCGCTACAACTACTCGACCTATGTCAGCCAGGACTACCCCTACGACGGGGTCATCATGCCGTACGTGGTGATGAACGGCTTCGAGTACGTCAGCTACTGGGTGGTGAACCCCCGCAACACGGTGTTCAACTCCCGGGTGAGCAGCCAGTTCCCGATCGTCGGCATGTACAGCTACGCCCAGATCGAGGCCGGCTGGGTGGCGTGCCACACCGGTCAGACGTCCAACAACACCAGGTGCGGCACGGTCCTGTCGAAGGACGGCGGAATGGTCACGGACATCTGCACGCGCAGCGGGGACAGCGGCGGCCCGCTGTTCAGCGAGGTCGACCACAGGGCCTACGGCATCCTGCACGGCGGCACGAACGACAACGGCACCTGCACCACGCGGTCGTACTACTCGCCGCTGTCGAAGGTCTTCGACACCGCGCGGTCGTACTCCGGGATCACCTTCGGCGTGAACGCGGCCGCCTGACCGACCGGCCCCGCCGACCGGCGGGAGGGCCGTAGCCAGCGACGCCGCCTGGCCACGGCCCTCCCCGTGCGGCGCGGCGGCGGCCCCGCCTGGGTCAGCACCCGGCGGTGCGCCTCCCGCAGGTCCGGCCCCGGGTCGATGCCCAGCTCGTCGGCGAGCCGCGCACGGATCGACCGGTACGCCGCCAGGGCCTCGGCCTGGCGGCCGGCGGCGGCGAGCGTCGTCACGAGGCCCGCCTGGACGCGTTCGTCGAGCGGGTCCTGCTCGGCCGCGCGGCGCAGCGACGCCAGGACCAGCGCCGGGCGGCGCAGCCGGACCGCGATCCCGGCGGCGTCGAGGACGGCGTCGGCGAACTCGCCGTCGAGGCGCGCGAACGTGGCCCGGGCCGCCGGCGTGCCGCCCAGGCCGTCGCCGGCGGGGCCGTGGCCGAGCCGCAGCGCCGCGACGTACCGGTCGAGCGCCCGGTCCGGCTCGCCGCCCCGCGCGTACGCCTTCGCCTCGGCGACGGTGCGCCGGAACAGCACGAGGTCGAGCGCCTCCGGCCCGGCCGTGAAGCGGTAGCCGTTGCCGTGCCGGGTCAGGTACGCGCCCGGGGCGCGCGGCGGCAGGCCGGGTTCCAGCAGGCGGCGGAGCCCACCGACGTACTTGTGGATGGTGTTCACCGCGCTCGGCGGCGCGCCCGGCCCCCAGAGCAGGTCGACCAGCTCGGGCGTGCCGACCGGGTGGCCCGCGCGGGCGAGCAGGAGCGCCAGCAGGCAGCGTTGCTGCGGCGGCCCGGCGTCGACCTCGGCGTCGCCGCGCCGGACCCGTAGCGGGCCGAGGATCCGCAGCCGCGGAGCCGGGCGGCGCGGATCGACAGTGTGCGAAACAGGCATGCGCCTCACGTTAGGTAGTCCTGCGAGTGCTCAGCGTACGTCGGATGACGTAATGACGCGCGCCAGCTCCGCCCGCGACTTGACGTGGATCTTCGGGTAGATCCGGTACAGGTGGGTGCTGACCGTCCGGGGGGACAGGAACAGGTGCGCGCCGATCTCCCGGTTGCTCAGCCCCTCCGCGGCCAGCCGGGCGATCTGCTGCTCCTGCGGGGTGAGGGCGGTCAGCGCGTCCGTCGGCCGCCGCCGTGTCTCGCCCGTGGCCCGCAGCTCCGCCCGGGCCCGGTCGGCCCACGGCGTGACGCCGAGCGCGTCGAAGGTGGCCACGGCGGCCCGCAGCGGCGGCCGGCTCTCCGTGACCCGGTGCGCCCGCCGCAGCGCCGTGCCGTGCGCGAGCTGGAGGCGGGCCCGGTCGAACGGCCAGCCGGTCAGGTCCCCGGCCAGCGCGGCCTCGTGGTCCCCGTCGAGCACCGCGCGGGCGTAGCCGAGGCCGACCCGCAGCGCGGGCGACCCGCTGGCCGCGGCGACCGGCTCCAGGTCGCGGACCACCGGGCGCAGCTCGTCCTGGAAGCCGCCGAGCAGGGCCGCCTCGGCCAGGTGCCCGAGCACGAGCAGCTGGTGGGCCGGGAAGTAGGCGCTGTCCGCCGGGTCGAAGATCCGCATGAGCTGCCGGAACGCGTCGTCGGGGTAGCCCTCGGCGAGCGCGGCGACGCCCCGGATGCGCTGCACGAGGGCCAGCATCGGCAGCCGCCGGCCGGCGGCGAGCGCCTGCTCGGCGGCCTCGGCCCGGCGATGGGCGGCGGCGACGTCGCCCCGCAGCGCCTCGACCAGGCCCATGGTGAGGCCGCCGCCCAGCGCCCACATCGGCAGCCCGGTCTCCTCCGCCAGGCTGATGCACTCGGCGGCCAGCGGCACCGCGGCCCGGGTGTCGCCCAGCGCCGCGTACGCCGCCGCGGCCGCGTTGAGCGCCTGGGAGAGGACGCCGATCCGGCCCTGCGCGCGGACCTCGGCCGCGGCGGACAGCGCGAACGTCCCGGCGAGGTCGAACGCGCCGATGGCCCAGGCCGCGATCGACAGGTCGCTGCGCAGGGCCGGTGGCAGGTCCATCCGGTGCGCCAGGCGCTCCAGCCGGCGCAGCGCGGCGACGCCGTGCTCGACCGGTGCGACCAGCAGCAGGATGGCGGGCACGCGCGGGTCGTCGTCGATCGACCCGAGCGCGAGCGTGACCTCGGTGAACCGGTCGCGGACGGGCGTCGGCACGTTGGAGTAGTAGACGCGCAGCGCCAGGTCGTTCATCGCCTGGAGGGCGCGTTCGGGGTCGCCGTCGCGGCGCATCGTGTCGATCAGGTCGGCGTAGGTCAACAGCCGCTCCGGCCCGGACCAGGCGATCGGGAGGTACGTCTCGCGCAACCAGGTCAGCCGGGCGTGGTCGGCCGGCCGCAGGACGCTCTCGTCGATCTCGCCGAGCAGCCGCCGCACGGTGTGCTGGTCGCCCTGCTCGTGCGCCACGAGACAGCTCGACACCTGCCGGTGGCCGCGCGCGGCCGGGTCCCGGCTGAGCTGGACGGCCCGGGTGAGCGCGGCCAGCGCGAGCGGCGCCTGACGCGGCGCGGCGGCGGCCGCCACGTCGGTCAGCTCCCGGGCCAGCGCCTCGTCCGGGCCCGGCGCGGCCGAGGCCCGGTGCCAGAGCTGGCGCTGCGGGCTGGCGGCCAGCACCTCGGCCAGCGCCGCGTGCACGCGCCGACGGTCCGCGGGCGCGGCCTGCTGGCGCAGCGCCGAGCGCAGCAACGGGTGTCGGAACCGCAGCTCGTACTGCTCGTCGACGGCGACCAGGCGGGCGGTCACCGCCGGCTGGATCGCCTCGGTGGGCACCTCGACGCCGCCGAGGAGCGTGGCCGCCGCCAGGATCTCGTCCAGGCCGGACCCGTCGTTCAGCGCCGCGACCAGCAGCAGGGTCCGGGTCCGCGGCGGCAGGTCGGCGACCAGCCCGCCGAAGGTCCGCTCCACCCGCGCGCTCAGCGGCAGCGCCGACGGCGACAGCGCGCCGTCGCCGAGCCGGGCCACCGACCCGCCCAGCTCCACGATGCCCAGCGGGTTCCCGGCGGCCTCGGCCAGCACCCTGCCCCGCAGCCGGGGGGCCAACCGGGGCGCGGCCCTGTCCAACAGCGTCTCGGCGTCGGCCCTGGTCAGCGGCTCCAGCCGCAGTTCGGGCAGCCCCGCCCTGGTGAGCCGCCGGTCGACGTCCTCGCCGTCGCGTACCGCCATGACCACGGCGACCCGGTCCGACCCGAGCCGCCGGCTGAGGAACGTCAGGGTCTCCCAGGTCGCGGCGTCCAGCCAGTGCGCGTCCTCGACCGCGAGCAGCGTGGGCTGCTCCGGCTCGCCGAGCAGGTGCAGCACCTCGACGGCCCGGCGGTACGGCGTGTCCGCCAACGTCGGGGCGGGGCGCAGCGGGCGGAGCAGGTGGTCGAGCCCGGCGTACGGGATCTGCCCCTCGGCCTGCACGCCGGTCACCTCCAGCACGCGCACCCCGCGCCCGTGCCCGGCCCGGACCACGTGCTCCAGCAGGGCCGACTTGCCGATCCCGGCCTCGCCGCGCAACACCAGCGCGCCGCCCCGCCCCCCGATCGCGCGGGTGAGCAGATCCCCGAGCAGGCGGATCTGGTCGTCCCGCCCGACGAGCCCGGTCATGCCCCCATCCTGCACCGTCACGCCGCGGCCTCACCCGCCGTCGATGCGGGGCCGCCGGTGGTCGGTCAGCCGGAACCCGACCCCCCGTACCGCGACGACGGTGACGCCCGTGCCGAGCTGGTCGAGCTTGCGGCGCAGCCGCTTCACCAGGGACTGCACGCCGGCCGTGCGCTGGCGCCCCTCGTCGTGCCAGACCGTGCGGTGCAGCTCCGCGTAGCTCCAGACCCGCACCGGCTCGCTGGTCAGGCGGGCCAGCAGGTCGCGTTCGAGCCGGGTGAGGAAGACCTCGCGCCCGCCGTAGCGGGCCGTCGACCGGGCCGAGTCGATCCACAGCGTGTCGTCCGGGTCGGGAGTCGTGGCGGCCGGCGGCCCCGGCGGGACGGCGATCAGCCGGCGCAACTCGTCGAGGTCGGCGACCAGCAGCAGGGGCGCGATGCCGTCGAGGCGCTCGGCGAGCCGGATCCGTTCGGCCGGCGACGGGGTCACCGCGATCACCAGCGGGACCGTCGGCCCCGCCTCGTCGAGGGGGCCCGCCGGCGGGCCGCCGTCGCCGCCGTTCACCGCGCCCACGCGGACGGGGCCGCCCGCCGCTGCCCGAGTCTGTCAGCGCCGTGACAGCGACGGGCGGGCGGCGTGGCCGGTCGGGCTGCTCGTAGCGACGAGTTGCTCACGTCGCGTGCTTGATCCTTCATCTTTGTCGATCATAGTTTGCCCACAGGCGGCCGGCGTGACCCGCACGACGCCTGAGGGGCCCGGGGGTTCGTCGCCGTGCGTCCAGACGGGAGGCTCGGTCGTTGTACCCCTGCCACGGCCCGACCAACCGCGGGTCGTTCGTGCAGGAGGCGGCACCGAATGCTGAGACGTCCACACCCCAGGGGCCTGGCCAGGCGCCTGGTGAGCGCCGGTGCGGCGCTCGCCCTCGCGGCGACGGCCCTGGCCACGACCGCCCCCGGGGCGCAGGCCGCGCCGGGCGGCACGCCCGCGGACAAGATCCGGCCCGAGCTGGTCCAACGGCTCCAGACCAAGACCGAGAGCGACTTCTGGATCCACTTCGGTGCCCGGGCGGACCTGAGCAAGGCCGCCGCGACCGCCGACTGGACCAAGCGGGGCGCCGCCGTGGCGGACGCCCTGCGGCGTACCGCCGCCGACAGCCAGGCCAAGGTCCGCGCCGAGCTCGACGGCTCGGGCGCGAAGTACCAGAGCTTCTGGGCGACCAACGCCATCAAGGTCAGCAGCGGCTCCCTGACGATGGCGCAGAGCCTCGCCGCGCACGCCGAGGTCGACGGCGTCTACGCGCCGGTCGCCTACGAGCTCCCCGAGGTCACGAAGGGGACCGACGAGAAGACGGCCAACGCCCTGGAGTGGGGCATCGCCAACATCAACGCCGACGACGTCTGGTCGCGCTACGGCGTCACCGGCGCCGGCATCACGGTGGCGAGCATCGACTCCGGCGTGCAGTTCGACCACCCGGCACTGGTGCGGGCGTACCGGGGCAACAACGGCGACGGCACCTTCGACCACAACTACAACTGGTTCGACGCGGCCGGCGACTGCGCCGCCGGCCCCTGCGACGGCGACGGCCACGGCACCCACACGATGGGCACGATGGCCGGCGCCGACGGCGCCAACCAGATCGGTGTCGCGCCCGGCGTCCGGTGGATCGCGGCCAACGGCTGCTGCCCGACCGACGCGGCGCTGATCGCCTCCGGCCAGTGGATGCTCGAACCCACCGACCTCGACGGCGAGAACCCCGACGCGAGCAAGCGACCCCACGTCATCAACAACTCGTGGGGCACCCGGCTGCCCTCCAACGACCCGTTCATGGAGGACGTGACGCTGGCCTGGGCCGCGTCGGGCATCTTCGGCGCCTGGTCCAACGGCAACAGCGGCCCGGCCTGCCAGACCAGCGGCTCGCCGGGCAGCCGGTCCAGCAACTACTCCACCGGCGCGTACGACGTCAACAACACCATCGCCAGCTTCTCCGCCCGGGGCGCCGGCCAGGGCGGGGCCGTCAAACCCGACATCTCCGCGCCCGGCGTCAACGTCCGCTCCAGCATCCCCGGCGGCGGCTACGGCAGCCTGAGCGGCACCTCGATGGCCTCCCCGCACCTCGCGGGCGCGGTCGCGCTGCTGTGGTCGGCGGCGCCCGCGCTGGTCGGCGACGTCGCGGCCACCCGCGCCCTGCTGGACGACTCGGCGATCGACACCGCCGACGCCCAGTGCGGCGGCACCGCCGACGACAACAACGTCTACGGCGAGGGCCGCCTCGACGCCCTCGCGCTGCTCGACGCCGCCCCGATCGGGGACACCGGCACCCTCGCCGGCACGGTCACCGACGCCGCCACCGGCGACCCGGTCCCCGGCGCCACGGTCGCCCTCACCGGCCCGGCGTCCCGGCAGCTCACCACCGGCGCCGACGGCAGGTACTCGTCCCTGCTGCCCGCCGGCGACTACCAGGTCGCCGTGACCGCGTTCGGCTACGCCGCCCGGACCCTGCCCGCCACGGTCCGCGCCGCCGCGACAACGACGCTCGACGTCGCGCTGACGGCGGTGCCGTCGGTCACCGTCAGCGGCTCGGTCACCGACGGCTCCGGCCACGGCTGGCCGGTGTACGCCAAGGTCAGCGTCGAGGGCCTCCCGGTGTCCGACTACACCACCCCCGGCAACGGCCGCTACAGCCTCACCCTGCCCGCCTCGGCCACGTACAAGCTGAAGGTGGAGCCGCAGTACCCGGGCTACCAGACGGTGACCCGCGAGGTCGTGGTCGGCGCCGGCAACAAGACCCAGAACGTCGCCGTCACCGTGGACCCGGCCGCCTGCACCACCGCGCCCGGCTACGGGTACGGCTCCGACGGGGTGTACGAGACCTTCGACGGCGACCGCGCCCCGGCCGGCTGGTCGGTCGTGGACAACGCCGGCACCGGCCAGGGGTGGCAGTTCACCGACGCGGGTGGCCGGGGCAACCTCACCGGCGGCACCGGCGGCTTCGCGATCGTCGACAGCGACGACTACGGCAGCGGCGGCAAGCAGGACACCTCGCTGGTCAGCCCGGTCGTCGACCTCACCGACGTCGCCGCGCCGGTGATCCGGTTCAACCAGGACCTCAACTGGGTCAGCTCCGAGCGGGCCGACGTCGACCTCAGCGTGGACGGCGGCGCGACCTGGGCCAACGTGCTGCGGCAGGCGGCGGACGTGCGCGGGCCGCGGGTCACCGAGATCGCGATCCCGCAGGCGGCGGGCGAGTCCCGGGTCCAGGTGCGGTTCCACTACTACGACGCCACCTGGGAGTGGTGGTGGCAGGTCGACAACGTGCTGATCGGCAGCGAGGTCACCTGCGCGCCGACCGACGGTGGCCTGGTGCTCGGCCACGTCCGCGACGCCAACGACAACGGCTACGTCAACGGCGCGACCGTCACCAGCGACGACCGGCCGGCGGAGACGGCCACCACCGTGGCCACCCCCGACGACACCGAGCTGCCCGACGGCTTCTACTGGTTGTTCTCCTCGCTGACCGGCGCGCACCGGTTCACCGCCAAGGCCGGTGGCTATCTCAGCCAGGGCAAGCAGGTCACCGTGGAGGCCGACTGGGCCACCACCGCGACCTTCAAGCTCGCGGCGGGCCGGCTGTCCGTGCAGCCGGCGGAGGTCAGCGGCACGGTGCGGATGCCCACCGGCACCGTCGCCAAGACCTTCACCGTGACCAACACCGGCGGGGCACCCGTCGACGTCCGCTTCGGCGAGCGCGACGGCGGGTTCGAGCTGCTGCGGGCCGACGGCTCCCGGGTGACCCAGCGGCAGATCCTGGCCGCCGAGGGGGCCCCGGAGCAGCGGATCACGGCCGCCACGTCGCTGGCCGCGCGGGCGTCCGGCAACGCCGCCGCGGTGGCCCCGGCCCCGACCGGCCCGCAGGCCGCGCCCTGGACGGACGTCACCGACTTCCCGGCCAACATCATGGACAACCGGGTGGTCAGCCTGGACGGCAAGGTGTATTCGATCGCCGGCGGCAACGGCACGGCGTCGTCGGCGAAGAACTACGCCTACGACCCCATCGCCCAGACGTGGGCCCCGATCGCCGACCTGCCGGGCGCGCGCAACGCCGTCACGGCCGGCGTCGTCGAGGGGAAGATCGTCGTGACCGGCGGTTGGGGCGCGTCCGGCCCCGACGCCGCCACCTGGTCGTACGACCCGGCGGCCGACGCCTGGACGAAGAAGGCGAACAACCCGCTGCCCCGGGCGGCCGCCGGCCAGGCCGTCGCCGCCGGCAAGCTCTACGCGGTGGGCGGCTGCACGACGGCGAACTGCACGCCGATGTCCAACGACGTAGTCCGGTACGACCCGGCCAGCGACACCTGGGAGACGCTGCCCGACTACCCGAAGTCGGTGGCGTTCCTGTCCTGCGGCGGCATCGGCGGCGTCGTCTACTGCACCGGCGGCAACGACGGCACCGTGCCGCAGAAGGCCGGCTACGCCTTCGACCCGGGCACCAACGCCTGGACCGCGATCGCCGACGCGCCGGCCGACAACTGGGCCAGCTCGTTCGCCGTCGCCAACGGCAAGCTGCTGGTCGTCGGCGGCTCGCAGGGCGGGGCGATCACCAACGCCGGCTTCGCCTACGACCCGGCGGGCAACTCGTGGTCGGCCCTGCCGAACGCCAACACCGCCCGGTACCGGGGCGGCGCGGCGTGCGGCTTCTACAAGGTCGGCGGCTCCTCGGGCGGCTTCACGGCGACGCCGGACAGCGAGGCGCTGCCCGGCTTCGGCGAGTGCGCCGAGGCCGCCGCGGACGTCAGCTGGCTGACGATCGACAAGACGGCCGCCACGCTGGCGCCGGGCGAGAAGGTCACGGTCACCGTCGGGATCTCGGCCACCGTCGACCAGCCGGGCACGTACACGGCGTCGGTGGTGATCACCGAGGACACCCCGTACACGGTCGCGCCGGTGTCGGTCACGATGACCGCCCAGCCGCCGAAGACCTGGGGCAAGCTGCTGGGCACGGTGACCGGGACGAGCTGCCAGGGCGTCGGCGCGCCGCTGCCCGGGGCGGTGGTGCAGGTCGACTCGTGGGCGATGTCGTGGACGTTCGCCACCGACGACCAGGGCCGGTACGCGTACTGGCTGGACAAGCGGAACAACCCGCTCACGTTGATCGTCGCGAAGGACGGCTGGAAGCCGCAGACCCGCCAGACGAAGATCAACACCAGTACGCCCACGGTGGAGAACTTCGCGTTGACGCCGATCCGCTGCTGACCCGCGGCGGCTGACGGGACGACCCCGGCCCGCCCGGTCAACCGACCGGGCGGGCCGGCGGCGCCTGCGGGCGGGCCGGCCGGGGGTCGGCGCGAGCACGGCGTGTTCGGGGGCGACGGCGGGCGGGGCTCAGGGCAGCGCCAGCCGGAAGCCGACCCCCCGGACCGCGTCGATGGTCGCCGGCACGCCCAGCCGGGCCAGCTTGCGCCGCACCCGGCGCACCACCGAGTGCAGGTCGGAGCCGCGGCCGAGGCGCTCGGTGCCCCAGACCTCGCGGTGCAGCCGCCGGTGGGTCCAGGTGTGCCCGGGCGTGCCCACCAGGCAGCGCAGCAGGTCGTGCTCCAGCGGGGTCAGCCCGATCTCGCGGTTGCGCCAGCGCAGCACCCGCCGGTCGGAGTCGATGCTCAGCGCGGTCGCGGCCGGCGCGACGGCGGTGACCGCGACCCGGTGGGTCGCCGCGTCGGCGGGCGCGTCGGCGGGCCCGCCGGCCACGCCGAGGAACCGTCGCGCCTGGTCCACGCTGGAGACGATCAGGACGGCCTCGGACCCGCCGAACAGCTCGGCGAGACGGCGGCGGTGCGACGCCGAGGAGGCGATGCCGATGGCCAGGGAGGGTCTCCCGCTCATCTCCGCCCTCCCCGTCCAGCCGCTCGCGGAACGGCGTTGACATAATAATGTGCGTCGATGTCCTGGGCAATGTCCCTTCCCGACGGTGCCGCCGCCTCGGCGTGGCAGGATGTCGACGTGCCCGACGCCCGCAGACCTCCGGTCGCGTTCGAGACGACCTGCGTCGTCGCGGCGTCACCGGACGAGGTCTACCAGCACCTGTCCGACCCGTTCAGCTACGTCGGGCTGTCGCCGCTGATCGTGGCGGTCCGCGACGTGCGCACCGGCCACGACGCGCGGGGCCGGGCGGTCGCCCGCTACCTCGCCGTCGAGCGGTTCCGGCTGGTCGGGCCGGTGCGGTGGGACAACCCGATCCGGGTACGGATGGTGGCGACCCGGCCGGGCGCGCAACTGGTCAGCGACGTGCGTAGCCCCGGCTGGGTGTCGTTGCGCGCGGTGGTGGACCTGGCCGCCGAGGCGGGCGGCACCCGGGTGAGGGAAGGGGTGACCGCCGACGCGCCGGCGCCGCTGCGGCGGTTCGTGGCGGCGAAGGCGCGCGAGGTCGCCGCGTTCCGGGCGGCCGAGCTGACCCGCCGCATGGCGGCCCGGTAGGCCACGCGCGGGCCCGGCGTCGGCGTCGCGGACCCGCGACGCTGCGGGCCCGCGACGCCGGCGGGGGACTACCGGTAGGTCAGGTCGGACGAGGAGTAGAGGCAGTTGGTGCCGTCGGCCCCGGTGCCGACCTGGGTGGGTTCGCTGCCGGTGTTGTTGCCGTTGTACTTGCGGCAGATCACCATCGCCCGGCTGGGGTCGTTGACGATCGTGATGCCCGAGAACCGGGCGGTGTCGCCGTAGTTGACGTTGATCCCGGCCACCGTGTTGCCGGGGCGGGTCAGCGTGCTGTTACGGATGACGACGCTGCGCTTGTACTGGGTGGAGCAGTTGCCGCAGGAGCGGTAGAACGTCCCGAAGTTGGTCGCCTGGAAGTTCTGGACGGTCAGCGTGCCCGCCCCGTTGTGCTGGAAGACCTTGTCGCTGGCGCTGCGCGCGCCGCCGCCGTCGACCAGGAAGGTGGGCGACCCGCTGCCGCGGAACGTGGCGGCGTCCTCGCCCACGTCCTCCCACCACACGTTGCGCAGCGTGCAGGACCCGGCGCAGTGCACGCCGTCGCCGGCGGGCCCGCCGATGATGACGTTCTGCAGGGTGGCCCCGGCGGCGAGCTGGAACATCGGGTCCTGGCTCTCCTCCTGGCTGCCGTCGCCGATGCAGCAGTAGCGGCGCATGCCGCCGTCGAACACGCCGGAGACCGCGATCGTGCCGTTGACGCCGACCTGCCCGGTCGGCGTCGGCCAGGATCCGGTCGGCGGCGGCGTGGTGGGCGGCGGCGTGGTCGGTGGCGGGGTGGTGGGCGGTGGGGTGGTCGGGTTGCCCGGCGTGGTCGGGCTGGTCCCGCCGGTGCAGGTGACGCCGTTGACCGCGAAGCTGGTCGGCGTCGGGTTGCTGCTGTTGTTCCACGTGCCGTTGAAGCCGAAGGCGGCCGACGCGTTGGTGGCGAGGTTGCCGTTGAAGCTCGCGTTGGTGGCGGTGACCGCGCTGCCGCTCTGCGTGACGGTGGCGTTCCACGCCTGGGTGATCGTCTGGCCGGCGCCGAACGACCAGGTGAGCTGCCACGAGGTGATGGGGTCGCCGACGTTGGTGAGGGTGACGGTGGTGGAGAAGCCGCCCGGCCACTGCGAGCCGACCACGTAGCTGACGCGGCAGCCGGCGGCGGCCTGTGCGACGCCCGCGGTGGCCACGACCCCCGCGGCGGCCAGCGTGGCCGCCGCCGCGGTGACGACGGCAAGGGACTTTCGGCGCTGTCTGTGCAGCATGGTGCTCCCTGGCTGTACGTGGGGCCCGCGAGGACGCCGGCAGCCGGTGCCCGCCGGATGCCGGAGCGGACCCTGGTCCGTGCCCGGACGCCCGTCCGTCGGACGGGCCGCGCCGCCCACGGGGCAAGCGCTTTCGCCAAGCAGAGCGCAGATCGATGATCGACACAATCCCGGTCCCGCTATCGGATAGGGAAACACCCGATTGGCGCGCGGGCGCGGGGCCCTAGCGTCAGGCGCATGTCCCGTCGCACGTACCCCTCGGCCCGCCGGCGCCCGGCCCGGGCCCGTCGCCTGGCCCCCGTTCTGCTGCTCGCCCTGCTTGCCCCCGCCGCCTGCGGCCGGCTGGCCGGCCCGCTCTCCGCCGACCCGGGCGACGCCGCCGACCGGCCCGCCCCGGTGGCGACGCAGCCCGGCGGGTCGGCCGCACCGACCGCCGCCCGGACCGGCGGGGCGGCCGACCCGACCGACGGGCAGCCACCCGGGCCGGGAGACGACGCGCTGGGCCTGCCCGACCCCTGCGCCCTGGTCCGCAAGGCCGAGGCCGAGCAGCTCGCCGGCCGGGGACTGGACGACGGCAGGCCGGTCGGGGACACCTGCACCTACACCGCGCCGGTCGACGGGCCGACCGCGCAGGTCGAGGTCTTCGTCGGTGCGGGCGCGAAGACGTACCTCGACACCGAACGGGCGCTCGGGCACGAGACGCGGGCACTGTCCGGCGTGGGCGACGAGGCGTACGCGACCGACGACTCGGTCTTCGTCAACGCCTCCGGCAGGTGGGTGGCCGTCCGGCTGGTGCGGCTCAACGCCCCCGAGGAGAACCGCGAGCCGTTGGAGGCCCTCGCCCGCGCCGTCGCCGGCCGGCTCTGAGGCCCGGCCGCCGCCCCGTCCCGCCGGCGGCGCGCCGCCCCCGGGTGGCGGCCGCGTGCCATCATCCCGCCATGGACACCTCCCTGGTGGGGCGCGACGCGGTCGCCGACCGGGCGTGGCGGGCGCTGGGCGCGGGAGCGCCGGTGCTCGTGGAAGGCCGCAGCGGCATCGGCAAGACCGCCCTCTGGCGGGCCCTCGTCGCCCGGGCCGAGCGGGCCGGCTGGGCGACGCTCACCTGCGCCCCGACCGAGGCCGAGGCGGCGCTGCCGTTCGCCGCGCTGGCCGACCTGCTCCGGCCGCTGGCCGCCGCGGTGCCGGCCCTGCCCCCGCCGCAGCGCGCCGCCGCCGAGATGGTGCTGCTGGCCGCGTCCGGCGACGAGGCGGTCGACGAACGGGCGGTCGGCGCGGCGACCCGGGCCCTGATCGAGGCCGCGCTCGGCGCGGGGCCCCCGGTGCTGCTCGCCGTCGACGACGCGCCCTGGCTCGACGCGCCGAGCGAGCGGGCGTTGCGGTTCGCGCTGCGCCGGCTCGCGCCCCGGCCGGTCGTGCTGGTCGCCCGGCGCACGGACGGTCCCGGGCCCGCCGCCGCGCCCCTCGGCCTCGACGACGACCGGCCGGGCGGCGCGCCGGTGACCCGCGTCGCCCTGCCCCCGCTGGACGCCGGCTCCCTGCACCACATCGTCCGGGCCCGGCTGGACGGCGCGGTCAGCCGCCCGCTGTTCGCCCGGATCGTCCGCGACGCCGGCGGCAACCCGCTGCTGGCCATCGAGATGGCCCGGGCGGTGCTGCGCCTGCCCCGCCCGCCGGGGCCCGGCGAGGACCTGCCGGTGCCGTCGTCGCTGCGGCAGCTGCTCGCCGACGCGCTGCGGGCGCTGCCCGCCCGCACCCGGGACGCGGTGCGGCTGGCGGCGCTGCTGACCGTCCCCACCCTGCCGGACCTCGCCGCGGCCGGGGTGCCGGCGGACGCGTGGGACGCCGCGGAGGAGGCCGGCCTGCTGCGCGTCGCCCCGGACCGGGTCGGCTTCGTCCACCCCAGCTATGCCGCCGCCGTCCGTGGCGGCATCCCGCCCGGGGTCCGCCGACGGCTGCACCGGGCGCTGGCCGACGCGGTGCCGGACCCCGACGAACGCGCCCGGCAGCTCGCCCGGTGCGCCGTCGGGCCGGACGGCGCGGTCGCCGCCGAGCTGGCCGCCGCCGCCGAGCGCCAGCACGCCCGGGGCGCCCCCGCCGTCGCCGCCGACCTGTTCGAGCGGGCCGCGCAGCTCACGCCCGCCGGCCAGGCCGACGCCCGGGACCGGCGTCGCCTGGCCGCGGTGCGCTGCCGCATCGACAGCGGCGACCACGCGGCGGCCGGCGCGGCGGCCGACGCCGCGACCGGGCAGCTCACCGGGCAGGCGCGAGCGGAGGCGCTGCTGCTGCGCGCGTTGGTCGCGTGGTTCGCCGACGACCTCGCCACCGCCGTGTCCACGGGCGAGCGCGCGCTGGCCGCCGCCGACGGCGGCCCCCTCGCGGGGCGGATCCACGCCCACCTCACCCTGTTCCACGACGGGCCCGGGGCCGCCCGGCGGCACGCCGAGGCCGCCATCGCCCTGCTCGGCGCGGACGGGGACCGGCCCCTGCTGACCGCGTCGCTGCTGCTGCTGTTCTTCCACGAGGTGCGCGCGGGGCGGCCCGCCCGTACCGGGCTGCTCGACCGGGCGCTGGAACTGGAGGCCGGCGAGCCGTCGTGGCTGGCCGGCACGATCCCGGCGATCTGGTGGAAGGCCACCGACGACCACGCCCGGGCGCGGGAACGGCTGCACGACATGCGCGCCCGGGCGGCGGCGCGGGGCGACGAGCCGTGGCAGCACGAGCTGCTCACCCACCTCGGCGAGGCGGAGCTGCTGGCCGGCCGGTTCGCCGCGGCCGAGGCGCACGTCGCCGCCGCCCGGGAGCTGGGCGAGCAGCTCGGCAGCGCGCTGGTCGGGGAGACCTGGCTGGCGGGGACGCTGGCCGCGTACCGGGGGCGGCTGGCCGAGGCCGCCGGGGTCGCGGAGGCGGGACTGCGCCGGGCCCGGGAGGTCGACGACGCCTGGAGCCGGCGCATCCACCTGCAACTGGCCGGGTTCGTGGCGTTGTCCGCCGGCCGGGCCGCCGAGGCCGCCGCCGCGTACGGCGAGCTGGCGGGGGCGCTGGCCGGCTCCGGGATCGCCGAGCCGGTCGCGTTGCGCTTCGAGCCGGACTGGATCGAGGCGTGCGTCGGCTGCGGTGACCTCGACACGGCGGGCCGGGCCCTGGCCCGCCTCGCCGAGCGGCACGGTCGGCTGCCCCGGCCGTGGACCACCCTCGGGCTGGCCCGCAGCCGGGTGCTGGTCGACGGCGCCGCAGGCGTCGACACGTCACCGGCCCTCGCCGCGCTGCACGCCGCGCGGGCGGCCGTACCGGCGGACGTGCTGCCGCTGGACCGTGCCCGCTGCCTGCTGGTCGCCGGCCGGGCGCTGCGGCGGGCCCGGCGTCGCCGGGAGGCCCGCGCGGCGCTGGAGGCGGCCGAGGCGGAGTTCGGCGTGCTCGACGCCGCCGCGTTCGCCGCCGCCGCGCGCTCTGAGCTGGACCGGATCGGCCGGCGGACGGCCGCGCCGACCACGCTCACCGCCACCGAGGAGCGGGTGGCCCGGCTGGCCGCGCAGGGGCGCACCAACCGGGTCATCGCCGACACGCTGTTCATCAGCCCGAAGACCGTCGAGGCCAACCTCGCCCGGGCCTACCGCAAGCTCGGCATCTCCACCCGCGCCGAGCTGGGCGCGGTGCTGGGGCGGCCGGCGTCCGCCTGACCGGCGGGGCCGGCCGTCGGCGACCGGCGGCACGGCGGTCCGCCGGCCGGCGGGGCGGACCGCACGGCCGGTGCCGGGGGCGGCGCGCAGGGGGCAGAATGTCGCCGTGCCCTCCGACCTGCTGGCGATGATCGCCGCCGAACGCCGCCGCATCGCCGACCTGCTCGACTCGCTGACCCCCGCCCAGCTCGACACCCCCAGCCTGTGCGGGGCCTGGACCGTGCGGGAGGTCGCCGGCCACCTGGTGTCGCCGCTGGTGGTCAGCCCGTGGCGGATCCTGCCGCTCGTGCTGCGCTCCGGTTTCAATCTGCACGCGGCGAACGCGCGCCTGGCCAGCCAGGTGGCCCGCCGGCCGGCGGCCGAGCTGGCCGCGGCGCTGCGGACCCACGCGGAGCACCCGTTCCGGCCGCCCGTGGTCGGGTTCTTCGGGCAGCTCACCGACGTGCAGGTGCACGGGCAGGACATCCGCCGCCCGCTGGGCCTGCCCGCCGACCTGGACCCACTGCGGCTGCGCACGTCGCTGGACTTCCTGACCGGCGGCCGGGCCGTCGGCTTCGTCGACCGCCGCCGGGTCGCCGGGCTGCGGTTCGAGGCCACCGACCTGGGCTGGGCGGCGGGCGAGGGCCCGGTGGTCCGGGGCGCCGGCGAGGCGCTGCTGCTCACGCTGACCGGCCGGCGGGTGGCCCTGCCCGAGCTCGACGGCGACGGCGTCGCGGTGCTGACCGGGCGCTGGCCCGGCTGACCGGCACCCGTCTGGTCCGTTTTGCTCGAACCCAGCAGGGTACGACCCGGATGCCCGTTCATCGCCGCATCCCGGAGGTACCCGTCCAGATGAGTGCTCGCAAGCCCGCCAAGGCGGTCAAGGACGTCGTCGAGGCCGCCGCGGGGAAGGTCGCCGACGTCCTGACCCCCGACGTCCCCGGCGCGCCCGGCAGCGCCCCGCCGCCCGTCGCGGAGCCGACGACGCCGCACGGCCCGCTGCCGCCGAAGGGGGAACAGGGCGCCCCCGGGACCCGCAGCCCGACCGGTGCGCCGACCGGCGCGCCGACGACCGCGAACGGCCAGCAGGGCGCCAACCTCACCACCTCGCAGGGGGCGCGGCTGCGCGACACGGACCACTCGCTCAAGGCCGGGCCGCGCGGCCCGATCCTGCTCCAGGACCACCACTTCCGCGAGAAGATCACGCACTTCGACCACGAGCGCATCCCCGAGCGCGTCGTGCACGCCCGGGGCGCGGGCGCGCACGGCGTGTTCGTCGGCTACGGCACCGCCGAGCCGATCACGCGGGCGGGCTTCCTCGCCAAGG